>NZ_CP095060.1:0-9264 GCF_022919335.1 Hymenobacter sp. 5516J-16 | reverse complement strand
GGCCAAGACGTTCAATAAGAAGGAGATTTTCTCCGGCAACGTCGATGACGAGCACATCAGGAAGGTGGCTAGGGAGTATGGATTCGACAAGCCTAGGGGAAACGGCAGCCCATTGGTCGCCATTAGGGACAATCGCAACGACCTAGCCCATGGCAACAAATCCTTCGATGAAGTGGGCAAGGTTTACGGGATGGTTCAGATAAACCAGATGCACCAACACGTGAAGCGTTACATGGTATCGCTGCTCAACAACGTCGAAGACTACATAGTAACCAAGAAGTACTTGGCAGCTACGCTGGCACCCTCCACGGCCGTGCAGGCGGCCTAGCCTTCCTTCGTCCCTAGGCCGCTAGGTTGAATT
This sequence comes from Hymenobacter sp. 5516J-16, assembly GCF_022919335.1. Lineage (NCBI taxonomy): Bacteria > Pseudomonadati > Bacteroidota > Cytophagia > Cytophagales > Hymenobacteraceae > Hymenobacter > Hymenobacter sp. 5516J-16. Next base: position 8,903 of record NZ_CP095060.1, on the reverse strand, counting down.
CCATTGCGTCCAGTCCTACCGCGTCTATGATGGCCCCGCTCAAGCGGTGAAGCGTCGCGCCTCTTCGAGTCCGATTAAGTTCGCATTCCCAAACCAGCAATACTTGCCATCCTTGGGCTTTTAAGGCGTTCTGAGCAGCTTGGTCACGCTCGGTATTTCGCTGAAGCTTTGGCTCCCAAAAGGCAAGGTTAATGCTTGGCGGGCCTGATTTGACGCCGCAAGACTTCCCATGCTGGTGCCAGAAGCAGCCGTGTACGAATACGACGGTCTTGTACTTGGGCAAGACCAAGTCTGGACTACCAGGAAGGGACTTATCATGAAGGCGATAGCGAAAGCCCTGACCGTGCAGGTAGCGTCTAATCAGCATTTCCGGCTTGGTGTCCTTGCCACGGACAGCTGCCATTCGCTTGCTTACTTCCGGTGTTGGCGGGGTTATCGACTGATTTACTTTACAATCGCGGACTTCCATAGAGGTAATTAACCCCGGGATTTCCAGCTAGTTCCTAACGCATCGCTTCGGGCGTACAGTCCATTTTCTCCGGTATTGCGCTCAATTCGATTACATACCAATGCCTCTGCTTCGCTTGTGCTCAGGTGGTCGGGGGGCTCTATTTTCGGCTGAATCTGCTGGGTTGACTCTGCCTGCGTTAGGCGCTGTTCGGTGGCCAACTGTTGCGCCGCCTGGCGTTGGTGCTGCTCGCGCAGGGCCTGGGTCCGTAGGACCGCGCATTCCTCGGGGGTGCCGTGCTGCATCGTGTGGGCGTAGCGGAATGTTTCCACTAGGGGCCGCTCGTAGCCGAACGCCTGGTCAAAGGCCTGCTCTACCCGCTCCGAGTACTGCTTGCGCTCGAAGCCGCCCGTTACTACCCCGCGCTCGGTGTTCTTATGGTTGGTCAGTGGACTCAGGTGGTAGGGATTCTTGCGGTCCAGCTCGCCGGCCTGCTTGCGCTCGGTGTAGCGAGCTAGGTTTTCCGTGCGGCTGACCAGGACGTGAACGTGCGTCTGCTCGCCTTCCTTCTTCTGGCCCCGCTCCACTTCCTGCAGCTGCACCGCCCGGACCTGCGGGCCGGTCGTGCGCTCGTGCTCCACCTTGGCGAAGTACACCAGGTCTTTGCCCTTGATGCCCTTCCCAAAGTTGGCCGCGTACTGCTCCATCGCCGCCCGCGTGTAGGCTTTCAGCTTCTCCGGGTCGCTGCCAATATGGCGCAGCTCGGCTTGGCTCGGGGCAAGTATCACCTGGTAGTATTTGTCGGCGTCGCGGTTCAAATTGCGCTTGTTGCGGTCGAGCGTCTGCGTGACTTCGGCGGCGGGCACGTCCTCGCGGTCGAGGCTGAACCACTGGCCTTGCACCTCCTTTTCCAGGTACTCGACCAGGCCCGCGCAGCTGCCGGTGCGCTGGGACAGGCCCTTGCCGGAACTCGGGATTTTGGCAACCATCAGGCGGGCGGGTGGCGGGTGAAGGGGGCGGTGGGGTAGCAGGGGCCGGCGCTGGCGCGGGGGCTCGCGGAATGAACTGGGCCGGGTTCAGCTCGCGCCGAGTACGGTCGTGAACACCTTGCGCAGCGGGGCCAGCTCCGGGAAGGCGTCGTAGCTGGGGCGGCGCTGCTCAGCAGATTCGGGTGCCGGTACTCGGGCTTGAAGCCTTTGCGAACTACCGCCGTCAGCCATTGCTCCATGTCCGTCAGCTGGGGCTCGGTCATCCCGATGGGGCGGCGGTCCAGCTGTGCACGGCCTGCACCTCGGCCAGAATGGGCTTGAGGTAGGTCTTCTCCTGCTCCCGGATGAATCCAATGGTGCGCTTGTCCAATTGGTCGAGCTTGGCCGTGAGCTTGCCCAAGGCGCTGCTCAGGTCCGGGCCGTTGGGCTCGCGGGGGTCGGCCTTGGTCACCCGGAAGTACTGCACCATCGCGGCCAGCAGTTCGGGGTTGGTCAGGCCGTGCTCCTTGGCCAGCTTCCGGAACCCTCGTATGCGGCTTCCTCGGCGCTAATGGTTTTGTAGGTTGAACTCACGTTTGAATGCAAGTTTGTGTTGATTATCAATGTACTAATACCTATAAACTTACTTTGAGTTTTTTCTTTCCCTCTTGTTAATTCATAAGGCACTATTAGCCAGCAATTTGCTGGCGAGCGGAACGGTATGGAGGGAGGCGTAGCCGACCGGAATAGCGTTCCTGCTCGCTTCTATTCTAGAACGATGTCGTAGGGGGTACGTCCGCGCCGTTATGGGGTTGCCGTTGCCCGATTCCGGTTGACCAGGCTAGCAGAACAAGAGGGAAGAAAAGCCGCTGCTCACCTGGTATTGCTTCCCGGCTGCCCTTGCTTCCTGGCCTGTCCTCAGCTTAGCTTTTAGGAGTTACCTGGCGGCTCTTCCCTGGTTGCTCCCTGGTCGAAAGGATAGGTTTGGTCAGTGCTCAGGAATCGGCCAGGCGCTGCCCGGCTCTCCAAAATGTACTACCTCCCTGTTCCCGCTTCCGGTCTACCCTACAGGCCAGCTAGCGGCCCTTCGTCCTCGTCGTTGGTTGGGTGACCTGGTGCTGGGGTCGGCGCTGAGCTGGCCAGTACCGGCTGCTCGGGCTCCTGGCTGGGGCTGGTGGGACCGCTCACGATGGCCCGCACCTGGGCTTTGATGGTTCCGAAATTTTGGGCGACCTCGGCCGGGCTGGCTTCCTGGAACGGAGCAATTTTTACGGCCTTGCTGGGCTCGGCTCGGAAGGTGGCGCGGAACTCCGGGCGGCGGCTCTCTACCACCAGGCCCGCGAACTCGCCCACGTCGAAGCGCATCACCTGCTGGGCCTCCAACTTGTCGCGCTGCTGGATGCTCACCGACTCGCTGGTGCTCGTGGTCCGGGTGCTCGGCTTGAAAATGTTCAGGGGGTCGCTCTTGCTTTTGCCCGACGTCGTGGAGCGATATTCCTTGTCCACCTTCCCAAACATTTTGCTCACCCGCTCGGCCGTGGCCGTGTTGGTGGTGCGGCCCCAAAACTGGTTGCCGAGGTTGGCCAGAATCATTTCGGATTCCTGCCGACTTGTCAGCGCTTCCATCTGGGCCACGTCCTGCACGGCGTACACGGTGGCCACTTTGTTGCTGCGGGCCGTGGCCGGAATCTGGGCGAAGTTGGGAATGAACAGGGTCGGCGCTTCGTCGAGCAGCACCAAACTAGGCAAGCGGCCCTGCTGGTTCAGGCACTTGATGGCCGTGGCCACGATGAGGGAAATGAGCGGGGAAAAGGTCGTGCTCAGGGCCGGGTCATTGCCCACCACCAGGACGCCCGGCGTCTCGGGGCGGTTCAGGTCGAGCGGCACCTGGTCGCCGCTCATCACCCAAAAAATCTCCGGCGTGTTGAGCACGGCCAAGTAATTCTGAATGGTCGAGAACACCCGGCTATCGTGTTTTCCGATTTGCTGGCGCTGGCAATCGACGCAATGAGGCCGCGCACTTCCTCGTCCTGCTGCAGGGTGGCCAGCAGCTGCGGGGCGTCGCTCTCCAGTATCATGCTGACCGCTGCCGGCAAGGAGCACTGCTCGGGGTGGTTGCGGCGCAAATACCAGATGCAGCCGGCCAGCAGCACCTCGCCCGACTGAATCCAGAAATTGCGCTGCTGGGCGGCTTTGGCGTCGAGGTTGGTGATGATGGTGGCCGCGGCCTCGCGGGCAAAGCTGGCGGTGGCCAGCAGCTGCGGGGCGAGCGGATTTACCCGGTGGCTCCGGCTCAGGTCGGTGAAGTTGACAAAGTAGGGCGTGACGGTGCCGCCGCGTAGCTGCCGGCCACTTCCTCGGCCAGCGTGGGAAACTTGAAGTCATAGACGACGCCCGTTAGGCCGGCCGCGCCCGCTTGCTGCAGGATGGGCTCAATAATCGACTTGCTTTTGCCACTGCCCGCGCCGCCGGCAATGAAGGTACCCCGGAACGGGTTGCCTAAGCGCACAACGGGGCCGCTGGTGGTGCGCAGCACGAAATTCAGCGGCTGGTTCCCGCCTGCGGCCGGCGCGGCGTCCTGGGGGCTGGAAACGCTGCGGTAGAGGTTCCAGCCCAACCAGGCCAGCAGCAGCAGCGTGGCCAGCCCCCTAGCCAGTTGGAGGCGATACCGGCGAGCAGGAATAACCCGACAAACCGGCCGAACGAATCAAACGGCTCGTCTGGGGCTCCCGTAAGCCAATGGCTCGGTACAGGCCGCGAGATACAGCGGGTAGTGCTCGTTCCAGTTTGCCGGCGACGAGCTGCGTGATAAAACCGAATAAGAGAGCCCCAAGCAGGACGAATAACCAGTGAAAAAAAGTAGCCATAGAAGCTCGGTAGTGTATTCGGGTAGCAATACGGCCAGGAAGGTACAAATACCGGGAAAATGGCTGTCTAAGGGGGCATTTTTCAGCACAAAGCCGGCATCGAATTGGGGCTTTGTGCTAACACATACTATTGATTACCAATTACATAGTATTTATTTAATATTCGCAAATTACTAGCTTCTAGAACTTTGCTGTTTTTGTTTGGGCTGCGCCGCATCGCTCAGCATTAAATTCTAAAAGCCTTTTTCCTCGCACGAAACACAATTTGTGTTATTTGAGCTATTTGTTCTATTTGTAGGGTTCATAACTAATTGATTTTCAGAAGCATACAAGCGCTAAAGGAAACCTTTGATTCGCTAAAGGAAACCTTTGATTCGCGAAAAGACACTTTTGATTCGTCAAAAGGAAACCTTTGATTCGTCAAAGGGAAACCTTTGATTCGCGGAAAGACATTATGAAAGGAAACGGTTACTAATTATGGTTACCTTTGGTCTGTAATCAGGTAAGCAGCAGCTCTAGACACTATGAAACAGGCCCTGGAAGTCCGTCATCACAACGCCATTACAACGGCCCGCTACGAGTATAGCGAGCTGCAAATGGACCTGTTTTTTTACCTGCTCTCGCAGCTGCGGAAGGATGACACAACCGGACTATATGAGATTGTAGTAAAGGACCTTAGCGAAATTACCGGCAAGAAATACGCCTACAACTACTTACGTAAAGCAACGGAGGGAATGGGCTCCCGAATGTTTGAGGTTATGACGGAAAAGAGCTACAAGCAGCTCTGGATGTTTCAGCACATTGAATACATGACCGGGGAAGGTCGGATTGAAATGAAGCTGTCCGAATCCATCCGGCCGTATTTGTTCGACCTCAAAAACAACTTCACCAGCTTCGAGCTGCTCTCGGCGCTACGCCTAACAAGCAAGCACGCAAAACGCATTTACACGCTTTGCAGCCAGTGGAAAGACGTGGGCGAAACCAAGAAATTCGACCTGCTGGAATTCAAGAAAATGCTGGGCCTAGTCGATGCGAAGGGCAACGAGGAATACACCAAGGTCACCATGCTCAAAACCAAAGTGCTGGATATTGCAGTCAGGCAAATCAACGAGCACACGGACCTTAGCATCAGCTACATACTAGAAAAGAAGGGCCGCGCCTTCAAAAACGTAGTTTTCACGGTAAAGCCGCAAGTTGTGGACGTGGTGGCCACGTTGCCCGACCTGGGGGCTACTGCCAACCCGCTGCCGGGAGTGGCCGCGCATCAGGTTGAAAATGCTGGCCGACTACTCGCGCAGCTCAGCATCACTACGCCCGCCCTAGTGGCGCAAATCCTAGGCAGTCCGGCGCACGTCGCCGCCTGCAACAAGTTCGCCCACGACTTGAAAACCGGCAAGTACACCAAGTCGCACTCCCTCTCGGGCCTGCTGCTCACTGTTTTGGGAATCAAGAAAGCCACTTCTGGGGGCCGCTATTTGACAAACCCACTAAAACCCGCTAAACTGCTCAACAGATGGCAAATACAACAGACAATCTGCCGGCAATCACAAACAGCGCCTTGGCTAGATACATTGAAGAGGTACAGGAGCGATACCCGAACGCGGAGTTTTACAAGGAGAAAAAGCGGGACTCCGGCCGTGGTGAAGGCTCGTCACTGCTTATCACCATCTGCGAAAATGGAGGAATAGAAGAGGAAGAAACCTTTTATTATTCAGGCAGTTCCGATTTAGAATCGGATTTAGAAAACCTGGACTGTTATCTGGAATTTTCCTAGGCTTCGCCACCTGCAAGTATTCTTTTACTTGCCAAACACGCGCTGCCAAAACCCCTTGCGGGCGGGCTCGGCCATGCGGGCGGCAATCCCCTCGACTAGCTGGGTCAGCTGCTCTACCTGCACCTGCAAGTCGCGGGGACTGGCGGGCAGCTGCGATTGAGTAAGCTGGCCCTGACAGAAGGAACGCACGTCCTCGTTTACAAACTGGCCCATCGTCTTGCCGGCGCGCTGGGCAGTTTTCTCCACGATAGCCCGCGTTTCCAAATCTACCCCCGAACAGCCCAAACACCCGTATCGGGAGCCTTGCGGGGCCTCCCCCCTTCGTTTTGGGTTTTGTTTCGTTTTGTTTCGCCCCTCTCCGGGCGCTTCGACAGGTGTTATACTTAACTCGGGTTTTGTTTCGCCTACTTCTTCCGGCGTTATACTCAACTCGGGTTTTGTTTCGGCACTTTGGGCAAGTGTTGTACTTAACTCGGGTTTTGTTTCGTCCGATTGGGGCTGCATGGCGGTTTTGTTAGACGTTTTGTTGCACGGCTAATCTAGGCACAAATCCCCCAATTCGTTTTGTATAACTAAACACCGGGTTTAGTTATCGCTTGTCAACTCACTAGCCAACTGACATTTATAGCTTGGGCAAATCAAAGCTAAGCGGGTCTGCGGGCGGTCGTAGCTAATGTCTACCCGGTTGAGGCTGTCCCGAATCGAACCATCATCCTGCACCTGGATAGAGTCCGGAAAGGTAAAGTGCTCGCGCAGCTGGCCGCATTGATGGGTTCAGTAAAGGCGTAATGCAGCTCACCCCCGGGTCGGACCGCCACCCATCCTCGTGCCACCACTGGGCCGGGCGGTTACCCTGGACCAGCAGGTACTCGATGACTGGGCGCAAGTGGCTGGTGCGTGGGTCGTGGCCAGGGCTCCCTGGGCGGCTAGCTGTATCTTGGACATGGTAGGCGAGAGGGCGTTAGTGGAACTGGGTTGTATCTCTTAACTTTCTTCGAAAAATAACCTGTTGCTAGCTATATGCGTCAGTCTTTCCTATTAGTTATTTGCCTTATCAGCTTCGCTTTCACCAGTTCTGCCCAAACAAACCCAGCGGCTACCTCGCCGCGTTTTTACCTGGGAGTAGGAGCCTCTGCCTTGAGTTATGCGCCAGCTAGTTCCTACAACCGCCTCCGTCATCCCGGCCCTCGCTTAGCGTAGGCATCCAACTTACTCCCCAGTGGGCACTACAAGCAGGAGCCGCACTCAATTGGCGTAACGATAGCGATTCGCAGTCTTATCAGCCCTCGCCCAGTGAGGGCCTAACCGTGTATCAATACAACATTCGCAGCACGACACTCACGGTACCCTTGCTGGCGCGTTACACGTTTACGGACCCGGCCGGGCCTTTTCGGGGCGACCTACTGGGGGCGTTACCCTCTTGCATACTGCGGCTCACTTCACCTCGTCCTCTACGCCCGCTGGTCAAGTCCCCTTCTTAGCCGATGAACGATCCACCGTTACCCGAGGCAGTTTCACCCTTGGCTTGGGCGCGCGGTACGAGCTGTTACCCCGAGTAGAGGTAACGGCAGATGGTCTGGCCAACGTGGCGGTTACTGATTCCTTCTACGAGTTCAGTGATCGGTTCTTCCTAAACTTCGGAGTAGGTATCCGGTACTATCTCGGTCAGTAAGAGGACTAGTAAAACTGGATTTTGGGGGTAGTGGTGGGGTGGTTCTTTTTCCCTCTGGTTCCTGGGAAAAGTTGATTAACATAAAAACGGTTCTCGGACACTTCTTGGAATCAGTGCGGTTTTTGGCCCCACCGCCCCACCGCCTGGCCGTGGTATTTTTCCGCTTTGGGCTCCCTTATTTCGGGTAGAGTTTTCGACACGCCAACCAGCTGCGGGCCTCGCGCTCGGCCTGCTCGTGGCCCGTGAGGCGCGGCGGGTCGCCTGCTGGGTCGTCGTGCTGGGCCAGCGCCTCGTGCATGGTCAGCAGGTAGAGGATGCGGTTCCGCTTGTAGGGCCAGCGCGCCAATAACTCGTCTAGCTCGTTTACCGACGCCTGGTAGGCCTGCGGGTCGCGCTGCAGCTGTGCGGCCGTGTAGCGGGGCGAGTGGCGGACCGGTTGTTCGGCCGGGGCTGGGCGCGGGCAAATACCAGGGCCTTCGGCTGCCGGGGGGCCTGCAGGGACGGGTGCGGCCCTTTGCCGGTGGGCGGGCCTTGCTTGCGGCGCTGGCTCTCGGATAGTGCGGCCTCGGCCAGCGTCTGGTGCTCGGCGTAGCGGGCGGCGCGCTCCGGGTCGCGTCGCCGCGCCCATCGGCGCTCCTGCAGCATCCAGCCGTGCACGTTTTCCCGGTCCTCGGCGTGTACCAGTTCCTCGGCCCAATGCGGAGCCCCGTTCTCATAGAAAGCCTGCTGCACGGCTAATAAGGCCACCGTGCGCGCCCGGTTGTGGGGCCACTGCTCTAACAGCTCGTCCAACTCGTTCAGGGCCGCCAAGTAGGTCGGGTACTCCCACCAGCTGTACAGGGTGTAGGCCGGCCGGCTGGGGTCGCCCCGGAAGGTTTTGACCGGGTAATGATGCCGGCAAAATCGCCGCTGCAACTGTCTTTTGCGGGTGCCTGTCATACCCTGTTATACGCAAAAAAGCCTCTTCTAGCTGCTAAAAAAGCCGTTTTTCAAGCCAAACAGGCCCAAATTTCAAGGGCCGTTGCCATGGGCGGAAAACTATTTTTCAAGAATTTTTAAATTTTTCGGTCGTTTGCACCGCCTCGCTACTATTTACTAGTGCAGCCACCTCACTGAGCATCCCTCGGTGAGTCCCACGGTGGGAGGCTGGAAAAAATAATATATAAGAGAAATA
>NZ_CP095059.1:0-26953 GCF_022919335.1 Hymenobacter sp. 5516J-16 | reverse complement strand
ATGCGGTGGAAAAAGTCGCTGGGGGGTATCGGCTGCGGCGCAGAAAAGAGGTAATACAGTTAACAGAGGTCACCGCAGGCCCTATTGACCACTCACAGTAAGGACTGATAAAAAGGGGCTTATCAGTCCTTATAACCGACTCGGCATGGGGACTGATACGTGGCATTCGTCGGTCAGCTGGTACCAAGAGGGCGTAGAAAGGTGTCATGTCGGGCAGCAGCAACGTCGACTTACTCCACCTTCACCATCAAGAGCTTTTTACTGGCTAGCAGCTCCTCCAAGCGTTCGAAGGGAATGCCCGCCCGCTGAGCGGGAGGAATGGCCGCCAGTACGTCGCGGTTCCCATCGGTGATGGCGAAGCTAAACTCCAGGGAGGAAAGAGGAAAGGGAGCCGCTCGGTTCAGACACCCACGGACGTCTACAGAGTTGGGCACCTCCAGGCTGAAGGTACCCGGCTGCTTGAGGACCATCCCCACCGTGAGATCGTAGCCGGGGGGCCACTACACCCCAACTCCTGATAAAAGGTGGTGTTTAATGAACTTTGCACCCGCCCTACGTTCAGCCCTTGGTCTGTCACGAAATCGCAATAGTCGCCGACCGGGTTCAAGCGCACATTGTAGCGGGGTACCAACGAAAAGAGCAGGGGAAGTTCCACCTGATCAACTGGCACCGGCTGACTGGTCCGTCGGTCCACCAACACGTTAGTGGGGTTGCGGTACTGCACCCAAATGGTGTCGCCTACTCGGTAGCTCTTTTGCTCCGGCTGCAGGCTTAGGGACTCCTGAAACGCATACTGGTAGTCCGGCTCGACGTCTTCCCCGCATTGAAAGGCCGTGCAGAGCAGCAGGAGATAGCAAGCGAGGAGGGGGATCGTCAGCCGATGTTTCATAAGGGTAGAGAAGATAGGTAACGCTTACTACTGTACGCTGATAGCAGCTGTCGTGGTATCGTAAGGTTGAGCTAAAGTCGGCTTATCAGACCTTATCGGGGAGCAAAAACAAACTCCTTGGTATCTTCCCCAATGGACCCTCTGTTAGCAAAGATAGAATACTGGATTCTCGATTGTGTAGAAAACGAGTACAGCTATCTGTGGGAGATTCGCTCCGTTATCGAGCAGCGATTAGTTGACGTGGACAAAGCGAAGCTGGACGAATACCTCTGCATGGGGCTGTCTTCCGTTTTGACTCAGGGCTACGTGCAGGCCTTTGCAGGAATAGATTTTCGGGGAGAAGAACAGCTCGTGCCAGGGTTTAGCATATCCACTTCCTTTATAGAACAACACAAGAAGGCGTGGCAAGCGGGAGTGGAGGTGGACCAGGACATTCGCTTTCTAATCAGTGACACTGGGTTCGAACACTACAGGCAGGGATGTCCGCCGGAGTATTTCAGCTAAACGGGAAGACTGGCTTATCAGTCCCTATCGGAGCCTCATTACTCGTTCAAAAACAAGTCTTTTTTCCCTTACATCCAGTCTTGTGTTAACTTCTGTACACGTGTTGGGGTATTGGGGTGCCGCCCAATCTGTTCATACAGTAGCTTGATGGGCTGCCCAGCAATGGCCTGCTGTCCTGTATTGGCTATCCGGCGAACAAGAAACAAGGTAATGTCCGTTGGCTGGCGCTGTAGAGACTCGACTAACTCCTGTTCGTAGCTGGGGTACGTTTCGATCCCATGCAGCACGCCCATCAGTACGCCGTTGCTCTCATCCTTCGGGAAGCGTTCTAACAATTGAAACAAGGGCACGAGGGCTTCTGGCGGCTCACCTACTTCCCACAGTTCCTGTAATAAGTCTTCTAAATCCAGCCAATCATCCGCTTCCGTTGCTTGAAAGGAAGTTATTGCCAGTAGTAGAGTGGACAAGGAGCGCATAAGCAGGGAATGGGAACTAGGCTCAGTAAATCGGTAAAATGCAATGGGCAGGACGCGACAAGCTGCAACTCAAACCTACCACTATCCCGAGGCGGGCATTATAACAATTGTTATGTAAAGGGATAGAAATCAGATGAAGTAGGGATTGTGTAGACGATTCTAACAAGGGAAAAGTCCAGTTTGCAGCACACTATAATTTTGGCAACTCGTAGCTGATGTCTCCAAACCCGTAGCAGATGCGAGTAAAGCTTTGATGTGGCACATCCAGCGTTCGGGCTTGTCGTGGCGTTAGCAACCAGAGCGCAAATCGGGAAGAAGTGTACAGGTTGTATTCGCTTACGCTCGAGACCACGTTTACCAAGCGGTCAGGGGACGCTCTGTCTGCCAGCACTTGGTTAAAGATTTCATAGAACTCGTCTTGATTGACGCTGTAGTGCCGTCGCCCATCCTCTCCTGTATCCTCCCATAATTGGCAGCGGTGCTGATACTGCTTGCCCCGTACGCGGAGGCTGATGAGGATATCGCGGTTATCTGGGCACCCTCCTCTGCACGGTTTAAACTCGGGTGGAACCTCCACTTTGTAGTGGAAGTCTGTGAAGGCCATGTCAGGCAATATCCGCGCAACATCTGCATAGATACGCTGGAGATACGGGCCTAAAGCAGCAGGATACGTATCCCGACTGAAAAGCTGCGTACGGGAGGTGAGATAGGGAAGAATAGCCACTCGGTCGAGCAATTGCTCTGCCGCCATCGCATGCTGAAGTTCCCTGGCCTGAGCGGGCAGGATCAACCCAGCCCGAACTAAATCGGGAATCAGGGTAGAGTCCTTAGCCATCGCATGCGCTTCTTGGCCCAGACCAGCCATGGCCAGAAGTAGGCTCTCCTTGTCCGGAAATCTACGTAGCAGGGCTACGGGTTGCAGAAGGTTATCCCAAGGTGTGGGCAGCAAACCTGCACCTCGTAAGGTGCTGACAAACTGAATAGTCTCCAGTTGATTTCTCTCTTTGTGTTGTTTCGCTTCTTTCTTGGATAGCTGAGTAAAGGTGACTGTGGCTAGTTTCGGAGGAGGAACAATCAATGTGTCTGGCCGAGCGATACGAGTAGCTCTGCGCAGGTATAGCTGTTGCGGTGTAGGAAAATCGTTGCTGTTGACACGCGCATAATAATCGGCCAGCCAGGCCCAAACCCGCGGCAGAGTATGCCCCAATTGGAACGCTTGCAGCTTGGTCGTGTCACAGAAATTTAGCCACGGCTGGTGCGGTGGTGCTACCAGCCCTGAGGTAGATAAGGCAGAGGCGTAGGAGACGGGAATAGGGGTTCGTGCTTTAGCTGCTTGGAAAGCGGAAGCCCTACCCTCTAGTTGCGTTGGTTGAGCCTTCACCTGATACATTCCCAACCAAGAGAGCAGTAGTAAACAGGTTAGATTGCGAAGGAGGGAGACCATGTATCGGGGTAGCTGCAGAAGCAAGATCAGCAAAGATTATTGTCCTAGAAGTCAAATTATGCTAAGTCGACCATTGGCTCACTGCGCGCTTTTCAAACACGTTTTAACATATTCATCAACTATCAGTGTGTTATGTCAAGGCCCAAAAGCGGGTCAACTTCTTAAAAGAATCTAAAGCATAAGCCAGTTAAAGAAATACTTCTGACACTCAACGATCAGGTCGGTAAACATACCTGGTGTTGTACGCTTCTCCATGAATAAGACGAGCTGTACTAACTGTTGACATGCTTTTATATTACGGAGGCGTTATAGAGGTTACGATTGCTTCAATCCAGACATAAATTATTATAATCTTATGATGAGGTACACCTTACAAATTATGGTACTACTCACATGCTTGCTTGTAACAAGCAACTGGGTTCAAGCACAATCCCTTGAGAGCAGCAGAATAATCAGCTCTCCTGAAATGCAAGAGTTTTTTGACTATTATAATAAGGAAGTAGTCCCGGTTGTCCTCCAACAGCGAAGCCGCTTAGATAGGGATCTAGAAGAAAAGGACAAAGCCCTTCTGGCCCAGTATCATACGCAAGCGCAGCAGCTAAGGGATCACTATAAGGAGCAAAACAAGGAGGCACTAAAGGGCGGTACTTTCAATGCGGCCAAACCCACTTACATACATGAGTTAATGAAAATCAACTGCCCAGCTGATTCTTTAGCTAAAAAGTATGCCCCTGTTATTCAACTTAGGCTGCACGAGATGGACAGCCAGAGAGCTATATGGGAAAGAGACATTCAGGCTATTAAATTGAAGATTGAAGCACATGCATCTTCTCTCGGCTCTACTTACCAGCCATCCCTCATGGCGCTTATGTGTACGAGCGATCCGGCTACTTTTATCCTGTTGCCAGCACCTATTAAATAGGTGACTAAAATCCTCATTGAAGTTTACATAACAGGGACTTCTCGGACTAAGCGATAATCACGTCATAGCCCTCTAAAGGTTAGCTACTGGCAAAATACACGGAGAGGAATGACCACTCCAGGCCGCCTAAACTCGCTCAAGCTATCCGATTTATACATAGCAGGAACGTGAAACTGCACCTGCCTGCAGATCTGTTCCTTTAACTTCTCTATGATAGGTGCTGGCACTGATCTTGCCGCTTGCCGCTGCTGGATAGAAAGGACCTCCACAATGTGGCCTCGGCTATCCACTTGACACGTAAACCAAATAAACCCACGGCCTTTCCGGCACAGATTGGCTCGTTCAGTGGAAGTCAGCACTTGTCGTACAGTTTGCGCGATAGCTTCCGGGTGGCGAACGCGAATCTCTTCGGGATCTGAAAAAGGAGCAGATGGGGGCGTTTGACTGTGAGCCGACTTCCAACCGGCCAAAAGACCTAGTGCTAACAAAATACGTGTTGGCTTCATATAGTTAGAGCGGCACTAAACCTGCACTCAAAGTAGACAAAAGGTATAACTCCTATCCAAGTGTTCTAACCTGCCTTTCGCGGAAATGGTCATTAACATAAAGTTTGTTATACCCCACCCCTCGGAAAAGTGGTAGTTTTAGGCTCTGCTGCCCCTAACTCTCAATTCTGGTACTTTGCTGGGAATCCGAGTGCTGGCGTGGGCGTTTGCAAAACTCGACTTCTTCGGGCATTCCGTAAGGATTGACTCGTAGAGGGGTTTCGTAAATTCACCCCGCTCTGAAGGGGCCAGCTGGCCAACAGGTGTCGAGCTAATTCCTGCCGTTCACGAAGGAGGGTCTGCCTTACTTTGGATTCTCCTGGCTGTACTCCTCTCGGTTAGCTAGCAAGGTGCCCACTTGCTGCCCCCAAAACGCATCTTGGGCTATCGCGTGGGCATCAACTTCCGCCAATTGCTGCTGCAACACGGCGAGCTGTTCGTCCGTGAAGTCCGCGTCTAAATAAGCATCTTCGCCTCGGGTAGCCAGCAACTCCTCAACGAAGCGGGCGAACGCCACCAGCGACGCCGCCAGGGCCAGAAGTGACCCGTTGACGTACTGGGACGAGAAATCAGCTTCGTGGTCGAGTACTTCCACGCGGTCGGCCGCAGCCGTATTCAGAACCATTGGGTTGCCGGCGCTATCGGAGCCGATGCGAACGTAGTGGTCGAACCCTGCTCCCAACTGATACAGGTCGCTGACCCGCTTCAAGACCGGCACAAAGTCGAGGTACGGTGCCGCATCGGGTGGTAGGCCTTGGGTTGCCAAGAAGTGCCGTGTGGCCGGTTGTAGACCCAAAGGGGCCGTCGCTTCCGATGCATAGGGTTGCAAGGCCACACCGCGCGTGCGCCAAAATGCGGTCAGTTCTTCAGGGGACATGGGGCAAATAGTTTCTTGGCAAGGTAGTCACCGAACAAGAAATTACCCGTCGTAATAAGGACTGATAAGCGAAGGTTATCAGTCCTTATAAGGAGGAAACCGAGGGCCGTATCAGCTGAGTTTGTTGGCCAGTGAAGCTTTTCATGATTGACCTAAAATTTTATGGTTAACCTGACTGAGGACCTGTTTAGCCAAGTCAATGCCGTGCTTGCGGAATGGAATCCCATTGGCGTACCCGAAGGCACAGCTGAGGATGAGTACCAAAGTTACGTACCGTTCTTAGTTGAGTCCTGGAACCTGTCTCAGGACGTGGAACCCGCGATGGTGTGGGTCTACACGCAGCCATTGGGCTACGACGTGAACCCTGCCTTCTCCCGAGCCACTCGGCAATTTGCCACCCAAATCAACCAGTTGCTACAGGCACAAGACGATGCGTAAATGCGCATAAAACGCGCTACGCTCGTTCAGCAAACTAGTGGTTCAAGCAAGGCACGGCCTTTACCGGCTCATTCCACCGCCGCGGCTGTGCTGCTGGGGAAGGAGCAGTTATCGATACCCAGAGGGTGCTTTTCAGCCAATGAAACCAACTGTGTCAGGCAAATGTACTTACATTGTACGTACATTTGCTTCTATGAACACGCGCCTAATTCGGGTGGGCAATTCCCAGGGGATTGTGCTACCCAAGAAGTTGCTGCAGCAGTATCATCTCTCCGGGGAGGTCGACTTGCAGCCCACGCCGGAGGGACTGCTCATTAAGCCAGTTAGCAAGCTCCGCCGCCAGGGTTGGGATGAGCGCTTTCAGCACGCCCTTGCTCAGGGCCAAGATCCGGAGGGCGAGCTGCTAGAGGGATTCTCCGATGAAGCTTTTGAGGAGAAGGAATGGCAGTGGTAGCGGTGCAACGCTTCGAGGTGTGGCTCATCAACCTCGACCCGACTCAGGGCAGCGAAATCAACAAGACCCGCCCCTGCGTGGTGCTCTCTCCCGACGAGATGAACCGCTACCTGCGCACGGTCACCATTGCCGCCCTGACCAGTACCCGGCGCGACTATCCTTCCCGGGTGGACTGCACCTTCCAGGGCAAGGAAGGTCAGGTCGCCCTTGACCACATCCGCTCCGTGGACAAAACCCGCCTAGTACGCCGCTTAGGAGCACTGCCTACCACCACGGCACAGGAAGTCTGTGACCGGCTGCAGGAGATGTTTCAATACTAATCCTAAATAGAACCGGCCCGCTGTAGTAGCGGGCCGGTTTGTTTTATGCCCAATGGTACTGCCCACTGTGGCGGGGCTGGTAGGGAAAGGTTACGTGGCCCTCGTCGTAGCCGGCCAGCACCTGGTGCAGGGCCTGCCGAGTGCAGGCCCGGTGCTGGTGCCATTTCTCCCGCAGAAAGGTCGGCGCGGGCGAGGTGATTCGATGGTCGCTTCGGTGATGGCAGTGGCCCCGTTGCCGAGCCGTCCAGGCCCAGCGTTTTTTGGATGGTTTCATACAAGCGAGTAGGTGTATACCTACCGCTCATGGGATGTGCTGTGAAAACGCTTCATGGATAAGGAATTGAAAGAAAGCAGTTAAAGCTACTTATCTGGCCTTAGAGGTATCATCGTCTGAATCGCCTTTGATGGGGCATCTTGACTACTTTCCGTAACAACTCGTAGCCTGGGTGCGATGGGTTGGTCAATCCAATTCTGGAGTGTCAAGCCCTCCATGTTGGCGAAATGCCGCGTATTACGCGTCACTAAAACAAGGCCATGAGCTACTGCTGTAGCACCGATAAGCAGGTCCATGTCGTCCACGGGGCGACCCATCCGGCGTAGCATCGCTTTCTGTTGTGCATACTGCTCTAGGCCAGGACCAATCAGCAACACGCGTTCGGCAAAGGTGTCACGCAGTTCGTCAACTGCTTGGCGGTTGGCAGCCTGCCGGGTGGGCGCACTGTTTGCTACCCCGAATAGAAGTTCTGCAATCGTGAGTTCGGAGAGGTAACAAGTGCCAAAGCCCACAGCGGCAATCTGCTGCATGATATTGTGCTCATTTTTCAAGAAATGGACACAGATATTGGTGTCCAGCAGGTATTGACTCATAAGGCCACATCTTCCCGGTTCGACAGGCGTGCGGCCTGAAGTTGGGCGTTCAGTTCCTCCCTGTTTCCTCGGACTGCCAACTACCCGCCAGAGCGAAAAAGCGGGACTCCAGCTGTGCCGCATCCGGTGTGGGTACTTGCGAGACCTCTACTCCCAAGCGATGAGCCAGACCGAGTAGCAGTTGGAAGTCGTGCGGATTAGTTGGTTTTAACACAAGAGTTGGCATTGGACTGTGAAGGAAAGGAAGGTGGATAGAGGAGATAAGAAAGATACGATTTTTCGAAAGATGCAGCTGACGCAAGCGGTAACTTGCTCATTGTTAAATAGCTAAATGGTGACTAATCAAGTGGTACATGAATGACTAGTCACGCAGGATGCTGTGACTAGTCAGCCTGGTTTGTCTATTGTGTCGTGACTAGCCGGAATGAATGGGTGACTAGTCAACAATACAAAGCTGTGACTAGCCAGCGTCAGTGATGCAAAATAGGGTTTTAGGGAAGAGAGACGTATTTTGCTGGCTCTGACTACTCATCCTACTATGGAGGTTACCCCGCTGACTACCTACGAATTTCTAACGATCAAAGAGGCAGCTAAACAATTTGGCCGCGCTGAACAGACGATTCGGCGACTAGTCAAACAGCATGCGCTGACTAGTCACGTGCGGACGGAGAAAACCGCAAAGGGAAACGCCTATCTAGTCAGTCTACAGTTTCTTACAGAGCAGTATACTCCTGTTTTAGCAGCAGGACAGTTGCCAGAACCGGACATGCTAGAGCCACAATTGCCTGCTGTAGTGGTTCCTGATCAGGTAGAAGAGATTGTGCGATTGCAAGCCGCACTTGCCGAGCGAGATCAGACTATTCAGAAGTTGCAGCACCGGCTACTGGAACAGAATGATGTATTAAACGCGCTGACTAGTCAGGTGAATAGTCAGCGTATAGGGCACATTGAGGAGCTTATACTGCGTCAGAATGAGCAGCTAGGGGAGTTGCAGAAACGATTACCAGAGCCAAGCGAAGCATCCCAAGTAGAGCCCGTATTGGAACAGCCAAAAAAGACTTTTTGGCAACGTATGTTCGGAAAGTAGGTGTCTACACGCTAAAGATTTTAGCGGTATAAGCTCCTACATTCTCTAGCTCATTATTAAGCATTCTTAACTGAATCTTGTGCAGGTGCCTATTGATGCCGTCAAGCGGATGCAGGCTGAGTACTTTATGGGCTTGGTCTTGGCGTAAGCCGAAGTGCGTCGTCAAGCGTCCGAATACCGCTGCATTTGGGCCCTCGTAGGCTACGATTGGTGTGTTAGGTTGGTAGCGTATCGTAAATTCGATTTGAGCCACGCTACGGCCTCGTTTGATAGGCTGGTAGCTGAAAGATAAGTCGGCCTTTCCATTGATCTCTTTTTCCGCTGGATCAAGCGCTGCTTTCTTGAAGTGAGTCCACTTCTCATAACGGTCCTTACCCGTTTTGGCATCGATAAGGTCTAGGCGTTCCTTCAGTTCCTGTACGTCAATGCGGAAAGTCTTATCTGGCAGGTTCTTGTACATCGAGAACAGCTCGTACAGCCGTTTAGCATACTTACTGTTCAGGGTTAGCGCTGTGTGCAGTTGCAGTGTAGTGAAACGATCCTTCAATTCTACATATAGTGGCCGGACCTTCTGGCTCAACTCTAGCTCAATGATCCCTTGGCCTTTGCGATAAAGAGCTGAGGCTACAAACGTGGCCTGTAAGAAATCGCCATTGGACAGGGTCGTTTCAAAATAGCGCGTGATGAGCTTTTTCGTAGCCCGTTGCATATCGGAAACTTTTACTTCCTCCCCAGTTAAAGCCATCAATTCTTTGGCCGACACTTGGTAAACGGTAGTTACCGGATCATCCTTGCGGATGCTAGCCATTACCATGTATAAGATGTTTTTTTCCAAAGCCGTCATCTCATAACGGGCAATAGTGAGAGCGTTATCCTGCCAGAGAGTTACTGGATTCATGCTACTAGTAAATAGTTGAGGATCAAACCTAATAATAAAAGTTGTATTTCTAAAGTGTAGTACAACTATTCTTATGCAACTTTCACCGACTTTTTTACAACCTTAATTCATCTCACACCGACTTTTTTACAACTTTCAACTGCTTATCCACAGACTTTTTGACAACTTTCACCGACTTTTTTACAACCTATTCCGACTTTTTTACAACTTTATGTGCTTCAAACACCTGTGATTCAATGGGTTACAAGCCCCTCAAATAACAAGTATTGAAAAAGAATTGTCACAAATATTTGAACGTGCGGGCGAGGGGCTTTTAGAAGGGTAGTTACTACTCCACCGAAAACAGCCCATCAGCAAAAAACACGCAAAGCAAACACGAAGCCTTCCAACACTGGGCGCGGCACAAAAAAGTATTAAAACCTTGACAATCAATTACTTAATTATACTGTCTAGGCCTCCAAAAAGGGGTGTTTGACGCGGTTTTCCGCTCTCTACGCGTACTTTGTGCCATGGCTGACCACACCTTTCGCTTAACCAATACCCCGCTGGGCACCGTGCTGGTGAAGTTCTACCAGATCGAGCCCTATAGCGACGAGGCCTTCACGCAGGCCAAGGCCCGGGAGTTCCTGCAGACCACCGTCGGCTCGGGCAATGCCTGGAGCCTGGCGCTCTACCAGGGCCGCATCGATACGAATACCGTGCTACCCGAAGCTATTGCCCAGCTGCACGCCCGATGCCCAGAATGCACCGCTGTGCGCATCGAACAGGCTGCCGGATAGGCAGAGGTCAGGGAGCGGTTGTGAATGCCGTAAAGGGGCTATATTTGCGTTGTCCGAAAAACACCAGCGCACGTACAAACGGCGACCCGGGCCGAAGCCCAGATCGCCGTCATCCTACGGATGCCCGAGCCAGTGACTGATCACCGCTCGAACTGCTCCCCCAGGGCTGCCTTGAGCAGCTCGAGGGAGATGTGAAACCAACTAGCCTGGCTAGTGCGTTTCACCTTTGCACGTTTACCCATTTTGCGATTGGGAGGTAGGGTGCTTGATCCACCCACTTCCTGAAGCCCCTCGGCCGCCACAGCCTTGGGGCTTCGTCTTTTTCAGACGTCGCGTTGGCGGGGTGACAACCGTGCAATGGGGCGAAGATAGAGGGCCCGTTGCGAAACCTACCAAACACAAAAGGCACTCGCTCAGTAAGCCCGGATAAGGAGGGTAGCCGGCAAGGAAATCTAGTAGCAACACATAGGGGGCGGTCGGGAGAAAGTCGTACCTTGAGGCGCGGACGGAGTCGTTCAGGCGTAGTTCGCAAGATGTGTTTCCTGAATCGCGCTTCGCGCAACTCAGGAAACCCGTTCGCCCTTCGGGCTCACTCCACTTGCCCCTCCGGGGACCTATCGTATGGATGCATCTACTTCCCCTGATTCCCTTCCCCACCGCCCCCGCAAAGGCGGACGCAAGCCCGGCCCGCTGGCCGACAAGCAGCGCCACGTGGTGAGCGTGCGGCTCACCGATGCGGAGCACGAGCGCCTGACCCAGGAGGCCGAACGATACCGGCTCAGCCAAGGCGAAGTGCTGCGGTCGGTGTGGCTCAAACAGCACACGGCCGCGAAGCTCGTGGCCCCACCGACTCCCGAGGAAGCGCGGCAGCTGGCGCAACTGGCCGGCATGGCGGCAAACTTGAACCAGCTCACCAAGCTGGCCCACCTAGGGCAGGACCAACGCACCGGGGCCACAACGGTGCTGGGGCAGATGCACCACTTGTTGAAGCGGCTGACGGGCGAGGCATCATGATCGGCAAGGTGAAAGTGAACCAATCGTTCGGGGCGATGTGCCGGTATGTGCTGCAGGAAAAGACTCCGGATAAGGGAGCGGAGGTGCTGGCCGCGCACGGAGTACGCACAGATAACGCGGCGCACATGGCGGCGGACTTTGACGCGGTGCGGGCCATGCGGCCCACCTTGGGCAAGGCCGTGCTGCACGTGGCGCTGGCCTTCCCGGCCGAGGAAAAGGAGAAGGTAACCCCAGAGGTGATGGGCCGCATTGCCCAAGACTACCTGAAGGGGCTGCAGATCGACCCGGAGAACACGCAATGGGCCGTGGTGCGGCACCAGGACAAAGCCCACCCACACATGCACCTGGTGGTAAACCGGGTGGATCTGGACGGGCAGACGGTGAGCGACCAGTTTATCCGCTCGCGCAGCGTGGACGTGTGCAAGGGCATCGAACAGCAGTACGGGCTGATCGTAGCCGACCAAGTAGGGCGGAAGCAGGCCCGCGAAATCGGGCCTACCCCGGCCCAAGCGAAGGCCACGACCCCCAAGGAACAGCAATCAGCGGAGTGGAGCCGTGCCCGGCAGGAAATAGGCCGCGCCCTGAGCTACACGGCGGGCCAGGCCCGCAGCTTCGAGGAGCTACGCGAGGCGCTACGGGCCCGCGGTATCGGGCTGGAGCTGACTCGGCGCAAGGACGGGAGCCCGGCTGGGGTGGTATTTGAGCAGGACGGCCACCGGGTGAAGGGCAGCCAGGTCGGGCGTGAGTACAGCGCGGGGAATCTGGAAACGGGCTTTGCGAAGGTCCGGGAGCTGGGCCAGGAGCCGGCCCAGGCCTTACAGCAAGTGGGCCAAGACTATGCGCTGGCGAAGCTGGCGGCCGAGTACGCCCAGGCCAAACAACGGCAGCAGCCCGAACGCACCCCGGGTCAGGAGCAAAGCCGGGGGCTGGGCATCGGGGACTAATCGTATCTATTTTACTAGTAGTATTTTATGCAAGAGCTTTTTGAAGATATCACGGCCATCCGGAAGGGGATTGAAGCCCTGAGTAAACGGGTGCAGGAACAGGGGCAGCCAGTGAGCCAAGCCCAGGTGGCGCAGCTGCTGCAGGAGGCCAAGCAGGGCACGCGCTTCACGATCAACTATGAGGGAGTGGCCCAACAAATTCAGCCCCACCTGACGACCCCAGAGAAAGTCGAAACGACGCTGGCCACGGGTGCACAGCGGTTAGAGCAGGTGGTGAACCGGATTCCCCAGAGTGTGCCCGTCGTGGGCCAGGTATGGGGGTTTACCGACTGGCGACTCTTGTTGGGCGTCGTGGTGCTCGTGCTGGGGCTGACGGTGGCCACCGTGTACGCCTGGCAGGCCAAGGCAGACCGGGACAAGGTCGCGCAGCAGGTGACCAACCTGGCGGTGGCGTACCGGGACTCGTTAGCGCAGGAACGGACGCAGAATGATTGGTTGGTGTCGGGGTACTTGCGGCTAAATAAGGCCAACCCTGCGCTAACCCGTAAGCTCTTCCACCGGCCAAGTAAGTAGGACTTTTTAGTAGCGATGCCCAAAACGGACATTCTAGCACTGCTGAATAAATCTTGTTATGCTCGCTTTACTGGCTGAACTTTGCGCACCAATAGCGGCGTGAAACACTAAAAATTTTTAGTGCTAATTGCTTGCTGTGAATGATTGCATCAGTACCTTTCGTTAGCTCCTAAACGCAAAAGTTTTGCGCAAGCATACTTGGGCGTTATTGATGCTAAAACAAAACCCTCCCTCCATTCGGTTAGAATGAAGAGAGGGTTGTCTGTAGGAACTCTTGCTAGCCCCTTAGTGGTGGAATGGATTAAATACTTCTCCAAGCTTCACTATGGGACTAAGAAGACTAGGATTAGCTGCTACTAGGCCTACCAGAATTAGGAAGGCAGCAATCTTCAAGAAGAGGTTTGTCTCTTCGGGATTTGTTTCGAATTTCATCTTAGTTTGCTTGACGGCTACTGGATGTTAATAGGTGGTTAGCTGGTGGTTGACGCCACTAGCTTTTAAAATCACCACGGAAAGGGGTCTGTTGACGCAGGTCCCTTTTTTCGTGGCCATACTTTCCGGAAGTTGGCTAGAGTCTACATTGGCTCGAAGGAGGATAATAGTGTGATTAATTCTGGCCTTGGTTTGTCTTTTTGTCAAGAAATTATTCGCCCTTTGTGCAGGTAGGCTGAATAGTTTGAACAAAAGGCAGATAACTAAGGCAGGTCAACGGTTCCGAATATATCCGTCCTGGAATCTCAGGACAAACCTATTCTTTAGAAGTTTTCCACATACTGTTAAAACGCTAGTGCTTAGGCCGTTTTTTGCCATTCAGGCATGGCTATATAGTAAGCTAAAACGATTGGAAAGTAGGTTGTTGTTTTCCTGCATAAATGGTATTGTCGGTGAATACTGTAGTTATCATTGCTATTGATATTAACATCCTTAGTACCAACACCACTAACACTTGTGACGGCACAACAATACTCTTTATACCAACTAGTGTAAGAATAGGGCATGTCTTGGACATTTTGTAAACGGACGTTTGGAAAATGTCCAAGCAGAAGTACATTGGGGCACCCTTCTCCCCAACCGCCCCTTATGCCGTACGTCGCCTATTACCGAGTCAGCACCCTCCAGCAAGGCAAGAGCGGGCTAGGGCTGGCCGCTCAGCAGCAGATGGTGCGCAGCTTCGTGAAAGAGGAGGCCGTACTAGGGGAGTTCGTGGAGGTGGAGAGCGGCAAGACCGCCGCCCGGCCCCAGCTGCGGGCGGCCGTGCAGCTAGCCAAGAGCCGTGGGGCCGTGCTCGTGATTGCCAAGCTCGACCGGCTCTCGCGCAACGTGGGGTGTTGTTAAACAAATAGGGTAAAACCTCCAAGTCGGTGGCTGACTCGCCCATTCGGTAGTGATAAGGTGCGAACGCGCTGTAATGGCATCGAAAAATGCTTGTCTTACACCTCCCTTACAGCCATCGAAAGAGGCTAGTGAAAACGAACATTAACACTATCGTTTTGGTCACATACCGGGTAACACACTGTCAAACAGAATACTAATCATGAAAACCAGATAGCTGTGCGCCTGGGTCGGAGGTTTTCCCCTATTTGTTTAACAACACCCAACGTGGCCTTCATTGCCTCCTTGATGGAGTCGGGGTGGAGTTCGTGGCCTGTGATCAGCCCCAGGCCAACAAGTTTACGGTGCACATCTTCGCGGCCCTGGCCGAGCAGGAACGGGACATGATCAGCGAGCGCACCCGCCGGGCTCTGCAGGTGCTCAAGGCGCAGGGCCAGCAGCTGGGCACCCCCGCCAATCTGACCCAGGCGGCGCAGGCGCAAGGCTTGGTCATCCGGCAGCAGAATGCGCGCACCCACGAGGCGAATCGACAGGCCACCGCCTTGATCCTGGCCCGGCGCGCGCAGGGGCTCGGCTACAACCAAATCGCGCAGGAGCTAGAGAGCCTGGGGTTTCGGACTCGCCGCGGCTGTCAGTTTACCCATAAACAGGTCCAGCGCTTAGCCCAACGGGCGATCGGATAAGTAAGCGCTTGGTGAACGAACCATGGGACCCGTACTGCCGCGCCAAGCGTGGGTGGTGGGAAAGTCGCAGGAGAGCGAATGGCCCGCGTTGGTATCGTATATTGTCCCGATGACTATTCGTCCCCTCCTCTGCTTGGTCGCCTGGCTAGTGTATACCCCCTGCTCACCGTAGGGCAACAGGTAGCTCCCTCCCCGGTCACTCCTCAGGTCAGCCACTTCGCTGGCAAGACCTTCCGGCTGGGCGAGGGGTTCTTCTTCCAAAAGGGCGGATTTACACGCTAAGCCATCGGGTCACCGGGATGGCGCAGTGGACGGCGGTGTAGCGGGTCCAAGTGAGCCGGGTTGGTAAAGGAGTATTTGCCCAGTCGGTTGATGTGCTCGTAGCGGCTGGGCGAGAGGTACTGGAAGTGGGCCTCGTCGACTGGATAGCCTTCGGCCCGCAGTTGCTGGAGGACTTCCTGCATGTAGATGGTGTTCCAGAGCAGCACGCAGTTGGTGAGCAGCGTCAGGCACCGGGCCGCCTCGGTCTGCGCCTCCTGCTGCTTGCGGCGGATAACGCCTTCGCTGCCAAACCAGAGCCAGGCTCGCAGCGCGTGCAGCTCTTCGCCCTTGTTGAGTTGGGCATGGATGCGCTGGCGCAGGGGCTGGCTTTGCAGGTAGCGCAGGATAAAACGGGTTTTGATGAGCTGACCGTAGGCCTGCAAGACGTAGGTGAGGTGGTTTTGGCGGGGGTAGGCTTGCAACTTGCTGAGGAAGAGCGAAGCCGTGACCCGGCCGGATTTGATGGAGCCGGCCAGCCGCAGCAGCTCGTCCCAGTGCCGCCGGATGTAGTCCGGGTTGACCGTGCCCGTGAACCGTAGGTCGGGATAGGTCCAGTCCTGGCCCCGGATTTTGTAGAGCCGCTGGTCGGCCAAATCGCGCATCCGGGGACAGAAAAACAGCCCCAGCAGGTCAAACAGCGCGAAGATGATGTCCGAGTAGCCGGCCGTGTCGGTGGTGTGCTCGGCCAGGGCCAGGTCGGTTTCGTTGTCGACGATTTCATCGAGCACCACCGTGGCGTCGCGCAGCGTGGCCGGCACGACTTTGCTGCCGTACTGCGCATATTGGTCCGAGGAATGGGTTTGCATCGTCACGCCCCGGCCGGTGCCAAAATAGGTGGGCAGGGCGCGGGCGTTGCGCACCTTGCCGCTGACGGCAAACCGCTGGCCGTCGGAGGAAGAAAAGGTGCCGTCGCCCCAGTAGGAGGCCAGCCACTGCCGGTGATGCTCATTGACCAAGAGGTTGTTGGCCGCTTTGAGCGTGTCATCGCGCAGGTAGTTGGTGGCCGTCCACCACAGCGACTGGTAGGGCAGTGCGGCACTACGGGCCATATCGGCCAACGGGATATTGCAGCCCGTGGCCAGCAGGGTCGCCAGCAGCCGCGTGTCGTGCTCGTCGCCGCGCGGGGCGTGCACCAGCCCGGGCAAGTGCGCCGTAAAGCCCAGCCAGGCGTTGACTTCGACCAGAATGTCGGTCAGGTCCACGGCCGGCAGGCGACGACCAATCTCCTGTTGCAGCGCCTGCGCGCCGGCGGGGACCTCCTGCGCGGCGGGCCGCGTGACCACCAATTCGCCGGCTTCCAGGCGCACGTCGCCGCCCGCCTCGAGCAGGGTTTTCATGGGCCCGAGCAAGTCGGCCAGCTCCTGCACGCGCTCGGTGAGGCGGTCCGTGGTCATGGGCGGCAAGCCCAACTGGGCGCACAGCTCGGGCCGCACTTGCTCCCATTCGGCCGGGGGGATGAGGTAGCTGCTCAGGTCGGCGTAGCGGTGCGAAGGGGCCACGTACACGTCGCCCGAGCGCAGCCGGTCGCGCAGGGTGGCCAGTACGGACAGCTCGTAGGCCGGCCGCTGCTGCTCGGCGCTGAGCGCATCGCCCAGCACGAACTTGCGCCAGGTCGGTTTCAGGAACCCGGTCGGGGCCTGCTCGGGCAGCTTGCGCCGCCGGCCCGCCTGCAATTCGCTGACCAGCTGCAGGGCGGCCCGAAGTCGTCGCCGGCAAAGCCCTGCTGAAACCCGAGCTGCTCCAGCAGCCGGGGCGTGAACTGCTTGAAGAGCGGGTAGCGCTTGGCCAGGAAGCTTAGGTGCGAGTGGCGGGTCGGGTAGAGCATGGTTTGCACGGCCTCCCAGGCCAGCACCAGGTCTTCGCGCGGCACCTGGTCGTAAATGCGCGGGCGCACCTGCCCGGCCGGGGTCTGGTCCTCGTCGAGCACGATTTCCACGGCCTGGGCCAGCGTGCGCAGGGCCGTATCCTTGGCCGCGACGACCTGCTGCTGGTACTGGTCGTGGGCCCGGCGGGCCTTGGCCAGGCTCTGTTCCCAAAAGGCATCTACCATGCTCAGCACCTCGTCGGTCAGCGTCAGGTAGCTCTCGCGCACAAACGCCACGAGCACGGGGTAGCGCTTGGCGGCCGGCAGGCGTTCCAGGTTCCGATTCGAGCGGCTGCGGGCCAGCAGCGCCAGGCGTTTCTGCCGGTTCGGGTGCAAACTGCTGACGTCCCAGCTGGCCACGCCGAGGCCGTCCAGGTAGCGGAGCTTGTCCAACGCGATCACGATGGCCGCCGGATTGCTGACGGTCGCCGGCTGCACCAGCCAACGATGCCTGGTCAATTGCCGTCCCGTTTCGGGCAGCAGCAGCGTATCCAGCTGCTGGCGTACCTCGTCCGTGAGCAAGGGGGCCAGCCGCCGGTAGGTTTCCTGGGTAGCCAGGTCGCTAATGCCGCCCACCAGGCGCTCCAGCGTGCCGATGGCCGGGCGGGCGATGCGGGCCTGGTGCAGCTTCTGGCACGTCATGGCCAGCAACACCCGGTCGCCGTCGTGCTCCAGGGCCCGCTCCACCAGCCACGGTTCCAGCCACGCCGCATCCAGCGGCTCCCACTTGCGATACTCCAGGTGCCGGAGCACGGCTAAAAAATGGTCGCTGCGCGTTTGCTGCCGCGCGCCATAGTCGGCCAAGTGGGTCGCTTCCGTTGCGAGCTGCGTGGCCACGAAAGCCACCGCTTCGGGTGGCAGCTGGCTGGCCCAGGCCTCGGGCAGAAAGCCCATCAGCCGCAGCACACCCACCTGCAGAGCCAGGCCCAGGCGGTTGGCCGCGCCGCGAAACGACGTCAAAAAGGTGCGGTCGGCTTCTGTCAAATGGAAGTGCTGGCGGATGTCGACTTCGAGCAGACTGGCCGGCACGGTCTGGTAGCGCAGCCGCTCGGGGGTGGTGAGAAACTCCTGGCCTTGGTTAAAAGTTTGGTACAAAGGTTAAACCAGCCGCCGCACTGCCTGATTGAACCACTGTGCTAAAGTGACTTCGGCACTGAATAGTAAGGGGAAACCAACAGGTCTGCGAGGTTGCGGAACGCAGGATTTAGGTTAAAGACGGCATGCCTACCTTTCGGTAATGCAACGTGCCTTTTTCCCGTGCCTTCCCTTGTTCTTAGTGCCGAGCACCGGGTTACTCTCTTTTCTGCCCAATTGTTTAATGGATGGCAAACCATGCCAAGTACCTGCTTACGGGGGGGCTGCTGGTGGCTACAACGGCCCTAGGCTCCGAGGTTTACTGCGACGGCGCGGCGCAAAGCATCCACCAGTATTACGTAGCCACTTCCCATCAGCCAAAAGCCAATGCGGGCATCTTTCGGGGGCGTCTGTTGGATGTGTACACCGACAGTTCGTTGGTGGTGTACCGGGGCCGGAAAATCGAGCACCCCGTGTTTTACCGCTTCGAAGTGGTCGAATCCTGGGCTCCGAGCTATGAACCGCAGCCTTACGTGACGGCCCTGACGTACGCCGACCAGCGGCTTCCGCTACAGCCTGGGCACGAATACCTGGTGGCCACCCTGGGAACAACCCGCGGGGCATTCCTGTGGCTTGACCGGTGCGACTTGCTGAAGCCCCTTTACGCGGCCGGGTCGGATTTGCGTCTCCTGGGTCGGGGCACCCCGGTACCGGCTGCCGCAAGCGCCTTACGGACGTGTTCCAAACGTGTTCCAGCATCGCTAGCAGTGCAAGCGCCGGTGCCAACGCCGGGGCAATGGATAGGAGGAATGGCCCTGCTTACGGCACTCAACACGCTGATTCTGCTGCGGGTTTGGCGAAGGCGCTGAGCCTTCTGACTGCAAAGCACCGAGCTATACAATCCTGAAAGTGCTATGCTCCTTTTACTGGTCCGACCCTTTGCGCGAACCAGGGCAACCCGCCCATTAGCTGCCCACCACACGCCATGAAAACGCCCCTAGTTGTCCTGCTCGTCCTGGGGCCCGCCTGTCGGCCCAGGGCACCACATTGCACTGCGACCCGCAAAAACACACCGCTGCGGCATATTTGGCTGACCGGCAAACGCTAGTCGTCCAAGCCGTCTACCTCGATAGCTTCGTGGACCGCAACTTGGTTAGTTCGGAGCTCATTCACCCCCTGTTCATCCGCCTG
The DNA here is from genome assembly GCF_022919335.1 of Hymenobacter sp. 5516J-16. Taxonomy (NCBI): domain Bacteria; kingdom Pseudomonadati; phylum Bacteroidota; class Cytophagia; order Cytophagales; family Hymenobacteraceae; genus Hymenobacter; species Hymenobacter sp. 5516J-16. The sequence goes on along the minus strand of NZ_CP095059.1, from coordinate 7,457 downwards.
CGCGTGCTGGGCTATTGGACGCCCGGCCAGCGGGATTCCCCGCCGGCCTACCTGACGTTTTACTGTCCCCGCGCCGTTTATTTGGCTCACAAAATGAAACTGGGCCAGCCGAACGACACCTTGCTGGTGTATTTCCGCCCCCCGTACCGCATCGGGAGCCAAGGCGAAGGCTTTTACCAGTTGGAGGTCTGCGACCGTGTGGTTGCCGCATCCCACGCCCGTGGGGAGGCACGCCTATTAGGGGCCGCCCGCGTTCCTGTTCCGGCTGCGCTCGACGCACGGCTCCAGCCGGCGGCTGACACCGGCCCGGCCCACGAGGCAGAGGGCGGCGCCCGAAGGTGGCTTGCGCTGAGTGTGGGTGCCAACTTGGCCCTGTTGGTGGCGGTAGCGGCCTTGGGGTGGAGGGCACTGTCGGAAAGAAGGAAGGGTTAGGCAACCACGACCCAGGGGCTACGCATGGGCTTATTTCATTGAACATCACACGTTTACGGCAGTATTCTTTCGCTAAACCACCGCCCGTTTGCCCGCTGGAACGAAACAAGCCGTCCACCGCCACGGGCTGTTGCAGCAAACCCTGTATCTTGGTCGCTGTGAACGCGCTATCCCCTACTTTCCTTTCCAGAACCCCCGTCCCGACCCCATGAAGCAGGTGTCGCTGGTCTTGGGGGCCTTATTTCTCTTGGGAATGGGCTTTCTGTTCTTGGTCTTCCGCGAGGGCGAGCGTGTGGTTGGCGAATTTCCCGTGCCCCACCACCCAGGGCTGACTTTCACCGTGTACCAGGACCAGGAGTTTGACAGCTCCACCGGGGTGTACTACGACCTCCGACAAGGTAGCCAAGTGCTCTCCGAAAAATCGGTGTTGACCGGCACGCTGGACTACGAGGACGCGAAAGACTACGCCGCGCACGCAGTGGACAGCCTCGTGTACCTCAGCTACGTGGAGCCCCACCGGGTCGTTGCCATCTACGACTTGCACACCCGGCACGGGTTTCCCCGGTCGTCGCCCAGCGACACGATGAACTCGTCTCGGCGCGGGGCCGCATTGTTGAAGCGCTTGCAGCGACAAAATCCGCGAATCGTCGGTGCTCGCTGGCTCAGCGACTAATCGCGACAGGCACAGATGCGGCCTGCCCCCGCCCATCAGATAGATTTGGTGGGGACCAACAAGGTACACCTTGCCGGCCCCCACCAATTGATGACTGCGGGATAGGCCAAGCTGGGGCCAGAAAGTGGGTTCACCTCCTTACCTTCGTGGCCCCACCTTGTTGACTCGTTTGTATGCAGTTCGGCTATGCCCGCGTCTCGGCCAAAGACCAACACCTCGACACTCAGCTCGACCAGCTCAAGGCCGCCGGCGTCGACCGCCTGTTTCAGGAAAAAATCAGCGGCACCACCACGCAGCGCCCGGTGCTCACCGAGTTGCTGGCCACCTTGCGCGCCGGCGACACGGTGACCGTGGCCCGGCTCAACCGGCTGGGCCGCAACAGCGCCCACATCATGCAGGTCGTGGCCGACCTGCACGCGCGCCAGGTGCGCTTCGTCGCCCTGGACCTGGGCATCGACACGGCCACGCCGGCCGGGCGGCTGGTGCTGGGCATTTTCGCTGCGCTGGCCGAGTACGACCGCGAGAGCATCCGCGAGCGGGCAACCGCGGGCATCGCCCTGGCCAAAGCGCAGGGCAAGCACCTGGGCCGCCGCGCCGGGGTGGACGCGGCGAAGCTGGCCAAGGTGCAGGCCTGCCTGGCCGCCGGCATGTCGGTGCACCAGACCGTGGCCGCCACGGGCGTCAGTGAGTCGAGCGTCAAGCGCTACCGGCGCCAGCTGGCACCGTAAGTCCGTGCGCTACCTTCCCCTGCTCGACGACGCCCAGCGGCGGGCGTTCGACCACCCGCCCAAGTGGACCGCGGCCCAGCGCAAGCTCTACTGCAGTGTGCCCCACTGGGCCGCCCAGGTGCTCGGCAGCCTGGTGACGCCCCACAGCAGGGGCGGTTTCGTGCTGCAGGTGAGCTATTTTCAGGCCACCGGCCGCTTCTTCTCCACCGACCGGTTTCGGGCCGCCGACGGCGCGTACGTGCAGCAGCGCTACCGTTTGGGAAATGTTGAGTGGGCGCGCTACGACAAGGCCACCCGCTTTCACCACCGCCAGCTGATTCTGCAGCAGTTCGGCGTGGCCCCCTTCGAACAGGTCGAAGCCGCCGTGCGCGCGCAGGTGACCCACTTCGCCCGCCAGCAGATGAACCCCGTGGCCGTGTTTCGCTCGGCCGTGGATACGCTGCGGGCCCGCCGCTGGGAAGTGCCCACGTACGCCGCGCTGGCCGGCGTCGTGACCGAGGCCTTCCGCACGGTCGAGCAGCAGCTGACCACGCAGGTGGCCGCGTTGCTCACACCCGCCGTGCGCCAGCAGCTGGATGCCTTGTTTACCACCGACGCGGAGGAGCCCGCTCACCCCCACCGGCCCTACCGGCTCACCGCCCTCAAGCGCAGCCTGGAGCTGATGCGCCCGAGCGCCATCCGCGCCAACGTGCAGGATTACGCCGTGCTGCAGCCCCTCTTTACGCAGGTGTACCCCGTGGTGCAGGCCCTGGACTTATCGGAGGAGGTCGTGCGCTACTACGCCCGCTACGTCGAACGGGCGCAGGTCTTCCAGGTGCGGCAGCAAGCCGACAAAAAGTACCTGATGGTGCTCTGCTTCGTGGTCTACCAGTACTACCAAGTCGGCGACCTGTTGACCGAAACGTTGCAGCAGGCCGTGCAAACGCACCGCAACGCCGCCCAACGGGAAACCCAGGAGCGCGTCTACCGCCAGCAGCAGGACACGGCCGGCCAGCTGCGGGAACTGCTCGACGGGGTGGTGCACCACGGCACGGCCCTGGCCCAGCTGGAAGACGTGGCCTTTTCGTTTGCCCGCACCAACGAGGAGAAAGTAGCCGCCCTGCTGGCCTGGCTCCAAACCCCGGAGGTGACGGCCTTCGGGCAGCTGCGGCACACGGCCCAGCAGCTGCGCAAAACCGGCGGGGGCAGTGCCAGCGGACCCTACTACCAAGTCGTCGAGGAGCGCTCCCGCGCCCTGCAGCGACGGCTGGGCGAGATTCTGCGCCGCGTGGCCTACGAGGGCGCGGCCGACAGCCCCCTGGCGCACGCCCTGGCCCATTACCGGGCGCGCGACGGGCAGCTGGGCAGCCACCCGCCGACGGCCTTTCTGAAACCGGCCGAACGCGCGGCGCTCGGCGAAGCGGCCAGCCCCGTGTCGCTTTACAAGGCCCTGTTGGCGGGCCACGTGGCCGACCACTTGAAAGCGGGCAAGCTGAACCTGCTGCACTCGTTGCGCTACCGCCCCTTCGACACGTACTTGTTGGACGCCGCGACGTGGGAGCAGCAGCGGGACGCGTTGCTGCAGCAAACCAACCTGCTGGAGCTGCGCGCGGCCGGCCCCTGGCTCGATGCGCTGCAAGCGAAGCTGACTACCGCGTTTGCCGGCACCTTCGACCGGCTGGCGGCCGGCACCAACCCCGGCGTGAAGACGCGCGCCGACGGCCGGCCCCGCTTCCTCACGCCGGCCCGGCCCGCGGACGAGGAGGCGCCGCCGCCCCGGCCGCTGTTCCCCGGGCCGGGGCTGATTTCGCTGCACGAGGTGCTGCACACGGTCAACCAGGCGTGCCGCTTCACGGAGTGCCTCGAGCACTGGAGCCCGCGCCACCGTCCGCCCCGGCCCGCCGAGCGGGTCTTCTTCGCCGGCATCATGGCCTACGGCTGCAACCTGGGCCTGACGCGCATGGCCCACGCCACCAAGCACGTGGCCCAGTCCACCCTGGAAAACACGGTCAACTGGTACTTCTCGCTCGAGAACCTGCGCCGGGCCAACGACGCCGTGGTGGCCCTGACCGGCAAACTGCCCGTCAGCCGCTTGTTCCAGCGTGACCCCGGCCAGACCCACACCTCCTCCGATGGCCAGAAGTACTACGTGGCGGTCGATTCCATTCACGCCACGCACTCCTATAAATACTTCGGGCAGGAAAAAGGGATTGTTTCCTACGGCTTCCTCGACGACCGGCACCGGCTGTTTCATTCCGTTACCATCAGCGCCTCGGAGCGCGAGGCGGCCTACCTGGTGGACGGCATCCTGCACAACGACGTGGTGGAATCCACCATTCATTCGACCGACACGCACGGCTTTACCGAAGTCAACTTCGCCGTCACGTACCTGATTCGGGTAGCCTTCGCCCCGCGTATCCAGTCGTTTCAAGACCAGCAACTCTACGCCTTTGCCGAGACGGACGTGTCCGACTTGGCCGCCTACGGCCTGGCCCCGGTCAAGCGCATCAACCGGGCCCTGATTGAGGCCGAGTGGGACACGCTCGTGCGGCTGGTGGTGAGCCTCAAGCAAAAGCACGTGACGGCGTCCACCGTGCTGCGGCGCCTCAACTCCTACTCCCAGCACCACCCCGTGTACCTGGCCCTGCGCGAGCTGGGCCGGGCCGTACGTACAGAGTTCTTGCTGCGCTACATGGACGACCAGGACCTGCGCAAGCGCATCGACGAGCAACTGGATAAGCTCGAAAGCACTCATTCGTTTGCGCGGGCCGTGTTTTACGGCCAGAACGGGCAGATTCCCTACGCCGGCAAGGAAGAGCAGCAGCTGGCCGATGCCTGCAAACGACTCGTGCAAAACGTGATTGTGTGCTGGAATTGCCTCTACCTCAATCAGTACCTGCTCCAGGCCCCGGCGGCCGAGCGCCAGGCCGTAGCCGATGCCATCGCCGCCAGCTCGCCCGTGAGCTGGCAGCACGTCAACCTGCATGGCGAGTTCGATTTCTCGGACGACGCCCTAAAAGATTCCCTCCGCTTCGACGTGGAGGCACTTTTTGCCTTCGACTGGGAGTCGCCAGCGGCCCCGCTCGTTTAACTTTTGTACCAAACTTTTAACCAAGGCCACTCCTGCGGCATGGGCTATCAAAAAGGGTCGGCAAAACGACCCGCGTTTTTGGGGGCGGCAAGGCCGATTTTACACCCGAAAAAGTAGCTTTGCAAAGGAATTCCTTTTTGATAACCCCCGATGCCCGTCAAACCGACCGACCAGCCCACACGCGTCGCCCTCTACGCCCGCGTCTCCACCCTTGACAAAGGCCAGGACCCGGAGACGCAGCTGCGGCCGCTGCGCGAGTACGCCCAGCGGCGGGGCTTCGCCATCGTCGAAGAATACGTCGACCAGGCCTCGGGAACCAGCGAGGAACGGACCCAGTACAAACGCATGATGGCCGCCGCCAAGAAGCGGCAGCTCGACGCGGTGCTGGTCTGGCGCTACGACCGCTTCGCCCGCTCGACCCAGGCGCTGGTCAACGCGCTGAAGGAATTCCAGAGCCTGGGCGTGGACTTCATCTCCTACCAGGAAAACATCGACACCACCACGCCCACGGGCGAGCTGATTTTTCACGTCATGGCCTCGCTGGCGCAGTTTGAAAGCGCCCTCATCAGCCAGCGCGTGCGCGCGGGCATGGCGCGGGCCAAGGCCCAGGGCAAGCACGTGGCCCGTCCTCGTTTGGCTCAGGCCAAGCAGGAGGCCATTGCCCAGCTGCTGCGCGAAGGCCTGTCCATGAACCAGGTCAGTAAGCAACTGGACGTGGCCTACGGCACCGTCTACAATTACGCCCAGAAGCAAAAGAATGCTTAGCGCGTCCATCCGCCCCGTAGTCAGTGCGGTTATGACCATTTTTGGCCCGCGCCAATGCGGGCGATGCCGGTTGCAATTGAAGGTAACACACATGTTGACATCGCTTATTCCATGACGTATTCTTTTCCGCTGCTGCTGTTAATGGCCGTCCTTGGTCTGCTGCCGCCGGGTTGCTCCCCGCCTTTCGCGACCAATGAAGCAGACTTACTGCTGGAAAACGGCATGCTAGTCGACCCAGGCACCCAAACGCTGGTCAAACGGACGCTGTTGCTGCGACACGGCCGCGTCGCGCGCGTCTACGTCACCCCACCCGCGAGTTACGCCGGCCCGCGTCTCGACGTCGCCGGCCGGTACCTGTTACCCGGCCTGACCGATATGCACATCCACGCCGTTGGTAACCTCGGTCCCGGTTCCCCGGCCGACACGATGACCGTGGCGGAGGTGACCCGCCGGCAACTTTACTGCGGGGTGATGCGCACACTGGACCTGTTCAACGACGAGGCCCGGGTGTTGGCAGCCCGCAACGCCCAACGCGCCCGCCCCGGTCCCTCGGCCGACCTGTACTGTGCCGGTCCGGCGCTAACCTGTGCGGGGGGCATGGCACGGAATACGCGATACCCACGCGTACCATCAACTCGCCCGCCGAGGCAACGCGCGTTGTGAACGCCTTGGCCGCGCAGCACCCCGATGTCGTGAAGGTCATTTACGACCATTACGCCACCTGGATGCCCACCATTGACCAGGCTACCCTGGTGGCCGCGCTTCGCACCGCTCACCAGCACCGGTTGAAAACCGTGGTGCACGTGGGGACCTGGCAGGACGTACGCGACGCCCTGCAGGCGGGGGCCACCGCAGTTACCCACGTACCCCCGGACGCGCTACCCGCCGATATCGGGCCGCTGTTCTTGCGCCACGGGGCCTACTTCATTCCGGCCCTGGCGGTGCAGACCGAGTTGGCCCACTTCGCCCGCGACAGCAGTTTGCTGGATGACCCCTTGCTGCGGGCCGTGAGCAGCCCGGCCCTCCGCCGGAGTTATCGGTCCGAATCGGGTTATTCGCCCGGCCTGCAAGCCTTCGTTCGCTGGCAGCGGCAGCACGAGGCCACGGTCCAACAGAGCGTGCGCACACTGGGCCAGCAGGGCGTCCGGCTGCTCGCGGGCACTGACGCCGGTAATCCGGGCACGTTCCAGGGCTATTCGCTCCATCGGGAATTGGAATTGCTGGCGGCGGCCGGACTCTCCAATTGGGCCGTGCTCGCGGCGGCCACGACCCAAGCCAGTACTTTTTTTGGCGAACCCGCTGGTTTCGCACCCGGTAGCCCGGCCAATTTTTTGGTGTTGCGGCAGTCCCCGGTTTCGGCCGTTCAACACGCCCGGGCCATCGACTATATTATTCAACGCGGCCGGCTAATCGACCGTCAAAAATTGCTTACTCCGTAAGGGCGGTTGGGCAAAACATTTCTTTACCAACCCGGCCCACCTCGCCCCGCTACACCGCCGTCCACTGCGCCATCCCGGCGACCCGATGGCTTAGCGTGTAAATCCGTCCTTTTGGAAGAAGAACCCCGGCGAGGCCAGCGAGGGAAGAAAGTCGGGCCAGGACGACCAGTCGTATTTTGTCTTTCAGCCGGACGGGGGCGCGCGCTATCGGGCCACCCGCGGCCAGCGGGTGATGATGGATAGTCCTCTGCGGTGGGGAGTCGTCGGGGACTCATTGTATTTACTGCCGAGTGCTATGACCATCGTCGCCGAGAGCCAGACACAACTCGTGGAACGGGAGCGCCTAACTT
>NZ_CP095058.1:2920000-4537763 GCF_022919335.1 Hymenobacter sp. 5516J-16 | reverse complement strand
CTTCTTTAGCGGGCTCCTTACCGCCTTCTTTCGGAGCGGCGGGCTTGGCTACTTTAGTAGGAGCCGCGGCCTTGGGAGCCAGATAGAGGAACATGCGCTTGCCCTCTAGCTTGGGTAGCTGCTCAACTTTACCAAGATCTTCGAGGGCCTGAGCAAATTTCAGCAATAGAATTTCGCCTCGCTCCTTGAAGACGATGCTACGGCCCACAAAATGCACGTACGCCTTAATCTTGGCTCCTTCACGCAGGAATTCCTGGGCGTGCTTCAGCTTGAAGGCGAAGTCGTGGTCATCGGTATTGGGTCCGAAACGAATTTCCTTGATGACTACCTTCGTTTGCTTAGCCTTCAGCTCCCGAGTCTTCTTTTTCTGCTCGTACTTGAATTTCGAGTAGTCGATGACGCGGCACACGGGTGGCACAGCCGTGGGCGAAATTTCCACGAGGTCGAGGTTCTGCTCCTGAGCAAACCGACGGGCCTGCTCAATGGAATAGATGCCCTGCTCGATGTTGTCGCCGACGAGGCGCACTTCACGGGCCGTAATCTTCTGGTTGATTTTAAACGGCTCCTCGACCTGGGCACGAGGTATATAGCGGCGGTTGGGGGTAGCTATGGCGTTCTTCCTTAAGGTGAAAGTCGATTTCTGCTGGATTGAAAGGACGCGGGAAGGCGCCGGCTAGTTCAATCAGCGTGCGAATATCCGGCATTTTTTCCACACGCTCAAAAAAGGCTATATAAAAATGCCGGTTTAGCCGGCGAAAAACTGCTTTTCGGAAAGCAGCAACGGACCTTCTGCGGGTAGCAACGCCTATCGGGACTACTAGACATTGCTACTCGCAGAAGGTCCGTCGTGGTACCTGCCGATGCGTTGGAGGTGTTGTTAGCTGGCTTTGCCGTCCATCATGTCGGCTACCTGCTGCTGGAAGCTCTGAATGAACTCTTCAATGGGCATGGCTCCAACATCACCGGCTCCGTGCCGACGGATCGAGACAACTCCATTCTCCTGCTCCTTTTCGCCCACAATCAGCATGTAGGGAATTTTGCCCACTTCGGCATCCCGGATTTTGCGGCCGATTTTCTCGTCGCGGTGGTCCACGGTGCCGCGTAGTTCAGCGGCCTGCAACTGGTCGTACACTTGCTGGGCGTAGTCGTGGTACTTCTCCGAAATGGGCAGCACGGTGAACTGCTCCGGGGAGAGCCAGAGCGGGAAATTGCCGCCGCAGTGCTCAATCAGAACGGCCACGAAACGCTCCAGTGAGCCAAACGGAGCCCGGTGCAGCATCACGGGGCGCTGGCGGGAGTTGTCGGAGGCCACGTATTCCAGCTCGAACCGCTCGGGCAGGTTGTAGTCAACCTGAATGGTGCCGAGCTGCCACTTGCGGCCAATGGCGTCACGCACCATAAAGTCGAGCTTGGGACCGTAGAAAGCGGCTTCGCCCAACTCAGTCACGGTGGTCAGCCCTTTCTCGGCAGCGGCTTCAATAATAGCCTGCTCCGCCTTCTCCCAGTTTTCGTCGGAGCCGATGTACTTGGTTTTGTTCTCGGGGTCGCGCAGGGAAATCTGGGCCGTGAAATCGGGGAAATCCAGGGCCTTGAGCACGTAAAGCACGATGTCAATTACCTTCAGAAACTCCTCCTTTACCTGGTCGGGGCGGCAGAAGATGTGGGCGTCATCCTGGGTGAAGCCGCGCACCCGCGTCAGGCCGTGCAGCTCGCCCGACTGCTCGTAACGGTACACGGTGCCAAACTCGGCGAAGCGCACCGGTAGGTCGCGGTACGAACGGGGCTTGGTTTTGTAAATTTCGCAGTGGTGGGGGCAGTTCATGGGCTTGAGGAAGAACTCCTCGCCCGGGTTCGGCGTCTTGATGGGCTGGAACGAGTCGGCGCCGTACTTTTCGTAGTGGCCGCTGGTCACGTAGAGCTCTTTGGAGCCAATGTGAGGCGTCACGACGGGCTGGTAACCGGCCTTGATCTGGGCCCGGCGCAGAAACTGCTCCAGCCGCTCGCGCAAAGCCGTGCCTTTAGGCAGCCATAGGGGTAGCCCCGCCCCTACCTTTTCGGAAAACGCGAACAGCTCCAACTCCTTGCCCAGCTTGCGGTGGTCACGGCGCTTGGCCTCCTCCAGGCGCTCCAGGTACTCGGTCAGCTCCTTAGCCTTGGGGAAGGTGATGCCGTAGATGCGCGTGAGCTGCTTGTTTTTCTCGTCGCCGCGCCAGTAAGCGCCGGCCACGTTGAGTAGCTTGATGGCCTTAATGGGCGAAGTATCGGGAATGTGGGGGCCGCGGCAGAGGTCCGTAAAGTCGCCTTGGGTATAGAAGGTAATGGCGCCGTCTTCGAGGCGCTCCAGCAGGTCTAGCTTGTAGGGGTCCTGTTTCTCCGTGAAGTAAGCAATGGCATCGGCCTTGCTTACCTCCCGACGCTCGTACTGGCTTTTCTTCTTGGCCAGCTCCAGCATCTTCTTCTCTACCTCCGGTAGGTCATCGGTAGAAATCGTGCGGCCCTCGCCCAGGTCAATGTCGTAATAGAAGCCGTTTTCAATGCTGGGGCCGATACCCAGCTTCACACCGGGGTACAGGGCCTCGAGGGCTTCGGCTAGCAGGTGGGCCGAGGAGTGCCAGAAGGTAGATTTGCCTTCGGGGTCGTTCCAGGTCAGAATAGCCACGGTGGCATCCTGTTCGATGGGGCGGTGCAGGTCGCGCACTTCGCCGTTGACGCGCACACCCAGGGCATTACGGGCGAGACCTTCGCTAATGCCGGCGGCAACATCATAGCCCGTGGCGCCATCTACAAACTGGCGCACCGAGCCGTCGGGGAGGGTGATATTCAACATGAAGTTGGGGAATAATGGCTATACAAACAGCCGTGAGGCCGCAAGTTACACAAGTGGTGAGATTGTGATGTGGTGAATTGGTGAGTTTACGCTTCTAGCCGAGCAGGCAGAATGCTAAATCCATCGTGTTATCACTCTGCTACCTCACCACAGGTTACAAGCCAGGGCGCTCTACTATAATGGGCTCGACGGCCTCCACAGCGGGCCGGGGGCTTCGTTGACAAGGATGCCCTTGGCGCGGTTGCCCACTTTCCAGGCCTTATACGTCCAGTGGCGGTTGCCAGGGTTTTCGGCTACCAGCAGCCGATACTGCTCGGCCGCTTCGGGCCACCGCTCAACGCTTTCTAAGCTCTCCGCAAGCATTTGGCGGGCGCCCGCCAGGCGCGGGGCACGGCGCAGGGCCCGCTGCAGGTGCGGAACGGCCTGGGCGTATTTGCGGGCCTTGAAGGCAACGAGGGCCAGCCGGTAATCAGCCCGATAGAAAGTGGTATCCAGCTGAACCGTCCGGGCATAGATGCGCGTGGCGCTATCGGGCTGGTTTTGGAGTTCAAACTGCCGGCCGTAATCATACCACAGCGGACCGTAGGTAGGCGCCAGCTTCAGACCCCGGGCCGCATAGAGGGCCGCCTGCTCGGGTTGGCGGAACGCATTGGACAGAAACGCTAGCTGATGCAAGGTTTCGGGCTGGCGGGGGTCGCGGGTCAGGCTGGCCCGGAAGTGCTCCAGGGCCTGGAGCGTATCCTGCAAGCCGACGTAGGCGACTCCTTTGTAGAATAAGGCGGCGGCGTGGTCAGGCTCCTGCTGCAGGGCGCGGTCTAGTTGGTCCAGGGCATCTTGGTAGCGGCGGCTGGCCAGATGCATCTCCCCTACCAGCAGGTTCAGATCTGGGGAGGCGAAGCCCCGGCGGGCGGCCTCGGTAGTAGCTGCCAGCGCCGACTTAATCTGGCCTTGTGCGCGCAAGGCCCGCGCCTTCGTGAAGTAGAACTCCCCCGGCGCATCATCCAGATCCAGGGCCTGATTGATGTCTCGTAGCGCAGCTTCAGTCAGGCCAGCATCCAGGCGAAAAGCGGCCCGGCGAGCGTACAAAGAGGCATTCTGCGGTTGACGGGCAATGGCGCCGTCCAGTTCTTCGGCCTGAATTTTTGGTCCGCTCTGCACCGTATTCAGGTTCACCATGGTTTCCGGCCGCTCCTTGGGGCCTTCCGCGCAGGCAGCAACCAAGGCCTGACCAGCGGCGAGCAACAAAAACAGGCGAAAGAAACGAAAGGGACGCACGGCGCAAGGTAAAATTCAACGGCAAAGATACGCGCTACCCATGGTTGGTGCTACCCAGTGCCTAGGGCCTACAGCTTTCTAACGTGGCGGCTGATCTGGCGGCGCAGCTGGCGGTTAACTTGCTCCAACATCCGGCGGCAGCGCCGGCTGAGTTCCAGCTCATCGGCCGTAACGGGAGTTAGCGCCACGGCCTCCTGCAAAACAGCAGTGGCCCGGGTTTGCTGACTGCGGTTCAGGTACACCCGGGCTAAATCGTAGGCGTACTGGATGCGCTTCGGGTCGAGTTCGTGGGCCCGCTTAAGCGCATCAATAGCCCGGAAGGTGCTGGCGCCAGCGGGCATTCCGCCCAGAAATATCCTGCTAAAAACCCGCTCAAACGGACTGTAGTGGTCAACGCGGTAATGCCACCGCCCCAGCAGCTGCCAGGCTTCGGCCCAGTCCGGCCGCAACTCGGTAGCCCGAAACACATGGGGCCGCATTTCGCGGTAGGCCAGCAGCCGGCCGCGGGCCGTAAGCAAAGTCGCCTGATTAGATAAAGCCAGCGCTTCGGCATAATGCCCTTCTGCCCCGTCGGGACGCACCACCAACGCCCGGCTAGCGTACAGGCGAGCCGCCGAAAAATAGGCTGCTTTACGGGTTTCGTCGGTGTAGCGGGCGCCAATCCGAACGCTTAATACGGCGGCTTGCCACAGAGCCTCATAGGTAGCGGGGGCTTTACTCAGTGCCTGTTCGTACTTGGCGAGGGCCTCCGACTCGTGGTACTGCGCCTGCAGAGCCCGGGCCTGGGTTAATAACTCTGCTACGGCCGGATCGAGGGGAGCAGGCTTAGTAGTTGACGCCAGCCTAGATTGCGCAAGCACGCAGCCCTGGCCTGCAAATAGACCAAGCAGCAGAATGACAATAAAAAGGCTGAATGGGCGCAGCATGGCCGGCAAAGGTACTTTCCTGATTCTGATGTTGAGTTAAAACTTGCCGCCGCCCGCTGCAATAAGCACATAGTCCCCGCCCTGCGAAGACTGCCGCAGAACCTCTCCGCTGCACAGAAAAGCCAGCCTGAATTCAGGCTGGCTTTTCTGAAAGTAACACCACCGCAAGGGCCTGCAACTAGAATAGCTTGAGTTGAGACTTAGGTGTTTTCAGTACGGCCTGGGCCTGGGCAATGTCGGCCTCCGAGATGTCAACCGTGCCATGAAGCTCCGGCAGCGGCTCCTCGGGGGCGGCGCTACTAGGGGCCGCCGTTCTAGGAATGGTGGCCGGACCGACTTTCTTCTTGGCTTCCCGCCGCTGAGGCTCGGGCCCTTCATCCGTCAGCAACGTTACGCCGTGGATGCGGAAGTAGGCGAGCTTGTTACCCATGGCCTTCCAGCCTTTCACGTCGATGAACTCGTGCAGGTGCAGGTTTTCCGTTTCCTTATCGGCCTTCTTGTCGCGCTGCAGCTTTACTTCCGCCTGGGGCTCTGGGTGGCAGGTAGCACATAGGAGCTTGGAGCCCTTAGTTTCCGAAATGAAGGTAAAGCGCTTGTCGAGGGTGCTGGTTTCAATTTTGAAACGCTTGACGTAGTGCGTTTTCGACTCGCCTTCCACGTACACGCTGCTGATAACCGTGTCGGGCTCCAGCTTGCGTAGCAGCAGAATGTTGGGCACATCGAAGTGGTGCGCCGGCTCGGGCGACTTCAGTTCGTAGCTGCCATCCTTATACACCACCAAAATGGTATGGTCGGTATCGAAGGCCCCAAGTAGCGGCCGTGGCCGGCGTGGTTCAGGCGACCCACTACGCTGTCAAAGAATACTTCCCGCCCGCCTAAAGTGCTGTCACCAACGGTTTTGCGGCTTATTTTCTTGATCGGCTGTTTCGTGACGATGTTGCCCATGGAGCCCTTGCCCTTAATGGCCAACTCAGCAAAATCGAAATCAAATTGCTTCACGCGGGCCGGAGCCTTGTCGGACAACTGCACGCTTACTACCTCCGACTCGGAGTTAGGGTTGGCCGTGAGGTAGAGGGTTTTGGTGCCTTTCGTGCCCTTAGTCAGGTCGTACACTTTGTCGCGGGTGATACCCGTCACCAGGAAGCGCTTGGCAAAGGCAATGCCCGAGGCTCCATCTTGGTACACCATATTGTACACCAGCCGGTCGTCGTTTTTGTTGTAGACGCCCACGTGCAGAATGTCCTTGCCCACGAAGGTTTTCTCGGCAATGCGACTCACCACAAACGTGCCGTCGCGGCGAATGGCAATGATGTCATCCAAGTCCGAGCAGTCACACACCGTCACGGCCTTTTCGTCCTTCTTGAGGCCGTAGCCCACAAAACCGTCGGCGTAGTTGACGTAGAGCTTCTGGTTGGCGACGGCCACTTTCTGGGCCGTTACTACATCAAAAGTGCGCAGCTGGGTTTTCCGCTCCCGGTTGGCGCCGTACTTTTTCAGCAGGCCTTCGAAGTAGTGAATGGCGTAGCGGACAATGTTAGCCAAGTGGTCAGCTACTTCCGCCAGCTCCGTTTCCAGCTTCTGAATGTACTCTTCGGCCTTGAAGCCGTCGTACTTGCTGATGCGCTTGATGCGGATTTCAGTCAGGCGAGTCAGGTCGTCCTCAGTGATGGCGCGGCGCAGGACAATGCGCGCGTCGTTGGTTTTCTGCTTTTCGCCTTCAATGCGCACAAATTTCTTCAGGCCAGCATCAATGGTTTGCAGAATGTCCTCCCAGGTTTCGCACTCCTCAATTTTGCGGTAAATGCGGTTCTCGATGAAAATCTTTTCCAGCGAGGCCGAGTGCCATTTTTCCTGTAGCTCTTCCTGCCGAATTTCCAACTCCCGCTCCAGCAAGCGCACCGTTTTCTGGGTGCTCAGGCGCAGCATGTCCTCTACCCCCACAAAGCGCGGCTTATCTTCGATAATGACGCAGGTGTTGGGCGAAATGCTGATTTCGCAGTCGGTGAAGGCGTACAAGGCGTCCATGGTAAGGTCCGGCGACACGCCCGTGGGCAAGTGCACCTGAATCTCTACCTCGGCGGCCGTGTTGTCAACTACCTTTTTAATCTTGATTTTGTTGGCTTCCGAGGCCTTCACGATGCTTTCCATCAGCGCCGTGGTGGTGGTGCCGTAGGGAATGTCGCGAATGACGAGCAGGGTTTTATCAACCTTTTCGATGGTAGCGCGCAGGCGGATTTTGGCCCCGCGCAGACCGCCGTTGTAGTTGGTCACGTCGCAGAGGCCGCCGGTCGGGAAGTCCGGAAACAGCTGAATTTCCCTACCTCGCAGCACGTCAATGGAAGCCTTGCACAACTCCCGGAAGTTGTGGGGCATGATCTTGGTGCTCAAGCCCACGGCAATGCCTTCCACGCCCTGGGCCAGGAGCAGCGGAAACTTTACGGGTAGCGTAGTTGGCTCGCGCTTGCGGCCGTCGTAGCTCATCTGCCACTCCGTGATGTCGGGGTTGAACACCACGTCGAGGGCAAACTTGCTCAGGCGGGCCTCAATGTAACGGGCCGCCGCGGCCCCGTCGCCGGTGCGGATGTCGCCCCAGTTGCCCTGGGTTTCAATCAGCAAGTCCTTCTGGCCCAAGTTCACCATGGCGTCGCCGATGGAGGCGTCGCCGTGGGGGTGATACTGCATGGTCTGACCGATGACGTTCGCCACTTTGTTGAAGCGGCCGTCGTCCATTTCCTTCATGGCGTGCAGAATGCGGCGCTGCACGGGCTTGAGGCCGTCCTCGATGGCAGGCACGGCGCGTTCCAGAATCACGTAGGAGGCGTAGTCCAGAAACCAGTTCTGGTACATGCCATTCACCGTGGCCACGTCGTGAATGGTTTCGCCGGGGGCGAACTTGGGCTCCTCTTCGGTTTCTTCCGTTACGGGCTCCGGCTCGGTTACGGCTTCCACATCGGCACTAGACTCCGCGAGCAGCAACTCGCCGGCTTCGCTTATCACGAATTGCGGCGCGTCTTCCGGGAGGCATCAGCATTGGCCGGAGCTTCCGGCGCCGACCCGAACGCAAAGGAGTCACCGGCACCAAACAGCTTCGATTCGTCTTCGTGGTTCAGGTCTTGGGGGTTCGTCTCTTCTGACATGGGGGTGTGGCAAGCGCCACGGTTATTGTTCTTGTACCTCTCTCCTGCTGCCCAGTAAAGGGAGCAGAAGGTTAAAACTCTTAGCTACTAGGTAGGACCGGGTGGTGGGGCGTGGTTGCTAAAGTGCTACCCCACAACCGGCCTAGTCTACTTGCGCGTGGTATCTGCTAACTGGGCTGGCTGTTATTCTAGGCCAAATCAGCCTCCGCCACTTCGGCCAGGGGCAACACGTCGGAGGTTACTAGGTCTTTTTCTAAACGCAGGTTTTCAATGATGAATTCCTGACGAGCCGGGGTGTTTTTGCCCATGTAGTAAGTCAGCACCTGCTGGATAGAACGGTCCGACTGCAGAATCACGGGTTCCAGCTTGATGTTGTCACCGATGAACTTGCCGAACTCGTCGGGCGAAATCTCACCCAGACCTTTAAAGCGCGTTACCTCGGGGTTGCGGCCCAACTGGCGCATGGCAGCCTGCTTTTCCTGCTCGTTGTAGCAGTAAATGGTGGTTTTCTTGTTGCGGACGCGGAACAGCGGGGTTTCCAAGATGAAAACGTGGCCGTTGCGCACCAAATCGGGGAAGAACTGCAGGAAGAACGTGAGCAACAGCAGCCGGATGTGCATGCCATCCACGTCGGCGTCGGTGGCAATGACCACGCGGTTGTAACGTAGGTTTTCAATGCCCTCCTCAATGTTCAGCGCGTGCTGGAGCAGGTTCAGCTCCTCGTTCTCGTACACGATTTTCTTTTTCAGCCCGAAGCAGTTCAGGGCTTACCACGCAAAGAGAAAACGGCTTCCGTTTCCACGTTCCGGCTTTTCGTAATGGAGCCCGAAGCCGAATCACCTTCCGTGATGAACAGGGTAGTGAGCAACTCCTTCTCGGCGTTTTTGGTCTCGCCCAGGTGCAGGCGGCAGTCGCGGAGCTTGCGGTTGTGCAGGTTGGCTTTCTTGGCGCGCTGGTTGGCCAGCTTCTTCACCCCGGCCATGTCCTTCCGCTCCCGTTCGTTCTGCTCGATGCGCTTTTTGAGCGCTTCGGCCGTTTCGGGATTTTTGTGCAGGAAATTGTCGAGGTGCTCCTTTACGAAGTCCAGAACGAACCCGCGCACGGTAGGCCCATCCGGACCCATGTTAAGGGAGCCGAGCTTGGTTTTGGTCTGGGACTCGAACACCGGCTCCTGCACCCGCACCGAAATGGCGGCCACAATGGAGCCTCGGATATCGGCCGCGTCGTAGTCCTTTTTGTAGAACTCGCGCAGCGTTTTCACTACGGCCTCCCGGAAAGCGGCCAAATGGGTACCGCCCTGGGTAGTATACTGGCCGTTCACGAAGGAGTAGTACTCCTCACCGTAGTCGTTGCCGTGGGTGAGGGCCAGTTCAATGTCCTCGGCCTTCAGGTGAATAATGGGGTAGCGCAGGCTTTCCGCGTCGGCTTTGCGAGCCAGCAGGTCCAGCAGGCCATTTTCGGAGTAGTACTTCTGACCGTTGAAGTTGATGGTCAGGCCGGCGTTCAGGTAGACGTAGTTCCAGATCTGATTTTCCAGGTACTCCGGGATAAAGCGGTAGTTGCGGAAAATGGAATCGTCGGGCTGGAAGGTGAAGAGTGTACCGTTGCGCTGGCTGGTTTTCACCGGCTTAGGGTCGCTGGTAAGAATGCCCTGGGCAAACTCCGCCGACTTCATCAGCCCGTCGCGTACGCTTTGCACTAAAAAGTAATTGCTCAGGGCGTTAACCGCTTTGGTGCCTACCCCGTTTAAGCCCACAGACTTCTGGAAGACTTTCGAGTCGTACTTACCGCCCGTGTTGATCTTGCTTACTACCTCTACCACCTTGCCCAGCGGAATGCCCCGGCCGTAGTCGCGCACCTGCACGCGCTGGTCGGAAATCTTTATTTCGATGGTGCGGCCGTGGCCCATTACGTGCTCATCAATGGAGTTATCAATAACTTCCTTAACCAACACGTAAATGCCGTCGTCGTAGCTGGAGCCATCCCCCAGCTTACCGATATACATGCCCGGGCGCAGCCGAATGTGCTCACGCCAGTCCAGGGAGCGAATACTATCCTCGGTGTAGCCGTGGTCAGGGGTAGCGGCGGGTACTAGTTCTTCAGCCATGAAATCGGGTAATCAAATTTGAGGTAAAATAACGCAGAAAATTGGCCTTTTCCGCGTCTTTCTTTCGCTAGCGAAGTTAGCAAAATTCCCCGTATCAACCCCAATTTAACAGGGTTTGTTCCCACAAAAACGGCCAATATTGGCCATTACCTTCACTCCCAATCTGTTTGGCTTACCAATTTTTTTAGCAATATGTTTCCTCCCGCTACCCAACATCATTTGCCTCCTTCGGGCCATAAGCCCAGCCAGGAGGTAAAGCAAGCCCCCGTGGTTCAGTTTGCCTTTCTTATGATAGGGGCCGTGCTGCTGGTGTACACCCTGCGCGTACTCGACGACGTGCTGCTGCCACTGGTTTTCTCGGGCGTTTTCGCCCTGCTGTTGCTGCCCATCTGCCGGTGGCTGGAACTGCGGGGCCTGCCCCGGGTGCTGGCCATCATCCTGTGCTTGCTGCTGCTGGTACTGATTTTTGCGGGCTTCGTGCTTGGGTTTGGCTCCCAGCTAACTCAGTTTAAAACCGAGATTCCCAAGCTGCAGGCCAAAACCATGGAGTTCTTCAACACGGCGCAGGAGTGGGCCCACCAGCGGTTCGGCTACCAACCCATGAGCATTGAAGACGTGAAGGAGTCGACGATGAAGGCCCTGAAGAAGTCGGGTGGTACGTATCTGGGTACTACGCTCAACACTACCACGGCGGCCCTGAGCAACATTCTGCAGGTGTTTATTTACATCTTCTGTCTGCTGCTCTACCGCGACCATCTGCGGCAGTTCATGTTCCGCTTCGTCGCTCCCGATAAGCGTACGGCGGTGCTGCACACCGTGGACAGCATCCAGACGGTCGTACAGGCCTACATTTCGGGTTTGGTGAAGGTTATTCTCATTGTGGCCGTGCTGAACGGTATCGGGCTGGTAGCGCTGGGGGTTAAGTTTGCCATCTTCTTCGCCATTTTCGCCTCGGTGCTGGCCGTTATTCCCTACATCGGCATCATGATTGGGGCGACCATCCCGGCTATTATCACCCTGGTAGAAACCGGCTCGGTGGTACAGGCCGCGCTGGTCATTGGCGTGTTTGTGGTGGTGCAGTTCCTGGAAGGCAACTTTATCACGCCCATGATTACTGGTTCGCAGGTAAGCATCAACCCGCTGGCTGCCATTCTGGCCCTGATTCTAGGCAACGAGCTCTGGGGCACGCCCGGCATGATTCTGAGCATTCCGATTATGGCCGTTATCAAGGTGGTACTGGATGCCAACAAAGTGACGGAACCCTGGGGCTTCCTGCTCGGCGATACGGCCGAAGGCGACGATTCCACAAAGCCTGGCGAGAAGCAGCCCGGCTTCCTGGGCCGATTATGGGGGCGCGTTACGGGCAAAGCAGCCTAAGTAGCTCACCTATTGAGGCTCCTACCCTTTCCCCGTTGGCTGAGGCTAACGGGGATTTTTTTTAGCTGAAACGCGCAGGTAGTGCCTTAAGACCGAAATTTTATAATCCTGCTTAGGCAACCTCCACGGGGCGGGAAGGGTATAAAAGCCCATGTGTTGCCTACCCGGCAGCATTTCTCTTTCCCTACCATTCATTTAAAACGCTTCATCATGGCCACTATAACCGGCGACGCCGCCCGCGCTTACAACGACCTCGTAGAAATCAACAAAACCGCCGCGAAAGGCTATCAGGAAGCCGCCGAAGGCGCCAGCAGCAGCGACTTGAAGGCTAAGTTCAGCCAGTTCAGCCAGCAGCGGGCCCAGTTTGCTTCTGAGCTTTCCCAGCATGCCCAGCAGTACGGCATCAACACGGAAGAAGGCAACACGGTTGAAGGCCTAGTAGCCGACGCCGCTGCTGCTGTACACCGCGGCTGGATCAACATTAAATCGGCCATTACGGGCCAGGACGACTCGGCCATTCTTGGCGAGTGCGAAACGGGTGATGCCGTGGCACTGCAGTCGTACGAAACGGCTATGAAGTCGCAGAACCTGCCCGCCGAAGCCCGCACTGTAATTCAGAAGCAGCACAGTGAAATCCTGTCGGCTAAAAACTGGATTACCCAGCAGAAAGGCACCCGCTAAGCCATTAGCAAATTTCTTTTGTCAGAAAGCCTACCACCTTGGTAGGCTTTCTGCTTTTAAGGCTGAGCCAGAAGCCGCTTCGGGAAGGCAACTCGGCGTTGCAACCTTCCGGGGGCGTATCTTTGTTACCAATTTTGTTAGCACGTTTGTTTACCCGAATTCGCTTCTCGTTTGTACGCCATCATTGACCTTGAAACTACCGGAGGGCAGCCCGCGCAGGACCGCATCACGGAAATAGCCATCTACATTCACGACGGTGAGAAAGTAGTGGATGAGTTCAGCACCCTGTTGAACCCTGGCCGGCCCATCCCGTTTTTCATTACCCAGCTCACGGGCATTACGGATGATATGGTGCGCGACGCACCTAAGTTTCATGAGGTAGCGCGCCGGATCGTCGAGATTACGGAGGGCTGCGTGTTTGTGGCGCATAATGTGCGCTTCGACTATTCTTTTCTGAAAAAGGAGTTTGCGGATTTGGGTTACAACTACTCCCGCAAAACGCTGTGCACGGTACGCTTAAGCCGCTCCCTGATGCCGGGGCAGCCTAGCTACAGTTTGGGCAAGCTCTGCCAGAACATCGGGATTCCGCTTAACGATCGGCACCGGGCTACCGGCGACGCCGCGGCCACGGCCATTCTGTTTGGCCGCTTGCTCAAAATTAGCCAGCAGGAAGAAGCCCTCACGGCCCGGGCCTGAGCCCGGCCGATACACTGGCGGCCGTGGACGCCAACGCTCCGGCGGGCAACCGCCCCAGAAATGGCAGTGCCGCTGCTACCACCAAGCAGCCCTCAGCCCGCAAAATCAAGGCCGTGCAGGATGCCATCCGAACGGCCTTGCTACCGCCCAACATCACCCCCGAAAAAGTAGCCAGCCTACCCCAGGAAGCCGGCGTGTACTATTTTCATGATGAGCAGGGCGAGGTGATTTATGTGGGCAAGAGCATTAACATCTACAAGCGGATTCAGCAGCATTTCGCCGTCGACTACAAGTCGCGCAAGAGCATCGAGTTCAAGAACTCCATTTCCGATATTACCTGGGAGCTGACCGGCTCCGAGTTGGTAGCCCTGCTTTATGAGTCGCACGAAATCAAGCGCATGAAGCCGCTCTACAACCGGGCTCAGCGTCGCTCGGTGTTTCCGGCCGGTATTTTCCTGCGTACGGATGAAAACGGCTACAAGCACCTCTACTATGGCCGCGCCGATGACCACGCGGAATCTCACCCCTGATTGCGCTGGGCAACCAGTATAAAGCCAAAGGTTTCCTATTTCACAAGGTCGCCAAATTCAACCTCTGCCAGAAGCTCTGCGACCTGTACAAAACCACCGGATCCTGCTTTGACTACCAAGTGCACCGCTGCAAAGGCGCCTGTATAGGGCTGGAGCCGGCGGAGGAGTACAACGAGCGAGTAGAGGCCGCCATCGAGTCGTTTACCTACGAGCACGGCTCCTTCGTGATTACGGGGCTGGGCCGTCGGGCCGACGAGAAGAGTATTGTGGTGGTAGAAAATGGGCGCTACCTAGGCTTTGGCTACGTAGATGAAACCTTCACGGCCCGCAAACTGACGGATTTTAAGGAGGCCATTACCCGCTACAACGACAACAAGGACGTGCAGCAGATTATCCGGCAGTACCTTCGGACCAAGCACAAGGATAAGGTCAAGATTTTCAAAGCCGCAGCCTGATTGCCCCAATGGGCAACGCTACCCTCCCTCATTTTTAAGGGTACATACCGGGCCCTTTTCGGCAAATGCAGTAGCAGGCCGCCTATTGATAAACGGCTCGTATGCGCGGCTTGCTTAAGTGTCGTGTGTGGGCGCAATAAGAAAGAACCTCGGAAAGCTTCATGGGGCCTTTAACTGTGGCAGCGGGCATGCTGTTGGCGGTGCGGTAGCGCAATGACCGAAGTAGGTCAAAACTTTTCGAGTGGGCCTGCGTAGCAGCAGCACTTATGCATCCTTCTCCTGCTCTGAGCATCTTATTTCGGCCTGATCTGCACGTATTGATTGTACGCTGGCTGCGCGAAATTTCGCAGCACGAGCTACAACAGGGCTACCAGGAAGCGTTGGCCACTGCCCGCCACCACGGGGCCAGGTGCTGGCTGGTTGATTCGCGGCGGCGGGCGCTATCGGATGAGCAAATGGCTGACTGGCTGGCAACCAGCTTTCTGCCTACGTTGTCTCAAGATCTAGGCTCGGTCGTGTATGTGGCTTGCCTGGTGTCTGCCACCTGGCAGGACACGGGCGGCCCGGCCGCCCCACTAGTGGTTCTAGCCCAGCGCCAGCCGCTACCAGCTCAGGGCTATCATTTGCAATTATTCGGGGATGAAGGCACCGCTATGCAGTGGCTCCACCGCGTATGTACGCCAACGGTAACCAATTCGGCGCCTTAAGTTCCAGCCGCTTCCAGAGTGCTGTCTTACCTAATACAACCGATGACGTAGTAGCCAGCCGGCAGCATCAAATTCATCGGCATGGGGCCGGTATTTTTCGACGTCGGTTTTGCCAACCCGTAGCGTGTTACCGTCGCCACTCTCGTATATGGTCAGGCGGCTGCGTGAACGACGCGGGGCCGGAGTAGCCTCCACTAAGTCCTGGCCCGCGCCATCGTAAACCTCAATCTGAAAGCGAGAATCGGGCTGGCCGCGCAATTCAAACGCATCATTTCCCCCGAGGCCAAACAGCTTGATGGAGCGGGTTTGGGGGCTGGTAAATAGGCGCTGATGCAGCAAGGTAGCACCCTGCGGAGTAAGCCGAAAAACCTGCACCCGCACCTGCCGGGGCCCTATGGCTTCTACCACAAAGCGCTCAGCCTCATCCGTACCTGGCAGCTCCACATCCTGGGCCAGTAAGGCGTAGAACTTGGCTGCCACGGCCGGGAGCTGTTCCCGGCGGCTGCGGAGCTTATGGCGAAACTCAGGGGCCGCCAGCTGCTGGACCTCCTGGGGCCACACGGCCAAGGACTGGTTGATTACGTCGTCGGAAAGAGCACCGCGCAGGGAATCCGCAATCTGTTGGAAGTCCTGCTGATCCAGGTAGGCCAGCAGCGACTTATCCATGGGCCGCGCTGCACGGTTAAGCCCTTCTACGTCGGCCAGGCGGATTTTCTCGTGGAAGCTCTGGTAGTTAGATTTCACCCAGCCGATGATGTGCGTAAGCAGGCCGTCATCAAACTTAAAAAAGGCGTGGTCCCGGTCGCGCGGAATAGCCCGGTACACTACGCGGCCATTGGGAGCCGGAAAGCTGGCCCAGCGCCACTGATCTTCGCGCCGGCTCCAGTCGCCCAGCCACATATCAAACAGGCGGCTGCGCAAGTACTGGCGCGCATCTACCTGAAACTGGGAGCTGGTAACCAGGTTGGTAAAGGCCTGGCGGGAGCTTACTACTTGGGTCGAAAAACCGAAGCTACGGACGGCCCGTTGGTCACCCTCCGGGCGTTCTTCAAACAGATACAACGCATTGGCAAAACCCTCCCGAAACTCTCCCAGGGCCGGATCATCAGCCACGTACACGAGGCGCGGATTGGTGTAGTACAGCCCGGCTGCCTGGGCCAGTGGCGGCACAATGTAGGCACCGTACGGGTGGATGACGCTGGTTTGGTCCTTCATCAGCCGCCCAATTGGCCCCTGCTGCAAGGCTTCGGGTAGGGCTTTGGTGGCGTCTTTATCCACGGAGCGCAGCACGTACTGCGTGCCGTTGCGGTCCACTAGGCGCAGGTTCTTGGTTTGAAAGGAGCCTCCTTCCCGAATGGGAGTGAGGCCGCCCGGTACTGCCGTACGCAGATTAAACACCCGGGCCGTGACGGGCAGCGCCCACAGGGTCCGGTAGTGCGTGCCCCAGAAAAACCGGTACAATGCACTGCGCTGGTAGTGAGGGCCCGCCGCCACTACTACCGTCGAGTCAGGGAGAATGAGGGCCGAGCCGGAAGCACCGCGTTGGGCCGGAGCTGAACAGGAAACGAACAACAAGCCGGCCAGCAGGCCCGCCGGCAAGCCAACGGGCAGAAACACGCGGGAAAAACAGGGCACGGAGGAGGAGTATTACAAACCAACAACTGCTACCCGACATCGGGCGGCCGACCTTATAGCGCAAACTCCCTGGTGGCGGTTGTACCGTGGAGCATGTACTTTTCCGCGGCGGTTCCGTTGAAGGAACCTAGCCGCGCTTTTCACCCCGCATGAACCTACGCTACCCTAGCCTTCTGTTGCTACTTACGGCCGCTGCCTGTAACCGGGAAACCTATTTCCAACCCGATGCCCGCCCTGATTTCGCTACCCCCTGCCTGCCACTGCTGACAGCGTGCGTGTAACGGCGGGTCGCCATTACCAGCGGGCCTAGTGGGCCGGTGGCTGCTAGGCCGCCATCATCGGCCCAGCTGGGTGCAGCCCGTCACGCTGCCCGTATTTAAGCCGCAGAGTGTTGTACCAGGAGGATTAACCTTCGGAAAAATCGGCGGGGCTTTCAAACCATCAGCATGACGCTGGTATCCCCAACAGGCCGCAGCTACGCCCTGCGCACCATCGATAAGGACCCCTACCGTACGCTACCCAAGGTGCTTCGGCAAGGGTTCATTCTAAAGACTGTCCGCGACGCTACCTCCGCCGGCATGCCCTACGGGGCCTTTGTGGTGCCGGCCCTGGCCGAAGCGGCGGGCCTGCCCCACGCCACTCCCCGGCCCTATTACGTGCGCCCCGATGAAAATGGCCTGGGCGCTGCCAGTGAGCGGTTTCGGGGTAAGGTGGTATTGCTGGAGGAGAAGTTTGAGGGCAAACAAAACATTACCGGGCCCGTGGCCGGCGCCCAGGCGCTGGAGGAATCAGAAGACATGCTGGCGGCCCGGTACGCCAACCCGCACCAGCAAATCGACGGGGAAGCGTTTCTGCGGGCCCGCCTGCTTGATATTTGGCTGGGCGACTGGGACCGGCACGAGGGCCAGTGGAGTTGGGCCGCCTACGCCCAGCCCGACGGCCGGGTGCTGTGGCGGCCAGTGCCCCAAGACCGGGACCAGGTGTTTTTCCGGTTTGATGATGGGGCCGTATCCTGGCTGGCCAGCAAACTGGTAAGCAAATTCCGCACGTTCCGGCCCCAGTACCAAAGCATTGAGGGCTACACTCGCAACGCCTCTTTCATCGATGAGCGCGCGCTAGCAGCGGTGCCCAAAGCAGCGTACCAGCGTACGGCTCAGGAGTTGCAGGCTAGGCTCACGGATGAGGTGATTACGCGGGCCGTGCGCCAAGGCTTGCCGCCAGAGGTGTACCGGTTGGAAGGCCCCGCTATGGAAGCCGCTTTGCGCGCGCGCCGGGCCAAGCTGCCCCAGGCTGCTGAGGAGTTTTACCGCCTGAAAGCTCACCGGGTGGTAGTAGCCGGCACCGACCAAAACGAACGGTTTATAGTGGAGCGTCGCAACGACACGGCTACCGTGGTTTCAGTGTATCAGCTGCCCAACGACGAAGACAAGCGCAAGCCTACCCTACTCTACCGCCGCACCTTCAACCCTGCCGCCACCCACAGGGTAGTTTTGCACGGACTGCAGGGAAAAGATGAGTTTGTGGTTTCGGGCCGGGTGCGCCGCTCCCCCATTCTGGAGGTATACGGCGGCCCCGACTCCGACCTGCTGCAGGACTCTTCCCGCGTTGCTGGCTGGCGCAAACGAACCCAATTCTATGACACCAGACGCAACAACGTGCTTGAGCCCGGCCCAGAAACCAAGGACCGCACCGAGCACAGCGTCCGTTCCCACGCCTTCGACCGGGACGGCTCAGGCAGGTGAGGTAGTGAGCTAAAAAACTTATTATAAAGCCAAGGGCCTTATTACGCTAGTGCAAGCCGTTGTTACGGTGCTTGTGTTGGCGTAATAAGGCCCTTGGTGCTACGTAGGCTCACGAACTGTTACAGCTCTTCACCGCATCATTTTTTCACCACCTCCAACTCCTGCAGCATTTCTAGCACCATGTGCTCCGTGGGCGTGAGCAGATCATTCTCCGCGGGGTCCGCGTCGTGGCGACGTAGGTAGTCAATGAGCTGGTCGGAATTAAACAGCTCGACTACCTGGGGATGGATGTAGTATTTGGAACAGACCGTAGGTGTATTGCCCAGGTTCTCAGCTACGTCCTTCAGGGCGCGCTTTAGGCCCTTGGGCTTCGGAAATTCCGGCTCTTCATCAATAATCCGCTCCAGGGCCTCTACCATCTTCACAGTGCCGCCCCAGGTGCGGAAGTCTTTGGCCGACAGCTGCATGCCGGTTACCTCCTGCAAATAGGCGTTTACGTCCCCGGATTCCAGCTCCTCCCGGTGCCCATCGGGGGCGTAGTATTGGAACAGGTGCTGGCCGGGAATTTCTTTGCATTTCTGCACCAGCCGGGCCAGTTTCCGGTCGTGAATGGTTAGGTCGTGAGGTACGCCTTTCTTCCCCACGAAGCTAAACCGCACATCGGCCCCGCTCACCTGCACGTGCTTGTCGCGCAGCGTGGTCAGGCCGTAAGTTTTGTTTTTCTTGGCGTATTCCTTGTTTCCAATGCGGATAAAGGACTGATCCATGAGCGTAAGCACCAAGGCTACCACTTTGCGCTTGTCAAGCGTTGGGCGGCCCAAGTCCTTGTATAGTTGCTGGCGTAGCTCAGCCAGCTTTTCCCCAAAGGCCCGCAGGCGGCTAAACTTGGTGAGGGCCCGCGCCTGGTCCCAAGCTGGGTGGTAGAGGTACTGCTTGCGGCCCTTGGCGTCTCGGCCCGTCACCTGCAAATGGGTAGTGGCCGAGGGCGAAATCCAGACTTCTGTCCAGGCCGGCGGAATCACGAAGCCTCGAATACGAGTCAGCGTTTTCTCGTCTTCCACGGCTTCCCCTTTGGCCGTGAGGTAGCGAAATTCACCCTCAGCGGCGGCCTCCCGCGTGATACCAGGCCGGGTATCCGTCAGGTACCGCAGGCCCGCTAATTCCGCCTGCCGGGCCGGGTCTTTGTACAGCACGTGGGCCTCTTCTAGGGGCTCAAGCTTCTTTTTACGAGTTTTGGGGCGGGCAGATAAGGGAGTAGACATGGCAGAATGAAAAGCAGAAACCGGGCGGCCTAGTGCCGCGCTTGGGACCTAGCTGTACGTGGCAAACAAAGAAAGGGTAGCAGCCCCTGCAGCAGCTGGGCCGCTACGGCTAGTTTCTGCCGTCGGCTGCGCCCGCGCCGCTATGATACAGCCACAGATAAGGCACCACTACCTCATTTCTTACTAGCTGATCCTCCGGTTGCTAGTACCTGCACCCTGCCTCGGAGCCCGCAAAAAGCAACATGGAGCGGACGGGCCGCGTTAGCAGGCTACTAGTTCTGGCATTGTTTTTTCTAACTGATCGGCACTGCCCTCCTTTCTCTTTTCTTCTTATATCCGCGTTTTATGCGTCGTTTGCTTTTCAAACCCTGGCTTTTATGTGGCTTGGTAGCCACCCTTGGTACCGTTGCTTCCTCCTGCTCCAAAGATGGGGATGGGGTACTGCTGTTTTCGATTGAAGATGACAAAGCCCTTGGCGAAAAAGTAGCCGCCCAAACCGATTCTACCTTCCGGGCCAAAGGACAGTTGCTGGAGCGCAGCAGCAACCCAACCGCCTACGCCGCCCTCAACCGCATCGTCACGCGCGTGCTCGACAGCGGCAAGCTGCAGTACCGCAACGAGTTTCCCTGGGATGTAAAAATCATCCGGGACGACCAAACCCAAAACGCTTTTGCTACCCCGGTGGGCACATTTACGTGTATTCGGGCCTGATTAAGTACTTGGATAATGAAACGGAGCTGGCGGGTGTACTGGGCCACGAAATTGCCCACGCCGACCGCCGCCACACCTCGCGCCAACTGCAGAGCCAGTATGGCATTAGTGTGCTACTGAGCTTGCTGCTGGGCGAAAACCAAAACACGTTGGTGGATGTAGCCTCCAGCCTGGGCCAGCTTAAGTTCAGCCGCGACTACGAAACGGAAGCCGATGCGTACTCGGTGGAATACCTGAACGGCACCAACTACTACGCCTGCGATGGGGCAGCCGGCTTCTTTATCAAGGCGGAGAAGGAGGGCCAGTCTGCCACTCCTGAGTTCTTGAGCACCCACCCCAACCCCGGCTCCCGTATCCAGAACATCCAAACCAAAGCCGACCAACTGGGCTGCCGGAACCGCTCGGCCGCCAGTTCCGACTTCACTACCTTGAAAAGCTCCCTCTAACGGGCACCCATTAGTTTGTAGCCGGAAAAGCCTTCTGCCCGCGGGTAGAAGGCTTTTTTGTGGCTGATTCTGAGCCACAAGCAGCTAGCTCGGCAACACCCAGGCCCGGGCAGTACGTAGGTATGATGCTTTACGCTTTCTTTACGCCCGATGCCTCTACTCGACAAACTCAGCAGCTGGGCCGAACGGGCCGACGATGCCCTCACCCGCACCCGCGCCCGCCTGGGCCTGCTTCATCCGCTTCAGCTACTGGCCTATCGTAGCTACGGCACCCCAAACCGCCTCTACGTGAAAGGCCGCCTGCTCACGGACAAGGGCATTGGCGAGCCCGACCCGTCCGACTCGCGCTGGAACAACCTGCTGAACATGTACCGCCGCTTCGACAGCAACGAAATCAGCGGAGCCCAGCTCAATGTGCGCCCCTCCGATGGTTCCGACCATTTGGTGGTGACGGATGAGGAAGGCTACTTCAGCCTAAATCTGGAGCCCAAGTCACTCCCCGAGCCGGTTGATTTTTTGTGGTACCCCGTAGATGTGCTCCTAAGCCAGGCACCGGCCCCTTTCCTACCCCAGCGGGCCTTAACACGCGGGCCATGGTGCTTATTCCGCCCGCCGATGCGGAGTACGGCATCATTTCCGACCTGGATGATACGGTTATTCAAACCTCCGCCACGGACCTGCTACGCATGGCGCGCATTGTCTTGCTGCGTAATGCCCGCTCCCGCCTACCCTTCAAGGGCGTTGCCGAGTTTTACCGGCAGCTGCAGCTAGGCCGTAATGGCAAGCGCAACAACCCCTTTTTCTACGTTAGCAGCTCGCCCTGGAACCTTTACGACCTGTTGGAAGACTTCCTGCAGCTCAACGAAATTCCGCCCGGCCCGCTGTTGCTGCGCGACATGGCCCTCAAGCGCAAGCAAAGCACTGATGCCTCGGAGCACCACGGCCACAAGCTCAAAGAAATCGACAACCTACTGCTGACGTACCCCACGCTACCTTTCGTGCTCATCGGCGACTCGGGCCAGGAGGATGCCAACATTTACCGGGAGGTCGTGCGCCGCCACCCCGGCCGGATTCTGGCCATCTACATCCGCGACGTTAACCGCCCCGACCGCGCCACGCTGGTAGAGCAGGTGTCGGAGGATTTGCGGGCTGACAAGGTGGAAATGCTGCTGGTACAGGATACGGTGCAGGCCGCCAAACACGCCGCCAACACGGGCCTGATCTTCCAGGAAGCTATTCCGGCCGTGGAGCAGGAAAAGCAGAAAGACGAAGCCGCCTCCGACGATACCGAGCTGGACGGCGAAGGCTCCGGCGCCCCAGTGATGCAATAAGTGAAATGGTGACATGATAAAGTGGTAAGTGGGAGGTTCTAACAGCGCCACATCGCGCCTGTTGAACGTCCCACTTACCACTTTATCATCTCACTATTCTACTTCTAGCTTGAATGGTCCGCCACGACTACCCATTGCCCGGCAATGCGGCGAAAAACGAGTAAGAAGTGTCCTTGCAGGTCGCCTTGGGCAGGGCGGGCCAGGTGCCAGCGCCCGATAACCTGGGCAGCATCCGGGCTTAGGGGCTGAATCCGAAGGTTGGAAAAGTCGAGTTGGCCCATGGCGGCCGCGGTGGGGTAGCTGCGACGGTAATTGTCGAGGGTAGGCTGCCAGCCGTAGGTTAGGCCGCTTTTGCCGATGAACACCAGCGAATCATTCTGCCAGTAGCCCTGCATGAAGCCGGCCACGTCGCCGCGGTTCCAGGCGGCGGTTTGGGTAGCCAGCACCTGCGCAATGGCCTGGCGCGTAGCGGCTGAGTCAGCAGTGCCTCGCGGCGTGGTAGCGCAAGCCGTTAGCAGCGCGCCAGCAGTAACAAGTAGAAGCGGTTTCATGTCCGGAAGATAACCACGCCGGCGAGTACCCCGCCACCCTAGTGTGCTAGCTTGTGTTTTGCGGGCTACTATCGGGCTTAACTCGGGACTATTTATCCATGAGGGTGCGCACGTAGGTAGTGCCCCCAGCCGGCGCATATTACGCATGACCCGCTTCTGTTTGGCCCGGGCCTGGGGCCCGGGGTGGGCCGCCCGAAACCGCAGCGGGTTGGGCAATACTCCCGCCAGTAACGCCGCTTCCGCCGGTGTGAGCTTCTTGGCCGACTTATGAAAATACTGTTGTGAAGCGGCTTCTGCCCCAAAGATGCAGTCGCCCATTTCCGCTACGTTCATGTACATTTCCATGATCCGGCGCTTATTCCAAAGGAGCTCAATCAGCAAAGTGAAGTAGGCTTCGGCTGCCTTGCGCACGTAGCTACGGCCCGACCACAGGAATACGTTTTTGGCTACTTGCTGCGAGATAGTACTACCGCCACGGAGTTGCTTCTCTCCATTAAGGTTCGATTTAGCGGCCTTTAGGAGGGCGTCGCCATCGAAGCCGTGGTGAATCAGGAAGCGCTGGTCTTCGGCCGCCACCAGGGCCAGGGGCAAATGGGGCGACACTTCGTCCAGGGTTTTGAAGTCGTAATCGATGCGCCGGTCATCTTCCCGGATGCCGTGGTAGCCCAATCCTACGGGCGCGTGGGCGCGGCGGTCCAGCATCAGCCAGGTAGCCGGCGGGCTTACCCAACGGTACACCAGCACCCAAGCCACCGACGTCAGGAAGAGAGCAGCGAGTACCTGAAGGGCGATGCGCCCGGCCCGGCGGGCCGCTTGCCTGTAATTCGTCACGAAATCAGCAACTAACGTAAAGTGAAATCTGAAGGCCTGGGCCTCGAAGCAAAAGTAGCAGATTTTAGGGCGTAGGCACGGTTAGCCGACGGTTTGCGCTGACATTTCACGTCCTTTCCGGTTGAAGAAGTATGACTCGCACCCTCGCCCTGTTTCCGCTAAACCTCGTGGTGTTTCCGGGGAAAAGCTTAACCTCCACATTTTTGAGCCCCGCTACCGCCAGCTCGTGCACGACTGCGTGGCGGAGGGTATCACTTTTGGCATTCCGCCCTACCTCAATAATAGCGTCAGTACTTTCGCTACGGAAATGCGGCTGGTGAGTGTGGCTAAAACCTACCCTTCGGGCGAAATGGACATCAAGACCCAAGCCGTTGGGCTGGTCCGCGTGGAGGAGTTCTTTCGGCAGCTACCGGGCAAGCTCTACGCGGGGGCAACCGTTACCGATCTGCCCGATGACAACACACCCGACCCGGACCTGCACGAACGAACCCGGGCCCTGATTCAGCAGCTCTACGAGATTCTGGGCCTGCGGCGGCTGTTCCTGGACTTACCCACTAATTTTCGGGTGTATGACATTGCCCACAACCTGGGCCTTAGCACGGAACAAGAGTACGAGCTGCTAGAGGCCGCCACCGAAGCCGAGCGCCAGCAACGAGTATTTGAGCATCTGCTGCACATTTTGCCGGTGCTGCAGGAGACGGAGCGGCTGAAGGAGCGAGTTCGGTTGAATGGGCACTTCAAAAATCTCACGCCTCCCTCCTTCTAAGCCCTTGATTCATCACTGATTATAATTCCTGCAGCATCCTCCTTTCTTGTTTCGCCCCAGAACAGGAGCCATCCGTATAGCCAGGAATAGTTCTGTTTGCCCGTGCCACTTTCCTCTCTACTTCTGTATTCACTTATCTCCGCTACCCTCTTACTAATGGGGTGGCTACTGTACCGCTTCTACCAGGAGCGGCAGTACCGACGACGCCCCTACGTGGCGCCGGCCCACAACAACTGGGCCCAGCAGCCGGTGCCCGCGGAGCAGCCCCTGCACCGGGTGGCCTTGCTCGGCGACCCCGGGCAGTAGCCACCGACGGTACGGACCCGATTCTAAACTTGCTAACGAGCTGGCAGCACGAAACCGGTCCTAACGGCACGGTTATCATCCTTGGCGACAATGTGTACCCGACGGGTTTGCCCGCACCGGAGCACCCAGGGCGCGCTGCGGCCGAAGCCCGCTTCCATACACTGTTGGAGGCGCTGGGTCGCTTTCCGGGCCAGGTCGTTCTGCTTAGCGGCAACCACGATTGGAACAAGGGCCGCCCCGATGGCTGGGAGTACCTGCGCCGGCAGGAAGCCTACGTGCGGGAGCAGCTGCCCAGGGCCCATTATTTACCGCTAGATGGGCACCCCGGGCCCGTAACCCTCCAACTAACTGACAACTTGCTGCTCATTGTCCTGAACACGCAGTGGTGGGTGCAGCGCGGGCCCCGGCCAGCCGCCGACTCGAAGGCGCCCTTCCGGGAGCTGCGCCGCTTGTTGGAGGAAAACCGCCACCAGCGCGTTGTGGTAGCTGGGCATCATCCGCTTTACTCCAATGCTCTGCATGGGGGCAAGTTCACGGCTAAGCAGCACGTATTCCCGCTTACCACGGTGTATAAACAAGCCTACGTGCCCCTCCCGCTTGTTGGCTCTTTGCTCCCACTTTACCGGAAAGTAGTGGGTGCGGCCGAGGACATGGCTCACCCGCGCTACCGCAAAATGCGCCGCCGCTTACTCCGGGTTCTGCACGATTTCCCGGGCGTTATATACGCGGCTGGCCATGACCATAACCTCCAGTATTTCCAGTACAAAGGCGGTCATTATCTAGTTAGCGGCTCGGGTAGCAAAACGGCCTTTGTCCAAAAGGGCGGTCGGGCTACGTTTGTGCATGAGCATAAGGGTTTCTTTAGCCTGGAGGTGTACTCTCAGGGTGAAACCTGGCTTCGGACGCTGGAACCCGGTAACGAGGAAGTTTTCCGACTTCAACTGCACTCCGCCCTACCCTCAAGTCCCGTGGTAACGCCCCAGGTAGCTGCACTCAAGCCAAGCACCCCGGCGGCGTAGCTACTTAGGTGTTTGGGAGGGTTAACGGGCACCAGCACTTGCAAGCTGCTAGGGTTAATTTCGACTTCTACTGGTGTAGCTACGTGGTGAGGTTCTCCATCAACCTGCACGAGTACCTGTGTTTGCCCGGGCACACTAATGCGGGCCCGGCGGCAGCACAGGCGGCGAGTATAGTCGGAGGCATCAAAACCGTTGGTGTAGAGCCGGTACAGGAGCCCCGGCGCGGCCGAGCTAGGAAAAGGCTCAATCAGGCAAATTTCAAACTGGCCATCGTCCAGCTCCCCATCAGGATTGATGATGACGTTGCTACCGAACGTGCTGGCGTTGGCAACCGTGAGCATAAAGGCGGGCCCTCCCAAGTTTCCAGATCGGTTTCAATGTGGTACGTGGCGGGCTCGTAGGCAACGTACTCCTGGGTAGCAATGCGCACGTAGGCGGCTGGGCCCCGCACGCCACCTTGGTCAAAACGCTCTACTATTAAAGCATTGAAACCTAAGTCGGCTAGATGAGCCGAGAACATGCCGGCTACCCGCAAAGTGTCCACCGTGCGAAGCTCGTACTCCCAGGTCAGGCGCAAAGCCTGCTCTACCTCCTGGGGTATGCCCAAGTCCTTGGACAAGCCGTTGCCGGAGCCCAGCGGAATAATGCCCAACGGAGTGCTGGAGTTTGTTAGCGCTTCCGCCACCAAGCTTACGGTACCATCGCCACCGGCCGCAAATACGGCGTCGAAGCTACGCTCAGACAGGTGCTTGCGTAGGGAAGCTAAGTCATCGGAGCCACTGGTATGGAAAAAGGTAGCGGTGCGGCCTCTCTCCTCGCAATACTGCCTGATGGTGGCCTCTAGGTTGCTCTTATCCACATCCCCAGAAATGGGGTTTAGCACAAATAATAACAAGCGCAGCGGTTGACTTGGCATGAAGGAAGTTACTGGTAAGAATGAGAATTCAGAAGTCGGTAAACCGAAGGACGACAGGCTAAGCGCAAGTAGCCTCCGCTTAAAACGCGCATAGCCGACGGTGAGGTCGGCTATGGCACAAGTATTTCTTCCTGGGGCCCACTTAGGGCTTCAAATTAGCGGGTAACCCCTGGGGAAAGTCCTCTGCAATGTCGCGCTGCAACTCCTCAATTCGGTTGCCGGGGTTGGGGTGCGTGCTCAGGAATTCGGGGGGGCTGCTACCGCCGCGGTTGGCACTCTCGAGTACTTCCATCACCTGAATCATGGCGCGGGGTCATAGCCAGCCGCGGGCGTGAAATCAACGGCTAGCCGATCGGCTTCCAGCTCATCTTCCCGGCCAAAGCGCAACGTCAGCAGCTTGCCCACCATGGCGGCAGCAGCGGCACTAGCAGCCGTGCTGGGCCGCTCCGGGTCGAAGAGACCAATGGCAGCGGCCCCGGTCAGGCCCTGAGTCAGACGGGTTTTAGCAATCTGCTCCGCCGAGTGCCGACCTACCACGTGCCCGATTTCGTGCGCCAATACGCCGGCTACCTGCCCTTCCGTTTTAAGGTTTTTCAGCAGGCCCGCCGTGATAAATACCTGGCCACCGGGTAGCGCAAAGGCATTAATGGTATTCTCATCGGCCAGCAAGTGAAACTGAAACCGGTAGGGAGACTGACTGGCCTTCGTGCTCTGCACAATTTGCTGGCCGATGCGCTCCACGGCGGCCCCAGCCTGCTTATCGGGGTGAATGCCGCCGTATTGCTGCGCCATTTGGGGAGCTGCCTGCAGGCCCAGCGCTATTTCCTGGTCGGCCGACATGTCTACGTGCTGCACCTCGCCCGTCACCTCGTTTTTCTGCGTGTTGCAGTAGTACGGGATGAAGGCAAAGGCAGCCATGACTAGGGCTATAATGAAACGAAGATTTCCTCTCATGATTGGTGTAGGGAAGGGAGTGAGTAGGGCGAAAACAGGGCCTAATGGCCTCTAGGGCTTGTAACGCGAAGCCAACAGTAGGGTTGCCAGCCCCCGCGCAGAACCTAAACTCAGCTGGCTCACGTATGAGCCTCTATTCCGGCTTGCCCCGTGGCAGGCTACTCTCCTCCACCGCAACTCGTTTTAGTCATGAATCAGAAACGCACCTTTGGTAGCATTCTCACTATTCTGGGCATCATCGGCATCATTGCCGGGGCGCTGGGCTTCCTGCAAATCGGAGGTCTGGGTTTGAGTAAGATGAATTCTCTTGTGCCCTTTTTCGTGGGCTTGATCTTCTTTTTCGCCGGCATCAACCTGGTTAAAACTACCGGCGACCGAGCGTAGATACCCGTTCGATACCAATACCAAACGACACCGCCCCGCTCCTGCACGTAGTCAGAAGCGGGGCGGTGTCGTTACCTGTTTCCTAGTGAAAAAGGGAGAGTTAGCTTACATGAGCTGCCAGTCCCTTGTTGCGCGCAAAGGCATATAAGGCCGAATCCAGATTCAGCCACGCGGAGTGGTAGCCGCTGCTGGCCGGACCGTTGGCGAACAGCACTGTTCCGCCCTTAATGGACCGAACAATAGCCGGCGTCTGGTCCACGGGCAAGGCCGGGCAACCCTGGCTGCGCCCCAAGCGCCCGTGCTGACGAATAAACTCCTGGCTAACGTACTCCGCGCCGTGTACCACCACGGCCCGGCTCAGGGCATTGGTGTTGTAGCCAGAGTCCACGCCGTGCAGCTTCAGCGAAAGGCCATGCTTGCCTTGGTAGGTAGTACCCGTTACATAGAAGCCCAGGCTGCTCATTTCCGAGCCCTCGCGGTTGGAGAAGGTACGGGCGAATTCTTCACCCGTGGATTTGCCATGGGCCACCAACGTATGATGAATCAGGCGGCCTTTCGCGACGTCAATTACCCACAGGCGCTTCTGGGTGCTGGAGCGGCTGAAGTCAACGATGGACAAAACCTGGGTGCGGTTGCTGGCTGTTCCGCGCTGCTGCAGGCTGTAAAAACCAATTAGGGCCCGGCGGTACACGTTGAGGGGTAGGCCAGTAGGTGTCAGATTGGCCTGCACATAGGAAAGGGCGACGTGCTGTTCAAAAGCGGCCGTTACGAGGGCCTTTTCCTGGGGGCTCCAAACGGCAGCAGTCGGGGATTTGTCGCGGGAAATGCCTGCCGGCTTAGCTGCCAGCGGCGTGCCAATCATCAAGAAGCTAAGAAGTACTGCGGCAACGCCAGTTAACACGTTCGTCATCGGCTAAATCAGTCGGGCGAAGTAAATTGCGGTGGTAAAACCAGTTTTGCTATTCTGGGCAGATCAAAAATAGCGCTTTTCTTTCACTACCCTTTGGGTCCCAAACTCCTTGCTCTTGCAAACCGTTCCCTGCTTTCTTTCCCGATTCGCCGGCGGCCTTCTTCTGGCCGCGCTGCTAAGCGGTTGCGGCCACGCCCTACCCGACTTCCCCGGCTTTGACTCCGCGGCATGGCGCAAGGATTCCTACGGATGCCAGAGCCGGCGCGCGGCGCTTCTACCCATTTTGGAAAAGCACCGGAACGAGTTGTACGGTGCTCGTCTTAATGATGTAACCTCCCTGCTAGGCCACCCCGATGAGGAAGAACTAGGCGAGCAAAGCGACAAAGTTTACGTTTACTACGTGGCCGCCGGCCAGCAGTGCGCCCCTGGGCATCCTCGCTCTACCCGCTCCCGAGTATTGCTACGTAGCGGGGCTACTGGCACCATCACGGAGGTAATTATTCCCGTGGTAAAACTTTGATACAGTTCACTCATCCTCTGTCGGGAGCGGCACCTTTTAAATGAGGCCACTTCTGGGTTGGGCTTACCTTTCGGTCCGGTCAGCTGATAAACCACAAGGCCGCTCCAGGTAACCTGGAGCGGCCTTGTGGTTATAATTCGAGCCAAGCTAGTTAGCTTGAAGGAGAATTAACCTAACCCACCTTCATTGGAGTTAGCAGGCCCGGTAGGGGTTGAATCACGCTTCTGCTCTTCGCGGAAAAGGCTAAGTTGAGAAGGAGTTAAGATACGGCCACATTCAGCTTCGTACTGGGCTTCCAGCTCGGCTATTTTAGCATTGCGTAGCTGGCCATCTTCAACGTATTGCCACTGAATCTCCTCTAGGCGGGCAAGTTTTACCTTATTAACCTCACGGAGTTTGATGAATTGAGCCTCGTTCAAGTGCAATTGGGTGCTCATCTGCCGGGTAACTTCATCAACCCGCTCAATTGACGGGTCCGTGTCTCCGGGCCGCTCCGCATATCGGTCCCGCCGCTGAGCAAATGCGGCTGAACTTAGCGTGCCAATAAGTAAGAAAGTGAGTAGTAAGGTTCTCATATGAAAACAAGTAGTCGTGCAGAGATGGAGGTGTTATGCTGGATAAACGATTCTTGTTAAAGAAAAATTCAGCTCAACCGCACTCTTTTGTTAGTACAAATATATACAAATTTAAACACAACAACTTAGTCACTTATCTTTTTTGTATAAATATTTATAGAAATAAACATATTTATATACCTGCTTCTATATAGCCACATAACAAGCAAAGCCGACCTGATGGCCGGCTTTGCTCTGTTCACATTAAGTATGCTTGAACTACTCGATTTCGGTGACGGGCTTGTGGTCGGGGCTTTTGTAGTACTGCATGGCTACTAAGGAGATAATCACGCCGGACATGGCACCCTGTAGGATAATAGCAAGGAAGGCAATAGTTACCGACAGGTCGAAGCCGAATAGATCCTGA
Source organism: Hymenobacter sp. 5516J-16 (assembly GCF_022919335.1). Lineage (NCBI taxonomy): Bacteria > Pseudomonadati > Bacteroidota > Cytophagia > Cytophagales > Hymenobacteraceae > Hymenobacter > Hymenobacter sp. 5516J-16. The sequence goes on along the minus strand of NZ_CP095058.1, from coordinate 4,507,780 downwards.
GCCCGGATACCATCCATGACGTTGCGGTTAAGCACACCAGCATACAGAATAAAGAAGAAGGCAAAAATTACCGAAGCCACAATGGCCGTGATAATACCCGTCCCAAAACCATGTAGGTAAGGCATCCGGTCCTGCCGAAACCGCTTGTAGTTTACAATAGCCAGACAGATACCAACAGCCAGAATAACGGCGTTGAGAAAGCTAAATTCAATACGCTCCGACAAGCCGGTCAGGGAGGCAATCAGAAAATATAAGATCATGCCGCCGGCCGTAAACAGGCCATAGCGAATGCCATTCGTTTCGGGGGTAATGCGTGATGCTGCCATACGTTGAAAGAATCCAGGGTGAGGAAAGAGGAACGGTAGATGGGAGAGTTCCGGGAACTAGGGGTAGTGAGAGTTCTGTTTTCCCTGCACTTCCAGCCCAGCTATCTGCCATCAGTTACTTTTTATACCGTATTGTTCGGCAGCTGGTTGTGAATTCGGTTTGCTTTTTTTTCCAATCTGACTTATCCCGACCGATGAACCCCGGCGGGCCGAGGCATTTTGCGTATTTTTGCGCGCCAACGTCAGCAGCTTCTGTTGCTACCTGTCGTTCCCCAAGTTTCTCCGCACACATTTGATATGATCAGCACCTCCAACGTAAGCCTGCGCTACGGCAAGCGCGTATTGTTCGAAGACGTTACGATTAAATTCATGCCCGGCAACGTGTACGGCCTAATTGGGGCCAACGGCGCGGGTAAATCCACCTTCCTGAAAATCCTGTCTGGCGAAATTGAGGCCAATACCGGCTCGGTTGACATGCCCAAGGGGGCGCGGCTTTCGGTCCTGAAGCAGGACCAGTTTGCCGCCGATGCTTTCCCGGTACTCCAGACGGTTATCATGGGCCACCAGCGCCTGTGGAAGGTGATGGAAGAGAAGGATGCGCTGTATGCCAAAGCCGACTTCTCGGACGCCGATGGGGAGCGGGCCGCGGCCTTAGAAGGCGAATTTGCCGATTTGGAGGGTTGGAATGCCGAATACGAAGCCGCTGAACTGCTCTCCGGCCTTGGCATTTCGGAAGACAAGCACCAGACCCTCATGGGCGACCTAGGTACTTCCGACAAGGTGCGTGTGCTGCTGGCCCAGGCCCTGTTCGGTAACCCCGACGTGTTGCTGCTAGACGAACCCACGAACGGCCTCGACGCCGAAACCGTGCTGTGGCTGGAGAACTTCCTCGACTCTTTCCAGAACACGGTTATTGTAGTAAGCCACGACCGTCACTTCCTCGACGCGGTGTGTAACTACATGGCTGACCTGGACTTTTCGAAAATCACGATGTATCCCGGCAACTACTCGTTCTGGTACGAGTCGTCACAGCTGGCCCTGCGCCAGCGCCAGGAAGTAAATAAGAAGACGGAAGACAAGCGCAAGGAACTGGAAGAGTTTGTGCGCCGCTTCTCGGCCAATGCTTCTAAGTCTAAGCAGGCCACCTCACGCCAGAAGTTGCTGCAGAAGCTGACGTTAGAGGAAATCAAGCCTTCATCGCGCAAGTACCCGTACATCGCCTTCAAATCGGAGCGTGAGGCGGGCAACCAGCTGCTCACGGTAGAAAACCTGAGCAAGTCGGTAGACGGCCAGACCATCTTCCGCAATGTGTCCTTCTCCCTCGACAAGAAGGACAAGGTGGCCATTATCAGCCGCGACGACCGGGCCGCCTCCCTCCTGTTCGATATCCTGTTCGAGGAAACCAAGCCTGACACCGGCGACTTTAAGTGGGGTACCACTATTACGCCCAGCTACTTCCCTAAGGAAAACACAGAGTTCTTCAACACCGACTTGAATCTGGTAGACTGGCTGCGCCAGTACAGCACGGAAAAAGACGAGTCATTTATCCGGGGCTTCCTGGGGCGGATGCTGTTCTCGGGCGAGGAGTCGCAGAAGAAGTCGAACGTACTGAGCGGGGGCGAAAAAGTGCGCTGCATGCTTTCCAAGATGATGATGGAAGGCGGCAACGTGCTGGTGCTCGACGACCCAACGAACCACTTGGATCTGGAAAGCATCACGGCTCTGAACAACTCCCTCCGGGACTTTGCCGGCACCCTGATTTTTGCTTCCCATGACTTGCAGGTAGTAGAAACCGTAGCTAACCGCATTATTGAGCTGACTCCGGACGGCATCATCGACCGCCGCATGAGCTACGAAGAGTACCTGGCCGATGAGAATATCAAGGCGCAACGCCAGCGCATGTATCAGTTGGTTTCGTAGTTACGTTCTAGCAAGAATATGAAACGACTTCTGTTCTTACTACTTATGGGGGGGCCAGCCTTGGGTTGGCCCCTACCGTTTCGGCGCAGGTTACGGACACTACCCGCACCGTGAAGCCCCAACTAAACACGGCCCCGCCCGGTACCGCCCCAGCCCCACCGCGCACGACGGCGCCGCCCGTGTACCAGCCCACGCCCACGGCTCCTACTGAACCGGTGCAGCCGGGCGTCCCGGCCTCTAACGCCCCCTACGACCCTAGCCGGCCCTCGGGCTTAGATTTGCCCCAGCGGCCCGGGGTAGCAGCGCCAGAGCTTCCGATGCGCCGCTACTTCCTGTACAGCAACCTTGGCCTGGGTTTTAGCAGCCTATACGGGTTCAGCCAATTCAGTGCTAGTATTTCGCCGGCCATTGGGTACCGAGTTAGTAAACGCTTTGCCATTGGGCCCGGACTTTCTTACGCTTACAACAGCTACTCGGCGCGTGGAAGTCAGAGTATCAAAACCAATAGCCTTGGCGTAAAGGGCTTTGCCCAGTTCATTGTGTTAGATCAGTTTTTTCTCCACGGCGAATACGAAATAACCAAGGCGGAGACGTTGGACAATAGTGCATTTGGTTACTACAAAAACAAGCGCACGATTGGCACTCCGCTGGCTGGAGCCGGCTACCGCCAGCAAATCGGAGAGCGGATGGCCGCTGACATTGTAGTGCTTTACAACTTCAATGATGGGTATGATGATATTTACGGCCAGCCAGTTATCCGATTCAATTTTCTGTTTGATTTAAAGTAAATCAGAAGGATAAAACACAAAAAAGCCTGACTTAATAAAGTCAGGCTTTTTTGTGTTTTTCGGACTAAAGAATTCCACTACCAAGTGGAATGAGGAAGCTAGTTACACTACCCGCCCACCGCGAATTACACGCAGTAGAATGGCGATAATAGCAATAACTAACAAAACGTGAATCAGGCTGTTGCCCTGGATACCGGTTCCGAGTACACCGAAGAAGCCCAAGGCCCAAATGATGATCAGAATGACGGCGATGATATACAGTAGGTTGCCCATGGTGAGAGGAGAGAGTTGGTGAAAGGTTAGGGAGAGTTCAGAGACAGAAAACCGTGTATCTGGGTGAGTACGTGGTTAGGGCTGCATCTGCGGTTTTGTACGCTGGCGTTATGAAAAAAGGTTTATCAGATATTCATATTTTTTTCCTGACGCGCGCAGCCTAGCTGTGAAACCAGCCTTTAAACACCGATTAGCCCCTTTTTATCCTTAGAAAATAAAGTATATAAATAAGCAAATGTCCTAATCCATCATTGAGCCGCTCCGCTTTCCGTGTAGCTTTGCGCCACTCTCAGCAGCCAGCGTGGCTCCTGCGTTTCCTTCCCACCCAACCTCTTTTCTCTTATGCTTAACGTTGCCGTTATTGGCTCGGGCACTATGGGCAATGGCATTGCCCACGTATTCGCCCAGCACGGGTTTCCCGTTGCTCTTATCGATATCAACCAGCCGGCCCTCGACAAAGGGGTAGCTATCATTGGGAAAAACCTGGACCGGCAGGTCGCGAAAGGCTCCCTCACGGATGCCGATAAAACCGCTACCTTGGGTCGTCTGACTACCTATACCAGCGTGGCCGAAGGTGTGCGCAATGCCGACCTAGTAGTGGAAGCAGCCACCGAAAACGTGGAATTAAAGCTGAACATCTTCCGGGAGCTAGACCAGCACGCGCCGGCGGCGGCTATCCTGGCCTCCAACACCTCTTCCATCTCCATCACCAAAATTGCCGCCGTAACTAAGCGCCCCGAGCAGGTGATTGGCATGCACTTCATGAACCCGGTGCCGGTGATGAAGCTGGTAGAAGTAATTCGGGGCTACGCTACTTCCGATGAGGTGACGAGCCGCATCATGGACCTGTCGCGGGAGCTGGGAAAAACCCCGACGGAGGTGAATGACTACCCCGGCTTTGTGGCCAACCGCATTCTAATGCCCATGATTAACGAGGCTATTTATAGCCTGTTTGAGGGAGTAGCGGGCGTAGAGGAAATTGACACGGTCATGAAGCTAGGTATGGCCCACCCCATGGGCCCCCTGCAACTCGCTGACTTCATCGGGCTGGATGTGTGCTTGGCCATTCTGCGGGTGCTGCACGAGGGCCTGGGCAACCAGAAATATGCCCCGTGCCCGTTGCTGGTGAACATGGTAACCGCCGGCCGACTGGGCGTTAAGTCTGGGGAAGGCTTCTACTCCTGGACTCACGGCAGCAAGGAGCTGGTGCTGGCTGAGCGCTTCCGCAAGTAAGCTTACCCAACTTCTGGTTAAACCAAACGCCCTTTCCGGTTGCGCCGGGAGGGGCGTTTGTGGTTGGGCTTACCTGAAACCTTTGGGGCCGAAATTCGCTTATAGAGGTTCAGTTTTGCCTTCGACTCCTTACCACTATTTCAATGGAACAAGCCACATTTGGCGGCGGCTGCTTTTGGTGCACCGAAGCCGTATTTCAGAATTTAAACGGGGTACAGAAAGTAGTATCGGGCTACACGGGCGGCCGCATTGCCAATCCTACCTATAAAGAAGTATGCAGTGGTCTGACCGGCCACAACGAGGTTATTCAGATTACATATGACCCGGCCGTTATCAGCTACGAGGAGCTGCTGGAAGTCTTCTGGAAAACCCACGACCCTACTACCCTCAACCGCCAAGGCAACGATACGGGCACTCAATACCGCTCGGGAGTGTACACGCACAACGAGGGGCAGCAGCGCACGGCCGAGGCCTACAAACAGCAGCTAACTGCCGCTAACGCCTTTGAGGGCCCCATCACCACCGAAATCCTGCCGCTCACGGTGTTTTACCCCGCCGAGGCTTACCATCAGAATTACTACAACCTGAACGGCTCCCAGCCTTATTGCCAGTTTGTAGTGAAAAGCAAAGTAGATAAAGTAAAGGCCGTATTCGGCGACAAGCTCAAGACCGAAGCTCGCTCCTTCTAGCCCGCAGCTCAAGCAGAACGGCCCGACCTGATTTTGTCAGGTCGGGCCGTTTTGCTTGCTAAGTAAAGCAACTAGCCTTGGCCGCGAACAACTCAGCGTAGCGGCGCTTACTGCTGCTCCTGCAAATCAATTTGGAAGGGACCATGCTCCCGGCCGAGGGCATAGAACAGGGCCACTTGGTTCATGAGGGTGCGGGCGTACAGGTCGAGGGCACGGGTTTCCAGGATCTGGTTGTTTTTCACAATGATAAAGCTCACCAACTCGCCGGGGTAAGCCCCATCCTCGCCTAGCGGCGGAATAGCCTCGAAAGGTGAGTGCGACTTTACGGGAATAAACTCTTGTTTGGGCAGCTCCATCAGGGTTTTACTGCCGTAAGGAATAAAGCCTTTCAGGTGCGAATAGCGGTAGTTTGGGTTCCAGACCCAGCTGCCGTTAAAGATGTAGTACTCGTCGGTGCCCAGGCGCAGGAAGTCCCGCAGGGAAACGTTTACGCCCACGCGCCAGTTGGTTCGCTCTTCCAGGTTTTGCTGGATGAGGGCGAGGCGGGTGGGGTCCGCTACATCGGTCAGGCTCTGGGTCAGGCGGGCCCGTACGACTAGCTCGCAGCCTGCGTACAGGTTTAACAGCTGCTGCCGCCACGCGTTTTGGGCGCCTAGCTGGTAGGCATCGGCCCGGCTAAACTCAAAGAAGTTGTGCGTGTAAGGGCCGGCAATGGCTACCCCGTCGCGGCCGTTGGGCTCGGCCCATTCCACCAGAAAGCAGGGCCGCGTGCGCCCGTCGGCCCAGGGCAATTCCCGGTTAAAGGCCACACGCGTTTGCACCAGCTCGGGGTCAATGTTTAATTCCTGGGCTACGTAGTCGCGGACTTCGTCGCGGGCCTGCGCCGCGGACACTACTGATTTAAGGGTACTCATCAAGAATAGAATCGGGGGAATTGAAGCGGGGAAACTCCCCACCGCTGCGCAATATCTCGTATCTGGCCGTGGAAAAAAAGTACCCTGGCACAAAGTGCGCAGGGTACGATATAGAGCAGTTGCTTAGGGCAACCGACACGGAAGCCTCTCAATGGCCGGACTACACGGCTACGTTATGCTCGCGCAGGGCGTCGTTGAGGGAGGTTTTCAGGTCGGTGCTGGGCTTGCGCTGCCCAATAATCAGGGCGCAAGGCACGTGGTACTCGCCGGCCGGAAACTGCTTGGGCAAAGAACCGGGAATGACCACGGAACGGGCCGGTACGTGGCCCCGGTACTCCTTGGGCTCAGAACCGGTTACGTCGATGATACGGGTGCTGCCCGTGATGGTAACGCCCGCCCCAATGACAGCTTCCTTGCCGACAAAGCAGCCCTCTACCAGAATGCTGCGCGAGCCCACGAAGGCCCCATCTTCTACAATAACAGGAGCAGCCTGCACTGGCTCCAACACGCCACCAATGCCCACGCCGCCGCTCAGGTGCACACCCGCACCAATCTGGGCGCAGGAGCCTACCGTAGCCCAGGTGTCTACCATCGTGCCCTCGCCTACCCAGGCGCCAATGTTCACGTAGCTCGGCATCATGATAACGCCGGGAGCCAGGTAAGCTCCGTAGCGGGCTACGGCTGGAGGCACTACGCGCACGCCTTGCTGCTCGTAGTTAGTTTTGAGCTGCATTTTGTCGCGGAACTCGAAGGGCCCCACTTCAATGGTTTCCATCTGGCGGATGGGAAAGTACAGGATAACTGCTTTCTTCACCCAATCGTTGACCTGCCAGTCGGCCCCTTCCGTAGTGCCGGGCTGAGCCACGCGCAGGCGGCCTTTATCAAGTTCTTCAATTACGTGCTGGATGGCCTCCGTAGTGGCCGCTTGCTGCAACAGGCTCCGGTCGGTCCAGGCAGCCTCAATCAGGGTTTGGAGTTCAGACATCTACAATCTGGTTGTCAGGTGATATTCCGTTGGTTGCCCGCCCCGGAGGCGCTACGCGGGGCTGCTGGCCGCCGCGTGCCGCGCCTCTCCGCCGACAACTAACAAGCAAACTTACCATCTTCACGGCCAATATGCCGCCTTCCCTGACCATTTTACTGGCTTCGGTGCTCAAGCCCCTCGACGATACCCGCATGCTGGGCAAGTTTGGGCGCACCCTAGCCAGCCGGACCGGAACGCAAGTGCATGTTGCTGGTCGCCTCGCGCCTTCCCCTCCGGCCTTCCTCACAATCTGCATACCCACGCCCTACTTGAGGGTACTCGCCTAAGTCTACAGCGCCTGCGCGCCCAGTGGCTGTACTGGCAGTTGCTACAAAAGCTCCGGCCCCAGGTGGTACTGGTGCACGCGCCGGAATTACTACCGCTAACCGTGGCATGGAAGGCCTTGAAGCCTGGTCGGCGCTTTGTGTATGACGTGCGCGAGAACTACGCCCTCAACATCCAAACCCAGCAGGTATACCCTCACTGGGCCCGCCACATGCTGGCTACCCTGGTGCGCGGCCTAGAAACTTTGGCAGCCAGGCAGGCTACAGCAGTGCTGCTGGCGGAGCGCAGCTACGCGCAGGAATTGCCGTTTGCCAGGCCTGGCAAGACGCTGCTCCTTGAGAACAAATATCAGCCCTACTCCTCTCAGGCGCCATCAGCAACCACCTTTCCGCGCCGCTTACCGGCCCCTACTGAGCCCCTGCGGGTGCTGTACTCCGGCACTATTTCGGAGCTGAACGGCGTGTGGGAAGCCATCCGCTTTGTCCAGCATCTGCGCACTGCTTGGCCCCTAGCCCACCTGACCATTATTGGGGCCTGCCAGCAGCCGGGGCTGTTGCCGCGCTTGCAAGCGGCCGTTGCCGAAGCCAGCGACGCCGTGACCCTGCGGGGCGGGGCGGAATTGGTGCCGCACGCTGAGGTTGTAGCCGAAATTCAGCGCAGCCACCTAGGGTTGCTACCTTACCGTCCGCACCCCAGCACGGCCCGGTGCGTGCCCACTAAGCTATTCGAGTACTTAGCCCATGGCCTACCCCTGTTGGTGCCGCCCAACCCTTTGTGGCAGCAACTGGTGCAACCCTCCGGCGCGGGCGTTGCCTTTGACTTCCAGCAACCCGAGTACCCGGCTGCGCCTGACCTCGCCGCTGAACTTGGCGCCCGGTGGTACTACCCGAGCGGGGCACCCGCGGAAGCTTTCTGGACCTCCGAAGCCGAAAAGTTGCACCGCCTCATGGATTCTATATAGTAACTGCCGACCTTTGCGGCCCGTTTACGGCGCAGGTCTCGAATTTTTCTACCTTCGACTCCGTTTCTCAGACCTACTGCTCCGCAAATTCCCCTTGATGAACACAACTCTCCGAATGTCTGAAATTGCCGGTGTAGGCCACTACGTGCCCGACCGTGTAGTAACCAACGCCGACCTCACCACCCTAATGGAAACCACCGATGAGTGGATCCAAGAACGCACCGGCATTCGGGAGCGGCGCTGGTTTGAGGAAGGTAAGGATACCACCGCCAACATGGGGGCTAACGCGGCCCGCAAGGCTCTGGAAATGGCCGGCCTCACCCCCGACGACGTGCAAATGATTGTGTTTGCTACGTTGTCGCCCGACTATTTCTTTCCCGGCTCCGGCGTGTTGTTGCAGCGGGAGTTAGGCATTCAGGCTCCGATTCCGGCCTTCGACGTGCGCAACCAGTGCTCGGGCTTCGTGTACGCGCTGTCCATGGCCGATCAGTTCGTAAAAACCGGCATGTACGACACGGTACTGGTAGTCGGCTCGGAAATTCACTCCTCCGGCCTCGACATCAGCACCCGCGGCCGCGGTGTATCGGTCATTTTTGGTGATGGTGCCGGCGCGGTGGTGCTGCGTCCCAGCACCCGCCCCGAACACGGCATTCTGAGCACCCACCTGCACGCCCAGGGCGAGCATGCGGAGGAGCTGATTGTAAAGGAGCCCGGCTCGAACCGTAATAACCGCGTACAATACGTGGTAGATAACGAGCTGGAAATGTACCCTTACATGAACGGGCAGAACGTGTTCAAGCACGCTGTAGTCCGTTTCCCCCAGGTTATCAAGGAGGCCCTCGACCACAATGGCTACCAGCCCCAGGATATCAACATGCTGATTCCCCACCAGGCCAATCTGCGCATCACGCAGTACGTTCAGCAGAAGATGGGCCTCTCCGACGACAAAATATTCAGCAACATCCAGCGCTACGGCAACACTACCGCGGCTTCCGTGCCTATCGCGCTGAGCGAAGCCGTGCAGGAAGGCCGCATCAAGCGCGGCGACTTGGTGTGCTTGGCTGCCTTTGGCTCCGGCTTTACGTGGGCTTCGGCACTTATCAAGTGGTAGGTTTTTTCAGTTAAGAATTAAGAATGAGCAATAAAGAACTGGCCGTTCCACGACTTTGATACAGGTCGGGAGCGGCCGTTCTCAATTCTTCATTCCTCGTTCTTAATTCTTCATTTCTAAAAATGCCTAGCTACACCGAGGAGAATTACCTAAAAGCAATTTATAAACTGGCGGAGGCCCAACCGGGTAGCGAAGTCAGCACGAATAGCGTGGCCGAAGCCCTGCGTACCCGGGCGGCCTCCGTTACGGATATGCTCCGTCGGCTCGGGGAGAAAGGCTTGCTCCACTATACCCGCTACCGGGGGGTTACGCTTACGGCGGAAGGCCGGCGCCTGGCCCTGCTTACCATCCGCAAGCACCGCCTGTGGGAGGTATTCCTGGTCCAGCAGCTCGGCTTTACCTGGGACGAGGTGCACGACGTAGCGGAACAGATGGAGCACATCGATTCCGACCTGCTCGTGCAGCGCCTGGACGAGTTTCTGGGCTACCCCCAACTTGACCCCCACGGTGACCCCATTCCTACTGCTGAAGGCGTCCTGCACCGCCCTCAACACCGCCTCCTGGCCGACCTTCGCCCCGGCGACCAAGGCATCGTAGTGGCCGTTAAAAACACATCGGTTCCGTTCTTGCAGTACCTTGACAAGGTAGGGTTGAATTTGGGCACTCACATTGAAGTATTGGATAAGATTTTATTTGATAACTCGTTTGAAATCAGAATAAACCAGACAAAAGAACATCTTTTATCCGCGGAAGTAAGTCGCAACCTGTACATCACGGGCTAGCCTTACTTGGGAAAAGAAAACAAGTGGCGTTGGCGGAGGAAATAGCGCTGGGCGTCACTAGTTGCCATGCTGCATTTGCCGATATTTCCCGCGTCACAACCCCTACCTTTGCGGCTGACACCATTTCCTCGCCGCCGTGGCCGTTGCACTTCCTCCTTCGCTTTCCGATACCATCGTTGCCCTGTCTACGCCGCCCGGGGCGGGGGCCATTGCCCTAGTTCGTCTTTCGGGTCCCGACGCCATTCACCTCACCGATGAAGTGTTTGCCGGCAAGCGCCTGCGCGACCAGCCCAGCCATACCCTCCACGTTGGAACCGTTCGGGACGGGGAGCGAATCATTGATGAGGTAGTTGTTTCCCTGTTTCGGGGCCGCACTCCTACACCCGCGAGGACGTGGTGGAAATCAGTACTCACGGCTCCGACTACATTGTGCAGGAACTCCTGGGTTTGCTGGTCCGCCGCGGGGCCCGGTTGGCCGAAGCTGGGGAGTTTACCAAACGGGCGTTTCTGCACGGCGCCTTTGACTTAGCCCAGGCCGAGGCCGTGGCCGATTTGATTGCCGCCGACTCGGCCCTTTCGCACCAAGTAGCCATGCGGCAAATGCGGGGTGGCTTCTCCCAGGAGCTAAAGGACCTGCGCGGACGCTTGGTGCAGTTTGCGGCCCTGCTGGAGTTGGAGCTGGACTTCGGCGAGGAGGACGTGGAGTTTGCCGACCGCACCGGCCTAGTGCGCCTGCTGGAAGAAGTGCAGACCCTGGTGCGCCGCCTGCTGCGCTCCTTTGAGTTAGGCAACGTTATTAAACATGGCGTGACCACCGTAATTGCCGGGCGGCCCAATGCCGGCAAAAGCACCCTGCTGAACGCGTTGCTTAATGAGGAGCGCGCCATCGTTTCAGCCATTGCCGGCACCACCCGCGACCTGATTGAGGACGAAGTCAGCCTCGACGGCATTCGCTTCCGGTTCGTAGATACGGCGGGTCTGCGCGACACCACAGACGTAGTAGAATCCATGGGAGTAGAGCGGACATTAAAGCGGGTCCAGCAAGCAGCTTTGGTTATATATCTGTTTGATATTACGACTACTACCCCTACGGGTCTTCAAGCGGAGATTGACGCTTTACAACTACCAGCAGGCATTCCGCTACTGGCGGTTGGGAACAAGCTGGATGTGGCCAGCGACACCGAGCAAGCGGCCTACGACGAGCGGCCAAACACCGTGCTGATTGCTGCCTCCCGCGGCGACGGACTCGACGAGTTACGCGAAGCCCTGCTGACGCGGGTGCGTGGTGAAGGCCTGGACCGAACTGGCTCCAGCACTATTGTTACCAATGTCCGGCACGCTCGCAGCCTAGAGCAAGCGGCGCTTCACCTGGAGGCCGTCGTGCAAGGCCTAGCCACCGGCGTCGGGACGGAGTTGCTGGCAGCTGATCTGCGGCATGCGCTGGCTACCCTGGGCCAGATTACCGGCGAAATCAGCAGCGACGACCTGCTCACCAGCATCTTCACACAGTTCTGCATTGGCAAATAGGCCGCTGAGTAGGCCCGCCCATGAGTATTAGGGTATCACCCACTGTTACTTCACCTGTAAGCTTAGCCACCTATTTTCCACGAAGGCGGAAGGTCTGGCCGGAATAAATCTGGGCAGTTAGCCGGAAAAAATCCGGCTATATGCCATACTTATCCGGTTCGGGGCTTTTCTTTGCGTTTCACCCATCTTAAACAACAACCCGGGCCGGATTGTAGTATAGGCGCCAAACTCTCACGGGGTTTTACTGCTACTTGGTAATTCTTTAGTTTCGCCCCGCAACCCACCCTTCACCTTACGCATATGGCAGAATCTGCTGAACTGATCCTCGACGGGAAATCGTACTCTCTCCCGGTTATTGAAGGCACCGAGCAAGAAAAGGCTTTCGACATTGGTAAGCTGCGCGACCAAACGGGCTACGTTACCCTGGACTCGGGTTACAAGAATACCGGCGCCACGAAAAGCGCTATTACCTTCCTCGACGGCGAAGAGGGTATTCTGCGCTACCGCGGCTACCCCATTGAGCAGTTGGCCGAGAAGTCCTCGTTCATTGAAGTGGCCTACCTGCTGATTTATGGTAAGCTGCCTACCGAAGCCGAGCTTCAGAACTTCAGCAACCAGATTACCAAGCACACGCTGGTGCACGAAGATGTGCGCAAGATTTTTGACGGCTTCCCGTCGGCGGCTCACCCCATGGCCATCCTGAGCAGCCTGATTTGCTCGCTCACCGCCTTCTACCCCGAAAGCGTGTCGCCGGACCTGAGCAAGGAGGAGATTGACCTGAACGTTATTCGTCTCATGGCCAAACTGCCCACCATTGCAGCCTGGACCTATAAAAACCAGATGGGTCACCCGCTGAACTACCCGCGGAATGATATGGACTATTGCTCCAACTTCCTGCACATGATGTTCAGCTTCCCTACCGAAAAGTACGAGTTGAACCCGGTGGTAGTAAGTGCTCTGAACAAGCTGCTCATCTTGCACGCCGACCACGAGCAGAATTGCTCTACTTCCACGGTACGCTTGGTAGGCTCAGCCAACGCTTCGCTGTACGGCTCGGTTTCGGCTGGTATTAACGCTTTGTGGGGCCCGCTGCACGGCGGCGCCAACCAGGAGGTTGTGGAAATGCTGGAAGCCATTGAGCGTGACGGTGGCGACACCAGCAAGTTCATCGATAAGGCGAAGGATAAAAACGATTCCTTCCGCCTGATGGGCTTCGGCCACCGCGTGTACAAGAACTTCGACCCGCGCGCTACCATCATCAAGAAGGCCGCCGATGAGGTGCTGGCCGCCCTGGGCCTGCAGGACAGCCCCCTGCTGAAAATTGCGAAGGAACTGGAGCAAGCTGCTCTTACCGACGAGTACTTCATCCAGCGCAAGCTTTACCCGAACGTAGACTTCTACTCCGGTATCATCTACAAAGCCTTGGGCATCCCAACGGAGATGTTTACGGTGATGTTTGCCTTGGGTCGCTTACCCGGCTGGATTGCCCAGTGGAAAGAAATGCGCGAGAACAAGGAGCCGATTGGTCGCCCCCGCCAGATCTACACCGGCGAAACAGCGCGCGACTATACGCCCATTCAGCAGCGTTCGTAGTTTCCACTTCTGAAAGAGCTCTGCTTACAACAAAAAAGCCCGCTACAGCGGGCTTTTTTGCGTCCAGAGAAGTATGCTGGCTTATGATAGGGCTAGCGGATACTGGCAGCGGTAAAGTTTTGTTTGATGTCGTCGTAGGCGGCAAGCTGCTTGGGCCACAAGATGGAGGCCAGGTCCCACTCGTAACGCATCTGGACGTCGGCGAGGGTTTTGTCGAGGCCAGCGGCATCTGAGGCGAACTGCTTGCGAGCTTCGGCCATTTCAGTAAGCAAGCGCAGGTTGAGTTGCCGAACCTTCACATACTGTCCTTCGCTGAGCTTGGTGCGCTCTGCCATGCGCCGGGTGAGTTCCGTGGCGCGGGTAGAGAGCTTACCACCGTCAGCGGGAGCAGCGTGGGTAGTACCTGCGGCTAGCAGCAGGGTAAATGCTAGGCAAATGAATCCGTTTTTCATAATGGTGTAGGGTTGGTGGAAGGTGGAAAACCAGAAATAAAAAGCGACTCAATAGCAGGTAGCTAAATATATACTATTACTATAAATTATATTATATATAGTACTTATAAAATCATGTCATTATGCCTTCTCCTCTAAGGCCGCTCCAAGAAGAAAAGCTCACTTTTAGATGAGCTTTTCTTCTAGAAGGTTTACTTAGGTGCGGCACCCAGAGCCGTCATGCTGGTGCGGCTTTGTTGGAACAAGGCCAACTGAGCGGGACGCAACAAAGCGGTCAGGTCGTTTTCGTAGCGCCCCTGGGCATCAGCTAGGCGCTGGTCTAGTAGCGTTGGATCGGCCGCAAAGCGAGTTTTTAAGTCTTCTTGCTCGGCTAGCATCCGGATGTTCAGTTGCTTTACCCGCAGGTATTGCCCTTCATCCAAGCGAGCTTTATCAGAAATGGAGCGCGTGAGAGCGGTAGCCCGCGCTTGTAGGCTGGTAGGCGCCTCCGGCTCGGAACCAGCTACAGCAGCTCCCTGCAGGCCCAACAACAGACCCGCGAACAGAGTAATTTTCTTCATAGTGGTAGGATGTGAAAAAGGATGAAAAGTGAGGCATGTATAAATATGCTGCGGGAGTAAAGAGGAAGGTAAGTCGTCCGTGGAGGAGAAATTACCATTATCCGTAGCTCAGCAGCATGAACAAATATAGAATTCATTATTAAATAAAAAAAAGATTTTTTATAACTATTCTACCTTAATACTTTCACCCAAAAGTTATAGATGCCTCATTCTGAATCCTATAATAATCTTACAACAAAGAAAAACTCCAATAAAAAACCCAACTGCTTTATAGCAGTTGGGCTCATTCAACGTCACAAAACGTTGTTTTATAGAATGCGGAGTTCAATGCGCCGGTTTTGCTGTCGGTGTTCCTCTGAATCATTGGGTGAGAGTGGCTTGGTTTCTCCGTAGCCTCTAAAGCGCAGACGGGTGGCCTTTACTCCCTGGCTAACCAGATACGTGTATACCGATTTAGCCCGGTTCTGGGACAAAAGCTGGTTGTCGTCGTCGGACCCTACGTCGTCCGTGTGTCCTGATACTTCTACTTGTACATCGGGGTATTGCTTCATGAAACCCACAAGCCGGTTTAGTTCCGTCCGCGACTTCGGCTTTAGCTCATACTGCTTGGTGTCGAAGAAGAGGTTATTGAGCACTATGCTACGTCCGGCCCGCACGGGCTCCAAGTAAATGTCTAAAGTCAGGGGGTCAAAGCTGCGCTTATCACTGTAGTCAAAGCTCAGGCTCTTCATCAGGTACTTGTCGGCAGCAGCATACATGGCATACTGGCGGCCCTCGTTCAATACCACCGTGTATTCGCCATTTTCCGCATCAGAACCTACGTATTGCACCAGCTCATCCGTATTCAGGTCGTAAAGCTGCACATCGGCCCGGATTGGCTTTTTGGTAAACGCATCAAAAACCCGGCCCTGGGTGTAGGTACTCGTTTCACGGGCCCGGATTTCCTTGGGAACTTCAAAGCCAAACAATTCCACCGGACGGTCGCGCTCCTGCTTAACCCCCGGCGCGGCAGCCCGGGAGCGGGAACAGAAGCCCCGGCGGTTATCGGAGCTAATGAAGAGTGAGGCCTCGTTTTCAAAGGTATTGAGCGGGTAACCCAAGTTCTGCGGTGTGTTCCACTTGCCGCCTACTAGCTGCTCGCACCGATAAATGTCGAGCCCGCCCATGCCCACCAACCCATCGGTAACATAGTACAGGGTAGTGCCGCTGGCATGAATGAAAGGCGCCATATCCTTGCCCGCCGTGTTCACGGGGGCCCCCACGTTGCGCGCCAGGGTCCAGTTGCCATCAGCACCCAGCGTGGTTACGTAGATGTCTTCCTGGCCTTTGCCCCCGCGACGAATGCTGGTGAAATACAGGGTGCGGCCATCGGCAGAAAGGGTGGGTTGTGAGTCCCACTCCGGTGAGTTTACGTTACGGCCCAGGTTCTGCGGCTTGCTCCAGGTATTACCCGTGCGCCGCGAGATATACAGGTCGCAATTGCCCACAGAGTTTGGCCGGTCGCACGAGGCGAATACCAGCGTCTTTCCGTCGCCGGAAATAGTACCAGCACCTTCGTTGTACGAGGTATTAATGGCCGGGGAAATGGAAGCCGGCGCATCCAGGGTGCCATCCTTGTTCTGGCGACTAACAAACAGATCTTCCCCACTTTCGGCGGTGGGCCGACCAGTAAAGAGCAGAAAACGGCTGTCCGCGGTAAGGGCCGGAAAATACTGAAACCGGTAGGTGTTCAGCGGGCCGGGCAGCCGCTCCGGCTGAATGCCAGTGGGGGCCGCCATTGCCTTCAGCGCAAACTCGCAGTTAAGCAGTTGACGCTGGGCCCGTGGCGCGTTGCGGGGGCTTTTGGTGGCCGTTTTCAGGTACTTTTTGTAGCTATCGGCGGCCGTGGTGTACTCACCGAAACTCATGGCTAGTTCCCCAAGAGTGTAGTAATCAGTAGCCCGGGCCGGATCCAGGGGGAGTTTGGCTATGCCGTCTCGGTAGGCCTCAAAGGCGGCGCGGTTCTCTCCCATGGCCTTTAGCATGGAGCCTTTCATCAGGTACGGCTCGCCTAGGGAAGGAAACTTTTGGTTGAGTTGGGTCAGGGTTTCAATGGCCTTGGTAAACTCCCGGTCTTTGGCTTGCTCCTGGGCTTTTTCCCACAGGTTACGGGCCTTGGTATTAGTAGTGCTAAGCTTTGCCTGCGCAACAGCTTGAAGGGGAACAACCTCACTGACGGCTAGTGCCAACAACACCACAAACGGAACGGAAAGTAAACGGCGCATAGGCGGGTAGGGCGCTACGGAATGTCGAGGAACTTATGAGTCTGCAGCGACACTTGCCACTGCGGATTGGCTTTTACGTAGTCAACAATAAGGGGCATCATCTGCGTGGCCTTGCTCCACTCCGGCTGCAGATACAATCGGCACTCCGGTCCAACCAGCGCAGCGTGCTGCTCGGCCCAGGCAAAATCGCTCTTGTTGAAGACCACAATTTTCAGCTCGTGGGCGGCAGCTAGCACGGAAGGCAGCGGGGCTTTGAATTTCTTGGGCGAGACGCAAATCCAATTCCACTCTCCGCTGAGTGGGTAGGCCCCGCTGGTTTCAATCCAGGTGCGGCAGCCGGCTGCGTGTAAGGCTGTGGTTAGGGGGCCCAGATCATGCATGAGCGGCTCGCCCCAGTGATGACCACGTTACGGCCGGGCTCCGCGGTAACGGCGGCAACTAGTTCAGCCAGGGTCTGGCGCGGGTGTGCGTCCAGGGGCCACGACTCCTTCACATCGCACCACACGCACCCCACATCACACCCGCCGAGGCGAATGAAATAAGCGGCACGGCCAGTGTTGTAGCCTTCGCCCTGAATCGTATAAAACTGCTCCATAACGGGCAGTGTAAGCGCCGCAGCCGCCTGGGTCGGGGCTGCCGACGTAACGGGAAGTTCGTGCAGCAAAACGCGTATTCTGAAAATAATAAGCCGGGCCGCTGGGGCGGGTCCGGTGGGCTAGCACCAGACCTGTTTACCAACGGCCCGACTTTAAAAGTAGTACACCGCCCCCAATTCTAAAAGCCTGAGGCGGTTTTAATTGGATTTTGAGGCCCAACGTAAGGGTTGAAGCTGAGCGATAACCCATTGGGTTTAGCTATGAGGTAGCGCTACCTAGGGCCACCAGCCCATTTACTTCGGATATACCTCTCCTTTGGCTGCTCGCAGCGTGTTCAGCAACAGCATGGCAATGGTCATGGGGCCTACTCCACCCGGCACCGGCGTAATGTAGGAAGCTAACGGTGCCACCTGAGCGAAGTTTACATCTCCCTTAAGCGCCCACCCCGATTTCTTGGTAGCGTCTTCGACCCGGGTTGTGCCCACATCAACAATGACCGCGCCGGGCTTAACCATATCGGCGGTAACAAACTCCGGCCGGCCTAGCGCCGCTACCAAAATGTCGGCAGAACGGGTTATTTCTGCCAAGTTTTGGGTCCGGGAGTGACATAAAGTAACTGTACAGTTGCCTGGCTCTAAGTTCTTTGCTAACAGTATACTAACCGGAGTACCCACAATATTACTACGTCCGATTACTACGCAGTGTTTGCCATCGGTCGGCAACTCGTAGCGGCGCAGCAGCTCCACAATGCCGGAAGGGGTGGCGGGTAGCAGGGCCGGCAATCCCGCAACCATCCGGCCGATGTTCATGGGGTGGAAACCGTCTACGTCCTTTTCCGGACGGATGGCCTCAATGACCTTGTTCGTGTCAATGTGCTTGGGTAGGGGCAGCTGCACAATGAATCCGTCTATGCGGTCGTCTTGGTTTAGCTCCTCCACTTTGGCCAGCAGTTCAGCCTCCGTGATGTCGTCCTCGTAGCGCAACAGCGTGCTCCCGAACCCTACCCGTTCGCAGGCCAGCACTTTGTTGCGCACGTAAGTTTCGGAGCCACCATCGTGGCCAACCAGAACAGCGGCCAGGTGCGGCACCTTTTGGCCGGCAGCTTTGCGCTGGCCAACTTCAGCGGCAATTTCCTCTTTAATGGCCTCGGCAGTTTGCTTGCCGTCAATCAGGCGGTAGGTAGTGGCGTCGGGGGCAGTGGTCATGGGTACGAAGATTAGGCTAAGTCCTAAGGGTGGTCGAGAATCCGTTTGTGGCTGTGGGCGGCAATGGCGGCAGTACCGGCAGCTTGCAAAGCGGCTTCCATTGCAGGCCAATCGTCGCGCCACCGGAACTTGCGCTCCTGCCCTTTGATGATTTTGTCTAGTTGATCCTGGCTCGTACAGTTCTTGAGAAGGTTATCGGACATGTTCTGCGATGGTAAATCATTACACGCCGTGTCAAGAAGTGTATGAGGTGAAAAAGAAATGAGGTAGAAACAAAAAGCGCGGCCCGTTTCGGGCCGCGCTTGGTATGCTAATCGATTTTGAGTACGGCCAAAAAGGCCTCTTGCGGAATTTCAACGGAACCTACCTGGCGCATCCGTTTCTTACCTTCCTTCTGCTTTTCAAGCAGCTTGCGCTTGCGGCTGATGTCGCCGCCGTAGCACTTGGCAATTACGTTTTTGCGGAGGGCTTTTACCGTTTCACGGGCAATGATTTTTTGCCCAATGCTGGCCTGAATAGCAATTTCGAACTGCTGGCGCGGGAGCAGCTCCCGAAGTTTCTCACAGAGGCGGCGGCCCCAGTCGTAGCTTTTGGAGCGGTGCACGATGGCCGACAAGGCATCTACTTTCTCCCCGTTCAGCATCACGTCCAGCTTCACCATGTCCGATTCGCGGAAGCCGATCAGCTCGTAGTCGAGGGAAGCGTAGCCGCGAGAAATGGTTTTTAGCTTGTCAAAGAAGTCAAACACAATTTCCGACAAGGGCAACTCGAAGGTCAGCTCTACCCGCTCCGAGGTCAGGTAGCTTTGGCCCTTGATGATGCCGCGCTTTTCCATGCACAGCGTAATAATGGGCCCTACGTAGTCAGCAGCCGTAATGATTTGAGCTTTGATATAGGGCTCCTCAATGCGCTTAATAACGTTGGGCTCCGGCATTTCGGAGGGCGCATTGATGGTCAGGAGCTGGTCCTTGGTGCCGGTAGCGTGAAACTGCACCGAGGGAACGGTGGTAATCACCGTCATGTCGAACTCCCGTTCCAGGCGCTCCTGCACAATTTCCATGTGCAGCATCCCGAGAAAGCCGCACCGGAAGCCGAAGCCCAGGGCCACGGACGTTTCAGGCTCCCACACCAGGGAGGCGTCATTGAGCTGCAGCTTTTCCATGCAGGAACGTAGCTCTTCGTACTCGGTGGTATCCACGGGGTAAATGCCAGCAAATACCATGGGCTTCACGTCCTCGAAACCCTGAATAGCTTCGGCCGTGGGGCGTGCTACGTGCGTGATGGTGTCGCCTACTTTTACCTCGCGGGCCTCCTTGATACCGGAAATCAGATAGCCTACGTTACCAGCCCCAATTTCGGGCCGGGGTTCCTGGTTCAGGCCCAGAATACCAATTTCATCGGCGCCGTATTCCTTGCCCGTGGCCATGAACCGGAGCTTGTCGCCCTTGCGCATGGTGCCGTTCTTGATGCGGAACAACACCTCAATACCGCGGTAGGAGTTAAAAACCGAGTCGAAAATTAGGGCCTGCAGGGGAGCTTCCGGGTCACCGGTGGGGCCGGAATTCGCTCACAAATGGCGTTTAGAATGGCCTCAATACCAATCCCAGATTTACCCGAAGCGGGGATAATCTCGTCACGGTCGCAGCCAATCAGGTCCACAATCTCATCCGACACTTCCTCCGGCATGGAGTGAGGCAGGTCAATTTTATTAAGAACCGGGATAATAGTCAGGTCAGAGCCAATAGCCAGGTACAGATTGCTAATGGTCTGGGCTTCAATTCCTTGGGAGGAATCCACGATGAGCAGAGCGCCTTCGCAAGCGGCGATGGAACGGGATACCTCGTAGCTAAAATCGACGTGGCCGGGCGTATCAATCAGGTTGAGCGTGTACTGCTCGCCCTTGTACTGATACTGCATTTGAATGGCGTGGCTCTTGATAGTAATGCCCCGCTCCCGCTCCAGATCCATGTTGTCGAGCAGTTGGGCTTGCATATCGCGCTTGGCTACCGTGCTGGTAAATTCCAGGAGACGGTCGGCCAGGGTGCTCTTGCCGTGGTCGATGTGGGCGATGATGCAGAAATTGCGGATGTTCTTCACTAGAGGCGGTTTTTTCCAAAGGCGAAGGTACAAAAAACGACCCGTAAAAGCTAACGAAGCCCGTTTACCCGCCCCTGTCCCAACGCGCGGCCCTGTAGGGTTCGGCAGGGGCTTCTGGCTAGCTCCTACCCTTTCATGCTGCTTAGAACCAGTGAGCCGAAATAAACCGGTAGCCAAGTCAGGGCTGCCGTTGGGCCGGCCGAACAATGTGCCGCGGATGTCGTTCTTGACTAGAAACTTTCTTTCCTGCTAATCAGATAACACGTATGGGTATTACTCTTCAGCAAGCGCAACGGGCCCTGCAAGCCGCTCACGAAAAGGCGCAGCAAATGGGCGTCAAAATGAACATTGCCGTCGTTGACTCCGGCGCTAATCTGGTGGCCTTCATCCGCATGGATGATGCTTGGTTGGGCTCCCTGGATATTTCCATCAAAAAGGCCAAAACGGCACGTTTCTTCGACATGCCTACGGGCGCCATCGGGGGACTTTCGCAGCCCGGCGGCTCCCTGTATAACATTGAGCACTCAAATGGTGGCCTCATCACCTTTCCCGGCGGTATTCCGCTCAAGAATAGCGAAGGCCAGATATTTGGCGCCATTGGCGTGTCGGGTAGCACCGTAGAGGATGACCACGCCGTAGCCGAGGCGGGCGTGCAGGCCTTGGCAAACGAATAAGGCACCGCCCTACGTCGGCGAGTTTAGCACATCACCCCTAGGTGGCCTCTGATGGCTGCCTAGGGGTGATTTTTGCTTTCAGCCTATTAAGTATGTAGCCCCAGAAGTAGGTAGCGGCAGCTGGCAATTTTAACCCCGTTGACAGCCGTTCGTAAGGGGGTATATCCCTCCACTTTACCCTTTTCCGCATGAGCGTTCAAGTAAATTCCGAAGTCATTACGTTTGCAAAACAACTCATCCGGGAGGGCAAATTTAAAAACGACGAAGGCCACTGGAGCCAGCATAACCCCGATACCCGCCAGGAAAACACATTCTTGCAAACGCATGAAATAGCCGAATACGCTAACTGGCACCTGGGCCTGGATACTAGCAAGGGTGAAGACACCAAGGGCCGCTACCACTTTCCCTACGGCGACTTTAAAACCGTACACCGTGACGGCCTTATTGCGGCCAAGGAGCGAGCGGCCCAGCAAGGCTACTCCGATATCGAAAACGCCGCTGATGAGTTGCTGCAAGCCCTGGAGAAGCAGGCCAACAAGTAACTGGCTGGTCAAGCGGCCGAACGGCTGAGGCGAGGACAAGGGCCCCAGCCGTTTTGTTGTGTCGTCACCTTTTGCAAGAGTTGACCCACGCGGCGGGCGTATATTGCACCCCATCCACCAAGACGGTGCTCTGTCTTGCCTTTTTTAGAATGCCACCCAGATTTCGTTTACTGCTTCTATTCTCGCTTGTGAGTTTCGGCCTGCGGGCCCAGAACATCATTCTCGAAGGCCGAATTCTGCATACCCAAACCAATGAGCCGGTACCTTTTGCTACCCTGGGCGTGCCGGGCCGGGGACTAGGCACCGTGGCCGATGAGCAGGGCCGCTACCTGCTACGCTTGCCGAGTCTGCAGGATACTTTGGTGGTTACCTGCGTGGGATTTTCGCGGCAGGTAGTACTGCCGGCGGCCTTGGCTGCCGGGCAACGCGAATTTCGGCTGGCCCCGCAAGAGCAGGCCCTGGGTACGGTGGTAGTGGAGCACCGCCGGGTGCGGCCGGGCCAGCTGGGCCGCAACAAGGAAAAGGCCGACGTGCTCTGGACGGGAGGCTCCAGCGGCAAGGAAACCGTAGACGATGAATGGGGCTGGGAACTAGGCACCGTGCTGCGGCCTACCCGCCGTACCTACCTCGAAGAATTCCACGTTTTTCTGTCAGCCAATACCTACGAGCACCTGCGCTTCCGCCTGAATCTGTACGTGCTGGAGCAGGGCCGGCCGGGTCGGGCGCTACTCTCCCGCGACGTGCAGTTGGTGTGCAGCAACCGCCAACGGGGCTGGCTTACGGTAGATTTGCGACCCTACGAAATCATGCTGGAAGCCCAGCCGGTAGTAGCTACCGTTCAGTGGCTGCAGAGCGAGAAAACGAATCCGTGGGACAAGTACTTCTCGATACCCGTGACGCGGCAGCCCAAACAAGTAATGGTAGAGCGCGAGAACAGCGAGGCGGCCTGGACCCTGCACGAACTGCAACCCAGCCTGTACTTTACAGTGCTGACGGAGTAAAGCTGAGGTTACCGGGCCCGAAGCCTTGGTTATAGATTTTGCGTATTTTTAGCCTATGCGTACTTCCTTCGAATCTGGTGGCATTTTACTGGGTGGCTCCTACCTGGGGCGCATGACCGATGACGAATTCTTTGACTTCTGTCAGCAGCACCCTGACCTGCGCATCGAGCGTACCGCTAACCACGAAATTCTGCTTATGTCGCCCACCGGCAGCCGCTCCGGCAAACGTAATTTTCGCCTCAATTTTCAACTTGGTAAATGGTGGGAACAACATCAGCAGTTGGGCGAAGCATTTGATTCCAACACTGGCTTCACCCTCCCCGATGGCTCCGTACTGTCGCCAGATGCTTCCTGGGTTTCAGCGGCCAAGTGGAACGCCCTGACGCTGGAGCAGCAGGACAAATTCGCCCCCGTGTGCCCGGAGTTTGTGGTGGAGCTGAAATCGTCCTCCGACTCCACAAAAACCCTGCAAGCCAAAATGCTCGACTGGCTCCGCAACGGTGCCCAATTGGCATGGCTCATTGTACCGGAAACCGAAACGGCCTACCTCTACCGCCCCGGCCAACCTGAGCCGGAAGTGGTGCAAGGCTTTGAGAAAGAGCTATCCGGCGAAGCCGTGCTGCCAGGGTTCCGGCTGCGGCTGGCGGAGCTGCGGTAAAGTATGTGGAACTGGTGGGAAAAGTACCAACGAGAAAAGCTACATGAGCAGTTAGTTACAGAGTTGCTGGCAGCCTCTCACGAAGCGGGCTTACCGTCGCGTGACTACGCCAATGCACAAGACATGCTTTCAGTTGGCGAATATGGATGCGCCTTTGACATCATTGTTCAACAGCTTTATGAGCATGAGGTAGAAATATCTCCAAACCTGTTCGCACTTGTGGATCGGGTCGCTAATTCCATGTTACTTAACCCTGAATGTTATTTTTTTCTTGGTGAGCTTGTTAGATCACCTGACAATCTTTGTTTCCTGGCTAGAAAGAAACTAGCCATTTTACTTAGTTCGCTTCTATCGCCTCGCTAGAGTTCTTGATAAAGCCCCGGCCCACCCCGCCGGGGCTTTTTTCGTACCTTCGCTACCCCAAATTCCACCCAAACCTTCCGCGCTATGCAAGCAGCTCCCGTAGCTCCGTATAAGCCCCAAAACCACATCCGCATCGTGACGGCGGCGGCCCTGTTTGATGGGCACGACGCCGCCATCAATATCATGCGCCGCATCATCCAGAGCAGCGGCGCCGAAGTAATTCACCTGGGCCACAACCGCTCTGTGCAGGAAATTGTGGACTGCGCTATTCAGGAAGACGCCCAGGCCATTGCCATTACCTCCTACCAGGGCGGCCACAACGAGTACTTCAAGTACATGTTTGACCTGCTCAAGGAGCGCGGCGCGGGGCACGTAAAAATCTTCGGCGGCGGCGGCGGCGTAATTCTGCCCACCGAAATCGAGGACCTAGAAGCCTACGGCATCACCCGCATCTACTCCCCCGACCATGGCCGCGCCATGGGCCTGCAGGGCATGATCAACGACCTGCTCCAGAAGTCAGACTTCCCTACCGGCCAGAACCTCAACGGCGAGGCTGGCCACGTAAAGGAGAAGGACGCCCGCAGCATTGGCCGCCTGATTTCGGCCGCCGAAAACTTCCCCCAGGAGTTTGAGCGGGTGAAAGGCCAGCTGATTGCTGATTTTCAGCAGTCGGAAGCGGGCAATGACCAACGCCTCGACCCTACCCCCGCCGGCACCTCGAAGGCCCCGATTCTGGGCATCACGGGCACGGGCGGTGCGGGTAAGTCGAGCCTAGTAGACGAGCTGGTGCGCCGCTTCCTGCTCGACTTTCCGGAGAAAACCATTGCCATCATTTCGGTGGATCCCAGCAAGCGCAAAACCGGCGGGGCCCTCTTGGGCGACCGTATCCGGATGAACTCCATCAACTCGCCGCGGGTGTACATGCGCAGCCTGGCTACGCGCCAGAGCAACTTGGCCCTGAGCAAGTATGTGCAGGATGCCGTGGACGTAGTGCGCGCCGCCGACTTCGACCTGATTATCCTCGAAACCTCCGGCATCGGCCAGTCGGATACGGAAATCATTGAGCACTCCGACGCCAGCCTGTACGTGATGACGCCGGAGTACGGCGCCGCTACCCAGCTGGAGAAAATCGACATGCTCGATTTCGCCGACGTTATTGCCCTCAACAAGTTCGACAAGCGCGGCGCCCTCGACGCGCTGCGCGACGTGCGCAAGCAGTTCCAGCGCAACCACCAGCTCTGGGACACGCCTCTGGACTCAATGCCGGTGTTCGGCACCATCGCCTCCCAGTTTAACGACCCCGGCATGAACCGGCTGTACCGGGCCGTGCTGGCCACCGTAGAAGCCAAGACGGGCGTGCCGTTTGCCTCGCAGCTTGAGACTACCAAGGAGGATTCGGAGAAGATTTATATCATCCCGCCTCACCGCACGCGTTACCTTTCTGAAATAGCCGAAACCAACCGCCAATATGACCAGTGGGTTCAAAAACAGTCTGACACCGCTCAGCAACTCTACGGAATCCGGCAAGCCATCGGAGCCGTCCAAAGCCTCGGAAGTAACCCCGCCGGTGGAGGATCTGGCGCTGGGAACGGCAGCAACGCCCCCGGATCAGGAAACCTCGTCGCCGGCTTGGAGAGCACCTTCGAGGAAATCAAGCTCCGGCTGGACGGCCAAAACTGGAAACTCCTGGAGACCTGGCCGCAAAAGGTAGCCGCCTACAAAGCCCCCGAGTTCATCTTTAAGGTGCGAGACAAGGAAATCCGCATCCAGACGCACACGACCAGCCTCTCGAACCAGCAGGTTCCCAAGGTTAGCCTCCCCCGCTACACGGCCTGGGGCGATTTGCTGCGCTGGCAGCTCCAGGAAAACGTGCCCGGCGAATTCCCTTACACGGCCGGTGTGTTTCCCTTCAAGCGCGAAGGCGAAGACCCCACCCGCATGTTTGCCGGCGAAGGCGGCCCCGAGCGCACCAACCGCCGCTTCCACTACGTATCGGCCGGGCTACCGGCCAAGCGCCTGAGTACGGCTTTCGACTCGGTGACGCTCTACGGCGAGGACCCCGACCACCGGCCCGACATCTACGGCAAAATCGGTAACGCCGGCGTGAGCATCGCCTGCCTCGACGATGCCAAGAAGCTGTATTCGGGCTTCAACTTGGCCAACCCGACTACCTCGGTGTCGATGACCATTAATGGTCCGGCCGCGCAGTTGGCTGCCTTCTTCATGAACGCTGCCATTGACCAGCAGTGCGAGTTGTACATCAAGGAGAACGGGCTGGAGGAGGAAGTCAACCAGAAGATTGAAGCCATCTATCAGGAGAAAGGGGTAGCGCGCCCCAGCTACCAAGGCGAGCTGCCCGCCGGCAATGACGGCCTAGGCCTGATGCTGCTCGGCGTAACCGGCGACCAAGTGCTACCCGCCGACGTGTACCACACCATCAAGGTGCGCACGCTCAGCCAGGTGCGCGGCACCGTGCAGGCCGACATCCTGAAGGAAGACCAGGCCCAGAACACCTGCATCTTCAGCACCGAGTTTGCCCTGCGCCTCATGGGCGACGTGCAGGAGTACTTCATCAAGGAGAAGGTTCGCAACTTCTACTCGGTGTCAATTTCCGGCTACCACATTGCCGAGGCCGGTGCCAACCCCATTACCCAGCTGGCCCTTACCCTCAGCAACGGCTTCACCTTCGTGGAGTACTACGTGAGCCGGGGCATGGACGTGAATGACTTCGCCCCCAACCTGTCGTTCTTCTTCTCCAACGGCATCGACCCCGAGTACGCGGTAATTGGCCGCGTGGCGCGCCGCATCTGGGCTAAGGCCATGAAGCTGAAGTACGGCGCCAACGCCCGCTCGCAGATGTTGAAGTACCACATCCAGACCAGCGGCCGGAGCTTGCACGCCCAGGAAATCGACTTCAACGATATCCGCACCACGTTGCAGGCGCTCTACGCCATCTACGATAACTGCAACTCCCTGCACACCAACGCCTACGACGAGGCCATTACCACGCCCACCGAGGAATCGGTGCGCCGGGCCATGGCCATCCAGCTCATCATCAACCGAGAGCTAGGCCTGGCCAAGAACGAAAACCCGCTGCAAGGCTCCTTCATCATCGAAGAACTCACTGACCTAGTAGAAGAAGCCGTACTGCTGGAGTTTGACCGCATCACGGAGCGCGGCGGCGTGCTGGGTGCCATGGAAACCATGTACCAGCGCGGCAAGATTCAGGAGGAAAGCATGCACTACGAGATGCTCAAGCACACCGGCGAGTATCCCATCATCGGCGTGAACACCTTCCTCTCCTCGAAAGGCTCGCCCACAGTCATCCCGGCCGAGGTAATCCGCGCTACGGAGGAGGAAAAGCAGTATCAAATCACGATGCTCCAGAACCTGCACGCCCGCAACCAAGGCACCGCCGAGCAACGCCTGAAGCAGCTGCAACAAGTGGCAGTAGCCAACGGCAACCTCTTCGAGGAACTGATGGAAACCGTGAAGTTCTGCTCGCTCGGCCAGATTACAAATGCGTTGTTTGAGGTAGGCGGACAGTATAGAAGGAATATGTAATTAGTCCTCTCAACTAAGAAACAAGGGCACTACTTTGGTAAGGTAGCGCCCTTGCCATTTTGACATAACGCAAAAACAATTTTGACAAAATCACATTATGCTTAGCTCTAAAAACAAAGTCAACTCTATATCACACAAGGTTATTTATATTGAAATGATGTTTAATGAAACTGTTCTGTCAAAAGCCACCGGATTTTTTTCACAATTTCAAGGACAAACTTTATTTTTCACAAACAGACATAATGTTACAGGTAGGAATAATGACACTGGTGAATATCTATCAAAAAATGCTGGCGTACCTAACAAGATTAAATTCAGATTACCTATCGTAAAAAACAACGAATCTAATCCTGAAATAAGGATACGAAAGGGCTACGATGAGTTCGTACTTGACCTCTATCGTGATGAACACTTTGAAAAACCTATTTGGATAGAACATTCAAATATTGGACAGTACGATGTCGTTGGCATTCTATTCAAAGCGGAAGACTACGGCGACTTATCAAGCTTAGCATTCGATGCTAATGAAGGAAAGTATCAATGGGAAGTAGCTTCATTAATTAGCGTGATTGGCTATCCTTTTGGTTTATCTGCTGATGGGTTTCCTATCTGGACATCTGGATACATTGCCTCGGAACCTAACGTAAACTACGATGGAAAACCTTTATTTTTAATTGATTCTAGAACTAGACAAGGTCAATCAGGCTCGCCTGTTATTTCGATATTAAAGAAAGGACAGGAGGTCGAATATGAAGGAATTATTTACGAAGCGCCAGGTGACATTGTATATCTGATTGGCATTTACAGTGGTAGAATAAATTCAGAGTCTGATTTAGGCAGAGTTTGGAAACTGGATGTAATCCGTGATATTATAAGTAATGGGGTCATGCGCTTAGAGTAATCTTGCTACCTCTATTTCGCAGCTACCCTGCTGACCCTAACGAAACCGCGCCGCCTGGAGCTATCCAAGCGGCGCGGTTTTTACTGAGAGTTACTTGAACAATGATGCCTGCAGCAGTGCAGGTCCTGCTACCGCGGCGTATTACTTAATACTACTCGCGGGTCCGCTGCCGGCCCCTGTACCTCCGTTGTTCCATCTCTCCTAGCCGTTGCTTGTGCAGCAGCCCTGAGCCAAGCAGTTTATTTTTCCTCGTTACATACGCGGCGTAGCCACTCCTCAGCCGCTTCAGTGCTGTCGAACACCTCGGCGTGGAAGGCTTTTAGCTGGGCGTAGAAGTTGGCTGCGGAGCCGTCGGCTAGGGTTTCCGGCGTCGAAATCAGGGCGAAGTAACGCATACCGGCTGCAGCCGCATTGGGTGCCCATTCGTTGATGACCCAATCCATGGAATGGTCCCAGGGGCCGCGCACGGAGCGGGTGTCGTTTAGAACGCAGGAAAATCCGGCCTTGGCTAGCGCTTCGGTGTAGGCCTTGGCCCCTTCCTGAATGCTGTCGGCGGTCAGGTAGCCTTGCCAGTTTACCCGGATCCACTGGTTTTCATAATCGGTATCTACTGTTAGGTACACCCTGCCCAGAGAGGTTTTTAACTCTTGCATAAAAGCCTATTCGAAATCAATGATGAATGAGAAGCGCCCTCAAATGTCTTGCACAGGGCTATTCCTGAGCCTTGGACGCTGCAGTTCTTTTTCTTACGCCTTGCCTAGCTTCCTCCAATGATGGGTAGTAAACCGGTTCCAGCACATATTTTTCGGGTTGCGCTACCGCTAGCTGGGCATACTGCTGGGTTGCCAGCTGCCCCAGCACGTTTTGGGAGGTGATGATGCTCATCTCGCGCAAACCCGCTTGGTAAGCCCGAACGTTCCAGTCGTGGGCTAGCCACTGCTGAATATCGTTGTGGATGGCGCTCATATGGCGCGTGTCGGCAATCCAACCCCAGGGCTGTTGGGGGCTGGTATGAGTCTGGAAGTACTCCAGCCCTGTGTTCATCATGTGCTTAAACTGCTCCCGGTTGGCAAAGCTATGTAGCTGTACGATGATGCAAGGCGTGGCCGAGTCTGCCAGCACCGTGGCATACGATTCTTCTAGAATAATCTGTTCATACATGAAAGCATGTACGATTTTGCCAACTCGCTTGTTTCCCGGCGGCGCCCTCCCAAAAGGGAAGTATTTTACCTGAACTGCCCTAGCCCTCGCCTTCGGTTTCTGCTTTCGATTGGCTGTTTTTATCCGTATTAGCCAACAGTGTGGGGCACACGCAATAGAATTGTAGAAGCAGAAAGGGAGCCTGAGAAACTACTACCCACAACCAGCTAGCACTAAGCTGAATTCCGCGCGGTTCCGAGCGGTACGCAAACCGGTTGATCGAAAAGCGCAGCACCGAAGCCCGGCAATTCTCTAGCTTTACCCCATGCGCACGGCTTTTACTAAGTGGGAAAACTGTCTACTGGCTTTGCTTGTGGCCCTGGCCGCCTGCTCATCACCAGAGCAGCAGACCGGCCAACCGCCGCAGGACTCGGAAACCGAGGTATACACCCGCCGGCGCATCGTGGTGGCCGACTCGCTTATCCGGGGCCGCGTGCTTGACCGCAACGACTCCGTGCTGGTTGACACCCGCCTGCAGTACCTGCTGAAGCTGCCGCGCCGCTCCCCACTGGATACCCTGGCGCTAGGCCTGCTGCTGGGCTGGGATTCTACCACCGTCCGGCGCCGCATTGCCGAGGCCCTGCCCTACCCAGACGCACCCGCTGGTTACCCGGTCCAGCTCCGGCTTACCGCCGCTGAAGCCAAACGGGTCCGCCGCGACAGCGCCGACTGGCCTAGGCTGGCCTTGGTTGAGCGCCACCAGCGCACGTATACCACCGGTGCCGCGGCTCCCGTGCTGGGCTACCTGAGCAGCGAGGCGCAGGCGTTCTACCGCCAAGCTAAGCGGTACCGGCGCGGCCGTTTTTACCGGCTGCGCAATGGCGGCGTTGAAACCTATTATAACGGTCTGCTCCAGGGCCGTCACGGCTACCTCCACCCCTTGGTAGATGCCAACGGCCAAACCCACGGCACCTGGGCCAAGGATACCACTTTCCGGCAGGGCCAGGACTTACACCTGACCATTGACGTCAAGCTACAGGCCTACGCCGAAAAGCTGCTGGGCAACCGCCGCGGCTACCTAGTGGCCCTGGACCCGCGCACCGGGGAAATATTGGCTTACGTGTCGGCGCCGGTGTATAACGCGGCAACCCTTACGGCACCAGACCAGGCTGGGGTGCGCGCCGAGCTGCTGGAGCACGAAGACATGCCCTTGCTAAACCGCCCGGCCATGCTGGCTAACCCGCCCGGCTCGGTGTTTAAATTGGTGAATGCCGCCGTAGCCCTTCAGCTAGGCGCCATCAGCCCTACTACCGCCTTTCGGTGCGACCAGTCCTTGATCAGCTGCGTGCACCGTCACCCCCCGGCAAAAACCTAACCCTGGGCCTGAAGTACAGCTGCAACCCCTACTTTTACCAGGTGATGGAACGCCTTATCAACCGGGTGCCCGATACGCTGGCCGTGGTGGATACCGTGGCTGCCCGGCACGCCAACTTGGAACTCTGGCGCCGCCATGCCCGCTCGTTCGGGCTAGACTCCGTACTGGGCGTAGATCTACCCCGCGAAGCCCCGGTTTCCTGCCTACCCCGCGTACTACGACAAGGCGCACCGCACCACCCGCTGGACTTACCGATCCATTTACTCGCTTAGCATTGGGCAGGGCGAAATCAACCTCACGGGCTTGCAAATGGCCAATATGGCGGCCATCATCGCCAACCGCGGCTGGTACTACCCACCTCACCTGGTGCGGAGTGTGGGAGGAAGCGGGCCCTTACCGCGCTTTCTGATTAAACACCGCACCCTCATCGACAGCGTCCACTTTGCCGCCCTGGTGCCGGGTATGGTAGCCGTGATGCAGCGCGGCGGCACGGCCGATGCCTCCAGCCTAGCGGATGTGGGCATTACGGTTGCCGGCAAAACCGGCACCGTGGAGAATGATGAGGGCGACGACCACGCCGCCTTCGTGGGCTTCGCCCCCGCCAACAAACCCCGAATAGTAGTGGCCGTTTATATCGAAAACGCTGGTTTCGGAGCCACGGCCGCCGCCCGTGCGCTACACTGGTGATGGAGAAACACTTGCGCGGCTACATTGCTCCCCGGCGCAAGCGCTGGGAAAAGCGCATCCAGCACCGCGCCCAAAACGGGTACTAGCCGCTTGCTTACGGTATAGTCACCTACCGGCTCCGAGCGTAGCTAGCCTCTAGGTTTAGGGGCTTGCTGGGGCCACGCCTCGCCCAGTTTCCGGGCGACATTTTGAGTTGGTTTAGCAGACAGCCGGCACGACAGGTCATAACTTTTCGCGCTTGCAAATGTAGTTCGGTGTACTAGTCTACCTTTAGCCGTTGCTTTATGTCAACTATCACCATTGCCTCCAACTCAGCGCATTCGCTAACAGTTAACCGCTTGGGTTATGGCACCATGCGCCTGACTGGTCCGGAAATTTGGGGCGAGCCGGCTAACCGCGGCGAGGCGCTGCAAATCCTGCGCACGGCCGTGGAGTCAGGGGTGACATTTCTGGATACTGCTGACTACTACGGCGAGGATGTTACCAACCGCCTCATCCGCGAAGCCCTGTACCCCTACCCCGAAAACCTGGTCATCTGCACCAAAGTAGGCGCTACTCGTCGGCAAGACAAAAGCTGGGTGCCATTCAACACTCCCGGTAACCTACGCACCAGCATCGATAACAACCTACGTACCCTAGGCCAGGAGCAAATTCAGCTGGTACACCTGCGGCTGATGGGCCAGGGGCCGGTACCGCTAGACGAGCAGTTGGGCGCCATGTTCGAGCTGCAGCGCGAGGGCAAGATTCAGCACGTGGGCCTGAGCAACGTAACGCGCCCCGAGCTAGAAGCCGGGCTGGGGCTAGGTTCTATTGCCACGGTTGAAAACATGTACAGCTACGCTCAGCGCACTACCGTGCAGCTGCCGCACGGGGCCAACCCTGGTGGTGAGGAAGTGCTGGACCTCTGCGAGCAGCACAGCATTCCGCTGATTCCATTCTTCTCGCTGGTTCACGCCTTACCCAAGGCCGATAACCGCATTGCCGAAGTTGCGCGCCAACATAACGCCACGGAAGCCCAGATCAACATTGCCTGGCTGCTGCACCGCTCCCCTGGCTGCTCCCCATTCCGGGGACTTCCTCGCTGGCTCACCTGCAAGAGAACCTGCGGGCCGCAGCCATCCGGCTGAGCCCCGAAGACATGGCCTACCTGGGTTAGAAGCGGGAAGGGGTTGGAAGAAATTCGGCCGCGTCAGATATTCGAGTTAGCGGGTGCAGCGTTACCAGCGGTAGGGCTGCGCCCGGCGCTTAGTGCTACCCCGCCGCAACGCCCTCGAATCAGTTGACCTAGGTACCATGAAACATAGTAGTTGGCTACTTCTTCTGGCGCTGCTGCTGACAGGACCACTACGGGCCCAGTCGCTGGCGGGCGTCTGGCAAGGGGTTGAAACAGACACTGAAGACCGGGAAGGTTACTGGCCGGCGGTGCTTCGGGTGCAGAAAGGCAAAGACAAGAGCTTGTTTGGGGTGCTCTACCAGGAGGTAGGCGGACAGCCCCGTACCACCGTAACGTTTCAGGTGCGGGCTACCCCTACCAGCACCGGGATGCGCCTCGAACACGTGCGTAAGCTCAATGAAACCGGCCGCTCACCCACTAGCTACTGGTGCGACGGCTCCATTACCTTTATTTACGACGCGCAGCAGGAAAAGCTGACGGGACAGGCCACCTACCACCCCGTGGGGGACTGTGACTTTGGTACCTTCACCTTGTACCGAATCAAGTTAAAGTCGGCGGCCAGGGTGGCGGCCAACGCGGCCAGTACCATTCGCGTGTCGGGACGTAACGTGCTCTGGTTTGCCGATGCTGAACTCAAAAAGCCGCTTGCGGCTGGCAACAGCTACCGCACCACGCTTAGCAAAACTACCACGTTCTACCTCACCCAAGGGTATTATCCTACCAGTCAAAGTCCGGTGGTACCCATTACCATTCAGGTAACCGGTCCTGCTACGCCCAAGCCTGCTGCCCCTCGGCCGGTAGTTCCGCCGGCCCCCGTGCGCCCCGATACGGCCCGCCTCGACACGGTACGCCGCGCTCCGGCCCCGCTCCTGGCTGCTACCCCCGTAGTACTCCCAACGGTACTCTTTACGCTCGGAACGGCCGAACTGCTGCCCGAAAGTCGCCCGGCCCTTGAGCAGCTAGCTGCCGAACTCAAGGCCCGCCCGCTGCTGAAGATGCGCGTGGCCGGCCATACCGATAAGATTGGTGAGCCCCAGAAAAATCAGGTACTCTCGGAGCAACGCGCCCAGGCCGTAAAGGCGGAGCTGGTAAAGGCCGGAATCGAGGCCGGACGAATCAGCACCCTCGGCTACGGCGACGCCCGCCCCCTCTACCCCTCACCCGACGCCCGCAACCGCCGCGTGGAGGTGTCGGAAGAAAAGCCATAAGCAGATTACCTGACTAGGTACTGCACCGTTGGCGCAGGATGTAGCAGTTTCTGCTTTTTTGTCTATTGCCTTCGTACTGCCTGCCTCACAGAGAGAAGTAACAGCCGCCTTATCCTACCTCGCAAGAATGAGTAACCTCCACTGCCTAGCCTCATTAGCCCTCTTGGCCTTGACCGCCAGCACTGCCAGTTTCGCTCAAACCGCTGGCCCCTGGAACGGCAAGCAGTGCGCCGTGGTGCTTACCTATGATGATGCCCTGGCGGTGGACCTCAACCACGTGGTACCTGCCCTGGACTCCCTGAAACTCCGCGGCACGTTCTACCTTATCGGCTCCTCGCCGGTGGTAGCCGCCCGCTTGCCCGAGTGGCGCCGGGCAGCTCAGCGCGGACATGAGCTAGGCAACCACGCCCTGATGCACCCCTGCGACGGTAGCTTGCCCGGCCGGAACTTCGTCACTCCCGACAACGACCTAAGCAAGTACACCATCAGTCGGGCAGTCAACGAAGTGCGTGCTACCAATGCTCTGCTTACGGCCATTGATGGCAAAACGGCCCGCACCTTCGCCTACCCCTGCGGCGACCGGCAGATTGGGGGAGTGTACTTCTACGAGCAACTTAAAAACGACTTTGTGGGGGCGCGGGGAGTTACGGCCGGCCTGCAACCGCTAGCCCAAGTCGATTTAGCCAACATCAACAGCTACATGATTAATGGGCAGTCGGGCGATTACTTGATCAACTTGGTGAAGCAGGCCCAACGCTCCCACACCTTGCTCGTGTTCCTCTTCCACGGCGTGGGAGGAGGCCACGGCCTGAACGTAGAACTAGCCGCGCACCGGCAGTTGCTGCGCTACCTCCAAGCGCATGAGCAGGACATTTGGGTGGCGCCTATGGTGGAGGTGGCTGAGAAGATGAAAGCTAGTAAGGAAGGCTCCGGCGGTAGCAAGTAGGGCTACTG
This sequence comes from Hymenobacter sp. 5516J-16, assembly GCF_022919335.1. Classification (NCBI taxonomy): domain Bacteria; kingdom Pseudomonadati; phylum Bacteroidota; class Cytophagia; order Cytophagales; family Hymenobacteraceae; genus Hymenobacter; species Hymenobacter sp. 5516J-16. Next base: position 4,472,939 of record NZ_CP095058.1, on the reverse strand, counting down.
CCCTCAGCAGAACATACCCCGGGCACGCTGGCTAGCACTGGAATAGGCGGAGGCGTTTTGAAGCTGGGTGCCTTGACTTTCCCGAGTAAACCCAGGCCTGGAACTTGTCCTTTCACTAATGTAAAAGCAGGTGCACTAACCCTGACAGCTACTGATTGGCTTAACAAATAATGATGCTTGCATAACATTTATGTAACGACTGCGTAGTATCTTTGCATTCAACAAGCTGACTTACTTTAACATACATACAACACAATGAAAAAGACCACTGCTGCCGTTTCTTCGCTGCTCGTTCTCGGAGGTATTGGATCATTGAGCTTCCTGGCCGCTCAGGTACGCGACTTGAACCTGTTTTTTGACCTGCGCGACGAGGAAGAACTGCACTTCTGCTAGGAAGCCGCTGGCCTTGATTTTTGCAAACCCCGCTCACTCAGCGGGGTTTGTTGCGTTTAAAGGGAACAAAGCCGAGTTCAAAATCAGGGACTTATCCTCGGCAGTTGAAAAAAACAACATCCATTCGCGCCTGTTTTCGGTACTTCACAGTAACGGCGGCCCGTGGTGGACCGTCGGGCATCCCTTTTCCACTCGCTCATCTGGTTACGCGCGGCCTTTGAAAAGTAAGGCCGTAGGGTACCGAGGAGCACAACCTGTGATTTATGAATCTGAACGGCTTGAAAGAGCAAATCAGCTACATCATCGGGCGCGATATGGCCCGCAACTTCGCCCAGCAGGGCCTCGACCTGGACATTGACGTATTTGCCCAGAGCATGAAGGAGGCCATTGCCGGCGAGCCAAGCCGCCTCACGCCCGAGCAGATGCAAAGCGCCATGCAGCAGCTGCAGCAGCAGATGGAAGCCCACGAAGAAGCCAACCAAGACTCCTCTGATATGAGCAACAACAAAGCCGAAGGCGAAGCCTTCCTGCAAGCAAACTCCGCCAAGCCCGGCATCACTACCCTCCCAAGCGGCCTGCAGTACGAAGTGCTGAAGGAAGGAAGCGGCCGTAAGCCCGGTCCCGGCTCGTCCGTCACAACGCACTACCACGGCACGCTCACCAACGGCACCGTGTTCGACAGTTCCTACCAGCGCGGTCAGCCCGCTACTTTCGGTGTGAACCAGGTAATTGCCGGCTGGACAGAAGCCTTGCAGCTGATGCCTGAGGGCTCGAAGTGGCGCCTGTACATTCCCTCGGACCTGGCCTACGGCAAGCGTGGTGCCGGCCGCGACATCGGTCCGGACTCGGCCCTTATCTTCGACGTAGAGCTGCTGAAAGTTAATAATTAAGCTTTTTTCTCGAGTGCCAGCCCCGCTGTTGCCAGTGTATATCGTCGTGCCCCAGTGGGTGCGGACTTCCACGGCCGGCGGGGCTTTTTCGACCATGCCTGATTCTACTTCCCTTCCGCCCGCGTCTGACCCAGAGGATGTGATTCCCGCCCCGGCGGCCACCAGCAGCTCTGAGTTGCAGGAGCCGGAGTTGGGCTTTCGGCCCTTACCCCCGCCTCCCCCGCAGCACTTCCCGACCCTGCGCAGTGAAGACAGCCGGGTAGCTCTGACCAATGACGGGCTGGAAATCAACGATGAACTGTTCGGCTGGCGGGAGCTGGAAGGGGTGGATGTGCAACCGGTGCGCTGGCTGCTGGGCGTGCTGCTGGGCGGCTTTGTGCTCTGCGGCTTTATGTTGGGTTATCTGCAGTTCTGGCTGCACAGCATGCCGGCAGCCCTGGGCATGGGTGCTGGCGCTTTGCTCTTGGTGTGGGGCGTGCGGGGCACTAACCGCTGGCGCCTGCACCGACCCGGCCGAGAGCCGCGCCACTTCGCTTTTTCTGGCCCGGCCCGCAGTTGGCAGCAGTTGGCCAGCGAGGCAAATCTTCGCATTCGGCAGCGCCACAATGAGGCGGCTGCCGCGGCGGCTTACTGGCTGCACGAGGCCGCGCAGCCACCTTTCCCCGCCCCCGACGCGCCAACAGTCTACTGATCTTGCGGCCTTATTGTCACTTTTTGCCAAGGCCTACGTAAGCGCGCCGGGACCGAAGCGCCGCATTCGTGTGCAACTACTACCTTTGGCCCCGCTTATTAAAAACGGCTATCCTCACTCTCTTCCTCCTCACATGGACGCCAAACACTCGCATACCGCCATTTCGACGGCTGGCTTGCTCATTGCCCTCGGCATTATTTACGGCGACATCGGTACTTCGCCGCTGTACGTAATGAGCGCCGTTCTGAAAAGCGCCCGGGTGCCTAACCTGATTGAGGCCAACTTGGTGCTGGGCGCCATTTCCTGCGTGCTCTGGACTCTAACGCTGCAAACCACCGTCAAGTACGTCATACTTACCCTCAATGCCGATAACAACGGGGAAGGCGGTATTTTCTCACTTTACGCCCTCGTGCGGCGGCGCGGCGCCTGGCTGTCGGCCGTGGCTATTATTGGCGGCGCGGCCCTACTGGCCGACGGGGTTATCACTCCTCCCATTTCCGTATCGTCGGCCATTGAGGGGTTGCGGGCCGTAAAGCCCGACATTCCTACGGTGCCCATTGTCATTGGCATTATTGCGGGCCTGTTTCTGCTGCAAAGCTTTGGTACTCAGATTGTAGGCAAAGCATTCGGCCCAATTATGCTCCTGTGGTTTACCATGCTAGGCGTGTTGGGCGTAAGCTGGATTGTACAGAACCCAATTATTCTGAAGGCCATCAACCCCTACTACGCTTACGAGCTGCTGGCTGAATATCCGGGTGGTTTCTGGCTGCTAGGTTCGGTGTTCCTCTGTACTACCGGAGCCGAGGCGCTCTACTCCGACTTGGGTCACTGCGGCAAGGGCAATATCCGCATCAGCTGGGTATTTGTAAAGACCACCTTGATTCTGAACTACTTAGGTCAGGGCGCGTGGTTGCTGGCTCACCAGGGCCAGATGCTGGACGGTCGGAGCCCCTTCTATGCTCTGATGCCTCAGTGGTTCCTGCTCATCGGCATTGGCATTGCTACCATTGCCGCCATTATTGCCTCGCAGGCTTTGATTACGGGCTCGTTTACGCTGGTAGCGGAAGCTATCCGCCTGAATATGTGGCCCAAAGTGCGCCTCAACTACCCCACCGACGTGAAGGGCCAGCTCTATGTGCCCAGCATGAACCGGTTGCTGCTGCTGGGCTGCATTGGGGTGGTGCTGTACTTCCAGGAATCCACGAATATGGAGGCGGCCTATGGCCTGGCCATCACGCTAACCATGCTCATGACTACCATCCTGCTCACTACGTGGCTGCACATGAAGCGGGTGCCGATGGCGGCCATTGTGCTCTTCGTGTTGGTGTACGGAGCTATTGAGGGCTCCTTCTTGATTGCCAACCTCATCAAATTCCCCACGGCGGCTGGGTTTCGCTGGCCATTGGCTCCTCGTTGATGGCCGTGATGTACGTATGGCTGCGGGCCTACTACATCAAGCGGCGCCTGACGGAGTTCGTGAAAATTGAGCCCTACATTGAGGCCCTGAAGCAGCTATCCAATGATGAGTCGGTGTCGAAATACGCTACCCACTTGGTGTTCATGTCGTCGGCGGAGCGGCAGTCGGAAATCGAGTCGAAGATTATTTACTCCATCTTCCAGAAGCGCCCTAAGCGCGCCGACATCTACTGGTTTGTGCACGTGGACACCACCGACGAGCCGTATACGATGGAGTATAAAGTAACCGAATTGGCCCACGACGACGTGTTCCGGATTACGTTCCGCCTGGGCTTCCGGGTAGAGCAACGTATCAACCTCTACTTCCGCAAAGTAGTGGAGGACCTGGTGCGCAACAAGGAAGTGGACATCACCTCCCGCTACGAGTCTTTGAGCAAGCAGCACGTTACCGGTGACTTCCGCTTCGTAGTGCTAGAGAAATTCCTTTCGGTAGAAAACGAGTTTCCCATGGTTGAGAAGCTGGTAATGCAGGCTTACTTCTACATCAAGCAGTTCATTGCTTCCGAAGACAAGTATTTCGGTCTTGATACTAGCTCAGTGAAAGTGGAGAAAGTACCGCTGGTTATTACTCCCGTACGGGAGGTAGCCCTCAAGCGCATCAAGTAACTGCGCTTGCCACCTCAAGTATCTGGCACCAAACCTGGACCAAAAAAGCCCCGCTGACCTACAGCGGGGCTTTTTGCTGGGTAGCGCCTGTCCGCGCCGCTTATCAATATGTCAGCATCGGTAGCACCTACTCCAGAACCCGCGCAATCGAAGCACCGCTCCTGCCAACTATACATTTTATCATAATGAGCCAATCATCAGAGCCCAGGCTTGCTATAAGCACGTCATGCAGAGGCGCCGCCGAAGCAGCTCGCGAGATACTTCGGCTCCGCCTCTGCATTATGTTTTGGTGGGTTACTGCCTATTTTCTTTCAAGTCTTAGAATTGAACAGCCAACAAAAAGCCCGTCATCCTCAGACAAGGACGACGGGCTTTTTGCTGTAAGCTGCTACCTTATCTCTGCACGGGCAGCCACTTCGCTAGCACAACTTGCTGCTCAGGCGTGGGGCTTGCCTGGCGCTCAATACGGTAGCGACGTAGCGGGTTGGCCAGCAGCGGGAAGCTGATTTCTTTTACTAGCCCGTCGCGGTTTACGAGCAGCTTCACCTCAGAGCCGGGGGCCCGGTTGGCTAGCAGCCGGTTCACATCGTCGGTTACCCGCGCGCCATCGACGGCCAGAATCTCGTCGCCGACGCTCAGGCCACCCTGCCAGGCGCTGCCTTCGCGCACCACGCTGGTTACGGTTTGCTTGCCGCCCGCCGGGCTAACGCTAGCGCCCAGGCTGGCCTCGGTAGCGGCTGCCGGAGCTACCCGTAGTTGCAGGCCGGCGTAGCCCAGGGCCTGCTCGTAGGGCAGGGTTTCTACCCCGTACACGTGGCGGCGGAAGAAGTCGTCGAAGCGGCGGCCGGCTACTTTGGCTACGGCATCCTGGTACTCCTCATCTGTGAAGCCCCGGCCCAGCTTTTTGTAGTACTGATCGTAAAGGTAGCGCATCACGTCGTCGAGGTTTTTCTGGCCCTTGGTTTCGTTGATGATCATCAGGTCTAGCACGGCCCCAATTACCTCGCCTTTATCATAGTAGCTAATGCCGGTGTTCGAGGAGTTTTCGTTGGGGCGGTAGTACTTAATCCAGGCATCGAAGCTCGACTCGGCGGCCGACTGCTGCCGGTTGCCGGGCGTATTTTCTACTCGGTTGATGCCGTTGCTTAGGTCACCCAAGTACTCATCGGGGCTTACGAAGCCCGCGCGCTGCACAATCAGATTACTGAAGTACTCGGTGCCGCCTTCGCTTACCCATAGCATGCGGGTGTAGTTTTCCTGGTCGTAGTTGAAGGGCCCCAGGGCCACCGGCCGGATGCGTTTCACGTTCCAGAGATGGAAATATTCGTGGGCCACCAGCCCGAGGAAGCCTTTCCAACCAGCCTCCGAGGAGTAGGCATTGCGCGACACCGACAGGGTAGTAGAAAACAGGTGTTCTAGGCCCCCAGTGCCCCGGTCGATGTTGTGCACAATGAACACGTAGCGGTCCAGCGGATTCTGCCCTACTACTTTCTGGGCTTGCTCGCACACGCGCTGCATGTCACGGGTTAGGCGAGCCGTGTCAACTTTTGGGTCGCCGAACATGGCCACCGTGTGGGGCGTACCGTTGGCCGTGAAGGTGTAGATCTTCTGATTCCCGATTTCAATCGGTGAATCGGCCAGCTCATCGTAGTTAGCGGCGCGGTACGTAAAGGTGCCGCCGGCCGGCTTCAAACTGGTGCTAACCTGGCTCCACCCAGCGGCTGGCTTTACTTCCAGGGTGCTGGGCAGTTGCTTTTCTTCGGCCGGGTACATGAATACGCTCGTGCCGTTGAGGTAGCCGTGAGCCGCGTCAATAAAGCTGGTGCGCACGCTCAGCTCAAAAGCGTACACCCGGTAGCGCACCGCAAAGTTTCTGGCCTTGGGATGGTAAATGCGCCACGTATTCTTAGTGACTTTTTCTACCCGCAGCTTCTCAGTGCCCGCCGTAGCCTCAAAGCCCTCGACGTTTTTGGCAAACTCGCGCACCAGGTAGGAACCGGGCGCCCATACCGGCATTTTTACGTCGGTAAAGGCTTTATTAAAGCCGTCCAGCTTCATTTCCACTTCAAAGTAGTGGGTTTGGGGCGCGGGCATGGACAGCGTATAGCGTAGGGTAGGCGCGGCTACTGCGGCCGAGCTAGCCTGGCTCAGCAGTAGTCCTAGGGCCGCTACCGCCAGCGGGCGGGCAAGGTGTAGGAGCATTCGAAAAGTGGGTGAGGTAGTAAAAGTGCCGTTGTGGTCGCCAAAGAACGGAGGAAACCGCTCAGGGCTGCAAAGTAATGCCGAAAATACACCCCAATGCGCCTGTCAGCCGCTCGAGCTAGGCCTAAACTCGCTCCCCACCTGCACCGTTAGCGTAGCGTCGAGTATCTTGGGGTTTACATTACCACGGGCAGCTGGCAAACAATTTGCAACCAGTCGGTTTAAACTGTTTGCTATGCAATTGATCCTTGCCCGTCCCCGGCCCTTTTTTCCTGCTATGCGCTACGTCTGGCTAAGTTTTCTGCTCTTGGTGAGCGTGGTGGTAGGCTGGTCGATTTGGAGCCGGCAGGCTACCCCAGTAGCAGAAGGACGCCCGGAGCCTCCCACTACGCAGGCAGTTGCGTATGTTATCAGTAACAAGGCCACCCCACCCCGGGCCGACAGCGTGGTAGCGTTTGCCTTGCGCCAACTTGGTACCAACTACTGCTACGCCGGCAGCACCCCCGCTACTGGCTTCGACTGTTCCGGCTTCGTGAATTACGTGTTTGCCCGCTACCGCATACCCGTGCCCCATTCCACGGCCCTGCTTATCAGTACGGGCAAGGCAGTAGAACGAACCCAGGCTCGCCCCGGCGACATTGTGGTATTTACTGGTACGGCTACTACCTCTACTACCCCTGGCCACGCGGGCATCGTTATTAGTAAACCGGGCGAGCCACTACGCTTTGTGCATTCCTCTTCGGCTCGCCGCGAATCGGGCGTGAAAATCAGCCAAGTAGAAGGCACCGACTATGAGCGCCGTTTCATGCAGGTGCGCCGGGTGCTGTAAGTAAAATTGCGAATGGATGACGGAGTAAGTTTGATGCTCCACTTGCTTGAGGGCCATAAGTGGCACTAATAGCGCTAGCGGAATTCGCTTCATCACTCATGCACCAACTCACTGTAAAAGAGCGATGCCCGGCCGCCTGTGCAGATCCTCTAAGCGAGGCTGCTGGGCGAACCGGGCATCTAATCCTTCAAATCTTACCAAGCGATGAGTCTGGGGTACAGCCCCATCATCCACTTATCCAGTAAGACCTTGCCAGAATGCGGGAAGTACTCAATTAGGAGTGCGTTCCGCGCGAAAGCTGTTGTTAAGCGCGTCCGGCGGTGAAGCGGACTACATTCGACAGGCTTGGCAGGATTTGTTTGGGACTACTAGACATTTTGTACCTCCTTTCTTTAGATCCGACATAACCCCGGCTGCGCTACCCAGCACCTTAGGGCTGCTTGGCAGGGGCTGTAGCACTCGCTACGACAGGTAAAGTTAAAATCCCCCTGGATGGTTCAAAATAAAAACACCATTATTTATGCCCCTGGCCGCATTTTTTATTCATGTTGCTGACCATCAACTGGTTTTAGTACCCAGATTATTTACAAAAAAGCCTCGGCAGTAAGTTGGCCTCAAACTTGCCACGCTTATTTCCGGGAAAAACAGGCGTCATTCGTTTTATTCACGAGTTTTCCCCTATCTTTTTTCCCACAAACTCCCATCTATCATTTCACTTACCATGAAAAAAATTCTGTTCCTCTGCTTGGGCATGTTCCTGGGCTTGCTAGGGGCGGCTTCGGCTCAATCTCTCTCCCCGCTCGGAGTATGGACGAACGCCGAGAAAAAGGCCACCTTCGAGATTTACAAGTGTGGCGACAAGCTGTGCGGTAAAATCGTGAGCCTTACTGTGCCGAACGACCCCAAAACCGGCAAGCCCAAAACCGACACGATGAACCCCGAGCCTAAGCTTCGTAATCGTCCGCGCCTGGGCATGGTGTTCATGCAAGGTTTTGAGTACGACGACGATAACAAGTGGGACGATGGCAAAATCTACGACCCAGAAAGCGGTAAAACGTATTCCTGCTACATGAAAATGCTGAACGCTAACAGCATGGAAGTGAAAGGATACATCGGCTTCTCCATGATTGGTAAGTCGCAAACCTGGACTCGGGTTAAATAACCTGCCTCGTGCGCTTCCATACTGCCAAGGCGGTGCTCCTTACTAGGGGCACCGCCTTTTTTTGTGCTCGCCAGCGCAGGTTGTGGCACTGTGCTTGTGTTGCAGCGGGGCAAGGCAGGGAATACTGTGCGGCTAGTAATGCCGAGATTAAAACCATTTTACCGGGCCCCTGTTGTCCTGTAAATCAATCCTACTACGTTGTTGAATCTGTTCAAACGGTTTTTTTCTGGCTCTGCTCCCGCTTCTGCCGACTGGCAGCCGCTGCAGCGAAGCGCGGCCGAGGAGCAGGTACGCCAGCAGTGGATTGCGCAGCAAGTGTACCTGAACTGGATGGGCCCTTACTTCAAGGCCTACCACTACCAGAAAGCGGGCCTGCCCGGTGGCACGTTTCGAGTGCAGCTGGCCCGGGACACCAAGCGGCCCGGAGCCGTGTTTCTGTATGACCCCAGCATTGGGCCCGGTAATTTCCGGCACCTGTTTGACTTCATCCGGGACCGAATTCTCAGCTTAGGCTACCATCTGGGGGCATCCAGTCACCGCACGGTGCGCCATGAGCAGTACACGGAAAGCACCCAAAAGCACTTCCTGAAGCCCCAACCCCACGACTGCACCAATACCGGCCGCTGCAACCAGCGCTACGGTAACATCATCCTGGACCTGGTGAGCATCAATGGGCAGCCGGGCTTTCTGCGGCTGCTCAGCAACCCTTTCACCGATTCCATCTTCACGCCGGCTCACTCGTTTGACGAGCTTATTGACGCGGTATTCAACTTCCCCTCGGCCCCGCCAGAAGTAGCCGCGCTTATCAAACAGTATAGAAATCTTTCCTAGTGATGGTGCGAGGGTGACCTTGACGCCCAGCAAAAAGCCGCCGATACGATTGTATCGGCGGCTTTTTGCTGGGCGCTACACTTGGCAAGTCTTACTCCGCGGCGCGCACGAACCGGGCCTGCGCAATCAGGCCCTCCTGCCCTAGGAGGCGCAGGTGATAGATGCCGGGCGCCAGCGCCGCCGTGTACAGCACGGGTGCCGCTGAGGTTACAGGCTGGCGCAGCACTACCCGGCCGGTTGCGTCCGTAACTTCAGCCGTAGCTCGGCTACCACTGAAATCGGCCAGGCGCAACTGGTCCCAGCAGGGGTTTGGGTAGACGGTAATAGTAGCCTCGTTAGCTCCCAGCCGCGTGCTGGTTACCAGCGCATTGTCGCGGGTGATGGGGCCAGTGCCATTAAGTAACCACTGGTCGGGGTCGACGGTGATGCTGCTAATGGGGCGCGACTCTGCTACGGCCGCTGACACTACCGGCTGGTACTGCGGCAGCCGAATGGTGCGGGTAGTGCCGTCCGTAAACGTGAGACGGTAGTCGACATCGGTGGCGAAAAAAGGCGTTACCGTGGGCATAGAGGCAGTTTCGGTATTCTGGAGGTAGACTAACCCGCCGGCCTGGTTCCAGCGCACAGAAAACGTGGGGTAGCCTTCCCCCCGGAACCACTGGTCAAAGAAATATTGCAGGGAGCGGCCGGCTTCCTGCTCAAACACGCGCTGTAGGTCGCGGGTGCGGGCGGTGCGGCCGGCGTAGGTGCTCTGGTAAGTGCGTAGGGCCCTGAAAAACTTTACGTCATCGTTGAGTAGGTAGCGCAGCATATGAACCACGGCGGCTCCTTTCTTATACGAGAGACGAGAATTGAAAATGCGGCTGACGTTGGTGGTATCGGGCACGAAAACGCTACCGCCCGGCTGACTCATGGCCGAAGTATGCGCCTGATTCATCCAGGAAAGCGCCGTGGCTGACCCAATAAGCTGATTCAGGGCCAAGTACTCCCCGTAGGAAGCAAAGCCTTCATTGAGCCAGATATCCTCCCAGGCTCCGCAGGTCACGTTGTTGCCAAACCACTGGTGCATCAGTTCGTGGGCCGTGAGCGTGAAGGTGAAGCCGTACTGCGTCGTCATGGTTTGGTGCTCCATGCCGCCCCCAATGGGCGCCATGCAGTGGCCATACTTCTCATTGGCGAAGGGGTACAGCCCCACGATGTCGGAGAAGTATTCAATAAAGCCGGGGGTGCGGTCTATCTCCGTGCGTTGGTCGTTCAGGGCCTTTTGGTTATACAGGTAGTTGACGATGGGAATGCGGGGGCCGCCCGTGGGATTGGCATAGTTTACATACTCCACGTAGGGCCCCACGGCCACCGAAATCAGGTAGTAGTCGATGGGGTGGCGGGATTTCCACTCGTGCCGCACCCGGTTGTTGGGTAGTGGAGTGGATTTTTGCAGCACCCCATTGGAGCCCACTTTATTGGTGGCGGCAGTAGAAACCCAAACGTCGGACGAATCGGCCTTATCCGTGAGCATCTGTTTGCAGGGCCACCACTCATAGGCGTTGTAGGGCTCCGACAGGCTCCAGGTGGTGCTCACGCCGTAGGTAGGGTCGGTGCGGGTATCAAGGGCGTTGCCAATGGCGGCGGAGTTACCGTTAGGAGCTGTGCCCCGGTAGTAAATCAGGGCGTTGAACAAGGTATTGGGTGCCACGGGCTGGGTTAGCCCTACGGTCACATCGCCCATGCCTACCCAGCGCAGCCCGGCGCTCCGACGGCCGTTTACTACCACGGAGTCAATGGCATAGGTAGAATACAGCTCAAAGGCCAGCGAGTCGAGGGGTTGCGCTCCGGTGCGGGCCCTGATGGTGACGGCCCCACTGACGGCGCGAGTAGTATTGGTCAGGTCCAGGTCCAGCTTGTAATACGTTACGTCGTAGCGGGCCATTTTCTGCCGGTGGCTCAGGCTGGCGTAAGCCGGACGGGCAACCCGGTTGTGCGTCTGGGCGCAGGCCTCAGCGGCGGCCCCGTTCAGGTCGGCGGCCGCCGGAGGGTAGGCAGGCAGCTGGGCGGCCGCGGGCAAGCAACGCAGCAGACCCACTAAAGTGAGGGTGTAAAAGAAGGGACGCATAGGGCAGATGATGGGCGAACAGAACACAAAGACGGGCAAAAAAGCTGGCTATGAAAGGTACGCAGCAGGCAACAGAAAAAACCAAAAAGGTAGGACTCCCGGCGACTCGGGTTGTATCTTTCGTCATTGCTCCCTGACTAGCTGCGCTGCTCTATGCCAACTTCTACTCTTGTTACTTTTGTTCGGACTGGCTTTTTGCTGTGGCTGCTGTGTTTGCTGGCTCCGGCGGCACGGGCTACCCATATTGTAGGTGGCGAGCTTGATTTACAACACGTTAGCGGCTCTACCTACCAGCTAAGCTTGAACCTGTATTTTGATGCAGTAAACGGACAGCCCGGCGCCCTGGACCCGGAACTGACGGCCAGCATCTTCGAGAAAGGCACCAACCGCCGCTTGCTAGACGTGCCGCTACCCCTGACCAATAACACCTTGGTCAGCTACACCAACCCCGCCTGCACCACGCCCAGCCTCGTGACGAGGCGCTTGGTTTACACTCGCCCAATTTCGCTCGGCGACCAGACCTTCACTAGCCCCAACGGCTACTATGTGGCCGTGGAGCGCTGCTGCCGCAACAACGGCATCAGCAACATCCTGGACCCCGGCGGGGCGGCCCAAACGTTCTACCTAGAGTTTCCGGCGGTGGTGCGCAACGGACAGGCCTTCCGCAATTCTACCCCCCGCATCTTTCCGCCCCTGAGTGATTATGCCTGCCGGGGCGAGCTGTTCTACTACAACTTCGGGGGCCAGGACACCGACGGTGACTCCCTGGTATATGACTTAGTAACGCCCCTGAATGGCTATTCCAATACGATTGTCCCCAAGCCAGACCGTGCCCAACCGGCCCCGTACAGCACAATACGCTGGGCCGATAGTCTGTCCGTCACCCGCCAGATTCCGGGCAATCCTACCCTGAGTATCGGGCGGCTCACGGGCCGGCTGGAAGTGCGGCCTACCCGGCTGGGACTGTTCGTGTTTGGGGTGCGCTGCACGGAGTACCGCAAGGGCGTGCGGCTGGGCGAAACCCGGCGCGATTTTCAACTCAAAGTTATTTCCTGCCCTACCAACGCCCGGCCGAAGGTGGTCATGCAGGTGCCCAACCGCCGCCAGCCCTACCAAGCCGGCCGCGATACGCTACGCCTGCAACCCGGCAGCAACCGCTGCTTCACGCTCAAGTTCACCGATTCTGACCCCACCTCAGCCCTGACGTTGTCGCTGAGCCCGGTGAATTTTACGGCTCCTCTTCCTACCCTGAGCACCCTGCAAGGAACCGTGCGCACGCCCGGCGCCCCCGATACCATCGTGTCGCGGCTTTGCTTCCCGGACTGCTTCAACACCAAGGGTAAGGTGTACCTGCTGGATGTGATTGTGGCCGATAACGGGTGCAGCCTGCCCAAGCGCGACACCGTGCGGGTAGCCGTTACCTCCGTACCCGAGCCCAACGCCGCCCCGCTCCTGCGCACTACGGCCGTGCTCCCCCTGCGCGCCCGCCCCGGCGACCTGATTACCTTCGACCTAGTAGCCACCGACCCTGACAACGACCCTATCACGTTAGAAATGACCGGCCGAGGCTTCACGCCCGGCAGCGTGGGAGCACAGCTCAGCCAAGCGCAAACCAACGGTCAGCTTACGGGGCGCTTTACCTGGCGCGTTGACTGCCGGGCCGTGGATAAACCGCTGTATGAGTTCGAGTTTACAGCGGCAGCCGCGCCCTGCGCCGACCGCCAAGCCACTACCCTCGTCATTCCAGTGCAGATTGACTACGTGAACCGCCCCCCGCAGCTAACCAGCCCATTTCCGGCCCCAACGGCGGGTTCTCCTACCCCGGCTCCGTTGGTCATTAAGCGGCCAATTGGGGGCGTGTACGAAGCCTCCCTTTCGGGCCTAGACGTGGATGTGGATGCACTGACGTTCTCGGCCGCTGGCGCTGGCTTCGACCTGGCCGCGGCGGGAATGACGTTCGTGGCGCGCAACGGCGCTGGCCAAGCCAGTGGGGTGTTTCGCTGGGAAGCCAACTGCGAGGCCGTGCGCCTGAATGGCTTGGAAGTTACGTTTACCCTTCAGGAAAGCACCTGCCGGCCCCAGCCCCAAACCCGCGTGGTGCGCTTTGAAGTGGAGCAGCCACCCGTGCCGGACTTCCTGCCGCCCAACGTCATTACCCCCTACCAGCGCGACGAAAAGAACGACTACTTCGAGCTGGACAACGTGAAAAACAACCTGCCGCCCGATTTCTGCGAATCTCGTTTTGCCGACCTCGAAATTTTTAACCGCTGGGGCAATCGGGTGTACCGCACCACCAACCGCAGCTTCCGCTGGGACGGCGGCGGCCTACCAGCCGGCGTGTATTACTACCTTATTGAATTCACGGACAAGAAACGCTACAAAGGCACCGTAACCATTGCCAATTAAGCAGCACCGTGAGGATACCGCATCAAAAAAGCCCGGCTTGGCCGGGCTTTTTTGTGTGAGCAAGCTTTCAGGACCAGTCGCTAATACAGAAACAAAAAAGCGGCAAACAGTGCCACCCAGAGCACGTCGATGAAATGCCAGTAGATGGTAATCATGCGCAGCTGCAGGCGACGGTAGGGGTTGCGGATAAATACCAGGCTGCGCACCGCGTCGCGGGCGGCGGTGTGGGTGCGCAACAGCAGGGCCAGCAGAAACAGCATGCCGCCCAGCAGGTGCGCCACGTGCAGGGCCGAGAGCAAGTAAACAAACGTACCGCTGGCCACACCGTCTAGCAGCACACCTTGGGCCATTAGCTCCCGCCAGCCTAGCACCTGCAGGCCCGCAAACACGCTGCTCAGCAGCAAGGTAGCGCCCAGGCAGCGGGCCAGCCCCGCCAGATCGTCGCGGGTGTAGAGGTGGCGGGCCTGGTTGATGGTGTAGCTGCTGATCAGCAGCACGATGGTGCTGAGGGAGAAGAAGCGTGGTAGCGGGTAGATGCCGGTGGGCGTGTCGCTTTGGCTGCGGGTATACATATAGGCCACCACCAGCATCAGGAACAACACCCCAATGCCGGCCAGGCCCAGGTACAGCATCAGGAGCAGCGGCGGCACTCCCTCTATGCGCTGAAAAGCCGAGGCGGCCCGACCGGCGCCAATTTTATTGGTACGTTCTTGATCAGAATTCATGAGCTGAAAAGCAGGGCTGGGTGCGAGTAAGCAAACCAATCTGAAGCCCTTTAGTTCCGGCCTCTGGAGGCTGATCTACGGGCAAGGGCCTCTGAGCAAGATACGGAAAAACGTTCCGCTCCGCGCGTGCTTTTTTCGGGCCAAAACCCTGATTGCCAACTGGCGGACGACTCCTACCGCGCGGCAACCCGACGACTTGTTTGGCCGCAAAAAAGAGCGTCCTGCAGAGTCGGAGGCGAAGCATCTCGCACGCTGATGTCAGGTTTGCTACCCCAACGATTCAAGCGAGATGCTTCGCCTTCGGCTCTGCAGGACAATTGATGCGCTACCTATTAGCAATTCTAACTCAGTACAGACATTTCTGGTTCGGCCTTCTGCTCGGCTCAGTGTACTCCCGCCACGCGCAAGGCTTGCCTGCTCACACGGGGTAGCCCTGCAGTTGCTACCCCCGAAAAAATGACCCGATTTTGCCGAGCACTGCGTTCAGGGTAATCTTGGCGGAGCGGCCCGTGCCGAAAGTAACGTGGGTTTTGCCTGCCACCCGCATATCCAGCACCAAACCCAGCTGCAGGGCTAGGTCGTTGAGTTGCTGGAGCGGATCGGGGGCGTTGGGATTTTTGGGTTTGGGTGGGGCGTTGGGGTCCTTGGGCGGGCCGCTGGTTATTTTGTCGAAGACGCGCTGGCTGGGAAAGTTGATGATGAGGTAGCCCCCAGAGCCCGCTACCTGCACGTCGTCCCCGTCAAGGGTAATGACCAGCCGGGCCTCAATATCGAGTCCGTTAGCCAAGGGTACTAGAGTTTGCGGGCGGAAGGGCACCGGAGGGCGGATTTTCGCCCCGGGTACGGATGCGCAGCGAGCCGTTCAGGCGCCAAGTGGTGGGCGTGGCTGGGTTGGCCGGATTGGGCACTTGCAACTCCATTTGCTCAAAGTTGAGAGCTACCTCTACCCCACCCGAAAGCTTGGAGAGCAGTGAAGCGGCCGTATCGGCCCAGGAAGTAGGTTGTTCTGGCATAGATCTACAATAAAAAGGAAGATGTGAGCAGTAGCGGCCGCGGAAGCTACCCCCGACCGGCCTGGTAAGAAACGGCGCGGCGCGGGGCAAGTTACGAGATGACGCTGGCAAGACCTTTGTGTAAGGCCACCGTGCAGCTCCGGTTAGCGAGTTAGCATCAAAACTCAACCGTCTGCGTATGCAGCCCAACGGCTGATTTTCTTCCTTTTTCTTTGCCTTATGCCCCGATTTCATTTGCTGGCAGCCGGTCTGACCGCCTGCCTGGCCGCTTCTCCCGCTCTGGCCCAAACACTGCCGCCGGTTGATTGCGCCCACCCCTTCGGCCTTTATGATAACATGGAGCTGGTGTATCAGCTCCAGGATGCCAGCGGCAAAACAACCGGCACCATACGCAACCGGGTGGTCAGCCTGAGCTCAGAGCAGAATAAGAAACAGACCATTACTACCAATTCAGTGCTGTTGAAAAGCGGCACCTACGACCCCAAAAACAAGCTTCTGCGCTTACAGGACCTTACCTTCCGTTGCCGCCAGGACACCAGCTTCACCGATGGCTCCGCCGAGCTGAGCCCCGAGAGCCTGCGCTCCTTCCGCGACCGGCGCTTTGCCTACGCCCCCGTACCCCTGGCCTGGCCCAATCAGCCTACCGTTGGCTCCCAGCTGCCCCAGGGCGGTATTTCGGTGCAAGTGAGCAGCACGGCCGTGGATATTGCCAAGGTGTACACCACCGTGCATAAGCGCCGCATAACGGGCACCGAAACGGTGACAACGCCGGCCGGCTCCTTTGCCTGCTACAAGGTGGAAGCCGAGCGGGAAAGCGCCACTGCCGCCCGCGCCGACATGGTCATGCGCAACGCAGTGCGGGTAGTCGACTATTACTCGCCGGCCGTGGGCATCGTGAAAAGCGAGGTGTACGACAAGAAGGGCAAGCTGGAACAGGTGCGCCTGCTAACGGCCATTAACACGGGAGCACCGGCCGGCAGTACTGACCAACCCAAAGAGAAGGAGAAGTACAAGGTCAAAAAATCGTAAGTTGAGAGCTGAACCCAACAATTCTCCTTGCTATGCCCCTGCTTAATCCACTCACCGGCGTCCTGGGCTTGCTAGTGCTGGCCGCTTGCCAACCCCAAACCGAAACCGCTACCGCCAAAACAACGGCTACCACAACGCCGGTAGCCGCCACCGCGGGCCCCACGGGCACCACCTACGGGGCCCCCATTACGGCCGCAGGCGCCCAGCCGGTTTCGGCCCTAAACAGCTTACTGGGTCAGCAAGACTCGGCGCGGGTGAAGCTGGTGGGCACTGCCACGGCCGTGTGCCAAGCCAAGGGCTGCTGGCTTACGCTGCAGGCGCCCAACGGAGAGCCCATGCGCGTGCGGTTCAAGGATTATGCCTTCTTCGTGCCCAAGGACATTACCGGCAAAACCGTGGTGATTGACGGCTGGGCCCACCGCGAAACGGTGCCGGTTTCCGATTTGCAGCACTACGCCAAAGACGCCGGCAAATCAGACCAAGAAGTGGCCGCCATTACTCAGCCCCAACAGCAGCTGAACTTCGAAGCCAGCGGCGTGCTAGTGGCCGACAAATAAGCTTTGCTTTATATAAAAAAAGCCCCGCAGTCCGGGGCTTTTTTTATGGCCGGCCGTAACCAACCGACGCCCCAAAATCGGGGGAACGGGGCAACGTGGTTTGGCGTACCTGGGAAGGACTGCGCCCCGTCAACTTAGTAGCGCAGTTAGTAGCTTGCAGCCCCAACCCGTGCCTTCCATGCCCGCCGACGACAACATTCAGCACCAGATAACGGCCCTCACCGAGCGCCTGCACCACCTTAACTACCAATATTACCAGCGCGACATCTCGGAAGTGCCCGACCAGGAGTTCGACCAGATGCTGGCCCAGCTGGCCCAACTGGAAAAGGACTACCCCCAGTTTGCCCACCCCAACTCGCCTACCCAGCGCGTGGGCGGTACCATCACGAAACAATTTCCCACGGCTGAGCACCGCTACCCCATGCTTAGCCTGGGCAATACCTACTCCGAGGCTGACCTGCGCGAGTTTGACGAGCGGGTGCGCCGAGGGCTGGAAGGTGCCGCCGTGCAGTACGTGTGTGAGTTGAAGTTTGACGGGGTAGCCATGAGCCTAACCTACCAGGACGGCCAGCTCACGCAGGGCGTCACCCGCGGCGACGGTACCCGCGGCGACGTGGTAACCAGCAACGTGCGCACCATTCGCAACCTACCCCTGCACCTGCGCCCCGCCGGCCCGCCCCAACCCGCCGACTTTGAGGTACGCGGCGAAATATTCATGCCCCTGCCGGTTTTTGCCGAGTTGAATGCCGAGCGGGAAGCCAATGGGGAAGCCTTGCTGGCCAATCCGCGCAACGCCGCCAGCGGGGCCCTCAAGCTCCAGGACTCGGCGCTGGTGGCAGCCCGCAAGCTGCGGTTTTTCGCCTATTCCTTCCTGATGCCGGGCCGGAGCATGTTCCCTACCCACAGCGCGTCGCTGGAAGCCCTGCACGCCTGGGGCCTACCCGTATCCGACACCTGGCGGGTGTGCGGCACCATAGAGCAAGTGCTGGATTTCGTGCACGAGTGGGACAAGAAGCGGTTTACGCTTCCGGTTGCTACCGATGGCATTGTTATCAAGGTCGACGATTTCCGCCAGCAAGAGCTGCTGGGCTTCACGGCCAAAAGCCCCCGCTGGGCCATTGCCTACAAGTACCCGGCCGAAGCCGCCCGTACGCGCCTGCACACCATTCAGTACCAGGTGGGCCGCACGGGCGCCGTAACGCCCGTGGCCCTGCTCGACCCCGTGCCCCTAGCTGGCACCGTGGTCAAGCGCGCTTCCGTGCACAACGCCAACCAGATTGCGGCCCTCGACTTGCGTCTCGGCGACTTGGTTTTCGTGGAGAAAGGCGGTGAAATCATCCCTAAAATCACGGGCGTTGATTTGGCTTCCCGCCCCGCCAATGCCGTGCCCATCATCTACCCCACCGAATGCCCGGCCTGCGGCACGCCCCTGATCCGGCCCGAGGGTGAGGCCCACTTCCGCTGCCCCAATGAGCGGGCCTGCCCCCCCCAACTCAAGGCCAAGCTAGAGCACTTCGTTTCGCGCAAGGCCCTGGACATTGATGGGCTGGGCGCCGAAACCGTGGGGCGGTTCTTTGATCTGCGGTTGGTTTCGAATGCGGCCAGCCTCTACGACCTGCCCGCTAAAGCTGCCGAGCTGGCCCAATTAGAACGCATGGGTGAAAAATCGGTGCAGCGCCTGCTCACGGGCCTGGAGCAGAGCAAGCAAATTCCGTTCGACCGGGTACTGTTTGGCCTGGGCATCCGCTACGTGGGCGAGACGGTAGCCGAAAAGCTCGCTCAGCACTACCGCACCATGGATGCCCTGGCCGCAGCCTCAGCCACGGAGCTGGCGGCCGTGCCGGAGGTAGGCGGCGTTATTGCCGAGTCGGTGGCGGCGTGGTTTCAGGAGCCGGAGAATCGCCAGCTGATTGAGGACCTGCGGGCGGCGGGCCTGCAACTGGCCCTGACCGGCGAGGCTCCGCAGCCCCAGAGCGACCGGCTGGCGGGCCTCACCTTTGTCCTTTCGGGCGTGTTTGAGCAGCACAGCCGGGAGGAGTTGCAGCACCTGATTCAGCAGAATGGGGGCAAGATTACCGGTAGCATCAGCAAGAAGCTCAGCTACCTGGTGGCCGGCGACAAAATGGGCCCCGCCAAGCGCGAGAAAGCCACCGAACTGAAAGTACCCATCATCACCGAGGACGAACTGCTGGCCATGCTGCCTACCAGTTTCGACGCGGCAGATGCCGTACTAGACCAAATGCTGGGCGATTCTACAGCAGCGGCTCCTACCCCTGCGGCAGCCACCGCAACTGGCCAGACCCCATCTATCGGAGCGGGTGAGCAAGGCAGCTTGTTCTAAGTCTCTCAGCCAGAATGAGTAACTAGCAACCCCTGGTGCAACTTCTTCGCGCCAGGGGTTGTTCTTGCCATGTACTTCCCACTATTCCCTTTTATATGTTCCGTTTTGCCTTGTTGGCTGCCGGTCTGATCAGTTCTGCCGGGGCCCACGCCCAAATGTCCGTCCCGGCAGCCCAGCCTCTCGCTCCGGCGGCAGTACCCATGGTGAACATCGGGACCATAACCAGGCCCAGCGTGCTAGTGGCGGACTTGGCGGAGGTAAAGCAAGCCCTGGCCCAGCCCGGCACCGTGCTGCTGGATGTGCGCACGCCCGCTGAGTTTGCCGCCGGCCACCTATCTGGAGCGCAAAACGTGGATTTCCGCGCCCCTGATTTTGCCCAACGGATGGCCCTGCTCGACCCCAAGAAACGCTACGTGCTCTACTGCGCCTCCGGCAACCGTAGCGGTAAAGCCGCGGTACTTCTGCAAGAAAAAGGATTTCAGAAAGTACTAAATGCTGGAGGCTTCCAGGCCCTAAAAGAAGGCGGGCTACCTGCCCAGTAGAAGTAAACACTCCGACCGGCTGCCTGTAGTGAGGGACTACCGATCCAACTAATGTTCGTAGGGTCAGTATCTGTCGATTTTGTGTAAAAGGCGTTCCAGTGCTTACTGGAACGCCTTTTTTCTGAAGCTGCCTTGGGGCTCCTTGGCCCTGTCGGCGGCCGTGAGCTGGCCCACGAAAAAGGGGTAGCTATGGGTGGCAACGCTACCGTGCCCATCGCTGGCCATTACCAGCAGCCGGTAGGGGCCTTTTTTGCGCGGGGCCTGCAGCAGCACCCTCTCTCCCTGAGCCTGCTGGATGATGTTCGGTAGTGGCTCGGGGGCCGTCCGGTCCTGGGGCAGTACAAAGTTTTCATCCACTTCCGGCACTACCTGCCAGGTGAAGCGCAGTGAGTCGGCTTCGGGGTCCGTGGCTTCTACGCTGGCTTGGTAGGTAGCACCGGGCCGCAGCAGCACATTGCGCTCAGGAGGAAGGCCACCCAGCCGCAAGCGGGCCAGGCGCGGCGCTTTGTTGGCAACCTGCTTTCCCGTCCAGAGGTAGTGCACCATGTCTACCACGGCGGTTTTTTCCCCCTTGTCAGTGAAGAGGCTAAACCACATGGCCGTCTGCTCGAAGCGTTGCCCCCAATAGAGCACGTAGGAACCCAAACACCGCCTGGGTTGGCCCGTAACGCTTTTTTCGAAGCGGGTGCGCATGAACTCCGCCTTGGTATTGCTGCTCTGGTCTAGCGGGGCGCGCCAGGTAGTGCGGGGTGCTTCCCACCAGCCCCGGGCTCCGTACTCACCTACGATGTAGGGCCCGGCCCAGCCATCCTGCACCAGCCGGGAGTCCAACTCGCCCAGGCCACCGAAAATGTTGACTGTCAGCACATCCAGGTCGGGGCAGAAGCGCTCCACGGCCGATACCATGTTGAAGTTGCTGGTCAGGGTAGTTGTTACGGGGTGGTGCGGGTCAAGCTCGTGAATCATGCGGGCTACCTCGTTCAGAGCCTGAAACGCCCGCGGATTGTTGGTGTGGTTGTCCAGCTCATTGCCCACGTTCCACATCAGCAGCGCCGGATGATGGCGGAAACGCAGCACCTGCTCCCGGATTTCCGCCTGCTGCCGCGCCACTGCCTTTCGGTCGAAGTAGTCGAAATCCTCGTACTCGGGCTTCATCCACAACCCCAGCATCACGGTGAGGCCCTGCTGCTGGGCTTTGTCTAAAATGGCATCGGCGTAATTGGTGGTGTAAAGCCGCAGGGAATTTCCGCCGAGGGCCTGCACCCGCTCCAGCTGCTGCAGCCCCGCCACTCCCTTAATCGTGTAGGGCTTGCCGCCGCGTAGTAGCTGGTAGCCGTCCTTGGTTTTCACCACCTGCACGGGCACCACACCCGGGGCCACAGGCTGCTGCTCAGGGTGTGTACCAGCCGAGTGGCACCCACCAAAAAGCCAGGTACTCAGGCAAATAATCCACCAGAAAGAAACAAAGGAGCGCACCGGCATGAGAAGAGGGAAAAAGCGACGAAGCAATATTGTATATTAATTATAAATAATTAAATTTTTTACCAGTATAAACTCGTATACTTGACTTTATTTTACAAGAATTACTTGAATTCATTATACGCGTTATCTTCTCTTTGCTTTCCTCCGTTCACCTGCTTTTCTCTGCTCTTACCTCGCTCTTTCCCCCTCACTGTCAGTCAGTCGCGCCATGACTTTCTATGAAGAAACGCTTACCCCTGAACCAGCCCTGGCTCCACCTCCTCCCCTTAAAGTACCTTCCACGGCAACTTCTATAGGTTCCGTATTGGCCAAGCAGGTAGGCCAGATGCGGATACTGGTCGTTGTCGGCGTCTTACTGACGGGACATTTCCTGTGGTGGTTTGCTGACTCCGACCACATTGGCTACGCGCCGTTGTTTTGGTTGCTGAGCGTGTCGCTGGGCTTCAAGCTGCTGCGCATGCTGCACGAGTGGTACCACTACGTGAGCGTGAGCGAGCCCGTGGCCCCGGCCGGCCCGGCCCCGGCCTACACGGTGGACGTGCTCACGACCTTCTGCCCGGGCGAGCCCTACGCCATGATGGACCAGACGCTGCGGGCCATGCAGGCCATCACCTACCCCCACACCAGCTACCTCTGCGACGAGGCCGACGACCCCTATCTGCGCCAGCTCTGCCAGCAGCTGGGCATCGTGCACGTCACGCGCCGGCACAAGGTCGATGCCAAGGCCGGCAACATCAACCACGCCCTGCAGCAGGCCACGGGCCAGCTGTGCGTGGTGCTGGACCCGGACCACGTGCCGGCCCCCGACTTTCTGGACCAGGTCGTGCCCTACTTTGCCTGCCCCACCGTGGGCTACGTGCAGGTGGTGCAGGCCTACGGCAACCAAGACGAGAGCCTGGTGGCGCGCGGGGCGGCCGAGCAGACCTACCACTTCTACGGGCCCCTGATGATGGGCATGCACGCCTACAACACGGCCCAGGCCATCGGGGCCAACTGCACCTTCCGCCGCGCTGCCCTGGACTCGATTGGCGGCCACGCCGCGGGCCTGACCGAGGACATGCACACGGCCCTGCGCCTGCACGCGCAGGGCTGGCAGTCGGTGTACGTGCCGCGCATCCTGAGCCGGGGGCTGGTGCCCTCCACGCTGGGGCCTTCTATGCCCAGCAGCTGAAGTGGGCCCGCGGGGCCTTTGAGCTGCTGCTGACGGTCTACCCGCGCCTGTTCCGGCGCCTGAGCGGGCGCCAGAAGCTGCACTACGCGACCCTACCCCTGTACTTTCTCTCCGGCCTGGTCACGCTCATTGATATTGCCGTCCCTATTGCCTCCCTGTTGCTAGTGGAGTTTCCCTGGCACTTGTCGTTGTTGGAATTTGCCCTGCACCTGACTCCGGTGCTAATGATGTCCCTGCTGATTCGCTACAACGCGCAACGCTGGCTGCGGGAGCCGCACGAAGCAGGTCTGCACCTAGTGGGCGGGCTGCTGCGCACCAGCACCTGGTGGATCTATTGCCTGGGTTTCGTGTACACGCTGCTGCGGGTGCGGGTGCCCTACATCCCGACTCCTAAAGAAGGCCACGGCCGCAACGAGTGGCTGCTTAGCTTGCCCAACCTAGTGCTAGCTGGTATCTGCGTAGCTGCCGCCCGCTACGGCCACTACCTCACCCAGACGCCCTACGCCCTGCTGATGATGGCGCTGGCCCTCACCAATGCCGCCCTGCTGTTCGCCTCTGTGCTGATGGCCCAGCACGAGCTGCTTAAGCGCCTTCGGCAGCTGGCTACATCCGCCCGCCCCCTGCGGTGGTTGCTGCGCCAGGCGGAGAATTTCCTGGAAAATCAGGTGGGCCCCCGGTTGCTGCGGCTACGGACTGCCGCCGTGTTCGTCGCCTTTTTTGTATTTACGACTCACTCCCTGATTAGCTTGGGAATAAGCCTGTGGCTGGGCCGAAATACACCCTCCGACGCCCTCATCTGGGCCCATACCGGCGTAGGTGGCGTACGAATTGGGCAGGCGGCTACCCCGCCAATGTCTCCTATGTGGACCGCTTCCGTTACGGCCGGAACTAAAGCGGCGCCGGCCGTAGTGGAGTTGCAATTGCCGCCCGCGCTAGGGCCTCACGTAACTGCCGCTACGTTGGCAGCCCTGGACCAGCAGGGCAGCACTCCTCTGCTGAGCTGGGAAGTGACGGGTAGCCGTTTTCAGGCCGATGCTTGGCAACGCAGCGTAGCCACTATCCGGGAGCGAAATAAACCTGTACTGCTGCGGCCCCTGTTGCGGGCTCGCACACCGGCTGCTTACCGCAAAGCCTGGCGGGAGCTGGTTACCCGGTTTCGGGCGGCCGGCGACACCAGTGCCGCCTGGGTCTGGACTCCCCTCGTCCTGATTCGGTAGCTGCCTATTTCCCAGGCGCCGCTTACACCGACTGGGTTGCCGCCGACTACCTTTCCTCGCAAGTGATTACACCAGCGCAAGCAACTGAGCAGTACCAAGCCCTGCGGCTGCAGCTGGCCCAGCGGGCGGAGCTAAACAGCAAGCCCATTTTACTTCTCATACCCAGCCGACCCGGCCAGCCCTTACCCAGTCAAGCCCAGCGCCTTGCCCACACCTACCCAGAGGTCAAGGCAGTGGTATTTGGTCAGCCCCAACCCAAACACGCAGAAGTAGCCGAGAGGTAGGCCCGCCGCCAGTGGGTTGCTGCCTGCATCGTACCCGCTTGATGCTGGATTATCTTTTTTACAATAAAAAGCCCCAGCAGAGCCTATCTGCCGGGGCTTTTTATTGTAAAAACAGTGTGCTTAGAAGCTCTGCACCATGCTGTTATGCAGGGTGCGGGGGCTCCAGTACCCGCTGGCAATAATGCGGCGGATGGTATAGAGCGGGTCCTGCTGGTCGCGCTTTTCGGCCAGAATAAAGGCCGCATCCATGCCGCGCTTCTTCAGCTCCGGAATAGCCTCGGGGCGCCACAGGCCGAAGGGGTAGGCGAAGTAATTGATTTTCTTGCCCGTAATTTCCTCCAGTTGCTTGGTGGGCTTTTCAATCTGAGTTACCCAATCCTCGCCCGCGTACTTTTTCACGTTATGATGGTCCCAGGTATGGGAACCGATGACGTTGCCTTCGTCGGAAAGCTGCTTCACCTGGGCCTTACTCATGTAGTTGGGGCGCCCCAGGCTCACGGTCATAATAAAGTACACTGCCTTGAAGCCGTACTTGTCCAGCGTGGGCCGGGCCACCGTGAATTGGTCGAGGTCGGTATCGTCGAAGGTCAGCATCACGGGCTTGCTGGGTAGCGGGGCGCCGGTGGTGAGGTAGGCGTAGAGTTGGTCGGGCAGAATGGTGTGGTAGCCGGAATCGGCCAGCATCTTAATCTGGGCCTTGAACTGCTCTACCGGCACGATGTAGTCCTTGGCACCTTTGGAGTCGCGGGGGCGCCAATCCCGAATCTGGTGATAGCACAGGATGGGCACCTGGGGCCGAGCCGTAATGGTAGCGGCATCGGCACGCTTGCCGGCCGGAATGGTAGCCGGGCTGCCCGTGTTGCCGGTGTTGGCAGCGGTAGCGGTGCCCGCCGTGGTAATGGTGGCCGTTTCAGCCGAGTCGGCGGCAATGGCAGTGGAGCTGGCGGCCGTTTCGGCGGCGGTAGCGTTTTTGGCGTCGTTGCAGGCAGGCAGCGCGCCGAGGCTGGCCAGAGAAGCCGCAGCCAGCAGCGGGTAATTCGTGAATTTCATGAAGAAAGATAACGCGACCGGCGAAGGGGGTAGCCGTACTTTTAGAGGAAACGGGCCGACCTTCGCCGCCGGCATTGTACCTTCGCCGCGGGTCTTCCCATTACAAATCAACCGCTAATTTCCCGCATGGACAAACTACGTGGCACTGGCGTAGCCCTCGTTACTCCGTTCACTCCCACTCCTGAGCGCGCCGTAGATTACGCCGCCCTGCGTCGTCTCGCCGACTTCACCATTGAAGGCGGCGTGGAATACTTGGTTATCAACGGCACCACCGCCGAATCGGCCACCCTGACCACCGCAGAAAAAGCCGAAGTGCTGCGCGTAGTGCGCGAGCAGGTAGCCGGCCGAGTTCCGCTGGTGTACGGCATCGGGGGCAACGACACGGCCGCTACCGTCCGCACCATCCAGCAAACCGACTTGACAGGCATTTCGGCCCTACTTTCGGCCTCGCCGTACTATAACAAGCCCAGCCAGCGCGGCATTATTGCGCATTACCAGCAGCTAGCCGATACCTCCCTGGTGCCCGTGCTACTCTACAACGTGCCCGGCCGCACCAGCTCCAACATGACAGCCGCTACTACCCTGGAACTGGCCAAGCATCCCAACATCATCGGCATCAAAGAAGCCAGCGGCAACTTGGAGCAGTGCATTGCCATTGCTGCCGCCAAACCTGCTGATTTTCTACTGATTTCGGGGGATGATATGATGACCACGTCGCTGATCAGCTTCGGGGCCGTGGGCATTATCTCGGTGCTGGCCAATGCCTTCCCGCGCCGCTTCTCCGACATGACCCGGCACGCTCTCAGCGGCAATTTTCAGGCAGCTAGCGAACTGCTGTTCGGTTTTGTGGAGCTAAATCCGCTGATGTACGAGGAAAGCAACCCCGTCGGCGTGAAAGCCGCCCTGGCCGCCCAGGGCCTCTGCGCCGACGCCGTGCGCCTACCCCTGGTGGAAGGCTCCGAAAACCTGAAGCAGCGGATTGGACAGTTGGTATAACTTCAACCCACACCATAAAAAAGTGCGCCTCTTCACGTGAAGAGGCGCACTTTTTTATGTACGCATCCTACTGCTTGCCGAAGTACGTTGTCGCGTCGAATTCATTCACGACACCAACGGAAAGCAGCTGAAACCGCAACCGCCCGCCGTCGATATTTACGTAGTCGAGCTCCACAAACCCGTATTGCGGATGAAACAGCAATGACAGCGTGGCCTGCCCTGCTGAGCACCGGGCCACGGCGGTTACTTGCTGGCACTCGAGTTTGCCCAAAGGGGTAGCAACACGTTGCTGGCCTACCGATTTGTAATGGGTTTTCACTTGCATCTGGCCCTGCCACACTGCCCAGGCCGGGTTCGACCAATAAGAGCCAACGCTCAGTTCCCAATCCCACTCTTGTCCAGGCTTGAATGGCAGCCGTATTTCGGGAAACGGACTAAGTTCTAGAATAGCATACTCGCCGTAACGCGGCGGATGAATCCAGACGCCACGTGGGCCTTCCGCCACGCCAGTACCGCTTCTCATTTCGTCGGTTCTGCTTCCCCACCCAATTGCTTTTTGGGTGGAATCTGCCTCCCAGATTCGGCCCGTTGAGGTCAGCACAACGGTATCGGTGGGTACTAGCTGCTGCCCATCAGAGCGGCTGACCAGATACGTGAATTCCTTGTTTTGCGTGAAGATTTCTGCCGGTATTGCCCTGGTGGCTGGCGCTCTATTCGCCCGCACGCTACAACTGATAATGCTACGAGCCATACCTCCGAAACTGTACCTATTAACGCACGCATTACATATAGTATTTACCATCCCCACAATCCGTGGAATTAGATGAATCCGTCTACATCCGTGATTCACCACCCACTAGCCAGTACATCCGCTACGTGCAGGGTTTTGAGGGGCTTTTTCTCGCGGCGGATGTAGGCATCGAGGTGCATGAGGCAGCTCGTGTCGGTGCTGATGAGGTAGTCGGCGCCAGTGGCTAGGGCGTGCTCTACCTTTTGTTCGGCCATGGCTACAGAAATGGCTTCGAATTTCACGGCGAAGGTGCCGCCAAAGCCGCAGCAGGTTTCGGTTTCGGCCATTTCCAGCCGTTCCAGGCCCGAAATGGCGTCGAGGAGCTGGCGCGGAGCCTCCCGGATGCCGCACTCACGCAGGGCCGAACAGGAGTCGTGGTAGGTGTACTTGCCCGTGAGTTGGGCTTTGGGAATGGAAGTGACGCCTAGCACGTCCACCAGAAATTCAGTCAGCTCGAAGGCTCGGCGCTGCACCCCGTGGTAGCGGCCGGAGTCAGAGGTGCCTTCAAACAAATCGGCGTAGGTATTGCGCACCATGCCTATGCAGGAAGCCGAGGGACTCACAATGTAACGCTCCTGCTGAGTCGGGAAGTCGTCGAGGAATTTGCGGGCTACGTCGCAGCTTTGCTCCTTGTAGCCAGCGTTATAGGCCGGCTGCCCGCAGCAGGTTTGGTTGGCGTTGTAGTGCACCTGGCAGCCCACCGATTCCAAAACCTTTACCATGTTCATGGCGGTAGCAGGAAATAGCTGGTCTACAAAGCAAGGAATGAACAGGTCGACTTGAGGGGCTGGCATAAGGCTGAGGAGGAAATGTCATTTCAAATGCGGAAAGGAATCTGGGTTCTTCATGGGTGGTCAACCCAGATTCCTTTCCGCATTCGGAATGACAAAGTACGGTTTAATGCCCCATAAAAATGCGCTGATTTAATTGCATTGCGGCTGGCAATGCTTCCAGCCGCAGGTTTGGCTCGGCGCCTACCTCGCGGGCAAACTCCAGTAAATGCTCAGTGGGCATGTTGCCGGTGAGCTGGTCGGCGGCCATGGGGCAGCCGCCATAGCCGCCCAGGGCCCCGTCGAAGTGGCGGCAGCCAGCCTCGTAGGCGGCCTGCACTTTTTCGCGCCAGGTGTCGGGGGTAGTGTGCAGGTGGGCGCCGAAGCGAATCTGCGGGAAAGCAGCCGTCAGCTCCCGGAAAGCCGGACCGATGGTAGTCGGCGTAGACACCCCAATGGTATCAGATAAAGCCACAATACCTACCTGCAGGTCGGCCAGCTTCTGCGTGAATTTGCCCAGCACGGCCGGGCTCCAGGCGTCGCCGTAGGGGTTGCCAAAGCCCATGCTCAGGTACACTACCTGCTCTTGCCCGGTGCGGGCGCACAGCTCCTGCATGCGGGCTACATCGTCGAGGGCTTCGGCAATGCTTTTGTTGGTATTACGCTGCTGAAAGGTCTCAGACACCGACAGCGGAAAGCCAATAAACCGAATCTGAGGGTACTGGGCGGCCGTTTCTGCCCCGCGAAGGTTGGCGACAATGGCCAGCAGATGGGTAGCTGAGTGGCTCAGGTCCAGAGCTTCCAGCACCTCGGCCGTATCAGCCAGTTGCGGAATGGCTTTCGGCGACACGAAAGAGCCGAAATCCAGCGTATCGAACCCCACTCGCAACAGGGCATTGAGGTAGGCAATCTTATCGGTCGTGGGAATGAATGTCGACCAGCCCTGCATGGCGTCGCGGGGGCACTCAGTGAGGTGGAGCATGGGAAGGTGGGGTGGTGAAGGTGCGAAGTTGTGAAATTGTGAGATAGGTAGTGGTGAGGTGGCGAGTTTGTAAGCTAGTGAATGAGTGAAGTGCGTCATGGCGGGGGCACCAAAGCCATCCGTCCTCTTTTCGTGATAAGCCTGATAAAGTGATAAGTGCCTGACATATGATGGCGTTATGGCCTTGTCACGTTTCAAAGGGTAGCACGTTGGTCAGGAAGGATAGCGGCGTGCCTCCTCACCAGGACACCTCCCTCACCAGTACACCGCCGCGAACTACTAGCACGAGTCTGGGGTTTATCCAATTAGCTCTTCCTACCGATCCAACCTCGTTCAATGCTGCTTCGCTTTCGAGCCTTACCGGCCGTTTTATTCGTCCTATTTCTTACCGCTTGCAGTCAAAGCCAGACCCTGCAAGGCATCTTCCAAAAATCAACTCCCCACGAAGCCTACGCCCGCAAGCTGAAACAGGCAGGCCTGGCTGAAACGGCCCTGGGCCGCGACTGGCTGCGAGCCGCTGATCAGGCCCTGCGCGACTCGCTGGTGGTGAAGCTGCCGTTCCAGGAAAGCGGCTTTTTCCCCGCCGACCGGGCCGTTGCCACGGGTCTGCGCTACCCTGTCCGGACCGGCGAAACCATTCACATCAGCTTGACTCTGGCCCCGGGCACGCAGGCGCCTAAGGTCTTCGTGGATGCCTATGAGCTCAGCCCCGACCGCCGCACGCCCCGCTACCTAGCTTCTGCCGACACCACGGACCTTTCTTTTCGCTACGTGGCCGAAGCTGACCGTCAGCACATTTTGCGGGTGCAGCCCGAGCTGCTGCGCGGCGGGCGCTACACGTTGCGTATTCGGCGCGAACCTAGCCTAAGCTTTCCGGTGAAGGGCAAGAACGACGTGGCGGTGGGTTCCTTCTGGGGTGTGCCGCGCGATGGCGGCGCCCGTCGCCACGAGGGCATTGATATTTTTGCCAAGCGCGGTACGCCGGCCGTGGCCTCGGCACACGGCTACATTACACGCGTAAACGAAACGACTCTGGGGGGCCGAGTAGTCTGGCTAGCCGACACCGACCACGGCCAGCACCTCTACTACGCCCACTTGGATAAGCAGCTAGTGCAGCCCGGCCAGCAGGTAAAACCCGGCGACACGCTGGGGCTGGTGGGCAACACCGGCAATGCCCGCACCACCTCGCCGCACCTGCACTTTGGAGTGTACCGCAACGGAGCCGTTGATCCGTTTCCCTTTGTGCGCCGGGCCGATGCGCTGGCGCCAGCACCCAAAGTGCTACCCGCTCGGTTAGGCCAGTGGGTGCGGGCCAAGGAAACGCGCCTGACGCTCCGCCGCACGCCGGCCACCACGGGTGTAGCGGCGGCCACGGCCTCGCGCCCCACGCCGCTGCTGGTACTAGGGGCCACGGCCGAATGGCTGCGCGTACAACTGCCGGCGGGCGGCACAGGCTTCGTACCGGCCAAAGCCGTGCTCACGGCAACTCCGCTGCGGCGCGAAAACCTGACTGCCGCCGCTGACTTACGCGCCCTACCCTCCACCAGCGCCCTGATGATTGCCGCCCTGCCGGCCCAAACGGCCGTGGCCGTACTGGGCGAGTTCGGTGGATTCCGGCTGGTGCGTCAGCCCGATGGGCGAACTGGCTGGCTGGCCGCCTCCTAGCCTACGCCGCAAGGTGTACGGCTTCTGTAAGGCTCGGCACTCAGAAACTGGTTAACTTGATTGGTAACTTTACTCAGTGTTGACCCGCCAAGTGCTATGTCTTGGTTGACTCCGTAGTTTGAGTAGAACCGCACAAAAAAGCCGCCGGATGTGCTATCCGGCGACTTTTTTGTGTACCAACTATACAGGCAGACTTACTCGGCAATGACCACTGCGCGGCCTAGCTTTTTAGAATAAGCCACGCGCCGCTCGCGCCCATCGGCGGCGGGGTAGTCGAACCCAACGGCGCGGGCGTCTTCCTTTACCGAACTCCACGACTGCGCATCCACGTTCTCGGGTTGAGTAGCGGCGCGGGGCACGGCGGGCTGCACAAACCGATCTTCCTTGAAGAAGGCGTTCATACCCTGCAGAATGGCAATTTCTTTATCGCGCACGGTAGCGGCTTGGGGGTCATCCAGGTCCCGCTCGTTAATCAGGGCTGAAGCCGGAATAATTTCCTTGCGCAGCGTGTCGCCGGTGCTGCTGATAATCATGAAGTAGGCCTGGGCGTTGGCAATTTTCGGCCCGCGCAGCTGCAGCACAAAGTTATCCTTGGTTCGGGGGTTGGAGAAGGCGTGGGCAGTGTTTACCGTGCGCAGCACCGTGCGCTCCGATACGCGGCCCCGGTTTCCCTCGGGAACGGGCGTAAACACGCGGTCAGCATTCTTGGACGTTCCTACCTCGCGTTCCGTGTTAATGCACGAAGCTAACTGGAGTAAAAACAAAGCCCCGGCGGTGGGGAGTAAAATCTTTTTCATGAAGGGAAAGTCAACCATCATCAATTCGGTACGGCAAATTACGAAACTACCGACAGCGCAGAACTAAAGCGGCTGATTTCGGTGAGGTTCCTGTCGGGGTGGGGTAGTGACAACATGTACCGCAAAAGCGGGTGGGAGGTTGTGCAGAAAGTACGGGAAAATTACAAGGAAAAAAGGCTCAACAGCAACCGGCTAAAATCCAGCCGCAATAATCGGGCTATATAGCTCAGCCCGGAGTAATTTCCTGCACGTTTGGGCTCACTCACACCCCACTTTATGCGCTGAAATAAGGCTAAAACAGGCCCAATTCCAGCCCCACTACCCACCGGGGCAGTTCCACATAAGCCGGATTAGCTTGGGCATTAAACGTGTCGGAGAGCCGGTAGCGGGCCGTGGCCACGTAGCGCCCGGAGCCTAAACGGGCCCCCACCCCAAAAGGCCAGCGCCGCACGTAGCGCAAGTCGCGCTCCACTACTACGGTGCGCTTGCCGCCCCCGTGCCGGGCTGGTCTTCGTAGTGGTGCGAGGCACCCATGGCCCAGCCACCCCACCCGCTCACATCCAGATAGTTGCCAATGACGTTGCCGCGGCGGCCGTAGCTAAACCGCAGGTAGGGCTCCAGTTGCAGCTGCGAGAACACCAAGGACTCGGAATGGTGCACCGTGGAAGTCGGCAGTATTTTTTGGCTGTTTTGGCGCAGATGGTAGGCCAGGCGGGCATAACGCACATCGAAGCCGGTAGCTAGGGTTTGCGTAAGGCGGTATTTCTGCCGTACGCCCACAAAAAACTCAGCTGATTTAAACGGACGCAGATCGGCCCCCGGCCCGGCCGGCGCACCCACTACGGGAGCATAACCTATAAAGAGGTGGCGGTAGAAAGCCCGGTTGGGGCCATACCGGGCGCGGGCCGTGTCGGTGGCCGGGTCGGCCCGCAGTACCACCCGCTGGGCCCGGGCCTGCTGAGCCTGCCCCCACAGCAGCAAACTCAGGCCGGCCGGCAATAACAGGTGCTTCATGGGGCGAGGTAGGTTTGGGTGTAACCCCGGTAATGCACCCGGGCGGCGTCGCCGGAGCGCAGCAGGCGCAGGGGAATGCGCAATACGGCGCGCTGCTTTACCTCCAGCACTTCGTAACGCCGCAGCTTTCCGCTACGGTCCAGTAGCTGCCAGTACACGTACTGAGGTGGCGTGGAAGGCACCAGCTCCTCCGCAGGAGGTGCCGCTTCCCGCGGCTGCTCCTTCCCTACCGGGGCAACGGCCGGTGCCCCCCCGCCGTGGTGGCCTGTACAGAATCGGCGAACAGGGGTAGCGTGTAAGCCGGCACATACGCTGCTTCCGGTCGAATCAGCACGGCCAGCACCGAGTCCTGGCGCACTAGGTCAAACGAAGCCGAGGCGGGTGGCGGAGCGGACGGCGTCGTAAAAAAGGATGCCCGCGGCAGGCCGTAGCCGTGGGCGTAATCAAAGTACGGATACAAACTGGCTGACTGCTGAAGCTGGGCGAATAGCTGCATGGCCGTGAGGTTGCGCTGCTGCTGCCAGACGCAAGCGGCAAAGCCAGCCACCAACGGACTAGCAAAGGAAGTGCCTTCCGTGCGCACGTAGCCACCGGGAGCCGCCGCTACCACCACCCCAAACGCCGACACGTTGGGCTTGAGCCGCTGCCCCGGAGCCGGCCCGTAGCTACTAAAATCCAGGTGCAAATAAGTATCAGGGTCGATGCCACCCACGGCCAGCACGGAGTCGCCATCGGCGGGTGTACCCACGGTACGCCACTGCGGATCGTCGCCATCGTTGCCGGCGGCATTCACCACCAGAATGCCCTTGCGAACGGCCAGCTCCGCGGCTCGGGCTACCAGGCTGGTGCGGCCGTTCATTTGCTCAGGAAAGTAGCGCCGGGTGGTGTAGCCCAAGGAGGAGTTAATGATGTCGGCCCCGTTGCGGTCGGCCCATTCCGCGGCAGCCAGCCAGGCTTCCTCCTCGGCGTACTTTTCACGGTACATCTGCTCCGTGCGGGCCAGCAGAAACTCCGCGCCCTCCGCCAGGCCCAGACGGGTGCTGTCTGGAAGGCGGCCGGCAATGCATGATAGCACCTCGGTGCCGTGGTTGCCACCCTGGTATACGGCAGGAGTGCGCCGCAAAAAGTCATAGGTGGCAACAATGGCACCGCGGCGGCGCAAGTGGGCAAAAGCCGGGTGCTGATCGGCCCCGTTAAACCCTACGTCGAAAATAGCAATCCGTACCCCACGGCCGTTGAGCCGGGCCCGCCGGAAGTCGGCGGCTCCCAGGCTGGCCGCTTGGCGCCGGGCCAATGATCGGTCGGCGGAAGTAAGCGGCCCGCCTGCCTCGGCTGCACCAGTGGAGGTGTGGGCAGCCGGTAGCAGCGGATTTTCTGGCCAAGGAGTTACACTTAGAATGCCGGGCACGTGCCGCAGGGCCGCTGCCTGAGCGGCGGTTGCCCGGCACGCTACGGCGTTAAACCAACGGCTCACTAGCGTTACCGTGTCGGTAGCGGCGCGCACGGCCGCCACGTAGTCGGGCCGAACAGGAAAGTCGGTACTGTCGGCGGGGGGTAGGTGCTGGCGCTGGCGGCGGGCCTGGGCGGCGGCGCTGAAGTAGGCACGGGGCCGGAAATGCTGGCCGGCTTTGTCGCGGAAGCTCACCCAGTACCGGGTAGCAGGTGGCGTAGCGTGCACCGGGTTTTTCACGCCAGCAACCACGTTACCCACCAGCAGCAGCGCTATTAATTGAATACGAAAACGCAAACGAGAATTAGAATACTGACGAAACCATATAGCCTCCAAGGTACGATAAAGCCGGCCGCGAACGACACCGCAAGGCGAATTTCTGGTAGCGCTGCGGCTCTCCGTAACTCCCAACAGTTGGGTTCCGTTTCATGGCTACTTGCGTTGTCACTTCGTATTTCCGCGTCATGAAATATTTGTTTGCTTCTCCATTATTCGCAACAATGTGCAGTGCCACCCTTCTGGTGGGTGCAGTGGGCTGCGTTTCGCAGAAAAAATACACTGCGTTGCAAACGCAGTACACCGATGCTTCCCGCTCCCGCGACCAACTGCAGGCCGAGAAAAATGCGCTTCAGGAAGAAAAAGCGCGCAACGAAGAAGCACTGCGGACCAGCCTTTTAACCAAGAATCAGCAGGTTAATCAGCTGAATGCCAGCCTAAGCGGGGCCCAACAAGAAAACTCGCAGCTGTCGGCTGATTTGCGCGGCAAAGAGCAGCGAATTGCCGATATGCAGCGCATTTTAGAGCAAAAAGATGCGGCAGTAAAAGCCCTACGTCAGAAAGTGGGCGACGCGCTGCTGGGCTTTAATTCACAAGATTTGCAGGTAAATGTGCGGAACGGTAAAGTGTATGTTTCGCTTTCGGAGCAATTACTTTTTAAATCTGGCTCCACCAAAGTCGACCCGAAAGGCCAGGAGGCATTAAGTAAATTGGCTACTGCTCTTAAAGGTAACCAAGATGTTAACGTGCTGGTGGAAGGCCACACCGATAATGTACCCATTGTAAAAGGGACGGCCGGTATGCGCGACAACTGGGACCTGAGTGTATTGCGGGCCACGGAAATCACGCGAATTTTAACGCAGGCGGGGTTACCTGCTTCCCAAGTTACCCCGTCGGGGCGGGCGCAATACGTACCAGTAGCGCAAAACGACTCGCCTACCAATAAGGCGTTAAATCGTCGAACCGAAATTATTCTGACCCCGAAACTGGACGAGCTATTTCAGATTTTGGAGCAGAATTAAGTTTTATTGCGCGCTATAAATTGCTATCCGAGGGCTACCTATTCGTAGATGGCTCTCGGATTTTTCTTTGTCTGGTCGCTAAAATCTCTCTCTGAATCAGCGGCTTACAGTGATTTTATTTTAGATTAAACTCTCTTACTCAGAGGGAAGCTCCCGCTATTTTGTAGCCCGGACAGATAAAAATATTTTCACGCTTGAATATCAACAAAGTACAGGAGGTAATCGTATGGATTTCACCAGACTGTTATTCTCCACTTTAAATAATGCGCATGTGCCAGTCTGTTCGTAATCCGGAAAAATATTCTTGCGCCATGTTGGATAGCAAAGTATTTATTTGGGCAAAACAAAAAAATCTTCAACTTTGAGTATTATTCGTCTTCCCAAAGATTTAAACTAATCATGGCAACTGCTGACCTTAACAAATTGCAACAGATTTTGGCTAACGCCGAAGAAAACGATGCTGTTCTAGTGCAGATCCGCAAGCACGTAGTAAAAGTAAATGAGCTAATGGCGGAACTGAATGCCATGCTGGAGCCCGGTTTCCGGGTTGAGAAAAAAGAGCGTAAGCCCCGTGCCGCCAATAGCACCGGTAAGCGCCCCGGCCGCCCAAAGAAAAATGCCAGCGCTGAGTAATTCAGCCTTGTTAAGAATATAAAAAATCCCGCAGCTTGGTTTCAGGCGGCGGGATTTTTATTTACTAGGTCATGTGAGCAAAAAAAGCTTGCAAATAGGTATGAGAACGTCATGCCGAGGCCGCGCCGAAACACCCCTTCCGCTGACGTTGCAATCGTACACGTCCTGCCTGATCTAATGTCCGCAGAACCGATGGCCCCTTACCGCTTCGTCCTCGCGTAGGAGTCAGCCAGAGGGAGGAGCGCTTCAGCTGCGCGGACGCCAGATTAGGTAGGGCCCGTTATTTTAGTACTGTTCTTATATGCATAGTACCACCAGCCCGCGGGGTGCTTTGCTCCTGCTCGGCAGGACAGCCGTTGAGCCATCTGGTAACAGTTTCTAGTCTGCCAGGCCATGTGCCGGTAGTAGATACACGGTTTCCTGCACTTGCCATTTACGTCCATCGTGTTGGTAAAGCACCAGTTCTTCCCAGGCGGCGGTTGCCGCGTAGCGGCGGCTTGCAAACTCTGCGCGTAACTCCGGCACGGCTGCGGGGGCAAATCACGGGTGGCGAGGGTGACGTGGGGTACGAAGGGCCGAGTAGGTGCGGGCACGGCGGGCAACTGCATAGCGCACCAGTGGTGCAGGGCCTCGTGGAGCTGCTGCACCGCCTGTGCCTGCGCCACATGCACATACAGCGTGCGGCTCTGAAACCAAGCAAAGTCTTCCAGCCCCACCAGGCAGGCCTTTTGCGCACAACCAAACTCCCGTAAGCTAGCCGCAGCTGCGGCGGCAAACGACGCGGGCTGGCGCAGGGGTGGAATTAGCGTGATGTGCGGGGGAAGGTTAACGGCGTTGCGGCTGCCGGTTCGCTGGTGCATTTCCTGCTTCAGGGCCCAGATGTCGCTACGAATAGGCTCTGGGGGTAGCAGGGCCATGAGAAATAGATCCATCCTTAACTGAAGCTATAAGGCGACGAAAAAACAAGTCCCGGTGAAAAGGCGGGCACCTTCTCACCGGGACTTGTACGAATATGCAGGGCAAAAAAGCCGCTTTGCGGGGCGGTTTGCTACCCCAGGCCTACAGGCCGTACTTGCTGAGCAAGTAAATCAGGGAGGCCATGCTGGCCCCGCCTAGTTCCAGCTCGCGGCGGTTCACCTTGTCGAAGGTATCGGCGGCGGTGTGGTGAATGTCGAAGTAGCGCTGGGAGTCGCAGTCGTAGCCAATGAGGGCTTTGGCCTGGCTTTTCAGGGGGCCGATGTCGGTGCCAGCATGACCCGCCACGAATTCGCCGCTGCCGTAGGGCTGCAATAGCGGGGCCCACTGCTGCACCTTACGCACGGTGGCGGGGTCAGCCTCGATGTTGAAGCCCCGGGGCGTAAAGCCGCCCCCATCCGACTCCATGGCGGCCAGGTGTTTTTCGCCGGCAGCCTTGGCCAGTTCGGCGTATTTGTTGCCGCCGCGCACACCGTTTTCTTCGTTCATGAACAATACAGCCCGGATGGTGCGCTCCGGCCGCAACCCAGCAGCTTTTAGCAGACGTAGGGCTTCCATGCTTTGCGTGCAGCCGGTGCCATCATCGTGGGCGCCCTGGGCCAAGTCCCAGGAGTCGAGGTGGCCGCCCACGGCAATGATTTCGTCGGGGTACTTCGAGCCCTTGATTTCGCCTACCACGTTGTAGCTTTTCACTTCGGGTAGCTGCTGGCAACTCATTTCCAGCTCTACAGTCAGGTTGGGGTCGGCTTTAAGCAGGTGGCTGAGCTCATCGGCGCCGTTGGTGCTCACGGCGGCGGCCGGTACCTTGGCTACCTGCTCATTGTAGTTCATAGTGCCGGTGTGGGGGAAATCGTCGTGGGCCAGGGTGAGGCTACGTACTAGCGCGCCCACCGCGCCCCGCTTAGCGGCTTCCACAGCCCCGCTGCGGCGCTGGTCGCCGGCTTCGCCATAGGCCCGACCGGTTTCTACGTATAAGGGGTTCATGGGCCGGTTGAAGAATACTAGCTTACCTTTCACTTTATCAGCGGGTAATGCAGCCAGCTCCTGCATGCTATGCACTTCTACTACTTGGGCTTTGAGCTTACCATTGGTTCCAACGGAGCCGCCCAAAGCGCACACGCTCAGGTTTACGCCCTTGCCTTTGCTGCTCCTAATCTGAGCTTTTTCCTTGGCCCCGCGCACCCAATGCGGCACCATCACCTCCTGCAGGTACACCCGGTCGAGGCCCATCTTTTCCATAACCGTTTTGCCCCACTGCACGGCCTGCTCGGCCTGGGGCGAACCGCTTAGCCGGCCGCCAATGGTAGTGGTCAGGTAGCGCAGGTTCTCGTAGCTCTGCCCGCGGGCCAAGGCTTCATCGTAAATTTTTCTAATGACGACGGAATCGATTTTAGAGCCGGTGGTTTGAGCAGTTGCAGTTCCGGCGGAAGCCAGCAGCAACAGAGCACCCAGGGTAAGGCAGCGAAAGGAAGTGCGCATGAAAAGGAAGAGAGTGACAAAACAACACCGCCCGCCAGGGCCAGGGCTACTGCAGGCGGCTTAAAAGTAGCAGAAAACGAATGTGGGTTGCAGCAAAAGCACGCCCTGGCTACCGTACTCCGTAGCGGCGGGCCACGGCCGAAGCAGCTTGGGTAGAATCCTGCGGAATCCGCACTTGCAGCAGGTAATCATACTCACTGTCCTGCACGGCCGGCACCGGGCGCGGGGCACCCAGCGCTTCTACGGTTTCCAGAATGGTGTTAGAATGACCCACTACCAGTACCGTTTGACCTTTATACTCCCGTCGGATGCGGGCAGCTAGGGCCGCTAGCTGCCGGGCATCGTAGGGCTGCACCGGTAGCTGGCGGGCGGTGGCCAGGGGCTCGGCCGTACTGCGGGTACGCGTGGTAGCGGTTGAGAAAACGGCCGTTATTGGGGCCTTGCGCAGCGTATCCACTAGGGTTTGGGCGCGTTGCTTGCCAGCAGCCGTGAGCGAGGGGTCGGGCAGCCCGGGGGCCGGGTCTTTTTCAGCGTGGCGCACCACGTACACCGTAGTGAAAGCGGGCTGGCTGGCCTTCCGGGGTTCCACGGAAGCGCAGGCACCAGCCAGCAGCACTACGCATACCGGCAGCAGCCACCGCCACAACCGCAAGAAAAGTAAAGATGAAAACGGCATACTTACAGGAAGAAAACAGGGTAGAAAAAGAGAGCTTTTGAAGCTGGAACTCTAAGCAGCCAGGACTTACTTAGCCGCTAGAATCTGCTTGAGCTCCGCGTCGCTGACGGTAAGCAGGCCGACTTTGGGCAGGCGTTGAGTGAGCGTACGCCAGTTGGCATCTTGCCGGAAGATAGGCCCCAGCAGCTTGATGGCCTGGGGCACCTGCTGCTTGTTAGCCAGGCTGATGGCGTGCCAGTACTTCATTTCCAGGTTTTGAGGAAAGAGCTTTTCCGCGGCCTCGTACTCGCGGATGGCGCCGGGTACGTTGTTCTTTTCCACGGCCAAGTCGCCGGCGTTCATGTGCTCGTAAGCGCGGTGCAGGCGCAATAGGCGGGCTAGCTCCTGGAGGGGCTCGGCGGCATCATCTACGCGCAAGTCAATGGCGCGGTCTTCCCAGACGCCCGCGCCCGGTTTCGCCCGCACCACTAGCAGCGCCGCCGACTGCCGCCCCCGAATGTCGCCGCCAGCGGCCTGAGCGGCTTCCAGCGCTGCTACTACCCGCTCAGCGAAGGGTAGCTTGGTATTCTGCTCGTAGGCCTTGGCCATGGCGGCGGGCACGGTGTTATTGAGCATCATGTTGGCCTGAACTGAAAATTGCGGGCCTTGCTGGTGGCCGGCCATATCAATGCACTTACTGCCGGTGTGAGTAGCCACGCGACCCTGGTTGTCGATGATAGCCACCTGCCGCACGTCGCGGCCTTCGTCGGTGCGCAGCAGCTCGTCTAGGGCTTGCTGGGCCGATTTGCCGCTTTTCAGCAGGGCAAGCCCCCGGGGCCGAAGGATTTGTTGGTGAAGGACTGGGTAGCCACGGCCCCTA
The DNA here is from genome assembly GCF_022919335.1 of Hymenobacter sp. 5516J-16. Taxonomy (NCBI): domain Bacteria; kingdom Pseudomonadati; phylum Bacteroidota; class Cytophagia; order Cytophagales; family Hymenobacteraceae; genus Hymenobacter; species Hymenobacter sp. 5516J-16. The sequence continues at coordinate 4,433,548 of NZ_CP095058.1, read as the reverse complement.
CCCCGGCTTCGGCCCAACTAACGCTAGTGCCCACTGAAAACCAGTGGCTTTGCACGGCTACGGCTAGGTCACCCGTTTGCGGGTCGCGGGCCACAATGCTGTAGGTATGGGCCAGCGGATCGGAAGCGGTGTACACCTGCGCAGCCGCGGGGCGGGTCAGCAGCGTCAGGACCAGGGGAAGAAGAAAGGCGAGTCGTTTCATAAGCTAAAGCAAGGAAGAATCGTGGCACGGCGCAAATTACCAGGCCTCTATCCTTGGCGGGAAGCCCAACTATTCGCTCGGCCAACGACTCGCGTAGCGCTACTTCAAAGCCCTGCGCCTAGGCCTGCACTTTCCCACCATGCAGCTAGCCGACATATTGACAGATGAATTTACTAAGTCCATTATAGTTACTATAACTATTTTAAAATCAACAGTATGTTTAATATAATTTCATTAACAAGTTTAAGGTAAACTGAAGCTATTAAACCAGCTTAGCGTCACCATGGACTGCCTTGAACAGTCGCCTACCCCTGCTGACCTGGACGGGGTCATAGCGGGTGCTTAGGTAATTTCTACTCGACTAGACAGCTGGCGGAGGAACCCCGTTTTTGCTCCCCTACTCAAGCTTAATGACAACTCATTCTCGCTTGCCTTTGCTGAAAATAAGCTTACTCACCATCTGATAAGACGTCGGTATAGGTTGACTAGGGTAGGCTGGGAAACACCCAGCCAGTGCAGAGTGGCAATGAGGGTGAAAATGGCTTGGAGCCGGAAGACCCCGTTCTCCCGGTACTTGCGGGCGGAAGTAACCACAGCTTGCGATAACACCCGGAAAGGGGCTTGCTGGCGGAGGCGACCAATGATTTCCTGATCTTCCATGACGAGTAGTTGCTCGCGGTAGCCACCGGCCCGCTCGAATACGGAGCGCGTCACGAAGAGGCTCTGGTCGCCGAAACGAATGAGGTCCACGTCGAAGCGCGTAAACCAGGCATTCAGGCGCAAAAACCAGTGGGAATAGTCGAACCGGAGGCGGAAGCAGCCGCTGCCCGCGCCCCGGCCACTGCCGCCCGAATGGAGGCGAGGAAGCCCGGGGGCGGGTAGGTATCGGCGTGCAGAAAATAGAGAAGGTGGCCCTGGGCGTGAGTGGCCCCGTAGTTGAGCTGCGCCGCCCGCCCGCGCGTGGGGCATTGCACCACGCGGGCGCCGGCGGCCTGCGCCACGGCCGCGGTACCGTCGGGACTGGCTGCATCTACCACCAGCAACTCGGTTGCGGGGTCAGCCTCGGCGCGCAGGTAGTTCAGCAGGTGACCCAGGCCCGCGGCTTCGTTATAGGCCGGAATGATAATGCTAACTGAGTCAAGGGGTGCGTTCAAGGAAAAGGAAGCGGGTGAGGCCACAAGAACCGATATTTTGCGCTACCAACGCAAGCGTATCCCCTACCCTTGCTGCCGGGCTGGTTGCTCGGGCGGCTTCATGATTTCTTCGCGGTGGGCTGGCGTATGGTGCCTTGCCCTGTAGCTACGGCCTGGGCTTGCCCATTGCTAAAATCATCATCGGGTTTCATCATAGTGAGTTTAGCTTGGAATCAGAGGTAGGCTGGGGTAGTACGTTCGCCTTGCAGTATCCTTGAGTGGGCCGTAAGCACATCCGTGGCAGCGCCACTGCGTAAAAGACGCTAGTATTCATTCTCACCCCCCCCGCCCATGAAAAATGTACTTGCCCTGCTGACCTTGTCGGTTTTTGCCTGTGGTGTCCGGGCCCAGGCCGTTCAGCAAAAAACCACGGCCACCCATACCACCACTGCCGCCGCTACTACCTCGCGCACAACAGCGCGCACCCACCAGGTAACGACGCCCAGCGGTAACACCCACACGGCTACTCGCACTCACACCGTAACTAAGCCCGCCCCAACAAACAAAACCACTACCGTGCGCCGGACCGCCACAACAGTACGCCACGGTGGTTCCCGCTAGCTGGCTTTAGGCTCACGTGGCTTACATGTAGGGTCAGGCACTCTGTAACCACTGCATGTTTTGCCTAGAATGATAAATCTGCTGGTAGCAAGGCTGCTGGTAGCGGCCTTACTGCTCTTGAGGCTAGGTCGGCACCCAACACCAAAAGCAACTTGTAGCGTTAATACCCATCGTCCGCTAGCGTCTTCTTAAGCTCTGCGCACGCATTGCCCGCACTCCAGTTCCATTGGCTCGCCTGCCCTAGCATAGCCTCCAACCCTTACAGACAGAAACCTCCTTCCCGTCCAGCAAAAAGCCCCGACTAGCAGTAGTCAGGGCTTTTTGCTGGACGGAAAATCTTTGTCACCTACCCTAGTCCTTCCGCCGATTCGCCCGGCGCCGGTTGGGCACTGCCTAGGTGCGGGGCTTGGACTGTAACGCCTTGCGGAGTGGCACTGAGCTGCCAGGACGTATTCATTTCGCGCAGGGCATAGAGGGCCGTGAGGTCGAACTGACAGGGCACGATGGAAATGTAGTTATGGGCCAGGGCGTACTCGTCGGTGTCCTGCCCCTGGTCCTCGTTCACGAAATTGCCTAGCAACCAGTAGTAGGGCCGTTTATAGGGGTCGTAGCGCAAATCGAACTCTTCCTGCCACTTGGCCCGGGCCTGGCGGCACAAACGCGCCCCCGCAATGGGTTCGGCCGAGTTCTTGGGAATGTTGATGTTCAGGGCCGTTCCTTGGGGATGCCGTGCGTTAGGGCCTGCCGGCACAGGTGCTCTACCCACTCCTCCACGTGCGAGAAATCGGCCCCGTGCCCGTAGTCGCACAGGGAAAAGCCGATGGCAGGCAGCCCCTCAATGGCCGCTTCAATGGCTGCCGACATGGTGCCGGAATACAGCACGTTCACGGAGGAGTTGGAACCGTGGTTGATGCCCGACACCACCAGATCGGGGCGGCGGTCCTTGAGCACATGGTGCTTGGCCAGCTTCACGCAGTCGGCGGGCGTGCCGCTGCACTCGTAGGCCTCTACTCCTTCGAAAATAGTGCTTGGGTCGAGGCGCAAGGAACTGCCGATGGTAATGGCGTGCCCCATGCCCGACTGGGGCGAGTTAGGTGCTACCACCACCACCTCGCCAATACGGCGCATGACGCGCACCAGCGTGGCAATGCCAGGAGCCGTAATACCGTCGTCGTTGGAAATTAGAATAAGCGGTGGGCGGGTTGCAGCAGACACAAGCAAAAACAGTCAGTGAAGAAGGAGAGCGGACAAAAGTAGGCCAGGGCCGCTGACCGACCCGGCTCGTTTGCAGTAGCTAACGCCCTTCGCCCCTGTCAGGTTTTCAACACTAGCCTTCGGGCCTGCGTATAGCCCGCATGCAACACCGCCTATTTCCAGTCGTTAGCACCCTGTCTGTTAGCCTTTTAGTAGCCAGCCTAACGGGGTGCGACTCCACCACGACCCGCAACGCTACCGACCCGGGTACGCCGCCTTTTACGTCTGCGGCCGGTACGGCCGGAGCCTCCCCGGTGGAACCTCCGTGGCGCAGCAGGCCAGCGCCCCTACCCCCACGCCCGGCGCGCCTACCCCCGATTCGTTGCATCTGCTTAGTCCGGGCCGGGCTGGCCGGCTCCGGCTGGGTATGCGGGAGGAGCGCCTGAAGGAGGTAGTACCGGCCAACCTGCTGCGCGCCACTACCTACCAAGACCAGGGCCACACCCTGCCCGCTTATGAAATGCGCGATGCTCAGCAACCCCAGGCACCGCCTACTGTGCTGCACCTCATCGGCGACTCCTCCACCGGATTTCGTCTGCGCCGCATTCGCATCTACGATCCGCAGTACCGCACCGCCGAGGGTATAGGGGTAGGGTCGCCGTTCGGAGCAGCCCGCCAAAATCTGGGCCTGACCAAGGTGCGCGACACGCCGGCGGGGTTTGCGGCCGTGTCGGGCGAGGTGCAAATGGCTTGGCTGATTGACCCAAACTCGTTGCCGGCTAAGCATCCGGCGGAAATTAGCTCGGCGGAGGTGCCGCCGGCGTCCCGGATAACAGGGGTATTACTTTACCAGTAGCTCCGTTGGCAGGTCAGTTGCATTACGCTGCAAATATTGTACTTTGGCAACGCCGGAGGTAGCCGCCTACGTCCGTATTGTTGAACTTACTCGCCCCGGCTCGCTCCCAACTCGCCTATGGCCCTGTTTGCAAACCGTTACCGCACCCACGACTTAGGCCTGCTGCTGTTGCGCGTGGGCATTGGCGTAATGTTTACCATACACGGCTACCCCAAGCTCACGGGCGGCCCCGAAGCCTGGACGCAGGTAGGCGGAGCCATGAAGCTGATCGGAATAAACTTTGCCCCAGCCTTCTGGGGCTTTCTGGCCGCCGCCGCCGAAGCGGTGGGTGGGCAGCTGATTGCCATTGGGCTATTTTTTCGCGTGGCGTGCGCCCTGCTGTTGGGCACCATGATAATGGCCACCATCATGCACCTGAGCAGTGGCCACGACTTCAATACCTACTCGCACGCCCTGGAATCGGCATTCCTGTTCCTGGGGCTGGCCTTTGCCGGTCCGGGCAAATACAGCGTCGACCAGCTGCTGTTTCCGGCCCCCGCCGGTTGTATTAGCTCCTAGACAGGTAGCTCAATACAAAGACTACCCATTCCTGTGGTTAGCGCTACTCGCTAGCATTTTCTATTCATCCTGCCCATTGTGAGGGGTTATTTTCGCCTGAAAAAGTTGCTTCGGCGGCTTGCTTCGGCGCGAAAACATCTTCCGCCGTGCGCAGGATGACGTGTTTTTAGGCTACTTGCACTTCCGACTTCGGCTCAGCTACCTTTTGTCATATGCTTGCACTGCTGCTCTCCTCCTTTCTACTGACATCCCCGGCCTCCCCTCCAACCGACTGGCGCACGCCCTTCGAGAAGGGCAACGGCAACACTACCACAACCCACGCTGAGTGCATCAGCTACTACCAGCAGCTGGATGCTGCCTACCCCGAAATTCAGCTGCGCGAGGCTGGTACCACCGACAGCGGCCGGCCCTTGCACGAGGTAGTAGTGTCACTGGATGGGGACTTCGAGCCGGCTTCCGTGCGGGCCAAAGGGCGACGCATCGTGTTCATTCAGAACGGCATCCACCCCGGCGAGCCGGAGGGCATTGACGCCAGCATGATGCTGGCCCGTGACTACGTGCAGAAAAAGGAGTTGCGCCGGCAGTTGGCCGATGTGGTACTGGTCTTCATTCCTATTTATAACGTGGATGGGGCCCTCAACCGCAACTCCACTACCCGCACCAACCAAAACGGCCCCGAGAGTTACGGCTTCCGCGGCAACGCCCGCAACCTCGACCTGAACCGGGACTACATCAAGCAGGATTCGCGTAATGCCCGCGCTTTCGCCCAGCTGTTCCAGCGCTGGCAACCGGATATCTACGTGGATACGCACACCTCCAACGGGGCTGATTATCAGTATACCATGACGCTGATTGCCACCCAGAAAGACAAATTGCACCCGGCCCTGAGCCAGTATCTGCAGCAGCGGTTGCTGCCGGCCCTGTACGGCGGCATGGACAAGAAGAAGTGGTACCTAACGCCCTACGTTGATTTTGAGGGCCGCACGCCCGATGCCCGCGGTTTGGTGGGCTTTCTGGAAACACCGCGCTACTCCACTGGCTACACTACCTTATTCAACACCATCGGGTTCGTGACGGAAACCCATATGCTCAAGGCCTACACCCCGCGCGTAAAGGCAACCTATGACTTCCTGGATTTGCTGATTAAAACCGTACACCAGGACGGAGCCACCATTGCCCAGGCCCGGGCTGCGGCCGCCGAGCAAACCCGCACCCAGCAGCAGTTCGCCCTGGGCTGGCGCCTGGACACTACCCAGGCCGAGCGCTTTACCTTCCGGGGTTTCGAGGGCAAAACCAAGCCCAGCGAAGTCAGTGGCCTGCCCCGCCTCACCTACGACCGGAAGGCGCCCTACACGAAATCCATTCCCTACTACAACACCTTCCAGCCCACCCTAACGGTGCAGCGCCCTACCGCCTACGTCATTCCGCAGGCCTGGGGCGAGGTAGTGGACCGCCTGCGCCTGTCTGGCGTGCAACTCCGGCCACTAGCTTCTGATACCACCATCACGGGCGAAGTGTACTATATCCAGGACTATAAAACCGGCCCCCGCCCCTACGAGGGCCACTACCTGCACAGCCAGGTGCAGGTGCGCCCGGTGCGCCAGGCCCGCCCCTTCCTGCGCGGCGACTACGTGGTGAGCCTCAACCAGCCCGCCGCCCGCTACCTCATCGAAACCCTGGAGCCCCACGCCACCGATTCCTTCTTCGCCTGGGGTTTCTTCGACAGTATTCTACAGCAGAAGGAGCACTTCTCCGACTACGTGTTCGAAGACGTAGCCGCCGACCTACTGCGCAGCCAGCCCGAGCTACGCGCCCAACTGGAAGCCAAGAAGAAAGCCGAGCCGACCTTTGCCGCCAGCGCCGCCGCCCAACTCGAGTGGGTGTACCGCCAATCCGACCACTACGAGGCTTCCCACCTGCGCTACCCCGTTATGCGGGTGCTATAACGCGGAGATTATACAGGACGCGTAAGCCCGTCATCCTGAGCGCAGCGAAGGACCTTATCACGTCAGCACGATACTCGTTGTTACGACTCATGCTGACGTGATAAGGTCCTTCGCTGCGCTCAGGATGACGGGCTAAGTTATTTTTTACCAGCCCCCAGCGAATTCGCGTAGTTCACTAGGTAGGCCAGCTCGCGGGCTTCGGTGTAGCTGAGCTTGTTTTCCTTGGCGTACTGCTCAATCTGGCGGGAGTGGGCGTGGAAGTAATTGAGCAGATCTTTTTTGGGGTTGCGCAAGGTCAGCACGTTACCGTTGGGTAGGCCCAGGTAGAAGCTATCCTTCACATCAGTGTAGTAGCCCATGGTGCGGCCGGGCAGGCCACCACCATAGCCATACCCGCCGTAGCCGTACGGGCCGTTGTAGGTGATGGGGCGCTCTACCAGCCCTTCGCGCCGCAGCAGAATAATGGGGCCGCCGCTAAGCTGCTCGAAAAAGCCGGGGCCCGGAAGTCGCTGTAGTCATTGTCGCGGTTCCAGCGGTAGGTCCGGAACACGCGGACCAGGGTGGTATCGGGCCGCTCGCGCCGGCGTGGGGGCGGTAAGGTATTGAAGTAGGGGTTGCCGTAGTAGTATCCCTGACGCATGGAGTAGAAATCGTCGTAGTAATACCGCTCCCGGCTCCGGTCGTACCGCTCGCCCTGCACGGCAAAGCTCTGCACGTTTACGGCGGGTAAGGTGCGCACCGTATTGTCGTTCAAGGTCATGGTGAGCATTTCCTCGGAGCGGTGCAGGGCCAGCGGGCCGGCAATCGTGTCGCCGGTGCTGAGCAGCACCGTGGCCCGGTTGAACTGCTGGGTAAAGCCCTGCCCGCCCCGTTGGGCTAGGGCAACTAGGGGCAGCAGAAGCAGGAGCCCGCACCAAAAAGCCCGAGCGCACCCAGGCAGACGCGCCGACACATCATAGATAAATGCTTTCATAGCCGTAAATAAGAAAAGAACATCTTACTTCCCATGACCAATTATGAAAGCGTCTGGTTCACGGTTGAGGCGCTAAAGAATTGGCGTAGTTCACCAGGTAAGCTAGCTCATTCGGCTTCTTGAACCCAAGCTTGTGCTCCTTGGCATACTGCTCAATCTGGGTTTTATAGGTACTGAAATAGGTTAGCAAATCATCCTTAGGGTCGCGCAGGGGCAAGACGTTGCCATTTGGCAAGCCCAGGTATAGCTTAGCTACTATAGCCGAATAACTAGTGCTACCTCCTCCTGATGAACCGGGCATAGCAGATGGCACATTCAGGGAACGGACAACCTTAGTGTCGCGGCGCAGCAGTGCTACCGGACCGGCGCTGAGTTGCTCAAAGAAACCGTAGCCCAACAGGTCACTGTAGTCGTTGTCTCGGTTCCAGCGGTAGGTACGGAACACGCGAGAAAGGTTAGTATTGGGCTGGTCCAAGCGGGCAGGAGCGGCCAAGCCAGCAAAAGCCGGGTTACCATTATAGTAGCCCTTGCGCATAGGCGCGAAATCGTAGAGGTAGAATTGTGTTTGGTCTCGGTCAAACGTATCAAACTGCTCTCCCTGAACCACAAATTTTTGCACATTAACCGCAGGAAAGCTGCGTTTGCTACCATCCTCCAGGGTAATGGTAAGCGCGTCGGTGGCATTTTGTGAGCGGAAAAGTAGCACTTCTCCTAGTAAGGTTTCACCCGTACTCACTAGCACTTTAGCCCTATCAAACTGCTGGCCCCGGTCGGCTCCGGGTTCTACCGCTTTCCTGTTGCCAAACAGGGTTTGTCCGGTTGCGGCATGATGCAGTAGGAGCCCAGCAGTAAGCAGAACCAGTACATAAACTTGCTTCATATAGATGAAATAACTGTCTTTTAGAACGCCACAGGTTCCTAAGCATAGTGAGGCCTCGCTGGATATTCCACCGAGGCCTCCTGCGTATCAGAATGAAAAGTTAATGACTACAACTCCGTCAGGGCCGCGTCCACATCCGGGTGGGGGGTGCGGTCCTTGCGTAGGATGGTGTGGCCCAGCTTGTCGCGCTTGGTGGTGAGGTAACGCTCGTTGTGCTCGTTGGGCTCCACCTCAATGGCTACCGATTCCACGATTTCGAGGCCGTAGCCCATCAGGCCGGTGCGCTTGCGGGGGTTGTTGGAAAGCAGACGCATCTTGCTGATACCCAAGTCGCGCAGTAAGGCCGCGCCCACGCCATAATCCCGCTCGTCCATGCCGAAGCCCAACTCAACGTTGGCCTCTACGGTGTCGCGGCCCTGCTCCTGGAGCTTATAGGCGCGCAGCTTGTTGAGCAGGCCAATACCCCGGCCTTCCTGGTTCATGTACACGACCACGCCGCGGCCCTCGCGCTCAATCTGCTGCATGGCGCGGTGCAGCTGGGGCCACAGTCGCAGCGGCAGGAGCCGAAGATGTCGCCGGTAACGCAGGAGCTGTGCACGCGCACCAGCACGGGCTCGGGACCCGAAATATCGCCTTTCACCAGGGCCAAGTGCTGGGCGTTGGTGCTGCGCTGGGTGTAGGCAATCAGGTCGAAGTCGCCGTAGTCGGTGGGCAACTTCACGGAAATTTCCCGCACGATCAGGCTTTCCTTTTCGAGGCGATATTTGATCAGGTCCTGAACCGAAATCAGCTTCAGGTTCCACTTATTGGCAATTTCGCGCAGCTCGGGTAAGCGGGCCATTTCGCCGTCTTCCTTCAGAATCTCAACCAGCACCCCAGCCGGCTCGAAACCTGCCAGGCGAGCTAGGTCAATGGCGGCTTCGGTGTGGCCAGCGCGGCGCAATACGCCATCTTTGCGGGCTTTAAGCGGGAAAATGTGGCCCGGCTTGCCCAATTCCTCGGGCTTGGTATCAGGGTCGATGAGAGCGAGAATGGTCTTGGAACGGTCGGAGGCAGAAATGCCGGTGGTCACACCGTTCTTCAGCAAATCAATGCTGACGGTGAAGGGGGTAGCGTGCAAGGCCGTGTTGCGGCCCACCATTAGCTCCAGGCCCAACTCTTCGCAGCGCTGCTCAATGAGCGGGGCACACACCAGGCCGCGGCCGTGGGTAGCCATGAAATTGATTACTTCGGGGTGGCACAACGGGCGGCGCAGATAAAGTCGCCTTCGTTTTCACGGTCTTCGTCGTCCACGACCACCACTACCTTTCCGGCGCGGATATCGGCAATGGCGTCTTCAATGGAATCCAGCATGAATAGCGGATGTAAAACAGATGAATATGATTTCGCAGGGTCTGTTCTGGCGAGAGCAGGTGCGAAGCTGCTGCTACAACCAGCAACAACGCCGCGAAGTTACGAGTGGTGAAGTTGTGAAAGGAGAAATTATGAAATGGTGAAAGAGTGATTAAGTGAAGTGTGTCATGGCGAGGCACGAAGCCATCCGTCCTGACCAACGTGCTACCCCTAACATGTGACGAGCCCTTACCTCCAGCACGGACGGTAAGAGCTCGTCATATTAGTAGGCGTTAGGCAAAAGAGAGGAAGGATGGCGTCGTCGTGCCTCCTCGCCAGGACACACACTTCACCATTTCCCTATTTCACCATCTCACTACTCCTTTGCCAGCTCGGTGGCGCGGTGTTGGGCGGCTTTGATGCCGGCGGCGAGGGTTTCGGCTAGGTTGCCGGCGCGGAACTCGCGCAGGGCCGCCTCGGTAGTACCGCCTTTAGAGGCCACGGCGGCAATCAGTTCGTCGGGGTTTTGTCGGAGGTGTTGAGCAGGTGGTAGGCCCCGAGCATGGTTTGCTTGACCAGCAGGCCGGCCACTGACTCCGAGAAGCCCAGCTCCTGCCCCGCCCGCATCATGGCCTGCACGATGTAGTAAAAGTAGGCCGGCCCGCTCCCGCTCACAGCCGTTACGGCGTCGAGTAGGCTTTCATCTTCCAGGAAAATAGAGCGCCCGGTGGCATTGAGCAGGTTTTCGACCTGGTGCAGGCGGCTGCGCTCTACCTCCGCAGCTGCCGAAAACCCCGTGATGCCCATGCCCAGCAGCGCCGGCGTGTTGGGCATGGCCCGCAGCACCTGCTGGTGAGCCAGTTCCCGCTGTAGGCGCGCAATCGGGATGCCGGCCATAATGGACACGACCACTTGCTCGGGTTGCAGCACCTGGCGCAATCCTTCGGCAACCTTGCCAAAATCCTGGGGCTTCACGGCGACCAGCACCACGTCGTAGGTGCCCACCGTTGCGGTTAGCTCGCTGGTTGGCAGGCCGGGGTGGGCGGCCAGCAGGCGCTGGCAGTGCTCCTGGTGGCGGCCCAGCAGCAACAGGTCAGCGCGGGCTACCAGGTTATAGTGTAGAAAGGATTTGGCGAAGGCCATACCCATGTTGCCGCAACCCAAAATAGCAATCCGCAGGGTTTTCATAGCGCGCGAGGTAGTAAAATGATAAGTAGCAGCAAGTTAGAAGTAACTGAAATTTACCCATCATGCTGAGTGCAGCAAAGAACTTCTACCGCTTCGTTGTATTTGTAATAAGGTACTTGGAGCTGTTAAGAGTAAACCAACAGACCGTCATGCAGAGCAGAGCGAAGCATCTCACAGGCGGAGGTTGCAGTAGTAATTAGACGTCAGCCCGCGAGATACTTCGCTCTGCTCTGCATGATGGTTGTATGTGACTCACAAGCATTTACTGTTCGCCTTGCCTACCTGTAGAGGTCCTTTGTGCCGCTCAGGATGACAGCTGATTTGTTCATGCCCTACTTCCGAAGGCCTACCTCACCGCTTGTGCTGAAATCGTTGGGTAGGCTCCCAGACAGTCGTTTTCACTCCCGTCAGGAAGCGCCAAAGCCCGAGCAGTAGGGCAGCATTCATGCTGTAGAAGTGAGTAATGAAGCGCAGCAGCCGCGCGTGTACGCCCACGCGGTGCAAGGCCCCATCCAGCAGCAGTAGCAACGGGGCGCCGAGTTGCCCCAGCAGCAGCAACTGATAAAACCACCCAGCTCCGCGGGCCACCAACACCATGTTAGCCAGTAACATAACCAACAGCAACAGCGGCGTGAGCCAGCGCAGCACCTTGTGCGACCAGTAAGCGAAACTCACGCCGCGCCAAGGCGGCCAGAGCAGGCGGCGAAACGTGACCAGGTTCTGGAAGTTGCCGGTAGAAATACGGGCTTTGCGCCGAAACTCCTCCGGCAGTTTATCCGATACGTCTTCGTGGCAAACGGCCGCCAGCTCGTTAATAGCCTGGTAACCCTCCTGGAGCACGGCCATTGAGATGAAGAAATCATCAACGATGAAGGAGGCTGGGGCCGGGTGGTAGCAGGTTCGGCGCACGGCAAAGCACCCGCCAAAGGCCCCAATCATGGCGCCCCATACTACCCCTTCCTGGTACTTAATCTGGTTTTCGCGCTCCAGATAAGCTTTTTCCTGACCGGAAATACCGTCGCGGCGGTGGTCGAGGTTGAGGATGTGGCCGCCTACCTGCCCGATGTGCGGGTTACGAAAGTGCTTGACCAGGTGATAAAGCGTGTCCGGGGTAAAAAACACGTTGGCATCGGTGAGCACCAGCACCGGCGCGGTAGCTTCGGCCGACAGGGCCTCCATCACGCCGGGCTTGCCGGTGCGCTGCCGAAACGGCCGGAACTGCAGGCCCGGATACTCAGCTATTAGCTTCGCTATCAGCGCATTGGTCTGGTCCTGGGAATTGTCGGAGCCGATGTAGAAGGTGAGTTTATCGAGCGGGTAGGTGGTAGCAAACGTGGAGCGGATTTTCTCCTCTATTACTTGCTCTTCGTTGTACACAGCCAGCAGCACATCCACGCGGGGCAACTCGGGGCTGCTGGGCGGGTACACCTCCTGGTTTTGGCGGCGGCCCCGGGCCAGGCGGGCCAGCAGCAGCGGAAACAGCACGTAGGTATGCGCCACCAGTAGCAGGCTGCCCCACAGCGCCCCAGCCGCTACTATTTCAACGAGCGGCGGCACGGGGCTGGGGCGTCAGGATGGTGTAGAGGTCGAGGAAGCTTTCCACTACCCGGCGGTTGTCGTAGAGGCGAGCAATGGTGCGGGCGGCTTCCTCCCCGATGGTCCGCTGGCCCAGCTCGCCGCGGTAGTAGCGGCCCAGGCGCTCCAGCCATTCGGTGGGCTCGTCGCAGAGCACGATATCGAAGTTGTCGCGCACGTGAATGCCTTCGGAGCCCAATCCGGTGCTGATAATGCACTTGCCCAGGGCCATGCCCTCAATGATTTTTATGCGCATGCCGCCCCCACTGAGCAAGGGCACCAGCATGACCTCGTACTCCTGCATAAACTGCGCCGCCGACTCCACGAAGCCGTGAATGGTGACGCCAGGCAGGTTCAGGTTGCGAATGTGGGCCGGGGTTTCCTTGCCGGCAATGTGCAATTCTAGTTCGGGGTAGAGCTCGTGGGCCTTGGGCCACACTTCCCGCAAAAACCAGTCGACACCTTCCTGGTTGGGCAGCCAATCCAGGGAACCGATCATAAACAGGGTCCGCGGCCGGGGTGTGGCGGCGGGGTTGCGCTGAAACCGGTTCAGGTCGACGCCGGCGGGCACGAACACCACTGGCTCCTGGCAGCCCAGCAGGCGCAAGCGGCGCTGATCGGGCTCAGTAATGGCGGCCACGGCGTCGAAGCGCGGCAGGGTGCGGTGCTCAAAGCGCCGCAGTCGTTTAGCTAGGTGGGTCAGGTATAGGCGTTTGAGCACGTTGGCTTCGCGCTCGGCCAGCATCTGCCAGATGGTGTACTCCACGTTATGGGCCCGCAGCACCGTCGGCACACCCGGAGCCAGCCGTTTCACCGTATCCACGTACCACGACACCAGGCCACCTTCCACCTGCACCACGTCAATGGCTTCAGTGCGGAGCAGCTCCTGGAGGCGGGCCTCCACGGCCGGACTCACGAACCGCTCGATGTTGTAGGGCAGTTCACTCAGCAGCAGGTTGCGCAGGGCTTTTACCGGCGAAAGGCGCGTATCCACGTCCACGGGCACAAGGCGCACGTTAGGCCCCAGGTGGTCAAGCACATCGGCGGGCTGGTGGTGCTTGGGCGTGTTCAGGGCCAGCACGGTTACCTGATGCCCCGCCCGACTCAACCCCGCCGTCACATCGTACATGGCAATGGCCCCACCATCAGTAGGCGGATACGGAACGCGCGGACAGAGCTGAAGAATATGCACGGGAAAGAGTGAGTTAGGGCCGGCAAAGCTACGAAGGTAGGCCAGAGAACCGCCGGCCGCTACCCCGTACGCCGCCAGCAAACGGCCTACCCTACCTGCCGAAACTGGTCGAGCAGGCTGGTAATCTGGGCGTCGGTGCCCAGAAACAGCAGCACGTCGCCGAGGTCCGGCACCAGATCGGCCGCCGGACTTACCGTAAAGCCGCCTACCTGGTGCTTCAGCCCGATGACGGTGGCGCCGGTGCGCGAGCGGATGTCCAGCTCCCGGATGCTGCGCCCGCGCCACTCCGGCCGCAATTCCTCGGAGCGTAGTTCCTCCAGCCGCAGCTTGTTGGGCCCCAGGCCCGAAATCATGTCCAGAAAGCGAATTACCTCGGGTCGGGTAATCAGGTTGGCCATGTGGGAGCCCCCAATTTCGTCGGGCATTACTACTGAGTCGGCGCCGGCGCGCAGCAGCTTGGTTTCCGAGCTTTTGAGGCTGGCCCGGGCAATGATGGTAATATCGGGGCTTAGCTCGCGGGCGGTAAGGGCCACGAATACGTTGTCGGCATCCTTGGGTAGGGCCGTGATGAGGGCCCGGGCCCGCACGACGCCGGCGGCGCGCAGGGTTTCGTCCAGGGTAGCGTCGCCGAACACGGCCGGAATAGCTTGACCGGTGGAATCGGCGTCTTCTTTCAACAGGGCCTCATTCTGCTCCACTACTACCACGTCGGCTCCGCTGGCGCGCAGTTCGTGGTAGGCTTTGCGGCCGTTGCGGCCAAAACCACAGACGATAACGTGGCCCGCATAGCCGCGGATGGCCTGGTCGTTGCGCAGCATAGAAAACATGGTCTGCAGGCCCCCGTCGAAGATGTAGGTGGTAAGCACCGACAACAGGTAGGCCAGCATCAAGAGGTTAAAGAAGATATAAAACGACACGAACAGCCGCCCGGCCGGCGACAACGGGTGCAATTCCCCGAAGCCCACCGTCGAGACGGTTATCATGGTCATGTAGAAGGCATCGACGAAGGTGAATTTCTCAATCCACATAAAGCCGACTACCCCCACGGCAAAACTGAAAGCCGTGAGGACCAGCGCCCCCACAAACCGGCTCAAATTGAAACGGTGCCAAATGTCGCGCACGTAGCGCAGGGCATTCGGGCGCAGCGGTGGAGGTAGAGATTCAGGCATGCTCAAAGGTACGCCCCGCGGGTTGGGGCTGCCAAACATAGGGGCGGTTATGCCAGCTTAATTGTCATGCCGAACATTCCGTGCTTCAAGCAGCGACGAGGAAGCTGGGTCGAGTGAACAGTTAGGGTTTATGAATGACGTAAAGCCGTCATGCCACCTGTTAACAGCTCCTTATTACTAAAGGCCAAGGCCTTCCGTTACCGCTTGATGCGCGGAATACTCGGGAGAACAGTTTCTTAACCCATGCTTCTTCTTGCCCAACGCTTACAGCGCAGCGCGTGGAATGACGGTCCCGAGCATACTGGCCAACTGATTATCCATCTGCTTGAGCAGGCGAATGTTGGTCAAATGCTCATCCAGGGCGGCCTCGTCCATGGGGCGGCGCAGGGCTTCCATGTGCTCGGCCAGGGCCCGCTCCACGTTCACTTTGTTGAAGCGCAGAATGGCATTGTCGCAGGCGGTTTGGAGTAGGTCCAGCTCCCGGGGCACGTAAATCTGGTGAGTGGTCCAGTTGGGGCTTAGCTCGTACTTTTCGGTAGCCAGCTCGGCCACCAGGGCCCGCATATCGGAGCGACCGTGCTGGATGAGGGTGCGCACCTCGGGCCAGCGGCCCTGGTTTAGCTCCTCCCGGCACAGGTGCAGCAAATCGGCGTAGATGCCGGTTTTAAAGGGCGTATCGTCGAGCTGCTGCAAGAGGTACTGGGCTACGCTCACGTCGGGAGCCAGGGGTTGAGGCGAGTACAGCAGCAGTAGGCGCACTACCTCCCGCTCGCACTGTTCCAGCACGTCGGGAATGGGCTCCAGGTCCTCCTTCGTGAGGGTTTGCAGGTCGCCGCCCCCTCCCATTAGGTCCTCGGGGAAGCGCCGTACATCAGGGCCTCGGCTTCCTCCTCCGGGCTCATGGGGCGCGGGGCCGGGCGGGGTGCAGCCGGCGCGGACTGCGTACTGCCCTGAGGCGCCCCGCTCCCACTCCCACTGCTGCCGCTCGAAGTGCCACCCGCCGCCTTGCCCGAGGCGTTGCGCACCAGCTTGTTGTACTCCGTGATGAGCACCTGCTCATCGATGCTGAAGGCCTGGGAGGTTTGCTGCAGAAACACCTGCCGCTTAATCGGGTCGGGCACTTTGCCAATGCTTTGCAGCACCTCCCGAATGGCCTCGGCCTTCTTCACCGGGTCCTGGGCAGCCTCGCGGCTGACCAGGTCCGTTTTGAACTGAATAAAGTCCTGGCTGGCCTGCTCCAAGTGGTCCTTGAAACGCTGGTCGCCAACTTTACGGATGTAGCTATCCGGGTCGTCGCCGTCGGGGAACAGCACCACGCGCACGTTCAGGCCGCCTTCCAGCAGCATGTCAATGCCGCGCAGGGAGGCCCGAATGCCGGCCGCGTCGCCATCATACAGCACCGTCACGTTGTCGGTGTAGCGCTTAATGAGGCGGATTTGCCCGTCCGTCAGCGAGGTACCCGACGAGGCCACCACGTTCTTAATACCACCCTGGTGCAAGCTCAGCACATCCAGGTAGCCTTCCACCAGGTAGCACAGCTCCTCCGTGCGAATGGCCTGCCGGGCCTGGTAGAGGCCGTAAAGCACGTCGGACTTGTGGTAGATTTCCGACTCCGGCGAGTTGAGGTACTTGGCCGTCTTGTCGTTGGGCTTGAGCGTGCGCGCCCCAAACCCGATGACGCGCCCCGACACGTTGTGAATCGGGAACATGACGCGCCCCCGGAACCGGTCGTAGCGCCGGCCGGTGTCCTGGCCCTGGTCGTCCTCGCGCTTAATTACGAGGCCGGTTTTTTCCAGGTACTTCTGCTCGAATCCCGCCGCCGTAGCCGACTTCAGTAAATCGTCCCACTGGTCGAGGGAGTAGCCCAGCTCAAAGGTTTTAATGGTAGTCTGATTCAGGCCGCGCTGGCGCAGGTAGCTCCCTCCTATGCCCTGGCCTTCGTCGGTATTGAGCAGCAGCTTGTGGTAATGGTCCTTGGCCCAGTTCGAAACGATGAACTGGGAGTCCTTTTCGTTTTGAGCCAGCTGCTGCTCGGGCGTCTTTTCCTCCTCCTCAACGTCGATGCCGTACTTTTTGGCCAGGTACTTCAGGGCCTCCACGTAGCTGGTGCCCTCAATGTCCATGATGAACTGCACTACCCCGCCGGCCTTGCCGCAGCCGAAGCATTTGTAGAGGCCCTTGGCCGGGGCCACCGAAAAGCTCGGCGACTTTTCGTGGTGAAAGGGGCAGCAGGCCCACATGTTCTGGCCCTTGCGCTTCAGCGACACGAAGTCGCCAACTACCTCCACAATATCGGCGTGGTGGATGATTTGATCTACAGTTTCTTTCGGAATGCGCGCCATACATCTGCAAAGGTAGTCGTGAGGAAGCTTCCTAACTTCTGCCCTCTTCAAGGGCAACTCGTACGGCATCAACGCGGGCTACTACCTGGGGCTAGGGCACGATGCGCAAGCTTCCCCGTTACTTCCCAACTTCTGCCCCGGTTTCCGGGTTATCTTTGTGCTTTGCTTTCGCACTTTCTTCCCCTGATTTATAATGGCAACCATAACCACAGAAGCCGTTCTTAAGGCCCTAAGCTACGTGGAGGAGCCCGACCTGGGCAAAGACCTCGTGACCCTCAACATGATTGAGGACGTGGTCATCGACGGCCGCCGCGTCTCGTTCACGGTGGTACTGACTACCCCCGCCTGCCCCCTTAAGCAGCTCATTCACGACGCCTGCGAGCGGGCCATCCACACGATGGTAGACGCGGAGGCCGAGGTGGTGATTGTCATGACCTCGCGCGTGACCACCATGCGCCAGAACCAGGATGTGCTGCCCGGCGTGAAGAACATCATTGCCATTGCCTCGGGCAAGGGCGGGGTGGGCAAAAGCACGGTTACGGCCAATCTGGCCATTGCTTTGGCCAAAACCGGCGCCAAAGTGGGCCTCGTGGATGCCGATATTTCGGGCCCTTCCATGCCCCTGATGTTTGGGGTGGAAGCGGCCCGGCCCCACGTGTACCAGAACGCGCAAGGTCGCAACCTGATTCAGCCGGTAGAGGCCCACGGCGTGAAACTGATGAGCATTGGGTTCCTGGCCCCCGCGGAGTCGGCTATTGTGTGGCGCGGCCCGATGGCCTCGTCGGCCCTGAAGCAGTTCATCACGGAAGTCGAGTGGGGCGAGCTGGATTACCTGCTCCTGGACATGCCCCCGGCACCTCCGACATTCACCTGACCATGGTGCAGACCGTGCCCGTTACCGGCTCGCTCATCGTGACCACGCCCCAGAAAGTAGCCCTGGCTGACGCCGAGAAGGGCCTGCAGATGTTCCGCCTACCCCAGATCAACGTGCCGGTGCTGGGCATTGTGGAGAATATGGCCTGGTTTACCCCCGCCGAACTACCCGAAAACAAGTACTTTATCTTTGGCGAAGGCGGCGGCCAGCAGCTCGCCACCAAGCACGAAGTACCGCTGCTGGGTCACATTCCGTTGGTGCAGAGCATCCGCGAAAACGGCGACCAAGGCACGCCCGCCATTCTGCAGGATGGCTCGCCGGCCGCCGCCGTGTTCGAGCAGCTAGCCGAGGAGTTAGCCCGGCAGGTATCCATCCGCAACGCCGTAGCGCCCCGCACCAAGGTGGTGCAGATGCAGTCGTAGCGCAGTTGCCGGGCCACGAGCCGCTAGCGGTTTACAAGCTCGGCAGTCGTGCCAACGGCAACTTTACCGCTGGGCGTGGTGTTGCTTTCATACGCGCCAAAAGCCTTACCTTTGAAGAAGTACGCTGCTGCTACCTGCCTGAGAGCCCGCTACAGCAGCAGCTCAATCTGTGATTCATGACTCATTCCGCTGCCGTAGAACATCATCCGCTCCTGCCCCGCATTGAGCAGGCCCTGGACACCATCCGGCCCTATCTGGCCGCCGACGGTGGCAACGTGCGCGTGCTCGATATTACCACAGATATGGTGCTGCAACTGGAGCTCCTAGGCGCCTGCGGTACCTGCCCCATGTCGCCGATGACACTGAAAGCCGGCGTGGAGGAATCGGTAAAGAAGGCCGTGCCCGAAATCCGGGCCGTGGAAGCCATCAACTCTACCCCCATGGGCGAGCAGCCCGCCGGCCAGGCCGGCCGCCCCGTGCAGCCGAACCCAGTGCCTACCCCGCAGTTTTAGTTTCTAATTTTCGATACATTAAAAAGCCGGCTTCTCGCAAGAGAAGCCGGCTTTTTTGTTGTGTTATTTGCTATTTTCCTTTCATCCGCGTTAGCTATTTTTTATAAGTTATGAAGTCAACGCTGAGGTAATCATCAATTGTTGGATCTACCGCATACACTTCTCCTGTTCTTTTATTTTCAATTGTCACGAAGTCGTGGTCTTTAAAAAAAGAAGAATTGAAATACTTGTGCATGTTGGTTCCAAGAAAGTAAAGCTGTCCTACCTGGGGTTTCGCCGTCCACGTGTCCGCGAGGTTATACTTGCGCAGAAGGTAATTGCAGGTTGCCGCATGGAATGTAGCATAACCAACGCAATGCGCTGACTTGGACGTCATGAGCTTGTTTGGGTCGACGTCATTTTTGCCAGCAGTAAAGTTTAATTGCTGGGACGTTATTGCAAGTGCTGATTTAATGATCTGTTCAATATTGTTATCAACTTGCTTGTCAGTATTTCCATCTATGTAGTCAATAAGTTTACCGTTCGTCACTGAATAATTTGCTCTTTGCCCAATCGATTGATACACTACCAAGTGTCGGTATAGCCACCCACGAAATAACAATCCACTAGCTACAATAATTAGACTTGCCAGAAATGCTCGTTTAATAAATTTCATTGCGCACTTCGTTATATTACAGGTATTGGTAATCTGTGTATGGACGAAACTAAACGTGTCATTCATCCGACTAATGGTGGAGGGATAAACGAAACTGCCACTCGTGTACATATGACGAGAAGCTGGGGCAGCGGCCCAAGGTAGCAGCTTTGCGAAATTTCTGGGTAAGACTGGGCATGGTGGCCTTATTCCTCCTACCCCGCTACCTTTGCCCCTCCTTCCACTACCCCTACCCTCTATGGCTAACCCCAACGACCCGAGCCTGCATTCCTGGATTGATATTGCCCCGGCAGTGACTTTCCCATTCAGAACCTGCCCTTTGGGGTGTTTGAAACCGAGGAGCGCGGGCCACGGCTGGGCGTGGCCATTGGCGAGTACGTGCTGGATTTGTACGCGGTGTCGCAGTTCGGCTTTTTTCAGGATTTGGAGCTGGGGCCCCGGATGCCGAAGATTTTCCGGCGGCGCAGCCTGAACCAGTTTATTGCTCTGGGCCGGCCGGTGTGGCGGGCGGTGCGCCAGCGTGTTTCGGAGCTGCTGCGCCACGACAACGACGCGCTCCGCTCCGATGAAATCATGCGGGAGTGCCTGCTGCGCCAGAGCGAGGTGCGGATGCTGCGCCCCGTGAAGCCCCACAACTACACCGATTTCTACAGCAGCATTGAGCACGCCACCAACGTGGGCATGATGTTCCGCGACCCGGCCAACGCCCTGCTGCCCAACTGGCGCCACATCCCCATTGGCTACCACGGCCGGGCCAGCTCCATTGTGGTCAGCGGCACCAACATTCGGCGGCCCAACGGGCAGCGCAAAGCCCCCGATGCCCGGCGCCTACCTTCGGCCCCTCGCAGCAACTGGATTTTGAGCTGGAAATGGCCTTTGTAGTGGGACGCAGCACCCAGCTTGGCGACACGGTACCGGTGCAGAACGCCGAGGACTACATCTTCGGGCTGGTGCTGTTCAACGACTGGAGCGCCCGTGACATTCAGAGCTGGGAGTACGTGCCGCTGGGGCCGTTTCTGGGCAAGAGCTTCGGCAGCAGCGTGTCGCCGTGGGTCGTGACGCTGGACGCGCTGGAGCCCTTCCGGGTGGCCGGGCCGGTGCAGGAGCCGGAGCCCTTGCTCTACCTGCGCCAGCTCGACAAGCACAACTTTGACATCAACCTAGAGGTAGCCATTCAGCCCGAAGCCGGCCCGGAAACCACCGTGTCACGCTCCAACTTCGGCCTCATGTACTGGAGCATGGCCCAGCAGCTGGCCCACCACGCCTCCAACGGCTGCAACATGCAAGTCGGCGACCTGTACGCCTCGGGTACCATTTCGGGCCCCACGCCCGACTCGCTCGGTTCTATGCTCGAGCTGGCCTGGCGCGGCACCCGCCCCGTGCCCCTGGCCGATGGCTCGGAGCGCAAGTTTCTGCTGGATGGCGACACGGTGACGATGCGTGGCTACTGCGAGCGGGACGGGCTGCGCATTGGGTTCGGAGCCGTAACGGGCACCGTACTGCCGGCTACCCAGGTATAAACTGAGTTCGTCCTGGTTACTTCGGCAATAGCTCAAAACAACACATAAACTGTCATTCCGAGCCCAGCGAGGAATCTGGGTTGCACTCTAGACGCTAACTCAGATTCCTCGCTGGGCTCGGAATGACAGCTTTACAGGAGCACGAAAAACGCCGACCTACTCTTGGCCGGCGTTTTTGTTTTTTATTAAGAACAGCTTCCTACCTACTTCCGGCCGCTGATGATTTCGTCTACTACAGCGGGGTCGAGTAAGGTGGTGGTATCGCCCAGGCTTCCGGTTTCCCCCTCGGCTACTTTGCGCAGGATGCGGCGCATGATTTTGCCGGAGCGAGTTTTGGGTAGGCCCGACACAATCTGAATTTTATCGGGCTTGGCAATTTTGCCAATTTCCGCCACGATGGTTTCAATGATGCTGGCTTCGATGCGCGGCTTGTCGGCCTCGTTTTCACAGGCTCCGGTCCGGCAGATGACGTAGGCGTAAATGCCCTGGCCCTTCACATCGTGCGGGAAGCCGACCACGGCGCTTTCCACCACGTTGGCGTTCTGGTTGATGGCGTTTTCGATTTCGGCCGTGCCGAAGCGGTGACCCGATACGTTAATCACGTCATCCACGCGGCCGATGATGCGGTATAGCCCGTTTTCGTCGCGGCGGGCCCCGTCGCCGGTGAAGTAGTAGCCGGGGTAAGGCCCAAAGTAGGTTTGCACGGCCCGCTCATGGTCGCCGTAGGTGGTGCGGATGATGCCCGGCCAGCTGTGCTTGATGGCCAGATAGCCCTCCTGGTCGTTACCCTCAATTTCCTGCCCCTCCTGGGTGAGCAGCACCGGCTGCACGCCCGGCAGCGGCAGGCCGGCGTGGGCAGGTTTGCTGGGCGTGATACCGGCCAGGGCCGAAATCATGATGCCGCCGGTTTCCGTCTGCCACCAGGTATCTACCACGGGGCAGCGCTCCTTGCCCACGTGCTGGTAGTACCAGTACCAGGCTTCCTCGTTGATGGGCTCCCCCACCGAGCCCAGCACCCGCAGGGAGTCCAGGGAATAGCTCAGCACATTGTCGAGGGGGGCGGCCATGAGGCTGCGGATGGCCGTGGGCGCGGTGTAGAAAATGCTAACCGAGTGCTTATCAATCACCTCCCAGAAGCGGCCGGCGTCGGGGTAGGTCGGGATGCCCTCGAACATGAGCGAGGTGCTGCCGGCCAGCAGCGGGCCGTAGAGTAGGTAGCTGTGGCCCGTCACCCAACCGATGTCGGCAGTGCACCAGTACACGTCGTTTTCCTCTACCTGGAACACATTGCGGAAGGTATAATCGGCCCACACCATGTAGCCGGCCGTGCTGTGCACTACCCCTTTGGGCTTGCCAGTACTGCCTGAGGTGTAAAGAATGAACAAGGGGTCCTCGGCCTCCATTTCCTCGGCGGGGCAGGTTTTGGCCACGCCTTCAGCCTCCTCGTGGTACCACACGTCGCGGCCTTCGTGCATGTGCACGGGCCAGCCCAGGTGCTCCGTCACGATGACGCGGCGCACGCTCGGGCAGGTTTCTAGGGCCTCATCCACCACGCGCTTCACCGGAATCTGCTTGGCCCCGCGGTTGAGGCCGTCGGCGGTAAGCACCACGCTGGCCTGGGCATCGTTCACGCGGTCAGCAATGGCGGTGGCCGAGAAGCCGGCAAAAATCACGGAATGAATCGCGCCAATCCGGGCGCAGGCCAGCACGGCAATGGCCAGCTGCGGAATCATGGGCATGTAGATGCACACCCGGTCGCCCTTCTCCACGCCGTTGTTGTGCAGCACGTTGGCAAACCGGCAGACTTCGTGGTAGAGCTCCCGGTAGGTCAGGCGCAGGTGGCGCGTTTTGGGGTCGTTGGGCTCGTAGATGATGGCCAGCTTGTTGCCCCGGGAAGCCAGGTGGCGGTCGAGGCAGTTCTCCGTGATGTTGAGCCGGGCGCCCTGAAACCACTCGTTGCGGCCGCCTTTCAAATCATCGGTACATACTTTATCCCACTTGCGGCGCCAGGTGAAGGGCTCGGCCACCTCGGCCCAGAACTGCTCGGGGTTGTTGGTGCTGAGCTCATAAGCGGCGTGGTATTCCTCCAGGGTGCGGATGCGGGCGTGCTTGGCGGACGAATGAGGCATGAGAATCGGGAATTAGGAAGTGGTAGATTTCGAAAGGGAAGCCGGAGCTGAGTGCAGGTAGCGGGCAGCTGCCGGAGGCCGTGCGCCGCGGCCGGCGGCTACACGGGCGCGCTAAGCAGTTCTTTTACTTTTTCCATGAGTTGGCGGGTGCTGAAGGGCTTGGGAATGTAGAGGTCGGCCCCTACCTCGTAGCCTTTCTGGATGTCGGCCTCCTTGCTTTTGGCTGACAGAAAGATGACGCGCGTACCGGCCCGGTCGGGGCGCTGGCGCAGGTGGCGGCACACCTGGTAACCGTCCACGTCGGGCATCATCACGTCCAGCAGCACCACGTCGTGGGCGGTGCTATCCACGGCTTCCAGGGCTTCGGTGCCGTTGCGGGCAATGCTCACCTGATAGCCGCTTTTGCGCATCAGAAATTCGAGCGACATCACAATGTTGGGCTCATCATCGACAATCAGAATGTGGGGAGTCGGCATGAGGAAGGCAAGCTAAGTTGTGTAAGGAGAGGTAGGCGAGCAGTTACATAGAGCGGGCACAAGGCACTTGGTCATTCCGAGGCAGCAGTTACGGGTAGCTCAACCGAGAACCGGGCGCCTTGCTCCGGGGCGCTTTCCACCCAAATGCGGCCGGCGTGCAGCTCTACTATCTTTTTGGTAATGGCCAGGCCCAGGCCCGAGCCTTCCGGCTTGCGCATGGTTTGGTTGCGAGCCTGGAAAAACTTGTCGAAAATGAGCTGGTGAAATTCCGGGTCGATGCCCTTGCCGTTGTCCTGCACCGTGATGCGCAGGGCCTGGGTAGCGGCTTCTACTACCACCGCAATGCGGCCGGAACCATCGGGGCGGCACGATTTGATGGCGTTGCTGAGCAGGTTTACCAGCACCTGCATCAGCCGGTCCCGGTCGCCGAGCAAGGGCGGCAGGCCGGGCGGCACGGCCAGGTCCAGGTGCAGGTGCTTGTCGCGCAGCAGCTGGCCAACCGCCTCCAGGGCATCGGTAATGATGTCGGCCACGTCCACGGCTCCGCGTTCCAGGGTGGCCTTGCCCGACTCGTACTTTTCCAAATCCAGCACCAGCGTAATCAGCCGGCTCAGCCGCTCCGACTCCCGGGTGATGGTGAGCAGAAAGCGGTATCGCTCCTCCTCGTCCAGCTCGGGGTTGTCGGTTAGAATTTCGGACAGGGCCCGGATGCTGGTCAGGGGCGTGCGCAGCTCGTGGGTGACGGTGTACAGAAATTCGTCTTTGTGCTGATCCAATTCCTGCAGCTGGTCGTAGGCGGCCTGCAGCTGGGCGGTCAGGCGTTGGAGTTGGCGCTGCTGCTTCTGCAGCTGGCGGTTGGCTTCCAGCAGCTGCTGGCTTTCCCGCAAAATCCCGACGACGTTATCAAAACTGATGTCCTCTACCCCCACCGAGGAGCGCAGCAGCAGCCGCGCCGAGGCCGGGCCGATGGAACCGGCCAGCAGCTTCTCGGCGTAGGCGAGTAGGCGCGGGTCGGCCTGGGGTGGGGTCACGCCCTCGGTTACGTGGGCATCCGGAAAACGCTCTTGAAAGGCGTGTAGGGCCTGGTTTGCGCGCTTTTTGCCCAGAAAGCCTGTGAGTAGGGCCCGCACATCGGGCAGGGGCGCGGCGCCCTGCCAGCCGGCCGGCCCTTCAAACACGGCCCCGTAGCGAAACACATCCACGAACACGGCAGCCTGGTGCTCTTCCAGGGCCGAGGGCTGGCGTAGCAACGAAACGCCCACGTACAGGCCCAGGTTGAAAAACCAACTCCAGAACAACCCGTGCGACAGATAATCAAGGCCTTCGAGCCCAAATAAGGCGAAGGGCCGCAGCCCCCGTAGGCCAAACAAGCCGTCGGTTAGCAGGGTATCGGGCAGTAAGTTGGGGCCAACCATGGTAGGTAGCACCAGAGTAAAAAACCACACCACAAAGCCCGCCAGAATGCCGGCCGTAGCGCCGGCGCGGGTGCCACCTTTCCAGTACAGGCCGCCCAGCACCACTGGCACAAACTGCGCCACGGCCGCGAAGGAAACCAGCCCAATGTTCACCAGGGGCAGCAAGTGGCCTACCTCCACGTAGTAACCATACGCCAGCAGCAGCACCAGCACCACGGCCAGGCGGCGGCTGTGCAGGGCCACCTGGCCCAGGTAGGCAAACCAGCGCGGCCCCTCGGCCCGGGCCGCCGGAATGCGAACCAGCAGGGGCATGAGCAGGTGGTTGCTCATCATCACGCTCAGGGCAATGGTTTCCACGATAATCATGGAGGAAGCCGCCGACAGCCCGCCCAGGTAAATCAGCAGGGCCAGCCAGGGCTGCCCGGCCTGCAGGGCAGAGCCAGCACAAACGTATCGGCGTCGAAGTGGCCCCCATTATCAAGCAGACGCCCCCGAACGCCAGGGGCAGCACGAACAGGTTGATGATGATGAGGTAGAGCGGAAACAGCCACATGGCTTTGCGCAAGTGGTCCTCGTTTACGTTTTCCACCACGGCTACCTGAAACTGGCGGGGTAGCAGCAGAATGGCAGCCATGCTCAGTAGCAGCAAGGTTAGCCACTGACCTGGGGCCGTACCGGCACCCTCCAACGTAAACAGCCGGCTTAGCTCTGGCACCACCGCGGCCCGCCCGAATACGTCGGCAAAGCCGTTGAACAGGCTATACGTCACGAACAGGCCCGCCGCCAGGAAGGCCACGAGCTTCACTAGGCTTTCCAGGGCCACGGCCAGCACCATGCCTTCGTGGCGCTCCGTGGCCTCAATGGAGCGCACTCCGAAGATGATGGTGAAGAAAGCCAGGGCTACCGTTGTCACGAAAGCTGACGACAGCCCTACCCCCCGCCGGCCAGCAGGGAGGTTTCGCCGCCCCCGGTCAGGATGTCGAAAGAAGCAGCAATGGCCTTGATTTGTAAGGAAATATAGGGCACTACCCCCAGCACGCACACGGTAGTTACTAGCGCCCGAGCCAAGCACTTTTGCCGTAGCGAGCCGAAATGAAATCGGCAATGGAGGTGAGGCGCTGCTGCCGGCAGATGCGGATGATTTTGCGCAAGACCAGCCAAGCCGCCGGCGCCATTAGCGTAGGACCCAGGTAAATCCCGATGAACTCCAGCCCGAAGTGCGCCGCCCGCCCCACGGAACCGTAATACGTCCAGGCCGTGCAATACACGGCCATGCTCAGGGCGTACACGTAGGGGTTGCTCACCAGGCTCCGCCGCGCCGCCGAACGCCGCTCCGCCGCATACGCCACCCCAAACAGCAGGGCGAGGTAGCCAAAGGAAAAGCCGATAACGAGCAGGGTATTCACGGAGTGGTGAGGCGGTGAAATGGTGAAATGGTGAAATAGTGAGTTGACGTGCTGGCGGTATAATACGGCGGTAGTTACTAGCAGAGAAGGTAGGGACGGACTGTTGGGAGCTGTGCGAAGGACGTAAACTACCTGCGCCGTCAGCACGTCAACTCACCACCTCACTATTTCACCGCCTCACCAGCCAACCGGTGAGCAGCACCAGCAGCACCCATACCAGCAGCACGTAGAGGTAAAGTACCGGGATACCGCCTACCCGGCCATCATGGTCGAAGACGGCCAGGAAGGGAAAGTTGAGGAGCACGGCAAACAGCACGGTCACGAAGAGCAGCTGCTGGCCGCGGCGCTGTTCTGGTCGCTCCTGGGGTGGAATGGGAGGCATAGCGAAGCGGTGGTAAAGCCGACGAAGTGAACATCAGCAACCTACGAAACCAACGAAAACACAGGCGCCTGTCGCGCAAAATCCGCCGAACCAACGGCCCGACGGACTTTTACTTGCCTGGGCAACGCATGGGCCTCAGGGTAAAGCTTCACCTGTCAAGGCGCGCACTAGACGGGGTTATCTTCCATCAGCTTCACGTTGCGCACGTCCTTCATCAGGGCCTGCCCAATAAACCAGCAAATCAGGGCAATGCTCACCGGATAGACGAGGCCGGCCAGGGTGCTGTGTTCCTTAATGAAGGGCGTATCGGAGGCGGCGGCGCGCAGGGTAAGGGCCGTGGCAATTAGGGGCACGAAGCCGCCGAATACGCCGTTGCCGATGTGGTAGGGCAGCGAAAGAGAGGTGTAGCGCACCTTCGTCGGGAATAGCTCCACGAGGTAGGCAGCAATGGGTCCGTAGGCCATGGTCACGAACAGCACGAGGCAGAACGTGAGGGCCGTCATGGCCAGCAGGTTGGGCGTGAGGGCTTTCATCACGGCCGGTACGGCCTTGCCCGTGGCATCCACGGTAGCGGCGGTTACTTCGGTTAGCGGGCCAGCGAACTGCTTGAGGCCGTAGAAGATGGGGAAGGTAAACAGCGCCCCGCAGAGCAAACCCATCATGATGATTTTCTTGCGGCCGATGCGGTCCGACAGGGAGCCGAAGTACACGAAGAAGGGTGTGGCCAGAATCAGGGCGCTGCACAGCACCAGGCTAGCGTCTACCAAGTCGAGCTTCAGGGTGTTCTGCATGAAGGAGTAGGCGTAAAACTGGCCAGTGTACCACACCACGCCCTGTCCCATGGTAGCGCCGAACAGCGAAATCAACACCAAGCGGCGGTTTACGGGGTTCACGAACGACTCGCGCAGGGGGTTCGTGCTGGTTTTGCCCTCCGACTTGGCCTTGGCAAACAGCGGCGACTCGTGGAGCTTGCGGCGAATGTAGTAGGAGGCAATGACCAGCAGGCCCGAGAGCAAGAACGGAATGCGCCAGCCCCAGTCCTTGAAGGCCTCTTCGCCCATGGTTTTGCGCGTGGCAATAATGACTAGAATGCTCAGCAGCAGGCCGGCTGTGGCCGTAATCTGGATGAAGCTGGTGTAGTACCCGCGCCGGTTGTCGGGGGAGTGCTCGGCCACGTAGGTGGTAGCGCCGCCGTACTCGCCGCCCAGGGCTAGGCCCTGAAGCAAGCGCAGGATGGTAACAATAACCGGGGCGGCAATGCCAATTTTGTCGTAGCTCGGAATCAGGCCCGTCACGAAGGTAGCGCCGCCCATAATCAGCAGGGTGAGCAGGAAGGTGTACTTGCGCCCAATCATGTCGCCGATGCGGCCGAAGAACAAGGCCCCAAACGGCCGCACCACAAAGCCCGCCCCAAACACGGCCAAGGTGCCCAAAATGGTGTCCTCAATCTTACCCGTGGAGCCAAACAGCACCGGCCCGATAATGGCGGCCAGCGAACCGAAGATGTAGAAATCGTACCACTCAATGACGGTGCCCACCGAGGAGGCGGTAATCACCTGCCAGATTTTACTGGTCGAAACGGCGTTGTTGTCGTGGGTCAGCGAATCGTCGGCGGAGGGCGTGCCGCCCACGGGCGCGGCACCGGCGTAGGCGTCGCGCTGCGGTAAGTTCTGGGCCATGATTGGTGGGAGTTGTGGTGGTGAAAAGAATAGAATGGGAGTTGCACGTCTGGTAGCAGAGGCTGCCCAGCAACTCGTCGTCGGGCCTTAGTTATAAAGTGCAGGACGAAGGGGCGCAGCTGCTACAGCCGCCTCACTGATTTACCAGTTCGCCCCTGCCTTACAGCGCTACCTGGGTTTGCAAAGTGATTTCCGGCTTGTAGTCCACGTTGTTCACGTTTGTAAAGTCGGGACGAGCGCGGTAGTTGAGCGTAAACTTGGCGTTGTGCCCATCAATGTAGAAGTTAGCGCCCGCATCAAAAATGTTCACGTTTTTCTGCTCGCCGCTGCTGGTGCGCAAGCCTTCGTAGCCGGCCAGCAGGTGGGAAGCATAGGGCTGCACGCGCAGCTTAGGACCCAGCAGATTTTTAGGCAGCAGGTAGCCCGCCTGCAGGTAGCCTACATTGCCGGTACCCGAGTGAGGCACGGCGTTACCACGACGGGCGTCAGCGCCCCAGCCGGGGTTGGCGGCCCCAATGAAGCGGGTGTGGTTCGGGCCCATGTTGTAGTTGTAATACACTCCGTAAAGCGTGAAGGCCGTGCCGGCATCCTTATTAATGGGCGTATCAAAGAACACATCAGCCGCAAACAGGGCAATGTCGTGCTTGCGCGTACCAATGGTGTTTAGGGAGCCAACGCCGGCGGTGGTGGCCGCGTCGATGGCCGCTGCGTTCAGCACACTGCCGGCCGGGCGCGAGTACATGCCGTCTTTGTTATAAAAGAAGCCCGCCCCGATGTTGAACACGCGCTTGGCCCCAGGTAAGTGCCCACATTGAAGGGTAACAGGTTGGCTTCCTGCTCCAGAAATTCGTAGCTAAAGTAGCCCTGGTACACGTGGTTGGTACCCTGCGGATTGTACTGGGCCGTATTGCTGCCGGTGTTCAGCCGATTTGCGCCGGTGCCGGTGGTCGTACCTAGGCCCAACGGGGTGCTGAACGCCCCCGTCTGATTGGTCAGGAACGCCTCATTCACTGACAAAACGTAGTCGAGCTTGCCAATGCGGCCCTTGCCGTACACGCCAATACCGCGCACAAACTGGTCGATAGCCTCAATGGTAGGCCAGTTGGTGAGCGGCGCATCCAGGGTAAGGTAATTGATGGTGCTGGAGCGCGTCATGCGCGAAAGGCCGTTCTGGTAGTGCATGCCCGCCCCAGGTTCAGATACTTATTGACCTTATACTCTACTACTGCCTCGTGCACAAAAAGCTGAGGCTTTTTGCCGTCTACGGCAGGCGTAACACCCCCACTCACAGCCGTTTGGTTATTGACACCGATGTGCGTGTACACCAAAAAGCGCGGGTTCAACTGCGAAAGCACAATCAGGCGGGAACGACGCAAGGAAAAATCCAGCTGGTCAGACTGGGGCTTGCCTGGAGCACGTAGGGTGCCGGCGTTGTTTTCGGTGTAGCGCGTCCAGACTTGGTGCCAGGTGATAAACCGCAGGTACTTGGTGCCGTCCGGGGAAAGATTTACTTTCATACCAGAGCCGTAGGGCACGGTTTCGGCGGGAGTAGCAGTGGGCACGGCCACGACGGGCGTGGGAGCCGCAGGTGGTGGAGCCGGCGTAGCAGGCGGCTGAGTAGGCGTTACCTGGGCCGTAGCACCGGCGGCTGATGCCAGCAGCGCGCTCATAGCCAACGCGTAGCGAGTAGTTCGCATAGGGTTTGGTGGGGTTGAGGGTTGGGATGGGTCGGGGCAGGTAGCCAGCCACCAAGCGGTGCCGGACTAGTAGCCCCAAGTAGGAAAATCCCAACGCAGAAGTCACGCAGTAGTTATACTTCTGCTAAGCGCTATAGCCTACCCCTGCCGAAACCGCTCCCAGCGAATCATCATGTACTTATCCCCAGCTCCGTCACGATAAGTCCGGCCTCTTTCAGGTTTTCGGGCTTCTGAAAAAACTCTGCTAGCTCCTTCTGATTCATGATTTTGTAGGTAGGATGATAGTCGGTTTGGCGGGGGGCTTTCATGCCGTATTTCTTTACCCAGTTCATCACCGACACGTGACTTACGCCCAGCAGCCGCTCAATTTCGCGGTAGCTCACTCCCTCCACGTATAGCTGCAGAGCTTTAATGACGTAGTAGGAGTTTATTTCCTTGCCGGCCTTGGCCACGGAGAAGTGGTAGCCGCAGTTCTTGCACTTGTACCGCTGCCGGCCGCCTACAATCCCGCTTTTGGTAGCATCCGTCGATTCACACTTGGGGCAATGCAGCTGAGACATACGGGGGTGAGTAAGGAGTTACTATACAATACCTATAGCTATTTAGTAAACATATAGTATTTTAGCAACTATTATTCTATTCAGCACAGTTAGTATGTAGTATGAGTCAGGGGTATGACAAACACAAGACTGTCATGCAGGACTGGAGGCGATGCATATCACATCCTGACGTTGTGCTACTAATCAACGATTCGAGCGAGGACGTGGGTAGAACAGTGGCTCTAACTACTTACCCGTAAAATCCAGGTCATAGAGCACATTCAGCCGAAACCCGTGGTTATTTTCGAAAACCGGCCGGCCCGAGACGGGGTCCGGGGAGGCGTGCTGGCTGATCTGATAGAGGTAGTTCAGCTCCACCTTGGCTTTGTCATTGAATTGATGACCTAGCCCACCGGATAGCCGATTCTGGTTGAACACATTGCCTGCCACGTTGCGCCCGAAGCCGATGAACAGCTCATCGAAAGCGTTGAGGTACCACTCCCCGTCTTCCACCTTTGGTCCTTGCAGCGGATATTGCCCAGAAAGCTGGTAGCGAATCCGGTTCTGAAATGCCCAGTCCTGCACCGGGCCTTGCCCTTCGGCACTACGGGAACCCAGCCAGCGCTGCTCCAGCCGCAAACGGTGCGTGAGCGAGAGCCGGCCCACTGGGTTTTCCAGCGAAACGTCCTGGTACAAGCGGTGCTCAGGTTCGGGCCGCGCAGGCACGGTGGGGTAGTCACCGTAGCGGTGGGTCTGGAAGTAGGTGTACCCCCGCTTATCGTTGCGTGGTTGGGGAGCGTGCGTACCAGCCCCAGGCGGGCCAATTGCTGCTGCGGGGCCCGCAACCAATTCACCCGCCGCCACTGATATTCGGTGTGCACGGCCCACTTCTCGGTCAGCTGATGGTCACCGGAATACACCAGCCACCCCAGCGTATTTCGGTCCGTGAGGCGGGGACTCTGGCCGTAGCCAGTAGCCGCCAGCGCACAGCAACCAAATAGCAGAAAGAAGATTTTTATCATTAGAACTGCCCTAAACTGTCAGGCACGTAGGACAGCGTACGCCCCCAGTCCGGCGGGGTTCGGGTAATGGGCTATTTACGGGCGCAACAGCGTCGCCAGCACGGCATCTACGGCCAGCCCCAGCCGACGCATGTCTAGGCGGGCCAGCGTATCAGTGGGCTCGTGGTAGCTCTTGTTGCGGTAGAAAGCCGTATCGGTGAGCAATACGGCCGAATAGCCAAAATGCCAGTAATTCAGGTGGTCCGAAAAATCGATACCGGGCAGCCAGGCCGGAGCTTTAAAGCGTTTCACGGGCAGCGTGGCCGCCGCTTTGTAACGACGCGCAAACTGACGGCCGAACCGGCCATTCCCAAATTTTTGGGCTACCGTTACGTAGTTACCGCGCCGGCCGTATAGCCACTTCAAGGCGCCTACCGGGTACTCTTGGCTGCCGGGCTGGTCGTTGTAGTAGCCCAGCATTTCCAGGGCCACCATGCCACGCACCGGCACGCCGGCCTCGCGCAGGGCCTGAGCGTGCACGTAGCTACCCATTTGTTTGGTACGAAAGAAAGGCGGCTCCTCTAGCGTGTAGGCAACCAGCTCAATGGGATACGGCAACCGGGGCTGTTGCCCAAGCAGGCGAGCCAGTTCCAACAGGGCAGCTACCCCGGTGCCGTTATCATCGGCGCCTGGCTGCTCCCCGCAGACATCGTAGTGAGCCCCTACCACCACGCGCGGGCCCTGAGCAGGCCCGAAGTACCCCACAATGTTGCGGTAGCGGCGGCCTTGCACCTCGTATTGCTGTTCACTGGTGCGGGCACCGGCCGCGGCCAGTTCCCGCCGGATGTAGTCGGCGGCTTGGTTAAGGCTGGCTTCGTGAAGGTAGTTGCGCGGCGCGGGCGTGGTAGTCAGGGCCACTAGGTGCCGGCGCAAATGAGCAGTATCGGCAGGGGTTTGCCCGTGCGCGCGCAAGGCGCCCGCCGCCAGGAACACTAAGATAAGTAGAAGCCGCTGCCGCATAGTAAATCAGCTAAGGTGTGGGTGCTAGATGCGCAGGCCCTACTTTTGGTTGCCCAAACGACCGTTCACCGCTACGTTGTTTCCTTTCATTTACCCCGCTCATGCCCACCCCTACCCCATTTCGCAGCATCGTTCCGACTGATTTAAAACCCAGCGACTGGCATCCGTTCATGGTGGGAGCGGTGGCGCCCCGCCCCGTAGCCTTCGTCAGCACCCAGGATGCCGCCGGCAACGTTAACCTCAGTCCCTTTAGCTTTTTCAATTGCTTTGGCTCAAACCCGCCCATTCTGGTTTTCTCGCCGGCCAACCGGGTGCGCGACAACTCCCAGAAGCACACGTTGGAAAACGTGCGAGAGGTAGCCGAGTGCGTCATTCACATCTGCGACTACGCCATGGTGGAGCAAATGTCCTTGGCCAGCACCGAATACGAGAAAGGGGTTAATGAATTCGTGAAGGCCGGTTTTACCGAGGTAGCCAGCCAGCAAGTGCGCCCACCGCGGGTGCTGGAGGCCCCTGCCGCCTTCGAGTGCGTGGTGGAGCAAGTGGTGGAGTTGGGCACCAACAACGGCGCGGGCAACCTGGTCATCTGCCGGGTGGTGCTGGCCCACTTTCGGGAGGACATTATTCTACCTTCCGGCATTGGCATCGACCCCGAGAAGCTGGACGCCATTGCCCGCCTGGGCGGCGACTGGTACTGCCGGGCCTCGGGCAGCAGCCTCTTTGAGGTGCCCAAACCCAACCGCAACCTGGGCATCGGCATTGACCAGTTGCCAGAGCATATCCGCACCTCCGAGGTGCTGACGGGCAATAACCTGGGCCGGCTGGCCAACATCGAGCAACACGCCCCACCTACTCCCGAGCAGGTGCGAGCCTACCAGCAGGAGCCACTGGTAGCATACACCCTGAACAAGTTTCGTGGTGAACCGGCCCGACAGCGCCGGGAGCTGATGCTGCTAGGTAAGCAGTTACTAGAGGAAGGCCGACTGCTGGAAGCCTGGCAGGTATTACTGCTGGCCGCGCCGCCCGCAGGCGAGTAGTTGCCTCTTGCACTTTGCCACTCATTCTAGGTGCTGACTTCTCTTTTGCTTAGCCGCGCACAACCAGCCCGCACAGCACCACCAGTAGGTTACGTTATATGTTACGAAATGCATTTCGCCCGTACCACGTCTATTTTTTAAGTTTCACCTGGCTTTTCGTTCAACTTATTTTATTTAGCCGCTACGGGGTAAAAATTGTTTTTGATAGCCACCGCTATATTCAGCACGCCACAGAAATGGCCGTGCAGCATCACTTGGTTTGGGACCGGAACATCTTATACATTGGGTATACGGCATTACTGGCTTTATTTTTAAAACTTCAGCTACCCTTCGAAGCCGTTGTTGTATTTCAAAGCCTGCTTTCTGGCGTAGCCGCTTGTTGCCTGTACGCCCTAGCCCAGCGCCTTACCGGCCGCTGGCAGGCGGCGTTTACAGCTACTCTGGCCTACGTTGCCTGGCCCGATTTGCAGGCCTGGAACTTCTATATTCACACCGATGCCCTGTTCTGCAGCATCCTCACGATTTATACGTACGTTCTGCTCAAGGCCCAAAAGGTCAGGCAATTACTACTGGCGGCACCTTTGCTTGGGTGGCTGCTTTTCTTGCGGCCTAATGGTATCGTCATTGGGGTAGCTACCTTTTTCTACCTGCTTTTCCTGCTCAAGCACTACAGCCAATCTATCTTCCGCCGGGTTGCGGTGGGTGCATCCGTGGTATTTATTTTACTTGCCGGATTTAGTTTTAATAGAATACTACACAATATCTTCTCGCTCATATCTATCTACCAGGGCGGCTCTTTATTTGGCGGCCACCCGTTCGGGGCTGTTACCTCTAGCGCCCCGTTGTATATTCCGGCCGCTACCGCACCACTGTGGCAGCAATTACTATTATTTATTGGCCACAATCCTTTTTACTTTACTAAATTATTTGTCTTAAAATTCATCGTATTCTTTGCACAGATTAAACCGTATTATTCCGCAATTCATAATATTTCTATCATTTTATTTATTTACCCAGCTTATTTACTTGCCTGGCTAGGGATAAAAAAAACTATTCTCTCCCAACCGCAGCGGCTGTTTTTCCTGATAGTAATCGGCTTACAAGCTACTATTGCCGCGGCTACCCTACCCGATTGGGACAACCGATTTATTGTGCCACTACTGCCCGGTATATTTCTGTTAGCGGCCATCGGCATTCCGGTTGGGCGGCAGCTGGGCGTACCCTCGTCCGTGCGTCCTGCACAGGTTAGCCAGGGCAAACCGTAGCGTAGCAGGGATACCTGATGGCACGCTTGCGCCTACTCCACGAGCCCATTTTCCCAGCTGGCTGTCTATTTGCTAAGTAACGGGGTGGCCATAAAAAAGGCCTGTACTAATGTACAGGCCGTATTGCACTACAAAATCCGTGGAATCTGAATAATCCGTCTAAATCCGTGACTTAGTTACGCACGGCAATCATCAGGGCTAGCTCTTTGTAGCGCATGTTGAACTTGCGGGCAATGCTGGCGTTAGTGAGCGAACCTTTATAGACATACACCCCGGAGCGGAAGTGCTCGTTGGTAAACAACACCTCATTGATGCCCCGTGCTGGCTGATTTCCTGCAGAATAGGCGTAAAAATGTTGCTTAGGGCGTTGGTAGCGGTGCGCGGCACCCGGGAGGCAATGTTGGGTACGCAGTAATGAATCACGTCGTACTTGCGGAAGACGGGCTTGCTATGGCTCGTCATCTCGCTGGTTTCAAAGCAACCGCCCTGGTCAATGCTCACGTCGATAATCACGGAGCCCGGCGCCATCTGCGACACCACGTCTTCGGACACCATGAAGGGTAGGCGGCCTTCTTCGGCGTTCAGGGCCCCAATCACTACGTCGGCGCGGCGGATTTGCTGGTTGAGGGCGTAGGTGTCGAGGGTGCTCGTGTAGAGCTGCGGGGTGCACAGGTTCATTTTGAGCCGGCGCAGCTTGTAGAGGTGGTTGTCGAACACTTTCACCTCGGCCCCCAGCCCGGTAGCAGCGCGGGCGGCGTACTCGGCCACTGTACCCGCTCCCAAAATCACGACCTGGGACGGTGGCACGCCCGTAATACCGCCCAGAATCACGCCTTTACCCTCGTTGGAGCGGGCCAGGTACTCGGCCGCAATGAGCATAACGGTGGAACCCGCAATTTCCGACATGGCCCGCACCACCGGCCGGGCCCCGGAAGGGTCCTTAATCAGCTCAAAGCTGATGGCATTAATCTTTTTCTTGGTTAGGGCCGTGATGTATTCGCCCGTCAGGGTGCCAAACTGCAGGGCCGAAATCAGGGTTTGCCCGGCCCGCATGTACTCAATCTCGTCGTAGGTAGGCGGGGCTACTTTCAGGATGATATCGGCCTCGAACACCTCCTTTTGCGAGTAGGCAATGGTAGCGCCCGCCTCGGAGTAGTCGTGGTCGGAGTGTTTGCTGGGCTCCCCGGCCCCACTTTCCAGCAGAATTTCGTGGCCTGCCTCCACCAAGTGCTTCACGGCTTCGGGCGTTAGGCAGATGCGGTTTTCCTGCAGCGAGGTTTCCCGCGGCAGCCCGATAAACAGCTTCCGTTTCCGCGTTTCCACGGCCAGCATGGATTCCTGCGTGAAATAGGCGCGGCTGGTAGCCAACGACTCGAATCCGGGGGGTACTGCTTCGGGCATCTTGTTAAATTAAAAATTAAAAATCATGAATTAAAAAGTGGCGTACGAGCTGGCCTTATTAGTAATGGAGGAGGGCAAGTCGCATTTCATTTTTAATTCTCAATTTTTAATTCCCTCGAAGAGGGGCCGGTGACGGTAAGCGTGATAACCAGTCGCTCGGGCGGCAACAGCGCCTCGACGCGGCTCGGCCACTCGATTAGGCAAAGATAACCAGAATCGAAGTACTCTAGGGCCCCAATGCCTTCGGCTTCCCGCACATCGTTCATTCGGTAGAAATCGAAGTGGTAGATGGGCTGATTTTCGGCGTCCCGGTACTCGTTGACGAGGGAGAAGGTAGGACTGCTGATGTCGTCGGGCACGCCCAGGCTCTGGCACAGGGCTTTGATGAAGGTCGTTTTGCCTGCGCCCATCTCGCCCTCGAAGCAAATGATGGAGTGCCCGTGCATAGCGGCGCGCACCTGCGCGGCGGCCTGGGGTAGCGCGTCAAGCGAAGAAATGAGAATGGTTTCACTGATCATCGGAGGAGGCAGAACAAGTGAGGCGTTTGACTTAAGCCCACAAATTTGGTTAATCTGCCGCAATGCCGGTCCCTACCCCATCTTCCGCGGAAAGTACTGCTGCAGAATCGAACCGGACCTTATTATAGGTACTGGAACCGATCTTCGGTTCGGATGATTAAGCAGAAGCTCGTATCAGAACGCCCCACTGAGTATTACCGCCGCTGGGTCCAGGAGCTACATTCCAACGACTCCGCAACCGGCCAGCTTTGGCCAGTTGCTGCGCGCCGCCCACTGGTGGATACGCCCTAACTACAGGGGTTTCTTGGGAGTTTTCAGGGCTGCTGGGCTTCAGACAGTCAGGGTCTTCTATATTTGGCCGACCCAAACCATGACCTCACCATGCAAGTTTCCCGAATGGCCGGTAGCCTGATCGGCTCCGAAATCATCAAAATCGGCAACGAAGTAAACGATATGATTCGCAAGGGGGAGCAGATCTGCAACCTCACCATCGGCGACTTCGACCCGAGCATTTTCCCGATTCCGGCCGAGCTGCAAAACGAAATTACCCGCGCCTACCAGAGCGGGCACACCAACTACCCCCCGGCCAACGGCATGGCGGCCCTGCGCGAAGCGGCCGCTACGTTCACCGAAACCCGCCTGGGCCTGGCGTACTCGCCCAATGATTTTCTGGTGGCCGGCGGCTCCCGCCCCCTCATTTACGCTACCTACCTGGCCCTAGTAGACCCCGGCGACAAGGTGGTATTCCCGGTGCCCAGCTGGAACAACAACCACTACTGCCATCTTTCTGCGGCCCAGGCCGTGATGGTAGAAACCCGCCCCGAAAACAACTTCATGCCCACGGCCGAGGAGCTGGCGCCCCACCTAGCGGGTGCTACCCTGCTGGCGTTGTGCTCCCCGCTCAACCCCACGGGCACCGTTTTCAGCAAGCAAGATCTGGAGGCTATCTGCGACGTGGTACTGGCCGAAAATCAGCGCCGCCAGCCCGGAGAAAAGCCGCTTTATTTGCTCTACGACCAGATTTACTGGCTGCTCACCTTTGGCGCGACCGAGCACTACGACCCCGTGAACCTGCGCCCCGCCCTGCGCGAATACACCGTGTATATTGACGGCATCTCAAAGTGCCTGGCTGCTACCGGCGTGCGGGTGGGCTACGCCTTCGGTCCGGCTGTGGTCATTGACAAGATGAAGTCTATTCTGGGCCACGTGGGAGCCTGGGCGCCCAAGGCCGAGCAGGTTGCTACCGCGAACTATCTGCCCGAGACTACCGCCGTGGATGAGTTCCTGGAGCAGTTCAAGGAGAAAGTACAACATAGCCTCGACGCTCTGCACCAGGGCCTACAAGCCATGAAAGCCCAGGGGCTGCCCGTGGACTCCATGGTTCCGATGGGCGCTATCTACCTGACTGCCAAGCTAGACGTACTGGGCAAAACCGCCCCTGATGGTCAGATTCTTAGTACTACCAAAGAGTTGACTTCCTACCTCATCAGCGAGGCGCGGCTGGCCTTGGTGCCCTTCAGCGCCTTCGGGACGGATGGCGCGG
The DNA here is from genome assembly GCF_022919335.1 of Hymenobacter sp. 5516J-16. Taxonomy (NCBI): domain Bacteria; kingdom Pseudomonadati; phylum Bacteroidota; class Cytophagia; order Cytophagales; family Hymenobacteraceae; genus Hymenobacter; species Hymenobacter sp. 5516J-16. The sequence continues at coordinate 4,394,896 of NZ_CP095058.1, read as the reverse complement.
CGCCCTGGTTCCGTATGTCGGTGGGAGGCGCTTCCCTGGAATCTATTGAAGCGGCTCTGCCCCGGCTGCGGACGGCGCTGGAGGCTCTACGCTAGTGCCGCTGGCGCCGGCTAGTCCCTAATAGCTTTCCGATGAGCACAGAACAACAACGGGCCCCACCAGGCTGCTGGTGGGGCCCGTTGTTGTTCCGTGGGCTGGCCTACTAGCCCGGTTATTTTCGCGGAGTATGCGACGTTCTTGCTATCTTCCGGCATTCGATTCCTAACCTACTGGTTGAGAATTAAATACCCTGCTCCTTTTCGGCCGCTGTTTCTTATCCATGCGCTGGCCGGACCATCTGCCCCCTATTGCACTTTCCGCTTTATTCAACCACCGGATTGTGTGCCCATGCGCTTTTGTTTACCCCGCCTCACTGGAGGGTCCGTTGCTGTTCTGGGAGCCGTAGTGCTGCTCCTGCCGTTCTCTACTCGCGCCCAGGTGCACCCGGCTGCCGTAGTGGGCACCGTGCGCACTAGCACTGGTGCCGCCGTGGAGTACGCTACCATTACCCTGCATCGGGCCGCCGATTCGGCCGTTGTTAAAACTGAGTTCAGCGACGCGGCCGGCCAGTTTCACTTGGCACCGTCCGTGGGAGGGCGCTACCTAGTGTCAGCGGCGCAGCTGGGATATGGCCGCGCGTGGCTGGGGCCGCTAGAAGTAACGGCCGCTCCCCTCCCGGCCCCCCTGGCCTTTGTCCTGACGGCCGGGGCCGCCACCCAGCTCAAGGGAGTAACCGTCACGGGCCAGCGCCCTACCTTTGAGCGCCTCGCCGACCGCACCATTGTGAACGTGGAAGGCAGCACGCTCAGCGCCGGCAATACAATACTGGATGTGCTGGGCCGCGCCCCGGGTGTGTCCCTGGATGCCAACGACAACCTGGCGCTCCGGGGCAAGCAGGGCCTGCTGGTGCTCATCGACGGCAAGCGCCAACCCATGACCGGGGCCGAGTTAGCCAACCTGCTCCGTTCCTTGCCCGCCGAGCAGGTGAGTACGGTGGAGCTAATTACTAATCCGCCGGCCAAGTACGATGCCCAGGGCGGAGCGGGCATCATTGCCATCAACCTGAAGAAGGACCAGCGCCTGGGCACGAATGGCAGCCTGAACACCGCTTACGGCCGGGGCCGCTACGGCAAATTCACCTCGGGCCTAAGCCTAAACCACCGGCAGAAAAAGCTCAACCTCTACGGCTCCTACGCCTACGCCAACCGGCAGAGCTTTCAGGAGCTTGACTTCAGCCGAACGTACCGGCAGGACGCCGGCACCACGGGCCTCAAAACGGTGCAGCGCAACACGCCCCGCGGACACCTACAGTCGCACACCTGGCGGGCCGGCGCCGATTACTCGCTCAGTAAGCAAACGACCCTGGGCGCTGTGGTTAGCGGCCTAAGCAGCCAAACGCCCTCTAAAGGCCTGAACGAAGCCGCCTATTTTGATGCCCAGAACCAGCTACTAGGCCGCTCCATTTCCATTAACCGCCGCAACCTGCTGACCCCGAACGTGGCCGGTAACCTCACGCTGCGCCACCTGTTCCCGAAGGACTCCTTGGGCACGCCCGAGCTGACGGCCGATGCCGACGTGGCCCACTACGGCATTACCCGTACCCTGGACCTAGCCACTACCTACCAGGCGCCGCTCACGACTACCCCCGGCACGCTGCTGGGCGACCAAAGCGGCACGCTTACCCTCTGGGGCGCAAAAACCGATTACATCCGGCCCCTGCGGCACCGCTTGCGCCTGGAAGCTGGCGTGAAAATAACCCAGGTTTCGTCGGATAACGACGTGCTGTTCGTGCGCACTCGCGACGGGGTCAGCCAGGTTGATCGGGGCCTTACCAACCGGTTCCGGTATTCAGAAAACATCAATGCCGCCTACGTTAGCCTGACCCGCACCCGCCCGGAGCTGACGGTTACGGCCGGCCTGCGTGGGGAACAAACCAATGCCACCGGCCGCCAGGACGTGGGCCAAACCTCATTTTCCCGCCATTATTTCCAGCTGTTTCCTAACCTGGCGTTGCGCCGGACTTTGTCGGATAAGCACGAGTTGGCCTTTGCCCTCAGCCGCCGCCTCGACCGCCCCACGTACAACCAGCTGAACCCGTTCCGCTCCTACGTGGATGCTACCTCCTACCGCACCGGCAACCCGGCCCTGTGGCCCGCTACCAGCGTGCAAGCCGAGCTGACCCACACGTTCCGCCACAAAATCAGCACGGCCCTGAGCTACACCCGCACCAACCGCCCCGTGGTGAACGTGTACCTGCTGGACGCGGATCAGCTGGTAGCCTCCACCGACGTGAACCTGCGCACCCAGGAGTACTACGGCCTAACCCTGACGGCCCCGCTGGAGCCGGCCAAGTGGTGGAAGCTGTACGCCAACGCGGAACTGTTTTTCATTCAGTTTCAGGGCCTAGTTGACGGGGCAACGCCTCCTGCTGGCCAGCCGGGCGCCATCATCAGCCTTAACAACAGCCTAACACTGGGCCACGGCTGGAGCGCCGACCTCAACAGCAGCTACAACTCCCGGGAGCAGTTTGCCTTCCAGACCATCCGCTCGTTTGGGCAGGTAGGCGCCGGCGTACAGAAACAGCTAGGCAAAACCCTGATCCGACTCAACGCCACGGATATTTTCTACACTACCCCGTTGCGCGTTACTTCGCGCTACCGGGTGCTGGAGGAAAGCTACCGCTCCGCCCAAGACTCACGGGTGGTTACCGCTTCGCTGACCTACCGTTTCGGCAACGACAAGGTGGCCGCCGCTCGCCGCCGCGCTACCGGCGCAGAAGACGAGAAGCGCCGCGCCGCCACCGGTCAGTAATTCTATATAGTCTTGCGCTGACTGCCCATTAAGCCTGGCTTTCTACAAAGAAGGCCAGGCTTTGCATTACAGGACATATGACCAAGAGGTGGAATCAACGAACAGCCAAGTAGGAAACCCTGCTAATAAAATGGCAAGTAGAGAAAATGAACCTCCTGCTTCGCCTACGGCTCTGTAGGACGTTTTTGTAAAGTCGATTCTACCTGTCTCTGCTCTATACACTCCTGGATACAGGCAACTGCACAAATTTTGTGGTCTTTACGCAACCTATATGATGTATCATACATCTATATGATACATCATACAACAGCTCATGCTTTCCAGCGTCATCTTTTACTCCCTGGACAAAGCCATTCGGCAGTACCGCCGCATGGCCCAGGCCAACATCGACCGGGCCGGCGTCAGTATTAGCATCGACCAGTGGCTGGTGCTGCGGGTGATTCAGGAAACCGATGACCTCACCCAAACCGACATTGCCGAACGGGTTTTCAAAGATCAGGCCTCCGTGGCCCGCATGATCCGGCTGCTGCTGGAGCGGGGTCTGCTGCTGGCCGAACCCCTACCCCACGACGGCCGCCGTACCCAGCTGCGGGTGTCGGTGGAGGGACTCCGCACCTTAGACGCGGTGGAGCCCGTGGTGCTCAGCAACCGCGCAATAGCCCTGGAAGGGCTCAGCGAAAATGACCTGAACACCCTGCGCTACTTACTAGAGCGCATTGCCACAAACTGCGGCGCCCCACCCCCGCTATCTAGGCACTAGCAGCGCAGCGGAATCAACCAAAAATTTAGCATTTGAAATATTTTATTTTTCAAATACGAAATCATTCGTATGTTTACTACGAAACTATTCGTAGTCGCTGAGCACGGGACGGCCGCCTTGTTGTTCAGCTCGCCTTTTGGGGCTGGTCGCTTGATTTTTCTTTCCCATCTCACCTTGTTTTCTCATGAAGACTATGCATCCCGGGCAGCCGCGCGGATTCGCCTTGCTGTTCCTTTTATCAGCGCTACCCCTCACGCGGGCAGTAGGTCAGGGCGTCAGTGGGCAAGTCCGGACTGGTGCCGGGGGGGCCGTGGAATATGCTACCGTGGTGTTGCACCGGGCCGCCGATTCGGCGGTAGTAAAAACCGAGTTTAGCGACGAAAAGGGCGCTTTCCGCTTTGAGTTGACCGCCGCGGGGCGCTACCTAGTGTCGGCTTCACAGGTAGGGTTCGGGCGGGCTTGGACCGGGCCGCTGGAAGTTACCGCCGGCTCGCCACCCCCTTCTCTGACGCTAACGCTACAACCCAACAAGGCAACGGCTCTCAAGGAAGTAACCATCACGGGGCAGCGCCCAACCTTTGAGCGGGAAGCCGACCGCACCATTGTAAACGTGGAGGGCAGTACACTAGCGGCCGGCAATACCTCCCTGGATGTGCTGCGCCGCTCCCCGGGCGTGACGGTGGACGGCAACGATAACCTCGCGCTCCGGGGCAAACAGGGCTTGCTCGTGCTCATTGATGGCAAGCGCCAACCCATGACGGGCACGGAGCTGGCCGACTACCTGCGGGCCCTACCCGCCGAGCAATTGAAAAGCATCGAGCTGATTACCAACCCACCGGCCAAGTACGACGCCCAGGGCGGGGCGGGCGTTATTGCTATCAACCTGAAGAAAGACCAGCGCCTGGGTACCAACGGCACCGTAAACCTGAGCTACGGCCGCAGCCAGTACAATAAATACGTGTCGGGGCTGAGCGTAAACCACCGCCGCCAGCACCTGAACCTGTTTGGCTCCTATAACTACTCCGACCGCGCCGGCATTGGCAAGCTGAGCATACACCGCGACTTTTACCGGGTTGACACCACCGGCCGGCTGCCGCGCCAGCTCATTCAAACCACCGACCAGGAAAATCGGGCGCCCAACCAGTCCCGCTCCCACACCTGGAAGGCCGGGCTCGACTACACCCTCTCGAAGCGCACGACGCTGGGCGGGGTAGTTAGTGGCCTGCAAAACCGCAACGAGCAAAACGGTCGCAACCACACGGCCGTCAACAACTTGGAGCGGACTCTGCAGCAGCAATATGCTTCTACCAATGACCGTCAGGGCCGCTACGCCAACGTGGCCGGCAACCTGAACTTCCGCCACACCTTCCCTGATTCCCTGGGCACCCACGAGCTAACCGCCGACGCCGATTTTGCCCGCTACCGCACTACCCGCGACCAGCGGCTAGAAACGCGCTTCAACGGCGCCGAGCAAGTGGGCGAAACCATCATCGGCGACCAGCAGGGCTTACTCACGATTCAGTCGGCGAAGGTGGACTACGTGCAGCCCCTGAGCAAGCAGCTGCGGTTAGAAGCTGGGGCCAAGGCCAGCCTGGTTTCCGCCGATAACGACGTGCAGTTCTTTACTAACGGGGAGCTGGACCGAAACCGCTCCAACCGCTTCCGCTACGATGAGAACATCAACGCGGGCTATTTTAACCTGAACTACAGCCTGCCCAAGCTGAGCTTGCAGGGCGGCCTGCGCGCCGAGCAAACCAACGCCGTGGGCAAGCAGGACGTCGTGCAGGTGGGCCGCACGCCTAACTTCGACCGCCATTACTTCCAGTTGTTCCCAAGCGCAGCCCTGAAGCGGACTTTCTCCGACAAGCACGAAACCAGCCTCTCCCTGAGCCGGCGCATCGATAGGCCGTCGTATAACCAGCTGAACCCCTTCCGCATCATCATCGACAAGACCACCTCCGGGGCCGGCAACCCCGACCTGCGCCCCCAGACCAGCTACAATTTTGAGCTGAACCATACCTACCGCCAGAAGTACAGCCTGGGGCTGAGCTACAGCCTAACCAGCAACCCGCTGATTGGGGTAGTACAGCCGGAATCGGATAGCACGGTGGTGTCGACTACCCAGAACCTAACGCGCCAGCACTACTACGCCCTCACTTTCACGGCCCCGGTGGAGGTAGCCAAGTGGTGGAATATGTATAACAACGCCGTGTTCTATTATAGCCGCTTCGAGGGCAACTTGGCCGGCACGAACCTCGACCGAGGCCGCAGTTCATTCACCCTTAGCTCCAACCACACGTTCACCTTTGGAAAGGGCTGGAGTGCCGAGCTGAACGGTTCCTACCAGTCACGGGAGGTGTACGGCTTCATCCTGGCCCGGCCCAACGGGGAAGTGGCCGCGGGCATCCAGAAAAGCCTCTGGAACCGCAAGGGCAACCTCAAACTCAGCGTGGCCGACATCTTCTTTACCCAGCCGCAGCGGGCCGTTTCCTCCTATGACAACTACGTGGAGCGCTTTTACCAACGCCAGGATTCGCGACTAGCTACACTGGCTTTCACCTACCGTTTCGGCAACGATAAGCTGGCGCCCACCAAGCGCCGGGGCGGCGGAGCCGAAGACGAGAAGCGGCGGGCCGGGGGGCAGTAGGGCATGAACTAGTTGTCCTCCTAACCCAGCAGCACACCTTACTTTTTCTACAGCGCCCACAAGGTAAGCTCCAGTATAAGAGCCTGCCTTGTGGGCGCTGACTGTTTAAAGCGAGTCGAAGGGAAATTAACAACTGCTTCGCAACGCTTTTCACTCCCAATGCTTGCCTCTGCTAGAACTAATAACAGCCAGATTGGGAAGAATCCATTCGACTTCCGACCACAGTAGAGGAAGCCCTATTAAGACTAAGGCTTCCTACCTGACTGCTTGTTAAATATAAATAAACATATAAATATTTTAACTATCCTTACCGTAATATACACGCAAACTACTGCTGTAAAGCACTATATACCCCAAAATCGTCCTATAGCTTCCACAGGGGAAAATAGCATTAACTATTTTTTAATTTGTGCTTATCCATTATTAATTTTAATATTATCGATATGATTAATACTGTGCCAATTAACTGGGCGAACCTCAACTGCGTGATTTTTGATGTCGATGGCACGCTCTATACGCAGGGCAAGCTGCGCAAGCGCATGTTGAAGTCTTTGCTGCAATACTATGGCGTCCGGCCCTGGAAGCTGCCGGAGCTGCTAATGCTGCGCCGGTTTCGGGCCGAGCGGGAAAAGCAAACGGCCTACGCCGGCCCCGACCTAGAGGCCGATCAGTACGCCTGGGCGGCACGGGCCGGGGGCTACCCAGTCCAGCAGGTGCGGGCCGTGGTGGAGCGGTGGATGTTTCAGTACCCCAACCAATTTCTGCTGCCCTGCCGCTACCCCGGCGTGGCCGAGTTTTTTGCCGCGCTCCGGGCCCGTGGCATTACCATCGGCGTCTACTCCGATTATCCGGCCCAGGCGAAGCTGGCGGCCCTGGAGCTGGAGGCCGACATCGTTATCAGCTCTACTGACCCGGCCATCAACCGCCTCAAGCCCCACCCCCAAGGGCTGCTCCACATCTGCCAGCAGCTAGGCCTACCCCCGGAGCAGTGCCTGTTCATTGGTGACCGGCCCGAGCTGGACGGCGCCTGTGCCGAAGCGGCCGGCATGCCCTACCTCATAGTCGAGAAACAGCCTTTCCCAACCTTCACTTTTTACGAAATTCTAACGAATCAGCTTTCTACTACCTCACAGCCAACTCCCTATGAATCAGACGTCCATTCATCTTGATATGCAGAATCCGGAGGAGCCGCTGGTGCTGCTCCCAGCCAAGCTCAAGGACTACGTAGCCATTGCGCGCCCCGATAACTGGGTCAAGAATGTGTTTATGGTGCCCGGAATGCTGTTCGCCATCATCGTGTATAACCGCACGAACATTGACGTACCCCTGGTACTCAACATGTTGCTGGGGATTGTGAGCACCTGCCTGGTGGCCTCGGCCAACTACGTCATCAACGAATACCTGGACGCCGAATTCGACAAGTTTCACCCCCTGAAAAAGAAACGCACTTCCGTGGTGCGGGTCGTGAATCCGGTGCTGGTGTACTCCGAGTGGTTTGGCTTGGCGGCCGTGGGGCTGACCATTGCCTACACCATTAGCGTGCAGTTTTTGTGCGTATCGGCTTTTCTGCTGTTTATGGGCGTGATGTACAATGTACGGCCCTTCCGCACCAAGGAGCGCCCTTACATTGACGTGCTGTCGGAATCCGTGAACAACCCCATTCGGTTTGCCCTGGGCTGGTTTACGGTAGCGCCCGCCCTGGGCTTTGCCAATCTGGATGCCGTGCAGCTGTTCAACAGCTTCCCGCCCACCAGCATCATCATTGCTTACTGGATGGGCGGCGCTTTCCTGATGGCGACCAAGCGCTTCGCCGAATACCGCCTCATCGGCGACCCGGCGCTGGCCGGCCTGTACCGCCGCTCGTTTAAGTTCTATACCGAGCACAGCCTGCTGATTTCCATGTTCTTCTACGCCCTGACCTCGGCGTTTTTCCTGGGCATTTTCCTGATCAAGAACCGGGTAGAGCTGCTCATCAGCTTTCCGTTTTTCGCGCTGCTGTTCTCCTGGTACCTGCGCATTGGTTTGCTGAAAGACTCGCCGGTGCAGGGCTCCGAAAAGCTCTACACCCGCAAGTGGTTCATGCTCTACGTGGTGCTGTTCTGCCTGCTGCTCACGGGCCTCATGTTTGTGGATGTGCCCGGCTTGCACGGCCTGCTCGAAGACCACTTTAAGCTGAACGGCTAAGTGCCGCTTGTCCTTTTCTCGGAACTCTACTTTTCGCTATGCTGGCCCCCTTTAAGTCGACTACCGCCGCGCTGCCCGCGTGGCGCGCCGAGCCGGCCGCTACGCTGCGTCCGCGCGCTGGCACCCGGCCTGATGTTACCTGGTTGCTCTACGGCCTGCTACTGTTGGGGTAGGCATCCGCCTGTTTCACTTCCTGAACAACCGCTCCTTCTTCATCGACGAGCTGTACCTGAACGTGAACACCATTAATATGGGGTTCTGGGAGCTGGCCACCCAGCCGTTTCAGTATGAGCAGAAGGCTCCTATTGGCTACCTCTGGGTTAGCCGGCTGAGCGTGCTGCTGTTTGGCAAGCGGGAAATGGCCTTGCGTCTGTTTCCGTTGCTCTGCGGGGTGGGCACGCTCGGGGTGTTTACGCTTATCGCGCGGCACTACCTCAAAACCTGGGGAGCAGTAGTAGCCGTGGGCATTCTGGCCCTGTCGCCAGCCTGCATTTACCACTCTGTGGAGGCCAAGCAGTACAGCACGGAGCTGTTCATGGCCACGTTGTGCCTCTGGCTTTACATCCGGTTTCACAAAAGCGCTTCGCTGCCCGCCCTGCTGACGTGGGGGTATTGGGGCCATCATCCTGTGGTTTTCGTTTTCGGCCATTTTTGTGCTGGCCAGTATTGCCATTGCCGTCAGTGGGCGCTGGGTGCTGACTACCCGCTGGCGCCAGTTTGCCCTCTACCTGATACCATTCTCGCTCTGGTTGGTGAGCTTTGGGGTGCAGTACGTGCTCATTATCAGCAAATACCCGCAGTCGAGCTGGCTGATTGATTTCTTCGCCAAGGTCTACGACGGCTTCATGCCCCTGCCTCCTACCTCCGTCAAAGATGTGGTGTGGTACGCCCAACGTCCCTACAACTTGCTGGTGCATCCGCTGGGCGTGCTCCTGACCCTGGATGGCGACTTGGCACCCTGGCAGGAAAGCAAATGGCGCTACTTGTTTAAAATGGGCTGGCTGCCGGCGGGCCTGCTGCTGGGCGGCATGGTGGTGCTGTTCAAGCGCAACCGCACCTTGTTTTTCTGCTTGTTCCTACCCCTGGTATTTGCCATGCTGGCTTCCGGGGTAAAGATGTATCCCTTCTACGCCCGGTTCGTGCTGTTTCTGGCCCCGGCCTTGGTGCTTTTCATTGGGCTTGGAGTAGATAGCTTGCAGGAGCTGCTGGCCCGGCGCCGAGCCCTGTTTTATATGGTGGTGGCCCTGCTGTTTCTGCCGCTCTGCATCAACACGGGCCGGCAGCTGGCCAACCCCGATATGTTCATGAACTACGAGGACAACCGCGGCCCCCTGCTCTACATCAATGCCCACTACCAGCCCGGCGACGTGGTGTACGTATTCTGGAACATGAGCCACGCCTACGAGTACTACAAAGAGGCCTATCAACTCCCCTTTACTGCCGTGCAGGGCCATAATCTGAAAAATGATGTTGGGAGCTCGGCTGAATTCATGCAGAAAATGCGGGCCGATATTCCAGACCTCAAGGGCAAAAAGCGGCTCTGGTTTGTGTTCGATTACCTGAACCGCAACGCCATTGGCGAGTACGTGGGCCAGCCTGCCTGGTACCACACCCAGTATTTCTACGCTACCACCGAAATGCAGAACCTGTTCAACCAGTTCGGCCTCAAAGTGGATGAGCTGCACAGCAAACCCTACAACAAGTACCCGCACACCGTAGTACTCTACGAGCTGAACCAACAGCAGTAATTCGCAGTTGGCCACTGGGCTATGTTACTACCCATGAAACGCCTCCAAACCACTTGCCACGAGCTGTATGTACCAACCTACAGTCACATGAAATAACCTATTTAGCAAGTGCTGATGAGGCAGAAGTAGCTTTTCTGTATCATCATAAGCAGAATGACTACTGGCACTACGTGTAAACAACAAGAGCCACCCAAAAGGGTGGCTCTTGTTGTTTTATGAAAGCACTATTGGTGGCAGCAGACGGAAATCGTCCGTGTCTTTTTTCAAGCGTTCTAAACACTTCCGGAGAGCAGGGACTAGCCTCTTTATAGACTTACACCTTATGCGAAGTACTGATTCTTCCCAATTAGCATTCTTTATCAAGTACACCTGAAAGAATCCGATCGTGCTAAAGCTCTTACCATACCAACCGACATCAATTGCATAATTGAGGGTATCATCACCGTAGCTTACCTGAAACATATCCTCCCGCAGAATATCCACCTGCTTCTTCAGTGGCTTATAGTATTCCAGGTGGATATTAGAAGGAAAATACGGCCGACCCGGCCCAAAATCAATAAAATCATCAACAAATTTTTTCATAGAAAAAGCGGCAGAACATAGGCTCTGCCGCTACTTTACTAGGTATCCTTATTTACTTCTGCTACCCTTTCGGGCTGAGCACCACGTAGGGGATGATGCATTCCTCTAGCGAGATGCCGCCGTGCTGGAATGTGTCCTTGTAGTAGTTCACGTAGTAATTGTAGTTGTTGGGGTAGGCGAAGAAGTAGTCGCCGACGGTGAAGACGTAGGCGGTGCTCACATTTTCGCGGGGCAGGAAGATGTGCTCCGGCTTGCGTACGGTGTACACGTCGCGGGAGTCATCGAAGCCCAGGTTTTTGCCGTGCTTGTAGCGCAGGTTGGTGTTCGTGTTCCGGTCGCCCACAATTTTGTAGGGTCGCTTCACCCGGATGGTACCGTGGTCGGTGGTGATGATGAGCTTGCCCTTGCGCTCGGAAATCTGCTGGAGCATCTCGTAGAGCGGCGAGTGCAGGAACCACGAGCGGGTAATGCTCCGGTAGGCCGATTCGTCGGCGGCCAGCTCCCGGATCATAGCCATGTCGGTGCGGGCGTGGCTGAGCATGTCCACGAAGTTGTAGACGATGACGTTGAGCTTGTAGTTGTTGTGCAGGTTGGCCATTTTGCCCAGCAAGTCTTTGCCAGCCTGCAGGTTGGTCACCTTGTTATAACTGTACTTGGCTTTCTGCCCGGCCTTCTGGAACATGATTTCCATGAACTCGGCCTCGTGCATGTTCTTGCCCTCGTCGTCGTCGTCCCACACCCACAGGTTGGGGTATTTCTTCTGGATGTCGCCGGGCATCATGCCCGAGAAAATGGCGTTGCGGGCGTAGGCCGTAGTAGTGGGCAGAATGCTATAGTAGGTTTCCTCGGAGTCCACCGTGAACAAGTCAGCAATGATGGGCTCGAGTACTTTCCACTGATCGTAGCGCAGGTTGTCGATGAGCACGAAATACACGGGCGTGTCGCCGGTATCCTTGAGCATCGGAAACACCCGCTCCTTGAACAACTGGTGCGACATGAGCGGGGCGTCCTTGTCGTCGCCGTTCACCCAGTCCTCGTAGTTCTCCGTGATAAAGCGGCCGAAGTAGGTGTTGGCTTCGTCCTTCTGCATGTTAAAGACGTCGGCCATGCTCTTACCCTCCGTCTCGTTGATTTCCAACTCCCAGTACACCAGCTTCTTGTACACCTCAGCCCACTCCGAGGGGCTGAGCCGGTCGGAGAGCTGCATGCCCAACTGGCGGAAGTCGCGCTGGTAACCGGAGTTAGTAGCTTCACTGATAAGGCGCTTGTTGTCCAGCACCTTTTTCACCGACAGCAGAATCTGGTTGGGGTTGACGGGCTTAATGAGGTAGTCGGCAATTTTGGCCCCGATGGCCGACTCCATAATGTGTTCTTCCTCGCTCTTGGTAATCATAACCACGGGCACGGTAGGGCGCACGGCTTTGATTTCGGTGAGGGTTTCCAGGCCCGTCAGGCCGGGCATGTTTTCATCCAGGAACACGATGTCATAGGTCTTCTCCTGAATTTCCTCGAGGGCGTCGGCCCCGGAGTTCACGCTGGTTACGTCGTAGCCTTTCTCCTTAAGAAAGAGAATGTGAGGTTTCAGGAGGTCGATTTCGTCATCGGCCCAGAGGATGCTGTATTGTTGCATAAGAGGGGTCTTGGGGTCTTGGGGTCTTGGGGGCTTAGTTTTGCCTACCCAAGTCATTTGGATGCTGCAATGCAGCAAAGCAACTAGCTTTACCGTGAATCCTGGCAATAAGATTCCGTCCTAGCTGACATAGATCTGGTTAGTAAAGGTCCATTTACTCGGTTTATATAGTTTATGTTCGATTTTCGCAAACTGCGGATTTGGCAGGAAGGTCAAGATCTAACCTTGCGTATTTATCAACTGACCCGCAGTTTTCCGAAAGAAGAACTTTTCGGTCTTACCAGCCAGTTGCGCCGATCGTCTGCGTCAGTTCCCCATAATATTGCAGAAGGCTGCGGTAGGCAGTCAGCACCAGATTTACTGCGTTTCCTAACCATTGCTATGGGCTCGGCCAGCGAGTTGGAGTCTCAGCTTCTGCTAGCGCAGGGCCTTGAATATATCTCAACGGAAACCGCTAGCCAGATATTGCCCGACGTAGAAAGGCTGCGTCGCATGCTTACAGCGTATTACCAAAAAGTAAAAGCTAACCTACCGGATAAGCATGACTGACGAGCGCAGGGATAAGGTCAGAAATTCCAAGACCCCAAGATCCTAAGCCCCCAAGACCCTATCAATGAACAAAAAGAAAATCTTCAACGACCCGGTGTATGGCTTTGTCACCATCCCTACGGAGTTGCTGTTTGACTTGATTGAGCACACCTATTTTCAGCGCCTGCGCCGGATTCAGCAGCTGGGCCTCACCAGCTTTGTGTACCCGGGGGCTTTGCACACGCGCTTTCACCACGCCCTAGGCGCCATGCACCTGATGACCCTGGCCCTGCGCACGCTCAAGGACAAAGGCGTGCAGATTTCGGCCAAGGAAGGCGAGGCCGCCATGGCCGCTATTCTGCTGCACGACGTGGGCCACGGCCCCCTCTCCCACGCCCTGGAGCGCAGCATCTTCCACGACGTGCACCACGAGGAGCTGAGCCTACACCTGATGCGCAAGCTCAACACCCAGTTCCACGGGGCTTTGGACCTGGCCATTCAGATTTTCGAAGGCACCTACTCGCGGCCATTCTTCCACCAACTGGTGAGCAGCCAGCTGGATATGGACCGCCTGGACTACCTCAACCGCGACTCCTTTTATACCGGCGTGCAGGAAGGCCGCCCCGGCGCCGACCGTCTCATCAAGATGCTGACCGTGGTAGACGAGCGGCTGGTGCTGGAGGAAAAAGCGGTGTACAGCATCGAGAACTTTCTGGTGAGCCGGCGGCTGATGTACTGGCAAGTATACCTGCACAAAACGGTAACGTCTGCCGAGCAGATGGTTATCCGCATTATGCAGCGGGCCCGCGACTTGGTGCAAGCCGGCGTAGAGGTGCCCGCCTCGCCCAACCTGCATTTCTTTCTCTCGCGCAGCGTCACGCAGCGGGAGTTTGAGCAGGACGATGAGATTCTGCGCCGCTTCACCCGCCTCGACGATACCGACGTGTGGGGCGCCGTGAAGCTCTGGGCCGACCACCCCGACAAAGTGCTGAACTACCTGGCCCAAAGCCTGCTCGACCGGCACCTGTTTAAAATCACGCTCCAGACGGAGGCTTTCGACGAGGACTTCCAGTTGGGCATCGTGGACCTGATTGCCGAGCACTTCCAGCTCTCGGCCCAGGATGCAACCCAGCTGATGATTGCCGGCCGCATCAGCAACAACGCCTACGACGCCGACGGCCAGGACCCCATTGATGTGCTGACCAAGCGCGGCCGGGTTGTGAACGTGGCGGAGGCTTCGGATTTGCCCAATATTCGCGCCATCAGTCAGCGGGTAGAGAAACACTACATCTGCTACCCCAAGGAAATTCTGTAGCGGCGGTCTGCTGCGTTGCCGGGCCGCTGGCCGCGCAGTGTCGTCGTTTCATCTTCGCCGCGCATGTTCGCTTTCCTTCGACGCTCCTTTACCGATTTGCCCCTGAGCTTGCTGGCGCTGTTTTTTCTGGCGCTGGGCGGGAGCCTGGGTTTGCTTTACAGTTGGGTTTCGCTGGCCGATTTGCAAGCCCTGCGCCAGGGTATTTACGGCCGCAACGAAATGCCCGAGTTTGTGCTCCAGGCGACGCCCGCCCGGCTTGCTCTATTACGCTGGAGCTTGCTGGGGGTAGCGGCGGCGGCCGCCGCACTGGTGGCGTATTTGCTACGAAGTGGGCGTTTTCAGCGCGAAATTCGGGAGCTGCGCCAGCAACTCCAGGAAGCCAGCCACAGCGTAGCCCAGGCTGTGCAGCAGACCTCCCGAACCGAAAAACTGCTGGCGGCTCTGCTGCTGCTTGGGGTGCTGGGCTTGCGGCTGTACTACTTCCGGGTGTATCCGCTCAGCACCGACGAGGTAGCTACCTACGATTACTTTGTGCGGGGCGGCCTAGTGGCAAGTACCAGCTTCTACCCCATTCCCAACAACCACATTCTATTTAGCCTGAGTTGCTGGGTAGGCAGCTGGTTTACTACGAATGATGTGCTGGTGCTGCGGCTGCCCACGTTGCTCATCAGCCTGGCAGGCACCGCGGCAGCCTACGCCCTCCTGATTCGCGTGACCAACTTCCGGACGGCTACGCTGGCGGTGGGGCTGTTTTGCCTTTCGCCCTTGTGCCTGTACTATGCCATGGCCGGGCGCGGCTACTTTCTGCTGATTGTACTGGCGCTAGGACAGTTTTTTGCCATGCTGGCCGTTCTGCACGCGCCCCGGTACGAGCAGTTGGGCTGGGGGCTGTTCATTATTACGGGAGTGCTGGGCTTGTACACCATTCCTACCTACGCCTACCCACTGGTTTCCTTAGGCTTTTGGATGGGAGTGGTGTTTCTGCGACGGGGCAACCTAGCTGGCTTGCGGCGGCTGGCGGCGGCCACGCTGCTGGTAGCCGCCGGGGCACTCGTGGCCTACGGGCCGGTTATCGGCGTTACGGGTCTGCGGGCCCTGGCAGCCAACCAATACATTGCGCCCCAGTACTTAGCCGAGTTCTGGCAGTCCTACGGTCTTTACCTCTACCAGCCTGCCCGGGAGCTGTTTGGGCACGAGCAGCTGAGCGTGCCCGGCTTCGTGGTGATGCTGGCGGCCGTTCTGCTGGTGCTGCCCGTTCTGCCGCACCGCTGGCGGCGGGTAGCCTTGCCGGCGGCGGTGCTGGTGCTGCTGCCCTTCGTGTTTATGCCTGTTCAGCGAGTGTATAGCCCGGCGCGGGTACTGCTCTACGGCACGTTTTTCTTTTTTCTGGGGGTAGCAGCCTTCGGTGAGTGGGTGCTGCAGCGGCTGCGCGTGTCCCGGCCGCTGGCGCTGGTGGGCCTTGGGGACTACTCAGCCTCTACGGCCTCTACCAGGCAGCCCACTTTCGCTACAGCGTGTGGGGGGCACAAACCCAGGACCAGCAGTTGCGGCAAGCCTACGCCTGGCTCCGGCCCCGGCAGGCGCGCCGCGTGTACTTCGATGCCCCGTTTCACAAGCTTTACTTTCATCACTACGCCCTTACCACGGGCTACCCCTGTGGCTGTTTGAAGCCGCCTCGGCCCAGGGCACCCGCTACGACTACGTAGTATTATTCCGCGGCCAAACCACGCTGCCGGCTTGGCTTACCGCCGCTTACCGCCCCGTGTATTCCGATGCGGGAGCTACTATCTATCAGGCGCTAGTACCGCCTGCCAACCATTCCGTGCCGGCTCCCGTAGCGGCACCTCGCGCCGGGAAATAGATATTTCTCTACTTTTGCCCGATGGAATTCACCGTAGGCCAGATAGCAGAAGTACTGCGCGGAGCAGTTGAAGGAGACGCCGCCCAGCAAATCAACCGCTTGGCAAAAATCGAAGAAGCCCAGGCGGGGGCTCTCTCCTTTCTGGCCAACCCCAAGTACGAGCCCTACCTCTACACCACGGCTGCCTCGGCCGTCATCGTGAGCCGCACGCTGGAGCTGCGCCAGCCCACCACGGCGGCCCTAATTCGGGTCGATGACCCCTACACCAGCTTCACAACCCTGCTGGAGTTTTACCAACAAGCTACTCGCACGGGTAAGCGCGGCGTGGAGGAGCCCGCCTACCTGGCTGCCAGCTCCACCATCGGCGAAAACCACTACCGCGGGGCCTTCTCCTACATCGGGGAAAACTGCGAAATTGGCCGCGACGTGGTGATTTTTCCCCATGTGTTCATTGGCGACCGGTGCAAAATCGGGGACGGCACTATTCTCTATGCCGGGGCAAAAATCTACGCCGAAACCGTTATTGGGGCCCGCTGCACGGTGCACGCCGGGGCCGTTATCGGCTCCGATGGGTTCGGCTTTGCGCCCCAGCCCGACGGCTCCTACCGCACCATTCCGCAAATTGGCAACGTGGTGCTGGAAGACAACGTGAGCGTGGGCGCCAACGCCACCATCGACTGCGCCACCATGGGCTCGACCATCATCCGGGAGGGCGCCAAAATTGACAACCTGGTGCAAATTGCCCACAACGTGGAAATCGGGCGCCACACGGTGGTAGCGGCCCAAACGGGTATTTCGGGCTCCACCAAAATCGGTGACTTCTGCGTGCTGGCTGGGCAGGCGGGCATTGCCGGCCACCTGAGCCTGGCCAACCGCACCACCGTTACGGCCCAGTCGGGGGTAGGCAAATCCATCAAGGAAGAAGGTATTCTCCTGCAGGGCTCCCCCGCCTTCAACCTGCGCGACAGTCTGCGCGCCAACGCCGTGTTCCGTCACCTACCCGATCTGGAGCGCCGGCTCACCCAGCTGGAACGCCGCCGTACCGAACCGGAAAAGCCCTAGCTTTACACCGTGGAAGCTGTTGGCTGATGGCGGTTAGCTGTTAGTTCTTGGGGCTTCCTTTACTTAATGTCTCTGACCGGCCACCGGTTCTGAACGTCAGCTAACAGCTAGGAGCTATTAGCTAACAGCCAAAGAATGAACGACAAGCAACATACCATTAAGGCCCCCGTCACCGTGAGTGGCATTGGCCTTCATACCGGCGTGCAGGCCACCATGACGTTCTGCCCCGCCCCATCAACCACGGCTACAAGTTTCAGCGCATTGATTTGCCCGGCCAGCCCATTGTGGATGCCGACGTGGACAACGTAGTAGACCTTTCCCGCGGCACCACCATTGAGCAGAACGGGGCCCGCGTGAATACCGTGGAGCACACCCTGGCCGCCCTGGTAGGCTTGCAGATCGACAACGTGCTGATTCAGCTGGATGGGCCCGAGCCGCCCATTATGGATGGTTCCAGCTTCGAGTTTATCAAGCCCCTGCAGGAAATTGGCCTGGAAGAGCAGAACGCCCTGCGCAACTACTTCGAGATTCCCGACGAAATCCGCTACGTGGATAATGCCCGGGCCGTAGAGCTGGCCGCCCTGCCCCTGAACTCCTACCGCCTCACGGTGATGGTAGACTACAACTCGCCGGTGCTCGGGTCCCAGCACGCCTCTTTGACCCACATCGACCAGTTTACGACGGAAATTGCCTCCTCGCGCACTTTCTGCTTTCTGCACGAGTTGGAGGCCCTCTACAAGTCCAACCTCATCAAGGGCGGTGACCTGAGCAACGCCATTGTGGTAGTGGACCGCGTGGTGAGCGACGAGGAACTCGACGACTTGGCTACCATGCTGGGCAAGCCCAAGGTGGCCGTGAAAAAGGAAGGCATCCTGAACAACGTGGACCTGCGCTACAAAAACGAGCCCGCCCGCCACAAACTCCTCGACCTGGTAGGCGACCTAGCCCTGGTAGGCCGGCCGCTCAAGGGCCAGATCCTGGCAGCCCGCCCCGGGCACGCGGCCAACGTGGCCTTCGCCAAGCGCATCAAGAAAAAGATGATGGAGGCCCACACCAGCGCCGTGCCCACGTACGACCCCGCGCGCGAGCCGGTGATGGACATCAACAAGATTGCCGCTACCCTGCCTCACCGCTACCCCTTCCTGCTCATCGACAAGATCATTCACCTGGACGCCAACACGGTAACCGGCGTGAAGAACGTGACGATGAACGAGCCCTTCTTCCCCGGTCACTTCCCCGGTAACCCCGTGATGCCCGGCGTGCTGCAAATTGAGGCCATGGCCCAGACCGGCGGCATTCTGGTGCTCAACACGGTGCCCGACCCGGAGAACTACTGGACGTACTTCCTGGGCATCGAAAACTGCCGCTTCCGCCGCATGGTGAAGCCCGGCGATACCATCATTTTCAAGTGCGACCTGACGGCCCCCATTAAGCGCGGCATTGCCAAAATGAGCGGCAAGGCCTACGTGAACGGGAAAGTGGTGATGGAAGCGGAAATGTCGGCCAGCATTGTGAAAAAGAATTAAGGTTGAAGAATTAAACATGGCCCTGACCGTTCAGGAACTGCCATTCTCTTCGCTCTTACCTTCTTAATTCTCAATTTTTAATTGAACAGAATGAACCAGCCGCTCGCCTATATCCACCCCGAAGCCAAAATCGCCCAGAACGTGGTAGTGGAACCCTTCACGACCATTGACCAGGACGTGGAAATCGGGGAAGGCACCTGGATTGGACCCAACGTCACGATTATGGCCGGGGCCCGCATCGGCAAAAATTGTAAGATTTTTCCGGGCGCCGTTATTGCCGCCCAGCCCCAGGACCTGAAGTTTGCCGGCGAGAAAACGACCGTGTACATCGGCGACAATACAGTTATCCGGGAGTGCGTGACGGTGAACCGCGGCACCGTGGACAAGCTCAAGACCGTGGTGGGCGCTAACTGCCTGCTCATGGCCTACGTGCACGTAGCCCACGACTGCGTAATTGGCAACAACTGCATTCTGGCCAACACGGTGCAGGTAGCGGGCCACGTCGAAATCGGTGATTTTGCTATTGTGGGGGGCTCCTCGGCCATTCACCAGTTTGTGCACATCGGCCAGCACGCCATGATTTCGGGGGCTCTCTGATCCGGAAGGACGTGCCCCCTTTCGTGAAGGCCGGCCGCGAGCCGCTTACCTACGTGGGCATTAACAGCATTGGGCTGCGCCGTCGGGGCTTTTCCGATCAGAAAATTGCCGAAATTCAGCAGCTCTACCGCCTCCTTTTTCTTAGTGGCCTCAACAACGCCGCCGCCCTCGACCAGATTGAGCTAGAATTGGCTCCTTCCCCGGAGCGCGACGAGGTAGTTAACTTCATCCGCAACTCGGGCCGGGGCGTCATTAAAGGCTACTCCCGCAACGGTAACGGCGGCATCGAATAAGATTAGAAGTGAGACCTGAAGAGCTTAGAGCTTAGAGGACGTTCTGATACTGCTTGCGTCAGAACGTTCCCTAAGTTCTAAGCTCTTCTTTCTAAGCTCTATACCATGCAGATTACCGCCACCGGGCTGGGCAAGCGCTTTGCCCGGGAATGGATTTTCCGGGACCTGACGCACACTTTCCGCTCCGGTACGGCCACGGCTATTCTGGGGCCCAATGGGGCGGGCAAGAGCACCCTGCTCAATACCCTGTCGGGGCAGATTTTACCTACCTCCGGGACGCTGGCCTACGAGCACGCGGGCCGGGCCATTGCCGTAGAAGAGGTGCCGCCCCAACTGGCCTACGCCGCCCCTACCTGGAGCTGATTGAGGAGCTGACCCTGACGGAGCAGATTCAGTTTCATACCCGCTTCAAGCCCCTACGCCCCGGCCTGACTACCGAGCAGCTCATCACGCTGATGTACTTGGAAAAATCGCGCCATAAGCTGGTGCGGGACTTTTCCTCGGGCATGAAGCAGCGCCTCAAGCTGGCGCTGGCCCTGTATGCGGCTACCCCATTGCTCTTGCTTGATGAACCGACCACCAACCTGGACCGCACCGGCGTAGAGTGGTACCTGGAGCACGTGCGGGCAACGCTAACAGGCCGCACGGTACTGGTTTCCAGCAATGTACCAGAGGAGTACGACTTCTGCCAGGAGCAGTTGCTGATAACTGATTTTGGGGCCAAAGCTGCGCGCTAACGGCTTTTTCTCAATATCTGCGTAGTGGAAGGAACTACGGCAGCCTTCGGATGGTACCTACCTCGGCGGCTGCTTGGGAGAAAACTCGCGGTGGCAAACAGGAAGCGACTTGCCTCTTTTTGACGCTTACCCTGGCCTCTACCGCAACCTTCCCTACTCCTGCTCCCGTATCTTCGCAGCTGAAACGTAGCCGCGCCATTTCACTTGATTTTTCACCCTTACCGCCCCTAGCAAGGCCATGAGACAACACGACGACCTCGACGACGACCTCTTCGATGATGACGAGCTAGATGACTTCGCCACCACTGGCGGCAGCAAAACTCGCGGCAACCCCGAAGATCAGCTTTCGGCCAAGTACGCCGACTACCTGATGTGGCGCGATACGGGCTCCTCCCACGATGAGGCCCTGGACCTGGCCAGCATGACGGAAGACGAGTACGCCACGGCTGAAGCCACCGAAGACCCCGACGGTAGCACCAGCTTCAGCTCCCTGGACGACTTGGATGACGACGACTTCTCCGACGACGAAAACGACGAGTACGGCAGCAGCGGCAGCTCCCGCAACAGCCGCCGCAACTCCGACTACGACGACTATTAATGCGCCGAGGCCAGATGTTGTGATGTGCTCCTGCGCTGACGTCCTACATGACAGGTAGCCATCCGCTTCTTTCCAAGCAAAAGGCCCGCTTTCCTTCTCGGAAAGCGGGCCTTTCAATTTTCAAACTTATTCAGCAGCACATCAACTCATCAACAATCAGTACACCATCCTACTAGCCCTGCTTGCTGCCAAACACCCGACGAAGCAGCTCCGTGCCGCGCGCTACGGGGTTCTCGCGGATGTTGGCTTCTTCCTGAGCAATGAGGGTGAACAGGCCATCAATGGCTTTACCGGTAGCATACTGGTTCAGGTCGGTTTGCACCGGAGTAACCAGCGGAATCCGGTTGTAGCGCGTGGTCAGGTCGGTATAGTAGCGGGTGGCCCCTACCTGGTCGAGGCTTTTCTGCACGATGGGTTTGAAAGCTACCGTGAGCTGCTCGGTGGTCGTGCGCTTGAGGTAATTGGTGGCGGCATTCTTTTCCCCGGTCAAAATACCCCAAACATCCTTGAAGGTCAGACTCTTGATGGCCGTCAGGAAGATGGGCTTGGCACTTTTGGCGGCGTCTTCCGCGCCTCGGTTCAACGTCAGCTCGAACTTATCGACCTGGCTACCGAGGCCGATGGAGCGGAGCGTGTTAGCTACGCGCTGGGCATCGGGCGGAAAAGGAATTCGAATGAGCTTGTTGAGGTAGAAGCCATCCTGCTTGGAAGCTTGATCGGCTCCTTTGCTGATACCCTGGGTCAGGGCCTCCTTCAGGCCCCGGGCAGCCTCATCCTGGCTGATGTTGCCCGTGCTACCCGTCCGGGTAGAGGTAGTAGTGGAAGGGGCCGGAATGGTCGTTTTGAGAATATCACCCAATTTGGGCAGCCGCAGCTGGGCCGAGGCAGTAGTATGCAGGCCCAGCAGGACCACGGGCAGAACAAAAAAACGGCGGAAGTTCATAGCGGTAAAAGAGCAGTACAGAAGCTAAGCGGTGCAAGGCAGAAACCGGACCAGTTTACAGGAAACCGTGAGTTGGTGAATGCATGAAGCCAGGCGATAGTAAGTGATATAAAGCCCCGGCACCTATACAAAAGCCCGTCAACCTTCGCTGTGCTCAGGACGACGGGCTTTTCACTCACTATCCCATTATTCCATTAGGCTTGGTAGGCAGCCAGAGCGTTTGATTTAAAATAGAACGTCATGCAGAGGCTGAACACCTCGCTTAGTTCACCAACGCCCCCATGGCCGGTTTTACTTGCCAAATACCCGCTTGAGTAGGGCGCTACCCTGGGCCGCCGGGTTCTGCCGGATACGGCCCTCTTCAGCCGCAATCAGGGCGAACAGGCCGTCCACGGTTTTCTCGGTGGCGTAGGGTACCAGCTGCGGATTCAGCGGCGTGACGAGCGGAATCTTGTTGTAGCGGGCCACCATTTCGGCGTAGAGCTTAATGGCGCCGGTTTTTTCCAAGGACTGTTGCACGGTAGGCTGGAAGGCCGTGCGCAGGTCGGCGGCTGTCTTTTCGTAGAGCAGCGTGGTGGCCGCGTCGCTTTCCTTGCTGGTGGCTAGGCTGAGGGCGTCCTGCAGGCTAAGGCTTTGCACCGCATTCAGGAAGATGGGCTTGGCCTGCGCGGAGGCCGTTTCGGCGGCGCGGTTCAGGGCTACCTCGAAGTTATCGACCAATGCCCCGGCCCGCACTTTCCGCAGGGTAACGGCTATCAGCTCGGCTTCGGGCGGGAACGGAATGCGGATGTCGGCGTTGCCATTAAAGCCATCGGCTTCGCCGGCCTGGGCTACGGCGCGGGTTACGCCCTGGCTCAGCGCTTCGCGCAGGCCGCCGGTGGCCTCGTCGGCGGTGAGGGGTGCTTTCACTGGGGCCGCGGGGGTAGCAACCGTAGTGGTAGTTTTGGTGGTCGTGGTTTTGGTGGCCGTAGTAGCCTTCTCGACCGGCGCGGTTTTCTTAACCGTGGTGGTTTTTTTGGCAGTTGAAGTCGTCTTTTTCGCCGGGGTTCTGGTTTGGGCTACGGCCAGGTGCCCAGCGGCCAGGGTAAGCGTGAGGCCGAGGGCCAAGGTGCGGAACAGAGTCATAAGACAAAAAGAAGTAAACCCGACGGCCGTTGTGGCGTTGTTAGCCGACGGGTTGCCAATATTGCGCCAAATCCGGCACTCCTCCTAACGCTCCTCCTTATGCCCCTTATTCCCGACGTTGAAATCATGACTATTGGCGACGAGCTGCTGTACGGGCAGGTCATCGACACAAATTCGGCCTTCATGGGCCAGGAATTAGGCAAGCTGGGCCTGCGCGTACGCCAGATTACCAGCGTTTCGGACCGGGCCGATGAGATTGTGGCCGCCCTGGACCAGGCCCGGCAGCGCGCCCAGGTAGTGCTGATGACCGGCGGCCTGGGCCCTACCAAGGACGACCTGACCAAGCACGTGCTGGCCCGCTACTTTAACTCGGAGCTAGTGCTGCACCAGCCTACCCTGGAGCACGTGGAAGGAATTTTTCGGCGCTTCAACCGCCCAATGCTGGAAGTAAACCGCCAACAAGCCCTAGTGCCCGCCAATTGCCACGTGCTGTTCAACGAAGTCGGCACTGCTCCCGGCATGTGGTTCGAGGACCAGGGCACCGTGTTCGTGAGCATGCCCGGCGTGCCCCACGAAATGAAATACCTCATGACCCATGAGGTGCTGCCCCGCCTGCAACAGCACTTCCAGACGCCCGCCATTGAGCACGTAGTAGTCCAGACCGTGGGGCTGGGTGAGTCCTTCCTGGCCCAGCAGATTGAGCAGTGGGAAGCGGCCCTCCCCCGAACGTGAAGCTGGCTTACCTGCCCTACCTGGGCGGGGTGCGCCTGCGCCTGACGGGCCACGACGACGGCCAGCCCAACCTGCGGGCCCGCATGGAGGCTCTGCTGCCGGCCCTGCGGGAGCTGCTGGGCGAGCATATTTTTGCCATCGGTGAAATCAAATTGGAGGAAGCCGTGGGGCAATTGCTGCAGGAACGTAGCCTAACGGTGGGCACCGCCGAAAGCTGCACCGGCGGCCTGCTGGCTCACCGCCTGACCAGCATTCCGGGCAGCTCGCGCTATTTCCAGGGTAGCGTTATTGCCTATTCCAACGACATTAAGATGCGGGAGCTGGGCGTAAAACCCGAAACGCTGGCCGCCCACGGAGCCGTGAGCGAAGCTACCGTGGCCGAAATGGCCGAAGGCCTGCGCCGCCAGCTCGGGGTAGATGTGGCCCTGGCCACCAGCGGCATTGCTGGCCCCGACGGCGGCACCCCCGACAAGCCCGTGGGCACCATCTGCATCGCCTACGCCGATGCCCACCACACCGTCACCCGCCAGATCAGCTTCAACCGCGGCCGCCAGCTCAACGTGGAGTATACCACCACCATGGCCCTGAATCTGCTACGGCAGGAAGTGGTGAAGATGTGAAATTGTGAAACGGTGAGGTTGAGTTCAACCGGCGCAAGCAGGGCCAAATGAACCTCAACCTCACCATTTCACAATTTCACTAGCGCACCACTGAGCCATTTCACCACTTCACTTACCTTTGGGGCTCCAAACCCACCCCACCCTTTTTCCTAACTACCCCCAACCGCATGGCACGAGTGGAAATGACGATGCCCAAGATGGGCGAATCCATCATGGAAGGCACCGTCCTGAAATGGCTTAAACAAGTAGGCGACTCCATTGACCAGGATGAATCGGTGCTGGAAGTAGCCACCGATAAGGTGGACACCGAAGTGCCAGCCCTCCACGCGGGCATCCTCCAGGAAATCTTGGTGCAGGAAGGGCAGGTAGTGGCCGTGGGTGCCCCCATTGCCATCATCGAAACCGATGCCGCCAGCGCCTCGGCCGCCCCAGCTGCCAGCGCCGAAATTCCGGCTCCTTCTGTAAACGGGGCTACCAAGCCTGCCCCGAAGTTCCCTACCTGCCCGAAGCCGGCGACCCGCAGGCCAACCCCGCGCAGGCCGCAGCCGCCCAGCCCCAGGCGGGCCGCTTCTACTCCCCGCTCGTGCTCAGCATTGCCCGCGAGGAAGGCATTTCTATGGCCGACCTGGAGTACCTGCCCGGTACCGGCAGCGAAGGCCGCGTCACGAAGAAAGACATCCTTGACTACGTAGCCGGCGGCAAAAAGCCCCTGGCCCAGCCCGCACCAGCTACCCCGGCCGCCCAGCCCCAAGCCGCAGTACCTGCTCCGGCTCCCCAGGCCGCTCCTGCTGCTGCCCCCGCTCCGCAGGCGACGCCGGCCCCGCAAGCGGCGGCGCCTACCCCCGCTACCAAGGCCGTACCTTCCATCAGCGGGAACCAAGAGCTGCTGGAAATGGACCGCATGCGCAAGATGATTGCCCAGCGCATGGTCGATTCCAAGCGCATTTCGCCCCACGTTACCTCCTTCGTGGAAGCCGACGTTACCGACCTCGTGAACTGGCGCAACAAGCACAAGGACGCCTATAAGAAGCGCGAGGGCGAGAACCTGACCTTCACGCCCATCTTCATTCAGGCCATTGCCCGCGCCATTCAGGACTACCCGATGATTAACGTCTCGATTGAGGGCGACTACATCATCAAGAAGCGCGACATCAACGTGGGCGTGGCCGTGGCCCTGCCCTCGGGCAACCTCATCGTGCCCGTAATTCACAACGCCGACCAGCTGAACCTAAACGGCCTGAGCAAGAAAGTAAACGACCTAGCCAACCGCGCCCGGGCCAACAAGCTCAAGCCCGAAGATTTGGAAGGTGGCACCTACACGGTATCCAACGTGGGCTCTTTTGGCAACGTGATGGGTACGCCCATCATCATGCAGCCCCAGGTAGCCATCATGGCCGTGGGGGCCATCAAGAAGAAGCCCGCCGTTATTGAAACGCCCCAGGGCGACCTGATTGGCGTGCGTCACTTCATGTTCCTCTCCCACTCCTACGACCACCGCGTGGTAGATGGCTCGTTGGGCGGCATGTTCGTGCGCCGGGTAGCCGACTACCTGGAACAGTTCGACCCGAACACGACCATCTAATTTGGTAGAATAATAACCGCTGAGGGTTGGTTGTTAAGGCGCTGGTTCGCCTTGATAATCAGCCCTCAGTCCTTTTTAGCCCCTCCCTGTTTTGTATGAATAAAACGCTGCCGCTCCTAGCCCTGCTTATTGCCCTGGGCCTGATCATCTTCCTTTACCAACGCCTACGCACCACGGAAGCGGCGCTGGAAATGGCGCAAAAGCGCTTTGCCGACTGCGAGCAAGTAAACTTCCAGCTCCAAAGCCAACTGGTACAAGCAACCCGTGGCCCCGTACCTGACAGCTTGAAAATCACGGACTAGCTTAACTCAAAGCCACAAAACCTGTCATTCCGACGCCGGTGGAATCGGGGCTGAACCGTTAAACGGTTTACCCTAGATTCCAACGGCGTCGGAATGACAGGTTTAGCGGCTTTCCTGGTGTTTTTTCTGTGCAGGCTAGGCTACTGGGCCAACGTTTCGGCTCCGGGCCGCATCAACGCTCCAAGGGCCCGGGCCGGCCGCCGCCAAGTACAGGTATACAAAGCAGTAGAGCACGGCCAGCTCGCCTTGGTTTACAATGGGTAGAATGCCTTGGGGAGCATGGGCCATAAAGTAGGCCACGGCCATCAGGCCGGAGAGAATGAAGGCAACGGGCCGGGTAAATAGGCCAATCAGCAGCAACAGCCCCCCCCAAATTCCAGAATGCCGGCCACTAGCATCAGGCCGCTAGCGCCGCCACCGTGGTCGGAAGGGGCCAATTAAACAGTTTCTGGCTGCCGTGGAACAGCATCAACAACCCCGAAACGATGCGCAGGACGCTAAGCAGCCGGGCCGACCAGGGCGAGAGGAAAAAAGTTGCCATACTATATAGGTAAAAGTGTGAATACTACCCCTGCCAACGCAAAAGCGGCCCGCTGGGATACAACGAGCCGCTTTTGCGGGCAGAATAAACGCAGGCGCTACTCCAGCACCCAGGTTACTTTTTCATGTAGCGGGCGGCGGGTGCTGTGGGCGACAGCGCCCGGCTTGGGGTAGCCTAGGTAGAAGAATCCGAGCAGCTGGTCCTGGGGGCCAAGGTCGAAAAAGGGTTTGGCTTCCGGCTGGTACGTTACGCCGCCGCTGCTCCAGAAACCCGCCAACCCGTGCGCCACGGCCGAAAGGTGCAGGTTTTGCACGGCGCAGGCCACGGCGGCTACCTCCTCTACTTCTGGCACTTCCGGGTTGCGCTTCAGCCCGATGGCAATAACATGGGAGCTGAGCAACGGATTATTCGTGAGCTTTTCCAGCTTGCTTTCCTGAAGGTTTGGGCCCGCGGTGGTTCGGTAGAGTTCCACCTGAAAATCGGCTAGCTTCTGGCGGCCAGCCCGGCAAATACCACAAAGTGCCAGGGCTCGGTACGCTTGTGGGTGGGCGCCCACGTAGCATTTTCCAGTAGTTCCCGCACCAACTCGTCGGGCACCACGCGGCCCGGCTCAAATAGCACCGGCTGCATGCTTCGCCGCCCCCGGATCAGTTGGGTTACCCGTGCGGCGCTTAGGGTAGTTTCGTCTTGATTCATAATAGTTACAAAAGAAAATCAGGGGTAGGGTGTTTTGACGAGACCTGCTTCGACGATATGAAAAAAGCCCCAGCCAGTGAGCAGGAGGCTTTTCGCTTTAGACATCAGACCGCCCCGACTAGGGTCGGCCGCCGCTGGGGCCCTGGGCGGGCGTGGCACCGGCGCCATTGCCGCCGTCGCCGCCGTCTTTCAGGTCGTCGTTGCTGATGGAACGGCGGCGCTTGGGCTGGGCCATGCTCATCTTGCCGATGCGGTAGCTCAGGTTTACGCGGAAGCCCGAGCGGCGCAGCACGTTCACGCTGTACTGGTCGAGCACGGGCGTGCTGATGGAGCTGCGGATTTTGTTGGTGGGCGTGAAGAAGTTGTCGGCCCCGAAGCCGATGCTGCCCTTCTTGTCGGCAAAGTCCTTTTTCACCCCCATGCTGTACACCCCGAAGCCGCCCTGGTAGCCCTGGAGCTGTACCTGCCGGCCGCGGTAAAAGCTGAAGGCCTGCACGCCCCAACCCTTGGCGAAGGTGTAGCCACCCATGAGGCGGCCGCTGGCCACCCAACCCTGGTTGCTGGCCGCGTACAGCACGTCGGCAGTATTGTTATCCAAGGTGGCGTAGTACACATCCAGGCCCCCGCCCAGCGTCAGCTTGTTTTGGATGTTCACGTTGGCATTTACGCTGCCACCGTAGGCGTTTTCGGTGCCGATGTTGTCGTAGCTGGTTCGGATGCGCGCCCCATCCTGGGTACGCACGGGCTGAATGGAGCCGTCGGTATTACGGGCAAACACGGTGAAATTCAGCGAGGTTTGCTTGATGAAGGTACTGTAGCCCAACTCGAAATTGTTGGTTTTCTCGGGCTCCAATTCGGGGTTACCCACGGTGTACAGCAGCAAGTTACCCGACTGCTCATTCGGGTTCAGGAACTGCAGGGAAGGCCGCTGAATGCGGCGGTTGTAAGCAGCTTTGAGCACGTTGCCGTTAGCAAGCTTGCGCGAGAGGTTTACGCTGGGCACCAGCACCCCATACGACGGAATGGAAGGTGCATTTTCCGTGCGGAAGTCGGCCGTGATGGTGGTGTACTCGTAGCGGGCCCCGGCCTTCAGGGTGTAGTTTTTGAGGAAGCTCTGCGTGTATGACAGGTAGGCCGCCGCTACGTTCTGGTTGTAGTCGAACACGTTGGACAGGGTAGTGCCCGGCAGTTGCTGTCCGTTGAGGAAGGTAGCGTAGTCGCTGTTCACGCGGCGCATGATGTCCTTAGCCCCAAATTCCAGCAGTTGGGTTTTGCTCAGGGGCGTCTGGTAGTCGGCCTGCAGCGTGATTTCCTCGTTGTAGCTGTCGTTGAGGTTGCGGCGGTAGTCGCCAGCATTCTCCCCACTCAGGGTGGTGTTCGTGAAGTTGTTGGTGCGGGTGTTACGGCTGTACTGGGCCAGCAGGCTTAGCTCGCGCTGGGGCGTCTCGAAGGTGCGGGTGTAATTAAGCGTCGCATCCAGGGTGTTAGAATTGTCGAGCACCTTCACGTTGCTGAGGCGGTTGGTGAGCGAGTCGCCCAGCACCGGCCGGAAAAACGTGGTTTGCGAGGTCAGGTCGTCTTGGTAATTAGAGCCGTTGCGCAAGCCCAACTGCACCGAGGCCGAGAGGAAATTGTACTTGTTGATGTCGTAGTCCCAGCCCAACGAATAACGCCCGAACACGTTTTGCTGGCGCGTATCCGCCGACTGCACGGTGCGCGTCAGTAGCTGGCGATTGGCTATGTCGTTGCCGTTGATGGTGTAGGTGGTCTGCTCGTTGCGGAAGCTGCCGGGCGTGTTGTACTGGCCGCGGCCGCCTCCACCCAGGGAGAAGCCCATCTTGCCTACCCGGTAGGTGGCGTTCAGGCCCAGGTCGGAGCTGCGCAGGCCGGCGCTGGTGCGCAAGTCCAGGGTAAAGCCCTGCAGGTTGTTCTGCTTGGTGACGATGTTGATGATACCGCCCGAGCCTTCGGCGTCGTACTTGGCCGAGGGCGAGGTAATTACTTCTACGGTCTTAATCTGGTCGGCTGGAATCTGCTTGAGCGCATCCGCAATGCTGTTGGCCGAGATGGTGCTGGGGCGGTTGTTGATGAGCACCCGGATGTTTTGGGAGCCGCGCAAACTCACGTTCCCGTCCAGGTCCACGGAGAGGTTGGGCACGCGCTTGAGCACGTCGGTAGCGTCGCCGCCGCGGGTGGTTTCATCCTTTTCGGCGTTGTACACCGTGCGGTCTACCTTCTCCTCCACCAGGCTGCGCTGGCCTTCCACCCGCACCTCGCCTAGGGCCTGCGCCGTCGACTCCAGGGCCACGCTGCCCAGGGCCACGGTGTTGCCGGCCTCCGTAATTACTACCCCGGTTTTCTCCACCAGTTTGTAACCGATGAAGCTGATTTGCACGGTGTAGGTGCCGGCCGCGATGCGCGGAATCGTGAACTTGCCATTGTCGTCGGCGGCGGTGCCGTCCACGGGCTTGCCGGTGGCGGGGTTCACCAGGGCCACGGTGGCGTAGGGCACTGGCTGCTTGGTGCCCGCATCGGTAACCGTGCCCGTAATGCGGCCAGCGCCGGCCTGGGGTTGGGGCACCGCCGCAGGTGGCCCTCCGGCGGGCCGACCAGCACCGGCTGGCCGTTCGCCGCCACTCGGCACCTGGGCCAGCACTACGTGGCCGCTACCCGTTATTAAAATAAGAAAGAAGAGCTTTTTCATATGCGTGAGGGGAAATATCATCACCCGGCGGGCTGGTAGCGAATGGCTACTGCTGCTTACCGGCACAAACCTACCTGGCTTCTTAAAGGCCTTAAAACGAACCCGACCAAACGGCCATTTTCTGCCCCGAAGACCGGATAAAGTTCGTGCGAATGCCAAGCAACCGGAGCCACAGACGCAACTTTGCCCCGGGGTGGCACGTGGGGTAGAATATTCATGGAAATACTGCTAGGGGTAAACAAAAAACCGCTCCATAGTGGGAGCGGCTTTCTATTTTATCATCCTGCGTTGCCGAAGAACCTATTCAAGGCAGCGTTAGCTGTTGCTAGGTGAGTTGTTCTGACGTTAGCAGGTCCTTTGCCAGCGCATAATGGCAGATAGGTTTATTCCATTTATCCAGCCCGGTTCTATTAGGCCTTTACGCCCAGCAACATCAACATAAAGGCGAACTGCCGGGCCGTGTCGTGGATGGATTTGAAGCGGCCGGAGGCGCCGCCGTGGCCGGCGGCCATGTCGGTGTGCAGGAGGAGCAAGTTCTGGTCGGTTTTCAGGGTGCGCAGCTTAGCTACCCACTTAGCCGGCTCGAAGTACTGCACCTGCGAGTCGTGCAGACCAGTCGTTACCAGCATATTGGGGTAGGCCTGGGTCTTCACCTGGTCGTAGGGCGAGTAGCTGAGCATGTACTCGTAGTACTGCTTCTGGTTGGGGTTGCCCCACTCGTCGTACTCGCCCGTGGTCAGCGGAATGGTCTCGTCGAGCATGGTGGTCACCACATCCACGAAGGGCACAGCGGCCACTACCCCTTTGTAGTACTCGGGGTGCAGGTTGACGACGGTGCCCATGAGCAAGCCCCCGCCGAGCCGCCCATGGCAAACAGCTTCTGCGGGGAGGTGTATTTCCGATCAATCAGGAACCTGGAGCAGTCGGTGAAATCGGTGAAGGTGTTTTTCTTCTTGAGTTTCTTGCCGTCCTCGTACCACTGCCGGCCCATTTCCTGCCCGCCCCGAATGTGGCAAATCACGTAGGCAAAGCCCCGGTCCAGGAGGCTCAGCCGGGCCGCGCTAAAGGTAGGGTTCATGGAAATACCGTAGGAGCCGTAGGCATACTGCAGCACCGGCGCGGAGCCATCTTTCCGGAAGCCCTTCTTGTACACAATGGACATGGGAATGCGGGTACCGTCCGTGGCCGGCGCATACAGGCGCTCCGTCACGTAGTCCTGCTTGTTGAAGCCGCCCAGCACGGCCTGCTCCTTGAGCAGCGTGCGCGTGCGCGTGCTCATGTCGTAATCAAAGGTAGAGCTGGGGGTAGTGAGCGAGGAGTAGCCGTAGCGCAGCACGGGCGTGTCAAACTCGGGGTTGATGCTGATGGCAGCGGTGTAGGCGGGCTCCCCGAAGTTAAGGTAGTGTTCTTGCTTGTCCTGCCACCGAATCACGCGCAACTGCAGCAGTCCTTCCTTCCGCTCACCCAGCACGAGGTAGTCCTTGAACAGCTCCATATTCTCTAGAAACACCTCCTTGCGGTGCGGAATCACCTCTTGCCAGGCCGTTTTAGCGGTGTTCGTAACGGGCGTTTTCAGCAGGCGAAAGTTGGGCGCGCCGGCATTGGAGCGCACGTAAAACTCCTGGCCGAAATGCTCCACCTCGTACAAATGGTCGGCTTCGCGGGCAGGAAGGTTTTGAAGGCGGCCGCGGGGGTAGCCGCATCCAGAAACCGGGTTTCTGAGGACATGGTGCTTTCGGCCTGCAGGAAAATGTACTTGCGCGACTTCGAGCGGCCTACCCCAATGCGGAAGGTATTGTCCTTTTCCTCGTACACCAGTTGGTCTTGCTTAGGGTCGGTGCCGAGGGTGTGGCGGTAGAGCTGGAAATCGAGCAGCGTGTTGGGGTCTTTGCGGGTGTAGAACACCGTGTGGTTGTCGGCGGCCCACACGGCGTTGCCGCTGGTATTCGGGATTTGCTCGGGGTAGAGCTGGCCGGTTTTGAGGTTGCGGAAGCGCAGGGTGTAGAGGCGGCGGCTCACAACGTCCTCGGAGTAAGCCAGCACCTGATTATCGTCGCTGACTTCGAAGTCGCCGATCTGATAGTACGCTTTGCCCTTACCTAACTCGTTGGCATTGAGCAGGATTTCCTCGGGTGCGGTCAGGCTTCCCTGCTTGCGGCAGTAAATTGGGTACTCGGCGCCGGCCTCGAAGCGGGTGTAGTAATAATAGCCATTGTCGCGGTAGGGCACCGACTCATCCTGCTCTTTAATGCGCCCCTTAATTTCCTGGAACAGCTTTTCCTCCAGCCCTTTTACGGGGGCTAACTGCTGCTCGGTGTAGGCATTTTCGGCGTTGAGGTAGCTGATTACTTCCGGGTTTTCGCGCTCATTGAGCCAGTAGTAATTATCGGTGCGGGTGCCAAACGGCGAGGTCAGTTGCTTGGGCTTGATGGCCGCTACGGGTGGTTTTTGCATGGAAACAGGTCGTGTTGACTGCGCTACGGCCGCGCCGCTTAGCAGCACGCTCAGGCTCGTCAGCCAGGTATATAAGTGGTTCATAGCGCAGGAGTTAAGGTGAGTTTCTGCGCTAAAGGAAAGAGAATTTTTGATACGAAGTAACCGCTTGTCGTCCTGAGCACTCCGCGCATCAAACGGCAACGAAGGACCTTATCCCGCTAGCGCGACTTTGTACCAACAATTAGCTTTAGCGTGATAAGGTCCTTCGCTAAGCTCAGGATGACAGGCGAGCGGGTGGAAGCGGCAACTTCACGCTAAACAACAAACAAAAAGGCCGCCACATTACCGTGGCGGCCTTTTTGGCAGGCTTCGTTTGATTCTACAGTGCAGCTAGGCTTTGCTCCAGGGCCGTAATCTTAGCTTCGGCGTCGGCGAGCTTCTGCCGCTCCCGCTCCACTAGGTCCGGCTTGGCGTTCTGCACGAATTTTTCGTTGCTGAGCTTTTTCAGCACCGAGTCGCGGAAGCCCTGGGCGTACTCAATTTCCTTGGTCAGGCGTTCCTTCTCGGCCCCCAGGTCAATCTGACCTTCTAAGGGCACGAAGAACTCCGCCCCGCCCGACACAAACCCAACCGAGGCAGCCGGGGCCGCCTCCACCACGCTGATTTCCGTGAGGGCTGCCAGTTTGCGGATAATGGCGTCGTAATCCTGGAGTAGGGCCACCTCATCGGTTTTAGCGGCCAGAGTCAGGGGCTTGTTGGGCCCCAAGCCCTTCTGGTTGCGAATATTGCGTACGCCAGCCACAATGTCGAGGGCGCGGTCCATGCGAGTTAGCAGCTCGGCGCTGCCGGCTACCGGCTGCGCTTTGGGCCAGGCCGCTACGCACACGTAGTCCTTGGGCCGCGCGCAGCCAGTTCGTGCCAGATTTCTTCCGTGATGAAGGGCATAAACGGGTGCAGCAGCTTGAGCAGGGTTTCGAGGAAGCCAGTGGTCAGTCGCAGGGTTTCGGGGTCAATAGGAGCTTGGTAAGCGGGCTTGATCATCTCCAGGTACACCGAGCAGAAATCGTCCCACACCAGCTTGTACACCGTCATCAGCGCGTCGCTGATGCGGAACTTCTCGAAGTGCTCATCCAGCTCCGTGAGTGTGCTTTGCAGCTTGGCCGAAAACCACTCTACCGCCTTGGTATTCACGAACGGCAGCTCCGCATTCACCTCCCAGCCCTGGGTGAGGCGGAAGGCGTTCCAGAGCTTGTTGCAGAAGTTGCGCCCCTGCTCCACCAGCTTCTCATCGTAGAGCAAATCGTTGCCGGCCGGAGCCGAGAACAGCATGCCCGTCCGGACGCCGTCGGCCCCAAACTGCTTTATCAGGTCCAGAGGGTCGGGGGAGTTGCCGAGCTGCTTGCTCATTTTGCGGCCCTGCGCGTCGCGCACAATGCCCGTGAGGTACACGTTGCGAAACGGAATTTCGCGGCGGTACTCCAGGCCGGCCATAATCATACGGGCCACCCAGAAAAACAGGATGTCGGGGCCGGTTACTAGGTCGTTGGTGGGGTAGAAATAGTTGACGTCGGCGTTGTCGGGGTCCTTGAAGCCATCGAACACCGAAATCGGCCACAGCCAGGAGGAAAACCAGGTATCGAGCACGTCCTCATCCTGGCGCAGGTCGGTGAGCTGCAGCTCGTCGTTGCCACTCTGCACGCGGGCTAGCCGGAGGGCTTCCTCGGGGTTGAGGGCTACCACGAAAGTACCATCGGGCAGGTAGTAAGCCGGAATCTGCTGGCCCCACCACAGCTGCCGCGAAATGCACCAGTCGCGCACGTTTTCCATCCACACCCGGTAGGTGTTCTTGAACTTGGCCGGGTGCAGCTTTACCGTATCGTTTTCTACTACCTCCAAAGCCGGCTTAGCCAGGTGCTCCATTTTTAGGAACCACTGCATGCTCAGGCGGGGCTCGATAACAGCCTTGGTGCGCTCCGAAGTCTGAACAATGCTGGCGTACTCCTCCACCTTCACCAGGTGACCGGCTTCTTCCAGGTCCTTCACAATGTTGCGGCGGGCGGCAAAACGGTCCTGGCCCACGTACAGCACGGCCTTATCGTTGAGGGTGCCGTCGTTATTGAGGATGTCGATAACGGGCAGGTTGTGCTTGACGCCCAGCTCGTAGTCGTTCAAGTCGTGGGCCGGCGTCACCTTCAGCGCGCCCGTCCCGAAGTCGATGCTCACGTACTCGTCCAGAATCACCGGAATCTCGCGGTTCAGCAGCGGAATCCTCACCTTGGCGCCGTGCAGGTGGGTGTAGCGCGGGTCGTTCGGGTTCACGGCCACAGCCACGTCGGCCATAATGGTTTCCGGCCGCGAGGTGGCTACGGTTAAGAACTTAGATGTTAGAGCTGAGAGCTGAGAATCGTTCTGATCCTCCTTACTAAGCCCTAAGTTCTCGGAGTTTACTACCTCGTAGCGCAGGTGGTACATCTTGGCCATCACGTCCTTCGGAATTACTTCCTCGTCGCTGAGTGCCGTTTGGCCCAGGGGGTCCCAGTTTACCATACGCACGCCCCGGTAAATCAGGCCCTTTTGGTGCAGATCTACGAACACGCGCAGCACGGCGTCGGTCAGTTCGGGCTCCATGGTGAAGCGCGTCCGGTCCCAGTCGCAGGAAGCGCCCAGCTGCTTGAGCTGCTCCAAAATGATGCCGCCATATTTTTCCTTCCAGGCAAAGGCGTGCTCCAGGAACTGCTCCCGGGTTAGGTCCTTCTTCTCGATGCCCTGCTCCTTGAGCAAGGCCACTACCTTGGCTTCGGTGGCAATGGAGGCGTGGTCGGTGCCGGGCACCCAGCAGGCTTCCTTGCCTTGCATCCGGGCCCGGCGCACCAGCACATCCTGAATGGTATTGTTGAGCATGTGGCCCATATGCAGCACGCCCGTTACGTTGGGCGGCGGAATTACCACCGAATACGGCTGTTTGCGGGGGTGGCTTTGGCTTTGAAGAAGCCCTGCTCCTGCCAGCGCTGGTACCATTTGGCTTCAACGTCGGCGGGAGTATAGGTTTTGGCGATGGACATCGTCGAAGGGAATCAGTTCAGAATAGGGCAAAAGTAGGCATTTCGGGCGGGGCCGGGAAATGCCTACTTTGCCGGCCCAGCTTGCAGTTTGACTCGTACCTGCTCTACTTCCCCGTTCGGAATTTTACCGGATACGATTTGAGCGGATAGCCTTCCTCCGACTGGAAGCCGCCATCCGTGACTACAAACTCGTAGTCGTGCTCCGGCAGCAGGTCTACTTTAAAAGTGATGGAGCGTTTGTCGGGCGAAAAACCAACTTTTTTCAGGTTGGGCCAAGTATCCTTGCCACCGGCTCCGTAGTCCACAGAAGTGTAGACTCTCATGGGTTGCGAGAATTCGATAGTTAGTTCCTTCAGGGAAGCATCTACTAGCTGGCTTCCGTTAGCTAAAGGGCGAACCTGGGTCACGAAAGGGCGTTTTTTCTCGTAGGCTACCTTTAATGCCGCAACCGGGGTAGCGCCGAAATACCGGGACGTTGCCAAGAAAGCCTCTACTGCTTGCTCGCTGGCATAATCCAGCTCAATCATTTCCCGAATAGCCTGCTGCTTATTGGGGGCCCGCTGGTAATAGGCCCGGCAGATGGCGTAGCCCATGTAGTAGCCCAGGTCGCCTACGTGGTCCGGGTCTTCGGAGCTGTTGTTGTAAAACCAGTTCCGAAAGCTTGGAACAAACATTTCGGTCTTGAACCGCTCCTTTAGTGCCGCCTCGTGCTGCGGACCGTAGCTCGTGTAGGCATAAGGCATGGTTTTGCCGGTTACCAGTTGCGTAACCAAGTCGCAGGTGCCTTCATAAATGGCCTGGCCTAGCACATTGCGGCCGTAGTTGCGGATTTGGGTATGCACGTATTCGTGCACGTTAAGCGGAATGAGGTGTTTAATTGGGTTAATCCGGTAATTGTTAGCCAAAAAGGTTTGGGTTGCCTTCGGGAACTCGGAGATATCCACATCCGGGGTACCCGTGGCCAGCTCAGCACCAATCAGTATCAGGCTATCCTGACTGGTACCACCAGTACGTAGCGCCCCAACGGTAAAGTAAATACTGGCTGGACGCAAGGCCGGGTACAGGGTTTTAAATTTGCGCACGTACGGCTCCAGGCCTTGTGCCCCCGATTTAGCCAGCAGAGTGTGAGGCCGAATGGAATTCCAGAACCGCGGATACTGCCGCACGGCGCTTACCCACTCCCCGGCCGTGTACTCCTTCGCCACCATCAGCGCCCGCAAGCCGGGGTGCCGGGCGCTAGATACAGCCGATTCAGGTAGCTGAGCTGACGCAGGCTGTCAGTGGTGGTGCGCATACTATCATAAGCCACCCAAAATCGGTCAATATCCGCCGTGAAAACCTGCTGCTTTGTATGCTGACCCAGGGCCCGATGCTCCGCCAGAGTCCCGAAAAGCGTCAGGACAAGTAGTTGTTTTATCATCTATAAATTATAATAACAGGACTGGTAAAGTAGTGGAAAAAGCTGAGCCAGCGCCAACAAACTACCTCAAGCCCCACTTTTTCTCTGTCCCGAATATTCTGGAATACTGCTACGCAGGCTATGCCTGGCTAGCAAACAAAGAAATGACCCGTGCCCAGTGCACTCCACATTTGAGCGCCTCCGGACACGAGTCATTGCCTGTCTTTTATTTCGGCTAGCGGGGTTGCATGGCCATCGAAATGCCTAAGCCTCCTGGTGCAGCCACTGCTTTTTGCTGAGCAGCTTCTCCTGGGTTTCGCGGTAGTCGGGGTCGTCTACGCAGCAGTCCACGGGACACACGGCGGCGCACTGGGGCTCCTCGTGGAAGCCCACGCACTCGGTGCACTTATCGGACACGATGTAGTAGTACTCGTCGGAAATCGGGGTTTGGGGCGATACGCCCGATACGGTGGCCCCCCGTCTACCTGCACTTCTTTCAAGCTGGTGCCATCGGCCCAGCGCCACTGAGCGCCGCCTTCGTAAATGGCAGTATTGGGGCATTCCGGTTCGCAGGCACCACAGTTGATGCACTCGTCGGTTATCATGATGGCCATAGCCTCGGGTATCTTAAAAAGGTAGGAAAAGGGATGCTTTGCTAGTACGCAACCTGCCCCGGGCAGGATGCCGACGGGCAAAATTAGGAATTAGCCGTACTCAACAAGAATTTTGCTCTCTGAATTCCGTATTCCCGTCAGGAATCCAAACGTAGTTTTCGGGGGTTTACCTAGCTACCCGCCGGAGCCACTACCCGCTCCCACCTTTTTCTTCCCCTTGTTTTGACTTTGCATATGACGCACGCCGACCGCCTGGCTGCTTTTGTGGCCCTAGGCCAGCGCCTTACTGACCTTACCACACCCTCCCACGCCGATGAACTGGCTAACCTGGCTGCCCGGGCCCGCAACCAGAACAATTGGTTTGATCTGCCCAACGTCACGTCGGCTATCCGGGGCATTGCTCACTTACTTGATGAGGAACCCCTGCGCCAGTGGTCCGGCCGCTACCGCCCGGAGCCCACTACCCCCGCAAAATTGGGGTAGTCATGGCCGGCAACATTCCGCTCGTTGGCTTCCACGATGCCTTGTGCGTGCTGCTCTCGGGCCACATTCTACTGGCCAAGCTTAGCTCCGAGGATACGGCCCTCATGACGTGGATACTGGAGGAGCTGACGCGCCTAGAACCCCGCTTCACGGACCACATTCAGTTGGTACCGCGCCTAAATGCGGCCGATGCTTTCATTGCCACCGGCTCCGACAATACGGCCCGCTACTTCGAGTACTACTTCGGCAAGAAGCCCAATATTATCCGGCGCAACCGCACCAGCCTGGCCGTGCTCACGGGCCGCGAAACCAACCACGACCTGGGCCTACTGGGGAAGATATTTTTCGCTACTACGGCCTGGGCTGCCGCAACGTGAGTAAGCTCTACGTGCCGGAAAAATATGACTTTACGCCCCTGCTCGACTCCTTGCAGCCCTGGCACCGCGTACTGGAACACAACCGCTACCAGAACAACTACGACTACAACAAGAGCATCCTGCTGGTGAACCGCGTGCCCCACCTCGACTCCGGTTTCCTGTTGCTCACCCAAAGCACGCAGTTGGTGTCACCGATTTCGGTGCTGCACTACGAAACCTACAGCCACGAGGTAGACCTAGTGGTGCGCCTGGCCGACGTAGCTCCTCAAACTCAGTGCCTTGTCTCCTCGGGCGGACTGTTTGCGGGTAGCTTCCCGTTCGGGCGGGCCCAGGAACCGGGAGTGGCTGATTATGCCGACGGCGTAGATACCATGGCCTTTTTGGCGGAATTGGCGTAAAAAAGCAGAACAGGACGGAAGGCAGCTACCTGCCCGGTGCCGTTCACGCATTCCTCGTGCCTAATGCGGCACCGTCCTTGCCCTCCCCTGTTTTTCTTTGTACGCTCTATTTCCGTATTGCCATGATTCCTGAACTGAAGACCACCGACCCAACCATAGAAACCGTTGAGAAAGAGGCTATTCCCGGCCTGCGCTTTGCAGCCGAGGATGTGCTGACGGACAAGGCCGCCATTCAGCGCCGCCGCCATGATGCCGAGCGAGCCGCCACTCTGGGTAACGCCTACCACGGCAAGCTCGACATCTACTTCCAGACCGCCGATGGCAGCGTAAAGCGAGTGTATACCACTGTGTGGGCCACCCACGAGGAGTACCTGACGCTCAAATCGGGCATTTCACTACCCCTGCACTCAGTGCTCAGCTTCGACTTCTATTAATCCACGGATTGAGACAGATTTCTTGCTTTGCTGTTCAGGGCACCCGATAGGTACTCTGCCGAATTAGTTGAGGATAAAAGCATTAGTGCCTAGCTGAATTTCAAGAAGAAGCCCGCTTGACGTCTTGTCAAGCGGGCTTCTTCTTGGGGTATACCACTTAGAAAAAATCCGACCAATCCGCAGCAAGTCGTCTAGTCCGTGATTTAGAGGCGTTCCAGGGTGGTGGCAATCAGCTGGTTGATTACTTCCTCGGAGTTAGTAGCGAATTCGCCGGTAGCGCGGTTGGCGACAATGGCGTTCAGCGACACTACCTCGTGGCCCAGCATGCGGCCTAGGGAATAGTAGCCGGCCGTTTCCATCTCGAAATTGGTCAGGCGGAACTCGCCCTCGGCGCTGTGGTGGCGGAACTGCTGGAACTGCTGAATCAGGGTGGGCAGGCGCAAATCGAGGCGCAGCACCCGGCCCTGAGGGCCGTAAAAGCCAGGGCAGGTGAGCGTATTACCGGTTATCATGCCCGCGCCCAGTTGCTCGCGCAACAAGTCGGAGCCGCGCACGCAGTACGGACGGTAGTCAAGCTGTAGGCTTTGCTGTATGCCGCGCGCCACCTCCACTTCCAGGCCGGTTTCTACCAGGGGTAGAATTGCATGAGCGAATCCAGGCCTACGGCGTGCTCCGACACGAGCAGGGAACCCACCGGAATATCGGCCTGCAAAGAACCGCTAGTGCCTATGCGCACAATGCGCAGGTTGATCCGCTCCTCCAGGGGGCGTGGCTCGCGCGTGACGAAGTCGATGTTGACCAGCGCGTCCAGCTCGTTCATCAGGATATCGATGTTATCGGTGCCCATGCCCGTGCTGATGACGGTGAGACGCTTGCCCTGGTAATAGCCCACGTGCGTCACAAACTCGCGCTTGTGAATTACCGTCTCAATGGAGTCGAAGTGCTGGCTAACCGTGGGTACGCGCTCCGGGTCGCCAACCGTGATAATGGTTTCGGAAAGGTGGTCGGGTAGCAGGTTCAGGTGATAGATGCTGCCATCCTTGTTGAGGATCAGCTCCGATTCGGCGATGGGCATAAGGGGGATTTTTAGAAAAGGAAGGTGCAATGGTACGGCAAAAACTGCAGTTCGGGTTCGCTCCGATGGAATAACAGCCGCGCAAAAAGCACGTCATCCTGAGCAAAAGCAAAAGACCTTGGTAGATTATAACGACCACCGTATGACCGATTCGTTCTTGCCTGACAAGGTCCTTCGCTCTGGCGCAGGATGACAGCTGATTGTAGAAGTTTTTACCGCACCGGGGCGCGGTACGAGAGCAGCCCCTGCTCGGGGTTGTAATTATTGCTGTTTTTGGGTAGGTGCCGGTGCCGTCGTAAGGGCGCTTGTCGGGGTGCTCCTGGCAGGTAGTGGAGCAGGCGCCAGCAAGCTGCTGCCCGCAGGCTTCGCAGAGCGGAATATGGGCGTTGCAGTGCGGATTGGCGCAGTTCACCATCCGGTCGGAGGGCGTGTGGCAGTGGTGGCACTGACTGATGACGCTGGGGTTAACGCTGTTCACGTCCACGGCTACGCGCCCATCGAACACGTAGCACTTGCCCTCAAAATCCTCTCCTCCGGCTTCCAGGCCGTACTTAATGATGCCGCCGTGCAGCTGGTATACGTTCTCGAAGCCCTGCTCCAGCAAGAAAGCCGAGGCCTTTTCGCACTTGATACCGCCGGTGCAATAAGTCAGCACTTTCTTGTCCTTGAACTGCTCCAGCTCCTGCACCTTCTCCGGAAACTCCCGGAAGTTTTCAATGTCAAGGGTAATGGCATTCTTGAAGCGGCCCAGGTTGTGCTCGTAGTCGGAGCGCACGTCAAGCACTACCACGTCGTCCTGGTCTTTCAGGTCGCGGAACTCGGTGGGAGAAAGGTGAATACCCGTGCGCTCGTAGGGTTTGATGTGGGGCAAACCCACGTGCACAATTTCGGGCTTCACGCGCACGTGAAGCTTCTGGAAAGTATGAGCCGGGGCCTCTTCTACCTTAAATTCCAGGGTAGCAAAACGCGGGTCAGCCTTCACCAAGCGCATGTACTGCTCACAATCGGCCCGGCGGCCCGAAACCGTACCATTAAGTCCTTCGGAGGCCACAATGATGCGCCCCAGCAAATTCAGGCTCAGGCACAGGCGGTGGTGTTCCTCCCGAAACTGCTCGGGATTCTCGATAGGCGTGTAGCAGTAGTACAGCAGAACGAGGTAGTCCATTGTTTACTTAAGAATGAGGAATGAAAAATTAAGAATTCACTATCAAGAGTTAGGTACTGTCTGCTGGGAGTACGTTACCTA
The DNA here is from genome assembly GCF_022919335.1 of Hymenobacter sp. 5516J-16. Classification (NCBI taxonomy): domain Bacteria; kingdom Pseudomonadati; phylum Bacteroidota; class Cytophagia; order Cytophagales; family Hymenobacteraceae; genus Hymenobacter; species Hymenobacter sp. 5516J-16. The sequence continues at coordinate 4,353,209 of NZ_CP095058.1, read as the reverse complement.
ATTCTTCATTTTTATTCTTAATTCTTAATTGCCTGGGCCGGGTTGCCGAATACCGTTTGACCAGCCGACACGTCGGCCACCACCACTGAACCAGCGCCCACGCGGGCTTTAGCGCCAATTTTCACGCCAGCTACCACCACGGCCCCAGCCCCAATAAAGGCTAGTTCGCCCACCTTCACGTCGGCGTTCAGAATGGCGCCGGCCCCGAGCTGGGCGTAATCGCCGAGCTCAGCTTTGACATCGACTACAGCGTTAGCGCCTAGAATGCAGCCATCACCAATTTTGGCGCTACCCGCTACCACAGCATTGGCCCCTACTAGGTTGCCGTGCCCCAGCCACGCATGCTGTGACACGCTGGCGCGCTGGTGAATGGCATTGACGGGCGCCACTTCGTACTCCTCGCGCAGCATGCTCGTTAGGCTGCGCCGGCTGGCCGTATCCTCGGTGGCCACGAATACCTCACACTTTTTGCCCAGCAGCTTCAGCAGTTCCTTGTCGTCGGTGTTGCCCATTACTGGTACATCGTTCAGTTCGGTATTCTGCAGGGCGGCGTCATCATCGAGCAGGCAGTACACAACGACGTCATTGCTTTGAAAGGCGTCGAGGGCGGCCGTGCCGACGGCTTGCGCACCCAAAATGATTACGGGGTTTTCCATGGATCAGCGGATCAGAAACGACCGTATGGCGGCCGGAAGGTTATTTTTTGGAGGGCAAAGATACGACTTCTTGAGCCCTTGTCCGCAGCTGATCCGTGGGGTTAATGCCGCTTACCCCCGGGCAAGCAATGAAAATGGCGGCTACAGCCTGAGGTAGCGAAGTAGGCGGGTGGCCCAGGCGTTTTGCAGCGCCAACAGCAGCAGAAACGGCAGAAACGTCACGCGGTACCGGTTCAGGGTACCTAGGTTGGGTGTCGTCAGGCCGAGCAGGACCGCCACCAGGCAGCAGTAAAGCAGCAAAGCCGCAACCAGCGCGAATGGTAAGTAGCCAGGTTGCCGACGCCCGACAGCCCCTAACGCCAGCAACAGGACCAGCAGCAGCCCTAGGTTTTCCGTTCCGGCAATGCTGTAAAGGACGGTGCTGCCTTCCCAGGGCCAGGGGCGTACTAGCGTATTCACGAGGGCTTGCGGGGCATGCCGAACGACGCTTGCGGTAGTAGGACGCAGGTCGGGGTAGGTTAGATGTGGGCGGTGGCGGGAGGAGGCCAGCAGCTGCGTGTAGTTGCGCTGCAGCTGGGAGGTGAATTTATTAGCACGAAAAACGGGGCTTACTTCACTGGCGGCCCAGGCCCCCGCTCCCAGCAGCCCCACTATCAGGCTTATTTGCACTAGCCGGCTCCGGCCTATGCCTAGCTGCTGCACCAACCGCACCAGGCCCAGCCCCGCCAACACCCCAAATAGCACCACCGCAAAAAAATAGCGCATTTTGAAATGCAGCCCGACCACTACGAGCAGCCCCCCCAGCAGGGGCCACCGCATGGGTAGCTCCCCGTAGAGCAGACGTACAACCAGCGCCACCACCAGGGCCCCGCTGCTCACCAGCAAGCTTTCCTTGGTGAGTCCGGCCGTCCAGTAGACTACTGTGGGCCAGAGTAGAAACCCCACGATGGCAGCGCCAGCATTAGCCGCTGGGAAGCACCGGTGCAGCTGCCGCACCAGTTCCCAGCTTCCCACAAAGCTGCCCACCGACAAGTAGCAGGCGGTGAGCAACGGGTTGTTAAGGCTAGCCAGATTTGCTACAGATAATACCTTGGTAAGGAAGAACGTATTTGAAAACCCGTGGAATACCAGGTGCCAGCGGCCCAAGTGAAACTCATCGGTTGTGAGCATGCGCAGCCACTGCCCTGGGCTCTGCCACAGTTGCTCCGTCATTCGCCCCGACCAAACCAAAAAATAGCGGGCATCTTCACTTAGCAGCATCACCGATATTCCGGTTGCGACTAGCTTTAAAGCCAGCGTAGGTAGCACCCAGCGCCCCAGCCCCGGGAGCTGCCGTACGCGCGGTAGCCACCGCAGGAAGGCCAGCAGCAACAACGCATTAAGCAAGAAGGCAACCAGCAGCTTGAGCAGCACCAGTACGGAGGGTTTAAGTCAAAGGGGTAGCACGCTGGCACCAGCGCTAGCGCCGCCGCAAGATACTAGCGCCAATGGCACACTCCACACAGCGGCGTGGGGCGCAGTAGCCGCGGTGCAGGGCCAGCAGGCCCTGCGAGTCGGCGGCCGAGCTGTTGCGGAAGGTAGCGGCCTCGTACGCGTCGGTCAGGTGGTTGTGCTCGGGCGGCAGTTCCTCTAACAAGGACACGGCCGCTTCAATGAGTTCCTGGTTGCCTACGTACTGAGCAAATGCTACCCGCAAAGGCACCACCAGATTCGTGATTAACAGATGCACGCTGCTGCGCCCCAGCGCGGCTACCTTGCCGGGGCGCCCAGGCCGGGAATGTGTTAGCCAGTACTCAGGCAGTGAAGTGGCAAAAAACGCCTCCAGCGCCCGCACGCTCCCGGCGGTTTGCAAGGCATCAAACAAGGTAGGGCGAGCGTGCAGCAGGCTTACTAACTGGGCCAAGCGTACGGTCGGAAAGTTAGCCGGGCGCAGGCGCAGGAAATTCCAGTCGTGGGGGGCCAGGGCGGTACCGCTCAGGTTGTACTTGTGGCGCAGAAACGCAAACTCCTGCTGCAGCCCCTGGGCATACGCATCGTCCCGCATATCGTCCTCCAGAAAACCGGCCTGCCCGAACACTAGCGCTGCCAGCTGCCGTACCTCGTGCCGGTGGCGGCGGAGCACGGCCAGGGGTAACGCCTTGGCCAGGCGAGCCATGGGTTCTGTGTTTTTCTGAAAGCCAAAGGCCGCGGCTAGCCCATGCCAAGCGGTGGCTTCCCAATCCTGCCCCTGCTGCTGAAACAGACTTAGCAATACCTCGGCTTTTTGCTCTACCCGCTCCAACAGGGTTCGGCTGGTCATCATGGTGCGGGTGAGTTCCAATACCTGCGGTAGCAGGGGCGCGCAGGGCAGCAGCACCTCGTGAGGCTGGTCGCGCAGCTTATCATAGGCCGCCAGCAGTCCGGGCTCCAGGCGCGGGGCCAGGGCTAGGGCTGGCACTACGGAGCCGTTCGTCCGCTGGACCTGGGCATCGGCGGTAAGTACTACGTGCAGCACTACCTGGTCATACTTCTGATCCGTCTGGTGCTGGTGGCGGTGCCAATCGGAGGCCCGGAGGTGAATTTCGACGGCACCATTCCACTCTACCTCGCCAAGCTGCAGGCGGGCGTTCAGGAAATCCGGGCCGGCATCGGAGTTGCGCTGACCGGGCCGAAACACAGTTATCGGCTGTCCGTCTTCCGTCCGCAAGTCCGTTTTGCTGAAGTACTGATGTTGCCAGACATAGTGGAGAAAATCTTCCTGCATAGTGGCTCTACTAGAATATTTATGAAATATTACTAAAGCAGGAAAGATAGATAATCCCGGACGAGCGCGCACAACCGGGCCAAAAAGAAACCGGCCCGCCTCCGCACAGTGCGGAAGCGGGCCGGATATAAACCGCCGCGCTTGGGTTAGCGCAGATCAATCACCTTCACTCCTTTGTATTTGGCTTTGTCGAAGTTAAAGGTGGTTGCGTCTACAGGTACGTTGGGCTGGAACTTGCTGATTTTGTAAGTGTAGCGGTTGCCGTTCTTTTTGAACATTTGCCAGCTTTTCACGGCTTTGTCCGTCTTGCCTACCTTCAGACGCACCTTGTACACTGGGTTGTTCCGGTCCTCGGGCGACAGCTCGATTACGTCAACCAGTTCGCCGCCTTCCTTGGCTTCCTGCACGTAGGCATACTTGTAGCCTTTCTTGTAGAGGGTGTAGATCTGGGAGGGCGAGATTTCCTGATCCTCGGGCTCGTAGTCCGAGATGTTCACCTCGTTTTCGGCCTTCATGTAAGTCCACATGGTCTGGCCGTTGTTGATGACTTCCTGACCACTCATTTTCAGCCGGAACTTCTGGCCGCTCACGGTAATGTCGCCACTCAGGTTCTCCTTCACCTTGGCCGCATCATTTTCGAGGGTTTGAGTAAAAGTTGCCTTGAAAGCCTTCATGGCCTGGTACTTGGCACTCATCTGGTCCAGGATTTTACCCGCTTTGGGGTCCTGCTGCGCCGTGGCGACGGTAGTCAGCGACACGGAAAGGGCGAGCAGGGCGAGATATTTTTTCATTGCAAAAGAGAGGTGGTGTTGGAGAGCGTACTGTAAGAGCGTAGAACTCCGATAAAGTTTAACTGCAGCGCGTAAAAGTATAAAACAAAGTTTAGGCGCCGGGTTTTCGTGTTGAGCTCTTACCGGGGCAGGGTATTCAACAACTGTTCCAAACTATACTCATCCGGAATTAGAACCTCCCGCGCCTTACTACCTTCAAACGGTCCGACGATGCCCGCGTGTTCCAATTGGTCAATTAATCGGCCGGCGCGGTTGTAGCCCAGCTTCAGACGGCGCTGCAGCAGGGAGGTGCTCCCCTGCTGGTGCGTGACGATGACGCGGGCGGCTTCCTCGAACATGGAGTCGCGCTGGGCCGGGTCGAAGTCCTCGGCGTCGTTGCCCCCGCCGCTTTCCCCTACTACCTCGGGCAAGTGGTAGGCATCGGGGTAGCCCTGCTGCTCGCCCACGAAGTCGCAGAGGCGGTCTACCTCGGGCGTGTCAATAAAGGCGCACTGCACCCGGATGATGTCAGACCCCTGGGAAATGAGCATGTCGCCCTGCCCAATGAGTTGGTCGGCCCCGCCGGCATCGAGAATGGTGCGGGAGTCAATTTTGCTCGTCACTTTAAAGGAAATCCGGCAGGGGAAGTTGGCCTTAATGATGCCCGTAATAACGTTTACCGACGGGCGCTGGGTAGCCACAATCAGGTGAATACCGATGGCGCGGGCCAGCTGGGCTAGGCGAGCAATGGGCGTTTCTACCTCCTTACCGGCGGTCATCATCAGGTCGGCCAGCTCGTCAATAACCAGCACAATAAAGGGCATGTAGCGGTGGCCCTTTTTGGGGTTGAGGCGGCGCTCCACAAACTTGCGGTTGTACTCCTTCAGGTTGCGGCAGCCGGCGTCCTTGAGCAGGTCGTAGCGCCGGTCCATTTCCATGCACAGGGAGTTGAGCGTGTTTACTACCTTCTTGGTGTCGGTAATGATGGGCTCCTCCGTGTCGGGCAGCTTGGCCAGGAAGTGACGCTCAATCTTGTTGAAAATACTCAGTTCCACCTTCTTGGGGTCGACGAGCACGAACTTGAGCTGCGAAGGATGGCGCTTGTAGAGCAGGGAAGCCAGAATCACGTTCAGACCCACCGACTTGCCTTGACCCGTAGCACCGGCCATCAGCAGGTGGGGCATCTTGGCCAAATCCACCACGAACACTTCATTGGTGATGGTGCGACCAAAGGCAATGGGCAAGTCCATTTCGGTGCCGATGAACTTGTCGGTGTTAAATACCGAGCGGATGCTCACCATCTCTTTTTTAGCGTTGGGCACCTCAATACCAATGGTGCCCTTGCCCGGGATAGGCGCAATAATGCGGATGCCCAGGGCCGCCAAACTCAGGGCAATATCATCTTCGAGGCTCTTGATTTTGGAGATGCGCACCCCGGCATCCGGCACAATCTCATAGAGCGTGACCGTAGGCCCGATGGTAGCCTTGATGCTGGCGATGTTGATGCCGTAGTGGCCCAGCGTTTCTACAATCCGGTCCTTGTTGGCCTCCAGTTCCTCCTTGGTTACCTGGGCTTTCGCTACCCCGTAGTCATTCAGCAGTTCAAGGGTGGGGTACTGGTAGCGCGGCAAGTCGAGAGTAGGATCGTACTCGCCAGTAGGCATGGCCTCTTCCTCGTTTTCCTCGGCAATAACGGCCATGTCGGCGCCCGCCGAGGGGTCTAGCTCGTGCGAGGAGGTAGTAGCATCCTCCACCTCAAACGACAAGCCAGTGGACACCAACGGAGCCGCGGCTACCAGGGGCGCGACCGGGGCCGTTGGGGCAGGTAACGGGGTATCATCGTCTACCAGGTCGGCCAGGGAGAGCGGGGTAGGCACCGAAGAAATAACGGCCGGAGTCGGTTTGGGCACGGGCACCGGCGCTGCTTCTGCCGCCGGTATTTCAACCGAGAAGCTGGGGCCGCTGGCCGGGGCTGCCGTAGTGAAGGCTGCCGCGGCACCAGTCAGCGCCGAGCCAGCGGCAGAAGATACGCTCAGGGGCAGGGCCGTAGCGGCGGCAGCTAGGCCACCGGCGCCCACAGTGGCAGCGGCGCTAGCAGCTACGCCATGCGGCGCGCTGGGCATCGGGGCAGCTACCGGGCCGGTGCGCAGGGGCTGGGCGGGAAGTTCTTCGTCGTCCTCTTCTTCCCGTTCATCTTCGCTTGAGGCTGCGAGGGCCAGGGGCCCACGCGCTTAAGCGTAATACCCAGGGAATCATCCTTTTCCTCTTCTTCGTGAGGCTCTGCGCTAGCGAAGTTAGCAGCTGGGGCCCGACGGGCTGGGGCGTAGGCAGGCTCCTCTGTTTCCACCTCGTCCTCCTCCTCACCGGCGCTCCGGCGTAGGTTCAGGTTGAGGCTGGTCACGTTGAAGAAGAACACCACGAAGGAAATCAGCAAGAAAGCCAGCAGCAACACCGTGCCCCAGCCAATGAGGCTATCTAGCCAGAAGGCCGTTTCGTAGCCCACGCCGCCGCATAGAAAGTCGAGGCTGTGCGCCAAGTTGGGGTCCACATCGGGACTCTGAATAGTCAGCACCACGTAGCCCAGCAATACACTGAGCCAGAGCATGGTAAACAGGCACAATGCCAGCACGTAGGTGAAAGACACCCCCGCGCGCCGGAACACAATTTTGTAGCCGATAAAGAAGACAATGGGGATGGCCGCGAAGGCTGCTACGCCAAAGCCTTTCTGAATCAGGAATTGCGCCAGCACTGCCCCAATCAGGCCCAGCCAGTTACCGGTTTCCTGGCCCGCTTCCTTGAGCGGGGTGCGGCCCACTGTTTCCGTCACGCTCTGGTCGGCGTGGCCCGTGAACAGGAAGGAAATGAAGGCAATGGTCAGGTAGATAGACCCGATGAGGAAGAAAAAGCCCAGAAATAGCTGAAACCGCCGGTCGCGCAGGAAGCTGAACAGCCCGCTTAGGTTGACGGCGGGTAGCTTTAGGGGCTTGCGCGGCGCTTTAGGAGCAGCCGTGGCCCGGGGTGCCCGGGCCGCGGGCTCGTTCCGACGAGCAGCTTCGCGGGTAGGCTCGGGCTCGGCAGGACGGGAAGACGGGTTGCGGGCCGCACGCGGCTCACTCACGGGCCGGGGCTCGTTGGTACGGCCTGGGGCCGCGGAGGAGGATTGCTTGTAGGTATTTTTAGCCATTAGAGACACGCCAAAGACCAAATCTAGACATTTCCGGTGAGTAACTGGGTAGCCGGCTAATGAAGTAATTCCGACATTAAATGGGCTTTACACTAGGCAAGAGGCAGTTGCTCAGCTAGTCAGTTCCGGACTTGGTACACCCAAATTCGCCAGTAAGCTCCGGGGGCCGTCCGGCTTTCGAGCAGTTGCAGCCCGCTCCGCTCCGGATGTTGCAGCCGAGCCGCCGATAGCACGTAGCGCCCCCCTAACCGGCGAAATGCCTGGGCATCGAAAGCCCACTCGTGTACTACTTGGGCCGGAAACGCCGCTACGCGAAAGTTCTTGCCCAACTCGGCCGAAAATAAGTAGCAGCGGTTGCCCCAGGCGTCGAAATAGGTTTGGATGGCGGGGCTTTTGGCCAGCTCTGCCGCAATCAGCGGGCGGAATTGCCGCTTGTACGACAGCGGGTAATTGTTCTGGTAGGCATCCAGGGTATAAAAGCCGTTGAGCGAGGCTACGGCCGGCGGAAAGCCCAGGCAGGCCACCCGGTACTGGGCCGGCCGCTGGCCGGTACGGGCCTGAATTGCTTGCTGAACCCGCGCGAACAGCTCCGGGGCCACGTAGGCGGCGTAGGTGGGCTCGGTGGCGGGCAGGCGGCCGAGCAGGCGGCGCACGTTCAGGGTCCACTCCGGGTTCATGCTCAGCCCGATTAGCAACTGCAGTCCCACCAGCCCCAAGGGTAGCCATCCGGCTGGTAGGCGGCGCAAGCTCAGAACCAGCACACCGAACCACAGCAAGGGCGTAAGGAAGTGTATGCGGGAAAGGTTAAAAGCCCGTAGCAAGGGTAGCAGCCGTTGCGCCACCCCTATCAGCTGAGGATAAAACCCACAAAATAAGGCCAATACCCCCAAAATACTCAGGCTAAAAGCCAGCCACCGCACCAGCCGCCGCCGGGCCGGACCGGCCGGCACGTAAGCCAGAGCCAGCCCGGCTGCCAGCAGAGGAGCGGCGCGCAAGAACAGGCCGGCGTGGTACTGCCCCAGCCCAAAATAACGGACCGCCCCGATCAGCCCTGCCCCTACCCCACCGGGCGCAAGTTGGGCGTAGTCAAACTCAACTCGGTGCGAGACAAACTGCCGCTCAATCAGCAGGGAGTACACCAGCGGGTATTCCACCAGCAAGTAGCCCAGGGCCAACAGTCCTACCCCCAGCACCGGCCGCCACGCTACCCGGCGGTGCCGGCTAGCATCCCAGACCAGCACCATTCCCGCCGCCGCCAGCACGAACACGCCCGTTAGCACCAGGCTCGACCAGAGCGCAAACCCTACCAGCACCAGCCAGTCAGACCAGCGGCCCGGCCCCAGCCGCAGGTTTAGCAGGGCCAGCACCACCCAGGGTTGTCCCAGCACCGAGGCCCCATAGGCCGTGTAGGTGGGCAACACGGCCCAAGCCAGGGCCAGCGCGGCACACAACGTAGCGTGGCGGGCACCGGGTAGGCCGTAGCGGCGCAGCAGCAGGTACATGCCCACTAGGCCCGCCAGCCGCACCAACAGCTCATGCAGCAGGTAGGCAGGCAGCGGGTCCAGCAGAGCCATCAGGCCCACTAGGGGCTGCAAACCAGGCCGAAGGGCGTTGCGCGGCAACCCGTTCATAAGCCGCTCTACTACAGTAGTGGAGCGGTAGTCCAGGGCCTTGCCTTCCTGCAGCAGGACGAAGGGCGGAGCCAGCTCCGTATCCAAGTTATCATCGATGAGGATGTAGGTAGCTCCCTTCGGGGCCACGTACACCAGACTCAACAGCAACAGGCTCCCTACGGCCCACAGCAACGGGCTCACCAACCAATTTCGAAGAGCCGTCTTCCTAGTATGTTCAGCCATAGTGTGGTGGGCCATGCAACCGGCGCAAAACTAAAATTTCCTGGGGTAGCCGAACCCTATTGCTACTACACCCCGGTATATCTGATTTTATCTATCTTTACCTACTATGCTCTACCGCCTGCTTTCTAACCCCGACCGCCCGAATTATTGCCAGTTATCCTACGACGAGACGCACCACTGGCTCCGGGCCACCTGGGCGGGGCATATCGGGCCCGACTACGCCCGGGAGGGTGCTACAGTCGGGCTGCAAATGCTGGAACAAGTGCATTGCCCCTACCTGCTCAATGATAACAGCAAGGTGGTAGGGCCCTGGTTTGATTCCTTGGAGTGGCTGGCCGCCACCTGGGGGCCGTTGGCCGCCGAGGCTGGCCTGCGCTACGTGGCGCATATTGCCCAAGCTGATGCCGTGGTAAACACCTGGTCGGTGGCCGATAGCAAGCGGCTGCTGAGGCAGTTTGAAATCCAGATTTTCGACAGTGAGTTCGAGGCCGTGGAGTGGCTCAGCAGCTGCCAGCGCCAGGTAGGATAAGGTGCTTTCCCCGTGGCGCTGCTGCAGCTAGCTGCGCGGATGAAACTCCGTGATAACCTGGCGCAGGTAGTCCCGGTCGAGGTGGGTGTAGATTTCGGTGGTCGTGATGCTTTCGTGACCCAGCATTTCCTGCACGGCCCGCAGGTCGGCTCCGCCCTCAATGAGGTGGGTAGCAAAGCTGTGCCGGAACGTGTGGGGGCTGATGCTTTTCTGAATGCCCGCCTTCACCGCCGCATCCTTGATGATGTTAAACACCATCACCCGCGAAAGGCCGCTGCCGCGCTTGTTCAGAAACACCGTGTCTTCGTGGCCGGGCTTGATGTCGAGGTGGGCCCGAATGCCTTGCAGGTAGAAGCCCAGGTGCTTCAGCGCATCGCGCCCGATGGGCACCAGGCGCTCCTTGTTGCCTTTGCCCGTTACGCGCACAAACCCCTGGTCGGCGTATAGATTCGAGAGGCGCAGACCCGTCAGCTCGCTTACGCGCAGGCCGGAGCTATACAGCACTTCCAGCATGGCGCGGTTGCGGGTGCCCTCGGGCGTGCTCAGGTCGATGCCGCTAAGTACCTGCTCAATTTCGGGGTAGCTGAGCGTATCGGGGAGCTTGCGGCCGGTTTTGGGCGCATCCAGCGTGTCGGTGGGGTCTAGCGTAAGCATGTCTTCCATGATCAGGAAGCGGTAGAAGGCCTTGATGCCCGAGAGGGTGCGCGCCTGGGAGGTGGCCGTCATGCCCAGGCTGCCCAGCCAGGTTAGGAAGTCGCGCAGGAGGCGGGTGGTTACTTGCTGGGGCGTGGCCGGCAGGTTTTCCAGCTCCAGGTACTGGCGCAGCTTGTGCACGTCGCGCACGTAGGCTTCCACGGAGTTGGCAGAAAGGGATTTTTCCAGCTGTAGGTAGCCTTCGAACTGTTTGAGCGTAATAGACCAAGTAGACATGAACGGCGCGGGAACTAGTGGCACGGGTAGCGCCAAAGGTAACGATGTAGGCAGGCCCAACGCCACCACGCACACGCTAACCGGGCCGTTTTAGCGTTAGCAGCCCAAATCACCGCCAAGCTTCGGCAGGCTCCCTTAGGCTACTACCTTTGCGCGGCTGGTTGGGGCGCTACCGGCGGCTCCCGTCCTGTGCTTCTTGCCCTACCCCCTCTCTCTCCTATGCAAATTCTGCTGCTCAACGGCCCTAATCTGAACCTGCTCGGCCAGCGCGAGCCCGGCATTTACGGCGCCCGCTCCTTCGAGGACTACCTGCCGGAGCTGCGTGAGGCTTTCCCGCAGTTCACGCTGGAATACTTCCAGAGCAACCACGAGGGTGCCCTGATCGACAAGCTGCACGAGGTGGGCTTCACCTACCACGGCGTGGTGCTGAACGCCGGCGGCTACACGCACACCAGCGTGGCCCTGGCCGATGCCATTGCCGCCATTGGTACGCCCGTGGTAGAGGTGCACCTGAGCAACCTGCACGCCCGCGAGGAGTTTCGCCAGAAAAGTCTCATCGGGCGCAACTGCGTAGGCAGCATCAGTGGCTTCAAGCTCGAAAGCTACAAGCTGGCCCTGCACTATTTCGACGGGCAGCGACCCAAACGGGTAGGGTTTAAAGTGAGTTAGGGAATAAGTAATTGAGTGAGTTACGCAGGCAAAGCGGCACTGACAGCACAACAATTCACTCAATTACGCATTCACTAACTCCCCATTTCCCCGTCCTTTGCCTTTCCATTTCCTTAGCCTCTTCTTCCTATGTATACATTCAATCCCGGCCCTTCGCAAGTGTACCCGCAGGTGCGCCAGTACCTCCAGGATGCTTTTGACGAAGGCTGGCTGTCGGCCCAACACCGGGGCGAGCGGTTTGTGCAGCTCATGCGCCAAACCGTGCAGGAGCTGAAAAACAAGCTTAACATCCCGCAGGACTACACAGTATTTTTCATGAGCTCGGCCACGGAGTGCTGGGAGGTGCTGGCCCAGAGCCTAACGCCTACCAAGAGCTTCCACCTCTACAACGGGGCCTTCGGGGAGAAGTGGTTTGACTACGCCAAAGAGCTGCGCCCCGAGTCGGTGGGCCTGAAGTTCGGCGTTGATGAGGTGCCCGATGTCTACAACCTGCCCGGCCTCGACGAGAAGACGGACCTGGTCTGCATCACCCAGAACGAAACCAGCAACGCTACCCAACTGCGCGACGGGGTAGTACTGAACATGTACAACCGCCTGCCCGGCAACGCCCTGCTGGCCGTGGATGCTACCTCCTCGCTGGCCGGCATTCAGCTCAAGTACATCAAGGCCGATATCTGGTACGCCTCGGTGCAGAAGTGCTTTGGCTTGCCGGCGGGTTTGTCCGTTATGCTGCTTTCGCCGCGGGCCATCGAGCGGGTGCGCAAAATCAATGAGCGCCGCCACTACAACTCGCTCATGGCCCAGTACGAGAAGATGCTCAACTACCAGACTACCCACACGCCCAACGTGCTGGATATCTACCTTTTGAGCCGCACTCTCACCGACCGGCCCGCCATCAAGGCGGTGCACCAGCACCTGCAGGACCGGGCCAACAAGCTCTACGATTACTTCGACCAGGCTACCCAACTCTCGCCCCTAATTACCAATCCCGAGGCCCGTTCTACTACCGTTATTGGTTTGCAAGGCCCCCCAGCCCTGATTGAGGAGGTAAAGCGCCGGGCCCTGGCCCAGGGCTTGCAGCTGGGCAGCGGCTACGGCACCTGGAAGCCCACTAGCCTGCGCATTGCCAACTTCCCGGCCATTCCCGACGCGGCTTTTGAGCAGCTGGTGCAGTTTTTCGCCCGGGAGTTTGCGTAAGGCACCGGCGAAGTTGTGAAGGGTGAAGTTGCGCTCTGACGCACACTAGCCGGTTTTTGCAATTTCGCCCTTCACAACTTCACCTTTCCCTATGTTCAGCTTAAAGGAAATTGCGTCGGTTACGCTGACGCTTTTTGCCATCATTGATATTTTGGGTTCCATCCCCATTATTATCCAGATTCGGCAGCGTGAGGGCAAGATTCATTCGGAAAAGGCCACGCTCGTGGCCGGGGTCCTGATGATTGCCTTCCTGTTTCTGGGCCAGAGCATCCTGTCGTTGTTTGGGGTTGACTTTCAGTCGTTTGCCCTGGCGGGCGCCATCATCATCTTCCTGATTGGAATGGAGATGATTCTGGGGGTAGAGCTGTTCAAGCACAATCCGCTCAGCGCCACCGGCTCCATTGTGCCGCTGGCGTTTCCGCTGATTGTGGGCGCCGGCACCATGACCACGCTGCTTTCCCTGCGCGCCGCCTACCAGCTGCCCAACGTGCTGGCGGGCGTGCTGGTAAACCTCGTATTTGTGTACCTGGTGCTGAAAAGCTCGGCCTGGATTGAGCGCAAGCTGGGTAAAGCCGGCGAGGACATCCTGCGCCGCGTGTTCGGCGTAATTCTGCTGGCTATTGCTATCAAGCTGTTTAAAAGTAATTTTTAATTCACGTGGAGAAAGTGAGAAATGGGGAGAGGGTGAACCACAAACTGCTTCCTGCTGGGCAGGGCCATTTCCCTTCTCCATTCTTCCTGTTCGCCACATTCTTGCCCTTGTTTTCCCTTGATTCACCTATTTACCGATGGCTCCTCGCGGGGCAACCCGGGCCGGGCGGCTACGGGCCATTTTGCGTTTTGGTCAGCACGAAAAGGAGCTGACCCAGGGCTTCCGCCTGACCACCAACAACCGCATGGAACTGCTGGCCGTCATTGTGGGCCTGGAGGCCATTAACCGCCCCGAGCTGCCCATTACCGTCGTCACGGACTCGCGCTACGTGGTAGATGCCGTGGAGAAAAAGTGGGTGTTTGGCTGGGCCGCCAAGCCGGACTTTGGCAAGAAAGCCAACGAAGACCTCTGGCGACGCTTTCTCAAAATATACAAGCAGCGCAGCGTGCAGTTCCGGTGGGTGCGCGGCCACAACGGCCACCCCGAAAATGAGCGGTGCGACCAGCTAGCCGTGTGGAGCGCCACCAAGGGGCCCTTGCTCACGGATGAGGGCTACGAACTGATTGAGGCCAAGCGCGGGTAGCATGCCCAACGCCTACTTTCAGTTCAAGCAGTTTCGGGTAGAGCAGGGTGCGTGCGCCATGAAGGTCAGCACTGATGCTTGCGTGCTGGGCGCCGTAGCGGCCGTGGAAGGTGCGGGCCGCATTCTGGACGTAGGCACTGGCACCGGCCTGCTGGCCCTCATGGTCGCGCAGCGCAACCCCACCGCTTTGGTGGAAGCAGTAGAATTGGATGCGGCCGCTGCAACCCAGGCGGCGGCTAACTTCAAGGCCAGCCCCTGGGCTAGCCGGCTGGTAGTGCACGCGCAGCCCCTGGCCGGGTTTGCGGCCACTAGCCCAGCACGCTTCGACCACATTCTCTGCAACCCGCCGTTTTTCCGCAACTCGCTCCGCTCCCCAAATGCCGGCCGCACCACAGCCCGCCACACCGCCGCTGACTCCCTGACTTTTCCCGAGCTGGCCGCGTTTGCTGCCGCCTACCTAACGCCGGCCGGCCAGCTTACCGTGCTGCTACCCCCACCCGAAATGCAGCATTTTGAGCAGGACGCGGCCAGGGCCGGGCTGCACCTCATTAGCCGGCTGATCCTGCATCACCGGCCGGGTAGCAAGGCGTTACGTCACATCAGCAGTTTCGGGGCCAGCCGGCGCCGGTGCAGGAACAGCAACTGCTACTCCACGAGAATGATGACGCCGTTTACTCGGGTCCGTTTCAGCAGTTACTGGCCCCGTTTTACCTGGCCTTGTAGAGCCGGCAGCAACTGGGCTACGCTGGCAGCAGCTCCCGCAAGTGGGCCAGCTTTTGCTGGTGCAGACGGTCGAGCAGATCGGTGCGCAGGTGCACGAACTCGGCGGCCGGGTAGTGGCGGAGCACCTGTCCGTCGGCAAGCACCGTTATTTCGTCGCATAGCTCGGTGAGGGAGCCCAGCAGGTGCGAGGTTAGCAGGATGCCCACTCCCTGGTCGCGCAGGCGCCGCAGCAGCTCCATTACCAGCAAATTCGTACTTAGGTCAAGGCCATTAAAGGGCTCATCGAGGATGAGGTAGCGGAAGTTCTGGACCAGCAAAGCCAGCAGGGCCAGCTTCTTTTTCATGCCGGCCGAGTATTCCTCGGCGTATTGGTCCAAGGGTAACTCCAATAGGTAGTTCCAGGCTGCCAGATCCGGCACGGCACGGCCCGGGCCTGCAAGCAAAACTCCACGTACTCGCGGCCGGTAATGCGCGGGTAGAAGTACGGTTCATAGGGTAACAGCCCGTGTGCTGGCGGATGGATAAGCCGGTAGTTTCGCGGATAGTACCGGAGTAGTCAGGGTGCAGCCCGTAGAGGCAGTGCAGCAGGGTAGTTTTGCCGGCGCCGTTGGCCCCCACCAGCCCGTGCAACCTACCAGGCGGCAAGGTCAGATCGATATGCTGCAGGACAAGCTGCTCGCCGAAGCTTTTGCGCAAGCCACGAATTTCAATCATACTGATAAGGAGCTAATCGGCGGTGACTTTTTAGCAGCAGGCCCACAAAGCAGGCGGCCAGCAGGGCCAGGTAGGCGGGGTTGCTGCCGAGGATAGAAAAGCCTACCACTACGGCCCCAGCCTGGGTGAGGCGGGCCAGGGTGGCGTGGGGGTAAAAGGCGTATTTGGCCAGAATTATCATGGTAACAACGAGCCCACACCAGAGCAGCAGGCCGGCGCTACCCCCTACCCCCGCCGGGCTCTGGGCCATAATACCAACCAGCGGCGCCACCGTCAGCCCGAAATACAGCAGCCCCCACCCTACCCGGTTTCGGATCCACTGGCTAGGGGTACGCAACACGGGCAGCAGCCAAGCCTGGGGTTCCGCCGGACCGTAAATATTCAGAAGTAGCAAAAGCCAACCTACTACTGCCAAGGCAGGGCCGGTGGCGGTGTGCCGGGTAGCGGCCGCTCCAGCTAGCAGCCCCAGCCACGCCAGTCCTAGGCCCGGGCGGCGGCTACCGCTCACCCACTCAAAGGAGCTACTCCGAAACAAGCTGGGCCAACGGGTCCGGCTGGCGCGGGCAGTGGCGGCTGGGACTAGCGCTACGGCGGCGGCTAGGGCCACGGTAAGCACAGCAGGCCCACAATGGCCCCAGGCCAGCAGAAATAACGTAGGCAGCAAGCTCAGAGAAGCATATTCGACGGCTAGCCAGTGCCGGAACTGGGGGCCGCGAGCTGCAGAAACGTCAGGTCAGGGCGCGGGCGGTGCATGCCTAATAGTAGCCCTGCTACCCCCAGCGGCACCAGCCAGGCCAAGGACGGGCTACTAGCGGCTACTACCAGCGCCCGTGCCCCCGCCAGCGTCAGCAAGGCCCCAGCACTAGGAGGCGCCACCAGCCCAACTCGCGCAGCAGTCGACCTAGCACCCGGACCCGCAGTAAGAGGTAGTTACGCATGCACTCTGCAACGCTGCCGGCAGCCGTCCTATTTCAAACGGGTGAGGTGACTTTAGCTGATGAGTTGCTGCCGGGGCAGCGCCTGTTCCTCTTCCATGAACTGAATGCCGTAGTCCTGAGCCAGTTCCGCCAAAATGGGTTCGTACAACTCCGGTAGCGTAGGAATGATTACGCCCCGCTGGGTAAGCTGGCCTTGGGCCAGGCGCCGCACGGCCATAGCCACCGGCAGCCCAACGGTTTTGGCCATGGCCGTGTGCACGGTATCATCGCCTACTACCACCAGCGAGGAGGTAGCAACGTGGGCTTGGCCATCCAGCGTAAACTCCAGTAGGTGCTGCATAACAATCATGTCGTGGTCGGTGGGTTGCAAGGCCCACTTTTCCGTTAGCAGCTGCTCCAGCAGCTGGGCCGGGGTAGCATCGGGTAGGCCCACGGGCCGGGCCGTGAACAGCTCCAGCCAGGCCAGATGCTGCATTTCCGGTCCTTCCGGCGCCAGCCCGAGGTAGGCAGCCACCCGGGTAGGCAGCGCCTGGCCGGGCATGGCGGTTGGCAAGTAGGCTTCGATTAGCTCCGACCACGGCAGGTCCGCCGGGTTGCCCAGGTGCACGGAGTCGTCGGTAAGTCCCAGGCGGACCAAGGCGTGCCAGGCAGCGCAGTAACCGGGACGACGCAGGGTACCGCGCAGCATGGTTGGCACGTCGTGCAGGCCGTACGGCGCCCGGTAGCTGAGCGAGTCCCGGTTGGCGTAGCCCTCAAACTCGCCCACGCCGGGCACTACTATGGTTTGGGTGCGGGCGAATAGCTGCTGATACGGGATAAAGCGGAGCCGGCCGGCCTCCAGGTATTTAGCCGTGCTTTGGCCCGCCAGCACAACATTGCGCGGGTTCCAGGTGAATTTATACTTCCACGGATTGTCGCCCTCCGCGCTAGGAGCTAGCAGCCCACCGCAGTAAGAGTTAAACGCCGTGAGTTGCCCACCGCGCCCCCGAATGTCAGCCAGCAGCCGCATGGCCGACATATGGTCTAGGCCGGGGTCTAGGCCACACTCCATCAGGATGGTAATGCCAGCGGCCCGGGCTTGCTCATCCAAGCCGCGGATTTCTTCGCTCACGTAGCTAGCTGTTACCAAGTGGCGGCCCAGTTGCACGCAGGCCCTAGCCACGGGCCGTGAAGCAAGGCTGGCAGCATCGACACCACAATGTCGGCACCCTGCACCAACCGCAGCAGTCCCGTTTCATTCTGCATACCAAACGGAACGGCTTGAGCGTAAGCCGCGTGAGCCGCCAGCACGGGCTCCAGATGCGCCGGCTGCATATCGGCCACCGTCAGCTGCCAGTTTTGCTGGGGAGCGTGCTGCAGCAGGTACTGCAAAAGGGAGGAAGCCGAGCGGCCGGCACCAAGCAGCAGGATACGGGTCATAGTAGGAAATGGGTGGGCGAAGGGGTGGCCAAGAAACTGCCTACCGAATCAAGGCCGGGAAGCAAGTGCCAATATTAGAAATTTGCGCGTCAGCACACGGTGGTGGGCTACCGACGCAGTCAGCTAGTCGGCGCGGCAGCGGCTACCTGCCTGCAAGCGGGGCGGAATTGCGGGTTACGGTATTTTTTCGGCGGCCTCCTCCAGCAAGCAAAAAACTCGTACATTCACCGCCCCTTTTCACTCCCCGGGGCCGCGCGTCGGCACCGGGCCGTTCTTTCTTTGCCCCCGATGGCCCACCCTCTCCACCTGACCATTACCGTTGACGTAGTGGCTTCCGAAGCCGACCTAACTTCTGCCGAAGCCGCTACCTGGCAGGCCGCCCGCGCCGCCACCGACCACGCCTACGCCCCCTACTCCCATTTTCACGTAGGCACGGCCTTGCTGCTGGATGATGGCACTATTTTCCGGGGTACCAATCAAGAAAATGCCGCCTTTCCTTCGGGTCTGTGCGCCGAGCGCACGGCCTTGTTTGGCCTAGCTGCCACCCAACCTGAGCGCCGCATTCTGGGCATGGCCGTGGCTGCCCGGCCCGCCAATGGGGAGTTTGTGCCCGTTACTTCCTGCGGAGCCTGCCGCCAGGTAATGGCCGAGTATGAGCACCGGCAGCACCAGCCAATTCCGTTGCTGCTGCCCGGCCCAAACGGTAGCATCTACCGGTTTAGCTCCCTGTCAGATCTACTACCCTTCGGCTTCACCTCCGACGACCTGCCCACCGTTAAATAGTGAGCGGACAAAATGGGGTGCTTGCTGTTTAGCCAGCCCCCGCGGCTCGGTTTGCCTCATGCCTATTCTTAGCTCTTCTGGCAGGAAAAACCGACCCGCACACTTTCTTCCTGTTTCCCCTTATGCTTGCTCAGGAGCATCATCTGCCCGTTGTGCGTACGGCCCGCTACTACCAGGTCGGCGAAATATCGGCATCTACCCGGCGCCTGTGGGTGGTGGCGCACGGCTACGGGCAGTTGGCGGCTTACTTTATTCGGCACTTCGCGCCCCTAGCTGCCACCGCCCCTGACCTAGTAGTGCTGGCTCCCGAAGGCCTCTCGCGCTTTTACTTGCAGGGCACGAACGGGCGCATTGGGGCTACTTGGATGACCCGCGAAGACCGGCTCACGGAAATTAATGACTACGTGGCCTACCTCAACCAATTAGTTGAGGTAGTGTTACCCCAAGCCGCGCCCGACGTAGCCGTGACGGTGCTGGGCTTCTCGCAGGGCGCAGCTACAGTTTGCCGCTGGCTAACTCAGGCCCGGTTTCGCCCAGTGCAACTGGTACTGTGGGCCGGTGCCTTTCCGCCCGACATGGATTTCGATGTGGCCACCCACTTCTTGCAGGATTTGCCCGTGACCTTGATTTGCGGCACCGAGGATGAGTTCATTACGGAGGAAGACTTGGAGCAGCAGCGTCACTTGTTTCGGCACGTCGGCGTTGAGCCGACTATCCTTCGCTTTGCCGGCAAGCATACGCTGAATGCCGCCGTGCTTGCCGAGTTAAACGAGGCTCAACTGGCTTCTCGTCACTGATTGATCTGCCACCAACAAAGAAAGGCCGCTCTCTGAAGCGGCCTTTCTTTGTTGGTAAAAAGCTAACTAGTTATACCTCCTTCCGGATGGTAGCGGCAGCGGCTTGCGCGGCCGGTAGAATCAGAACTTCCGCAATGTTGACGTGGGCTGGCCTTGTGACCATAAACTGAATCAAGTCAGCCACGTCTTCGGCCCGTAGCGGTTCAAAACCCTTGTACACACCGGCAGCTCGCGCAGTATCACCCTTGAAGCGAACTTCTGAAAACTCCGTTTCCACGGCCCCTGGGTTCACCTCTGCCACCCGAATATGGTGAGGCAGTAAGTCGAGCCGCATACCTTTGGTCAGGGCGGCTACGGCGGCTTTAGAGGCGCAATACACGTTGCCGTTGGCGTACGTCTCATGGCCGGCAATAGAACCGATGTTGATGATATGCCCTGAGTTACGGCGGGTCATGGCGGGTAATACGGCCCGGCTCACGTACAGCAGGCCTTTCACGTTGCCATCCAGCATATCATCCCAGTCTTGAGGGCTACCCTCCTGGATGGGTGCCAACCCGTGGGCGTTACCGGCGTTGTTGATCAGCACGTCAATGTCCTGAAACTCGGCGGGCAAACGTTGCACGGCGGCTTCTACCGCCGCTCGGTCGCGCACATCAAACGTTAGCAGCTGCGTGGGTACTCCTGCTAGCTCCTGCGCCAGTTCCTCTAGCCGCTCGCGGCGGCGCCCCGCTAGCACCAGCCGGAAGCCTGCTTTGCCCAAGGCCACGGCCGTAGCCCGCCCAATACCGGAGGAGGCCCCGGTGATAAATGCAGTTTTCGTCATCCGTGAATCCATGTTAGCGCCCCGACCAGATGTTCAGGTACAAAGTTACCGTGTTGCTTTTCATGCTTTGTAGGCTGCGGCTGTACACATCGGTGCCGGGCTTATACAGGTTCATGAGGCCGTGAGAAAAGCGCAGCTCGGGCGAGAACTTAAAGAACGGATAAAACAGGTCCATGCCGACCCCATATTCCAGCGCCACGTCACTGCGCTGGGCCTGCAGCAGGTTTACCTCGGGGTCTTTGCGGCGGTTTCCGATGTTAAAGCTCGGCTTGACTCCTCCAATAATATACACGCGGGAATTGCGCCGCCGCTGCGACTTCAGCTTGAACAGAACCGGCAGGTCAATCTGAGTGCTGCCAATTTCCTGGTCTTCTATTTCTTCTGGGTCGTTGGAGCTGGTAGGTGCGTACCCGTAACTCTTAAATTCAATCCGCCGGGTCAGGAAGCTCACGCCGGGCGAGAAGTTCAGAGCTCCATAATCTCCTATCCGCAGGTCGCCCAGAAAGCCTACCGAAAACCCGGGGCTGATGATGGAGTTAGCCGACGCGCCTTGGCTGGGGTAGCCTGCCGCCTGTTCTATTTTATAGCGCGAGAAATGAGGCGCCACGTACATACCTAAGTGCAACCAGCGGGAGTCGTAGCCGGGTAGGTTGTCCACAGTTACGGATTTCACCTGGCCATTACTGCCCGACTGGCGGAGCTGCGGCTTTTGCGTTGGGCTTGGGCACTGAAAGGCAACGTTCCAAGCGCCAGCGCCAGCAGGGCTAGTCGGGTTACTTTTGAGCCGTGTAAATGGAGCTGATGCCGAACGTAAGGGGTTGCCATGCGGGAGAGTTAAAGCCGATTTTACGCAGAATAGCCAGAAAGTCCTGGCCATCGGGAATGCCTGCACTGACTCGGGCAGGTAGGTGTAGGCCGCGCGGTCCTTGGAAATCAACTTCCCAAATACCGGCAAAATGTTTTTGAAGTAAAAGTTGTAGGCCTGCTTCATGGGGAAAGCCGTGGGTTTGGAAAACTCCAGCACCACCATTTTGCCGCCCGGCCGCAGCACCCGGTGCATTTCTGCCAGCCCCTTTTCTAGGTTTTCAAAGTTGCGCACCCCAAAGGACGCCGTCACCGCGTCAAAGTGGTTATCCGGAAACGGCAGGTTTTCCGAATCGCCCAACTCTAGCTGTATCCGCTGGGTCAGGCCTTTCTGCTGCAGCTTACGCCGCCCTACCTCTAGCATGCCTTCCGAAATGTCTACTCCTGTAATCTGGGCATCAGGGGTAGCAGCCCGCAGGGTTTCGATGGCGAAATCAGCCGTGCCGGTGGCAATGTCCAGAATCCGGGCGGGCCGCAGCTGCTTGAGCTCATCCACGGCTTTGCGGCGCCAGTAGATGTCCGTGCCCACACTCAGAAAGTGGTTTAGGAAGTCGTACTTGCCAGCAATGCTGTTGAACATCTGGGCCACCTGCGACTTTTTATCGGCGGCATCATCTTTATAAGGTACTACGGACATACTTCTCAGGGCGAAGAACGAGGAAACGGGGGCGAAATTGCCCAAATACAACGGGCCCGCCTGCATTATGTTGAAAAAAAACGGGTCGGACTATTAGCCCGACCCGTTTTGCATTCTGAGAACAGACGATTAGTCGTTGTCCGTCTTCACTTTGGTTTTCGAACCATCAGCTTCCTTGGCTTTGGAGTCGATGGTACCGTCTTTAGTGACGGTCTTGCTCTTCTCGTCGTTGGCGCCTTTGGTTTTTACCTTCACTTTGTCGCTGTCCTCATCTACCTTGGTTTTCACCTTAGTGCCGTCGGGCAACTTGGCCTTGCTCTTGCCAGGCTGCAGCGGCACCGAAGTAGCTGTGCCCGTAGTTGAGGAAGAAGAGGACGAAGAAGTGCCAGCACCCGTGCCCGGACCAGTACCACCAGCCGAAGGATTCGTCAGCTGTGGAGCCGCTTCACCTTCTTTTACAATCACGCGGAAC
The DNA here is from genome assembly GCF_022919335.1 of Hymenobacter sp. 5516J-16. Taxonomy (NCBI): domain Bacteria; kingdom Pseudomonadati; phylum Bacteroidota; class Cytophagia; order Cytophagales; family Hymenobacteraceae; genus Hymenobacter; species Hymenobacter sp. 5516J-16. Next base: position 4,331,270 of record NZ_CP095058.1, on the reverse strand, counting down.
TCTACGCGGCGGTTAAGCTGCATATTCTCCGGCGAATCGTTGGCCGCGGCCGGACGACGCTCACCGTAGCTTACCGTTACCATGCGTGTCTCAGCAACACCCGACTTTTTCAGGTAGTTGTAAGCCGCATCAGCACGATTCTGGCCCAATACAATGTTGTACTCGTCCGTGTTGCGCGAGTCGCAGTGGCCTTCAATGGAGATGTTTACCCCAGGGTTAGCCTTCAAAATGCTGCTGATGTTGTTCAGCTCCGTGATAGACTCAGGACGCAGTTTGTACTTATCCGTGTCGAAATAAATCTTCTGGAACTGTGCAAAGTTACGCTGAGTGGTATCTACGTAGTTTACGTAGAAATCTTTCTCGATTACGGTTGAATCGTTGGTGGAAATCGGAACAGCAAACTCCTGCGTTTCAATGTTTTGCCCATCCTTCGACACGGCTACCTGGTAAGTACGGCCCGACAGCACGTTTACCTGGTAGTCGCCGGTTTCGGGCTTAGTTACGTCGCGGTAGCTAAGGGCCGTTTTGTCAGCCTGGGTGCCACTGAACACCAACTCTACGCCGGGAATAATCGTGCTGTCACGAGATGACAGCACTCGACCCCGAATGATGGCGTTCTTAATGTAGTTGATGGTATAGATGTCCTTTTCTCCGTAGCCACCAATGCGGTACGAAGACAAGTAGGCGTAGCTACCATCAGGGCTCAAGCGGTAGTAAGTATCATCGTCGGGCGTATTAACAGGGTAGCCCATGTTTTCGGGCCGGCCCCACTTATTGCCCACGGAATCCCAATCCGACTTGAAGATATCGTAGCCACCCATGGTGTTGTGGCCGCGCGAAGAGAAGTACAGCGTCTTGCCGTCCTTGCTCAGGTAGGGGCTGTCGTCGTCGTACACCGTATTTACGGCGTTACCGAGCGTTTTAGCAGGCCCCCAGTCGCCACCAGGCTGGCGGGTGGCGTAGTAAATATCCAGCGTCCCTTCCTCAGAGAACTTGCTGGTAGAGAAGTAAATGGTTAGGCCATCGGGAGTAATGAAGGCGTCTGATTCAAATGCTTTTGAGTTAACGTTGCTGTTCAACTTCTTGGGAGCTGTCCAGTCACCACCGGTTTTTTCAGTGTAGAAAATGTCGCCATTTTCATCTTGCCGGTACATGAGCATTTTGGTGTCATTGTCAAACACCTGAATGGAAGCATCGTGGCCTTTGCCGTTTAGAACGCCGCTCAGGGAACGAGGCTTTTCCCAGTTCTCCTCATCTACCCGCTTAGCTTCGAAGATGTCCTCAAAGTACTCACCGTCCGACGCCAAGTTGCCACCTTTTTTACCTTCAGCATTGCCAGCTCCTGTTACGTTCTCACCGCGCGAGGTGAACAACAGTAGCTTGTCGTCGCCAGAAATTACGGGGCTGTGCTCCGAGTACGGAGTGTTGATAGTAGGACCCAGGTTTTTTACAAAAATATCCTTGGGGCTATTGAATTGCACCTTGGCATTTTTGCTGTGCTGAATGAGTTGCGCCAGCTCCTTCTTGCGGGTATCCTTGCTCTTCAGCGTGGCGTTATACGCTTGGAAGTGGGCAATAGCCTCGTCAAAGTTGTAGTTCAGGTGATCCACCCGACCCAGCCAGTACTCTACATCCTTCGATACGTTCTTCTTTAGCCGTTGCGCTTTATAGATGTAGTCGCTAGCTTTTTCTTTGTCGAACGACATATAGGCTATACCCGCCCGGAACAAAGCCTGCGCATTGTTGGGCTCCTTGGCCAACACCTGCTCATAGTAAGGAATGGAGGCCCGGTAGTTCTCTTGTGAGAAGAACTTGTTAGCAGTCTTCAGTTGCTTGCGTGTGCTTTGAGCCAGGGCAGGCTGGGCCATAGCAGCCGTAAGCGCGAAGGCGCACGAGGCTTTCAATAACCTTCTGACTAAATTGTCCATTGTTGGAGGGTTTAGGGAAATAAGGAGTTGCAAGGGAGGAATTGAGAAATGCCGTACACCGGCTGTGCAGGCAGTTTTTCAAGAGTTGCCTCTTATACTGAAAACCTGCCTCAGGGTTGAGGCAGGCACGGCAAAAAAACACGACTGACATGAATTAACCACTATCAGTCTAGCCGGTTTACACCGCTATGTTGCCTTTGTACTTGACAAATAGCGGGCAAAGATAGAAATTTTATAATACGACCTTAGCCGCATCCAATTCTTTGAAATACTTGAAAATCAAGGCTAAAAGAGGTCAAGATTTCTAATTACCTATCTCACCTCTAGTCACTACTGACCGCACAAATATAGTCTGACTACTTAAACTACAAGGTTTTTCTCCAAAAAATTATGAATTCATCCGGTACCCGCCGAATATCTACCTTTGTATTTCTGCTGACCATTTGTATATGAATATCCAGGAAGCAAAATTTCTGATGAGCAATTCTCGTCTTGAGGATTGTCCGCCCCTACGCTCCCAGAGTACGCCTTTATTGGCCGCTCCAACGTGGGCAAGTCCTCCCTAATTAATATGCTGACGGGGCAAAAAGGTTTGGCAAAAACGTCTTCCCTACCGGGCAAGACGCAATTAATCAATCACTTTCTTATTAATAATAATTGGTATTTGGTTGATTTACCCGGTTACGGATATGCTCGCGTAAGTAAAGATTCGCGGGTAAAATGGGGCCGAATGATTAATTATTATTTACGTAAAAGAGAAAATCTGGCGTGCGTATTTGTGCTGCTAGACTCTCGCCACCCACCGCAAGCCGTTGACTTGGAATTTATGGAGCAACTCGGGGCCGAGGGCATTCCCTTCGTGATGGTATTTACGAAGGCCGACAAACAATCCGGCTCACGCACCCAGCAGAACGTGGTAACCTACCTGCAAACCATGCAACAAAGCTGGGATGAAGTACCCCGCCATTTCATCACGTCAGCGGAGGATAAAACGGGTCGGGAGGAAATTCTGCAGTTCATTGCCGACGTGAATGAGCAGCTCGCGCAAGAGGCCGATAATGCGTAAATTGGCCCCGTAATTGCCTGGTTGCGGCCAGGCTCAGCTACTGGGCATTTCCCGTCTTTCTTCGCTAATTTCATGAAAAAACTACCCATTCTGCTGGGTATCGGCCTGCTGGCTTGTTCTACCGCGGCTGTGGCTCAGAAAACCAAAGTAAAAATCAAAACCGACGGCCCGGTTCCGGAGGCAACAGCCCCGACCGACGCCCCCGTCCAGACCGCTCCGGCCCATGCTCCCAAGGCCATTCCGGTGGCGGAGTATTACCAGGGTGGGCAGGAGGCCATGTATGCCTTCATTGAGAAGGAGCTGAAGTACCCCGTCATGGCTCGGCGTAACCGCATTCAGGGTCAATGTATTGTTAGCTTCACCCTGAACACCGACGGTACCATGTCGGGTATTAAGCTGGTGAAGAACATCGGGGGTGGCTGCGGGGAAGAGGCCCTCCGGGTAGTGCGCCTGCTGAAGTTCAACAAGCCCGATTACGCCATCCTGACCAGCCTGCCCATTACCTTCAAGCTGCCTGCCCCGGCCAAGCCGCCGCAACTGAGTAACTTCGCACATTCCAACAACTGCTTTTTCTTATGCCCTACGACCTGAAGGAAGTTGCCGCTATCAGCGGAATGCCCGGTCTGTACCGCCTCGTGAAACCAACCCGCGCCGGCGTTATCATTGAAGCCCTCGACGAGAAAGGCACCCGCTCTGTGGCCTCTGCCCGCAATAAGGTGTCGTTACTCCAGGAAATTTCCATTTATACCCAGGATTACGACCAGACCGTGCCCCTGACGGAAGTGTTTGACCGCATTCACCAGAAGCACGGCGCTGACCTAGCCCTGACCCATAAATCGGACGACCGGGACTTGACGGCCTTCATGGGCGAGATTATTCCTGATTACGACCGGGACCGGGTGTACATGTCGGACATCAAGAAGCTGGTGCAGTGGTATAATACCGTTAGCAAGCGCCTTGAGTATCAGGCGCCAGCCGAGGATGAAACCGATGCCCCGGAAACAACTAACGAGCAGAAAGCCAGCAAGAAAACTGAGGCTGATCCTACTGCTGACGAGGCCATGAGCACGGCGGGCATCATCCCAGCCGCGGAAGAAACCAACGCAGCCGGCAACCCAGAAGCTGGCGAGACGAAGCCCGCCAAAAAGGCCAACAAGAAAAAAGCGGAGTAGCTTTTCCTATTGCCCTACATAAAGAAAGCCGCCCAGGAGTCTGGGCGGCTTTCTTTATGTAAGTAGGATCCGTATTGGCTAGGCTTTAAGAATGGCGTCGCTGGCAAACTCCGGTGCTAGAAACTCCTCTACTTTCTCTACCATTTCTGGGGAGCCGATGAACAAAGGGCACCGCTCGTGCAAGTCGTGGGGCTCAATTTCCAGGGTTCGGCGGCGGCCGTTGCTAGACTTGCCACCGGCTTGCTCCACAATGAAAGCCAAGGGGTTGCATTCGTACATGAGGCGCAACTTACCGTTCGGGGCTTTCTTGGAGGTAGGGTACATATAAATGCCGCCCTTCAGTAGGTTCCGGTGAAAGTCAGCTACCAGGGAGCCAATGTAGCGGGCCGAGTAGTTCTGCTCTTTGCAATACGCCACAAAGCCCTTCATTCCCTCCGAAAACGACTCTGATACTCCTTCATTAACGGAGTAGATAGCCCCCGATTTGGGCGTCTGAATGTTCGGGTGCGAGAGGAAGAATTCGCCGAGGGAAGGCTCGTAGGTAAAGCCGTTTACGCCGTTGCCGGTGGTGTATACCAGCATCGTGCTAGAGCCATAAATTACATAGCCGGCTGCCACCTGATGCGTCCCAGTCTGGAGGCAGTCCTGACGCGTCCCGTCGTTGCCGGTGGGCGATACGCGGCGGTAGATGCTGAAGATGGTGCCGATGGACACGTTCACATCAATGTTAGAGGAGCCGTCCAGGGGGTCAATGGCTACCACGTACTTGCCCTGCACGTTGCCGGTCTGAATCATTTCATCGTCTTCCTCGGAAATGATGGTGCATACCTCGCCGCCGTTGCGCAAAGCCCGGATAAAGCGGATGTTAGCAATAACGTCAAGCTTCTGCTGGTCTTCGCCTTGCACGTTGCGGTTACCATAGGCCCCAGCAATATCAATCAGGCCCGAGCGGTTGATTTCTCGGTTTACAATTTTGGCGGCCAGGGCAATATCGCGCAGCAGCTGGGAAAGCTCGCCGGTGGCATACGGGAAGTCTTCCTGCTTGCGCATGATGAAGCGGTCCAAGGTAGTGCCAACGGGTAGGGCCAGCTTGTCGTGGTTTGTCATGGGTGGAAATAGGATGCGGGTGGGAAAGGCCAAAATTAACCAATTTGCCGGAGTAGCCTGAGCGAAATTTCGCTACAACGTTTTTACGGCAGCTCTTACCCAGTCAATTTCTCTTCTTTTCTGAGCAAAACGGCGCTTGGTCCTACATTTGGGCCATGCAGCACCCGCATCCTCTTCGGATTTTCAAGTTCGGCGGCGCCTCCGTGAAGGATGCCGCGGCTATTCGCAACCTCGCCCGCATTGTGCAGGAACACGGCAGCAGCGGCCAACTACTCATTGTCGTCTCGGCCATGGGTAAGACCACCAATGCCCTGGAAGAGGTGTACCAACTGGCGCAGGCCGGGCAGGACTACGCCGCGCCGCTGGCTGCCATCCGCGACTTTCACCAACGCGTAGCCCAGGACCTAGCCGTCTCCGATGATACGGCAGCCCCAACTGCAGGCGTGCCTACCCTTGCGCAGTTGCTAGAACAATTGCAGGACCGGCTGGCAACTCTTCCGACGGGGGAGTTTGACAAGCACTACGACCAAATAGTGAGCTTCGGAGAATTGCTGGCGACGTTGATTGTGGCTCGGGCCTTGGGCGCGCACTGGCTTAACTGCCGCCCTCTGCTGCGCACGGACCACACCTGGCGGGAGGGCCGCATTGACTGGCCGACTACGAAGCGCAACCTGCGCACTACCCTACCCCAGGTGCTGAGCCGTGGGCCAGTCGTAACGCAGGGGTTTTTGGGTGGCACAGCTAGCGGCTACACCACTACCCTGGGCCGGGAGGGCTCCGACTACACGGCCGCCATCTTCGCGTATTGCCTCGGTGCGGAGTCGGTGACGATATGGAAGGACGTGGCTGGCCTGCTTAACGCCGACCCCAAGATTTTCGCCGACACCGTCCGCTACCCCGAGGTTAGCTACCAGGAAACCATTGAAATGGCGTACTACGGGGCCTCCGTTATTCATCCCAAAACCATTAAGCCCTTGGCGGTGCGCAGCATTCCGCTGCTGGTTAAGTCGTTTTTGGACCCCGCGGCCGAAGGAACGCGCATCCACGACTGTCGTCATGGGCTGTTGGCCCCGGCCTTCATCCGCAAAACCAGCCAGTGCCTGGTTTCCTTTGAATCGAAGGACCTGACCTTTATTTCCGAAGAAAACCTAGAGGTAATTTTTGGCGCTTTGGCTCAGGTGCGGCTTAAAATTCATCTGATGCAAAATTCAGCCATCAGCTTTTCGGTATGCACCGATTTCTCGGCCTATCGGCTCGAGAAGCTGCTAGAGGCGCTGCGGGGGCAGTTTACCATCCACTATAACACGGGGTTGGAGCTCTACACCATTAAGAACTACGATGCGGCCAGCATCCGGCGCCTCACCCAGGGGCGGGAGTTGCTGCTGGAGCAGCGCACCCGCCAAACCTTCCAGTTTGTGTGTCGGGCCGCTGAGGATACCTCTGGCCGGCTTCTGTAGAAACTAACTAACCATCTGGAAGCTAGTAAAGGCTTGCAACCAGGCTGCCGCTACCCACCCGTTCCGTACAGCAGGTTTTGTCAGCCTGCACTACACTAGCCTGACAAGTCCTAGCAGCGTGATTCCCAGAGTTGATGGGGCTGTTTGTTTCATTGCGAGCCGGCGAAATACCGCCTACTGGAAACAATTTTGCCCTGCTGCACCTTATACGCGTATCTTTGCGGAGAATTATTCTTGTCTGGTGGCTCTTTCTACTGATCATTTTCCCCCTACCCCCGACGCGGGACACCTCCGGGCGCGGCTCACTCAGGCGGGCCTGCGGGCTACCCGTCAGCGCCTTGTGATTCTGGAGAGCCTGCTTACGCTGCCGGGCCACCCCACCGCCGAGCAGGTGCACCGGCAGGTAATTAGCCAAGAACCCAGCATTTCGCTGGGCACGGTGTATAAAGCCCTTGATTCTTTTGTGGCGGCCGGCCTTACCCGGCGCGTGGCCGCAGCCGAAGGCACTTCCCGCCGCTACGATGCCGATTGCACGGAGCATCACCACCTGTTCTGCACCAATACCCAGGAAATCATCGACTATTGCGACCCGCAGCTCGACAGCATGATCCGGGAGTTTTTTGCCGCTAAAGGCCTGCAGAACTTTCAGCCCCACTCCTTTTCCCTGCACATCACGGGTAGCAAGCTGGCAAGTAAATAAGCCCCTAGTAGGTGGTTATTGTACCACGACTGTTGTGCTTAGCCCTACGCTGCCGGCTTTCTGCTGCCGTTTTTTTAGTCTCTAGTACCTTTTTCACTTCATTACCAAACTCATGGCAGTTCTCGTAGGTAAGCGCGCTCCTTCTTTCAAAGCCACCGCCGTTATCGATGGCGAATTCGAGGAGGATTTCTCCCTCGACCGTTACTTGGGCAAGAAGCACGTTATCTTCTACTTCTACCCCGCCGACTTCACGTTCGTGTGCCCCACTGAAATCATTGCCTTCCAGGACCGCCTGGCTGATTTCGAGGCCAAGGGGGTTGCCATCATTGGCTGTTCTACGGATACCCACTTCTCCCACTTTGCTTGGTTGCAAACGCCCCGCGACAACGGTGGTATTGCCGGCGTTACCTACCCTCTGGTAGCTGATGCCACGAAAACCATTGCCGCTAACTACGACGTACTCGGGGCCATTACGACTACAACGAGGCCGGCGAAATGACCTTTGTGGGCTCACCCCTCGCCTACCGTGGCTTGTTCCTGATTGATAAGGACGGCATTGTGCGCCACCAAGTTGTAAACGACGGGCCGCTGGGCCGTAGCATCGACGAAGCCATGCGCATGGTGGACGCTCTGCAGTACTTCGAAGTAAAAGGCGAAGTGTGCCCCGCGAACTGGGAAGAAGGCAAAGAGGCTATGTCGGCTACCCGCGAGGGCGTAGCAAACTACCTCGGCAAGCAGTCGGCTCACTAAGCACTCAAGCCCTTTAAAGCAAAAGCCCTGGCCCTTGGCCAGGGCTTTTTTAGTGATGGTGCGGCGGCAAAACCGGAACCACGTACTTTTGCGGCGCGGCAGCTCCGAACGTTCCGCGGCAGCTTCTAGCGTAGCAAGCGGCGCCGGTATGCAGCTCAACGGCGCAGTTGCAGCCGAAAGCATTGGCTGCATCTCCGGCAAGGAAGCCGTGCAGTTCCCCTGTAGTAGTTTCGGGGCTGTTTCACCTGATACCTGATTTTCGACGTTGCGTTTCCTTTATTCCATTGCCCTGCCCCTCTACGCGCTGCTCCTGCGGCTAGTAGCGCCCTTTGTGCCAAAGGCGGCGCAGTGGGTCGATGGCCGGCGCGGCTTGCTGCCGCATATTCAGGAGGCGTTGCGCCACGAAACAGCTCCATTAGCGTGGTTTCACTGCGCATCCCTGGGCGAATTTGAGCAGGGTCGCCCCCTGATGGAAGCCTACGTAGCCCGTCACCCCGGCCACAAAATCGTGCTGACGTTCTTTTCGCCTTCGGGCTATGAGGTGCGCAAAGACTGGCCGGGTGCTGCCTACGTGTTCTATCTGCCCCTGGACACGGCCGAGCATGCCCGTACTTTTCTGGATGCCGTGCGGCCCGCGCTGGCCGTGTTCGTGAAATATGAATTTTGGTACTACTTCCTGACGGAGTTACGGCGGCGCGCTATTCCTACAATTTGCGTTTCGGCCATTTTCCGGCCTGAGCAGGCTTTCTTTCAGCCCTGGGGAGGCTTTTTTCGCCGCATCCTGAGCCAGTTCACCCACATATTCACCCAAAACCAGGCTTCCGTAGACTTGTTGCGCCGGGCCGGCATAGCGAGGGCTAGCGTGGCCGGCGACACCCGCTTCGATACCGTTGTGCGCACGGCCTCGGCCCCGCCCCGCGCCCTACCCCTGGTGGATGCCTTTACCGATGACTGGGCTCCAGTGTTTATTATTGGCAGCAGCTGGCCCGAGGATATGCCGGCCCTTACCCCCCTGCTGCACCAGTACGCCGACCAGTTGCGCTTCATTGTGGCTCCCCACGAAATCAGCGAAACCAACCTGCGCCTCGTGGAGCAGGCCCTGCCCGGCCGGGTGGTGCGCTACTCCCAAGCCGATGCTGCTACCGTGGCCGATAGCCGCGTCTTGCTCATGGACAACGTGGGGCTGCTAAGTCAGCTCTATCGGTTCGGGCACTACGCCTACATCGGTGGGGCCTTTGGCAAGGGCTGCACAACACGCTGGAAGCGGCTGCTTTCGGCCTACCCCTGTTCTTCGGGCCCACGTATTACAAGTTCCAGGAAGCCCAGGACCTGGTCGAGCTCGGTTGCGCTTTTCCCATTTCATCTGCCGATGAATTGCTCACGGCCTTCGGTCCGCTCTACCACCGCGAGGAGGCGCGCCTCACCGTCCAGGACCTGAGCCTAGACTACGTGCACGACCACAGCGGGGCCACGGGCAAAATCATGAGCTGGCTCGATAGGGAGGTGGCAAGAAAGTGACCCGGCGAACTAGCTGGGCTGCTTGTGCAGTACCACGCCGCGGGCACACTCAGCTCCCCGGGTCACCGTCTTACCACCTCCCTTCAACTCACTATTTCACCTCACCATCTCACCGCTCGCATGATCGGCATCATCGTTAAATCTACGGGCTCGTGGTACATCGTGCGCGAAACGGCTACCGGCCAGCTGCACCGCTGCCGACTACGGGGAAGTTCAAGCACAAGGGGCTGAAAGTGAGCAACCCGCTGGCCGTGGGCGACCAGGTGGAGTTTACGGTGGAGGAGCAAACCGAGGGCGCGGGCGTGATTCATCACATTGAGCCGCGGCGCAACTACATCATCCGCCGCTCAGTGCACAAGGCCGAACACGCCCACATTGTAGCAGCCAACCTCGACCAAGCGTTGCTGGTCGTGACGCTGGCCTCGCCAGCCACCTCCTTCGGATTCATCGACCGGTTTTTGGTTACGGCGGAGGCCTACAGCATTCCTGTGACGCTGCTCTTCAACAAAACTGACCTCTACGACGAGGACTTGGCTGATTATCAGGAGCAGATTCTGCACATGTACCAGCGCGTGGGCTACCCCGGCCTGCGCTGTTCCGCCCACACCGGCGAAGGGGTAGCGGCCATTGATGCGCTGCTAAATAAGAAAGTGTCCCTGCTATCTGGCCACTCGGGGGTAGGGAAAAGTACGCTGATTAACGTGCTGGTACCGGACTTAGACCTGAAAACGGCCGAAATCAGCGAGTTTTCCGACAAAGGCGTGCACACTACTACCTTCGCCGAGATGCTGGAAGTCCGGCCTGGCACCTACCTCATCGACACGCCCGGCATCAAGGAACTGGGCCTAGTAGACATGAAGCCCGGCGAGCTGGCCCATTTCTTCCCTGAAATGCGCGCCCTGCTCAACCAGTGCCGCTACCACAACTGCCAGCACCTGCACGAGCCGGGCTGCGCCGTGCGCGAGGCCGTTGACAAAGGCAAAATTGCCCTGCCCCGCTACGACAGCTACGTGAGCATGCTGGCAGGCGACGACAACCGGAAATAAGCGGAAGGACAACTTTAGGAGGGTGTGAAACTGTGCTCCTACCCCGTATGCTGATTCGCGTAGTATTCTGATTCGGCACCTAGCAGGCCGATATAGCTCACAACTTCACCTTTTACGACTTCCGCTTTGACACAACATCGCATAGCCTTCTTGGGCCTGGGCAGCATGGGCCAGGCGATGGCCGCCAACCTGCTCAAGGCCGGCCACCGCCTGCGCGTTTATAATCGCACCGCCAGCAAGGCCGACCCTCTGCAACAACAGGGTGCCACGGTAGCGGCTACCCCCGCCGAAGCCGTGCAAGACGCGGAGTTCGTCTTTACCATGGTAACCGATGACGCGGCTCTGCTGGAGCTGTGCCTGGGGCCAACCGGTTTCCTTACCGCCTTGCCCCAGGGAGCCGTTCACGCCTCGTGCAGCACCGTAGCCCCGGATACCAACCGTCGTCTGGCCGAGGAGCATGCCCGCCACGGCACTTCCTTGGTTGCTACCCCCGTGTTTGGCAAGCCTGATGTAGCGGCGGCCGGCAAGCTGTGGCTGGCCGTGGCCGGCGAGGCTAGTGCCCGCGAGAAGATTAAGCCGGTGCTGGGGGCCCTGGGTCAGGGTGTCCACGATTTCGGAGATGATGCCGGGGCCGCCTCCGTGGTTAAGCTTTGTGGCAACTTTATGCTCGGAGCCGCCATTGAAGCCATGGCCGAGGCCTTCACGCTCGCCCAAAAAAGCGGCCTCGACCGTCAGCAGGTCTACGAGTTCTTTACTTCTACCCTGTTCAACACGCCCATCTATAAGAGCTACGGCAAGCTCATTGCTGAGCGCCATTACCAGCCCGTGGGAGCCCCGCCGGCCATCATCCGCAAAGACCTCCGCTTGGTCTTGGATGAGGCCCGCACCCGGGTAGTGCCCATGCCCTTCGCCAATATTATCCACGACCATCTCTCCACCAGCGTTGCGAAGGGCGAACAGAACGACTGGGCCGGTTTCGCGGAGCGGGTAGCGGAGGGGGCAGGGTTGTAAGAGAATAACCGGTAGGCAGCTAGCAAATGGGGAGTGGTTACGTCATTACGGCGTTACCTTCTAACGCAAAAAAGCCCGGCTGAAACAACCGGGCCTTTTTAACCAATCAGGAAAGAACTGCTGCTAGCTGGCCGGGGCCAGGGGTAGCAATACGCCGTCGATGACGTGGGTGACGCCATTGCTGGAAATAACATCGGGCGTCTGGACGCTGACAGGAGCGTCCTTGCCATTGCTAATCATCACTTTGCCGTTCTGCACTGATATCTTGATTTTTTCGCCGTTTACGGTCGTCAGTTCTTGTCCGTCGCGCAAGTCCTGGGCCAGCAGGCGGCCCTGGATGACGTGGTAAGTCAGCACGCCTTTCAGCTTGTCTTTGCTTTCGGGCTTCATCAGGCCGGCCAGAGCGCCGTTGGGCAGCTTGTTAAAGGCAGCGTTGGTGGGCGCGAAGACAGTGAAAGGTCCGGCACTGCTCAAAGTCTCATCGAGGCCGGCAGCCTTCACGGCTTTCACCAGGGTAGTCACGCTGGTGGCCTGTACGGCGTTTTGCACGATAGTTTTGTCCGGCGTCATCGGTACGCCGTCCACCAGTACCCCCTCGGCCTTGCCCATGCGGGCGGAGTCCGACATCATGGCCGCCGAATCGACGGTTGTAGCCATAGAATCGGTTGTGGTGGTTGTTTCGGTGGTTTGGTTGTTGTCGCCGCAGCTGCTGAGGCCGAAGCTCAGCGTACCCGCCGACAATAAGGTAAGAGTAGCCAGGCGCATAGTCTTCTTCATAAGGGCGCGAAACAGGAGTTTGGGAGAGGTAGGAAAGAGCGTGCTGCGGTTGAGCTAGCCAACCAGTGGTATGCTTACGCACCAAAGCGGCACCTGGATGCTTGTCCGGCCTCAAAATGGCTACCTTTACCACCCAACACCATACCCGCCGCGCCGCCAGGCGCGTATACGGGCCCATTCCACCTACTATTTACCCGATGAAAACTGCCGAAATCCACACCAACAAAGGCGTGATGAAAGTGGAGTTCTACGAACAGGACGCTCCCAACACCGTGAAGAACTTCACCGATCTGGCCCAGAAAGGCTTCTACGACGGACTGAAATTCCACCGTGTCATTCCCAACTTCGTGATTCAGGGCGGCTGCCCCAACTCCCGCGACGGCGCCAAGGGCACGCCCGGTACCGGCGGCCCCGGCTACAAAATTGATTGCGAGCTGACCGGCGACCACCAGTACCATGAGCGCGGCGCCCTGAGCATGGCCCACGCCGGCCGCAACACGGGCGGCTCCCAGTTCTTCATCGTGCACGACCGCCAGAACACGGCCCACCTTGACCGCAACCACACTGTGTTCGGCAAAGTGGTAGAAGGCCTGGACATCATCGACCAGATTAAAGCCAATGACACCATCGAGAAAATCGTGGTAAACGAAGCGTAAGCTTTCTGGCTTGCTAACGTGAAAAAAAGAGGGCCGCCTAAGCAATAGGCGGCCCTCTTTCATGGGTAGCCGCAACGCGGACGTTGAGACGCATCTTTGCGGCCCTGCTTCTGCACCGCTAGCAGGGGTTGCGTGGCAGCTAAATGGCAACCTCTGCATTCAATGGGCGCTACCCGTAAGGCGCGAAGGCAGCGGTTTAGCGGCGTTTTGACTTTCACCTTAGGGCCAAGCGTACTTGCTGATTGGCTTTCCTTCTATGAAAAAACTCGCATCAAACCTCACGTTTCAGGTACTCACAGCCATAGCCCTGGGGGTGCTGGTGGGCACGTTGTTTCCTGGCTTCGGGGCCGCGCTCAAGCCCATCGGCGACACGTTCATTAACCTGATCAAGATGCTCATTGCCCCATCATCTTCCTGACGGTGGTGCTGGGCATTGGGGCATGGGCGACTTGAAAAAGGTAGGCCGGGTAGGTGGAAAGGCGTTGCTCTACTTCGAAATCGTCACGACTCTGGCCTTGATTATTGGAGTTACGGCCGCCAACCTGGCCCAACCAGGCGTGGGCATTGATGCCCGGGCTTCGGTAGCAACGCAGAGTGCCGCGCAGGCCACGGAAGCTTCCAAGTACACGGCCCAGGCCGCTGCGGGCGAGGGCATGAATTGGGTTGACTTTTTCACCCACATAGTACCCCATAGTCTGGTTGGAGCATTTGCCGAGGGCGAGGTGCTACAGGTGCTGTTGATTGCCGTGCTGTTTGGACTGGCCATCAGCCGCGTTCCGGCCGAGTTTGGCGAGCCGCTCATGAAAACCTTCGACCGACTCTCGCACGTTCTGTTTGGGGTGCTGGCCCTGGTAATGCGGCTGGCGCCCCTGGGAGCCTTCGGGGCATGGCCTTTACCATTGGCAAGTATGGCCTGCACGCGCTGCTACCCCTGGGCAAGCTCATGCTGGTGGTCTACCTGACCATGTTCCTATTCGTGTTTGGGGTGCTAAATGCTATTATGCGCTTTTACGGGCTGAGTTTGTGGCGCTTTCTGGGCTTTATTCGGGAGGAGATTCTGCTGGTGCTGGGGACGTCTTCCTCCGAGTCGGCGCTGCCGCGCATGATCGACAAGCTGGAGCGTTACGGCTGCTCCCGCTCGGTGGCGGGCCTGGTCATTCCCACGGGCTACTCTTTTAACCTCGATGGCACCTCCATCTACCTCTCTATTGCGGCTATTTTCCTGGCCCAAGCCTTTACCATTCCGCTTTCCCTCACCCAGGAAATCACCCTAATCGGCATCCTAATGCTAACTAGTAAGGGGCAGCAGGCGTCACGGGTTCGGGCTTTATCGTGCTGGCCTCTACCCTAGCGGCTACCCGCGTTATTCCAGTGGAAGGCGTGGCCCTGTTGCTGGGCGTGGATCGGTTTATGTCGGAAGCCCGCGCCATCACGAACGTCATTGGCAATGGGGTAGCCACGCTGGTCATTGCCAAAAGCGAAAACGAATTCGATGAAGCCCGTCACCAGCGGGCCCTGCAGGGCCTAGCCGTGTCGGGGAGGAAGCACTCGAGCCTACCCACCCGCTTCCCGAAACACATCCGGACGCTACGCTGCCAGACCAACAACGCCATTAAAGCGGCTAGCGCTGCCGCTCAGAGTAGCTACAAACAGAGCTGTCTTCGGATCATAAATTACATAAACTGCAACATTATCTACCTCTTCTTAAGAAGCTCATCTTTAACAACTTGCTTGACGATTTCGTAACAGTAGCACCTGTCACTTAATAATTGTCACCATGTTACTGTCCAACCATCAACTTCGATTACTTCCCGTTTTGTTGCTACTACCGCTGAGCATGGGCTGCAGCTTAGTAAAAGGCGAAGGAAGCTCTTCCGACCCACAGATTCAGGAGATGCAAAACCGAGTAGCCGAGCAAAAACGCATTAGCGATGAAGCGGAGCTTCGGGCCAAAAGCGAAAAGCAGGAGCTCAAAGCTCGCCAGCTACGCCTGAAGGCCTTGAAGAACGAGGCCAAAGCCCGGCAAGTTGGCAACAGCTAGATTGGCTACCTAAGCATCAGGCTGGGCTACTACTCACAGCTTATCCATAGCATAATGCCGTCTTGTCAAGCGAAGCGTCTTGCGGGCTAATGTTGCAGTGGTAATCCTAACATCAGCACGCGAGATGCTTCGGCTGCGCCTCTGCAGGACGGTCTTCGAGTTAACTGTTAATACAGGCCAGTCAGTCCTGCTTGCGGTTCTTAATATGATCGGCTCTTGATCCGCTCCACCAGAAGCTAGCTAACGAAAACGCCCCGGACACCTTTCGGTATCCGGGGCGTTTTCATTGTCATTCCGACGCAGGAGGAATCTGAATTATTTCGTTGATGATGAAACCAGCTTCCTTCCGCATCAGCAAAACAAGCTAGCGGCGGCGGCCGCGCTGGGGCTTTTCGTCTTCATCCTCGTCGTCATCTTCGCCGAAGCTGGGCATGGTGAACATGCTGCTGAGCAGGTCCTTGAATTGGGCGCCGGCGGTAAGGCGGTTGCGCGAAATCAGGCTGTACTCCGAGAGGCCATGGAGCAGGAACTCCATCAGGAAGTAGGTGGTTTCCTCGTCCTCGTTAGGGTGCAGCTCCTTCACAATGTCGCGCAGGCCGGGCACTTGGTCGAGGGCGGCGCGGTAGTCTTTCGTGGAAGCATCGTGGAGCATGTCCACGGTGTGGCCGCTGCCAAACCACTCTTGCACCGTTTTATAGGGCGAAGGGCGGCCTTTCAGCTTTTTAGCTTTGTCGGGGTCGGGGAAGTAGTTCAGGAACAGGGTACGTACGGCCTTGCCCATGAGCTTTTCGGCCACGATGCCCGCCCCTTCCTGCTCGCCTTCGTACACCAGCTCCACCTTGCCCGTAATGGCGGGCACGGCCGAAATAAAGTCGCCCACGCGCACGTAGGTATTCTTCTCGCCATTGATCAGGGCCCGGCGCTCGGCCCCGGCCACTACCTGCTCGTAGGCCGAGATGGTGAGGCGGGCCGACACGCCCGATTTAGCGTCCACGAACTCGGAGCCACGGGCTTCAACGGCCACCTGCTCCACCAAGTCGTGCACGATTTCGTTGCTGGTCACCAGGCCTTTCTGCTCCTCCCGGATGCGGGCTTCCTGCTTAGTGATGCGCTTACCGATTTCAATAGATTTCGGGTAGTGCGTGATGATTTGGGCGTCAATACGGTCTTTGAGGGGCGTTACGATGGAGCCCCGGTTGGTGTAGTCCTCGGGGTTGGCCGTGAACACGAATTGCAGATCCAAGGGCAGGCGCACCTTGAAGCCCCGAATCTGGATGTCGCCTTCCTGCAGAATGTTGAACAGGGACACCTGAATGCGGGCCTGCAAGTCGGGCAGCTCGTTAATCACGAAAATGCCGCGGTGCGCCCTAGGAATCAGGCCGAAGTGAATTACCCGCTCATCAGAATACGGCAGCTTCAGGGTAGCGGCTTTGATGGGGTCGGCGTCGCCGATGAGGTCGGCTACCGATACGTCGGGGGTGGCCAGCTTCTCGGTGTAGCGGTCGTCGCGGTGCAGCCAGGTTACGGGCGTGTCGTCGCCGCGCTCGGCAATCAGGTTCTTGGCGAAAACCGACAGGGGCTGCAACGGGTCGTCGTTCAGCTCCGAGCCTTCGACTACCGGAATAAACTCATCGAGCAAGCCTACCAACAGGCGGGCAATGCGGGTTTTAGCCTGGCCGCGCAGGCCCAGCAGGTTAATGTGGTGGCCAGCCAGAATGGCGCGTTGGAGTTCAGGAATAACCGTTTCCTCGTAGCCATAAATGCCGGGAAACACGTCCTGCTTGCTTTGCAGTTTGGTAATCAGATTGTCACGCAGCTCCTGCTTCACGGAGCGGGGCTGATAGCCGGATTTCTTCAGGGCACCAAGGGTGCGGATGTCGGGTTGCGTCATACGGGGAGTGAATTACCGGCCACCCTACGGAATCCGGACCAGTGGTAGTTCGGCTCGGGTGGCGGAGGTAGTAGTATAACTAGGAAGCAGGGTGGTTGGTTCGGGAAGAAAAGAAGGACTTCTGGCGGGGCAGGTTTTTCGGGTGTAGGTTGTGACGCTGGAACTCACCCCCAGCCCGCGTAGACCAAAGCCAGGGCGCCGCTTTGGTTTTGCTTTCTACTTACTGCCTTTGTATGAGCCTACAGGAACACTATGACGCCATGCGAACTCTCGCCGTTCGCCAGCTTCTGCAGGGCGAGGCTGAACTTGACTTGCTGCTTGAGGTGCCAGAGCAGGACTCCCGCCGGGGCCTCACCTTGTTGGCCCGCCCTCCGGCCGCAGTTACCGCCCGCATTGCCGAAGTACTAGCCACTGTGCAGCGCGCAGAGCCCGACCAGTACTACTACCCTGCCTCCGACACGCATCTTACCATCCTGTCCATTATTTCCTGCTACCCCGGCTTTTCGCTACACCTCGTGGACTCAGGGGCCTACCGGCAGCTGGTGGGAGCTGCGTTGCGCGCGGTGGGCCCGTTCCGTATTTGCTACGCCGGCCTAACGGTTTCCGCCGGTGGTATTATGGTGCAGGGCTTTCCGGAAGACGACAGCCTGGAAAAGCTGCGCAATGCACTACGGGTAGCGTTTCGGCACTCCGGCTTACCGCAGTCCATCGACCAGCGCTACGCCCTGCGTACGGCCCATTCCACCGTCGTACGCTTCACGACGCCACTCCGCGACCCGGCCCACTTAGTAGCCCTAGTGCAGCAAGAGCAGCAGACACGTATCGGCTCCTTTGAAGTAGATACCTTGGAACTGGTGTTCAATGATTGGTACCAACGGGCGGCCAACACTGTGCAACTAGAGCAGTACCGCTTGCCCTATCATCCTTAGCACCCATACCGCTTGTTTCTACTGCCCCTCAGGGCTTTTGCGCCAACGCCTGCTCCAGGGCGGCCACCGTTTCAGTACCGGCGGAGGGACGCGGGGCACCGCCGCGCCAGATGCGCCCATCGCGCCCGATAATCCAGTAGCTAGGAAAGGCCGATACGCCGTACGCCGAGGAAGCCTTTTCCCCGCCGGGGTCGAGCAGGTGTACGCTACCGGGGCTGGTAAGCGGGTACTTGGCCAGGGCCCGCTGCCAGTCAGTGGCTTTGCGGTCTACGGAGATGTAGAGAAACACTACGTCGCGGCCCAGAAACTGCTTTTTCAGCTTTACGGCGGCGGGGCTTCGGCCAGACAAGGGGCGCAGCTGCTGTACCAGAAATCGAGGTAGATGACCTTGCCCCGGAAGTCGGCTAGCGTCACGGTTTGGCCTTGGCCGTCGCGTAGGGCGAAGGCCGGGGCTAGTTGGCCGGGCTGTAAGCCGCCCGTTACGCGCCAGGCGTGGCGCACACTGCGCACGTACGTGGAGTCGTGCGTGCGGGCCAGGTAAGTTGGCAGCACGGCCCCTACCGCCGCGCGGGTGGTCGGGAAATCATACAGCTGCCTCAGCAACATTTCCCCTATCACTTGGTCGCGCAGGGTGGTTTCGCCCAGGTGAGCCGTGGCGGGTGCGTAAAGCCGATCCGGAAGATTAGGAGCCAAGGAAAGTTGATCGGAAGGCGGCAGCAGAAACACGTAGCTGTAGGCCCCATGGAAGAAAGCTAGGGTTTGAAGGAACGTGGGACGGGCAGCAAACAGACCCTCCGCGGGCAAGGGTAGCGTTTTCAGAAAGTCGAAGTAGCCAGCGGGCAACTCGGGCTCCCGCTGGGCCTGGCCTTTACGGTGGCCCACGTAGCGCAACAGGGAAAGCCCGCGCTGCAACTCCAGCAGTTGCCGGCGCAACGTCACTAGCTCCGCGGGCAGGGGTTGCCGTGCCTGCCAGGCCGCAAGGGTATCGAGCTGGCGCTGGTGGTAGGCGTCGGCTCGCTGCCGGAACTCGGGCGGGGTCACGGCCGCGTGCAGGTTTTCGGGCAGCTCCCCGAAGTTGTAGTCAAAGTGGCGCTGGGCCTGGGTGAGGTAGTTGTTGGCGTGGGCCCCGCGCCCCCTGAAACGCAGGGTGGCGAGCAACTGCTGCCGGTCGGCGGTGAGCTCCAGCGAGTCGCCGGGGCTGAGGTACACCGTAAGCGCATCGCCGAGAACCAGTTGCGCATCGATGGGCCCGGTGAGGCCGGTCAGCCGGACTTCAAACGAGCCATCGGGTGCTACCGGAAATTTCTGCTGCCCGCGCTCGGCCAGAGGAGGTAGCTTGCGCCAGATTCGCACGGTATCGTGGGGAGCAGCGTGGTGGAGTAACCGGCCGCGCAACACCGCGGTAGTAGGGGCCACCACGGCCAGGGGCGCGGCAGGCGGCGACGAGGTCCGAAGGGTAGCGCAGCCGCTTAATGCGAATACTATAGGAACCAGAAATTTCATATAGGCAGGATAGTAAAATCGTGCTTAAGGTAACGCCCCGCCGAAAATGACTAGCTAACCACCTGATGACGAATCCACTATTTTTTGATGTCGGGCATCTTTTGCGGCTGGCAGCAGGCTACGCGCGGCGGTTGTCTGTGGTAGTAATATCTTTCGCCTTCTGCTACCTTGCTTCCCTCATCTCAGCCCTTGCCTTCCGTGCCAGACCAACCCGTGGATTATCAGGCAGCATTTGAGGCCCTGCCGGGCAGCTTTCTACTGCTGGCGCCCAATGCTCCCGCCTACACGGTGCTGGCTATCAGCACGGATTTGCTTGAACTCACGGCCCGCACCCGCCAGCAAGTAATTGGCCAGAGCGTGTTTACGGTGTACCCCGAAAACCCGGATGCCCCCACGGCCACGGGCCCCTCGGCCTTGCGTGCCTCCTTGCAAAACGCGGCCCACACCCAGCAGTCCGACCAGATGCCCGTTGTGCGCTACGACTTGCGTAATGCGGCCGGAGTTTTTGAGCCCCGCTATTGGTCTAGCCTAACCAAACCCTTGCTGGACGCGGCCGGGCAGGTGCAGTATTTGCTGCACACTACCCAGGACATTACCGAACAGGTGCGCAAGCAGGATCAGCAGCGCGAGTTGAGCAAGATTGAGAAAACGTACGGGCTGTTTCTGCAGGCCCCGGTGGCCGTTTGCATTCTCACTGGCCCGGAATACACAATTGAACTGGCCAACGACGAAATGCACCGTTTCTGGGGCACTACCCCGGCCGTTACGGGGCAGCCCCTGTTCGCGGCCCTACCCCACGCCCGCGAGCATGGATTTGCCGAGCTGCTGGACCAGGTGCGCAAAACCGGAGAATCTTACTTCGGCACCGAATACCCGGTGCAATTTGCGGGGCCCGAGCAGCCAGTGCAGTACTATAACTTCATCTATCAGGCCTACTTTGAAAATCCTACCGATGCTACCGCCGCCGGCGTTTTTTGCGTGGCGCACAACGTGACGGCGCAGGTAATAGCGCGGCAGCAGGTTGAGGAAAGTGAGCGGCAGGTGCGGGCCTTAGTAGACAGCGCGCCCTTCCCGATTAGCGTGCACGTAGGCCAGGATCTACGCATTCAGTCAGCAAACCAAGCCATGCTAACAGCCTGGGGCAAAGGCCCTGCCGTGCTGGGCCGGGCCTTTGCTGAGGTACTGCCCGAGTTCGAAGACCAGGATGTATTCTTCCAAATGGAGCAGGTGTTTGCTACCGGGCAGCCGTTTGGCGTTCGGAACCAGCAGATAGAGGTAGTAATCGGCGGCGCGCCTCAAACCTTTTACTACCACTACAACTTCACGCCCCTGTACAACCCCGATGGCAGCGTGTACGGCATCGTAAACACGGGCGCCGATGTTACGGATCTGATGCTGGCCCGCCAGCGCATTGAGAAGTATGCCGCCGAGCTAGAGGAAAGCGAGGAGCGGTTCCGCATCATGGCTGACGCGGCACCCAACCACGTGTGGGCCGTGCATCCAGATTCGTCGATCCGCTACGTTAACCGGGCCTTTCTGGAGTTTGTGGGCGTGAGCCTGGAGGAGTACCTGCGGGTAGGCTGGGCCAGCTACCTCTATCCTGAGGAGCTGGAGCACGCCCAGCACATCCTAACCGAGGCTATCAGCGGCCAAACCATTTACCGGCTGGAACACCGCATGCGGCGCCACGATGGGCAATACCGCTGGCTGCTGGCGCAGGGCGCCCCCAGCTACTACCCCAACGGCGAGCTGTACGGCTACGTGGGCTCGGCCATTGACATCACGGAGCTTAAGCAGATGAACGAGCAGTTGGTGCAAACCAACAACGACCTGGACAACTTCGTGTACACCGCCTCCCACGACCTGAAAGCCCCCATTCACAACATTGAAGGGCTGCTCCACGCCTTGCTGCAGACGCTGCCGCCCGAAACCCGGCACTCCGGGCAGGTGCAGCGCCTCACGGATATGATGCAGGAGTCCGTGGACCGCTTCACCAAAACCATTGCCAACCTCACGGACGTTGTGAAGCTGCAGAAGGAAAACAGCGAGGAAGCGGTTCTCGTGGAGCTGGCCAGCGTGTTGCAAGACGTATGCCTGGACCTGGAGCCGCTGCGGGCAGCCGCGGCGGGCCAACTTCAGAGCAGGGTTCCGGGGGGCTGTTTGTTCGGTTCTCGGCCAAAAACCTGCGTTCTGTGCTGTATAACCTGCTGAGTAACTCCCTAAAATACCGCGCCCCGGACCGCCCCCGCTGGTACGCATCAGCTACGAGCTGGCCCCGCCCTACCACGTACTAACCGTTACGGACAACGGCTTGGGCATTGCGGACACGCATCAGGAACAACTATTTGGCATGTTCCGCCGGTTTCATAACCACGTGGAGGGCAGCGGCATTGGGCTGTATATGGTGAAGAAAATGGTAGACAATGCCGGCGGAAAAATCATGGTCAGCAGCCAGGTTGGGGTAGGTTCCAGCTTTCAGGTGTATTTTCGGCACTAACCCGATGCGCTGGGCTTCCGGGTTACGCGTAGTTACGTGCAGCTAAATTCCTACGATACATAATGGATAAGATTTCCTGCATTTTATTGGTGGACGACGACAAAACCACCAACTTTCTTAATCGGCTGCTCCTGGAAAACCTGGGGGTAACCGACCAAGTGCTGGTAGCAGAAAACGGCCGCGAGGCCCTGCGCCTCATTGAGCAGAATGGCCCCAACGACACCTGTCCGGCCCTGATTCTGCTCGATATTAACATGCCCGTCATGAATGGCTTCGACTTTCTGGAAGCCTACCAAAACCTCTCCTTTGCCCACAAGCAGTCCGTGGTCATCGTGATGCTGACTACCTCGCTTAACCCCGCGACGTCACCCGCCTGCAGCAGCTACCCACCAATGGGTTCCTGAACAAGCCCCTGACCAAAAAAATGGTCCACGAGGTGCTAAAACAGCATTTCAACCTGGAGTTTCCGGCCTAGCCCGCCTACCTGTTCGTAGCTCGTCGAATCTTTTCACAGAAAAAGCCGCTGACGTTCTGCGTCAGCGGCTTTTTCTGTGAAAACTCAATCCGAAATAGTGCGCTAGGCAATTACACTGACTTGCGGCGGTTGCGCTTGTAGTCCTCAAATATCAGGTGGCCCAAGCCTTTCAGGGAGCTGTAGTAGGCTTTGCCCTGGTTTACCTGCGTGAACTCTTCCACAAACTGCTGCAGGTAGGGGTCCGAGGCAATCATAAAGGTAGTAATGGGCACCTTCAGCCGGCGGGCTGCCGCGGCCAGGTTTAGGGTTTTGTTGACCACTTTCCGGTCGAGGCCAAAGGAGTTTTTGTAGTAGCCGTTGGCTTCTTTCAGGCAAGTAGGCTTGCCGTCGGTAATCATAAAAATCTGCTTGTTGGGGGTTTTGCGTTTGCGCAGCAGATCCAGGGCCAATTCCAGGCCCGCTACCGTGTTGGTGTGGTAGGGCCCCACTTGCAGGTAAGGCAGTTCCTTGACCTCAATCTGCCAGGCGTCGTTACCGAACACGATGACATCGAGAAAGTCCTTGGGATACTTCTGCTTCACCAACTCGGCCAGAGCCATGGCCACCTTTTTGGCGGGCGTAATCCGGTCCTCGCCGTACAGGATCATGGAGTGCGAAATGTCAATCATAAGCACCGTACTGGTCTGCGACTTGTGCTCGTTCTCGCGCACCTCCAAGTCGTTTTCCGTCAGCATGAAGTTGTCGCCCTCCATGCCGTGGTTGAGCTGAGCATTCCGAATGGACTCGGTCATGGAAATCTGGTCGAGCGAATCGCCGAAGCGGAACTCCCGCATGTCGGTGCTTTGCTCGTCGCCCTGGCCCGTGTGGGGCGTGCGGTGGTTGCCCTGGCCCGACTTCTTGAGCTTGCCAAAAATTTCCTCCAGAGCCGACTTACGAATGTTCTGCTCGCTTTTGGCCGTGATGTTAAAGGCGCCCGGCTCCTGCGGGTCTTCATCAATGTAGCCCTTCTTTTTAAGGTCCTCAATGAAGTCGCCCATGCCATAGCCGTCGTCAGTCAGGCCGTACTGCTTATCCAGCTCGTTCAGCCACGAAAGGGCCTCACCCACGTCGCCGCTAGTGATGGTGACAAGCTGCATGAATATCTTGAAGAGGGAGTCGAAGCCTTTTTCGGTCGACTCCTCGGGCACGTAATCCCGAAAACGAAAGCCTGCGGACATAATACAAGGGGGAATGAGCTTTCAGAACAACCGTTGGGGTAGCAATGTTCGTTTCTACAGTTGGGGCTGCAACTTATGGAGTTGAGAAGGTAGCCGGAAGCTACTATCCTTTTGCCTTCTTATGCGGCCGAATTACACATTTCCTTAAACCAAGATTCTCTCAGTATATGAAAGCCATCTGGAACAACGCCGTTGTGGCCGAAAGCAACGATACGGTAGTGGTTGAGAATAACCACTACTTTCCCGCGGATGCTATTAAGCGGGAGTTTTTCGAGGACAGTATTGCGGGCACTACCTGCCCCTGGAAAGGACGGGCCAGCTACTACTCCCTGCGCGTGAATGGGGAACTAAACAAGGACGCCGCGTGGTATTACCCTGACCCCAAGGACGCCGCCCAGCAGATAAAGGGCCGCGTGGCCTTCTGGAAGGGCGTGCAAATAGTGCCTTAACCTACCCTTTTCAGCTGAATTAGTAAGCTGCGGGGTCGAAAACATTGATTATATGCTATATTACTTGCAGGCAATCCGTTAATCAATATATAATAGAAAAAATACAACTCAATATCTTTACCTTGCGTTTACAAACGCCGAACTCTCTCCCGGCGAACCTAGAGTGCGGGAAGTCTCGTACGCTACCTCAGGAATACTCCCTAATACCTCTTCTACCATGCTCACTTCTTCTTTTCCTCGTTTGCTGCTGGCTACCGGCGTTGTAGCGGCTTCCCTGACGGCCTGCGACTCGACGCGCCCCGTGGCCAGCGAATCCTCCGCCGAATCAGTTCCGGTTTCCCCTACCGTAGATGAAAGTGACGTAAGCTTTAACCGCGAAGTAACGCAGGGAGATTACCGTTTCACCGTGAAGTCCTACGGCTCGCAGGAGCCCCGGTTTATCAGCGTCCGCTCGTACCGCGGTACGGCTCAAACCATTGACCCACTGCGCGTAGAGGTAAGCGGGGCCGTTACCAACGTAGCCTCCGGCGACCTGAATGGCAACGGCAAGCCCGAGCTGTACGTGATGACAGATAACAAGCGCGCCAACGGCGGCCTGTACGCTTTTGAGTTTGCGGAGCGGGGTTACACACCTATTACGGCTCCCGGTACGCCGGGCGGTAATGCCGGCATGGGCTACTCTGGCCAAGATACTTACCAGATCAGCGGCAATAAGCTAGTGCGGACCTTCCCCGTAACTAGCACGGCAACGGCCACCGCTGGTACTACGGCCGGCACCACGGCAGGCTCCACCCCTGCTACCGGCACACGCACCGTAGAATACACGCTCGATAACACGGGCAAGCTGGTAATGGGCCAGTCCATGGACGCCAAGTAATCTTACTAATACGCCTCATAAAAAAGCCTCCGCAAGTAGTTGCGGAGGCTTTTTTTATGGAAGCTGTACCTTACTCAATCCACTTGAACTTGTATTCGAGCTTGGGGACTGGCATGCGGTCAGCAACGCGGCGCAGGCGGTTAGGCAGAGCCATGATGTACTCGCGGGCTTTCTCGGCGGCACTGTTCAAGCCAGTAATCTGGTCTATTTTCCAGATGTTGATCAGGCTTTCCAGAATATCCGTGTAATCCTGGCTGGTATACACGCCTAGGCGCTGGGCCGCGTCGGTGAAGTGGCCGAAGGTTTTGCCCATTTCCACACCCATTTCGCGCATGTAGTGGGCTGGCATGACAATTTTCTTGCGCATCATGTCCTCAAACGCCAGCATCATCTGGGAGGGGTCAACTTCGAAAATCTTCTCCACAAAACCCTGGTACACGCGGGCGTGGCGGGTTTCGTCGCCGGCAATCATGCCGCAGATTTTAGAGAGTTGGTCGTCGCCGGCTTTGCGGGCCAGCGTACCCACGCGGCGGTGTGAGAGGTTGGTAGCCGCTTCCTGGTAGCTCGTGTACACAAAGGCGCGGTACGGGTCGTGGGCCGTGCCCAGGTCGAAGCCGTCGGCAATCAAGTGCTGGGTGCTGACCTCAAACTCGCGCATATTCACGCGGCCACAGAGGTAGAGGTAGCGGTTAAGCAGGTCGCCGTGGCGGTTTTCCTCGGCCGTCCAGCCCCGAATCCACTGCGCCCAGCCGTTGTCATGGTCCCGGTTCAGATCATCGAGCTGGTGAAACCAAGCTTCGTAGTTAGGCAGGGCCTCTTCCGTGATGGTATCCCCAATCAGGACGGCTAATAGGTCGTAGCTCAGGCCCGTGGCCCGCTCACGGAGCAGCTTTACCTCGTCAAAAAAGTTATCCTGGCGCGGATCAGGTAGAAAGTCCGAAGGTTGCCAGCTAGACTCCACGCTTTTCAGAAAGGAGCCAATATTTTCTTTTACATAGGGCTCCATATGCTGGAGCACTTCCGCTCGGGAGGTTACGGAGTCAGTAATCATGGCAACGGGTGGTGAAGGGAGTAATATGCAACATCAAAGGTATGGTACTCCTACCCCGCCGTAGTCGGAATAAGTCCCGTAACACCAACAAAATTTTGGCTTCATATATCTATTGCGAAAATTTTGTACGCATTCGGTACACCTGCGCTCTTGCCCCGCGCTTCGACTCCAGCTCCACAGGAAATAATTGCATTACTGGCTGCCTAGGCCGCCGCTCCAGGGTTAATTGCCGGTTCAGGATGGCCGCGCCGTTGGGAGTGAGCACCCAGGCCACATCCGGCCGCGCCCCAGCCGCCGCAAAGCCGCCGTGAAGTTGCGGGTGCCCGTGAGGTGGTAGAGCAGAGCCGTTTGTGCAGGGTGCAGCGTCTGCCAACCCATTATAGAAAGATACCGACTAGGAGAAGCCAGGACAGAGGAGTATGGCCTGGCGAAGGGGTGCCCTTCCGTGAAGGGCGACTCAGACTTGTACGTTTCCTCCAGCGCATCTGAAACGATTACCCGCGCCCTTGGCAAACGGTATAGCTCATTTCGCTGCATCGGGGTGAGTAGCAAGGCCCGACGCTCATCAGGGGAAAGGATAGCTGAGCTGGCCAAGATGAGTTGGCGCTCGATGCGGTTGCGCAGCCGCTCCTGGGTTAGCACGCCGCGGCGGTGCCAGGTTTTATAGCCGTAAGGCAGGGCCACCACCGCCAGCACCAGCAGCAAGGCTCGGACGGGGTTGCGAGGTAGCAAGCTGGCTGGTAAGCGAAACAGAAACACCAGGTTGCTGAGCACCCAAAAGTCCAGCAGGGGTAGCGCCAGCCGGGGTGGCAGCTTCAGCAGCGTGCCTAGCCCTAAGATCAAACTCACGTATGCCAGCTGCCCGAGCCAGAATTGCCAGTCACTTACCCGGTGCCGAAGCACCAGCGCCCAGGTAGCCAGCACGAGCAGCAGCATCGGGAAATAGTCGCGGGCCAGTTGAACCAGCAGCGCGCGTAGCTTGCTGGGGGCCGTGTGCTGGAGAAAATATTCAGGGCGGAAGGGCGCGGCGCGGGCAAAAAACGCCTCGTTAATCAGGGTAGAATCGGTCAGCAGCCAGTGGCGGGCAGCGGCCAGCCCCAGGCTGTCCCGGGGTGAGAGGGGCTGGAGAGGCGGGGCCGTCAGCTGGAAATCGTTGAGGTTGGATTTAAGGACATCGAGGCGGCGAAAAGTGGCGGCAGCGGGGCTCCACGTTAGGTTCAGCCACAGCGCGCCCACCACCGCCCACGTCCCTATCCCGGCCAGCAGCGGCAGACTTCGGCGGCCCGCCAGCCACCACGCGCCGGGCAGCGCGGCCACCACGCCCAGCAGCGCCGCGCTCGGCCGAATCAGCCAGGCCAGTCCGAAGGCCAGCAGCCCCAGGATCAGCGCGTGGCGGGTTGGGGCTCGTTGGGCCGCGAACAGCAGCCCGGCCCCGGCCAGTAGCACCGGCACCCGCGCGTAGTTAAACCAGAACCCGTGCTCCAGCCAGGCTACCCCCAAATCAGCACGATGAATACTAGCCCCCACCACCGCTCAGTGTGCGCCTGCAACAGGCGCCTGAGCACGGCAACCATCAGCACTGCAGCCAAATAGAGCAGCCCGTACAAGGTATAGGCGTACCAGGGCTGGTAGGGCGCAGCCGCGTACAGGCGGCTCCAGAGAGCAGCGTAACCGTGGAAATACAGGTGCAGATCGGTTACGGGAGCGGCCGCGGTAGTACCGCGCAGTAATGCAATAATTGTCAGGTCGTCGTTGGTTTCGAAGTAGCAGCCCAGCACCACGCCACTGAGGAACATCAGCAGCAAAGGCAACCCCAACACATAGAGACGACGCAGCATCATGGCCCGCAAGGTAGGGGGCGGTGGTGAGATAGTGAGGTGGTGAGATAGTGAGGTGGTGAAATGGTGAGTGAAGTGGTGCCGTGAGCCAGGAGGCACAACGACTCTATCTTTCCTCTCTTTGTGACAACCTTAGAAACGTGACAAGCCCTTACCGCCAGTACAGACGTCGAGGCTGGTCATATTTCAGGGTGCAGTACTTCGTGAAGGATGGATAGCCGCGCTCTGCTCACCATGACACCACTTCACTCACTCTCTATTTCACCATCTCACTATTTCACCACCGCCCCCTACCTTGCCCCGGTGAATCGTTTGACCTCCCGCTTGCCCGACTGGACTTTGCTACTGGTAGTAGTGCTGACTGTGGCTTACTTCCTGCTTACGCACGAAGGCTTGTACGCCCTCGATGACTATTTCTACGCCCGCTATGCCCACCAGCTGCTCACGGGTACCTTTCGGGTGGAGCCCGATCCGCTGGGGCTGCTGCACGACCCTTTGAAAGAGCGCCCCTTGATTTTCGGGCCGGTGGCGCTGTGCTACGCCTTGTTTGGCCTGAACATCATCAGCACTACCCTGTGGCCCCTACTGGCTACCTTGGGCTGCGCCGTTTTGGTGTGGCGTCTGTACCGTCGGCGCGAGCCGCTGGTGGCGGCAGCGGCCATGCTGCTGCTGGGGCTGCACTACTTCACGCTCAACTTAACCAACTACCTCTATCCTGATAACATTCTCATGTTCTGGTGCTTGGCAGGAGCCGGGGTGTTGCTGCGGGGCCAGGAGCCGGGACGGATGGCGGGCTGGTGGGGAGCAGGGTTTGCGCTGCTTTCCTTTGCCGCCCTGCTTAGCAAGGAAACCATTGTCTACTACCTGCCCTTCTACCTGGGCATGCTGGGTCGGGATGCCTGGCAGCGGCGGCACGGGCAGTTTTGGGGAGCGGCGCTGGCTACCGGTACCGGGCTGCTGGCGGCCTACCTGGGCTTCTACCAGTACTACACCCACGACGCCCTCTACCGCATTCACCTGATTGAGCACACCAATCAGTTTTTACAGGAAGGCAACTACCTGGCCGGCAACCGGGCGGCCCTGCTCAGCCGCGTGACTTGGCAGCCCCTAGCCTTTTTTGTGGCGGCCGGCATGGGGCTAATGCTGGTGCTGGCCGTCGTGGCCGGGAGCCACCCCAAAGTGCCCCTCGCCGATGCAGCAACGGAGTCTGCGCGCCCACCAGCCGAAGCCCCAGACCGCCGATTTTGGCTGCTGCTGGCCCTGAGTACGCTACTGCTCTACTGGGTAGGTAGCACCTCGCTCAGCCAATACAACCCTATCAGCCTGCTGCCGCGCATGACTACTCCCCTGCTGCCGCCCCTGGCCCTGGCGGCAGGCTTCGGAGTGCGCACTATAGTGCAACGGGCCGGCTGGTGGGCCGGCGCCACGGGACTGGTGTTGCTGCTGGCCGCCGCGTGGTTGCGTAATGCGGCCGCCCTTCTTTACGCACTTCCTGGTTTCTATCTGCTACTGCTTGGGCTGGGCGCCAGCCGGCCGTGGTGGCCGGCCCGCCTCCGGGCCGGTACCGCGGGGCTTAGCGCCCTGACGGTGCTTGTGCTGGCTGGAGCCCTGGCTATCCGGCCGCTGTACTTTATGCAGAAGCCTTCCGTTTCGGCCCATTTTGCGCAAGACCGCCTTATTCGGCAGCACTTGCAGGCACCCACCCAGGGAGTAGTTTTCGTGGATGACTACCTGATTGGCAACTACGATTTCTACTACGGCTTCCGTCCGCCGACCGGCCTGCAGTACCGGCGCTACTGGGCCCGCGACTCGGTGCAGCTGGCCCCGGGCCAGCACGCCTGGCTGCTGCTCAACCGCGCCACCCTCAGCAACGACGAGCTAACGCGCAAGCTGATTCGCTACTCCCCCGACTCAGTATTGAGCTGGTACCCAGGCCGCCGGTTGGTGGCCGAGGATGGGCCGGTGGCGCTGTTCGAGGTATCGGGGTTTTAGCGGGCCAGGGCCAGCAGCCAATCGAGGGGGCGCACGCCACGCAACTCGCGCAGCAGCCGGTACAGCGCGCGGGCCTCGGGACGGTTGCGGTACCGAATGGCCTGGCGCAGTTCCCAACGTACGCGCACAGCCAGGGCGGCCCGCTCCTGCTCCGTACGGCACAACGCCAGCGCCTTGCGACACACCCGGATGGTAGACGCCAGGTAAGGGTCGTGGGGACGGTAGCCTTTACGCGACATGGACTGCGGGTGCAGGCGCTTCTGGGTGGTTACTTCAGGTAGCAGGTGAAACTCCCAGTTGCGGCTGGCCCGCACCCAGAAATCAAAGTCCTCGTAGGCTAGGGTTTCGTCGTAGCCACCTAACTCCTCCAACACGGCGCGGCGCATGGTCATGGTGGGAGTGCTGATGAAGTAGCGAGCCAGCACCTCAGTAAAGACCAAGCCGGAGGCAGGTAGCGGGTGTAGCTGCCCGCGGGCGTCGCGGCGGAAGTGGTTGCGCACGTGGCGGCCGTCTTCGTCGATCAGCTCAGCATCGGAATAGACCACACCGCAGCGCGGCCCGGCCTGTGCAAATTGCCTGATTTGCTGACTAATGCGCTCCGGGAGCAGCACGTCATCAGTGGCAAAGTCCAGCAGAAATTCTCCCTTCGACTGCCGAAACCCGTGGTTGAAGGCCCGGCAGTTCCCTACATTTTCCGGGAGCAGGTGAAGCTGCCAACTGGGGTGCGCGGCGGCGTAGCGGCGCAGAATGACCGAGCTGTCGTCGGTGCTGGCATCGTCCACCAGTATCACTTCCAGATTCGAGTAGGTCTGAGCAGCAATAGAGGTAAGAGCCGCCTCCAGAAACCGGGCGTGGTTGTAGCACAAGGCCACAACAGTAACAAGGGGGGCAGATGCAGCTGACATGGAGCCGGCAAGATAAAAAGTTTGCGCCCTGAATGCGGAGGAAAGCGGCACGCGAAATAGCTCGACGGGTGGCAGCCAAGTTTCCCTCTGCTTGGCCGGCAGGAAAGGAATGCCTTTGCACAGAAACCCAGCTTGCCAGGCGGTAGCCACAAGCTGTTGGTGATTCTACCGGCCCAGCCTACCTTAGTGGCTTAACTCCCGCCGAAAAAACCAGAGGCACCACGCCAGTAGCAGACCATAGCGGGCGGCCTGGGCCAGTGGGGCGCCCAGCAGGCCGTATGTGGGTAACAGCAGCGCCAGCAGCACCGCCAGCACCAAAGCCGAAACCGCCTGCACGGCCACGTACTGCCCCACCCGCGCCTGAGCTGTGAGCAGGAACAGTAGCACCCAGGTTAGGAATTTCAGCCAGTCGCTGAGCAATTGGGGAGCCAGCAGAAAGTTGGCTTCTACAAAACGGGCCTCGAAGAGCACGGCTAGCAGCCCCCGCGCAGCAACCATAATGCTCCCAGCCCCAGGGCCAATCCGGGTGCCAGCAGGGCCAGCACGGTGCGCACCAACCGCCGCCGCTCGGTGGGCCGGCCACTTAGGGCTGCCAGCCGGGGGTAGTACACGCTGCTCATCAGGGCCGAGAATACCATGGTGTAGTTGTCAGAGAGCTTGGCTACAGCCTGCCATAAATCGGTGGGGCCCAGCCCAAACTGCCGGATGAGCACTTGGCGCAAGCTAAAATCCACGGCTTTGCTGAACAGCAGCACGCTCAAAGCCATTAGCAGAAAGCGCCCCAGTGCCCGCAGACCGGCGCGGCTGACGCGGCCCCGCAACGAAGGCAACAACCCAGCCCGGCGCGCTACCAGCAGCGCGGGTCCCAGGGTTGCCCCCTGGGCCAGCAGGTAGGCCAGCAGGGCCGCCGGAATGGAACCGCCCCCGGCCAGCACCAGCGCTACCACGGCCGGCCCCAGCAAGCTCAGCAGCACCGTCAGGCCCACGTAGGCCCGCAGCCGCCCCGCCGCCAGCAGCACCGACACCACCAACGCATGCCCCGTAAGCAGGGCCAGCCCCGCCAGCAGGCCCGCTACCCATCCTAGCCCTCTCCCGAACACCGCTACCAGCGGGCCGGGTGCCAGCAACAGTGCCAGCGCCGCCACGGCTAGGGCTGCTACGTTCAGCACGAGGCCGGCCCCCAGCCAGGCCCGGTAGCGGCCGGAGCCGGCGCGCAGCGGAGCCAGGTATTTTACTACCCCCACATGCACTCCATCGTTAGGCACGGTAGTAAACAAGGCCATCAGGTTTTGGAAGTGGGCCAGCAGCGTGAGGCCACCGGGTCCGCCATACACGGCCAGCAGCTTGTTCAGCACCAGAGCCCCCGCCGTGCGCGCCCCCACGGCCACGCCCGAGCCCAACGAGCCGCGCAGAAAACGGCCCAGCACGGCCGCGCGGGGTTCAGGCCGGGAATCTGGGACGGAAGAAGGAATTTCCATGGCCCGCAAGTTACGCGCTTCGGCGGCGCGGCTTACTACCGGCTGGCGCGCCCTGGTACTTTACAGGGCCTTGGTAAACGTCAGCTTGAGGCTAGCTACGCCGCCCAAGTGGCGCTTAAACTGCAGCAACGACTGATTCAGGCCGGTGGGAAGCGTGGAAGTGCCCAGGTCCAGCAGCCGCATGCCGCTGGCCTGGCCGAATGCGTGCAGGCCAGCGTTGAGCAGCACTACCGGACTCAGGGAATTATACACTACCGGACTGGCCGGATAGAAGTTATAGAGCACCGCAGGGCTTACCTGAATGGCCACCGTCAGGGCCGCCCACTCGCCCTGGGCATCCCGCACCGAAAACAGGAAATGGTTTCGCGGAAACTTCTGGAACAGCTCTTGCAGCCGCTCCAGGGGCATAGACAAGGTCTGACCCTTTTCTTCCCGGCAACGGCGCAAAAACTCGTAGGCTAGCGGCAGCAACAACGGGGGCTCCTGCTCAAAGCGCAAACCGTGCCGCTCGCACTTTAGCAGGCGCCGCCGCTCCGAGGGGTGCAAACCCGCCCGGTAGCTCTGGGTTACGGGCAAGTGCATGTTTACCTCGGCTAGCTCCACCGTGTAGCCCAGTTGGGTCAGCACATGGGTAAGCTGAGCGCTGGCCCGCGGATGATAGGCAAAGGCGTGGGGCCGCAACGTGAAGTGCCGAATGCCGCGCTCCACCAGCTGCTCCTGCACTGCCTCCAGAAAAGCTCGCAACACCGCATCGGGCAGCCCGTCGGCGGCTTGCACGGCCCCGAAAGGAGCTTGCCAGGGGCTGCGGGCCATCATTTGGTCTTCCGCCTCGAACACCGAAAGTTGGGCTACGGTTTGGCCGATGGCTACGTCTTCCAGAAAAAAATGCAGCTGGCTGCCGGGAGAACTCTGGAGGGCCAGATGAGCCGGCGTAAGGTAAAGCCAGGGCGAATAAGCCAGGGGTAGCGTTGGTGCTGCTCCCGCTTCCAGCCGCAGCCTAACCGCGTACTGCCCGCCGCCAGCGGGCAGCGGCCACAGACGAGCGGAGGCAGCAGGTGAATGCAAAGGTGGCACGGGTAAGGGCAAAGCAGCGGGCGAAAGTACGAGGATTTTTCGCTGGAAACAGCCACGGAACAAGCCTGCCTACCGGGCCATAGCGCGCAGAATAGGGAATTGGCACTTTTCGTCCGCGCCCACCAGTTGCCAGCTACCTTACGCCAGGCCGAGCTTTTTTGGTGTGAATGCCGTAAACTGCCTCCACAATTGGTTGCTTGTTTCTGATAATGTCTGCCCCCGACTCTACTCCCCTTACTGCTACCCCGCCGCCCGTTCTGCCCTTGCCGGAAGAGGAGGACGAGCAGCTCCACTCCCGCGGCATCGCCGACCATGACGCTACGCGCCAAGCCCGGCAGCAAGGGGTAGGCCAGCGCCCTGGCACACTGGTTATCCGCGAGGATTCCCTGAAACCCCGGCTGTTTTTAATTTCCTACGGCGATGATTTCCTCGAGGAGCGGGAATACCACGACTACGGCCACCTGCTGACCTACTTCCGCCAGCACCCCGAGCGACGGCACTGGATTGACGTGCGTGGCTACGACGACCTGGCCCTGATGCAGCGGTTTCAGGAGGATTTTCGCATCCACCCCCTGCAAATGGAGGACGTGCTGGGCGACTACCAACGGGCGAAAGTGGAGGAAACCGAGGACGGGCTGTTCCTGGTTTCGCGCATGACGGAGTTCACCCGCCTGCTCGACATCGACGACGATCAGCTATCCATCTTCACCGGCCCCAACTATGTGCTCACCTTTCAGGATGATTACGAGGACTGCCTGGAGGCCGTGCGCCAGCGCCTACGCTCCAGCCGCAGCACCATCCGCAAGCGCAGTTCGCTGTACCTGGCCTACGCCCTCACCGACGTCGTTCTTGACCACTACTACCCCACCATGGCCGCCATCGGCGACTACCTGGAGGTTCTGGAGGAGCGCATTTTCCAGGGTAATTCCGACCGGCGGGTGCTAAACCGGATTCTGCATATCAAAAAAGACATTGTCCGGTTCCGCCGCCTGGTGTACCCGGAGCGCGACAAGATTGCCGAACTGCTGCGCCTGCCCGACGAGGAAATTCCGGAGGAAATCAAGGTGTTTTTCAAGGACTGCTACGACCACGCCATCCAAGCCCTGGACCTAGCTGAAAGCTACCGCGAAACCGTCAGCAGCCTGATTGACCTGTATATGTCGGACCAGAGCAACCGGGCCAACGAGGTCATGAAAGTGCTGACTATTATCAGTAGCATTTTCATTCCGCTCAGCTTTGTGGTGGGCCTTTACGGCATGAACTTCCAGCGCGAAGCCCCCGATGGCCGCGTCAACTACCTCAACATGCCGGAACTCTACAGCCCTTGGGGTTACCCCGTCCTGCTGGCCGTACTGGCCCTAATTGTCATTGGGCAGCTCACCTATTTCTACCGCAAAGGCTGGTTAACCAAGCGGTGATTTATCAGGTTAGTGAATTGGTGGCTGGGTAGGTGAGTAAAACCTGTCTGTCACCCTGAACGCAACGAAGGACCTTATCACGTCAGCACGAGCCGTAACAACGACTTGTTCTCGCATGATAAGGTCCTTCGTTGCGTTCAGGGTGACAGACAGGTTTATTTAGTAACTCACTTTTTATTCCCTACCCAACTCCGAATTCGCTCACGCACCAAACCACGCACCGAATCACCACCTACTGCGCCAGTCGCACGTCGGTGCGGCGCAGTTCGTTGCCGACTACCCGGAAGAGGTGGTAGAGGCCGGTGGCGGGGTCGTGGGTGAGAGCAATTTGGGGGGCGCTGCTATCGAAGGGCTGACCGCCGACCAGGCGGGCACGGGCGTCGTAGAGGTAGGCCTTGCCGGGGCCCGTTTCGGTGAGGGCATATACCTGCCGCCCCGGTCCGAAGCTAAAAAATTGCACCGAGCGCGGCGCCGAGGTGACAAAGCGCTGGCTAAGCACCTGCTGACCGGCGGGGCTAAACAGCGTTAGCTGCCCCCCATCTTCGCGCACCACCACGTAGGAGCGCTGTTCCTGATCAGGCACCAATCGGAACTGAGAGGTGCGGCTCCAGGTAGCCACCCGGGCCCGGGCCAATATGTCGCCGCTTAGGTTGAAGCTGACTCGCTCGCCGCGCTGGCTAACCACCGTGAGGCGCGTGCGGCTGAAGGTGGCGCCGGTTTCCACGAGCACGCCGCTGCCCAGGCGCGCACCCATGCTGATGGGGAAACCAGGATAGGACGCTCCGGCCTGGTCGAAAGCATACACGTAGCCATTTTCCAGCAGTACCACCACTACGTCACGCCCATCCACCGTCAGGTACTGAGGCGGACCTGCCAGCCGGAACTCCAGTTGCTTGGGTTGCCAGCCGGGGTAGGCCCGGCCCTGCGTATCATACAGAAACAAGTTGCCGCTGGCCCCAGCTACCAGCAGGCGCCGCGCTACCCCGCCGCCGGGCGGCGAAATACTCAGGGAGGTAGCCCGCACGGTATCCGGCAGATTTAGGGGGAAGTTGGGCTGCACCTGCCCGCTGCTGTTGTACTGAAACAGCTGGCTGGGGTAGCCAGCAACACCCCCGTGCCACCGGGCAGACGGTAGATGGGCCCTACCACCGGTCCGGGCAAGGAGTCAGACCAGGCTACCACGTTGTCGGGGGTGACATAGTGAAGCACCCGCGCCGTATCCTGCACCAGCACACCCGGCAGCTTGGCACCGGCCACGGTCACCAGTTCGGGGGAGGAGCTGAGGGGTAGCTTAAAATCGAGCACGCTGCCAGTGCCGTTGGGGTTCTGGGGGCGGGCCACGGCGGGCCCCACGGCCGGGTGGCGGAGCACAAATTGGGTGAAATACTGGGCCCCAGCTTCCCGCTCGTTGGCCGCTGGCACCCACTGCATGGCTATTTGGGGGAAGCGTTTGAACAGGCTTTCATTGCGCAGCAGGCCGGCCCGGCGCTCCTCCTGTAAGCCGCGCAGCAGCAGGTTCCAGCAGTTGCGCGTGTCCAGCATCACGCTCAGTCGGGCCAGGGGCTGGGTATCCTGCAGGAAGGCTACCTGGGTAGGCGAGCGGCTCCAAACCTCTCCGGCGGCTATATCTGTTAGCCACTGGCGCAGGGCCGGCTCATCGTCGCCGAAGGCCACGTAATTGCCCACCTGCGCTACCACCGGCTGCGGCCCAAACCCCTTGAACAAGGAACCCAGCAGCAGCTGCGGCAGCTCCGGCACGCCAGTTTGGTGCAGCTGATAGGGCCCCACCCGCCCAAAGGCCGGACTGGCATCCACGGCTCGCCGCAGCTGGCCCAGCAGCAGACCTACTTTCCCTGGGTTGGCCGTGTAGGCTACGGCCAGCTTGCCCGGCCGTGCCCGGGCCGAGGCCGTAGCCAGGTAACACAGGGCCACTTCCTGGCTGAGCTGGGTCGTGAGGCTGTCTAACAGAGGCTGCACGGCCGGCGCCAGCGAGTCGGTAAGCGTGAGGGGCGGGCGGGAGCCGCGCAGAACTGCCGCCGGGCCCAACCCCAGGTGCACCACGAGGGCCGTGCGCAGGGGTAGCACTTCGGCCATGCGCAGGCGCTGGGCGGGCTGGCCTACTAGCCGCTGGTGCAGGGCGTCGCGGGCGGTTTCGGGGTTAGCAAAACCGTTGAGTACGACTTTGTTGCCGGCCAGCTTGAGCTGAGTCATCTCGTTGCGGGCCAAGCTGGCCACGGCGGCTATTTCGGTGCCCAGCTCCTGCCGAAAGAACACGTTCATGAGCTGGGGTAGCCGCCGCTGGTTAAGTAGCAAGGTGGCATCCACGTCGCGGAGCTGGAAGTAGTCGGTGCTCTGAAACTCGGCCGCCACGGTAGGCGCATCCAGGTTTTCGAGGCGGCGGGCCACAGCTTCCACCAGTACTGGGTTGGCACTAATCAGCAAGTGGTTGCGGTAGTTGAGCATGGTTACGCCTTCTCCGCCGGAGCGGGGCCGCACCTCGGTCAACACCTCATCGAGGTAGTCGCGGGTAGTTACCAGGAAGCGCGGGTCGCGGCTCAAGCCCTCCACCAGGCTGCGCACCTGCCGATACTCGCGCACGCTCCCAATGGGCACCTGAAACAGGATATCGAAGCGACCCGGACTGGTGACGTGCAGGGACGTCAGGACCCGCTTTCGGCCCAAAAAACGCAGCACCACGTTGCGTCCCCCGGTCAGGCTGTCGGCCAGGGCCAGGTTGTCTTCCATCTGCTGGAAGTAGCGCACGGCCGTCAGGTTGTCCCAAAGCTGGGTTTCCTTCAGGTGGCGCACCAGGGTAGGATGGTCGCGGGTAACGGTTACGAGCACGGCATCGTCGGGCACCAGGGCCCAGGGGTCCACGGGTACGCGCGCCACTGTGCGGCGGTAATACACGTAGGAGCCCAGCGCCGTGAGCAGCAGCAAACCCGTTAAAAAGACCAGTACTCGTTGCGACATGCAGGAAACTCAGGGTGGCGGGCCGGCAAAAATAGGGGTTTGGCCGGGAGCGTACGGTGGAAGTTATTGCTAACTGGCAGATACCCTACCCACTTCGGGTAGTGGTGGTTTGAAAGGAAGGCTGTGTCCGCGGCCTGGACACGTTTGCTGCTTTGCCGCTGGCCCGCTCCCCCGAGCTGGCGCGCACTGGTTTTCACCCTATCCTAAACGGGATACAGCACCTGCCGTCTACGCAGAAACCGGGTGCGGGGCAGCGCGCCTGTGCCCTTATCTCCGGGCTAATCTTCTATCTTCCGGCCTGAAACACTCTCTACTCTCCCTTTATGTCCGAAAAACAAGGTCATTTTCAGCGGGCCATTACGCTGTTTGATGCCGTCATGATTGTGACCGGCAGCATGATTGGCTCCGGCATTTTTATCGTCTCCACGGGCATTGCCCGTCTGGTGGGCTCGGCGGGCTGGATGCTGGTCGTGTGGCTAGTGACGGGCATCATCACCCTGGCCGGGGCCGTAAGCTACGGCGAGCTGTCCTCTATGTTCCCTAGAGTGGGCGGCCAGTACGTGTACCTGCGCGAGGCCTACAACAAGCTGGTGGCCTTTCTCTACGGCTGGACGCTGTTTCTGGTAATCCAGACCGGGGTTATTGCGGCCGTGGCCGTGGCTTTTGCCCGCTTTACCGGCGTCCTGATTCCCTGGTTTTCGGAAACGAATGTGCTCCTGAAAGCTGGTTCCTTCACGTTCACCACGGTACAGCTGCTGGCCATAGGCCTGCTAGTTTTCCTGACCTTTATCAACTCCCGGGGCGTGCGCTCGGGCAAGCTGATTGCCAACGTGTTCGGGAGCACCAAGCTGGTGGCGCTGGCCCTGTTAATTCTCTGCGGCATAACGTTTGGCATTAACAGTGAGGCCGTTAGCCAGAACTTCCAGAACGTGTGGCAGGCCATGAGTTTTAACGCTGCCGGCCAGGGCGTGCCGCTAACCACGGGGGCCTTGGTAACGGCCATTGGCCTGGCCATGACAGGCTCCCTGTTCAGCTCCGACTCCTGGAACAACATTGGCTTCTCGGGCGACGAGATTGTGAAGCCCGAGCGCACTATTGTGCTGAGCATGGCCCTGGGTACGGCCATTGTAACGGCCCTCTACATCCTGATTAACGTGGTGTACCTGCTGGTGCTACCACTGCAGGGCGACCCGAATGCTACCGACGTGCTAGGCCGCGGCATTATGTACGCTGCAAACGAGCGGGTAGGCACGGCCGCCGCCGAAAGCATCCTGGGCGCGCCCGGCGCCTACGTCATGGCCGTCCTGATTATGATCAGCACCTTCAGCGCCGACAACAGCATCCTGATGTCGGGGGCGCGGGCGTACTACGCCATGGCCCGCGACGGAGTGTTCTTCTCGGGCATGGGCCGCCTCAACAAGGCCGGCGTGCCCAGCGTGGCCTTGTGGGCCCAGTGTGCCTGGGCCTGCGGGCTGTGCCTGTCGGGCTCCTATGGTGAGCTGCTGAACTACGTCATGTTCTCCGTGATTCTGTTCTACGTCATCACCATTATCGGCATTTTCATTTTGCGCCGCACCCGGCCCGAGGCGCCCCGCCCCTACCGGGCCTTCGGCTATCCGCTGGTGCCGCTGCTGTACGTGGTGCTGGCCTCCGCCTTCTGCTTCATTTTGCTCACGGACCCCGAAAACTCTAAGTTCGCTCAGCGCGGCTTGCTGCTGGTAGCGTTGGGCGTACCGGTGTATTTTCTGTTTGGTAAACGCCTGGCTAGCAGCCCGCCCGCTACCCCAGAGCAGTAGCCGTAACTTGCTGATTAAACTACTAAAAAGGCCCCGCCGGAAATCCGACGGGGCCTTTTGTTAATGAACTAAGTAAACAATAGATGAGTCAGCTTAAAACGAAAAACAACGCGTTATGCCTTGCAGGGCTTAGCGTAACGCGTTGTTTTAGCTCGGCAATGAAGAATGCAACCGTGGCGTTGTCCCTACAACCTAAGCTCTAGGCCAACTGCATGTCTTTGCCTGGAAGCCACGCTTCGCTTACCGACGCCGACGACGCGGGGCGTCCTCGCGCGGCACCAGGGTAACGTTTTGGGGCTGGCCGTTGCGGGCGTGCACCTCGTGGTCCTCGTAGCCGCCGTAACCATACACCAACGTATTGTCGCCGGCCGGCACTTCAATGCTGTAGTTGCCGTTGGCGTCGGTGCCGGCAACTTTACGCGAGCCTTTCAGCATTACGGTGGCTCCGGCCAGTGGCTGGCCCTCCTCATCGAGAATCCGGCCCGACAGGGTGACGGTTGCAGGGGCAGCTTCGGGGGCAGCCGGAGCGGCTGGTACCGGCTCAATGGCTACTGGCTCAGCGGCAGCCTCCGTGCCGGGAGCTGCTAGGGTAGTTGCTGCTGCAGTTTCGGGGGTAGCAGTAGCCGAGCGGCTGGCAGCCTTCTTGGTAGCGGCCTCCGCATTGGCTTCGGTTTCGGTGGTGGCTTCCTCTTCGGTGGCTGGTGCGGCCTCCTTTTCCCGGTGGCCGGTTACGCTGGCCTCGCCCAATTCCATAATGGGCATGGCGTTGGCGATGCGCCGCGTGGCCTGAGCCGGCAGCAGCACGTAACCCAGCACCACCACGGCCACAATAATTCCAACAATGATTGCCAACCGGCCATTGCCCGAGGACAGCTCGTCTTCTTCGTGGTTCAGGTCTGGCATTAGTTCGTCGTGTTCTACTGGAGTAGGAGTTTTGGCATTCATACAGTGGTTGAGTTGAAGAAAAGGTGTGGAAACGCGTGAGGGCACCAGACAGTAAACCAGGGCAGCTACCGTTAAAGTGCACGCTGGCGGTACTATCGGACTCTAAAGATAGAAGGAGGAAAAGCTGCTAACCTAATTCGGGACGGAGCACACTTTATTTATTTCTCTGTCATTTCAGCAACCGAAACTACCTTTACCTGCGCAAATCGGCAAAAAAATGCCGGCTGGTTCCTGAATTGGGAGCCAGCCGGCATGACGTGTACTACCATGAGGCGGTGCGGGTGCTTAGTCCTCGACGGGCTTGGCGGGGCCGCTGGCAGTCTTTTCGCCAAACTCCTGGTCGCGGGTGCGCAACTGGTGGTCTAGCTCAATGCTTCCCTCCGACTCGAAGCCGGGGCCCTGGGCGTGCTCCCGGCGTCGTTGTGCGTGTTACCGCCCTGGGGTACGCCCTCGGCGCCGCCAATGTGCAAGTTTTCCAGCTGATCTTTCTGGTCGGAGCGCTGGGTGTACCCGCCGGCACCTTGGTTACGATAGGCGGTCGGGTCGTTGCCTTCCTTCCCGTTGCTCATCATCTTTTTAAATTCCTTTTCCTTTTCCTGCTGCTCGCTGTAGGGCGCGGCATGCTCGGTATTTTCGGACAGGTTTTGGTTTTCGTTGTCGTTATTTACTTCGTTCTGGGGCGTTATCATCAGTGTAGGAGTTTTGGTGAGGGATAGTTACTTCATCAGTACGGCTGCCACCGAGTGAGGTTAGGCATAGTGGGTGGGAAGTGATGCGAAAAACCACTTCCCCCACAACGGCGTAGCTTTGCCCAGCTCGGGTTTCTTTTTTCGCTCTGGCCCCGCACTGCATGCACCTCGTTATCATCGGCAATGGCATTACCGGCGTTACCTGCGCCCTCACGGTGCGGCAGCTCCAGCCCACGGCCCGCATTACCCTGGTTTCGGAGGAAAGCCTGTACCATTTTTCCCGCCCCGCCCTGATGTATGTGTACCTAGGCCACCTGCGCCCCCAGGACATCAAGCCCTACGAGGACTGGTTTTGGACGGAAAACCGGCTGGAGTTGGTGCACGCCCAAGCCACGGCCGTGGATGTCGAGCGCAAAACCGTCAGCCTCAGTACCGGCTCTACCCTCCCCTACGACAAGCTCCTGCTGGCTACCGGCTCCGTAGGCCGCCGGGCCAACTGGCCGGGCCAGGAGCTGGCCGGGGTACAGGGCCTAGTAACCCTCCCCGACCTGGAGCGCATGACCCAAGACACGCATGGCGTGCGCGAGGCCGTGGTGGTAGGCGGCGGGCTGATTGGGGTAGAGCTGGCCGAAATG
The DNA here is from genome assembly GCF_022919335.1 of Hymenobacter sp. 5516J-16. Taxonomy (NCBI): domain Bacteria; kingdom Pseudomonadati; phylum Bacteroidota; class Cytophagia; order Cytophagales; family Hymenobacteraceae; genus Hymenobacter; species Hymenobacter sp. 5516J-16. The sequence continues at coordinate 4,289,409 of NZ_CP095058.1, read as the reverse complement.
CTGAGCGCCAAAGGCATTGCCGTAACGCTGTTGGTACGGGAAGGTCATTACTGGGCCTCCGTGTTGCCCGCGCAGGAAGCCGCGCTGGTTCAGCAGCAGCTGGCGGCCCACCACATCAAGGTGCTTTACAATACCCAACTCGCCGAAATTCTGCCCGATGCCCAGGGCCGGGTGCGGGCCGTGCGCACCTCCCAGGACCAGGAGCTTACCTGCCAGTGGGTAGGCCTCTCGATTGGGGTGGAGCCTAACCGGCTGCTGGCCCAGGCCGCCGGAGCGGAAACCGACCGGGGAATTCTGGTAGATAAGTTCCTGCAAACCAATTTACCCGACGTGTACGCAGCCGGTGACTGCGCCCAGCACCGCCACCCTGAAGCGGGCGAGGTGGCCCTTGAACAGCTGTGGTACACGGGCAGGCACCAGGGCGAAACCGTGGCCCACACCATTTGTGGGCAGCCGACCCGCTACCAGCGCGGGCCCTGGTACAACTCGGCCAAGTTCTTCGACCTGGAGTACCAAACCTACGGCCGCGTGCCCGCCCACGTCCCCCCCGACGAGCACACGTTCTGCTGGCAACACCCCAGCGGGCGGCACTTGTTGCGCCTGAATTTTCGTTCCGATGCTACCCTGGCCGTTACGGGCATGAACGCCCTGGGCCTGCGCCAACGCCACGACCTGTGGGACCAGTGGCTGCGGGCTGGAACCCCGGTTACCACCGTGCTAGCCGAGCTGGGTGCCGCCAATTTCGACCCTGAATTTTACCGTCAGCACGAGGCCGCTATTGTGCAGGCGTTCAACCAGCAGTATCCCCAGCACCCCGTGGCACTCCGGCGCCGTCGAGGGCTGTTTTCTTTCCATTCCTAGCGGGTAGTAGCTGCCAGCCATTCGGGCGGGGCAGTTCGCCGTTTTCCCTTTGCTTCGTTTCTATGGACTTCTCCAAACTGTACCACCCCAGCGCCCTCAACAGCTTCCAGTACATTGCCCTGGTAGGCGCCGTCATGAGTGGAGCCGCGCAGCTGATTATCCGGGTGCTGGGCAACGCTCAGCCCGAAGGCTATAACTGGCTCTACCTGTGCTGGTTGGGGCTTTATGTTGTTGGCTCCCTGCTGAATCTCTTTGGGAAGCCCCATGATCCGCATCACCACCATCATCACTAACGGCCGCGGCCACCTAGGTTGAATTCTCAGGGCCAGAGTAAACACTATCGGTAGCGCCAATAGGCTATCGGCGGCGGCCCTGGGGTGAAAAGAGTGCCTACTGCTACTGTGGTCCTCCCTGATTGGGACTTCCGCACGAAGTATCCGTTTCCGTTTTTTGCTTTATGTCTACTGCTTCGCTTGCCGCTCCTACCCCACCGGTTACGCCCGTTTCGGGTGTTGAGAAGGGGCTGCTCACCCTGGTTGGATTGGGGCTACTGCTGCTGCTGCCGGTAGCTTTCGACGCGGACGCCGAGCGGGCCCGGTGGTGTCTTTTCGCGGCCTTGGGGCTGCTGAGTGCCGGTACGCTGGGATGGGCCGCATTCAAGTTTGGCCGCCAACCCGCCGGCGTACTCCAGGATAACCTCTGGCTGCGCAGCAGCACCGGCCGCGGCAGCTTGGCCTGGCTCACGGCCGTGGTCCTGACCGGCTTTTACGTGGTGCTCTACTGGTTTAGTGCCGATAATGGGCAGGGCAACTTCGGTCCCCTCAACCAGCTCGTGCACGCCCTCGACCCGCTTAGCCAGGCCCTGCGCCGCCACCCCTCCGACCAGTGGTTTCTATACGGCACATTTTACACCTTGGCCGTACTGGTGATGGGTGGTCGGGCACTCTGGAAATACCGCCACTCGCCCTACCAACTGATTCGCACGGTATCGGTCATGTTTTTTCAGTTGGGCTTTGCCTTCCTGCTACCGGGTCTGATGCTGGCTCTGCAGCGCCCGGAGTACTACTTTAGCTACTTCTGGCCTCTGAAGCAGGACTACCTATTTCCGGGCACAGTAAGTTATCTGCTTAAAGATGGTGGGCCAGGACTGGGCGTGTTTATGGTGTTCTGGGGAGCCGTAATGTCGTTTCTGGCCACGCCGGTGCTTACCTACTTCTTCGGAAAGCGCTGGTATTGCTCCTGGGTATGCGGCTGCGGTGGCCTGGCCGAAACTGCCGGCGACCCGTACCGCCACCTATCCGACAAAAGCCGGGAAGCCTGGCGCTGGGAAGTGCGCCTGATTTACCCCATTTTGGGGCTTATCGTCGTTATTACTGTGCTGTTGTGGCTAGGGGCGGCGGGCGTGCTGCCTAGCTGGTTTACCACAACCCAGCAGTCGGGACTACCCCTGGTGGGCGGCCTGAGCCCGGTAGATGGCCTAGGCAAAGTGTACGGCTTTTTCATCGGCTCTATCTTCGCCGGGGTAATCGGGGTAGGCTTTTACCCCCTGATGGGTAGCCGTGTGTGGTGCCGCTTTGGGTGCCCCATGGCTGCCTACCTGGGGCTACTGCAAAAGCACTTTTCCCGCTTCCGCATTACTACCAACGGCGGCCAGTGCATTTCCTGCGGCAACTGCTCCAACATCTGCGAAATGGGCATTGATGTAAAGCAGTACGCCCAGCGCGGGGAGCCCATCATCCGGGCCGCCTGCGTGGGCTGCGGGCTGTGTAGCACGGTGTGCCCCCGCGGCGTGCTCAACCTGGAAAACGGCCCGCGCGAGGGCCGCTACCAAGGTTCCCAGCTGATTACGGCCGAAAGCCTGCGGATTCTGGACTAAGCTTACCCCCACTACTTGCTGGAAGGTTACGCTGCTTTTCCACGGGAAGAAGCTGTTGTTCTATTACTCTACTTTCCGCTGGGGCGGCAAGGGCACTACCCCGCTTTGCGTAGTGGGAGCAGGCAGTCGCATGCGGTTGATTTTTCGACCAGCCGTATCAGGTGTTACTACCCGCATGGCGTGGGGCTGGGTGTGGTAACTCTCTGGCGCCGTTCCGGAAACGCCGCTTTGCAAGCGCTTCTGCAACAGTGCTTTACTATCTAGCCTGCGGCCGTACGACAAGCGAGTGGGTGGCTGATTCGCTCCTACTTTGAGGCGGGTGTTTTCCTTAGGAGCAGTTATAGGAGATGTTTGAGCTGAGGCTGAAAACGCCAGTCCACCTAAGCAGAGGATCAGAATATTTTGCATAACTGTATCATTATCCAGCAATTAGATCCATACTTAACGCATAAGGTTGCAAGCTACACAGCGGTGGTAGCCTAGACCTGGTGCGCTGCCTAGCGCACAAACGCCAGCAGTGCCGCCAAAAACTGCGGCGTGGCTTCCAGGTGCGGGATGTGGCCTACCCCGGTTAGCGGCACTAGCTTGGCCCCTTTGATTTGGGCGGCCGTCCGGCGGCCTAACTCCGGGTATTGCCCCATACGGGCCAGCACGGCAGGGTTCTTGATCAGGCCCTTGCCCACCACTGTACGGTCGTCTTGCCCGATAATAAGCAGTGTAGGTACCTGCACCCGGCTGAACTCGTAGCTCACGGGTTGCTGATAAATCATATCGAAGGTCAGGGCGTTGGCGCGGGCTACCCGCGGAAAATCGGTGTGGCGGGTTTGGGCCGTTAGGGGTAGCAGCCACTCGTCGTGGGCTTTGGGGTAGCCGTGGGGGTAGTAAGTGGCGTGGTACTTCCGGATGCTCTCCTCGGTGCTTTTGCGCTCCGTGGCCTCGGCCTGAGCGATGGTTTGATAGGGTACGCCCAGGCGGTAATCTTCCAGCCCAATGGGGTTTTCCAGCACCAGCCGCTCCGTGAGCTGCGGGTACTGCAGGGCAAAACGGGTGGCTAGCATGCCGCCCATGCTGTGGCCTACCACCACTACCTGCCGCACGCCCAACGTATCGAGCAGGCGCCGGGTGTTCAGGGCCAATTGATGAAAGGAATAATGAATGTCGGGCTTATCTGATTTGCCAAAGCCTACTTGGTCCGGCACCACCACCCGAAACCCGGCCTCCCGTAAAGCTTTGATGGTTTCGCGCCAGTAGGCCCCAAAAAAATTCTTGCCGTGCAGCAGTACTACCGTGCGGCCATTCGGCTTGCCAGTAGCGGCCACATCCATGTAGGCCATGCGCAGGCGCTGCCCCTCAATCGTCAGCGGCAGGTAGCGGACAGGAAAAGGATAGTCGTAGCCGTCGAGGGTAGCGTTGAGGCTGCTAGGGGCAGTAGCTTGAGCCGCGGCAGAAGTGGTAACGCACACGAGCAACAACAGGCAGTAAGAAAGAAAACGTAACATGAGCCAGGAAAACGAAAGTGAAGCGGTAGCTTCTTCCAACCGTCTTTTCGGCCCGGAGGTTACGCTGCCGCTTACTAGGCTCCCAGGGGCCGCGTTGCTTTAGGCGCAGTTCCAGCACGCGGGTGTCCTCGTTGCTCCAGATAAAGTTGCGCACGTCCTCGATGCGAAACACCACCAGTCCATCGGGCAGGCCATACTCGGTGAAGCATTCCATGAGCACGTGCTCCTGGGTAAGCTGGCGCACGTAGCCGTAGTAATCCATACTCAGGTGGGTGTACACGTTTACTAGTTGCCCGGCTTGGTGGGCCCGTTCCAGCAGCAGGGGCACCGTCAGGTCTTCCTGCTCCAGAAAAGCCGGCGACTTCAGCCCCGCGTATACCTTATCCAGGTTATCGGCCTTGAATTCGACGTGACGGGTATACTGGTCATCGAAATCGAGCTGAAAGACGTCCAGCAGGTTAAAGGACTGAATGGCCGTGGGCATACCGTCGCGGTTGATGATGCGCAGCACCACTACCTCCTCGGAGTAGCTTAGCACGTAGCCCACCGAAAAGCGGGACGGGTCGCCTTGGCTACTACGCACTCCTAACAGCCGCTTTTCCCGCCGGGCGCGCTCAAACACTTCTTGAAACAAACTGGGCATACTAAACTACGATACGCAACTATAATTCCGGTTTCGCCGGCTTCTTCCCGCCTGCCCTGCCTTAAGAGACACCCGGCCAAGCCTTTGCCCGGCTAGGCCGCGCCACAAAAGAAGATTCGCTTGTACTGCCTACGGGCCAAAGCTCAACAGTACGGAGAGAAGCAAAAGTAGCTAATCGGGAAGCTCGGCCCTAGTGACTACCGTCAAGTTTTCGCAGAACTTCCCGGGCCTGGGCTACATGGTCGGTGGCCCGGCTCATGGAATTAAAAATATATTGAATAACTCCCTGTTTGTCGATTACAAAGGTTACACGCCCAGGTAGCAGCCCTAGCAGGGCCCGGGGCACCTCGTAGAGCTTGCGCACCTGCCCGCCGGCATCGGCCAGCAAGGGGAAGGGCAAACGGTGCTTCTGGGTAAACTTTTGGTGGGAGGCTTCACTATCGGAACTCACGCCCACTACTTCCGCCCCCAGGTCCTGAAAATCCTGGTACTGGTCGCGGAAGGAGCAGGCTTCGGCGGTGCAGCCGGGCGTATCATCTTTGGGGTAGAAGTACAGCACTACGCTGCGCTGCCCACGCTGGTCGCGGAGGCGAAAGGTTTCGCCGGTGGTGGTACGGAGGGTAAAATCGGGGGCTTGGTCGCCAATCTGGAGCATAAAAACACGGGTAAAGCCGAAGTATACGGCTAACTCAGCATTGGGGACCATTGTTCCGGGGCCGGAACAAGACGCCCACAGGGGCGCTAGCCGCCAGTGAAGCCCGAAGTTCAGGGGCTGCTGACGGGTAGTGACCGGGTGGTGAGGCTGGAAGCGGGACACTTGCGCATCTTTGCAGGCTCAACCCTGCCCCACCCATGTCTGTTGCTCCTCTGCCGCTGGCCGTCATCGACGTTATTATTCCTGCTTACAACGAAGAACAGTCCATTGCCCGGGTACTGGCCGAAATTCCGGCGGGGCTGGTGCGCGAAGTAATTGTGGTGGACAACAACTCCCGCGACCAGACCGGCCCGGTAGCCGCCGCGGCCGGGGCTACCGTGCTGCGCGAGCCCCGCCCCGGCTACGGCCACGCCTGCCTGGCTGGCATGGCCCGCTGCTACGGCCGCCCCCCGGCCGAGCAACCAGATATCATTGTGTTTCTGGACGGTGATTACTCCGATTACCCCGCCGATATGACGGCGCTGGTGGCCCCGCTACTGCGGCAGGAAGCCGATGTGGTGATTGGCTCCCGGGCCCTGGGCCAGCGGGAGGCCGGCTCCATGCTACCCCAGCAACTATTCGGTAACTGGCTGGCTACTACCTTGCTGCGCTACCTCTACGGAGCCCAGTTCACCGATCTGGGGCCGTTTCGGGCGGTACGGCGCGAGGCTCTGCTTCGCATCGGCATGCAGGATACCACGTACGGCTGGACGGTGGAAATGCAGCTGAAGGCGGCCAAACTGGGGCTCCGCTGCACGGAGGTGCCCGTGCGCTACCGGCGGCGGATTGGCGTAAGTAAGGTATCCGGGACGGTGAAGGGGACGCTGGGGGCGGGCTATAAAATCCTGTGGACTATTTTCCGCTACCTGTAACCCGGCCTCCAGCCTTCAGGCCGTTTTGCGCCAGTGCTGCCTCACCGTTTCCTTTCCTCTTTTTCTTTTCCCTGGCTGCTTGCTACCTGCTTTACAACTGTTGCTGATTGGGTTGTACGGGCTTTGCCTGCTGCTGCTGCTGGGCTTTAGCGTGGGCCAGTGGCAGCTTACTCGGCTGGCCCGCCGGGCCCACGCTGCTCCCCCCAGCCCACCCCCACCTACCCCGGCCGAATGGCCGCTGGTAACGGTGCAGCTCCCCTCTATAACGAGGTATTTGTGGCCGAACGCCTGCTCGATGCCTGCGCGGCCCTGCGCTACCCTGCTGGGCGCCTGCACCTACAAGTTCTCGATGATTCTACCGACGAAACCGTAGCGCTAGTTGCCGCCCGGGTAGCGCACTACCGCGCCCAGGGTGTGCACATCGACCATGTGCGCCGGGCTACCCGCACGGGCTTCAAGGCTGGGGCCTTGGCCTACGGCCTCACCCGCACGGAGGGGGAGCTAATTGCCATATTTGACGCCGACTTCGTGCCGCAGCCCGATTTTTTAGAGCAGGTAGTACCTCATTTCTACCTTGATGAGGCGGAAAATACCCGCACTGGAGTAGTGCAAACTCGCTGGGGCCACCTCAACGAGGAGTATTCCCTGCTGACCTCCCTGCAAGCCTTTGCCCTGAACGCCCACTTTTACGTGGAGCAGGTAGGCCGGCAGCAGGGCGGGCACTTCCTGAATTTCAATGGCACCGGGGGAGTATGGCGGCGCGCCTGCATTGAGGACGCCGGCAACTGGCACGCCGATACCCTGACGGAGGACCTCGACTTGAGCTACCGGGCCCAGCTACGGGGCTGGCACTTCCGCTACCTGCCGCAAGTTGCGGCCCCAGCGGAGCTGCCCGCCACCATGGACGCCCTGAAGTCGCAGCAGTTCCGCTGGACCAAGGGCGGCGCCGAAACGGCTCGTAAGCATTTAGGCGCTGTTTGGCGCTCGGATCAGCCCTTGGTCACCCGCTTGCAGGCCACCTTCCATTTATTGAACAGCACCGTGTTTCTGGCTATTCTGTTGATGGCCGTGCTGAGTGTGCCGCTAGTGTTTATGCGGGCCCGGGTGCCGCAGTTGGAGCCAGCCTTCCAGATGGCCACGGCCTTTCTAGTGGTGCTCGTTCCCCTGGTTTTCTATTTCCGTACGGCTTGGCAGCGGGCAGCCCTCGACCGGCCAGCGCCCCGGCCTGGCTTTATGAGGCAACTGCTTTTGTTTCTGGCGTTTTCCATGGGCTTGTCCTTGCATAACTCCCGGGCGGTTCTGCTCGGGTTGCTGGGGCAGCGCACTGCGTTTATTCGCACGCCCAAGCTGGGGCTGATGCAGCAGCCGGGGGCTTGGCGCGGCCGCCGCTACCGTACCAGCCGCCTGCGCAGCGGCCTGACCCTCCTGGAAGGCCTGTTGTGCCTGTACTTTCTGGTCGGAATAGGAGCGGGTGTGTATCTGCGTGAGTTCGGGCTGCTACCTACCCATCTGCTCCTTGCCACGGGCTACGGCCTGGTATTTTACTACTCCTTGCGGCACGCCGCCTAGCTTTAGAAGCGGAAGCAACTACCACTTCTACGCCACTTGTCTGTTCTACCCAATTGCATGAAACCCGCCGTTCGTATTCTGCTGCTGGGCAGTAGCGCCCTGCTGTACGGGGTGCTGGCCTATGCCACGCCAAGGCCGGAGTTTGGGCAGCTGCTGGGGGTGCTGATTGCGGCGTTTGGGTTATACGGCTGGATGATGCGCGCCGGGCTGCCGCTGCGCCAGGGTTTAGTGGCGGCACTGCTGTTGCGCCTGCTCTGGCTGCCGGCCCTCCCTACCCTCTCCGACGATTACTACCGCTTTCGGTGGGACGGCCTACTAGTTGCGCACGGCGTCAATCCGTATCAGTTCCGGCCCGACGAATTGCTGACGCCCGCGGGGCCCCTCCCGGCCCAACTGGTGGCCGAGCTGTACCCGCGGCTTAACTCCCCGCATTACTACTCGGTGTACCCGCCGGTCTGTCAGGCGGCGTTTGGGGCGGCAGCGAGCCTGTTCCCGACCTCGGCGCTTGGGTTCGTGGTGGTCTTGCGGGTGCTCATTATTGGGGCCGAACTGGGCACCGCTCTGCTGCTGCTGGCCCTGCTGCGGCGGTTTAACTTGCCGGAGCAGCTGGCTTTGTGGTACTTGCTCAATCCCCTCGTGCTAATAGAGCTAACTGGTAATCTGCACTTTGAGGCGCTGGTTATCAGCTTTCTGCTGCTTATGCTCTGGCTGGCTACCCGCGGCCAGCTAGCGCGGGCAGGCGGGGCACTGGCGCTGGCTGTTGCCACCAAACTACTACCTCTGTTGGTGCTGCCCTTGCTGGTGCGCCGTCTGGGTCGAGGGCAACTGCTAGGCTTCCTGGCAGCGCTGGCGGTGGGGCTGCTGGTGCTGTTTGCACCCTTTCTCTCCGTCGAGCTGTTTCGCAATATCGGGCGCAGTCTTACGCTGTACTTTCGCTCCTTCGAGTTCAATGCCAGCGTGTATTACCTACTGCGGGCCGCGGGCCAGTGGTACAAGGGCTACAACGATATTGCCCGCATTGGGCCGGCGCTGGCCTGCACTACGGCCTTGGGTAGCCTGGTACTGGCCTCACGCGAGCGGCAACCCACTTGGGTAACCCTCCCCCGCACTCTACTCCTACTCCTGACGCTGTACTTTCTGCTGGCCACTACGGTGCATCCGTGGTACATCACGCCGCTGGTAGCCCTGGGGGTATTCACCCGCCTGCGCTACCCCGTGGCGTGGTCGGGACTAGCCGTGCTGTCCTACGCCGCCTACCGCACCCCAGCATATACTGAGAACCTGGGGCTAGTGGCGCTGGAATACGGCCTGCTGCTGGCAGTACTAGCCGCTGATGGCTGGCAGGGCCGGTTTAGCGTGCAGCCGCGGCAGGCGTAGCGGCTGCACTATCAGGGGCGGTAGCGGCGGCCGGTGCCACGGGCCAGTACACATAACGACGCACTTGCTTGAGCTGAAGGGTTCGGCCATCCCAGGTGGTTTGACGCAGCAGCACATTGGGGTACTGTTTGCCAAACCAATACACATTTCGCTTTTGATTGGTCAGCGTGACGGTCACCCGCCAGGCAGGCTCGGACGTGTCCGCCGTTAGGGCGTCTTCCGTGCGGATGTGGGCGGGGTAGAGCACCGGCGGCGTGGCCTGGTTGGTTTGCTGCAGCTCGTACACATCGGCCTTGAAGGTGGGAAGGGTTTCAAAGCGCAGACTGCGTAGTGTGTAAGGCAGGGCATCTTCGAACAGCACCACCCGCCGCAGCTGGCGCTGCCCTACCCCCTGACCGTCCCAGTAAGAGTTATAGGTTTGCACGTACTGCATCCCGTCGTCTAGGATGGTCTTAAACGTGTTGCCGCACCACTCCTGCGAGGAGGTCGTGAGCTTGTGAAGCTGGGCCGGCTGGTCGCGTCGAAAGAACAGGGAAGTCAGGAAGTGATAAGGATACTGCTCCGTAGGAATGGTACAGAACTGATTCACCTTCATCACCGGAAACACGTCCTTGCGCTGCCGGTCGTCGGTCTTGACATTGTACTGCTGGCTGAATTCTTCCTTTACCGTGATAAGCGTGTATTCAAACCGGCGCGGCTCCCCGTACACTACCCGCTCCGCCTCGTAGGTAGCCACCTCCGCCTTGCCATCTTCCCACAGCCGATCCATGGCCCATTGCTGGCGCAGGGGCCACCCCGCCGGGTCAGCGGGTTTTCGGTTGCAACTTCCGGGGCAGCCACGGAAGCCGCCGGTTTGCTACCGGAATCAGGGGAACAGGACAGCAGACCAGCGCCCAGGGCGCCGCCCACTACTACGGCAACTATACGCATGCAGGAAAACACTAGCTCAGGAATGCGCTACAGTACGCGCAAACCCTGCCCAAATGTTTTCCCCGTGCTGGTTTCCCAGGCGCGCAGATCAGCTCCGGTATCAATGTCGCTCAGCTCAGAAAGCAGTTGGAGGCGCAGGCCTAGTTGCTGCGCGTCGGCTACCGTAGCGGCGCACACAGTATCGGTGCTCCAGCTTTTGCCCGTGAACAAGCTCGGCCACAGTTGCTTCATTCCCAGCAGGTAGTAACCTCCATCGGTGGCGGGCCCGAGCACTACATCGTGGGTGCGTAAGGCCTCGAAAGCATTTGTCAGGTGGGCGGTAGTCAGGCCCGGGCAGTCCGTCCCGATGATGACCACGGCGGCAGCTTGCCGATCAAAGTCGTGGGCAAAAGCCGCCTGCATTTTCTCACCCAGGTCGCCTGGGGGCTGGGCCAGCTGCTCGTAGCCTGGCCACGCATCAGTCAGGTCAGCGGCGGGGCCGGCTTCGGCCAGCCACACGGTTTTATGCACCGGCAGCGGAGCCACCACGGCCCGGGTGTGGGCCAGCAGTTGGCGGTAAATGCTCAAGGCGGGTTCGGCCCCGATGTCCGCCGCGAGCCGCGTTTTCACGCGCCCCATTTCGGGCAGGCGGGCAAAGACAATCAAGTGGTTAAGTGCCGGAGGAGCCACGAAATCGTTATTCATAGACCGGGTTGCCTTGCTTCAGCCAGGGGCGCCACATTACGGAATAGGGGTGCACATTGGTAGTGGGACCATGCGCATTTACTACCCCATAGCCGTTGTTAACCCACTGAAAAATACCGCCGTACAAATTGCGCACATCCTGAAAGCCCCGCTCCCGCAGCCAGGCCCCTACCTGCTCGCTCCGGGCTCCGACGGTGCAATACACCACTATGGGCTGGGTGCGCGGCAACTGCCGCAAATCGGTGTCACGGAAATGGTCAAAATCTACGAACCGTGCTCCTTTCAAGTGGCTTACCCGGTATTCGGCCGGGGTGCGAGCGTCTAGGAGCACGACGGCGGCGGGGCTGCGCTGCAGGCTAGCAGCCAAGGCGGCGGGCTGCACCACGGGCACCGTCTGTTTGTAGAGCAGGCGCAGCATGTGGTCGTAAGCCGTCATGGTAGAGGTAGAGGCAGAAGCGGAAGTAGTGGAGCCGGTCTGCTGACCGCAGGCAGTTAGCGCAGCGGCCAGGAATCCTAAAAGCAGGCTGGAGCCTCGTTTCATGTGCGTTTCTGTGCGCCCGGAGGCAACTCGTTGGCATGGTGGCTAACTCCCCTTCAGCCAAGGAGCAACCACCAGTCGATGGAAAACAAGCTTCGCTGAGCGAGGCTGATTATTAGGTGGTTGCGCCGCCGCAACTCGAGCCGGCGCCGGCGGTGCAGCCGTAGCAGTGCTGGTTGATGACGATGGCCCGTGCGTTGAGCACAGCCTCATCAAAGTCCCGGATGTGCTGCACCGGGCTGGCTACGGTCAGGTCCAGCATCTGGTTGAAGTCACAGTCGTAGAGCTGCCCGTCCCAGCCAATGCTGAGGGTAGAACGGCACATGACGTTGGCAGCGGCCACTGGGTTGTAGGCCGCCACCAGCTTTTCCATGTAGCCCTCATAGTTGCCACTTTCTAGCAAATACTCCAGGAAACGGCTAACGGGTAGATTGGTGATGGTCAGCAAGTTATTGAACACAATACCGTACTCCCGCCCCAGGCGCTGCTTGAACTCCCGCTCCAGGCCTGCCTGGCTACCCGGCATAAAGGCTCCGGCGGGGTTGTACACCAAGTCCAAGCTCAGGCCCGAGCCTTCCTGGCCGTAGCCGACGGCATTCAGCATTTGTAAGGCCCGGATGGAACGCTCAAACACGCCTTCCCCCGCTGGGCATCGGTGCGGCCGGCCGAAAAGTGAGGCAGCGACGACACCACCCGCACCCGATGCCGGGCGAAGAACTCGGGCAGGTCGTGGTACTTCTTGTTGGCCACGATGATGGTCAGGTTGCAGCGCACAATGATGTCTCGCCCCAGCGCCGAAATCTGTTCCACCAGCCAGCGGAAATCCGGGTTCATCTCCGGGGCACCGCCGGTCAGGTCCACGGTAGCAATGTCGGTGCGGGCCAGGGCATCGAGGCAGAGCTGCATGGTGGCCCGGGTCATGATTTCGGTGCGGTCGGGGCCGGCATCTACGTGGCAGTGCTTACAGACTTGGTTGCACATCTTGCCCACGTTGATCTGCATGACACTCAGGCCAGTTGGCAGCAAGGGTAGCAAGCCGCTCTGTTGCAGTTTGTGGGCAAAAGACGGCAGATGCGCGCCTTCCGCCTCGGCCTGGGTCAGGACGGTAAGCTGGTAGGCCGTATCGGCCAAGGGGGCGTGCCGGGCCAGCAGGGACTTAATCATGGGCTATTAACTCGTAAGCCAACGGGGTAGTTCGCTGCTCCTGTAAGCAACACGCCCCAAGGGCAGCTGACTACATGCTTAACTCCTTGGCTTTGTTCATCATCTGCACGCCGTGCACCAGCGCGGCCCCACCCTTGATGGCGGCAGCTACGTGTACGGCTTCCATCATCTGGGCCTCGTCAGCGCCTTTCTGCAGGGAGTCGGAAGTGTAGGCATCAATGCAGTAAGGGCACTGCACGGCGTGAGCCACGGCCAGCGCAATCAGGGATTTTTCCCGCTCGGTTAGGGCTCCGTCCTTGAACACCTCGGCGTAGTAGGCGAAGAACTTGTTTCCCATTTCCGACTGCCACTCCGTGATGTTACCAAACTTGGCCAGATCCGCAGGATTGTAGTACGTGCTCATATTCAGATGTTTAACCTGTGGTGAAAGAAGTTGAAAGTAAATTGATTCCCGCAGAGCGGAGTAGCTGCGCGGGCGGCTACCCAACACACTCAACTGGCAGCATAGCTAGTAAGCGTTTAACTAGGCCGCAGGTTTTATCCGTCGTACCCGAATGCGCACTTCTTCGCCGTTTTCATTGGTAGTGGGCTCCACTTTGATGATGTCGGCTTCATCGAAGTACGTGGCCAGGCCGCGTACGATACCTACGGCCAGCGCCCCCATCCGCCGCTTCGACACGTAGTCGATGAACAACTCGTCGGGGCTGATGCGGGTAACGTGCAGCACGGGCGGGGCGTTTTCGGCGTGCTCGCTCCGCACCTGCCGGTGCATGGTGTTTTCGGTGTGCTCAATCATGTCGAGCGTGTTCCAGCCGGGCTGCACCAACCGCTGATACATGTACATCAGGTCCGGCACCAAGTACTCGCCAAACTTTTCGTGCAGTTCATCCGCCGACAGCCCGGTCATCTCGGCGGCCTGGCCTACCAACTGGTACATATGCTCATCGGGGTACACATGCTTGTGGTCGAAATCGGTAGCCGTCAGCCCCGAATTTTCCAGCAGCTGAATCCAGGTACTATGGTCGTACTGGGTCTGGACGTAGCGCTTGAGAAGCGTAAAGATGGTTCCGTGCACGGGTTGGGTAACTGGAGTTAGAATCGGAAGATAGCCGAAAACCAGTTATCTGCCAGCCCTGAACAGAAGAAGGAGCAGACAGCTTACGCCGCCTGCTCCTTCTTCTACCCTCGCGTTGCCGCTACAGGTTGCCGATTACGGTCATGGTGCTCAGGGTGGGCGAGGCTACCCCACCTTCATCCTCCACCGTCATGGCAAAGGCTTGGGCGCTGGCTATGTCCTTCATCTGCTGAATGCTGTCGCCGCTGGCCGTGGTGCTGGCTAGTACCCCGGCGTCAACGGGCTTGCCGTTGTCGAGGGCCCAGAGCTGGTACTGCTTGCCAGTTGGTGGTGCGGGCAGGTTGCGAACATCCACGTACACTGCTTTGGTTTGCGGGTTGTAGTACACGCGAGCCAGAGCATCTGGAGCCTTCGGCGTACCCTTCAGGTCCACGGTGCGGAAGGCCTGGTTACGCAGAACAGAAAGCTGCTGATCCCGTTCGTTCAGGGCCGCTTTCTGGGTAGCCGCGTAGCGCGATTGTTCCGTTTGGGCTACTTCCAGATTGGCTTCCGTTTCGCGCAGGCGGTTGTACAGCAAAAAGTTACCTAAAGCACTCAGTACCAACAGGGCCACCGAAGCTGCAATCAGCCACCGCGTACGGCTGCCGCTGGCAGTTTCAACCGGCATTTGCCGAACTACAGCCTCCCCAGCGGGGGTAGCAGCTGGCGCCGCGGCGGGGGCCGAAGCGACCATCCGGGGCGGCGTCGAGCTGCCGTCCGAAGCAGGAAGGCTGGGGGTTTGCTCCGCGGCTTGAATGGCTTGCTGCCAGCCCGCCAATACCCGTTCCCGCATGTCGGTGGGTGGGGTCAGGGCGTGGGCTTCGGCGTAGGCATCCAAGCTCGCAATAACTGTTTTCAGCTCCCGGTTTATCTCCGGATGCTCCCGTGCGATGCGCTCGACTTCGGCGCGCTCGACCTCGTTGAGTACGCCCAGAGCGTACTCCTCAAGGATGCCAGATTCGATATATTCCTGGATGTTCACGATTACCGAATCAATTTAGAAAGTACTTTGATGGCCGCCCGGGCGCGGGTTTTCACCGTACCGAGCGGGAGGTTGAGTTCTTCTGCCACTTCGCTTTGCGTAAATCCGCCGAAATAAAGCAGGTCCACGATTTGCCGCTGCTCCGGATTCAGCTGGCGCGTCATTTCCTGCAAGCCAATGTGCTCAGGCCGGAACGAAGGTTCGGCGGCCTGGCGCAGCGCTGCACTTTCTTCGATTGGCTGCGTACGACTACCTACGCGGTACTGTCGGGAGCGGATTTTGTCGATGGCTAAATTTCGGCACACATTCATCACCCAGGTAAACAAACGCCCTTTTTCGGCGTCGTAGGAGGGAAATGAGTGCCAGATTTTGACCATGGCCTCCTGCAAAACATCCTCCGCAATTTCTTCTTTCTTGACGATGCGCATAATCACACCGAACAAAGCTGCGGAGTACTTGTCGTAGAAGATGGTCATGGCCCCTTCGTCCCGGTCGCGCAGGCGTTGCACGAGCAGAACTTCAGTTTCGAGGGCAGCTGACTCAGAAGTAGGAACAGACACGGGCAGCAACTAATGGAAACAGGGCGGCGTAGCAATGCCAGCCCCGCGGATGAAACGAAAGTACTGGATAAACTTACATTTCGACACGCAGGCACCTAAAAAGTGCAATCCACGCACCTGAACATCTTGCTACGGCCCTTAACTAGCCGAAGTTACCACAGCCGAGGTTAACCACGGAAGCGGTTTACTTGTTTATTTCTTCTTAATAGGCCTTCTTTTTCGCCGGCCCTACCTCCACCGCTACCCCTTTATGGCAATTGAATCTTTCAACCCGTACACTGGCCGCGTAGAGCGCCGGTTCCGGGCGTTCAGCTGGAGCAAAACCGAACGTATTCTGGCCCAGGCGCACCGGGCCTTCGGGGAGTGGCGCACTACCTCGTTTGCGCACCGAGCCGGCCTGATGCGCCGCGCGGCCGCGCTGCTGCGTGAGCGACAGGACGAGCTGGCCCGCCTCATGGCCCTGGAAATGGGCAAGCCCGTAGTGGATGGCCGCGCCGAGGTGCAGAAGTGCGCCCTCACCTGCGACTACTACGCCGAGCACGCCGAGCACTTTCTAGCCGATGAAGAAATCAAGACCGAGGCCCAGCGCAGCTTTATTGCCCACGAGCCCATTGGGGTAGTGCTGGCCGTGATGCCCTGGAATTTTCCGTTCTGGCAGGTCGTGCGCTTTGCCGCGCCGGCCCTGATGGCGGGCAACGTGGGCTTGCTTAAGCACGCCTCCAACGTGCCTCAGTGCGCCCTCGCTCTGGAACAAATTTTCCATGATGCTGGCTTTCCGCCCGCTGCCTTCCGGGCCCTGCTCATCGGCTCTGATGTGGTAGGCAAGCTCATTGAAGATGATCGGGTGAAGGCCGTGACGCTCACTGGTTCGGAGCCGGCCGGGGCGCAGGTGGCTGCCACCGCTGGTCGCGAAATCAAGAAGACGGTGCTGGAGCTAGGCGGCTCCGACGCCTTTATTGTGCTGGTCGACGCCGACCTGGAGCTGGCCGCCAAAACCGCCGCCCAGGCCCGCATGATTAACGCCGGCCAGAGCTGCATTGCCGCCAAGCGCTTTATTATAGAGAAGCCGGTGCTCAAGGAATTCGTGGCGAAGATGAAAACCCACCTGCTGAACTTCCGCCCCGGCGACCCACTCGACGAGGCCACGCAGTACGGCCCCCTGGCCCGCCCCGACCTGGCCGACGAGCTTACCCAGCAAGTTGAAGACTCCGTGAAGCAAGGCGCGAAAGTGGAGCTGTTTGGGGGCAGAGCAAACCCGGCACCGCCCTGTTTCGGCCCGTAATCCTGACCAACGTAAAGCCCGGCCAACGCGCGTACGAAGAGGAGTTTTTCGGCCCCGTAGCCATTATTCTGGAAGCCAAAGATGCTGACGACGCCATCCGACTTGCCAACGATTCCCGCTTCGGCCTCGGTGGCTCCGTCTGGACCCGCGACGTCAGGCGCGGCGAGGAGCTGGCGCGGCGCGTGGAGGCCGGGGCGGTGTTCGTAAACAGCATGGTGAAATCGTCGCCGGAAATGCCGTTTGGGGGCGTGAAGAAGTCGGGTTACGGCCGGGAGCTTTCCCACCTTGGCATCCGGGAGTTTGTCAATCAGAAATCCATTTGGGTGGCTAAGGAAACCAAGCCAGAGGCTCGAAAGAAAGTAGAATAGCCAGGCCAGTGCCTGCCGGCTGCCGGCAATAATCCGCCAACAAAAAACGGTGTCCTTCCGAGCGGAGCGAGGAATCTGGGATGCACGCAAGAGCCTAACCTAGATTCCTCACTCCACTCGGAAAGACACCGTTTTTAAGGTAGTACAATCAAAATGTCTCTGGCTTTGTGCGTGGATTGCGAAGGGAGCTGAGGCGTGCTGGGCGCAGCCAAATCTGCTCCAGCCCTACCCCTGTTAACACCCCGAGCGTGTAGCAGAGCAAGTCGCTCCACAGGAAGCCCTGGCCCAGCACGAGGCGGCCGGGCCGGGTGTGGCGCAAGGCATCCAGCCAAGGCACGTGGTAGAGCTGACTGCATTCTATGCAAAAGGCAAAGCCCAGGGCCACGGCCGCAACCCGACTATTACCCCACCGCGGCCAGCCGAAGCCAACCAGCCAGAACACTAGCAGCGCCCACAGTGCGTCGCCGGCATAGGCTCCTATCCAAGCCGGCAGTAGAGGGGCAAATTGGCGGGAGGCCAGCCCTAATCCTATGGTTAGCAGGCCTAACACGGCATACCAGATTCTATTTCTTTTCATGCCACCTAAGCCAGTAAAGCCAACGAAAACCAAAATTAGTATTTACTTTGTGTTTCAAAGTAATTTGCAATACTACTTACATCGTAACGGGCACCGGTGGTGGAGTTCGTGCGTTTCATCGTGGAAGAAAGGAAAACATGGAGTATTTCGTAGCCCAAGAATCGGTGGTGCGCACCATTTGGGGAAAGGCTGATACGGTGCTGTTCATTTTTGCGGGGGCGGCCGCCGAGTTTGCCGTGAACAAGGCAGTCGACTGGCTGTATTTCACGGGCCGCCTGCCCGCCGATCCGCTGGGCCGTCTGTTCTCGACGGTAGAATACGCCCGGCAGATTGTGTTTGCCGAGCGCCACGAAGCCGAGCGGGCCATCGACACCATTGCGGCCATTCACGCCGCCGTGGAAGCTAAGCGGGGGCAGCGCATTCCGGCCTGGGCCTACCGCGACGTGCTGTACATGCTTATTGACTACTCCATCCGTGCCTTTGAGCTATTGGAGCGCCCTTTATCGGCGCCGGAAAAAGCCGAAGTCTGTGCTGTGTTCTGCCGGGTAGGACAGCGCATGGGCATTCCGGAGCTACCAGCTACGTACGCCGCCTGGCTCCTAGACCGGGAACAGCACCTCAGTCAGGACTTAGCGCATAGCCCTTTCACCACCAACCTGTACGCTCAGTACCGCAAGCACTTGGGCCCACTCCGGTACCAACTGCTGCTACAGGGGCAGGCGCTGGTAGTACCCGCGCCAGTTCGGGGGTTGCTGCGGTTGGGTCGGCGCTCTTGGTTGGAGCCCGTTGTGCCCATTTACCGTCGCACGCAGCACCTGGCTGTAAGCAAATGGGTGAAAACCAGCTTACTGCCAGCCGCCTACCGGGCCCAGATCAGCGCGCTGGACCGGGAGCCGGCCCCAGCGCGGCCGCTGGCGGCGTAAGGCAGGCAGCTACCCGAGGCGTGGCGACACATAGTGGCTCTCTTCCCTAACTACAAGCGTAAAAAATCTGGGCCGAAGCATTTGTTTTTTAAGCGCCAAACAGTGGCGCGGCATACCTGCCACCGGAGCCAACACGGCCCGGCTGGCAGGTATTTTTGCTTGTGCCGTAGGTGTATTGGCTTGTGGATAAGGCAAAGAAATGAGGTGAGCAGGCAAGAAACGAGGCTTGCAAATAGCCGCTAAAGGCAAATACATTAGCATTATTCACTGCCTTAGTTGAATTATTTTCTAGACCACACGGGCCCATTTCCATCGCTCATTTTTGCGTGGCTCGCTTCTCAAGGAAATGATGACCTCCCGGCTACCCGGGCTATCTGCCTACTGAACTACAGCCAATTACCCCTGGCTTCCGCTCCTGTTGCCTCACCCTTTTTGTTCTCCAAATCCCACCGTTATGAAAAGAACTTTCTACCAGTACGTCCATCGAGTCCGTGCCCGAGGCTTGGCTTTGCTGGGCGGGCTCTGTTTACTAACTCAGCTACCCGCCCAGGCCCAGCAGCAGCTTGTTTGGGAGGAAAACTTCAACGGCACCACTATTAACCCCAGCACGTGGACCTTTGACCAGGGCGACGGATGCGCTCAGGGCGTGTGCGGCTGGGGCAACAGCGAGTTGGAAACGTACACCAACCGCCCTGAAAACGCCCGCGTAGAGGGCGGCAACCTTATCATTGAGGCCCGGCGCGAAAACTATCAGGGCAAGGCCTTTACCTCGGCCCGCTTGAAAACCCTGGGCCGCGTGCAGTTTAAATACGGCACCCTGGAAGCCCGCATTAAGGTACCCAACCTGCAAAACGGGCTGTGGCCGGCCTTCTGGATGCTGGGCGCCTCGGGCACTTGGCCGGCTAGTGGGGAAGTGGACATTATGGAAATGGGCTCGGCCGCTGCCATTCAGGCCGGGCTTACCAACCGCCGGTTGGGCGGGGCCACCCACTGGGAAAACGCCGATTCCCACGCCGCCTACGACACCCACTACGACAGCCCCACCGACCTGACGGCCGACTACCACGTGTACCGCATGAGCTGGGACAGCCAGTTCATCCGGATGTATATTGATGGCACTGAGTACTACGCCATTGATATTTCCCGGGCCGCGGCGGCTGATTTGGAGGAGTTCCACAAGGCGCAGTACATCCTGCTGAACCTGGCCGTGGGCGGGCAGTACACCGGCATCTACGACCCGAACGCCATTACCGCCCCCCTACCCGGCCAGATGCTGGTCGACTACATCCGCCTCTACCAGAGCCCCGGCGACGAGCTGTACCTGGGCACCAACAACAGCATTGCCGGCGACTTTGGCATCTACACCGAAAACCCGGCCATTACCAACCGCCTGGCCTACGGGCAGGACGCCAACCTCTACCTCTGGAACAACCTCACTAACATTGCCGGCGCTACCCCCTTCGAGGGCCAGGAAGTGCTGGCCCTGCGCGCCAACGCAGGCAACTGGTTTGGCTTTGGAGTTGATAACCAGGTGAAGAACCTGGCGGCCTTTGCCAATGGCTCCCTCAAGTTCCAGTTCAAGACTACCTACGCCGGGCAATTTAAGGTTGGGCTTAAGTCGGGCGCTGGCGAAAGCTGGATTGATTTTCCGGCGGGCAGCAGCAAGTACGGGCTAGTGCGCGACGGGCAGTGGCACGAAGTGGTGCTGCCGATGTCGGCTTTTGGCAACGGCGACCTGGGCTCAGTAACGCAGACGTTTATGTTTGCCGGCGACGCAGCTAGCAGCCAGGCTGACTTTTACTTCGACAACATCTACTACAGCGGGGGCGTGGCCACCAACCCCGCGCCCACCGTCAGCCTGACTTCGCCCGCCAACGAGGCGTTGCTTACCACGCCGGTCAGCCCTACCCTCACGGCCAACGCCGCCGACGCCAACGGCTCGGTTACGAAGGTGGAATTCTACAGCGGTTTTACCCTCATTGGTACGGCTACCACGGCGCCCTACAGCGTGCCCTGGCAAAACGTAATGCCGGGCACCTACACGCTTACGGCCAAGGCTACGGACAACGAAGGCGTTGTGACTACCTCGGCTCCGGTTACCGTGTTTGTGGCCGCCCCAAACAACGCGGCGCCGGCCGTCAGCCTCACTGCGCCTTCTGCTTCCAATAGCTTCACTACGCCCGCCACCATCACGCTGGAAGCCAATGCCACGGATGCCGATGGCACGGTGTACAAGGTGGAATTCTACAACGGCATTACCCTGCTGGGCACTGACTTCTCCAGCCCCTACACGTACACGTGGAGCGGTGTGGCGGCCGGCACGTACTCGCTTACCGCCAAAGTAACCGACAACGGCAAGCTCACGGCTACCTCGGCACCAGTGAGCGTTACGGTCCGCAGCAACGTGATGGCGGGACCCAACTTCGGGGTGTACACGGACAACACCCAGATTACGGACAAGCTGGCCCTGGGTCAGGATGCTAATCTGTATATCTGGAACAACCTCAGCAACATTGCCTCCCCTACCCCTTTCGAGGGGCCGAACGTACTGGCCCTGCGCGCTAATGCCGGCAACTGGTTTGGCTTCGGCATTGCCAACGACATCAAGAACCTGGCGGCTTTCAAGGAGGGCTCCCTCAAGTTTCAGTTTAAGACTACCTACGCCGGGCAGTTCAAATTTGGGGTGAAAACTGGCGGGCAGAAGGCTGGGTTGATTTCCCGGCCGGCGCCACCCAGTATGGCCTGCAGCGCGACGGACAGTGGCACGAAGTGATTATTCCGCTGCGGGCGTTCGGTAACCTCGACTGGGCGACCTTGGAGCAGGCGCTGATGTTTGCCGGCGACGCCCCCGGCGCAGCAGCAGACTTCTACTTCGACAACGTGTACTACAACACCCAGCCCGTGGTAGTAGCGCCCGTTACTTACTGCGGCACCGCTGCCAGCGGCGACTACAGCTGGAAAGCCGTAACCAGCGGTAGCAACGTGGCCTTCACCTTCCACCCGTTGGGTGCTACGGCAGGCGGCAACTTGGCCATAGTGTACGTGAACGGGCCCGGCTATCTGATGACCAAAAATTCAGCCGGCGACTTCACCTACACCGTACCGAACCAAACCAGCGGCACCGTCCTAAACGTGTACTTCACCTACCAAGTAGGCGCCGGCGGATTCGAGCGGAACTCGGCCGCTACCCCGCATGCGTACACCGTAGGTGCCAGCTGCGGCGCAGCCCCCGTTAACGCGGCGCCTACCGTAGCCCTGACTTCGCCCACGGCCACCAGCTTCTCGGCGCCGGCCACCATTACCCTCACGGCTACGGCCGCGGATACCGATGGCAGCATCAGCAGAGTAGAGTTTTACCAGGGCACTACCCTGCTCGGCTCCGATGCTACGGCCCCGTTTAGCTTTACCTGGAACAACGTATCCGCTGGCGCTTACTCGCTCACGGCCAAGGCTTTTGACGACAAAAACCTATCCACTACCTCCGCAGTCGTGGCCATCACCGTCGTTATTCCGGACGCCGACAACGATGGCTACCCCGCCGACCAAGACTGCGACGACAACAATGCCGCCGTGCACCCCGGCCTGGTTTTCTACGCGGATGCTGACGGCGACGGATTTGGAAATGCTGGGGCTCCTACGGTAACGGCCTGCGCTACTCCCGCTGGCTACACCCTGCGGGCCGGCGACTGCAACGACCAGAATGCGGCCATCAACCCCGCGGCGCAGGACGTGTGCGGCCAGGACCGCAACTGCGACGGTAAGCTGGACTTGCCCGCCCAGGTGGCTCCTACTGTTGCCGTGCAGCCTTCCTCTAGCGTGCAAACCGGCGGCCCGGCCACAACTATTTATCTGGGCTACGGCGCTCAGCGTGTGCAACTGACAGCCAGCGCGGCCGCGGCGGCAAGCTACACCTGGAGCCCAGCCGCTGGCCTGAGCGCCAGCACCGGTGCTAGCGTGGTGTTTACGCCCACGGCTCCTGGTCGCTACACCTTCACGGTCACGGCCCGCAACGCGGCCGGCTGCACCGCCGACGCCAGCGTGACCATCACCGTAATTGATGCTCGCGGCCTTAAGCATTCGGATAAAGTGCTGGTGTGCCACCAAGGGCAGGTACTGGAAATCAGCGCCAATGCCGTGGCGGCCCACCTCAGCCACAGCGACAAGCTCGGGAGCTGCTCGGCGGTGGCAGCCCGGCCCGCGACGGCCGGTGTTGCTAGCAGCCCATCGACCCTAATGACCACCGACCTGACCCTTTCCCCGAACCCAGCCCAGGACCGGGTGAGCCTAGAAGTGGCGCTAGGCCAGGATGCTACCTACTCGCTGGCCATTTATGATCTGAAAGGCACGCTGGTCAAAACCATCAGCAGTGGTCAATCGGCAGCGGGCCAGCGACTTTCCTTAGAGTGGAATGCCGCTGACTACGCCGAGGGCATCTACCTGGTGCGTCTCGTAACGGAGAAAGAAGTCATCAATAAACGCCTGGTAATTCAGCACTAACCAACTACAAACTTAGCTTTCAACACAACGCCCCAACCGCTTGGTTGGGGCGTTGTGTTTTGTTCTTTATTGAGGCCAACTCGGGTGTGTTCTTCCGAGCGAAGCAAGGAATCTGGGTCAATCTCTTACCTGGAACTCAGATTCCTCGCTCTACTCGGAAGGACACGCGGGGTAGGCTACTGCACTTGGCTGGGAGCTACCGCCATTTGCTCGGCATGTTGCGCGCTGCCTTTCAGCTCGGCCAGGATTTCATAGGAGCGCAGGCGGGCGGCGTGGTCGTAGATGTGCGAAACGACCATGAGCTCCGCCACCTGGGTTTGCGCCACAAAGGCTTCTAGTTTCCGAGTGATGGTGGCGGGGCCACCGATGAAGACGTAGGTCATCATCTGGCGTACGGCGGCTTCCTCGTAGTCGGTCCAGTACCCTTCCATGCTGTCCAATGGGGCTGTAAGGGAAGCGTAGTGCCGCGGATGATGCCCAGGGCAAACACATAGAACGAAGTAGCCAGCCGTTCAGCTTCCTCGTCGGTATCGGCCGCAATTACGTTCACACAGGCCATGGCGTACGGTTCCGCAAGTTGGCCGGAGGGCCGGAAGTTGCGGCGGTACAAGCCCAGGGCCTCGTGCAAATAGGTAGGCGCGAAGTGGCTGGCAAAGGCAAACGGTAGGCCGAGCAGCGCCGCCAGTTGGGCGCTGTAGGTGCTGGAGCCCAACAGCCAAATCGGAATGTCGAGCCCCTCGCCCGGCACGGCCCGCACTCGGCTACCCCGGTTTTCGGCCGAAAGGTAGGTTTGCAGTTCCTGCACGTTGCGGGGAAAATCGTTGGCAGCCGTGTGCTGGTCGCGGCGCAGGGCTTGGGCCGTAAGCTGGTCGGTACCGGGGGCGCGGCCCAAGCCCAGGTCGATACGGCCGGGATAAAGCGAGGCTAGGGTACCAAACTGCTCGGCAATCACCAGCGGGGCGTGGTTCGGTAGCATGATGCCGCCCGAGCCCACCCGAATGCTGGCAGTGCCGCCCGCTACGTGCCCAATCAGAATGGCCGTAGCCGAGGAAGCAATGCTGGCCATGTTGTGGTGTTCAGCCAGCCAGTAGCGCCGGTAGCCCCACCGCTCGGCGTGGCGGGCCAGGTCAACGCTGTTGCGGAAGGTATCGGCGGGCGTGTAGCCGGCCAGAATAGCGGCCAAGTCCAGCACCGACAGGGTGAGGGTGGCAAGCGGGGAAGTGTTCATAGCAGGAAGGATAGGGAGGGCCGGCGGGCGAAACCGGTCCGTTGACCAGCCCACCGACGGACGCCAGGTGTTCACCCGCGGCGCAGTGCCGCGCTTTCGTGGTGCTACCAAATCGAAGGCGTAACAACCATGCTCGGAGCCAAAAGGTTTACGGTCCCGAAACTCCCCTTCCCAGTACTTGCCGTCGGGCGGCGGCAAACCTATGCGGGCCTGTTATTCCTTGCTCGGTGTTCTTGCTTGCCGCTGCATACGGGGTGTACTGCGGTGCGCCTACCGCGGTTTTCATAATGAGTTGCCGCCGTGGCACTCAGCGTAAGGCCCGGCCAGTGCCCACGTGCTACCGCCGAGCTAGTCTGAGCCCCAGGATTTGCCCGTACGCTGCACGGGGCCCACGCCGCCAATTGGCCTAGACTACCCAGCCGCCGCGCGCAGCCCGCTATAACTACGCCACGTAGCCCCGCAGCCGGTACACTGCATAGCCTACCATTTCATGCAGCAGAATACCCCACAGGCGCGGGGCCTCGTCGCTGGGAATCAGCCAGTACGTGAGCGTGGCCTGCCGGTCAGAGGAATAGTAGGAAGCCGGGAAAACGGCAGGATTCAGGCCTACCTCACGGAAGCAGCCCATGGCCCGGCGCAGGTGAAAAGCGGAGGTAATCAGCACGATGGACTTAATTTCTGGGTGCTGACGTAGCAAGGCGCGGGTATTGAGGGCGTTTTCGCGGGTGTTGCGGCTGCGGGTTTCCAGCAGTATGTGCTGCCGGGGTACGCCGGCCAGCCGCAGCAGAATGCCCAACTCTTCCGCCTCTGAGCGCCGTTTACTGCCGCCCAAAGCCCCGACCCGCCCGAGACGATGATGTTGCGAATGCGCCCGGCCCGGTACAGCCACAAGGTATGCAGCAGCCGGTCGGCGCCCTGCTCCACGTACACCCGGTCGTGGGGCGACTTGCGGCCCTTGGTGATGCCCGTGAGCAGGACGCCCGCATCGTGGCGGCCCAGCTGGGTAAGCCGCACGGGCGGAATTTCCCAGGCCAGCAAGGCTTCATTGACCAGAGCGCCGTTGGTGAGCACTAACAGCAGGGCAACTCCCAGCCCCAGCAGCCGCGGCCCCCATGTGGAGCGGCGCCGCAGAACGGCCAGCAGCAACACCGCTACCACCCATACCAAGGGCGAAATAAGGAAATCAAGCAGTTTTGACAGGATAAAGAACATAGCCGCGAAACTACGAGCCTCCCATTCAGCATCCCACCCCACTTCCTACCTCTTGTTTAATTAGAATGAGGAGATACAAAAAGCACCCGTCATACGAAGCATGTGGCTCGATGCGCTACATGCTTCGTATGACGGGCTGCTTAAAACGGTTTCGAGCACTGGGTACCCAGGAAATTACTTTTTTTACTATTCAGACGCACTAACTACCCGTTCCGGTTGCGGACAAAGCGGCCAAAAGTGTCCGGCGTGCTACTCTTCTACCTCAACGGCATCCGTGCAGCTTTGCAGCTGGGTGAGCATTTCCAGCACTTCCTGCTCCGTGCGCAGCGTGTCGCACTCCATCAACCGGCCCCGGCAGTAGGACACAAAGAACGGGGCTACTTTGGTATCCATCATCTTGCGGGCCACGGGGTTCTCATCGGCATCCAAACGAAGAAAAACCGTGGACAGAAAGCGCGCGTCCACGGAAAACTGCTCGAATGGGGGAGCCAGCAGGTCGCAGACGGAACAGTTCTCGGAGGTGAATTTCGCCAGCACCCGGGGGTAGTCGTGAATGATCGTGCGCAGTCCTTCGTCGTTGGTGTCAATAACTTTCATACGGTGCATTCTACGTGAGCCGGTGGTTCGGGCGCTTACATCACCCTACTCTTCCCGGCAGACAAAAAATCCGCCCCGGAAAATTCCTTCCCAAAGCGGATTTCGTGTCTTAAAACGGGAAACCTGGTGGCTTAGTTGTGGCCCAGCATCATCTGGCGGATGTACTTGACGGGGGCGCTGCCGTAGCTCAGGAACTGCTCGTGAAAGGCTTTTAGGTCGAAGCTCTTGCCCTGCTGCTTTTTCAGTTCCTGGCGCAAATCATAGATTTCAGTGGAGCCGGTGAAGTAGCTACTTAGCTGCACCTGGCTGAGGGTAGCGCGGCGCCACTTGTTGCGGGCCTCGGCCTCCTCCTGAAATCCGTCGCGCTGGAGCAGGGCCACGGCTTGGGCCTCGGTGATGCTGCCCGCCTGTACCTCGTGGTCGAGGATGGCGTTCAGGGTCACGCGCATGTTCCACTTGTCCCACATCAGCCAGATTTCGTCGGTGTTGCCCCCGTAGCCGCTTTCCAGCATCATGCGTTCGGTGTACACGGCCCAGCCCTCAATCATGGCCCCGTTGCCGAAGATGGATTTTACCAGCGAGGGCGAGCGGTTGGCGTACACCAACTGGGTGTAGTGGCCCGGTATAGCCTCGTGGATGTTCAGAATCTGGAGGGTGTACTGGTTGTACTCGCGCAGGTAGCTTTCGGCCTGGGCCGCAGACTGCCCATCGAGGGGCTCCACGTTGTAGTAGGTGTTAGCGGCCTTATCGTAGGGCCGGGGGCCGAAATGCTGGCGCCCGCTCCGCTGCCGCGCATGTACAGGGGCGTTTCGCGCACCACTAGGGGCTTGGTGGGGTCCTGGGTCAGCAGCTTATGGTCATCGACCCACTTCACCAGGGTAGGCATCTGGTCTTTCACGGCTTGCACAAAACCGGCGGGGGTAGCGTGCTTTTCCGACAGCTTGCTGATGACTTGCTTAATTAGGGCCACCGAATCAGCAGGCATAGTTTGGCCAGGGAAGTACTTGGGCCAGAGGCGAGTAGCCCGGCGGCCCATGTCGTGGAGGAGTTCCTGGCGGTGCTGCTGGGCCTTCCGGTACACCTGGTCGGCGGAATACGTGGACTGAATATCCAGCGCAAACTTGCGGTCAAACAGGGGCTTACCGATGCGGAAGGAGCGGAACTTGCCGGCCGGCAGCACCTCCTGCTGCAGGAAGCGCACGTAGCCTTCCATCACGAGGCGGGTGGTAGCAATGCGCCCCTGTAAGTCCTTTTTCTCCTGGGCCGAAAGCCCCGACTTTGCCACCGAATCTTGCAGGGCCGGCCCGAATACGGCCAGCCCGCCCTGGGTTTGCAGAATGGCTAGGTTGGTATGCTCGCGGGTAGGCGTTTGGATGTTCTGCTTGGCGGCCTCGTAGTAGTCGGCGGCGCGGCTGATTTTGGTGCTGATGGCGCGCAGGCGGCGGTCGAGGGGGTGGTAGCGCCCGTTCAGGATTTCAGCCACCGAGGAGCCCAGGTTGTAGCCCGCCGGGTTCCACTGCCAGTCGCGCAGGGTATCGGCGTAGAAGCGGGCCGAGGCCAGGTAGTTCTGCAGCAGGCGGTAGTCGGTCTGGTTGTTCACCGACAGATCCTCCACCTTAAAGATTTCCATTTCCTTGCGCCGGCGGGCCAGGGCGGCGGCTTCCGTCTGGCGGCGGCCCGCCGAGGGAATTACCAGTAGCGAGTCGTAGCGGTGGTAGCCGGCGCCGGAGGCCCACTCGGGGTTGTAGTACCACAGGGAGTCAATAAAGCGCTGTTTGTACCGGTCGAAGTCGGCATCCACGGTTTCGGGCGTGCCGGAGGTGGGCTTGGTGTTGGAATTGCAGGCGCTGAAGGCCGTTAGGCCCGCCACGGCCGCCGCCAGCACCAGCCGGGAAGCGTAAGGGTGCGTCATAAATTAAAAGAGAGGAGGTAGTTCAGGTGCCAAGGTAGCGCACAAGGACGCGGGAACCGCAGCCGGCGTTGCGCTGCGGGAAGCAGTGCCCAAGGCCGTTGCCCCTTTTTGTCCGCCCAGCACTACCCTGCAACGACACTTGCTTCTTGCCAGCAAACCTATTTCTGGGTAGGCACCCCGCTGGCGCGTATATTTCCTCTCCCATTTGCGCCTCACTCTCTCCTTCCCATGAAAAAATCTACCAACAGCCGCCGCCGCTTTCTGCACACCCTTGGGTTTGGGCTGGCTGGCAGCGCCCTGCTTACGGCCTGCGCCCGCGCCAGCACGGGTGCTGCGGCTGCGGCTAATAGCTACCTCGTGTACGTGGGCACGTACGGCCCGGCTGACCAAGACAACATCTGGCTGTATCGGTTGGAGCCGGCCACCGGGGCCTTGACGCGGGTAACGGGGCCCGGGGCGGAGCCAGCCCCTCCTTCCTGACTGTGGACGCCAAGCACCGCACCCTTTATGCCGTGAATGAGGTGGACAATTACGAGGGCACGCCCAACGGCGGCGTCAGTGCCTTTGCCATCGACCAGCAGCGCGGCGGCCTGACGCTGCTAAACCAGCAGGCTTCGGGCGGCACTATTCCGTGCTACATCAGCCTGGACAAGCAAGGGCGGCACGCGCTGGTGGCGAATTACGGCAATGGCACGGTGGCGGCCCTACCCCTCGGGGAAGGTGGCAAGTTGCAGCCGGCTTCTTCCATAGACCAGCATACGGGCCACGGCCCCCACAAGAACCAGGCAAACGCCCGCGGCCACTGCATGCTCCCCGACCCAGCTGGCAAGTACTTTTTCGCCGTGGATTTGGGCAATGATACCGTGTACGGCTACACCTTGGCGGCCGACGGCCAGTTGCAGCGCCTGCCTACCCCGGCCCACCAGGCTAAGCCCGGCGCCGGGCCCCGCATCCTCACCTTTCATCCCAGCAAGCCGCTGGCCTACCTCATCAACGAGCTGGACTCCACCATGACGGCTCTGGCCTACGACGCCAGCCGGGGCAATTTCCGCGAAATCCAGACCATACCCACGCTGCCCGCCGGCTTTACGGAGTGGAATGCCTGCGCCGATGTGCATGTGTCGCCCAACGGCAAGTTTCTTTACGGCTCCAACCGCGGCCACAACAGCCTAGTGGTGTACGCCATCGACCCCAGCAGCGGCCGCCTGAGTTTGGTGGAGCACGTGATGCTACCCGGCAAAACACCCCGCAGCTTTGCTCTCGACCCTACCGGCCGGGTGGTGCTAGTTGCCCATCAGCAGTCGAATACGGTAGTTACTTACTTTGCCGATGCCCGCACCGGCCGCCTTACGCCCACCGGCGTCAGCGTGGACCTGGCGGCTCCCGTGTGCCTGCAGGTCTACCCCGACTTTTTGCGCGGGTAGCCAAGAGTTGGCTAGGCGGGGTAATCGTATAATCCAGAGGCAGCCTGGGTGCTGATTAGGGGGTACTACCTACCATCAAGCGGCGGATTAGAGCTAAGGCTAGTTTCTATATCTATGTTTTCTCGTCCGCGTCTCGCTGAGCTGGCACGGTAGCAGTATCAGACATGAGCACGCGAGATGCTTCGCTTTCGCCTCTGCATGACGTTCTTTTCTTAATATACTAGCTATATGCCCTGAGGTTGAAGATGGTACTATTTCGGCTGGCTTGACGTTTGCTTAGCGGCATTTAGTCGTGTGACTCGACAAGCTGGCCTACCCTTCTTTCTTCCGCTGCTTTTTATGAAACGTTTCGGCGGCCTAGCCCTACTGGCCCTCCTCCCATTTTCCCTACCCGCTCAGCAAGCTGGCTCGGTGCAGCGCCTAGATGAGAGCAACGGCTTTCGGGGCCTGCACTTTGGGGCTCCCCTAACGGAGGCCCTGCACCTGCGACTCGTCCGGGACGGCGGCGACGAAAAGATTTATGAGCGCACCGACGAGGATTTGCGGCTGGGTTCGTTTTCGGCCACTCGCATTCACTACAAGTTTTTCCGCGGACAATTTGCCGCCGTTACCATCATTGTGAAAGGGGCCGACCATGCCCCGCGCGTACTGCCTGCGTTTCAGAAAGTGTACGGGCCGGGCCGTGTGGAAGGCTTTAGCTGCAAGTGGCAGGGCCGACAGGTGGCCCTCTCCTGCGCCTCCTGGAGCGAGGACAACGCCATTCTGGCCATGTCCAGCTTACCCCTTACGGCCCAAATGAAACAGGCCAAGAGCGGAAAATAAGCTCCTACTCGGCCAGCAGCGTAGCGCACTGACTGGCAATTTCCAGCTCCTCGTTAGTGGGCACTACTAGCACCTTTACGCGGGCACCCGGCTGGCTTATTTCCCGGATGCCAGGGCGGCGCTGCTGGTTCTCCTGCTCGTTCAGCTCAATGCCCAGAAACTCCAGCCCCTCGCAGGCTTTGCGACGCACCAGCGCGTCGTTTTCACCTACTCCAGCCGTAAATACTACTGCATCTAGCCCGCCCAGCGCGGCCGCGTAGGCCCCAATGTATTTGCGGATGCGGTAGGTGTAGAGGTCGTAGGCCAGGGTAGCGCGGGCGTCGCCTTGGTCCAGGGCTTTGGTGATGTCGCGCATGTCGCTGAGGCCCGTTAGGCCCAGCATGCCGCTTTCTTTGTTCAGCAGGGTGCTGATTTGCTCGGCTGTGTAGCCCAGCTGGCCCATCAAGTGCAAAACCACCGAGGGGTCCAGGTCGCCGGTGCGGGTGCCCATTATCAGCCCGGTTAGGGGGCCGAAGCCCATGCTGGTATCGAGGCAGCGGCCCGCGTGCACGGCGGCGGCGCTGCAGCCGTTGCCCAGGTGCAGGGTAACGAGGCGGGCATCGGGGCGGCCCAGGTAGGTAGCGGCCTGCGCGGCTACGTACTGGTGGCTGGTGCCGTGGAAACCGTATACCCGCACCCGTTCCTCGGTGTAGAGCTTCTCAGGCAGGGCGTAGCGGAAGGCGTGCTCCGGCAGGGTCTGGTGAAACGCAGTGTCGAAAACAGCTATCTGGCGAGCTTGGGGGAAGATACGCTCGGCCACTTCGATGCCCAGCAGATTGGCCGGGTTGTGCAAGGGGGCTAGGGCAAATAAGCGGCGGATTTCAGCCTTTACTTCTTCGTTTATCTGGGTGGTAGCCGCGAAACTCTCCCCGCCGTGCACAACCCGGTGGCCCACTACCTCCACCTCCGCCGGGTCGCGGAGTACGCCGTGCTCTGCATCGGTTAGCAGGGCCACTACCTGGCGCAGGCCGGCTTCGTGGTCGGGCAGGTGTAGGGTGCGGCGGGCTTGCTGGGGTGTCTGCGTGGTAAATACGTTGTGGGTAATGGTGGCATTGGGGTAGCCAATACGCTCTACTAGCCCGCTGCACACCGGTTGCTGAACCGGCCACCGGAAAAGCTGATACTTAATGGAAGAGCTACCGGAGTTTACAACGAAGATGTTCATAGCGGAGAGAAAGACGGAAAGTCAGCCCATGCATGACTACGCCTGTAACAGGCTCATCGTGTGGGAAGAAGCGTAGGATGGTTGACGGCGCAGAAATAAAATCGTTGTCCTCCTCATACTCGTCCAATGCCGAGCCGCGGCCCTGCGCGTGCAGGCACCAGCATAACCGGCATTCGCGCGCTGCTTGCAGATGCTCTAGGCTTTGCTAGGCCGCATTTTCTTCACTAGCCTTACCACCTGATCAATAAGGAAGCCCAGGATAAGGCCGCCGATACCACAGGCCAGTACTTTGGCCAGCCAGGCCAGGGCCGGCACGTTGGCTAACGCATGTTCCAAGTCGTGGAGCAAGTGGCTGGTGAAAGGAATACCGTGGGCAATAATTTCGGCCCCTACCCACAGCATAGCGGCCGTACCTACGTAGCTCAGAATACGCAGGAAGCTGGGCATAAACTTGACGATGCCGCGCCCAAATTTCTGGGTGGCGGGGCCATAGGTGTTACCAGCCAAGTGCAGACCGATGTCGTCCGCTTTTACAATCAGACCCACAAAGCCGTACACGGCCACGGTGATAAACACCGCCACGGCCAGCATCACGATAATCTGATTGACAATCGGTTGGCCGGTTACCTGGCTGTAAGCAATGGCCATAATCTCGGCCGATAGAATGATGTCGGTTCTCACGGCGCCCGTCACCCGCTCCTTCTCCAGTTCCTCCGGGGTAATGGCTTTCACCTGCTCACTTTCCGGATGCACCTCGTGGTGCTTGCTGAACATGGAATGCACCTTCTCATAACCCTCAAAGCATAAGTACGCCCCGCCCAGCATCAGAATGGGCGTAATGGCCCAGGGAGCGAAATACCCCAGCACCAGGGCCGCCGGACTTAAAATCAGGATTTTATTAATGAGGGATTTCTTGGCAATCTGGTAGATGATGGACAGCTCCCGGGAGGGGTCCAGGCCCACCACGTATTTGGGCGTCACGGCCGTGTCATCTATCACGATGCCAGACACCTTGCCGGTAGTTTTGGCTACTTGCGCCGGCACATCGTCGAGGCTGGCCGCGCTGACTTTCACCAAAGCCGAAATATCATCTAGTAAAGCAAAAAGTCCTGAAGGCATAGGTTGGGGTGGTGCGCTGTTTCTGTGTTAGAAAATGGTGTACTTCTTTCTCGTTTTACCAGGCTGCAAGCTACAAGGAAAGTAAACGAGGCCGCCGCATTTTAGCTCCTGCTACTACCCGGAACCCTGTTTGCTACCCCTGCTGACTCTGGATGGCCGTGATGATGACCGTGTTGTACACGTCGTCGACGGTGCAGCCGCGGCTGAGGTCGTTGACGGGCTTGTTGAGGCCTTGTAGCACGGGCCCGATGGCCAGAGCCCCGGTTTCGCGCTGCACGGCTTTGTAGGTGTTGTTGCCGGTGTTCAGGTCGGGGAAGATGAGGACGCTGGCCTGGCCGGCTACTTCCGAGTCGGGCAGCTTCTGGCGGCCCACGATGGGGTCCACGGCGGCGTCGTACTGGATGGGGCCGTCCACTTTGAGGTCGGGGCGGAGCTGGCGGACCAGCTCGGTGGCCTGGCGCACCTTCTCCACATCAGCCCCCGCCCCGACGTGCCCGAAGAATAGGACAGCATGGCAATGCGGGGCTCAATACCGAAGGCTTGGCTGCTTTCGGCCGAGGAAATGGCAATTTCCGCCAGCTGCTCGGCCGTGGGGTTGGGGTTTACGGCGCAGTCGCCGAACACGGCCACCCGGTCGGGCAGGCACATGAAGAACACCGACGACACCACCGACACGCCCGGCTTGGTTTTGATGAACTGCAGGGCCGGCCGAATGGTGTGCTGGGTAGTGTGCACCGCCCCCGACACCATGCCGTCGGCGTGGCCCTGGTGCACCATCATGCTCCCGAAGTACGACACGTCGCGCATCATGTCCCGGGCCATGTCCTCGTTCACGCCCTTGCTGCGGCGCAGCTCATAAAAGGCCTGCACGTAGCCGGGGTAGTAGCTGGAGTTTACCGGGTCTAGCACCTGCAGGTGCTCGCCTACTGGCAAATGCAAACCCAGGCGCTTGGCCGACGCCGCTACCTCCTGGGGGTTGCCCAGAATGGTTAGGTTCACGATGTCCTGATGCAGGAGCTGGGCCGCGGCGCGCAAAATCCGGTCGTCGTTGCCTTCGGGCAGCACAATGTGCTGGCGCTTGCGCTTGGCCCACTGCAGCAGGCGGTACTGGAACATGTGGGGCGTGATGCCCTCGGGCTGATAGCGAGCCAGACGCTCCTGCAGGGCGCGTACGTCCACGTACCGCTCAAACGTCTGAATAGCCAGCTGGATTTTCTGCGGATTATCGGGCGAGATGCGCGACTTGATGGCCCCTACCCGGGTGCTCGTCTCGAAGGTGCCGGTGGGCACGGCCAAGATGGGCACCACCGTTTGCAGGCCTTCAATCAGGCGGCGCACGGGCTCCTCCGGCTCCGAGCCGGCCGTCAGCACAATGCCAGCCACGCGGGGGTAGCTGGCCGAGAGGTTGGCTTGCAGGGCCCCAATGATGATGTCGCCCCGGTCGCCGGGGGTTACGATGAGCACGTTTTCCTTGAGGTAGTTCAGGAAGTTGGGCAGCTGCATGGCCCCTATCACGTAGTTATCGACCTGGTTGCCCAGCTCGGCCTCGCCCAGCAGCAGCTTGCCGCCCAGCCCCTCCTGAATTTCGCGCATGGTGGGGTGTAGCAGGTTCACATCCTCGGGAATGACGGCCAGCAGCACTTCCTCCGGCAGCTGGGTGCGCAGCAGCTCACGCACGTCCGCTACCTGTTCGGGCCGAATGCGGTTGGCCACCGCGGCCAGCACCTGCACTTCCCGGGCCTCGAAGCTGCGCAGCACCGTCAGCACCGTGCTGACCACCTGAGCCGTGGTTTTGCCCTCGCCCGACACCACCATGAGCACGGGTACACCCAGATTTTTGGCAATGGAAACGTTGGCATCGAACTCAAACGCGGTGCCGGGGCCCACAAAGTCGCTGCCTTCCACCACCGTAAAATCGTACTGCTCCTCCAGCTGCTTGTACTTGTGAATGACGGTGTCGATCAGCTCGCCCTGGGCATCGGACTCCAGCAGGCGCAAGGCTTCGGGGCGGGTGTAGGCGAAGGTATCCTCGTAGGCCAGGGGTAGCTTGAAGTAGCTGAGCACGGTAGCAATGTGCGGGTCCTGGGGCTGGTCGCCGGCAATGATGGGCTTGAAGTAGCCGACCCGTTGGGCCTGGCCCAGCAGCAGATTCACCAGGCCCAAGGCCAGCAAGGACTTGCCGCTGTAGGGCTCAGCCGAGGCAATAAAGACGGTTTTGGTCATACCCGTTGTCGTTGGTAGCAGATGCGGCAGCACGGCGGAAGAAGCCAGGGTCGCAGGGAAGTACTGCCTACGCAAGTGCATCGGGCAAGGATAAAAAGGCGGCGGCTTGGAGCTACAATTTTCGCCACAGCCGCGGCCGGTGCGGCCACCACGCAGTCAGCCCAGCACGTGCCAACCGCTACTTCAGCCGCTTGATTTTAGCGCTACGGGCACCCGCAGCAAGTGGTTAGCGCGGCAAATACACCGAAAAAGTGGAGCCCTCCCCTACCGCGCTGACTACCTCAATTCGTCCGCCGGCGTTTTCCACCATTTTCTTGACCATGTACAAGCCGATGCCCGAACCCTCCACGTGGGCATGGTAGCGGCGAAACATGACGAACAGCTTCTGTCCGTTGGCCAGATCTAGGCCCAGGCCATTGTCCTGCACTTCCAGCACCAGAAACTGCTGCTCGGTTCGGCACCGCACCTGCACCCGGGGTACTCGCCCAGGGTGGCGGTACTTCACGGCGTTGCTGATGAGGTTATAGACCACAGAGCGCAGGTTTTTCTCGGAGAAGGCCACCAAGGGGCACTCCTCCACGTGTACCTCTAGTTGGGCACCCGTGTCTTGCAGCAGGGGAGCCAGGTCCAGAAGCACACCTTCCAGCACCGGGGCTAAAGCTACCTGGGTGGCCGGTTGGGCGTATTCCTGCTGAAGACGGGCTACATCGGTGAGCTGGGCAATGGTGGTTTTGAAGCGCTCCACGGAGCCGTACATCAAGGCCAGAATCTGGGCTACCTCTGGCGCGCCGGGCGCCGGAGACAGGCTACCCTGCAAGGCGTTCAGTAGTCCTTCAATGTTAAGAATGGGAGCTTTCAGATCGTGGGAGGCCGTGTAAATGAAGTTATCCAGGTCCACGTTGGTGCGCTTGAGTTGCCGGTTGGTTTCCAGCAGGTCCTGGTTGCGAGCTTCCAGTTTTGCATTGGTCACCTCCAACTCATCTGACAGAAACTGGAGCTGTTGCGCGGCCACTTTGCGCTCGGTTATTTCAGTTATTACCCCGGCCATACGCACAGGCGTGCCGCTTTCATCGTAAAAAACTTTGCCCCGCACTTCCACCCAACGCCGCTGCTGGTCCACGCGCACAATCTGCACCTCAAGCTGCAGGCTGCCCGTTCGGCGGGCTTCCAGGGAAGCCGCCTCCAGCAATTCCTGCTGCTCCGGCACTACGTGGCTCCGAAACCGGTCTGCCCCCACTCTGGCTGCGGCTCGGTATAGCCAAACAGCTGGTCGTGCTGCAAGGACCGCTCGGAGGTGTTGGTGCGCAGGTCCAGGTGCCAGGTGCCCATCTGGCCCGCCGTGAGGGCCAGTTGCAGCAGTTCCTGGCTGCGCTCCACCTCCCGGCGGGCCAGCACCTTGTCGGTAGCATCTACAATAAAGGCTAGAATGCCCTGCGTTTTGCCCTCAGCCGTCACCAGGGGCTGATACACGAAGTCGATGTACTGCTGCCGTGATGTGTTGCTGGCCGGGTTGCGCAGTTGCACGGGCACCTCAATTCCCACGTAGGGCTCACCCGTGCTGTACACTCTATCAAGCAGGTGCACAAAGCCCTGGCTGCCTATTTCGGGTATAGCTTCCGAAACGGGCAGGCCATACTGGGCCCGCTGCCCAGACAACACGTGGTAGCTGCTGTTGAAAAAGGTGTACCGGTGTTCGGGGCCGGTAAGGGTAGCAATGGAGGCGGGTACTTGGCTGAGAATGTGCTGAAGCAACACTTTTTGCTGCTCCAGCAGCTGGCCCTGCTGCTCCGCTTTCCGCAGAGCCGCTGCTACCTGGGTCGTGCGCTTCTGAATGCGGGCTTCCAGCTCCTGGTTCAGGTTGCGCAATTCGCGCTGGGTCTGCACCAGTTCTACGTTGGTAAGGCTGTACTCCTCATTCGCTACTTGCAGTTCTTCGTTGATAATTGCCTGCTCCTGATTTAGCTGCTCCACCTGTTGGCGGGCCTGCACCTGCTCGGTCACGTCGTAGGCAAAGTTCAGCAGGCCATAGATGCTACCCTCCGCATCGCGCAGGGCCTGGAAGAACACGTTGAAATAGCGCTTCTGCAGCTGGCCTGAATTTGTAAAATCAACCCAGGTTTCCTGCTCCTGATTGTAATAGGGCTTTCCAGTTCGGTACACGCGAGTAAGCTCCTCATATACGCCCTGACTTTTAAGCTCGGGCAGGGCCACGCTCAGGGGCAGGCCCAGTATCGTGCGCTCCGGAAACAGCTGCTGGTAATATGGATTCACCAAGTCATACACCATGTTGGGGCCAACGTATATGGCTATGCACACGGGCAGCTGCATGAGCATATCGTGGAGGCGCTGGCGCTGGGTTTCGGCTTCGGCCCGGGCCTGCCGCTCCCGCGCGTGACTTTCGCGCAGGGTTTGCTCCACGTTGCTGCGGTCTTGGTCGGCGGTATCCGTGAAGCTAACCACCAGCAGCTGACCACTGCGCCGAGCTGCCAGGTGAAAAAAGTTGTCCAGCCGGTCGGCCTGATAATTAACATCAAAGCGTTCGGCCCCTTCGTTCTGGAAGGCCTGGCAGTAATATGCAAACACGCCGTTGTGCCGGGAGTGTGGATACTGGGCAAGCAGGGTCCAGCCAGCGTGCTCCGGTAGCTCCAGCATGCGCTGGGCCGCCGGATTCAACCGTACGCACTGGAAATCAATGATTTCTTGACTATCAGGGGCGTACACTGGCTGATAAAACAGTACGCCCGTCAGCGACACGAACAGCACATCGGCGAGCAGTTCCGAGGCCGAAGACAGCGCGGGGGCCGGGAAGGGAGGGGTAGCTGGCATAGGGCAGGCAGGCGTAACTGGAATAATATCTGCAAGTTCACAGAACCCGCAGGGAATCCAACCGGCGCGGCCGTTAGTTGCCCACAAACGGCCGCGGGACGCCCATCAGGCCCGGCATGGAAAGCTCGGGTTCTGCACTACATTCGTTGTCTAGTTCGTACCGCTGCCCATGTTTTCACGTCCCGCTCCTTTGTTGTTTTCCGTCCTGCTGCTCAGCCTCAGTACCCTGGGCTGCTCCCAAAACCCGCCCGAAACGGCCCGCACTGCGCCGGCCAAGTCATCAGCCTCTCAGCCTACCCAGTCGGGGGCAGGACGGATTACCGAAACGTTTGAAACGGCTGAAAAAGGAGCCTACGCGGCCGCTGATGAAACGCTGGCCTCCGGCTCCTGGCATTTCGAGGATGCCCTAATCGGCTCCTCCGACCAGGATCATAAGAGTGGACAGCGTGCGGCCCGCCTGCGCGGGCAGGGCCGGCTGCGCATGAACTTTGATGCGCCCGGCGGCGTGCAAACCATCCGTATCAAAAGTGCCGCCTACGGCGACGACCCGGCCAGCACCTGGGAGCTGTGGGGCAGCCTCGACCGAGGCCGCACGTTC
This sequence comes from Hymenobacter sp. 5516J-16, assembly GCF_022919335.1. Lineage (NCBI taxonomy): Bacteria > Pseudomonadati > Bacteroidota > Cytophagia > Cytophagales > Hymenobacteraceae > Hymenobacter > Hymenobacter sp. 5516J-16. Next base: position 4,251,234 of record NZ_CP095058.1, on the reverse strand, counting down.
CGGCGCATTGGGCAGCCGGTGCGGGCGCAGGGGCCACGGCTCATCGTGACGACGTTTCAGGGAGGAGCCGCCGGCCCGTTGCGCCTGGAAATTCGCAAGACCGATGGCGGCTCGGGCCGCCTGAACATCGACGACATTGCCCTAGAAGCAGCCGGCGGCGCGGTTGCTGGCGGGGCAGGTGGCCCCGTTACCCCGGCCCTTCCCCCCAGCGCCCAGCCCAGCCCAAGCCGTAGTTACGGGCCGCGACGATAACATGGCCCTGGGCAACCCCAGCGGCGCTACCCCAAACGTAAACACGCCTACCAACTACCTGCTCAGTAAGCCCCAGTTCGCCGTGGGCTACAACGCCCAGCGCGGCACGCCCACCTGGGTAAGCTGGCACCTGAACCGGGCCTGGATGGGCGCAGCCCCGCGCCAGGACGACTTCCGCCCCGACCCGGCCCTGCCCCGGCAGTTTTACCAGGTCACGCGCAACTCTTACGCCGGCTCCGGCTTCGACAAAGGCCACAACTGCCCCAGCGCCGACCGCACCACGGACCTGGACGACAACTCGGCTACCTTCCTGATGACCAACATGATTCCGCAGGCTGGCAACAACAACCAGCGCACTTGGAGCGCCCTGGAAGAGTGGGGCCGCGACCAGGTGCGCCAGGGCCAGGAAATCTACGTTATCATGGGTAGTTATGGCAAGGGAGGCACCGGTCAGAATGGTAAAATGACGACCCTCGACCAGGGCCGGGTAACGGTGCCCGCCCGCATCTGGAAGGTGCTGGTGCTACTACCGGAAGGCAGCAACGACCTGCAGCGCATTGCCGCCGGCCAGGCCCGCATTGTGGCCGTGGATACACCCAACGACCAATCCATAAGCCCCGACTGGAGCCGGTACCGCGTGAGCGTAGATGCCATTGAGGCCGCCTCTGGCCTGGATTTACTAAGCAAGCTTCCGCTACCCGTGCAGGAACAGCTGGAGGCGCGGGTTGATACGGGCCCCGTGCGGTAGCTCAGGGCAGCCGCAACCTCCGCAGCAACCTCTGGGGTAGGCGGGCGTACATACAGGCAGCTGAAGCCAAGAGGGTTTCCGCAATTGTGCTGATCTTTACGGCGACGCTTCCCACCGCGCCTATTCACTTTTCTTGGTGCATTCCCACCCATTATGCCTTTGCCGGGGCGTAATGGGTGTTTTTTTGACTTACCAGCGGCCTCCTTTTCTATGCTTGCTCAACCCCTTACATCACCCCTGCTCCGACCCCGCCGCACGCACCGCCTGGCCGTAAGCGCCGCGTTTCTGCTGCAGGGGCTGTGCTTTTCTACGTGGGCGGCGCGCATTCCTACCGTGCAGCAGCAGCTAGGCCTTTCCGATACCGAGCTGGGAGGCGTCCTGCTGGCCGTACCGGTGGGGTCTATGGCCTCGCTGCCGCTGTCGGGCTGGCTGGTGGCTCGCTTCGGTAGCCGCCTACTTACGGTGCTGGGCCTGTTTCTGTACGCGGCGTTTTTGCCTCTGCTGGGACTGGCTACTACCACCCCGCAACTCATGGGGGCGCTGGTCTTGTTCGGGCTGGCTAGCAACATGGCCAACATCAGCATCAATACCCAGGCCGTGGGCGTGGAGGCCCTCTACGGCAAGTCCATCATGGCTTCTTTCCACGGCTTGTGGAGCCTGGCAGGCTTCGCCGGCGCGGCGCTGGGCACCTTCATGATTAGCAACACCATTGCACCCCTCCCCCATTTTCTGCTCGTGGCGGCTGTGGTAATCGGTAGTGTATTTCTGACCCGCCCCTACCTGCTGCCCGCCGACGCGCCCGGGAAGCGGACGCCCCAATATTTGTACTTCCCGATAAATCGTTGCTGCTGCTGGGCGTGTTGGCTTTCTGCTCCTTGCTCTGCGAAGGAACCATGTTCGATTGGAGTGGGGTGTACTTCCGCAAGGTTGTGCAGGCGGATAAAGACTTGGTGGGCGTGGGGTTTGCCGCCTTCATGAGCACTATGGCGGCAGGCCGCTTCGTAGCCGACTGGTTTGCGGACCGCTTCGGCCGCCGGCGCACGCTGGTGCTGAGTGGTTTGCTGGAAGCCACTGGCCTGCTCATTGCCGTGGCTTTCCCCGGCGTTATTCCTGCTACGCTGGGCTTTATGCTGGTAGGGCTGGGCGTATCGTCGGTGGTGCCGCTGGTGTACGGGGCAGCGGGCCGTTCTACTACTATGTCGCCGGGCGTAGCGCTGGCGGCGGTTTCTACGGTTGGGTTTGCTGGCTTCCTGCTCGGCCCACCCGTTATTGGATTAGTAGCCGGCGTCACCGACTTGCGGGTATCCTTTGCCTTGATTGCCCTGATGGGCGTAGCAGTAGCGGCCCTGGCCCGCCGCTCGGCCGTCGACTAATGCTTGGTGCAGGCTTCGAGGGTAAAACACCAGCGGCCAGCCCTTACCAGGCTGGCCGCTAATCTTGTGCAGCGTGCCATACTAGGGAGGCACCAGCCTTTTACGCTCGATTAGGTTTCTGTCAGTACGGTTTTAAAGCCCGCCAGCTTACCGCCGTCGGCCTCGCCCAGCACCAGCACCGGCACCTGCGGACCGCTGCCAAAACGGTAAACCTGCACGTTGTTCAGTTCCTGCTTCAAGTACATCTGCAGGGCTTTAAAGCGGTTGGCCAGCTCAGGGTTACCTAGCACGCCGTTGTCGGCGGTGTGGTTGCGCAGGAAGTAGGTTAACTCCTGCTTTTCCACTTGGGTAGCAGCGGGCACACCGGCCAGCGTAGCCAAGGCCGCATCCGTTAGGGCACCGGCCGGCGCGGGGTAGCTCACGGCCTCCAGAGGCGCCTCCGATTCGCTCATGTATTCGAGGCCTTGGGTTAGCTGCTGGAGCTGGTGCAGGGTAGCATCGGAGGTAGCAGCAGGAGCAGCGGCATCGTTGGCTTCGTTGGCTTCGGTGGTTGCGTGGCGGGCTTGGCTGGTGAGGGTGGCCGTAGCGGTGGAGCTATTTGCACCGCTGCCGGGCACTTGGGCGGCAATGGCGGCGGCCAGCTCCTGCATGCGCGCATCGGCTACCTTTATCTTGGGGTTGGCAAAGTTCATGTCCGCCACCTGCTTCATCGGAATCAGATGAATGTGGGCGTGGGGCACTTCCAGCCCAATTACCGCCACTCCAATCCGCTTGCAGGGCACGGCCGCTTTCACGCCTTTGGCCACGCGCTGGGCAAACTGGTGCAGGGCCGCCAGTTCGGCGGGTGGCAAATCAAAAATGTAGTCGACTTCCTTTTTCGGTATTACCAGCGTGTGGCCTTCCACCAGTGGGGTGATGTCCAGAAACGCCAGGTGCTGGTCGTCCTCGGCAACTTTGTAGGCGGGCAGCTCGCCCGACACGATACGGGAGAAAATAGAAGGCATAGAGGAAGGTAGTGAGTGGTGAAGTTGCGAAGTTGTGGAAACCACGGCAGTGCCGCGTGGCGCCTCAAAGTACGCGGCAAAACGCAAAAGGGCGAAGCCGACTGGCTTCGCCCTTTTGTTGAGTTCATGAAAATCACGAACTCACCATTTCACAAGGTCACCGTTAGCGGCTGATTTCCAGAATTTCAAACTGGAGCTTACCCGCGGGTACCGTGATTTCAGCCGTGTCGCCGGCCGACTTACCCAGCAGGCCTTTGCCAATGGGCGACTTTACGGAGATTTTGCCGGCGGCCAGGTTAGCTTCCTCTTCCGCTACCAAGGTATAGTCCAGAACCATGTTGTTTTTCAGGTTCTTCAATTTCACTTTGCTCATGATAAGCACCTTGGAAGTATCCAGGTTGCTCTCATCCAGCAGCCGCGCATTGCCGACAATTTCCTCCAGCTTGGAGATTTTGAGTTCGAGCAAGCCCTGCGCTTCCTTGGCCGCGTCGTACTCCGCGTTTTCGCTCAGGTCGCCTTTGTCGCGAGCCTCGCGCAGGTCATCGGCGGCTTTGGCCCGACCGCGGATTTTGAGGTCCTGCAGCTCATCCTTCAGCTTCTGAAGACCTTCCGGAGTGTAATAGTTGATGGTAGCCATGGTGGGGTGATGTAAGCTCAAAAAACAAGGAGAACGGCCAGCGTGGCTGGCCGTTCTCCCCGAACAGGTTTAGGCAAATATACGAAACGTTGGGGAAAAACCGGCGAGCAGGTCCCGCGCAAGCGGTATTCCAAACCACGGCAAGCAGTCGCTGCCAGCCGTTGCCCTTCTACTCCGCTACCCCGCTCGCCGCCGGTAACTTTCCCGCTAGAAACTCGCGCAGCTTGCGAACCAGCACCGTGTTAATGCGCTCGTAGCTCTGGAAGCTCCAGCCGCCTACGTGCGGGGAAAGCACCACGTTCGGGGCCGCCGCCAAGTACGCAAACCAGGCCTGCTGCTCGGGGCTGAGAGTAGCCAGCTTTTCGTTTTCCAACACGTCCAGGGCGGCGCCGCGCAGCTGCCCGGTTTGCAGGCGCTGCACCAAGGCCGCATGGTCAAGCACTTCGCCCCGGGCCGTGTTCAGCAGCCACAACGGCTGACGGAAGCCGGCCAGAAACTCCTCATTCACGAAGTGGTGGTTGGCCGGCGAGTATGGGATGTGCACGCTCAGCACTTCGGCTCGGGCCTGCAGTTCCGGCAGGCTCACGAGGGTAGCGTGGTGGTTGGCTTCTACGCGGGGGTCGTGGTCGTAAGCCAGCACGGTGCAGTCGAAGGCCTGCAGGCGCCGGGCAAAGGCCTTGCCCATGTGGCCGTAGCCCAGCAACCCGATGGTTTTGCCCCCTATTTCCTCACCCCGGTTGGCCTCGCGGCGCCACTCTCCGGCCCGCACTTCCCGGTCGGCGCGCGCAATGTTGCGGAACAAGGCCAGCAGCAGCCCTACGGCGTACTCTCCTACCGCGTCGCGGTTGCCTTCGGGGCATTGAGCAGGGTTACGCCGGCCGCGGCCAGGGCCTCCTCATCAATGTTATCAACCCCGGCCCCAGCCCGGCATACGTAGCGCAGGTGTGGCCCCTGGGCTAGCAGCTCCCGCGTAACGCGCACTTTGGAGCGCACCATCAGGCCGTTGTAGGGGTGAGCCGCCAGAGCTGCGGGCACTTCGGCAGCCTTTAGATCGGGGCGGTAATGCAACTCAATACCCATATCCTGCAGCAAGTCCGGCAGGTTCGGGTGCATTTCGTCGATGACGAGGCAGAGGGACATTCTGAGTAGTGAAAAACTGAGGATTAAAACTGATGCTCTTCCGCAGCTGGATGTATAGCACGCGTAGTATCTTCAGTGTAAGTCACAGAAGCATAGGCTTTTTTGGTGCTCTGGGCCGCTGCTGTTACGGTTACGCGAGAGCCACTTTCGGCATCATAACCAACTACCTGCCGGTTTATCCGTCGGAAATTGTAAAAACCACCAGCCAGCGGCTCTACCCGTTGCCACCAGTGGGTACTGTAGCCGAGAGTAGTGCGGCCCTCGTAGTCGGTTCTGACATAGAAATTCGGGGCTTCTGCCAGCGGCTCCCAGGAGCCCGCATCTGCATCTTGCCCCAGCGCCCAGAAGAAAACACCCAACAGTAAAGTAGTGGTTAGCAAAAAAACCACGGCCGTCTTCTTCCTCATTTTCAGGACAGCTTGTGCTGCTCTACCTGCTGCGTGAGGCCCACAAAATCCTGCACGCTCAGCTGCTCAGCGCGCTTGTCGAAGATGGGGTCGGTGGTGGCTTCTGCGGGCATACCGAAGGGCTTAAGGGCGTTGCGCAAGGTTTTGCGGCGTGTCTGGAAGGCCTGCTTTACCACCTGAAAAAACAACTTCTCGTCGCAGGCCAGCTGCTGGGTTTGGTTGCGCGTGAGCCGAATTACGGCCGACTGCACCTTGGGCGGGGGACTGAACACGTGCGGGGCACCGTGAACAGGTAATCAATAGTATAAAAAGCCTGGAGCAACACGCTCAGGATGCCGTAGGTTTTGGTACCCGGCCCCTCAGCGAGGCGGTCGGCTACTTCCTTCTGAATCATGCCTACGCACTCGCGCACCTGCTGGCGGTGAGCCAGCACCTGAAAGTAAATCTGGGAACTGATGTTGTAGGGAAAGTTGCCGATGATGCTGATTGGCTGGCCGGGGTACAGCTTGCCCAAATCCATCTTCAGAAAGTCCTGGGAGTAAATCCGCCCCTCCAGCGCCGGGAAATGTTGCCCCAGGTAAGCCACCGACTCCCGGTCAATTTCTACCACCGAGGTGCGGTACTCGGGGTGTTGCAGCAGGGTTTGGGTAAGCACGCCCATGCCGGGGCCGATTTCCAGCACCTCCGCTACCCCATCAGGCAGGCGCAAGGCCTCCACAATATTGCGGGCAATGTTGGGGTCAGTCAGGAAGTGCTGCCCGAGGTGTTTTTTGGCCTTAACGGAATCCACGGCAAAGGGAAATGAGGAGGAAAGAAGGAGCAGGAAGCCGGAACGGTAGTACACACAGCAACAAGGAAAATCTAAGGCAGTGAGGCCTGCTCACGGCTACTTCCTTATTCCTCATGAACAAATCGGCTACCTTCACGCCCAAAGATACGCCGGCAACTGCCGTTTCTCCGCGCCCGGAGCCCGGAGCAGGGGTAGTAGCTGGCCTTACAGACTTCGTCTCATGCCCCTATCCCTCGCCTACGCCGCCGATTTCCCTTCCTTTGCGGATACCGTATTTATCCTGCCCGCCGGCACTACCGAGCTACCCATCAGTGCCGCCGCCGACTTACCCGAGCCAGCCCGCCAGTACGTGGCCGCTCAGCTAGCCGCTGGGGAAAAGCTATTTGGTATCAACCAGTACACCCACCGACACTATTATGTGGTGGTCGAGCAGAAAAAAACCGCGGACCTTACCGCCGAAGCGCTGCGCAAAGCCGGCCACCAGCTCCACGCCCGCCTAAAGACGGACAAGGTACCCGAGTTGTTCATTCACGATCTGACAGGTTCCGGCGCCCTCCCCCTGGCCGAGGGCCTTGCCCTGACAGCCTACCAGTTCGAGGGGTACAAAACCGACGAAAAGTCCAAGAAAGCCCCTGACCTGCAACTGCTAACCCTAGTCAGCGCTGAGTTAACAGCCGAGAAGGTACAGGAACTGGACTACGTGCTGCAAGGCGTGTACCTGGCCCGCGACTTGGTCAACATGCCCTACAGCCACCTCAACGCTACCCAGCTGGCCCAGCGCTTTGAGCAGGTCGGCGACGAGGCGGGTTTCCACGTGGAAGTACTGGACTTGGTTCGGATTGAGGCCCTGCGCATGGGCGGCTTGCTGGCCGTCAATCAGGGTAGCCCCGAGCCGCCTACCTTCACTATTATGGAGTACAAACCGGAAGGCGCTACCAACGCCAAGCCCATTGTACTGGTGGGCAAGGGGGTAGTATTTGATACTGGCGGCCTTAGCCTCAAGCCCACACCCAACAGCATGGATTTGATGAAGTGCGACATGGCCGGCTCGGCGGTAGTAGTCGGCGTGCTGGCGGCCCTGGCCAAAAACCAGGTCCCCCTGCACGTTATCGGGCTGGTGCCGGCCACCGACAACCGCCCCGGCGGTCCGGCCCTGGCTCCCGGCGACGTCATCACGATGTACAGCGGCCTGAGCGTGGAAGTCCTGAATACCGACGCCGAAGGCCGCCTGATTCTAGCTGACGCCCTGGCTTTTGCCAAAAAGTACGACCCCGAACTGGTACTCGATTATGCTACCCTAACCGGCTCGGCCGTGCGGGCCATTGGCGTGGAGGGCATTGTGTACATGGGCACGGCCGCGGAGCAAACCATGAGCGCCCTCAAGCAGGCCGGCCACGCTACCCACGAGCGCCTGGTAGAGTTTCCCCTCTGGGACGAGTACGCCGACCACATCAAGAGTAGCATTGCCGACATCAGCAACTTGGGCAAAGCCGAAGCCGGGGCCATTTCGGCGGGCAAGTTTCTGGAGCGATTCACCGAAGGCTACCCCTGGGTTCACTTCGATATTGCCGGCCCCGCCTTCCTAACCGCCCCCGATTCTTACCGGGGCAAAGGCGGTACGGGCGCAGCCGTGCGCCTCACCTACGAGTTTCTGAAAAACCGGGCGTAATACCACGTTAGTAATAGCACGCCGTTTTGGGCGGCGCGAGAAACCTTACTACATGCTGTTGTTGCTTGCTATGCAGTAAGCAGCGCGCACGATTTCTCGCGCCGCCCGGTGTGACCGGCTGAACTAACAACTTTCCTCTACCGCCTTCATCACTTCATTACCCCCACAAATGCTTCCACGCATTGGCATTTCCGTCGGCGACCTAGCCGGCATTGGACCGGAAATCATTTATAAAACCTTCCTTGATCAGCGCTTGCTCAAGTATTGCACGCCTGTTGTGTACGGCACGGCCACGGTGCTCTTCGACGACTTTCCCGCCGACGCTACCCACGAGCCGCTTACCTTCCGACAGGTGCGGGAAGCGGCCGATATTGCCCCGGGCAAGCACAACGCCGTTACGTGCTGGGATGAAGACTTCACCCTCACGCCCGGCCAACCGAGCACGGCCAGTGGCACCGCTGCCCGGCAAAGCCTGCTGGCCGCCGCCCACGACCTGAAGGCTGGTCTGCTCGATGCCCTGGTAACCGCCCCCATCAGCAAGGAAAATACCCAGTCGGATGATTTCCGCTACCCCGGCCACACCGAGTTTCTGACGTCTTTTTTCGGCGCCAAAGAAAGCCTGATGCTGCTCGCTAGCGAAGACCTGCGCGTGGCTACCGTTACGGGTCACATTCCGCTCAAAGACGTACCGGGCCGCGTTACCCAGCAGCTGCTCACCACCAAGCTGCGCATCTTGCTCCATTCGCTTAAGCAGGATTTCGGCATTGAGAAGCCGCGCGTGGCCGTGCTAGGACTGAACCCCCACGCGGGCGAAAACGGCCTGCTCGGCTCCGAAGAGGCCGACGTTGTGACGCCCGTACTGCGGCAGTTTCAGAACGAAGGCCACCTAGTGTACGGCCCCTTTCCCGCCGATGGCTACTTCGGCACGGCGCAGTTCCGGCAGTTTGATGCCACCCTGTCCTTGTACCACGACCAAGGGTTGATTCCTTTTAAAACCATTGCCTTCGAGCGGGGCGTCAACTTCACGGCCGGGCTGCCTGTCATCCGAACCTCCCCGACCACGGCACCGCCTACGGGCTAGCCGGCCAGTACAAAGCCGACGAAACCTCCTTCCGCGAAGCGCTCTACATGGCCTGCGACTTAGTGCGGCAGCGCAAAGCCCTAGCCGATATTGTACCCTTGGTACCGGGCCCGGCCCCGCGCGGCGGCCGCCACGAGTAACCTTTAGGTTCTTTATAAGAAGAGCGGCCATCGTTCCTGCTGGAAACGATGGCCGCTTTTTTCCCTAATAGCTTAAGCACAGAACGCTTTACATAACGGCATTTCGGTAGCTACCTTTTAGTTGTGCCAGTTGGCGAAAATGGTCTTTTTTAACAATTAAACACTTGCCTATCAGAATTTTAAACATAAAGCATAGTAAACAAGCACAAGGTCTATAGTGAAACATTCTTTTCAAAATCGAAATTTACTTTGTGTTTTTAAAATTACGCTGTAAGTTTGCAACTGTAATCAGCGGAGCCACTTCGGTTCCGTTCTGCTTTTACCCCGTTTCATGACGCTGCACACTCCCACCGACTACCGTACTGCCCTGCGCCGCCTCGACGCGCTGGTAGCGGCAGGCGTGGAGGGAAATGCCGCGTTGGAGGCAGAGTTTCGGGAGTTGATTGCGGCCCTGGATACCTACGAAGGCAAGCTCGGGCTGCTGCCTATTCCCAACCTGCCTACCTCCCTGGCGGAGATGATAGAACTGAAGCGCCAACAGATGCGCCTTAAGCAGAAAGAGCTAGCGCAGTTGCTGGAAGTACCAGCGGGACGTCTTTCGCAGATACTGAACGGCAAACGCCGCGTGACGCTCGACTTGGCGAAACGCTTGTATGAGCGGCTGGATATTCCGCCGGATTTTATCCTCAAGAACGCCTAGCCCACTGCCCTACCCCGCAACTGCTTTTACAAACCGGGGAAAACTTTCTACTTTTGCCCCCTGCTACAAACTAGCCGTGAAAAAGGACGCCCAATACGACATCAATATTGCCAAGCTAGCCGATAAAACGCATCACTTTGCGTTCGAGCTGGACAAGGCTTTTTTTGAGCAGTTTGATCAGCAACTCATTCCCGAAGGTCAGGTGCACGCTGATGTGACGCTGACCAAAACGGAGCGGCTCATTACCGTGGATTTTGACCTGCACGGCACCGTGCGTCAAATCTGCGACCGGAGCCTGGACGAGTACGACCAGGAGGTGGAAGCGCACGAGCAGTTGCTGGTTCGCTTCGGCGACCAGAATCAGGAACTGGACGACAACGTGCTGCAAATCACGCCCGATACGCAGACCCTGCCCCTGGCTCAACACCTCTTCGACTACATTGGCTTGGCCCTGCCCATGAAGAAGCTGCACCCGCGCTTCCAGAATGAGCCCGATGAAAACCCCGAAGCCGACGCCAAACTCATTTTCACTACCCGCCCGAAGGCGACAAGGAAGATGATGACAACGACGGCATCGACCCGCGCTGGAATGCGCTGCGTAATCTTAATTAGGCCCCGTCTTTCGCCTAATTCCTCACTCTCAATTCTTCATTCTTAATTTTTTTCAGAAATGGCACATCCTAAGCGCCGGACCTCCTCCGCTACCCGCGACAAGCGTCGTAGCCACTACAAACTGACTCCTAAAGCCGTTTCGGTTTGCTCCACTACCGGCGAGTTGCACCTGCGTCACAAAGCCTACGTAGTAGACGGTGACCTGTACCTGAACGGTAAAGTAGCTATCAAAGACTACGCTCCCGTAGCCGCTCCGGCCGCTACCGACAACGACGAAGAATAGTCGCGCGTTAGCAGCTTACCCGCCTTGCGGTGGGGCCTAATATACCATTCCCGGCCTTTAGCTTCCTCAGGAAAGCTGGGGTCGGGGATTCGGCCCTTCCCAAGGATTCTCTCCCGGACCTCTTTGATTTCCCGTTCATGAAGATAGCCCTGGACGCAATGGGGGGCGATTTTGCTCCTCAGGCCGCCGTCGATGGGGCCATACTGGCCGCCAAACAGCTGGCGGGCAAGGCCCAGATAGTGCTCATTGGCCAGGAAGATGCCGTGCGCCCCTTGCTGGCGCAGCACGGCCCCGATGCTGCCGACCTGCTAGTAGTGCCTGCTTCCCAAATTATTGACATGGGCGAGCACCCGGCCAAAGCTTACCAGCAGAAGCAGGACTCCAGCATTGCCGTAGGCTACCGCTTGCTGGCAACGGGTGAAGTCGAGGCTTTTTGCTCGGCTGGTAACACGGGGGCCATGCTGGTAGGCGCTATGTTCAGCGTGAAAGCCGTACCGGGCGTGATGCGACCCGCCATTGCCAACTTTGTCCCGAAGCTACACGGCGGCATGGGCATCATGCTCGATGTAGGGGCCAATGCCGAGTGTAAGCCCGAAATGCTGGAGCAGTTTGGCGAGCTTGGCTCCCTGTACGCGCAGTATGTGCTAGGCATTAACAAGCCGAAAGTTGGGCTGATGAACTTGGGGAAGAGGAAGGCAAAGGCACTGCCATTACCCAAGCTGCTCACCAGCTGCTGAAGGTGAATCCCCACATCCACTTTGTTGGCAACATCGAAGGGCGCGACCTATTCAATGACAAGGCCGACGTCATCGTCTGCGACGGTTTTACGGGGAACGTGGTGCTGAAGATGGCGGAATCCGTGTACGACATCATTGCCGATAAAGGCATTCACGACCCTTTCCTCGACCACTTCAATTACGAAGCGGTAGGGGGCTCCCCCATTCTGGGCATCAACGATAACGCCATTATTGGCCACGGGGTAAGCACGCCCCTAGCTATTTGCAACATGCTGCTGCAAGGCTACCAAATGGCCAGCTCAGGCATTGCTGACCAGATAAAAAACACCTTCAAGTCTTAAAAGCGACTGTAAGTCCGGCCGCCGAGCCGGACTTTTCCTTTGCCGCGTTTTCCGTTTTCTCCCTAATGAAGATTACCGCTGCCATTACCGGAGTCGGCTCCTACGTGCCCGACTACGTGCTTACAAACCAAGAGCTCGAAACCATGGTCGACACGACCGACGAGTGGATTATGAGCCGAACCGGGATTAAGGAGCGCCATATTCTGAAGGGGGAAGACCAGGGCACTTCCGTGATGGGCGTAAAGGCCGTGCAGCAGCTACTAGCCAAAACGGGCAACAAGGCTGCGGACATCGACCTTATCATCTGCGCTACCACTACCCCGGACTTGGTATTTCCGGCTACGGCCAACATTATTTCGGCGGCTGTAGGTGCTACCAAGGCATTTAGCTTTGATATGCAGGCAGCCTGCTCGGGCTTTATGTACGCCCTGGCCACGGGCTCCCAGTTTATTGCTACCGGTACCTACAAAAAGGTAATTGTGGTAGGCGCCGATAAGATGTCGAGCATTATCGATTACACGGACCGCGCTACCTGCATCATTTTCGGCGACGGGGCTGGGGCCGTTTTGCTGGAACCCAACACCGAAGGCCTGGGCCTGCTAGATCAGGAGCTGCACTCGGATGGTAGCGGCGAGCAGTACCTGCACCAAAAAGCCGGTGGCTCCCGGCGCCCCCCATCCGCCGAGACGGTAGCCAACCGGGAGCATTTTGTGCACCAGGAAGGCGCCGCGGTGTTCAAGTTCGCCGTGAAGAACATGGCCGATGTAGCCGCCCAGGTAGCGGACCGCAACGGCCTGAATCCTGATACCATTGACTGGCTGGTGCCCCACCAGGCTAATAAGCGCATCATTGATGCCACGGCCAACCGCGTGGGCATTGGCCCCGAGAAAGTAATGCTCAACATTCACCGGTACGGCAACACGACCAACGGCACCATTCCTCTGTGTTTGGCCGACTACGAGTCGCAGTTGCGCAAGGGCGATAACCTGATTATTGCCGCGTTCGGTGGGGGCTTTACCTGGGGGTCTTTGTACCTGAAATGGGCCTACGACCCCAAGCCCGATCCTACGGCAGCCTAAATTGGCGGCCCGCAAGCGGAAAAACTTCTATACTTGCACTCCCGACGTGCCGTCCCGCCATCTTTCCGGGGCGGCACGTTGCGTTTCCACCCGAGTAACTCACTTTCTGACAGTTGAAGATTCGGGCCGGAACCGGCCGTTTCCGGCCGCTCTTCACCTTATTTTCCCTCTCTAATTCTTTCCTCCCACCATGGCCACGACCGCAGACTTTCGCAACGGGCTCGTTCTGAACTACAACGGCGAGTTGCACGTCATCACCGAATTCCAGCACGTAAAACCTGGCAAAGGCCCGGCTTTCGTGCGTACCAAGCTCCGCAACATCAAAACCGGCCGCGTAATTGACAATACCTTCAACGCCGGGGTGAAAGTGGAAACTGCCCGCGTGGAGCAGCGTCCCCATCAGTACCTGTACAAGGACGATTACGGCTTTACTTTCATGGATAATGAGTCGTTCGAGCAGGTAGTGCTGCCCGAGGCCATGGTGCCTTTCGCCGACATCATGAAGGAAGGCCAGGTGGTTACTATCCTGTTCCACGCCGAAACCGAGCAGCCTCTCACGGCCGAACTACCAACGACGGTAGAGCTAGTAGTAACCTACACCGAGCCCGGCCTCAAGGGCGACACGGCCACCAACACCCTCAAGCCCGCCATCGTGGAGACGGGGGCTCGGATTCAGGTGCCGCTTTTCATTGATACCGACACCAAAATTCGCATCAAGACCAGCGACTACTCCTATGTCGAAAGAGTCAAGTAAGCAGCCCAACAAGCCCACCGCCGCCCCATGAAAGCCAAAGAACTACAAGAGCTCATCGACTTCATTGCCAAGTCGGGTCTGAACAAAGTCAACATCGAAACCGAGGAGTTTAAAATCTCGGTGCAGCGCGAGCCTAACACGAAAGTGGTAAGCGGTAGCGTAGCCGCCGCGCCGGCCCCGGCTCCCGTAGCCGCACCAGCTCCTGCCGCCGCCCCCGCGGCCCCTGCTCCTGCCGCCGCGCCTACCCCGGCAGCGCCCGCTGAAGCAGCCGGTGGTAACTACTCGCCCCTGAAGTCACCGATGATTGGCACGTTCTACCGCAGCAGCAGCCCCGATTCGCCCGCTTTTGTGCAGGTAGGCGACTTGGTGGAGAAAGGCCAGGTGATTTGCATCATCGAAGCCATGAAGCTCTTCAACGAAATTGAGGCTGAACAGTCGGGCCGCGTGGTGAAGGCGCTGGTGGAAAATGCGTCGCCCGTGGAGTACGACCAGCCCTTGTTCCTAATTGAGCCGATGTAGAGCAATTAAAAATTGAGAATTAAAAATTAAGAATGGACCGCGCTAAGGTTACTAGCTGCCGCGCGGTTCCAATTTTTAATTCTTCATTTTTAATTTTTAATTGATGAAGCTGTGTTCAAGAAAATACTAATTGCCAACCGGGGCGAAATTGCGCTGCGCGTAATTCGGACCTGTAAGGAAATGGGCATCAAGACGGTAGCCGTGTACTCGACTGCTGATAAGGAAAGCCTGCACGTGCGCTTCGCCGACGAGGCCGTATGCATTGGTCCCCCTAGCTCTGCCCAGAGCTACCTGAGCATTCCTACCCTGATTGCTGCCGCCGAAATTACCAACGCCGACGCCATTCACCCCGGCTACGGCTTCCTGTCGGAAAACGCGGAATTCTCGCGCGTGTGCCAAGAAAATGGCATCAAGTTCATCGGGGCCTCGCCCGAGATGATCAACCAGATGGGTGACAAAGCCTCGGCCAAGGCAACCATGATTGCGGCCGGTGTGCCGTGTATCCCCGGCTCCGTGGGCTTGCTCGACTCAGTGGAGCAGGGCAAAAAGGTCGCCGCCAAGATTAAGTACCCGGTTATCCTGAAGGCTACGGCCGGTGGCGGTGGCCGCGGTATGCGCATTATCAATTCCGAAGAGGAGTTCGAGAAAGCCTGGAACGATGCCCGCACCGAGGCCAAAGCCGCTTTCGGCAACGACGGCGTGTACCTGGAGAAGTTTGTGGAGGAGCCCCGCCATATTGAAATTCAGGTGTGCGGCGACCAGTTCGGCCACGTTTGCCATCTTTCTGAGCGCGACTGCTCCATTCAGCGCCGCCACCAGAAGCTGGTAGAGGAAGCGCCCTCGCCCTTCATGACCGACGAGCTGCGAGAGCGGATGGGCCAGGCCGCCATTGCTGGCGCCGCGGCCATCGGCTACGAAGGCGTAGGGACCATTGAGTTTCTGGTCGACAAAAACCGGGACTTCTACTTCATGGAGATGAACACCCGCATTCAGGTGGAGCATCCCGTGACGGAGGAAGTTATCAACTACGACCTGATCAAGGAACAGATCAAGGTAGCGGCTGGCATCCCAATTACAGGCAACAACTACGGCCCCAAGATGCACGCCATGGAGTGCCGCATCAATGCCGAAGACCCCGCCAACGGCTTCCGTCCTTCGCCCGGCAAAATCACGGTACTGCACATTCCCGGCGGCCACGGCGTGCGCGTAGATACGCACGTGTACGCGGGCTACCAGATTCCGCCTAACTACGACTCCATGATTGCTAAGCTTATCACCGTGGCCCAAACCCGCGAGGAGTGCATTGTGAAAATGAAGCGGGCTTTGTCGGAGTTTGTAGTGGAGGGCGTGAAGACCACGATTCCTTTCCACTTGCGCCTAATGGACAATGCGCAGTTTAAGGCCGGTGACTTCACCACGAAGTTCTTGGAAACCTCCTTTGATTTTTCGGAGCTATAAGCGTTTCTGCAAGCAGCATAGAGAAGGGCTATCCGTTCGCGGGTAGCCCTTCTTTTTTACCCGCACAAAAGGCACTGCTCTACCCTTTCAGAGCGCCACGTTCACCAATAAAACCGGTAAACTACGCCGGTACCAATGCCAGCGGCTACAGCAACTTACTACTGTTGGCTCGTAGCTCTTGTGTGTGGGCTCCTAATTACAGCAGGCCTCTTCTACGCTGACTAGTAGCCATAAGAACCTCAGCTTACGAACGTAAAAAAGCCAGCGTACCGCTGGCTTTTTTATGCAGGTATGTCTGCAATCAACCTACCGAAGGCATCAAATCCGGCTTTTAGCAATGGATACGGCCCTAGCAACCGGACGGGTTTGGCATCCGGCTCACCAAATTCGGTAGCGCTATCATCGGCTAGGTAGCTCACGCCTTGCTGAAACACGATGTCATAAAACGGGTAATGCGGTTTCTCAGGGTGGGTAAATGGTACTAGCACATTAAGCTGAAATTGCTCCGATAATGACTGCGCCAACCACAAAGACCGGGCTTCCTCATCTTTGGTCGGCGTCCGGTAAATAGCCACATGCTGCGGAAACTGTGGAACCTCCGATTCCGTGGTTTCAAAGAAGATATGGGTGGGGTTGCGCGAGTCAAATTCCATCGGCTCTTTCTCACCCAGCAACATCTCCCAAGGAAATGCGGTAAGCCCTGGCATTGCTGTCTGCAGGAACTGCTGAATCTGTGCGGCACTTAAGTTTTCACTAACGTACATCTCCTCCATGCCGAAAACGGGTTACGTAGAAACTTAAAGTACTAAAAAGGCCGACTGCGCAGTCGGCCTTTTACTTCTGCATTATCTGCTTGATGGCGGACTGCTGTACAGTTCTAGCGAGCAACCGCCTACCCAACCTGCGCGCTGCCCTGCTCAATTTCCTGCACCAGCTCACCGTACCACTGCTCACCGTACTTGCGAATGAGCGGCTCCCGCAGAAATTGGTACACCCGTACGCCCAGGTTTGCCCCGAAGGAGCAGGCGGGTGAGCAGATGCTCCACCGGTCGTAGTTCAGGGCTTCGAAGCCCTCGTACTTAGTAACGCGAATGGGGTACAGGTGGCAGCTAATGGGCTTTTTGAACGAGGTGGCCCCAGCTCGCCAAGCATCTTCAATGCCGCACTTTAGAATACCCCGCTCATCGTAGAGGGCGTAAGCGCACTCCCGGTCGTTAATGGTAGTCGTGCTGTAGTCGCCTTCCCAATCCTTGATGTAGAGGCCCTGTTGCTCAATGGCTTGGCGGCCGGCTTCGGTTAGGAAGGGCTTGATGGCCTCGTACTCATTGTGCAGGATTTGCAACTCCTCGTCTTCCAAGGGGGCGCCCAGGTCGCCTTCCACGCAGCAGGCGCCCTTGCAAGCTTCCAGGTTGCACACAAAGAAATTATCCCGAACGTCGTCGGAAATAAGGGTATTCTGAATCTGAATCATGGTAGGGGCGGCGGGCTCAGGTTCTCGGGGCCGTGGGGCGCTAACAAATCCGTAGCGTTTCCAGTGCCGCGCTGAGCAGGCAAATAATCCCCAAAGATACCAGATTTACCCCAGGCCGTGCAGCACCTTTTCCGTCAGCGCACACTGGCGATGGTGGGAATAGGTAGTCAGGGCCTCGGCCTGGGCTTGCCGGCCCAGGGTAGCGGCCAGCTCCGGCTCCCGCAGGACCCGCTCAATAGCAGCGCAGAACTCGGCCTGGTTACGCAGCGGATATAATAGGCCCGTGCGGCCGTCTTCCACAATCTCTAGGGTGCCGCCCGCCGCCGAAGCCACAACGGGTAGGCCCGTGGCCATGGCCTCAATGGTTACCATGCCGTAAGTTTCATTCACGGAGGCTGTAATGGAAATATCAAGGGCGCGGTAGGCTACCTCGGGCTGCAGCGTGAACGGGCGCAAGTGCACAACCTCCGACAGGCCCAACTGCTGTACCCGCGCCAGCACGGCTTCTTGGTAGGCATTACCCTCGTTGCGCGTCGATTCGCCCACGAACAGCACACGCAGATACGGGTGCCGCGCGTGTAACGCCCCAAGGCTTCCACCACAAAATCCTGGCCCTTCCCGTCGTCGAGGCGGCCGATTACGCCGAGCAGCACCGCGCCGGGCGGTAGCACTAGGCCAAGCTGCTGCCGGGCCTGAGCTTGGGTTAGGCGAGCATCAGCAAACTTTTCCAGCTCAATACCAAGCGGAACCACGTGCAGGCGCGCGGCAGGGAAGCGCGTTTTCTGCAGCACCTGCCGGGCCAGGCCGGGCAGCGGGGAAAGCCAGGCGTCCAGGGCGCGGTAGCGTAGCGTGTGCACAACGCCCCGCTTGGCCAGGCCCAACCGCATGTGCTGCTGGTACACTACCCGCAGCTGCGGCAACCGCAGGGTTTTGCAGAGCACTGCTAGGCCCAGGTCGCCGTTGCGCGTGACGATGAGCACCTGAGTTCCGAAGCTGCGCAGCACGGACGCCAGCCGGCCGGCGGCCGGTACGTCAAGTGCCTTCCACGGATTGCGCAGCAGGGCTACCGGTAGCTTCAGCTCGGTGGCGCGGGCGGCAATGGGCGAACCGGCCAGGGTAATAACCTGCACGGGCCAGCCCCGCTGCCGCATCCAGTCGGCAAACCGGACGGTATTCAGCTCCAACCCGCCCCAGCTCCCGGACAGGCACAGCAACGAAATAGGAAACACGGCGGGCGAAGCGGAGGTAGCAGCGGCAGAATTCACGCCGCGAAGATACAGCCGGCGCTTTTGCGGGTGATAATTGGACCGCCGCGCACCAAATGCCGCACGCTGCGGTTAGTACTTTTCGGGGTGTAGGCTGCTTCTACGGGGCCGACATTCGGTTTCGCTACCCCAACCGAAAGCCCTACCTTTGCTAACAAGCCAAAAAGCTTAGTTTTCGATCTGACTGACACGCATGGCACTGGATTATCACGCATTATTGAACCCCTCGCAGGCGGCGGCCGTGCTGCACACTGAAGGCCCCTGCATGATTATAGCCGGCGCGGGCTCCGGCAAAACCCGCGTGCTTACGTACCGCATTGCCCACCTGCTGGAAAAAGGGGTGGACCCATTCAACATCCTGGCCCTGACCTTTACCAATAAGGCGGCCAAGGAAATGCGCGCCCGCATCGAGAAGGTAGTGGGCCCGAACGCTAAAAACCTGTGGATGGGCACTTTCCACAGCATCTTCGCGCGTATTCTGCGCTCCGAAGCCGACAAGATTGGCTACCCCCGCTCCTTCACTATCTACGATACCCAGGACTCGAAAACCCTCATTGGGCAAATCCTCAAGGAGCTGGAGCTGGACGATAAGCTCTACAAGCCGAATATGGTGCTGGGCCGGATTTCGGCCGCCAAGAATAAGCTGATTTCGGTGCAGCAGTACCTCAACGACCCCGTGATTCGGCAGGACGACGAGGCGGCGCTGCGGCCTAAGCTGGGCGTTATTTACCAACAGTACGCCAACCGCTGCTTCAAGGCTGGGGCCATGGACTTCGACGACCTGCTCTACCAAACCAACGTGCTGTTCAAGGACCACCCCGACGTGCTGAACAAGTACCAGAACATGTTCCGGTACGTGATGGTGGACGAGTACCAGGATACCAACTACTCCCAGTACCTAATTGCGCGCAAGCTGGCGGCCAAGGAGCGCAACATCTGCGTGGTGGGCGACGACGCGCAAAGCATCTACGCCTTCCGGGGCGCCGATATTCAGAACATTCTCAACTTCGAAAAGGATTACCCTGAGCTGCAGGTATTTAAGCTGGAGCAGAACTACCGCTCCACCAAAAACATTGTGCGCGCAGCCAACTCGGTTATCAAAAACAACCAGGCCCAGCTGCGCAAGGACGTTTTCTCGGATAACGAGGAAGGCCCGCTGATTGAGGTATTCAAGGCCGCTTCCGACAACGAGGAAGGCAAGTTGGTAGCCAACAGCATCTACGAAGACAAGATGAACCACCACTTGTCCTACGATGACTTTGCCATCCTCTACCGCACCAACGCCCAGAGCCGGGCCATGGAGGAATCTTTGCGCAAGCTCAACATCAAGTACAAGATTGTTGGGGGCCTCTCCTTCTACCAGCGTAAGGAAATCAAGGACTTGGTGGCCTACCTACGCCTGACGGTAAACCCCAACGACGAGCAGGCCCTGCGCCGGGTGATTAACTACCCCAAGCGTGGCATCGGCGACACAACCATTGCCAAGCTCATTAACGCGGCCGAAGAATCAAACCACACCATTTGGGAGGTAGTAGCCAACGCCGACCAGTTCCTGCCCGCCCGGGCCGCCAACCCGATTGTGGATTTTGCCGAGAAGATCAAGGCCTACACGGCGGTAGCGGCCAAAGATGATGCCTTTGAGGCGGCCAAGTTTATCGCCAAAAACTCGGGCCTGATTGAGGACCTGTACGCCGACAAGAGCATCGAGGGCCTTTCCCGCTACGAGAACATTCAGGAACTGCTCAATGGCATCAAGGCCTTCGTGGAAGACCCTGAGCGGGAGGATAAGACGCTGGCCTCCTTCCTGCAGGATATTGCCCTGGTAACCGACGCCGATACCAAAGACGCCCAGAGCGAAGGCGAGCAGGTGACCTTGATGACTATTCACTCGGCCAAAGGCTTGGAATTCCGCAACGTTTACATCGTGGGCATGGAGGAAAACCTGTTTCCTTCGCAAATGATGATTACCTCCCGGGCCGACCTGGAAGAAGAACGCCGCCTGTTTTACGTGGCCATTACGCGGGCTGAGAAGAAGCTGACGCTGAGTTACGCTACCTCCCGCTACCAGTGGGGCAACCTGCGCAGCTGCGAAAAAAGCCGCTTCCTGGATGAAATCGACCCGCAGTTCGTAGACTTCAAGTTCTCAGCCGGTCCCGTGGGTAGTGCCGGCCCAGGCGAGTCGCCGTTTGGGCACGTGTTTGAGCGGCGCAGCAACTTGGTGCCGCCGGCCCCGCGCAAAACTGTTGCTACCAAGTACTCCCCACCCGCCGACTTCAAGCCCTCCGACACGAGCAACCTGCAAACCGGCCAGCGCGTGGAGCATCCCAAGTTTGGGTTCGGGACGGTCACGAAGCTGGAAGACCAAGCCGGCTCCGTTAAAGCCATTATCCTGTTTGAGGAAGTTGGGGAGAAAACGCTGCTTCTGAGCTTTGCCAAACTGCGGGTGCACTAACTGTTCCTGTGTCCTTCCGAGCCAAGTGAGGAATCTGGGTGGCAGTAAGAAGTCACACTGGATTCCTCGCTTGGCTTGGAAGGATACCAGGCGCCGTGCACCCAAATTGCCCTATTCGCGTTACTTTAGATGCTGATAGCGCGGCCCTACCCTGCTATGCATTCCTGCTGAACCTTGCCGCTGGTCTTCCTGTGCAAAATAGGATGCCATTGGGGCAAGGTTTGGCGTATATTTGGCCCTTCGAATACAATTTTTCATGACCTTACCTTCTCTTCATAAACACGAGCTGCTCCAGCGCGAGTACGGGCAGAGCACCTTTCAGCTCGTGCAGCAACTCCGCGACGTAGAGGACCGCACTGAGCGCACCCGCCGGGCCCAGCAGATCGTGCAGCTCATCTTCCGCATCCAGCCTACCCTGCGCGACCAGCCTGAATCTCAACAGAAAGTGTGGAACCATCTGTTTGAAATGGCCGACGGCGAGCTAGACGTTGATGCGCCATTTCCGCTGGTAGCCCAGGCCAACATGGCGCCTCCACAGCGGGTAACTTACCCCAGCAAAGGCCCCAAGCTACGGGCCTACGGTCGAGCCGTGGAACAGCTCATCGAGAAAGCCATAACCCTGGAAGACGCCACCGAACGGGAGCAGGCCACCATCATTATTGGGCGGACCATGAAGTTTCTGTACCGTTCCCATAACAAGGAAAACGCCAAGGATGTCACCATCCTCAAGCACCTGAAGGAGCTTTCTGGCGGCCAGCTTACCCTAGACCCAGCTCAGGTTGATGCCCAGAATCTGTTTGAGTTTACTACCGGTGGCCGGCCCGCGCCCTTCATCGTACCCCAGCCCCGCCAGGAACGCGACGTGCGCCGAGGAAGCGGCGGTAACAATAACCGACGCGACAAGCAGCGCCGCGGCGGTAAAAAAGGCCGCCAGGAACCTCAGCAACCCCCGCAGTAAGTTTTTAGCTAGTAGCCAATGGCTAGTATCTATTGGCTTTATAGTTAGGAACAACTACAAGCCCGCTTCTTTTTCTTGATTTTAAAAGCTAACAGCTACTAGCCATCAGCTACTAGCTCCCCAAAAAATGGCCTCTTTTGAAGTTATCGGCGGCAAGTCGCTGAAAGGTGAAATTGTGCCTCAGGGCGCCAAAAACGAAGCTCTACAGATTCTGTGCGCCGTGTTGCTTACGGATGAGCCCGTCACGATTTCCAACATCCCGGATATCCGCGACGTGAACAAGCTCATTGAGCTATTGCGTGATATGGGCGTGAAGGTGGGCAAGCTTGCCAACGACACCTACCGCTTCCAGGCCGACGATGTGCACTTGGACTACCTCGACACCCCCGAGTTTGTGGCCCAAGCCGGAGCTTTGCGCGGCTCCGTCATGATTCTGGGGCCCATGCTGGCCCGCTTCGGTAAGTGCCAGCTACCCAAGCCCGGCGGCGACAAAATTGGCCGGCGCCCCATGGATACCCACTTTTTGGGTCTGGAAAAGCTAGGTGGCAAGCTCACGTTGGAGGGCACTGACTTCTACCGCATCAACACCGAAGGTCGCCTGCGCGGTGCCTACATGCTCCTGGACGAGGCCTCAGTAACCGGTACCGCCAACATTGTGATGGGTGCAGTACTGGCCGAAGGCACCACAACTATTTATAACGCGGCGTGCGAGCCGTACTTGCAGCAGCTTTGCAAAATGCTGGTGCGCATGGGGGCCAATATCAACGGCATTGGCTCTAACCTGCTAACCATTGAAGGGGTTGAGCGCCTGGGGGCACGGACCACCGCATGCTGCCCGATATGATTGAAATCGGCTCTTTCATTGGCCTCGCGGCCATGACAGGCTCCGAGATTACCATCAAGGACTGCCAGATTCCGGAGCTGGGCCTGATTCCTGACACCTTCCGTAAGCTGGGCATTCAGCTAGAATTCCGTGGCGACGATATCTACGTGCCCGCCCAGGACCACTACGAAATTGCTACCTACCTCGATGGCAGCATCCTCACCATCTCGGACCACACTTGGCCCGGTCTCACCCCCGACCTGCTGAGCGTGTTGCTAGTGGTAGCAACCCAAGCCAAGGGCACCGTGCTAATTCACCAGAAAATGTTTGAGTCGCGCCTGTTCTTCGTGGACAAGCTCATTGATATGGGCGCCCAGATTATCCTCTGCGACCCGCACCGTGCTACCGTTATTGGCCTGGACAAGCGTACTCGTTTGCACGGCATTACCATGACCTCACCCGACATTCGCGCCGGGGTAGCCCTGCTGATTGCCGCTCTATCGGCTGAGGGCCGAAGCGTGATTGAAAACGTGGAGCAAATTGACCGGGGCTACCAGAACATTGATAAGCGCCTGACAGCCCTTGGCGCCCAGATTCGTCGTCTCTAAATCCAGCTTTACGGTAAGTATTGCGCACCGCCCGGTTTCCGTTGAAGCCGGGCGGTGTTGCGTTATATACTGGCTTCGGGTTACGTTCCGGGCGTGACAGTATAAACCGGCAGAAGCTGCGCAGCTTTTTTCATCTCACTCTTTCCTCTTTTATTCGATGAAAAAATATGTGCGTCTGCTCCCGCTGATGGGGCTGATGCTGGCTGGGTGCGCCCAGTCAGCCGAGCAGCAAGATATGTTTACTTCCGGCGCGGTAGTGCCCGAAGTTACTACCACCTCTCCTGGTACAAATACGGTCGCAGCGGAAGCCACGACGCCGGAAGTACCACTTGCCCGCTTGTGGCGGGTAGCAGGTCACCCAGTTATCTACCAGGGCGCCATGGAGGTGGAAGTGGCTGACTTCACAGCCGCCTCAGCGCACCTAGATACAACCCTACTGCGCCATAACGCCTACCTCACCAGCGCCCGCGAAACCACCGACGCCGACCGCCACCAGCAACTCCTGACGATTCGGGTTCCGTCGGCGCAGTTTCTGACTCTCACCTCGGAGCTGGCCCGCTTGGGACTCGTTCGTGGCAAAGAGCTTACCTCCCGCGACATTACCGCCGAACTAGCTAAGCTCAGCCGCGCTACCGCCGCTGACACGACCACCCAACAGTTTTCTGCCCAGGAAAAGCAACTGCTTACGGAGCAGGCCACGTTGGCCACCTTGCAGCTTACATACTACCAGCTGCGTCCTGCCACTGAACTAGCTCCGGCCGCAGATATAACCAGCCAACTGCAAACTGGTTTGTGGTTTGGTTGGCGGGCGTTAAGCATGTTCCTCATTGTGGCCTCTTACATCTGGCCACTCTTGCTAGGGGTAGCAGTGTGGGCCGGATACCGTTGGCGCCGAGGTAAGCTGGCACTAGACTAATCCTTTAACTCACGGCTCCTACCCTACCCGCAGGAGCGTACTCAAACGGGCCCGTTTGGCTTCCGTATCTTTTTTATCTGGCCAAGAGATAATAGCTACCATAGAAAAGCCCGCCTGAACGCGTCCAGGCAGGCTTTCTTATAGCAGCAGGACCAGCTTAGCTCCGGTCAGTTACCATATCGATTACTGAGGTAACCAACGACAACACAACGCTGAAGATCAGGGCAGAAACGAATCCATCCAGTTTGAAGCCACCTAGCAGCCAGTCGGCTATCATAACAATTAGAGCATTGATAACCAGCAGAAATAGGCCTAGCGTGAGAACGGTAATGGGGAAGCCGATGATTTTCAGAATCGGCTTGACAATGGCGTTCAAGATTGCCAGCACAATGACCAGTATAAACGCGTCCCCGATGCCGCTGATGTCGGCACCGGGCAGAAACTTAGCCAGCACGTAGGTAACAATGGCCGTGAGAATGAATTTAAGAATGAAGCCCATAGGGTAAGAAGAGGGATTGAGGTGAGAGAACAGTACGGGAAGTAGGAAGTTGCTTACTCTACGCATAGCCCGCAAAAAAGTACGGCAAGCAGCTGAATCAGCCACTTGCCGTACTTTTTTGCGGGCGCTTGATAACTCGAACTACCGAACGAAAAGCCTATTTTTCTACAGCGCGGGCTTTTAGCCGGCCCTGCGAGACGCCCATCCAGTTGGCCATATGATAAAGCAACCGGGCGCCTACAATGGCGTTCCATTCCGTGTCGCCGGGTGCTACCTCATTTAAGTCGCAGCCGATGATGGTGCGGCCGGAGCGCACTACCATCCGAATAAGGTAGAGAGCTTGCTCAAACTCCAGCCCACCGGGTACGGGGGTACCGGTGCCGGGGCACAGCTTGGGGTCGAGTCCGTCGATGTCAAAGCTCAAATACACTTTTTGGGGTAGCTGGGCAATGATTTTTTTGCACTCCTTCTTCCAGGATTTTCCCCCAGCATTTCAGCCTGCAGAAACCGGTCGGCGAACAGGGCCACTCGGCCGTTGCTTTGGTCAATGTACTCGGCCTCCTGCTGGCAGTAGTCGCGGATGCCAACCTGCACCAACTTCTTTACCTGTGGCAGTTTCAGGGCATTATACATGATGGAAGCGTGGGAGAACTCAAAGCCTTCATAGGCCGGACGCAGGTCGCAGTGCGCGTCAATCTGCAGAATTCCAAACTCTTCGTGCCGCTCAGCCAGCGCGTGCAAGTAGCCCAGGGGCGTGCTATGGTCGCCACCCAGCACTACTACCCCTTTGCCGGCATCCAGCAAGGCACCGGTTTTTTGCTTAAGCCACTCTAGCAGGGCCTGGCCGCGCTGATTGACTTGGGCAGGCACCTGGGAGAACGTTCCGTGCGTTGCTTCAGGCTCGCCTTCCTCCAGCCAGCCGATGTACTCCGCCGCGGTAGGGCGCAAAGAGAGGCTCTCGGCGGCAATCTTTTCGTCGGGCTCCTCCATGGCCAAGCCCATTTGCCAGGCATTGGGCAAGTCGGGGTCATAGAGGTCCACCTGCAAGGACGCCTCTCGGATGGCCTCGGGCCCCTCAGCGGTACCGGCGCGGTATGAAACGGTTACTTCCCAAGGCACAGGTACGATTACGACCTGGGCCTCCTCAGGCGTGAAAGGTAGACCGTAAATTCCGCCGGCGGAGTCACCGAGGGCATTGGGGTCGAAGGCGGCAAGCTTTTGTTCCAACGAGGACGCAGAATTAGCCATACTAGTAAAGAAGTGAAAGTGAGAGGTAAGACCAGCCGGAAAAGGTAGCAGCCCCCGCTTCCAGGTCTCAACGCCCGTTCTGAGCATGATTCCTGGCGGCGAGGGCCGCTTTATAACACCCCGGCCCAACGGCCGGAAGACTTATTAGCCAGCTTGCTGGCCGCCCATAAAATCGTAGGTGCGAATGATATCCAGGATTTTCTCAAAAGTATCCCGGTCGAAGAAGATCATCAGCGGTAACTCAACTGAGTTGTCTTTGTCCGAGAATTGGGTTATAACCGAGAAAATAAGTGGCTGCACCATGGGCCGGTTCAGCAGCAGGTTGTGCAGGGCATCGGCAATGTCGCCACGCGGGTGCGTGGGTGGCGCCCCGTAAATACTGGCTTTCAGAATGTTAGCAAGCTGGGTTACCAGTGCCCCGGTAATGATATTGCTGATCTCAAGCAGCAATGACTCCTGCATTTCATCAATCTGCGTGGAGTCCGAGGTGCTCATGCGCAAGCAGACGCGGGAAAGCCGCTGGACATGCTGGCCGGAAAAGAACATCAGGGTTGTTCCATTGAAATCTCCCCGGATATCCGACTGAATAATGACGTGGCCCGCTTGCAGGTCGCGGACTTTATCCAGAATCGTCTTACCCGACACGATATCAAGGTTGGGTACTTCCAGCAGCACCTTTTCCTGGGCGACAACCGCGAACGAATCGGCCGCGCGAGCAAGGCCGATATTCAGGATTTCGCGGATGATATCCCGCTCCAGTTCCGTCATGTGCAAATCCATAGGAATCAAATGAAATGGCGGCCAGCCAAAGTCGGCCGCCACAAGTCTGCAATACGTGAGTTACGGTCGTTTGGCCAGAAATAGTCGAGTTAAGGCCGGCACATCGAGCACCAGGCATACTTGCCCGCTTCCCAATAAGGTAACGCCCCAAACAAGTCAATGGTATCCAGCGGTTTACTCATGGGTTTTACCACGATATCCTGCTGGCGTAAAAACCGGTCGACTATCAAGCCCAACCGGCGGTTACTGTAGTTGACAATGATTATGTCTTGACGACCATGTAGATCAGCTTTGGTAGCGGGCGCTAGCGGTCCGTCACCGTTATGCAGCAAGCGGCGTAGCGACACGACCGGAACGTTTTCGTCCTGGACTCGGGTCAGTAGCACGCCTCCTACTACGTTGAAATTTTCCGGCAGCAAGGATACCACCGAATCAGTATGCATAAGCGGAATAGCGTAGTTACGCTGGTCCAGTTGAAAGAGTAGCGCTCCTTTTACGGCAATGGAAGTGGGTAGTACTAGCGTAAAGGTGGTTCCTTCTCCTAGTACTGAATCCACACGCAATTGGCCGCCCAAGGAGTCAATGGCCAATTTCACTACATCCAGCCCCACACCGCGCCCCGATATTTCGGTTACTTCCTGGGCCATGGAAAAGCCCGGCTCGAACAGAAAATCACGTACGGCATCATCGTCGAGGTTAGCAGCCGTAGCGGCCGGTACCAAGCCGCGTTCAATGGCTTTGCGCCGAACGCTTTCCACGTTAATGCCGCGGCCATCGTCGCGCACCTGAATCAGCACATCGTCGCGCTCCGTCTGGGCCGACAACGTCAGGTGGCCTTGGGCACTTTTGCCGGCCGCCTCCCGCTCTTCCGGAGTTTCTAGGCCGTGCCCAATGGCGTTGCGCACCAGATGAAGCAGGGCGTCGGTAATGATTTGCAGGATGTTGCGGTCAATCTGGATGTCCTCACCCACTACCGTTAGCTCAACGTCCTTCTTTTCCGTGTTGGCCACGTCGCGCACCACCCGCGGAAATTTGTTGAACAGGGAGCCGACACCTACCAAACGGGCGTCCATGACGCTGTATTGCAGTTCGTCGGCAATGCGTGAGAGGTGAGCGGCCGCCGCTGCCAACGCTGGATTACCGATTTCCTGGCTGAGCGTCAGCACCCGGTCCCGGTCGATGGTCAGCTCGCCCACTAGGTTAAGCAGGTGGTCAAGCTTGCGGATTTGAATGTAGACCAGATCCGAAAGCTCCAGCTTACGGCTAGCGTCCTCTTCATCCTCGGGGCCGGATTCCAGAATAGGCTCCTCACCGCGCACCAGACGGTCCAGGTTTTCCAGCAGTTGCTCTACTTCCGGCAGCCCCTCATCCTCACCAACGGCGCGAATCATTTGGCCGATAGTGTCAATCCCCGTGAATAAAACGGGTACTACTGATCCAGTAAAGGTTTTCTCCCGGCTGCGAATAAGCCCGAAGATGGTTTCCATGTGGTGGGCTAACTCCCCGATGGGGTTGTAGCCCATAGCCCGCGCATTGGACTTGAGGTTGTGCATGAGCCGAAATAGCTCATTCAGCGCTGGCTCGTCGGTCGGATTACGCTCTAACTCGCTGATATGGCGGCTCATGGCGTCGTAATATTCGAGCGCCTCGGCCATGAAAATCTCGCGGTACTCCTGCTCCCTTGACTTCATTGCGCCTGCACGGGTTGAGAGAGGAAGGAAGAACGCCCCCGACGCGCGGTGGTTCCGGGCTGCACGTGGCGCACCAGGAAGTCGGCAATGTGCGGAAGGGGTAGCACAGCAGATGCCAGACCGGACTGGATGACCGATTTGGGCATCCCAAATACCGCTGAAGAAGCTTCGTCTTGGGCTACAACCGTGCCGCCGTGCTGGCGAATGTCGTGAGCTCCAGCGGTTCCATCGTGCCCAAGCCCGGTCAGGACTACGCCTACCACATTACGGCCCACGGCCCGGACAACGGAGTGCATCAGAATGTCCACGGAAGGTACATCAAGACCGTGCTCCTCCACAAAATCAGTTTGCCAGCCAACCCAAGGGCTATCCATTACCGGCCGCACAACTAAGTTACGCCCACCCGGCGCAACCAAAACACGCCCTGGTTCCAGGCGCATGCCGCTGGTAGCAGCCATGACGGGTAGTTGGGAGGCCCGCCGCAGACGCTCCACTAGCGTATCGGTGAACGATTCAGGCAGGTGAACGGCCACGAGCACGGCCCAAGGAAAACCCAGCGGCAACTCCCGAAGCAACGCCTCAACTGCGGGGCCCCACCCGTTGATCCTCCAATGACTACCACCCGCGCGGAGGTAAGGGCACCGCCGTGCGGCGCAGAATAATCGACGGTTCTACTTGGGGACGGGAACTGAGGAAGGCTTGGCAGCTAGCAGCTTACGACGTAAAGACATACGCCACTCAGCCAATTCATTACCTGTCCCTAGAGGAGGAGTAATGTAATCGTACACCCCTAGCCGCGCAGCCTCGCGCAGCATGCCGGATAGGGGCGCTTGAGCGCTATACAGCAGTACAGGGACCGAAAAGTGCCGTTGCAGCTGCTCCAAGCCTAGTAACTGATTCTCACTGATGAGCACTACCCCCGGCCGCAAACGCCGCGCCATGGCGGGCAGCTCGTCAGTAACCACGGCAGCGCCTACCACCTCCAGTTCAGGATCAGTATGCAAGAGCCGGGTGACTTCCGTGCGCACAAACGTGGGCAGGTTGCCAAGCAATAAGGTGAGAGGAGCAGTTAGGGCGGACACAAGAAAGAAAAGCAGCTACTACAAGAGGCGGACTTTATTTACCGCGTGGGGTGGGCTAAAACTACTCTTGCTCAGAATCAGTTTCCTGCAGGGCGCTTCCTACAATTTCCAGCACCTTCTCCTCCGAGAAAGGCTTAACGATATAAGCGGTGGCCCCGCTTTCCAGTGCTTCGTTTACAATAACCTCCTGGCCTACTGCTGAGCACATAACTACTTTTACCTCAGGCTGCTCCTGGCGGATGCCCTTTAACACGTCAAGGCCGGTATTGTCGGGCAGAATCACGTCGAGCGTAATCAGGTCAGGCTTCGTTGCCAGCGCCATTTCCAGTGCTTGCTGCCCATTTGCGGCTTCTCCCACTACCTCATAGCCGGCGTCGGTAAGCATGTTCTTGAGCATCGTGCGCATGTAGAAAGAGTCGTCGACGATGAGGATGCGGTTTTTCATGGAGAAAGTAAGAAGGAGGAAAACAGGAGCTGAACAATACGTTTGGACTAGGCCTTTGTACGGCTGCCCGCGGCGGAAGATTCCGCTTTGGGCTGCAACTGCATGATTTCGGAGGGGTAAGCAGTTTCAGCATATCGAGCACCACGATGATGCGGCCATCGACCTTGGCAATTCCCTCAATGTATTTGTCGTGAATGTTAATGTCCTGAATAAACTCCGGGGCCTTTTCAATGATGGACACGGGAATAGACAAGGGTTGGGGCACTTCGCGCACCATGATGCCAATGGTATACTCTTTGGCTTCAATGGCCATTGTGTATGACATAGCAGGCATCTCACCCTGGCTGGACCGAAGCTTGAATCGCTCTTCCAGGTCAATGATGGCAATAATATCGCCGCGCAGGTTGGCAATTCCCTTGACGAAGGGGGAGTTTTAGGCATACGGGCAATTTCAGGGGTAATGGTTACCTCCTTCACTTGCTCGATGCGAATCCCATACTCTTCTTCACCCAGGCGGAAAACAATCAGCTGGATGATAGGGTCCTGTTTGACGTTCTTTTCGGACTCAGGCATGCCTGAAAAAGTAGCGCGGATCCCAGGCCACCCGGTAGGGGCAGCCCGGGGGCGCGGTTAGAGAAAATGCTTACTTGTTCTTGCTCTTAGCCGTCCGAGCCTTCGAAGGTGCCGGGGCATCTGCTGACGGCTGGGGCGCCTCTTTCTTGCGGTCCTTACGGCGGCGGTTATCTTTTACCGCAGGTGAGGCAGACTGATCAGCAACGGCCGTTTCTGCCGGAGCAGCGGGAGTGGCCGCAGCGGCCCGGCGCGACGTTTTGCGGGCGGTAGCTGGGGCTGATTTCTCCGTTGTAACAGCTGCCGCGGTGCCCCGACGGCTGGGCCGGGTAGCGGGTGCGGCAGCAGGGGCAGCCGGAGTAGAGCGGCGCATCAGCGGCCGCCGACGAATTGGTTCTGGCTCCGGCTCGGGCTCCGGCTGCAAGTCTTCCATCAGCTGGAAGGCGGACAGGCCAAGCTGTAGGTCGTCGGCAATGTCGGTCAGGTTCTGACTGCTGGTGGTCAGCTCCTGCATGCTCGTGGAGAGCTGCTTGGCGGTGCTGGCTACCTGCTGGGTACCGGAGGCCGTTTGCTCGGCAATGGCTACTACTTCTTCTACGTACTTTACCACGTCGCCAATCGAGGTTTTCTGTACCTCGGTGGCCGTTAGAATGTCGCGGGAAGTGCGGAGCGTTTCGCCGCTGCTGGTGGCAATGTTCTTAAAGGCCGAACTGGCTTCGAACGTAGCGTTCTTACCCTTGAGTACTCGGCCTTCCATGGTGCTAATTGCCGTAGCGGCCGAGGTCGTATCTTTCTTAACGTCTTCTACCAAGGTAGCAATTTCGCTAGCCGACTTACGAGAGCCTTCTGCCAGCTTGCGGATTTCTTCGGCTACTACCGCGAAACCACGGCCGGCTTCCCCGGCGCGGGCTGCTTCGATGGCGGCGTTCAGAGCCAGCAGGTTGGTCTGGGAGGCAATGTCGGTGATAACGCCGAGCGACTTGCTGATTTCTTGGGACCGAGTGCTTAGTACTTCAATGGTTTTGGAGGTTTGGGCGGCAGCCGAGCTGATTTCCTCCATGTTTTTTACCACTTCCGCTACCGTCTTCAGACCCAACTGAGAAGTCTGCTCACCGAGGATGGCCGCTTTAATACCAACGTCGGCTTTGCCAGCCGTTTCCTTGGTAGCCTGCATGATTTCTTCGATCAGCTTGAAGGCTTGGTCGGTCTTGAGAGCTTGGTTCTGCGCGCCTTCGGCCATCTGCTGCATGGCCAGGGCCACGTCAACCGTAACCCGGCTCATCTCCTGCCCTTTCACCACCATTTCCTCCGACGATTCCCCTACAATCTGCGAGGACTCGTTAATCTCGCCGAGCAGTTCGTTGAGGTTGTCTACGGCGAGGTTCAGAGCGTCGGCCATGGCGCGGATGTCGCCGGTGGTTTCGATTTCTACCTGCTGCTGCAGGTCGCCTTCCGAAATGGCTCGTACCACGCGGCTTACTTCCAGTACCGGGGAGGCAATGGATTCAATAAGAGCGTTCAGCGTATCCACCAGTTCTTTCCAGGAGCCCGACACGTCCGTTACCGTAGCGCGTTCCGTCAGTTTGCCTTCGCCACCCGCTACGCGCGCCACGCGGCTAACTTCCGAGGCCAGACGGTTCAGGTCGTCCACCATGCGGTTGATGGTTTCGGCCAGGTCGGCTACCTCACCCTTGGCGTCCAAGGTCAGCTTCTGGGTCAAGTCACCCTGCGATACGGCGGTTACTACCTTCACAATACCCCGTACCTGCGTGGTAAGGTTGGAGGCCATGGTGTTTACCCGGTCGGTCAGCTCCTTCCATACCCCGCTCACGCTGGGCACGTTGGCCTGGCCACCCAGGCGACCTTCCGTACCTACTTCTAGTGCCACGCGGGTTACTTCGCCGGCGAAGATGTTCAAGGAGTCCACCATGACGTTGATGTTGTCCTTGAGGTCCAGTAGCTCGCCTTTTACATCTACCGATACCTTCTGGCTTAGGTCACCGCGGGCTACGGCGGAGGTTACGTTGGCAATGTCTCGTACCTGAGAGGTCAGCGAGGCAGCCATGGTGTTTACGTTGTCCGTCAGGTCCTTCCAGGTGCCACGCACATTCGGGACTACGGCCTGACCACCAAGGCGGCCTTCCGTGCCTACCTCGCGAGCCACGCGGGTTACTTCGTCGCCGAACGTGTTCAGCGAGTCCACCATCTGGTTGAGGTTTTCTTTCAGCTGGAGCAGCTCGCCGCGTACGTTTACCGTTACCTTCTGGCTCAAGTCGCCGCGGGCTACGGCCGTGGCCACGTTGGCAATGTCCCGTACCTGAGAGGTCAAGTTCGAGGCCATCGTGTTTACGTTGTCCGTGAGGTCTTTCCACGTACCCGAAACGCTGGGCACGTTGGCCTGACCGCCCAGAATACCCTCGGTACCTACTTCGCGGGCTACGCGGGTTACCTCGCCGGCAAAGATGTTGAGCGAGTCCACCATCTGATTGAGGATGTTCTTCAGGTCGAGAATCTCGCCTTTCACATCCACCGTCATCTTCTGGGTCAGGTCACCTTTGGCTACGGCGGTTGCCACGTTAGCAATGTCCCGCACCTGCAGCGTCAGGTTCGAGGCCATGGTGTTTACGTTGTCCGTCAGCTCTTTCCAGGTTCCACCAACGCGGGGCACTACAGCTTGGCCACCGAGCTTACCCTCGGTACCTACTTCACGCGCCACGCGGGTTACTTCGTCACCGAAGATGTTGAGCGAGTCCACCATCTGATTGAGGATGTTCTTCAGCTCCAGGATTTCTCCTTTCACATCCACGGTCATCTTCTGGCTCAAGTCGCCGCGGGCTACGGCGGTAGCTACGTTAGCAATGTCTCGCACCTGAAGCGTCAGGTTCGAAGCCATGTAGTTTACGTTGTCGGTCAGTTCTTTCCATACACCCGCGACGTTAGGCACGCTAGCCTGACCACCGAGCTTACCCTCGGTACCTACCTCCAGCGCCACGCGGGTTACCTCGCCGG
This sequence comes from Hymenobacter sp. 5516J-16, assembly GCF_022919335.1. Lineage (NCBI taxonomy): Bacteria > Pseudomonadati > Bacteroidota > Cytophagia > Cytophagales > Hymenobacteraceae > Hymenobacter > Hymenobacter sp. 5516J-16. The sequence goes on along the minus strand of NZ_CP095058.1, from coordinate 4,217,693 downwards.
CGAACAGGTTGAGCGAGTCCACCATCTGGTTCAGGTTCTGCTTCAACTGCAGCAGCTCGCCCTTTACGTCTACCGTAATCTTCTGCGACAAGTCGCCTTTGGCTACGGCGGTAGCTACGTTGGCAATGTCTCGCACCTGCAAAGTCAGGTTCGAGGCCATGTAGTTTACGTTGTCGGTCAGCTCCTTCCATACGCCGGCCACATTCGGTACTACGGCCTGGCCGCCAAGGCGGCCTTCCGTACCTACCTCCTGGGCCACGCGGGTTACCTCACCGGCGAACAGGTTGAGCGAGTCCACCATCTGGTTCAGGTTCTGCTTCAGCTGTAGCAGCTCGCCCTTTACGTCTACCGTAATCTTCTGCGTCAGGTCACCCTTAGCTACGGCCGTGGCTACGTTGGCAATATCTCGTACCTGCAGCGTCAGGTTCGAGGCCATTGTATTTACGTTGTCCGTCAGCTGCTTCCATACCCCGCCTACGTTAGGCACACTGGCTTGGCCGCCTAGCTTACCCTCCGTACCTACTTCCTGGGCCACGCGGGTTACCTCGCCGGCGAACAGGTTGAGCGAGTCCACCATCTGGTTCAGGTTCTGCTTCAGCTGTAGCAGCTCGCCCTTTACGTCTACCGTAATCTTCTGCGTCAGGTCACCCTTAGCTACCGCAGTAGCTACGTTGGCAATGTCTCGCACCTGAGAGGTCAGGTTCGAGGCCATGTAGTTTACGTTGTCGGTCAGTTCTTTCCAGATGCCACCCACGTTTGGTACCGAAGCCTGGCCGCCGAGCTTACCCTCGGTACCTACTTCCTGGGCCACGCGGGTTACTTCGCCGGCGAACAGGTTCAGGTTGTCGATGGTCTTGTTGATGGTTTCGGCCATCACTTTGAAGTCACCTGACACCGGAATCTGGAAGGTTTCGTCCAGGTTTCCTTTGCTGATGTTCTTCAATACTTTACCTACCTCCAACACCGGCACGGCAATGCTATCCACTAAGCCGTTGATGTTATTAATCATGTCGCGCCAGAAGCCAGCGGCATTATCGGCTGAGGCCCGGGCTTTGAGGTTACCCTCAACCCCGGCCACCTTCGAAATGCGCGACACCTCACCGCCTACCCCACCAATCATCTCCACCATGGAGTTGTAGGCTTCGGCAATTTCTGCGAAAATGTCGTCGTTCTGCTTCGTTAGGCGCACCGACACGTCGCCCTTCTTAAAGGCGTCAAGGGCGTAGAGCACCCGGTTAAGCTGGTCGTTGATATAATCCGGGTCCTGGGCCGTATAGCTTACAGAGCTAGCTGCTCCCCGCTTGCGGGTGAGGTTGCTGCTCTGCTGCACCGGACCAGTACCATTATCGGCCGAGTCAGTGACGAGGGTTGATTCTTCTAGCGTGTCCGGAGCGGCGGGAGCCGGGCGGTTGTTTCTGGGCGTCTTAGCTGAAGCCATAAACTGGGTATGGTGGCGAAACCTGCCGAAGCAAGGCGAGGCACAAACGGAACCCCAGATAGCAGGGTTCCAGAACGTGCAAAGGTAGCAAATAGAGTTGTCTGGTCACAATTCCTGCTAAAAACTTCAGGGTATTCAGTAACCCGCGGAATCTGAACGATTTGCCTTCCGTTGGGGTCCCTTGTATTCCTTAGTTAAGACACTAGCTAGGCCAATATTCCTACCCGGCTACTGCTGCGCCGGATTATTCCAGCATCTTTGCGGCAAAATTCAACTTTTGCGCTGTCCCGACCGTTTCCTACCGAAACAAGCCTAGCGTATCCCACCCCTATGGTCAAAAATCTAGTCATCGTCGAATCTCCTGCTAAGGCCAAAACAATTGAGGGCTATCTGGGCAAGGATTTCGTGGTCAAGTCGAGCTTCGGCCACGTCCGCGACCTACCCAAGGATAATAACGCCATTGATATTGCCAACGGCTTTAAGCCTACCTATGTGGTATCGGCTGATAAGCGGGAGATAATCAGCCAGTTGAAGAAGCTGGCTAAGGAGGCCGAAACCGTATGGCTGGCCAGTGACGATGACCGGGAGGGCGAGGCTATTTCCTGGCACTTATCGGAAACGTTGAACCTGAACGACGCCAAAACCCGGCGCATCGTTTTTCGGGAAATCACCAAAAATGCTATTCTCAATGCCATTGCCACGCCCCGGGAAATTGACCTGAACTTGGTGAACGCCCAGCAGGCCCGACGGGTGCTCGACCGGCTGGTAGGTTTTGAGCTGAGCCCCGTGCTGTGGAAAAAAGTAAAAACTGGTCTTTCCGCTGGGCGCGTGCAATCCGTGGCCGTGCGGCTAGTGGTGGAGCGCGAGCGGGAAATCAGCCAGTTCAAAACATCCTCGGCCTACCGGGTAGTAGCGAAGTTTGATGCCGGCCGCGGCGCAGTACTGGAGGCCGAGCTGCCGACCCGATTTAAAACCCGCGAAGAAGCTGAAGCTTTCCTGGCCCGTTGCGTAAATGCGGCCTACCGCATTGATAATCTGGAGAAGAAGCCCGGCAAGCGTAGCCCCGCGCCGCCCTTTACTACCTCTACTCTGCAGCAGGAAGCCTCGCGCAAGCTGGGCTTCTCCGTAGCCCAGACCATGAGTGTGGCCCAGAAGCTTTACGAGGCGGGCAAAATCAGCTACATGCGGACCGACTCGGTGAACCTGTCGCAGGATGCGCTGGCAGCGGCCCAGGTAGCTATTACGGCTGCTTACGGCGCAGAATACGCCCAGACCCGACAGTTTAAAACCAAGTCGGCCTCGGCCCAAGAAGCGCACGAAGCTATTCGGCCCACAGATTTTGCTTTGGTGAAAGCAGGTGCCGACTCCCAGGAGCAACGGCTCTACGATTTGATCCGCAAGCGGGCCCTGGCCTCACAGATGGCCGACGCCGTGATTGAGCGCACGGTAGCAACCATCAGCATCAGTACCCAGCCGGGGGTAGCCCTCACGGCAACCGGCGAAGTCATAACGTTTGAGGGTTTTCTGAAGGCGTACGCCGAGTCGAAGGACGACGAGGAGCAGGACGGGGAATCGTCGTTCTCGCGCGGGCTGCCGCCCCTAAGCGTCGGCCAGGAGCTGCCCCTGCAGCAACTGCGGGCTACGGAACGCTACGCCGCCCCTGCCGCTCGCTACACGGAAGCCTCGCTGGTAAAGAAGCTGGAGGAAATGGGCATCGGCCGGCCTTCTACCTACGCGCCGACCATCAGCACCATTCAAAAGCGCGGCTATGTCGAAAAAGACACCCGTGAGGGCAAGGAGCGCAAGTTTCATGTGCTGACGTTGGAGGGCGACACGGTGAAAACGGAAGTAAAAACCGAAACCTACGGCGCCGATAAGGCCAAGCTGTTTCCCACGGATACGGCCATGGTGGTCAATGACTTCCTGGTAGAGCATTTCCCCGTCATTGTGGACTATCAGTTCACGGCGAAAGTGGAGGATGAGTTTGACCGGATTGCCGACGGCCAGGAGCAGTGGACGGACATGCTAGCTGGTTTCTACACCACGTTTCACGAGACGGTGGAGCGCGGCCAGGACATTGAGCGTAGCACGTTAGGAAGCACCCGCGAAATTGGCGTGCACCCGGAAACGGGCCAGAAACTAACGGCACGTCTGGGCCGCTTTGGTCCCTACGTGCAGATCGAGCCCAAGGAAGGCTCGGAGGAAAAGGCCGTGTACGCCAGCCTGCGGAAAGGTCAGTTTATCGAGAGCATCACGCTGGAAGAAGCGCTGGAGCTGTTCAAACTGCCCCGCATCGTGGGCCAGTTCGAGGACAAGGACATGACGGCTGCCCTGGGTCGCTTCGGTCCTTACATTCGCCATGACAGCAAGTTCTACTCGCTCACCAAAGAGCAGGATCCGCACACGATTACGGCCCAGGAAGCCATTGATTTGATTGAGGCCAAGCGTAAGGCCGATGCCGAGCGTCTGATCAAGCAGTTTCCCGAGCGCGAGGACGTGCAGATCCTGAATGGCCGCTTCGGGCCCTACATTGTGGTCGGCAAGAAAAACGTCAAGATTCCTAAGGGCGAAGAACCGGCCGAGCTGACCCTGGAACGCTGCCTGGAACTAGCCGACGCTACCCCCGATAAGCCAGCTAAAGGCGGCCGCTTCGCTAAAAAAGCGGCACCAGCAGCTGATAAGGAAGACAAAGCAGACAAGCCGGCGCGCAAAGCGCCCGCTGCCAAGAAGCCTGCAGCCAAGAAACCAGCGGCGAAAAAGCCTGCTGGCACTGCCGCCAAGAAAGCTACTGGCAAAGTGAAGTAAGCGGTGATTACTACATAAAAGGCCCGGCTGAATTCAGTCGGGCCTTTTTGTTTAACTCAGTTCCAATATAGGGTACCGAGCCTCGTTATATCGAATAATATAGATAGTATCAACCAAATGAAGTGTGCCTTATTACTGAGCACCTTGGCGCTGGGATTTACTACCTTGCTTCCGCCTTTTACCGTACCAGCCGCCGAGCCTGGGGTAGCAGCCGTGCCTGCACCGCCGCCCGCGTATCCGTGGCTCCCGGTGGGGCGCTACCAAACCAACCAGACGCTGGCCGCCCGCTTTCCGCCCCCGCCCGGCTATGAGCGAACAGCTGTGCAGCCTGGTTCGTTTGCGTACTGGCTGCGGTATTTGCCCTTGCTGCCCGTCGGAACGTCCGTGCGCCTGCACACGGGTAAACTCAAGAACCGCCAAGATGTGCATGCCGCCGTGCTCGACTTGGACGTGGGGGCGCGTGACCTGCAGCAATGCGCGGATGCCGTTATCCGGTTGCGGGCCGAGTACCTATTTAGCCAGAACCCTGACCTCGTGCACTTTCACCTCACCAGCGGGCATGACATTGCCTTTCGGGATTGGTATGCCGGGCGTGGATTTCGGGTGGTGGGCCCGCAGGTAGAGCAGGTGCCAAAGGCCGCGGAAAAGCCCGACCACGCCACTTTCCGGCGCTACCTCGACCAGATTTTTACGTATGCTGGCACCCTTTCTTTGAGCCGGGAGCTACGCCTGGTGCCGCTGGCCCAGGTGCAACCCGGCGACGTGCTGATTCGGGGCGGCGCGCCGGGCCATGCAGTACTGGTACTAGATGTAGCCGTGGAGCCTCAGACGGGTCGGCGCAAGGCCTTGCTGGCCCAAAGCTACATGCCCGCCCAGCAAATGCACGTGTTGAAAGCGGGTCCGCGGGTTGGTGCGGGCGCCTGGTTTCTGCTGGACCCTGAACGAGACGACGTCAACACCCCGGAGTGGACGTTTAGCCGCGACGAGCTGGGACGGTTTGAGTAAGGGCGAAGCCGATTGTACGCCCGGTGCCCTAAACCCACGGGCGGCAAGTCACGTCTCTGTTTACGTAAACCTGACTGGCATGAAAAAGAAACTGGTAGCCCTAACTGGGGCAGGAATTTCGGCGGAAAGTGGACTGGCTACCTTCCGCGGCTCCGATGGACTGTGGGAAGGCCACCGCATTGAGGATGTGGCTACCCCCGAAGGCTGGGCCAAGAATCCTGGTTTGGTACTGGAGTTTTACAACCAGCGCCGGGCCGCGGCCCGCGCCGCCCAACCCAACGCCGGGCACCGCGCCCTGGTTGAGCTGGAACAGGACTTTGACGTGGTAGTAATAACGCAGAACGTAGACGATTTGCACGAGCGGGCGGGCTCCTCCCGCGTCATTCACTTGCACGGCAAGCTGTTTGAGTCGCGTAGCTCCTACTTCGACCAGTTAGTATACCCCATGGAGGCAGACCGAATTGAGCTGGGCGAGCATTGTGAGAAAGGCCACCAGCTACGGCCTAATATCGTGTGGTTTGGCGAGGATGTACCGCTGATGCAGCGCGCCATGGAAGAAACGGCCATTGCCGATGTACTTCTGGTGGTAGGTACTTCATTGCAGGTATATCCGGCGGCCAGCCTAGTAAACTACACCCAGCAGGGCTGCCCTATCTACATCATTGACCCCAGCCAGCCCCCGTAGCGGCACGGACCAACCTGCACTTCGTTGCTGAACCGGCCACAACGGGCGTGCCACGGGTAGCCGCAGAGCTACGCGCCCAGGCCTAGGGAGCAAGGGGCCTGGTAACGCGGTTACCCGGTTAGCCGTTACGTTTTTGCGTTTTTAGCTGAAAGCAACATCCTGCGTCAGATTTACTTTACCCAGGTAGCCTCAGCCACGTTGCCCTTACCAGAGGGAAGTAAGAAGGAGTTATATCGGATTGCGGATTTTTGCGTAGTAGGACGTTCTACACTCCCCTTTCCATGCCCCTACGTTACACTCACGCGCTGTTAACTGGCCTGGGCCTAGTGGCCTCTGTCCCGGTTTTTGGCCAATCAGTCCCGCCAGCACACTCGGTTTTTCTACTAGGTAATACCGCCTCCGCGGAGCTGCCTTCCAGCCGGTTGCAGGCCCTACGCCGTACTCTGGAGCAGCAGACTGGCCCTTTCACGGTAGTTCACCTCGGCGACATTGTGGGCAATACCGGCTTGGGTAGCCAGAAAGACTCCAGCCAAGCCAGCCAAACGGCCCGCGCCGATGCGCTAATTGCCCTAGTGCAGGGCTTGCCTAACGGCAAGCTCTACTTTGTGCCCGGTGACAAGGACTGGGCAAATTCCGGCCCCGACGGGCTAAAACGGGTACGTCGGCTGGAAAAGTACATCGAGGAAAGGCTGCCCGGCCAGAACGCCTTCGTGCCTACGGGCGGCTGCCCCGGCCCCGAAATCGTGGACGTAGCCCCTACCGTGCGCCTCGTGGCCATTAACTCCCCGTGGTGGACTCATCCCTACGACCGTCCCGAAGCCCCGACACCGATTGCAAGACCATGACGCCGGAGGAGTTCCGGGAGCAATTGCAGGACGTGTTGGATGAAACCAAGGGCCGGAATGTGCTGCTGGTGGGTCACCAGCCCGTTATCAGCAACGGCGTGTACGGTGGCCATATGCCCCTGAGTCGCCATTTGCTACCCCGGTAGCGGGCACGGTGTACGCTGCCTACCGCCAGAACGTGGGCTCCCCCGCGACCTGGCCAACCCGGCTTACCAGCAGTTTCAGAAGGAAATGCTGAACACGCTCAAGGACCACCCCGGCGCCGTGTACGCCGCCGCCCACGATTTCAGCCTGCAACTAACCCAGGCCGAGGGCAGCTACCACTTGGTTTCGGGTTCCTTCGTTGAAAAGCAACACGTAGGCGCCAATGCCCAGTCGCAGTTCAACGAGTCGGCTGAAGGATTCTCCAAGCTGGACTACTTTGCCGACGGCACGGTAAAAACGACGTTCTACACCTTTAACGGGGCTAGTGTTGCCGTTAAGGAAGCGTATGCAGCTACACTATTTCAATCGGCCTGCCAGCAGCCGCGCCTGCCCAACGTGCCGGTCAACAGCTTTATTCCCGAATGTCCGGGCGGGCCGGCGGGGGTAGCAGAAACCAAGCCCGATGCGCCGTTCCAGCCTACTCAAACCCTGGCCGCCGGCAAGCAGTACGCCGGCACCCGGTCCTCGCGCTTTTGGCTCGGCGACCTGTACCGCACTTCCTGGACCCAGCCCGTGCCGGTGCCAACCCTGAACCTTGCCACTGAGAAGGGCGGCTTGCGCCCCTTCGGCCGTGGGGCGGACGCCAGACTACCTCCCTCAAGCTCATTGCGGCCGATTCCTCGGAGTACGTGTTTCGCTCCGTCGATAAGGACGTGACCCGCATCCTGCCGCCGGAACTACGCCGCTCTTTCGCCGCCGATGTGCTGCGCGACATCACGCCTACGGCTCACCCCTACTCGGCGCTGGTAACCGGCTCCTTGCTCGATAAAACTGACATTCTGCACGCCCGCCCCGACTGTTTGTACTACCCGATAACAACCAGTTGGGCCCCTATCGTCAGGAGTACGCCGGCCTGCTTGGCACCCTAGAAGACCGCCCCGTGGACCCTAAGCCCAACCTGCCCGGCTTCGGCGGGGCCGATGAGGTGCGCCGGTCGTTCAGTTTTTTTCGCCAGCTCTACAAAGACCACGACAACCGCATTGATGCCGAGAACCTGGGTCGTGCCCGGGCCTTCGATATGCTGGTGGCTGACTTTGGTAAGCACGAGGACAACTGGAAGTGGGCCGGCTATAAAAACGGTAAGAAAACGGTTTACAAGCCTATTCCGCGCGACCGGGACCAGTCGTTTACCCTCTGGAACGGGGCACTTACTTACCTGGCCAACCGGGAATGGGCCGTACCGAGCATCGAGGATTTCCAGGCCGAGTTTCACGACTTAAAAAGCCTGAATTGGCCTGCCCGCCACCTCGACCGATTCCTGCTGCAAAGCCTAAGCCGGGAGCAATGGCAGCAGATTGGGCGCTACCTGCAGGCACGCATTACGCCCGCGGCCATTGACGAAGCAACTGCCACCCTACCCACCGAGTTGCAGGCCCTATCGGGTAATGAATTGAACCGCAAGCTCAAAGCTCGCATCCAGGCCCTACCCCAAGCCCTGGACGAGTACTACCTGCTGCTGGCCAAGCGCGTGGACGTAGTTGGCTCCAACAAGGCCGAAGTGTTCCAAATAAGCCGCCAAGCCGACGGCCGGGTACGGGTGCAGATGTTCGACAAGGCTAAGGAAGGCAACGAGCCCAACGGCCCGGCCCTGTTTGACCGCACGTTTTCGCCCAAGGAAACTCAGGAAATCAGCCTCTACGGCCTCGATGGCAAGGACACGTTTACGGTAACCGGCACGGCCAAGCGTAGTGTGCTGGTGCGCATCATCGGCGGCGACGGCAAAGACCAGATTGCCGATGACTCGCGCGCGGCAGGCCTGCGCACGCTCACAAAGGTGTATGACGTGCCCGATACCGACCTGAAGCTGGGCCCGGAAAGTGACAACCGCACCTCCACCCGGCCCGACATCAACCGCTACAACCAGGAGGAGTTCGAGTATAACACGTACAAGCCCCGGGCTACCGTCATCGTGAATGCCAACGATGGGCTGGGGGTAGGCGCTGGGGTAGATTTCGTGCGCCAGGGTTTCCGCAAGCCGGGCTTCAAAAACGTGTATTCCTTTGACATCCGGGGTTCTAGCGGCGGTAACTTCCAAGTTTCGCTGGCCTCGCGCCACCGTTACGCCTTTGGCCAGTGGGATGTAGGCGCGCGTACTGAATACGGCAACTTCTTCCCCTTCTACAACTTTTTCGGGCTAGGTAACGACACTGATAAGGACCAAAGTCGCTACGACGATAAGTACTACAAGGCCCGCTACAAAGGCTTCACGCTGAACGGTTTTGCAGAACGAGTTTTCTGGCAGCGCAGCTTGTTCCGCATTGGTCCCACCTACGAGCAGTACACCTCTAATTACGCCGGCAACAGCTACTTAGGGCAGCTAGAACGCCGCAACACGACCGTACCGGACGACCGAATACCCAACACCGATTTTCAGCGCCTGCTTGGTTTAAATGCCTTGCTGGACATAGACTTGCGCGACCGGCAGAGCTTTGCTCGGCGCGGGGTACGCCTGCGGGTGCAGCACGATACTTACCACCAGCTGAACGGCAACAGGGGCAATTTCGGCCTGACCCAGGGCTTTGCCGAATACTACGGCACGGCGCGCCTGGGCATTCCGGTAACGCTGGTAGTAAAGGGTGGCGGTGGCCGCAACTACGGCAACGACGACGATATTCCCTTCTACAAGTTCACCAGCCTGGGCCTGCGCGAAAACCTGCGCGGCTACTACCGCAACCGCTTCACCGGCGACGCCAGCCTCTACTTGAACACGGAGCTGCGCCTAGCCCTAGGGCGGGTGCAAACCTCTTTTCTGCCCTTTTCCTACGGTGTATTTGGGTTCTACGACCGGGGCCGGGTGTACTTTAAAGGCAGTTCGCCGGATGGCTGGCACAGTGGCTACGGAGCGGGCTTCTACATCGCGCCCGTTTCAGATCAGTTGGCTTTGTCGGTATCGTATCAAAAATCACCGGAAAATGGCCTGATACAGGTGGGCTTGGGCTTCCGCATTGATAACTAACAGGTTGCACCCTCTAAGGCGCATCCTGTTCCAAGGAAGGATGGGACACGCTTTGCTTGTTAGCTGGCCCTAATGACTTTCCACCCCTTCTGACCGGCTATATTTGTTTGTCCCCTTCCGCCACACCTTTCTCTGAATGGAATATCCTCTGCTGAAACTAGCCGCCATTGATATTGGGTCCAACGCCGTGCGCTGCCAGATTTCGGCCGTGCTACACTACGGCGACCGGTACCGGCTCAAGCGTGTGGAATACGTACGCTACCCCTGCGGCTGGGCGAGGATGTGTTTGCCAGCGGCCGGATTTCGGCTAAAAAGGAAGAGAAGTTCATTAAGTTTCTGCACGCCCTGCGCTTGCTGATGGAGGTACACGATGTGGCCCCGAACCACTACTTGATCTGTGCTACTTCGGCCATGCGTACCGCCCAGAACGGACAAGAGGTAGCCGCCCGCATTCAGCAGCAGCTCGGCATGACGGTGCGGGTTATTGACGGGCAGGATGAGGCCGCTTTCATCAACCGCGTTATCGAAAACCTGCTCGAAGACAAAAAGCACTACATCCACATTGACGTGGGCGGAGGCAGCACTGAGTTCAACATCTACCACGACCGGCGCAAGGTAGCCTCGCAGTCGTTTGAGGTAGGCTCCATTCGGCGGATGCAGCAGGAAGAAGCGGGCCTGAGCACGGAAGCCATGCGCGAAACCTGGCAGCGCATGGAAGAATGGGTAACGGAAAACGCTCGGCGCTACCACGTAACCCGGGCCATTGGCACCGGCGGCAACATCAACAAGCTCTACAGCATGGCTCAGGCGGGCGTCGATAAGCCCGTTACCCGCCGCCGCATTGCCACCATCCTCGACCACCTCACTTCCATGAGCATGGATGAGCGGGTGAACGTGGCCCTGCTCAACCCCGACCGGGCCGATGTCATCGTGCCCGCCGGCCACATCTACCTTTCCGCCATGGAATGGGCCAATGTGCACCAGATGATTGTGCCCGATATCGGCCTGAAGGATGGCATGCTGCAAACCTTGTTCGAGGAGCACTTCGACGAGTTCCGCGCCGAAGGCGACCTGAAGCCTGGCTGCCCCAAGCCCGCCATGCAAAGCCGCCCCACAGAAGTAGAGTGAGTTTAGGGTAAGGGGGTAAGAAGGTAGGAGGGCAAGAGTCGGGTGAAATATTGGCACGTTTGCCATTCACCCGACTCCTGCCCTCCTACCTTCTTACCCTTATGCCCTGTATTTACTCCAGCGCCGCCTCCGAATCAGCGGCGGGCTCAGCGCCCAAGTCCACGGTCACTGCTGTTTCCTCGGTGGCGTTGGGTTCATCATCCACGGGCACCGAGGGCGGGTTGTCGGCCGCGTCGGAGGTAGCGCTGGCCCGAATGGTGGCGCAGGACAGCCATTCATCGTAGAGCAAGGTTTCCGATACCAGTCCGAAGTTCTTGTTGTAGAACTCCTTATGCACGTTGAAGGCTGGCTCCTCATTATCGGGTAGGCGCTGAATGTAGGCTCCATCTTCGCGCATCACGTAGGTATTCTGGTTGTCCTTCAGGTTGAAGTACAGAATGTTAATGGCCTCGCGCTTGAGCTGGGGGTTTACAATCAGGAACAGGGCCTCAATACGCCGGTCGAAGGAGCGCACCATCAGGTCGGCGGAACCGGCGTACACCTTGGGGTGACCGGCCTGGTGGAAGTAGAACATGCGGGAGTGCTCCAGGTAGTCGCCCACAATGCTGCGCACCTCAATGTTTTCGCTAAGCCCCGCCCTACCCGGCCGCAGGCAGCAGATACCACGCACGATAAAGCGGATAGGCACGCCGGCTTTGCTGGCCTTGTAGAACTCGTCAATCATTTCCTTGTCTTCCAAGGAATTCATCTTCATGACGATGCCGCTGGGTAGGCCCTTCTTAGCATTGCGCACTTCTTCCCGAATCAGGGAAATCAGCTGCTGGCGCATGTCCTTGGGCGCCGTAATCAGGTACTCGTAGTCGTCGGGTTGGGAGTGGCCAGTAATTACGTTGAAGAATTCCGATACGTCGTGCCCGTACACGTCGTTGGTGGTAAGCAGGCTTACATCGGTGTAAATGCGCGAGGTTTGCTCGTTGTAGTTACCCGAGCCGATGTGCACGTAGCGCGTCACCTTCTCCCCTTCCTTGCGGATAATCATCATCATTTTGGTGTGCGTCTTGTACTTGCTCACCCCATAAATGACAAAGCAACCCGCTTTTTCCAGCTTCGCGCCCTCCCGAATGTTGCGTTCCTCATCGAAGCGCGCCTTCACCTCAAACAGCACCGATACGTGCTTGCCGTTTTCGGCCGCTTTCAGTAGCGCGGCCGTTACGCGGGAGTCGTCGGCCAGGCGGTAAATGGTTTGCTTGATGCCCAGTACGTGCGGGTCCTCGGCGGCCTGCTCCAGTAGCCGAACCACGGGTCGATGTTGTTGTAAGGATGGTGCAGGAGCACATCGTGGTGCTTGAGGTATTCAAACAAGTTGTCATCGGCACCCTCCGGCAAGCTCAAGGGCGTGACGGCGGCGGGCTGCCGGAAGCCCTTGCCCCGGAAATTGGGGTGCTTCAAAATCTGCAACACCCCTTTAAATCAATCAGGGAGTTGATAACGAACACGTTGCCGTTATCAATGTTCCACCGCTCACGCAGCACCTGCATCAGCAAGGCCGAGGCGTTAGGCTCCACCTCCAGGCGCACGACCCTACCCTTCTTGCGGGTTTTGAGGCCCAATTGAATTTCCTTGATGAAGTCCACGTCAATGTCGTCAGACTCCTCCAGGGTAAAGTCGCCGTTGCGGGTGATGCGGAATAAGTCGGCCGATACGATTTCTACGTTGCGGAACAGCTTGGGCAGGTTGGCCCGCACGATTTCCTCAATCGGCACGAACATCACCTTGTCTTTGCGGGTCAGCTCAAAAAAGCGCGACAGGTTCTGCGGAATCTGCACGAAGGTGAGGCGCTCCTGGCCCCGCTCCGCCTCGGCGTCAAGTCCGCCCCGGCCCGCGTTACTACCCCGAAGATGAGCATCTGATTCATCATCAGCGGGAAGCCGTGGTAGGAATCGTACACCATGGGGGTAAGCAGCGGGAAAATGGTGTGCTTGAAGTAGCCATCAGCTTTCTTCAGCTCCAGTTCCGTAAGCTCCTCCATTTTGAGTACGTTGAAGCCGTTCTTCTCAAACAGTGGCTTCAATTCGTTCAAGTAAGTCAGCGACTGGTCGTTGATGAAGCGGTGGGCAAAATCCAGCAGTTTACGCCGGAAAGGCATTTCGCGCAGCCCGGAGTAGTCTACCCGCTCCTTGCCGTAGTCGATGTAGTTATAGAGTGAGCCCACCCGAATCATGAAGAACTCATCGAGGTTGCTGCTGGTAATGGCAATAAAGCGCAGCCGATCGAAGAGCGAGCGGCTAGCGTCGCGCGCCTGATCTAGCACCCGGTAGTTAAAGCGCAGCCAGCTCAGGTCGCGGCTGATGTACTTGCTTTTGCGGATGAGGTCGGCAGATTTGAATAATTTCATACTGAGTAAGGAAAGGCCGGACAAAATACGAGCAAACGCCCGTAGAAGTATGGCTAGCCCGGAATAATAGCAGTGGCTTCTATTTCGACTAGCAGCCGCGGGTCAATTAGGGCGCTTACCGCCAGCATGGTGGAGGCGGGCCGGATAGTATCAAACACCTCCCGTGGGCTCGGCCCACGGCCTCCCAATTGGCCATGTTCGTGAGGTAGATGCGGGTGCGAACCACGTGTTCCAGTGAAGCACCGGCCGCCGCCAGCGCCTCCCCAATTTTGACTAGAACCCGTTGCGCCTGCTGGTAGGCATCAGCGCCCGTAATCGTGTCGCCATCCTGGGCGGTAGTACCGGCCACCTCCACCACATTGCCCACGCGCACGGCCCGCGAGTACCCCACAACCGGCTCCCAGGGAGCCCCTGACGAAATTAGCTGCCGCATGTTTCCATTTGGGTTAAAAGCAAAAAGGCCCGCTTTGCAGCGGGCCTTTTCTAGAATCAGTTACACGTCGAGTTTCGCGTACTTGGCGTTTTTCTCGATGAAGTCGCGGCGAGGAGCTACCTCGTCGCCCATGAGCATGGAGAACAGGTGGTCGGCTTCGGCAGCCGACTCCACGGTTACTTGCTTGAGGGAGCGGGTAGCGGGCTGCATGGTGGTTTCCCAGAGCTGCTCGGCGTTCATTTCGCCCAGACCCTTGTAGCGCTGCACGTTCACCGTTTCCGGCTTGCCGCGGCCCAACTCTTCCTGAGCCTGCGCGCGCTCGTCTTCGGTCCAGCAGTAGCGCTCTTCCTTGCCCCGCTTCACAAGATAGAGTGGCGGCAGGGCAATGTAGATGTAGCCACGGTCCACTAGCTCGCGCATGTAGCGGAAGAAGAAAGTCAAGATCAAAGTTCGGATGTGGGAACCGTCGATGTCGGCGTCGGTCATGATGATGACCTTGTGGTAGCGCAGCTTGGCCGTGTTTAGAGCTTTGGCGTCGGCCTCAATCCCTTTCTCTACGTCGGCGTTTACCCCGAAGCTCACGCCCAAAGCCGTAATCATGTTCCGGATTTCCTCGTTTTCCAGAATGCGGTGCTCCTGGGCCTTCTCCACGTTCAGGATCTTGCCTCGTAGCGGCAGAATAGCCTGGAAGGCCCGGTTGCGGCCCTGCTTGGCCGTGCCACCAGCCGAGTCACCTTCTACCAGGTAAATCTCGCAGATTTCGGGGTCCGATTCCGAGCAGTCGGCCAGCTTACCGGGCAGGGAGGTGGAGCCCAGCACGGTTTTGCGCTGCACCATCTCGCGGGCCTTGCGGGCGGCAATCCGGGCTTTAGCAGCCAGAATTACTTTCTCCACGATGATGCCGGCTTCCTTGGGGTTTTCCTCCAGGTACTGGCTCAGGATTTCACCAACTACGGTGTTTACTGCGCCACTTACCTCGTTGTTGCCCAGCTTGGTTTTGGTCTGGCCCTCGAACTGAGGCTCGGCTACCTTCACCGAAATAACGGCCGTCAGACCTTCCCGGAAGTCTTCCCCAGAAATCTCCACCTTGGCTTTCTCTAGCTTGCCTGATTTATCGGCGTAGGCCTTCAGCGTGCGGGTCAGGGCCGAGCGGAAGCCGGCTACGTGCGTACCGCCTTCGTGGGTGTTGATGTTGTTAACATAGGAGAAAATGTTCTCCTGATACGAGTCGTTGTACTGCAGTGCTACCTCCACTGGGGTGCTACCCTTCTCGCTGATCACGTGAATGGGGGCCGGCATCAGGGCGTGGCGCTCCGAACCGTCGAGGTACTGCACGAACTCGGCCAGGCCGCCCGTGGAGTAAAACTCTTCGCCCAGGAACTCCGCGCCGTTTTCGCCGGGCTCCCGGCGGTCAGTCAGGGTAATGCGGATGCCGCGGTTCAGGTAGGCCAGTTCCCGCAAACGCGAGGCAATGGTAGCGTACTTGTAGACGGACTCCGTGAAGATGGTATCGTCGGGCAGAAACTCTACCTGGGTACCATGCTCCTCCGTTTCCCCAATTTCTTTAACCGGGTACTGCGGCGCCCCAATTTTGTATTCCTGCTCGTACACTTTGCCGTTGCGGCGCACGGTTACTTTCAGGTCCTTGCTCAGGGCATTCACGCAGCTGACGCCTACCCCGTGCAAACCACCGGATACTTTGTAGCTGTCCTTGTCGAATTTGCCGCCGGCGTGCAGCACCGTCATCACCACTTCCAGGGCCGAGCGGCCTTCCTTCTGGTGGAAATCAACGGGAATACCGCGGCCGTTGTCGCGGACGGTTATGGAGTTGTTCTCATTAATGGTCACGTGGATCGTGTCGCAGTGGCCGGCTAGGGCTTCGTCAATGGAGTTATCGACTACTTCCCACACCAAGTGGTGCAGGCCTTTGATACCGGTGTCGCCGATGTACATCGAGGGACGTTTGCGCACGGCTTCGAGCCCTTCGAGTACCTGAATGCTGTTCGCGGAGTACTCGGCGGGGGCTTTTTTCTCTTTAGTTTCGCTCATGTTGCGGTTGGTTCAGCGCTTAGTGCGTAAGTAGGCAAAGATAACGAAAAAAATCGTTTTTTACCAGCAAAAAGGCCGATTTACCACTACGTCAGCAGCCGTTGTGTATTCCCTTCCGTGGCAGTCAGAGCCGCGCCACACCGTTCTGCTTGTAGCTCTATTTAAGGGCTACCAAGATAGATCTAAGCTGCACTATAAATTGCAGGATATATCTGTTTTAAACGAGCTGTTTTCTGCACCACTTTACCCGTGGTATTCGCTGCTATGTACAGCATAGGCGTGGCGCGTAACATGCAACATACTAGCTGGCATAGTGTAGGCTATTTCGGTGCTATAAATAAAAAAACCCGCTTCACAAGACGTAAAGCGGGTTTCAGTGGCCCCGATTGGATTCGAACCAATGACCGGCTGCTTAGAAGGCAGCTGCTCTATCCAGCTGAGCTACGGGGTCAAAAACAAATAGCCGCCCGCCCCAAAGGTGGGCTGACGGCTATCTTGTGGTCGGGGTGGCAGGATTCGAACCTGCGGCCTCCTGCTCCCAAAGCAGGCGCGATACCGGGCTACGCTACACCCCGAAAAAGAATTATGAGTTAAAAACCAGGGCTGCCAAGGTTGTTGTGCAACATACAGCCCACAATTTCTAACTCATAATAGGAACTATGTGGAGAGGGGGGATTCGAACCCCCGGTAACCTTTAGAGCTACGGCAGTTTAGCAAACTACTGGTTTAAGCCACTCACCCACCTCTCCAAGTGGAACTCCTTTCCGGCTGAAAGGTGTGCAAATATACAAGCGGAATGGAGAAACAAACCCTTTTCAAAAAAAATATCTTCCATCTTGCCGTTGCATTGCGAGCCGCAGAAGGCATTTTCAGCTCCTAAATTCTCCGGCTCAACCTTACTTTTGCGGCGCTTGTATTGTGAACAATAAGTGGTTACCATCGTGCTGAACTGGGCGTATCCGCTGGGCTGGCCCGAGGGGTTGGTGGTCCTCTTTTTTTTTCTTTTCTACCTCGGCTACGCCCTAAGAACCCGTCGGCTGGCGGCTCCGCTGGGCAGCGCGGCTGGCGGCTGGGCTGGAAGTTGGGGCTGCGGCTGCTATATGTGAGCCTGCTGGGCGCCGCACTACTGGGTCCGGCGTACGGGCTTACCCAACGCCCCGTTCGCACGGCGGGCAAGGATGTGTGGCTGTTGGTAGACCTTTCTCGTTCCATGAATGCGGTGGATGTAGCGCCTTCCCGCTTGCAAAAAGCGAAGTCGGAGCTGAGCACTCTAATCAGCCGTTTTCAGGCCGACCGGCTGGGGTTGATTGTATTTGCCGGCGAAGCCTACGTGCAGTGCCCCCTCACCTACGATCAGGCCGCCTTACAGCTCTTTTTGCGCACACTCCAAACTTCACTGGTGCCCGCCGGCAGCACTGATTTGGCGCCGCCGCTGGAGTTGGTGCTGCAGCGCTTGGGTAGCACGCAGATGACCACCCCGGCAGCAATACCCCGCGCTACTGCTATTGTGCTGGTAACGGACGGGGAAGATTTCGGGGAGAATCTGGAGCCCACGGTGCGCGTTCTGGCACGCTCCGGCACGCGGGTATTTCCAATGGGGGTGGGCTCCGTGGAAGGCAGCCGCATCCCACAGACCGGGGGGCGGGGCTACTTGCGTGATGCCCGGGGCCGGGAAGTTGTCACCCGCCTGGCTCCAGTACCCTTGCGCCGGTTGGCGGAGCAGACCGGGGGCAGTATTTTGAACTCACGGATCGGCGGAATGAGTTTCCATTGCTGCTAAATGCGCTTAACCGCGTAGAAGGCCAGGCAGAGCAAGTTCGCACGGTAGCCGTGGCCGACAATCGGTACCGCTACCCTTGGTACTAGGCCTGCTGCTGCTGCTACTCGATGTATTAATTACCGTAAAAGTGATTCGGCCGTGAAAAACACCCTGTTAGGTGGCATGCTGCTGCTCAGCACCTGGGGCGGCTTAACCCGCATTCATGACCGCAATGAAGCCATTCGACAAGGGGCCGCGGCCTATGCGCGCCGGGAGTACGCCGCGGCCGCGGCTGCTTATAAAACCGCAGCCGTTACGCTGGGCTCCCGCGAAGATGTAGTGTGGCTAAATCTGGCGCACGCTACGGCGCGGGCCGGGGAGCCGGGCGCGGCCCGTGGTTACTACAGCCGATTGGTAACCAGCAAAACACCCGGCATTCGGAGCGTAGCGTTGCAGCAATTAGCGGCGCTGGCCGCTGCTCAGCACGATTATGTACAAGCAGTAGGGTTGCTGCGACAGGCACTAGTAGCCAACCCGGCCAATCAGGATGCTCGCTACAACTACGAAGCCCTCCGCGCCTTTCTGGAGCGACGAGCGGCCGCACCCCAAACGCCCCCGCCCGGCACGGATGGCAGCCCCCAAAACAGCCCAACGCCTACCCCTACCCCACGCGCCGGCACTGACCAGGCGGGTAGCCTCCCAGACCCTGCCCGACCACAAGACCCTAGCTCAGCTCCTCAACCCCAGACTGACCCCGCCGGTCAGCGTAACCCAACCCAACCCTCAGCCACTCCCGGCAGCTCCGCCAACCAAGGATTCCGGCCAGGAGCAGGGCCTCAGCGCAGTGTGGGCCGAGGTAGTGAGCCGGGCTCGGTGCGCGGGCTGAGCGATGCGGAAAGCGGCCCGGAAGCGCCGGGCGGCTCAAGTCGGCGGGGAGGAACTGAGGCCGCTACCAATGCCGAAGCGAACACCCAAACGCAACGGGCGCGTTTGCAGCAAATGAACTTGAGCCCAGGCCAGGCGCGCCAGCTACTAGAAGCCCTGCACACGGCGGAGCAGCAGTACCTGCAGCAGTTGCCCCGCAAAGCCACCGCCCCAGCCCCAAAGGCAAGCCGGGCTGGTAAGTTCATAGCAGCTTAACTCTGGGCAACGGCAGTAGCTGAACACTAAGGCGCAGGGCCTGCTTGCTCTAGCCTACGCCTCTCCTACCCTATTGGCCGAATTCCTACCTTTACGGGAAAGCAGCCCACCCAAAACTAAACCATTCCACCCATTCAATTTATGCAAATCAAGGAAGTAGTAATTGTAGCCGCCGTGCGCACGCCCATTGGCTCATTTGGGGCAGTTTGGCCTCATTGTCGGCCACTGAACTGGGGGCCATTGCTCTGAAAGGCGCGCTGGAAAAAGCCGGCATTGACGGTCAGGAAGTTGATCAGGTGATAATGGGCAACGTTATTTCTGCTAACCTGGGCCAGGCTCCCGCCCGGCAAGCTGCCAAGAAAGCTGGTTTGCCAGACACGGTAGAGTGCACCACGGTTAACAAAGTGTGTGCTTCCGGCACCAAAGCCATCATGTTCGGAGCCCAAGCCATTATGCTGGGGCAGTCGGAGGTAGTGCTAGCGGGTGGCATGGAAAGCATGTCGAATGTACCGTACTACCTCGACAAGGCTCGTTTTGGCGCCAAGTACGGCCACGGCCAGATGATTGACGGCCTGATGAAGGACGGCCTGTGGGACCCCTACCACGATTTCGCCATGGGTGTAGCCGCCGACCGCACCGCCACCCACTACGGCATCACCCGCGAGGAGCAGGACGCCTTTGCCCAGCAGAGCTACGAGCGGAGCGCCGCTGCTGCTAAAGCTGGCAAAAAGAAAGACGAAATCGTGCCCGTAACCATTACGGTGCGCGGCAAAGAAACCATCATCAGCGACGATGAGGAGTACACCAAGGCTGATTTCACCAAGTTTGCGGGCCTGAAGCCGGCTTTCGGCAAGGAAGGCACCGTAACGGCCGCCAACGCTTCCACGCTTAATGATGGGGCCGCCGCCGTGCTGCTCATGAGTCGGGAGAAGGCCGAGCAACTGGGCGTGAAGCCCCTGGCCTTGATTCGGGGCTTCGCTGATGCCGAGCAGGCTCCGGAGTGGTTTACCACTTCCCCAGCCCTGGCAATTCCCAAAGCGCTGAAGCACGCCGGTCTGGAGGCCAAGGATGTTGATTTCTACGAAATCAACGAGGCTTTCTCGGTGGTTTCGCTGGCCAACAACAAGCTGCTGGAACTGGAGGGAACCAAGGTGAACCCTTACGGCGGCGCTGTATCATTGGGCCATCCGCTGGGCGCTTCGGGCGCGCGCATCGTTACTACCCTGGTAAATGTGCTGCACAATGAGGGCGGCAAAATTGGAGTAGCCGGCATCTGCAACGGGGGCGGCGGAGCCAGCAGCCTCGTGGTAGAAAAACTGTAAGCCCAGACTTCCGGCGGGTTTTTCGAATTCGCCGGATTTTCTGCCTAACTCAGGTGTCAAAGCCCTGCTGCATTTGCGGCAGGGCTTTTGTTTTGTGGGTAGCAGATGCATGGTTTGGGGTGAATGGGTGCGTATCGTTCGGCTGATTTTAGCTACCTGCTACCCCTTGCCACCTGTTGTCATCCGAAAATACTTTCTGCTTTACTGCGTTCTTGCGCCTATGAAACGACTTGCCCTTGCTCTGCTGCTGCTAACTTCCACGGCCGCCCAGGCCCAGAAGCTGCGACGCCTCACTACCTATTTCGATTCTACGAATACCCGCAAGCGGGAAATATTTTCGGCTCTAGTAGCTGCTGATACCGTCATGCAGGGCCCCTACAAGCGGTTTTACTACTCTGGCAAGCTGGAGGCCCAAACTCGCTACACCGATGGGAAGCGCGACTCAGCCTACGTGGAGTTTCATCCTACCGGCGGCCGGCGGCTGGAAGTCACCTACCAGCAGGGCGTCCGCCAGGGCCCTTTCAAAACGTATTACCCCACCGGCAAAATCGCCCAGGAAGGCACCTACCAGGACGATCAGCCGACGGGCACGCTGCGCTACTACCACCCCAGCGGGGAAGTAAAGCTCGAAACCACGCTCAGCAACGGCCAGCCCGCCGGGGCCATCCGGGAGTTGTATCCGTCGGGCAAGCCCCGGGTGGAAATCACCTACCAGAACGGGCAAGCCAACGGGCCGGTGAAAACCTACTTTGAAAACGGTCAGCTGCAAAGTGAGGGAGTGTACAGCAAAGGATTGCTGGCGGGCCCCTATAAAACGTACTACGACAACGGCCAGGTGGAAACGGACGTGCAGGCCGATAAAAGCGGCAAGGGCAGCTACCGCAGCTTCTACCGCTCGGGCAAGCTGCGCACAGAGGGCACCTACGCCCCCGCTACCCTGGTGGGCCGGGCCATAAAAAACCCCTTGGCCGACGACCTGACCAAGCAGGCCAAAAACTTGGCCGGGGCACCAGCAACCTCGATGGGCCGGCGAAATCCTACTACGAAAGCGGGGCCGTGAAAAGCACCCAAACTTACCGCCAGGGCGTGCTGGTGGGCACCCAGCAGGATTTCTATGAGTCGGGGAAAGCCCAGCAAAAGATTGAGTACGCTAACCAGGGCCGCGACCGGCGCATTACGGCTTACTACGAGGACGGCCTCCCGAAGGAAGAGCAACAGTACAAGAACGGCCAGCCCGCAGGCCAGTGGCGTACCTTTCACCCAGGCGGCAAGCAGGTGCAGAAGCAGGAAACCTACGTGAATGGCAAGCTAACCGGCGAGCAGCTCACCTACTACCCCACCGGCACCGTGCAAAGCAAGCTGACCTTCGAAAACGGCAAGCCCATAGGACTGGGGCAGGAATTCTACCCTTCTGGCAAGCTTAAAGCGGAGACTACCTACGTGAAAGGCTTCAAGATGGGCCCCTTCCGCCAGCTGCGGGAGGATGGCACGCCCGAAATAACCGGGGCCTTCCGCAATGGCAAAGAAACCGGCGTATGGAGCTATTTCGCCCCCGATGGCAAGACGGTGCAGGAAAAGAAAACCTTCCGCAACGGGCAGGTAGCTACCGATGCAACACCTTCTGCTGGCCGGCCCGCTCCTACCCGCAAGCCCGCCGCGCCGGTGAAGCGCAAATAATGTAAAATCACTATATCTGGCCTTAATTTTGCGGTGCCCAGGGGCAGCGAGCCGGTTACAACCGGTTTCGCTGCCGCTGGGCACCGTCGCGTTGCCGCGATGTTGTCTGTTACGAGGCCTTTGCTTGCTTTGGCACCGCGAAAGGTTTCGTTGCTTGCTGGTATTCCTCTCTGCCGATTCTTCTTACTTCCTGCCTTCTTTGCTATGCTGCTACCCCTACGCTCTGTGTATGTATTCTTTCTGGGAGCTTTGCTCTTGTTGAGTGGACCCGGACAAGCTCAGATTCCGGCTTTCACTTGGGCCACGGGTGGCGAGAAGCCCACTAGCTTTGGTCAGCAGGTGCAGGCGCACGGCATCGCCACGGACCGGGCCGGCAACACGGTGGTGGTGGGCTCGTTCCGACAGACCCTTACGCTGGGTAGCACGACGCTTACTGCGGCCGGCGACTATGACATTTTTGTGGCCCTACTAGATGCCGCCGGTACCTACCAGTGGGCA
This sequence comes from Hymenobacter sp. 5516J-16, assembly GCF_022919335.1. NCBI lineage: Bacteria > Pseudomonadati > Bacteroidota > Cytophagia > Cytophagales > Hymenobacteraceae > Hymenobacter > Hymenobacter sp. 5516J-16. Next base: position 4,195,354 of record NZ_CP095058.1, on the reverse strand, counting down.
GTGCGAGCGGGCGGGCGCGACGAGGACATGGCCACCGGCGTGGCCCTTGATGCTGCTGGCAACATTTACCTCACTGGCAATACGAAAAGCTACGAATCTAATTTCGGCGCGCTGCAGGTACAAAACCCTAGCTATGGCATCCATCTGTTTGTAGCGAAGCTAAGCCCGACCGGACAGTGGCTCCGGGTAAACCATACCAGCGGCAAGAATACCAACAACTTCATCTTTGGAACGGCCCTGGCTGTTGACGGGGCTGGCAACGCCTATGTGACGGGTGGTTTGCGCGTTCATGATGCCATGTTTGGTTCCCTTTCCGTTCACAACGAAGGCCTCTACAATGCCTTCGTAGCGAAGCTGAATGCGGCGGGCACCTGGGAATGGGCGGTGACCGAAGGCGGCACTGGTGGCTATGACTTCGGCCAGGGCATTGGGCTGGATGCCAGTGGCAACGTGTATGTAACCGGCACGTTTGAAGGCAATGAAGCCCGCTTTGGCTCCCAAATTCTGCGCCGGGGCAACTGGCGCAGCAGCCTGTTTGCCGCCAAGCTAAATAGCCAGGGCCAGTGGCAGTGGGCTACCGCGGGCGGCGGCGCGGCCCAAACCCGGGGCAATGGCCTCGCGGTAGAACCCGATGGTACCGTGTACCTAGCGGGAATGGTAGCTGGCAAACAGGCTTCTGTTGGTTCAACCAGTCTGCCCAAAGACGATACCAATCCTGATCTGCTGGTAGCAAAGCTCAACCCCAACGGGGCCTGGCAGTGGGCCGTGCGGGGCGGAGGCCCGGAAACAGATACGGGCAACGGTATTGCTCTGGACGCGGCGGGTAATGTACTGGTAACAGGTAGCTTTTCCGGCACCCAGGTTGCCTTTGGGCAGTTGCCCCTGCTGAGCGCGGCCGGAAAAACCGATGTGGTAGTGGCCCAGCTTACTTCCCAGGGCGCTTGGCGCTGGGCTTCGGGCGGAGGGGGCAGCGGTACCGACCTGGGTCTGGCTGTGGCCTCCAGTGCCACCGGTACTGTGCAGGTTGCAGGCACTTTTCAGGGTCCAGACCTTACACTGGGCTCAACGACCCTGTTCGGGGGCGCCACTTACTATGAGTACTTCGCCGACCGCTTCTTCGTGACTACCATGCTCGACCTGGCCCTGCCAGCCCCGAGTGAGCTTACGCTCTGGCCCAATCCTAGCCGGGGCACCGTGTGGGCTACCGGCCTAGAAGCTAACCAGCCCGTGCAGGTGTTTGATGCCACAGGCCGCTTAGTAGCCGCCAACGCCCGTCCCGCCTACGAGGTGGAAGGCCTCTACCTCCCCACCCTCAAGCCTGGTATTTACTTGGTGCGGTGCGGTAAGCAAACGCGGCGCTTAACTATTGAGTAAGCACAATCCGGCCCCTAGTACTACTGCCTTCACCATCTGGCGCTAAGCCAACCGGATGGTGAAGGCAGTAGTACCGTGCGGCGTTGGAGCCAGCTCGAACGAAAAGCCGTGGGCCAGTAGAATGTCGCGCACCAGGGTCAGGCCGATGCCCTGGCCGTCGCGCTTGGTACTAAAGAAGGGCGTGAACAAGCGGCGCTGCACCTCGGGCGGAATGCCGGGGCCGTCATTTTCAATGCTGATGCAGGCGGGCTCCCGGCTGGTGCGTACCCACAGGTTGCCTTCTTCGCCAATGGCTTCCAGGGCATTCTTGCAAATATTGAGCAGCGCCTGCTCCAACTGCTGGGCATCCAGGCGGACAACCAGCGGGCCGGGCGCGAAATCAGTGTGCCAGTGAATGCGCCGGCGCCCAGCTTGCACGTGCAGTAGCCGCTCAGTGGTGCGCAGCAGCTCGTGCACATCGGTGGGGTGGCATTGGGGCAAGGGCAGGCGCACGAGGTTGGCGAAATTGGCGATGAAGTTGGCCAAGTGGGTATTGCGACTGATGGACACGTCGAGGGCCTCCGTAAAATCGGGCTGGTCATCGGGGCGGAGCTGGGGCGCATAGTGGTGGAAGCTCTGCAGAATGGAGTTGATGGCGCCGATGGAGTTGTTGATTTCATGCGACATCATCCGGATCAGCTTCTCATAGGCTTGCTTTTCCTGCCGAATCAGGTCCTGGGTTAGCTCCTCCAGCACAATGAAGCGGCGCGAAAATCCCCGGTCAATAAAGCGGGAACAGTGGGCGCGGTAGGTCTGAATGCCGGAGAGCTGCACCACCTGCGGCGCCTGCTCCGACAGGTTGGCCAGCGCACTACCCCAGTCGCCGGGCAAGTAGGCGGGCTCCTGCCCGAGCAGCTGCGCGGCCGGCAGGTTTAGCATCCGCTCGGCGGCTGGGTTCACGCCCTCAATCCGGCCGTCGAAGGTGAGCAGCAACACGCCGGCCGGAGAGGCTTGAATTAGACTTTCCAGCAGGTAGCTTTTCTCGTGCTGAGTGACGCGTTCCTTGCGCAGCTCCTCAATCATGTGGTTGTACACGTCGATGAGCTGGTCCATTTCGCGCTGCCCTACCGGCACAAATTTCATGGAAAAATCCTTGGCCCGGATGGCTTCGGTGCCGGCCGCAATCAGGTGGAAGGGCCGCACAAAGCCCTTGTAGAGCTGCACCGTGAGCAGAATACTAACGGCCAGTAGCACCTCCAGGCCCACAAACAACGGCGCGTTGGTGCGCATTACCTGCCCCGCCAGCACAATAAGCACCGCATGAATCAGGACGACGAACAGGACGAATTTGGTGCGCAGAGACATGAAAGCCGGTAAAATGATAGTGCTTTAAACTAGAATTAAAACCCAGCTCCTCTCCTCACGCGGAGGAGGAAGCCGGGTTTTACTTGTGCCACATGCCTGCCCGCAGCTACTCCGCATCAAACGGAATAGCGTATTTTTCCAGCCTACGGTAAAGGGCGCCGCGGCTCAGACCCAGGGCTTTAGCCACGCGGCTGATGTTGCCGCTGTAGTGCTCCAGGGTGCGGCGAATCATTTGGGCTTCTAGCTCGTCGAGGGTAATGGTGCCGGGCTCGGGTAGCTCGCCGACCTCGGCGGAGCGGGTGGGGGCGCGTTGGAACTGGGCCTGAAAATCATCGGGGCCCAGTTCGTCCTTGCCACTGACCAGCACGGCGCGCTCCACCAGGTTTTTCAGCTCCCGGATGTTGCCGGGAAGGGGCTGCTCCTGCAGCCAGTGCTGGGCGCGGGTGCCTACCTTCAGGGCCGGTCGGTTGTAGATAGCGCGCAGCCCATCCACGAAGTGCTGCACCAGCAGCGGAATGTCCTGGGGCCGCTCGCGCAGGGCGGGCAAGCGCACGGTAATCAGGTTGATGCGGTAAAACAGATCCTCGCGGAAGCGGCCCTGCTGCACCATTTCGGCTAGGTTGCGGTTCGTGGCGCAGATAACCCGGATGTCGAGGCGGCGCGGCTTACTGTCGCCGAGCACCTCGTAGGTGCGGTCTTGCAGCACCCGCAGCAGCTTTACCTGGCTACCGAGGTCCAGCTCCCCAATTTCGTCCAGGAAAATAGTACCACCATTAGCTAGCTCAAAACGGCCCACCCGGTCGGTTTTGGCATCAGTGAAGGCCCCGCGGCGGTGGCCAAACATCTCGCTTTCAAACAAAGAGGCCGAAATGCCGCCCAAATTTACTTTCACGAAGGGCTGGCGGCGGCGTTGGCTGTTCTGGTGCACGGCCTCCGCAATCAGCTCCTTGCCCGTCCCCGATTCGCCCTCGATGAGCACGGAAGCATCGGTGGCCGCTACCTGCCCTACGTTGCGCAATACCTGCAACAGGCGCACATCCTGGCCCACAATTCCGCGGAAATTGTACTGCTTATCGAGTTGGCGGCGGGAAAAGGCAGTGGGGTCGGCGTCGGGGTCCGGCTCGTGCAGGGCTAGAATTGTGCGGATGGTTTGCAGCAGGGAGTCGTTGTGCCAGGGCTTGGTGATAAACTCGGCGGCGCCGGCCTTCATGCCTTCCACGGCCAGCGTGATGCTACCCCAGCCGGTAATCAGAATCACGGGCAGGGCCGGCACCAAACGCTTTACCTGAGCTAGCAACTGCAGGCCGTCGTGCCCGCTGGTGTCAAGGGAGAAGTTCATGTCCAGGAGCAGCAGGCGGGGCGGACTCTCGCTTACCTGCTTCAGCACTTCAGCGGGTGTAGCTACGCTGCGCGTGGCGTAGCGAGCCTGCTTCAGCAGCAGCCCCAGCGAAGTGCGCACGGCCAGGTCGTCGTCGGCAATTAGTATCATAGCTCAGGGGCGAAGGAAGGAAATCGGCGGGTAATTTGCGGCACCCTATTCTTCGCGCAGCGCCACGGCCGGATGGATGGCGGCCGCCAGCCGGCTGGGGTATAGCGCGCAGAGGGCCGTAATCAGGTACACGGCCACGGCCGCCACGCCCATGCCGGCCAGGTACAGCGCGGGGGCCAGGCTGAAAGCGCCCAGCAGCGGAAACTGCGCCGCCAGCAGGCAGCCCAGCACCACGCCCAGGGTCGTTACCACCAGCATCTCGCCCAGAAACTGCCAGCTGATGGCCGCCCCAGTGGCGCCCATGGCCCGGCGCAGCCCAATTTCGGCCCGGCGCTGACTGATGTTGTACCAGAGCACGCCGAACAGGCCTAGGGCCACGTTCACAATCAGGAATACGCTCACCAGGGCCAGACCTACCACGGGCACGAGCGTGTAGCGGCGTTTGTGCAGGCGGTCATCTTCCATCACGCGCACCATGGTCGTCCATTGGCGCGTGACGCCGGCCACGGTGCGGGCTATTTTTTCCTGCAGCTCGCCGCCCGCGCCGGGCGCCACGCGCACCACCACGTTGGCCGTTTCCCAGCGTGTGGTGTCAAACGGCAGCAGGCGCTTCCACATCGAGGGCACGGGGGCACTGAAGTCGTTTTCCATGCGCACGTTCTCTACCACGCCCGTCACCAGAAACTCGTCCTCGGGCTTGGGATTGGGGCCGGGCTCCACCCAGGAAAAGACTTTTCCCAGCGCGGGCTCGGGGCCGAACAGCTTTTCGCGCAGGTCCTGGCTGATGACGACCGGGCGGTAGTGGCTGCCGTCGTCGGCCTTCTCAAACCAGCGTCCTTCCCGCAGCTGCAGGCCCAGGGCCTGGGCGTAGCGGTCATCGGCGTCATAAATGTTGGATTGCCCCGACTTTCGCCCCTGGTAGGCAAACTCCGACGTATTGGTGCTGAACGTGAACGGCACGTTGCCGCTGGTGAGGGCCACGTGCCGGATGCCCGGCAGCGCCTTCACCTGGCGCAGCACCTCGTCGAGCTCGGCGCGGGGCATGGTCTCGTTTTGCCCGGCCCTGATTTCAAGCCGCCACACCTGCTGGGAGTCGAAGCCGTGGGGCGAGAGAAAGTTGGCGCCAAAGGTGATGAGCATGGTACCGACCCCAAACAGCACCACGAAGGAGAAGAAGATTTCCGACACCAGCAGCGCGTTGTTGCGCTTGCGGTTCCAGATAAGTTTAAACAAGTGCCGAAACATACGAGCAGGATATGAGGTGAGAGGAAAAAGGGCTGCTGCCCCAGTAAGGTGGCCTGGCCGTTACTTCTGCTCCCCGCTGCCGCGCAGGGCCACCACCGGGCTCAGGCGCGACATCTTCCAGGCCGGGTACACGCCGCTCATCAGGCCGAAGACCAGGGCCAGTAGCAGCCCCCAGCCAAATACCCGCCAGCTCAGGGCAAACTGCGCGTAGGCCACTATGTGCGCCTCGTTGAGCAGGGCCAGGGCCCCGGCCGCCAGGCCCAGGCCCAGCAGCCCGCCCACCAGGGCCAGCACCACGTTTTCCACCAGAAACTGCCCCACCAGGTTGCTGCCCGTGGCGCCGAAGGCCTTGCGTACCCCAATCTCGCTGGAGCGCTCCAGAATGCGGGTCACGTTCAGGTTCACCAGGTTCAGGGCGGGCAAGAGCATAAACATCAGGCCTAGCACCGTGCAAATCAGGTAGAAGGTTCCCATGTTATCTTTATCCAGCGTCTGGGAGCCGCCGTCGAAGTGTAGCGCCCGCGTAAAGCTGGCCAGCATGGAGTCGGCGTAGGAATACAGGGCCCGTACTTCCTTGGGATTCGGAATTTCTACCCGCCGCATCATCTGCTGGTATTCCTCGCGCACGGCCGCCACGGCGGCCGTTTTGGGCGCCAGCAATACAATCATAAACTCCCCCCGATGCGGTTGTCGCGCGCCAGCGAGGGGCTCAGGCTGTAGGGCACCCACACGTCGGAGTAGGAAGCAATGTGCGCCGCCGACACGTCGCGCACCACGCCCGACACGCGGTAGCGCTTCAGGTCAATTTCGATGGTGCGGCCCACCACGTCGGCCGTCCCGAAATAGTTGCGGGCCGTGGTTTCGTTGAGGACGCACACCGGCTGAGCCTGGGCCACCTCGCTGCTGGTAAAGGCCCGCCCGCCCAGAAACTCAAAGTCCAAAATGCGCCAAAACTCGCCGTCGGTATAGCGGATATCCAGGGGCAGTAGGCCACTCTTGACGAAAGCCGTGGCATTGTAGATGTTCGACATGATGCCGATCCTCTCCGGGGTTTTGAGCTTGCGCACGTAGTCGTCCACGAAATGCAGGCTGGCGGGCATGTTCATCCAGCCGTGGTCGTCCGCCATCTGCTGGCGGATAGTATTCACGAACAACATGCGGTCGATGCGCTTTTCCGGCATGTTGGGCCCCACCACATGATCCACCAGGGCCATGACTACCAGCAGAATCATCAGCGTGAAGCTGACGCCAAACAGGTTGATGAAGGTGAAGAACTTGCGACGCAGCAAGACCTTCCAGGCAATTTTGAGGTAGGAAAGAAGCATGGGATTTTAATTAAGAATTGAGAATTAAGAATTAAGAATTAAGAATGAGTAGAGAAAACCAGCTCAGACGGACTCTAAAGCCAATTTTTAATTATTCATTCTTAATTCTTAATTGATTCACTGTACCTGGCTTCCGTCGAAGAAGCGGATGAGGCGCTGGGTTTTGTGGGCCTGCTGCTCGTCGTGGGTTACCATCACAATGGTGGTGCCCTCCTGGCGGTTGAGACCCAGCAGCAGTTCCATGATTTCCTCGCCCATCACGGAGTCGAGGTTGCCGGTGGGCTCGTCGGCGAGAATGATTTCGGGGTTGCCGGCCAAGGCCCGGGCAATGGCCACGCGCTGGCGCTGGCCCCCGGAAAGCTGGCTGGGAAAGTGGTTGGTGCGGGCGCTCAGCCCTACCTTGTCGAGGGCAGCGTAGGCCCGCTCTCGCCGCTCCCGGCCGCCTACCCCCGTGCGGTACAGCAAAGGCAGCTCCACGTTATCGAGCACCGAGAGGTCGTTGATGAGGTGGTAGCTCTGGAAAACAAACCCAATTTTCTGGTTGCGTAGCGCGGCTAGCTCCTTGTCGGAGTACGACTGCACCGGGCGACCATCCACTTCAATAATGCCGCTGGTTGGCTCATCCAGCAGCCCGATAATGCTAAGCAGCGTGGACTTGCCGCAGCCCGACGGTCCCATAATCGAGACGAACTCGCCCTTGTTGATGGTCAGGTTTACCCGGTTCAGAGCAACGGTTTCAATGGTTTTGGTTTGGTAGACTTTCTCAATGTCGCGGAGCTGAATAACGGGCTGGGAGGTAGCGGCCAGCGGCGCGCTGGTAGCCAGGGGCCGCACGGCCGATTGGGCGAGGATGTTTTCCATGAGTAGGTCGGGGTAGGAAAAGTGAGGAAGGCTTGCGAAAGAGTTGTCCGGTATTGGGCAGTAGGCTACCCAGGCTATAGTGGTGTTACCAAGCAAGATGCCAACTTCATATTAATTTGTTTTTCAATTACTTACATTAAAATCCCGAACTGCAGCTTTAGTAAAAGTTGTCCGGTTCCGGACAGGGTGTTCAATATTGAAGGGCGTCTTGCGCGTGGCATGGCAGACAAAGACAACGGCCGTTTTTGGTGCTTACTGAGCCGTGAGGGGCAACTGCCGCTCGAAGTCGTAAAGGGTGAGGGCCCGGAGGCGGTAGTGAGCCACCCAGGCCGCGCGCAGGGCCAGAATGTAGGTGCGGCGGGCCTGGTCCTTTTCGGCGGAAGCAATGGTAAGGTCGGTGAGGCTGATGCGACCGACTTTGTAAGTGGCCTGGGCAATATCGTAGCGGCGCTGGGCCAGAGAATCGGCGCGGGCCGCCAGGTCCAGCTGCTCGCTGAGGGTAGCAAGCTGGGTGGCCTGCACCTGCACGCTCTGCTCGAAGGAGGCTTCCTCCTGCGCCACATCGGTTTGCACCTGGCGGCGGGTTAGCTCCGCCGTTTTCACGATGGATTTCTGCTTGCCCCAATCTACCAGCGGAAGGGCAAACGTGAGGCGTACCTGCTGCTGGTTTTGCAAGGCGGCGTAGGTATCCCACAGATTGCCAGCCTGATTGACGTAGCCCAAATTCGCCGCCAGCGTGGCCTGAAACCCCGTGGTGCCCCGAGCCAGCGCTACCTCCCGCTCGGCCAGCAACAAGCGCCGCCGAAAGGCCAGCACCTGGCTGCGGTTTTCGCGCGCTTGGCTCAGGGCTTGCTCGGCAGGTACTACCAGCCGCGGCGCGGCGGCCGGCACCGCCAGGCGCAGAGCATCGGCCCGCAGGCCCGTGTAGCTCTGCAGATTCACGGCCGCATTCTGGGCATCTAGTCGGCCCTGGGCCATGGCCTGGCGGGCATTCAGCAGGTTTAGCTCCAGGCGCAACAGGTCGCTCTGGGAAAGGCGGCCGAGCTGGTACCGCTCCTTGCCAATGCGCAGCAGTTCCTCGTTGGCCTGCACGTTCTGGCTGGCTACCTCGGCGTTAACTTGCTCCTGCAACACGTCAAAATACAGCTCCGTGATGCGTTGGGCAATGCCCTCACGCTCCTCTAGGTACTGGCGCTGGCTTTCCTGGTAGCGCAGTGGCTCAATGCGCCGGGCCCACTTCAGCCCGTTGAACATGCCGAGCGGCTGGGTTAGGCCAATGGCTACGGGCTGGTTGTTGTAGCGCTTCAGGCCTCCGTTGAAGTCGTCGAAGCGCTGCACTTCGGAGGCCACGAAAATCTGCCCACCCGTCAGGCCAATGTTCTGGCTTACCGACAAGGCGAGGTTGGAATTGTTGATGCGCACGGCCCGGAAGTCGGTGGTGCCATCGGGCTGCACCACGGGCGTAATCACGCGGCTAAAGCCCGGCAAGGTGCCTTGCAGCCCTAACTGGGGCTTGTAGTTGGCCTGGTAGGTGCGCCACTCCCAGTAGCTTTTGTCGCGGGTAGTTTGGGTTTGCTTGGCGGCGGCCGACTGGCTTAGGGCCAGCTCAATAACCTGATTCAGCGATAAGGTAGAAGGCTGGCTCTGCGCCAGCGCGGGAACAGCCAGCAGCACTAGCAGGCTGCCGAGGCGCCCAGGTGCGCCTCGTCGTTGAGTAATTAACTGTTGCACGACTGACCCAGAACGATTCCAGGTAAACAACCTCAGCAACGAGAAGGCGCGAATACGCAGCTCTACAGTCCAGATGACAGGAAATATCCGGTTCATGGCGCCGCTAATCGTTGAGGGTGAGTTCGGGCGTATCCACGTGGTCCTTCATATCGGACACGATGATTTCCTCGTCCGGGCTGAGGCCGCCGGTTATCTGCACATAGTCGAAGTTGCTTTCCCCGAACTGCACGGTACGACGCACCGCCTTCCCTTCCTTCACCACGAACACCGGCTGCTCTTTACCGCCCTTGTAAAACGGGCCGTTTTTCACGCGCACCACGTTGTGCAGGGCCTTGGTTACCACAAACACATCGGCCCGCAGATTGGAGCGCAGGGCCGGGTGATGGTCCTGGGCCAGAGCGGCGTAGAAGGTGACTACCCCCTTCTCCACGGCCGGACTTACGGTAGTAATGGTGCCACGCAAATCGGTGCCGTTCACGCGAATCACGACTGGGTCCTGCGGGTGCAGGGCGTCGGCGTAGGCATCGGAAATGGTGGCTCGCACCCGGAAGCGGCTCAGGTCGGCCACTCGGGCCAGGGCGTCGCCGGCCTGCACGGTGCTACCCAGGTTCTCGTTTACCCAGGTCAGCACGCCCGGCTGCTGGCTGCTAATGTTGGCCTGCTGCAGCTTGCCGGCCAGCTCGGCAATGCTGCGTTCCTGAATTTGTAGGGTAAAGCCCAGCTCCCGCACATCAGCGGCATTGGCGGCGCGCTGGTTCCGAATTTGCTCGGCCAAGCGCTGCAGCTCCAGTTGGGCCACTTTTAGGCTTAGCTCAGCCTGGCGCACGCTCTCGGAGGTGCCGCCGCCAATCTTGAGCAGGTACTGCTCGTCGCGCAGGGCCGACTGCAGGCTGCGAACTTTCACCTGCTGCACCTGCTCCTGGGAGCGAAGGTCGTTGAGCGCTTTTTCGAGCGTGAGCTGGAGCTGGCTGTTTTTATTGCGGTTCTGCTGCTGCTCATCCTGGAGCTTGGCCAGGGCCGTGTTGGTCAGTTCCCGGTCCAGCTCCAGAATCGTTTGGTTCGGCTGCACCTTGCTGCCCACGGCTACCAACACCCGGCGGATAGTGCTCTGGATGGGACTGGTGATGACGGCTTCGTGAGCCGGAATAATGACGCCGGCCGCCGTAAGGGAGGCTTCCACGTTGCCGGTTTCGGTGCGGGCCGTTAGCACGGTGTTGTGCTCCAGGCTGGGCTTGAGCACGCGGCGGAAGGCCAGCAGCCCCGCTGCCAGCAGCACCAGCGCGCCCAGCCCCAGCAGCCACCGGCGGCGCTGGCGGTGGTTTAGGGTTGCAGTAGGTATAGCTCTGTCCATTTTCGTACAGGAAAGGAAGGTTTTCCTGTAGGGTCAGCCAAGCAACATGCCAAGTGTATAAAGAAATGATATTCAATAATTTACACCTCAATTATAAAAATAGCGCTTTACAAAATATGTCCAAGAATGGACAGGCTGTTCGAAAACGAAAGGCAGTGCAGTATCCGAGCGGGGCAAGCAAAAGCCTACTGCAGCCCGCCAGGCCGAAACATCTCGCCCGCTGCCGTTGAAATGGTAGCCAAATTGAGAACAAACGGTACGATTCGATTTGGCCTCCGCTCAGCCGAAGTACCACTACCTCTAGCTACTTCACGAGGTAGCGGTGAAGCGGTAGAGATGCTTCCACTTTACCCAGCAGGATACCTACTACCATAACGTCAGCCAAACACGCTACTTCGGTTCCGCTTCTGCCGGACGTTACGCTGTCCATACCTGTCTATATCAGTTTGATAAGATATTTTCTGCTGGTCAGGCAACGGGTGTTTCTCGCCGTGCATCTATTCCCCTGGTAGCCAACTACTGCCGCCGCAGCCGCTCATAGTCCAGGTTATTCGGTGGGGCTTCGTCTTCCAGCTTACAGCAAAACACAAGGTTTTCATCGAATCAAAAAATAATTTCTACAGGTACCTTGCTTTACATAGTACCTTCGCTTACCTTTGGACTGTTAATTAGCTGAACTCTCTGCCGCGGCGCAGCTCCTTTCCCGAGCCTGCTGCGGTACCTGCCAGACACCACCGTGGGCCAACCGGGCCGGGTGCTGGGTCGCTAGCCGGAAACGTTCGTTTCTCGCCGCGGCGCTTGTGTTCTGGTCGCCTGGCCTCCCCGCAATTGCTGCCTGGAGCCCCTGCTTTTCGTGTCTGAATTTCTGGCAACCATGCCAGCCCAGCGGAACCGCGGCCGCCGGGCACGGCCTCTCCTTGCCCGATTCGTCCCCAACCACTCCCTTTTTATGACTACCTCCCTGTCTTCCGGCCGGGCCCTGCGGGGCCTGGGGTTCCTCGCTATGCTCTTTCCCCTGGCCGCCGCGGCCCAGCAGCAACCAGCTGGCTCCATTTCTGGCACCCTGCTCGACCAAGCCAACGGGCAGCCGCTACCCTTCACCAACGTCGTCGTGCTGCGGGCTCAGGATTCGAGCTTCGTGGCCGGGGCCGAAACCGCTGAGAATGGCCGGTTTGCGCTGGAGAAGCTGGGCATGGGTAACTACCTACTGAAAGCTTCGGCGGTGGGCTACCAGGGTCTGCGCCGCACGGTAGCCCTCACCAGCGCCACGCCTACCCTGCAACTGGGCCCCATGAAGCTAAAATCTACCGCTACCCAGCTGGCTGGCGTAACGGTGCAGGGCGAGCGGGCTGCCGTGCAGGAAAGCCTAGACAAGAAGGTTATCAACGTAGAAAAAGACCTGAGCAGCGTGGGCGGCACGGCCGTAAACGTGCTCCAAAACGTGCCCTCCGTAACGGTAGCCCCGATGGCACCGTGAGCATGCGCGGCTCCTCCAATATCACCATTCTCATTGATGGCAAGCCCAGCAACTCAGCCAACAGCGGGGCCGGCGGCAACCGCCTAGAGCAGATTCCGGCCAGCAGCATTGAGCGGGTGGAAGTCGTCACGAACCCCTCGGCCCGCTACGATGCCGCCGGAGCCGGTGGGGTGCTCAACATCATTCTGAAAAAGCAGAAAAAAGACGGCTGGAACGGCCAAGCCGTGCTGAACGTGGGCACCCGCGACAAGTATAATACCAGCCTGAGCCTCAACCGCCGCACGGGCAAGCTCAACGTGTTTGGCTCCTTTGACCTGCGCGACGACCACTACCGCAGCCGCATGTGGAGCGACCAGTACACGACCCTGGAAAACCGCAGTCTGCGTACCTACCAGCAGGGCACCAACCTGCGCCACAGCAAGAGCTACAATGGCCGCCTGGGTTTCGACTACACCCTCCCCGCGGGCCAGTCGTTGACTTTCACGCTGGAACCCAACTTTAACCGCAGCCGCAACACCGGCAACCAGTTAGCCACCCTTAGCGGCGACACTACGGCCCGGATTGGCAGCACCTTTGGCGTCACGGAGAACATCGACAATATTGATGCCTCCGTAGACTACCGCCGCACCTGGGAGGCCCACAAGGGCCGGGAGCTGACGGGCAGCATGAACTACACCTTTCTGAACGCCGATGTGGTTGTGGCCCAGCGTAATACCGAGGGCTCCCCTGATTTGCGTGAGTGGCAGCAGGACCTGGATGTGCGCCTGAACGCCGTGGCCGGCCAACTCGACTACGTGCACCCCTTGGGCGAGAAGGCCCGCGTTGACGCCGGCTTCAAGGGCCAATACCAGCGCAACGGCGGCACCGACGATTTCCTGCGCCAACAGGCCGACGGCCCCGCCTTTGACCGCCTCCCCGACCGTTCCTACGAGTATACCTTCCGGGAGCTGACCCAGGCTGCTTACGCTACCTATCAGCAGGAAATCAACAAGTGGCGCATGCAGGGCGGGCTGCGGGCCGAGTACACCCACACCAGCGGCGAGGTGCTGAACGGCAACGGCCCCTTCCGTTTGCGCTACCTGAACCTGTTCCCCTCGGCTACCGTGGAGCGCACCCTGCCCGGCAAAGACCAACGCGTGAAGCTGAGCTACTCCCGCCGCCTGAACCGGCCCGGCTTCATGCAGCTGCTGGCTTTCCCGCTCTACCAGGACCAGCGCAGCTACCGCATCGGCAACCCCACGCTACGGCCCGAGTACATCAACGCCTTTGAACTGGGTCACCAAGTGAGTATGGGCCAGGCCTCGCTGACGTCGACCTTGTTCTACCGCCACACCGATAACACCATTCAGCGTTTGGTGCGGGTAGACGAGGAAGCCACCCAGCGCTACGGGGCCGGGGCGGTTATTACGGCCCAGTACGTGCGCAACTTCGGGCAGGCTACTAGCTACGGCGCGGAGGTTTCCCTGAACCAGCCCCTGGCCAAGTGGTGGCGCCTGACGGCCAGCGGCTCCCTGTTCCAGAACACCGTAACGGCGGCCACCGGCAACGAAGCTAACCGCCGCATTGTTTCGGGCACGGCCCGCGTGATGAACTCCTTTACGCCTACCCCCAAGCTGGACATGCAACTTACGGGTAACTACCGCGCCGCCGCCGTAACGGCCCAGGGCCGGGTGGCGCCGGTGGGCTCCGTGGATGTGGCCCTGCGCCAGCGCCTGTTCACTGACCGCGCCGCCCTGACCCTGCGCGTATCGGACATTTTCAACACCCAGCGCAACCGCTCCGAGTCGTTCACGGAAAACTTCCGGGCCGAGTACTACAACAAGTGGGAGTCGCGGGTGGGCTACCTGGGTTTCAGCTGGTACCTGGGCTCCAACAAGCCCCCGAAAAAGATTGAAAACCAGCCTCAGGGCGGTGGGGGCGGCTTCGGCGGCTAGCTGGGGCCAGCAACTGAAAAATAAATTTTCGATTTGCTGTAACGACCGGCTCAACGCGCGGTATTCACAGCAGCAACGGTCTTTAAGGCGCACCGCCGCACGCACTGCTACCCTGACAGACACTACCCGCACCGGCGAAAACAACATAAAATATTCAACATATTTTTTATCCCTCAGGCATCCTTTCTACTGCCGCTTCCATCTTTTAAGTACCTGCTCCCCAACCTACTACCTGGCAGACAGCTCGCTACTTCTGCTGCTCTTTACAGCTCCTGCTTCACCCCGCGGCGACGTTGCTTCCCGGTACCGTCATGGCCTCTCGCCCGCTGAAGCTGCCCGCCGCTCCTGCCGGCTGGGCGTTGTCCTCGCGCCGCCTTTCCGGCTGCACTGCGGGGCCTGGCTTTCCTCTTGCGTTGTTGCTGCTTCCGTGTTTCGGCGGGCCTGTGGGCCAGCCGGCGAGTGGCTTGTTGTGCCCATTTTTTTCCTACTAATCCTCATGAAAACTTCCCTGCTTTCCCGTCTCGGTATCCTCTGCGCCTCTCTTGTGGTGCTACCCGCCTCCCTAGCTCTGGCCCAAACCACCTCATACAGCGAAGCGCCCGTTATTGCTAAATCGGGCTACTGGATGCTGGAAACGGACCCCAAGCGCCCCGACTATACCGTGGTTCGATTCTACAACGACCAGCACGAGGAACTGTACCAGGAGCGGCTGAGCGGTATTTGCCTGAACCCTTTGAAAAACCGGGCTACCCACCGCCGCGTTGCTCAGATGCTGGGCACCGCCCTGGATCAAGTGCAGCGGATGCAGTCCAACGCGGTAATATCCACCACGCTGGCCTCCACCGCCCGGCGCATGCCCCGGACCTACGCCGTGAAGTAGCCCCTCGCGCTGCCAGCTGCTGGAAGTGCTGCCCCGTTACCCCTAGCTATTCATAGTATATTCTTCCGTGCCAGCCACTCTGGTTTGCCTGGCGCGTAGTGAGTTCTTGCTGAACCCCGCCGCCCGATTATTTGGGCGCACGACCCAGTCCGGCTTGGCTTCTTGCTAGCCTACCCCATTGGGCTCGACGTTTTACCCTGCTTTTCCTGACCCTCGCCGGCATCTTCGGAACGGAACCGCGGCCCTTCTTCGGCCCGGCGAGGGCCACTCCTTTTCCTTTCTTTTTCCGTACTACCATGAAAACTTCCTTTGTTTCCGGTGCCCTGCTGGGCTTTTCCCTTCTCGTTGCGGGCCCTCAACTGCCTGTGCAGGCCGGCTCCACTCCGAACCGCGGTACGGTATCGGGCCGCCTTTTCGATGGGCAAACCCAGGAGCCCATTCCGCACTCCTACGTGGTGGTGCTGCGGGCCTCCGATGGACGCCTGATGAAATCAGTAGAAACCGATGCCAAGGGCCATTTTCGGGCGACGGGCCTGCCCCTGGGCCGCTACGTAGTGCGCACCACGGTACTGGGTTACCACGCCCTTCGGCCCGCCGTGACTTTGCACCAGGCCCGCACCCAGCACGCGCTGGGCACCATGGTGCTAGTACCGGTAACCATGCCCCAGGTAGCCCGCGCCGACCGGCAGGCCTGGGCCAAGCGCACTGCCGCCGTGGCAGCCGTTGAGCCGCGCCGCCCAGTAGTGCGCACCCGGTCTTAGGTACTCTAGAACCCAGGATAGGTAGTAATTCACCAGTATACGAGGCCAGCCAGCAGCTTCCAGTGCGGAAGGCTGCTGGCTGGCCCGTTGCGTTTACGCCTGGCAGGGGTTACTCAGCCGGTAAATGCGTATCAAGCCGCAGCTAGTATAGCTCCTATGGCTGATGCGCCTACCTTCGCTTTTCCTTGCCTTTCGTTTGCTTATGTCGGCTATTGCTGCCCTTGTGCTTCTGCTGCTGACCGGAACAGTGGTGCCCCTAAACCGCCAGTTTCGGCAGACGCCCGACGGGGTACCCATCTTCTTGGTATCCAACGGCTTCCATACCGATGTGGTGCTGCCCATGCGGGAGGCGCGCACCGGCCATGACTGGCTCCAGACGCTCAGCCAGCCGGCCCTGACGGCGCGCTTCGCCCGCTACCCCTACGTGGCCTTTGGCTGGGGCAACGAAGGCTTTTACCTGGGCTCGATGGGTGGCAAATTTCCGGGGCCGAAAGCCGTCCTGGGGCGTTGTTACCGTCCCGGACCCTCATGCACGTTGATTTCTACCGTGCCGCCCCCGACTCCGGGGCGCGGGTAGTGCCCTTGCGCATCTCTCCCGAGCAGTACCGCACCCTGGCCGCCTACGTGCAACGCTCCTTCCGCCCCGACAGCCTGAACCACATGCAGTTGCGGCAGCCGACCGGCTACTCGCCCGAGGACTTTTTCTTCCGGGCCCGGGCCACTACCACGCCCTGCGCACCTGCAACGACTGGACCAACCGGGGCCTTCGGCAGGCCGGAATCCGGGCAGCGTTAAAGGCGCCGTTAGCCGCCAGCGTACTTTTCCAGGCCCGCCGCACGAAGCGGTAGCTCTGCCCCTGCCCCACTTCAAGCCCGCAGTAGGCCGATTAGGCAACAAGCAAAAACTAGTTGCCGAATATTCGTGCGGGCCAGGGCGGCTGGTTATGGGTAGAGTGCCCTTCACGGGCTCCGACGAAACGGACTCCTGACTTATTTTTCATTGACCTGCAAGTCCTGGCTACCGTGGCGTGGGGACTCTGGTTGAGCTTATGTCCTATTGTGTCAATTTTAACCGCAATTCCAACGTAGTACGCTGATACATCCAACTTTAAAGTTCTACTTATTCTGCTTTTCACGCAGAACTTTCGTGGGGGTAACTACAGTATTACCTACTGTCCCAACCCATCCCGATAGATATCGGCTATGTTAGATGTCCACCGCGAAGTGCTGCCGAATGGTTTTTTGCTCATTCTTTCCCCAGACACTTCCTCCCCCAACGAAGTAAAGCTAGCCCGGGCCCTGCACCGGGCCAGCCGCAGCGACAAAGGCGCCATTCTGATTGACTTAAGTTTGGTTGATTCGCTTTCCGAGGACGTGATTGATTTGCTGCTGGCCTACGCCTTCATGCTGCACGCCCAGGACCGTCGCCTGATTTTGTGCCACGTGCCCCAGCCCGCCCAGCACCACTTCCTATTCCTCGACGCCGCTTCTCAACCCCTGTTAGTACCTTCCCTGCTAGACGCCATGCAGGAAATCGATTTCACCTTTAGTCAAGATCAGTCCGTGCAAACCGGTAACGCCAACGCCTCTTTGTAAGGAAACCGGCGCTTAAAAAGGTCTTTGCAAAGGGCCTTCCGGAAAATCCAATGCAAACCGCGAATTTTGCGGCCGTATTTCCGCATTCTGATTTTCCTGATGAGCGCCCAAAAGCCCAGCATTCCCCGCGGCACCCGCGACTTCGGCCCCGCCGTAGTGGCCCGCCGTAATTATATTTTCGGCGTCATCCGCCGCGTGTTCGAGAAGTTTGGCTACGCCCCGCTCGAAACCCCTACCCTCGAAAACCTCTCGGTGCTTACCGGCAAGTACGGCGAGGAAGGCGACCAGCTCCTGTTTAAAGTCCTGAACTCCGGCGACTTTGCCAAGGACGTTACCGCCGATGATCTGGCCGCCGACAACCGCAGCAAGCGCCTGCTGCCCAAAGTAGCCGAGAAGGGCCTGCGCTACGACCTAACGGTGCCCTTCGCCCGCTACGTGGTCATGAACCGCAATACCCTGGTATTTCCCTTCAAACGCTACCAGATTCAGCCCGTGTGGCGCGCCGACCGGCCCCAGCGTGGCCGCTACCGCGAGTTTTACCAGTGCGACGCCGACGTGGTGGGTACCGACTCCCTGCTCTGCGAGGCCGAAATTGTGCTGATGATGTCGGAGGTGCTGACCACGCTGGGCCTCACCGAGCACACCATCAAAATCAACCACCGCCGGGTGCTGGGCGCGTTCTACCAGGCCCTGGGCGGTGAAGGCACCGAGGTTGATTTGTTTACGGCCATCGACAAGCTGGATAAGATTGGACGCGACGGGGTAGAGAAAGAGCTGCTGGGTCGGGGCTTCTCCGCGGAGGCCACGGAGCGGCTGTTTGACCTGCTGGGGGTAGGCGGCGACTTCGAGGAAAAGCTGGAACGTCTGCTGGCGGCCTTTGCTACAGCCGCCGTGGAGCCCGACAACGCCGACGGTTACAAGGGCCTGCAGGACCTGGCACGGGTGCTGGAGTACCTGCGCAGCTTCGGCTTTACGAAATGGCAGAACCTGGAGTTCGACGTGACCCTGGCCCGCGGGCTGAGCTACTACACGGGCTGCATCTTCGAAATCAAGATCAACAACGTGAACATGGGCAGCGTCTCGGGCGGCGGCCGCTACGACAACCTCACCGGTGCCTTCGGGTTGCCGGGCGTGTCGGGGGTAGGCTTCTCCTTCGGGGTGGACCGGCTCTACGACTGCCTGGAGGAGCTGAACCTGTTTCCGGAAGCGGTGGCCACTACCACCCGCTGCTTGGTAGCTAATTTCGACCAGGAAAGCGAAATGGCGGTGCTGCCCGTACTGCGGCAGTTGCGCGAGGCCGGCATTCCCAGCGAGCTGTTTCCCGAAGCCGGTAAGCTGGGCAAGCAGTTTAAGTACGCCGACGCCAAGGGAATTCCTTACGTGCTGATTCAGGGCCCAGAGGAGCGCGCGGCGGGTCAGTTCAAGCTTAAAACGCTCGCTTCGGGTCAGGAACGCACTCTTTCCCTGGATGACGTAGTAGCCGAACTGGCTCAGTAGTACACCTTAGCTACCAGCTGCCCCCTTCATTTAGCCGCTTTTCTCACGCAGGCGCCCCACTCACTTCCGCCCCCATGGCCCAGGATTTCGCCCTCACTCCTTCTACCCGCCTCGACCTGACAACCATCGGGGAATTGCTGCACACCAAGGCCCGCGTAGTGCTCAGCGAGGAAGCCCGGCAGCGCGTGGCCGCCTGTCACCGGTACCTGCACGACCGGCTGGAGCGCACCCCGGATGCGGCTATTTACGGCATCAATACGGGTTTTGGGGCCCTGTGCAACCAAGCCATTCCGGCCGGGCAGCGCCAGCAGCTGCAGGTGAACCTGATGATGTCGCACGCCTGCGGAACCGGGGAGGAAGTGCCGGCCGAGCTGGTACGGCTCATGCTGCTGCTCAAGACCCAAAGCCTGAGCTACGGGCACAGCGGGGTGCAAGTGAGCACCGTGCAGCGCCTGCTCGATTTTTACAACCGTGGCATGCTGCCAGTGGTGTATCAGCAAGGCTCTCTGGGTGCCAGCGGCGACCTAGCCCCGCTGGCCCACCTTTGCCTACCATTACTGGGCTTGGGCGAGGTGAACTACGAAGGCTACCGCCTGGCCGCCTCGGATGCCATGAGTTTGTTTAGCTGGCCGCCCCTGACGTTGGAAGCCAAGGAAGGCCTGGCTTTGCTTAATGGCACCCAGTTTATGCTGGCTTACGCCGTGCATTGCCTGCTGCGCACCCGCCGCCTGCTGACCGCCGCCGATGTTATCGGGGCCTTGTCCTTAGAAGCCTTCGATGGGCGCAGTGAGCCGTTTGATGAGCGCCTGCACCGGATTCGGCCCCACGCCGGACAGCTAACGGTGGCCCGGCGCGTGCGGGAGCTGCTAGCGGGCAGTACGCTGCAACAGCAAGCCAAAACCGCCGTGCAGGACCCCTACTCCTTCCGCTGTATGCCCCAGGTGCACGGCGCCTCCCGCGACGCACTGGCCTACGTGGAGCAGGTAGTGGAAACCGAGTGCAACGCCGTAACGGACAACCCCAACCTGTTCCCCGAGGACGACGCCATCCTGAGCGGAGGTAACTTCCACGGTCAGCCCCTGGCCCTGGCCCTGGATATGTTGGCCATTGCCACGGCCGAGCTGGGCAGCATATCCCAGCAGCGCACCACCCAGCTTATCAGCGGGCAGCGGGGCCTGCCGCCTTTCCTAATTGCGGAGCCCGGCCTGAACTCGGGCCTGATGATTCCGCAGTACACGGCCGCCGGCATCGTGAGCCAGAACAAGCAGCTTTGTACGCCAGCCTCCGTCGACAGCCTAGTGAGCAGCAACGGCCAGGAGGACCACGTGAGCATGGGGGCCAATGCCGCCACCAAGGCCCGCCGGGTAGTAGAAAACGTGGAGCAACTGCTGGGCATTGAGCTACTGAACGCCACCCAGGCCCTGGCATTCCGGCAGCCCACTCGCACCAGTGCCGCCCTGGAACAGGTAGTGGCCCACTTCCGCGAGAAGGTACCCTTCGTATCGCAGGATCGGGTGTTGTACCCTGATTTACACGCCGCCGCGGCCTTCGTGCGTACCTATGCGTGGCAGTAAAGCCCAGCGGTAAGGCGTAAAAAGCTTCAAAAACGGAGAACCGGCTAAAGCCAGCAAGTCAGCTTGCTCCCAGCTGAAACCTGTTACTTTCGCTTGGCGCGTAGACGCAACTACGCGGCTGCTTCGTTATGGGGATAGTGAAAAAACTACTTGTCTTTCTGCTGATGCTGGGGTTAGGCAGCCTGTGGGCGCACACTGGCGCCCTAGCCCAATGCGCGCCCACACCCAATTCGGGCGCCTGTTTCAAGGCCTACGATGCCGCTACGGGCCAGGAAATGCCCTTTTACCTGTGCGTAGGTCGTCCGGTACGGCTGCGGGACTGCAGCGGCAAAAACCTAGATCCGGCCCAGATTTATTACCAGCGCGGCTCGGCTATTACCTGCAGTGGCTTCCGGGATACGGCCACTTCGTTTACACCCACGGCTGCGGGCGTGCTCGTCATCACCCAAAACACCCAGGGCCCGCAAGGGGGTAGTCAAGGCATCATCTTTTCGCGCAATTTCGAGGTTAAATCTACTCCGGCTCCCACGTTCACGCTGACGACCTGCGCCCCGGGGTTCGTGGAAGTCACCGTTACGGACGCTACCTACGACCAGTATTTTGTGCAGGTCGGCAACGGAGCCCCGGTGGCTGCTGCGCGCAACACTCCGGCTACTTACCCCACCAACGGCGCCAACCAAGTGAAAGTCATTGGCCAGTACGCCATTGCGAGCCTGTGCGCGGGTACTAACCCGCAAACTTTTACGCCCCTGCCTACCCCTCAGCGGCCTACCTTAACTTCCCTGACCGTGCAGGGCGGAGCCGTGCAATTTCAGTTTACGGGCCTGCAAGCCGAGTACCAGTACCGCCTGCAAGTAGCCGATGCCGCAGCCGCCGGTGGCTACCGCACGGTAGCTACCGTGCCCAGCAGCGCTACCTCGTTTACCCTGAACAATGCGCCTCTACCGGGCTGCTACCGACTTTTGCTTCAGGATGCTTGTCAGCCTTCTGTGGCCAGTACGCCTTCCCTGGAGGTATGCTCCGTGAGTTTAACGGGTACTTCCCAGAACGGCCGCAACATACTGCGCTGGACAAATCAGGGCAACGGCAGCTACGCCCTAACCCGCACTGACGGCCCGAATACCATCCGAATTACGTTGCCGGCCGGCTCTAGCCAGTACGAGGATACAACGGCTTCCTGCGGTACTACCTACCGCTACCGGCTCAGCCAAACCCTGGGCAGCACTACCTCGGTTTCCGATGAGGTAGCCCTGACCACTACTGCCGGCCTGGCTCCCACACCGCCCCGCTTGGCCGCTACGTTTAACCTGCGCAACCAGGTAGAGCTGAGCGCCTTGCTGGTGCGCAGCCCGCCTAACAGCCAGCTCACCTATCTGCGTAACGGCTCCGAGCTGCGCGTCACGGCGGCCCGCACGGTCACCGATTCGCTGGTCAGCCCGGCGCTTACTACCCCGGTGTGCTACTCCGTGCGGTTTCTGGATGCCTGCGGTAACCGCTCCGCCGAAAGCCCAGCGGTGTGTCCGGTGCTGCTAGAGGCCACGCCCGCTACCGACGATGGCAGCACCATTCGTCTCACCTGGACGGCCCTGCGCGGGCCCGACCCCACGGCTCCGGTCAGCTACCGGGTGCTCACTCTCTCGCCCACGAATGCCGTACTGAGTTCCCGCTCCGTAGCCGCCGGACTGACGTATCTGGATTTGCAACCGCCCCAGGATCAGCAGGTAGTGCGCTACCGCATTGAGGCCACGGGTGGCGGCCAGCTGCTGGTCCCGAGCTATTCTAATGTTGCGTCGGTAGCCCGGGCAGTGAAGGTGTTTGTGCCCACCGCCTTCACGCCCAACGGCGACGGCCTGAATGATGTGCTGGAGCTGAAAGGACGCTACCTCGACAATTTTCGGTTTACGGTAGTGGACCGCAACGGCCAGCAGGTGTTCCAGGCCACCTCCCGGACCCAAACCTGGGACGGCCGCATCGGCTCGGCCCCACCCGCGCCGGGCACCTACGTGTGGCGCTTTGAATCCACGGACCAAACCGGCAAGCGGAGCGCCCAAAGCGGCACAGTCTCCATTCTACGCTAGTTACCCAGACCGACGTAGCCACCGGCTTGGCGCCGCCGTATGAGAGCTGGCGCCTACCTTTGCGCGCCGCGTACGCTGTTTCGCGCCTATTTCTCACTTTAACTACAACGCGCCGATGTTTGATATGATGGGCATGATGGGCAAGATGAAAGAGCTTCAGGACAAGATGAAGCAAGCCCAGGACAACCTGCAGCACGTTACGGCCACGGCCGAATCGGGGGTGGGCTGGTGCGGGCCACGGCCAACGGCCAGCGCCGCCTGCTTAAGCTGGAAATTGATGAAAGCCTGCTGCAACCCCAGGACCGTGACATGCTGGCCGACCTAGTGGTAGCAGCCGTGAACAAGGTGATGGAGGAAGCCAGCGAGAAGGCCAAGGAAGAAATGAAAAACTCCACGGCTGGCCTGATTCCTAACATTCCGGGCCTCGACCTCGGCGGCTTTGGCCTCTAATCCGCCAACAACAAGTACGGACAGCTGCCTCGACGTAGCAGTGGTTATCCTTAACTGGAACGGCAGGGACTTTCTGAGAAGGTTCCTGCCTTCTGTGTTGATGCACTCCGATGGTGCTACCGTATTTGTAGCCGACAATGCTTCCACTGATGATTCGGTGGCTTTGCTGGCCCAGGAGTTTCCGCAGGTGCGGCTACTGCAGTTGCCCGACAACCTGGGGTTTTGTCAAGGCTATAATATGGCCTTGGACATGGTGCGGGAGCAGAATTGCATGGTATTCCCTAGCGCACTTGCCGGGGTCGGGCCGGAACTAGGTCAGAGCGGCGTGGCAGCTTCCGGCTTCCGCTACTACGTGCTGCTTAACTCCGATGTGGAGGTAACGCCCGGTTGGCTCCGGCCCCAGCGGGAAGTGCTGGAACACAACCCGCGCGTTGCCGCCTGTCAGCCCAAAATACGGCAGTACAGCCAGGTGCCGGAGCAGCGCCAGCAGTTTGAATACGCCGGGGCCGGAGGCGGCTACCTCGATCAGCTTGGCTACCCCTTTTGCCGCGGCCGCCTCTTCGACACGTTGGAAACCGATACTGGCCAATACGACGACCCGCGGCCGGTGGCCTGGGCTACTGGGGCCTGCATGCTGGTACGGGCCGCTGCCTGGCACGAATTGGGCGGACTGGAGCCAACTTTCTTCGCCCACATGGAGGAAATTGATTTGTGCTGGCGCCTGCAGAATGCGGGCCATGAGGTATGGTACCACGGCGGAGCCACCGTGTTTCACGTGGGCGGCGGCACGCTGCACAAGTCCAACCCGCGCAAAACCTACCTCAACTTTCGCAACGGACTGGCTTTAGTCTACAAAAACACCCACTCGGCTGAGCTGCCCGGCGTCATGATCAGTCGAGTAGCCTTAGATTGGGTAGCTGCTGCGCGCCTGTTGCTGCAAGGTGCCACTGCTGATTTTCAGGCTATTCTGCGGGCCCACTGGCATTTCGTGCGGCAGCTTCCCTACTGGCGTGCCCAGCGGCAGAGGTTTCCGCCGCGCTTGCGCTCCACTGAGCGTAGGGGCGTATACCAGGGTAGCCTGGTCTGGTCGTATTTCGGGCAGGGCAAGCAGCGGTTTTCGGAGTTAAATCCGCAACAGCTAACCTGAGTTGCAGCCCTATAGGCTACCAAAAAAGCCCGCGGCTGCGGTGAAGCGGCGCGGGCTTTTCAAGAAGTTCAGTAAATCGGAGGCTGCGGCAGGCTACAAGTCCCAGACGGTGCTGCGCTGCCGGCGCATGGCCCGGCGCACGTTCATCCAAAAAGCCAAAGCGAAGTACAGTACGATGGGCGAGCCAAACGTAAAAAATGATGCGTACACAAAGGAAAGCCGAACGCTGCTGGTGGAAAAACCAACCCGCTTGCCGATGACGTCGCAGACGCCGAAGCTCTGCTTCTCAATAAAGTCGGTTAGTCGTTTCATAACTCCTGCTGTTTCAGTTGCCCGCGGTGGCTAACCTGCTTTCAAAATACAATGATTTGCGGCCTGTGTCAAGCACTTACGCAGGAAAGCTCCCGCAAGATACGTCGGTCGGCAGCCTTTTTCCGTTTGTTGTCTGAATTTCGCGCTACCCCTGCCTTCTGCTCATGAGAATTTTGTTGTTGCGTACTCTGCCGGCAGCGGCGCTACTAATTACTGGCGGCCTACTACCGGCCTGCTCTCCCCTATCGAAGGTGCTGAAAAACGCCCAGGCCGGGCAGGAAATTACGGTGCAGCCCACGGTGCTGGAAAGCAACGGCGAAAACGTGCTGTTCGAGGTGACGGCCAAGGTGCCCGCCAGCCACTTACGCAAGGGCGCGGCCTACAACCTGGGCCTGAGCTACCGCTACAACAACGGCCTGCGCGAGGACACCGTTGGGCGGCTCACCTTTATTTCGGGCGAGTACCTCTACGACGAGGAGCAAAAGAATAAGCTGGTTATTCGCAAGCAGTTCTCTTTTCCGTATTCGCCCCAGAAAAGCCCCGGCGAGCTGCTGGCCCTACCCGATGCCCGCGAAACCAAACCCAACGGCAAACGCGTGAAAGGCAAACAGCTGACGCTGGCCCGCGGCATCGTGACCACCAGCCGCCTAGTTGTGCGCCAGGACACGGCCATTACCCTGCTACCCGAAACGGTCGATAACAACATGAGCGGCACCCGGGTGCTGCCCTTTTTCTTTGACGCGGGCAAGGCCGAAATTCGCAATTACCTGGGCACCAACGTAGCCGCTCTAGAAGATTTTATTGAGGCCAACCAGCACACCGACAAGGTGATGATTGTGGCCGGCCACTCGCCCGACTCCCTGGACCGCCACGATGCGCGCCTAGCCGACAAGCGGGTACGGGTGCTGCTCAACTACTACAAAAAGCGCGTCGATACCGATTCCTACCTCAACAAGGTCAGTAACATCGACTTCGAGACGGAAGCCTACCACCGCCGCTGGGACCTGTTCCTGAACAAGGTGCAGCAGTCGGCCCTGAAGCCAGCGCAGGTTGATTCGGTGCTACTGCTGATTAACGATACGCCCGGCTCCTACGCCACCAAGGAAAAGAGCCTGCATCAGCTCACGTTCTATGATTACATCGAGCAGTACATCTACCCGGTGATGCGCTTTGGCACCATTGCCGTGCGCTACACCGCTCCCAAGCGCTACGACTCGGAAATCTATCTGCTGTCCAAAAAGATTGTGGAAAAGCAGACCGAGGCCGACGCCCTTACGCCCGAGGAACTGCGTTACTCCGCTACCCTCACGCCCCTGCTGGCCGAAAAGCAGCGCATTTACGAGACTTCCGTGGCTACTACGGGCCTCTGGCAGGCCTACCATAACCTGGCCGTAGTGCTGCTGCAGCGTTCCGAGAAGGAGGTGAACCCCAAGGTGCAGAAAGCCTACCAGCGCCGGGCCGCCGTGAACTTCACCCTGGCTGCCCACCGCAACCCCACCGCCGAGCTGTTCTACCGCGTGGGCAGCGCCTACCACCGTGCCGGCGACAAGCTCGAAGCCCTGCAGAATTACGACTACGCCATTAAGCTAGGCGGACCACGCCCGGTGCTGAGCAAGATATTCTCGGACAAGGCGGCCCTGGAAATTGAAGTTGGCCAGCTCGACGATGCCCTGCGCAGCTTGAGCTACAGCTCCAAAACCTACCAAACCATCATGAACCGGGCCCTCATCTACGTGCTGAAGGGCAACTACCAAGGCGCGGCCAACATTTACGCCGAAGCCATTGCCCTGCGGCCCCAGGACCCATTGCTATACTATTGCCTAGCCGTAGTGGCCGCACGCCAGCAGAATGAGTCGGCCATGGCCATGCACCTGCGTCGCGCCGTACAGCTAGACCGCGCCTATGCCAACCGCGCCGTTGAGGACCTGGAGTTTCGGGATTTCGCCAAGGGCAAGCAGTTTCTGGAGGCCTTGCGGTAAGCGCTACTTATTAGTCTTTAAATCTGCTACACGAGTGCATTGAAAGAAAATATTTATACTTGTAAGCACTTACGTAAACGTAATATACTGACACATGGATTTCTTTGAGCAGTTAGGACCCGCTGCCCTGGGCAGTCGGCTTCGGCGCCTTAGTGAGCAGATGACTGGGCAGGCTGCCGAGGTGTATTCCTTGTACCACGTGCCAGTGGAGCCGCGTTGGTTTCCGGTATTGTATGCAGTAGCAACCCAACCGGAGCGGCACGTGGGTGAAATAGCAGAACTGATTGGGCAAACGCACGCGGCTGTCAGCCAGGTGGTTAAAGAGCTGGTTAAGCAGGATCTGGTTAGGGTGCAGCGCGGTGAAGCGGACTTGCGCCGTAGCGTGGTTAGCCTCACGGAGAAGGGAGCAGCCTTGTGGCCCACGTTGCAGCAACAAACAGCCGATGTACGCCAGGCCACAGAGGCCCTACTGCACGAAACCCGGCACAACCTGTGGCTGGCCATTGGGGAAATGGAGTACGCGTTGTCGCGCCAGAGCTTGGCTAGTCGGGTAAAAGCTATTCGCGACCAGCGTGTGGCCGCTGAAGTACAGATTATAGACTATGCGCCGCAATATCAACCCGATTTCAAGCAGCTGAACGCGGAGTGGATTGAGCGGTATTTCCGCCTCGAAGCAGCCGACCTCAAAGCCCTCGACCACCCTGATGAGTACATTATTCAGCGCGGCGGCCACATTCTGCTGGCTGCCTACGGGGGGCAAATGGTAGGTACTTGCGCTCTAATTCCCATGGACAACACCACCTATGAACTGGCGAAAATGGCCGTATCACCCGCGGCGCAGGGGCTTGGCATTGGGTGGCGGCTGGGCGAGGCGGCCATTGCCAAGGCCCGCAGCCTGGGAGCTCAGCGTCTGTATCTGGAAAGTAATACCAAGCTGGGTCCGGCCCTGAGCCTGTACCACAAGCTGGGTTTTCGCAAAACGGTTTCCGGCCCGCCTTCGCCCTATGAGCGGTGCAATATTCAAATGGAACTGCCCCTGTTTCCTTAAGCTCCCAGGCAGGAGCTTGAAATGCCGCTGGAGGGTAGCAAAGCGTCTACTTCCCACTGGCACCTCAAACGCACTATTTCACCACTTCACAATTTCACCGTTTGCCCGTCCCGGCTAGTCGTTGTAGCTTTACGGGCCGGATTTGCGCCGGCTTTTGTTTCTGAACAGACCTTTTTGACTTTCCTACCGATTATGCGGACCATCCAATTCCGGGAAGCCCTGCGTGAAGCCATGTCTGAGGAAATGCGCCGCGACCCGCGCGTGTTTCTGATGGGCGAAGAAGTTGCCGAGTACAACGGCGCCTACAAAGTAAGCCAGGGCATGCTCGACGAATTCGGCCCGGAGCGCGTGATTGACACGCCCATTGCCGAGCTTGGTTTCGCTGGTATCGGGGTGGGTGCAGCGGCCAACGGCCTGCTGCCCATCATCGAGTTCATGACCTTCAACTTCTCGTTGGTAGCAATTGACCAGGTGATTAACTCGGCCGCCAAAATCTACTCCATGTCGGGCGGGCAGTACTCCTGCCCATCGTGTTCCGTGGCCCTACCGGCAACGCCGGTATGCTGTCCTCGCAGCACTCCCAGAACTTCGAGAACTGGTACGCCAATACTCCCGGCCTGAAAGTGGTAGTGCCCTCTACCCCTTACGACGCCAAAGGCCTGCTGAAAAGCGCCATCCGCGACGCCGACCCGGTTATCTTCATGGAATCGGAGCTGATGTACGGCGACAAGGGCGAGGTACCCGAAGAAGAGTACCTGATTCCGATTGGCAAAGCCAACGTGGTGCGCCCCGGCGAAAACGTGACCATCGTGAGCTTTGGCAAGATGATGAAGGTAGCCCTGGCTGCCGCCGACGAGTTGGCCAAGGAAGGCATCAGCGCTGAGGTTATCGACCTGCGCTCGGTGCGCCCGATTGACTATGATACCCTCATCGAGTCGGTGAAGAAAACCAACCGCATGGTGGTGGTGGAAGAAGCCTGGCCCCTGGCCAGCATCAGCTCGGAGCTGTCGTACATGGTGCAGCGCCGCGCCTTTGATTACCTCGACGCCCCCGTGCTGCGCATCACCAACATGGACGTGCCCCTGCCCTACGCTCCAACCCTCATTGAGGCCGCTTTGCCCAACGTGGAGCGCACCGTAAAGGCCGTGAAGGAAGTGCTGTACGTGAACAAGTAACACAGCTGGCATCTGGCGGTATTGTTCCGCTCAATGCAGTAGCAAAAGGCCCCGCCCGGTATGGTGCGGGGCCTTTTTAGTAGCTATTCTAGCCATCAGCAAACTCAGGTTTGGCGTTTGAGCAGGACCAGAGCAACTGCTTTGCTGTTTAAGCTATCCGGTACCTTGCGGGGTGGGTTGGCTTAGGGGAAGTGCCTGTGCGGGGTTCTCAACTAAGCTGGACAGGCAGATTTTACGTACCTTTTGCTCACAGCTACGCGTCTTTCCATCCCGACATGAACCACCGCCTACACCTTCGGTTTGAACAGCTTGAACGAGCTACTACCCAGTTATTTCACTCCGTGGAAGCCCTCGGTGACAAGGCCCGACAAGCGCCTGGCCCCGGGCAATGGTCTGCCGTGCAGGTAGTCCAGCACCTGGTGGTTGCGGAAACAGGCATTGGGCAGTACATGGAAAAAAAGCTGCTGCAGGCAGAGGGCTTGCACAAGGCGGGATTCGCCTCGTTCCTGAAGTCGCGGCTGCTGCGGGTGCTGCTGCGGCTGCCTTTTACGCGCTTTAAAGCCCCAGCGGCGCTGGCCAAGCTCACGCCCGCGGAGATTCCGCCCCTGTCTGAGTTGCAGGCCGAGTGGGAAGCGGTACGCCGCCGCTTGGAGCGCCTGCTCAATGAGTACCCGAGCAATCTGCTCGACCGCGCCATTTTCAAGCACCCCCGCTCGGGCATGCTCACCATTTACCAAACCCTGGACTTTATGCTCGACCACGTGTTGCACCACCAGAAACAGGTAGAACGCATCACAAAGGCCGTTGCGCTTAACAAAACAAACCCGGCGCTTTCCACCACGTAATGCGCGCACAGTAGCGGCATTAGTGGGCGGGAAGCGCCGGGCGGCACTGGACCCAAAGTCTATTTAACGGCCTATTTGGCCTTGCGCACAATATCGGCGTACGACTCGTGGCGGGGTAGCTGGCGCATGAGGTCGGTAATTTCGGGGGGTGGCACTAGCAGCTTACGCGCCCGCAGATCCAGCCAAGCACCCTCAACGGCTACCGTGGCGGCGGGCCGGCCATCGGCCTTGAATAAGGTGTGCAGGATGTTCCAGCGGCTGCCGTCCTCGCTCAGACCCGATAGTTCTCCCGTCACGCGCAGAGCTTCGTTGATGTGCAACTCCTTAAGAAAGCGCGTGTCCTCGCGAAATAAGATCGGGCCGAGGCCAAGCTGGGCAAAGCGCATGAGCGTGAAGCCGTGCTCAGCCAGGTATTCAATGCGGTGCTGGGCGGCGTAGTCGGCGTAGGCGGAATGACGCATGTGGCCGTTGGGGTCCATATCGGCCCAGCGTACGGTATAGGTTCTTTCGAAGGAAGCGGACATAAATTAGGTTCGTTGGCGGAAAGGTAAGCCGTCGGGGGGCAAATTAGTAGGCAAGCCTACTAGGTAGCAACCCAACTAGTGGGCCTAGCGCAGCGTGAGGCGCACCAGGTATTGTTGCTGGTCATCTTCTTCCAGAAACTCAACCTCATAGCCTGCCGCTTCGGCGTAATCCTGTAGCAGAGCTGGATCGGCGAAAATCCAGGGGAAGCTCGCGCCGGTTTCCGTGGCATACTGCATGGTGTATTCTACCTCCCCATAGTACGGACCGTTCAAGTCGAACACCAGAGCCCCATCCTCGTCCTCATAGAGGTAGCTGATGTCGGAGGAGGTAGCCAAGATCTGACCGCCAGGGGCCAGCAGGCCCTTGGCATGCTGCAGAAAGCGCTCCAGCCCCTCTAAGGTGCCCGTCAGCCCGATACCATTCATTAGCATCAGTAGCGTATCAAACTTCTCTCCCTGGGTCAGGACCGCGTCAAAAATATCGTGGCAGGCCACTTCGCGCAGCCCCCGCTCCTGCATCACCTGCACCGCGCCGGGCGAGATATCCACGGCTTTCACCGCAAAGCCCCGCTGCTGCAACTCCAGGGCATGGCACCCGGCCCCGGCGCCCAGATCGAGGATGCGGCCGCGGCATTCTTCCAGAGCCGTCCGTTCCATTTCGGGCATTTCCCACAGGGAGCGAAAAAAGTAGGCCGCGGGCAGCACTTCCTCGTCGGCCACGGAACTATGGACGGCCAAGGTGGCGCTCAGGTGGCCGCGCTGGTAGGCTAGCAGGGCGTGGCCCAGGGCATCGGGGGCAGTAGAAGCAGATTGTGACATGCGGCAAAGATAAGGCCCCTGATAGGGCCTAGCAGCGGTGGCCTTAAACTTGTGCCGCGCAATGCCGTTAGCTGGGTGGTATTTCAGCTCCTCCATGCCTGCCTCCAACCTGCCTAAACGCCTGACAAAGGGCAACCTACCCACCAAGATTTGCGCTACCTGCGGCAGGCCCTTCGAGTACCGCAAAAAGTGGCGCGCCTGCTGGGACGAGGTAAAATACTGCGGGGAGAAGTGTCAGCGGAACCGCCCCGCTACGGCTACTACCCCACGTAGCCCGCCAGGGGAAGAACGGTGGCCGCGGCGGGCGCATCTTTTCAGCGGCATCCTGCGTTCTGAAGCCCAACTTAACCTCTCAGTTCTCCCCTGCTATGGCTAGCAACCTCGACTACCTAGATCCTGCCCTGCAACCTTTGGCCGATAAAGTTCAGGCCTATATACAAGCCGAAAAAGAATTTCAACGGGCCGAAGTGGAGGCCGTGGCCACCACCCATCAGCCAGCAGACGCCGCTTCCCATACATCACCTCAGCCAGCTGCTAGCGGTAGTGCTGCCCAGCCCCTTGAGCAAATTCAGCTGAAACTCCAGCACTTACGCGAAGAGCTTCAGCAGCTACGCCAAGAAGTTATTGCCTTGCTGCCGGTCCGGGATGAGTGGGTAAAAATTAACCTAGGCTATGGCCCTAGCCGAGTAGGCGCCTTCTCTACCCCTGCAATAAACGCTACGGATGCTACCCCTGAATACGATTTGCGCGTTGTCGTGTAACCGTTTCCAACTTTTCGCAACGTAATCACCTACCCTGGGAAGGCTACTTCTCAGGGTAGTTTTTGTAAGGCCTAACCTTGAACAAGCGGTTTGCAAGGCTAACGCACTTTGTTGCCGGTCAAGATAATAAGCCGCCCTAGACTGCCTCTTTCGCAAACAAAACCAGCAAGCACCAGCGCCAAAATCAGAGGTATTATCTAATTAGAAACTCAAGCCTACGGCCGGACTCACCCCGAGGCTACTGCTTGCAACCATGAGGTACCTGTACTCATGCCCTCCTAAGTTAAAGCAGCAAGATGTGGTACAGAGTAACGGCAGATAACAGGTTATAGAATCATATAAACTTATTATTCAAGCGTATAAAAAAAGGGCGACCAACAGCCGCCCCCTTTTCCACAACCAAAACACCTAAAAAACTATTCTTTCATTTCTCAGAATATCAAATTCCGGGCCAGATTTCTCTTTTGCCGCAACAGCTATTCTGAGTGAGGAATAGTATTTATGTGTCTACACGATACAGAGTCGGGCAACTGGGGTCGGGGTTGCATGGGTAGCCGAAAATTTAATGCACTTGCATAGGAGTAAACTAGCAGGCAACAAAGGCTCGCTTGCATCCTCTATTCCGTGGCATTTAGGTGGTGAAGAATTCCACAAGCTGTATTTTGCGCAGTTTTTGACCGGGCTAACCGGTAAGTCAGTTTTCCTCATCCTTTGAAGCCCGTTCTATGGAAGCGCCCAACCCCGACTTTATGCGCGAAGCAATTCGCCTGTCAATTGAAAAAATGCAGGCCGGCT
The DNA here is from genome assembly GCF_022919335.1 of Hymenobacter sp. 5516J-16. Classification (NCBI taxonomy): domain Bacteria; kingdom Pseudomonadati; phylum Bacteroidota; class Cytophagia; order Cytophagales; family Hymenobacteraceae; genus Hymenobacter; species Hymenobacter sp. 5516J-16. The sequence goes on along the minus strand of NZ_CP095058.1, from coordinate 4,162,983 downwards.
ACGGCGGACCTTTTGGCGCCGTAGTGGTTAAGGACGGTCAGATTATTGCCCGGGGCTTTAACCAGGTTACCAGCACCCACGACCCTACCTGCCACGCCGAAGTAGACGCCATTCGGAAAGCATGCACGGCCTTGGGCACTTTTCAGCTCGATGAGTGCGACCTATACACCAGCTGCGAGCCGTGCCCTATGTGTTTGGGAGCTATTTACTGGGCCCGGCCCCGTCGCGTGTTCTACGGCAATACAAAGCAGGATGCGGCCGCTATAGGCTTCGATGACCAATTTATATATGAGGAATTGGAAAAGCCTTTGTCTGCTCGCCATATCCCAATGGTAGAATTACTCCGTGAGGAAGCTGGCGCTGGCTTCCGGGCCTGGGAGCAACACGAAGGCAAAACCGAGTATTAAACTTTATTTATACGCGAAGTTCCGCTATTTCCCAACGCGGGTGAGTCCATCCTATTTTCGGAATAGGATGGACTCGCTGTTTATACGGCTTCTGATCAACTAACTTTATTTCAGAATAGGATGAAACTCTTTTGGTGGCTTAGCTATTACAACTCCAATTTCCTATGAAGTCAGATCTAAAATTAGCACTAAATCAATAATAAGTTTTGAGACGAAAACTTTTACTAGCACTTCATTTTCTCTATTTTTTTATCTTCTCGGCTCACGCGCAAACCGGTAGCTGGAACCCCGCAGGAGCTACCTCAACCTTTCCCCGGACCTTGCTCACCGCGGCAGCTATTCCAGCGGGGCAGGAGTTTATAGCGCAACCGGCTAATCTGACGCTCTACGAAAGCGTGTACGGCAGCCTTGCGGCGGGTCTAGGCAGTGAGAATAGCTCAGCGGATGGGCGACGAGCCCGGGCCACTTTCGCCAAGAATGCTGCCTTTGTGCTGCTCATGGACCGCAAGCCTGACGCTGGTACCCTAACGGCCTTACTTACCTCAGAGCGCACGGCATATCAGCAGCAAGTGGTTGCTGCACTAGAAAGCCTTAACCCCGCCGTGGAAGCATTTGCCAGCTTTTCCGGCACTACGTACACGGAGTGGCAATGGCGCTCCAAGGAGCTAATTGATTACCTCATTGCCTACGACTTGCTGCGCGGCACGGGAGTGCCAGAATCACAGTTGCTGGTCAGCAAAGCCAAACTTCAGCAATTTGCCGGCAACCTGTACCGGGAGTCGAACCGAGCTTTTCTGGGAGTGTATTTTTACCGGCAAGTAAAGAACAACCACACTCTGATGACAGCCGCCGCGCTGGGCATGGCGGCTGTGGTGCTTAACGACGCTACCAGCCTCGACATTAATCAACAGCCCGTTAACTGGATTAACGCAGGCCTTTTTCACATTGATAATGTGCTTTGGGAAGATGCTCAGCGTCAATCAGACCCGGCAACCCTAGCGGGGTACGCGGAAGGGCCGTATTATTTCAAATATGCCTTTTTGAACTGCTTACCCTTCTTTCGGGCCCTTGGCAACTTTGCCCCGGATGCTAACTTCTCCTGCACTTACAACGGCACCACACGCAGCATCCGCAACCCGTATTTCGACCCGCGCTACGACCAGCTTTACGAGTGGATAACGGCCATTCTGATGCCAGACGGTCTTTTTCCGGCCCTTGAGGATTCGTACGTGGATATGGGAATGCCAGAACTGGCCCTCACGGGTAAGAGCCGCTACGTAGTGCCCCTGCATCTGCAACACCTGGCGCCCGGGCAACTCAATTCCCTTACGGCCCAGCTGCGCGATGTAACCGTGGATATGCGCGCCGCCTACCTAGCCGCCCAAATTACCCCAACTCCACGCTCCCGCCCTACCCTCACCCACCTGCCCCACAGCGGCAACCTCGTGCTGCAGGCCGGCCCCGATTCTGCCGCTACCTACCTGCACCTGTACGGTAAAAGTGGAGCCGTGCAAACGAACTCCGGAGGCCACAACCAAGCCGACGCCACCAGCTTTATTCTGCACGCTCAGGGCCAGCTGCTGGCCCTCGATGCCGGTTATCTAAGCTTTAACCGCCGGGCAGAGGTTGGCCAAGCCGCCAACCACAACCTAGTGCTGATTGACGGGGCCGGTCCGGCGATGGGTACTGCTGGGGCAGCCAACGAAGCTAGCACCTCCTTGCCGCGGGCCTTCGCGGCGGCGGGTCTGGCTTTTGGGGAAGCTCGGACTACTTACCAGAACGCTACCGTTACCCGCAAGGTGCTGTTTATTCGGAACCGCTATTACCTATTGGCTGATTTTGTGCAATCCGCCGCACCGCGCCGCTACACCTGGCAGTTGCACGGCTACGGGCTGGCCGGCGGCACGGCCCAAACCGGCACCTTTCAGAGCAGCCTAGCTCAGCACGAAGGCAGCTGGGAGAAAAACGGGGCTCGCCTGCAGGCCCACATTGCCACGCCTAGCCCCGCCGCAACTTACCGCACGGCTACTGGCGTGCACGAGCTGGTGTACAACACCCCCGAAAACCACACCACACTGCTGGTTGATCAAAGTGGGGCGGCCCAGACGCAGTTTCTAGCGGCCCTCTACCCTGGCACTGCTGCCGCCACTCCCGCCCACATTACGACCACTAGCACGGCCGCTACCGCCGCGCTAACTACTACCACCGATGGTTTTCGGGATGCCGCCTTCACCCAGTCCGATACGGTGCTGACTACTAATTCGGGGCTGACCCAGACCATCAGTTCTGATGCGCTGCTGACCTTTCTTTCGGTTGATGATGTGGATATGCCGGTTCAGGCCTTCCTGGATCAGGGGACGCAATTGCGCTACGGGTCGCACCTGTTGTTGCAATCCACGCGTCGGGTCACGATGAGTTGGCAGCAAACCGCTACCAGGTCATTCGCGGGCTACGTGAGCGGGGCTACTACGCTTCGCATCAGCCTGCCTTCTGGGGCCGCCGTTACCGGGCCTGGCGTTACTGCGTCAAGCTTTAATGCCGCAACCGGGCAGCTGGTCATTACGTTTTCGCAGGCCTCCAGCTTTGAGGTGCAGGTTGCCAGCCGGCCGCTTCCGGTAGAGCTAACATTCTTCGGGGCCCGCCGCCAAGGGGCAGCCGTGGAACTGAGCTGGCAAACCGCCACGGAGCTGCAGAACCAGGGCTTCGCCGTTCAGCGCAGCCTCGATGCGGGCCGCACGTTTCAGTTGGTAGCTTTCGTGACGGGCCGGGGCACTAGCACCCAAGCCGCTACCTACCGCTACACCGATAAAGCGGCTCCCGCCACACCTGTTCACTACCGTCTCCAGCAGCAGGATCTGGATGGCACCGCGCACTACTCGGCCGTAGTACGGGTAGCAGGCGCCACGCCCGCTGCTACCCTGACCGCCGCGCCGGTTCCCGCCCGCGACGTCCTCACAGTTTCCTTTCCTGACCCCAGCCAACTGGTTCACCTGCACCTGCTGGACAGCCAGGGCCGGGTAGTGGTGCGGCAGCAATTTCAGCACCAGACGCAGCTACACCTGCAGGCCTTGCCAGCTGGGCTCTACTACCTGCGCGCGCTAAATACCACCGGGCAGCTAATTGCGCCTGCGGTAAAAGTGCTGGTAGAGAAATAAAGCCTCGCACAAACACTAGAAAGCCCGAATATCAACGTATTCGGGGCTTTCTAGTGTTTGCGAAGGAGTTGACTGGCTAGCGGATAGGGCCTTTCATGCCCATCATACGGGCCATTTGCTGCATGCCACCTTTGGTCTGGCTCATCTTGTTCATAGTGCGCATCACTTTGCGCATGTCCTCGAACTGCTTCATCAAGTTGTTAACCTGCTGAATGTCAGTACCCGAGCCTTTGGCCAAGCGGCGGCGACGGGAGCCGTTTAGCAGCTCGGGCTGGGCCCGCTCCTTCGGCGTCATGCTCTTGATAATGGCCTCAATTGGCTTGAAGGCATCATCGTCGATTTCCACGTCTTTCAGGGCCTTGCCCATGCCCGGAATCATGCCCACCAGGTCCTTTAGGTTGCCCATCTTCTTAATCTGCTCTAGCTGGGAGAGGAAGTCGTCGAAGTTGAACTGGTTTTTGCGAATCTTCTGGTTGATGCGCTTGGCCTCTTCCTCGTCGAACTGCTGCTGGGCCCGCTCTACCAGCGAAATCACGTCGCCCATGCCCAGGATGCGCTGAGCCATCCGGTCGGGGTAGAACAGGTCCAGGGCTTCCATCTTCTCGCCCGTGGAAATGAACTTGATGGGTTTCTCCACCACGGCCCGAATCGAGAGAGCCGCGCCACCGCGCGAGTCACCGTCGAGCTTGGTTAGCACTACCCCATCAAAGTTCAGCCGGTCGTTGAAGGTTTTGGCCGTGTTCACGGCGTCCTGACCCGTCATGGAGTCCACCACGAACAGGGTTTCCGACGGGTTGATGGCCCGCTTCACCTGCTCAATTTCGGCCATCATCTGCTCATCCACGGCCAAGCGGCCGGCGGTGTCAATGATAACGACCTTCTTGTTGTTCTTGCGGGCAAACTCGATGGCGTTCTGCGAAATCTGCACCGGATTCTTGTTTTCCGGCTCCGAGTACACTTCCACACCTACCTGCTCACCCAGCACTTTCAGCTGGTCGATGGCGGCGGGGCGGTACACGTCGCAGGCCACCAGCAGCACGTTGCGGCCCTGCTTTTTGATGTGGCTAGCCAGCTTACCGGCGAAGGTGGTTTTACCCGAGCCCTGCAGGCCCGAAAGCAGGACCACGGCCGGCTCGCCCTTAATGACGATGTCCTGCTTTTCGCCGCCCATGAGCTGGGTCAGCTCATCATAGACGATTTTGGTCATCAACTGACCCGGCGACACGCTGATGAGCACGTCGCGGCCCATGGCCTCGTCCTTGATTTTATCGGTTACCTCCTTGGCTACCTTGTAGTTCACGTCGGCGTCCACGAGGGCGCGGCGGATTTCCTTTACGGTGGCGGCAACGTTGATTTCGGTGATGCTACCTTGGCCTTTAAGCGTCTTAAAAGCCCGGTCGAGTTTGGTACTGAGATTATCGAACATCGGTTGATGTGCTGATTTTTAATGTAATGATGGGCTGAGTTTAGTTAGGAAGCCTTGCGGAGCACAATGCTTTCAAGTACCTCCAAGCGGTGCAGCATATCGGCCTGGGTGGCTTGGTTGGCTTCTACCCGGGCCAGCCGCTGGTCAATCTGCTGCACATCGGTGCGCAGCCCGGCCACTTCTTCCTTGACACTAGTTACTTCCTGCTTCACGCCAGCTACCTCTTGTTTGACGCCGTCAATCTTCTTTTCCATGCGGGAAAAACCATCCGATGTAGCCTCGGCGAAACGGTTGAAGATGGCTTCAAATCGGTTGCCTAAGTCATCGATATTGCGCTTATTTTCCTCGGTCTGCCGGTCCACGGCGCGCAAGACGTCGCCCATGAGGGCCAGTAGGTCGGTGTAATCGGCAGCCATAGAGCAGTGTACGAAAGAGAAACCGGGTTCAGCCTCCAAAAGTAACCAGAAAACCCCGAAAGGCCGCAGGTGCGTACCTTCGCGGCTTCCTTGCTACCCTCACCTGTGCCCGTGTCCGCTGCTCGTCCGCTTCGCCTGCTTGTTATTACGTATTACTGGCCGCCTTCAGGCGGGGCCGGCGTGCAGCGCAGCCTCAAATTTGTGAAGCATTTGCCCCAGTTTGGGGTAGAACCCACCGTGCTTACCGTGGATGCCAGCCAGGGCGCCTACCCCGTCCTCGACCACTCGCTGGCCGCCGATGTGCCGCCCCAGGTGCGGGTAATCCGGACCGATACGTTTGAGCCCTTCGACAGCTACAAAAAGCTCACGGGCCGCCAGCAGGTGCCCTACGGGGGCTTTGTGGGCGAAAGCAAAACCAGCCTCGTGCAGCAGCTGTTCAAATTTGTGCGGGGCAACCTGTTCATTCCCGATGCCCGCCGGGGCTGGAACCGCTACGTGCTCCAAACCGTAGCCGACCTGCTGGCCGCCGGCGAGCAGTTTGACGCCGTCCTGACCAGCTCGCCCCGCACTCTACCCAACTCATTGGCCTGGAGTTGAGGCGCCGCTACGGCCTGCGCTGGCTGGCCGACCTGCGCGACCCATGGACCGACATTTACTACTATAAGGAGCTCAACCACCTGCCCCCGGCCCGCTGGCTTGATGCTCGCTACGAGCGGCAGGTACTGGAACAGGCTGATGCCGTGCTGGTTACCAGCCCCAGCACCAAGCGCCTGTTCCAGCATAAATCAGCCCGCATTGCGCCCGAAAAGATTCAGGTGCTACCCAATGGCTACGACGAGGCCGATTTCCGCCAGCCCAGCACGCCACCCCAGGATGCGCTGCTCATCACCCATACCGGCACGATTTCGGAAACCTACCACATTGAGCAGCTGCTGGCAGCTGGCGCCGAGTGCGCCCGCCGCTACCCCCAGGTACCGCTGCGCCTGCGCTTCGTGGGCAAAGTATCGAATGGACTGCGGCAGCAGGTGGTGGCCGCGGGCCTCAGGGAACAGACAGAGTTTATTCCGTTTGTGCCCCACGATGAATCGGTGGGCTATTTATTGCGCAGTACGGTGCTGCTGATGGCTATTCCGGATGTGGCGAATAACCGGGGCATTTTACCCGGCAAAGTTTTCGAGTACCTGGCCGCGCGCAAGCCCATCCTGTGCGTGGGCCCCAGCGGCTCCGATGCCGACACTCTGCTCCAGGAATGCGGCGCGGGCCCGGCCCTGCCCTACACGGATTACGCGGCCATGCTAGCGCGGCTGGAAACCCTGGCCGCCCAGTGGCAGCGCAACCCCAACCTCGACCTTGCGGGCACTGGTTACACCCGTTATTCCCGCCGGGCCCTAACGGAGCAGTTGGCTAAGGTCGTAGCCGCGAAATAGCGGGTACGCTGGTCTATCATGACGTCGCGCTGCTTGCTATGATGGTATTATTTAAACAGCCCGCGCAGCTTGCCAGGCACTAGGCTTGCGGCCCGGGCTTTCAGGTCGGTCCAGGAGGAATGGGCTAGGTGCTGGCCGCGCCACTCGCCAATGGCCGTGGCGAGGCGCTGGGCCAGGGTACGGTAGTGCTGGCGGTGGTAGTGGCGCAGGTTGTTGGTTACGTCAGCGGGGGTTCGGATGAAGTCGCGTACGTCTAGTACGTAGCAGTTAGGCGCAGCGGCGGCAAACGCAGCCAGCGCCCGGTTCAGTACGATGTGGCGCTCAGCGGCTCCGGTTTCACTGGAGCTAGGCACATCAATTTCAGCACCGTTAAGAAAGAAAATAGGCACTTGCGCGGGCACCTGGGCCCGTAGCCACTGCAGGTTTTCGGTGAACTGAGCCGGCGTAATCTGGCCTACTAGCTCGAATTCCTGCTGAAATTGGCGCAAAAAATCCTCACTCATACCCTGAAACCGGCGCTGCGTGTACTTCGCAGCCTGTGCCGCGGGCTCCACCGCAGTCAGGTTCTGGTAGCCGCCGAAGGGAATGGCGCGGCCGGTGACCTTTTCACGGTACAGCTCCTGGGTGTAGTCCATCAGGGGGCTGTACACCAGCACATCGTAGCTGGCCTGCCACAGTTGGGTTTCGAAGGATTCCCGGCCGAGGAAGGGTAGCGCGGCGGCCAGGCGCTGCTGCTCCGCTGCCGGCCACTCGCGCCCAGCCCGCAGCAGGGCCGTATGCTCCAGATGCACTGGAATCTGGTTTTCATTATTGTAGTTGAACTCCTCTACCACGTCCAGCTCGAAAGCCTGCAGAAATGGCGTCAGCTGGCCCAGGTCGCAGCCTCCTTTGAGCAGCACCCGCAGCCGAGCCTCGGCGGGCGCCGTGACATCTACTCCCGAGCTGGCTGCTACCTTCGGCGCATTAGTAGGGTCTACTATGGTAATCCAGTCGGGACTTTCCGTGGTATTCAGGTGGGTGGCTACTTCGCCCTGCACTTCCAGGGCCGGAAAGCCCAAGTAGGCGTAGGTAAATTGCTCCACGCCCAGATGCAGGATGCGGCAGGAAAACACGAGTTGCTCCAACTGCTCCGTCTCGGTATTGAGGCAATAGACGCCTACTAGCCCGTAGTCCCCGAATCGGTCGTGCACGCGCACGGTGCCCCAGCGGCGGGCTGGATCTTCCAGACTAGCCTGCACCTCTTCTTTCCTGACGCGACGCTTGGTGAAATTCAGCTGATTGGAGCGGTTGATGAGCTCCTCTATCCGGTCCAGATCGGGCAGTATGGCCTCACCCTCGCGAAACTCGATGCGCACTTGTGCGTCGTGCAGGAAGGCCAGGTTGTCGTTGTACTGGGTGCGGGCCTGTTGCTGGCGCTCCAGCAGCTTGTACTGCTCCAGACGCGAAAACGTGGGGTCGGGCTTGCCAGTGGCCCGCAGCTGGGGGATAGTGCGGGCAGGTCGGTGGGGTCGGCTACCTGCAATTCGGGGTTGTAGTACTGAGCCTCGGCCCGGTTCATGGAGTTATCGTCCAGGAACAGAGCGTTGGGCGCGCGTAGCTGCATCTGCTCCAGCAACTGCTTAATAATGGGGCCCTTGGGCTGCCAGCTAATTTGCGGAAACACGAACAGCTCGCGAATGCCGAGCTCCACGAGCTTGGCCTCGGCGGGAGCAAAATCATTTTTGGAAACAATGGTGTGCACAATGCCGCGCGCGGCCGTGTCGCGCACTAACTGTACGTTCTCCTCTAGCGCCTCTACCGCGCCTTCCGAGAGCGTGCCCTTCCAGAAGGTATCATCCAAATCCCAGATGATAACTTTTACGGGGTGGGGTAAGACGGGGGAAGAAGCAGGAGAAGGAGGCGTCATGCTGAGCGAAATGAAGCATCTCTCCCGCTTCGGTGAATTATTGCTGCAACGAAGCGGGAGAGATGCTTCAACTTCGCAGACGTCAGATCAAGCAGGACAGGAAGCGCCCTTTCCGTCCGAACTACAAAAGTACGCAAGCTCCGGGCGGAATGTCTACTTTTGCCCTCCTTACCCCGGAGGTCAGGTTCAGGTGACGTTTCACCTCTGCTCCTTCTCACCTCATTACTTCCAATGGCCCTCGACCTCAATCATAAATCCATTCTGGTAACCGGCGGCACCGGTTCGTTCGGTAAGCAGTTCGTGCAGACGGTGTTCGAGAAATACCCCAGGTAAAGCGCCTGGTGGTGTATTCCCGCGACGAGCTGAAGCAGTTCGAGATGTCGCAGATTTTCCCCCACTCGCAGTACCCGGCCATTCGCTACTTCATTGGCGACGTGCGCGATGCGGAGCGCATGAAGCGGGCCTGCGAGGGCATCGACATTATTGTGCACGCCGCGGCCCTCAAGCAAGTGCCCGCCGCCGAGTACAACCCGATGGAGTGTATCAAAACCAACATCTTCGGGCCGAAAATGTGATTAACGCCGCCCTGGACTGCGGGGTGAAGGACGTGGTAGCCCTGAGCACCGACAAAGCCGCCGCGCCCATCAACCTCTACGGCGCCACCAAGCTCTGCTCCGACAAGCTGTTTGTGGCCGCTAACAACATGAAGGGCTCCCGCGACTTGCGTTTCTCGGTAGTACGCTACGGCAACGTAATCGGCTCCCGCGGCTCGGTGGTGCCGTTTTTCCTGCAGCGCCGCCACACCGGCGTACTACCCATCACCCACCCCGACATGACCCGCTTCAACATCTCCCTGGAGGAAGGCGTGGACCTGGTACTTTATGCCCTGGAGCACAGCTGGGGCGGGGAGATTTTTGTGCCCAAGATTCCGAGTTACAAAATCACGGAGGTAGCCAAAGCCATTGGTCCCGACTGCCGCCAGGAAATTGTGGGCATCCGGCCCGGCGAGAAGCTGCACGAGGAAATGATTACCGAAACCGACGCCCTGAGCACCGTGGAGCTGGATAAGTACTACGTTATCCTGCCCTTTACCCGCGCTGGGACGTCGACGACTTCATCAAGCACTTCGGGGGCCGCCGCGTGGAGCCCGGCTTCCATTACGACTCCAGCAACAACACCGAGTGGATGGACGCCGAGCAGATTCGGGAGGAAATCCGCCTGCACGTGGACGCGGGATTTGCGGTGTAGTATCGTCGCTTTAGCAAAACTGAAGGCCGTTTTCTGAGGAGAGCGGCCTTTTTTGCTTTCCGAGTTGTTCTGGCACCAGCTACCTTTGAATCTACTATGCCAGCTACCCCTTCGTTCCTACCCGCCCCATTGCCTACGGCCGCCAGCAAATCACCCCCGAAGACGTGCAGGCCGTCACGGAAACACTCTACTCCGACTACCTCACCCAGGGCCCCAAAGTGGCGGAGTTTGAGGAGAAGTTTGCCGCCTACGTGGGCGCGAAGTACGCGGTAGCGGTAGCCAACGGCACGGCGGCTCTGCACCTGTGTGCCCTAGCCCTGGGCGTGCAGTCGGGCCAGCGCGTGATTACTACCCCCATTACCTTCTCGGCCTCGGCCAATTGCGTGCGCTACTGCGGCGGTGAGGTGCATTTTGCTGATATCGACCCGGCTACCGCTCTGCTTGACTTGAAAGCCGTGCGCCGTCTGTTGGAAAGTCACCCCAAGGGCCATTTCCACGGCCTGATTCCGGTTGATTTTGCGGGCCTGCCGGTGAATCTGGAGGAAGCGCGTCAGCTTTGTGAGGAATTTGGCTTGTGGATGATTGAGGATGCCTGCCACGCGCCGGGCGGCTTTTTTACGGACAGCCAGGGTCAGGAGCAGCGCTGCGGCAACGGGCAATTTGCTGACCTGGCCATTTTTAGCTTCCACCCCGTCAAGCACATTGCTACTGGCGAGGGCGGCATGATTACCACCAACCGCCCCGACCTCTACGAGCACCTGCTGCGCCTGCGCACCCACGGCATCACGAAGGAGCCCGCGCAGATGAGTCGCAACGAGGGCGGCTGGTACATGGAAATGCAGGAACTAGGCTACAACTACCGCCTGCCCGACATGCTCTGCGCCCTGGGCATCAGCCAGCTCACCCGCGCCAACGAAGGCCTGGCCCGCCGCCGCGCGCTGGCCGCCCGCTACGATGCCGCTTTTGCCGAAATGCCCGGCGTACAGCCCCTGCTGCCCGCCGCCGGCCATGCCTACCACCTCTACGTTATTCAGGTAGCCGACCGCAAAGGGCTATACGATTTCCTGCGCACCCGCCAGATTTTCGCCCAGGTCCATTATATCCCGGTGCACACCATGCCCTACTACCAGCAGTTCGGCTGGCAACCCGGCGACTTTCCCCTAGCCGAAACCTATTACGCCCACTGCCTCAGCATCCCGCTGTTTCCCAGCCTCACCGATGAAGAGCAGTTGTATGTACTTGACTGCATCCGGGAGTTTGTGGGGTAGCGACGTAACCTTCCCTGTCTCACCTTTCACCTATTCCTCCCTTGACCAAAGTCGGCATTATCTCCCAGGCCCGCATGACCAGCACCCGCCTGCCGGGCAAGGTGCTACACCACGCCGCCGGCCGGCCCTTGCTGGACTACCACGTCGAGCGGCTGCGCCAGAGCCAGCAGCCGCTTTACTTAGCCATTACCGCCAATGCCACTGATGATGCCCTGGCGGCCTACGCTCAGCAGCACGCCCTACCCTGCACCCGCGGCTCCGAAGACGACGTGCTGGCCCGCTTCCTGCAGTGCGCGCAGGAGCACGATCTGGACGTTGTTGTGCGCGTAACCTCCGACTGCCCGCTGCTAGATGGGCAGTTGATTGGGCAAGCCGTAGAGCAGTATCGGGCGGCGAATAATCCGCGGCTTTACCTCTCTAATGTGCTGGAACGCACGTTTCCGCGGGGGTTTGACTTCGAGATTTTTTCCAGGGAGCTACTGGAGGAAGCCTTCCGAGCCGCTACCCTGCCCGCCGAACGGGAACACGTGACTCCCTACATTCATCAGAACCGCTCCGGCCGGGTGACGTTTAGCCATGTGCGCCGCCCTGAGGACCGCAGCACCTACCGCCTCACGGTTGACACACCCGATGATTTCGTGTTAATCAAAACATTGATTGAGGACTACCGGGCGGCGGAACTATCGGGAAATGAACTGATTGCTTTGCTGGACGCCCACCCCGAGCTGGTCGCGCTGAATGCCCACATCGAGCAGAAGAAAGTCTGACTAGGTCTTGCCCGCACGCCAGCTTCGGGTGAGTTTCTACCTTCGCGGCATGGAAACTTCAGCCCCTACCCATTCTGCTACCCGCCGTGCCGCGCCGCCTGCCCGCCTGATTCTGCGCGCCGATGGGAATTCCCGCATCGGGCTGGGGCATGTGATGCGGCTGCTAGCCCTGGCGGAAATTCTGCGGCCGGTTTTCGCGGAGCAGATTTTTCTGATTCGGGAGCCCGGCCCAGCCCTGGCTGAGCAGTTGCGGGCGGCTGGGCTGCAGGTGCGGGAGCTTCCCGGCCAGCCCCTGCCCGAAGAAGCCGCCTGGCTGGTGCGCCAGGAACTGCGCCCGACTGATGTACTGGTGCTGGATGGCTACGATTTCCGCTACGACTACCAGAACACGGTGCGCGGTGCCGTCGCCCGCCTGGTGTATCTGGATGACCTGCACGCCTTTCCGTTAGCAGCTGACCTGATTCTGAACCCGGCCGGGGCCTGACGCTGCAGCAGTACGAGCTGCGCCAGCCGGGCGGCCGCCTGCTCAGTGGGCCGGCATTTGCTCCCTTGCGGGAAGCGTTTCGGGCTAGCCCAAGCCCTACGTCGGGCGCTGCCCTGCCCGATACCGTGCTGGTGTGCTTGGGCGGAGCCGATCCAACCCACCAAACCCAGCGCATAACCGCGGAGCTGCTGGCCCTGCCTTCGGTGCGGCTGGTGCACGCGGTGGTGGGCGGGGCCTACCTGGGCTGGACCGGCCTGAGTGCCTGGGCCGAGGACCAACCCCGGCTCCAACTGCACCGCAACTTGTCGGGCCCGGAGCTGGCGGCCCTGATGCGGCAATGCGGCGCGGCCGTGTGTTCGGCTAGCACCGTCAGCTACGAGTACGCCGCGGCCGGGGGCGGGCTGCTATTTGTGCTGGCCACGGTTGATAATCAGCGGGATATTGACTTCTACCTGCGCAGTGCCGGCCTGGCCCTACCCTACACCTCAGCCGCCAACGTGCTGACCTCGCCGGAGGCTGAGCGCCTGACCAGCCGCCTGCGCCAGCAGCAACAGCGGGTTTTCGATGGCTTGGCTCCCGCCCGGCTGCGCCAGGAGTTTCGGGCCCTGCCCTTGCCGACGGCCCCCTTTCACCTGCGCCTCGTTACGGCCGCCGATTCTGAGCAGCTGCTAACCTGGACCAACGAGCCGACGGTCCGGCAGTTTTCATTCAACCCCACTCCCGTTGCCCGGCCCGACCATGAGCAGTGGCTGAACGCTCGGTTGCAGGACCCCAACGCCCTGTTGCTACTGGCCCAGGATGCGGCTACGGGGCGGCCGGCTGGTCTGATTCGGTTTGCGGTTACGGAGGGCGAGCAAGAGGCTACGCTAAGCTATTTGCTGGATGCTGGTTTCCGGGGCCGAGGCTTGGCGCCGCTGCTGCTGCTGGCGGGCACTCGCCGCCTGCTGGCGCAGTTTCCGGCAGTGCGCCACGTGGTAGGCCACGTCCAACCGGCCAATGTCGCCTCGGTGCACGCATTTGAACGGGCCGGGTTTTACCGGCGGCCAGCCCCAGCCGATGATGCCTCGCTTACCTACGTCTGGTACGGGGTTGGTGCGGCCTAGCAGCGGCGGCGACGAATCCATCCGCACCTTGTATTTTTACGCATGCAGATTTCCCTTGGCTCCCGTCTCATTGGCCCCGATCAGCCGCCGCTTATTATTGCCGAACTCAGCGGCAACCACAACCAGGACCTGAACCGCGGCCTTGCTATTGTAGACGCCATGGCCGCGGCCGGTGCCCACGCCATCAAGCTCCAGACCTATACCGCCGATACCATGACGCTGCCCGGCACCTACCGCATCGACGACCCTAACTCCCTGTGGTACGGCCGGGAGCTGCACGAGCTCTACCAAGAAGCCCACACGCCCTGGGAGTGGCACAAGCCTCTGTTTGACAGGGCCCGGCAGCACGGGATGCTGGCTTTCAGCTCGCCCTTCGACGAAACTGCCGTGGATTTTCTGGAAACCCTGGACGTGCCGGCATATAAAATTGCCTCCTTCGAGAATACCGACTGGCCGTTGCTCCGCCGGGTAGCAGCCACGAGCAAACCCGTGATTATGAGCACCGGAGCTAGTCAGCTGGCCGAGGTAGCGGAGGCCGTACAGGTGCTGCGCGAGGCTGGTTGCCGCGAGCTAGTGCTGCTGAAGTGCACAAGCACCTACCCCGCCACGCCCCAGAACACCAACCTGCGCACCTTGCCCCACTTCCAGCAGCTTTTCCCCGATGCGCTGGTGGGCCTCTCCGACCACACCATGGGGGTAGGCGCGGCCGTGGCCGCCGTGGCCCTGGGCGCGTGCGTGGTGGAAAAGCACGTGACCCTGCGCCGCGCCGATGGCGGTGTAGACTCCGCTTTTTCCCTGGAGCCGGAAGAAGTGGCCCAATTAGTTACCGAAACGGAACGCGCTTGGCAGGCCCTGGGCCAGGTGCAGTACGGCGTGCAGCGGGCCGAGGAGAAAAGCCGCCTCTACAAACGCTCCTTGTATGTAGCCCAGGATATTGCCAGCGGTGAGGTGTTCACCAAGGACAACCTGCGGGTGGTGCGGCCCGGCGACGGGTTGCCTCCGCGCTACTACGATCAGCTCTTGGGCAAGCCGGCCCGTCAAAACCTGAGCGCCGGCACCCCGCTCACCTGGGATGCCCTGTAATATTCCATAACGCAAGCTTTCTGATGGCGCGCTGCTCCCGGGTGGCGCGCTATTTTTGTGCATCATGCCCGATTCTGCCACTGCCCGCCTGCGCGACATTTTGCAACTGCGTTTCACCGACCTGTTTGCGTCCCTGCCGCCGCATATGCTAGCGACTATTTCCCCAGCCAGCCCCTGGAAGCGCCTGGCGAAGGTGCTGGGGTACGCCGGCCTGCGGCTGGTAGGCAACCTGTTTCGGCCGGTGCGCAACCCGGAGCAATTGCGCGGCGCCGTGTGGCTGTACGTGGTCAGCCAGAACAACTATGACTCGCTGCATTTCCTGCGGGAGGCCTTGCCGGGAGCGTGCTGGTGGCGGGTCAGAGCAAGCAGATTGGACGCTACAACAAGGCAGTAAACCGCTTATCGTTGCGGCGGAAACTGCTGTATTACGGTCAATTTCCGGGGGTGTACTACGGGTTGAAGCGCACGGAAGGCCCGCGGGCGTGGCGCTTTTTCGACCTGATTTTCAACGCCATTGGGTACTACGAGGTGTACGTGCGGGCCCTGCGCCATTACCGCCCCCGCGCCATCGTCTTTGCCAACGACCACAACGACGACGCCCGGGCCCTACTGCTGGCGGCCCGCGCTTGCGGCGTGCCCACGGCCTACGTGCAGCATGCCAGCGTGAGCACCAACTTCCCGCCGTTGGGTTTTGATTTTAGCCTATTGGAAGGCCAGGATGCGTTGGATAAATACCGGCAGTGCGGTCCGGTTTATGGGCGCACCGAACTAGTGGGCATGCCCAAGGCTGATGCGTTTCTGGCGCGTAAAAACCAGAACCCCACCGTGCAGCGGGTAGCTATAGCCATCAACACCCTCGATGACGCGGAAGCAGTAGCGGCGGCGGTTGACCACCTGCTGCGCGAATTTTCGGGTCTCATCTTCACCTTGCGCCCCCACCCCGGCGACACGCGCGACTTTTCCTTTCTGCGCCGTCAGTATCCGCAGCTCCATTTTTCCGATGCCCGCCAGCAAACCGTATTCGAGTTTCTGGCCGAACACGACGCTCTAATTGCCGCCGACACGAGTACTCACCTGGAGGCTACCCTGCTCAACTTGGCCAGTATCTACTTCCGCTTTGGCACCCACGGCGTGGCCGAGGATTATTACGGCTATGTCGCCCACGGCCTCGTGGAGCGCGCCCACACCCTACCTGAACTGTCGGCCGCGTTACGCCGCTACCAGCAGCACAAACCCGCTGATTTGTACCACCGGGCGGCCTACTACAACGCTACCCTCGGCACGCCCGACGAAGGTCATAGCCAGCAGCGGGCCGCACGGTTGCTTTCCGAGTGGCTGGGCAAAGCGGCCCCTACCCCAACTGTCACCACGTAACGCGGCGGCTAGAGGAGAAAGAATAGAGTTGCGCCATCTGGCTTACTTTGCAGCTATGCTGCCTCCCCCGCTTCCCGCAGTGGCTCCCGTTGCCGCAGAAACCCGCATTGCCTACGTGCTTCGGCATTTTCAACTGGCATATGAAGCCGTGCCGCTAGTTTCTATCGGTTACGCTGACACGCAGCCGCACATTGAAATAGCGGAAGCCGCCGGGAGCTTTTTCGAGCAGCAACAGCCCTACCCCTCGGAGCCTACTTGGCGGGAGTGGCAGGGTCAGCGAATTCCCGTTTTCTTTGATTCTGAGCCGCAGAAACCACTTCTGGAGCTGCTTTCTGACGGCCACGCGCTTATTCACGCCGACATCCTTTCGGGAGCTTTCTACCTGCTCAGCGGCTGGCAGGAGTTTTTTTCGGAGGAACGGGACCAGCACGGCCGTTTCCCCTACGCCGCCAGCGTGCAGCACCGTTTTGGCTTCGTGACCATGCCGGTGGTAAACTACTATTTCGACGTGCTGAAAACAGCCGTGGAGCACGTTTCAGGTAAACCCCTACGGCCCCGCTGCTGGCCCAACGGCGCCACTTGGGCCGCCTTCATCACCCACGACATTGACAACCTGCAGAGCGCCTGGAAAGCGCCCGCCAAAGCTGCTCTGCGCCAAGGCCAGCTCTTAAGTTTCGGGCGCCAGCTGTGGCGACATTTCACTACCCCGACGCCTGGGACAACCTTCAACAGGTGCAGGAAACGGTGGCCAGCTACGGGCCAAAAGCACGTTCTTCTTCCTGCCCGAACATCGTCCTGGCACCGACGGCACACCCAACTCCGATTACAAGTTGCTGAAGGTATGGCCCCAGGCAGCAGCAGCCATTGGCAATTCTGAAATTGGGCTGCACGGCAGCATAGGTCGTACAATACGAGGTGGGCTCCGGAAAGAGGAAGAACATTTATTGCAGCACGTACGGCAAGGGATAAAAGCCGACGGTATCCGGTTTCATTATTTGGGCTGGGAACCACGGATTACACCTGTAATCCTTGATACTCTGCGCTACAACTACGACTCGACCCTAGGCTTTGCCGAGCACTACGGCTTTCGAAATTCATATTGCCTGCCGTTCTACCCCTTCAACTTCGCCAGTGGCGAAGCCTGCCGCTTCCTGGAAATTCCGCTCAACGTGATGGACGCTACCCTCCACCATCCGCGCTACCTGCAGCTAACCCCGGAGGAAATTCTGCCAGCCCTGACGCCGATGCTGCAGGAAATTGAGCGGTTTGGTGGCGTATGCACGGTGCTTTGGCACAACGAGAACTTTGACCCGGCCAACGAAACCACGGGCCCCCGACAGTTCGCCGAAATCATGGAGTACCTTCGCAGCCGCAACGTGGCCTTCGTTAATGGCCAGGATGTCTGTGAGATGGTGCACTAGTGAAAAGGTGAGGTTGATGTTCAGATGGCGTCACTTGTGCGAATAGAACGTCAACCTCACCTTCTCACTAGTTTACCATCTTACCACCTTACCACCTCACTAGTTCACCACTTGGGTATCGTTCAGCGGCAGGGGCTGCGCAACACCATTATTTCCTACATCGGGCTGGCGCTAGGCTTTGTAAGCACGGCCCTGGTGCTGCCTAATTTTCTGGAGCCCCAGCAGTTGGGCGTGACGGCCACGCTAGCCTCGGTGGCCACGCTATACGCCCAGATTGCGGCCTTTGGCTTTGCCAGCGTGGGCATCCGGTTTTTTCCCTACTTCCGCCACCCGGAATCGGGCCACCGGGGTTTCTGCCGCTACTTGTGGGCGTGCCCTTGCTAGGATTTGCCGTAGTCACGGCCCTGTATTTCCTGGGAGAGCCCCTGCTCCTGCCCTGGTACGGCCGCGATGCGCCCCTGCTCGCGCCCTACTACGCCTGGGGCGCCGTGCTGGCCTTCTTCACCATGCTCTACTCGGTGCAGGACGCCTATTTGAAAGCGCTGTATCACACGGCCTTTTCCTCCTTCGTGCAGGATATTCTGCTGCGGGTTCTGATTGTGGCGGGCGCCTTTCTGTTTGGCTTGGGCTACCTCTCGTTTACGGGTTATGTGTTGTGGTTTGTGGGCGTGAACAGCGCCCTGGCCCTGCTGCTAACGGGTTACGTGGCGGCCATTGGGGAGCTGCACTGGCGACCTACGCGGCAGGTACTCGCGGTACGGCCCCTGCGCGAGATGCTGGGCATGGGCGCCTTTACCCTGCTCGGAAGCCTGTCGGGCAGTATTATCCTGTACATTGATACCTTGATGGTAGGCGCGCAGGTGAGCGTGGCGGCGGCGGGCATTTACGTGGTGGCCAGCAACATCAGCACGGCCCTGGCTATTCCGGCTCGCTCGCTCAACAAGATAGCCTTTCCCCTGTTGGCCGACTATTGGAAGCAGCAGGATCTGCCCCGCATGGCCGATTTCTACCGCCGCGCTACCCGCCTCAACACGCTGTTAGGCTGTTTTTTGTTTCTGGGTATCAGCCTGAACCTGGACTTTATCTACTCCCTGATGCGCAATGCCCGCTACGCCGAAGGCACGGTGGTGGTACTGCTATTACTGGGTAGCAAACTCTTCGACGGCATCACGGGCGTCAACGGCTTGATGGTGGTAACCTCTCCCCGCTACCGCTACGATCTGATTTTCAACGTGTCGCTGGCCGTGCTTACTATTCTGCTCAACGGATTACTGATTCCGCGCCTAGGCATGGTGGGGGCTGCGGTAGCTGCCTGTGTGGCTCAGGTAAGCATCAATGTGGCCCGTACCTGGTTTGTGTGGCACAGCTACCGCATGCAGCCGTTTACGTGGCGCATCCCGTTGATTCTGGGCATTGCGGCCGTTGCCGGGGTAGCTGGCTGGCTCATGCCCACGCTGGCTTCGCCACTACTCACTATGCTGTTGCGCTCCACCGTGCTAACCGTGGTCTACGCTGCCCTGATTTTGGCTACTAAATCTTCCCCCGAAGCCACTTTATTTTTAGAAAAGCTTCGGGCGCGTTTTTCATAAAATTAAAATTGTACAATCCGCATATAATTCTTAAAATTAAACTACGCTTAAACGGCAACTGCAGAGTTGTAGCTTTCTGTGCCTGGCTTATCTCAACGGCTGGTTTCAGCTAAAAAAGGTGCAGTTAATACAGCTAGCAAACAACCCCAGCAATTTTCAATATTTCCGCTAGGCACGCCCTCCCGTCTAGTCCTACCACTCTCGCTGTAGTGACCCGTCCGGGCTGGGGAAACGCTACTGCAGAAAAAATAAAATTTGGTAGTGTAAAATTCTGACCACTACTTTTGCCCTACCAATTCTTTACCCACAAAGGATTGTTTTTATACAGAGGCGCGGAGAGACAGGCTCGACGAAACGCCGGCAACCAGCGGACCATCCGAAACGGTGCCAACTCCTGACCATATAAAAACAACTAGCCGTGAACCGCTTGTCCAACTCCGCCGCCGCATCCGCCACCGCCTCTGCTCTACAGCATGGGTGTTGTGCCATGATGGGCATGCCGTGTTGTTGCTAAGCGCTTCCAACCTCCTTTCTTCTGGTTTGTGCGCCCCGTTACGCGGCTGACACGGCTCTTTCGTGTAGTCAGGTTTCGGCGCACGCCCACTTTTTCGCCCGGCTGTTTTCTAGCTAGTTGCTGCCCGTAGCGGCGCCGCTACCTTGTGCCAGGGCCTTTGTTTGGCTGAAATCCGCGCCTACGACGTCGGTTTCCCTTCCTTTCTTCTGATATGTCCGCAGCAACTGCTGCGCCGGCCGTCCACGCGTTGCTGGACGACCTGCGCCCCCGGCTAATCCAGGCTTCGGCCTTGGAGCGGCTGCGCCTCGTGGCGGAGTACTTCCCGAGCAAGCCGTTTTCTCGACCTCCTTCGGTCTGGAAGACCAACTCATCAGCCACCTGATTTTCGCCCACGAGTTGCCCATTCAGGTGTTCACCCTCGACACGGGTCGCAATTTTCAGGAAACTTACGCTACCTGGAATAAGACCTTGCTGAAGTACGGCCAGCCCATTGCGGTGTACTACCCCCAGCGGGAAAGTGTGGAGCAGCTCATGCTGGCGAAAGGCCCGAACAGCTTCTACGAAAGCGTGGATAACCGCAAGGAATGCTGCTTTATCCGCAAGGTGGAACCCCTGAATCGGGCCCTGGCTGGCAAAGCCGCCTGGGTTACGGGCATCCGCGCCGAGCAGTCGCAGAACCGCCAAACCATGGACCCGGTGGAATGGGACGCGGCCCACAACCTGGTGAAGATTCACCCCTTGTTCGACTGGACCTGGGACCAAGCCGTGGCCTTCACCAAGGAACACAACGTGCCGGTGAATACGCTGCACCAACAGGGCTTCGTGAGCATTGGATGCGCCCCGTGCACCCGCGCCATCCGGCCGGGCGAGGACTTCCGCGCTGGCCGCTGGTGGTGGGAAGACCTCTCCGCTAAAGAGTGTGGCCTGCACGCCACCGCCCACCACAACGGCCCCGACCCGGTGGTAGAGCCCGTGTGACCCCACCCCAACCCCTCCTCGGTGGGGAGGGGCTTATGCTAGTACCACAACGACTTTGACTGGTAGCGTTGCCAAACCAAAGTAACCTAAGCCCCTCCCCACCGGGGAGGGGTTGGGGTGGGGTCACACGACACCTTTCGGCGCTAAGAACTGACATCCAGAACTACATGAGTACTTCCTCTTTTGATTACCTCGACCGGCTCGAAGCCGAAGCCATCCACATCCTGCGGGAAGTAGCCGGCCAATTTGAGCGCCCAGCCCTGCTGTTCTCGGGTGGCAAAGACTCCATCGTGCTGACTCGTTTGGCCGAAAAAGCCTTTCGGCCCGGCCGCTTCCCCTTCCCACTGGTGCACGTAGATACCGGCCACAACTTCCCGGAAGTGCTGCAGTACCGCGACCAGCTGGCCGAGCAATTGGGTGAAAAGCTCATTGTGCGCCAGGTAGAAGACACCATCAAGCGGCAGCGCCTGCGCGAGCCGGGTGGCAAGTACCCCAGCCGTAACCCGCTGCAGACCTACACGCTGCTGGAGGTAATCGAGGAGTTTGAGTTTGACGCCTGCATTGGCGGGGCTCGCCGCGACGAGGAGAAGGCCCGCGCCAAGGAACGCATCTTCTCCGTCCGCGACGAGTTTGGCCAGTGGGACCCCAAGCGCCAGCGCCCCGAGCTCTGGAATGTGTACAACGGCCGTATTCAAAAAGGCGAAAATGTGCGCGTATTCCCAATTTCGAACTGGACGGAGCTGGACGTGTGGCGCTACATCCAGCGCGAAAACATTGCCCTGCCCGACATCTACTTCGGCCACGAGCGCCGCTGCGTGGTACTCCCCACCGGCCAATTGCTGGGCCTTTCCGAGCACCTGCGCCTTGATGAGGACGACGAAATCGTGACTCGGCAGGTGCGCTTCCGCACCGTGGGCGACTCTACCTGCACCGCCGCCGTGGAAAGCGACGCCAGCACCGTGGAAGACATCATCCAGGACCTGCTGCTAGCCAAAGTGAGCGAGCGGGGCGCCACCCGCCTCGACGACAACATCTCCGAAGCCGGCATGGAAGACCGCAAACGCAACGGGTATTTCTAGGTGGTGAACTAGTGAGATGGTGAAATGGTGAGCTTGATGTGCGGACGGCGCGACTGGCGCTAACGAACAAGCAAAACTCTTATCACCAACCCACTAGAACGACAACTCACCATTTCACCATCTCACTATTTCACCTCATGGACCTTCTCCGATTTATCACTTGCGGTAGCGTGGACGATGGCAAAAGCACGCTGATTGGCCGCTTGCTCTACGATTCCGAATCCGTGTCGCTGGACGTGCTGGCGGCGCTGGAAAAGCGCCAGGCATCCAACGGCACCGTGGATTTGGCTTTGCTGACGGATGGTTTGCGGGCCGAGCGCGAGCAGGGCATCACCATTGATGTGGCCTACAAATATTTCACTACCCCGCGCCGCAAGTTCATCATCACCGATGCGCCGGGCCACGTGCAGTACACCCGCAACATGGTAACCGGCGCCAGCAACGCCGACCTGGCCATTGTGCTGGTGGATGCCCGCCAGGGTGTCATTGAGCAAACCCGCCGCCACACGCTTATTGCCGCCCTGCTCGGCATTCGGCACTTTGTGCTGGCAGTGAATAAGATGGATTTAGTGGGCTACGACGAAGCCGTTTTCGCCCGAATTGCCACCGACTACGCCGAGCTGACCAACCACTTCAACCTGCCCGCGGCCACGGCTATTCCGCTCAGCGCCCTCAACGGCGACAACGTGGTGAAGCGCTCGGTGCACCTACCCTGGTACGCGGGCCCGAGCCTGCTGGAACACCTGGAAAACGTGCCCGGCGCTTCGGAAACGGCCGCTCCGGCCCGGTTCCAGGTGCAGTACGTCATCCGCCCCCAGACCGCCGAGCTGCCCGACTACCGCGGCTACGCCGGCCAGATCCAGAGCGGCCAGTACCGCCGCGGCGACCGGGTAAAGGTGCTGCCTTCGGGCCTGGAGTCGGAAATTGAAGCCATTGAAGTAAGTCAGCAGGAAGTAGAAACAGCCTCCGCGCCGCAGGCCGTGGTCCTCCGCCTGCGCGACGACGTGGACGTGAGCCGCGGCGACTCCATCGTGCCGCTGGCCGAGGCCCCTACCCTCACCCGCGAGCTGGAAGCCACCCTGTGCTGGATGAGCGAGCAGCCCCTGTGGCCCGGCCGCAAGTTGCTGGTGCAGCACCACTCGGCCCTGGTGAAGGCGGCCATTCCGGCCATCCTCTACAAGGTGAACGTGCACACCTTCGCCCGCAACGCCGCCGACTCTGCCCAACTCAACGACATCGTGCGGGTGCGGCTGAAAACGGCCCTGCCTTTGGCCGTGGATACCTACCTCGAAAACCGCGCCTCCGGCTCCTTCATCCTAGTCGATGAACTTACCGGCGATACCGTTGCCGCCGGCCTAGTGGAAGCGGCTAACTCGGAGTACTTCACCCTACCTATCGGCCCGCCGGTAGCTTTTTCGATCTAAGGTGACGCCAGCCGAACGTCAGGCTGACGCAGGAAGCATCTCGCTTGTTGAGGCCCGAACGATGTAGAGACGCGACACTTCGCGTCTCGGCGTCAGAACGACCAGGAACCGCATAGTATACACAACGTCAGCAACGACAAGACGCGAAGTGTCGCGTCTCTATATCGTTCGGGCCTTTCTTCTTGGCGGAGCCCAGGCGGCCCAAGCAAGCTACTCTGCTGACAACCATTCTCCTACCCCCATGCCCCTCACCAAACTACCTCGTCTTACGGTTCTCGGGGCCGGCCCTGGCGACCCGGAGCTACTCACGCTCAAGGGTGCGCGGGTGCTGGCCGAAGCCGACGTCATTCTCTACGATGCCCTGGCCAATCACGCCCTGCTCCAGCACGCCCGCCCCGAGGCCGTGGCGGTGCCGGTGGGCAAGCGCCGGGGCATGCGCAGCCACTCGCAGGACGAAATCAACGCCCTGATTGTGGAGTACGCCCACCGCTACGGGCACGTGGTGCGGCTAAAAGGCGGCGACCCGTTCGTGTTTGGGCGGGGGCGGGAGGAAATGCTGTACGCCGAGGCGCACGGGCTGGCCACCGACTACGTGCCCGGTATCAGCAGCGCCGTGGCGGCGGCGGGCAGCGTGGGCATTCCGGTGACGCATCGGGGCCTGAGCGAAGGATTCCGGGTAATTACAGCCACCACGGCCACCGGCGAGTTATCGGGCAGCGTGACGGAGGCGGCCCGTTCCCGGGCTACTACCGTGCTACTCATGGGCTTGGGCGAGCTGGAAAACATTGTAGATGTGTTCAGCCGGCATGGGCAGGCTGATACGCCGGCGGCCATCGTGCAGAACGGAACCCTACCCCACGCTCAGCTGGTAACGGGCCCGGTGGCGGAGCTGCCGGCCCTGGCCGCGGCAGCGGGTATTGGCGCCCCGGCCATTATCATCATTGGTGAGGTGACTCGCCTTGCCACTGCCGCCAGCCTGGCGGCCACGCTACCGCCCGCCGCTTTTGCGGTTACTATCCCCGCCTCCTACGCCAAGGTCGCCTGATTGACTTTCTGTTCAGCCTCGCGCTTTTCACCGCCAGAATTCCTCTCGTCATGTCTTCCTCTTCCATTACCCTACCCATCGGCTTTGATGAAGCCACGCTGCAGCAGCTGACGGCGGGTCTTACGGACCGCCAACTGCTCTGGCTGAGCGGCTACCTCTACGGTCGGGTGGGCGCCGATACGGATGCCGCCGTCAGCGCCCCAGCTACGGCCGCCGCGCCCGTTACAGCAGCGACGCCGGCGGCTCCCAGCCTCACCATTCTCTACGGCTCCCAGACCGGCAACAGCAAGAAAGCGGCTGGTATTGTGGCCGAAGCGGCCCGGCAGCGCGGCTTGGTGGCCTCGGTGCGCGACATGAACGACTACCCCACCAAGGACCTCAAAACCGAGCAGCAACTGCTGGTGGTGGTCAGCACTCAGGGGGAAGGCGACCCACCCATTGCCGCCGAGGAACTGCACCAGTTCTTGCTCAGCAACCGCGCCCCCAAGCTGCCGGAGCTGCACTTCGCGGTGCTGGCCCTCGGGATAAAAGCTACCTGCAGTTCTGCCAGACGGGTTTTGAGTTCGATCAGCGCCTGGCCGAGCTGGGCGCCAAACGCCTCCTAGAGCGGGTGGACTGCGACGTAGAATTCGAAGCCGAAGCCCGCCGCTGGGCCGAGCAGGTGCTGGGCCTACTTGCCAAACCGGCGCCGGAGGTAGTAGTTCCAGTAACGGCCAATGCGCAGGTAAAGCCCGTTGCCCTTCAGGCTCTGGTAGGCGGCGCGGAAGTGGAATTGGAGGAGCCAGTAGAGTACACCAGTCGCAACCCCTTCGAGGCTGAGTTGCTGGAAAAGATTCAGCTCAATGGCCGCGGCTCTACCAAGGAAACCTACCACCTGGAGTTTTCCCTGGTGGGCTCGGGCATTGCGTATGAGGCCGGTGACGCCCTAATGGTGCAGCCCCACAACCGCCCCGGCTTGGTGCAGGAGGTGCTGGATGCCGCCCGCCTGGACGCTACCGCCCCCGTGCGCCTGGAAAGCTCTGAACTGGACCTGACCACCGTCCTGACGGAGCGCCTCGAACTTTCCGTCGTGACCCGCGACGTGCTGGAACGCTACGCAGCCCTGGCCCGCACTATCCTAAGCTGCGTGAAATTCTGGCCGACAAAGCCCAGCTGCCCGCCTACCTCTACGGCCGCGATGTGGCCGATTTGCTTCAGGAGTTTCCGGTGGAGCTGTCGGGGCAGCAGCTGGCGGCGGTGCTGCGGCCCCTGCCGGCCCGGGCGTACTCTATTGCTTCTTCTCTGCTGGCTCACCCCGAGGAGGTACACCTGACCGTGGGCGCCGTGCGCTACCAGAGCAACGGCCGCCACAAGCACGGCGCCTGCTCCAGTTTCCAAGCCGACCACCTGCTTATCGGCGACACGGCCCGGGTGTGGGTGGACCGCAACGAGTACTTCAAGCTACCCCAGGACCCCAGCACCAACATTATCATGGTGGGTGCGGGCACCGGCATTGCGCCGTTCCGGGCGTTTGTGGAGGAGCGGGCCGAAACGGGGGCTTCGGGCCAGAACTGGTTGGTGTTCGGCAACCCCCACTTCACCACCGACTTCCTCTACCAAACCGAGTGGCAGCAGCACCTCAAGCGCGGCACGCTCAGCCGCCTCGACGTAGCCTTCTCCCGCGACCAGGAAGCAAAAGTCTACATCCAGCACCGCCTACTGGAGCAGAGCCGCCGCCTCTATCATGAACTAGAAAACGGCGCCAGCTTCTACGTCTGCGGCGACAAAAACCGCATGGCCGCCGACGTGCAACGTGCCCTACTCACCGCCATCAGTCAGGAAAGCGGCCAGGACGAAGCCTACGCCGCCGACTACCTCAAGCAACTCCGCAAGTCCCGCCGCTACCTAGAGGACGTGTATTAGCAAACCCCACCCCAACCCCTCCCCGGTGGGGAGGGGCTTAGGTTAGCATTACAACGATTTTGTTCACGGTCGTTAGCTGACATTGCCACAGTAACCTAAGCCCCTCCCCACCGGGAGGGGTTGGGGTGGGGTCCACCCAGCAGCACAACAAAGCGGTAGAGATGCTTCGACTTTGGCTACGCACCCTGGCTTGATGCGCCACATGCTCAGTATGACGGCCTGACAACACCTCTTATCAGCTAACATTCCTCTTCCTCACTACTCCGATGATGCGCCTTCTGCCAAGACGATGTTGTTGTAGCCGGTAATTGCTGCCGCCTGGCCTGATGCGAGCAGTTCCTCTGTTTGACCTAGCTGTGGCATTGCAAATTTCCTAGCTGCCAAGCGCGCTAAGGTCAGCCCTACCCTTCTTCCTTCCAGAATCTTATCAGATTAGTGATGAAGCACGTATACGCTTCCCTCCTGCTACCGGCCGTATTCCTCGCCAGTACTACCTCCCTTCACGCCCAGGAGGCTTTGATTTCCATTAGCGGGACCGTTCGGGAGAAAGGTACCCAGCAGCCGCTGCCGGGCGTGAGCATCAGCGTGAAGGGCGGCTCGGCCGGCACGCTCAGCGACGGCGACGGGCAGTTTGCGCTTAAGGCCAAGCTGCGGTTCCCGTTTACGCTGGTGTTCAACATTCTGGGTTATGAGGCCCGGGAGCTGGAAATTGCCAGCGGCAGCCAGCCCATTGCCATGCAGCTGGAGTCGAAGGCAGTGGCTATGAACGAGGTGGTCGTGTCGGCGTCGCGGGTGGAGGAGAGCCGGCTGACCTCGCCGGTGGCCATTGAGAAGCTGGATATTCGGGCCATCAAGGAAACGCCCGCGCCGAGCTTTTATGACGCGCTGGAAAACGTGAAGGGCGTGCAGATGACTACCTCCTCGCTGACCTTCAAGGTGCCCAACACCCGCGGCTTTAACATCCCCAACAACTTCCGCTTTATGCAGCTGGTGGATGGGGTGGATATGCAGGCGGCTACCCTCGGCGTGCCCCTGGGCAACGCCATCGGGCCCACGGAGCTGGATATTGCCAGCGTGGAAATCACGCCCGGCGCGGCCTCGGCATTGTACGGCATGAACGCCATCAACGGCATGGCCAACCTCAGCACCAAAAGCCCCTTCGCCTACCAGGGCCTGAGCGTGTACCAGAAGGTAGGCGTCAACCACGTGGATGGCAAAGACCGGGACCCGAGCGTGCTCACGGAAACGGCCGTGCGCTGGGCCCAGGCCTTGGGCGGCGCGCAGCGCTGGGCCTACAAAGTGAATCTGAGCTATTTGCGCGGCACCGATTGGCTTTCTAACACCCAGAACGACCAAAACCCCCAGAACCTGTCCTCCGCCAATCCGCGCTTCCCGGAGCTGAGCGGGGCCAACAACCCGGCCGCCGACCTTTGGAACCGCTACGGCGACGATAACGCGGGCAACGTGAGCATCACCATCCCCTACCAGGGCCGCAACGAAACCTTTAATATCCGCCGCACCGGCTACTACGAGCGGGATTTGGTGAATCCCATCGTGCGCAATATCAAGGCCGATGCCAGTCTGCACTACAAGCTCACCGACAAAATGGAGCTGAGCTACGGCTACCGGTTTGGGCTCATGGATGGCGTATTTCAGCGCGGCAACAAGATTCAGCTGGATGGCGTGACGGTGCAAAACCACAAGCTGGAGCTGCGCGGCCAGGATTTCACGGCCCGCGCCTATATGCTGGTAGAAAACACCGGCGACTCCTACAACCTCAACCCGCTGGCCCTGAATCTGGACCTGCAAAACGGCTCCAACGCGGCCTGGGGCGCCAAGTTCCGCACGGAATTGCAGAGCCAGCTGGGCGCCGGCGCACCCCTGGCCGCGGCCATGCGCCAAGCCCGCACCGTGGCCGATGCCGGCCGCGCCGTGCCCGGCACGCCGGATTTCAATGCCCTTAAGAATCAGATTACCAGCACCAACAACTGGGACAGCGGCGTGAACGTGCCCGGCGCGCCCATTCCCGGCGGGGCCGCCCTTACCCAGCGCAGCCGTACCTACCACACCGATGTGCTCTGGAACCTGGGCGAGCGGGTGAAGTTCCTGGATGTGGTGGTGGGCGCCGACGCCCGCCTGTACGAGGTCATCCCCGACGGTAACAACTTCGTGGATTTCAGCCGCCCCCTCTCGGAGCGCACCCAGCCCGGCGGCAGCAACCAGTATTACAAGAAAGTGGGCGGCTTCGGGCAAGCTACCAAGCTGTTGCTCCAGGACCGCCTGAAGCTCACCGCCTCCCTCCGCCTCGATTACAACCCCGAGTTCGACCCCAAGCTGAACCCGCGCCTGGCGGCCGTGTACACGCTAGCAGCCCGGCACAACTTCCGGGCGTCCTACCAGAACGGCTGGCGCTTCCCCTCGCTGTTTGAGGCGTTGTCTTTCGTGAACAATGGCAACGTGCGCCGGGTGGGGGCCTTGCCCGCGTGAATGAAGGCCTCAACTACCTCGACAACTCCTACACGCTCACCTCAATTTCTACCTTCAACGCCGCCGTGAATGCCTACGTGGCGGCCAACTCCGGCACCACGGCTTCGCAGGCGGCCCTGCGCCCCGAAATCCGGAGTCTGCTGCAAGTCGGTAACCTACCCACCGAGCAGCCCGAGCAGATTAACGCCTACGAGGTGGGCTACCGTAGTGTGCTGCTGGACAACCGCTTGTCCATCGACGCCGATGCGTATTACAACATCTACTCCGGTTTCCTGGGCCAAGTGGAAGTAAGCGTGCCCAAAAATACCAGTGGTCAGCAGGTGACGGTAGGTTCCGATGACGCCGTACTGGCCGCTTTGGCCACCAACCGCGCCGCCCGCCAGGACCGGTACCGCGTGTACACCAACGCCCGCAACAACTACCACAGCTACGGCTCCACCCTGGGCCTGACCTACAACTTCTACCAGAAGTTCACGGTGGGCGGCAACGTTAACTACAACGCCCTGTCTGACAACGAGGACGCCGACATCTTCGTGACCGGCTTCAACACCCCGCACTGGGTAACGAACGTGAACTTCGGCAACCGCGAAATCGTGCGCAATGTGGGCTTCAACGTGGTGTGGCGCCGCCAGAGCACGTTCACTTGGGAAAGCCCCCTGGCCAACGGCCGGGTGCCCGCCTACCAAACCGTGGACGCCCAAGTGAACGTGCGCCTGCCCAGCCTGAAATCCACTATCAAAGTGGGCGGCGCCAACCTCTTCAATAACCGCTACTTCCAGTACGCCGCCGGCCCTACCATCGGTGGGCTGTACTACGTGGCCCTCACCTTTGATAACACCGTGCTGCGGTAGCCCCCTCACTCCAGCCTCTCCCCGTTGCCCCCTCTCCCGCAGGGAGGAGGAACTAGCTCTAAAAACTTTTAGAAAGCTAAGACTAGAGCCCCTCTCCTTTTCCGGAGAGGGGTTGGGGTGAGGCGACTATAACTAGCTATGAAACACCTCCTACCTCTCCTGTGCTTCCTCCTGCTGCTGACCTCGCCCCTACGAGCTCAGAAGCAGTACGTGCGCGAGCAGCAAACCTGGGTCGGTGTGTTCAACCAGACCCGCTTTTCGCCGCGCTGGGGCACCTGGACCGACCTGCAACTGCGCCTGCACGACCACTACGTGCGTGACCTCGCCCAGGGCCTGACGCGGGTGGGCCTGACCTACTACCTCACCGATGATGTGCGCCTGACGGCCGGCTACGCCTACGTGCACCACTTTCCCGAAGGCACCCGCACCATCAGCCAGGCGGAGCACCGGCCCTGGCAGCAGGTGCAGTGGTTTACCAAGTTTCCGCAGGCCCGCCTGATGCAGTGGGTACGGCTGGATGAGCGGTTCCGGCGCACCATTCAGAATAATGAGCGCACCGATGATTTCAACTTCAACTACCGCGCCCGCTACAACGCGGCGCTGTTTCTGCCCCTCACCAACAAGGGCTTTACGCCCGGCGGGCTGCAGTTTCTGCTCAACAACGAAGTGATGATGAATTTCGGCCAGGAGATTCGCCTCAATTACTTCGACCAGAACCGGCTGTTTGCCGGCCTGGTGTACCAACTGAACCCGCACGCCCAGCTGCACGGGGGCTACATGCACCTGTTTCAGCAGCTGCCCGCTGGTAGCACCTACCGCAATCAGCACACCATTCGGGTGTTTTACTTCCACAACTTCGACCTGCGGCCTACCCCGCCGCCGGCACCGACTACCCCAACTTCTGCCCCGTAACCTCATGGCTGATACTCCCAAACTTTCCGAAGTCGAGCACGTCAAGCAGGCCAGCAACTACCTACGCGGCACCCTGGCCGAAAGCCTGGTGAACCCCATTACTGGCGCCCTCTACCCCGACGATACCCACCTCATCAAATTCCACGGCTCCTACCAGCAAACCGACCGGGACCTGGACTCGGAGCGAAAACGCCAGAAGCTGGAGCCCCTGTACTCGCTCATGATTCGGGTGCGGGTGCCGGGTGGCATTGCGACCCCAGCCCAGTGGACGCGCATGGACGAGCTGGCCGACCACTACGGCAACGGCACGCTCAAGCTCACTACCCGCCAGGCCTTCCAGCTGCACGGCGTACTCAAGCGCAACCTCAAGAAAACCATCCAGGGCTTCAATGATGCCTTGCTAGACAGCATTGCCGGCTGCGGCGACGTGAACCGCAACGTGATGTGTAACCCCAACCCGCACGAAAGCCAGGTGCACGCGGCAGTGTACGAGGTGTCGAAGCAGATTAGCACTCACCTTACCCCGCGCACCTCAGCTTACTGGGAGCTGTGGCTGAATGGCGAATCCAAGTTCAGCAGCGTGCCGAATGAGGGTGAAGAAGACGCCGAGCCGATTTACGGCCGAACCTACCTGCCTCGCAAGTTCAAAATTGCCCTGGCCATTCCGCCCCAAAACGACACCGACATCTTCGCTAACGACCTGGGCCTGATTGCCATCGAGGAAAAAGGTCAGCTCGTAGGCTTTAACGTGGCCGTGGGCGGCGGCATGGGCATGACCTTCGGCATGCCCGAAACCTACCCCCGCCTGGCCAGCCTCATCGGGTTTGTGCCTGCTGATAAGGTAGTAGACGTGTGCGAGAAGATAGTCACCATTCAGCGCGACTGGGGCAACCGCGAAAACCGCAAGTTCAGCCGCCTCAAATACACCCTGGACCGTGTGGGCCTCGACGTGTTCAAGACCGAGCTCGATCAGCGCCTGGGCTTTGCCTTGGAACCAGTGCGCGCCTACCAGTTCAAAAGCTCCGGCGACGCCTTCGGCTGGAGCCAGAGCCCCGATGGTGCCCACCACCTGACCCTGTTCGTGGAAGGCGGCCGCGTAGCCGACCGGCCCGGCCACCAGCTCAAAACCGCCCTGCGCGAAATTGCCGCCTTCCACCGCGGCGACTTCCGCCTGACCGGCAACCAGAACCTAGTGCTGGCCAACGTGGCGCCCGAAGACCGCCTGACCATTGAAACCATTCTGGCTCAGCATGGCGTGGCCGTGGCCACGTCCTCGGGCCTGCGGCGCGGCGCGCTGGCCTGCGTGGCCCTGAACACGTGCTCTTTGGCTTTTGCCGAAGCGGAACGCTACATTCCGCAACTTATTGATAGATTGGAGCCTATCCTGGCTTCTCACAACCTCACCCACGACGACATTCTGATTCGGATGACGGGCTGCCCCAACGGCTGCGCCCGGCCCTACCTGGGGGAAATCGGGTTGGTGGGCCGCGCGGTGGGGCGCTACAACCTCTACCTCGGCGCCGCTTTCAACGGGGAGCGGATGAACAAGCTCTACAAGGAAATGTTGGACGAGGACGGCATTGTGGCCGAACTCACCCCGCTTTTCGCCGATTACGCCCAGAACCGCCAGCCCCAGGAGCACTTCGGTGACTTCATGATCCGGCGGGGCTACGTGCAGGCCACCACCAGCGGCCTGAATTTTCATGAGTAGGAACCTGCTCGTCAGGTGACCACCTGAACGTCATTCCGCGCTTGCCGAGGCATCTTGCTCACTAGTAATCAGATTAGTTTGGCGACGTCAGCACGCGAGATTCCTCGACAAGCGCGGAATGACGTTCGACTTATTCCATACTGCCCCCTGCCTCCTCTCCAACCAACACCAACCAATGCCTCTTTCTAACGAACTTCTTCCCCAGCCGGAACCGCCGCCGCACACGAGCAACCGGCTGTTTCCCGTCTTTCTGAAGCTCGAGCAGCTGCACGTACTACTGGTGGGCGGGGGCTACGTCGGGCATGAAAAACTCGCGGCCTTGCTCTCGAACAGTCCGGCGGCCGCGGTAACGGTGGTGGCTACCTGGTTTTCGCCGGAGCTAAAAGCCCTGGCCGCCCGCCACCCGCTGGTGCAGTTGCGGGAGCAGCCCTACCACACCACTGACCTTGTCGGCCACGACTTGGTGATTGTAGCTACCAACGACAAAGCCCTGAACCTCAGTATCAAGGCCGATGCTACCCGCCAGCGCCTGCTTTGCAACGTGGCCGATACACCCGTGGCCTGCGACTTCTACCTGGGCTCCATCGTGCAGAAAGGCGACCTGAAAATTGCCATCAGCACCAACGGTAAGTCGCCGACCATTGCCAAGCGTCTGCGCGAAATGCTCACCCAAGCCCTTCCCGATGAGCTGCACGACGTGCTCCAGCGCATGTCCATCATCCGGGACAAGGTTGGCGGCGACTTCGCCCACAAAGTGAAGTCCCTGAACGCCGTTACGGCCGAGCTGACGGGTGGGCCAGCCTACGAGTCGCCGGCGGCGGCGCGCTGGCGGCGCATTGCTACCACGGCGCTGCTGGCGTTTGCGGCCATGCTGGTGTTCAACATTCTCTCCTACTACTTCACTTGGCAGCAGGTGTGGGGCGCCGCTACCCACTCGAACACGTTCTGGCTGTTCGTGGTCATTGGGTTCGGCGCCCAGCTGATTGACGGGCTGCTGGGCATGGGGTACGGGGTTGTCACGGCCATCAGTCTGATGAGCCTGAATATTTCCCCGGCGGCGGTGAGTGCCAGCATTCATACGGCCGAAATGTTTGCCAGCGGGGCCTCGGGCTACCACCACTACCGCTTCGGCAACGTGAACAAGCGCCTGTTCAAAGTGCTCTTGATTCCGGGCGTGCTAGGAGCCATTACCGGTGCCTACCTGCTCTCGAAATTCGGGGAAACCTATGCGGCCTACGTCAAGCCGTTGCTGGCGGTGTACCTGCTGCTGCTAGGTGTGCGCATCATCTCCAAGGCCTTTTCCCAGCCCGGCCCGCGCCAGAAGCACAAGAAGCTAGGGTTGCTGGCCGCGGCCGGCGGCTTCCTGGATTCGTTTGGCGGCGGTGGCTGGGGCCGCTGGTAACCAGCACACTCATTGCCGGCGGCCGCACCCCACAGTACGTTATCGGCTCGGTCAGCGTCACGGAGTTTTTCGTCACGTTTGCCAGCGCCGTCACGTTTTTCGCTACCCTAGGTATCTCACATTGGCAGATTATTTTGGGCCTAATTGTGGGCGGCGTGGCAGCTTCTCCCCTAGCCGCCCGCCTGGCCGGCCGCATTCCGGTCCGCTGGATGTTCGTGGGCGTGGGCCTGATGGTGATTGTGTGGAGTGTGTGGGCCCTGCGGAAGGTGTTTATGTAGTACCCGGTGTGTATGAAACCACATAAAAAAGCCTCACCGATAAACCGGTGAGGCTTTTTTATGTGGTTGAGAGCCGTATCTACGCAACTTGCCGCCGCGCTTCTTGCCCTAGCTTGCTGTGCCGCTTGCCGTAGCCAAAGTAGATAGCCAGCCCGATGGCCAGCCACACGGCCAGGCGCAACCAGGTTTCCCAGGGCAGGGACACCATCATTACCAAGCAGGTTAGGATGCCCAAGATGGGCACCAGCGGCACCAGCGGCGTGCGGAAGCCGCGGGGGCATTGGGTTCTTTCTTGCGCATGATAAGCACGCCGATGCACACCATCACGAAGGCCAGCAAAGTGCCGATAGACGTCATTTCGCCAACTACCGCAATGGGCACGAATCCAGCGAATAGGGCAATAAACAAGCCCAGCAGCAGCCCCGATTGTAAGGGCGTGCCGAACCGCTCGTGCACGCGCGCAAACACCGGCGGCAGCAGCCCATCCTTGGCCATGGCAAAAAACACGCGAGTCTGGCCCAGCAAATCCACCAGAATTACGGAGGTGTAGCCGATGATGATGGCCAGAATAACGGCCGACGAAAGCCAGGCGTAGGGCGTTTTCTCGATGGCAATGGCTACAGGGGCGGCACTGTTTTTGAACTCGGTGTAGTTAGCCAGGCCCGTGAGTACGTGTCCAAATAGCACAAACAGCACCGTACAAATCAGTAGGGAGCCGATGATGCCGATGGGCATGTTTTTCTGCGGATTCTTGGTTTCCTGGGCCATGGTGGCCACAATGTCAAAGCCGATGAATACGAAGAACACCACGCCCGCCCCGCGCAGAATCCCACTCCAACCAAACTCCCCGAACTCCCCCGTATTCTGCGGAATGTAGGGCTGATAGTTGGCGGGGTCGATGTACTGCCACCCTAAGGCAATAAACACGAGCACCACCGACACTTTTAGCGTAACCACAATGGCGTTAAACCACGCTGAGCCTTTGGTGCCGCGCACTACAATCAGTGTGATAATCAACACAATAAGCATGGCCGGAATATTTACCAGACCATGTACTTCGGTGCCGTTGGCCAACTTGGCCGTCTCGAACGGCGACATCACCAGCTGCGGGGCAGGTGAATGTTGTACTTGCTTAGAAACTTCAGCAGATACTGCGACCAGCTAATGGACACGGCCGCCGCCCCCACAGAGTATTCCAGAATCAAGTCCCACCCGATAATCCAGGCAAACAGCTCGCCCATGGTAGCGTAGGCGTAGGTGTAGGCCGAGCCAGCCACGGGCACCATGGCGGCAAACTCAGCGTAGCACAGGGCTGAGAAGGCGCACCCCACGGCGGCTACCACAAACGAGAGCGTCACGGCCGGACCGGCATTGTTGGCGGCAGCAATGCCGGTCAGCGAAAACAGGCCCGCGCCGATAATTACCCCAATGCCAATGGCAATCAGGCTGAAGCCGCCCAGACTTCGTTTTAGGGTGTGGGCGCCGGTTTCGGCCGCCTCCTGCCGTAGCAGTTCCAATGATTTTTTGAGCATAAAAAGCAAGCGCCAACTTCCTGGTTGGCTGGTAAAAAAGAGTTCGGTTGTAGGACTACTCCAGGTGCCGACGGAAGGCATTGCGCACTAAGTCCGCTTGGTTATTAAACTAGGCTGTGGCGGTGCGCAAAAAATGCAAGCCAACAATTAAGCGGCTCTTAGACCGAAGCCACACCCCCAGAGAAAAACCACGGGCAACCTCACTACTACCTGTTTAGGCCAAGTAGCCATGCCGGTTACGCGGGTAGGCGACTTAACTTCAGCAGCAACAACACCCGCTGCCACACCACCGCTGCTCTCGGGCAGACGCGCGGAAGCGAGCAGTAAAAACTACGAAACGGGCACGACGGCAGGGGCAAAAGTCCACGGCTTGTTGTTTTTATATGGTCAGGAATTGGCACCGTTCCAGCAGTTGCGGATGGTTGCCGACGCGTCAGTGAGCCTGTCTCTCAGCGCCTCTGTATAAAAACAATCCTTTGGGCTAGAAAGAATTGATGGGGCAAAGGTAGAACCGGAATGCGGGTCCTGCAAACGAGAAGCTCAACGCCCGGTTTACCCTACCTACCGGCCTGGCTCAGGACCCAGGCAATAGATAAAACAACTATCTCTCTTACCTACTAACTACTTGACCGCAAGCACCTTATACGCAACGATGTATTTTCTTGGGCAAGGTTTAACCTAAAAATTTAAATTTTTTCAGAACCTGTTAAGCTCCCCTTCTGGTCAAAGTTGGCATCTGAGTTGCCTACTGACGTAGCAGAAGCACAAAAGCCTGTTCCGGACCACGGCCTGCTTCTTTCACTGAATTTAACCTATCCAACATAGCCATGAAAAAGCTCCTCGTTCTCTTCGCCGCTTTCTCCTTTTCCGTTGCCGCCGCCTCGGCCCAGACTACGCCCGTAAAAGCGGCCCACGGCCAGCACCACAAGGGCGCCAAAGCCAACAAAACGCCCGAGCAGCGCGCCGAGCAAAAAGCCAAGAGCCTAAGCCAGAAGCTCGGCCTCACGGCGGCCCAAACCGAGCAGGTGCGTCAGCTGCACTTAGCCCGCTTCCAGGAAATGCGGGCCCAGCGCACCCAAACGGCCTCGGCCGCCGATAAGCAGCAGCGCCACCAGGCCATGAAAGCCAGCAAGGATCGGTACGAAGCCCAGCTCAAGCAGATTTTGAGCGCCGAGCAGTACACTAAGTATGCGCAGCTACAGGCACAAAAGCAGGCCAAGCACAAAGGCCAGCACGAGCAGCGCAAAGCCAAAAGCTAAACCTGTTGTTCCCTAAAAAAAGCCCCGTTTCCTTGCAGGAGATGGGGCTTTTCTGTTGGTGTAGCATCCGCGTGTACTGGCTTTAGGCTGAGTGGGGCCAGCATTCATTGAGCTGTTCAGGTCACGGGAACAGGGGTAGCGGGGGTAGCTTCGTTGGCGGCGTGTAGCCACCGCAGGCGGTAGCAGTTCATGGCCGTATCACCGAGCTGCTCTAGCAGGCGGTAGTTGGCCACGGCGCCCACGGCGGCCCCAATGACGGGCACCAGTTGGGCCATCTTGGCTAAGTCGATGTAGTCGCGGTACTCCTGTTGGAAGGTGCGCCAGTCGAACTCGTGCACGTCGGTGGGCAGGGTGTGGCGGTAAGCGTCCCAGTTGGCCACGCGCTGGTACACGTCGTTGCGAGTGTGCTGGCTGCTGAACGCCAGTTGAAAGATGTGAAGCAAAAACAGGCGCTCAGTATAGTCGCGCACATCGTAGCCATACAGCGCCGCTACGTCGAACAGAAATTTTAGCTTCAGGCCCAGCAGCAGCGGAAAGTCGGCCAGCCCGAGCAGGAAGCCACCGGCCCCGGTCACGGCGCCCTCGGCGGCAGCCGTGTTGCGGTAGTAGCGCAGGGTGCTGCGCACGGCCGCCTCCCGCTCGGCCAGCGTGGCTGTTGCCTCCGGGCGGCGGGTGGTGTGCGTGGAGCCGAAGAGCACCCCGCGCACCGTTTGCTTAATGGCCGTCGTAATGGCCGCGTGCACCTTCTCCGGTAGCAAG
Source organism: Hymenobacter sp. 5516J-16 (assembly GCF_022919335.1). Taxonomy (NCBI): domain Bacteria; kingdom Pseudomonadati; phylum Bacteroidota; class Cytophagia; order Cytophagales; family Hymenobacteraceae; genus Hymenobacter; species Hymenobacter sp. 5516J-16. The sequence continues at coordinate 4,125,776 of NZ_CP095058.1, read as the reverse complement.
GCATTGAGCCGAGCCTGGGCCCGCCGCGTCAGGCGGCCTAGCAAGGTAGGCTTCTGCTGCATGCGGCGCTGCCAGGCGCGCAGTTCCGTAAGCGCCGGTTCTTCTAGTGCAGCCATACGAAAAGGTGCTTCCGCCACGTACACAAGGTTAGTCTACGGCTTGCCTTGAAGATACAGAATCTCCCGGTTCATAAAGATGGTATCGGGGCCAGGATAACGCTCATTATAATCAAGCTCAACCTTGTACATCCACTCGTGGGCCTTTATTTCGCCTGATTTAACATTCTTCGCAGTTGGGGTGAACCGCACGATGCCGGTGTCGCCAACCATTACTGCCGTGTCGTAGGCGGGGCTTTCTAGGGAAGGACGGTACGTGATGCGGATTGTACGCGGCTTGCTTTCAGCCGGAGCAATGGCAGCCAGCACCCGCGGGTCCACATAGACCCGGGTGGAAAATTCCTGCCCCGTAAGCACGGTGTCACGGCCGCGGGAGCTGACGGCGCTGGCCGTTGGCGGCGGTGGTGGGGTAGCCTGAGCCTGCACGGCCCGTTTTTCAGAATCGGCGGAGCAGCCGGCCAGGAGCAAAGCGCAACCTAGCGCGAGAAATAGGTAGTTCATGGATGGTGCTTAATCAGAGGCTGAGGGCTGACGCAAGCTATAGATGCGCTCAATTATTTCGACCACCTTCAGGCCTTCCAGGGCATTAGTGGTGGCACAGCTGCGGTTTTGAATGGTGTCGACTACGTTTTCAATTACCTGCACGTGGTTGGCCGCGCTACCCTGATAAGAGCCGTAGTTGTTCGCGGGGTTGGTGGGGGTAGCGGAGGCAGTTGGTAGTCGCGCAGGTGGCAGTAGTCCACTTTGTCGAGGTATTGGCCGCCGAGGCGGAGGCTGCCGTGCTCGGCGACTACCGTCAGGGAGCTTTCCAGGTTTCGGTCCCAGACGGCCGTGCTGTACTGGAGCGTGCCGCTACCCCCGCGCACGAGGTCGAAGGTTACCAGGCCGCTATCCTCGAACTCCGTGAGGTTCTGGTGGTTGAAGTCGCGGAAGCGGGCCGAGATATTGGTAATGTCGCCAAATACCCAGTACAGCAAGTCAACGAAATGACTGAACTGAGTAAACAGCGTGCCTCCATCCTGAGCTTGGGTGCCGCGCCAGCCGCCGGGGCGGTAATAGCGGGCGTCACGGTTCCAAAAGCAATTGAGCTGCACCAGATACACCTGTCCCAATTTACCTGCCCCGTAGAGTTGCTTGAGCCAGGCAGCCGGCGGCGAATAGCGGTTTTGCATCACCCCAAACACCAGTCGGTTCATTTGTGCCGCTGCGTGCACAATGGCCTCTGCATCTACTTTGCACAAGGCCATGGGTTTCTCAACGACGACGTGCAGCCCTGCTCGCAAACCGGCTATAGCTTGAGGCGCATGCTGGTAATTTGGTGTAGCTATAGTTAATACATCAGCGTCAGAACCGCCCCTAAAGTATTCATCCAGAGTAGAGTACAGCGGCACGCCGGGAAATTCAGTGGCTAATGCCGGAGCCAACGCCGGGTCTGTATCGACTAAGGCCACGAGGGTAGCGCCTGGATGGCGGGCCACCAATGCCGCGTGCCGGCGGCCAATGTGGCCCACTCCACAAATAACGAAACGAACAGCAGCACCAGAATCAGCCAAGGCAGAGGAAGTAAACGCGGCGGGAACATCGCCGCCGCAAGCTCCGAAAAAACCACGGCTTATCGATGCAAAAAGCCCGTAGCGCCTACTATGGCACTACGGGCTCCAGGGGTTTCCTTACTGGAAAGCGGGTACAGTGACGTTACAACAGCCGCTTCAGCTCATTGAAGTTATTGTTGCTTACGTTTTTGCCGGTGCAGCCTAGCTGTTGGGCACTGCGCTGAATGCTTTGGATGCGGGAGCCGGGATTGGGGTGAGTACTCAGAAATTCGGGGTGCCCGCCGCACCTTGCTTTTCGGCCTTGATGAAGAAGCCCGCGGCCCCGTCGCAGGAGTAGTAGCGGGTGCCGTTGAGGTAGATAGTGGAGTACTTATCGGCTTCGGTTTCAAAGCTGCGGCTGAATTTAAGCTGGCCCAACCCGGCCGCAATTTGCACCAGCTGGTTGGAGGAGCGGTTACCCAAAATCAGGCCCAGTAATAGGCTAGTGCCGTATTGCTGCTGAAGCTGTTGGGTGCTGTGGCGGCGGTCGGCGTGGGCAATTTCGTGGCCCAGCACCCCGGCCAGCTGGTTTTCATTGTCCAGAAATTTAATCAGTCCCGAAAACACATAAATGTGCCCCCAGGCGTGGCAAAAGCGTTTTGCGTCTGGTCATCCTTGATGATCTGCACGTCCCAGGGAATTGGGTGCGGTACTTCAGGTTGCCGTTGTCGAGGACGCGCTTTACTACCCCATCGAGGAGCTGGTAGGCACGAGGGTTGCGGGAGCGTTCCAGCAGCTGCCCTTGGCGCGGTAAAGCGAGTCGGTTTGCTTGGCCACCTGGGCCCCGAGGGCAATATCCTGGTTGATGGAAAACAGGTTGATGCCCTGGTGGGGTTTGTTGATGGCCGCCGTGGTCAGCCCGGCAACCACGGCCAGGGGAAGAAAAAACTTCAGGAAGGAAGGACGCATAGTACAACGAGGGGAAAATATGACGGAGGTAGTACGAGAAAAAGAAAAAACAGTGCCAGCAAAATACCTACCTGGTTTGAGCCGCTGCTGCCTGCTCTATAAGACGAGTAAAACCGGCCTATGCTTCTGCCCAGTTGCGCACCACTTCTGCCACGTAGGCTACCTGCTCAGGCCGTAGCGTAGGGTGAATGGGCAAGGAGAGCACCGTGCGGCACAACCGCTCGGCCACCGGAAACTGCCCGGCTTGGTAGCCTAGGTACTGGTAGGCGGGCTGGGCATGCACCGGCACCGGATAATACACGGCGCTGGGCACGCCGTGGGCCGCCAAGTGCTGCTGGAGCGCGTCACGCCGGCCGGGCTCGTCGGCCACGGTTATGGTGTATTGATGAAACACGTGCGTACTCCGGGAGTCACGCTCCGGCACCTCTACGCCGGACACCGGGGCCAGCGCCGCATCGTACTGGGCCGCTACCTGCTGGCGGGCGGCGGTCCACTCCGTGAGGTAGCGCAGCTTTACGCTGAGCAGGGCGGCCTGAAGGGTGTCGAGGCGGGAGTTGAGGCCAATCTGCTCGTGGTGGTACTTGCGGCTCTGGCCGTGGTTGGCAAGCTGGCGCAGGGTAGCGGCGCGCCCGGCGTGGCGGGTAAACAAGGCTCCCCCGTCGCCGAAGCCGCCAAGGTTTTTGCTGGGGAAAAAGGAGGTGGTGCCTACCTCCCCTACCGTGCCGGCCCACCATGTTTCGCCGCTGCGAGCTGTAAACTGGGCGCCAATGGCCTGGGCGTTATCCTCAATTAAGGCAACTCCACGTTCATCAGCCATATGGCGAAGTACCTCCAAATCAGCACATTGCCCAAACAGGTGCACAGCTACTACAGCTCCGGTACGGGAAGTTAGGGCGGCGGCAACGGCGGCGGGGTCGAGGTTAAAGGTGCCGGGCAGCACGTCCACCGGCACGGGCCGCAGCCCCAGAACGGCCGCCGCCTCCAGGGTAGCTACGTAAGTGAAAGCGGGCACAATGACCTCGGCTCCGGCCGGCAGCTGCAGGCTCATCAGGGCCAGCTGCAGGGCGTCGGTACCATTGGCGCAGGGTAATACGTGGGTGCCCCCGAGGTAGGTGCTCAGTTCCTGAGCAAATTTGCCCACAGCGGGACCCTGAATAAAGGCCGCTTCCTCCAGGGTACGCGCCACGGCGGCATCCAACTCAGCCCGAAGCGGAGCGTGCTGGGCCACTAGGTCGAGCAGGTGAATGGGAGGATGCGAAACAGGGAGTACCGACACGAACAAAGCACTAAAAAGAGAAGGAAAAGCAGGCTTCAAAGATAGAGGAGCAGCAGAAACTCCAGGGACGGGGCAGGGCGTAACCAGGAAAGTAGCTGTTGCGTTAAGCAACTCACGGGCTACATCGTGGCCTTTCTATATTCTCCCTCTCCCTACCTTCCCTACCTTCCCCATGTTCAGGAAAACCCTCACCGCCAACGCCCTTTCCGCCCTGCTTGTGCTGGGCGGCGGCGCCCTTGCCACCAGTTGCAGCCAGAACCAGCAAAACGAGGCTTCGGCTGATGCCGACCAGGCTTACAACGACTTCAAAACCTTTGTTTCGGAAACGGAAACGAAGACCGAGGCCGTAGCTTCCGAAGCCGAAGCTGACTACGAGCAGGAAACGGCTCAGCTAAAGTCTGACTTTGATGCCAAGGTAGCAGCCGTAGACAAGTACGCGGACCGCTACGACGATGCCCGCCGCCAGGAAATTGAACAGTTGCGCACGCGCTACACCACGGCCTACGACAAGCGCGTAATGGCCTGGAAAAACCGTCCCGGTGTAACCAGCGCCATGTCGGGCTCGGCCAGCACCACCGCCGGCAGCACGAAAATGGGCCAGTATTACAAGCCCACCAACCCGGCTGCCCAACTCACGGCCGCCAACGCGCGCCAGACGTACGAGGCGTTTGTGCGCGACATCCAGGTTAACGAAAACAAGTACGACATCGACGATTGGCGCAACATCAACGCCGAATGGCGGGCCCTCGACGAAGCCTATGACAAGGTAAAGAAAGACATTCCGGCCCGCGACTTAGCCGAGATTCAGAAGGAAAAGCTGAAGTATGCTGCCTTCAAATCCTACGATAAAGCCGAAGCTCGCGTGGCCCAGGGCGCCGACGCCACGGAGCGCGGTGCGGAAAACGTAGCTGCCGAAACGCAGGATGAGCGCTCGGCCGTGGGCCGGGCCGCCAGCAACACGGCTGATGACGTGAAAGAGGCCGGCAAAGACGTAGGTCAAGGTGCCGCGAAAGTGGGCAAGAAAGTAGGAGGTGCCGTGAAGGGCGCCTACAAAGAAGTGAAGTCGGAAGTTAAAAACACCGACAACGACTAGGCTTCTTCTTTCTTTAGTCTTAGCGCCGGTTCTTCTACGGAAGGGTCGGCGCTTTTTTGTGCCATCCGGCTGCCTCCCGGCTGCGAGGGCGCGCTACCGTGCAGCTCACTGAGCAACCAGTACAGCTTCAGCGCATCCAGCTGGCGCAAGCTGGGGCGGCCGGAAAGCAGGTTGCGGCGCACTTGCTCCCGGCGCAGGCTAAACGCAGCCCGCACGGCATGGCTCAGCCCCCAGCGCTGCAAACGAAGTGCTGCCCGCAGCAGCCGAGTATCGGCACCTAAGCCCTCGGCCCGGTAGAGCTGCACCAAGTTGCGTACAGCGTCGTGGCTTTTCTGCAGGAATACTGGAGCAGGCTCCAAACCGTTGTGCAGCACGGGGTTATCCAGGTGCACTACCCTAATGCCCGAATGACGGAGCAGCCACCCAAACTTTGTGTCCTCGTGCCCGTAGCGGGTCAGGCTCTCATCTAGGCCCAGGCGACGAAATACCTCGGCCCGGATCAGTAGGTTGTTGAGGGTAAGCTGCCCGTGGGGCGCCTGCTGGCGCACGGCAGCCGGCCGGGCCTCGCGGCGGCACCCATACAGCCAACGCAGCCGCAGGGCCTCCTCCCGCGGTGGCAAGGCCTCATAGATAGTTCCTCCCGACAGCACCCGCGCCCGGGTGCGGGCCGCTGCGTAACGGGCTAGAAAGTGAGCATCAGGTAGCAAACTATCGTTGTCGAGCAGCAGGAGCCACTCCTGGCGGGCAGCGGCAGCCAGCTGGTTCCGAATGGCCGCCCGGCCCACGTTGTACTCCAACTCGTGGTATTCTACTCCGGGTAGGGCCGCCAGTTCCCGGTTTTTCAGCCGATATATGGAATCAGAACCATCGTCGAGGCAGTGAATATCAACCGGGCCGCGCCAGTTCGGGACCTGGGCCAGCAGGGCGCGCACCAGGGGCCGCACATCGTGGTTGAACACCGGAATAAGCACGGATAGGCCCGTCATGCTGCTGCGAGAAAAAAAGGAAGCAAAATGCCGAAGGCAGCGTAATATCGGGGTTTTCGCGCACTTTCCTGCTAGTGCTGCCCGGCCACTTACCGCTGGCCGGCCTTGTGCAGCACTACTGAGTAGCTTACAGAGCCAGCTCGAAGGGAGCTACGGCCGAGTCGAGCAATTGGCCTTGCTCGCACTTCAGCACCCGCCGCGGATACTGCCGGATGATCTGGTAGTTGTGGGTAGCCATCAGAACGGCCGTGCCGGCGTTGTTGATTTCCACGAACAGGCGCATGATGCTGTCTGCCACATCGGGGTCAAGGTTGCCGGTGGGTTCGTCGGCTAGCAGCAACAGGGGTTCATTCAGCAAAGCCCGGGCAATGACGACCCGCTGCTGCTCGCCCCGGAAAGCTGATGCGGCATCTTGGAGGCCGCATTGGCCAGGCCTACCCGCATCAGCACCTCAGAAATCCGCTGCTGCTTCCGCGCCTTCCCCGACCAGCCGGTGGCGTTCAGCACAAACAGCAGGTTGTCGGCTACGGAACGGTCGAACAGCAGCTGAAAATCCTGGAAAATGATGCCCAGCTTGCGCCGCAGAAAAGGCACCTTGTCGCTGCTGCTGAGCTTGGGCAAAGGAAAACCCGCTACGGTGCCGGAGCCGGCGGGCAGTGGCAAATCGGCATACAGCGTTTTGAGCAGGGAGCTTTTCCCCGACCCGGTCCGACCCACCAGGTATGCAAACTCCCCTTTCTCCAGCGTAAACGTGACTTTTTGCAGCACTGTGTTTACATCCTGCATGATGTAGGCGTCGTGCAACTCAATAACGGGCGTGGCAGAGGTAGGCATAGAAAGCGAAGATACAGGGCAGGCTTCAGAAACACGTATTCCGAGCGCTACGGCAAAAGCTTGCGAAATAGCTTTTCCCCTAGCGCTCGGAATCCTTTGGCAACAAGCAGCTTACAGTTCGAGCTTTTGCAGCTTGCCAAACTCCAGCCCCTCAATGACGGTAGCCAGTTCAACTTCCTTGCCCTCCAGCCCGTAGCGGTGCAGGTCCTTCAAGGGCCGGTCGGCGCGGAAATAGGCAATAAGCACGAAGTGCTCATCCCGCAGCTGAATGTAGTCCGGAATCTTGGCCTTGCCTTTTACTTTGATGATGTACATGATTGAATTAGGAATGAAGAATGAAGAATGAGGAATGAAGAGTCTGATGTTCTTCCATTCCTCATTCTTCATTCCTAATTGAGTACTAGCCATTCACCTTCTTGTGGTCGGCTAGGAAGGTAGCCAGGCCTTTGTCGGTGAGCGGGTGGTTAAGCAGGCCCGTAATCACGTTCAGGGGCAGGTTACTACGTCGGCGCCCAGCTCGGCACACTGAATCAGGTGGGGCACGTGGCGCACGGAAGCCGCCAGCACCTGGGTGGGGTAGCCGTAGTTCGAGAAGATGTCGACGATCTGCTGAATCAGCAGTAGCCCATCATGGCCGATGTCATCGAGGCGGCCGACGAAGGGCGACACGTAGGTAGCGCCGGCTTTAGCGGCCAGCAGGGCCTGCCCAGCCGAGAAAATCAGAGTGCAATTGGTTTTGATGCCTTTGTCGGAGAAGTAGCGAATGGCCTTCACACCGTCCCGGATCATGGGCACTTTCACTACAATATTGGGGTGCAGTTCCGCCAGCGCCTCGCCCTCGCGGATAATGCCTTCCAAATCAGTGGCAATAACTTCGGCTGACACGTCGCCGTCCACGATTTCGCAGATTTGCTGGTAGTGAGCCATCACGGCATCAGTGCCTTTGATGCCTTCCTTAGCCATCAGCGAAGGGTTGGTGGTCACGCCGTCGAGCACACCAAGCTCCACAGCTTCCTGAATTTCCTTCAGGTTGGCAGTATCAATGAAAAATTTCATGCGAATAGATTGGGAACAACGATGCCCAAAGCTAATCACGGATTAAACGGATTTTTCGGATTGCGCGGATTTTATACTGTTTGGCTTACGGCGCACCGTTGGCTAGGAGCCAGAAACACAACAAGAGCCCTCCGGTGGAAGGCTCTTGCGGGTACTAGGCAGATAAAGAACGAGTCCGTGCAATTCGACGAATTCGCCTACATCCGTGATAAAAAAAAGCGAGCCAAAATCGCACCGCTCAACCGTCTACCCTTGCTACCTTCCGGTCCTGGGGAGTTCAACAGGAGCTGGTCGTTCTGACTCGCCGGGGCAAAGGTAAGCACCTATTTCGGCAGAAAGTACACCGGCACCCGATATTTTTTCTACTGGCACGGGTAGCGTTAAGAGTATCAGGCTCTTTTATTCGAGTTGTCTACCGTCATCCGGCAGCGTCTCACCGTTTTCAGGCGCTAAAATTGGCCGCATCTTGCTTTTTAAGCTGAGGTCGTAGCAGTGAGCAAGCTGCAGGCCTGGCATACAGTAGTAGGTTAGCGAGGCCACGGGCTTGACTAGCGAAACAGTGGAGAGCAGCCCCCGCGGCGAGGCGACTTTTTAAGCGGCCAGTAGGTCAGTAACTGTGCCAGCAGCAGGAATGGGGTCAAGCTGGGTAGAATCTTCGGACTGCTGGGTGAGGCTGTCAACCGGCAGCACCAAGGCGCCTAGTAGCGACAAAGCAAGGAGGGGAGCGGGGAACACATAAGGCAGAAGCAGAAAACAAGAAATTACTTTCGACAAAGTTGTACCTACATGGCTCCTCCTGTAAAGGCAGTATACGCTTGATTTGTGACTAGTATTACCTTAAGAAACTGATAGCACTATAGACAGTACATACCCCTTGCCTTCGATGTGAAGCAGTTTTTCGATGCATCAAGTCAGCGCACACTCTCTTAATTTGTGACCTTGTTTGCAGCCGCTTTAACTCCACCAAAGAAGCTGGCCCGCGCCGGGCGGGGCGGAACCTATTCTCACGCGGTAGCCGCATGCACCCGATTTAGAGAGTAGAAAAGTCTGTCAGTAAATCGGTGGGTGTGCTTCAGGTCTGAAATCTGCGCCGTACTTTTGCCCATGCCTCAACAGATTCTCATTCTCGATTTTGGGTCGCAGTACACGCAGCTCATTGCCCGGCGCATCCGGGAACTGAACGTCTACTGCGAAATTCATCCTTATACGCACGCCCCGGACCTCACTGAGGACATCCGGGGCGTTGTGCTTTCGGGCTCGCCTTGCTCCGTGCGCGACGCCGACTCGCCCAACCCCGACCTTTCCCGCTACCTGGGCCGCGTGCCGGTACTGGGCGTGTGCTACGGTGCTCAGCTGCTGGCCTACCAGCAGGGCGGCGAGGTGCTGCCGGCTACCATTCGGGAGTACGGCCGCGCCCGCCTCGCGCGCGTCCATCACAGCTCGCCCCTGCTGCACGGCGTCCCTACCGATTCGCAGGTGTGGATGTCGCACGGCGACACCATCAAGACCCTTCCGGAAGGGTTCGACATTATTGCCAGTACTCCGGAGGTAGCCGTGGCCGCCTACCACATCCAGGGCCAGCCTACTTACGGCATCCAGTTTCACCCCGAGGTAACCCATTCCGCCGACGGCAAAACCTTGCTCCAGAACTTCGTGGTGAACATCTGCGGGCTAGACCAGAGCTGGACTCCGGAGCACTTCGTGGACAGCATGGTGGAAACCCTGCAGCGTACCATTGGCCAAGAGGATCAGGTAATTCTGGGCCTTTCGGGGGGGTTGACTCCTCGGTGGCGGCCCTGCTGCTGCACAAGGCCATTGGTAAGCGCCTGCACGGCATTTTCGTGAACAACGGGCTGCTGCGCAAGAATGAGTACGAGGATGTGCTCCACTCCTATAAAGACCTGGGCCTGAACGTGCGCGGCGTGGATGCTTCTGAGGAATTCTACGCGGCCCTGCAGGGCCTCACCGACCCCGAGCTGAAGCGCAAAGCCATTGGCCGCACTTTTATTGAGGTGTTCGACCGGGAAGCGCAGAAAGTGGACGGTGCTCGGTGGCTGGCCCAAGGCACTATTTACCCCGACGTGATTGAGTCGGTATCGGTGAAAGGCCCGGCCGTGACTATCAAGAGCCACCACAACGTAGGCGGTCTGCCCGAGAAAATGAATCTGCGGATTGTGGAGCCGTTGCGCGCGTTGTTCAAGGACGAAGTGCGCGAGGTAGGCCACACCCTGGAGCTGCCCGAGAACATCCTGCACCGCCACCCCTTCCCGGGCCCGGCCTGGGCATCCGCATCCTCGGCGACATTACGCCCGAGAAAGTAGACCTGCTCCAACGCGCCGACGCCATCTTCATCAACGGTCTGAAAGACCACGGCCTCTACGAGAAGGTATGGCAGGCCGGCGTGATGTTGCTCCCCGTGCAGAGCGTGGGCGTAATGGGCGACGAGCGCACCTACGAGCGAGTGGTGGCCTTGCGCGCCGTAACCAGCGTGGATGGCATGACCGCCGACTGGGCCCACCTACCCTACGAATTCCTGGCTGAAATCAGCAACAAAATCATCAACCAGGTCCGCGGCATTAACCGCGTAGTGTACGACATCAGCTCCAAGCCCCAGCAACTATTGAGTGGGAATAGTGGTGAACCAGTGAGTTTGCCGTTCCACTAGGCCCAACAGGACGCCATGACCGTAAAAAAGCATGGGGTTACAACGTACAACGCCGCAGTGGGCGACACTCTCCGTCGAACGATTGAGTGTCGCCCCACTGGGGCGTTGTTCTTCTACTCATGCTAGCTTCTAGAATGTAACGTCCCATTAGGCCAGTAGAATCTAAAGCTCACTAGTTCACTTTTTCACCTCCAATAAAGCCTGGCCTTCGAAGCTGTACCATACACTATCCTGCCTCTGATGGCGGTTTAGGCTGCGCAGCACTAGCTGCAAGTGGAGGCGGTTGTCGGTGGCGTGCAGGGTAAGGGCCGCGGTGGGCAACTCTACGCTGGTGGCAGGATTACGGCCGTAGGTACGGGTCAGCGAATCGGCAACGGCACCGGGGGCGAGCGTGAGTTGGGGTTGCCAGCTTCCATCGGCCCGCAACTGCTCCAGTTGCAGCAGGTAGCTACGGCGACGAGTGCGTACCCGAAACGAACCTTCCGGCACGACTACCTCCGCCAGGACATCCTTATCGGGCACATGGTACTGATACACGCTCAGGTTGTTCAGCCAGTAGCGGCCGTTACCCAGGGTAGCACATCGGGGTTTTTGAGGTCGAATGTGGCAGAAATTTCTTCATTGGCAGCAGTCGCATAGGGGCTGGCGCGCTCCAGGCCGCTGAGCGCGAACAGACGGGTGGACTGCCAGTGCCTTCTCTCCCACGGCGTTTCTTGGCGCAACGAATCGGGCAGCTGCAAGGAGCCGGCAAAAACAGGTTGTAGCTCAGCCAGCGCCTGCCGCTGGGCGAAAAACTCAAAAATAGACGTGAGCCGCTGCCGCACTACCAAGGGCAGTTTCGGTGCTCGAGCCCCGGCTCCGTCTAGCTTACCGTTCCGCAGCAGGTTATACTCAGCGCTGATTTCACGTAACTGGTTGAGTTGACTACGCTCAGCCGTAGCAAATGCGCCCCAGGGTCCGGCGGCGGAGACCAGCGCAACCAAGGCCAGGGAAGCCGGAATCCAGATGATGCCCTGGCCTTTGCGCACCAGAAAGTAGGTAGCCATAACCAGCAGCCAGGCGGCCAGCACCAGGACGAAGTAGCGTTCCTCCGTAATGCCGTAGGACCGAATGCGGGTAGCAATAGCCACGGCCAGCAGCCCCAGCAGCGGAAACAGAGCCCGGTAAAACCATCGGGCAAACGTGCGGATCCAGGTGTTTTCGGTTGCGTTGCGGATTGGATGAATCAGGAGCAAAGCCAGAATGCCCGCTACCGCAAAAGCCAGTATCAAAACAGAGACCCAGCCTTTTGGTAGCTCCCACTGCACCAGTATGCGCCCCATGTAGGCGTACAGAATGCCCAGGTATAACACCACCAGCGGCAGTAGCACAAACTGCGTGAATACCTTCAGGCCTTTCGGATAGGTGGCCTCCTGCTCAAGAAGGGCGAAGTTGCGCGGCACCCCGGCCAGGAAAAACCAGGTGTTGAACACTGTTCCCAGCACGACGAACAGGTGCCCATACACGCGTTGGTCTACCTTCACCTCAAAAAGATTCTGGATGGCCAGCAGCGCCAGGGCGCATCCGACGAACAACACCCCGGAGTAGAGCCCGGCCGTGAGAATGCGCAGAAACAGCGTTTCGTTGTATCGCCAGAAGCCCGGCGTATCGGCCTCCCGGCGCAGTTCGGGTAGGTACGGCACTACGGCTACCAGCAGATGCGAAGCTACCAGCAACACAAACAGCCGGAGCCCCATATACTATCTGGTTGCGGGGGCACATGGCATACCAACCACCCAGCAGCAGTACTACCCCACTTGTAGCGGCCAACTGCTTCCACCCACGCCAGCGGTACCGCTCCGTGGCTAGGGCAACGGCCAGTGTGAGCGTAAGCCCCAATACGGCCGTGGAAAGCACTGGAAACAGCCAGTCGAGCTTGGCTTCCTCGGCATACGGTAGGCGCTGCACATAGATGCCTACGCCGCACAGAACGAAGGCGCAGAGCAGGGTTAACGGATAACGCCGAAGCACCATCGTGGCTTCGGTCAGCAGATGATGTAGGGAAGGAAGTCGCATAAGCTCCGTCGGATAAGTGCGCCAAGAAACAGCTTTTCCGTTGAGCTTACTGCCTGCAGGGCCACGCCTACTCGTTTTGCTGCAGCAGTTCATCTACCTCCAGGAGTAAGGCCGTATTTTCGAGGATGTCGCGCAGCTGGGTTAGCTCCACCAGGGAGAAAACCAGGGCCAACCGGGGCGCCGCCGTGCGCAGGGCAATGCTGCGGGCTTCCGGGTCGCGGGTGTGCAGGCAGTAGTGGCGCCAGGTTTCCGTGACGCAGTGCCGAAACTCCTGAAACTCAGTGGGGGTAGTAGCCATGGCCACGTTGCCGAAGCAGACGTGCAAATGACGTGTGCGCGGGCACCGGGCGCAGTACCCGTATTCGTTATGATGAAAGAACTGAGCCATGCGAAGTTGCTTACAAGAGGTTCACTGGCGCAAGTATAACTATTTAGAAAAATTCTAAATAATAAATAACCGTATTTCTTTATCCGCAACGCTGCCCTAGCCTATGGCTATTCGGCTTCTGTGGGTGCTACATAACTCTCGCCTCCAGAATTTCAGATACTGCTGCTTTACGATGCACGGCATGGCCTCTGGTAGCGCCGTGGCGGGTGAGCATTTCTGATGCTGTGCGCCCGAACTATGGCTGCTTCGGGCGTTTGTTGGGGCCGTTTCTGCGGCGGTAGGCATCAGTAGGGCGGGCCGCCGGCCTGGCTATTATTGGCACCGTTCTGCCCAGAAGGAACCGGCTTACGGTGCAAGCAGCGCGGAGGGCATAATGGGTTTGCTACTGGCTCAGACACGGCGCCGATTTCTGCGTAAAACCGCACCGGCCCTCTACTGCTCCGCTTGCGCTTTATGAAACGAACGTCCTTCCGCCAGTTCCTGGTCCTAGCTGTGCTGGGGTTGCTAGCGGTGGTAGTGGCGGGTACGTGGCTGATTGGGACGCACTGGGGCAGCGCCGCCTGGAGCAAGCTATCCGGCAGCGGCTGGCCCAGCAGTCAGACCTGGTGGTAGCGCCCTTCACGGTAGATTTTTCGGTGTGGCGCAACTTCCCTCACCTTACGGCCTCCGTGCACCACCTAGCCCTTACTGACACCTCCTACCACCGGGCCGTGCCCGTGCTGCGCATTGGGCGAGCCGATATGCGGGTAGAGCTCCAACACATCTGGCGCGGCACCATCCGCATCAGCCACCTCACGCTACAGGACGGTACCTTTCAGCAGTTCACCGACTCCCTGGGCCACGATTGGGGCCTGCGCGGCAAGGGTCCGCGCCGGGCTACTCCCGCTGGCCCTCCCGATTTCAACCTGGATTCTCTGGTGCTACGGAACGTGCACGTCACGGACCATAATGAGTTGCACCGCAGCGGCTTTGCGGCCCACGTGCGCCAGGGCCGGCTAACGGTTCGCTCCCGCAATGGAGTAGCCCATGCCAGTGGTCGGCTCGATGGGCAGTTGGTGTATTTGCGCAGTGGCCGCGGCAACTTGTTTACCCAGGAGCCGGTGGTAGCGCTGGTGCGCTACCGCTACAATTTCCGGCGGCGAGAAGGGACATTCTTGCGCACCCACGCCACGCTCAACGGCGACACCATTCTGGTTACCGGTACCCACCGGGGGCGGCGCCCGGCGAACCGCGCGGCACCCGCCTGAACTTGCGCTTCCAGGGTACGCAGCCCCTGCTAGAAGTACTACATGTGGCCCTGCCCGCGGGTTTGCAGCGGTTTTTGCGGGGTGCCCGCAGCCGCAGCCACGCCCGCATCTGGTACACCATTCGTGGGGTAAGCGGCCCAACTACCCGGCCGCGCACCATTCTGCGCTTTGCCCTGCGCGGGGCGCAGGTGCAATGGGCCGACGCCGCCCGCCGGATTCACCGCTGGGACGCGCGCGGCATTTTTGATAATGGTCCCCAGCACTCGCCCCGCACTACCTACCTCACCTTCACGCAGTGCCGGCTGTACTCGCGGGCTGGGCAGCTGGATGCGGCCCTGACGGTGCGCGACTTTACCCGACCCCACCTACTGGGCCGGATTCGGGGCCGCACTGAGCTGCAGACCCTGGCGGCCGTAGTAGCGCCCAGCTTGTGGCGGGCCCGGGGCGGGCAGGCGGCTCTGGACCTGCAGCTCAACGGCGCGGTGCCGGAAATCCCGGACCGCCTGACGCGGCGCTCGACCCGTCCTGATACGCTGCTACCCATTCTGGCGGCCCGCGGCACGGTTCGACTGGAGCAAGCCGCTTTTGCCGTGCCAGGCCGGCAGGCCGCCATGACGGGGCTGAACGTGCTGGTTCGACTACAAGACAGCCTCTGGATTCTGGAAAACCTAACGGGGCGGCTCAACGGCATGCAGGTGCGGGCTAATGCCACTACTACTTATTTGCTGGCCTACTTCAGCGGACAGCGGGCGGCTACTACCATAACGGGTTCGTTCGGGGTTGATGAACTGCACCTGCATGAACTGCGCCGCCTGCTTGCCCCGCCTAGTCGTGGTGCCCGGGCCGGGCGGGCTCCGCGGCCCGGCAGAAACCGCAAGGCCCAGCTAGCAACCCGGGTCCTGAACTTCTTACCTCCCGGGCTCCACCTCAACATCCGGCTGCAGTGCGGACGGCTGGTAGTAGCCACCGATACTCTGCAGCAGCTAGCCGCCACCGTGCGCCACGACGGGCGGCGGGTGCAGCTAACGGAGCTGCGGGGGCAGATGTGGGGAGGCACCATCCGAGGCGTTATTAGCTGGCCCACCGATACGCTCGCGCCCCCACCCGTAGCCGCCCAGCTGGCCGTACATTTCCGCACCCTGCGCTACCAGCAGTTGCTGGCCCGCCTAACCCGGCCACCGCGGCGTAGCGCCGCCGCCCCGGCGGCTCCTACCCTGCGCGAGGTGCTGTTGGCCGCCAACGGGCAGGCCCGCGTTACCATAGACCGGCTGCTGCTACCCGGAGCCGAGCAGTTCACGAATCTGCACCTGCGCGTAGATAAAAACGGGCCGCGTTTTCTGATTCCGGCCCTCACGTTTACCATTGGCACCGGGGGCACGGGGCGCGTGAGTGCCAGCGCTCTGCTGGCGGGCACGCGCCTGGCCCGGGCCCGCACCGATATCGACTTGCGGTATGGGTCCCTGAACGTGCAGCACTTGCTGCAGATGCTAGCCAGCCTGAGCGCCCTACCCACCGCCGCGCCGGAACAGATTCGGCCGGCCGCTTCTGTTGCCCGGCTGCGCCCCTCCCCCTTTCTAGATGGTACCATAACCGGCCGGGTGCGGGTGTCGGCCGCCCGCATGGCGTACGGGGCCTTGCGGGGCAGCAATTTCGGTTGTTGAGCAACCTGAAGGCGGGGCAGGTACAGGTTGACGAATGTGCGGTACAGGCCCTGGATGGCTCCTTGCACTTGCGCGGCACCCTACAAACGGATGCCGGCACGGCCACCCGCCCCTTGCACGCCCAGCTGCGCCTGCGCGACATTCAGCTTCCCAAGCTTTTCGAGCTGGCCCGCCTGCTGGGCTTTGACGTGGTAGGGCCCGACAACATTCGGGGCAGTATGCGCTGCGAAGCCGACGTACACACAGAACTAAGCCCAAGCTTCCTGCCCCTGCTAACGCAAACCCACGCCTTCATGCGTACCGACTTGCGCGACCTGGAGCTGATTGAGGTAGAAGCCGTGACCCAGGCGCTGAAGCTACTAAGCGAAAAGCGCACCGGGCACCTGTATTTCGAGCCCGTGCAGCCACGCTTCGTGCTGGAAGGCAACCGCCTCCTAATTCCGGCTTTAAGCCTGAGTAGCAACCTCACCGACATGACCGTAAGCGGCGAATACTACCTCACCGGCCAGGCAGATCTTTACGTGGGGCTCAGCCCGCTGCAAGCCTTGTTTGGCGATAATGAGAAGCGCATCAGTCGCATCCAAAGCGGCGAGGCCGAGCAGCGCCCCAGCCGCGGGCTGGTGTTCATGAACCTGTACCGACGCCCCGGCAGCCCCTACAAGGTGCGCCCCTTCCGCAAGCAGGAACAGCAGCGCCAGCAAGCCGTTATTCAGCAGCAGTACCGGGAGCTGTTGCAGCGCCAGCCCCTAGATACCACACTACGGCTGTTACAGTAACCTCTTGCGGGCCAGATAGGGTGGTAGCGCAGGCTAGCGTATGGTGCGGGCTTGTCCGTTCTTGCCGTGGTGCCTACCCTTCTTTTTGCCGTTTAACCTACTGATGCACATACGCTTTTCTTTCTTTCAAAAAGGTGCTTGCACCAGGCGAAACGAGGCTTTGCATGTCATTCCGAGCACAGCGAGGAATCTGGGTTCCGGCAAAAGAGGCTAACCCAGACTCCTCGCTGTGTTCAGTAGTACACTGAGCTAATACTGACTTTTCAGAAGCAGGCTAAAACCCCTTAGGCAAATCTATTCCGCGAATTGTGCGGAACAGGCTAATGGCGTTTTGGTCGGTGAGGCCGCCGATATAATCCGTGAGCAGAATGATTTGCTCGTAGGCTGAAGCGCCCTTCTGGTGAGCCACGGCCCGAAACTGCTCGGGCAACAGTTGCACTACTTTGCGGGAACGGGAGCTTTCTTGCGGATCAAAGGTGGCGTGCAGAAACGCATCAAGCAGCCCAGCCATGACCTCGAAACCGGCCGCCTCAATTTCCAGCACGGGGCGGCTGCGATACAGGTGCTCCATCGTGAGCTGATGCACGTGCTGGAGCTTGTCCCAGCAGTCGAGCTGCTGCACCAAGGGCTCATCGGAGCGGCCACGCAACAGGTCGGGGGCCCGGTCGGCGAAGAGGCGGGCGGTTTGCTGCACAAGGCGGTTGATAAGGCGGGCGCGCAGGTAGCCCAGTTCCTCGCGCCAGTCGCGCCAGTCCAGGGAGCCGCGGCGGCCAGGCGCGTCGCCCAACATGTCGCGCAGTACCCGCAGGCCGGTTTCGCACGGAATGAGGCCCAGCTTGAGCCCATCTTCAAAGTCGATGATGCGGTAGCATAAGTCGTCGGCGGCTTCTACCAGAAAAGCCAGCGGGTGGCGGTGGTAGAAGCCGCCCAGGTCAGTGCCCGGCGGCTTGGTCAGCAGCCCCAACTCCCGGGCTACCTCCTGAAAGCGCGGGGCCTCGGTCTGAAAGTAGCCGTACTTTTTCTCGCTAGTGCCCCGGGTAAGGGTGGCCTCCTCCACAATGGAAGGGCGCGGATACTTGGTAAAAGCGCCGAGGGTAGCGTAGGTCAGCCCCAGCCCGGCCGAGCCGCTACTGTGGGCCGCGTAGGTGTGGGTCAAAATTCGAAACCCAGCGGCGTTACCCTCAAAGTGCTGTAAATCGGTGCGTTGAGCCGCGTTCAGCATGCGCACAAACGGCTCGGCGGCGGGACTGCGGAAATAGGCCGAAATGGCATCTTCGCCGGAGTGTCCGAACGGCGGATTGCCGATGTCGTGAGCCAGGCAGGCGGCGGCCACAATGTCGCCGAAGTCGCTGTCGAGGTGGGGTAGCTGCTGGGCCAGACCAGTTGTTTCCTCCAGCAAAAGCCGCCCGCCCAGGCGCCCCAGGGAACGGCCCACGCAGGCTGTTTCCAGGGAGTGAGTCAGGCGGGTGTGCACAAAATCGGTTTCCGGCAAGGGCATCACCTGGGTTTTGCGCTGCAGCCGCCGAAACGGGGAACTAAACACCACCCGGTCGTAATCCTGCACGAAGGCGCCGCGCACCGGCGGCGCATCGGAAACAACGTGTAGCTGGGGCTGCTGAGGGTAGCGGCGGCGGCTGAGTAGCCGTTCCCAGCTCATGGTGGGCGTATCGGGCGAGTCGGGTTGGAGGTGCATCATCAGGGAGGCAAGGTACAAGGCAGCGGCAAATCATGCGGCTATTTCTTCCCTGCCCGTTGCGGCTACCCGTTGGCCGGCCGCTTATCTTCTACAGTTCTTCCGGCTCCCGGTGCTGGCCCAGCAGGCGCACCGTGGCGTAGCCCAGCAGCAGGAACACCCCATACAGCAACGTCACGCCCCAGGTGCCGCGGTGCATAGTGGGGTGCAGAATCCGCGAGATGATGTCGTAGAATAAGGTAATGGGATTGGTCAGAATGTCCCAGCTATTAAAGCGCAGGTAGCGGCCCAAGTACACCCCGAAGCTGCTTAGTAGCAGGGCCAGGGTAGCAAAGGCCCAGCCGGCGCTCCGGCCTAGGCGGCGCGTCACCAGCAGCTGCATATCAGTCAGGGAGGCGTAGGCCAGCATCAGCCCGTTCCAGGCGCAGCTCAGAATCAGGGCCAAATCATACCAGTACGGCACGCCGGGGCGAGGCTCCAAGTGAAATAAGTCGGTGAGGATGTAGGGCGCGTTGGGAAAGAACAGCAGCCAGACCGCGCCCACCGGCAGCAGCACCCGGGCCTTCAGGCGGCCGGCCGTCAGGCCCAGCATAGTGCTCAGCCCGAACGGAATCAAAGCCAGAAACAGATTCCAGAGCAGGAACACAAAGGAAATCTTGTGGGTCAGAAACACCCGGAAGGTAATCAGCACCACACTTAGCACCAGGGAAGCGCCCAGCACCAGCATCAGGTTCAGGCGCTGCCGCAATTGGGGCGCAGATAAAGTAGCTACGGACATCGACATACCACTAGGTACAAACTTTTAACCGGGGATAGTAACGCAAGGTTGCAGCCCGGCATTGTACGAGGGGCCGGCGTTCCGGAAATGGCTAACTAAGTAGCAAGAGAACGTCATTCCGAGCTCCGTGAGGAATCTCGCTCAGCTGACGACAGGATTACTACCCCAACTTCAGCATGCGAGATTCCTCGCGGGGCTCGGAATAACGTTTAAAAAGAGCTTGGCAGTAGTGGATACGTTTGCGCTACAAACGCCAAGCTCGGAATGACGTTCAGACCCCAACTTTCCTGCTTAGCCGACCTTGCCCCTACTCCGGCACGCCCCCGGCGGCCCAACGCAGAGTGGCCTGGGTTTGGGCGTACTTGGCTTGCAACTCGGCCAGCTTCACCCGGGCCGAGACCAGACTGGCTTCCCGGGAATTGATGAGAAACACGGAGCTTTCCCCGTTCTCGAAGCGGATTTGCTCGCCGTTGCGCAGGCGCTCAGCGTTGCGCACTACCTGCTCCTGCAGGGCGAGCTGCTCGCGCAGGGCTTCCCAGTCGTTGGCAACGGTGCGCACGGTGGTTTGCACCTCGCGGGTGTCCTGCTGCAGGTCCAGCTCAGCTTCGCGGGTTTTCAGCCGGTTGAGCTGGAGCTTGGCCCGCTCCTGGCGCAGTAGCAAGGGGTAGGCAAAGCTGACGCCCAGCTTGTAATTATTCTCTAAGTAGCTGCCACTCAGGCTAGCCGCCTTCTCGGGACTGAAGGGCTGGCCGGCCTGGAGCAGATTGTAGTCGAGGGTAAGCTTGGGCAGAAGCTTGTTGGAAAGCAGGCGCTGCTCCACGCTAAGTTGGCTGAGCTTGGCGCGGTTTTTCTGCAAATCTGGATGAATCTGCTGGGCCAGCTGGGCTAAGGCCGCTACTGAGTCGGGGGCCAGGGTACGCCAGTCGGTGGGGCCGGGCAAGGGCTGCGGTGCGGTGGCGGCGGGCAGATCCAGGGGCTGTTGCTGCTCGTTCCAGAGATAGTTGCTCAGCAGAAGGGTAGCGTTGCGGAACTGCACCCGGGCCTGGCTCAGCGTGGCCTGACGGTTCTGCAGCTCCGTGAGGGCCTCCACCGAGTCGATGGCGGCCAAATCACCCAGCACCACACGCTGACGAATGGCCCGGAAGCGCACATCGGCCAGGTCGGCGTTGCGGGCCAGCAGCTGCAAGCGTTGGTAGTTCAGGCTCCAGTCCCAGTAGTCTTTGGCAGCCTGGAGCAGCAGCTTGTTTAGGGCGCTACGGCGCTCGGCTTCGGCCAAGCCTTGCAGGGCTTGGGCCTGGCGCACGGCGGCGCGGCGCTCGTCAATCAGCAAGCCCTGGGCCAGGGGCACCGAGAGGCCCACGTAGCTCAAGCCAGCCGGGGAAGTGTAGTTTTCGGGGTTGACGTAGGTGCCTACTCCCCGTTCGAAGCCAGCCTTGACATCGAGACCGTACCACACCGGAATGCGCAGCTGGGTGTCCCAATCGTGAAAGTACTCTTTACCCTTGAAGGTCTTGCCGTAGTATTTGCTAGTGGCAGCGGGGTCGAAAAGGCCGCGGGCGTAGCGCACCTCCTGGCGGGCCCGCTCAGGCAGTAGGCCGGCCTGCCGGGCCACCGGGTGGCGCAGGGCCACGTAGTTCAGCAAATCAGCCAGGGCAAACACCTGTCCCGAATCAGCCGAGGTAGGCGTCACGACGGCGGGCCGGGGTACCGTTGGTTGGGCCGCCAGGCTTCCCAACTGCAGCCACCCGAGCAGTAGCAGCAACCCTACCCTACCCCGCCAGGGCCCGGCAGGGCGCACGGGTTGGCTAAGGGCCCAACCGAAAAAGGCTCCTGGGCTTCTACTGACAAATTGTACTAACTTCTGGCTCATTTCGCTTCCTCCTCTCCCCCGGCGTCGGCGGCTTTATCAGCTTTCTTGGCCTCTTTGCCACCCTTGCCGGCATCGGCGGGCGAGCCCACGAAGTTGGGCGGGAAGCCGTTGAGCTGGCGCCAGAGCTCGTACCAAATGGGTACATCATCGAGCAGGGCCCAGCCGTACACCCCGGAACCTACCCGTAGGGGCTTGGGCCAGGCTTCCAGCTCAGGGTCCGGCGTCACCAGGATGCGGTACTGGCCTTGGGAGTCAATGTTATCGATGACGGCCACGCGGCCCCCGAAGGTACCGAAGCTGGTACCGGGCCAGCCGCTGAACACCAGGGCCGGCCAGCCATCAAACTGCAGGCGCACCTTGCGGCCCACCCGCAGCAGCGGAATATCCATGGGCTTCACGTAGAGCTCGGCGGCCAGGGCCGGGGCATCGGGCATCACGCTCACAATGGGCTCCCCTTCCTTTACAATGTCGCCGAGACCGGTTTTCAAGGCCCGCACCACGTAGCCATCCTGGGGCGCCGTAATGCGGTAGAAGCCCGAACGGATGCTTAAGTTGGCTAGCTCGTTGCGCATTTTGGCAATCTGCCCCTCCGAGTCGAACTGGTAGGCCACGGCCGAGCGCCGGTCGGACTCCGACTTGGCCAGCTTATCCTGGTACTCGGCCTGCAACGAGGACAGCTCCAGCTGGGCATTGATTAGCTCCTGGCGGGAGGCGCCCAGCTTGTTTTCTACGGCCTGGCGCTTGGCGGTGCTTTCCTGAAACTTAAGGCGACGCTGCTCTAGCTCCGTGAGGCTCTTCAGGCCTTGCTTATAAAGCTCTTCCTGGCGCTGCAGCTGCTGGCGGGCAATGTCGAAGTCGTTGTTGGCGGCGCGCAGCTCGGCCTCGTCGGAGTTTACCTTCAGGCGGGTCTGGGTTACTTTGTTGCGGGCTTTGTCGAGGCTCACGCTCAGGCCGCTGCGCAGGGCGTCCTGCTGGCTGCCGAGGGCGGCGGTTTTGCCCCGGTTTTCTTCCAGAGCCGAAATTTTAGCCTCCAGTTGCTCGCGGGTGCGCTGTATCAGCTCGGGGTCGAAGTACTTGTCTTTGATTTCGGCAATATCCACCAGGGTGTCGCCCTTTTTCACGCGCTGGCCTTCGCGCACCCGCCACCGCTCAATGCGGCCGGCAATGGTGCTGGGCACGGTTTGGGGGCGGTCCTGGGGGCGCAGGGTAGTAAGTTGGCCGTAGGAGCGAATATTCTGGGTCCAGGGCAGAAAGCCGGCCAGCAGCACAATTAGGCCCAGGCCACCCAGCCACCGGGCCACCGTGCGGCCGGTACCTGGCGTCTGGACTCGCCCAAACGAGTGAAAACGCGCCGTGAGCGGGTTGGTTTCTTCCAACGGATGTTCAGCAAAAGGCACAGGTCAGGGAATTAGTAGTTGATAAGGAAGGATGAACGATGAGCTATTTCAAGGAGCCAAAGGCTAAGTCAGGTAGGGCACCGTGAAGTTCACTAACCACCCGGCTAGCCACTTACTTAGGCCTTGCTCTGGCTTGCTCATCGGCTACAGTAGCTCTTGTACTTCGGGCCTGGCGGCTACGGTGGCAAAGGGGCCATCGGCTAGCAGGTGGCCGTCGCGGAGCAGGGCGAGGCGGGGGCACAGTTCCAGCACCCGCCGGTCGTTGCTGGCAATGAGCACCGTCCAGGCGTGCGTGGAGTCCAGCAGCTGGCGCAGTATGCGCAGGCGCTCCACGGGCTCCACGCCGGGCAGGAAATTATCCAGCAGCAGCAGGCGGGGCCGGCGCACCAGGGCGCGGGCCAGCAGCAGCTTCTGGCGCACACTATCCGAAAGCGGCGTGCCAATGCCCAGGGGCGTGTTCAGGCCCAGGGGGCGGGCGTAGATGTTGTCGCGCAGGCCCACCAGTTCCAGCACCCAGGCCACATCGTCGGAGCTAATATGGGGCTGGTCGAGGGTCAGGTTCTGGAGTAGGGTACCTTCAAACAAGTTCTGGTGGGCAATGTTGTCGCCGACGTGGCGGCCCAGGGACTCGCTGGAAATGTCCTGTAGGGCCAGCCCATCGTAGGCTACTACCCCCGTATAGTCATTCAGCAGCCCCGCCATAATGCGCAGCAGGGTGGTTTTGCCCGAGCCATCGAAGCCAGCCAGGCCCAGGTGCTCACCGGCAGCCAGGGTCAGCGACACGTTCTGCACGGGGTGTTTGGTGCTGCCGGGGTAGTGGTAGCCCAAGTGGCGCACTTCTACCCGCAGCCCCGCGTGCACGGCCGGCAGGGGCAACTCCACGCCGGTACGCTGGGGTAGCACCGGCAGGTCCAGCACGTGCCCAATCTTGTCGAGGGAAGTCAGGGCGTCGTAGACCACATCCAGCTTGAGCAGCACTTTCTCCACGGCCGAAATGGTGAGGATAATCACAATTTCAGCGGCCACAAACTGACCGATGTTGATCTGTTTGGTGATTAGCAGCCAGCAGCCAATAATTAGCAAGGCGGCCGTAATCAGGGTTTTGAAGGCCACAAAGCCCCAGAACTGGGTTAGCAGCACCCGGAAGTGGCTTTGGCGGGCCGTGAGGTAGCCGCCCACCAGGTCGTCGGTACGGGTAACGGCCATTTCCTGGCGGGGCGAGTGACGGAAGGTGTGAACCGTGCGGGCTACGTCCTCGAGCCAGGCTACTACCCGGTACTTGAACTTCGATTCAACTAAGCTGGTCTTTAACCCTTTGGGCCCAGTAAATCGGATCATTAGGGCCAGCAGCAGCACCAGCAGCAATCCAAAGGCAATGAAAATGGGATGGTAAAAGGACAGCAAAATCAGGCCGAACAGGATTTGCAGGGCCGCGGCCGAAAACTCCACTAGCAGCGTAGAGAGGCCCTTTTGCAGGGTAGGCGTATCGAGCAGGCGGTTCATCAGCTCCGGTAGGTACTGCCCGTCCAGAGCCTCGGTGCGTACCCGGGGCAAGCGCACGGCAAAATCAAAGCTGACGCGGGCAAACAGCCGCTGCTGAATAAACTCCACCAGGTACAGCTGCATCACCTGCAGGGCGCCCACCAGAAACGTGCCCACCACAATAAACCCAATGAGCACCACCAACGACGTACTCACGTCGCCGCTGCTCACAAACCCAATCACGGACTGCACGCCCAGGGGTAGGGTCAGGCTGATGAGGCCGGCCAGGGCGGCGTACACATATAAGTAGGTAATGTCGCGCCGTTCGGCGACCAGCAGGCGGAACAGCCGCTGGCCGGGGTAAGAGAAGATGAGGGAAGATCGGCCATGAAGGAGGAAAAAGGAAATGGCTACGGGTTGCCAGGAAAAAAGTCAGCGGGGCCCAGTGGCGGCTTAGTATGCCTGCAGAGCCCGAACGCCAGGCCTTCGAGAAAGGCATAGCGGTCCGTGTCGGCGGCAGAATCAGTAAGGGAAGGCAGGTGCTGGGCAAAAAAGAGCTGCTTGCGGGCGGCTTCCAGCAGGGTGCTTACAAGGGCGTGGGGGAAGGGGTAGCAGGGCTTCAGTTCCTGCACTACCGCGGCCATGTCGGCGGCTAGGCGCTTATACTCCCGAAACAGGCCGGCCTGGTTGTCCTGGTCTACCTCACGGGTGAGGTAGGCCTTAGAGGCTTCGTGCACCACAATGCGGTAGAGGGCAGCCTCATCCAGGTCAGAGGTAGCGGGGTCATCGTGGTGGGCCCGGGTCAGAATGCTTAGCATGAGCCGCAGCCGCTGGGCCGCGTCGGGCACGTTGTGGGTGTGGTAGCGAATTTGGTAGCGCACCCAGGCCCAATACCACGACACCAGGTAGCCCAGCAGGCGGTGCTTGTTTTCGAAGTAGCGGTACAAGGAAGCCTCCGTGGACTCCATGCGCTGGGCCAGCTTGCGGAAAGTGAAGTGTTCCAGCCCCAGCTCATCAATGAGCCGGATGCTTTCCGTTAGCAGGCGGCGACCCAGCTCCGTTTCCTGCGGGTCGCGCAGGTAGAGCTTGTTGTTAAGGGTAATGCGTAGCTGCGGGTTCATTTGAAAAGTAAAGAGCTAAGCCAGAGCAGTACTACCTATCATGCATGATAGGTTTACTTTCAGGCCAGGCAACAAGTAAGGTGCCAAAACCAGCCGGTGACAGTACACTCCGCCGGCTCTGCAAAGGTAGGGCACGGGGCCATGGCCCAGCTTAAGAAGGGATTAAATGCAACTTAAGTTCGCATTAAAAATGCCCGATGAGCAGTGCTGACGCCGCTTAGGCGTTCGGCAACTCTTCCCCGGTGTATCTGCGTACCTTTGCCCGGCGAGTCGCAGGGTTGCGGCCTCGTGCTTCCTCCCGCCTATCTGATCTGGCTCCTCGGTTTATGAGGTCTTACTCTCTCCTGTTTGCTGCCGTGTTCTGCGGCAGCCTTACGTTGTCGGAATCTACCTGGGCCCAGCAGGCCCCAGCCAAGAAACCAACTACCCTCCCCCAGCCGGTAAGGCTACCACCCCGGCCACTTCGCGCCCAACTACGGTGCGCCCGGCTGCTACGGGCACCGTCACGCCCGGCGCCCGTCCGGCCCCGAAGACGACTACGACAACGCCAGCTCCTGCCGCGGGCAAACCAGCTACCTCTAGCGCCCCCAAGGCCAGCCCCACCACGAAACCGGCTACCTCCGCGGCCACGCCCAAACCAGCGGTTAACGCGGCTCCGAAGCCCACGGGCCCGCCCCTGCCGGCCAACATGAACTCCAGCGACCCGGCCACTCGCTACAAAAACGGCAAAACGCTGCTCGACCAGACCCGCTACGAGTTGGCCATGCAAGAGCTGTTGCCCGTCACGGCGCCCGGCAGCAAGTTTCAGCGGGCCCCGGAAGCGGCCTATCTCTACGCCGTGGCTGCTAGTCGGGCCAAGAAGTGGGCCGAAGCTGAGCAGATGCTCAACCTGCTGCGCACGGAATACTCGCAGTGGTCCAACCTGCCCGAGGCCTTCTTCCTGCAGGGGCAGGTGTCTTTTGAGCAGGGCGACTTCGAGAATGGCCTGCGGGTGGTCAGCCAGCTCCCACCCGACCGCCTGACCACGGAGCGGGAAAACATGAAGGCCGCTTATTTGCCCCGCGTCAAGGACAAAGCCACCTTCCAGAACCTGCTCAAGGCCTACCCCCAGGATGCCACCTTGGCCCGCGCCTACGCCGACAAGCTGGCCAACGGCGGCTGGTATACCGAAGCCGACAAGCCCCAGCTCGACCAGCTCATCACCCAGTTTGCCCTCGACCGGACCCGCTACACGCCCCGCCCCGGGCTCAGAAGAAGAGCACCTACAACATTGGGGTGCTGCTACCCTTCGAGTTTGATGACCCGAGTTGGGAAACCCGCCGCAAAAACCAATTCGTAACGGACCTGTACGCCGGCATGCGCCTGGCCCAGGACTCCTTGCAGCGTGAGGGGCACCCCGTGCAGCTGTTTGCCTACGACACCGGCGCCGATACTCTGCAGCTTAAGCAGGTGCTGGCTCTACCGGAGCTGGCCGGCATGGACATGCTGATTGGGCCGGTGTACAAATCGGGCAGCAAGATTCTGGCCCGCTACGCCCAGCAGAAGCAGATTGTGGTGGTCAATCCCCTTTCTCAAGACGGCGACTTGGTGCTGGACAACCCCTGGCACTACCTCTTCGAGCCCAGCACAGCCACTCAGGCCCGGCAGGCCGCCCAATTTGCCTTCACCCGCCTGGGTGGCCCCCGCACGGCCGTGGTGCTCTACGAGGACAGCAAGGACGAAGCTGCCTTTGGGCAGGCTTACAAACAGGCCTATGAGGCCCTGGGTGGGCGCGTGCTGCAGCTGCGCCGCATCAACTCCGATGTGGAAGAGTCTCTAGCCGCGGGCTTTGCTGGTGTTGATTTAAAGACCATCGGCCACCTAGTGGTGGCTTCCGATGGTAAAAAAGCTGGCCCCTACACCCTCGGGGCCCTTAAGGCCCAGGATGCCCGCACCCCGCTTATCACCTATGCTTCCTGGCTCGACAACAACCGCATTGGCCTGGGCCAGCTCGACGCCCGCGACGTGTATTTTGTGCACCCTAAGTTCGTGGACCGTACCGGCTACGGCGTGCGGCGGGTGCGCCAGCTTTACACCCAGCGCCAGAACCTGCCGCCTTCGGTATTTGCTTTGTCGGGCTTCGAGTTGCTGTACTACTTCGCTAGCCAGCTCCACCAGCACGGCCCCGCGTTTCAGCAGCCCCTGGCCAATGGCGGTCCGGTTTCCGGAGCCGTTTTTCAGGGCATCGGCTACCCCGGTGGCAGCCACGATAACCAGTACGTGCCCCTAACCAAGCTGGAGCGACTGGAAGTAGAAGTTCTGAACCCAGTGGGCATTCGGTAGGTTATTTACTTGCTGCCGCGCCCGTTTTGTGGCGCTGGTTTAACCCAGCTTTGGCTCCCTTTATCACGCCGCGCGAAGCCTCCGGCTTCCGCTACATTTTGCTTTCATGTCGCACGTAACCACTTCCCCAGCTCCTACGCTTCCCCTCACCACCAGTGACGCCCTGTTTACGCGGGCCAAAAACCATATTCCGGGCGGGGTAAACTCGCCAGTACGGGCCTTCCGGGCCGTAGGCGGTCATCCGGTGTTCATGCAGTCGGCCAAAGGTGCCTGGCTAACCGACGTCGATGGCAACCGGTACCTGGACTTCATCAACTCCTGGGGCCCCATGATTCTGGGCCATGCCCGGACCTGG
This sequence comes from Hymenobacter sp. 5516J-16, assembly GCF_022919335.1. Classification (NCBI taxonomy): domain Bacteria; kingdom Pseudomonadati; phylum Bacteroidota; class Cytophagia; order Cytophagales; family Hymenobacteraceae; genus Hymenobacter; species Hymenobacter sp. 5516J-16. Next base: position 4,098,104 of record NZ_CP095058.1, on the reverse strand, counting down.
TACTGAACGCCGTGCAGCAGGCCGTGCAGGGCTCCTTATCGTTTGGCGCGCCCACGCGCCGGGAGGTAGAAATGGCCGAGCTCATCAAGCAGATGGTGCCCAGCATCGAGAAAGTGCGCCTCGTAAACTCGGGCACCGAAGCAACGATGTCGGCTATTCGGGTAGCACGGGGCTTCACTGGGCGCGACAAAATCATCAAGTTCGAGGGCTGCTACCATGGCCACGGCGACTCCTTCCTGATTGCAGCCGGTTCGGGTGCCCTTACCCTGGGCGCGCCTGATTCGCCGGGCGTCACCCAGGGCGTGGCCCAAGACACGCTCACGGTGCCTTACAACAACTTAGCCGCCGTGGAGCAGATTATTGCTGCCAACGAGGGCCAAGTAGCCGCTCTAATTCTGGAGCCGGTAGTGGGCAATATGGGCCTGGTGGCTCCGCAGGAAGGCTACCTCCAGGGTCTGCGCGAGCTGTGCACCCAGCACGGCATTGTGCTGATTTTTGATGAGGTGATGACTGGCTTCCGGCTAGCCCGGGGCGGCGCCCAAGAACTCTACGGCATCACCCCCGACCTGACGACCCTTGGCAAAATCATTGGGGGCGGCATGCCGGTAGGCGCGTACGGCGGCCGCCAGGACATCATGGACAATGTAGCCCCGGCCGGTAAGGTGTACCAGGCGGGCACACTCTCGGGCAACCCCATTGCCACGGCGGCCGGCATTGCCCAGCTCTCCTACCTCAACGAGCACCCTGAGCTTTACGACGAGCTCAACCGCATTACCACTCGCATTGCCGACGGCACCCGCCAGATTTGCGCTGAGCTAGGCCTGAACTACACCGTTAACCAGGTCGGCTCCATGTTCAGCGTGTTCTTTACCAACCAGCCCGTCACCGATCTGGACTCGGCCAAAGCCTCTGATACGGAAGCTTTCGGGCGCTACTTCCGGGCCATGTTGCACCGCGGCATTTACCTGGCTCCGGCCCAGTACGAGGCCCTGTTCGTGAGCACTGCTATTACCGATGAGCTCGTGGACCACTACCTTACCGCCTGCCGCGAATCAATGAAAGAAGCCCACGGGTTGTAAGTGAAGTGGTGCATGAGTGATTGAGTAAGTTGTGTGATGGTGGGTAAAGAGGCACTACGACGCTGTATACCTTCTTTGCGTAACCAACCTGATAGTGTAACAAGCCCTTGCTTCCAACGCGGAGGCAGGGGCTTTTGCTTTCAAGGAAGCTTAGCTGGCACGCCCGAGGCACTAGGCCTTGTAGGAATTCCTGGTCATGACAACCACATTTTTGGCCTTTCTGCTGGCTGGCCAGCTTAGCGCAACTGCAAATTCCCGACCTTTGCCGGAAACTACCCTTGCCCTATGCCCCGACTTTGTCAGTTGCTACCGCTGTTTTTGCTGCTGTGGCTCGCTGGGCCGGCCGTGTTGCTGGCACAAACCGAAACCCCTGCGGCGGCCAACAAGCGCCTCTTCGACCGCACCGTGGACGAGCTGAATTTCCGAACCATGGAAACCGTGTACGACAAGTCGTTTGCCCGGGGCAAGTTTCCCGTCTCGCTACGCACGGCCAAGGCCCGTAAGGAGTTCGACAACTTCCCCGGCCGAGATGACCTGAAAAAGCTTTTCCTGAATTACAACGGCGTCTCGGACCGCTTTAAGTCGCGCTTCGGTAAGGGTCGCACCGACCTGGTAGAGTTCGAAAAACAGCTTAACAGCATTCTGGTTGACCGCAACTTTGAGTTCTTTATCCGGGTGCTACCCCGCGACGAACGAGTGGCCTTAATCCGGAGCCTGCAGCGGGCCATAAAGCAAGGTGCCGCGCAGTTTAACGCTTCTCAGGATGCCGCGCCCGAAGAATTGGCCGCCGACGGAGCCGCTGTACCCCCGCCGACATTGACCCGGCCTCGGCGCCTGCTTCCGCTCCTACCCCCGATGTGACGGCCGAGGACCCGCAGCCCGAACCCGAAGTGGCCCTGGCTACCCCGGCCGCCGGCTACCCCGCTCCCCGTTCCCTTGACTCAGCCCGCGCCACGACTGGATGGACTACCTCACGCTGCTGCTCTCGGGCAGCTCTCTGCTGGTGCTGCTTTACTTGGTTACCAGCGTGTTACCCGACCTCCGCAACCGCCTCGACGCCCTCACTGAGGACCAGGAACGCCCAACTCCTCCTGCCCGCACCCGCCGGCCCGCGCCCTTACCCGAGGACCGCTACGAGGACGAGGAGGATAATTAGAAGTTAAGAATTGGCAGCGGCATCCGACTCCTTAATTCTTAACTCTTCATTTTTACTTGAATTCATGATCCTCACCGACCAGCAGATTCTCGCCGAAATTGAGCGAGGCAACATCGTTATTGAGCCCTACGACCGGGGTTGCCTGGGTACCAACTCCTACGATGTGCACCTGGGCCGCTACCTGGCTACCTACCGCGACACCGTGCTGGATGCCCGCAAACACAACGAAATCGACGTTTTTGAAATTCCGGAGGAGGGCTTTGTGCTCCAGCCCGGCACGCTGTACCTGGGCGTAACCGAGGAGTACACCGAGAGCCACGCCCACGTCCCTTTTCTGGAAGGCAAGAGCAGCGTAGGTCGCCTGGGCATCGATATTCACGCTACGGCGGGCAAGGGTGATATTGGGTTCTGCAATACCTGGACCCTAGAAATCAGCGTTTCTATGCCGGTGCGCATATATCACTTGATGCCCGTGGGGCAGCTCATTTACTTTGCCGTGCAGGGCAACGTTGAAACGTTCTATAATCGCAAGGCCAATGCCAAGTACAACGACCGCACGGTGAAGCCCGTGGAGTCGATGATGTGGAAAAACAAGTTTTAGCGTTTCCGACGCGCAAATAGCGCTGCCATTCCAAGCAAGACGGAAAACTGGGGTTTACCGAGTGAGGTCAACCCCGTTTTCCGTTTTGCCTGGAATGGCAGTTTTTCATGCGCTTTCAGGCGCTAATCCTTATCAGAGTAAACTCCCTGGCACAATTTTTCGTTAGGAAAGGATACGACAGGAGGTTTCGCAACGGATGAAACGTGCTGTTTTATTTGGATCTGACTTGTTCACGATATCTTTTCCCCGATGAAAAAGAAACTTGCTGCCGCGACTGCCCTGGTGCTTGCTTCGCTTGGGGCCACCGCCCAACAGAAGCCTGCCACTCCGGCCCCGCAGGATAAACCAAGCCAAGCTTCCGCCCGTCTTAACCCCATCCAGGCCCACGCCCGCCAGCTCTCAGACCAAATGGCACGTGAGTTGCGCCTGAATGGCTACCAGAAAACCCGTCTGCAAGCCATTAACGAGGACAAGCAGGCAAAAATCGCTGCTATTACCCAGAAGAACGCCGGCAACGACAAGCTCATTAAGCAGCAGTGCGATGCCGTATGTAAAGAGCGTGACAAGGAGTTGCAGGCCGTGCTCAGCACCGACCAGTACAGCAGCTACTACGATGCGCGCCCTTCTTACAATCAGTTCAGCATGAATTATGGCAAAGCGGCTAATGCCATCTTTGTCAACTCAGTGCAGAACCCGCTTCCGGCTAGCAGCAACGGCGCTACCATTGGCCCGGCCAAGTCTGCCGCTCCCGCTACCCGCAGCCGTCAGTAAGCTTACTCTATAATTCATAAAAAAATCCCGCCAGATGTATCTGGCGGGATTTTTTCGTGCAAGTTAAGTACTAGCGTTGCTTGCGCTCTTCCTCCTCAATGTGGTCCATGAGCTGGCGGCACAGGTCTCGCATCTTGGTAGCCATCACGGAGTCGTTGGTGGCCGTGATGATGCTTTCTGCCATGGCGCCCATCGTATCCACGTAGAAGCGCTTCATTTCGTCCACCGGCATTTCCTTGGTCCAGAGGTCAATCTTCATGGTGCCGCGTTCGTCCCGGTCCCACAGGGCAATGTTGATGGCCTTGGCAAAGTGAATATCGGGACCTGCATCAGTAGCCGACCAGCTGATGGCCTCGGGGACCTTCTGATCGTCGAGGGCGATGCTGAAGCGAATTTCAGATTTCTTCATATCACGGATTTAAACGGATTATTCGGATTTCGCGGCTTCGTGTGGCCTTCCGTTTCGGGCCGCACGCCGCGTATTTTCCACCAACGGTGGAGGGTACTGACAGACCCAGTTTCACAACTGTTAGCCTGGTCGGCCAAAAGAAAAGACGGACTTCTCGATTCACAGAATGAACCTGTGCTATTCGAAAAATCCGTCTGAATCCGTGCTTAGACGTAGTTGTTCAACATCACCGGCATTACCAGCATCAGGATGCTCTCGTTGTCGTCGGGGGTGGTGGGCATGAGCAGGCCAGCGCGGTTGGGCGTGCTCAGCTCCAGGGTGATTTCCTCGGAGTCGATGTTGCTGAGCATCTCGGTCAGAAATTTGGCGTTGAAACCGATTTCCATGTCCTCACCGTCGTACTGGCAGGCCAGCTTTTCGTTGGCTTCGTTGGAGAAGTCCAGGTCTTCGGCCGACACCGTTAGCTCCGAACCAGCCAAACGCAGGCGCACCTGGTGGGTGGTTTTGTTGGAGTAAATGCTGATGCGCTTTACCGAGTTCAGGATTTCCTGACGGCTGATGATGAGCTTGTTAGGGTTGCTTACCGGAATTACATTTTCGTAATCAGGGTAGCGCTCATCAATCAGGCGGCACACCAGGCGCATCTGGTTGAAGCTGAAGAAAGCATTGGAATTGTTGAACTCCACGCGCACGGTAGTTGCTTCGGAAGGTAGAGCGCCTTTCAGCAGGTTAAAGGCCTTGCGCGGAATGATGATGTTGGCAGTCTGGCCCGCGCCCACGTCGGAGCGGCGGTAGCGCAGCAGGCGGTGGCCGTCGGTAGCCACGAAAGTCACCTGGTTATCGGCCAGCTGCACCAGAATGCCAGTCATGGCGGGGCGCAGCTCGTCGGTACTAACGGCGAAGATGGTCTTGTTGATAGCCCGCGACAACGACGTGGACGGCATTTCTACCGGCGCCGAACCCTTCACAACCGGTACGCGGGGGAAATCGGTGGCATTTTCGCCGGCTAGCTTGTAGCGGCCGTTTGAGCTGGCAATTTCGATGGTGTAGGTTTCCTCGTCCAGGGTGAAGGTTACGGGCTGGTCGGGCAGGTTTTTGAGCGTGTCCAGCAGAATGCGGGCGGGTGCTGCAATGCGGCCGCTTTCCCGGGCTTCCACGGGTAGCTCCGTCATCATGCTGGTTTCCAGATCAGAGGCCGTAATCGTCAGCTTGCCGTCCTCGATTTCAAAGAGGAAGTTCTCCAGAATCGGCACCACGGGGTTGTTCGTGACTACACCGTTGATGCTCTGCAGCTGCTTGAGCAGGGCGGAAGACGAAACGATAAACTTCATAGTGGGGCGGGGTTCGGTCGTTTTTTAGGAAGAGGACAAAGATAGGGAACGGCAGCGGGTTTGGAAACCGCTTCCCGTATTCCGGTGCCCCAGAAAAATCAGGTATTTCAGGCCAGATTTAAGCAATTATTTCTGGTCGCGGCCGCAGAAGCTGCAGGGCATTTTGCACTGGCCGGACGCTGCCGTACTGGATATATTCAAGCTCAACTATTGACTAATCCCGGCAAACCAATTAATTAGCCCCTAGTATGTCCTTCCTCCCGTCGTGGTCAGTTTTTCCATGTTTACTCCTGCCTTGTATCATCTTGTTTATCAAAGTGCGGCCACTACTCCCATGCGCGAGGACGAGCTAGCCGTGTTGCTGACCCAGTCCCGGACCTGGAACCAGGCCCACGACCTAACCGGCCTGCTGCTTTACAGCGACGGCAGCATCATGCAGGTTCTGGAAGGTACTGAGGAAGAAGTACGCTACATTTTTCGCCGTATTGAGGTGGATCAGCGGCACTTTGGCGTTACGAAGCTTTCCGACGGCCCGATTCAGGGGCGTAATTTTTCGCAGTGGTCCATGGGCTTCCGGACGGTTAATCCGGCGGCATTTCAGCGGTTGGTAGGCTACAATAACCCGGAAAATGGCAGCCATCTTGCCAACTACTCCGAGAATGGCAACGTCTCCCTGCACGACTTGCTCTCGTCCTTCATCACCCAGGACGAAGTGTATCGGTAGGCAGCAGGGTAGCAGCGCTACCGCTCCTGCGCATTAGCGGCAAGCAAGGCGGCTTACTGCTTGAAATACACTGAGAAGGTGGAGCCCACGCCTACCTCACTCTGAACCTCGATGCGGCCGCCCGCATTTTCCATAATTTTCTTGACCATATACAGGCCAATGCCGCTACCATCCACGTGGTCGTGAAAGCGCTGGAACATGGAAAATAGCTTCTGGTTGTTTGACTCCTTCAGGCCCAGGCCGTTGTCGCGCACTTCCAGCACCTGGTAGCTTCCCTCCTGCCAACTGCGGATGCTTACCTGGGCGAGTCGGTCGGGGGAGCGGTACTTGAAGGCGTTGCTGAGCAGGTTGTATACGATGCTGCGCAGATTTTTTTCCGTAAACGAAATGCGCGGACAGCTACTCACGGCCACTTCCAGCTGGCCGCCGGCCGCGTGTAGCAAGGGCGCCAAGTCCATGCTCACGTCCTGAATCAGAGTAGCCAGCTCAATAACGGCCACGGGCTGGTCATTTTCCTTTTGCAGCTTGGTAACCTCCGTCAGGTGCTCAATGGTGCGCTTGAACCGGTCCACTGAACCCTGCATCATTTGCAGGAGCAACTGCACTTGCGCCTCATTGTGGGGGTAATGCTTAGTTCCGGTAACAATGCGTGCAGCAGCCCCTCAATATTATTAATCGGGTCCTTCAGGTCATGCGAGGCCGTGTAGATGAAGTTATCCAGGTCCACGTTGACGCGGGTGAGCCGCTCGTTGTTTTCCTGCAGCTCCCGCTGGGCCTGATCGATGCGCTCCTGGGCTAGCTTGTGCTCGTGGATGTCGGTGTAGGTGCCAATCCACTGTATGATTTCGCCTTCCTCATTGCGCGAGGGTAAGGCCCGGCCCAGCATCCAGCGGTAGGCACCGTCCCGGCCCTTAATCCGGCATTCCACTTCTAAGGCGTGGCCGGTGTGCAGACTGTTGCGCCACCGGGCCTGGGCCGTGGGCAAATCGGCGGGGTGAATGCGGGACTGAATGGAGCTACCCGTTTCCGGCCCGGTAGTGTGGCCCGTGTAGTAAAACCACTGACGGTTCAGGTAGGTGTTTTGGCCCTGGGAATCAGCCGTCCAGGCTATTTGCGGAATGCCCTCTAGCATCCGGCTGGCCTCGGCGGCAGCCCGGGTTATGACATCCTGGGCGGCCTGCTGCTGCCGCAGTTCTTCGTTTTTGCGCGCCAATAGGGCGTTCTGCTCCACTACCTGCGCCCGGATATCGGTAATTTCCCGTTGGGCCGATAAGTCGGTAATGATGACGGCCAGCACCGGCAGCTCGTTGAACTCCAGCACGTTCATTGACAGGGAGAAGGGCTGCAGCAGGCCGGATCTAGTCTGCAGGGGCATCTCGCCCTTACTCTTGCCCGCCCACCCCTTCTGAATCAGCGCGGCCCAATACGGCTCAAACTGAAGCGGAACAAAACCCTCGAAAGAGCTACCAATTACTTCCTCCAGGCCCAGCCCGAGCAGGCTGGCTAGGCTGGCATTGCCGTAAAGAATGGTGGCATCCTGGCTGAGCAGCAGGGCGCCTTCGTTCATTTGCTCAATCAGGGTGCGGTAGCTCTGGTCAGCGCTTTGCAGCGTGAAAATGCGTGGCCCGTCGGAACTCTGCACGGCCAGCGCGTCTACGGCACCCGTGCGGATGGCGGTAATCAGCTCCTCGGCTTCCAGCAGTTGCTGCCGCAATTCCTCGTTTTCGCGGGCAAGGGCAGCGTGGCGTTGTGGGTCGTCAGTCATGGGGGCTAGCCGTACCGAACGGCGCCGACAGCCCTAGGGCCAGCAGCACCTTGTCTTTTTCCGAAAGATCTCCAATGAGCCGGCGCGTGGGCAGGGGCATTTTCTTGACCAGGGTCGGGGCGGCTACAATCTGATCCTGCTCGGCCAGCTCCGGCTGTTGGTATATATCAATGATAACCAATTCGTAGCGCCCCTTCAAGTATTGCTCGCAGAGGCCCTTGATGTTCTGAACTGCCCGCGTGGAGTTGGGGGTAGCCCCAGTAATATACAAATGAAGCACGTATTCAGCCGCCGCCTCTTGTCCTAGTTCCTCTAAATCCATCCGGCGCGGGTTACTTACTCTCAACCGCCCGAATATCTAACCCTACCAGCACTCGTTCCTGGTTGGATAAGTCGCCGATGATTTTGCGGATGGGGGCCGGCACTTTGCGCACCAGCGTGGGAATGGCCAGAATCTGGTCGCCGGCAGCTAGCTGCGGGTGCAGTAGTAAGTCAATGACTTCGAGCTTATAACGTCCTTTCAGATGCTGCTCGCAATACGCTTTCAGGTTAGCCAGGGCCGTAACCGACTTGACAGTCTGACCAGCCACGTACAAACGGAGCTCCCAGGTTTCTTCTTGGGGGGTAATTGGGAGAGGGGTCTCCATACGGGGGTGCAAATAGGAAAAAGACGTACTGGAGACTTACTCGGCGGAGGCGGTTCCCGCAATTTGCCGGCGGTTATCGGCTAGCTTCTGCTGGCGAACCAGCTCCTCATGGTTAATTTGCCGCAACTCCTCTTCCACTGACTCAAATTCCGTGCGCAAATTGGCAATGGTCGCTTCCAGCACCCGGCGTTTGCGCTCAATTTCTCGGTCTTTGCGCTCCAGCTCCTGCTGGCTGGCCAGGGCTTGGGCCTGCTCCTGCATTTGCTGGGTTAGGCGGCTGGCTCCCGTTACGATGCCCGTAGGCCCAATCACAACGTCCAGGAGTTGAACGCCGTGGTCAGTGACTACAAACTCCCGAACCTGGTTGGAGTGCGCCATGCCCCGAGCTTTCAGAATGCTGATGCCCCGGTTTCGCTCCCCTACCCCTTCCAAGTCCCGCACGCTTATCCAGGTGTCAACCAACGAGGAAACGCCTTCCTCCGTCATTTCCTGCTGAATATTACGGCCGTTGATCAGGGAAGTGAACATGGCCGTGATGTTGTTGATTTTCAGGAAGTCAATCAGGCGGGTGAGCATACTACGCACTTCCGCAATGTTGCCCACGGTGATTAGGTTGCTGATGGGGTCAATAACCACCGCATCGGGCTTGAACTCTTTAACTAGGCGGTGCAGCGTCACCAAATGCTTTTCCAGCCCGTTCAGGGTAGGGCGTGAGGCTTCCACGTGCAGTAGCCCTTGCTCCATAAAGGTGTTCAAGTTGAGGCCAATGGAGCGCATGTTGCGCACCAACTGCTGGGGCGATTCCTCGAAGGCGAAGAAGGCGCAACGCTTGCCGGTGCTACATATGGCATGGGCGAAGGAGGCGGCCAAGGTAGTTTTGGCCGTGCCGGCAGTACCCGTGATGAGCACGCTGCTGCCCTTGTAAAACCCGTGCCGGCCAAACATATCGTCCAGGGCTGGTACGCCCGTGGAAATAATTTCGTTGGAAACTTCGTGGTCGAGCTTCAGGCTGGTTACGGGTAGCACGGAAATACCGTCCTCGGTAATCAGGTAGGGATATTCGTTGGTGCCGTGGGTGCTGCCGCGGTATTTCACAATGCGCAGGCGGCGGGTAGTAATCTGCTCAATTACTCGGTTATCCAGCAGAATCACGCAGTCTGACACGTATTCCTCCAGGCCCTGCCGGGTCAGGGAGCCTTCGCCCCGCTCGGCGGTAATAATGGTGGTCACGCCCTTGTCCTTAAGCCAGCGAAACAACCGGCGGATTTCGGAACGGAGCACAGCTTGGTTGGTGAAGCCGGAGAACAGGGCCTCAATGGTATCGAGCACCACGCGCTTGGCCCCGATGGAGTCAATGGCGTAGCCCAAGCGAATGAACAGGCCTTCCAGATCATACTCGCCGGTTTCCTCGATTTCTGAGCGGTCGACGTGCACGTGGTCGATGCGCAGTTGCCCCTGGCCCTGGAGGGTTTGCAGGTCAAAGCCCAGGGAGGTGACGTTGGCGGCTAGCTCATCGGCCGTTTCCTCGAAGGCCATGAGCACCCCGGGCTCGTTGAATTGCTGAATGCCGCGCACCAGAAACTCCACGCCCATCAGGGTTTTACCGCAGCCGGCGCTGCCGCACACCAGCGTGGGGCGCCCCTGGGGTAAGCCTCCCTCCGTTATCTCATCCAGGCCATCGATGCCCGTGGGCGTTTTGGGCAGCTGTGGCCCCAGAGAAGCGGAGGAAGTCATCAGGTCTTGCATATTCTACTGGCGTATTCAGCAAAGATACCCGAATAGCAGACACTTCCCCGCCGCTCCGCACAATCCGGCTGGCTGCGCTAGCTTGTGTTGCTTGTAATTTCTGAGTCTGGAGTGCCGAGCTTATGCTTAACCCTACCGGCGCAAGCAGGCTGAAAAGTTGATTCAGAGCCCTAGCTGCCACTTTCAGCTCGACTGCTTAGCTATCAGCAGCACCTAGGCCAAGCCCGAAATCATGTTGTCGGCTACCCGTTCATGGGTTCGGCAAGCTGATGCTCGGCCAAGAACTGGAAGCAGAAATGCTAAAACGACGCGTACCGGCGCTTGCGGCGCCAGGCGCGCACTACCCCAAATAAGCCCAGCAAAGCCAGCGGAACCACCAAGTTCAGCAACTGCCAGCGGCGGCGTTCCTCCACTACCCGCAGCTTATCCAGGGGCGTAGGGTGATTTGCTTGCCGCGTACGGCAATCAGGCCGCTTTCATCCAGCATGTAGTCCACGGCGTTCAGCACCAGCTCCCGGTTGGCAAACTCGGTGTTGGCCAGGCGGTCGAAGCCCAGGCGAAAAGGTCGGCCCGTTTTAGGATCCACCTCATTACGCACAAAGTCGCCATCGGAAATGACCAGCACCTTGGCAGGCTTAGCTAGCGGGGAGGTAGCTGGCTGGTAGTGGGTGGTACCGGGCTCGGCGCGGTTGGCATACAGGGAGCGGAACTGACCTTCGAGCAGGTAGCCCACGGGCTTGAACTGCGCCTTGTAGAGCTTGGGGTCGGGCTCCAGGCGGGCGTCATTCAGGTTCACGGGTACCGGCGAGGGTAGCACCCGGGTGTAGCGGGAGGTGAACAGCAGGGGCGTTTTGTGGATGCCCACGGCCTTCACCGTATCAATGCTACTGACAAATTTGGTGTACACCGCGTCGAGGTTGCGGGTGATGGGGTGCTGGCTGAAGTTGTTGATCAGGGGGTAGAACTGCCAGGGCATGGGCTCCACCTTGGGCTTGTCGCCGAGGGTGCCAGTAACCATGGGAATGACGCCGGAGTTGAGGTCGAGCAGCAGATCGGGGTTTATGCGCACGCCGTACTTGAACAGTAGGTCGTCGAGGCCCAGGGGCTGGGGAAGGACAGCATGCCGCCGCGGTTGGCGCTGTCTAGGTTCACGCGCATGGCATCTACGAAGAACAAGGCACTACCACCCTGGGTCACGAACTGGTCGAGCTTAAACTTTTCCGGCTCGGCATAAGCTCCGGCCGGCTTGGCCACAATCAGGGCGCTGAGCGTACGCAAATCCTGGGGCGCGACTGAGCTAGGTTCACCCGGAATACGTCGTAGAACTGACTCAGGGAGCCAATCAGGTCGCCAGCTTCCTGGTTCGACAGCTCGCCGTGGCCCTCTACTACCCCAATGCGCTTGCGCGAGCCGGGGTTGAGCTTGCGGATGGCGCTGGCCAGCTCGTATTCCAGCCCTTCTATGCTCTGGTTGAGGCGCACATCGGAGGGGGCGGCTTGGTTACCGCGCAGCAGCAGCACCTGCTGCTCCTTGCCGCCGGCCGCTACCGTGGCCCAGGGAAAAATAATTTTCTCAGTGCGCTTGCCGTTTTCGGTAGCCCCGAGGTTGGTAGGCCGTAATCCTTTTTTGAACAGCGCTTGGTAGTACTCGTTGCGGGCCTTCTCGGTGCCGGCCGCTGAGGGGTCGACGAAGACGTAGTGCAGGTTGGCCCCGCCATACACCTGCATTTCGTTCAAGGTTTCGCGCACGGACTGCTGCAAACGCCGAAACGCGGGCGGAAAGTCACCGTCGAGGTAGACGGTGACGGTGACGGGCTGCTTCAGGCCTGAGAGCAACTGCCGGGTAGCCCCCGACATGGTGTAGCGCTTCTCCTCCGTCAAGTCAAGGCGAAAGAAGAACAGGCCAGCAAGGAAATTTAGTAGCAGCAAGCCCACCAGCGCCAGCGCAAAGCGCGTGAGGTCACGGCGTTTTCGGCTAGCTGTTGGCTGTTGGCTGTTAGTTGTTGGCTGATGTTCTGTGCTCACAGAATGCGGGTTGAAAGTTCTTCTTGTATCAAAAGGCTAGTAGCCAATTGCTATGTCACTCAGTTCTGCCAAAGGCCAACAGCTGAAAGCCATCAGCTTATAGCTAAAAATCTTACCAGTTCCGGCTTTGGAGTACCAGGCGCGTACCCAACAGCAGGCCAGCAATCAGGGTAAGAAAATAGAGTAGGTCGCGGGAATCGAGAAGGCCCTTGCTGATGTCGCGGTAGTGGGCCGCAATGCCCAGCTGCCCAATGTAGTAGGCCGGCGCTCCATCAAACACCGAAGCCAGCGAGTCGAACCCTGAATACACCAGAAAGCAGCCCACTACGGCCACCAGAAAGGCAATAATCTGGTCGCGGGTAATGGCGCTGGCAAAAATACCGATGGCTGCAAACACCGCTGCCAGCAGCCCCAGGCCCAGGTAGGAGCCCACCGTAGCAGCTGAGTCGATGTTCCCCTGGGGACTACCCAGTTGGTAAACCGAGTAATAATAAAGAAGCGTGGGGAGCAGAGCCAGGAGGGCCAGCAGCAAGCAAGCCAAGTACTTGCCGCCGATAATCTGCCCATCGGTGAGCGGACGGGTGAGCAGCAGCTCCATGGTACCGGCTTTCTTCTCCTCGGCGAAGGTGCGCATGGTAATGGCCGGAATCAGGAACAGGAAAATCCAGGGGGCCATGTTGAAAAGAGTTTGCAAATCGGCAAACCCGTAGTCCAGCACTGAGCTGTCTGGGAACACCCACACAAATAGGCCGGTAGCCACCAGAAACACCCCAATGACCACGTAAGCCACCGGGGAGTTGAGGAAGGAATTAAATTCTTTGCGAAGAACAGAGTACATCAGGAGGACAGGTGAATAGTAGATAAGCTACAGCTACTCATTTCGTCAGGGACTGGAAGACCTGCTCCAAGCTCTGCTCCTCTTGCCGCAGCCCCAGCAGCACCCAGCCCTGCTGGGCGGCCAAGCGGGAAATGGCTCCGCGTTGGTCGGAGCCAGCAGTTGCGCGAATATGATAGATGTTGCCAGCGGCGGCCTCCACGTGGGTTATGCCGGGCAAGGCGCGCAAGGGGGCCAGGTCAATGGCCTGCTCGAACTCGGCGCGGATGACGGTTTCGCCGGCTACCTTCCCGCCCAGCTCTGACACGGGAGAATCGGCTACCAGTTGGCCGCGGTTGATGATAACGGCGCGGCTGCACAAGGCAGCTACTTCGGGCAGAATGTGAGTGGAGAAGATGACAGTTTTGTCCTGGCCCAGCTCCCGGATCAGGCTGCGGATTTCACCAATTTGGTTGGGGTCGAGGCCGGTGGTGGGCTCGTCGAGGATAAGTACACCCGGGTCGTGAATAAGGGCCTGGGCCAGGCCTACGCGCTGGCGGTAACCTTTCGAAAGCGCCCCAATTTGCTTGTTTTGCTCGCGGCCCAACCCTACCCTTTCCACCATCTCTTGTACCCGCTGGCGGCGTTGATTTCCCTTTAGCCCGTGCACCGAGCCGATGAATTCCAGGTACTCGTGCACGTACATGTCTAGGTAAAGTGGGTTGTGCTCGGGCAGGTAGCCCACCCGGCGGCGCACTTCCAGCGGGCTGGTTTGCACGTCGAAGCCATCCACGGTTACCGTGCCCAGGGAAGGTGGCAGGTAACCGGTGGCAATTTTCATGGTCGTGGATTTGCCTGCCCCGTTCGGCCCCAGAAAGCCCAGGATTTCGCCTTTGCCTACCGTGAAGCTGATGTTGTTCACCGCAGCCTGGGCGCCAAAGGTTTTTGTGAGCTGTTGAACTTCTACCATAGGGTTCTATCGAAACCGTGCACACTTGTTTATTCTCAATACTTTGCCAGCAGCGGCAGCAGCGCCCAGGTTAGCTGCATAAGCAGCCACAGGGCGACTAACGCCACAAACATTCCCGTCGTTCGGCGCCGGTGGGGTAACGCCTGACGGCGCTGTTTTATGCAGTACAAGAGCAGCGCCAGCAGTATCAGTAGCGTCATCAATTACTTTGGTTGGGTGGGCCGCATCTGCAGCTCCGAAATCATGACGGTTTGCGGGGCTTCCAGGGCATGCACAATGGCGGCGGCAATGTCTTCGGGTTGCATTTTGTGCGGGTCGGGCTGCTGGCCGGGGTAGCGCCGTTAAAGTTGGTTTCCACCGAGCCGGGCATTACGCAGGTTACCCGCACACCGGCGGGGCGCACTTCCTTGAACAGGGCATCGGAGAAACCGCGCACGGCGTACTTGGTGGCGCAGTAGCCGGCTAGGTTGGCTGTGCCCGCCGTGCCAGCCAGGGACGCCACATTAATAATATGACCCTCCCGCTGCTTTTTCATCTGGGGTAGGGCGGCCTTGGTGCAGTAAAACAACCCGTGCACGTTGGTATCGAACATGGCGTGCCAGTCATCCGACGAAAACCCGTCAACGGGGCCGAAATTGCCGATGCCGGCGTTGTTAACCAGCACATGAACTTCCTGGCCTAGCTCACGCTGGGTGTTGGTGAAGGCTTCCTGAACCGCTACCTCGTCACGGATGTCGCACTCAAAAAACTGAAACCGCTCGTGGGTCAGGCTTTCTGGCGCGGTGCGGCCCCAGCCAGCTACCACGGCCCCGCGAGCCAGCAACGCTTCGGCCGTCGCCAGCCCAATTCCTTTGCTGACGCCTGTGATAATGGCTACCTTGCCGCGTAGGTCCATAGCAGTAGTTTGATGTTCGGGTTTAAAATGCGGCCGCAAGTTAGCGCCCTGCACCGGCTTTTACGCGGGAGTTACGCCCTAGGTATGGGCGTGCTGCTGCTGACGGCCTGCCAGCCGGAAAACGAAGCCGGTTGTTTCACCAGCACGGGCAACATCACCACGGAGCGCCGCAGCCTCCCTCCTTTCCGGGTGTTGACTACCTACGACAACGTGCGGGTAACGCTCCTACAGGACACGATAACCTACGCCGAGGTGCGAGCGGGCAAAAACCTGCAGGAAGATATCCGCCTGGAAGTGGAGGGTAACCACCTTACCGTTCGCAACACCAGCCGCTGCAACTGGGTACGTCGCTACAACACGCCCCGCGAAGTAACCCTGCACACCCCGCGCCTCACCGACCTGTTTCTGCGCGGCCAGGCTGATATCCAAACCAGTGGCACCTTCCGGGCCGATACGCTGTATGCCCACCTTATCGGCTCCGGCGACTTTCGCCTGCACCTGACCAGCCGCTACCTGGGCCTGGACCAGTACGAGCTAGGCGACATTTACCTGAGTGGAACCGCCGCGGAGCTGCACCACACCATTGGCGGCAACGGCAGCATGTACGCTTCGGAGTTGGCCACCGGAGACGTGTACTTACAAACCAATTTCAGCAGCAACGGGAATGGTTACTTCAGTCCGCGTCAGTTGCTGGCCGGCACCCACGCGGGCACCGGCACTATTTTTTACCGCGGAACACCTTCAGTAGCAGATTTTCGAGTCAGCGGCAAGGGCAAGCTAGCGCGCGAGTAAGAACCTAGGCTACTCCCGTCACTTACAGGTCGCCGAGTTGGGGCCGGATCAGCAGCTCCTCCACCACAGCCTGGGGCGAGAGAGAGTAGGTAGCAAAAATGGCTTCGGCTACGTCTTCGGCTTTGATGAATCGCTCGGCGGGCAGGTCAACGCCTTCCCAGCTGGCGGTGAGGGTAGCGCCGGGCAGCACGGCCGTCACCCGGATGCCAGAGTCCTTTAGCTCTTCGCGCAAGTTGCGGGTCATGCCCAACAGGGCGTGCTTGGCAATGCCGTAGGAGCCACCATTGGGGTAGGCCGTAAGACTGGCCGTAGAGCAGATAGTAAAGATATGGCCCGCCCGCTGCGCCAGCAGCCCCGGTAGCAAGGCCAGCGTCACATCGTAGGCGCTGAGCAAGTTCACGGCCAGCATCTGACGGAGCTGGGAGCCATCCTGGGGCTCATCTTGCAGGCGGCCCGGAATAAAGGAACCGGTGTTGTTAACCAACACTTCTACTTCGCCCTGGCTGCGCACGAAATCAGTGAAGCGCGCACAGTCTTCCTGCCGGCTTAAATCGGCGGGTAGGGTGTGCAGTACGGCGCCGGGAAGCTGCTCCGCGGCAGCGGCTTGCAGCTCCTGCAAGTCCGTGGTGGAGCGGGCGCAGGTAACCACCGGATAGCCTGCCTGCAGAAAGCGCCACACCAGAGCCCGCCCAATTCCTTTGGTACCACCTGTAACAACGATATTTTTTTGCATTCCTTTGATTCCTGAATTGGTTTTTACGTAAGCAAGGCAGCTCGGCACTCCCCTCCCTTTCGGGTGCCGCAAGTTTCCGCTTTTCTTTTCTTATTCCCTTTTATGGTCAAGTCCTTCGGTGAATTTCTGCTCTTTATTCAGAGCATGCTCACGCGGAAAGAACGGGTAGCCGTATTATGGCAACGCACTATAGACGAGTGTGTTATCATCGGCATCAACTCCATTTTTATCGTCGCCATCGTGTCGGCCTTTATTGGGGCCGTAACCTGCGTGCAGATTGCCTACAACCTGACCAACCCGCTCATTCCTAAAAGCACCATTGGCTACATGGTGCGCGAAATGACGATTCTGGAGCTGGCGCCTACCATTACCAGCATTGTGCTGGCCGGCAAGGTAGGTTCCAGTATTGCTGGTGGCTTGGGCACTATGCGCATCACTGAGCAGGTATCGGCCCTGGAGGTTATGGGCATCAACTCCGCCTCCTACCTGGTGCTGCCGCGCATTCTGGCCTCCATGCTCATGTTCCCGCTGCTCGTGATTCTGGCCATGGCTTTGTCCATCATCGGGGCTATTTGGCGGGGTCTCTGACGGGGGCGTTGTCGGCTCAGGAATATATTGAAGGTATCCGCACCGATTTTATTCCTTACAACATTGTCTTTGCCCTCATTAAGTCGGTTGTATTTGCCTTCTTGGTTTCGGCTATTTCGTCGTTCAAAGGCTTCTACACGCAGGGCGGTGCCTTGGAAGTGGGAGCGGCCAGCACTACGGCCGTCAACAACTCCATCATTGCCATTCTAGTGGCCGATTTTGCCCTGGCTGCCCTCCTTCTATAATGCGCAAGCTGTTAGCCTGGTTATCAAAAGCACTAACAGCCATCAGCTGACAGCTTACTACACATATGATTGAAGTTCACAACGTCCAAAAGTCCTTCGAGGGCAACCAGGTACTGAAAGGTATTACCTGCACCTTCGAAACGGGCAAGTGTAACCTGCTGCTAGGAGGTTCCGGCACGGGTAAATCGGTGCTGCTGCAGTGCATTGTGGGCCTGATGAAGCCGGACCTAGGCAGCATCACCTTCGACGGCACGGTGTTCACCAACAACAAGGTGGATATTCGGCAGGAAATCCGGAAGAAAATCGGGATGCTCTTCCAGGGCTCGGCCTTGTTTGACTCCATGACGGTGTACGAAAACGTGGAGTTCCCGCTGAAGATGCTCACGCCCGACATGAGCCGCGAAGAGCGCCGCGACCGGGTTGAGTTTTGCCTCAAGCGTGTGGGCCTGGAAAACGCGGGTACCAAAATGCCTTCCGAAATTTCAGGCGGCATGAAAAAGCGCGTGGGCATTGCTCGCGCCATTGCCCCAAATTGTACCTACCTGTTCTGCGACGAACCTAACTCCGGCCTCGACCCGCTCACCAGCATCAAAATTGACGAACTCATCCACGAAATCACCCACGAATACGGCATTACCACGGTGGTAGTAACCCACGATATGAACTCGGTGGTGGAAATTGGGGACCATATCATCTTCCTCTACAAGGGCCTTAAGCTCTGGGATGGTAACAAAGATGAAATCCTGAACGCCCAGGTGCCTGAGTTGAAAGAGTTTATCTTCAGCAGCAGCCTGGTGCGGGCCGCTAAAAAGGTAGATGATGAAACTGAAGGTGGCCTGGCCGCCGCTACCACCGACGAGGCTATTAATATTTAGTAGGTAGAGCGGTCCGTGAGGAAATGCCTTCATGGCGAGACATCCTTCCTTTCTTTGTGACCAGCCTGATAACCAGACAAGCCCTTACTTCCGCACTGGAGGTAAGGGCTTGTCACATCTAGAAGGGTAGCACGTTGGTCAGGACGGATGGCGTCGGTAGCCTCGCCATGACACCTTACTCACTGAATCACCGGCTCGCTATTCTACCACTGCTGGCGCTTGCGCAACTCCGTGATATGAGCCAGGTGGTGCCGGCCGTGCCAAGCATACAGTACTAGTACTTGGTCGAGGGTGAAGGTACGCTGGGAGCCGGGGTGGTAGAACGTGCGGTTCCACTGCGCGTCGGTGAGGTTACGCAGCAGCTTTATCCAGCGAATGTGCAGGGCCTCTAACAAAGCGAGGGAAACAGCTACTGGGGTTGCCTCATTATCGGGTAGCTCAGCCCAAAGCTGCTCCTCGTAGGGGCGCACCGTAGGATTATCCTCGGTCAGGGCCAACTTGAAACGAGTGTAGCTATTTAGGTGCGAGTCGGGCAGGTGGTGAATAACCTGGCGCACCGTCCAGCCGCCGGGGCGGTAGGGCGTATCAAGTTGGGCCGGTGAAAGACCCAGCACTGCAGTGCGTACAAGGTCCGGAAGGGTAGCAATTTGGGCCATGTAGGCGGTGCGGGCGCCGCGGTCCAGGGGTTCATCGGGCAATACGGGCTGGCCAATGGGAAAGCGCAAATCAAGGTCAGGAGTCGGTTCCATGCGAAAGAAGGTCTATCAGTTACCGCGGCAAGGTACAAGGTAGCAGGCATTCGATTGGGGCTTCATTACCCGAGGAGCCCGGCAGAAGGCAGAAACAAAAACGCCTCTCTATTCATAGAAAGGCGTTTCCATTATAACTCGAGGGTAGTAGCGGCGCTTAGCCGTTGCGCTTGTTGAGTTCGTCGCGGATTTTGGCGGCCTTCTCGTAATCTTCCCGCTCCAGGGCCTGGGCTAGCATCTTGGTCAACTCATCCAAGGATACCTGGCCGCTAGGCTCCCGGGCTCGGCGGGCGCAGGGGCCGGACGGCCGCTGTCGTCGTCCTCATCCTCGTCGTCCGTGTCGTCTTCGTCCTCGTCGGCATTTTCATCCAGGTCCGACAGGATAATTCCGGCTTCACTCAGGACGCTTTCCACCGTAAAAATTGGCACCCCGAAGCGCAGCCCAATGGCAATGGCGTCGGAAGGCCGCGAGTCAAGCTCGAAGGTAGTAGCACCGTCGGAGCATACAATCTTGGAATAGAACACCCCTTCTTTCAGGTCCGAAATCAGCACCTCCAGTACGGCCACGTGCACTTGTTCGGCAAATGATTTGAACAGATCGTGCGTGAGGGGCCGGTTCGGGCTGATCTTCTCTATCTGGATAGCAATACTTTGCGCCTCGAACATGCCAATGATAATGGGCAGGCGACGGTTGCCAGTCTTTTCACCCAGGATCAGGGCAAACGAGCCCGACTGCGACTGGCTGGAGGAGAGGCCCAGAATTTCGAGCGGTATCTTTTTCAAAGGAAAGTAGGGTCTTAAGAACTAAAAGTCGAGGGCTACTAGCCGGTAGGGCCACGTACGGGGTAGACAGGGCAGCGCCGGCTTGGCAGGTGCAAAAGAAATCAATACCGGCTTACCCTTCCCCATACGGCTAAAAAAGAGTTAGGGTCTTAGGCAATGCGGGGGCGAATACGCTCCAGCTTCCTAAGACCCTATTCTTTCAGCGGTTAGCCCAGCTCTTTTACAGCCTGGGTCAGCTTGGGCAGCACATCGAACACGTCGCCGACGATGCCGTAGTCAGCGGCCTTGAAGAAGGGAGCCTCCGGGTCTTTGTTGATGACCACAATTACTTTGGAGGAGTTTACCCCGGCCAAGTGCTGGATGGCACCCGAAATGCCGCAGGCAATGTACAGGTTCGGCGAAACGGTAATGCCGGTCTGGCCAACGTGCTCGTGGTGAGGACGCCAGTCGACGTCGGAAACCGGCTTGGAGCAGGCCGTAGCGGCACCCAGCGCTTGCGCCAGGTCCTCAATCAGCTTCCAGTTTTCCGGACCCTTCATGCCGCGGCCACCCGATACTACCTTATCCGCTTCGGGCAGCAGAATACCACCGGCCTGATCCTGCAGTACTACCTGCTTGGGAGCATCAGCAAAGTCAGCGTCGGAAAGTTGAGCCGAGAAGGATACGACCTCGGCCGTTTTACCAGCCTCGTGCAAGGCTTCAATGGAGTTTTTCTTGACGGCAATGATCTTCCGCTCGCCGGCCAAGGTTACGTCGGCGAAGGCCTTACCCGAGAAGGCGCCGCGCTTCACCGTGAAGCTACCCCCATCGGCTTTGGGCAATTCTACTACGTTGGTGGCTAAGCTGGCCTGCAGACGCACCGACAGGCGCGAGCCTACGGCAGCGCCAATGTTGGAGTTAGCCAGCACAATTACCTTGGCATCTTCCTGCTGCGCTGCGGCGGCAATGAGCTTGGTGTAGGCGCCGTTTACGAAATCTTTCAGGCGGGGCTCAGCATCGTAAAGCACTTTGGTAATGCCCTGCTCGCCGAGCTTGGCTAGGTTGGCTTCGGTAGCCTCACCTACGGCCACGGCCGTAGCCGACGTGCCGAGCAGTTGCGCTACCTGGCTGCCGTAAGAAGCTACTTCCAGCGAAGACTTCTTTACCTCGCCGCCGTCACATTCAACAACAACTAATACAGACATTTTTTGTGAATGAAGAATGAGGAAAGAAGAACAAGAAATGGCTGCGACGGACCCAGCCGAAGCACCTGCTTATTCTTCCTTCTTAATTTGATTAGATAACCTTGGCTTCGTTACGCAGCAGCTTGATCAGCTCACCGGCGCTTTCGGCCGGAATGAGCTTCACACCTTGCTTAGCTGGGGGTAGCGCGTAGGCGGAAACCTCGGTGCGGGCGCCCTCGCCGGTAGGCTCTACCACTTTCAGGGGCTTGGTGCGAGCCGTCATGATGCCGCGCATGTTCGGGATGCGGGGCTCACACATGGGCTGCTGGCAGCTGGCCACGAAGGGCGTGTTTACTTCCACGATTTCCTTGCCACCTTCAATTTCGCGCTCCAGGGTAGCGGTATTGCCGCTCATATCGAGCTTCATGGCGGGGGCTACTGTCGGGATGCCGAGCAGCTCGCCTACCATGCCGTGCACCTGGAAACCATTGTAGTCAATGCTTTCCTTGCCCATCAGAATCACGTCGTACCCGCCGTCTTTGGCGATGTTGGCAATCTGCTGGGCCACGAAGAAGGCATCCTTGGGGAAGGCATTCACGCGGATGGCATCATCGGCACCAATGGCCAGGGCCTTGCGGATGTTGGGCTCCGTGTCGGCTTCCCCCACGTTCAGTACCGTTACGGTACCGCCGCCCTGGGCTTCTTTCAATTCGATGGCGCGAGTGAGTGCATACTCATCCCAAGGATTAATCACGAATTGTACGCCTGCCTTGTTAAATTCCTTATTATCAGGCGTAAACGTGATTTTGGTGGTCGTGTCGGGCACGTTGCTAATGCAAACGAGAAACTTCATCTACGGCTACTTATATGAGAAGAACACGGGGAAAGTCCCAAATTTGGGGCGAAGATACTCAAATCTACTGCCCCATGGAAACAACGCCCAGCCGCCTGCAGCAACTCCTGGCCTTTTATCAGGACGACCCCGCTGATCCGTTTACGATTTATGCCTTAGCCACCGAATACCGGACCACGGAGCCTATCCGGGCCATGGAGTACTACCAAAAACTGCTCGACGAGCATCCGGAGTACGTGGGAACGTACTACCACGCTGGCAAAATGCTCCAGCAGTTAGGAAAGCCGGATGAAGCCGAAAAAGTTTACCGCACGGGCCTCACCGTAGCGCGCCGGGCCGGACAATTGCACGCCGCCAGCGAAATTCAGCAGGCCCTTAACCAGCTGCTGGGCCTCGACTACGAGGACGACGAGTAATAGTATGTTGCGGCCTTCCGATTTCGCGTCTGACTTGGAACAACAGCTCGAAAAGCACCTTTCCAAATACAACCTAAGTTAGAGCGGCGGCCTCGGTGGAATATACTACCTCCCCACCCGATCTGTGCTGAAAAGTTTGCAACTAGCAGCCCCATTCTTGCCCCTTATTTCATGACCAAAGCTTTCCTGCTGAGCCTCGGCCTGCTGGCAGCGGCCCCCGCCCTGGCCCAGTCGTCGGCCGCCCGCCCCGATTCTGCCGCTACCCTTCCCTACCGCGAATCAGCCCGCAAAATCAACGCGCTGGTGCACACCAAGCTTGATGTGCGCTTCGACTACGCCAAGCGCCAGCTGCTGGGCCGCGAGTGGGTGACCTTGCAGCCCGTGGCGTATGCCACCGACTCGCTGCGCCTCGATGCCAAGGGCATGGATATCAAGTCGGTGACTATGGTAAACGGCACGGCTACTTCAACATTGAAGTACGACTACAACCAGGAGCAGCTGCTGGTGCACCTGGACAAGCTGTACACGCCCGGCCAGCAATACACCGTGTACATTGAGTACGTGGCCAAGCCCGACGAGCTGAAAACCAAAGGCAGCCAGGCCATTACCGACGCCAAAGGCTTGTACTTCATCAACCCCGACAGCACCGAGGCCGGCAAGCCCCGCCAGATCTGGACCCAGGGCGAGACGGAGGCCAGCTCGGCTTGGTTTCCGACCATCGATAAGCCTAACCAGAAGACGACGGCTGAAATCAGCATGACGGTGCCCGCCCGCTACGTCACGCTCAGCAACGGCCGCCTCGACGCGCAAAAGCAGAACCCCGACGGCACCCGCACCGATACCTGGAAGCAGGAGCTGCCCCACTCGCCCTACCTGTTCATGATGGCTGTGGGCGACTTCAAGATTACCAAGGATACCTGGCGGGGTAAGGAGGTCAGCTACTACCTCGAACCTAAGTACGCGCCCTTCGCCAAGCAGATATTTGGCAATACGCCCGAAATGCTGGAGTTTTTCTCCCGCCGCCTCGGGGTAGACTACGCCTGGAACAAGTACGCCCAGATTGTGGTGCGCGACTACGTGAGCGGGGCCATGGAAAACACCTCGGCTACCCTGCACGGCGAGTTTTTGCAGAAAGATGCCCGCGAGTTGCTCGACGCTGAATATGCCAACGGCGAGTCGGTTATTGCCCACGAGCTGTTTCACCAGTGGTTCGGCGACCTGGTAACGGCCGAAAGCTGGAGCAACCTGACCGTGAACGAGTCGTTTGCCGATTTTTCGGAGGCACTGTGGGCTGAGTACAAGTACGGCCAGGACGCCGGCGACGCCCACGCCTACATGAACATGCGCAACTACCTGCGCAGCCCGGCCGACGCGCAGAAAAACTTGGTGCGCTTCCACTACGCCGACAAGGAGGACATGTTTGACTTGGTGAGCTACCAGAAGGGCGGCCAAATTCTGAACATGCTGCGCAACTACCTCACCGACGACGTTTTCTTCAAAGGTCTAACCAAATACCTGACCGACAACAAGTTCGGCAATGGCGAGGCCCACCAGTTGCGCTTAGCCATGGAGGCCGTATCGGGCCAGGATCTGAACTGGTTTTTCAACCAGTGGTACTTCGGCGCCGGCCACCCCGTCGTCACGATTGACTACGCTTACGATGCCGGCCGTAAGGAGCAAACCGTGACCGTCCGGCAAACGCAGCCCGGCCGGGTATTTCAGTTGCCGATGGCCGTGGAGCTGTACGTGAACGGCAAGCCCCAGCGCCACCAGGTAATGTTACGCCAGGCCACCGAAACCCTACGCTTCCCCGCCGCCAGCAAGCCTAGCCTGGTGAATGTGGATGCCGATAAGGTACTACTCTGGCAAAAAACCGACAATAAGCCCCTGGCGGAGTTTGCTTACCAGTTCAAAAATGCCCCGCGCTTCGTGGACCGTCGCGAGGCCGTAGCAGCCGCGGCCCAGCTGCCTCCCACCGATGCCGCTGCCCGTCAGCTCTTACTCTCGGCCCTGAGCGACAAGTACGCCGGCCTGCGCCTCACGGCCCTCTCGGGTCTTAAGCTCGATGATAAGGCCGTGCAGAAAGCAGCCGCGCCAGTTATCCGGAAGCAGTTGGCTCAGGAAAAAAACACCAACAACCAAGCGGCTTTGCTGCTGGCCTTGGCTCAGTTGAAGGAAAAGAAGGACCAGAAGGTTTTCACCCAGGCTCTGAACAGTCAATCGTACGCGGTGCAGGGAGCAGCTTTGCAGGGCCTAGCGGCCGTGCAGCCCCAACAGGCCGTGGCCCGCGCCCAAGCCTTGCAAAAAGATGCTCGTGGTAGCCTTGCCGCTTCTGTTGCAGCCGTTTACGCCGAGCACGGTAACGCCAGCACCTGGGCCTACGTGCGCGACCAGTTTGATGCCGCTGGCCCCCAGGGCAAGTTCCAGATGCTGGAAAGCCTAGTTGGGTTCATGTCGCGCCTCAACGATGTGACTGTACTTAACGAGGGCGTGGAGCGCCTGCAAAAGCTGGCCGTGCAGTACAAAAAATACGGGGTGGACGAGCCTATTCTGGCCATGCTCGACAAGGTGCAACAAAACAAGCCCGCTGACCAGAAAGCCACGGTGCAGACCGCCATTCAGGCCATTAAGCAGGCCCAGTAACACGTATAGTTTCTTGTTTTCAGAAAAAAAGGCCGGAATAGTTTCCGGCCTTTTTTTATGTCTGTTTTTGGGTCGTACCGCCCTGAGTTGGCTGTTTCGCCGGGTTTATTTGTCGCACGTAAATCAGCGGCCAGGGTTGCGGCGTCTTCGTAAAATCGAACTATTCCTACTGCGTAGGCGTCGAGGGTATATGCAAAAGACCACTCTGCTGACCGTCGGCGCGCTCCTGCTCGCCGGCTCGGCCCGCACCCTGGCCCAAACTACTGACCCGAATCTGAATAATGAAGAGTCGCCCTTTGTGCGCCTCATTCGCCCCGATCGGCCGGGTCAGACCATTACCACCAACATGCTCTACCCCGGCCAGTTTCAGCTTGAAACCAGCCTTAGCCGTTACGACAGGGGTAGTAGCACGGGCTACGCGGGCCGTACGGCTTGGGGCAATACCTTGCGGGTAGGCTTTTTCAACCACATTGAGTTGCGCGCCACCCAGAACTATCTGCTGACGCCCGCTACCCGTGCCATCAACCCAGAAGGCAGCCCCGCTCCGTTTGCGGGCCCGGCCGGGTTTGCGCCGCTAAACGTGGGAGCTAAGTTTCTGGCCTCTACGGTTCAGAATGCCCGTTCACAGGTAGTAGTGCTGTTCGACATGAACCTGCGCAACGGTGACGCCAGCTTTCCGAACAAGCAGTTTGAGCCAGGCGCCCGGCTGCTCGTTTCTCAGCAGCTTGGCAAGCGGTTTGGGCTGGAGGGCAACTTAGGTTTTCGGCAGCAGGGCTTCAAAGCGGAGGGCACCAAGCAAGGCCAGTACCTGACCACGCTGGCCCTTAACGGCCCCTCACGCCAAACAATCACGTCGGCTTTTTCGCCGAAACCTACGCTACTTGGCAACGGCAGCAGGGCTGGCGGCCGGGCCTTACCTCGGGCCTTTACTACCGGCCGATTCCCGGTCTGCGGTTTGATGTAACCGCCGCCCATGGCCTAACGCCTGCCGCCGGGGGCTTTAACATAGGAGCCGGCCTGAGCGCACGCCTGGGAAAGTGAGTCGGCACGTGAATGATTACGTGAAATGGTGTCTTGGTGAGGAGGCACAACGAAGCCATTCGTCCTGGTCAACGTATTACTATTTCTAACGAGACAAGCCCTTGCCGTATGGTAGCGTCAAGGGCTTGTCTCGTTATAGAGCTTGTTACAGAGGAGAGGAAGTGTGACGTCGACAAGGGCCTGATGCGCCACATACTCGCCAGGACACCACTTCACCCATTCACCGCCGCAGTGTTACTGTTTCACCGATTCAGGGGCAATACGTGTGGGGGTTTGCTGGCCACTGATGATACCGGCGGCACTGCGGCCGATGGCTGTAATGACGGCTGTCATGTTGACCAGGTCCAGACTTTCTACCTCGTCATCCACGCTATGGTAGCTCTTGTCGGTTGGAATCTGGTCGGTGCTGATGGTGTGGGCGGGCACACCTAGGCGAGCCAAGGTGGCGTTATCAGAGCGGTAGAATAGGTTCTGTTCTGGGTACGGATCGGGCTCAAAGCGGAAGGTGCCACCCTTGGTGGCAGTTTCCTGGAGGAGTTTACCGAAGTCTGACTTATCGAAGCCGGTGATGAAAGCCGTGTTGGGTCCAAACTTGGCTTCTTTGCCGATCATCTCAATGTTGAACATGGCCACCACCTGCTTGGGGTCAAGCTGCTGGGAAAAGTATCGCGCCCCGAAGCCGCCGATTTCTTCGGCCGCAAAGGCCACGAACACAAGGGTGCGGGCGTTATCCTTCTTCTTTTTGAAGTACTCAGCCAAGGCCACGACGGCCGTGGTACCGCTGGCGTCATCGTCGGCGCCATTGGCAATGGAGTCGCCTTGCACGGCAGGTAGAATCCCGATGTGGTCGTAGTGCCCACTGAAAACTACCTGTTCCGCAGCCCGAGCGGCATCTTTACCTGGCAGCACGCCTACCACATTGCGCAGTTCCACGGTCCGGATGGTGGTAGTAGCCGCCACCTGAAACTTCACCGGCGCGGGCGGGGTGGCGCCCAAGACAAATAGGGTAGTAAATGGCGCCGGCTTGTCGGGCCGCAGCCCGCCCCTTTTTAGGTAGCCAGCCAGCCGGGCAAACGCGGGAGCCTGGGCCGGGTCAATAAATACAAGGGTGTTTTCACGCGGCTCCAGCAAGGCCCGCACCTCACGCATGAGGTTGCCATCGGCGCCTACCGTCATGATGCGGGGGGCAGGCTCGTCGGCGTCCGTCCAGTTCAAATGGGGTTGGCCGGAGACCAGCAGCGTTTTATCGGGGCTGACGTTTGTGCCGTTGATGCTGATGAGCGCAGCTTCCGTGCGCACTTCATAGGTAGGAAAGCGTTGCTCAAATCCTTTCACCCCATTCAGCGGCTGGAGGCCAATGCGTTGAAATTCGGCCGCTAAAAAGCGGGCGGCTTTCTCGGCCCCCGGTTTACCAGAGGCGCGGCCTTGCATGTCATCAGCCGCCAACACCCGGATAACCCGCTCCACGGTAGCGGGTGCCACACCCGCACTGGCTGAAACGGCGGCCTTTTTCTGCCCGAAAGCAGTGTGTGTGCAATAGAACAGAAGGGAGATAAAAAGAAAGGTTCTCATGGTCGAAAGTAACCATTTTGTTTCTAGCCCAGCTATTTCCCTTCCCCTACCAAGCGCATTTTTACCAGGGAACCGGGTTCAGGTTAGCATGTACTCACCAGCAATGTGCGAATGGCAGTTCGCTCGTTTTTAATTGGTATTACCTGCCCAAACCTACCTCATTACTACTCGCTATCAATCAGTTGCAGCTCTCTATTTAGTTTTCAACCTGCGGCTGCTACTAGCTTCTGTTGCAAGGACAAGTAGCTTCTGACCTGGCAGCCTGATGCTGCACCACTGATTTATAACCGACAATGCGCCTTGTCTGCTGGCAGCAGCCAACACACAAAGCGCATTGTGAGGTAAGAATAAAGTAGCGCCAACGCAACTAACAGCACGGGCTGCGTTGATGCTAAGCTGTTTATTTGTCTGCGGCGGCCAGCACTGCTGCCCACTCGGCATCGGATTTGGCGGCTGAGGCATTGGGCGCTGCTTTTAAGGCCGCGGACAATTCTGGCGCGGCCGATTGCATTGCTTTAAGCGTCAGTTTTACGGGCACCACACTACCGTTGGGGTGGCGCAGGTAGTACATGGGCTTATCCTCAATTTCATCGTAGCGCCGGTCCGTACTGTACGCGCCCTGGTAGTCGGCCTTGCGGAGCACTTTGGCGTAACGCTTGAGTAACACGTATTTGCCCTCGTGCAGCACCTCCACGTATTCACCCCGCTGGGTGGGCACGGGAGCTTCGGCGAAACGGCGGAATACGCGGCGGCGGGTTCCGGCGGTGTTAAGCGCAGGTTCTTCCAGCTCAAAGCTGGCCAGCAGACGGTCATCCAACTGCAACGAATCATTGGGCCGACTTACCGGGCGCATGAGCAGCCGCTGGTTCAGCACGTCGTATTTCAGCGGCACCGGTGCTAGCGGCACGTTATTGCTCATGCGCAGCCGGGCGGGCAGCCACCGTTTGTCGGCGTAAGGCGAGCCCTTCGTGGCTTCCGTAGCTCCGCGTGGCACTACCGTAGGCGAGCCGTTCACCAAGGCGTTAAGGTTGGCTTGGGCCGCAGCTCCTATCTGCTCAATGCTAGGTTGTTGCGCGGCAGCAGTGAGAACAGTGCCAACTGATAGGGTGAGCGTCAGGATAACCGAAGAGCGAGTAACCATAAAAAGTGGAAAAGAGAGGGTTAGGCTCTCAATCTACTGGTTTCAGACGAGAAATATTCCTACCCCAGGGTTAGGACCAAATCATCGGCATTTACTAGCGTACCTTCCGGTAGGTTCACGGCCTGCACGGTGGTATCGTCGGTGGCCGTGATGGTGGTTTCCATCTTCATGGCCTCGATGATGAACAGCGGGGCGTTGCGCTTAACCGGCTGTCCACTCGCCACTAATACCTTGGAGAGCAGGCCCTGCAGGGGCGCGCCTACCTGCTTGGGGTTGGCTTTATCGGCCTTGGGGTTGAGTACGCGCTTGACTTCCACACTGGTATCCCGGATTTCCAGGTTGCGGGTCTGGCCGTTGAGGGAAAAGAAAATGGTGCGGCAGCCGTCCTCGTTTACCGGCCCAATGCTTTGCAGGCCCACGATGATGCTCTTGCCGCGGGCTATTTCGATGATGGTTTCCTCGCCAGGCTGCAAGCCGTAGAAGAACGCTTGGGTGGGAATAACGGACACGTCGCCGAACTGCTGCTGGTGCTGCCAGTACTGCTCAAACACCTTGGGGTAGAGCAGCCAGGACAGCAGATCCGTGAACTTGGCGCGCTGCCCGAATTTCTCTTCAAACTTCTGCCACTCCTGCTCGAAGTTGATGGGAGCCAGGTGCTCGTTGGGCCGGTCGGTGAAGGGCTGCTCATCCTTAAGGATAACACGCTGCACATCCTGGGGCCAGCCGCCCTCAGGCTGGCCAATGTCGCCGCGGAACAGCTCCCGCACCGATTCGGGAAAGCTCAGCGCGGCGCCTTTTTCCAGCACATCAGCCGTGGTTAGGTTGTTGGAAACCAGGAACAAGGCCATGTCTCCTACCACCTTCGAGCTGGGCGTAACTTTGATGATGTCGCCAAACAACTGGTTGACATCGGCGAAGGTGGTTTTAACGGTTTCAAACTTATCAAGCAGGCCCAGCGAGGCCGCCTGGGGCCGCAGGTTGGAGTACTGTCCGCCCGGAATTTCGTGCTGAAACACTTCGGAAGTGCCCGCCTTTAGGCCCGACTCGAAGGGGTAGTACTGCTCGCGCACAGTATCCCAGTAGTTGCTGAACTCGTTGAGGGAGTGCTGGTTGAACTCACGGTGGCGCTCTTGCCCGCGTAGCATTTCCGTTATGGAATTGAAGTTGGGCTGAGAGGTCAGCCCTGAAAGGCTGCCTAGGGCCACGTCAAGTACATCAACGCCGGCTTCCACGGCTTTCAGGTAGGTAGCGGCCTGCAGGCTGCTCGTGTCGTGGGTGTGCAGGTGAATGGGCAGGCTGACGGTGTCGCGCAGGGCCGTAATCAGCTCCTGGGCGGCGTAAGGCTTCAGCAGACCGGCCATGTCCTTGATGCAGAGGATGTGGGCGCCAGCGTCCTCAATTTGCCGGGCCAGGCGCAGGTAGTAATCGAGGGAATACTTCTGGTTGCGCTTGGGGTCGAGAATGTCGCCGGTATAGCAGATGCTGGCCTCGGCCAAACGGTCCGTTTTGTTGCGCACGAAGCCGATACAGGCTTCCATGCCGGGCATCCAGTTCAGGGAGTCGAAAATGCGGAACACGTCGATGCCGGTTTCGGCGGCTTGCTGCACAAAACGTTCCGTGAGGTTGTCGGGGTAGGCCTTGTAGCCCACGCCGTTAGCCCCGCGAATTAGCATTTGGAGCAGAATATTAGGCACGGCGGCGCGCAGCTTGGCCAGCCGCTCCCAGGGGTCCTCGTGCAAAAAGCGCAGGGCCACGTCGAAGGTGGCGCCGCCCCAGCATTCCAGTGAAAAGGTTTGGGGGTGATGCTGGGCGTAGCGGCCCGCAACCTTCAGCATGTCAAAGGTGCGCATGCGCGTGGCCAGCAGACTCTGGTGGGCATCGCGCAGGGTGGTGTCGGTGAAATGAATCTGCTTTTCGGCCCGTAGCCACTGGGCAAAGCCTTCGGGGCCCAGCTCGGTGAGTTTCTGCTTGGTGCCGGGGGGCGGGGCCAGGGTTAGGTTGGCTTCGGGTAGCAGGGGCTTGCGCAATTCGCGCTTGGGGTCGAGGTGGCCGCGCACATCGGGGTTGCCGTTCACGATAACGTCGCCGAGGAAGCTGAGCACCTTGGTGGCGCGGTCTTGGCGGGCTTTGAACTTGAACAGCTCGGGGTGGTCCTTGATAAAGTCCACGTTGGCCTCGCCAGCCATGAACACCGGGTTAGCAATGATGTTCTGCAGGAACTGAATGTTGGTGCTCACCCCACGCAGCCGGAACTCGTCGAGGGTGCGGGCCATCTTCTGAGCCGCTTCGGCCAGCGTGGGCGCGTGCGTCGACACCTTTACCAGCAGGGAGTCAAAGAAGGGCGACACCTTCACGCCGGTGTACACCGAGCCCTGATCCAGCCGAATACCAAAGCCGCCCGCCGAACGGTAGGCCGTAATGGTGCCGTAGTCGGGCTTAAAATCCTGCTCAGGGTCTTCGGTAGTAATACGGCACTGGATGGCTACCCCAATTTTCATGGGCTTTACGTCGGGCCCTAGCCCAATTTCCGGGTCGGTGAGGCGGCGGCCATCGGCAATGTGAAGCTGGGTTTTAATCAGGTCCACACCCGTAATCATCTCCGTAACGGTGTGCTCTACCTGAATGCGCGGGTTTACCTCAATGAAGTAGATGCGGTCCTGCTCGGGGTTTACCAGGAATTCCACGGTGCCCACGTTGTTGTAGTTCACGGCCCGGCCCAGGCGCAGCGCATACTCATACAGGAGGTGGCGCATGTGGTCGGGTAGGTTTAGGGAGGGCGCCACTTCCACTACCTTCTGGTAGCGCCGCTGCACCGAGCAGTCGCGCTCGTACAGGTGCATGAGCCCGCCGTGGTTGTCAGCTACTAGCTGCACCTCAATGTGCTTGGGCTGCTCCACGAACTTCTCCAGAAACACGGTGTCGTCGCCGAAAGCTTTCAGGGCTTCGTTGCGGGCCTCGAAGAAACCCCGCTCCAGCTGCTCATCGTCCCGAATGACGCGCATGCCGCGCCCCCCACCCCCGCTGGCGGCTTTTAGCATCACGGGGTAGCCAATACGGTGGGCTTCCTCCAGGGCAATGCTCAGGTCGGTGAGGTCCTGCTGGCTGCTCTCAATGATGGGCACCTGGCACGATACAGCCACTTTTTTAGCCGCTACCTTGTCGCCGAGAGCTTCCATAACTTCCGGCCGGGGCCCCACGAAGATGATGCCTTCCTCCCCACAACGGCGGGCCAGCGTGGCGTTTTCCGAGAGGAAGCCGTAGCCTGGGTGGATGGCGTCGGCCCCGTTTTCCTTGGCCGTGCGGATGATGCCTTCAATGTCGAGGTAGGGCTTGAGCGGCTCGTCGTCGCGGCCCACTTGGTAGGCTTCATCGGCCTTGTAGCGGTGCAGGGAGTACCGGTCCTCGTAGGTGTAAATGGCGACCGTCTGAATGCCTAGCTCCGTAGCCGCGCGCAGCACGCGAATAGCAATTTCGCCCCGGTTGGCGACCAGCAGTTTGCGGATATTCATCGTGGAAGGTTAGGGTAGGGATGAAAGTGGAAGGGTGCTGCAAGCTACGGAAAGCGACGAGAACAGTTAGCGAATTTTTGCTAAAAGCATTTTTTCGCTTCCGTTTAATCTCTACGATATGTCTGAATTAGGCTAGTTTTCTTGATTAATCAAGTTCACTACTAGCTTCACCATTACATCTTTATCCTCGGGCTTACTCTCTGCAATTAGCAGTGTAAGAGCAACCAAGGCATTATCAGCAAGGCGGCGAGATCCATTAGGTTTGTAGAGGCAACCGTTCTTGTCCATAAACCAGACGAAGAGGAAAGCAGCAATCCGCTTGTTGCCATCGGAAAAAGAGTGATTCTTTACAACGAAGTAGAGTAGGTTAGCAGCCTTTTCCTCTGCGCTTGGGTACAGATCTTCGCCGTCAAAGCTTTGGTAAATTGTTCTCACCGAACTCTGAAAGGAGTCATCTTTTTCCCGCCCGAATAGCACGCTACCTCCAAATTGTTGGCGTAAGCTATCCACAGCTTGTAGGGCAGCCTCATAAGTTAATTCGAACGGGGTGGCGGCAGAAGTACCCGTGATACGTAGGCGCTGGTGGTCATACTGGTCCAGCACATCAAGGGCCCGGGCGTAGTCGCTGAGCACGCGCAGCAGGGCGCTGGTCTGGTCGGGGGTCAGCTCCTGACTGTCTGCAATTTCGCCCTGAAGCTGAAGCAGGCGCTTGAGGTCAGCCAGTTGGCGGGCGTCTTCGCGCAGACGTTTTTCATTGAGCGCATAGCCCTGCACCAGATACTGGCGTAGCACCTGCGTGGCCCATTGACGGAACTGGGTACCTTTTTTCGAGTTGACGCGGTAACCGACTGAGATGATAACGTCTAGGTTGTAGTGTTTGACACGCCGGGTTACCTGCCGTTTCCCCTCTTGGCGAACTACCGAGTATTCCTCGGTAGTTGGCGCAGGAATTAATTCGCCTGTGCGGAAAATATTCTGAATATGCAGGCCTATTGTATCAGAATCTTTATCAAACAGCTCTGCCATCTGGGCCTGGGTCAGCCAGATAGTTTCGTTTTGCAGGTGAACGTCCAGTTGGGTATGGCCATCGGCGGATTGGTAGAGAAGAATATCGGGCATAGAAGCAATAATTGGGGTGGTGCGTAAAAAAAGCGGCAACTCAGCAATATGCGGAATCAGAAACCGGAAGCCAAGCTCGCAATTGGGTTTATTCCAAGGCCTAAGGGCCGAAACTTTCCCCGAACGGTTCAGTTAGCCAGTATGACGTCTTACGTGAACTGATATATGGAATTTGCTGATAAAAACATCCTCCTGGTCGGAGCATCCTCGGGCATTGGTCTGGCTACGGCGCAGTTGCTTCATAAGCTGAATGCTACCCTATTCACTGCCTCCCGGCACCAGTCTGCGGAGTTAGCGGCCCTGGGCACTACCTTTCTAGAACTAGATGTAACCCAACCGCTAGGCACCGCCCTGGATGCGTTGCCAGAGGTACTACACGGGGTAGTGTACTGCCCCGGCTCTATTAAGCTGCGACCTTTCGAGCGGATACCGGTTGATGACTTTCGGGCCGATTTTGAACTGAACGTACTGGGTGCCGTGCAGGTACTACAAGCCACCATGAAGCGGCTGAAAAAGGCCAACGGAGCCTCCGTGGTCCTCTTCAGCACAGTAGCGGCCGACACGGGCATGGCCTTCCACGCCAGTATTGCTACGGCTAAAGCCGCCGTGGAGGGCCTTACCCGGTCGTTGGCGGCTGAGTATGCGGCCAGTGGCATTCGGGTTAATGCAGTAGCACCCTCGCTGACCAATACGCCCCTGGCCGCCGCCTTGCTCAGCACGCCGGAAAAGGTGGAGGCCGGGGCCAAGCGCCACCCTTTGCAACGCATTGGCGAAGCCCAGGACTTGGCCTACATGGCGTCTTTTCTACTCTCCGACCACAGTTCCTTTATCACGGGCCAGGTGCTACCCGTAGATGGAGGTCTGGGCCGCCTGAAGTAAGCCCCTTTTTTAAGAGGCGCTAGGTGCTGGCCGCCAGCATAGTTCTAAAAGCAACTAACTGCAGCTGAAAAACACGTGCCACCATCCGGCCTGACCTATTCACCTGACATTCACCGCATGAAGATTACCCTGTTCTGGCATCGGCGCGACTTGCGCCAGCACGACAATGCCGGCTTGGCGGCAGCTCTGCAAAGTGGTCACCCCGTCGTTCCTCTGTTCATCTACGACCGGGAAATTCTGGATCTGCTTCCCTCCCGCCAAGATGCCCGGGTAACGTTTATCTATGATGAAGTGGAACGCCTGGCCCGGCAAACGGAGCAAGCCGGCGGCAGCTTTCTGGCCTTCTACGGCCGACCCCTGGAGGTTTTCGAGCAGCTGCTCACCCAGCACGAGGTAGCGGCCATCTATACCAATGAGGACTACGAGCCCTACGCCGCCGAGCGGGACGCGGCCGTGGCGGCGCTGGCCGCCCGGCACGGTGCTAGCTTTCAGGCGCTTAAAGACCAAGTAATTTTCGCCAAAAACGAGTTGCTGGGCAAATCAGGTAAGCCGGCCCGCGTATTTGGAGCCTACCGCAAGGCGTGGCTGGAAAAGCTTCAGGACGCACACTTGCAGCCCTACCCTTCCGCCGGCTTGTACACTTCTGCAAACCTAGCCCCGTTGCCCCAGGCTCCGCCGCGCCCAAGCCTAAGTAGCATGGGTTTCGAAGAGTTCCGGCAGCAGGTGCCAGCCAATGAGTTACCGGCCGAGGCGTTGGTGCGCACGTATCACCTCACCCGCGACACGCCCGGGCGCGTGGACAGCAGCACCCGCCGCTCCGTGCACCTGCGCTTTGGCACCCTGAGCGTGCGCGAGCTGATGCGCCAAGCTCGTGACCTAAACCCTAAGCTGCTGGCCGAGCTGATTTGGCGCGACTATTTTATGATGCTACTCTGGCACTACCCCCGCACCGTCACCGAGAGCTTTGAGCCGCGCCTGCGCCAAGTGCCTTACCGCAACAATGAGGAAGAGTTTCGGGCCTGGTGCGAGGGCCGCACGGGATACCCGCTGGTAGATGCCGGCATGCGCGAGCTTAACCAGACGGGCTACCTCCCCAACCGGGCTCGTATTGCCGCCGCGGGCTTTCTAGTGAAGCATCTGCTAATTGACTGGCGCTGGGGCGACCGGTATTTTGCCGATAAGCTCCTTGACTACGACATGGCCCAAAACGTGGGCAACTGGCAGTGGATGGCTGGTACTGGCGTGGTGGCCGCGCCTTGGTTCCGGGTGTACAGTCCCCAAAGTCAGCAGGAACAGTACGACCCCACGTTTGCCTACGTGCGGCAGTGGGTGCCGGAGTTCGGTACCCGCCACTACCCCCAGCCCATCGTCGAGCATAAGTTTGCCCGGGAACGGGCCGTTGATACGCTCCGGGCCGCTTACCGGGCTGCGAGTGAGTAGTCAGGTTATTTACCTCTACTGCCGAGCAACTTCCTACCCCTGCTACCGGTTGTACTACCATGGAAAAGGATCGGATCAAACAAGCCTACCTCGACTACGTGCTGCGCAAAGGCACGCCGCCCGTTTCGGTGTTTAAGCTCACCAAAAAGCTGGGCCTGCCGGAGCAGGAGTTCTACCGCTACTATGCCAGCTTCGAGGTGCTAGACCGGGAGCTGTGGGCTGATTTCGGGCGCGAGGCCTTCGATACAGCCTCTAAAGAACCCGTGTGGGCCGAGTATGGGGCCCGCGAGAAGCTGCTCAGCTTCTACTACATCCTGCTGGAAGTGCTAAAGCGCAACCGCAGCTTTGCCCTGCAAGCCCTGCGCCGGTCTTTGCACCGCATGCCCGGCCTGACCCCGCGGGTGCTGGACGGGCTGCGGCAGGAGTTCGAAGAATTTGCCGCCAAAATTTTGCAGGAAGGCCGGCAGCGAGGAGAGGTAGCCTCCCGGCCCTTGCTGGAGAATAGCTACCCCCGCTTTTTCTGGCAGCAGTTGCTGTTTCTGCTGAATTTCTTCGCCCACGACGAGTCCGTAAACTTTGAGCGTACCGACGCGGCCGTAGAAAAAGCAGTTACTCTCAGCTTTGACTTGGTAGGACGCAACACCCTGGATTCCGCCACCGACTTCGTGCGTTTCCTAATTCAGAGCCGGCGTTAAGCCCCCGCCAACTTGAGCAGCCTTCGCGGCAGAGCAGGTGCTTGGGCACCTACTAGTCACTGATGCAATTCAAGCCGTAAGGCTGCTGCTTTTCACCTTTTGCACCTTTGCAGGCCCTGCTGTGCAGGCCGCTTTCGTATGCCCGAATCACCTAAAAATATTCCCTCGATTCTTTGCCTACCACGAAGGTGGCGCGCGCGGCCCGCTTCGCCAAAACGGGCCTGAACGTAGGCGCTAATTACGTGAAGCACTACGCCAAGCGTGCCGTAGGAGCCGAGAGCCCTACTAGCGAGCTGCACGAGGCCAACGCGGCGGAACTGTACGGTGCTCTAAGCGAAATGAAGGGCTCGGTGCTGAAGGTCGCTCAGATGCTGGCCATGGAAAAGAACATTCTGCCCACGGCCTACGCCAACCAGTTTGCTCAGGCTCAGTACCAAACGCCTCCGCTTTCGGGGCCGTTGGTGGTAAAGGCTTTCCGGGACGCTTTCGGCAAGTCGCCCTTCGACGTGTTCGATTCGTTTGACCTCAACGCCCGGCAGGCGGCCAGCATTGGGCAGGTACATTGGGCTCAAAAAGACGGCCAGGAGCTAGCCGTGAAAGTGCAGTACCGGGCGTGGCTGACAGCATCCGTTCCGATATTCGCTTGGTAAAACCCATTGCCCTGCGGGTGCTAGGCCTAGAGGAAGCAACCGTGCGGCCGTACTTGCAGGAAGTGGAAACCCGCCTGCTAGAAGAAACGGACTACGCCCTTGAACTACGGCGCGGCCAGCAGATTGCCGCTGCCTGCACTGGCCTGGCGCATCTGCAGTTCCCGCGCTACTACCCCGAGCTATCCGGCAACCGCATCCTAACCATGGATTGGCTGCCCGGGCAACACCTGAAAGGGTTCTTGGCCACCCACCCCAGCCAAGCCGTGCGCAACCAGCTTGGGCAGGCTCTCTGGGACTTTTACATGTTTCAGCTCAACACGTTGCGCCAGGTACACGCCGATCCGCACCCCGGCAACTTCCTGCTGCGCGCTGAGGCCGGGGCACCGTAGGCGTTCTGGATTTTGGCTGCGTAAAGGAAATTCCGGCCGAGGTACACCGACTGTTCACGGCCCTGCTGGCTCCCGAAACCCTGGCTGATCCGGCCCGGCTGATGGCCCTGCTTACTGAGGCTGGCGTCGTGCGAGCCGAGGACGTGGAGGCCCAACGCAGCTTCTACGTCAGCACCATGCAGGCGTCGTTAGAGTTGGTGGGTCGGCCGTTTCGCCAGCCGAGCTTCGATTTCGGTGATCCTGCCTACCTGCAGAGTCTGTATGCTCTCGGCGACGACTTGCTGCAACAGCCGGAGCTACGCCAGCAGCGGGAACCGCGCGGGTCGGAGCACTTCATCTACCTCAATCGGACGTACGTAGGCCTCTACGCCTTACTAACTGAGCTGCGGGCATTCGTGCAGACGAATTAGGTTCAGCATGTGCTAAATAACTCGTGTCATTCCTCGCTCTGCTCGGAATGACTCGAGTTACTCACAACGAACCTTTTCCAAACCAGCTCTCCGTAATGAAATAGTCCGATAAGCCTTGTGTAGTTACATGAGTCTTATCGAACTGTCTCTTTTCACTCTTTTCTCTTTCCATGAAAAAATTCTGGACTCTTTGTGCAGCTCTGCTCGGCGTGGTATCGATGGCTTCGGCCCAAACCTTGGGCTGCTGCGTTAAGCCAACAGTTGGTCAGAATGCCACCGAAGTATTTGCTATGCTGGCTTCTAACGAAGATTTCTCGGGCGGCCACGATGCGCCCCTACCCTTCACGTACCAGGGTGCCGGTGAAATGGTGGAATTCAAAACCACCGATGGGCAAAGCAGCAAGGCATTCGAAATCAAAAGCAACGTCCGCTCCGACAAGTACCTACTGGTTATTCATGAGTGGTGGGGCCTGAACGACTACATCAAGCAGGAAGCCGCCCGCTTCGCCAAGGAGCTGCCCGGCGTCAATGTCATTGCCCTCGACCTCTACGACGGGCAGGTAGCCACCGACGCCGACCAGGCCGGTAAGCTCATGCAGGGCGTGAAAACTGAACGTGCCCAGGCCATTATCAAAGGGGCGCTGCTGTATGCTGGCCCCGCGCCCAGGTAGCCAGCATTGGGTGGTGTTTTGGTGGAGGGTGGAGCATACAAACAGCCTTATTGGCCGGTCCTAAGGCCAAGGGGTGCGTAGCGTACTACGGCATGCCAGAGAAGGATGTGGCCAAACTCAAAACGTTGAATACTGATGTGCTTTTCGTTTTCGCCAAGCAGGACAAATGGATCAATCAGGAGGTAGTCAGTCAGTTTGGAAAGGACATGGCAACCGCCAAGAAAGGCCTTACCGTAAAAGCCTACGACGCGGACCACGCCTTCGCCAACCCCTCTAACCCCAAGTACAACAAGGGCTTTGCCGAGGACGCTCACACCGCTTCCGTGACTTACCTCAAGAAAAACCTAAAGCTCAAGTAGTCAGGTAGCAGCCAAAAGAAGGGCTCTGCCTCCTGCTTTCTGGCCAACATGCTACCCCTCTGACATGTGACAAGCCCTTGACGCTACCATACGGCAAGGGCTTGTCTCATTAGAAGGCTGGTCATATGGAGAGGACGGGTGGCTTCGTTGCCCTCGTCATGACAACACTTCGCTCATCTACTCATTTACTACCTCATTGTTAATCTGCTAGTTGCGCTTGCAGTTCAGCTAGGCTTTCAGGAAGTTGGTGCATGCTTTCTAATACGAAATACAGCTCCTGAAATTTATCTTTCTCAAAGGCGGTATCCAGCACCCCAGTTAGGCTAAAGGGTAAGCGGGTAGGCTTCTCGCTGAGGCTGAACTTTACTTCTCCGTGCGACGAGAGTAAGCCAGCGCCGTAGATACGTAACCCATCAGGCTGGCTGAGCAAGCCAAACTCCGCCGTAAACCAGTACAAGCGGGTAAACAGCTCCAGTGAATTGGGCTGGTGGCGGTGGTGTTGGGCAGCAGCACCCAACTGCTGCAGAAAGGCGGCAAACTCCGGGTTGGTAAGCAGTGGCACGTGCCCAAACACGTCGTGAAACATGTCGGGTTCTTCTAGGTAATCGAGTTGCTCCAGCTTCCGCAGCCAAGTTGTAGCCGGGAATTTCTTATCGGCCAACAGCCCAAAGAAGATGGCATCGTCTACGATACCGGGCACCACCACCAGTTCCCAGCCCGTTAATTCGCGCAGCCGTGGGTTCACCTCGCGAAAATCCGGAATAGCTTCCCGGGTAAACCCAATGTGCTGCACTCCCGCCAGGAAAGCGTCAGCCGCCCGGCCAGGCAGTAGGGCCATTTGGCGGTCGAAGAGCAGCTGCCAGACGTGCTGGTCGGCGGCGGTGTAGGCGCTGTAGTCCTGGGTTAGCAAGGGCAGGACGGCTGGGGTTGCGGCAGTAGCGGCGGGCGTAAGCGCAGAAGAAGCAGAAGACGACAACATACTCGGGAAATGAAGGGATAAAAAAACAGCCTGCCTCCGCACGAAGCGGAAGCAGGCTGTGAAAGTGTCAGGGGAAGTAGTACTTATCCTCCGTGGCACGCCGTGGCCGCTCCGCTCCGGGCGGGAGCGTAATAGGCATAAGCGTAATAGCGGGAGGTAAGTAGCATCGGGGCAAAAGTACAACGCAACAGCTAGCAAACAAGCCAGCGGGCAAGAAACCTGTTCTGCGAACCGCTGAGGCGGCGGCCGAAGTGAGCGGGAGCAGCAGTTGGTATCCCACCCCCGCTTGCTGCCCGTCCTGGCTCACTCCTGCCTAAACGCGAAACCGATTGCTAACCCACTGGCTGTTACTGGCCCGCTGCAAGGGTCTTATTTTACGGGCTGCAGTTCCCAGCCCGCGGAGAGCAAGGCGGCCAGCTCGGCTACGCTTTCCGTGAGTTGGTCCCAGCTATTGAGCACGAAGTACTGCTCCTGCAAATGCGCTTCACTATAAGGCGTGTGCAGCACCGTAGCCAGATCAAAGGGGGCGCGGCGAGTTGCGTCGCCGAGACAATGATGAATCTCGCCGGAGGAAGACAGCAAGCCGGCGCCGTACATGCGGGCCTCATCCTTTTCCAGCACCATGCCAAACTGCACCGTGAAGCCGTAGAGGCGCTCTAGGCGGGTCAGGGCGGCAGCATCATGCAGGTGCTGCGCGGCCACGCGGCCCAGAAAATGCAAAAAGTCGGCAAAGGCCTGGTCCATGAGCAGCGGTACATGCCCAAACACCCGTGAAACAAATCGGGCTCTTCAATGAAATCAAACTGCTCCATAGACCGAATCCAGACGGTAGCGGGAAACTTGCGCTGGGCCAGCAAGCCGAAGAAGTCGGCGTCGCCGAGCAGGCCCTGCACCGGTTCCAGCTGCCAGCCGGTGGCTTTGAGCAGGCGCTGGTTTACTTGCTCAAAATCGGGAATGGCATTGCGGTGAAAACCAACGGCAGCCAGCCCCCGGCCAAAGGCCGAGCAGGCCCGCTTGTGCAGC
Source organism: Hymenobacter sp. 5516J-16 (assembly GCF_022919335.1). NCBI lineage: Bacteria > Pseudomonadati > Bacteroidota > Cytophagia > Cytophagales > Hymenobacteraceae > Hymenobacter > Hymenobacter sp. 5516J-16. The sequence goes on along the minus strand of NZ_CP095058.1, from coordinate 4,057,455 downwards.
AGGGCCGTCTGACGGTCGAACAATACCTTCCAAACCAACTGATCCTGGGCCGTGTACCGGTCGTACTGTTGCTGTACCATAGGAGGTAGCGAATAAGGGGCAGAAAAAAAGCCCGGCTCCTGGTAGGAGTCGGGCTTTCGCGAGATTTTCAGGGGAGAAGTGTCATGCTGCGCTTCTAACTTTCCTGTCCGCAAAGAGGCCCGACCTCGCCCTGCACGGGGCGAATATTCATCAGGTTAAAGCACTTTGCGGTTAGGTTCAGCATGATATTACAAATATACAGTTCTTCCTGAATACAGCGCCCTTAGCCCACGGTTTTTTCGTGCGCCAAGCCCTACATCTTTAGCACAGCTCCTACAGCCGCCGGAACGGACTGCAGCCGGGTTGCCACCCAACTTGGGCGACGCGCTAGCCAGTAATTGAGGGAGTAGCAGCTGGCGCCGGTGCCAACCGGTAAGATGTAGCCCTAAAACAAGGGCTGTTAGCAGTACATGCCCAGCAGTAACTTTTTCATAATAGGCAGCTGCATTCGGGTGAGTCACTACAGCTTACCGCTGGGCTCGTAGGTCATACTCAGGCTCTTGGTGTCACCGGATACCTTTAGGTTTAGATGAGCCTGCACCGCAGAAGGGTTCAGAAGCACGGCCGTGGAACCGGCCATGAAACGCAAGGTGCCCGGGCCCCGGGAGCCAAAGTGGTTTTGGTGAAGATGCCGCCCCCGCGGGGCCGTTCTTTTATCTCGATGGGAACCTTACCCACGTTGCGCGCCTCTACCTTGAAGGCCCCAGGCTGCCCGCCGCCCAGCACAAACTGCTTGCCGGCCTCAATAAATAAATCGGATGTCAGGTTGGCCCAGCAGCTGGTAGCTAGGGCGCACACGGCGGCTAAGGTCAGCAGCCAAGAGTGGGAGCGGGAAAAAATGGAAGCAAGCATGAGGAGTAAGGTTAAGGTGCAATGATGGCTCAAAGCAACTACCCGCTAGCTCCCTAACCGCTTCAATTTACCTTCTGGGACGTCCTACTATATGATTTGGCACGTTCACCCGCCTAGGTGCTCCGGCGGGCCACCTCGCTGGGCGTGACGCCCCGCAGCTTCCGAAATACCCGGTTGAAGGTGGACTTGGAGTTAAAGCCTACCTCTAAGGCCACGGCCAACAGGGTGTAGTGCCGAAACTGCGGGTCGCGCAGGCGGCGCTCGGCCTCCCGTATCCGGTATTCATTGATGAAGTCGTTGAAGTTCTGGCCGCAGCCCGCGTTGATAACCCTGGACAGCCAGGAAGTGTTGGTGCGCAGCTGAGTTGCCAGCTCCCCCAAAGTCAGCTCGGGCGCCAGGTAGGGCCGCTCGGCTTCCATGTGGCGAAGCAGGCGTTGGGTCCAGCGTTCCAGCTCGGGGCATCGGGAACTGGCGCGGGGGTAGGCGCCGGCGCGGCCAGGTTGGCGGCCGCGCCGGCGGCCGCAAGGAGCTGCCGCGCCTTGGCCGGCGCGGCAGTGGCAGGTTGCACGAGGGTAGGCGGTTCTGGAAGGTGGTCAGGTACGGGGGCCTCTTCGGCCGGCTGGAAGCGCAGGCTGGCTAGGCGGTGGCCCGTAAGAAGCCCGGCAATGCTGAGGTAGTAAAGCAGCAAGCCCGTGAACAGGTAGTCGTACCAAGCCTGATAGTAGCTCAGGGGCACCACAAGGTTAACAACGCCGAAGACTAGGGTTACGCCCGTGCCAATGCCCACTGCTATCAGTACGTTCCGTAGCCAGCGAAACCGAATTCGGTCGGTATCGGAGAAGTTATCGTTGAGGTAGCGGGCGTAGGCGCGGTACTCGCGGAGGGTGCGTAGCGTGAAGTAGAGGACCAGCACGTAGCTCAGAATATCCACCACTACCTTAATAGGCTGCTCATCGGCCCAGGCCGCAACGGGGCCCTTGGTGCCGAAGTGAGCCGGCAGCGGCTGGCCCCGCAGCCCGTGCCACCACCCAACATCGTACAGCAACCCCACTAGGTACAGGCCTAGCCAGGCTAGCTCGGGCCCGAAGGCGCGCCAGTGCCGCCGCGTCAGTCGAAACTCCTGGTTGGTGAGGCTGCGAAAGTAGAAATACAGCGCTGGTCCTACGGCCAGCCAGTGGTGAAACGGAAAGTAGAACATGAACGTGCTATGGGCATCGTGTGCGTCGTACCAACCGGCAAAGCCGAGCATCCACTGAGCTAGGCGCAGGGCGTGTAGCAACAGCAACAGGGCCAGCCACCGGTCGGCGGCGGCGTCGTTGCGGCGGCTGCGCACAACTAGCACCGCGGCCACCACCATGCCCTGCACGAAAAACGGCAACAGCAATCCGCTGTACTGGTTGAAACCGAAGACCATACCAGCAAGGTAGCAGCAGATTAGCTTTCGGCTATATAAAACACCGCCCCGGCTCAACTGAGCCGGGGCGGTATGTCAAACCATTAACTACGGTAGAGAGGTGAAGTGTCGCGTTACGTCGTTGAACGTCTTGGGGCAGAACGATGCAGTTGTAATAACAGCAACCCACGTAACGCGAAATATTGCCTCTTTACCTCATTCCGGGTTATTCCAGCTCCTGGCGCAGCTGGTACACCTTGCGCAGGTTGTGAACCAAGCGCGCCGACTCCTGAAAATTCAGGGTTTGAGCTCCGTCGGAGGCGGCTTCTTCGGGCTTCTCGTGGGCCTCGTAGATGATGCCGTCGGCGCCGGCCATGACGGCGGCTAGGGCCATGGAAGGCACGTAGTCGCGGATGCCGATGCCGTGAGAAGGGTCCACGATGACGGGCAGGTGGGTTTTCTCCTTCAGGATGGGCACGGCGTTCAAATCCAGGGTGTTGCGCGAGGCCGTTTCAAAGGTCCGAATGCCTCGCTCGCAGAGGATTAGCTTCTCGTTGCCGCCCGAAAACACGTACTCCGCCGAAGACAGCAGCTCTTCGATGGTGCCTGAAATGCCCCGCTTGATCAGCACCGGCTTATCAACGCCGCCTAGAGCATCCAGCAGGTTGAAATTCTGGGTGTTGCGGGCGCCTACCTGAAACACGTCCACGTAGTCGTGCATTTCCTCCACCTGCGACACCTGCATGACTTCCGTCACGATTTTTATGCCCCGCGCCCGCGCCATCTGGTGGAACAGTTTCAGCCCCTCCATGCCCAGCCCCCGGAAGGAGTAGGGCGAGGAACGGGGCTTAAATACGCCACCGCGCATAATGCGCACGTCGTTGTCCAGCAGGTGCTGCATGATGCTTTCCATTTGAGCCTCGCTCTCGATGCTGCAGGGGCCGGCTGCCAGTGTGAGGCTGCCCTCTCCTACCCGCACGCCGTCGCCGAGGTCGAGCACTGTGGGGCGCACCCGCCACTTGCGCGACACCAGTTGATACTCATCGGAAACTTGGTGAATATCCAGGATGCCCGGCAGCTGCCCAATGGTACGCAGGTCCACATCGGCTTTGCCGATGGCCACAAGGTAGTGGGCGCGCTGGGTTTTGACGTCGGTGACCTTGTATTTGAGGGCCTTGATGTGGTCTTCAATGGCCTTTTGAGCGGCTTCGGAGATATGGGCGTCGAGTTGGATGATCATATTCAGGGGAAGAGAAAGTCGATGGTCATGCCGAGCGTAGCATCTGGCTCGGCTGATGCCTGCTTACTATGGCAACGTCAGCCAGCCGAGCCAGATGCTAAGCTACGCTCTGCGTGAGGTTCTTTGTAATGCTAGGCCAGCACCGACTGCACAAACCGGGTAGCGGCGGCCGGGGCATCATCGGTGCCTTCCAGGGCCCGAATCAGGGCCGAGCCAATAATGGCGCCCTCGGCGTACTGGCAAGCTCGCTGGAAGGAGGCCTTGTCGCCGATACCGAAGCCGATGAGACGGGGGTTACGCAGGTTCATAGCCTCAATGCGCTGGAAATACGCCTCTTGCACGCCCTCGGCCTGGGTATTCGCGCCGCCGGTAGTGCCAGGACCCGATACGAGGTAGAGAAAGGAATCCGTCAGCTCATCAATGCGGCGGATACGCTCCGGGGCCGTTTGCGGGGTAATGAGAAACACCGGCCGCAGGTTGTAGCGGCGAAACAGTTCCTGGTACTCGGCCACGTAGTCGTCGAGCGGCAAGTCGGGCAGAATCACGCCATCTACGCCGGCAGCGGCAGCTTCGCGGCAGAAGTTTTCTACCCCGAACTGCATCACCGGATTGAGGTAGCCCATGAGCAGAATGGGCGTTTCGGTCACTTCCTCCCGGATGCCTTCCAGCTGCTGAAACAGCACCCGCATGTTCATGCCGTTTTGCAGGGCCGCGGTACTGCTGGCCTGAATCACGGGGCCATCGGCCAGCGGATCAGAAAACGGCATCCCAATTTCAATAAGGTCGGCGCCGGCCATTGACAGCGACTTAATCAGCGGCACCGTGTCGTGCAGGCGGGGGTAGCCGGCGGTAAAGTACACGTTGAGCAGGTTTTTACCTTTCTTCTGGAAAGCCTGTTGAATACGATTTTGCATGATGAATTTTGTTTGTCATGCTGAGTTTGCTGAAGCATGACACAGGTAGGTCAGCGGGCTTTACAGAATAGTATCGGCGTACTTGAGGTAGGTTTCCAGGTCCTTGTCGCCGCGGCCAGAGAGGTTGACCACCACCACATCGTCGGGGCCGGCGCCCAGCTGCCCCAGGGCGGCCAGGGCGTGAGCCGTTTCCAGGGCCGGAATAATACCTTCCAAGCGGCTCAGCTCGGCTACGGCGCGCAGGGCGTCTTCGTCTTCGATGCTAATGAACTGTGCCCGGCCCGAATCGGCCAGGAAAGCGTGCAGGGGGCCGATGCCGGGGTAGTCGAGACCCGCCGACAGGGAATAGGGCTCGGTAATCTGGCCGTCCTCATCCTGCATGAGCAGGGTGCGGGAGCCGTGAATGATGCCCGGCTTGCCCAGCACGGAGGTAGCCGCCGAGTGCCCCGAGTTGACCCCGTGCCCAGCCGCTTCCACGGCCACTAGCTTCACGGCAGGCTCCTCCAGGAAGTGGTAAAAAGCGCCGGCCGCGTTGGAGCCGCCGCCCACGCAGGCCACCACGTAGTTCGGCAGTTCCGAACCGGTTTTTTCCAGCAGCTGCTTGCGCATCTCCTCGCTAATAACGGCCTGCAAGCGCGCCACCAGATCGGGGTACGGGTGCGGACCGACCACCGAGCCGATGATGTAATGCGTGTCGACGGGGTTGCTGATCCAGTCCCGAATGGCTTCGTTGGTGGCATCTTTGAGGGTGCGGCTACCGCTCAAAGCCGCCCGTACTTCGGCTCCCAGCAGGCGCATGCGGTACACGTTCGGCTTCTGGCGCTCCATGTCGATTTCGCCCATGTACACGATGCACTGCATACCCATGAGGGCGCACACCGTGGCCGTGGCGACGCCGTGCTGGCCCGCGCCGGTTTCGGCAATAATGCGGGTTTTGCCCAGGCGCTTGGCCAGCAAAATCTGCCCCACGGTGTTGTTGACTTTGTGGGCCCCAGTGTGGCAGAGGTCCTCGCGCTTGAGGTACACGCGGGTGTTATACTTCGCCGATAAGCGCTTGGCTTCAAACAGCGGAGTCGGCCGGCCCACGTAGTCGCGGAGTAGCTGCTGGTACTCCTGCTGGAAGGCGGGGTCGGCCAGAATATCGAGGTACTGCTGGCGCAGCTCTTCCACATTGGGGTAGAGCATTTCGGGAATGAAGGCGCCGCCGAACTGGCCGTAGTAGCCGCGCTCCGTGGGTTGTTGGTAGGTAGTGCTCATGATTTCTCGGGAAGTTTTGGAGTAGGTAGCGCACCAAGCGGCAGCGCCGAAGCCCTGCCAAACGGTGCGCGCAACGGATACTTAGGGGCGTAACTGCTGAAACATCTGGCGCAGCAGCTCGGCATCTTTTACGCCGGGCTCAGTTTCGAATTGGCTGTTGAGGTCCAAAGCAAACAGGCCTGGAAGCTGCAGGTTTTGCAGGACGGCGGCGTGCGCCAGCGCCAGCCCGCCGGCCAGAAAATAGGGCACGGCTAGGCGGTATTGCTTTAAAATCTGCCAGTCGAAGGCCGTGCCGTTGCCGCCGGGCTGGGCGCCGGCCGTATCAAACAGGAAAAAGTCAACCTGCCCCACGTAGGGTAGCAGCTGGGCAAAGTCGAACTTCTCCCCTACCGCAAACGCCTTAATAACTACTACCCCGGTAGCGCGCAGCAAGGCGCAGGTTTCGGGCGTTTCGGTGCCGTGGAGCTGCACCGCCTGCAAGCCGTACTCCGTGATGCGCTCCTGCATTACGGCCGTGTCTTCGTCCACGAACACGCCTACCTTGCGGATAGTAGCTGGAACCGTAGCCGCATCAGTGGGGCTGAGCGTGGGCGCGGCGTAGCGCCGGGATTTGGGGTAGAAGATGAAGCCCAGAAAGTCGGGCCGCAGGGCGGCTACCGCCCGAAGGTTGTCGGGCCGGGCCATGCCGCAGACTTTCAGGCGTACACTCATTATAGTAGGGTTACGGCTTCGGTGGCGCGGAGCTGCTGCACCAGGGCGGCGCAGGCTTTTTCGGGCCGCGAGTGGCGCATGAACGTTTCCCCAATCAGGAAGCCCCGGTAGCCCACGGCCCGCAGCGCCTCAATATCGGCCGCCGAAGTCAGGCCGCTTTCCGTCACTTTCACGAACTCATCGGGGATGCGCTGGGCCAGCTCGCCCGAGGTATCCAGGCTCACGCTGAAGTCGTGGAGGTTGCGGTTGTTGACGCCCACTAGGCTCACGGCGTCGGGGTGCAAGGTTTTGTCGAGCTCCTCGGCGTTATGAATTTCGAGCAGCACTTCCAGGCCCAGGCTTTTGGCCAGGCGCCCCAGGCGCAGCACTTCTTCCCCACTGAGCACGGCCGCAATCAGCAGCACGGCGTCGGCCCCAATGCTCTTGGCTTCCAGAATCTGGTATTCGTCTACCACGAAATCCTTGCGCAGAATGGGGCAGAAATTGAAGCGGCGGGCAATAGTCAGGTCCTCATTCTTCCCCCGAAAAACTCGGTGTCCGTCAGCACCGACAGGGCCGAAGCGCCGGCCTGCATATAGCCCAGCGTGGTGCGCTCCACCGGGGCGTGGGGGTTGATGAAGCCCTTGCTCGGCGACTTGCGTTTGAACTCGGCAATGATGCCGCTCAAATCGTCGCGCAGCAAGTAGCGGCGCAGGCTCAGGGCGGCGTCGGCATGTAGAGGCTTTGCTCCAGCAGCTTCACCGGCACAAGGCTCTGGCGGTTGGCTACTTCCTGGCGCTTATGGGCAATAATTTTGTCGAGAATAGTGGGCATTGAAGGGCCGCCGGGTTCGTTGTGGCGGGATTTAGGGTGAATTCCTGTCTGGTGGAAAGGAATTGAGTGAACAGTATTTGGCAGAAAAGGAGCCCGCAAAGGCCAGAATCTTTATTCGGTTCTAGAGACGCGACACTCCGCGTCTGGTCGTTGCTGATGGTATTTGTCATTCCAAGCAACGCCAGGAATCTGGGTTACTCATTCAACTATTTAACCCAGATTCCTCCTGCGTCGGAATGACAGTTGGTTTCAGATCATTCGACCAGAGGCACCATATGGCGTCTCTACGTCGTGGTGGCGTGGCTGTGCGTGGCGGCGGCTACCAGCTTGCGCAGCGCCGTCCGCGCCCGCCCTGAGTCCAAGGATTCCTGGGCGGCGGCCAGGGCTTCGGCAAAGCTAAAGGTGGGTTCCAGGCACCGGATGGCCAGGGCCGCGTTGGCCGTCACCACGTCGCGTTGGGCCCGGGTAGCGCGGCCCTCTAGCACATCTACAAACAGCCGGGCCGACTCCGCCGCGCTTTTTCCGCCGGCCAGTTCCTCGGGTACTGTTGTCGTCAGGCCCAGGTCGGCGGCGGTTACTACCTGCTCGCCTGCCGGCGAAGCCAGCTTGGCAGCCGCTGTCAGCGAGAGTTCATCGTAGCCATCGAGGGCGTGGACCACGGCGTAGCGGGTGCTGGTTTGCTGCAGCAGGTAGTGATAAAGGCGAAGCAGTTCCAGGCTGAAAGTGCCGGCTACCTGGTAGTTAGGCCGGGCTGGGTTCACTAGCGGCCCCAGAATGTTGAAGAAGGTCCGCACGCCCAGCTCCCGGCGCACCGGCCCGGCGTGGCGCATGGCCGGGTGAAACGAGGGAGCGTGCAGAAAGCAGATGTTGGCGTGCTCCAGCTGCCGCTGCAGCACGTCGTTGCCTACCCCCAAATCAACCCCGAGCTGAGCCAGCACATCCGACGAGCCGCACACCGACGACACGCCGATGTTGCCGTGCTTGGTGACTTTATAGCCCGCACCGGCCACCACAAAGCAAGCCAACGTACTGATATTCAGCGTGTCTTTGCCGTCGCCGCCGGTACCTACAATGTCCACCGTATCGTGGGTTCCCAGCGCCGGGTCGCGGCTTAGGCTCAGCAGCGCGTCGCGGAAGCCCGCCAGCTCCGGCACCGAAATCGGCCGCATCCGGTACACGCTCATGAAGGCGGCCATTTCGGAGGCGTTGGCTTCTCCCTGCCCGATGCGCAACATGGCTTCGCGCGCTTCGGCGTGGGTGAGCAGCTGCTGGTCAAATAACTGGTTAAGAATCTGTTTCACAATTCGCGGTAGCGGTCAGCGAGTAGCTTTCCGCTTTGGGGTGGGGTAGTAAAATAGGAATGCGCCGTGCTGGTCAAGCAAGGCCTGAACAGGAACTCAGGCCAGCCAGTTGGCCAGCATCTGGTGGCCGTGCTCGGTGAGGATGGATTCGGGGTGGAACTGCACGCCGCGCACGTCGTACTCGCGGTGGCGAAAGGCCATTATCTGCCCGTTGGTGTCCACGGCTGTTACTTCCAGCGCCGCCGGCACCGATTCGGGCCGCACGCCCCAGGAGTGGTAACGCCCTATCTTGAACCGGGTGGGCAAGCCGGCAAACAGGCGGTCCGGGGCGGTTACGGTGGCGTCGGTGGCTAGGCCGTGCACTACCTCGGGCAGGTTGTACAGCTCCCCGCCGAAGCTTTCGGCCAGGCCCTGGTGGCCCAGGCACACGCCCAGCATCCGCTTGGTAGGCGCGTAGCGGCGAATAATCTCCGGCATCAGCCCCGCCTCGGAAGGCACGCCCGGTCCGGGCGACAGTAGCACGGCATCGTAGTCGGCCACGTCTTCCACCGTGAGCTTGTCGTTGCGAATCACCGTGACGTTATCGGTATGTCCCAACTCCCGCAGCACCTGCACCAGGTTGTAGGTAAAGGAGTCGTAATTATCAATGACGAGGATTTTCATCTTTAGGGTGGTAGAGGTTAGATGTGGTCCTACGAATGCCGCGCAGCGGTTCGTAGGACCACTCTCGTTGCTGAGGTTGCGGACGGCCGCCGGAAACTGGCCTTGTGTAGTCGTTTAGCGAGAGTGGTCTGACGAGGCCTGCGGCTACTCGTCGGACCACACCAAGCTACACTAACTCGGCTTCTTCCAGGGCTTTGCGCAGGGCGGCCAGCTTGTGGTGCACTTCGTTTAGTTCGGAGTTGATGTCGGAGGCAGCCACTACCCCGGCCCCGGCCTGGAAGTAGAGCTGACTGGCCGTACTCAGGAAGGAGCGAATCATGATGGCGTGGTTGAAGTCGCCGTTAAAGCCCAGGTGGCCGATGGCCCCACCGTAGTAGCCGCGAGCCGTAGGTTCCAGCTCATCAATGAGTTGCATGGCCCGGTGCTTGGGCGCCCCCGACAGCGTACCGGCCGGGAAGGTATCGGCCACTACCTGCAAGGAACTGGCCTGCGGAGCCAGCCGGGCCGTTACCTCACTAACTAAGTGAATGACGTGGGAGTAGTACTGAATTTCCCGGAATACCTTCACCTTCACCTCGTCGCCGTGGCGGGCTAAGTCGTTGCGGGCCAGGTCCACGAGCATGACGTGCTCGGCGTTTTCCTTGGGGTCGTCAGCCAGTTTTTGGGCCAGGGCCGCGTCCTCGGCGTCGTGGCCAGTGCGGCGAAACGTGCCGGCAATGGGGTATAAACTTGCCTGTCGGCCTTTTATAAGCAGCTGCGTTTCGGGCGAGGAGCCGAAAATTTTAAACGAGCCGTAGTCGAAGTAAAACAGGTAGGGCGAGGGGTTAATGGAGCGCAAGGCCCGGTACACGTTGAACTCGTCGCCGCTGAAGCCCTGCTGAAACCGCCGCGACAACACAATCTGGAACACGTTGCCCCGGCGGCAGTGCTGCTGCCCTTCGGCCAGCACCCGCAGAAATTCTTCGTCCGTCTGATTGGTCTGCTCCTCTCCTACCGTTTTGAATTTGAAATCAGGCAGGGAAGGATTCCGAATCAGGTTCACCAGCCGCGTAAGCCCGTCTTCATCAACAGTTTGCCCGGCCAGCGTGTGCTCAAACACGTACAGCTCGTTGCGAAAGTGGTTAACGGCAATTACGTAGCGGTAGGTGCTATAGAGAATGTCCGGAATTTGGCCGGCGGCCTGTTTCGCCGAGTTTAGCTCCAGGTCCTCGAAATACTGTACGGCCTCGTAGCCAAGATAGCCAAACAGGCCTCCCGTAATGAAATCGTGCCCCGTGTCCTGGGTCTGGAAGCAGTTAGCAAATTCTTGCAACCGGGCCAGGGCCTGTCGGGGTCGGCTAGGGTTTCCGTGGCGGTAGTATCATCGGGGAAGGTTAGCGCCAGTTCGTTGCCGCGCAGCTCAAAGCGGGCCAGCGGATCAAAAGCCAGGTAGCTGAAGGCGTTTTGCTGGCCGTGGTAGTCGGAGCTCTCCAGCAGCAGGCAGTTGGCATACCGGTCGCGCAGCCGTAAGTACAGGCCCACAGGGGTTACCGTATCGGCCAGAACGCGCAGGTGGCGGGTGTGCAAGTGGAAGGTTTTCATCGGCTGGTTGTGGTAGTGAGGTAAAGGACCAGCGCCGGGAAATAAAAAAGCCCGGCGGGGCGGCCGGGCTTTTGAGCGAATGCGAAGTAGGTTGTTCAGCTGACCTTAGCGCACGCACAGGATGTCCCGTCCGGAGTTTCCGTAGGGCCACCACCACGCTTGCTGGGTCATTGAGAAGGTCATTGCCAAATAGGGTTGGGCGTTGAACGGGGCAAAGGTAAGTTCAGGTAGGTTTTTGGCAAGCAGAAGCCCGAATTTTTTTACTTAAACCTACACTACCTCGTAACTTATTGTTTCACAAGCAGCTGTCGTCCTACTTGGTCTTTAACCCGGACCAGCACCTCGTAGCTACCCGCCGGCAGGCGGCTGACATCAACGGCGCTACCACCCTTCACGTGCTTGCGAAGTACCGTTTGCTTCTGTTGGTTTAGTATGGCTACCTGCCCCTTGCCACGGCCGGAAGGCAGGTGCACGATCAGCTGGTTCTGCTCGGCATTTAAATAAGCGCCATATGGCAGAGGCCCCCGGTTTCTGCGCTGCTGCATGGTAGCATCCGGCTGATACAGCCACCGGTAGGCCGCCGGAAACTCTCGCTTCCAGAACCACTCCGTGTGCTTACCATCGGCGGGGGTAGTGTATTGCACCCCGGCCCCAGCTCGCGCCAGGGTGTCGTGCACGGCCTTCATCAGCGGCACCATGGTTTCGCTTTCCGTGGTACCGCTCACAAAGTAGAATTGCGTATTGGGCTGGGGCCGACGCGGACGCAGGTAGGCAAAAAGGGAATCTTTGGCAAACCAAAAGGCTGGCGAAAACACGCCTACCTTGCTGTACACCTGCGGGTATTTCAGGGCCGCATAGGTGGAAATGAGGCCGCCCATGCTGCTGCCGGCAATGCCCGTGAACTCCTGCCCGCTTAGGGTTCGGTAGTTGGCATCAACATAAGGCTTCAGGGTCCGGACCAGAAAATCCACGTATTCGTTGCCCTGCCCGCCGCCGTACTCAGGGTTCTTCCAGGGCGAGAGTTCATTGAGCCGCTCCGAGCCGCCGTTATCTACGGCCACCACAAGGCAGCCAGTGGCATCCAAGCCCTGCTGCTGTAGTTGGCTCAGGGTTTCATCTACGCCCCATTCACCCGAAAAGCTGGTGCAGGCATCAAACACATTCTGGCCGTCGTGCATGTACAGCACGGGGTAGCGTTTGGCGGGCGCACTGGCATAGTCGCTGGGCAAATACATCCACACGCGGCGAGTGCGCCCTAACTGGGGCATCGGGAAGGAGGTGCTGATAACTTGCACGTTGGGCTGCAGTGCAGTGCTTTGGCAGCGGCTGGCTCCGGCCGCCGACAGATCCTTCCAGTTCAGCACCGTAAGCTGCAGCTCGCCATCCTTGTCGCCCGGAGTGCACACGCGGTTTTCAATGTCCTGGTTGCGGGCGTCCGTTTCCACGGTTTCCCAGGAGCCGCGGGTTATTTTATACGCGAAAGCCTCCTTAACAGAGGCCGGCAGCACCAGCTGGTAGCTGCCATCTGGGTTGCTCGTAAACCGGTAGGCCGCGCTGGCGGGGTGCCACGAGTTGCAAGAGCCCGCCAAGTACAATGCAGCCCCAGCCGGAGTAGCGGCGGGCACCTGAGCAATGCGCAGGGTGGTTTGGGCTAAGCCCGCATGACAGAACAGAACGCTAAGAAGCAGGATGACAAGGGAAAGTCGCATGAAGCAGAAGGGCAGAATTCAGCGGGCAAGTTACCACTGTTCTCAGCGCCCAATGCCGCCTGATACCATGACAAATAAACTCAACGGTACATCTTTACGCTTAATGCGAAATAGAGGATAAACCCAATCTGTATTTTTCCTAGAATTTACTTTTTTCTCTTACTCGCACTTTCCCGCACGAAGTAAGTAAGCCCTCACCTAAAGCTGTATTTTAGGCAACTACAATATGAGGGTTAAATGAGTGCTGTAAAAACTGACTTTCTATGCTAGCTCCTAAAATATATACAAAAATCAGCGCTTTAAACCGGCATAAACCAGCATAAACCAGCAAAAGTCTATGCGCCTGTATTGACAAGTACCCCGAAATTATTATTGATAGTCTTCTTGACAATTTTGCACCAATAATTCCCCAGGTACCTAGCCAAATATGCCATACCAAAGCAAAATGTGTTAGATACTGGCACTAAATGCCATGGATCTTACTACGCTTTCCTCAATTCTTATATAAAGTTGACTAGTACGCCTCTATTGACCTTTTATAATTAGCATCAACACAGCACACTATTTTGTTAATACAGCACAAGGCAATTATACCTCTGTTTCCTCCCTTGAAATGGCCTAATTGCTAGCCTTAACCTATAGTAAGCCACAGCTGCGAAGGTGTGCTAAAGTAACGTGAATAAGTTCCAGATGCTCCGTAAGATTGCAGCATTTTCTTTGCTGCTATACTCAGCAAAGAAAGTCCAATTATCACTATACCTGCTTCCCGCTTGTACCCCATTGTTTTTGTTGCTACCAGCGCTTTAACTTGCGCTGTTTAATAACAATTTGGTGATGTTGAACCCGGGCGAATGCGGCGATGATTCAAGCTCTAGCGACTGGAATTATTACGCTCCTACCCCTTGGATGAACCACTAAATTCCCACTCCGGTTTGTCCGGAAAAATCCATTTCAACCCCTAACTTCTTTTCAATGAAACACCCCTATCTAGCGAAACTGGCGCTGCCTCTCCTGTGCGCAGGCGTAAGCGTGAGCAGCGCATATGCGCAGGGAATCGGGACGGTGAGTGGCCGCGTACTCGATGAGAAGGGCGAAGGCATGCCCGGCGTTACGGTCCTGATTGAGGGTACCTCCCTGGGCGGCTCCACGAACTCCGACGGTTCCTTCTCTATCCAGAACGTTCCCTCGGGCCCCCACACCCTAGTGATGTCGTTCGTGGGTTACACCACTAAGCGGCAGCCGATCAACGTGACTGCAGGCCAAAACACTGCCGTTGAAAACCTATCGTTGGCTGAAAATACTACCCTTCTAAATGAGGCAGTAGTTATTGGTTACGGCACTCAGCGCAAGCAAGATCTGACGGGCGCTGTAGAGCAGGTATCGGAACGTCAGTTTGTAAAGGGCCAGGTAACGAACCCCGAGCAGCTAGTACAAGGTAAAGTAGCGGGCTTGCAGGTAACCACCGGCGGTGGTGCCCCAGGCGCCGGCTCCAGCATCCGCATCCGCGGAGGTTCGTCGCTGACCGCTTCAAACGATCCGCTGATTGTAATTGACGGGGTACCGGTAGACAACCGGGGTCTTTCTGGTACGTCCAACCCTTTGTCACTGATTAACCCCAATGACATTGAGAGCATTTCGGTGCTGAAAGACGCTTCCTCCACGGCCATCTATGGCTCGCGGGCCTCGAACGGCGTTATTTTGATTACAACCAAAAAAGGCCTGCAGGGCGAAAAGCTTCGCGTAAACGTTAGCTCACAGAACTCCGTTTCGAAAGCTCGCAATGAGGTTGATGTGTTGAATGCCTCCGAGTTGCGCGCTGTGGTAGCCGCTATTGGCAATGCTCAGCAAAAAACGCTGGTAGGCAACGCCAGCACCAACTGGCAGAACGAAATCTTCCGCACAGCCCAAACTACTGATAACAACGTCAGCATCTCGGGCTCGGCAGGCAAGGTGCCGTTCCGTGTTTCTGGAGGCTACCTGGATCAGGAAGGCCTACTATTACGTAATGACTTGAAGCGCTACACGGGCTCTGTTGGCTTGAACCCGGTGCTGCTCGATGGCAGCCTGCGCGTGAATGTCAACGTGAAAGGTTCTATAGTTGACAACAACTTTTCGAACCAGGGCGCTGTTGGCGCAGCCGTATATGCTAACCCCACGTTTCCGGTTTACAACGGCAGCATCTACGGTGGCTACACGGAGGTACTGGACCCCAACAATCCTAGCAACCTGAATACGCTGGCAACCCGCAACCCGCTGGGCCTTATCAACCAGCGCCGCGACCGGAGCACCGTAAAGCGCAGCATTGGTAACATTCAGCTGGACTACAAGCTTCCCTTCCTGGAAGGCCTAAGTGCTAACCTGAATCTAGGCTATGATATTCAGCGAGGCCGAGGTACGGTATTCGTGCCAGTACAGGCCGCCTCTGACTTTAACCGGGTAGTAACCGTGAACGGCGCTACGGTTGGTCAGGGTGGCGTAAATAATGAGTACGCCCAGGACAAGAACAACAAGCTGCTGGAAGCTTACCTGAGCTACGGTCGTCAGTTTGGTGTCGGCCGCCTGGATCTGCTGGCAGGCCACTCCTACCAGAGCTTCGAGGATAAGAACTACGTGTTTGCTGACCGGATTGCTAGCGGCGAAGTATACACCGCAGCTCCTACCCTACTCAACGGCCAAAACTTTCGCGACCCACGCTACGTGCTGGTATCGTTCTTCGGCCGGGCGAATTACAACATCAACGACAAGTACCTGTTGACGGCTACCATGCGCGCCGACGGTTCTTCGCGCTTCTTGGAAAGCAACCGCTGGGGCTACTTCCCTTCGGCCGCCGCGGCTTGGCGCATTAAAGGAGAAGATTTCCTGAAAAACTCTACCGCCATTTCTGAACTGAAGCTGCGCGTGGGGTACGGCCAGACCGGCCAGCAAGACATCGGGGACATTTACCCTTACCTAGCGCGCTATACCCCCAGCGAGGCGTCGGCTCAGTACCAGTTTGGGGATGAGTTCACGAACACGTTACGGGCTGCAGCCTATGATCGTAACATCAAGTGGGAAACTTCCACTACCTACAACGCCGGTCTGGACTACGGCTTCCTGGACGGCCGAATTTCGGGTGCTATTGATGTGTACCATCGCAAAACCGATGACCTGCTGAACAACGTATTTATTCCGGCTCTGGCCAATCTCTCTAATAAGCTGACGACCAACGTTGGTTCGCTGGAGAACAATGGTATTGAGGGCTCGGTAAACGTAGATGTCGTTCGGGGCGAAAAGCTCAACTGGACCCTGAACGCCAATGCTACGGCGTACCGCGTGAAAATCACTCAGCTAACCAACGCTTCTGACCCCTCCTATCTGGGTGATGAAACCGGTGGTATTTCGGGTGGTGTGGGCAACAACATTCAAATCAACTCGGTGGGCTACCAGCCAAATGCCTTCTACGTTTTCCAGCAGGTATATGGCGCTGATGGCAAGCCGTTGGAAGGAGTATACGTGGACCGCAACGGAGACGGGGTTGTGAATGTTAATGACCGGTACCGTTACCAGTCGCCAGCTCCACGGGTAAGCTTAGGCTTCGGCTCCAACCTGAACTACGGTAAGGCCAGCTTGGCCTTTACGCTGCGCTCAAACATTGATAACTACGTTTATAACAACGTTCGTTCGCAGGCTTTCTTCCCAGCTGGTGCCTCCAACGGGGTATTGGGCAACTTCAACCGCGAGCTGCTGGTATCGAATTTCACTACCTCCCAGCTGCAGTCGGATTATTACATTGAGAATGCTTCGTTCCTACGGATGGAGAACCTAACGGTAGGATACAATCTGGGCAGTATTTACAATGACAAAGCGAACGTGAACTTGTCTTTTGCTGTTCAGAACTTGTTCGTAATCACCGACTACAAAGGGCTTGATCCTGAAATATTCGGTGGTATCGATAACAACATTTATCCCGTCCGCGCACCTTCACCCTCGGGCTGAACATCGGCTTCTAATTCCCACCCCTATGAAGAATAAATTCTCGCGTACGCTGGCTACCGCTTTAATAGCGTTCAGCTTAGCACCTTTTACTTCGTGTGTAGGCGACCTAGACCAGACGCCTTCTTACGAGCCAACCACCGAAAACGTCTACAAAGACCCGACCCTAGCCCGGCAGGCGCTGGCTCGCCTCTACGCTACCATGGCTGTGAGCGGGCAGCAGGGTCCGGCTGGTCAGCCTGATATTCAGGGCATCGACGAGGGCTTTTCGAACTATTTGCGCCAGTACTGGATGGCGCAGGAGCTTACTACCGACGAAGCCATCCTCGGCTGGGAAAGTGACCTAGGGGTTCCGGAATACAACCGGATGACTTGGAACGCTTCCCACCCCTTCGTGCGGGCTATGTACGACCGGATTTTCTATCAGATTTCGCTTTGCAATGAGTTTATCCGTCAGACCACGGACTCTAAGCTCGACAGCTACGGCCTTTCTGATACCGAAAAAACCAACTTCCGGGCGTACCGGAGCGAGGCGCGTTTCTTGCGCGCCCTCAGCTACTATCACGCCCTGGACATGTTCGGTAACGTACCTTTCGCCACGGAAACTTCTGAAGTAGGCACTACAGCTCCCCAGCGCATTGAGCGCGCGGCTCTTTTTGACTACGTGGAGAAGGAGTTAAAGGAACTGGAGACGGAACTACCCACTCCCCGCGCCAATGAGTTTGGTCGGGCCGATCAGGCAGGAGCTTGGATGCTGTTATCTAAGCTGTACCTAAACGCAAATGTGTATAACGGTTCAAACCGCTACACCGACGCCGTTACTTATACGAAGAAAATCATTGGCGCTGGCTACACGCTGGCACCGAGCTACGCGAACCTATTCCGTACGGATAACAGCACTACGTCCCGCTTAGAAATCATTCTGCCGGTACGCTTTGATGGGGTGCGCACCAAAACGTTCGGCGGCATGACGTTCATTGTTCACGCTGCAGTGGGTGGTAGCATGTCCGTGAATGACTTCGGCATTGACTTCGGCTGGGGCGGCACCCGCACCAAAAAGAACTTAGTAAACCTGTTCCCAACAGCAGCTACTGTTACGGACAAGCGTTCCATGTTCTATGCCAATGGCCAGTCGTTAGAAATCAACGACCCCGCCACCTTTACCGATGGCTACGGTATTACGAAGTTTCGTAACGTGTCTTCGACCAATGTAGCAGGCTCCGATAAAACATTCCCCGACACCGACTTCCCCATGTTCCGTTTGGCCGATGTGTACTTGATGTATGCTGAAGCCGTGCTGCGGGGTGGGGCCGGGGGCGACGCCGCCACGGCATTGGGCTATGTTAATGCCTTACGTCAGCGGGCCTACGGTAACACCAGCGGCAACATTACGGCCGCTGATTTGAATCTGAATTTCCTGCTGGATGAGCGGGCACGCGAACTGTATTGGGAAGGCCACCGCCGGACGGACTTGATCCGCTTCGGTAAATACACAACCGGGTACAATTGGCCCTTCAAAGGCAATGTGCGCACTGGTACAGATGTTGCCGCCACCCGGACGCTGTTCCCCATTCCAACCACGGATCTGACGGCAAATCCGAATCTGAAGCAGAACCCTGGTTACTAAATTTTGTGCAAGTGAACCGGAAGCTACCTAGCGAAGTTTCCGGTTCACTTACGTACTCGTAACCAACTTTTCCCACCATCTTACTTTTTCCCCTATGTCACACTGGCTTACTCGCGTTTCCGGGCTTTGCCTATCGGCTGCGGTACTGCTGACTTCTTGCGAGAAGGAAGGCGACCAGGTCACTTTACAGCAAAGTGGCACCGCCGCTTTGACTGCGTCTTCCAGCACGCTGGTTTTGAGCAGTACCAACGCTTCGGCGCAGGCCACTACGCTTACCTGGCAGCCTATTTCCTATGGTTACCAAGCAGCTGTTACCAACACGATTCAGATCGATAAGAAGGGTAACAACTTTGCAACGCCCGTTGAAATAGCAGCAGGAGCCGCTAACACCATGTCCTTTACGGTAGCAGAGTTGAATGCTCTGGCACTGCGGGCCAAAGCTACTCCGGGCTCGACCAATTCGTTGGAAGTGCGCGTGAAGAGCATGATTACTAACAAGGTAGCGGCTACCTATTCTCCTACCGTTGCTCTCACGGTAACTCCTTACCTCGTGGTGATTGAGTACCCGTCGGTGTACGTACCGGGCAACCACCAGGGTTGGGCTCCAGCTACGGCGCCTAAGTTGGCAGCTTTCAATAGCAACAACAACCAACTCTATGAGGGTTTCGTGAACATGACTGATGCTGCGCCAGAGTTCAAAATCACTTCCATGCCGTCGTGGGGTGGCACTAATTATGGCGATGGTACTGGTGGCAAGCTTTCGCCTGATGGCGGTGCGGGTAACTTGAAAGTACCTACTCCTGGTTACTACCGCTTGAAAGCTGATTTGGGCGCCTTGACGCTTGAAACTGTCAAAACCACTTGGTCGATAATTGGTGCGGCTACCCCCGGTGGCTGGACTACTGATACACCGCTGGTATATGATGCAGCTGCCGGTACCTGGAGTGCTAGAATAACCCTGACGGCCGGCCCGATTAAGTTCCGTGCTAATAACGACTGGACTATCAACTTCGGCGACGGAAATGCCAAGGCTACTCCGGCAGTGCCTGCTGATGGCATCCTGGAATACGGCGCCGACGATATTGTGGTACCTGCTGCGGGTACATTCACGGTGACGCTCGACCTGAGCAAGCCGGGGAACTATACTTACTCCATTAAGTAAGCAGCGTACCTTCAGCCTAAAAAGCTCCTGGTCACATCTGGCCAGGAGCTTTTTTGTGTCAGAAAGTGGCAGCCCTATCTCCTTTGCAGACACCTTCACAAAATGTACCTCACCACCCCGAGGCGGTAGTGTGGTAAATAAACATTTTGTGCCATTGATGTCAGTAGTACCTTAGTTAGGTTAGAAAGCACAAAAGGCGGCACTATGTGATTTAAAAGGTTCGTTTTTTTGTGCCAGAATATTTTCCGTGTTTCGCTTATAGTAATTCTCTTATTAGGACTGTAAAACCTAATTCGTACTGGATTTAGCCCATTTCTTCACCTTTCCAACTGAATATGATTCTTATTGCCGACGGCGGCTCGACCAAGAGCAACTGGTGCCAGCTTGATGATGCGGGTAACCGGGTGTACTTCAACACCGAAGGGTATAACCCTGATTTCATGGGTACCACCGCCATTGCGGCATCCTTGGACAAAAACCTGCCCGACACCCTACCTCGTCAGGAAGTAAGTAAGGTGTATTACTACGGCGCAGGCGTGCACAACGCGGAAAAGGCCGAGCGGGTGGCCGCGGCCATGCGCCAGATTTTCCCGAACGCCAACGCCTTTGTAGCCGAAGACCTGCTGGCCGCCGCCCATGCCCTGCTTGGTAACAAGCCCGGTTTTGCGGCCATCTTGGGTACGGGTACCAACTCCTGCCTCTACGACGGCGAGAAAATCACGTACAACGTAGACTCGCTAGGCTACTTCCTCGGCGACGAGGGCTCCGGCTCCTTTATTGGTAAGCGCCTGCTGCGCGACTACCTGCGTGGCTTGTTGCCCGATGGGTTGCAGGATATTTTCCAGGAAGAATTCAAGCTCACCCGCGACGAAATTCTGGACCGGCTTTACAACCAACCCCTACCCAACCGGTTTCTGGCCAGCTTCGCCAAGTTTACCTACGACCACAACAACATCAGCTACTGCCGCGAGATTGTGCTGCAGGGCTTCGAGACGTTCTTTGCCAACTTGGTAAGCCACTACCCCAACTACCA
Organism: Hymenobacter sp. 5516J-16; assembly: GCF_022919335.1. Taxonomy (NCBI): domain Bacteria; kingdom Pseudomonadati; phylum Bacteroidota; class Cytophagia; order Cytophagales; family Hymenobacteraceae; genus Hymenobacter; species Hymenobacter sp. 5516J-16. The sequence goes on along the minus strand of NZ_CP095058.1, from coordinate 4,037,146 downwards.
GGACTACACTTTTAACTGTGTGGGCTCGGTGGGCTATAACTTCCGCGATGCACTAACCCAGGTAGCTCGGAGCCACAATATGGAAGTCGGTAAAATCATCCGCTCCCCATCGACGACCTCGTGTCATATCACGAAGCTGCTCGTCGGTAAGCCTACTTACCGCTTCGTCTGGAGCAAACAACTCAAAAACAAGAGGGCCACCCTACTGACAGGGTGGCCCTCTTGTTTTAGTATGCTACCTGGCTGGCTCCCGAGAGAACCAGCCAGGTAGGAAGCAGATGCCTTCTTTACTTCTGCACTACCAACCGGATGGCTTGCTGCTGCTGACCGGTCGTGAGCTGTACTAGGTACACGCCACTGGCCAGGTTGCGGAGCGGCAATTCCAGCTCGTGGGCGCCGGCGGCCTGACGGGTAGCGGGCAGGGTGTGCACCGTGGCTCCGAGCAGGTTGGTAACCGTAACATGCACGGTGGTTGCCTGGGGCAGGCTATAACGCAGCTGGGCCGAAGCAGCGGCTGGGTTGGGCTGGGCGGTTAGCTGCAGAACGCTTGCATCGCGCTGGCGCTTCGTGGCCAGCACCGTGCCGGCAGGTACGGCAACTTTGCGCGAGGTGTACACGGCATACTGGCCGGGCGCCAAAGTCATGCTCATGGTAGCGCTTGTCACGTTTAGCTGCTCGCTGGTGAGGTAGTTATACCAGGTGCCAGTTTGCGGGAAGGTAACCGTAGCGGTAGCGGGCACCACATCAAAGTTACCAACCACCGTTACGCTCAGGCGCGGGTCGGTGAGCTGCATGGTTTTCACGGCGCCGCTCAGGTTTTGGGTAAAGCTGGCCGGGTTTTCGAAAGCAGGCTCCTGCACTTTCAGGGCAATCAGGCTGCGGTACACGTCAAACAAATGGCGACGGTTCGGGTCCTGGTAGTAGTTCCACAGGATGGGCTTGTTGCCAAGCTTGCAGTTATCCGTGGGGTAAGGCTGAGGTACCGTACCATCGGGGCAGGAGAAGATCGACTTGTCGTAGCCTAGCTCACCAAACTGCCAAATCATTTTGGGACCGGGTACGGGGAAGAAGAAGGCGGCTGCCATTTCCTGACGGGCCAGGGCAGTCGGCAGGTTTTTCACGCTGTAGGAACCCGAGGAATTACCGAACGTCAGGTTCTTGTACATCAGGCGCTCCTCATCATGGCTTTCCATGTAGGTAACCAGGTTGGGCTGGCTCCAGCCGCGGCCCCCTTGGGCGGTGCTGCCGTAGTAACCGTAGCTGAAGTTGGAGTTGGGCAGGTAGCCCATGGTAGCCTCATTATAGTTGTAGGTCATAATGCCCCACAGCATCATCCCCATATCGGACAGCACCTTCTCCTCGTCGTTGTTGCCCAAGTGCTCCAGAATAGGATACGCCGTCTGATCCACGCTCACCATGTAATCGTGGTAGTCTTTCCAGATGTTCACGCGTGACTGGTCATACTGGCCCCAATCGGCAGTGTTGGTGCTTACTTTCTGAGTAAAACCTTTGCTCAGGTCGAAGCGGTAGCCATCCACGTTGTACTCCTTGAGCCAGTGCTCAATAATGCGCTTGGAGAAGTAGCGGGTGTAGGGGCTTTCGTGGTTAAAGTCGTAGCCTACGCTAAAAGGGTGCGTGGCATCCGGGTTAAACCAAGGGTTGTTGGCGGCGGGTTTGGTACCATCGAAGTACATCTGCACCATGGGGCTCTGACCGAAGGACTGATTGAGCACTACGTCCAGCACCACGGCAATACCGCGCTTGTGGCACTCATCAATAAAGCGCTTCAAATCGTTTTTCGGGCCGTAGTACTTGTCAGGCGCGAAGTAGTACGACACGTTGTAGCCCCAGCTTTCGTTGCCCTCAAACTCATTGGACGGCATCAGTTCGATGACGTTTACGCCCAAACGCTTCATGTAAGCCAGCGTATCGGTCAGGGTTTTGTAGTCGTGACGGGCCACAAAGTCGCGGGGCAGCAACTCATACACCACCATATCGGTGCGGGCGGGGCGCTGGAAGTTGGTGGTTTGCCAGGTGTAGGCCGGCGCGTTGCTCTGCAGCACCGACACGATGCCGTTGGTTTTTCCGGCCGGATATGCCTTCAGGTTCGGATACACGGTGTAGCCACCGGCGTTGATGTACTGGTCGTTGTCGGGGTCCAACACCTTTTCCGTGAAGGGGTCGGCCACGCGCATGGTTTCATTTACCAAGAACTGGTAGGCGTATTCCTGGCCGGGAGTCAGGCCATCAATTTGCACCCACCACCGGTCGTCAGCGGCGCGGGTAGCCGTAGCAGTCGTATCGGTGCGCTTAAGCTGGTAGGCAGCACCGGGCTGCCAGTTGTTGAAGTCGCCTAGCACGTACACCGATTTTTTGAAGGGTGCCGTGAGGGTCAGAATAGCGGAAGTGCCGTTGTTAATGTACGTAACGCCATCTTTCTTGGCTCCAGTGGGTAGGGCGGCCGTGGTGAAAGGCGCCCGCACGATTACGCTGCGCGTAGCCGAGGCAGTGTTGGTGCCGCTGGTGGCCGTCAAGACTAGGTCGTTCTGACCAGCTTGGGTTACGGGCACCGTGGCCGTGAGGACTTTGGTGTTGGTTTGCTGGGCTACCTGGGTGCCGTTGAGCGTCAGGGTTAGCGTGGCCTCGGTGGAAGCCTCGCCCCTAACGGAAACGCTGGCGCCGCTGTTCACGAAAATGGGGTTTCCGTTCTGCGAAGCAGGGCTAGTAAAAGCCACGGCAAAAGCGGTTTGCGCCACATCCACGAAGATGTCGCCGCCGCCGGTAGCGCGGCCCACGGTGGTGCCGGCCGCGTTTTTAAAGATCATGGCCAACTTCTGAACTTGGTCGCCGGCCGCTACGCCGTACCAGCTGCGCACGCTGGGCGTGAGGGCGATGGTGTAGCGGTTGGGATTAGTGGCGTCGCGCGTCATTTTGGCGGCTGGGTCGGCCTGGTTGAACGTTGGGCTTTTCACGTACTTCCAATCGGAGTTGGAATTGCTTTTGTCCGTGATAACGCCCGTCCAGATGTAGACGTCGCCGGTGAAATTGGCTAATGCTCCGTTGCCCTGGGTGGCATCGAACACAATGGTTACCGGGTCAGTGTCGCGGAAGAGGGCCGGCTGCGTAGTGACGACCTGGGCCTGCAGAACCGGGATTCCAGCCAGCAAAGCCACCAGACTCAAAAAAAGTCGAAGTATTCTCATGTAAGATGGGGGTTGGGAATTTTGGAAAGTGAGAACAAAACAAATGCTCTATTAACACGAGGTTGCCGAAAGCATCTACTCAAAGCGCAAGAGGGCATTAAAGATAGGGGGTACCGGCGGTTGTTACCAAGTCAATAGCCGCTTTTATTGTAGCTTTACCTACCGCTTCTGGCTTTTTGCCTTTTCCTCTATATGGTGTCTATTCAGCCGTTTCGCCAGCTCGTTGCCTGCCTTACGTGGTGGGCAGCCCTGGCAGTCGGGGTGGCCGCCTTCCCTACCCCGGCTACCGCCCAGATACCCCGGCTGCCGCCCCTAGCTGCCCAGGTCGGTGCCCCTGTTCAAACGGCTGATACAATAAAGGCCCAGTCCGATACCAGCCGTCTAAGTCGACGGCTGCCGGTGCTGGCGGGAGGGCTAGTAGTATCATATTCCGGAACGCTTTACTTGCTAAGCCAAGGCTGGTACACCGGCGAGCGAAGCCGCCTGCACTGGTTTAACGACTGGCCCGAGTGGAAGCAGCTCGACAAAGCAGGCCACTTCTGGGGGCTTTTCACGAAAGCCGGGGGCCGTTGATATGCTGCGCTGGGCGGGCGTGCCCGAGCGCCGGGCCCTCTGGTACGGTGGTTTTGTGGGATTTCTGCTGCAGAGCCCCATTGAGCTGCTGGATGGCCGCGACCCAGCCTACGGCGCTTCCGCCACCGACTTGGCTGCCAACTTTTTGGGCTCCGTGGGCCTGATTGGTCAGCAGTTGGCTTGGAACGAGGTACGCATCATGCCCAAGTACTCCTTTCATACCACGTCCTACGCCAAGCTCCGGCCTACTGTATTGGGCCGGAGCTTGGCAGAGCAGCACCTGAAGGATTACAACGGCCAGACGTACTGGCTGTGCGCCGACGTAGGAGCCTGGCTACCAGCCACCTCCCGGTGGCCCCGGTGGCTGCAGCCGGCCGTGGGGTACGGGGCCCAGCAAATGGTATTCAACGACCCGGCGGCCAATGCTGCCCTGGGCCTGCGCTCCTACCGCCAGTATTACCTCAGCCTCGACGTGGACCTGCGCCGCATCCCAACCCGCTCCAAGCTCTTGAAGCGCGTGTTCTACGTAGCCAGCATCTTCCACCTGCCGGCGCCCGCCCTGGAGTGGAACACCAAGCGCGGCTTGGTAGCGCACGGGCTGTACTACTAGCTCCAATACCAGCAAAAGCGCGGCAAACCGCCAGGCGCGCAGCCCTCGTAAAGCGCAGACGGGCCAGGCTCGTTTTGCCGGTTACCTTTGTTGCTTCTATTCCATCTGCATTTTCTTTCTGTTAATATGAACGTAGGAGACCGAGTACGCCTGCTTACCGGGCGCGAAGAAGGTATTATTACCCGCCTACTCAGCGACGAGCTGGTGGAGGTAGCCATTGATAATGATTTCACCATTCCGGTGCTTCGCCGCGAGGTAGTGGTAGTAGCCGCCGAGGAAACCAAAGCTTTCGGGCAGAGTGCCGCAGCCGTAGCGGCCGAGAAAAAAGCCGCAGCTTCCGGCGCGGCCCGGGCCGCCAAAGCCGCCGGCGTACCCGCTGCGGCAGCTCCTGCCCCCAACAAAGCGGAAGGTCCGGCGCCCATAAAGGCCGACAAAAACCTAACTCCGCCGGTTCAGAAAGGCTTGTATCTGGCCCTCACCCACCAGTCGCCGGAGCTGCTGGCTCTACAGCTTGTCAACCACACCGACCGGGACGTGCTCTACACCTTTGGGGAGGAGCGCAACGGGCAGTATCGCGGATTGTCGGCGGAGCGACTGGCGGCCAAATCGGCCAGCAAGCCCCTGGGCCACTGGCACCTCAAGGACTTCGATCAGTGGCCCGCGCCAGTGGTACAGCTGCTGCCATTTCAGCTCAATGGCACTACCGCCTTCGAGTTGCTAACCAAGCGCCTGCAGTTCAAAGCGGCCAGCTTCTACACCAGCCGTCAGCCCAACGTGCCCGTGCTGCAGCGCGAAGCCTACCTCTTTCAGCTCGACGAAAAGCCCGCCGCGCCGGCAGTGGTAGCCCCCGAGAAACTGGCCGAAACCCTGAAAGCCCAACTCACCGGCAACGCACCGGCCAAACCAGCCGCCGTAGCCCCTGCCCCGGAACCAGCCAAAGCCATTGTAGCCCCGCCCCACGAGGTAGACCTGCACCTGGAAGCCTTAATGCCGGAGGGTGGCACAGAAGGCCTGAGCAACACGGCTATTCTCAAGCTGCAACTAGAAGCGTTTGAGGATGCTCTGAGCCGGGCGCTGGCCACCAACATGCACGAAATCATCTTCATCCACGGCTCCGGCAACGGCACCCTGCGCAAGGAGCTGCACAAGCTGCTCAGCCGCAACCGCGACATCAAGTTCTTTGAGGACTCGCAAAAGGAGAAATTCGGCTACGGCGCTACCCTCGTGCGACTGAAGTAGATATGGCCTAGTCTGGCAGAGCGTTGTAACTGGTACACTCTCACTCTCATAGGACGTCATTCAGAGCGGAGCGAAGAATCTCACTTGTTTCCATGAGAGCTATTCTCCGAGAAGCAGGCAAGATTCTTCGCTCCGCTCTGAATGACGTTCTGTTTTTTTGGCCAAGCCACCCTTTTACTCGCCGCACTCGCTCCAACGCAACCCTCCGAACCTATGTAGTTACTTTGCGGCAGAACTATATTTTCCGCATGAAACTACCCGCGCTTCTCGCCGCCGCCCTTCTTTCCCTACCTGCTACGGCCCAGCAGCTGCCGGTTCCTCGCAACTTGCAGGCCACCTACGCCAAAAGCACCCGCGCTGAATCGGGCCTGCCGGGTCCTAATTACTGGCAGAACTCCGCTGAGTACAAGCTAAAGGTCAGCTTCGACCCAACCTCGCGGCGGGTGGCGGGCACCGTGGACATTGCCTACCACAATCAAAGCCCCGACTCACTACGGCAAATCTGGTTTAAACTCTACCCCAACCTCTACCAGAAAGGCGCGCCGCGGGCTAGCGGCATCAGCCCCGAGGACGTGAGCGAGGGGGTGAAAATCACCAAGCTGACCATCAACGGGCAGGCCCTGGACGTGGCCAAGCTGCGCGCCGACTTCACGAACCTCACGGTTCCCATACCCCGCGCCATCGGCCCAAAGCAGACGGCGCAGATGTCGGTTACCTACTCCTACGTCCTCAACAAAGGCTCCCACACCCGCACCGGCGAGGTAGAGCCCAACGCGGATTTCGTGGCTTACTTCTTCCCGCGCATTGCGGTATACGATGACATTGACGGCTGGAACCGCAACCCTTACCTCGGCTCTCAGGAGTTCTACAACGACTTTGCCAACTTCTCCGCCGACATCACCGTGCCCAAGAACTTCGTGGTGTGGGCCACCGGCGACCTGACCAATGCCGATAAAGTCCTGACTAAAAAGTACGCCCAGCGCCTCCAGGACGCGGAACGCAAGGACGGCATCACCAGCATCATCACCGAAGCCGACCTGAAAGCCCGGGACATTACCGCCCCCAATGCCCAGAACACCTGGCACTTCGAGGCCAAGAACGTGACCGACTTTGTGTTTGCCACCACCGACCATTACGTGTGGCAGTCGAGCAGCCTGGTGGTGGACCCCGCCACCAAGCGCCGCACCCGCGTGGATGCCGTGTACAACACCAAGCACAAGGATTACGAGGAGGTGATTCACTTCGCCCGCCAGACGGTAGAGGCCATGTCGTACACCTTCCCCAAGTGGCCCTTCCCCTACTCCCACGAAACCATTTTCGATGGCCTCGACCAGATGGAGTACCCGATGATGGTGAACGACAACCCCACCAGCACCCGCCAGGACGCCATTAGCCTCACCGACCACGAGATATTCCACACGATGTTCCCGTTTTACATGGGCATCAACGAAACCAAGTACGGCTGGATGGACGAGGGTTGGGCCACCATCGGCGAGTGGCTGATTTCCGGCATCATCGACCCCAAGCTGGACGACGACTACGGCATTGCACCCTACGCCGCCGCCGCCGCCACCGAGGTTGATTTGCCCATCGTCACGCTCAGCACCCAGCAAACCGGCACGGCCTTTTTCCTCAACTCCTACCCCAAGCCCGGCCTGGGCTACCTCTACGTGAAGGATTTGCTCGGCGACGAGCTGTTCACCAAGGCCCTGCATACCTACATCCGCAACTGGAACGGCAAGCACCCCATGCCCTTCGACTTCTTCAACTCGATGAACGCCGGGGCCGGCCGTAACCTCAACTGGTTCTGGCAGCGCTGGTTTTTCGATGGAGGTTACCCCGACCTAGCCATCCAGCAAGTGCAGAAAACTGCCACCGGCTACGACGTAGTAGTAGAAGCCAAAGGCACCAAGCCCGTTCCCGTAGACCTGACCATCACCTTCCAGGACAATTCCACCCAGAAGCTCCACCGCACCATTGCCGTCTGGGAACAAGGCGCCCGCACCGTTACGGTACCCGTAGCCACCACCAAAGCCGTGAAGCAAGTGAAGCTAGGCGCTACCCTCGTGCCTGACAGCTACCTGAAGGACAACCTGTGGGAGGGCAAGTAACGTCTGTTACTTAAGTGCACTGCGCATCAGATTTACAAGAACGCCTCCTAGAGGCAGGTAAGAAAAAAACGGCACGAGCCAGGCATATTCCATATAGGCAAAATCGTTGTTCAGCCCGCTGCCGAGCCAAATAGGCACTACGGCTAGACCCAAGGCCAGTAGCTTGGCTGTACCAGATGATTTTGTCCGAGATAGCAGTAAGACGGGAACAAGCAGGACCAAGGCAAACAACACTAGCAGCGCTGAGAAGAATAAGCTTATCGCAGTAGTTTCGGACAGAAGCAAGGTCAACAGCATTGCCGGAAATAGAAGATTTTAACTACAAGTCCTGCTTTTCACGAAGCTAGCCGTTGCTCCGGAGCCAGCGTAGCCAACACGATTCTATCGGCGGCTATACCGGCTTCGGTGAGTTCTTCCAGCAGGTCGTGTTCCGTGTTGTTGCGGTGAATCCATACGTGACCGTCGCGCAGTTCCACATCCTGAATGACGGCGTAGAAGTTTTGGCCGTTGAACCAGCCCGTGCGCACCACCAGAAAGCGGTTGTGTTTTACGTCTTCTATCAGTTCTTCCCGCAACTCCGGTACGGCGTAGGCGGCCGTGGGCGGCAGCGTTAACACGCTGCGGATGGCTTGCTGCCAAATAGTTAAGGGTTCCATTGCGTAATGGTTTCGGTAAGAGGGTCAAACACGAGCAGTTTCATTTGGCTGTCCCGAACGATGGTGCGGATAACGTCGTCGTGGAAAATTGTTTGATAGGCGTGCTCGGAGACAGCCAGATACAGTGTGCGGGTTGGATCGAAGCGACTGAGCAACTCCCGGTACAACTGATACTGACCGTAGCTTTTCTGATATTCACTTACCACCGGGCGGCCGGCCAAAAAGTTCTTTACTTCTACGGCTATAATGATGGCGCTATGGCCTTCTGTTGCCAGTTGGGCTCCCAAATCTACCTCTACGCGCGTATCTGCAAATGGCAAAATCAAGGGCTCATGTGTGATAGTCCAGCCTTCTTTCAGCAAAGCCCTCCGAACACAATCATGGTAAAAATCTTTTCGCGCCATTATCCAAATATATACTCTTCGCGGATTAGCTACTGTGGCTACGTCAGGTTTGCCTACCTTTGCCCCCAGTGATGGGTCGCCCTACCGCGGCGCCGGACGAAAGAACGGCGACGAGGAAAGTCCGGGCAACACAGAGCACCCTGCTTCCTAACGGGAAGGACTGGGCGGCGTAAAGCTTCTCAGGACAGCCAGTGCCACAGAAAATTACCGCCAGGCGGTGAAATGGTGAGTTAGTGAAATAGTGAGTTGCTGTTCGATCTGCGCAAGCAGAACCTCAAACTCACCATTTCACAATTTCACCATCTCACCTTTGGTAAGGGTGAAAAGGTGCGGTAAGAGCGCACCAGCGGCTGGGTGACCACGCCGGCTGGGTAAACCTCAGGGGTTGAAAGACCAAATAAGCTGGCACGCGGGCCTTTCGGGGCCGGCACCGGGCGGCTCGTCCGGCGCCAGCGGGTAGGTTGATGGAGCCTTTCCGCGAGGACTGGCCTAGATAAATGGTGGGGCCGCTGTTGCTTGCAAGGGCGGACAAAACCCGGCTTACAGACCCATCACCGAGTATCAAACGGCCGCTGCAGCTTCGGGTGCGGCGGCCGTTTTTGTGTTTATATGATGTTACTTCGCGAAGTCAAACGTTTGCGTTATGTATAATTCCTTGCGTGCTGTTGGTGCTGCTTGCCGCGGCTGGTTGTCTGTTTTGGCCGTCTTTGCTGGATTGTTGTTGCTTACCCAAGGCCCGCCCGCGTTTGCCCAGAAGGCTCCCCCGGCCCGGGCCGATGTGTACGTGGATGCCAAGGGCGTGCTGCGCTGGCAGGGTAGCAAGCAGGAAGTTGCCCTGTTTGGGGTGAATTATACTACCCCCTTCGCCTACTCCTACCGGGCCCACCGGAAGCTGGGCGTGAACCTGGAAAAGTCCATCGACCAGGATGTGTACCATCTCTCGCGGCTGGGCGTGGATGCCTTCCGGGTGCACGTCTGGGACGTAGAAATTACCGATACTCTAGGCAATCTGCTCCAGAATGAGCACCTGCGCCTGCTCGACTACTTGGTGCAGCAGTTGAAAGCGCGCCAGATCAAAATCATCCTGACCCCTATTGCTTACTGGGGCAACGGCTACCCCGAGAAGGACACGGCCCAAACCGGCTTCTCCTCCATTTACCCCAAGGGCCGCGCCTACAACAACGAGCGGGCCGTGCGGGCTCAGGAAAAGTACTTGGGCCAGTTCCTGAACCACCGCAACCAGTACACCGGCCAGCTCAACCGCGAGGACCCCGACATCATTGCCTACGAGGTCTGTAACGAGCCCCACTACCGCCAGCCCGAGGCCGAAGTCAGCCGCTTTGTGCAGCGCATGGTGCAGGCTATGCGGGCTACTGGCTACAAGAAACCCATCTTTTACAACATTGCCGAAAGCCCCACGGTAGCCAATGCCATCCTCGGCAGCCCGGTGCAGGGTTTCACGTTTCAGTGGTACCCCTCGGCCCTGGTGGGCGGCCACACCTTGCGTGGCAACATGCTGCCCCTGGTCAACCAGTATCCCATTCCCTACGCCCAGGATCCGCGCTTTGCCAGCAAGCCGCGCATGGTGTACGAGTTTGAGTCGGCCGATATTTTGCAGCCCGTCATGTACCCGCTGATGGCCCGCTCCTTCCGCAGCGCCGGCTTTCAGTGGGCGACGCAGTTTGCCTACGATCCGCTGGCTATTGCCTTTGCCAACACTGAGTACCAAACTCACTACCTCAACCTAGCCTACACCCCCGCCAAGGCCATCAGCCTGCTAATTGCGGGCAAGGTGTTCCGGCAAGTACCCCGGGGTCAGCAGTTCCGCTCCTACCCCTGGACTCTATTTTCCACGATTTTCGGGTGAGCTACCGCGCCGGCGTCAGTGAACTGAACACGCCCGAGGAATTCTACTACACCAGCTCGACCACCACGCAGCCGCGCAAGCCCGCTGCCCTGCGCCGCCTGGCCGGTACTGGCTCCTCGCCGCTGGTGACCTACGATGGCACCGGCGCCTACTTCCTCGACCAACTGGCTACCGGCGTGTGGCGGCTGGAGGTGATGCCCGATGCCATTCAGGTGCGCGACCCGTTTGCCACTACCTCCCTGCGCCAGCCCGTTACGCGCATTGCCTGGAACACCCAGCCCCTGCGGTTAACCCTACCCAACTTGGGCTCCGACTTTACGGTGCGCGGGCTGAACGAAGGCAATACCTTCCAGGGTCAAGCCACGAATGCCACCGTGCGCCTGCAGCCGGGCGTGTACATTGTGGCCGCGCGGAGCAAAAACACCAGCAACTTTACGGCTCAAACCAAGGTAGGCGCTATTAAGCTCGGTGAGTTTGTGGCCCCGTCGGCTACCAACCTGCCCGTACAGGTGCTGCACACGGCCCCTACTCAGCTGCAAGCCGGGCAAGCTGCCACGCTCCAGGCCACGGTAGCCGGCGCCGCAGCCACCGACTCCTTGCTGCTGGTCGCGCAGCACTACTACGGCCCCACCCGCACCATTCCGATGCGCCGCCTCACGCTGACCACGGCCGAGGCCACGGTGCCCGCGAACTTGCTTTACCCCGGCCTGCTTCGCTACTGGATTGTCGTGAAGGGCAATACCCGAAACACCACCTTCCCCGGCGGCCACCCCGGCAGCCCCCGCGACTGGGACTACGCCCCGCGGGAGCAGTGGGAGGCCTCTATTGTGGCCGCTGGCACGGCCTTGCCACTTTACGTAGCCAGCCAGGACCAGCAACGCACCGAAACCGGGGCGTTAATGGGGGCGGCTGGGCCGATTACGTGACTACCAGCAATGGCCAGCTGGCGTTGCGCCTGCTTCAGAGTCCGCCGCCTGCTAGCCCCATTCCTTTCGCGGATCCGGCCGCGCCGGTAGCCTTTCTGCGTGCTTACTTCGGCGACCGGCTGGCTTCCCGTGCCTCCGATGTAAGCCGCTTTCAGGAGGTAGTGCTCCGCGGCCGGCGCGGGGCGGGAGCTGGCACGGTACGGCTGGTGCTGACCACCCGCGACGCCGCGGCCTACGTGGCCGACGTGGAGTTAGGCGCCGACATGCAGGAAGTACGGGTGCCCCTCACGGCGTTCCGGCCAGGGGCTCAGTCCTTGCTCCCGCGCCCCTACCCCAGTTTCCTACCACTCACCTTCCAAACGGTCGGCCCGGCTACCCTGCCGCTCGCTCAGGCCGAAGTGCTGCAAGTGCTCCTGGGGCCAACAACTGCTCCGGCTACCACCGGACGACCTTTCCTTGACCTTGAATCGATATACCTGCGCTAATGCTGTTTCGCCCTTTTGCCTTCCCAAGCCGGCTGCTGCTGGCCGCGCTGGTAGCCCTGATTTCATGCACCCAGCCCGGTACTTCGTCTAGCCCTGGCTCTTCGCCCCTACCCCTCACCTTCAACGCCGACTGGGAGTTTGTGCGGGACGTGGACACGGCCGTGGGGCCAACCTTCTTCGCGCGCAATGACCCGTCGAAGCCCTGGGAAACAGTGGCCCTCCCCCACACGCCGCGCCTAGAACCGGTTGTTACCGCCGGCCGGCAGTGGCAGGGCACTTGCTTTTACCGCCGCTTTTTCCGGATAAGCCCTGCTGACACGGCCCGCCGAGTGGCCATCCGGTTTGAGGGTGCCATGCACGAGGCCGATGTGTATTTGAATGGCCGCCGCCTGCAACGTCACCAGGGCGGCTACCTACCCTTCACCGTCGACCTGACGCCCTATCTCCAGGTTAACGCCGATAACTGCCTGCTGGTCAAGCTTAACAACCAGGACAACCCCGCCATTCCGCCCGGCAAGCCGCTCAAAGACCTCGACTTCAACTACTACGGTGGCCTCTACCGCCCAGTGCAGCTGCTGATCCAGGACCGGCTGCGCATCACCGATGCCGTGGAGTCGGGCGGGTAGCTGGCGGTGGGATTCTGGTGCATTATGAAAACGTGAGCCCCAGCAGGCTACCCTTCACGTCCAGACCGAAATCCGCAACGACCACCACGCGGCCCGGCCTGCCAAGCTGCGCACCGTGCTACTCAATGCAGCCGGCCAGGAAGTGGCCCGCGCTGTCACGGCTGCGCCCCTGCTCACGCCGGGCGCAGCCACGGCCGTTGCGCAAACTTTCTCCCTGAAGTCGCCCCAGCTGTGGTCGCCGGAGCAGCCTACCCTGTATCGGCTGCGGGTGGAAGTCCTGGACGATAAGGGCCGCAGTGTCGATCAGCAGGAGGTAGCAACGGGCGTACGAACTATTCGCTTTGCGCCCGAGGGCTTCTACCTCAACGGGCAGAAAACTCGGTTGCGCGGCACCAACCGCCACCAGGAGTATCCCTATTTGGGCTACGCCCTATCGGATGAGATGCAGTACCGCGACGCCTGGAAAATCAAGGAAGCGGGCTTCAACTTCGTGCGCTGCTCCCACTACCCGCCCTCCCCAGCTTTCCTGCGGGCCTGCGACGAGCTGGGTATTCTGGTGATGAATTCTATTCCCGGCTGGCAGTTTTTTGGGGGCGAAGTCTTTCAGCGCAACAGCCTGCAGCACGTGCGCGACGTGGTGCGCCGCGACCGGAACCACCCCAGCATTGTGCTCTGGGAAGCAGCCCTCAACGAAACCGACATGAGCAAGTCGTTCATGGATCAGGCCCACCAGGCGGTGCACGAGGAGCTGCCTTTCCCGACCGATGTGTACACCTGCGGTTGGCTGGATTACGCCTACGACGTGTTCATTCCGGCCCGCCAGCACGCCAAGGCCCCGACTACTGGCACAAATACAACAAGCCCAAACCCATCCTGCTCTGCGAGTACGGCGACTGGGAGTACTACGCTCAGAATGCGGGCTTCAACCAGACGGCCTACGCGGGCCTAAAGGAGTCGGAGCGGACTTCGCGCCAACTGCGCGGACAGGGCGAGCGGGCCCTCGTGCAGCAGGCGCTCAACTTCCAAGAGGCACACAACGACAACTTTGTGGGACCCGCCATCGGCGACGCCAACTGGCTGCAGTTTGACTACAAGCGCGGCTACGCCCCGGATATTGAGTCGTCGGGTATCATGGACATCTACCGCCTGCCGAAATTCGCCTTCTACTTCTACCAGAGCCAGTACGGTCCCGCCCCGATGCTCTAGGGTTTGGCAAACCGATGGTGTACCTGGCCAGTTACGCCCAGGCCAGCACCGCGCCGCGGCAAGTGCGGGTGTACAGCAACTGCGCCGAGGTAGAGCTGCAGCTTGATGGCAAAACCCTGGCCCGCAAGCGCCCCGACCAGGACCAGTATTCCTCCCACCTCCAGCACCCCTCGTTCACGTTCACCGTGCCGCCGTTCTCGGGAGGCACCTTGCGCGCCGTGGCGTACGTGAATGGTAGAGTGGCCGCCGAGCACCTGCGGCGCACGCCCGGCCCGGCTCATCACCTGCTGCTCCGCGTTGATAAGAGCGGCCGTGACCTAACTGCCGGCCGCCAGGATGCCGTATTCGTGTACGCCACCATGGTTGATGCCCAAGGTACACCCGTGCCCGAGGCCACTACCCCCATCCGTTTCGCCGTAACCAGCGGCGACGCTGAGTTGCTCGGCGACAACCCCGTAGCTGCCGAAGCCGGCATTGCCACCACCCTACTGCGGGCCGGTCGCACGCCCGGCACAGTGCAGCTCACGGCTACTGCTCAAGGCCTGCCGGCGGCTACCTTGTCCGTGCGCAGCGTTAAACCGTAGGTAGAAAAGCCCGTCTAACTCGCCCCGGCAAGCAGCCTGATCATCTTTTTAAAGAGCAGAAAATTTAAAGAACGTCATGCAGAGCGCAGCCAAGTATGACGCCTAAGTACGTTCCTAGCACCTAATTTACTACCCCTATCACTCCCCGAACCAAGGTTTATAACCTAGCTAGCTTCATTGCCACCGGCTTTTCGTTACTTTGGTTTCTGCCATTTGCCTTTTCCTAGCCCATGCCCCGCATCTTAATTATTGACGACGAAAAAGCCATTCGGCACACGCTGAAGGAGATTCTTGAGTACGAAAGCTACCAGGTAGACCAGGCCGAAGATGGCCCCACGGGCCTGGATATGCTCATCCGCGACAAGTACGACGTGGTGCTCTGCGACATCAAAATGCCCAAGATGGATGGCATTGAGGTGCTGGAGCGGGCCCGCATTGTGGCCCCCAACGCGGCCTTTATCATGGTGTCGGCTCACGGCAACGTAGAAATGGCCGTGGATGCTACCAAGAAAGGCGCCTTCGACTTCCTGCAGAAGCCGCCAGACCTGAACCGCCTGCTGGTAACCGTGCGCAACGCCCTGGACCGCACCAAGCTCACGGCCGAAACCACCAAGCTGGCTACTGAGAACAAAACGCTCAAGAAAAAGCTAGCCAAGAATTCCGAAATGATTGGCGACTCGGCCGCCCTGACGGCCGTGCGCAAAGCCATTGAGAAGGTAGCCCCTACCGATGCGCGCGTGCTCATTACCGGCCCGAACGGCGCTGGCAAGGAAATGGTGGCCCGCCAGCTGCACGAGCTCAGTAACCGCAGTAGTGGCCCGCTGATTGAGGTAAACTGCGCCGCTATTCCTTCGGAGCTAATTGAATCAGAGCTGTTTGGCCACGAAAAGGGCTCGTTTACTTCGGCCGTCAAGCAGCGCATCGGCAAGTTTGAGCAGGCTGATGGGGGCACCCTGTTCTTGGACGAAATCGGCGACATGAGCCTGTCGGCCCAGGCCAAGGTGCTCCGGGCCCTGCAGGAAAGCAAGATTACCCGCGTGGGGGCGAAAAGGAAATCAGCGTGAACGTGCGCGTACTGGCCGCTACCAACAAGGACCTGCTCCAGGAAATTGCCGACCGCAACTTCCGCGAAGACCTCTACCACCGCCTCTCCGTCATCCTGATTCAGGTGCCCGCCCTCAACGACCGGCGCGACGACATTCCGGCCCTCATCGAGAAGTTCCTGAAAGACATTGCCGCCGACTACGGCACCAAGCCCAAGCGCATTGAGGATTCGGCCCTGGCCTACCTGCAAAGCCTAGATTGGCGGGGCAACATCCGGGAGCTGCGCAACGTGGTAGAGCGCCTCGTCATCATGAGCGACGACATCATTTCGGAAGCCGACGCCCGCGCGTTTGCAGGGAAGTGACTTCCTGTCATTGCGAGGACGCAGGACGAAGCAATCCGTCCTCTCATTTGTGACCAGCCTTATAATGTGACAAGCCCTTGACGTCCGCGCTGGTGTCAAGGGCTTGTCACATTTTAGGGTTAAGTACGTTGGCCAGGACGGATTGCTTCGTTCTGCGTCCTCGCAATGACACTGCCAATCATCCCTTATACCATCTGGTTGCAGCCGCGGATATCAGAATTATCCAGGCGACCCAGCACTTCAAAGGAGCCATCGGGGTGCAGGCGGGCCAGGTCTTTGGTTTCGATGAAGGCGCACGAGTCTACGTTGGCCAAATCGATGACGTTGATGGCGCCCGCGGCCCGGGTAGCCGAGACGGAAAACGGGTCGCTGGGGTCGCGCAGGAGTACGCGCAGCTGGGGTGGGGCGTGAAAGCGGCCGTCGCCGAAGCTGTAGGCCTGGCCCAACAGCTCCGTCATCCCGTACTCGGAGTGAATGCCGACGGGCCCGAAGGCCTGCTGTAACTCGGTGTGTAGCTCCTCCCGAATCATTTCACGGCGGCGGCCCTTCATACCGCCGGTTTCCAGCACCGTCAGGCCGTGCAGGGCCGGGTCGCCGGCATAGGCGGCGGCCAAATCTAGCAGGGCGTAGCTGACCCCAATCAGCAACACGCGGCGGCTAGAATCCTGCTTGGCTTGGCGCAAAGCCGCGAGTAGGGCGGTGTGGTCGTGGAGAAAGAAGGCGGCTTGGGTCTGGCCCGAGACCTGGGCAAAGTAATCGACCATAGCCACCAACGACGACTGGCCCTGCTCCAGATATGAGGGCAGCAGCGCCAGCACCGTCCAGCCGCTGAGCGGGCCGTAATAGTGCTCAAAAATGCGTGCCGCGTGCCGGCGGTACAGCTGCGGGTCACGGACGTAGTGGTGGCTGCGCTGCTGCTGGGTAGTGCCGCTGCTCAGAAATACTTCTTGGGGCTCCCACTCGGTGGCATCAGTGCGGACTTCATGGGTTTTGAAGAACTCTATTGGCAGGAAGGGAATGTCCTCGACCCGGGTGATGGCCGCCGGCTCGCGGCTTAGGGCGCTTAGGTAGTCGCGGTAAGGCAAGCAATGCCGAGCTTGGTACTGAAACAGGCGTAGGGCAGCGGCCTCGGCGGTGGCCGTTGTCAGGTGCGGTAGGTGGTGAAGGTGCTCTTCGCGGAAACTCATTCGGGAGACTCAGGGTTAGCGAAACGGTAGAACAATGTGGGCGCTACTTCGTTCGTTCAGATGTTGTACCTTCCGGCCGGCGGGCTGCTTCCTCCGGCGCATTATAGCTGTTTTTATGACCCTACTTCGTACTCTGAGCTATGCTGCTCTGCTGGCCTTTACCGGGCTAGCAACGGCTTCCTGCGTTAGTGAACCCGACTACTCCGAAACGCCGGAAATTGCCTTCAAAAAAATTGTGGTCAACCGCATTATTAGGCCCACGGGTGCCTTCGATACGGTGGCCGTAACAGTTTCCTTCAAGGATGGGGACGGGGACCTGGGCCTGAACAACGACGAAATCAGCTTCCCTTACAGCCAGATAGACCAGAACGGGCAGCCGAACAAGTATTACAACAACTACTTCTTCACGCCCCAGGTCCGCAACAGCGACAACACCTACACTGATTTGCCCCTTGGCAATTTCAACTACAACAGCCGCTACCCCCGGCTGGAGCCGGAAAGCCAGGGTTCCCGGAAGGCGCCGTTGAAAGGCGAATTGACGTTTGGGCAAAACTTCTTCCAAGGCTCCTTTGCCCCTGGCGCCGTAGTTCGCTTTAAAGTGCAGATTGTGGACCGTGCCCTGCACGAGAGCAATGAAATCGTGACCGATCCGATTACCATTCGCTAAACCCAACACTCCGCTACGAAACAGTCGGCCCCAGCTCTGGTTACCCAGGGCCGGGCCGACTGTTTGTGGGCTACCTAGTAGATGGCCGGAAAGCGCTTGGGTTCAGCCTCTTGCATCATTTCGTACACGGCATCAAATACGTCCTCCACGTTGGGCTTGCTGAAGTAGTCACCATCGGAGCCGTAGGGCGGGCGGTGGGCCTGTGCTGCTAGGCAGCGCGGCTGGGAGTCGAGGAAGCGGTAGGCCTGCTGCTCGTCCAGCACCTGCTGCATCATGTAGGCAGTAGCGCCCCGGGCACGTCCTCGTCGGCGAACAGCACGCGGTTAGTACGCTGCAAGCTGTCAGCAATGACGTGGTCTACATCGAAGGGTAGCAGGGTCTGCACGTCGATTACCTCTACGTTAATCCCCACTTCCTCCAGCTGCTTGGCGGCATCCAGCACAATGCGGCACATGGAACCGTAGGTTACGATGGTAAGGTCGTTGCCTTTCTTGAGCGTCTCAGGCTGACCCAGGGGTAGGGTAAACTCGCCCACGTTGCTGGGAATCCGCTCCTTGAGGCGGTAGCCGTTGAGGCACTCAATGACGATGGCCGGCTCATCACTACGCAGCAGCGTGTTGTAGAAGCCGGCGGCCTGGGTCATGTTGCGCGGCACGCACAGGTGCATGCCCCGGATGGAGCCCAGAATCATCTGAATGGGCGAACCGGAGTGCCAGATGCCTTCCAGCCGGTGCCCGCGGGTGCGCACAATCAGCGGGGACTTTTGCCCGCCCTTGGTGCGGTACTGCAGCGGGGCCACGTCATCACTCAGAATTTGGATGGCGTAGAGCAGGTAGTCGAGGTACTGGATTTCCGTGATGGGGCGCAGGCCGCGCATGGCGGCGCCAATGCCCTGCCCCACGATGGTGCACTCCCGGATACCGGTATCGGTTACGCGCAGTTCGCCGAATTTTTCCTGCAGACCGGCAAAGGCCTGGTTTACGTCACCGATGCGGCCTACGTCCTCACCAATGGCGAAGATGCGGGGGTCGCGCTGGAAGTTGGCTTCAAAGCAGGCCTGCAGCACCTCGCGGGCATCCACCTGGGGGCGTTGGCGGCAAACTCAGCCTTCACTTCCTCAATGTTGCCAATGGCCTCTTCGCTCTGGCTGAAGAGGTAGGAGTTGTAGCGGTCGGCGTTTTCGGCCAGGGCTTGCTCCAGCCAGTGTTGTAGGTCGCGGCGGGCGGCGCTACGCTGGCCGCGCACCTGGCGCAGGGCCCGGCGCACGGTGCGCACCAGGTCGGCGCGGATGGGTGCGGAGTTGTGCTCCAGGGGTTCTACCAGTTCGTGCAGGCTGTTTTCGGCGCCGGTTTCAGCCACCAGCTTGTTGAGCAACTGCACTACCTCGTCGCGCTCCTGCTTAATGGGGTTGAAGAACTCGCTCCAGGCAGTTGTACGGGCAATTTTTACGGTTTCTTTGGCCTCATTCTCAATCTGGTCGAGCTCAACTTCCGAAGCGTGACCTTCTTGCAGCAACCATTCGCGCATTTTACGCAGGCAGTCGTGCTCCTCCTCCCAGGAGAGGCGGTCTTTGCTCTTGTAGCGCTCATGCGAGCCGCTGGTGCTGTGGCCCTGGGGCTGGGTAACTTCCTGCACGTGTACCAGCACGGGTACGTGCTGGGCGCGGCACACTGCGGCGGCGCGCTGGTAGGTATCAATCAGGCCGGCGTAATCCCAGCCTTTCACCCGGAAAATCTCGAAGCCGTCCTGGCCCTCGCCTTCCCGCTGAAAGCCCTTCAGAATTTCGCTGATGTTCTGCTTGGTCGTCTGGTACTCGGCGGGCACGGAAATGCCGTAGTGGTCATCCCACACACTTACGAGCATCGGAATCTGCAGTACGCCGGCGGCGTTAATGGCCTCGAAGAACATACCCTCCGAGGTGCTGGCGTTACCAATGGTGCCAAACGCTACCTCGTTGCCATTCACCGAAAACTGGCTAAACTGGTGCAACTCGGGGTTCTGGCGGTAGAGCTTGGAGGCGTAAGCCAAGCCTACTAGGCGAGGCATCTGGCCGCCGGTGGGCGAAATATCAGCCGAGGAATTCTTGCTCTGGGCCAGGTTTTTAAAGTTGCCATCCTCGTCGAGGTGGCGGGTGCCGAAGTGCCCGTTCATGGCGCGGCCCGCCGTGGAGGGCTCCGCCTCCACATCGGCGTGGGCGTACAGCTGAGCAAAGTATTGCTGCAGAGTCAGCTCCCCGATGGCCAGCATGAAGGTCTGGTCGCGGTAGTAGCCCGCGCGCCAGTCGCCGGCCCGGAAAGCACGGGCCATGGCCAGCTGAGGCACTTCCTTGCCGTCGCCGAAAATGCCAAACTTGGCTTTGCCCATAAATACTTCCTTGCGACCGGCCAAGGAGGCCTGCCGGCTTTCCCAGCCCAGGCGGTAATCATGGAGGAGGTCTTCTTTGCTGAGGGAGGCGACGCTGGTTTGCACGTCGGCGGCGGTTTCGGCAGTGGACATAGAATGGGAGGCGGGTGGATTAGGAGCCGGAGGTGAGAAGGGGTGGGAGCCTGCCGCCCGGAAAGCAGGCCCCCAAAAGTACGGATTTACGTTTGATGCGGTGCCAGGCGTTTTTGTGGTTATCTTTGGAGTAGGGTGAGAGGGTAGGAAGATGAGAGGCCCGGAGGTAAAAAAGTGTCGGAAGTTGCAGGCGACGCGTCAGAACCCTTTCTGACCGGGGCCTTGTTCTCGACACTGGCCTTTACACGCTGCCCCTTACTTCAACTCCTACCCTCCTACCCCCGCACCCTCTTACTCTTTAATTATGAAACACGTATTCTCCCTCCTGCTGGCCCTGCTCGTGGCCGCTGCCGCCCAGGCCCAGGGCGTGCTCAAATTCGAGCAAGAGCTGCATGATTTCGGCTCCGTACCCGAGGGTACCATGGCTACCCACGAGTTCAAGTTCAAGAACGTTGGCAACCAGCCCGTTATCATTGCCAACGTGCAGGCTAGCTGCGGCTGCACTACCCCCGACTGGACCAAGACCCCCGTGCTGCCCGGCAAAACCGGCATCGTGAAGGCCGTGTACAGCAGCGCCGGCCGGCCTGGCATCTTCAACAAAACCGTCACGGTAACCAGCAACGCCGCCAGCCCCAGCACGGTGCTCACCATCAAGGGCAACGTACTGAACAAGGAGCAAGTGAAGTCCACGCTGACCCCGGCCCAATTGGCCCAGTCGCCGCGGCTGGTGCTGGACCGCACCACCCACGATTTCGGTAAGATGGAAGCCGGGCAAGCCCCCGTGGCGCGCTTCACCGTGAAAAATACCGGCAAGCAAGACTTGGTGCTCGGCGCCATTACTTCGCAGTGCTACTGCGTAGGCTACCGCAACGTGCCTTCTCCCATCAAGCCTGGCCAAAGCGCCGTGGTGGAACTGGTGTATAGCCAACGGAAGCTGGGTGCCCAGGCCGAGCCCGTCGTCATTACCAGCAACGACCTGAACGGGGATGCCAAGCTGACGCTGAAGGCAACTGTAGTACAGGACCTGAACGCCGGCAGCATGGTCAAGGAAAGCGGCGCCTCGGTTCCGTTCAAGTAGGCATATCGATGTAGTTGCCCTAGTAGCAGCGCCCGTCATCCTGAACGCCGCGAAGGGCCTTGTCACGTTGGAACAGTAATCGTATCAACGATTTGTTCAGGCGGGGCAAGGTCCTTCGCGGCGTTCAGGATGACGGGCGTTTGGGGTGGTTGAAAAGGCTGCGGCGCACTTGTGCTGACTTTGGCGGGCCGATGCTGAGGTGCATTCTTTTTACTGTTCGCCCTCGTCCGCTCCTCACCAAATTCCGCCTTATCTTTGTCCCGCCTTTCCCGGGCAATCCTCAATCCACCCACCTTCACCCTCTGCTTCGAGTCATGATTATCGGCGTACCGAAAGAAATTAAGAACAACGAGAACCGCGTGGGCCTAACGCCCGCTGGCGTAGCTGAATTCCGTAAGCACGGCCACGAGGTGTTTGTGCAAGCAACCGCTGGCAACGGCAGCGGCTTCTCCGACGCCGAGTATCAGCAGGCGGGTGCCACCATTCTGCCCACCATTGCTGACGTGTACGGCAAGGCCGAAATGATTGTGAAGGTAAAGGAGCCGATTGCCTCGGAATATCCGCTTATCAAGGAGAACCAACTGCTGTTCACCTACTTCCACTTTGCCTCCGGCGAGGAGCTGACCCACGCCATGATTGAGCGCAAGGCGGTGTGCCTGGCCTACGAAACTGTGGAGCTGCCCTCGCGCGCCCTGCCCCTGCTCATCCCGATGAGCGAGGTAGCCGGTCGTATGGCCCCGCAGGAAGGCGCTAAGTACCTGGAGAAGCCCCTGAAAGGCCGGGGCATTCTGCTGGGCGGCGTACCCGGCGTGAAGCCTGCCGAAGTACTGGTGCTGGGCGCCGGCATTGTAGGCACCCAGGCGGCTAAAATTGCCGCTGGTCTGGGCGCCCAGGTCACCATCATGGACATCAGCCTGAACCGCCTGCGTGAGCTGGACGACTTCATGCCCAAGAATGTGGTGACCCAGTACTCCAACGAGTACAACATCCGCGAAGCCATCAAAACTGCTGACCTCATCATTGGGGCCGTGCTGATTCCGGGCGCCAAAGCTCCCCACCTCATCACCCGCGAGATGCTCAAGACCATGAAGCCCGGCACTGTGCTCGTGGACGTGGCCGTGGACCAGGGCGGCTGCATTGAAACCTGCGAGCCGACCACCCACGAAAACCCCACCTTCATCATCGACGACATTGTGCACTACTGCGTGGCCAACATGCCCGGTGCCGTGCCGTACACTTCTACCCTGGCCCTAACCAACGCTACCCTGCCCTACGCCGTGAAGCTGGCGAACCTGGGCTGGCAGGAGGCTTGCCGCCGCGACGAGGCTCTGCGCCTCGGCCTAAACGTGGTGCACGGCAAAGTGGTGTACAAAGGTGTAGCCGATGCCTGGGGCCTTCCCCTGGAGTCGGTGGAGTCGGTAATGGAAGGAGCGGTTGCTTAAGCACCCCGTCACTACCCAATAAGCAGAAAGGAAAGCCTTTCCGGCCGGATGGTCGGAAAGGCTTTTTCTGTAGCGCGAAGCTCCAGCCTCGCGCCGTGTTGTACGTAACGCGTTGAACCGGTACCCGTTGCCGTTCTTCAGCACTGCGCGAAGCTGGAGCTTCGCCTTACTTCTTATGAGAGGAATTTTGTACACCGGCGGCGAGCTGACGGACCTCGTAAGCTTTGCCCGCCTTCCCTCCTACTTGCAAACCTTTCTGCGAGAGCAGAACGGGGTAGTGGCGTACTTCGGGGGGCTGCACATTCGGGGCTGCGTAACCGGACCGCCATGGCACGCGCTGGCCGAAGCCTGGCAGGGTGAAACCGCTTTCTGGCGCACCTACGACGAGGTTACGGAAACTGATATTCCCTTTGCCCAGGACTCGGTGGGCAACCAGTTCCTGCTGCGCGGCGACGCGGTACTGTTCCTGGACACCGAAACTGGGGAGCTGGCTGATCTGGAGGTGGATTTCAAGCACTTTTTGTTCGGGGCCGAGAAGTTTCCGCTCGACGCCCTCGGGATGGAGCAGCTCCGGGCGTTCCAGCAGGGTGGCGGCGTGCTGAAACCAGGCGAGTTGCTGAGCCTGCATCCGCCCGTGTGCATTGCTACCTCCGGCAACAGCAAGCCAACTTCGAAGGCCGTACCGGTTGCCGCCCGCCTTACTTGGCTAGCCGACTTCTACCGCCAAATCAAGGATTTGCCGGATGGGCAGCAAGTTCGCCTGAAGCCGCTGTAAGAAAGCGGCAGATCTGTTTTTGGTCGCCCGCCGTAGGAGGGTTCGTTTGCCTCTCGCCGGGTAGTCGCCTAGCGCCTCATTGTATGCCTTCATTTTTTTTGCAGTTGCTGCTGCGGCGGTTTGCCCTGCTGCTATTCATCTACATGCTGCTGCGGCTTGGCTTTTACTGGGCCAACCATGCCGTATTTCAGGAAGCCAACACGGCGCAGGTACTGCAGGCTTTCTGGCACGGCATCCGGTTTGATATGGCCGCTCTGCTGCTGCTAAACCTGCCGTTTGTGCTGCTTTCCTTGGTACCACGGGCGGGTGCTGGCTGGCAGGGATTAGTGCGAGGCGTGTACCTCACCCTGAACGCCACGGGCATTGCCTTGAACCTGATTGACACCCAATACTTCAAATTCATTGGGCGACGCACCAGCAACGAACTGCTCACGATTACCGGCGACATCCAGCGCCAGGCCGGGCAGCTGGCGGGCCATTACTGGTTTCTGCTGATTCCGTTTGTATTGCTGTTTGGCCTGCTGTGGTACGCCTACCCCTTGCCGAGTACCGAAGCCGTTGCGGCCCGGCCACTGCAAGGCCGGCGCCGGTGGCTGCAACTGGGTTTGGAGTTGCTACTAGTGGCGGGGCTAACGGTGCTTGGCATTCGCGGCGGCCTGCAGCTCAAACCCTTACGAACGGGGCACGCCTTCGTGCAAACGCCCCCATTGCTGGGCCACGTTACGCTTAACAGCACGTTTACCTTTCTGAAAAGTTTGGGCTACCAGCCGCCCGAGCGGCGGAGTTACTTTAGCTCCGCGCCCGCACTCCGGCAGGCGTTGGCAGCGCACGAGCCCACCACGCGTCCCGGTGCTACCCGCCCCCCGATAACGTGGTTATTTTGCTGGTAGAAAGCTTCGCCTCGGAGTATAACGGCATTGAAAACGGCGGGCAGGGCTACACGCCTTTTTTCGATTCGTTGGCGACTCAGGGTCTGTTCTTTCGAAACCACTACGCCAATGGCCGGCGCTCCATTGAGGCCCTACCGGCGGTGCTGGCGGGCCTACCGGCCCTAATGGAAAGTCCCTTTATCACGTCCAACTTCCAAACGGATGAGCTGCACGGCTTGGGCGAAATTCTGGGCCGACAGGGCTACGCTACTTCCGTTTTTCACGGGGCGCAGAACGGCACCATGGGCTTTAACACCTTTGCCGGCATCACCGGTATCCAGCAGTACTACGGGTTGCAGGAGTACCCCGGCGGAGCCCAAAGCCCCGACTACGATGGGCACTGGGGCATCTTCGATGAGCCATATCTGCAATACTTTGCCCGGCAGCTTGGCCAGCAGCGGCAACCGTTTTTCTCGACGGTGTTTACCCTGACTTCCCACGAGCCGTTTCCGGTGCCGCCCCAGTACAAAACCCGGTTTGCGCCCGGCCAGCTGCCTATTCACGCCTCTATTCGCTACACTGATTTCGCCCTGCGTGAGTTTTTCCGCACGGCCGCCCGGCAGCCGTGGTACCGCAATACCCTGTTTATCCTGCTGGCCGACCATACCTCCCAAACCCTGCGCCCCGACTATCAGAACACGCTAGGTAGCTACAAAACGCCGCTGCTGCTGTTTCATCCCGGCCGCAAGCTCCCGGCCGCCAACCCCAGCGCATCACCCAGCAGGCCGATTTGCCCGCTACCGTGCTCGACTACCTCAACGTGCCAGTTCAGGGGCGCTTGCTACCCTTCGGCTACTCGGTGTTTGACTCTACAACTACTGGCCGGGCCCTGTTCCTGAGCGGCGGCAGCTACTTCCTCGTCCACTCCGATTTCGTGACGGAGCTGACCGTAGATAATAAAGTGCGGCTCTACCCCTATCAAACCCACCAGCTCCCTACTACCCCCCTAGCCGCTCCCAACCCGCAAAAGCTGCTACAGTACGGCAACGAGCTGAAAGCCTGCGTGCAGTTTTTCTTGAACGGCCTGGCGGACAACACTTTATATAGGCAAACTAGTGAGATGGTGAAATAGTGAGTTCGATGTTCTGATTGCGCATATCGCGCGGTTCAGGCCGCCAGAACGTCAAACTCACCATCTCACTATCTCATCAGTTCACCATAAGCCGGCACCTCCGCCAGCCGCTCGTTGGTGCGTTCGGCGAAATTCACGCGCCAGCAGAAGTGGCTGAGGCCATTGGTGAGTAGCAGCAGCGGGGCCCCAATGGTTTGATTGTAAGTCGCGGACTGCAGGGCCACGGCGGCCGTAATCGGTACCGAGGGAGCTTTGCACTCGACCAGCAGCAGGGGCTGGCCGGTGGCATCTAGGGCCACTAGGTCGGTGCGCTTCTGGCGCTGGTTGTAGCGGTGGCCGCGTTCCAGGCTCAGCAGGCCTTTGGGGTAGCCGCGGTGGTTCACCAGGTAGTGAACCACGTGTTGGCGCACCCATTCCTCGGGCGTAAGCACCACGTTGCGCCGGCGCAGAACGTCCCAGATTAGCAAATTTTCGCTGGATTGTGTAACTTTGTACGCGAAAGGCGGCAGGTTCAACTCTTGCATCACCTCCAAAGGTACGGCCCTGGGTAGTCAACTCCCGCTTTTCGCCCCGTACCGTCGCACCCGCTCCGCTGGGTTCCGACGGTTTTTTTGTACCTATTATTTCCGGCTGCGCGTAGCTGGTCACGGTCCTTCGCCGCGGCCGATACCGACGCAGCCTTTCCGTAAGCAACCCATAACCACCAATACCTTATGAAGACTAAAGCCGACATCGTCGAGAACTGGCTGCCCCGCTACACGGGCGTACCCCTGAATGACTTTGGTCAGTACATCCTGCTGACCAACTTTATCAACTACGTACACATGTTTGCCGAGCAGTTCGGGGTAGAGGTACGCGGCTTGGACAAACCCATGCAAACGGCCACGGCCAACGGCATTACCATCATCAACTTCGGCATGGGCTCCCCCATGGCCGCCACCGTGATGGACCTAATTTCGGCCGTAAAACCTAAAGCAGCCCTGTTCCTGGGCAAATGCGGAGGCCTGAAAAACAAAACCAAGCTCGGCGACCTGATCTTGCCCATCGCGGCCATCCGCGGCGAGGGTACCTCCGATGACTACCTGCCCGCCGAAATTCCGGCCCTGCCCTCCTTCCGCCTGCAGCGCGCCGTGTCGTCCATGATCAAGAAGCACGAGAAGGACTATTGGACCGGTACCGTGTACACTACCAACCGCCGCGTGTGGGAGCACGACGAGAACTTTAAAGAGTACCTGCGCCAGATCCGGGCCATGGCCGTGGATATGGAAACGGCTACCATCTTCACCGTGGGCTTCGTAAACGAAATTCCCCACGGCGCCCTGCTGCTGGTATCGGACAACCCGATGACGCCCGAAGGCGTGAAAACTTCGGAAAGCGACAAGAAAGTAACCGCCGATTTCGTGACCTCTCACCTGCAAATCGGTATTGAGTCGCTGCTAGAGCTGAAGAACTCCGGCGAATCAGTAAAGCACATGCGCTTCGAATAAGCAATTCGCTACCCTTTTAAAAGCCCCACTACCTGCGCAGGTAGTGGGGCTTTTCTATTCCGGACACACCCAGATTATATGGAACGTTCTGCCAAGCGCAAGCGAAGCACCTTGCCTGCTGACTCTGTTAAAATGAGCGGTCATGCTGAGCTTGTCGAAGCATCTCTCCCACTTCGTTGCTACTCTAGTTAATTAGAAGCTATTAACAATTGTCTTAAAGGCCGTCATGCAGAGCGTAGCGAAGCATCTCGCTCGCATCGTTGGGCTACTACCACAACCTCAGCACGCGAGATGCTTCGCTGCGCTCTGCATGACCAGCTGATGCAATTCATAAGTTCGAAGTCCAACTGTTCATGCGACCTAGCCAGCAGTAGAGACATTTCTACTCCGCTCAGCACGACCGTATTTTTGCTATTGAAGGATCAACACCAATCTAATGTCAACTAAGGCTGAGTGGACAGTAATTGGAAAGACTGTGACTGTGATGCAGGGGCGCAGCCGAAGGCTCGGCAGTACGGTCCGTAGGCGAGAAGACGCATGCTTTGGTTTTCCTCTATGGGGTAGTTCGTAAATCTGCTGAGCTCCCGCTCAACATCCGATTTTCTGCCTCAACTTGCAGCCTGCGGCACACAACCGCCGACTCTGCCTCACCCCACGACCAACTCAACCGTTCATGATCCAACGTTTCCGCCCGTTACTGGCGCTGCCTCTGCTGCTGGGAGGCTTCAGCGCCTGCCAGACTACCTCCCGCCAGGCCGCTGACTTGCTGGTGTACAATGCCACCGTTTACACCGTTGATTCGGCCTTCAGTAAGGCGCAAGCGTTTGCCGTGAAAGATGGCAAGTTTGTAGCCGTAGGTACGGCCGAGGAGTTGCGCGGAAAGTTTCAAGCCAAGCAGGAAGTGGACGCCAACGGCCAGTTTATCTACCCTGGTTTCTACGACGCGCACTGCCATTTCTACCGCTACGCCCTGGGCCTGCGCGACGCGGACCTGGTGGGTACTGGCTCCTGGCGGGAGGTAGTGCAGAAGCTCCAGCAGCAGCGCCAACAGTACCCGCAGGCGGCCTGGCTTACGGGTCGGGGCTGGGACCAAAACGACTGGCCCGGCAAGCAATTCCCGACCAAAGACACTCTGGATGCGCTGTTTCCGAACACGCCCGTGTTCATTGTGCGGGTAGATGGGCACGCGGCCCTCGTCAACCAGAAGGCCCTGGAGCTGGCCGGCATCACGGCCCGCACGCCCATCAGCGGGGGCACCATCACGAAGAATGCCGCCGGGCAGCTTACCGGCCTGCTAGTAGACAACGCCGTGGACTTGGTTACGGCCAAAATTCCGGAGCCTACCCCCACCGAAGCCAACGCCGCCCTGCTGGAAGCCCAGCAGCGCTGCGTGGCCGTGGGTCTGACCAGCCTCGCCGACGCCGGCCTCGACAAAGCCAACATCGACCAAATGGCCGCTTTGCAGCAGCAGGGTAAGCTCAAGCTGCGCCTCTACACCATGCTCAACCCCACGGCGGCCAATAAAGAGTTCTACTTCAAAAACGGCCCCGTGTATCAGGACCGGCTTACGGTAAACTCCTTCAAGGTGTACGCCGATGGCGCGCTGGGCTCCCGCGGGGCCTGCCTGGTAGAGCCTTACCACGATAAGCCCCAGGAAACCGGCTTCCTACTGTCCACCGAAAAGGAGTACCGGCAGCTGGCCAAGGACATTGCGGCCAGCAAGTTCCAGATGAACACCCACGCCATCGGCGACTCGGCCAACCGCATTATTCTGAACATCTACGGCGAGGCACTTAAGGGCCAAAAAGACCGGCGCTGGCGCATCGAGCACGCCCAGGTTATCACCCCAGCCGACATGCCCAAGTTTGGACAGTTTGGCATTGTGCCCTCGGTGCAGCCCACCCACGCCACCTCCGATATGTACTGGGCTGGGGAGCGGCTAGGGGCCGAGCGCCTGAAAACGGCCTACACCTATGAGCAGCTGCGCAAACAGTACGGGCAGGTAGCCTTGGGCTCTGACTTTCCAGTGGAAGATATTAACCCGCTGTTCGGCTTCCACTCGGCCGTAGCGCGCCAAGACGCCAAGAACTACCCCGCTACTGGCTTCCAGATGGAAAACGCCCTAAGCCGCCCCGATGCCCTGCGCGGCATGACCACCTGGGCCGCCCACGCCGCCTTCGAGGACAAACAAAAAGGCAGCATCCGCCCCGGCATGGCCGCCGACTTTGTCATCCTCGACACCGACCTGTTGCAAGCACCCAAGGAAAAGCTCCGCGGCGCCAAAGTGCAGCAAACCTGGATTGCCGGCGAGCGGGTATTCGGAGGGAAGTAATCTAAGGCACAAGGGGTAGAATAGAGTAGAGCAATACTTCAAGATATTACTCTATTCTACCCCTTGTGCCTTAGCATATTATGTCAATCTACTATGACTACGCGTCGCGTTACCAGTTTAGCTTCAGCATACTGTACTTGTAGATGGTAAATGCCAGCTACCAGACCTGTTAGTGATAAAGTAAATGCAGGGTTGGGCTGCATTATCGTCCGGACAGGCCGGCCTAAGGCATCAAGTAGCTGCACCCGTTGGGGGGAACTGGATGCGTCAAGGTTTACATGAAGCACCTGTCGGCTGGGAACAGGCCAAGCGTTGGTGCGGGCGTCCGCGACGGATGAACTCACGTGTAGCACGTTAGCCTCGCGCAGGCGCACCAAGGCTGTTGTGTAAGCTAAACTAGGATGTTGCAGAGAGCCCGCCACCATGATGGCACCGTCAGGCTGCACTAATAGCGCGCTGACGCCCCAGTTGTTGTTGGGGTTACTAGCAGCCCGGGGGGCATCTTTGGACAGGAAATTGCCATCCACAGCTCCTGTAGTCACTACTCGCTCCGTCAAAAGGCCACCTGTCAGAAGGCGGCCATTGGGTTGTATACTCAGTGCTCTTATAGTGTTTAACTGATTACCGCGGTAATCAAAAGAAGCATCGGTTGTGCCATTGGGCCGCAAACGCCGCAGGTAAGGATGGCCGCTACCAGCACTGTTATATAGCCCCGCAGCGTAAATATTACCAACTTCATCCAACGTCAGCGCTCTAATTTCCGACGTATAGTAGTTGGTTAAGCTTGTAAAACTGTTATCTGGGGACCCGTCAGGATGTAGCTGCGTCAGGAGCGTACCCAGTTGGTAGGAGAATGCTGATCCACCTACTACTATTTTGCCATTGGGCAGTAGCAGCAGGGAATAAACGCCAGTATTTGCGGCTTGATATGGCCGAAAGTTAGCGTCGGGTTGCCCGCTAGCACCATCAAGGCGGTCGAGTAGTTGCGTAGTATTAGTACCTCGGACATTGAAATAACCGCCTAACAGGACGCGGCCGTCTGGCTGTACCGCTAAGCTGTATACCGTAGGGGTTGCGCCATTCAGCGCTACCGAGGGTGGGGCAAAGGGAGTATCGAGGGTTCCAGTTGGTAGTAAGCGACCTATTGCCACGCGCGCACCACCGGATAAACTAGAGAATGAGCCACCTACTACAATTTTACCGTCAGTCTGCAATGCCAGCGCCATTACCGGACCGTTGGCAGCACTTGCAGCAGTAAAGGCGGCGTCTACAGTTCCATCAGGCAGTAACCGAGCTAAATTATTAGCTGGCACACCATTGATTTCCGTGAACACGCCGCCTACTACAAACTTTCCATCAGGTTGCCTTACCACAGCGGTAAGTACGCCACTCACGCGCGGTTGCGTACCGGCGGCTCCTTGCCATACCTGCGTAGGTTGAAAACTAGTGTCTACTACAGGACTCTGCGCTCTACTTGAAGAAGCCAGCCCTACTAGTACGCCGCTCGTGATAACCAGAATACGCCACATATGGGAAACCGCTAGAATGAAAATACCTGAATCTCAGGAACAAGGTCACATCTTGCTATTAATATAGAACATTCTGTTCACATCTAGATAGTACATAATTAATATATTATATAGGTTATGCTCGTTGCGGGGCCTCGTCGGCGGAGCCACCGTAGATAGCGGGCACGGGAATGTCGAGCAGGCGTAGGTAGACGGAAAGCTGACCGCGGTGGTGAATGAGGTGGTTGAGTACCATAGTGCGGGCTACGGCGGCGCGCGGCAGCGTCAGCAATACTTGCTCTCCGTGACGCAACGACCACTGGCCGTGGAAGGTAGCGTCATCTACCTGCTCCAGGGCCTTGTGGATGTTTTCGCCGTTCACATCAAAGCGGCGCAGCACCTCGTCGGTAGTAGCTGAGTTAGGCATTGCTACGGTGGTTACGTCGGTGTCGGGGCCGGTTAGGGAGAGTTCCAGGAAACCAACCAGGTTGGCGATGTGGGAAGCCAGGCCCCCAATTGTCATGGACTTGGGGTGGGGCTGCCAGCCGAACTGCGCGGTAGGTACCCGCTCCAGTAGGCGGCGTGTGAGCTTTAATTCGTGGCGTAGTTCCTGGCTGAGAGCGGCTTGCAGGGTGGGTTGGGTGTTGGGCATGGAAGTAGTACGGAAAAGTGGGTGAGAAACGTGCGCCAAAGTAACTACGAAGCCTGCGGATGGTTGTGCCCGCGCCCAAAAGAAAAGCCCCACCGAGTAATTCGGTGAGGCTTTTGGCAAGGGGCCAGCGGTGGCGGCTAGCGCGCCGAAGCTGGCATGCCCACGTTGGGGTAGCAGGTGGCGGGCCTAGCGCGGCGGTTTCCGGGGCAGCAGCATCGCGCAGCTTTTTGCCGCGCAAGGTCAGCAGGAACAGCAGCCCTAGGATAAAGAACACAATCAGGGAAAGAATGCTGTTGCGCATGGAACCGGTTATCTGAGCGATGATGCCGAAGACGGCCGTGCCGATTACGATACTGAGCTTTTCCGTGACGTCGAAAAAGCTGAAGAAAGCCGCCGTATTGGGGGTGTTTTCAGGGATAATTTTGGAGTAGGTGCTACGCGAGAGGCTCTGAATAGCGCCCATGGTCAAGCCAATTACGGCCGCCAGCGCATAAAATGACCACCCAGCCTGCACAAAGTAACCTGCTACGCAAATGCACATCCAGATAAACACCGACCAGCTCAGGGCCCGGGTATTGCCAATACGCTCCGAAAGCTTGGCAAAGAGGTAGGCACCCAAAATACCAACTATTTGCAGCAGCAAAATGGTGACAATTAGGGCCGTACTTTCCAGGTGTAACTCCTTGTCGCCGAAGATGGTAGCCACGTACATCACGGTTTGTACGCCCATGTTATACGTGAAATAGGCCAGCAGAAAGCGTTTCAGATTGGGCAGGTGCTTGAGCTGATCTACTACCTTGCCCAGCTCCCGAAAACCATTGAGCAGCCAGCCGGAATCGGAAGAAGTGGCGCCTTTGGGGCGACCGGGGTCAGTGGGCAGACTAAAGAACGGAATCTGGGCGAAACCAGCCCACCAGATGCCCGTGAGCAGAAAGGCTAGGCGAGTCGCGTGGCCCTCTTCCAGTCCAAGTGTATCGTGCCCCATGATGAGGCCCAGGCAAATCAGCAGCAGCAGTACCGAGCCAATGTAGCCCATGGAAAAGCCCCGAGCCGATAAGGAATCGTACTTTTCCTCACTGGAAATCAAGGGTAGGTAGGAGTTGTAAAAAACAATGGAGCCGGAGAAGCCGATGGTGGCCGAAATAAAAATAAAGGTACTGGCAGTCAGCGTATCGGGCGTGAAAAAGTACAGGGCCGCGCAGGAAGCTGCCCCGAGGTAGCAGAAAATCTGCATGAATAGCTTCTTGCGACCTGAAAAGTCGGCGAGTGAGGTCAGAAATGGGCTAACCAAAGCAATGACCAGAAAGGCTGCGGAAATGGCGTAGGTCAGCAGAGAGGAGCCAGGCACTTCGAACCCAAGGAAGTTAACAACATCCGTTTGAGGGCTGATTTGCTTGGTGATGGCGCCCCAATAAATGGGGAAGATGGAGCTGGTAATTACCAGCGGGTACACGGAATTGGCCCAGTCGTAGAACGTCCAGCCGCGGGTAATGCGCTTGTCGTCCTTGGGAATGTTTTCGAAGCCCGCCTCGGGGGCCGGAACTGCGGCAGCGTCGCTCATACAGGGAATGGTTGAGGTAGGTTCGGGCAAGATAACGGGAAATCGGCGTGGCCGTTGCGTTGGGTACACCAGGTAGTCTTTTTGCGACTCTGCTCGCTCCGGCTGCCACCTTGCAGCAACCTTGTCGCGCCGGAAGTCACCTTGGGGGTGCCTCTTCAATCCTGATACTCGACGGGCTTTTCTGTCTGAACCGGCTTCCGGCTAACTCGTAGCTCAACATGCGGCACACTTCACCACTGCTGTTCACTTGTGAAGATTGTGGTGGCTGGAGCTAGCAGGCAACCATGTTGCAGTGCGAGCAGAAATCAGCTACCCAGCCAACAAGGCGGCGTACTGCGCTTCCGTGTCCACATCTACGGCTCCGGCCGGGAACGGCACCGCGGCTACCAGCTCAGGGTGTTGCCGCAGCAGCTGAGCAGCACCAGCGCCGTCGGGTAGGTGCTGACACCAGCGTACGGCTTCCGGCCCAAACAGCACCGGCACGCCCCGGACACCCGCATACTCGGTGGCTACTATGGGCTGGCCGGAGGTAGTGCGTAACTGCTCCAGCTGCCCCAGCAGAGCCGTGCTGACGTGGGGCTGGTCGCAGAGCAAGACAATAACGTCGGTCCAGGTAGCGCACAGGCTGCGCAGCACGGCCAGACCAAATTTCAGGGAGGCGCCCATTCCCCGTTCCCAGGCTAAGCAGCGTGCTACTGCCACCGGCAGACCGGTAAGCTGCGGGAGCAGGGCTTCGTGCTGGGCGCCGGTAACCACCACTACCGGCGCCCCGGCGGCGGTAGTTACGGCCGTTTCGGCTGCGCGGCGCAGCAAAGTTTTGTCTTGGTATTCCAGCAGCTGCTTCGGTCGGCCCAGCCGCGTGGAGGCCCCGGCGGCAAGAAGTAAGATGGCAGGCATACTAGCGGAGGTTGAAAAGCGGGCTCGTTTTATCTGTCGGGCCTTTATAGCCGGAGCCCGTCCTAGGAGAAATATTAATAGCGCTACTCAGGTATTTCTGCTGCACACGGAACTGAGTAAGAACCGAGTATAGCCAGCGGAATGAAGGCTGCAAGCGCCAACCCTTTTACAGGCCACACACCGCATCAACCCGGCCCTCAGTCACGAGCGGCCCGTCGGCGCGCAGGAGCGGATGAATGGGATGGGGCGAGTCGCGGAGGAAGCCGGCCGGCCGACCAGTTAGCACCGCCTGAATTTCGGCTACAATAGAAAGGGCAATTTCCTCAGGCGTCTCGGCACCCAAGTTCAGGCCAATGGGGCTATGAATGCGGCCCTGGAGCAATGCAGCCGCATCGGGCTCGTGTTGGCGCAGGTCGTCAAGCAGGCGTTCATACTTCTTGCGCGGCCCCAGCAACCCAATGTAGCGGGTAGTGGTTGGCGGCAGCAAGTGGCGCAGCACGGCCAAATCGTAGTAATAGTTGTGGGTCATCAGCAAAGCGAAGCTGCCGTCATGGGGCTCCTCCCCTACCTGCGCCAGGGGCAGCACACGCACCACTTCGGCTTCCGGGAAGCGAGCCGGCTGGGCCTGAGCCGGGCGCCCATCCACCACATGCACCCGCCAGCCTAGCCCGGCCGCCAACCGTACTAGGGGCTGCACATCGTTGCCGGCTCCGTACACAGTAAGGCGCACCGGGGGCCGTAGGAGTTCTAAACTCACGCGCACCGTGCCGGCTGCCACGGGGTAGTGGCGGGTAGCAGGTTGCGCTGCTGCAAGGGCAGCGTGAGCATCGGTTAAAATTGACTGATACAGCGCAGCCTGGGCAGGTAGCGTGCCTTGAGCGGCTCCGCCTGAGGTAAGCAACAGGCGCTGGCCTACCTCAATCCCGGCTGCCGCCCCAGCTACGCCAAATACTGTGGCAACCACGGCGAGTTTTTCCACGCCTTCGGCCCAACGGCGTAGCAGCTCCACAGGGTTGTTGGGATTCTGGAAATCGAGGGGCTCCAGCAGAATCTGCACAATGCCCTGGCAGCCCAGCGCCGCCCCAAACTGCAGGTCGTCGTCGGGGTCCGTGGAGTCGTAGGTTACGACCGTGGGGCGACCCTGCTGAATGGTACGGCGGGCGCGCTGGCGGGCGTCGCCTTCTAAGCAGCCCCCACTAATGGCCCCGGTTAACACGCCCTCGTCTGTCACGAGCATCCGGGCGCCAGGGCGGCGATAGGCGGAGCCGGCCACATCAACCACCGAGGCCAACGCGCAGGCCCGGCCCGCGGCGCGGTGCTCATCGTAGGCGCGCAACAGGCGCTGAAGTTCAGTCATGACAATAGAAGCAGGGTGTGACGCTGGTCGGGCAGCAGCGGGTTTCGAAAGGTCGTGGGCAAGATAATCGGCCCCGAAGGGTTAGCAGGGAGTACGCGGCGCAAGCAAGGTAAGTTAGCTACCTGAGCCCTCAGCCTACCGGAAGCAGGGCGCCTACCCCACTAGTTACAGTGGGCAAACCAGAAGTAAACCAAGCTGAATACCAGATGTTTTAAACCTAAAATATGCAATACTCTATGTGTAAAATTTTATTTATTAGTCTGATACTACCAATAGTTTGAATTAGTATTACCAACTTACTATCCCACTTAACTACTACTTCATGTTAAAATCATCCACGACGCTCCGCTCTTTCTCTTTATTGAGCCTTGGTCTCGTTCTATTAGCTGGGTGCAGCAAAGAGGATATTCGGGTGGCCGAGCCCCAGAATAGCCTCAGCAACGCCGCTACTGCCAACTCCGAAACGGTAGTACGCCGCAGCCAGCACTATATCATCCTCTCGTCTACGGACCAGCTGCCGGTCGATTTGGCTAGCCAGACCCAGGCGGCCAACGGTACCCTTACTGAACAACTACCCGGGGCTGGCCTAGCCCTAGCCACTTCCTCTGACCCTGATTTCGCAGCTAAAGCTGGCCGCATCACGGGTGTTCGCTCTGTTATTCACGACTTTAGCTACCAGGGCTACAACCCCGAGGCTGCCCGCGGAGTAGAGGCCGTGCAGGACGCCGACAACACCAACCCCGCCAGCACCGGCGACAACGACCGGTTCTTCCCGCTGCAGTGGGGTCACACGGCCATTCAGGCTCCCGAGGCCTGGAATACCGGGGCCCGCGGCCAGGGCGCACTAGTAGCAGTGCTCGACGGTGGCTTTGACTTAACCCACCCCGACCTGAAAGCGAACATTGTGGGCGCCGAGTCATTTGTGACCGGAGAGAAGGCCCAGTTCGTAGGCTCTGGCTTCAGCCACGGCACACACACAGCCGGCACTATTGCCGCCGTTGATAACAACATTGGTGTAGTTGGGGTAGCCCCGGATGCCAAGCTGCTGCTGGTGAAAGTGCTACGTGATGGTGGCTCAGGCTCCTTCTCCTGGATGATTCAGGGTATTTACTATGCCGTATCGAAGCAGGCTGACGTAATTAACATGAGCCTGGGCGCTGCTATTCCGCGCAACAGCAAGTTCCGCGACGACAACGGCACGCCCAACGATACTTCCGACGATACCTGGGTAAACGAAACCAAGGAAATTCAGGAGCTGCTGGTAGCCATCAGCAAGGCTACTACCTACGCTACCAAGAATGGCGTTACGGTAATTGCCTCGGCTGGTAACGACGCCAACAATGGCCAGCGCGACCAAGACCTGATGCACATTCCTTCGGGCGCTACCAGCGTTATTTCGATTTCGGCTACCGGCCCCTGGGCTGGGCGCTGAATCCGTCAACCACGCTCGACCGGGTAGCTTCCTACACGAACTACGGCACCTCCGACGTAACCTTCGCTGCTCCCGGCGGCGATTCAGAATATCCTGGCAACGAGATTGTGACGGTAGCTGGCGTACGTCAGTATGCCTTCGCCTTTGACATGGTCTTCAGCTGCACCAGCCTGGGCCGCTACAGCTGGTCGGCAGGCACTAGCATGGCCGGCCCGCACGCCGCCGGTGTGGCTGCTCTTATCGTAGGCAAAAACGGGGGCCAGATGGACCCAACTCAGGTTCGGGCCACGATGCGCGCCTCGGCTGATGACCTCGGCAAACCCGGCCGCGACCCATTCTACGGCTACGGCCGCGTGAATGCCTACCGCGCCGTAACGCAGCCTGCTAACTAAGGATAACTAGTTGGGCACCCGCTTAATGAGGCAATAAAAAGGCCGTTCCCGATTGGGAACGGCCTTTTTGTTGTGCTACTATTGCCAAGGCAGCATTACTTAGCCAGGTAATTTCTAACGCGCTACGCCTGTACCATTTTCGTTTCCAGCACTTTGTCTGGCGTGATGGGGAGGCTGCGGATGCGCTTGCCGGTGGCGTGAAAGACGGCGTTAGCCACGGCAGCGGCCACGCCTACCATCGAAATTTCGCCTATACCTTTCACGCCCATGGCGTTGATGTAGGGGTCGTGCTCTTCTACGAACTCTACGGTCATATCCGGAATATCTGCATTAACGGGAATGTGATAATCGGCCAGGTTGGAGTTGGTATAGCGCGAGAAATTTTGGTCGCGCTTAGTAGCTTCCATCAGGGCCGAGCCGATGCCGAAAATGCTCCCCCAATTATCTGGCTGCGGGCCGTTTTGGCGTTGAGGATACGGCCGGCGCCGTGCACACTCACCCAGCGTGTAACGCGCACGGTACCTAGTTCGGGGTCTACTTTCACCTCGCAAAAGTGCGCCCCAAATGAATGCATGGAGTGGCCCGCCATGTCGTCTTGGTGGCCGGAGTCAGCAGGCCCCGCGGCTAGGCCCGACTCATAGCCGGCTCCGTACTTGCCATTGCCCGTGCCTTCAATGTCGGTGGTTTCGTTGCGCTTCATGAGGGTAGCAAAATCCTCACCCTTCTTCTTGTCGTTTTTAAGGACTAGGCGGCCATTTTCTACCATCACATCAGCGGACTTGGCCCGGAACAGCGGCGACTTTTTATCGGCTACTGCCAGCTTGATAAGCTTCTGCCACACGTCCTGGGCCGCCATGTAAATAGACGAAGACACCGTGCCCGCCGCCACCGAACCGCCCGAGTTCGGGGCCGTGGGCAGCTTGGTGTCACCTAGTTCGAAGCGCACTTTATCGGGGGTAAGCCACAGTGCATCAGCCGCTACCTGGGTCATGACGGTGTACGTGCCCGTGCCGAGGTCGGTAGCGCCAGTCTGCACCAGCGCGTGCCCATCGGCATATAGGCGGACCCGGGCGGTACCCTGGTTGTTGTGTACGGGGTAGGAAGCCGTGGCCATGCCCCAGCCTACTAGCAGGCGGCCGTCGCGGGTAGCTCCAGCCTGAGGGTTGCGCTTGCTCCAGCCAAATAGTTCGGCCCCACGAGCATAGCACTGCTTCAGGCTTTTACTCGACCAGGGCTTGCCCGTGCTGTGGTCTTTATCAGCGTAGTTGCGCAACCGGATTTCCAGCGGATCAATGCCTAACTGGTAGGCCAAATCATCCAGGGAGCACTCAATGGCAAAGGAGCCGGGAGCTTCACCGGGGGCCCGCGTGAACGTAGATGTCATCACGTCAGCCCGCGCCAGCTGGTACGTTGCCTCAAAGTTGGGGCAGGCGTAGAGCAGGTTGATGATGCGGCTGTTGGGCTCGGCGTAGTTGTCCCAGGGCGAAGTGGTAGAGGTTTTTTCGTGGATGAGGGCCAAGAGCTTGCCTTCCTTGGTGGCACCCACTTTCAGGGTTTGGGTCTGGTCTTCGCGGTGGCCCATGCTAGTGAACATCTGCGGACGGGTGAGGGCCAACTTCACCGGCCGGCCCACAGCCTTGGCCGTCTGCACCGTTAGTACCGTGTGAGGCCAGGAGGAACCCTTGCACCCAAAGCCACCACCAAGGTACTTCGTCACAACCCGCACCTGTTCGGCGGCCAGCCCCAGCATGGTACTCAGGGCCTTCTGGGTTCGGGTTACGCCCTGCGTCGATTCATACACCGTGAGGCGGTCGGGGGCTTCCCAATGGGCGGTGGTAGCACCCGGCTCCATAGGATTGTGGTGGTTGATGGCGTGCACATAGGTGTGCGTGAGCTGCACCGGGGCCGCTGCGAAGGCCGCCTTTGGGTTGCCGCGCACTGTGTGGCCCGGCGTTTTGCCGTCCTGCACCTTCAGCGGATCAAACAACTCCGCCCGGGGGTCGGCGTAGGATGCTAAGGGCTTCTCAGCAGCAATATTTACCCGCACCAGGGTTGCCGCGTGCTGGGCACGCTCCAAGGTATCGGCCACAACAATGGCCACCGGCTGGCCCGCGTAATGCACCTGATCTGAGGTTAGCGGTAGAAAGCCCATGGGCGCGCCAATGGCCTTTTTACCGTCGGCATCGTTGGGGGTTTTGGCCAGTTTGGGCAGGTTCTGATGGGTCAGAACTGCTAGCACGCCCGGCTCCTTTAGGGCCGCACTGGCATCAATGCTCTGAATGCGCCCCTTGGCCACGTCGCTGGTTTTGAGCACGGCGTGCACTAGTCCAGGCAAGCTATTGAACTCAGCCGAGTAGCGCGCCTGACCCGTCACTTTGGCCCGACCATCTACCCTATCCAACGGCTGACCTACCGAGCCAGCCTTGGGGTTCGTTTCAAAAAATGCGGGTTCGGTATCCATGAGAAAGTGGAGCGTAATGCAGATAAAACAACGACGCTGAGGGCCGGAAGCTGGCCTCTTGTTCTCGCCGCCGTTGTTGAGAATAAAGGAGTTTTGCGGCAAGCGCCCCATGTGCCGGCTAAGCAGAAAGGGTAGTGCCTAGCTCGCCACTTTCATCAAGGCCTGTACTAGGGTGTTTTGGGCCAGCTCCACTTTGTAGCGGTTGTGCTCCCGGGGCTGGGCCCCCTGCAGCGCCGCCGCCGCCGCGGCTCGGAAGGTAGCCTCGGTGGCCGGCGCCCCGGTCAACACCTGCTCCGCCGCGCGGCTGCGCCAGGGCTGGGCCCCGACCCCGCCCAGCGCCACGCGGGCCGCGCGGATGCTACCCCCTTGCACCTCCAGGCCCACCGCGGCCGAGGCCAGGGCGTAGGCGTAGCTGCTACGCTCGCGCACCTTCAGGTAGGTGGAGCGCTGCGCGGGCGGGGCTGCGGGGATGGTCACGGCCACAATCAGCTCGCCGGGCTCGAGTATCGTCTCCAGGTGCGGCGTGTTGCCGGGCAGCCGGTAGAAGTCCGTGAGCGACACCTGCCGCTGCTTGCCCTTCTGGTTTTGCAGCGTCAGCACCGCGTCGAAAGCGACCAGGGCCACGGATAGGTCGCCCGGGTAGGAGGTGGCAATGCAGCTCTCGCTTACCCCCAGAATGGCCAGGTTGTGGTGGTCCCCCGTGAGGGCCGGGCAGCCCGAGCCGGGCACGCGCTTGTTGCAGGGAAAGGCCGCATCGCGGAAGTAGCCGCAGCGCGTGCGCTGCAGCAGGTTGCCCCCGATGCTGGCCATGTGGCGCAGCTGCGGGGAGGCCGCCAGCAGCAGCGACTGCGACACGGCCGGGTAGTGTTGCACTACCAGCGGGTGCTCGCCCACGTCGCTCATGCGTTCCAGCGCCCCGATGCGCAGCCCGTCCTTGGTCTGCTCAATGCCGCGGAAGGGTAGCCGATTGAGGTCGATGAGTTGCGGGGGCTGCTGCAGGTTGGCCTTCATCAGGTCCAGCAGCGTGGTGCCGCCGGCAATGTAGGCGGCCTGGGGCGTGTCCTTGCGCAGGGCCGTGGCCTCTTTGGCCGAAGCGGCTGACGTGTAGCTGAAGTTGTTCATGGGGCTTAGCCGTTAGCTGATTGACCGGCCACTTCGCGCACGGCGGCCACAATGTTGGGGTAGGCGCCGCAGCGGCAGAGGTTGCCGCTC
The DNA here is from genome assembly GCF_022919335.1 of Hymenobacter sp. 5516J-16. NCBI lineage: Bacteria > Pseudomonadati > Bacteroidota > Cytophagia > Cytophagales > Hymenobacteraceae > Hymenobacter > Hymenobacter sp. 5516J-16. Next base: position 3,996,311 of record NZ_CP095058.1, on the reverse strand, counting down.
ATGTACTCGCGCACTTGCGCATCGGAGCCGGCTTTGCCCTCTCGGATGCAGGCCACGCCCGACATGATCTGGCCCGGGGTGCAGTAGCCGCACTGAAAGCCGTCGTGCTTAATGAAAGCCTGCTGCATAGGGTGCAACTGCTCGCCCTGGGCCAGGCCCTCGATGGTGGTAATTTCCTTGCCCTGGGTCATGATGGCCAGCGTCAGGCACGAGAGGGTACGGCGCCCCTCCACGTGCACAGTGCAGGCCCCACACTGGCCGTGGTCACAGCCTTTCTTGGTGCCCGTCAAATCCAGCCGCTCGCGCAGGGCATCGAGCAGGGTCACGCGCGGCTCGGCGTGGATCGTGCGCACAGTGCCGTTGACGTTCAACTTGATGGCCGATACCCCCTCCACGGTTTTGGAGAAGGCCGTCAGGCGCTCGGCCTGGCTGACCAAGGGCGGGGCCAGGGCCAGGCCTAAGATGCCGCCGGCCTGTTTCATAAAGGAGCGGCGTGTGCCGTCCTCCGGCTGGGGCTCGGGCTGAATCTCGTCCGGGCTGTCGGGAGAGGGAAATGTCGACATAGAAGTAGATAGATTAAAAGCGTACACTACACACCAACCGGAAAAGACACCCACCGTTTGCTACGCTGTTGGCCCGTACCACCCGAACAAAACACAGAGTAGCTGGGGCAGCCCAGGGCCTGTTGTGCCTATACGTACTGCGTGGCGTATTGTTCAGGTACCTACATGAGTTATCATGCTGACAGGTAGCGCTCTGACCACTAATCTGATACCTATTCATGTGGTGGCGCCAAAAGCCTGGAGTCTACCTCTAGGGTAGGCCACAACGACAGGAAGGTTTCAGAAGGCTGCCGAAGCGTACTCAATGGTCTTCTGCTTCACGCAACAGGCCGAAACTCGCGCAATGCGAATTTCGGCCTGTGTACATTGTTGTCTGTAGGAAACGCTACTAGCGGGTTGTAGTACCCGAAGTAGTGGAGCCCGAAGTAGTACCGGTGGTAGTACCCGATGTGGTGCCCGTGGTGTTGCCAGCAGTAGTACCTGTGCTCGTGCCCGAGGTAGTGCTGCCGCTAGTTGTTCCCATGGTCGTGGAGCCGCTGGTGCTGCCAGACGTAGTACCGGTAGTAGTAGAGCCCGAAGTAGAGCCGCTAGTAGTTGCATCAGTGCCCGTACCTGAGGGCGAATCGGTGCTGGTGCTGGAGCAGGACGACAGCGCGGCTCCGGCGCAGAACAGTACTGTGAATAACCGCACGGACCAGGTGGAAATCTGCGTCTGTTTCATAGGAAGGAAGTTTGGTGATGGATGAAATTCAGGCAGAGAGTCAGCCTAGTACGATGCGTATACGCAGTATATTTCAAAACCGATAATAAATAGCAATAAAATACTTTACAAAAAGAGCTTGGCGATGTAGCAGTGTAGCCTGAAAGTCTTGCTGTAACCCGGAGCAGGTAACTCTGTTAAGTACACGCTTCTTGCTATCAGAAAAGCTACTGCCGGCCGTGCGCCGTATCTTCGGGGCATGAAACCGCCACTATTTCACCCTGGGCAGGAAGTTATCTGTACTAACGATGATTTTACCGTGCTATTGGTGCAGAACCCCAATATTCAGACGCCCAAACGTGGGCCTATCTACACCGTGCGCGGCGTTTATGATACGCACCGCGGTTACGGCATTACCCTAGCGGAAATCAATAATGCTGGGGTAGCGCCGGGCTTTCCAGAAGCCAACTTCCACGAATCGCGCTTTGCCCCGTCCCTCCCCTGGAAGAAATTGACATAGCCGAAGCCATTGAGGAAACCGTGACGGCGTAACCTAACTACGGGTAAGCCTATCTGGTAGAGGCTAAAAGCGACTTCCTGAGCAGAACTCGCCCGTAGTTAGCATGATACACCAAGCTTATGAAGAAGCTCGTTTGGGTCAGCACCTCTGCTCCCGAAACGTGATTTTATTGCCTCTAAGCTGCTTGAAAGCTATATCTTAGCCATACCACATCGTTGTCGAGCTGCTGCACTTCGGTTAAGTGCAGGCGCGTGGCTGGACCTTTGCGTAGGTAGTCGCTTACTTCAAACGTAGTTGGCGATTTGGGCGTGCCATCGGCAATAGGCAGCAGTAACAAACTCAGCTCGTCGATAAGACCCGCGTTCAGTAGGGAACCGTTTAGGTGGCCGCCGCCCTCCAGCATCAGCGTTTCAATGGGAAACAGCGCCGCTAGCTGCTCCAGGGCCAAAGCAAAATCAACTTCCGTGCGGCCGGCAAACAGGTAGGAAATACCCTGGCGTTGCAGATAGTACAAGTAGTCATCGGTTACTTGTTCGGTGAGGACTTCCACAATATGGTCGCCGCCGGTGGTATTAGCGTCCCAGCCGAGGCGGCCGTGCGCATCCACCGCCACGGCAAAGGAAGTAGCTTGGGCATCTCCAACAAAGGGCTCTCGCGCAATTGGATGCGGGGCAGGTAGCAAGTTGGGCTGCACGCCGCCGGAGAAATCTCGCTCCATGGTCACGCGCCCGCACATCCAAGCTTGGCTAGTAAAGGTTTCGTGGTACTTCTCGAAGTACTCGGAGAAAGTGTCGGTTAGCTTTTCGTCCTGCCAATTAGCAGACAGAATCTTTCCGTCCACGGAGGACATCATGTGGCAGATTACGTGGGGTCGTTTCATAGTATGCCTTAAAAGGAGTGCGTGCCGCCGTGGCCCAGCAACTTCCCAATAAGTACCTAACCCACCGGACGAGTTCCGCCCACAACAGCCCACCACTGCGGCCCGGCTCCACCCGTAGAAAAAACAAAAACCGCATTTCTACAACGAAATGCGGTTTTCAGCAGAGAGGATGGGATTCGAACCCACGATGAGCTTTAGACCCATACACACTTTCCAGGCGTGCTCCTTCAACCACTCGGACACCTCTCTAGGATGCGGGGAAGTGGCGCAAAATAACACCCGATTTTCCGGATACGCAAGCCCCGTAGCGCTAAAGCTCAGATTATGGTGATTTCGCCGCGCAGGTCCTGGGTGAGCAGGTGGCGGGTAGCGGCGGGTTTCTGCTTGAGGCCCAGCACAAACATGAGCTTGGTAATGGCCGCTTCCACCGTCATATCGTCGCCACCGATAACGCCCAGCTCGGTGAGGTAGGCGCTGGTTTCGTAGCGGCCTTGCATTACCCGGCCCTCCTCGCACTGGCTCACGTTCAGCAGAAACACGCCTTGCTCGGTGGCGTCGCGCAGGGCCCTGAGAAACCAAGGGCCGTGGGCGCATTGCCGGAGCCGTAGGTTTCGAGTACGCAGCCGCGCAGCCCATCGGCTTCCAGTTGGGCGCGCAGCATGCGCTCGGTTAGCCCGGAAACAGGCGCAGAATGGTTACTTGCTCGTCGAGGTACTGGTGGGCACGCAGGTGGGCGGCGGGCAGCATCCGAATCTGCTTGTCGTTGAAATCCAGCTCAATGCCGGCCCGAGCCAGGGGTGGGTAGTTCTCGGAGCGGAAAGCATTGTACTGCTGGCTTTCGACTTTTTTGGCCCGGTTTCCTCTGATCAGCAAGTCGTTAAAAAAGACACACACCTCAGGCACGCGCACTGTGCCCACCACGGGGTGGCGGGCGGCGGCCATTTCCAGGGCCGTAACTAGGTTGCGGCGGGCGTCGGTTCGGATGCGGCCTACCGGCACTTGGGCGCCGGTAAACACTACCGCCTTGCCTAAATTCTCAAGCAGGAAGCTCAGCGCCGCCGCCGAGTAGGCCATGGTATCCGTGCCGTGTAGCACCACGAAACCATCATACTGCGCATACTTTTCCTCGATCAGAGCCGCCAGCCGTAGCCAGTCGGCCACGGTTACGTTGCTGGAGTCGATGGGCTCGCCGAGGTTGGTAACCTCCACCCGCATGTTAAGCTGGCGCAGCTCGGGCATCTTCTTCCGAATCTGCTCGAAATTCATGGGTACCAATTCCCCGCGCCGGTTATACGTCATCCCGACGGTACCACCGGTGTAAATGACGAGAATGGCCGTTTCGGGTTTATCGGGTTGGAGGGGCAGCGCAGGGGTAGACAAGGGGTGGGTGGCTTGGGTGGTGGAGGGCATCAAACGAACAATCTGAACTGGCCGTCAAGTTAGGCAACCTCGTTCAGGCTTTGTCTGGTGAGGTACAGCTGAAAGGGACACGACTGGCGTCAGCATGGAGCGTGCTGGCCCAGCAAATGAGCCCCTTCCGCCACTGCCTACGCCTACGAGGCCTTCCCTACCCCTGCGCTGCTTCCCCAAACAGGGTTAAGGTGTTGCGGGTAGTGGCCTCGGCTACTTCTTCAGCGTCCTTGCCCAGGATTTCGGCTACTCGGCGGGCCACCAGGGGCAGATAGGCGGGCTCGTTCCGCTTGCCCCGGTGAGGAATGGGCGCCAGGTAGGGGCAGTCGGTTTCTAGCAGCAGGTGCTCCAAACTGATACCGGGCAGCACTTTGTCGAGGCCGCCGTTCTTGAAGGTGGCGACCCCACCAATGCCAAGTTTGAAGCCCAGCCGAATCACTTCTTCCGCTTCCTGCTTTGTGCCGGAAAAGCAGTGAAACACCCCGCGCAGGGAGCCATCCTGAGCCGCCGTGATGATGTCGGCGGCTTCACGGAAGGCCTCCCGAGTGTGGAGTACCAGGGGCAGGTTGTGCTTTTTGGCTAAGGCTACCTGAATGCGCAGGGCTTCCTGCTGCTCCTGGAGGTGGGTTTTATCCCAGTATAAATCGATGCCGCACTCCCCTACTGCGGCAAAGGGCCGGCGACTAAGCCACGTTTCCACTTCGTACAGCTCTTTTTCAAACTGGCGGGTGACGTGGCAGGGGTGCAGGCCCATTTGGGCAAAGCACTGGGTAGGGTATTTGGCTTCCACTTCCAGCATGGGGTCAATGCTGGTGTGGTCGATGTTGGGCATGAAGATGGTCCGGACTCCGGCCTCAAAGGCGCGCAGCAGCATCTCATCTTGGTCGGGCTTAAACTGCTCGGAGTAAACGTGGGCGTGCGAATCGGAAAGTTGCATGCCGCAAAGGTGGTGAAACGGTGAGATAGTGAGGGGGTGAAAAGGTGAAGGATGCCTCCTGGCCAGGACACAGGACGAGGCCATCCTGCCCTCCATCTGACCAGCCTTCTAACGAGACAAGCCCTTGACGTCCGTGCTGGAGTCAAGGGCTTGTCTCGTTTCAGAGGGGTAGCACGTTGGTCAGGACGGATGGCGTCGTGCCTCCTGACCAGGACAACTCACCAATCTACAGCTTTACCTCTCCCGTCTGGCGGATGTCGCGGGAGGAGCTGCCGACTAGTAGCTTGAAGGTACCGGGCTCCAGTACCCACTGCTTCTTGGCCTCGTCGTAGTAGCGGAAGGCGTTGGGACCCAAGCTTAGAGTTAGGGTTTTCGATTCGCCGGGCTTTAGGAAGACCTTCTGGAAGGCTTTCAGCTCCTTTTCGGGCCGCTTTACGCTGGCCTGGTCGTCGTGCACGTAGAGCTGCACCACTTCGGCGCCGGCTACCTTGCCCGAGTTGCGCACCGTGACCTTGACCGTGGCAGACTGCTTGCCGGGTTGCACGGTTAGCTTGCCGTAATCGAAGGAAGTGTAGCTCAGGCCGTGACCAAAAGCGAATTGGGGGGCAACTTTATAGGTATCGAAGTAGCGGTAGCCCACAAAGATATCCTCTTTGTAATTCTGTTTCAGCGGGTTACCAGGGGTGCTGGGGTATTCGCCTAGTTTATGAGCCGGCGAGTCTTCCAGCTTCACGGGGAAGGTAAAGGGTAGCTTGCCCGAGGGGTTTACCTCACCGAACAGAATGCTGGCCAGGGCGTTGCCGCCTTCCATGCCGGGGTACCAGGCCTCCACAATGCCCTTGGCCTGCCCGGCCCAGGCAGACACGTCAATGGGGCCGCCGCCCAGCAGCACCACTACGGTGTTGGGGTTGGCTTTGAGAACGGCCTGAATAAGCTCGTCCTGACCGAAGGGCATCTTCATGTCGGGCTTGTCGTAGCCTTCCGCGTCGTAGGCGTTATCAGCCCACACTTTGTAGTCGTAGCCGTGGGTAGCGCCCCCACAATGATGGCCACGTCAGCGGCTTTGGCGGCGGCCACGGCCTGTTCGATTAGCTGCGGATCAGCTTTTTGGTTACGGGCAATTTTGTAGCCGGGGGCGTAGGTAATGGTGGCCTGGGAACCTAGGGCTTTTTGCAGGCCCTGAAGCGGCGTAATTTCATACTTGGCCTTTACCTGAGAACTGCCGCCACCCAGGGCATTTTCGCGGGTAGCGTTGGCCCCAATGATGGCGAACGTCTTAGTTGTTTTCTTCAGGGGGAGAATGTTGCCGTCGTTTTTGAGCAGCACGATGCCTTCTTCCGCTACTTTACGGGCCGTAGCTTGGTGCTCGGGAGTATTGTAGGCGCCCGGCTTGCGCTTGGCCCCATCCAGCATGTTGGTGGCGTACATCACGCGCAGAATGCGGCGCACCTTGTCATCGAGCAGGGGCTCCAACGACTTATCTTTTTTCACCGCGTCCAGGGCGGCCGTACCAAAGAAAAACCGGTCGTAGAGGCTGGGCATCTGCTCCGGCTTCACCTGGCTGGCCGTCTGATCGACGCTGTTGTACATCAGGGAAAGGTCGGTGCCCATTTCCAGATCGGTGCCGTTGCGCAGGCCTTCCTGGGTGTCGTGCACCGAACCCCAGTCGCTGATTACCAACCCCTTGAATCCCCATTCGCCCTTCAGAATATCGTTCATCAGGTAGGCGTTATGGGTGGCGTACTGGCCCCGAAACTTGTTGTAGGAGCCCATTAGGGTATGAGCCCCGCCCTCCTGAATAGCGGCCTGGAAGCCCGGCAAGTAAATCTCGCGCAGGGCCCGCTCGCTCATGTACACGTCGATGTCATTGCGGTGTTCCTCCTGGTTGTTGGCGGCGTAGTGCTTCACGCTGGCCGACACGCCCTGGTCCTGCACCCCGCGGATGTAGCCCACCACCATCTTTGACACGAGGTAGGGGTCTTCGCTGAGGTACTCGAAGTTGCGGCCATTCAGGGGCGTGCGCACAATGTTGATGCCGGGCCCCAGAATGATGTCTTTGCCCCGGAAGGCCGCCTCGCTACCCAGCACCGAGCCAAAGGCATAGCCCAGTTCGGGGTTCCAGGTAGAGGCCAGGGTGTTGCCGGTGGGCAGGTAGGTACCCGAGTCGTTTACGCCTTCGTCGGGTTTCCAGTCGCGGCCGTGCTCCAGGCGCACACCGTGGGGGCCGTCGGAGGTTGCCATTTCCGGAATGCCAAGCCGCTTCACGCCTCCTGAGTTGAAGGAGGAGGTGGCGTGTATCATGGCAATCTTTTCTTCCAGGGTTAGCTTTTTGAGCAGCTGGTCAATTTTAGCCTCATTGCCCATCAGGGCCTGCTGGCGGTTAGAGCCCATTGCGGCAGTACTTTTCGCCGCCGCTGCCGTGGCCGGGCGAGCAGTAGTGGCTTTCGTTTGGGCCGTGGCTATGTGGGTAGTGGCGCAGAACAAGGCCGCCATCAGCACGGCCCGGGAAGTGGGTGAAAATGGGAGGAACATACAGCTGAGAAACGCGCGGTAGAAAGTAAAGGTGGGAAGGTGGGCCAGCCGGTAAAAGCGTCCAGATTGGCTTGGCCTGGAGCTGGGCTTACCGGCTTGTGCTGCCACCGAATGTAGCCAAAGGTATTGGCAGCGAGCAGGAAAATCCACCTCCGAAAGGCGACGCTTAGGCCCGTCAGGCAACTTTCCGGGCACCTTTACACACTTACCGCACACGTAGCGCGGGTAGGTAGCCACCCTGTTTGCAGCTGAGCCGCGAAAGCCGAGCGGTTAAAAAACAATCAACTTTTAGTGGTATTGCCGGCCCTTCCAGCTGAAGGATATTGGCAGTAGCCGGAACACCACCAGACTCCCGGTCAGGAAAATCGTGTAGAGCTCAAACGCGGGCAGCAGCACCAGCGGGGCGCGGCGGCCTACCCGCCGGAAACAGAGCACCGCCAGCGCGCCCTGCACCAACACCTTGCCTAGCCACACACTCAGGGCCGCTGCTGGCCCCGCTACAGCAGCCAACGCGGCCAGCAGCACGTAAAAGGAGCCGTACAGGCCCAGGCAAGTTTTCAGCCAAGTGGGCAAGGCTTCCACCCCGCGCAGCCACCGCCGCCGCTGGTGCAGCAGCCCCCGCCATGAATACATGGGCAGCGACTCGGCCAGGATTTCGGGTCGGTACAGGTTGCGGGAAGTGTATCCTGCCCGGAGCACGGCTTTAAACAGCTCAAAATCTTCGGTGACGGAAAAGGGTAGCCGCTCGTAGCCGCCGGTGGCCTCGTAGGCGGCGCGGGTTACGAGCATGTTGTTGCCCATGGCCGTTACGGGCCGGCCCAGGTCCGTGACAACCTGGACCAGACCCAGGGCCATCAGCCAGTCGAGGCCCTGGAGGCGGTGGAACAGCCGCGGCCCGGTCACCAGCGTTAGGCCCGTTACAATACCCACGCTGGGTTGGGCGTGGGCCAGCAGACCCGTCAGCCAGGTAGGCGGCACGGCAATGTCGGCATCAGTGATGAAGAAGTAGGTAGTGGTAGCGGCGCGGCTGAGGTGAGCCAGCACGTTGGCCTTGCCGCGGGCCGTGCCCAGGGTATCGGTAATAGGTACCACGCGAAATGAACCGGCGTAGCCTTGCATGGCCGCCGCCGCCACAGCCGCCGTTTGGTCCGTGGACCCGTCATCCCCGAGGAGCACTTCGAGTAGCTCGGGGGGTAATGCAGAGCCCGGATGGCGTGCAGGCAGCGAGCAATGGCCGCTGCCTCGTTGCGGGCCGCCAGCAGGATGCTCACCCGGGGCAGGGGCTGGGGCACTGCACCCGGTTGCGCGCCCCGCGCGCGGGCAAACAGCACCACGGCGGTTGTCAGCAAAGCAAACCAGGCGGTAAAATACAGCGTCAGAAAAAGCATAAGGCGCACAAATCGGCCAGGAAAACAGGCGGGCGGGCTCCCCTACCCTTTTGTTACAAAGCAGCAAAGCGGTAGCCCCGCTCGGCAAAGTAAGCCAGGTAGCGCGGCAACACGTAGCGCAAGTTTCTGCTAGCCTTCACACTGTCGTGAAATACCACGATGGAGCCGGGCCGGGAGTGCCGGATGGCCGCTTGCAGGCAGGCCTCGGGGCGAAGTCGGGGTCGTAGTCACAGGTCAGCACGTCCCACATAACTACTTGATGGGTAGGCCGGAGCAAGCGCGCCAGCGGAAGGGTAATGCGGCCATATGGTGGGCGCAACAGGGGTCTGCCTTCGGGCTGAAACTCCTGCAGCAAGGCCTGGCACCGAGCTACATCCTGCAGGTAATGGGCGCGGGAGTGGCTCCAGCCGCTGATGTGGTGGTAGGTATGGTTGGCTAGCCGGTGGCCGCCGGCTAGCACCGCGCGGGCTACCTCAGGGTAGCGGCGCAGGTTGTCGCCGACGCAGAAAAACGTACCGTGCGCCTGGTAGCGGGCCAGTTGCTCCAGCACAAAGGGCGTTTCTTCCGGAATCGGGCCGTCGTCGAAGGTGAGGTAGAGCGTAGGCGGGCCAGTAGCGGGCATCTGCCAGAGGCAGTCGGGCAGCAGGCGCCGCACCAAAGCCGGCATTCGGAACAGATGCATAAGAGAAAAGCAGTTGGGTTTTAACTCCTGATTATCAGTTATTAGTGGAAAGTCTCGATGCGTGTGCAAAGTGGGAAAGTTGTTTTCAGAACTGCTCTAACAACTCACTGACAGCTACAAACTAACAGCTAGCCACGCGCGGCCAGAATTTCCTGCCAGAGTAGGTGGGCACTTTCAGCCCACGAAAACCGCTGAGTGTTTTGTAATCCTTTCTGTATCAGCTCCGCGCGGTAGCTTTCGGAGGCGTGCACCTCCCCAGCCCGGCGGCAATGGAGTCAACGGAAAGCGGATCAACCAGGCGGGCACCGCCGCCAGCTACCTCAGGCATAGAGCTGCAATTAGACGTAATGACGGGGGAAGCGCAAGCCTGAGCCTCGATGATGGGAATGCCAAACCCTTCGCAATAAGGCACATAGCAAGTAGCTAGAGCCGCCGCGTATAGCGCCACGAGCTCCGCATCGGTTACCCGCCCGGTCAGGTGCACATCGTGGCGGTAGTGCATGCGCTGGTACACCTCGAAAATAGGGCCCGCTTTCCAGGCCGTGCGGCCTACCACCAGCAGCTTGGCGGAGGAACCGGTGGCGGCCTTGAACTGGTCGAAGGCTTGCAGCAGGTTTACCAGATTTTTGCGGGGCTGCAGGGCACCTACGAACAGGAAATACGGCTTGCCGGCGCTAAACCGCTCCCGGGTAGCCTGCTGCACAGCCACGGGCTGGGGCCGAAAATGAGCGTCAGCGGCATTATAAACCACGCTGATTTTCTCCGGCCCTACTCCGTAGGTTTGCACTAGGTCCTGGCGGGTAGCCTCCGACACGGCCACTACCCGCCGGGAGGCCTTGGCAAAACGGGGCGTAAAATACCGGTAGTACCGCAGCACCAGCGGGCTCACATCCTGGGGAAATGCTCGAAAGCCAGGTCATGGATGACGGTGACGCGGGGCACGCGGGTGCGCAGGGTAGTGTAGCCATCCGGACTCAGGAACACGGCCGGACGATGGCGGCGCAGCCAGCGGGCTACGGCCCCTCAAACCAGGCTAGCCACAGCAGCGGATGGCGGGCCGGCGGGCCCAGCACGTGCGGCGCTACATTCGGCCCAAACCGGTACCGCTCATCAAAGGCCCGGTCGAAGAGAAAGTGAAAGGTATGCTCGGGGTGCTGCTGCACGAGGTGGCGCAACGTCTCGTAGGTGAAGCGGCCGATGCCCTCCAACTTGTCGCCGGGTAGTAAAAAACGGACGTTGACGGCTATTTCCAAGAGCTTACGGAGGGGAAGGAGGCAAAGTAATTACGTGCTGGTTTTCGGTACGAAGGTAGTGGGCTAAACCGCTGGCGGCCGGCGCCGAAGCTGCCGTAACTCATTGACTTTTACTACCCCAAACCCCAGCACCAGCACCAGCAGCCACAGCCCGGCTAGGCCAGCCTCCAGCCACCAGGGCAGCGCGGCGTAGCGGCGCAGCGCGTACCAGCCCGCGCATAAGCCACTGAACGTCAGCACCAAGCGCAACAGCATCGCCCACGGTAGTTGCACCCCGGTGCGGCGCGGCACCAGCCACAGGTACCCTGCTGACACCACGACGGCGCACAGCAGGGTGTTGATGGCCCCGGCTAGGGCCCCGTAGCGGGGCATGAACACGAAATTCAGCCCCACGTTGACCACAATACTACCCGTCACGAGCCAGGAAACGGGTTTTTCGTGGTCGGTGCTAGTAAGCAGGGTGCTGTAGATGGCGAAGAAGGCGTGCACCAGCACGTTCAGAAACAGCAGCTGCAGACACTGGGTCATGCGGGCTACCTCCTGGGCGGAACTGTGAGTAAACTGAAAAAACAGCAGTTCCCCCGAAACAGGCCGAAGCCCACCACAAACAGCAAGGGCACCGTGACGACGCGCTGGCCGAACCAGAGAAGCTCCTGCTGCTCCTGAGTCCGGCCGGTGGCGTGGGCAAAGCGGGCAAAAAACAGCGGCAGCACCGTCCAGAGGTACATCATCACGGCATCAACCCAGCGGTAGGCGGCGGCGTAGTAGCTGGCTTCCTTGCTCGACACCAGCCGCTCCAGCATCAGCATATCTACCCGCTCATTCAAGCCGTACACCAGCGTAATGAAGGCCAGCGGCAGGCTCTCTAGCAGTACCTGCCGGGCCTGCTGCCAGCGCGGGCGCAGGGCCACCTTGCCGTAAAAACGCCGAATCAGTACCACTAGCAGCAGAAACGTGAACCCCACGGCCACCGTGCGCACGGCCACGTACCGATCCAGGCTCAGGCCTATGGGGAGCAGCGCCAGTACCAGCCCCAGCAGCAGCAGCCGCTCCAGCACCGACAGCACGGCATCGAGGTTGAATCGCTGGTGGGCCTGCAGCACCCCGCGCAAGAACAGAATGTATTGGGTTAGCAGCAGTCCGGCGGCCGTAATGGCCAGCAGCAGTAGCCAGTGGCCCCGGTAGCCCAGCACCCAGCCGATGCCCACGGTAGCCAGCAGAAAGCCCACACCCAGCCCGGCCCGCAGGGGTAGCAGAGTAGGAAAGAACTCGGTGAAAAAGCCAGGAGAAGCTGCCAGCCGCTTGGTTGTCAACTGGGTAGTACCCACGTCGGACACCGCCGCCACAATGGTAGCCAGGGTCAGCAGGGCCGTGAACGTTCCGAACACTTCGTGGCCCAGCCGGTCCTGCACCACGTTTTCCAGCACTACCCAGCCCGGTTTCACGAGCAGGTTGAGCAGCACCACAAAGCTGATATTTCCTAAAAATCGTTTGATGCTGCTTGCGTTAAGCTGAAAAGATGCCCGGACCGAGGCGCGTCGCCGGCTAGTAGTCCGCGGGCTGGCCCGGCGCAAAACTAGGAAAATTGAGCCGCCCGGCTTCGGGCGCTACGCGCATCCTGCGGCCATTTTTCCTCTATATTTGCTCGCCGCCGCCGTTAGGCCTTTCCCCTTCCCGGGCGGGCGGGTTGGTTTGTATTATGTCTGAATCGTATTCGCTGCTGGGCTTGTGGCCCATTATTAATCGGTGGAAAAAGCTGGTGGGCACGGCCCTAGTGCTGGCCCTCCTGACAAGTATCCTGGTTGCCTTAACCCTACCTAACATTTACAAATCGACGGCCGTATTCTTCCCCACCAACCCGCAAACCACTGACCCCGACCGAATTGCCACGGAAGGTAGCAAGCTGGAGTTGGGCGGCCGCACCGAAGATCTGGACCGCATTATCACCATTGGTCAGTCGCAGCCGGTGGGCGAGCTGCTCATCAAGCGCTACCAGCTGCATGAGCACTACCAGGTGGGCCCGCCGGTACCGATGCCGCCGACGATGCCGCCCTGCGGGAGTTCAGCGCCAACCTCGATATTGTGCACAACGAGCGGGACGCCATTGAGCTAACGTTTCAGGACAAGGACAAGCAACTGGCCGCACGCATTGCCAATACGTTGGTACAAGTCATCGACTCCGTGAACCAGCAGCTGACGCTGGAAAACCGCCGCAACGTGCTCGGCCTCTACCAGCAGCGCTACCTGTTTCTGAACGCCGAGTTTGAACGTTCCCGCCAGCAACTGCTGCGAGCCCGCCGCCGCTACGGCATCTACGGGCTCGAGCAACAGTCGCGCTACCTGGCCCGGGAGATCATTAAAGTGGAAACCGACCTCCGCATCGCCGAGGGTAGCGGGGCCAGTGCCAGCAAAGTGGCGGGCCTGCGCCGAGCTCTGCGTGGCCTCACGGAAGCTGACCAGGGCAACGTCATCAACCTAGAAAACTACACCCAGGGGGTTGACTCGCTGAACCTGTTCACTTCCCGCATGACGGATTTGCAGGACCGCCTGGTGAAGGCGCGCGGCGAGTACGAAACCGCCGACGTGGCCCTGAAAGGCAAGCTCTCCTCGCTATACCTGGTGCAAAAGGCCTACCCCGCCACTAAGAAAAGTAAGCCCGTGCGTTGGCTGATTGTGGTAGGCTCCGTGTTCCTGACGCTGGCCTTGTCCGTAATGGTGATTACGCTGCTGGAACTGTGGCGGCGCTCTAACCGCCGCCCCGCGGCACCGCTGGGCGCATGAAGCCGCGGTTAGCCCAGTGGCTTCCTCATACCCCGGAGCAGCGCGTGTTTGCGGGCTTCATCGGGTTGCTGCTGGGAGGCGGCGCGGCAACGGTGCTGCTGCATTCTCCCCTGGGGCTGCTCCCACTGGCAGCCGGACTGGGCGTGCTCCTGCTCCTGACGGAGTGGCGGCTGCTCTACTACCTGCTGTTCCTGACGCTGGCTTTTTCCCGGGAAATGCCGTTGCCCGGCGGCCTGAGCCTGGATGTTCCCTCGGAACCCCTGCTGCTAGTTCTCACAGGCTGCGTGCTGGCCACGTTTCTGATGCATCCCCAGGCCGTTTCGGGCCGGGAGCTACGGCATCCGCTGGTGATTATCCTGCTGCTGATGCTACTCTGGTCGGCGGTGTCCACGGCTTTTTCCGTCGATACTACCAAGTCCGTCAAATACTTGCTGGCCAAAACCTGGTACCTAGTTCCTTTTGGGCTGGGTACACTGCTGCTGCTGCCGCGGCCGGCAGCCTTATGGCGCGTAGCGGGCATTTACACGGCCGGGGCCTGCCTGACAGTAGTTATTGTAGGAGTTCGACACGCGGCGCACGGCTTCAGCTTTGAGTCTATTAACGAGGCAGTGCAGCTACTGTACCGTAACCATGTTATCTATGCCGCGGTGCTGGCCTTGCTCCTACCGTTCACGCTTTACGGGGCCCGCAGCACCCAGGGCGCAGCCCGCGTGGGCTGGCGCGTGGCCATGGGCATCCTACTTTTTGGGCTGATTACGTCCTACACCCGGGCCTCGGTACTTTCCCTGCCGGTAGCGGGCGTATTCTACGGGGTAGCGCGGCTGCGCCAGACGCGGCTACTGCTGGTCGGGGCCGTGCTGACCCTGGTGGCGGGTGCTGGTTACTTCCTGGACCAGAACAACTACATGCTGTACGCCCCGGAGTTTGAAAAAACGGTGTTCAACGGCGAGAACTTTGGCAAGCACCTGGAGGCCACCTACAAGCTCCAGGACGTGTCGGGGATGGAGCGGGTGTACCGCTGGGTGGCGGCCGGCCGCATGACGGCAGCCAAGCCTCTGGTGGGCAGTGGCCCCAGTACCTTTTACCCTGAGTATAAACGCTATACCGTACGCAGCTTCCGCACCTACGTGAGCGAGAACCCCGAGAAGTCAACCACCCACAATTACTTCCTGCTGGTGCTAGCCGAGCAGGGCTTCCCGGGCCTCATTCTGCTGCTGATTCTGCTGGGCACAGCCCTGCTCACTTTCGAGCACCTCTACCACCAGACGCGCCCCGGCACCCAACCTCGCTTCGTGCTGCTGGCCTGCGGCATGAGCTTGGTCATTATCATCTTCCATCTGTTACTCAACGAGTTAGTGGAAGTTGATAAAATCGGTTCCTTCTTCTTTCTCAACATTGCCATGCTGATTCGGGTAGGCATGTGGGCGAGAGGTGAGGCGGTGAATGAGTGACGTGTTGTTATGGCGAGGGCACCAACGCCATCCGTCCTGACCAGCGTGCTACCCTTCTAGATGTAACAAGCCCTTACCTCCAGTGCGGAAGTAAGGGCTTGTCTGGTTATCAGGCTGGTCACAAAGAGAGCAAGGATGGCCGCGCTTCGCTCGCCATGACAACTCACTCATTCACTCATTCACTACCTCACCATTTCACTTAAACCGGCAGCTTAGGATGGTGACGTCGTCGGCGAAGCGGGTGCCGTGGAGGTTGTAGGCCTCTATTTCGCGTAATAACTCCTGGTGCACCGTGGCCAGGGGGGCGTAGCGGTTGTGGCGCAGCACGCGCAGCACGCCTTCTTCCCCAAACTCATTTTGCTCAGCGTCAAATACTTCCGTCAGGCCATCGGTATAGGAGAACAGCATGGTGCGCGGGGGCACCTGCACGCGGCCGACTTTCAGCATGGGCAGCTCATCCATCACGCCTAGCATAATGGTGCCTTCCTTGAGCAGCTGAATTGGTCCGCCGTCGGAAATCAGGAGCGGGTCGTTGTGGCCGGCATTTACGTACTGCAGCTCGCGGGTGCTCCGGTCGTAGAGGCCGAAGAAGACGGTAATGAACTTGTCGCCGCCGGCGTTGCGGAAAATCAGGTTATTCAGTTCCTGGGCCACGGTGCCGATATCGGCCTGCTGGCGCAGCAGGGTGCGCAAACCGGCTTGGAAATTAGACATCAGCAACGAGGCCGCCACGCCCTTACCCGACACGTCGGCGACGCAGAACAGGAAGCGGTTGGCATCCAGCTCCACCACATCGTAGTAGTCACCGCCCACGGCGGTGTGGGGCACGTAGGAGGCGTGCACGGCCACGTGGGCATCGTTGGGTAGCTTGCGGGGGAAGAGCATGGTTTGCACCTCCTGGGCAATTTCGATTTCCTTGCGCATGGCCGCGTTGGCAACCCGCTGCCGGGCTAGCCGCCGATTTTCAATGGCCCCGATGAGAATGTTGCTCAGGGTTTGCAGAAACTTGGTGGCTTCCTCGCTGGCGTAGTCCTCGTGCACGTTGCCAATCAGGACGTAGGATAGCACTTCGCCATTTTGCACCACCGGAATGACGGTTTCCAGGTGCTGCCAATCGGGTCCTAAGTCGCCGAAGCTGCGTAGGGGGCAGGGCGTGGAGGTGCAGTTTTCCAGAATAATGGCCGGGAGAGCCAGCTTGCGAAAGTCGGAAAGCCCAGCTCCAAAGGAGACCATGCACTGCCACTGCCCTTCCTCTTTCACGTAGAGCACGAGCCGGCGAATGTTGAGCTGGCCGAGCAGGGTAAACTGGAAAATTTTATACAGAGCCGCTTCCGTGGGGTCTAAATTGATGGCCTGGGTGATTTCCAGCAGGGCCCCCAACTCACGCTCCTTCAGGAACAGACGCTTTTCGGGAGTAATAGTTGGCATATGGTAAACGTGTGAAGTTGTAGAGTAGCGAGACGAGAAGGTGAGAACGGAAACTGATGAACTAGTACGTTTTACGTTCGGCGGGTAGGTGGTTACGCGGTGGGCGCTACTACCCCAAGGTGAGTTGAACAGTAAACTTTCTACTTCACTAGTTGCCTCGCTCACCCTTATCCCAGCGGAGTTTTTGGGTCGTAGGCGTCGCGCAGGCCGTTGCCTAGCAGGTTAAAGCTCAGCACCAGCAGGCTAATTACCAAGCCGGGCAGCAGCGTAAGCCAGAAACCAGCACTAGTACCTAGCAGCTGAAACCCTTCATTAACCATCAGGCCCCAGGAGGGCGCCGGCGGCTGTACGCCCAGCCCGAGAAAGCTCAGACCGGCTTCCAGCAGAATGGCCGCCGCAAAGTTACTGGTTGCCAGCACAATCAGCGGGCCGGTCATGTTCGGGAGCAGGTGGCGCCAAATCAGGCGGCTTTGGGGCAGGCCCAGCACCCGGCCGGCTTCCACAAAGGTTTTTTCGCGCAGGCTCAGCATCTGGCCCCGCACCACGCGGGCTACATCTACCCACATGGTCAGGCCTACAGCCACGAAGGAAGTCCAGACGCCTTTGCTATCTAGGGCCAGGGAAATGGCAATAACCAGCATAATGCCCGGAATGCTCCACACCACCGTCATCAGGCCCAGCAGCAGACTATCTACCCAGCCGCCCACGTAGCCCGCCACGGCCCCAATGAGCATGCCCAGGGCCATGGAAATCAGCACGGCCACCAGCCCAATGCCTAAGCTTACGCGCGTGCCCAGCAGCAGCCGGCTCAGCTCATCGCGCCCTGATTTATCGGTTCCCAGCCAGTACGTGCGCCGCACAATACGCTCCTGCTCTACCTCCTGGCGCAGGGTAGCAACCGGACCCGCGTGGCCCGCCACGGCGGCCAGGGAGTAGCGCTGGGCTTGGTCGGCCAGGGCCGAATGGTTCTGGTAGGGCATCGTCAGCAAGGAGTCACCCTCGATGCGGTAGCCGGCAATGGGCACCTCCCGAAAGCGCGGCTCCTGGCCCTGCCACCAGGTGCGCAGAGGGTTGCTACTGGCGCGGTTAGAATCAGGCAGGGGCAGTTGCAGGATGGTGGCCTGGAAGCCCGGCGGCTCCTTTTGCAGCTGCACGAGGCCGTTGTTGGCGTTGGGCGAGTTGTCGGGTAGCACCCAGTAGCCGAGCAGGGCCACCAGCGTGCACAGCACAATAAAGCCCAGGCCCAGCATGGCCGGAGTGTTGCGCAGTAGGCGGCGGCGCACGTAGTAGCTCGGCGGCCGGGCAATCAACTCAGACGACAAAGAAGCAGTTACGGCCACTGCTAGCGGGTATTATGTTGCAGCAGCCCTTCCTTAGAGGCCAGGAAAAAAGAGTCGCGCACGATGGCCCCGAAGGAGCTTTCCTCGAAAGCCAGCTCCGTATCGGGGTCGGGCCAAAAGCTACGGACGAGGTCCTGCTCCAGCAAACTGCGCAAGTGGCGCTCCAGTTCAGTGGGGGCCAGACCGGTTTTGCGGCTTAGCTCGGCGAAGGGCGTGACGAAGTACAGTTCGTCCAGGATATCAAATTCAGCGTCGGTCACGGAGAAGGGCAGGTGGTTGTGCTCAGCAAAGGTAGCTTCCGGAAGGCTTAGGTAGGTAGCGGGAAGGAATGTCCCCGTCTAAAGTGCTACAGAGTACTTTTTACTTGACTGTCATTCCGACCGCAGGGAGGAATCTGAGTTACTCACAAGAAGCTAACCCAGATTCCTCCTTGTGGTCGGAATGATAGCTTTAAAGAGTTTGCTGTCTGGGTCACTACCCTTTTGGAGCAGTAAAGTACTTTACTAAGTAGCTAGTCCTGTGGCCCGGTCACTGCTTGTTACTCTTGGTACTCGACATAGGCCACAATGGCTTTGATTTCCTGGTCGGAGAGCTGAAAGCTAGGCATCTGCTGCTTCTGGTATTGGTTGAAGATTTTCACGGCGTACTCGTCCTCGTTGGCTACCATTTTGCTGGAGTTCTTTACCCAGGCAGTAATCCAGGACAGGGGCCGGCGCCTGTTGAGGCCCGCCAGAGCCGGGCCTACTACTACCTCGTTGATGGCGTGGCACTGGGCGCAGTTGCTTTCGAAGAGGGCAGTGCCGGCCAAAAGTGTTGCTTCTTGTTCAGGTAGCAAGCCTGCGCTTACTATGGTGGCAGAGTCAACCGTTCCCATTGGAGAATCCATAACACCACAGCCGCCGCCGACCTGCGTAGTTGCGGATTCACTCGCATTAGTGCCTGGGCTATCTAGCAGTCCGCTCACGGAAAGCCCAAAGACCATAATCGTACAGAAAATCAGCACTAGACTCGCCGGCATCACAATTTCTAACCACGTCTTATTCATACGAAATGGGAATAGATGATGAAACAAAAAGTATAGAATAAGTACGCCCCGAAATGCCGTAAATGCAAGCGAAAATGCAGTTTTTACGTACTTAAAAGCACGCGCAAACTGCTCTAAGGAGAGGTAGCTTTCCGCCCTTCCACTCGTAGCTGCCGCGCAGGCCCAGCAGACCCGTGGCCAGCGCGTACGGCCCATACGCCAGCTGCAGCACGGGCACCCACCACAGCCACTGCGGCCGCCCCAGAAATTGCAGCACCGGCCGCAAAAACACCACATCGGCCAGGAGCTTGAGGGCCCAGGCAGCCACCACGGTAGCTCCAGACGCCACGCCTAGCAGCCACAGCCCCGCCCCTACCGGAAACGTAAGGTTGCTCAGCAGCACCAGCACCGCCAGGCGCCGGGGGGCCGCAGCTTGGTAGTGGCGCCACTTGCTGGCCCAGCGCACCCGCTGCCGCAGCAGCAGGCGCACGGTGGGCTGGGCGGCGGTTTGTACCATGGCGCCTTCCTGGCGCAGAAACCGGATGCTACCTGGAAAAGCCGCGTGCAGCTTATGAAGCAGAAATTCGTCGTCGCCGCTGGGCACGGCCTCGTTGCCCCGAAATCCGTCCACGGCGAAAAAGTCGGCGCGACGGTAAGCCAGGTTAGCCCCGTTGCACATGGTGGGCTGCCCCAACCGATGGACGCGGCCCCTACTCCTACCAGTCCCGCCAGTTCCAGCCCCTGCAAGGTAGCCAGCCAGCCCCGGCCCGTGAGCAGCACCGGCCCACTGATAAAGCGCGCGTCGGCATCCTGGGCCACTAGCTCGGCGTAAGTCCGGACCCACCCGGCGGGCACGCGGCAGTCGGCATCGGTGAAGAGCAGCCACGGGCCCGGGCCGCTTGAATACCGGCCTGTACCGCGGCCTTTTTGCCGGTAGGGGCACCGGGCTGACTGGCTAACTGTAGCACTCGCACCGGAAACGGCAAGTTGGCGGCCGCTTCAGCAACCACCTGGGCGGTAGCATCGGTAGAATGATCATCAATGATGAGCACCTCAAAGCCGCCTGCTACAAGCAGTTGCTGGCTTAAGTCGTGCAGCAACCAGGGCAGATTCGCGGCTTCGTTTCGAGCCGCTACCAGCACGGAAAAGGCAGGCGTGGCCGCAGCTTCCCCGTCTACTGCACCCGTGGGCGCGGCTTGCTTGCGGACCTCTGAGGGTTTTTCAGCTACCTTTTCGGTACCTGAGGAGAGGCGGTGCCGCCAGGCTTGCCGGTACTGCAGCATCTGCCGGAGGTAGACGCCATTGACGCCGAGCAGGGCCAGCGCGGTAGCCCAGGCAACCCCAGGCATCAGGAAGCTACCGGCGCGGGCCGGCTTTTCTGGCGCTTCCGCAGCACCTTCATCCGCAACACAAAAAACAGCCCGATGGCGCTGGGCACGGCAATATTGAGCACCCACAAGCTCAGGCTGGCACTGAGCACTGGCAGTACCGGCTCGCCCAGCAACCCAAACAAATGGGTGGCCGACAGTTCCCGCACGCCCACATCGGCCAGAGCATTCAGGGAGGGCACCAATGACTTCAGCAGAAAGGTGCCGGCCACGGCCGCCGCCGAAGGCCCCAGCGGTGCCCGTACCCCGTACGCCAGCAGCAGCAGCCCAAACTGCGCGCAGAATACGGCGTAGCGCAGGCTGGAAATCAGCAGCACGGCCGTAAGGGCGCGGGCCGGGTAGGTAGGCATAACGGCCAGAAACCTACTGAAGCGCCGCAACGGCCCCACGGCCTGCACGGCCGCCACCAGGAGCTGCGAGTAGTACAGAGGTAGCAACACGGCCGCATTCAATGCAATAGTAGCCGCCACTACCCCAGTTGCGCCGCCGGGTAGCCCACCAGGTAAAACCGCAGCAGAAAGTACAAAAGCCCCACCGAGCCCGCCACCACGGTAGCCACTAGCTGGCAGTAGCGCCCTAGAAACACAGCGCCCAGCGCATCCAGCCGCCGACTTTTCAGCTCCATGATGCGGCCGGCGTAGTCGCCTACCCGGTTGGGCGTCACGAACCCCAGGGTGAGGCCTACCAGCACGGCCCGGAAGCTGCGCCGGAAGGAAACGGGCTCCAAGTGCCGGGCCAGTCGCCACCACTTCCAGGCTTCCAGGCCCCAGTTGAGAGGCATCAGCAGCAAGGCTAGCAGCACTGGGCCACGGCCTTCGCCGCTGAGGGTGCGCGTGAGCAGCCCGCGCCAGGCCGCCGCCGTGGCTTCATCGGCCACTACGGAGTGCCAGAGCAGCCCTAGCGTGAGCAGGGTAATACCTAGTTTGCCCGCCACTACCAAGCCACGCCGCCGGGGCGCGGGTTCTTCCGGCTTTTGGACGTAGTTTTGTAGGTGGGGCGCAGACAAGTGGGCAGCAGGTTGGTTTACCTTGGCAAGTTACCGACGAAAATCTACGCTACTCTGCCTATCTTCTCACCTCCCTGTAACGCGCTATGATTCTACCCCTTGCCTCTGCTGATCTGCTGCCCAAAGTCATTATGGGCGTCGACCCCGGCACCCAAATTATGGGCTACGCCGTGATTGAGGTACAGGGCCAGCGCGTCACGGTGCTGCGCTACGATGTCATCGACATGAAGAAGCTGGGTACCAACCACGCCCTTAAGCTCAAGAAGATTTTTGAGCGGATGACGGAGCTAATCGAGGAGTTTCTGCCCGACGAGCTAGCCATTGAAGCGCCCTTTTTCGGGGTGAACGTGCAAAGCATGCTGAAGCTAGGTCGGGCCCAGGGTGTGGCCATTGCCGCCTGCCTTTCCCGCCAGATTCCCTACGTGGAGTACGCCCCACCAAAGTAAAGCAGTCGGTGACGGGTTCTGGTAACGCCACCAAAGAGCAGGTAGCCCATATGCTCCGCCAAACCCTGCAGCTGCCCCCCATCGAGGAAGCCCCTAAGTTCCTGGACGCCACCGATGCCCTGGCCGTGGCCCTGTGCCACCACTACCAAAAGGGCAACAACGTGAAAGCTGGCGGCAAAAGCTGGGGCAAGTTCCTGGCCGACAACCCCAGCAAGCTAGCCGCCCCCGTAGCCGGCAAAAAGGTAGCGGTGGCTAAGAAGAAGCCAGCAGCGTAGGTATGTTTTGTTAACTGCTAAATTGTTGCGGGGGAAAGCTGATTTCTAATATAGAACGACTTATAAGACGCTATTGGCAAATACTGGTCACTTAAAGTAAGGACTCTATGGCACCATGTTATAATTGGGAGTAGCTATCATTCCCCAATGAATCTGTCCCTTAAGGAGATATGGAGTGTGCTGCTCCTGGTCATATGCAGCTGTGCTCAGGAACAGCGCGGTTTAAAAAAAGAAGAACAAACCTTTTACCCTTATACGCTCGACCTTATCACCATCCTGATTCCAGCCTCCTGGAAGCAAATAGACCTTGACCCTGGTTCAGGGGATACAGAGGAGCCGTATGTATTTATGAATCCGGCACAACAATCGGATAGCTTACTCGGTGACGCCTTTATGGTCGTCATTAAGAAACAGAAGGACAAGCCGAACTTGAAGCGCCTTCAACAGCAATTTGCCGAAAGCATGGAAGTAGCGGGAGAGAGCCAGATTAGGGTTATTTCCTCTCAGGATTCCGTTTTCGCGGGCCGAAAGTTCGTGTTAATCGACTATAATATGAGGTACCTATCCTACAATCTTAATCAGGTAGGCACCTTTGCTTGCTATTATAAAGATGGGGCACTGATTACCATAACCGGAGTGGCACGAAGCAAGTCGAGTGAGGAGGACTCGAAGAAGCGTGCGCTGTTCCGAGAAGTAATCTATTCGGTTAAATGGATTAAAGATTACCCTCTTAACAGTAAACGATAGGCATTAACTCGGCTTTTATTAGCAGCAAGCCCCTAGCGAGGCAGAAATTCACAAAATTTGTCTATGAATCATCGTTTAAGGAATAGCTGGCAGGAATGAGTTTTATGGACGCGGAACCAAACGCTTACACTGGGCTGAACAAACAGGATTTTAGAAGTATATTACCCATAAACAACCAATCACCTACCCCTCTATGCAACGCCGTCCTATACGCTCTACCTCGCTGAAAGCCGTGGGCTACGATGCTGCTACCCTTACGCTGGAAATAGAGTATCGCCACGGCGGGCTGGTGCGCTACACGGGGGTGCCGGCTGCTATTTACGAGGCGCTGCTGCACATTCCGGGCAAGGCCATGTTCGTGGAGCAGGTAGTAGAGCGCGGCGGCTATACCCGTGAGCAGGTACGCGGATAGCCGCTGCCGTTGAAGCCCTTACCCTAGCCTAGGTTTCTCTTCCGTATTTTGTGATGCGGCGTGAATGGGGCAACTCTGCTTACGCCGCGGGCGGTTGGGGTGGCTCGCGCAGTTCCAAGAGTCGGTCGGTGACTACAGCCAGAAGCATGCCCGCTACCGGCGCCACCAGGTACACCCAGAGCGCCTCCAGATGCCCGCTGACGAGGGCCGGGGCCAAGGAGCGGGCTGGGTTCATGGAGGCCCCACTTAGCGGGCCGCCCACCAAGGCTTCTAGCGCCACGGTGGCACTAATGGTCAGGCCCACCAGCAGCCCTTGCTCGTAGAAGCTGGACGTCACGCGCAGAATCACTAGCATCAGCCAGAAGCTCAGGAACAGCTCTACCCCGAATGCCTGAGCCGCGCCGTGGGCCGGCAGGGTGGCCCCCAGCGTGGAGCCCGGCGTGGCTAACAGCCGGACCAGCCCGCTACCCACCACGGCCCCACCACCTGCGCTGCTACGTAAGGCAGCACCCGCCCACCCGGAAAGCGCCCCGCTGCCCAGAAGCCCACCGTTACGGCCGGGTTGACGTGGGCCCCGCTCACGTGGCCCAGCCCCTGAATCAGGACCAGCACGACCAGCCCGAAAGCAACGGCCACACCACCGTGACCCAGGGCCTGCGTTTGCTCATTTATCACTGCCGCCCCGGTGCCGAACACCAGCAGCACGGCCGTGCCTAAGGCCTCAGCCAGCAGGCAATGACGAAGCATGGTTCTCATACAGAAACGCCAAAAAAAGCACAGGTCGCCCACCGGTGGGCACGGAACGGAACGGGTTGGGGCATGGATAGTCGTTTGTTATGAGGATACCGCCTGGGGGCACCCCAGCCGTTACGAGTAGGCCGGAAGATAGACACCGGCGGAATAGCAACGGCAGAAATAGACGCCATTGAGCTGAACAGACAGCTAGTATAGCAGTTGCTAGCTGTAGGTGTACGCCACCCGCCGAGCCTTATGTAGGTAGCCACAGCCGAAGTTTGCCCGAGTTGCATCTTCGGCGCCCTAATTTGCCGTATGTCTGCTCCAATGAAGAACCCAACTAAGTCCCTGTTGCTGCTGCTGGCGGTGCCGCTACTGGCCGCCGGCTCGCTCCCCCACCGAGCCTTTCCAGGGCCCGCGGCCCACCCCCGCACCTTCCGGAACTCTCTCGCCGCCAGCGCCCCCGTGGACCACAGCCCTTATGAGCGGCTGCTGAAAAAACACGTCAATGGGCAAGGCCTGGTCAGCTACGTGGGCTTTAAGGCCGACGAAAAGGAATTTAACCAGTACCTGGCCCTACTCAGCAAGAACCCGCCGGCCGCCGGCTGGAGCAAGCCCGAGCAGATGGCCTACTGGATTAACGCCTACAATGCCTATACTATCCGCCTTATTCTGGACCACTACCCCCTGCAGAGCATCAAGGATATTGGCTCGAAAATCCAGATTCCGCTCGTGAATACGCCCTGGGCAGCTAAGTTCTTCAGCATTGGGGGCGAGAAGATGAGCCTCGACCACATTGAGCACAACATCCTGCGCAAGCAGTACGATGACCCGCGTATTCACTTCGCTTTGGTGTGCGCCTCTATTTCCTGCCCCCGTCTGCGCCCGGAGGCCTATACGGCCGCCCGGCTCGATAAGCAGCTCGACGACCAAGGCCGGGACTTTCTAAATAATAAGGCCAAAAACAAAGTCGGCAAAACCCAGTCCCAGCTTTCCAAATACTTCGATTGGTACAAGGGCGACTGGGAAAAGAACGGGCAGTCGGTGGCGAAATGGGTGAACCGGTACTCCGCCATCAAAATGAACGACAACGCGCAGATTTCTTACCTAGACTATAACTGGAACCTGAACAAGCAGTAATCAACTCTGCCCAGACCTCTTTCAAAGCCTTTCCTTCTACCTCTTTCGTCATATGAGCTACTTAGAAACCACCGCCGATGTGTACCGCCAGGCGGCCCAGGAGCCCCAGGTGGGGCTGTGCTGCACCACCAACCCCGTGTGGCAGCTACCTGGCCTGCGCATTCCGCAGCGCATGCTGTCCATGAACTACGGCTGCGGCAGCACCGTGAACCCGCGCGACCTGACGGGTAGCCCCACGGTGCTGTACGTGGGCGTGGGCGGCGGCATGGAGTTGCTGCAGTTTGCCTACTTCAGTCGGCGCCCGGGCGCGGTGATTGGCGTGGACGTGGTGCCGGAAATGCTGGAGGCTTCCCGCGCCAACATGCTGGAAGCGGAGGCCCAGAACGAGTGGTTTCGCCGCGAGTTTGTGGAGTTGCGGGCCGGCGACGCCCTGCACCTGCCCGTGCCTGACGAGAGCGTGGACGTAGCGGCCCAAAACTGCCTGTTCAACATCTTCAAGCTCGATGATTTGCGCCGCGCCCTGCAGGAAACCTACCGGGTGCTCAAGCCCCACGGCCGCCTCGTCATGTCGGACCCTACCTGCGAGCAGCCCATGAGCGAGGACCTGCGCGCCGACGAGCGGCTGCGGGCCCTCTGCCTCACCGGCTCCCTACCCCTGCAGCAATACCTAGACCTGATTACCTCCGTGGGCTTTGGAACGGTGGAAGTACGGGCCAAGCGCGCCTACCGAGTGCTCTCGCCCCAGCATTACGCTACCGAGGAGCTGATTTACATTGAAAGCGTGGAGGTATGCGCCATTAAGGACCCCATGCCCGCTGATGGTCCCTGCATTTTTACCGGCCGCACCGCCATTTACTACGGCCCCGATGAGCTATTCGACGACCAAAAAGGCCACACGCTACTGCAAAACCAACCCCTAGCCGTGTGCGACAAAACCGCCGGCGCCCTCCTGGCTCTGGGCCGCACCGATATTTTCGTGTCGCCCTCCACCTACTTCTACGACGGCGGCGGGTGCTGCTAGGCCGAAGCCGCCCAAAGCCCGGCACGACAAGCGGTAGAACTAGCGGCGCAATTGACTGCTTGAGTGGCAACAGGATGCCCTTTCTGCAAGTAGCAACCGCCTAGTATAGGCCATAAAGTATAACCTAAAGGTTTCAATTACAACAAGACCGTCATGCATTGGCTCCACCTTTGCATGGCGGCATTATTTGGCTCATTACCAAAACTTTAACTTGTTTTCGGTAGCTTTTTCAAACCGAAAAGCCCGGAGTTGTAGCTGCGTGAATTAGCTGCAACTCCGGGCTTTTGTGGTAGGTAGCAAATTGATGTGCGACTGGCTTACGCGGCGCCTATTTCAATTTCGCCTTTCAGGTAGGTCACGGCGTAGCCGCTCATCAGCACCCGGTTGCCACGCAGCTCACACCACAGGTCGCCGCCGCGGGCTGATACCTGGCGGGCGTGGAAAGTAGTTTTGTTTAGGCGCTCAGCCCAGTAGGGCACCAGGGTAGTGTGGGCCGAGCCGGTTACCGGGTCTTCGGGCACGCCCACGCGGGGTCCAAAAAAGCGCGACACAAAGTCAATACCGTTGGTGCCGGGGGCGGTGGCAATAACGGCGCGGTACTCCACTTTGGCTAGGTGGCCCATATCAGGGTGCAAGGCCCGCACTTCGGCTTCCGAGTTGAACACGCACACCAAATCGGGGCCGGCGTGCATGCTGAGCGGAGTAGCCCGCAATCCATCTAGCAGGCCATCGGGGTGGGTGCTGAGGGGCTGGGGCGGGCGAGCCGGAAAATCAAGAGTCAGCCGGCCTTCTGTGCCCTGACTTACGCGCAACGGACCGCTTTTCGAGTGAAACACAATTTCCGGGCCCTGAAAATTGAGGTGACGGTACAATACGTGGGCCGAGGCCAGGGTAGCGTGCCCGCACAGCTCTACCTCCACGGCGGGCGTAAACCAGCGGATCTCGTACTCATTGCCTGCTTTGGGCACGAAGAAGGCCGTTTCGGCCAGGTTGTTTTCGGCGGCAATGGCCTGCATGGTTTCAGCGGGCAGCCAGGCCGTGAGCGGGCATACGGCGGCCGGATTGCCGGCAAAGGGCCGGTCGGTAAAGGCATCGACTTGGTAGAGGGGCTGGAGCATGATGACGGCGAAGGGTAAAGGATGGTTCAGCAAAACAGATCAGACGCCGAAGCTACAGGTTCCGGCCTTAACATGCATGCCGGGGCCGTGCTAGGTAGGAGCTGCAGCCAGCCCAGAATATAGGATTCAGAAAATAATTAAACCACCACGCAACCCCGGTGCGGTGGGGCCGGTCATGGCTGCAGAACGCTAGCGTACGACATCCTACCCCTTTTATCCGCGGCTGCCTATGCCTGATCCTATTGACATATTATTGGAGGGATGCCGACGAGGAAACCCCGCGGCGCAACGGGCCTTGTACGAGCGGCTGAGCTACCAGTTGATGGGCGTATGCCTGCGCTATTGCCCTTCCCGGGCCGAAGCCGAGGATGCCCTCCAGCTCACGTTCGTCAAGGTTTTCACCCGCCTCGACCAGTTTCGGGGCAGGGGCCTTTTGAAGCCTGGGCCCGGCGCATTGCCGTTACTACCTCCCTCAACCTCTGGCACCAGCACCAGCAGCGCGGCCCGCACACGGAGTATGAGGAAGCCGCCGACCTGCACCACCCGGATGGCACGCCCTTCGATCAACTCTCGGCAGAGGATGTGGTGCGGCTGATGAGTCAGCTGCCCCCGGGCTACCGCACTGTGCTGAACCTGTACGCCATTGAGGGCTACTCGCACGCCGAGATTGGGGAACTACTAGGCATTTCGGAAAACACCAGCAAATCCCAGCTTTCCCGGGCCCGCCGTCTGCTGGAAGAACGCCTGCTCCTGCAGGCTCATACGCCTCACTACAATGACTGAACACGAATCGGAAGACCTTTACCACGACTTACGCCGCAAACTGGAAGGCTACGGCAGCGCCCCCCCGGAAGGCCTCTGGGCCAGCATCCAGGAGCAGCTACCCGCCCAGCCCCGGCGCCGACGCCGGCCCCTGGTAGCCCTACTACTCTTGGCTACCGCCCTCATCTGCCTGACCCTGGGCACGCGTACCGGGCAACAATCCGCCCCGACGACAGTCCCTAGCGACAACTGGTTTACGCTCTTTCGAGGGAAAAAACAGCCTGCTGGCCGGGCTCAACCGGCAGCCCCTACTGCTTCTGGCGCTAAGGAAGCGTTCTTGAAATCGGGGCCCGTAGCGGCAGATGTGGCGCTGGCCGCTCCGGCAGCTATAAGCGCGGCCAAGACCGAGGTCGGGCAGTTGGCGGAGGAGGAGGCTTTTGCTAGTCTTACTGCTCCCCTCCGTCCGCTTCGCCGCCGCAACGGTCTGGTTCTGTGGCCTTCCCCCGACCAGTGCCTGAGCCCATTCCCTACCCTGAAGGCAAGAAACTCGCTACACCACCAGCCACCACACCTGAGCAGGCTTCTGCTTCCCAGCGTAAAGCAGGGGTAGCTACCCTGTTCGGGAGCCGCATTGCTTCGGCGGCCCGCCCGCGCCGGGCTCCGTTTGCCCGCTATCGGGAGACGGCCGCGGTTAACCGGGAAACCTCCGCCCGCACAGTTGCTTCGAGCTTAACTGGCCGCTCTTCTGCTCCGGCTCGCCGAGGAGTAGCGGGTCAGCGCGCAGAAAACCGCCCCGCTTCTAAGCTCGGCTCGGGGCAGGATTTTGCGAAGCGGACGGCGCCAACCACCGCTGCCCGGATCAGCAACGAGCCGTTGGCTTTACTAGCGGTTCGCCTCCCAGCCTTCCCTCAAGATGAACCGGAGGTGCGAGCCAAGCGCCGCCCCCGCGCCCGACCTTCGCGGCGGGAACTGCTGCTGCGCGGTTGGAGCGCCCAACTGCTAGCCGGCACCGGGCTCACTTACCGGGCGGTGGGCAGCGGAGCCACGCAGCTAGAGCAGCTAGAGCGCCCAAGCATGGGCTTCTCGGCACAGGCCAGTGGTGCCTACGCCCTTACCCGCCAGCTTACCGTTTCGGCAGGGTTAGGCTACGCGGAGTATGCTACCGCCCTGCGCTACCAGCTCAGCAAGTCCGGCCAAGACAGCGCAGTGAGCCGGGCCATCAAGTTCCGCGACGTGTACCGGTTCATAACCGTGCCCCTGCAGGTTCAATACACCCTACAGGGCAACCACCGCTGGCGAGTGGGCGTGCTGGGTGGCGGCACAATGGCCCTGCTTACCGGCGCGCGCACCACGGAGGGCACCGCCTGTAACTGCTCGCAACGGCAGTGGCAACCTGGTGTGGGTATTACTAACCCTTTTGCGCGGACGAGCCTGCTGCTGAACGCCGGAGTTTTTGCCAACTACCAATTTGCTCCGGGTCAGTGGCTTACAATTCGACCGCAGGGCCAGCTGTTTTTGAACTCCCTCACTGAACAAGCCTCGGGGCGCGCCGCCCGCCGCCCCTGGAGCCTAGGCATCCAGGCGGGCTACTCCTGGGACCTGGACCCGCGCAAACGCTAATTCTTATATCCAATAACCCTTCGTATTATGACTCAGCGTAAGAATTTCCTTTACTCGGCCCTGCTACTGGTGCTGCCGTTGCTCTCTGGCTGCAACTCCGGCTCCGACCTGATTATTTGTGAGGATGGCAGCACTCCCGCTCCCGGCCCGGGCACTCCGGCTAGCATTACGGAGGTGCTGACCCAGCTTGGCGCTCCTACCCAGCAGCTTACCTACGACCCCACCCGCCAAAATCAGTTTACCGGAGCCTTGGGCACTAGGGTAACCATTCCCGCCCGGGCCTTCGTGCGGGCCAATGGGCAGCCGGTTACCACGCCGGTGGCCCTGGAGCTGCGGGAAATATTCGGTAAGGCCGGCATGATTCTTAGCAACCGGCCTACGGTGGCCTACGGGCAACTGCTGGAATCGGCGGGCGAAGTGTACCTGCGGCCAGCCCAGGACTCTAGCCTGCGCCTTAGCCCCGGTACTACCATCCAGATTCAGACCCAGAACCCGCCCAACCTGGCCAGTCGGGATTCCATGCGCCTGTTTGTGGCTCCCGTACCTGGCGCCGCGGCCACCAACTGTTTTACCTGGTTCCTTAATTCGGATTCGCAATCTAGTCTGAGCCCCACGCCTACCGGCTACCAGCTTGAAATTGGGAAGGTGTTGTTTGATGCCGGCATTGGCTGGTTTAACTGCGACCGGTTCTACGGTACGCCCAGCCCCCAGCCCATTATAGTCGACGTGGCCGGCCCGGGCATCGATCCGCAGCAAAATACCATGGTGTTTGCTGCCTTCCGCTCCTTTAATGGCAGCGTGCGCGTCTGCGACTTTATGGCCCCCGGCACCTTCCGGACCAACGGGGCGCCGGCCGGCGCAGCCGTGAGCATAGTTGTTATTCAAACTGTTGGGGCAAGCTCTACTATGGTCGTCAGGATGGCCTAATAGCGGCGGGCACCCGATTCAGCCCAGTGCTCAAGGAAACTACCACGGCTGCCTTGGTAGCTGATTTAGCTACTCTATAATTCGTGTTAATTAAATTGTTGAATGCATTATTATGCCCGGCTGCTTCGGTAGCCGGGCTTTTTAGTGCGCCGCCAACGCAAATGCCGATTACTTATTCACGCTGCTGCCGCACGCCACCAATGATGACCTCACGCACGGGGTTTTCGCCTAGCCAGTAAGGTATTTCCTCGGCCGTGGGTACGTTCAGCACCAGCATGTCGGCGCGCTTGCCGGGCTCCAAGCTACCGCACTCTTCTTGCTGCCCGATGGCCCAGGCGGCATTGAGCGTAACCGCGGCCAGGGCCTCCCGAGGCGTCAGGCCCATTTTTAGGCAGGCTACCGACAAGGCCAGCCACAGGTTTTTGCTGGGACAGGAGCCGGGGTTGAAATCGGTGCTGATGGCAACTGGCAACCCGGCCTCAATAAACTGCCGGCCCGGCGCGTACTGCTCTTGGCGCAGAAACAGCGGCACCAGCGGCAGTAGCACGCCCACCGTGCGCCCCCCGATAGGGCCGCTATGCGGGCGGCGCCGGCCGGTGTTAGGTAGTCGCAATGGTCTACGCTCACGGCGCCCAGGGCCGCGGCCATTTCGCAGCCACCCAGGTCATGCAGTTGCTCGGCGTGAATTTTCAGCCCAAAGCCTAACTCCCGGGCTCGCCGCAGGTAGCGGCGCGACTCATCCACGGAAAAAGCGCCCTGCTCGCAGAAAATGTCCACGAAGGGAATTTGGCGGGGGTCTAGCTGGGGTAGCACATCCGCCGCTAGCATGTTCAGGTATTCGGCGGGGCGCCCGTGGAACTCGGGGCCGGGCACGTGGGCCCCCAGAAAGGTAGCCACCACCCGGGCGGGTTGCAACGTGGCGGCTTGCTGGGTTACCCGGAGCAGGCGCAGTTCGGTAGCCACATCCAACCCGTAGCCGCTTTTGGCCTCTATGGTCGTGACGCCGTAGCGGCGGAAGCCGGCCAGGTGGTGGAGGGCATGGGCCAGCAGCTCGGCCTCAGAGGAGGCGCGAGTGGCGCGCACCGTGCTTAGAATGCCGCCCCCGCCAGCCAGAATATCCAGGTACGACTCGCCCTGGAGCTTGCGCTGAAACTCCGCGGCCCGATTTCCGCCGAACACCAGGTGAGTGTGGCACTCCACTAGCCCGGGCATCACAACCCGGCCCCGGGCCTCCAACACTTCCGTTTCTGGCGTTACCTGCGTTTCATCTAATTCTGCCATCGGCCCCAGGGCTACAATCCGGTTGTGGCGGCAGGCCACGTAGCCATCCGAAATGCTGCGCCACTCGCGCAGGTTTGCACCCGCCAGGGGGCGGCTGGAGTCGGGTCCGGCCATGGTCAGCAGGTGGTGGCAATGGCGAATAAGCAAGGTGTAGGACATAGCCAGCCCGGAGTGTAGCGTGTGGTTAGCGAGCTAAATATGCACAGTTCCTGACTGCCCCTGCCGGTTCAGCTTGCTCGCCGCTTCGGCGGGAGCCAGTTTGCTGAGTGTATGACTTTTACTAGCCAGATGGAATATTTCCCTTGTGAATTGTAAAAAATAACGTGGGAAATACGCATCCATTCCTGGGAAACTACAGTTTATAGTCCGTCTGTGCTTATCTTACTTACAGAGTAATGCGTAAGCATTCAGCTACTTACTACTTTTCATACACCCTTGGTCCTTTCCCAAATGAAGAAAACCCTACTCTCCTTGTTCGTACTGCTGGGTGGCCATGCGGGCTGGGCGCAGCTACCCACCAATAGCTACGCAGTTACGGCTCCCTGCCCAGCCAGCGCGGGTAACCCCTCGGTGTTGCAGCAGGTAAATACCGATGGCTCCCTGACTCCCATCGGAACCGTAGTAGACGGTACTACTCCCCTGATTCTGAACGCCCTGGGTTTCGATGATGCCAACCCAACGAGCCTCTACGCCATGAGCGTGCAGCAGCCCGTTACAATGGCCAATTTCGACACACCCCCTACCCTGTACCAGGTGGCCCTTGGTACGGCGCAAGCCACCAGCCTGGGCACCGTGACCCCGCCGCCAACTCCTACCACGGGCCTATCGGCGGTGAGCTTCCCGGAATTTGAGGCGCGCACCATCCGTCAGACGTTCAACTTTATCGGCGACGGCGGGGCCAGCTCCGAATACTACGTGGGCGGGGCCACGGCCCGGGTAATTGCCAACCTGTTCACGGGTGCCCTCCGAATTGCCGACCTGCGCCTGTACGTCGGGACGGTGCAGCTGGCGCCCTTCAGCACGGCCACGCCGGTCTGGCACACCCTAGACACCTCCGACCCCGCTACGGCCGCCGTGGTAGCCACGTACCAGGCCCAGGTGCAGGCCTACCTGACCAGCGGGGGCAGCGGCCCGGTACCGGAGGGCGGTATTCAGGATTGGGTATATGACGTGCGCACCGGTAACCTGGTTAGCTACCTGGGGTTGGAAGACAAGTTCCTGACCATTCGCAACCCCGCTACAGCTCCGGCTGGCACTACTACCATTCCCACTGCCCCCATTCCAACCCAGCAAAACATCGGCTCCATGTTCACGGACCGCGACGGCAACGTGTACGCCGTGGATGCTGACGGGGCACTATTTATAAGATTGACCGCCTCACTGGCAACTATTCGGGCAGCTCCTACGGCTCCGCTTTCGGCTGCTCCCGCGGCGACGCCGTGAGCTTGCCCGGCGCCCTACCCTTGCCCGTTACCCTCGTTAGCTTCTCGGCGGCGCGCACGGGAAGCGGGGTGCAGTTGCGCTGGCAGACCTCCAGCGAGCATTTGGCCGCTTACTTTGCCGTGGAACGCAGCGCCACGGCCACCGACTGGCAGCCCGTAGCGCGGGTGAAGGCCAGCAACCGGCCCAGCGGCCAGCGCTACACCGCCACCGACCCTCACCCCCTAGCCGGACGGGCCTACTACCGCCTGGCCATGCACGATGTAGATGGCAGCGTGGCCTACTCTTCGGTGCAGGTGGTAAGCACCGAAGCGCTGGCCGTAACCGCTTACCCCAACCCCGCCCGGGAAGAACTGCGGGTACAACTCCCAGCCCCGGAACTGCCCGGCACCCTGGACTTGCTCAACGCCCGCGGCCAAGTGGTGCGCCACGTACAATCTGGCGCGAGCAGCAACCCGGTGCAATTACTCACCCAAGGGCTGGCGCCCGGGCTGTACCTGCTGCGGGTGCAGCAGGCCGGCGTTACCAGCACCACCCGAGTAGTGTTGGCCGGCGCCGGTAACTAGCCCTTTCACCCTTTACTACCCCAAGCACTACGCCCGCGGCACTGCCGTGGGCGTAGTGCTTGAGTATGCTGTGGTAGGCAGTTACGCGGGCCGATGCATAACGAGGGAGTAAATAAGCGGTAGCTTGCCGGGCAGGGCCGCAAGTTGGAAGCGGCCGGGTGTGGTTTCCTGCATGCCGGCAAAGCAGTTATAAGGCGAAAAGTCGTACTCCTGAAAGTCGGCCAGCTCCAGGCCCTGTCGGCGCAGGCTGCCCAGCACTTCGCCCAGGTCGTGGTTCCAGGATACGGATGGATTGGCGAGCGGTGCCCCAGGCTCGGCGTAGGTGCCAACGGTCGTTTCTTCGATGGTTTCCCGATTGAAGTAGCTGTACTCGACTCGCGTAAACTGGCTGTCGAACATCCAGACCACTGGGTGCATTTCCACTAGCAGCAACCGGCCCCCGGGCCGGAGGTAGCGGCTTACTACCGCCGCCCAGCGGTCCAGATCGGGGAGCCAGCCTAGTACGCCGTAGGTAGTATACACCAGGTCGAAGCCGGGCTCGGAAGGCAAATGCGCCGGCAGGCTGTACACGTCGCAGCACACGAACTCGGCGGGCAGCTGCAAGTCGGCGGCCAGGTGGCGGGCGGCCTTTATTCCCTCGTCCGAAAGGTCAACGCCCGTTACGTGGGCCCCCAGCCGGGCCAGGGAAAGAGTATCTTGGCCGAAATGACATTGCAGGTGCAGCACGCGCTGCCCGCGTACGTCGCCTAGTAGGGCCAGCTCAATTTCCTTGAGCGAGGATTGGCCCTGCCGAAAGCCGGCTACATCGTAGAACTCGGAGCGCAGGTGGTACTCCGTTTTAGCGTTCCAGAGCCTGCGGTTAAGCTCCAGATAGGTAGGGTGGTCAGGCATGGGGGCAAGATACAGGCTTTACCTTGCCTCAGAACTACCGCAGCCCTCCCACAGGGTAGCCGGTTGGTGCGCTGATACTACGGTTTTTCGGCGTCCGTCTTGTCCTGGTTAAGGCAGTAGTCCGTACTGCTGATTCAACCCCTCCTGTTCCATGCTTGCTCCTACCCCCGCGCCCCTCATCCTGACGCTCACGCTTGATGCTGCTGCGCAAGCCCACTTCAATGAGTTGCGCCAGCTGCACTTCCCGCCCGAGCGCAACTACCTGCACGCCCACGTCACCCTGTTTCACCACCTGCCGGGCCCTGAGGCCCCCGCCATTGCTGCTTACTTGGCGCAG
This sequence comes from Hymenobacter sp. 5516J-16, assembly GCF_022919335.1. NCBI lineage: Bacteria > Pseudomonadati > Bacteroidota > Cytophagia > Cytophagales > Hymenobacteraceae > Hymenobacter > Hymenobacter sp. 5516J-16. Next base: position 3,961,310 of record NZ_CP095058.1, on the reverse strand, counting down.
GTAGCGGCCCGCTCTCCCGTGCTGCCCCTGCAGGTTACGGGCCTGCGGTTTCTGGGGCGCGGGGTAGCGTATGAGTTGCAGAACCCCGACTTGCAGCACCTGCACAAGCAGCTGCAAACTACCTGGGCCGCCTGGCTGACACCCCAGGACCAGCAACGCCTCAAGCCCCACGTAACGGTACAAAACAAGGTAGACCCCGCCGTAGCCCGCGCCCTGCACCAAGAACTAGCGGCGCAGTTCGTCCCGTTCGAAGCCACGGGCATCGGCCTCACGCTGTGGGCCTACCAGAACGGCCCCTGGCAACAGTTGGCGCAGTTTGCTTTTACAGAGTAAGCACTGCCCGGCGCGCAAGCTTTGCTAGAGATTGGCCGACAAAAGGCTCAGATTGCCAGGGCCACACGCAACGAGGCCCAAGTGGATGTAGCGGCAAAGTCAGAACTTTTTCCTTGCAGCGGCACCTGCTTATTTCTTGCGGGCCGTGATGGTGTGGGTCAGGGCTTTGAACTGAGCCAGGGCAGTTTCGAAGTCCTGCCGGGCCACGCCCTGCATGGCCACCGCCGTGCTGCCAATAATGCTGACCTGTTGGTACACCAGCACCCGCTGGCCCTGCAACTGGGCAAAACCCTCGGTTTCGTAGGTAACTAGCTCGTTTACTTTAGTGGAGGACATTTTGCGCGCCGAGTAGCCCGTGAGGCCAGCCCGACGGGCCAGGGCCTGCTGGCTGATATCGGCGGCGGTGAGCGACGGGTTGTAGGGCAGGGTAGTAATCGTTACCACGGGCTCGGTGCCGTAGTCGGCGCGGCGCTGCCCACCCAGCGCGTAGATGTACTGCCCATTTTGGGCTTCCGCTAGGGCAAACGGCGACTTTTTCTCTTCCAGGGCAAATACCGCGTTGGCAAGGGAAGTAGCGCCAGCCGAACCGTCCTTTTGGTAGGTGGCCGTGAGTAGGCTGCGGCGCAGGGCCGTAGCCGTAGCCGTATCGGCGGCGGGGTAGCGCGCATCCAGCAGCACCGCGAAGGTGGAGTCGCCGAAGAGGAGCTGGGCTGATTCCTGGGCTGCCCCGAGCTGCACCCGCACCAGTCGGGCCGGGTAGGTGCCCGCTACTTCCCGAAAGTCGAGCACCTTGCCGCCCCGGGCTTCAAACCGCGCCGGGTTGAAGCCAGCAGCTTGGCGGTAATAGTTACTGCCCTTCAAATCATACACCTGCAACACGGCCCCGCCCCGCCGGAAGCCCGACAAGCCCGCCGCGGGCGTGAAGCCGGGCGGGGAGTCAGCCATACTTGGGTACCTGCTACCGCCCGGGCCGGGCCAGAACCTTGAGCCGGGCTGACGAGTGGCACAGTCAGCGAACTAAGCAGCCAGAGAATACGCGGGGTAGCAAACAGAGTCATACGCACGAGGAGGCCCGCAACCCAGCCACCAGCGGCGCGGCCTGGGCCCACAGCCCGCAAGGTAGGCAGGAAACCGGGGCCATGCGCGCCGCGCCAACGCGGCGTCCCTCAGCTAGGCAGTAAAAGAAGCGGACGCCCTGCCCCCACCTGAAACTCCCGCAGCAGCAGCCACAAGGCCGCATCGGTGACGGTGTGCATGCACGGAATGGCCTCGTCGCCTACCCCGCCGCCGGGCTGGCTTACGTCGTCCACTAGGCCCATGGTCCAGCAGGCAAACTGCCGGTGCGAGATGGGGCCATCGGCCAGCACCTGCACGCCGGTGTGGCGGCAATCCGCCTCAATGCGGTTGAAGACGGCTGCTATGGCCGCCGGCGTCCCTTCCAGTACCCCCAAAAACCGGTTGCCATCGTGCAACAACACGCCCGTAATATCGGCCTGCTGGTTATGAGAGCGGCATTGTTCCAGTAATCTGCCTAACTCCGACGCCGAAAGTCGGGCCACAACGTTACTTTGATAAATAAGATGATGAAGCAAACTCATGGGAGAGAATAGGAATGTTCTTTAACTGAGCAACATTGTCCTAAAAAATACGCACTGAGTGCTACTGCAGTCGACTTGTTTTCATCCCTATTTGATTTCCCAGCTTCCTAATTTGGGCCGGCAAAATCCAACCATCCTGTTTTTCTCCTGACACCCATGCAAGCCCTGCTGCTAATTGATATCCAAAACGATTTTCTGCCCGGTGGCTCCCTGGCCGTGGCAGGTGGCCACGAAATTCTGCCAGTAGTAAATCAGCTGCAGAACCAGTACGAGCTGGTGGTAGCCACCCAGGATTGGCACCCCGCTGACCATCAAAGCTTTGCCAGCCAGCATCCCGGCCGCCACCCCTTCGAGCACATCGACCTGCATGGGCTACCCCAAACCCTCTGGCCCGACCATTGCGTGCAGGGCACGGCTGGTGCTGAGTTCAGCCCCGGTCTGAACCAGCACCGCATTGAGGCCATCTTCCGCAAAGGCACGAACCCGGAAATTGACTCCTACAGCGGCTTTTTCGACAACGGCCACCGCAAGAGCACCGGCCTGGCCGACTACCTGCGCGGCCGCGGCGTACGGGAAGTGCACGTGTGCGGACTCGCCGCTGATTACTGCGTTAACTTTTCGGCCCTCGACGCCTTGCAGGAGGGTTTTGCCGTGACGTTTCTGGAAGCAGCTACCCGCGCTATTTCCTCCGAAGGATACGCCCAGGCCCGGCAGGAGCTGGTGCGGCGCGGGGCCCGCATGAGCTAGGCGCGCGGACCGGTCGGGTTCCTGCCAGGCTAACCTTTCCGAGAAGTTCAGGGTAGAAAAAGGCCCCACCGGGCCGTTAGTGCCCGGCGGGGGCCCTGCTATGGCTGATTTCTTTCCTGATTTGGAGCGGCTACGGCTGCTGGTGTACACGGTGGGCGTGGTGCTAGGCAGCTTGCTGCTGGGGTGGCTACTGAAACGACTGGCTTTCTGGCTGTTGGGAGCCTATCACCGCCGCGAGCCGTCCCTCCTAGCCCAATCGGTGCTGCTGCACCTGAGCCAGCCCAGCGCCTGGTTTATCCCTATTCTGGCACTTTCTTTCCTGCTTCCGCTAACCTACCTCGATGGCCGGGCCCTGGAAGTAGCCCGCCGACTGGTGGAAACGGCTTTGCTCGCTACCTTCGCCTGGGGCCTGGTCAAAACCGTGGATGTGGTGGAGGACCTGGTGCAGCACCACTACCGCCTCACCGACGATGATAATTTGCGGGTGCGCAAGCTGTTCACCCAGCTGCAGTTCGTCAAGAAACTGGCCATTACGCTCATCATTTTTGTAGCTACTGCCCTGATTCTGATGAACTTTGCGACGGTGCGCAAGATTGGCACCGGGCTGCTGACTTCGGCTGGTATTGCCAGCGTTATCATCGGTTTTGCGGCTCAGCGCTCGATCAGCAACCTGCTGGCCGGTTTTCAGATTGCCTTCACCCAGCCCATCCGGCTCGATGACGTGCTGGTGGTGGAGGGCGAATGGGGCCGGGTAGAGGAAATTACGTTTACCTACGTGGTACTGCGCATCTGGGACGAGCGGCGGCTGGTGCTGCCGCTTAACTATTTCATTGAGAAGCCCTTCCAGAACTGGACGCGCACCACGGCTCAGCTGCTGGGCACCGTGTTTCTCTACACCGACTATACTATTCCCGTGGAGGCTGTGCGGGCGGAACTGCAGCGCGTGGTGCAAAGCAACCCGCTCTGGGACCAGCGCGTGTGCGTGCTGCAAGTCACGGACTCGAAGGAACGCACCCTGGAGCTGCGGTGCCTGGTAAGCGCCTCCAACTCCAGCCGGGCCTTTGATTTGCGCTGCGCCGTACGCGAACAGCTTGTAGGGTTTATTCAGCAGCACTACCCCGAAAGTCTGCCCAAAACCCGGACACTAGTAGAGGCCCAGGACCAACCGTTTATGCCCGCTCCAAGCGAAGATTAACTTCGTAAAATTGGCTAATAATAGGCATTACTGGCGTATATTTGTAGATTATGCGGCTACCTCTGGTACTATTTCCAGAAGCAGTAAGCTGCTTCTTACTACATGATCCGCCTGGAATATTTCACCCCTTCTGATTTCGACCAACTTATTGCCTGGATTGACTCGCCCCACCTCCTCATGAACTGGTCGGGTCCCATGTTTAACTTCCCCCTCAACCCTGAAAAGCTGGAGTGGTACGTGCAAGATGCCAATGACCTGAGCTTCCCGGACGTATTCATTTTCAAGGCCATTGACACCACTACCGAAACCGTAGTTGGTCATATTTCCCTGGGCGGCATCAGCCAAAAAAACAGCTCGGCTCGCATCAGCCGGGTGTTTATTGATCCGCAGGCCCGGGGCCGGGGCTTTGCGCGCCACATGCTCACGGAGGTGCTTCGCTTTGGCTTTGAACAGCTGCATCTGCACCGCATCGACCTGGGCGTGTACGACTTTAACGAGGCGGCCATCCGGGCTTACACCCGGGCCGGCATGCAGCGCGAGGGCTGCTCCCGCGACATCCTCAAGTACGACGGCGAATATTGGAGCTTGGTGGAAATGAGCATGCTCGACCACGAATGGGCCGCTTTACACCCGACCCTTCCCACTACCACGGCCGCTGATGCCCTAGCGTAATTGGCAAACGTAGTAGCCGGTACCGCGGGCGTTAGAAAACCAACTGGTTTTCTAACGCCCGCGGTGCGTACAGGCCCCGCCCAGCAGATGCTACCGGTTATTTAGTAGTTGAAACCGTGCGTCTATCTGCTCGCGGGAAGCGCGCCGGATTTCCTCAGAAGTGCCGTAGCCTACCTCTTGCTCGCCGGCCGCGAGACGCTGCATCACGGAGTCGGCAAAGTCGTTGACGGGAACACCCCACGTGTGCAGGCCGGCTCCGCCCAGGTCAGTATTTACGGCGGGCGGCACAATTTCTAACACCTGAATGGGGGTAGCCGCCAACTGGTGCCGCAACGAAAGGGTAAAGGAGTGCAAAGCCGCCTTGGTGGCGCTATAAATGGGAGCTTGGGCCATGGGGGCAAAAGCCAGCCCTGAGGTAACGTTGATAATAGCCGGGCGGGGCTGCTGGCGCAGGTGCGGAAGCAGCAGGGTGGTAAGGTGAATGGGGGCTTCTACGTTAATCACCAACTCCTGCCGCCGGGTTTCCCAGTCCTCGTCCTCTGTCAGCTGGAAGCGGTGCTGAATACCGGCATTATTTACTAGCACGTTCAGCTGCGGCAGTTCGCGGCTAATCCACTCCACCAGTGCTACCCGCTCCCCGGCCTCGGCCACGTCGCAGACCCGGGTGAGCAGCCCGGGCAGCTGCTGCCGGGCCTCCTGCAGCTTGTCTTCGCGGCGCCCCACAGCCAGCACCGTGCTGCCAGCCCGCTGAAACCGCTCGGCCAGCGCCAGCCCAATGCCAGACGCGCCGCCCGTAATTAATACCGTGTTTCCTTCCAGGTTCATGCCAGTAGGGTCATGCGTACGTGCCCGCCTATTGGGGCCCCTGACTTCCTACGACAGCACCAAGCCGGAAGATGTGCTAGCCCCAACCGGCTGCCAGCATAGCCAGCCACTAACCACGTTTGCTTTGCCGGGGTAGGCTGCAGGTGCGGTGCAGGGCCCAACCGGCAGGGCACTGGGCGAAATGTAAAAAGTAAATTTTCTGCGGGTTTGCCCCACACTTTTATGTACCTTCCGCCCTTCGATATCCAGCCTACCAAGCTGCCCTGTCCTGGGTGCCCGCTCATGAAGCACTGCCTCCTTTTCCTGCTGCCCCTGCTGAGTGCTGCTCCCGTTGGTGTGCAGGCGGGCACGGGCGCTCCGGTCCGGACGACGGCCCCCATCATCCGCGACAAAGAAGTAGCGGCGGATTTGCGGGCCGCGTGGCTGGGGGCTCCCCTGAAGCGGTTTCGGCACTTGGTACCGGAGCGGCGTTCCGTGCCCTCGCAAATCACCTACTACACCCGCCCCGACGAGGCCCTAACCATTGGCGGCTACGCCGTTACCGGCATCAGTTACGGCTTTTATAAAGGCCTGCTGTGCTGCGTAGAGGTGCGCGTGCTGGGCTCCAGCAACTGCCAGGGCATCTATAGCTTGCTTACCCGCACCTACGGCCCCAGCCAGATGGCCGCCACCTCGGCCCAGCAATGGACGAACCCGCAAGTGCGCCTTCTCTACACCGAGATGCCCAAGGGCTACGCTACCGTGGTAGTAGCCAGCACGCCCCTGGTGGCCCAGTATCAGGCTGCACGCCAGGCCGTCGGCAACGAAGCTGCCTAGCGCACGGCCAAAACCCGAAGACGCGCCTACACCCGGCCCTTACTGCCCGCCGGGCAGGCGCCGCAGCCGGAAGACCAGCAAACGATACACTACCCCTTTTCAGCTGCTCTCCGCTGCCCAGCTGCCAGGCTTTGGGCAGCGTCCACACGCTCCATTCTTAAGCGCCTGGCAAACTCTGCTTTAGCTAGCGTGTGCAAGCTTCTTTACCGCGTTACGTATCGTTAGGAGGCATTTTTATCTTGAATCGATGCTAATAGAACGCCGGTGATGCGCTACCTTGCTCGTCGAATTCACTCAGCGCATCACGATGCCAGATACCTTACTCGATGTTAATCTGCAGCAAGTGGCAGACCAGGAGCTGGCTGGCACGTGGCGGGTTGCCAGCCGGGTACTAAGCCAAGCTGACCCTACTACGGCCCTGGCCTGCGCCACTCAGTTGCAGCTGCAGCCCCAGCAGCTGGTGCTGGTCCTGGACGATAGTTCGGTTGTGGGGCACTGGTCGGTGGAGCGCGACGCCCTGCTGAGCCGGCCCTACCTGCAGCTCAGCCTGCCTGAGCAAACTACCATGGCTCTGGTTACCCGCCTCCGCCGCTCGGCTATGAGCGGCCAGCGGGCCCTTACCCTTTACTTTCATTCAGGCATGGAGCTGCAGCTAGTGCAGCCTTAAGCTTACTGTTTCCGTCTTTCCGCCCGCATGAGTACACCTACTGCCTTTTCGCCCGATTACGAACGCCTGCAAACTGCCGTGGATGCCGCTGGGGTAGGCACTTGGGACTTGAATCCAATCAGTGGCGAGCTTATTTGGTCGACGCGCTGCAAGGAGTTGTTTGGCCTACCGGCTACCGCCACCATCACCTACGACGATTTTCTGCGCGGCCTGCACCCCGACGACCGGGACGCTACCGAAGCGGCAGTGGCCGAGGCCCTGAACCCGGCTGGTAGTGGCACCTGCGACATTGAGTACCGCACCATTGGCCTGCATGATGGCGGGCAGGTACGCTGGGTACGAGCCACGGGGCGGGCTTTCTTTGATGCGGCCCACACCCAAGCAACGCGCTTTATTGGTACTATCACCGACATCACCCGCACCAAACAGGTGCAGGAAACCCTGAGCCAGAGTGAGGAGCGCTACGCCCTGGCGGCGTTGGCTACCAACGACGCCATCTGGGAGTGGAACCTAGTTACCAACGAGGTGAAGTGGAACCCCGCCATAGAACGGGTGCTTGGCTACGGCCCCGAAGCTCGGTTTACTACCGCCGAGTGGTGGTACAACCACATTCATCCCGCTGATGCGGAGCGCGTGGTGCATGGCATCCACGAAGCCATTGACGGGGGCCGCACCGACTGGCACGACGAATACCGCTTCCAACGGGCCGATGGCAGCTACGCCAGCATGATGGACCGGGGCCACGTAGCCCGTAACGCCGAGGGCCAACCCCTGCGCATGATTGGGGCCATGCAGGACGTAACCCGTCAGCGCGAAGCTGAAAAAGCCCTGCGCCAGCGCGAGGCCGACTTCACCACCATGGCCGATACCATTGCCCAGCTGGCCTGGATGGCCGCCCCCGACGGCAATATCACCTGGTATAACCAGCGCTGGTATGAGTACACCGGCAGCAACCTGGAGGAAATGCGCGGCTGGGGCTGGGAAAAGGTGCATCATCCCGACCACATAGGCCGGGTAATGGAATTTGTGCGCACCGCTTGGTCGGCTGGGCAGCCCTGGGAGCTGACCTTCCCTTTGCGCAGCCACCAGGGCGAGTACCGGTGGTTTCTGACCCGGGCCGTCCCCATTCGCAATAAGCAAGGTCAGGTGCTGCGCTGGTTTGGCACCAACACCGATATTACGGAGCTAAAACAGCTTCAGGAACAGCTGGAACGCTCCTACCAGGACCTGGAGCTGAAGGTGACGTTCCGCACGTTGGCGCTGGAGCGTGAGGTGCAGCAGCTCCGAACCCAGATTCAGCCCCCTACCTCGGAAGCCAGGTAGCAGTTTGGTGCAGCCTTAGCCGGGGCTTACTGGCAAGGCGGAGGAATGATTTTACGTGCCGTTGGCTATGCGGCCCAACAACGTCGAGTAGAAAAGCGGGAGTGCCTGTGCCGAGCGGTGGCGCAGGCACTCCCGTTTCTCTTAACACCTTGTTTGTATCTATTTACTGGCCTTGCACCGCGGAACGAGCCGCCCCTACCTCGTGTTTAGCTCACCTGCCGCGGGCTCGCCTGAGCCCCGCGGGAAGCGGGAAAAGCAGTTTCTTGGCAAACAAAAGCCACCTTTTCTGACTTTCCCCGTACTTCGTAAGTCCTATTCCGAAATACGCATGAGCACTACCGAATCCGCTGCTTCCCTGTCTGCCGATGTGGTCCTGATTGGGGCTGGCATCATGAGCGCCACCTTGGGCATGATGCTGAAGGAGTTGCAGCCTGATCTTACCATCGCCATTATAGAGCGGCTCGACGTGGCCGCCGCCGAAAGCTCCGACGCCTGGAACAACGCCGGCACGGGTCACTCGGCCTTTTGCGAGTTGAACTATACCCCGAGAAGCCCGACGGCTCCGTGGACATCAGCAAGGCCATCAAAATTGCCGAGCAGTTCGAGGAGTCCAAGCAGTTCTGGGCCTTTCTGGCCGAAACCTACGCCGTAAAGGAGCTGACGCGCTTTGTTAACCACATTCCGCACCTAAGCTTTGTGTGGGGCGCCAAAAACGTAGAATTCCTGCGCAAACGTCACGCGGCCCTCACGCAGTCGCCCCTGTTTCAGGGCATGGAGTTCACGGAGAGCCGGGAAGAAATGGAGCAGTGGATGCCCCTGGTGATGCACGGCCGCGACCCGCAGCAGCCCGTAGCCGCCACCCGCATGGACCTGGGCACCGACGTAAATTTCGGCTCCCTCACCCGGGGCATGTTTACCCTACTCCAGCAGAAGCCGGGCGTAACGTTCTACTTCCACCACAACGTAGAAAAGCTGCGGCAGAAAGAGGACGGCATCTGGCGCGTGAAAGCCAAGGATTTGTCTACTGATGCTACCATCAAAATCCGGGCGCCGTTCGTGTTTATTGGTGCCGGCGGCGGTTCCCTACCCTTGCTTATCAAGTCGGGCATTCCGGAAGGCGCGGGCTTTGGCGGCTTTCCCGTGAGTGGGCAGTGGTTGAAGTGCGTAAACCCCGCCGTTATTGCCCAGCACCACGCCAAAGTGTACGGCAAGGCGGCCGTGGGCTCCCCGCCCATGTCGGTGCCCCACCTGGATACCCGCGTGATTAACGGTAAGCAGGAATTGCTATTCGGCCCGTACGCCGGCTTCAGCACCAAGTTCCTCAAGCAGGGCTCCTACCTCGATTTACCCCTGTCTGTGAAGCTGAGCAACATGCGCCCCATGATACTTGCGGGCCTGAAGAATATGCCGCTGACCAAGTACCTCATCAACCAAGTGCGCCAGTCGCCGGAAGACCGGCTGGCAGCCTTGCGCGAGTACCTGCCCGAAGCTCGGGCCGAGGACTGGCAACTGGAAATTGCCGGCCAGCGCGTGCAGGTTATCAAAAAGCACGAAACGGAGGGCGGCGTCCTGGAGTTTGGAACCGAGGTAGTGGCCGCTTCCGACGGCTCTATTGCCGCTTTGCTGGGAGCTTCACCCGGTGCTTCTACCGCCGTCAGCATCATGCTGGGTTTGGTGCAGCGCTGTTTCCCGGCCAAAGCCCAAACACCGGAGTGGCAGGCCAAGCTGCGTCAGATGATTCCCTCCTTCGGCCAGTCCCTGAATGATAATCCAGCCTTAGTGCAAGAGATTCGCGCCCACACCAGCGCCGTACTGGGCCTGAAAGCTGACGTCGAAACTGCTCGCTAACCTTCGGATGCAGCCCAAGTAAAAAAGGCCACCCCAACGTTGGGGCGGCCTTTTGTAATTATCATCGGTCGATAACTTAATTCGCTTTGAAAAAGGTTGTCATTCCAAACGGAGTGAAAAATCTGGGTCGAACTTAAGAAGCTAGCCTCTATCCCTCGCTCCGTCTGGAATGACAACTTCTCGTTTCTGGTGACTACAAGCTAGTGTGGGTGACAGCTAGAAGCCAACTACCTAGGTCCAGTAGAGCAATGGGGAGTTGGGGAAGCGCAGCTGCCATTCCTGGTGGAAGAACTCCTTGAGCGTGCGCATGTCGGCGGGCTGGTACACGAACTTGGTACCACCAAACTTGTTGCGCTTCACGGCCCGAGTAGCCTCCTCCAAATCCAAGGAAGTATTGGGGTACCATTGTAGCAGCACATCCTTGGAGCCCGGCGTGAAGCGGTGCGTGATGCATTCGGCCGTCAGGTCGCAGGGGAAATCGAGGGTAGCGGCTAGCCGGTCGAGCAAGTGGCGGTACTCATCCTGCCAGCCCGGCAGGGCATAATGGGTGCCAGCACCACACCTACCGGGTAGCCGCCCCCGCCCTGCTCCGAGGGCAGCGCTAGCTGGCGCAGGGCCCGGAGCCGGGCTTCCACGGAAGCAGTACCGCCTTCTAATTTGCGCACGGCGGCTTCAGCATTTAAACTAAAGCGGGCCCGCGTGCGGCCGTGGTGGGGCAGCCCCAGCAGGGAATCCACGTGGTCGTACTTGCTCACGAAGCGCAGGTGAGTGCCTTCGCGCTGCCCAAAATACCGAATGCACTCGGCCAAGGAGCCGGTCAGGTGCTCAATGCCCAGCACATCCGTATAGCAACTCACCTCGAAGCTAGTAACGCGGCCGGGCTGCTCGTAGGCCTGGGTATTTTCCAGTAGTTGAGGCAGGTTAGCAAACACCTTCACCACGGGCGGGCCGGCCAAGCTACCAGCCAGGTAGCAGTACTGGCAGTGGGCGGGCAGCCCTCGGCTAGGTTCATCTGCCAGTCGGCGGAGGGCGGCGTGGGCTGCAAGCGCAGAGAGCTAGGCGGGGCGCATACCACGGCCAGGGTGCTTTTGGCGCGGCGGTACGTGTCGCGGGCGTCTTCGCCGCGCACCCCCGTGAGGCGGTTGCTTTTCAGCAGCTCTACTTCCAGGCCGTGCGCGGTAACGCGCTCCAGCATCTGCTGGCCGAAAGGCTGGTCCAGGGCATCCGGGGTAAACACTACCCGTTTGGGCAGCCAGAGCTTGGCCGCGTGCGTACGCGCTTCAGCAACGGGGGGCGTCAGGAGGTCGAGCGAAGGAAACAGCTGGGGTTCTGTCATAGCTAGTTATAACACCAGGCGCCCCCAGATAGCTCCCGCAGAACTAGTATTTTACTACCCTTAGGCCGGTTTTTTACTGCTGCTGGTGGGGCCCTGCTACCGGTTCAGCAACGGGCAGAAATACCTCGGCCAGCATGCAGCGGGCACTGCCGCCACCAATGGTTTCAATGGTAGGGATGGCAAGCGGCAACAGCTCGGCGTACTGCTCCAGCCGCCGGCGCTCCTCGGGCCGCAGAGCATCGTAGGCACTCTGGGAGAGGGCCAGCAGCTCGGGGCCGTGGCTGGGCTGCAGCGTGAGCATGTTGCCGGCAAAACAGGCCACTTGGGCTAGCGTGATGGGCAGTATCTCGTGGCCGGTGCGGGTAAGCGACTCTACCACGGCGGCGCGCTCGGCGGGGTTGGTGATGCTTTCCAGGCACACCACGGCAAAGCGGGCCCCCACGCACATCATTACGTTGGTGTGGTAGATGTCGTGGCCATCAGCATCATGGGCCCGGAAAGCAACGGGCTCGTAGCCTAGCTTCGCGGCCACCTCCCGAAACAAGCCTTCATCGGTGCGGGCCGACAGCGCAGCGTAGGCAATGCGGTGCACATGGTCGAAAATAATGCTACCAGTGCCTTCCAGAAACCGGCCCGCCTGTTCGTGCTCCGACAGGTCCACTACTTCCCGAATACCAAAACGCTGGCCCAGAGTTTCCAGAATGTCGGGGCGCCGCTCCGGCCGGCGGTTGGGGGCACACATGGGGTAGAGCAGCACCCGACCATCGGGGTGAAATGTGCCCCAGTTGTTAGGAAACACCGCATCAGGGGTGTGCGGCTCGGCTGGGGCCTCGAACACGAGTACCTGCATGTGGTGGGCGCGCAACGTAGCCACTACGGCATCAAACTCGGCAAAAGCTCGCGCTTGAATAGCCTCCGCATCCAGGCCCGCCATATACCGCTGGAAGTGGTTGGACTGGGCCGTTTCGACGTTAAAGGTGAAGCGCGTGGGCCGGACAAGGAAGACGGTGCGGGCAGATTGCATGCGGCGGGAGGCTAGGTGGGAAGCACAAAGAAACAGGCTTCCCGCAGAATCTCACTGAGCGGGCGCCGTATGCTCCGCGGGCAGTGGCCCGGCTGCCTTAGCCCGGGCCACCACGGCAAACAGCGGATCCGTACGGCGCGGATTGGGGCTGCGGTCCAGCAGTTCACTGGGTTCCCAGCCGCCCGCGGCCCGTAGCAGCTGATCTACCAGCACCAGATGGCCCTGGTCGTCGAGGGCGCGCCAGGCGGCTATGGCTTTGCTGGGAAAGCAGCGGTTGGAAAACGTAATGACCAGCGGGGCGCCGGGCCGTAGCACCCGCGCCAGTTCGCGCAGCACCACCACGGGCTGGGTCAGGTAGTCGATGGAGACGCAAATGGCCGCTCCATCAAATTCAGCGGCCGCAAAAGGCAACTCGGGGTGTGGTTTAGATCCTGCACCACGTAGGCTTGCAGGCGCGGATTGGCGCGCAGCTCCTGCTCATTCATGCCCAGGCCCACTACCCGGGCGTAGGCTACCTCGGCGGGCAGGTGGCTTACCCAGCTACTCATTAAGTCCAGCAGAACGCTGCCCGGCTTGAAATATTCCCGGTAGAGTTGGGTTACGGCAGCCAGCGCGGGCTCGTCGAGGTGGGTAACGAAGCGGGGTTGCCGGTAGAATTCGGCATCCGGGTTCTCATCGAGGCGGCGGAAGGCGCTGGCGGGAAACGGCGAGGCAGGATCGAGGTGCATACGGTACGGAGGTTGGATACGGGCAGCGCGTTTCGAGGGAATCACCGGAGCAGTTAAAATCAGCCGACGTAGTGCACCCCGCTGCCTGCGCATCAATACGAGTTCTGCCGGCAGAAATACGCAAAAAATAGAGCCGCCAAGTATTTATTTATAGGTAGGAAAGCCACCAATGCCCATGCTGAGCCTTATAATTGCGGTACCAGCGGCACGGCCAATACAAGGCGCACACTACCAGCAGCCATACCACGTAGGCGCGCAGCAAGCTAGGCTGATACGTGGCGGGCCACTCCTTGGCAGTTATAAACCCAAAGTTAACGGGCGCGCCAAAGCGTAGCTGCGTCCAGACCCAGGCGCTAAGGCTAATCAGGGCCAGATGCAGCAGGTAGTAAAAAAATGGTACCTGCCCGAAGATGCGTAGAACCTGGCTGAGCCGACCAGTGAAACGCTCCGCAGTGCTGAGCAGCAGCAAGGCTACCCCCAGCGTCAGGCACAAAAAAAGCAGGGACGGTGGGTACTTCGTCACGTTCAGAAACGAAAGCACGCTGTAGCTCAGCCCGCGGGCCTGCGTACTCCAGGGAGCGGGGTCACCGTACCAGTTGGTTGCACGCAGGGCCCCAAATAGCACCAGCAGGGTAGCTCCCGCCAGTCGGAGCCGTTGTTGCCGCTCCATCACTGGCTAAGAACCAGGGTCCGAGCCAGTAGCCCGCCGCCAGCACGGCTACCCAGGGTACCAGCGTGTAAGCGGCCAGCAAGGGCGGCAGTCCCGGCAGCGGAATAACTGTGGGGCTGTTGTGCAGCAGCGCCAACAGCGCATCAGAAACGGTAGCGAGCTGCACAGGTGGTAGGGCGTTGTGCCCCACCATTAGGATGAGGGCCAACAGGCCCAGCAGCCACCGGGGCAACCACAACAGGCCCGCCAGCAACACCATACCCCAGCCGATTACCCATATGACTTGCAGTAGCAGCAACTGATAGCTCCACTGTAACAGCAGGTTAACGACCACCAGCTCCAGCCCGATCAGCCACAGGCCCCGCGTAAGGAGAAACTTGCTTACGTGGCGGCGGTCGGTGTGCTTTTGTTGGTATAAAAAAATGCTAACGCCCGCCAGCAACACGAAGGTTGGAGCACAGAAATGCGTGATCCAGCGCGTGAAGAACAGCACAACCGAGGCCTGGCTGACGTCTTCGGGCCGCACGGGGGTAGGACTCCAGAATTCGCGCACGTGGTCTAGGGCCATTACCACCATCACCAGCCCCCGTACCGCGTCAATGGCCTGTATGCGCGGACTAGTAACACGGCGAAAGGTAGGCAGGGAAGCAGAGTGAGTAGCATGCTGCATATACTAGCACAGGTTGAATAACGAAAAGCCGCACCCAAGCACCAGAAGCAAGCTGGAGATGACAGCTACGCTAACTTGGCTTGAGAACACAGAAAAACCAACAGTTTCCGGCGCCACTGAACTTAGTGCCTATTCATCCGGCTACGCTGAATCCCCTGCTAGTGCGGCAATAAGCACGAAAACAGCCTTTCGATTTATGGCTTCCTGTTACCACAAATGCTGCTTGTGTCTATTTACACCTAAGTACATAAGTTGACACAAGGCTGTGTCAACTTATAACAGCATATAATGACATGACACACAATCGACTCTTCCAATAATGCTGCGCTTAATTCGGCTCTTGTGTAGTGCCCAGCAAGCGGAGCAGAAAGGTGCGTTGTTTTATTTTCAAGCATCCGCTGTTGAAGTGCTGTAATATTAGCAGCTGAGCGTTGACGGCAAGATATAGGTTGGAAGGGAGCAAAAACAAACTGCGTAGGTGCTTACCTGACTTTTATTATTTGTGCTTTTGTACCTCGCTATCCAAAGCACTATATGCCCACACAAGGTGAATTGCATAGCGGCTGTCATGCAGGTCGCGGGGCCGCAATGCTCTGCCGTTGGAGTAGGTACCAAACAAAAGAAGCATGCCCAAGGGCATGCTTCTTAGCTTCTGAAAGAAGAGAGGAGATTAAGCGCGACGCACCTTAACGGCGTTCAGCCCTTTGCGGCCCTGCTCTACTTCGAACTCTACCTTATCATTGTCGCGGATTTCGTCAATGAGGCCGGTTACGTGTACAAAAATGTCTTCGCCGGTTTCAGCGTTGTTGATGAAACCAAAGCCTTTGGTTTCATTAAAGAATTTTACGGTTCCTGTCTGCATGATGCTAGGAGGTGAATGATGATGAAGCAACCAGCAGCGAAACCCTATATATTAATTCAGCACGCGAATTAACGATAGTGACACGAGGCGATTTGCCTTTAACGATGTAAACATACGCATTATTTTTAGATTCTGCCTGCACCAGCGCGGAAGAGCTTCGCCCAGCGGCCTGCCGGAGCACGATGGACGACTACGCCGAACCCGAAGCCCTAGGTGGCTACGTTCCGGTTGGTTTGCCTAACCACCAGTCAGACTTACAGTTGGTAGCCTTCGTTTACCACGAACGTTTTAAGCAAAATGAGCATGCCTTCGTCAATATCGGGCAGATGGGCATCCAGGAAGGTAGACCGGAACGGATTGATGTAGCCAGTGAGGCGGAGGTAATCTTCACTGGACAAGGTTTGAAACCCCATTGACCAATCGGCAAACACCCGGGCTGTAATGGGCCCATCGGCCAGCGTGTGCACGCGCGTATGCCAGTAGTCGGCCTGAATAGTGGCGTAGATTTGCCGCACGGCGGGCGCCTCCCCTTCCAGCACTTGCAGAAAGCTGCCATTGTTGTAAAGCAGTAGCCCGGTAATATGGAGCCGCTGATTATTGGCCCGCGACTGTCGCAGCAGAAACTTCAGCTCCGCCGTAGTGGGTAGCCCAACCGCGGAACTCTGATAGACGATGTGATGCATGGCCGGAGAAAGGGGGCGCCGGTGCCGGGCGAGGTGCGTGCTCCACCAAGGAGCAGGAGGAATAACTTACGCAGTTCCCTCTTGATAAACAAGCTAAACAAGGGCTATTCCCAAACGCAGCCGGCCTGCTACCCACGGGCCAGCTGCCCGCTGCTACAGGCTGAACACCTCATACCGCCAGCCGCTACCACGCACCAAGGCCGGCTGCTGAATACACTATCAGCAGCCGGCCTTGGTGCACGCAGATTCCTTAAAGCAGAGTAGTTGCTAGCCTACCTGCACGACAATTTTGCCGAAGTGGGAGCCACTACCCATGTACGCCAACGCTTCTTTAGCTTGTTCAAAACCAAATGTTTGGCTGATGATTGGCTTCAGCTGGTTCCGGTCGAAGGCCTGAAGCAGGTCAGTGAGCATGTGGGTGCTGCCTACGTAAATGCCCTGAATGCGCTGGGTATTGATGGGCACCATGCCCAGGTTAGGCGCCTCGTTGGCAGGGCCTCCCACGGCCCCAATCTGGAAGATGCTACCCCCGGCCTTGAGGGCCTTCACGGAGCGGGCCATTTGACCGGCTACTTCCAGCACATAGTCAGCGCCTTGGCCCTGGGTTAACGCCCGGACTTGCTCGTCCCAGTCAGGGGTTGCTTTGTAATTAATAACGTAGTCGGCTCCCATTTCGCGGGCTTGCGCGAGCTTCTCGTCGGAGCTGGAGGTGATAATAACCTGGGCACCCATTAGCTTGGCTATCTGCAAACCAAAGATGGAAACCCCACCCGTGCCCTGCAGCAGCACCGTATCGGTGGGCTTGAGCTGCGCCTGCATTACCAGGGAATGCCAAGCCGTTACGCCGGCGCAGGGAAAAGCGGCAGCTTCCTCAAAGGAAAATGAGTCGGGTACTTTGGCTACCGAGTTTTCCGGGAAAGTCACGTACTCGGCCAGCACGCCGTCGGTGCTGCCACCCAAGGAGCGAGCAGTTTTGGCAGCCGAAAACGGTCCGTCGTGCCAGTCAGGAAAGAAGTTTACGGCTACTCGGTCGCCCACCTGAATGGTTGTTACGCTTTGGCCAACTTCGGTTACTACCCCCGCCGCGTCGCTGAACGGAATAAAGGGTAGCTTCTCGCCGGGGTAGCCAAACCAGCCGTTGGCCAGGGCCCAGTCGCGGAAATTCAGGGACACAGCTTTTACCTGAATCTTAACTTCGTGGTCGCGGACCGCGGGCTCGTCGTAGTTGTTGAGCGTGAAGTTTTCCAGGCTTTTGGGTTCGTGCAGCTTGTATGCTTTCATAAGGTAGAGGCGCAGTTGAGTAAGGCCCGAACAACCCGCTCAACCTGCCAATTGTTCGGCCTCCGCCTACCCGCCACGTGGCCTGCTAACGGTAACGCAGGGCATCTTTGCGCATCCAGCCGGTGGTCGTTACCTTTTCCCAGTTGGTGAAACGCACGTACACGGCCTCCCCCGCTCCTCGCCGAGGCGTACTTTGTCGCCCTGCACGCAGTGGGCTTTGCGGGGCTGCGTCAGATCGGGGGAGTTATAAAAATACGAGCGGGCTACCTGCACCACGGCCGTCTGAGCTCCTACGGCGCGGTCTGGTGCGGGGGAAGCTGCAGGTTCCGGGTCTATTTCGTAGCTGTAAGTACCCTCCGGATTTGCGTTTTCAGGTGGCGGAGTTGAACGAACGGGCTGCGTTATCCGTGCTGGGGCAGCGGCCGGGCGGCTGCTCAGGCGGCTTAGTTCGGTGGCCTTCAGCCAGCCCGCCACAATAGCGCCGTTCGGGGTTTTAAAACGGGTTTTAACGAAGCCTTCGCTTTCCTCTTCCCCGTGCACTACGTCGCCGCGCAGCAGGTAGCGGCCAGTGGATGTAGTGTGCTCAGGAGAGGTGAAAAAGTAAGCGGTTTCGGCAATTACCAGGTATTGGCCGCTGGCCCGAAAAGCCTGCCCTCCGGCCTCTGGGGCCTCATCCAGACCAGTTTTTTCGGCATGCACGACGGCTGGGCGGCTGGTTTGCAGCTCCGAGTCCGAACGGCGCGCCTTCTCTTCGGAGCAGGAACTTAACCAGGTTGCCGCCCCTACCCCCAGTAGCATAACCAGCCCGCAGGCGGCCCGGCGCATGAGCGGCTGGGCTTGCCGGCGACTCCGGGCCTCGGCCGCCGCGGGCCGGAATGCAGACCTTTCTTCTTGCTGTAGCTGGCTCATAAGCGTAGTGGTCAGGGCGAATTTTCTGCCGGTGCTGACCGATATGCCTACGCAGTTTCAAACCTTCCGGTCGAGGAAGTGGTAGTACTATTTCCCGGTAACTGCCGGGCTTGTGTGTCGCTGCTGGAAGTTGCTCCGGCGCGGCTACGTAGGCAACCCATTCACGCCCGACGGTTTACGACCTCTTACGACTTCTATCGTGCCAGAACACCCCTCCTCTACCCCGCTAACCAGCCAACTACTTCGCTCCCGGCTCCTATTGTGCTAGCCGGCGCCACCGGGGCCCTGGGCTTACTGATTGCCCACCACCTTCGGCAACGCGGCGCTACCGTGCGGGCCCTGGTGCGGCCCGGCGCCGCCAGCAAAGCCGAAGCGGCGTCGTTGCGGCTCCAGGGCGCGGAAATAGTGGCCGTAGACTACGCCGATGCCGCCGCGCTAACGGCCGCTTGCACCGGAGCTTCCTGCGTGGTATCGGCCTTATCAGGCTTGCGCGAAGTGATTGTGGACGCCCAGACCCAGCTGCTGGATGCGGCCGTGGCCGCCGGCGTGCCGCGCTTTATTCCCTCCGACTTTTCCGCCGACTTCAGCCGGCTACCAGAAGGCGCTAACCGCAACTTCGATTTGCGCCGGGAGTTTCAGCGGCGGCTCGATCAGGCTCCCATTCGGGCTACCTCCATCCTGAACGGCATGTTCACGGATTTGCTGACCGGGCAGGCCCCTTGATCCTGTCGGGTCCGCGCCGGGTGGTGTACTGGGGCGACGCCGACCAGCCCCTGGACTTCACAACCATGATGAACACGGCCGAGTTTACGGCCGCCGCCGCGCTTGACGATGCCACGCCCCGCTACCTGCGCGTAGCCGGCGAAGTAGCCACCATCCGCGGCCTGCAAACGGCCGCTGAGCAAGCCTCAGGCCACCGCTTTAAGCTGCTGCGGGTAGGCGGACTGGGCGTGCTTGCCACCATGATTAAGATTACGCAAACGCTGGTACCGGCCCGCAACGAAGTGTTTCCTCCTTGGCAAGGCATGCAGTACCTGCACAACATGCTCAGCGGCCAAGCCAAGCTGGCTGAGCCCCTGGACAACGCCCGCTACCCCGGCATTCGCTGGACGCCGGTGCGGGCAGTGCTGGCGGCCAGCAAATAGCCGGCCACCTAGGCAGGGTAGGCTTTTTAAGCTCCACATACGCTTTGTTTTCCTTCAGCCCGACGCAGCCTCTGCGTCGGGCTGATTTTTTGGGTGGGCAGGCCAGAGCAAGAAGCCGCCGGTGGCGCGGGGTAGGGCTTGATTCAGCTAGCAGCAATTTTATGTGTACTTACGCTACTTTGCCTCCGGAACCAAGCACCTAATTGCTGCACCAGACGGCCCCGGCTGTCCTACCTTGTACTCCTCCTTTCTCTCTGCCGTATGAAGAAATTAGTATTGCTAGGCGCCGTACTCAGCCTGTTTTTTGGCCGGAACGGGCACACTCAACCTTCGGGCTCGGTCGGCAAAACCGCTAAGAACACCTCAAAATTGGTGGGAACCGAACTGCGGGCGGGCAACCCGGTATTTCCGGGCTGGTACGCCGATCCGGAGGCCGTCATTTTTGGCAAGACCTACTGGATTTACCCCACCTACTCCGCCCCTTTGATCAGCAGGTGTACCTAGATGCGTTTTCCTCGCCCGATCTGGTGCGCTGGACCAAGCACCCGCGCATTGTAGATACAACCAGCATCAGGTGGGCCCGCCGGGCCATGTGGGCGCCCGCCGTGGTGCGGAAAGGCGGTAAGTATTTTCTATTTTTCGGGGCCAACGATGTGCACGAGGGCGAGGTAGGCGGCATTGGAGTGGCAGTGGCCGACCGGCCGGAGGGCCCGTTCCAGGACTACCTCGGCAAGCCCTTGGTTGGCAACATTCATAACGGCGCCCAGCCCATTGACCAATTCGTTTTCCAGGATACGGACGGGCAGTACTACCTGCTCTATGGGGGCTGGTCGCACTGCAACATCGCGCGCCTCAAGCCCGATTTCACCGGCTTTCTCCCCTACCCCGATGGTACCACTTTCAAGGAAATCACGCCTCAGAATTATGTAGAAGGCCCAATTATGTTTCGGCGCGGCGGCAAGTACTACTTCATGTGGTCGGAAGGTGGGTGGGCCGGCCCCGATTATTCCGTAGCCTACGCCGTAGCCGATTCGCCGCTGGGCCCTTTCCAGCGGGTAGGCAAAATTCTGCAGCAGGATGCGGCCGTGGCCACCGGCGCCGGCCACCACTCCGTTATTCAGGTGCCGGGTAAGGATGAATGGTACATTGTCTATCACCGCCGCCCTTTGGGTGAAACCGACATGAACCACCGCGTCACTTGCATCGACCGGATGTATTTTGATGCCCAAGGCCGTATTCAGCCAGTAAAAATCACTCAGGAGGGCGTAGCGAAACGCAAGCTGTAGATTGATGGTGCTGTAGTTGGTGCTTACCTGTCCGCCAGGCATTGCCTTCTTCATCCCCAACTCGTAAACCATAGCCCACACTTCAACACAGCCCGTATGCGCCTGCTTGCCCTGGCTTGCTTTTTTGCGGCCCCTACTCTGTGGGCGTGCTCCTCACGGGAGGCTGATAAGCGCCGGCCCAAGCCGGCTACTGCGGTGCTGGTATTTTCCAAAACCAGTGGTTTTTACCATGAGTCCATCCCGGCTGGCATCCGAGCAATTCAGGCCTTGGGACAGGAGCACAACTTTCAAGTGGACACTACCACGAATGCCAACCTGTTTACCGCAGCCAGGTTAAGTTCTTACCGCGCGGTAGTGTTTTTGAGTACTACCCAAGATGTACTGACTGAAGATCAGCAAACGGCGTTTGAGCAGTATATCCGAAGCGGGCGTGGGTTTGTGGGCGTACACGCCGCTACCGATACGGAATACAATTGGCCCTGGTATGGGCAGCTAGTAGGTGCTTACTTCAATGGGCATCCAGCTATTCAGCCGGCCATTATTAACGTGGTAAACAGCGCCCATCCGGCCACTGCAGGCTTGCCGGCCCGCTGGTCACGCACGGACGAGTGGTACAACTTCCGCACTATCAGCCCTGATCTTACCATTCTAGCAACGCTGGATGAAAGCACGTACTCTGGAGGCACCAACGGTGCGAACCACCCCATTGCCTGGTGCCACGAGGTAGATGGCGGCCGGGCATTTTATACGGCTGGCGGGCATACTTCCGAGAGTTTCAGTGAGCCCTTATTCCGCCAACACCTGTTGGGTGGCATTCAATATGCCATTGGCAAGGAATAGAAGCGTGGGCATACCCCTGACTCTGAACGCGGCTAAACAGCAACCCCAGCGCAGCTTTTACCCCGAAGAGAAAGTACAATAATGCCGTCCGTGGGCGTAGCCGGGGCAACAGGCTTTGGCCAAGTTCCACTAGCGCCTACGGCTTTCGGAGCACCCACCGGAAGCTGATGTCCTTGGAATCATCCGTTAGCAAATCCAGCCACAAGTATATAATGCAGCCTGTGGTCCGCCCTGCCTCAGCAACTTAGTCTAGCTTCATCACACGGGGCTAGCCTTCACCAGCGCCACGTACAGCTGCTTGCTGCTACAGTTACAAGAAGTCCGGTAGTGGCTGCACAACTTTGGGCAAGATTGCACGGGTTACGCACCATTCCTGCACCGCAGTAGGAGGCCAACTAGCCACGGCCGCGCACTGCTTTCCTCGGTGGCTTGGTAGCGGATAACACGCTTGTAGCTGAAGTATGTACTCCCTCCTCCCACAAATGAACAACGCCGCCTGAGTTTCCTCGGGCGGCGCAGTATTGTGCTGCTTATGTGGTAATGGAAGGAATACTTCCGCTCAACGCCCAATGTCCTGACCAAAAATTGGGTGGAATCCAGAGCGAAAAGTATGTTCTACTAAGTCTGACGTCTGCGGACTCGAAACCACTCTATTGGTTCGCCCTTTCATTAAGGGGTAGCCAGAGAGAAATTTCGAGTCCGTAGACGCCAGTCTAGGGGTTGATCAGAACCCAATGCCAATGCACTTGTAGCCGGGGCAGCTGGTAGCCGGCTACCCGAAGATTATTTTAGCTTGATACCTTGCGCTTCCATTGCCCGCTCCTGCTGGGCGTGGTTGGCCAGAAACTCGGCGTGTTGGGCCTCCGTGCGCTCGGTGCCGAGGCTAGCCAGGTGCTCACGCAGCTTGTCGGCCGGCATGTCGGCGCCGTAGGACGGAGTACCGGGCTGCTGCCGCCACGACTGGTGTAGGGTCCCGTCGTCCACGGCGTCGAAGCCCAGTTCCTCCACCAGGGCCATTACTTTCTGCTTGGCTGCGGCACCGTCGGAGGCCACGGGCAGGGCAATGCGGCCGGGCGTACCGGCGGGCTGGCCCTTACCTTCAAGGTGGTGGGCGTAGATGTTATTGAACACCTTCACCACGGGACGACCCAGGTGCTGCTGCACCCACTCGCTCTCGGTCAGGCTACCCGTTTCCAGCTCCGGTATTTTACCGTCGCGCAGCAGAGGATAGTAGTTGCTCGTGTCGATAACGGGTACCTCAGCCGGCACGCCCGCGAATAAGTCCTTGGGCAGGTCGGGAATGTTCTTGAGCGGAATGGTCACCACGAGTAAGTCGCTGCCGCGCTGGGCCGCTTCCTGAGCCGTGACGGGCGTAGCGCCGGTTTTTTGGGCCACCTCTTGCAGCGTCTCGGGGCCGCGGGAGTTGGCAATGTAAACCGTATGGCCGAGGCTGGTGAGCCGCACGGCCAGGGCGCTGCCAATGTGGCCGGCCCCAATGATTCCGATTTTCATGGTAGGGTTGTTTGGTTCGTGCGCCGGTGATGTGCCGGCGCAGGAAGGTAAACAACGGAAGCGGGTGGTTTGCTTTTTTGGGCTTACGTCTTTAGAACGAACAACGCCGCCGGAGCGGGGCTCAGGCGGCGTTGTAGCTGGTTGGTGGTAACATGGCAATAAAACTATTGTTTCTGCCTGTCCCTTTAGTTTAATCTTCAGCCACAATTCTTTTCTTTAATCCTTAACTAGAGTAGCACTAGTATTGCCACAGTCCTTTTGAACAGATACGTATTCTGAAACCTTCACATTTTCAGATTTAAATTTTTCAAAATCAGGATGTTCTCTTACCTCCTTTAAAATCGGAAACTCAAACAAATGAAAGACGCTTATCTCATCATTATTAACAGCATGATGAACTAACCTAAAGAATTTATCGGAATCCTCAGTTAATCCATAAAATCCTATCTGAAATATTAATGACTTATCTGAATAATCAGCCTCCTTTACTTCTTTTTCAATGTCTTTCCATCTACCCTGCCTTTTCTTACATAGCCAGTAATTTAGTTGAGCCGACGTTCTACATACAATAGGCGCTTTTTTATCACCTATCAAAAACACATTTGCTATTTCAGCAATTGACCATTTTTCCGCAACTAAATAATCATAACCTAAGGACATTAATATATTTCCGCGTTCTTCATTTTCTGGCTCTAATTTTTTCCATAGTTCACAAGCTATTAAGGTGAAAACTAAATGAAGTTTATCAATTGCAGATTCTAAATATTCTTTCGTAATGTTTAATACATCTCCTATTTCTCTTTTTTCTTGATTATCAATTGAAACTTTCGACAAATATATTGAATTAACTTTACCGCCATTATGAATTATCAAATTCCGCCTTTGATATATTTCAATTAATTCGTTCTCAAAGTCTTTAACGTATCCAACGCCTAAGCTTAATTCACTCTTCAGTGTTCCAATCCAATCTTTGAAACTACTTCTTAATATCTCTTCTATCTTACTATCAATAAGATAATTTTCTGCATCCTCAATACTACCAAAAGATTTGATATCTTCCAGCTTGAGTGTCTTGTTTTTTATACCAGCTGATTCCGGGAACTTGTCATAGTAAAAATGCAATATTTGTGAAAAAAACCACTCAACTGAACTAAGCAAACTAATCAAAGAACTCTTGTAGAGCTGCTCCTTCTGCTTAGTTGTTTTAGCAATATTATCAAGCGCAGATGTAATATTCGAAGAATCACCGCTAATAAATTTGAATGATGTACCTAAAACATCGCCTTTATCACTTCGCTTCTCAACTACTTCTATCTCGCCATCAAATATAGATTTCAGCTCTTCCCCATACTTTATAGCCTCGGCTTCGTTGTTAGCTCTGTTCTTTAGCATAGCCAATACTATTGGCCTCAGCGAGTCAGCATTTTCGTCAAATACTTTCTCTTCGTACTCCGAAAGAAAAGGGTTTATTAATTCAACAAACTCTTTTAAACCTTCTATACTCTCGTGAAATTCTGAAATATACTTGTCAAACATCTTTTTATTTGTAAGTGATTATTTACTCTTAGGAATCTTCACCCCACGCTCCTCGGCTACCTGCTGGGCCAGCCCGTAGCCCGCGTCGGCATGGCGAAAGATACCCATGCCGGGGTCGGTGGTCAAAACCCGTTTTAACCTTTCGGCTTTTTCGGGAGTGCCGGTGGCTACTATCACCATGCCGGCGTGGGTGCTGTTGCCGATGCCCACGCCGCCGCCGTTGTGCAGGCTCACCCAGTCGGCACCGGAGGCAGTGTTGGCCAGAGCATTGAGCAGGGGCCAGTCGGCTACGGCGTCGGAGCCGTCCTGCATGCCTTCGGTTTCGCGGTTGGGCGAGGCCACGGAGCCGCAGTCGAGGTGGTCGCGGCCAATAACGATGGGAGCCGAAACTTCGCCGCGGGCTACCAAGTCGTTGATGACCAGACCGAACTGGGCCCGCTCGCCGTAGCCCAGCCAGCACACGCGGGCGGGCAGGCCGATACACGGGACCTTCGCCTGGGCCTTCTCAATCCAGCGGGCTAGCATTTTATTGTCAGGAAATGTTTCGAGCAGGGCGCGGTCGAGGCGCGCAATATCGGCTGGGTCGCCGGAAAGCGCTACCCAGCGGAACGGCCCTTTCCCTTCGCAGAACAAAGGCCGGATATATGCCGGCACGAAGCCGGGGTAGAGAAATTGGCCGTTCTCGTCGCGCACCTGCAGGCCGCCTTTTTCGGCTTGCCCGCGCAGGTTGTTGCCATAGTCAAGGGCCACCGCTCCGCCGGCCTGCAGGTCAATAATGGCCTGGCAATGCTTCACGATGGACTGTAGGGCTTGGCGCTTGAATTCCTCGGGGTTGCTCTGGCGCAGTTGCAATACGGCCTCAATGTTGCCCTCAGGAATGTAGTCCATTAGGTCGTGGGCTGAGGTCTGGTCCGTGACGATGTCGGCCCGGTAGCCGCGCGCCAGCAGCTCGGGTAGCACCGTGGCGGCATTGCCCGTCAGGCCGATGCTCCAACCTCGGCGCGCCTGCTTATACTGCTGGCACAGCTCCAGGGCGTGGTCCAGGTTGCGGGCTTGCTCGTCGAGGTAGCCCTCTTGTACCTTCTGCTTTACGCGGGCGTCGATGGGCTCGATGACCAGACACACGCCGTCGTTCATGGTCACGGCCAGTGGCTGGGCACCCGACATACCGCCCAAACCAGCCGTGACGGTAACCGTGCCGGCCAGCGTACCACCAAAATGCCTGTCGGCTACGGCGGCGAAGGTTTCGTAGGTGCCCTGCAGGATGCCCTGGGTAGCAATATAAATCCAGGAGCCGGCCGTCATCTGCCCGTACATCATCAACCCCAGCTTGTCTAGCTCGTCGAAGTACTCCTGGGTGCTCCAGGCGGGCACAATGTTGCTATTGGCAATGAGCACCCGTGGGGCGTGGGCCCAGGTGCGAATCACGCCCACGGCCTTGCCCGACTGCACCAGCATGGTTTCGTCGGCCTCCAAGTTCTTGAGCGTGCTGACGATGGTTTGGTACTCCTTCCAGTTACGGGCCGCGCGGCCAGCGCCCCCGTATACAATCAGCTCGTCGTAGACCAAGCTCACGGCTGGGTCGAGGTTGTTTTCGAGCATGCGCAGGGCCGCTTCGGCTTCCCAGGTTTTGCAGCGCAACGTGGAGCCATGCTGGGCGCGCACGGTTTCCGTGGGCTTGTACTCGTAGTGCATTGGCCGGGTAACGGGCGTACCTACCTCGTCCGATTTGCTGGTGGCTTCGAGGTGGAGTTCGGGGTAGGAAGGGCGGAGCGTGACATGGCGGGCGGCGAGTTGGGATGGTAGGGGTTGGGCTGGGAAGATAAAGTTTTCCCAGGTGTTCCGGTTGCCACTCCCGCAACAGCAGCTTCCCTCCTACTGCCAGTCGCTGCCTGAGCCCGCGCCAACAGGCACGGTTGAGCCAGAACGAGCCGCAGTTGGCTTCATCCTACGGCGGCCGTAACTACCTACTGTTTTACAATAAGAGTAGCCGTGCTGCTCCTAACCAGAACTAGCAAAAATTTTTACGGAGCATTGAGTGGCTGCTAGTGTTCAGTATTGCCTTACCCTCATTTTCAGGTTGGGCACTGAACATGAACACCTTAGCTAGAACTATTTTTCAGCACACGGTAGAGCCTGCAAGCTGAACAATATAAAATAAACAAGATTTTTTTAATCAATAAAAGGTTACCTGCATCCTGTTTGGAGTATAAAGCCCTGATTCCTTGCTAAGCACGCGGAATCAGCTCTGACATTCCACACTTTATCTACCAACACCATGAAAAAAGTACTGTTTTTAGCCCTGGCTGCGGCCTCTTTCTCTTTTGCTTCGTGCGGCGGTGGCAGCGGCTCTGAGAGCGGCGCTAGCGGCTCCGAGGGTGGTAGCGGCAGCGGCACTGGTACCGAAGCTACCGGCAGCGGTTCGGGCTCTATGGATGCTTCCGGCGAGGCTGGCATGAGCAGCGACACTAGCTCCATGGGCACGGGCTCCGGCGGCGGCGGCACTACCAGCAACGGTGACCAGAGCGCAGGTGGCACTACCGGTGCTAGCGGCTCCACTACGGGTGGTAGCACGGCCGGCGGCTCTACCGCAGGTGGCAGCACGTCCGGTGGCATGGGCACTACTGCCGGTGGCAGCACCGCAGGTGGCACTACGACGGGCGGTTCAACGGCTGGTGGTAGCACCGCTGGTGGTACTGGCTCCACCACGGGTGGCAGCACGGCTGGTGGCACCACTACGGGTCGCTAAGCTTGCGTAACCCCATTTCAAGAAGGCCCTTCAGCTAGCTGAAGGGCTTTTTTTGTGCCTGCTAACGAGCTTCCTGCGGGGCCGGTTTGGGTTATAGTAGTTTAGGCAAGCTCGACACTACTAAAAAATCAAGATTCTTTATACTTCTGGTGGGTTACCTGGGCTGGCTGTTGGTATCAAGGGCCACCTTCACCTGTAGCGGGCTCGGCGTCATTCCGGCAACCTACCTGCTGCTCAACCTACCAATCTCATGAAAAAAGTATTGTTCCTTGCCTTGGCTGCTGCTTCCTTCACGTTTGCTTCCTGCGGTGGCGATGCCACGACGGCCAACGAAGGCGGCACCGGCGCCGATGACGCTTCGGCCACGGAGTCGCCCGCAACGGAGGCTGCCACTACTGCCCCCGCTGACTCCACCACGGACATGGGCGCTGGCGCCACAACCGAAGGCGGCGCTACCACGGCTGGTAGCACGGGTACCACCACTGGTGCAACCACGGCCCAGTAGTAATTTTCTGCGGTAGCGCAAGAAGAAGCCCCTCACTAGTTGAAGGGCTTTTTCTTGCGCTATTCGCAGAAAATTACCCAGTTGGACGGGCGCAAAGGGAGATTCACCAAATAAATAGTCCGCATTCGTATACCTACCGCAGGATTCTCCGTATGTACCCGCGCTGGCTCACCCAGGCTGGCTTCCACCGCTTACGTTTTTGTATTATGCAGCGTTTTTCTACTCTTTTTCGCTTTTTTGCGCTCTTCTTGCTACTCGTGCTTGGAGCCGCTAACCGCCAGCACCCACTGGTTAATCTTTCCCTTTCGGAGGAAGTTTCGGCTTTCTTCCGCAGCGTAGCCTCTTCCAATAGCTAAGGCCCGCGCGTATCACCTCAAGGTATTGCCAAACGCCCTTCCGGCCGCCTCACGCACGCGGCCGGAAGGGCGTTTGGCTGCGTAAGACGGTCAGCTGACAGGCAAACAGATTCCTCATAATTTAGGCTTACGATGGGTAATTACGCGGTGGCTACCCATCTTGTGTAGTGACTTCTCTACCTTTGCCCGCTACCCTGCCCCCGGCCCTAGGTGGCGGCTGGTACCTTCATCGACACTCCGTGAACCCGAATCGAATGGAAAACCCTACCTCCAACATCCCCGCCATGACCCTGCAGCTGGGTTCTTTCCAGGCGGCCGTCGACGCTAAACTTCAGGATTTTAACGCCCGCAACTTCACGGCTGGCTTCTGGCAGAAACAGGCCGACCTGTGGGTGCAAGATGCCGAGGCCCAGCAGAGCTTGCGCAGCTTTATGGGCTGGCTGCGCGTGGCCGAAACCATGCTGCCCCGCGTAGGCGAAATCGAGGAGTTTGCCCGCGAGATAAAGGACGCTGGCTTCCAGCATGTAGTAGTAATGGGCATGGGCGGTAGCACCATGACGCCCATCGTGTTCAAGCAGGCCTTCCAGCAGGGCCCCGAGGCTTTGCCTCTTTCGGTGCTCGACACCACTAACCCCGCCACCGTGCGCCAGATTGAGGAGTCGGTACCCCTGGCCCAGACGCTGTTCGTGGTAGCCAGCAAGTCGGGCACCACGGCCGAGCCCTGGCTTTCGGCGACTATTTCTATGCCCGTCTGAAGGAGTTGAAGGGCGAGAAGGCCGGCGAAAACTTCGTGGCTATTACTGACCCCGGCTCCAAGTTTGTGACCCAGGCCACCGAGGAAGGCTACCGTCGCATCTTCCTGAATTTTGCCGAGGTGGGCGGCCGCTTTTCGGCCCTCTCCTACTTCGGGCTGGTGCCGGCTGCGCTGTACGGCATCGACATCAAAACCCTGCTAGAGCGCGCCATTGGCATGATGCGAGCTACCGGCGCCGAGGGCGACGTAGCGCAAAACCCTGGCCTGGAACTGGGGGTAGCCCTGGGTGTGCTGGCCCAGCAGGGCCGCGACAAGCTCACGCTGGTAGTGCCCGACAACCTCACCGACCTGGGCCTGTGGCTGGAGCAGCTCATTGCCGAAAGCACGGGCAAGGAAGGCAAAGGCATTCTGCCCCTAGCCGGCGACCCGCTCAATGGCCCTGAAGTGTACGGCCAGGACCGGGTATTCGTGTACGTGGGCTACGAAAACCAGCCCGACGAGGAAAACCGCCGCAAAGTGGCCGCGCTGGCGGCGGCAGGCCACCCGGTTATTACCATCCTCATGCAGGACGCGCTAGATTTGGGCCAAGAGTTCTTCCGCTGGGAAGTTGCCACGGCCGTGGCCAGCGCAGTGCTCGAAATCAACCCCTTCGACCAGCCCAACGTGCAGGCCGCCAAAACCGCTACCGACCAGCTGATGAAGGTGGTAGTGGAGCAGGGCGCCCTACCCCAGGAAACGGCCCCAGTACTCCAAGAAGGCGGCCTCGACTACTACGCCAGCGTGTCGGGGGGTAGTGCCGTAGAGGTACTGCGCAACTTCTTCGGCCAGAGTCAGCCCGGTAACTTCCTCTGCATTCAGGCTTACCTACAGGAGACGCCGGCTCTGAACCAGGAGCTGCAGGAGCTGCGCCGCGTGGTGCAGGAGCGTTTGCACATTGCTACGGCCTCGGGATACGGCCCCCGCTTTCTGCACTCCACGGGCCAGTACCACAAAGGCGGCCCCGATACCGGTCTGTTCCTGCAGCTGACCACCGACCACGCCCAGGACCTACCCCTACCCGGCCGGCCCTATACCTTCGGCACCTTCCAGAATGCCCAGGCCGCCGGCGACCTGCGCGCCCTGCAAGATTACAACCGCCGGACCCTGCGCGTGCACCTGGGTTCCGCCGGGAGGAGCAGGGCGTGGCTAGCTTATTGAAAGCTCTGCGCGAGGCACTGGCGTAAGCCGTGGTGCTTTCTGCTTCTTGAAAAAGCCCCGCCTGGTAAACCAGGCGGGGCTTTCTTATGGGTTTATTCAGAAAAAGCCGGCTGTCATTCCAAGCGGGGCGAGGAATCTGGAGTTACCTTCTACCTGGCTGACTCAGATTCCTCCCGCTCGGAATGACAAGGAAAAACGCTGTGCGTTACTGGCCTGGGCATTAGGCTCCGTGCGCTGCCTCGTCGGGGTGAGGCAGGGCAAATGTTCTGCCTACCATACCTAATTCAGATGAGGTTCGTACTGTATCTATCGTTTCACCTACTATTGAACTCATGGAAAAGGTCGCCGCTGGGGTTCACCAGCTTTCTATTCAGCGCTTTGTTAATGTATACTTTATAGAAACTGGCCACGCGGGTGCCTGGATCCTAGTTGATACCGGCCTACCGGGCTCAGAGAAGGCCATTATTGAGGCCGCCGATAAGATTTTCTACCCCGGTACGCATCCGGAGGCCATTATTCTTACCCACGGCCACATGGACCACTCGGGCTCCGCGCAGGCCCTGGCCGAGCACTGGAAGGTGCCGGTGCTGGCGCACTCCCTGGAAATGCCCTTCCTGACGGCCCGCGCCGTGTACCCACCCGCCGACCCTACCGTGGCCGGCGGGGCTCCCTGGCTTTCGTGGCCCGGTTTTTCCCGCCCCAGTCCTTCCAGCTCAGCGACTACGTGCAGCACCTGCCCGAAAACGACCTCGACCCGCCTTTCCTGCCCGACTGGCAAATTCTGCACGTACCGGGCCACGCCCCGGGCCAGATTGCCCTGTTCCGCGAAAAGGACCGGACCTTGCTGGGGGCCGATGCCTTTGCCACGGCCAACCACGAGTCGGTGCCGGAGCTATTGCTACAGTTGCCTAAAATCAGCGTGGCGGGGGCTCCGTTCAACTATAACTGGCAGCAGGTAGGAGAATCCATCCGCACGCTGGCGGCCTTGCGCCCCGAAGCCATCGGCTGCGGGCACGGCCCCGTGGTGAAAGGCCCGCGGCCGCGGCCGGCCTGCAAAAACTAGCTGATGAGTTCAAGGTACCGGCTAAGGGCCGCTACGTGCAGGACCCCGCCCGCCTCGACGAAAACGGGGTGGCCTACCTGCCCCCGGCTCCCCACGACCCCATTCGCACGAAGTTTGCCATTGCCGCCGCGGGCCTGGGTGCTCTGGCCGGCGCGGCCCTCCTAATTAAGCGCTACCAGAAGCACAAGCAAAACGACTACCCCCAGAAGGAGTCGCCGCTGCCCAAGCGCCCCGCACCGATGAAGTGGTGCGGTACCCGGAGCGCTACTAATTCATAAGTTCAAGCACTGCAAATCGGCCTCTCACAGTAGCATGTGAGAGGCCGATTTGCTGTAGGGGTGTGCACTTTTAGACTTTTGAATAGTAGAGGTTCTTGAGCAATATAAGAACGTTATGCAGGGCCGAAGGCGAAGCATCTCGCGTGCTGACGTTGTATGTTACTACCCAATAATTCGAGCGAGATGCTTCGCCTTAGGCTCTGCATGACGTTCTTTCTAACTAGGCAGTGTTAACAATCAGGGTCTACAGACATCTTGCAGAACGTTAAGCTTCGCACGGCATTCTTCGGATGCTTATTACGCCGCCTACTACTTGTAGGCCGCTCTGCTACATTACTTACCGGGCTCAGTTGCGGGTAGGGTTTCCGTGGTGCCAGGAGCCTGTCTGACGGTTACGTTGCCCGTAACGGTAGCGGCCCGCAATTGGGCCCCGCCCTTGCCCAGCGTCGCTACCAGGTTGTGGGGAAGCACACTTTTGCGCTTGGTGTTGAGTTCGGCCTGCACCCGCCCCTGTACCGTGCGGGCCATGATGGTAGCCGCGTACACGGCGGGCAGCTGCCAGGAAATACTGCCGTTTGCTGTGCTTACATCAAGACCCGGACCCTCCCAGGCCGCTCCGGTTAGGGTTAGGCTCAGGCTGCCTGCCGTGGTTTTGCCGCGTACGTCGCCCCCTACCCCGCTGAAGCTGAGGTTGCCAGCGGTACTTTCGCAGCGCAGGGTACCGCGCACGTTCTCCACCGCAAGGTGGCCGTTTATGGAGCGCAGGGTAAGATCAGTCTGGTTGGGTACCAACACCTCGTAGCTTACCTCCCAGCCATCTAGGGCCTCGTGGGGCGGGCCGCACGCAGCGTATTGTTCTGGGTGCTGATGCGGACACTGGCAGCCAGAGCCTTGGCCGTGGCCTCGCTGGCGGCGCGTCCTTCCACCCGGGCCCGCACCCGCACCGTGGGCCCGGCCCAGCTGCGCACCGTAACAGTCCCATTCAGGCGGGCATCTACCACCAGCGGAGTGCCGGTCGGAGGAGCAGGCAGCGTTAAGTCCCGGGTTTCACAGTACAGCTTTTGCAGGGCACTACCCGACGTGCGGCCGGTGCACGTTAGGGTAAAAGCCGGACCCGGCTCCGTTTTCGCTCGGGGTTTTGCGGGAGCTTTCTGGGCGGCCGCGGGCAGGGCAACCGCACTGGCTAATATGCAGGCAAACAAGTAGTTCATGACAGAATTAAAGCAGGCAGCTACCCGCCATCAGACAGGTAAGCATGCCAGAAAAACGACTGCGGGCTAGGCGCCCAAACTGGCGGCTACCCCCGTCAGGTAGGCCGTGAGGATGGTGGCGGCTAGGCGGGCCGTTTGGTTGTCCCGGTCGAAGATGGGGTTTAGCTCTACCAGTTCGAACAGCAATACTTCAGGCTCCTTGCCGGCCAGAAAAGCAGCTTCCGCGGCCTGGCGGGGCGTGAAGCCATCGGCACTGGGCGCCGAAACGCCGGGCGCGTACGCCTCAGCGCAGCCGTCCATATCAACGCTCACAAAGGCCGGACCCAGCGCTGTAGCGCGGCGGAGCGCCCGCTGCATGTAGGTAGCCATGCCGTCGTGCTGCACGTGGGCCAGGGGCACAATGGTGGCCTGTTGCTGGTGCAGAAAGTCAATGTCTTCCCGGGTGTTTAGGTTGGAGTGCAGCCCGATTTCGGTGAACCGTTCCCCGGCCAGCACTTCCTCGCGCAAGAGCTTGCCGAAGGGCGTGCCGCTGCTCAGCACGCCGGGGCGGTCCTTCACGTCGGCGTGGGCATCTAGGTTGATGCCGCCCACTGAAGCGCCGGCGGTGGCGTCGCGCAGGCCTCGCACCGTGCTGTAGGAGCCGTCGTGGGAGCCGCCCAGCACCACTACCCGCGGGTACTGGTGAAGCAGGCGCGCCAGCTCGGCCCGGATGGTCTGGTGGTTGGCTTCGTGGTCGGGGGTAGCGCGCAAATCTAGGTTGCCGGCATCGGCGATGCGCAGGGCTTCCAGACTCACGTTGTGCTCCAGGTTGTAGGTTTTGTGGTAGCGGCGCAGCTCCCGCCGGATGGCCTCGGGGCCTGAGCTGCCCCGGCCCGGCCCCTTCCAGCACCGTCCCGAAGTCGAGGGGAATTCCAACCAGGCATACGTCGGCCTGAGGCAGGGCGGCAGCAGGCCGAATTAAGTCGCGGAGAAAGGTGGGCATGGGCCAAATGTAGAACCAAACCGGAGCTTCTTGCCCGGGCCGCCCCAGAATTCTTGCGGGCCTGTGGCAGTGCCGCCGGGGCAGGTTCTGGCCGGGACGCGCTACCTTGCGTTATGCTCTATCGTTTGCTTTTGCTAGGGTGCCTGTTGCTGACCGCAGCCACTGGTATGGCCCAGCGCACCGCCTCCTCGGTTCCGCGCCTCGCGCCTTCGTTTTTTACTACCTACTCCTACCTCTCCTACACCATTCTCGACCGGGGAACCAGCCCCGTGCCCATGCCGGCCAAAGGGTAGGCGGCACGCTCACGCTCCGCCCCGATGGGACCTTCCAGAAGCGGCTGACTCTGGCGGCCAACGGCGGCACCATGCGCTTCGACCAGGATGGCCGCTTCACCTTTGCCGCCGACCGCATCAGCTTTTCCTACACCGACAAAAAAGGCCAACCCCGCACCGATCAGGGTCGGTTTCAGCTGCGCAACGGCCTGCTCACGCTCGTTATGGCGGGCTACCCTGAGGGTAACCAGAGCACCTACACACTCCGGCAGCAATAGAGGCCGCACGGCGGGGACATATAAGTTTCGAGCACGGCCAAAGGCTGTCGAGCCACGCTCACGTGCAACGGGGGGGCTTTCACAGATCAACTCGAGGACAGAGTCCTTGCTAGGAAGCTGCGTTGCGCCCCGCCGGGCTTTCTGCTAACTTGCGGCCCCTTCGGCCCCACCCGCGCCGAAACCACCACTCACAAATTCACCATTTCATAAATTCACCATAGATGGGACGCGCGTTTGAATTCCGCAAAGGCCGCAAAATGAAGCGCTGGGACCGGATGTCCAAAGACTTTACCCGCATCGGCCGGGAAATCGTGATGGCCGTGAAAGAATCCGGCCCTAACCCCGATACCAACTCCCGCCTGCGCACGGCCATGCAGAACGCCAAGGGCGTGAACATGCCCAAAGACCGGGTGGAAGCGGCCATCAAACGGGCCTCCAGCAAGGAGGAAAAAGACTACCAGGAAGTGGTATATGAAGGCTACGCGCCCCACGGTGTGGCCGTCGTCATCGAAACCGCCACCGACAACCCGACCCGCACCGTGGCCAACGTGCGCATGTACTTCAACCGCGGCAACGGCGCTCTGGGCACGGCGGGCTCCTCTGACTACACCTTCACCCGCAAGGGCGTGTTCAAGCTGGCCGCCGAAGGCCTCGACCTCGACGAGCTGGAACTAGAGCTGATTGACGCCGGCGCCGAAGACGTGTACGCCGACCAGGAGGAGGACGAGCACGGCAACGTGAAAGACTACATCGTGGTAGAAACTGCCTTTACCGACTTCGGGCAGATGCAGAAGGCCCTGGAAGAAAAGGCCTTGAACGTGGTGTCAGCCCAGCTGCAGCGCGTGCCCAACACCACCGTTCACCTCGAAGGCGAACAGCTCGATGAAGTAATGAACCTCATCGAGAAGTTCGAAGAGGACGACGACGTGCAGGCTGTATACCACACGCTGGGGTAGGCAGTTTTAGGTGCCGCTTACGCCCTAAATAGGGGCCGCTCCGTAGGGGCGGCCCCTGTTTTTTGTAGTTAATTATCGTGCTGCTGTATGCTGTAGCATAGCTTCCGCTAATATTGTTCGACTTACCCTGTTTCTACCTGATGCCTTCCGGCTGCTTATGAAGAATATCCTTACCCTGGCCCTACTACTTTATTCTTTTGTCACAACAGCCCAACAAGCCGAACTCACTGCCTTACTCAAAAAAGAAAACGTAACTGGCATCCAGCTGATTTACTCCAAAAAGGGCGAGACCACGCAGTACAGCTTGGGGCTGCGCCAGGCCGGCACTACGCAGGCCATTGATGCCAACACTATCTTTCAGGCGGCTTCGCTGGGCAAAGTGGTGCTAGCCTACACGGCCCTGCGCCTGCACGACCAGGGCCGCCTCGACCTGGACAAGTCCCTGCTCAGCTACTACCCCTACCCACGCCTGCAAAACGAGCCCCGCGCCCAAAAAATCACGGCGCGGATGGTGCTAGGGCATACCACGGGCTTGCCTAACTGGGCGGGCTACCCACTGGCCGAGAGCTGGAAAACCTCGGCGCTTCACCTGCAGTTTGCGCCCGACAGCTGCTGGAGCTACTCCGGGGAGGGCTACGTATTCTTGCAGAAAACCCTGGAGCACCTGACCGGAAAATCGCTGGAGCAGTTGGCTCAACAAGAAGTTTTTGGTCTGTTGAAGATGCAGAACAGCAGCTTTATCTGGCAATCACGCTTTGACCAAAACGCCGCCTTCGGGCACGACAAGGCCGGGCAGCCTACTGACGTCAAGCGGTTTGCGGAGCCCAACGGTGGTTTTAGTCTGCTTACCACGGCCCCCGACTACCACCGGTTTCTGCAGGCTGTTGCGCGGGGAAAGGGCTTGCGGCCAGCCACGGCCAAGCTGCTTACCACCCCGGCCAACGACGCTAACCGCTGCACTACCCCCCTTACCCCCACCGACGCCCACATTGCCTGGGCCTGCGGCGTGGGCTTAGCCGCTACCAGCCACGGCCCCGCCCAGTGGCACTGGGGCGACAATGGCGATTTTCGCGGCTTCTTCATGACCTTTCCCGACACCAAGGAAACCCTGCTTTTCCTGACCAACAGCGCCAACGGTCTGCGCCTCACCGACGATGTGCTGCGCTTGTTCGTAGGCCCCGGCCAGTACCAGGCCATGCAGTGGCTGAGTGAGGAAAAATAGCCGCTGACGGGGCCTGCGCATTCGGCCACTTCAGGACATTCCCACCCTTGCCACACTAGTGCCGTAAGTGGTCGAAGTAACCTTATCCGATCAGTTTCTGTCTACAGATTCTGGCCACTCCACTTCTCATCCTACCTCCCCATGCCCATTGCCTACAACACCCTGTTCCTGCTCGAAGCGGAGGACTTTTCTCTGGTAGAAATTAAAGCCCTGGACGTGCAGAGCGACGACCCGGCCCAGCTGTATTTCTGGTTTCGATTTGACAAAGCCAGCCACCACCTCGACAAACTGGAGTTTGTTTCCATGATTGAGAACGGGGCGGAGCAGCAGCGGGAGTTCCGGCAGGGGCGGCTGGCTTTCAACCGCAGCAGCGGTACTTACACCGCTGCCGATGCTACCGCCCCCGTGGAGCTGCAAGTGCAACCCACCGACTCTACGTCCGTGGAGCTAGACGAGGCCATTCAGCGCTACTTCGTGGCCGGATGATGGCCGGAGCAGTTACCGGCGGTTCTTTGGGGTAGGAAGCCGGGGTTCACTTACTTCCGCCGTATCTTTGTGGTCCGCCTGGCAGCTTTGCCGGGGCGGGCCATTTCTATTTTTGCCTTCAACACCCGTTGCCCATGCCTACTCGTCTCAACAAATACATCAGCGAAAGCGGCGTCTGCTCCCGCCGGGAGGCCGACCGCTTTATCGAGCAGGGCAACGTGTTGATCAACGGCAAGCGGGCCAACATCGGCGACCAGGTAACCAGCAAAGACCGGGTGTCGGTGAATGGAAACATCATTGAGCCGCGGGCCGAGGAAGATGCTGTGTACATTGCCTACAATAAGCCGCCGGGCATTATTTCGACTACTGACACCGGCATCAAGGACAACATCATCCGGGCCATTAAGCACTCGGTTCGCATCTTCCCCATCGGCCGCCTCGACCGGGATTCCCAGGGCCTGATTCTGCTGACCAGCAACGGCGACATTGTCAATAAGATTCTGCGGGCCGGCAACAAGCACGAGAAAGAATACATCGTGATGGTCGACAAGCCCATCAACGACCTGTTCATCGAGGGCATGGCCAACGGCGTCCCCATCGGGGCACCATGACCCAGCCCTGCAAAGTAACCAAGGAAACGCCTTACATCTTCCGCATTGTGCTGGTGCAGGGCCTCAACCGCCAGATCCGGCGCATGTGCGAATACTTTGGCTACGAGGTAGTACAGCTGGAGCGCATTCGCGTGATGAACATTAACGTGAAAGGCTTGGGGGTAGGCGAATGGCGCGAGCTAAAGGAAAAAGAGCTGAAAGTGCTGATGGAGATGATTAAGGACTCCGACGGCACCGATGACGGCTCCACGCCCCGGCGGCGCAAGCGCCCCTCCTCCGCCGAGTTCTGGGCCGACCGCCCGGCGCGCAAAGGCACGGCTCCCAAGAGTTCCACGGATGCCCCGGGCCGCGCCAAAGCCGCCGGTGCTTGGGTTGAGAAACCCACCGGCAAACGCGCGGCCGGTCGGCCGGCGCCGGCTCCCGCAGCTCCGGCCGAATGGCCCACTGGCCCGGGTCGCCCGGCGGGACCAGCCACCGGCGTACGACCTGATGGCCCCGGTTTTGGCAAAGCCAGCCGCCCAGCCGGCGCCCGCACCGGTGCGGGAGCTCGCCCGCGCGGTCTGGCCGCTGGCAAAGGGCCGAAAGGAACGGATGGCCCTCCGAAAGGCAAAACCAGCAGCCGCGGCACTCGGGGCGCCAGCCGGCCCGGTAAACGTTCTTAATTGAAAGCGCAACCTTACCAGAAAGGCGAAGCCGTTTCCTTGCAGGAAACGGCTTCGCCTTTGTAAGCAAAACTGCTGCGCCCAAGCGGCCTAGCGAGTCTCTGTAAAAGTCTGATTTTTGAGTTTTCACCACGTAAGCGCTACTACTTGCTAATGGCAAAACTGCTATAGATTACACGGGCTACACTTGCACATTAGGTTGTTTTAGGGTCAGATTTCGCGCTTTTCATGAAAAATATAGTTGGCTGGTATCAAGCGAGCAACACGGGTAGGCGGCTCAGGAGTAGGACCAGGCGAAAAGTCTGATGGGCGTGATAATTCGGCTGGCCAGCTGGCAGGCACCCGCTACGTTTGGGCAGTCGGGTTCACCAAACCAACCTTATCCACCCGGCGCCTTCCTGAGATGAACACGAAACCTTCCAATGCCTTTATTGCCGCTTCCTGGGTAGCCCTGCTAACGGGATTATCGGCTTTCATGGTGGGACTTTGGAACGCGCAAATGCCGCTGAACGAGAAAGGCTACTACTTCACTGTGCTTATGTACGGGCTGTTTGCGGCCATTTCCCTGCAGAAATCAGTACGCGACCAGCTGGAAGGCATTCCCGTAACGGGCATCTACTACGGGCTGAGCTGGTTTTCCGTCCTGCTGACGCTGGTGCTGCTCACCGTAGGGCTGTGGAATGCAACCCTAGCCCTGAGCGAGAAAGGGTTCTACGCCATGTCGTTCGGGCTGAGCATGTTCGCGGCCATTGCCGTGCAGAAAAACACCCGCGACGCCCGGGCCGGAGGGCCGACTCCGGAACCTGCTCCCAACCTCAGCTAGCGGCCGGGTGGTTGCGGGGCGAGGAAGTGCCAGTATCTTGGTGGGGCGGGCGCCC
This sequence comes from Hymenobacter sp. 5516J-16, assembly GCF_022919335.1. Classification (NCBI taxonomy): domain Bacteria; kingdom Pseudomonadati; phylum Bacteroidota; class Cytophagia; order Cytophagales; family Hymenobacteraceae; genus Hymenobacter; species Hymenobacter sp. 5516J-16. The sequence goes on along the minus strand of NZ_CP095058.1, from coordinate 3,922,344 downwards.
TTGCAAACCCGCTCTCACCCCATGGCTCCAACCAAAAAACAACAGATGCTGGCCGGCGAGCTGTACCAGGCCAACGACCCCGAGTTAACGGCTGAACGCGTGCGCGCCAAGCAGCTCTGCCACCGCTACAACCAGGAGCCAGTGCAGCTCAACAAGCAGGTGCTAGCCGAGCTGTTGGGCTACGAAACCGACGCGCACGTAGAGGCCCCTTTCCGCTGCGACTACGGCTACAACATTCGCCTGGGTCGGAATTTCTACGCCAACTACAACCTCACCATCCTCGACTGTGCCCCGTCACCATCGGCGACAACGTGTTTATTGCGCCCAACGTCGTCCTGACGACGGCTGGGCACCCCGTGGAGCCGGGGCCGCGGGTAGTCGGCTGGGAATTTGCTCGGCCCATTACCCTGGGCGACAATGTGTGGCTGGGGGCTGGCGTGCTCGTTATGCCCGGCGTAACCATTGGTGCGGGCACTACTATTGGGGCCGGCAGCGTCGTTACGCGAGACATTCCGGCCGGGGTAGTAGCCGTGGGCAACCCCTGCCGGGTGCTGCGGAGCATTTAAAGGTTACGGTGCACCGCTGTTAGGTATACGAAAGCAGTTGCTGAGGATTGGGTGCCTTTCTTTTACTACCTACCCTGGAGAAAGCCTGACTACATCACTGGAATAGTTAGCCGAGTAACATTTTATCCGATGCCGGCACTGCTCCTGCATCAACCGCGCCACATTATGCAGTAAGTAGCTGATTTACTGGACACATATACGGTTCAGCTAACTTACTCTGGAAGTTTTTCGCGGCGTTTCGCTCGGTATCAACTCCGCGTAGCAGAACAGTCGAGCTTACTTGGTATCACCTATCCTGTCGCAATAAGTGCAGAGGCTTCGGCAGAATGACAGCCGACTTCACCTTCCAGAATCGGCTTCTCATGTATCTTGCAGCCCGCGAGCTGGCTTTGGCTACTTCGCGGGCTACAGTAGTTCAGCCCCACCCCTACCTCAACTCACAAACGACTTCTTCCCGCCCCATGCTGATTCGTACCGACTGGACCCTTGACGAAGTAAAGGCCATTTATAACCAGCCCGTACTGGAGCTGGTAACCCAGGCCGCGGCCATCCACGCCGAAACCCAGGCTACTGGCGAGGTGCAGGTCTGCACCCTGCTGAGTGTGAAAACCGGCGGCTGCCCCGAAGACTGCGCCTACTGCCCCCAGGCCGCCCGCTACCATACCGGCGTGCAGGCCCACAAGCTCCTACCTGATGCCGAGGTACTAGCCGCGGCCCAGCGCGCCAAAGACGGCGGGAGCACCCGCTTCTGCATGGGCGCCGCCTGGCGCGAGGTGCGCGACAACCGCGACTTCGACCGGGTACTGAACATGGTGACGGAGGTTAATAACATTGGGCTGGAAGTGTGCTGCACCCTGGGCATGCTGAACGAGTACCAAGCCGAGCGCCTCAAGGAAGCTGGCCTCTACGCCTACAACCACAACCTGGATACCAGCGCCGAGCACTACTCGGAAATCATTACTACCCGCACCTACGACGACCGGCTGAACACGCTGGAGCACGTGCGCAAGGCTGGTATTTCGGTGTGCTCGGGCGGCATCATTGGCCTGGGTGAAACCGACGAGGACCGGATTGCCATGCTGCACACCCTGGCTACCCTGCCGGCCCACCCCGAGTCGGTGCCGGTGAATGCGCTGGTGCCCGTGGAAGGCACTCCCTTGGCTGCCCAGCCCCGCGTGAGCGTGTGGGAAATGCTGCGCATGATTGGCACGGCCCGCATTCTGATGCCGCGCACCATGGTCCGCCTCTCGGCCGGCCGCCAGGAAATGCCCGTCACGGAGCAGGCACTCTGCTTCTTGGCCGGCGCTAACTCCATCTTCTCGGGCGAGAAGCTGCTGACTACCCCCAACCCCGATTTCGACGCCGACAAGCAGATGTTTGCCCTGCTCGGCCTCAAGCCCCGCAAGTCATTCAAAGACGTACCGGAAGGCGCCGTAGTGCTGGGCAAAGAAGTACCAGTAGGCGCGTAAACACGTTGTTTCTTTCCTCAGCCAGCAGTGGTTCTTCATAGGGGGAGCTGCTGCTGGCTGATTTCATTCAGATTTTGTTCAGTACCCGCATGGACCTCACCTTCGACCTTAACCTAGACGCTTCCTTCGCCGACAGCATCCGCCAGCAGCACACCGGGGTAGATGCCCAACGCGCTATAACCGACCTGGAGGATCAGGTGGGGGCACTTTACACCAGCTGTACCAGCGCCACAAGCTGCTACCTGGGGTTGGCGACCAAGTGCAGATAGATGATGCCCTGACCGTTGTGGTTACCGCTCGTCGTTTCGAGAGCGACGGTAGCCTGTGGTTTTCGGTGCAGCGCCACTCAGCTTAACTTCAGCTACACCGTATGCCGCCCGCTTCCTCTCCTTTGCACCAGCGGCTGACTGAGCACCTGGCCAAGCGGGAGGCCGACGGTACCCGCCGCCGCCTAACCCTACCTCCCGCGGGGCTGGTTGACTTCAGCTCCAACGACTACTTGGGCCTGAGCCGTCACCCGGCCGTGCAGCAGGCGCTGCTGGCTGCCGTAGATGCGGCGGGCAGCACCGGCTCGCGGCTGCTTACCGGTAACTCCGCCGCGGCGGAAGCCCTGGAAACCCAGCTGGCGCAGTTTCACGGGGCCGAAGCGGCCCTGCTTTTCAACTCTGGCTACGCGGCCAACCTGGGCTTCTTTGCCGCCGTGCCCCGCCGCGGCGACACAATTCTCTACGACGAAGCCTCGCACGCCTCCGTGAAGGATGGCATTCGGGGTTCCTTTGCTACTGCCTGGAGCTTCCGCCACAACGACGTAGCTGATGTGGAGCGCAAGCTGGCCCGCGCCACCGGCGCCGTATTCGTGGCCGTAGAGTCCCTGTATTCCATGGATGGCGACATGGCCCCGCTACCAGAGCTGGCGGCGCTTTGCCGGGAACGGGAGCTGTACTTGGTGGTAGATGAAGCCCACACCAACGGCCTCTACGGGCCGCGGGGCGAAGGATTGGTCGTTGAATTGGGACTGGAAAACGACGTATTCGCCCGCGTGCTCACGTTTGGCAAGGCCCTGGGCAGCCAGGGCGCGGCCGTGGTAGGCGCTACCCTGCTCCGCGACTACCTCCTGAACTTCAGCCGACCTTTTATTTACACCACGGCCCTAGCCCCGCACTCCGTCGTTGCGCTGGCGGCGGCGTACGAGGTGTTGCCCGATTTATTAGCCGAGCGTCGGCAGCTTTTCGCGCTTTCCGACTACCTAAGAACTCGTTTAAACGCCGTGCCGGGGCTGCGGGTGCCACCGGAAAGCCACGTTATTCACCCGGTTTTCTTTACCGGTGCGCCGGGTCCGGCCCATGTACGGCAGGTAGCGGCAACGGCTCAAGCCGCGGGCTTCGATGTGCGGGCCATTGTGGCGCCCACAGTACCGACTGGCACGGAACGGCTGCGGCTTATTCTGCATTCGTACAACACGGAGGCGGAAATCAACGAGCTGGCCACCTTATTGACTCGCATCTCAGGATAAGAGAACTGCACTGGTCAACAGCATACTTTTGCTTCTCACGCTATTCACTACTGTCCGCGCTGTATGAAACTGTTCGTCGGTTTTCTATTCTCTGCTCTAGTCGTTACTTCCTACGGACAGGAGTTTTCCTATCCCGTAATGAGAACGAAAGGACAAGAAATAACTGACTTTGTTCCGCAGGGCTGGCTTATTCACGACAGTGCCGTGGGAGATTTAAATAAAGACGGCCTGCCAGATGCTGCGCTTATACTACAGCACAAAACCCTGGTTACGCAGATACATGAAGGATCGGAAATTAAAAGTCAACCCCGTATACTGGCTATCTTAGTTAAATCAGGCGCGACGGGTGGTTTTGAGTTGAAAGAGCAAAGCAACACGTTCATACCGGAAGATCAGGACCTTGAAAACGACGATGAGGAACTCAATGACCCTTTCCTGCGAATAGAGATTACAAGAGGGCTACTAGAACTAGTCTTTCAGGAATCTTATAAAACCTCGACTAACTACTCAGCGGGCACCGAATACAAATTCCGGTATAACGGCCAAGATTTTCAATTGATTGGAGCTGATTTTACCCGCATTCACAGAATGGATTTTGAGCGGGAACAATACAGTTACAACTTCCTGATGAAGAAGCGGATTTACTCCAAAGGCAAGATTGGCGGGAAGACGACCAGCTCCCCCGCAAAGTCGTTTGCGCTGCCGGCACTCAAGACCCTGAAAACATTGAAAGCCCCCAACGAGTGGGAAATCGAGCCCGACGTTACGCTGTAACGCGGCGGCTACCCAGAAATCCTCTGCTGAAACTCCTGCATCTTTGCCGCCCTTTGCCTGGAACGCCCGCAAGGGCGCTTTAGAAGTTTAAACGCGCTTTTCCTTTGGAACGACTTTTCATTACCGGCATCGGCACCGATGTGGGCAAAACTGTGGTTTCGGCCATCCTAACCGAAGCCTTACGAGCTGATTATTGGAAGCCCGTACAGGCAGGCCTGGAACCGAGTACCGATGCGGGCACGGTCCGCGGCTTGGTTGGTAATCCGGTGAGCCACTTCTGGCCTGAGCGCCACCGATTGCAGCTGCCGGCTTCGCCCCACGCCGCGGCCGCGGCCGAGGGCTTGGCGCTGCACCCCACTGACTTTCAGCTTCCGCAAACCAGCAACCACCTCATTGTGGAAGGAGCGGGCGGCCTACTGGTACCCCTAGCCCCAGGTTTTCTGATTGCCGACCTTGCTCAGCGCCTCGAGCTGGAAGTGGTAGTGGTGTCGCGCAATTACCTGGGCAGCATCAACCACACGTTGCTCACTCTGGAAGCCTTGCAGGCCCGCGGGCTGCGAGTGCGGGGCCTGGTGTTCAATGGCGAGCCTACTCCAGCCACCGAAGACTTCATTGCCCACCATACGGGTGTGCCTCTGCTGCCCCGGGTGCGGCCAGAAGCGGAACTGTCGCGGGCGGTAGTAAGCAGCTACGCCGCCGAGTTTCGAGCGTGGTTTGCCGCTAATCCTTCGCAGTAGTTTAGCAGGGCGTGACAGGCGGTAAGGCTTTTTCCGGGCCGCGCCTTCCCTACCGGTAGCAGCATTGCGGCCTTGCCATTTAACGGTTCCCGTTACTTTTGCCGCCCTAGTCTGTTTCCTACCCATGCCTACCCTTTCCGAGCGGGACCATGCCGTTGTGTGGCACCCGTATACTCAAATGCAGACTGCTCCCCTGGCCGTGCCCATTGTGCGCGGCGAAGGCAGCTGGCTGATTGCCGAAGACGGCATCCGTTACCTAGATGGCATTTCCTCCTGGTGGGTGAACTTGCACGGGCACGCGCACCCGCACATTGCGGAGCGCGTGAGTGAGCAGCTCCGGACCCTGGAGCACGTGCTGTTTGCCGGCTTCACCCACCCCGCCGCCGTAGAGCTGGCCGAACAGCTGCTTGCCCTGCTGCCTACTCATCAGGCTCGCGTATTCTACTCCGATAACGGCTCGACGGCCGTGGAGGTGGCCCTGAAAATGGTGTTGCAGTACTTCCATAACCTGGGCCAGCCGGAGCGCCGCACCTTCCTCTGCTTCCGCGACTCCTACCACGGCGACACCTTCGGAGCTATGGCCGTGAGTAGCCGTGGGGCCTTCACCCAGCCCTTCTGGCCTCTGCTTTTTGAAGTGGAGTTTATTGATGTGCCGGTGCCGGGGAGGGAAGCCGAGGTGCTGGCCCAGCTTGATGTTCTGCTGGCCCGCCCCGAGGTAGCCGGCTTTATTTTCGAGCCCTTGGTGCTAGGCACGGCGGGCATGGTGATGTACGCGCCGGAGGTGTTGAGCGAAATGCTGCGCCGCTGCCACCAGCGCGGCGTGCTCTGCATTGCCGATGAGGTGATGACCGGCTTCGGCCGCACCGGACCGCTCTTTGCCAGCAGCCTGCTCCAAGAGCAACCCGACATCATGTGCTTTTCCAAGGGGCTCACCGGAGGCACCCTAGCCATGGGCCTGACTACCTGCGCCGCGCCCATTTACGAAGCTTTTCTGAGCGACGATAAGATGCGGGCCCTGTTCCACGGCCATTCCTACACAGCTAACCCCGTAGCCTGCGCCGCTGCCCTGGCTAGTCTGGAGCTAACGCGGGCCGACGAATGCAGCCGGCAGCGGCAGCGCATAGAAGCCGCTCACGACGCTTTTCGCCAGGAAATCGAAACCCAACCTGGCATCCGGCAGGTGCGCCACCGCGGCACCATTCTAGCCGTAGAGTACGACGCCGGTGAGGGCACCAGCTACTTCAGCCGCCTGCGCGACGCCTTCTATCAGCTGGCCCTGGATAACCACGTGGTGCTGCGGCCGCTGGGCAATGTGGTGTACTTGCTGCCACCCTACTGCACCACGGACGCGGAGCTAGAGTTGCTCTACAGCGTGCTGCGCCAGATGCGCGAACTGGTCCTCAACTTTCAGCCCGCCCCTACCCTGCCCGAATACCTGCATGACTGAGTTCGTTGCGGAAGACCTGATTCTGATTCGGGGCCGGGGCCGGGTGTCGGCGCTGGGCTTGGTGCCCGCTCCCGCTGCGGCTCCTACTTCTCCCTTCAGCGCCCACGCCGCCGGCTTACCCGTGGCGGCCCTGCCTACCGCGGCTGAAGCTGCCGTAACTCAGCTGCGTCGCCAGGTTCCGGCCTACCGCCAGCTCGACCGCACCGTGCTGCTGGGGTTGCTGGCGGCCCGCCAAGCCACCGCGGCCGCCGGCTGGCATTCGGGTTCAGTAGCTGTGCTACACCACCCCCTAGCCGTCAGCATGGGAAGCAGCCGGGGAGCCACGCAACGGCTCGAAGAATTTCACGCCGAGTTTCTGGCTGAGGGAAGCGTTTCGGCCGCGGCTTCCCCGCTTACCACCCTGGGCAACGTGGCCAGTTGGGTAGCCTTTGATGCCGGTAGCACCGATGGCGCCGCTCTTAGCCATTCCAGCACCTGCAGCAGCGCTTTTCAGGCCCTGGGCAATGCCATGGCCTGGCTGCGCGCGGGCATGGCTACGCGCTTTCTGGCGGGCGGCACGGAGGCCCCGCTCACCGATTTTACGTTGGCGCAGATGCGGGCCATTGGTATTTATTCCCCTTACGCGGCCGCCCAGTGGCCCTGCCGCCCCGGGGCCGGCCGGCCCTCCACGTTTGTCCTCGGGAAGGCGCGGCCGTATTTGCCCTGGAAAAACTAAGCCGGGCGCGCGCGGCAGCAGAACCAACTACCGAACCTTTGTTTGTTCTGGAAAGCGTAGGATTTGGCTTTGAAGCCATTGGTAGTAAAACCGGCCTCTCAGCTGATGGTCAGCACTTTCAGCAGGCCATCCGCCAGGCTTTGACTCAGGCCCGGGTATCTCCTGCGGACATAGACGCAGTGGTGCTGCACAGCCCCGGCACCCCGCCGGGGACGCCGCCGAGCGGGCCGCCTTGCGGGCCGTTTTCGGGGAACTGCTCCCCCCGCTCTTATCTAACAAATGGCTGATTGGTCACACCCTGGGCGCGTCGGCGGCCCTGAGCCTGGACTTTGCCCTGCACGTGCTGGCTACGCAGCAGTGGCCCGCCCCACCTTTCGCTACGGATTTGGCTGCGGCCGTTGCGCATCCCATTCGGCGCATTCTGGTGAATGCGGCCGGTTTTGGGGGCAATGCGGCCAGCGCGTTAGTATCCAGGCTGGAGGTGCCAGCCTGAGAGCAGACAGCGCGTTTTGCTTTTGTCATCCTGGGTAAAAGCTTCGGGCTCGGCTGGAACCTGCTGTATTCCGCGTATCGGCCCATAACTTATACCCGGCCAACCCGCTACGGTCCTTACCTTGCGCCGCAACGCCCGAGGGCTGTTGCGCGTCTCTTGCCCATTCCAATCCTGATCCTGATTCCAACCATGCGCCGTTCTACGCTGCTTTTGCTTTCCCTGGGCCTTAGCGCCACCGCCTTCGCCCAAACCAAACCCACTGCTACCCCCGACCCGCTCATTACGAAAATGGTGCAGGATATTTCGGAGAAAAACCTGCGCGAGGACATTGACAAACTCGTGAGCTTCGGTACGCGTCACACGCTGTCGGACACCAAAAGCAAAAAGCGCGGTATCGGGGCGTCGCGCAACTGGGTAGAAAATGAGTTCAAGAAATACAGCAAAGCCAGCGGGGGCCGGCTGAAAGTAGAGCAGGACACCTTCACCGTGAAGCCCGACGGCCGCCGCATCGACCGGCCCGTGGTCATGGCCAACGTCATGGCTACCCTACCCGGCACCGACCCCACGGACAAGCGCATTTTCATCGTGAGCGGCCACATCGACTCGCGGGTGACGGATGTGATGAACGCCACCGCCGACGCGCCCGGCGCCAACGACGACGGCTCGGGTACGGTAGCCGTGATGGAGTTGGCCCGCGTGATGTCACAGCAGCAGTTTCCGGCTACTATCATTTTCGTGGCGGTGCAGGGCGAAGAGCAGGGTCTTTATGGCTCCACCCACCTAGCCAAGCGCGCTAAAAAGGAAGGCTGGAACTTGGTGGCCATGCTCAACAATGACATCATGGGCAACTCCTCGGGCCACGACCCGGAAATCAAGGACGACAAGCGCCTGCGCGTGTTCAGCGAGGGGGTGCCCGCCACCGAAACCGCCGACGAAGCCCGCGTCCGCCGCACGCTGTCCTCGGAAAATGACTCGCCCAGCCGCAACCTGGCCCGCTACACCCGCTTGGCCTGCCAGCAGTACGTGCCCGGCCACGAGGTAGTGCTGGAGTATCGCCCCGACCGATTCCTGCGCGGCGGCGACCATACGCCCTTCAATCAGCAAGGCTTCACGGCGGTGCGCTTCTCGGAAATGAACGAGGATTTCCGCCACCAACACCAGGATCTGCGCACGGAAAGCGGCACCGAGTACGGCGACTACGCCAAGTTCATGGACTTTCCCTACCTGCGCCGCAACACGGGCGTGAACTTGGCTACCCTGGCCAGCCTGGCCCTGGCCCCCGCCGCCCCTGAAAACGTGGGCGTGCTCACGGCCAACCTCACCAACCGCACGGAGCTGAAGTGGGAAGCCCCAAAATGGGCGAGAAGCCCGCCGGCTACTACGTGCTCATGCGCGAAACCAGCGCCCCGGAGTGGCAGCAGAAGTTCTTCGTAACGGATACCAAAGCCGACCTACCCCACAGCAAAGACAACTACATTTTCGGGGTAGTATCGGTAGATGCGGAAGGCCACGAGAGCCTGCCGATTATCCCGAAGCCGGTGCGGTAAGCGGCTTCGCGCTGTCTGAAACTAAACCCATCCCCTTGAGTTAGCACACCGGCTCAAGGGGATGGGTTTATACCTATTTGACGTTACTACTCAATGGAAAACCATTATATTTTTTCCCTAAAATATGTTTCGACTATCCTTATTGACTCTACTTTTTACGTTGCTATCTGGAATTGTTCCGGCCTGGCCCAGTGTGACGTTTCTCCGTGGATTACGGTATGGCCAAGCGAAAAGGTAAAGGTGATTCAACCCCGTCAGATTATCCTATTGTCAACAGATTTCTCTGTCTATCTTTCCAAGGAGATGCAACAAATAGGGTATGCTACCCAAGTATACCTGTGGTCAGCGCATGACTCGGTGCCCCTGATTGTGAAGGACCGCCCAGTGACGAATGGTGGTAACTTATCGGTAGTGCTCCAACCAAGCCAACCATTGCTGGCCGGTAACACTTACGAATTGAGAGCCAGCCGCAACAATGAAAATATCTCCTGGCTTTTCAGAAACCACGTGCGTATCTCGGGACAGCCAGTAAAAACCATTTACCAATGGCGAGTAACGGCCACACCCGATACCCAGGCGCCGGCTTGGGTAAGTACGCCAACTGTTGTAAAAAAGGTCTTTTCAGACAACAGCGAAGGCACAGAGAACTACGTTCACTTTACTTACCCTTTGCGCGACTCTTCCGACTGCCTCATTAAAACCACTGTGCGGCATACACGTAACGGGCAGCAAACGACGGCCTACTTAACTGCCTGGAGCGACCAACTAGACGTAGGGTGGTTTACCTGCGGCGGACATTTTCGATTCAGTTCCCAAGAGGAGTGCACAGTCCTTTTTGAGGCCATTGATTCGGCGGGGAACCGAGCTACGGCCAGCAGGCAGCCAATACCTTTTACAACTCCAGTTATAGGGCCTGTTACGTGGCACTAAGCCTACTTCTCTCCCGGCCGAAGTTTCCATAGTAAACAGACGCCCGCCCGTGCGCTAACCCGATAAGTGCTGTAGGATCGATTTATTGGCATTATTAGCGAGGGTACGTGGATCGTATGGAATTTTTAAGTCAAAAAAGCCCGTCCTGCTGTTGAGCCACCGGATTTCGCCGGCCTGTCAAATAGAAAAATTCGCATACAGCCCGCTGGAATCTTTCGTAGAAACTCCGTACTTGCGGCCGCAAAAGCGCGGCGGCTCCTGATCCGCGGCGGTTTCTTTTCCCATGACAAACGCTACCTGTTTCTTCTGTACCACTACGCTGCTGGCTTCGGCGGAAGTAGCGGGCATGCGGACGAAGGTAGCGCCGGGCAAACGGGTAGCCCTGCCGGTATCGGCGGGCCTACTGATGGTCAAGAAATCGAAGAAACGCAACCCGACCTGACCGTCGCACCTGTTCGCCGTAGCCCTACTACTGAACCTTCAAGCGCCGGTCCTGCCCAGGATCGGCGCTTTTTTTCTTTTCTGCCCGCAACCTTACGGGCTTTTCTGCGCCACTTATCTCCCGTTTTTCACCGTTTATGAAAATTCTAAAGTTTGGCGGCACGTCCGTTGGGTCGCCGCAGCGGATGCGCGAAGTAGCTGAGTTGGTTCATGCCCCCACTTGCAGCGCCGCATCGTGGTGCTCTCGGCCATGAGTGGCACCACCAATGCGCTGGTGGAAATTGCTACCCTGCTTTACGCCGGCGACACGGCCGCCGCTACCGCCCGGGTGGAGGTCCTGCGCCAGCGCTACCACGAGGTAGCCCGCGAACTGCTCCCAGAAGCTACTACCGCTGAGGCTGCCATTGAGGCGCTTAATCAGCATTTCGACACAATACTCCGCCTGACTTCGGCCCCGCTTTCCGCCGATGGGGAACGGGTGATACTGGCCCAAGGTGAGCTGCTGAGCACGTTGCTGGTGCACCGCTACGTAACCCAGGTGCTGCACCGCCCGGCCGTGCTACTGCCCGCCCTGGACTTCATGCGCCTCGACGTGGATGAGGAGCCCGATGCGGCGTACATTCGGGAGCACCTGGCCACTACCTTGGCGCCCTACGCCGCTGAGCAGCTGTTCATTACCCAGGGCTACATCTGCCGCAGCGCCCAGGGTCACATCGACAACCTCAAGCGTGGGGGCTCCGACTACTCTGCTTCCCTGATTGGGGCGGCCGTGGAAGCCGAGGAAATCCAAATCTGGACCGACATTGACGGGCTGCACAACAACGACCCGCGCATCGTGCAGGGTACCTACCCCATTCGGGAGCTGTCGTTTGATGAGGCCGCGGAGCTGGCGTATTTCGGAGCCAAGATCCTGCACCCCAGCTCGGTGCTACCGGCCCGCCAGCACGGCATTCCGGTGCGCCTGCTCAACACCATGCAGCCCGAAGCGCCCGGCACCCTGATTTCGGCCAAAACCGGGGCCGAGGCCATCAAGGCCGTAGCGGCCAAGGACGGCATCACGGCCATCAACGTGAAGTCGAGCCGGATGCTGCTGGCCCACGGTTTCCTGCGCAGCCTGTTCGAGATTTTCGAGCGTTACCGCACCTCCATCGACATGATTACTACCTCCGAGGTGGCCGTCTCCTTAACCATCGACGACGCCACCCGCCTACCCCAGATTCTCGGGGAGCTGCAGCGCTTCGGCACTGTGGAAGTAGATGAAAATCAGTCCATCATCTGCCTGGTAGGCAGCTTGGGGCAGGACGCGCACGGCGCGGCCAACCAAGCCTTTGCCGCCCTGAAAGACATTCCAGTGCGCATGATCAGTTACGGCGGCTCACCCAACAACATCAGCATTCTGGTGCATACCAACGACAAAGTACGCGCCTTGCAAGCCCTGAACGCCGGCGTGTTTTTGAAGTAGGCTGTTAGCTGATGGCTAATAGCTGCTAGCTGTTAGTTATTGGCTACTAGCTTTTTACCGATAGTCAGGAGCTAACAGCCAACAGAGCTATTAGCTAACAGCTTAAAAACCTTTGATAATGCCTTTTCAACTTCCGGCGGAGCTTGCCCAGCAGCCCACGCCTTTCTATTACTACGACCTGCAGCTGCTGGATCAGACCCTGGCGGCGCTTACGGCAGCGGCCCGGCCCGGCAACTTTCAAGTGCACTACGCCCTGAAGGCCAATTCCAACCTACCTATTCTGCAGCGCATTCAGCAGGCCGGGCTGGGGGCCGACTGCGTGAGCGGCGGCGAAGTGCAGCGTGCCCTGGCGGCTGGCTTCGCGCCGGACCACGTAGTATTTGCGGGCGTGGGCAAGTCTGATGCGGAAATTAGCCGCGCCCTGGCCGCCGACATCTTCTGCTTTAATGCCGAGTCGGTGCCGGAGCTGCAGGTGCTCAACGAGTTGGCCGGGGCCCAGGGCCGCACCGCGCGGGTAGCCCTGCGCATCAACCCCAACGTGGACGCCCACACCCACGCCTACATCACTACCGGCCTCGATGCCAACAAGTTCGGCATCAGTCTGCCCGATTTGGCCGGTGTCATTGATGGGCTGGATAGCTTACCTAATGTGGAGCTGGTGGGTCTGCACGCCCACATTGGCTCCCAGATTACGGAGCTGTCGGCGTTTGCCAACCTGAGCCGCAAGCTTAACGAGCTGCAAACCTGGCTGGAAAGCCGCGGCCACCAGCTGCCCCACCTCAACGTGGGCGGGGGCCTAGGCATCGATTATCAACACCCCGACCAGCACTCCATTCCGGACTTTGCTGCCTATTTCGGTATGTTTGAGCAGCACCTGGAGCGGCGGCCGGGCCAGCAGGTGCACGTGGAGCTGGGCCGGGCGGTAGTGGCCCAGTGCGGCACGCTCATGAGCCGGGTGCTCTACGTAAAGGAAAGCCAGCAAACCCGCTTTGCCATCCTCGATGCCGGCATGACAGAGCTGATCCGGCCGGCGCTGTACGGCAGCTTCCACCTTATTCAGAACCTAAGCAGCCAGGGCCCAGAACTGGCCTACGACATCGTGGGGCCCATTTGCGAGTCGTCGGATACGTTCGGGAAGGCCGTGCTCCTACCCGAAACCCGGCGCGGCGACCTGGTGGCAATTCGCTCGGCGGGGGCTTACGGCGAGGTGATGTCCTCGGCCTACAACCTGCGCGAAAAGGCCGAAGCCGTGTACCGCTAACTGGCGCGGCAGCCTACCAAGTGGCCCCTGCTGCCCGCCGGATTTCCGTCCGTCGGGTCACAGACGACGCTGGCCGTGTAGAAGTTGCCGTTAGCCAAAAGTTGCCGCCAACTGGATGTTGCCTTTTCTACCTTTGACTCAATAACAAACGGCGCACAAAGGGTTTATTGGAAAGGAAGGCTCTTTGCGTGGTGTGTTGCAGTTGGTGAATGGAGTAGGGTGGATATAGAATAGCTGACTGCAACCCCGTAGAAAAAGCCGCTACCTCTGGTAGCGGCTTTTCTGTTTTTAGCCGGATTAGAAAGCAACGTTTTTACTTGAATTTCAAGGCGTTGGCGTCTACCACCAGATAGTCCATTTGCCGAGCTTTTGCTGCTGCTGAAAGTAGCGTAGCATCCACCGGCGCTCGGGCTTCAGCTCGCCTTTCACCAGCAATACCGGGTGCTGGAGGAGCAAGGCACCGAGGGCTGGTTCCTGCTGCGGGTCTTGGAGGTAGAGCAGATAGCGGTGCCAGCTGGTGCCGGGCTCAAACTGGGTTTCGCGGTTGAGGCTGCTGTTGCCATCGTTCAGGAATACGGGCAGCTGCCCCAGCTCAAAAGCCAGGGAGGGCAGCAGTTGGTCGTACACAAGTACCTGGCGGCTCGTGAGCTGCTTGCTGCGCAGGAACTCCGCCAGCGGGCGGCTGCCGTTGAAGGCCAGCTCGTTCTGCTGCATAATGGGCTTGGCCGACAGCAGCAGGAATACCGTGAACAGGACCGTGGCCGCCAACAGGCGCGGGGCAATGCGCACCTGGTTCCAGAGCGTGAGCGTGAGCACCAAGGCCACCACGCCGGCCGCGGGCCAGATGGCCGTCAGGGGCTTTACCTCAAACCCCAGGTTGATAACCGTCGTGAAGATGGGCAGTAGACACAGGGCCCCGAGCAAAAACCCGTAAAACGCCACGATGCCCACGTACCAGCGGTGCAAGGCGGCCTCGGTGCAGCGGCCCAGGTAGTACACCGTCAGGAGCACTACCCCGGGGAAGATGGGCAGCACGTAGAGCAGCAGCTTGGACTTGGACAGGGAGAAGAACACCAGCGGCACCAGCACCCAAAAAATGAGCACGTTGCGCCACTGCTGCGGCACCGAGCTCCAGGGCGTGCGCACTGCCCGCACCATCAGGGCCACGGCCCAGGGCAGGCTGGTAGCTGGGGCCAGCACGAGGTAAAACCACCAGGGTTTGGCCCGGTTGAATGTGGCCGCGTTGGCAAAGCGCTCCACCGTATGCTCAAACAGGAAATAGCGCACAAAGGCCGGATTCTCGCCCATCAGGTACAGGTACCAGCTCAGCCCCACCAGCGCAAATGCCAAAAAACCCAGGGCGTGGTGGATGGTGAACGGCCGCCGCGGTTGGCCCTGCTTAAAGTAAAATCCAATAACTGCCATCAGGGGTAGCACAAACCCCACGGGGCCCTTAGTAAGAAAAGCCAGCCCAGCCCCACCCAAAACAGGTAGAGCCAGCGCGCCCCGCCACCGTGGTAGTAGCGCAAAATACCGTAGGCGGCGGCCAGTTCCAGGGTGGCCAGGTAGGCGTCGGTGGTAACGTTGAGGGCCGAAATCAGCACGACGGGCAGGCTGCCGTAAATGACGGCGGCGGCCAGGGCCCGGGCCCGGTCTTGCGGGAACAGCAGCAGGGCCAGCCCGTACATGAGCCCCACTTGCAGCAGCACAGCCAGCACCGGCAGCAGGCGCACGCCCAGCGTGTTTTCGCCCAGCAGACCCAGGCCGGCGGCCGTGAGCCAGTACGTAAGCGGAGGCTTATGAAAGTGCTGAATCCCGAGCAGGCGCGGGTGGAGCCAGTCCTGGCCCGCCAGCATTTCCCGCCCGATTTCCGCGTAGCGCGCCTCACTGCTTTCCAGCGGCCCCCAACTGCCCAGCTGCCAGAAAAAGGCCGCACCGAGCACTAAAAGCAAGAGCCAGAGCCAGCGGCGGGAGGTCATCGGGAAGGGCATAGGGGTCGGCGGTAAAGGACACCCCAAAGGTAGCGACAAAGCGTACCTGCTGCTTTCCTTTACTGGTCGGCGGGGCTCTCGGGCTGCGGAGGCTCCTGCGGGGGCTGCTCTACTCGCTTCAGCCCCATGGCCATAAACAGTAAGCCCAGAATAAGAAAGGCGGTGTGGTGCTTCCCAAACAAGCCAATGAGCACCCACACCAGGCCCGCGTAGAAAATAGGAGCCACCTGATAACGACCGAATAGCGTGTTCATTCCTCAAGGTAAAGAACCCGTAGCGTTGTTGGTCTATTCCGCCGAACTTTGCGGGCCCTTCGGCGGCTACTTGCTTCTGACATGAACGATCCGGAAATCCGTACTCTGCTCTACCCCTTGCTGCAAGGCGGCGTGTACGTGGATGAACTGCCCACCGGCACTACCCGCGCCGATGTGGTCCACATCACGGAGCAGTTTATGCACGGCTACGAGCTGAAAGGCGACGCCGACACCTTGCAGCGCGTGGCCAAACAGCTACCCTGCTACGGCCGGGCTTATGATTTCGTCACGTTTGTAGTTACGGCCAAGCACCTGCCCAAGCTACTGCCCCAGCTGCCGGAGTGGGTAGGTGTGCTCGTGGCGTCCAGTGAGGGGCTGCTCGCCCACCGCCCAGCTTTGTACAATGCCACCGTGGAGCGCCCTGCCGTGGCCGCGCTGCTGCGCCTGGAGGAAATCAAGCAGTTTCTGCTGGCCCAGGGGCTACCGGGTGTGAGCACCTACCGCCGCCGCGACGTGCTGAATTTTCTGCGCACCACCCAACTCGTGTCTCTTTCGGCCCTGGCCCACCACGTGCGCCGCCAGCTGATGGGCCGCATGGAGGAGCGTCTGGCTTTTCGGGCCGAGCGTAAGGCGGAGCGGCAGCGGGTGGCCGCCCGGCGCCGCAAGCGCCCCAAGCGGAAGTAAACATGTCCTTCCAACGGCGCAGGAGCCGGGAAGTAGCCAGGAAAGATAACTTCCTGTTACAGAAAGCAGTTAGACAACTGAACCGTTTGCTGCTGCCATGAACATTCTGCTTACTGGGGCCACTGGCTACATCGGCCAGCGGCTGCTGCCGCTGCTGGTGGAGGCCGGCCACCACGTCACCTGTCTGGTGCGCGACGCCCGCCGCTTTGAGTTGCCCGAACGGTTGCGCAGCCAGGTCACGGTAGCGCAGGGCGACCTGCTGAAGCCCGATTCGCTGGCGGAGCTTCCCCTCGACATCGACGCGGCGTACTACCTGGTGCACTCCATGAGCGGGCACAACAAGGACTTTTTCCGGCTGGAACAGGAGTCGGCCCGGCACTTTACCCACTACCTCAACCGCACCAGTTGCCGGCAGGTCATCTACCTTTCCGGTATTGCCAACGACCGGGCCCTGAGCGTGCATCTTCGCTCCCGCAAGGCCGTGGAAAAGGAATTGCGCCGGGCCGGGCAAGCTGCCCTCACGGTGCTGCGGGCCAGCATTATCATTGGCTCCGGCTCAGCCTCGTTCGAGATTATTCGGGATTTGGTGGATAAATTGCCGGTAATGGTGACGCCGCGCTGGCTGAACTCACGCTGCCAGCCCATCGGCATCCGCGACGTGATGCACTACCTGCTGGCCGTTCTCGCTAACCCCGCTTGCCTCAGCCAGTCGTTTGATATTGGCGGGCCCGACGTGCTGACCTACCGCCAGATGCTGCTGGACTTGGCTCAGGTGCGCGGGCTCCGGCGTTACATTATTACGGTGCCGGTGCTCACGCCGCGGCTCTCGTCGTGGTGGCTGTATCTGGTTACCAGCACTACCTTCTCCCTGGCCCAGAGCCTGGTAGAAAGTCTGCGCAACGATACCATTGTGGACAAGCGCCGTAGCATTCAGGCGGTAGTGCCCCACCCCTGCATGCCGTACCGGGCGGCCGTGGAGCTGGCCTTCCAGCGCATCGAGCAGAACGAAGTAGTCAGCAGCTGGAGCGACGCGCTGAGCAGCGGCGTGATGCCTCGTAACTACATGGACCACATTCAGATACCCCAGCACGGCCTGCTCCAAGATCGTCAGCTGCTGCGCTTTACGCGGCCACCCCAGGAGGTACTGCGCAACGTGTGGGCCATCGGTGGGGAGCGGGGCTGGTATAAAGTTGACTGGCTCTGGCGCATTCGGGGCCTTCTGGACAAGCTGGTGGGCGGCGTGGGGTTGCGCCGGGGCCGCCGCTCCGCCACCAAGCTGCGCGCCGGCGACCCGCTCGATTTCTGGCGCGTGCTGGTGGCCGACAAAGCTAGTCGCCGCCTACTACTCTACGCCGAAATGAAGCTCCCCGGCGAGGCCTGGCTGCAGTTTCGGATTCTAGATAATGAGGATGGTTCGCACACTTTAGAGCAGCTAGCCGCGTTTCGGCCCCACGGCCTGGCCGGACGCCTGTACTGGTACTCGCTGGTGCCCTTTCACTTCATCATTTTCAAGGGCATGATTGAAAATATTGTGCAGTACGGGGAAGCCACGCCCTACCCGGCTGCCGTTGCTCCAGCCGCTGCCCCGCTAACGGCTGAGCCCTGGCCGGATACTTGCCACCCGGAAACCCGTATTCTCTGCTGCACTTATTTTGTATGGGCCATGTGCTACCCAAACCCGCAGACATGAAAGCACTGCTTACGGCGGGCCTAACGCTTTGTGCTACGCCCTTGCTAGCCCAGGAAGCAGATTTGCCGCTTCCAACCGCTACACACAGCGCCGAGAATGTAATGCGGGTAGCTGCGTACGGCACCGCCGGCCGCGTACCGGGCTACTACCGCTACGCCGCCGCGGGCCTGGGCCTGGCCCGTCGTAACCGCTGGCGCTACCCCGACGCCGAGTACGATTCTGATTTCACTTTGGGGCTGCGGGTGGGAGCCGGCCAGCAGCAGGCGCTTACTGGTTCGGCTGCCGCGAGCCATCCTCTATGGGGCGTAAACCCCTACGTAGCGGTAGATGGCCGCTTTTTTGGAGCTGGGCTGGGCGTTTGGATAGGGCGGTTAGGCGACTACCGGGCCGAGGGCCAGAAGCCGGGCCGGGTGGTGCCCCAGCTCCGGGCTCGGGCCGGACAAGTAACCGGCTGGCACGGGGTGCTCACGTATGCCAACGAGTTTGGCGGCCTGGGCAATCCGTTTTTGCAATTGGGTGGTGCGTACGGCGGCTTGCTGCCTAGTGGTCGTTTGCGCCTAGAAGTTGGGGCGGCCATTACAACTCTGGCGCTGCCCGAGCAGGAAGTTGGGGCATATGCAGAAGCCGGCTTGCGCGGCGCCGTTGGTGAGGGCGGCCTGTACTTGCAGCTACCCATAGCGCCCGACGGAGCAGGCCAGGTAGGAGTTTATATGGTGTTTGGGGGTAGCAACTAGAAGCTATTACTAGGTAGCGTAAAGGCCACCCCTGGCTGAGCCGAGCTTTGTGCCAAGCACAAGCCCTGACCGTTTACCCGCCCCCGCTACATCAGCGCGTTTATTTGCTACAGAGCTGGGTATTCTAAAAGCCTGGTATAGTACCCATATCTAATTTGTAATCATTCATTTACACCCCATTCTAGCCGGCCATAAAGTCTGGTTGCGTGGTATTTTCGTTGGCATTGCCTGCGCCCGCCGTTCTACCTTCAACTCGTTATCCACCGCACTATTCCTTTGTGACGGGCCCCAAGCCCCTCCTTACCTACCGGTTTTTATCGTTGCATCCCGGCCGCCGCCTCTTGCCTTACTTCCTGGGCGGGGCGGCGGTTTTAGCTTCCCCTAGCTGCTTTTGCCTGAATACCCCAGATCAGTTTCTACTTCTTAGGATTTGCTGTATGCCGCTACCTACCCCTACTCCGTGGACTTTGGCCATCCCGCACGGCCCTGATTACTACTCAATTTTTTACGTGGCCGGGTTTGGAGTCAATCTGATTTTACTGCTGTGGGAAGGTCGAAGCCGTGGCTACCCGTGGCGGAGTTGGCTGGTGCTGCTGGCTTGTGTTGCTCTGCCCTTTATTGTGGGCACCAAGCTGCTGGCCCTCTCGGCTCAGGAATGGCAGGCCCTGGTTGCTACGGGGCAGCTACCGGCCTCCGAAGCTCGTTCTGTTTTGGGTGGGGCTCTGGCCTCGGGAATATGCCTGCCCCTGCTACGGCGGGCGCTTGGGTATAGCCGGCACGTATACGATGCTTTTGCCCTACCCCTGTGCGTGGCCCTAGTGGTGCAGTGCGTGGGCTGCCTCCTGACGGGATGCTGCTTCGGGGTGCCGACTGCGGGCAACTGGGGCCTAACCTACGCTCCCGACACGCTGCCCTACCTGGTGCAGGTGTATCAGGGGGTGCTGCCGGCCGGGGCCGCTCACTCCTTGCCGGTGCATCCTACCCAGGGGTACGCACTGCTCTTGTGCGCGGCGGTAGCTATGGTGCTGCTGCTCACGCGCCACCGGCAGTGGCCAGGGGGCAGTTGGCGCTGGCTGCAGCTGGGCCTTTTGCTGGCGGGGCGGTTTGTGCTGGAGTTTTGGCGCGACCCAGCCGGCGAACCTGTGGGGGCCGAGCTGCATACTCACGCGGGCCTAGCGCTGCTGCAGCTGCAATGGGCGCTGCTGCTCACGGCTCCACTTGCACTGGGTTGGTGGTGGCGGCTGGTACGGCAGGTCCGCCACCGGGCACCCGCCGCCGCCGAGGTAGCTCCTCCCAATTTCCCCAGCCGCAACCTGCTGGCCGTAGCGGGCATGCTAGCACTCACGGCGTGGCTGGGTCCCTGGGCCCTGAGCGCCCCAGAAATTGTCGTGATAAAGGCGCTACTGCTGGCCGTGCTGGGGCTGGAAGGCGGGGCGTTGCTATTCCGGGCCGGCGGCGCTGGGTGGCAGCCCGGCCGGGTGGCTCTGCCCTTTGGTTTAGCCAGCTTGGTAGTTGTGCTTACCAGTCAAACGCCCCTGGACTCGGCCCGTACCCCGCCGCAGAAGTACTACACGCTCAGTGGCGGCTTCAGCGCGGGCCGCTTCCTGCGCGAGCAAAATAGCACGGGCTGCGGCGGAGCTACGCCCCTGGAGCAGTACCGGCACCGCTACGCCACGGGCACCATTGACTTTTCCCGGACTAGAATGGCCGGCGTATATCCTTATGGGGAAGTGCACAAAGCCGACAGAACCATTGGCATTCGCCTGCATGCCGGCCTCGACCATGAAACCCCGCTTTCCCCGGATAACTACAGTCGGCGTACCCTGCTGGCGGCCTTCAACCCTTACGTGCAAATCGACCGTCCTCGGCTGGGGATTGGGGGTGGTATTCTGTTTGGCGCCCTGGGCTACCACAAATACCGATTTGGCAACCAAATCAGTATTCTGGACCTGCAGGCCTCGGTACGAGTAGGTGAGCGAGAGAAGGTGTACGGGCTAGTTGAGTACAATTACCTTGGCTATGGTACCGCAAATCCGCAGCAGCGAGTGGGGGTAGGCACCGGACTGGGGGGCACCCGCTGGCAACTCCTGGCCGGCGTGGCCAGCGCCAAGCTCTACGATATGCCAATAGGTGCTAGTCGGTGGTCGGGTTTTGTGGAGGCGGGCGTGCGCCCCACGCCTGCCTGGCAGCTCAGCTCCTTCGCCATCTTCGGCAACCCCAATCAGCAGCAAGCCGGACTGCGGATTAGCCGCCGCATCATGGCCCGCTAATGCTCAGCTACCCATACGTTTCAGCCACACTGCTACTGCCCTACCAGCCGAGTGCCCAGGGCCTGCCGTAGCTGGGGCAAATCGTAGTGGCGCAGCACGCCGGGCAGGGCCCAGGAGTACGTGTCGTGGCGGGTGGGCTCGGCGAGGATTTCCTGAAAAGACGCTGGCGTCTGCCGCAGCTCTACCCTACCGACTTGCGCCGTGAGTACGGCGGCGTGCAGGGCGGCTACCCCCGTCAGGCCCGTAGCCTGCACTTCTACGGGGGCTGCTCGCAACGAGCCAGTGCCGCTTACCCACGCCAGCACCGTCAGGATGTCCGTGACCCGCTGCCCAAGTAGGGGCTGACCCGCATGCAGGCTCAGCAGGGCAGCACGGTACTCGCGGTTGTAGTACTTGGGGTCGTTGAAGGCAGCGGGGTCAGTGGTTTCGCCGAGGCCGCGCAGGTCGGGTAGCACCACCGCCGTTTGCTGCTGCAGATAACTCTGAATGAAGGCCGTGCTGTCAGCCAAACGGGCCTTGCCACCGTCACTGAGCAGCAAGGTCACTTTCTGCGGGGTGCCGCTGGTAGGCAGCGCCACTAGTAGCGGCAACGGGGGCTCACCTGGCCGGCGGAGCAGCACCTTCTGCCAGGTAATGCCACGGGCTACGGCTGTTCCTTTGGCTTCTGCGGTAACGGGTTGCGGGTCAGGTAGCTGCAACTGCCGCTGCACGGCGGTACGCAACTGCTCCGGCGTAAGCACCGACCGGGCCCGTTCTAGGTGCTGGGCTTCGGCAACGTATTCTGTAGTTAGGGTTTGCTCTTGCTGAAAAGCCGTGTTTACCTGCCCGGTAGTTGTGCACCACAGCTCCTTTTCGGGTAGCACGGCAAGGCTTCCTTCCCGGACGGGGGTAGCATCCTGCAGCAAAAACCGCCGAAACCACGTCACGGCCGCCTCGCGTTTGGGCTGGGAAATGCCGTGGCCGTCGTCATAGGTAAACAAGCCTACCTGCTCCGGCTGGCCCAGCAGCCGATACGCTTGCTGCAGCTCTTGGTGGGTAGCCTCCAGGCTGGGGTAGTCCACGAAATCGTAGCGACCCGCCAGCAGTAGCAGGGGCTTGGGGCGAAGATGAGCGGATACTCCGTCAGGTCGAGGCCGGCCTGGCCGGCGCCAGGCAGCATCACGCAGCCATCGGCGGGGCCGGTTAGCTCCAGGTTTCGCTCGCCGGCGGCCACGTAGCTGCACAGGGCCGCCACCTTTACCCGGTCGTCGAAGCTCAGGAAATAAGCGGTTTGGGTGGCCCCGCCCGAGTTGCCCAGGCAGCCTACCCGCTCGGCATCCACTTCGCGGCGCGTGAGCAGGTAGTCGAGGCCGCGCACGTTGTCCCAGAGCTGGGCAGCTGGCACCGAGCGGCCCAGCAGCGCCGCTTGGGCGTTGAGCAGGGTATGCTCCGTGGTGCCGCCCCGGGTCAGTGACTTGCCTGTGGCATCGGTCAGCTGCATCCGTTCGCCCTGGGAAATGGGGTCAATTACCAGCACGACAAAGCCATTCTGCGCGAATAGGATGGCCGTCTTCTGGTACGACTCCGTGGCCTTGGACTCCTGCTCGTGCCCACAGAACAGCAGCACGGCCGGCCGCTGGCCCTTGCCATTGGGCACGTACAGGTTAGCCGTGACGTGGTGGTTGGGCGTACTTTCGTAGATAACCTTTTCAATCCGGAACCCTACCCGCGCTAGTGTGCCCGTCACCCGCGCCTTTAACGGCGTACGCGCTGGCAGCGGCCCCAGCACCCGCCGAAACCGCGCCCGCGCGCTGTCCTGGTACGCCCGCATGTTCGCCGCTGACTGCGTAGCCTGGCCCAGGCCGCGCGGCGCTGGTCGGACTGCCCGTGCAACTCTTGCAGCAGGTAGGTACTGAGTGTGGCCGGGGCTTTCCAGTCGATGACGTTGTAGGCCTTTTGCGCGGCGGCGGGGGTAGCGAGCAGCAGGCTTAGGGCTGCTAGAAAAACAAGTGCAGGTTTCATCCAGAAAGTAAAAAGCACAAGCCCTTTCTACCTAGCAGAAAGGGCTTGTTTTTATGGAAGGTCAGCCAAGCTGATAAGCCGATTTAGATTTTCTCCGGCAGCAGAGTAGCATCCTCGAAGTTGCCCAGAATGGCTTTGTCGCCCTGGGTTACGGCTTCTACCAGCAGGGCCCCGCCCACGAAGGCACCTTTCCATGATTCGCCCAGGCCGCCGAATACCTCTTCCCGGTCGCCGCGGGAGCGGAGCTTGTTCAGGCCCACTTTGAAGGCGCGTACTTCTTTGGCGGTGCGGGCGGCCCACTTCTGGTCGTCGGAGGCCACGGCGGCTACCAGGGCCCCGTTCGAGATGTTCATCTCGCCTACCAGCTCCTCTACCCTATCTACCAGCACGATGCTGTCGATGGGGCCGAAGGGCTCCTTGAAGTACAGCTCGCTCTGGCGGGGCAGGTTCACCAGGGCCCGCGGGGCGCGGTAGGCCGACATATCCTGGCCGGGTAGGAACAGGCTTTCGTCGAGCTTGCCCTCGTAGATGGGGGTAGCGCCGGTTTTTAGCGCGTCGGCGTAGAGGCGGTCCAGGTCTTCAGCCTGATTTTTATTGATAACTGGGCCGAAGGCCAGATCGGGCAGCTTGTCGTCGGGCGAGTCCACGAGGGTGGGGTTGCCTACTTTCAGGCTGCGGATGGCTTCCCAGTAGGTTTCCAGGAACTGCGGGAACAGGCGGCGCTCCACCACGAAGCGCACGTAGGCCGTGCAGCGCTGCTTGCCGTAGTCGTAGCCCTTTTTAAGCTGATCGGCCAGGCTGGTCCAGTCACTGTAGTTCCAGATGCCGTAGGTGTTCACGCCTTCCATTTCCAGCATGTAGCGCTTGTGCTCTTGGCTGAGGGCGTCGGCAATGTTGCGGCCGTTGTAGCGTCCGCCCACAAAGCTCAGGCAATCCACGGCCTCGTGCTTGACCAGCACGTCGCTCAACTCCCCGCCCGAGCCGCTCACCAGCGTGACGGGCAGGCCGCAGCGGCGGGCAATGGCGAAGGCCAGGCTCAGGGAAATGAAGCCCCCATCGGTAGGCGTTTTGGCAATAACCGAGTTGCCGCAGAGCGCTTGCACCAGCACCGCGTGCAGCAGCACCGACATGGGGTAGTTCCAGGAGGCAATGTTGCTGACCAGGCCCAGGGGCTTGCGCTGGCCCAGCATGCCCTCAATGTTGTCCACGTACCACTGCACGCCGTCAATGGCGCGGTCGATGTCGGTGAAGCCCAGCTTAAAGGTTTTGCCGATTTCCCAGATCAGCAGCTTGCCAATCAGGTCAACTTGCGGGCGGAGCTGGTCGAGGCAGTCCTGTACGCGCCGCTTGCGCTCATCCAGGTCAGTGGCGGCCCAGGCGGTGGCTTCTTGCTTGGCGGCTACCACGGCGCGCAGGGCGGTAGCGTGGTCGAGCATAGGCAGGGAGCCAATTTCGGAGCCATCGACGGGCGAAGTGAACGGACGGGGCTTGCCTGGCTCCTGCCAGCGGCCTTCCAGCAGATTCAGGAAGCCGGCGCCATCCTGCGCGAAGATTTCGGGAGTTACGGTGTTGGTTTGTTGCAGCAGAAAGCTGAACTCCACCTGAGGGGAAACGATTTTAGGCATGGTTGGGAAAGAGTAGGATGGCAACTACCCGTGAGGAAGGCGTTGCACACAGACAAAGTACCGGCTCGCGACCAGCAGGCACACGGTTACGGCCATACGGAGCCGGCCGGGCTAAGTAAGCAGATTAGGCGTGATTTTGTTCTACGCTTTCTTCCTTTGGTACTACCTCCGTCTCGCCCAACAACCTTTCTACCAAAGCCGGCGAGCCCACAAACAAGGGCGTACGCTGGTGAAACTCCGTAGCTACAATATCCAGGATGGACCCCGTACCCGACTCGGCGCGGCCGCCGGCTTGCTCAATCAGGAAGGCCAGCGGGAAAGCCTCGTACAGCACCCGCAGCTTCCCATTGGGGTTCTTGCCGGTGGGCGGGTACAGATAAATGCCCCCGGTGAGCAAGTTGCGGTGGTAGTCAGCCACCAACGAGCCCACGTAGCGGCCGCTCTGGCCCTCGCGCTTGCACTGGGTCAGGTAGTCGCGCACGTACTGGGGTAGTCGAACCAGTACCCTTCGTTGCAGCTGAACACCGTGCCAGAGGTCGGGATGGTAATATTGGGATGGGAAAGAAAGAATTCGCCCAGGGAGTTTTCGTAGGTAAAGCCGGCTACTCCGTGGCCGGTGGTGTACACCAGCATAGTGCTGGAGCCGTACAAAATGTAGCCGGCCGCCACCTGCCGCCGACCGCCCTGCAAAAAGTCCTCCCGGGTGGCCGCCTCCCCTACCTTCGACACGCGCCGGTAGATGCTGAAAATGGTGCCAATGCTGATGTTCACGTCGATGTTGGAGGAGCCATCTAGGGGGTCAATGGCCACTACGTACTTGCCCTGGGCGTTGCCGGTATGGATGATGTCGTCCTCTTCCTCGCTGAGCACGGCGCAGGCCTCGCCCCCGTTGGTCAGGGCCCGGATAAAGCGGATGTTGGCTTCCACATCGAGCTTCTGCTGGGCCTCGCCCTGCACGTTCTGCTGACCCATGCTGCCAATGATGGTGGTCAGGCCCGCCCGGTTTACTTCCCGGTTCACAATTTTGCCGGCCAAGGCAATGTCGCGCAGCAGCTGACTCAGCTCGCCGGTGGCAAACCGAAACTCGGCCTGCTTGCGCATGATGTAGCGCTCCAGGGTAGTGCCAACTGGCTGAGCAATCGTGTTTTCAGTAGAAATATTCATGGGCGATAGGGGTGCAGAAGGCCCCGCAGCCTACGCCGTTTCTATGCAAAAGCAGGAAGGATGGAAAGCCCTTGTGCCTTGGAAAAGCCGCCGCGAAGTCTGGTGGGGTAAGCTGAATGATGAAGGAATAAAAGCCTGACTGCGTACCGTTAAGCCGCTATAGAGACGCGGCTTCGTGCCTCGCTCGTCAGCTGATGTTGCGTGGTTTGTCATTCCGAGCGGAGCGAGGAATCTGGGTGTACTACTAGAGGCTAACCCAGATTCCTCGCTCCGCTCGGAATGACAGCCGGAGTTGTCCAAGGATTGGGACGCAAAGATGGGCCTCTACACCTCCCTACCCTAGCTTTTGGCTTCGGGCTGTTTCTGGCTTTGCCAGAGCACTACCTGCCAGCCTTTTTTCGGGTTCTTGACTTGCACCACCACGTATTTGAGGTAGGCCAGATTGGGGGATCCGTCGGGCTTGTTGGGGAGGGTGATGGTGATAGTGCCGTTGACTACGGCGGCTTTACCGTCGTTGTAGGCGCGCACGTTCAAGGCTTCCACGTCAATCTTGTCGTACTGGCTTTTGCCGTCCCGAATGCTCTGGATGTACTCCTGCTTGTTGTTCTGCTTGCCGTTGGAGTGGGTGTACACCAGGTCATCCGCGAAGACTTTTTCCAGCACGGCGTAGTCCTTTTTCACCTGAGCCTCGAAGCGCTGGCGCTCCAGGGCCTCTACCTCCTTGGCCGCCGCCAGGTCCTTTTTCGACTGGGCAAAGGTGAGAACAGGCAGGGCCAGCCACAGCAGCACGAGCAGCACATGCATTTTTTTCATAGCGCAGAAAGTCAAGAGGTTAGTGGGATGCCGCGGCAGGTTCATCCAGGTTGATTTGCTTCATGGTGGGGGCCAGGAAGTGCATGAGCACCCAGGCCAGCAGGTAGGCTCCACCGCAGATCAGGAACATGATGAAGTAGGCCTTATCCAGCTGCCCGATGCTTTCGTAGTACACGAACATGCGCTTCTGCACCAGGGCCGAGAGCAGAATGCCGCCCAAGCCGCCGGCCATGCCGCCAATGCCGGTTACGGAAGCCACCGCCCGCTTCGGGAACATGTCTGATACGGTGGTGAAGATGTTGGCGCTCCAGGCCTGGTGGGCCGCGGCGGCAATGCCGATGACCAGCACCGCCAGCCACATATTAATCTGCCCGAGCTGCTGGGCAAATACAATCGGGAACACGCACAGGGCAATCAGTAGCATGCTGGTTTTGCGGGCCCGGAACGGCGCCCAGCCCTTGCGGATAAAGTTCAAGGGAATCCAGCCGCCCCCTACGCTCCCCACGCTTGAGAGCATGTACACCATGGCGACGGGCAGGGCCACGTCGGTACCCTTCAGGCCGTACTGCTTGTTGAGGAAGTCGGGCAGCCAGAACAGGTAGAACCACCATACTGGGTCGGTCAGGAACTTGCCCAGCACGAAGCCCCAGGTCTGGCGAAACGTGAGGAGCTTAAACCAGGAAACTTTGGGCTGGGTCTCTATAGAAGCGGCGGCCAAATCGTCCACGTCGCTGTGAATGTAGTCGAACTCGGCTTGGGTAAGCTTGGCGTGGCGAGCGGGCACTTCGTACAGCCAGAACCACAGGGCCAGCCAGACGAAGCCCATGGCCCCGGTGATGATAAAGGCCCATTTCCAGCCGATGGTTTCGGCAATCAAAGGCACCGTTAGCGGGGCAATGATGGCGCCCACGTTGGAGCCCGAGTTAAAAATGCCCGTAGCCAGGGCCCGCTCTTTCTGCGGAAACCACTCGGCGGTAGTTTTGATGGCGGCGGGGAAGTTACCGGCTTCGGTTACACCCAGAAACGCCCGCGCCACGCTAAAGCCAAAGGTGCTGCTCACGAAGGCGTGCCCAATGGCGGCAATGCTCCACAGGAATGTGGAAAGCGCGTAGCCGATTTTCGTACCCAGCTTATCGATGATGCGCCCTACCCCCAGCATCCCGAAGGAATACGCCAGCTTGAAGGCAATTTCGATGTTGGCGTAGTCGCCGGCGTTCCAGTGAAACTCGGTTTCGAGGTAGGGCTTGAGCAGGGAAATAACCGCGCGGTCGAGGTAGTTGACCGTAGTAGCAAAAAACACCAGGGCGCAGATGGTCCAGCGGTACTTGCCCATGCCGGTGGCCCCAGGCGTAGCCGTGGAAGCGGCCGGGGTGGCGGGTGAGGTTTGTATCATCGAGTTCGAGGGAATTCGGTGGGAGATACTCTAGGGAAGGCAACGGGCGCCCGAAGGCAAAAGCAAGGCGGGAAATCTTACTTTTTCAGTGTATCGACGAAGGTGAGCAGACTGGCAATCTGCCGGCTCAGGGCCTCGGTGTCATCGGCGTTTTTGAAGAGTTGGGAGCCCATGCCTACCACGTTCACGCCGGCCGTAAACCATTCGCGCAGACTGTCTTCGGTGGGCTCTACCCCGCCCGTCACCATCAGCGGCACCGTGGGCATGGGCCCGCGCAGGCTCTTGATGAAACCGGGGCCCAGCACGTTGCCAGGAAAAATCTTGACGATGGCCGCCCCGAGCTGGGTAGCCTGGTAGACTTCTGATATGGTCATGGTGCCGGGCAGCCAGGGCGTGTTGTGCTGACGGCACACTTCGGCTACTTCCGCCGTCAGGCAGGGCTGCACCACGAAATCGACCCCGGCCTGGATGAACCGCTCGGCATCCGCCGCCGTGTAAATCGTGCCGATACCCAGCAGCATATCGGGGCAGCTTTCCTGCACGAACGGAACCAGCTCCTGAAACACCTCAAAGGCGTTGGCGCCGCGGTTGGTAAACTCAAACACGCGTAGCCCACCCGCGTAGCAGGCTTGCAGGATGCGCTTGGTATAGGCCGCATCGGCGTGGTAAAACACCGGCACCACGGGGTAGCGCAGCACGGTTTCCAAAGCAGCGGCGGAAGAGAATCGGGACATGGTTTTACGTTAATCGTTGTTTGTTGTCATGCTGAGCTTGTCGAAGCATCTCTACCGCTGGCTAATCATATATCATTGCAATGAAGCAGTAGAGATGCTTCGACTGCGCTCAGCATGACGTTCTTTCCCTCCTACCGGAGCAAGCGACCCGACGTATTGCCGGCGACGATGTGCTCCACTTCGGCGGCTGTCACCAGGTTGATGTCGCCGTGAATAGTGTGCTTGAGGGCGGAAGCGGCCGTGGCAAACGTCAGGGCCTCTTGCAGAGTAGGGTAATTCAGTTGCCCGTAGATAAAGCCCGAAATGAAGGAGTCGCCCCCGCCAATGCGGTCTACTACCGGGTTGATGTCGAAGAACTCGGTTTCGTGGTACTGGCCGCCGCTGAAGGCAATGCCCTTAATTCGCTCGTGGGAGGCGCTTTGCGTTTCGCGGCGGGTAGCAATAACCTGCTGAATCTGGGGGAAGCGCCGGATCAGCTGTTGGCTCATCGACACGAAGCTGTTCTCGGCTCCGGCTTCGGCCTTGATACCAAACAGGTCTTCGGCGTCGCCTTCGGTGCACACCACCAGGTCGCAGCCAGCTACTAGGTCAGGCATCACATCCTGAGCGCGCTGCCCGTACTGCCACAGGTTGCGGCGGTAATTCACGTCGGCCGACACAGTGAGGCCCAGCCGCCGGGCGGCCGCAATGGCTTCCTTCGTAGCCTGCGCCGCCGTGGCGGATATGGCGGGCGTGATACCAGTCCAGTGGAAAAGCTGGGCGTTGCTGAAAATCTCGTCCCAGTTAAACCACTCCGGTTGCAGGTTGGCAAACGCCGAATCGTACCGGTCGTAGACAATGCGGCTGGCCCGCAGAGAGGCGCCCACTTCCAGGAAGTACAGGCCCAGGCGCTGGCCCTGAAACACGCAGTGGCGCATGTCTACGCCGTGGTGTTGAAACTGCTGGGCCGCGGCCCGCCCCACGGCATTATCCGGAAAGCAGCCCGCGTGCGCCGCCGGCACACCCAAGTAAGCCAGGGCCGCCGCCACGTTAGCATCCCCGCCGCCGTAGGTAATTTCCAGGGAGCTGGCCTGCGACAACCGGTAGTTCAACGGCGGCGACAACCGCATCATGATTTCACCAAAGGTGACAACTTGCTTCATGGAAAGGAACGAGGGGGTTGAGTCGTTGCAGGATGTAGAGACGCAACACTTTGCGTCTTCCCGTTGCTGATGTTGTTATGACCGTACGTTACAGGTCGTTCTGAATTCGAGACGCGAAGTGTCGCGTCTCTATATCGTTCTAGCCTCAACAAGCGAGATGCTTCCTGCGCCAGCAGGACGCGCGCTAATGACTTTCAGAACTAGACTACTGCCGTTTCAATCGGCTGGGCTACCGTGGCGAAGCCGAAGTACTCCTTGGCGTTACCGTAGCAGATGTTCTGGATGATGCCGCCCAGCAGCTCCATATCTGCGGGCAGTTCGCCATTTTCCACGTCGGTGCCGAAGAGGTTGCAGAGCACGCGGCGGAAATACTCGTGGCGGGGGTAAGACAGGAAGGAGCGGGAATCGGTGAGCATGCCCACGAAACGGCTCAGCAGGCCCATGTTGCTTAAGGCGTTGATCTGCTTTTCCATGCCGTCCTTCTGATCCAGGAACCACCAGCCCGAGCCGAACTGCACCTTGCCGGCCACGGAGCCATCGTTGAAGTTACCAATCATGGTAGCAATCAGCTCGTTGTCGGCGGGGTTCAAGTTGTAGATGATGGTTTTGGCCAGCTTGTCCTGCCCGTCGAGGCGGTTGAGGAAGCTGGACAGGGCGCGGCCCTGGGCAAAGTCGCCGATGGAGTCCCAGCCGGTGTCGGGGCCCAGTTCGCGCAGCATGCGGGAGTTGTTGTTGCGCAGGGCGCCGAGGTGGAACTGCTGGGTCCAGCCTTTCTCCCAGTCCATTTCGGCCAGCAGCACCAGCATGGCCGATTTAAATTTCAGCACTTCCTGCTCACCTAGCGTCTCTCCTCCCCGCACCTTGGCGAAGATGGCGCTGATTTCGGCGTCGGTGTAGTCAGCGGCGTAAATCTGCTCCAAGCCGTGGTCCGATAAGCGGCAACCTAAGGCCGCGAAGTAGTCGTGGCGCAGGCGCAGGGCCGTTTCCAGGTCCTGGAAGGTCTGAATGTCCACGGCCGCCGATTGGCCCAGCTTGTCGAGGTAGGCGTTGTAGGCAGCCGCGTCTTCCGGGGTCATGGCCTTGTCGGGGCGGAAGGTGGGTAGCACCTGCACCTCAAAGCCGCTTTCCCGGATGGCGCGGTGGTGCTCCAGGGAGTCGGCCGGGTCGTCGGTGGTGCAGAGGGTTTCCACGTTCATGCGGCGCAGAAGGTTGCGCACTGAGTACTCAGGCGTCTGCAGCTTCTCATTGCACTGGTCGAAGATGCGGCGGGCGCTTTCTTTATTCAGCAGCTCCGTGATGCCGAAGTAGCGCTGTAGCTCCAGGTGGGTCCAGTGGTAGAGCGGGTTGCGCACGGTTTGGGGCACGGTTTCGGCCCATTTCTCAAACTTCTCCCAGTCGGAAGCGTCGCCAGTGATGTAGCGTTCCGGAATGCCGTTGGCCCGCATGGCGCGCCACTTATAATGGTCGCCGTAAAGCCAGATCTGGGTGATATTCTCGAACTGCTTGTCCTCCGAAATCTGGTCGGGCAGCAAGTGGTTGTGGTAGTCGATGATGGGCATCTGCTTGGCATACTCGTGGTAGAGCGTGCTGGCCGTGGCCGTTTGCAGCAGAAAATCGTCGTTGAGAAAGGGCTTCATAGTCAACTCGAATGAAGTGGGCGGTACCCGCAGAATAGTGGGTGGCGGGATAGGTAAAGGTATTCGGACTGGAACCAGAACAGACCGTTTTTGGCGGCAGCAGACAAGTTTTTCTACGCAAACGATGCCGGTCGGCAAGGAGTAGGTTGGGGTAATTGCCTGGCTGTATAGACGCGAAACTTCGCGTCTCGTCGTTGCTGAGGTTGTTTAAGGAGCGCGGTCCTAGTTGTTCTGACGCCGAGACGCGAAGTGTCGCGTCTCTACAGTCGTTCTGGTATCAGCACGCAAGATGCTTCGCTGCGCTCTGCATGACGTTCTGGGTTATGGGGTTCCGTCCTACGGTCTGGTTTACAGCGAAACGCCGCGTTTCCAGGGGATGAAATCGGTTTGGCCGTGGCGCACGGCGGCTACCTCTTCCCCGCTGGCCACGCGGATGACGTAGTCGAGAATACGCTCACCAGCTTGCTCAATGGTTTCTTCGCCGTCGATGACGGTGCCGGTGTTCAGGTCGATGATGTCGGGCATGCGCCGGGCCAGGGCCGTGTTGCTGGAAATCTTCACCACCGGGGCAATGGGGTTGCCGGTGGGCGTGCCCAGGCCCGTGGTAAACAGCACCACGGTAGCGCCCGAGCCTACTTCCGCCGTCGTCGATTCCACATCGTTGCCGGGGGTGCAGAGTAAGTTCAGGCCGGGTTTGGTGACCAGCTCGGGGTAGTCGAGCACGGCTACTACCGGCGAGGAACCGCCCTTGCGGGCCGCCCCGGCCGATTTCATGGCGTCAGTAATCAGCCC
The DNA here is from genome assembly GCF_022919335.1 of Hymenobacter sp. 5516J-16. NCBI lineage: Bacteria > Pseudomonadati > Bacteroidota > Cytophagia > Cytophagales > Hymenobacteraceae > Hymenobacter > Hymenobacter sp. 5516J-16. The sequence continues at coordinate 3,890,065 of NZ_CP095058.1, read as the reverse complement.
GTCGCGGATGTTGCCGGGCGAGGGGTTCATGTCGAAGCCGGAACCCACGGCCACGGCGGAGTCGCCGTAGGCTTTCATCAGGGAGCTGAAGCGTTCAGCCGTGGCGGTGTCCACGGAGCGGTCTACCAACTCCTGCTCTACCCCGCACAGCTCCGGGAACTCCGCTAGGATAACCGAGCCGCCCAGAGCCACCAGCAAATCCGAGACGTGGCCCACGGCCGGATTGGCCGAAATACCCGAGAAGCCATCGGAGCCGCCGCACTCCAGCCCAATGCACAGCTTGCTGAGCGGGGCCGGCTGGCGGGTTACCTGATTGGCCATCATCAGGCCGGCAAACGTCTGGCGCAGGGCGGTACTCACCAGGGCTTCCTCGGTGCCAATTTTCTGCTGCTCCAGGATGTAAAGCGGCTTCTGGAAGTTGGGGCTGCGCTTATTGATTTCGTCCTGCAGCATGCTCACCTGCGCATTCTGGCAGCCCAGGCTCAAGACCGTAGCACCGGCTACGTTGGGATGGGTGATGTAGCCGGCCAGCAGCCCGCACAGGGTTTGGGCATCCTGACGGATACCGCCGCAGCCGCCCTCATGGCTCAGGAACCGGATGCCATCCACGTTGGGGAACAGCCGGGGCTTCTGGTGGCCATTTTCCGCCGAATGCAGGTCCGTGGCCAGAATTTCCTCTACCGACTTACCGGCCTGCAGCAGCGAAATCAGCTCCTGGGTTTGGGGCTGGTAGCTTTTGCGGCGGGCGTAGCCCAGGTCATTCACCAGGGCTTCTTCCAGCACCTGAATGTTGCGATTTTCGCAGAACACCAGCGGAATTACCAGCCAGTAGTTGGCCGTGCCCACCTGGCCATCGGGGCGGTGGAAACCCATAAAGGTGCGCTCCTGCCACTTGGTTACGTCGGGGGCCTGCCAGTCCTGGCGGCGCTGGTGGTGCTCGTCGTAGCTGTCGGTGGCGTGCTTGATGTTGCTGGTGGTCAGCAGGCCGCCTACCCCAATGGCCTCGCGGGCCGTGCCCACCAGCACCCCGTACATGTGCACCGGGTCGCCGGGAGCCAGGAACTGCAGGGCCAGCTTGTGCTTGGCCGGAATCTTATCGGTAGTCGTGACGGTGGTGCCGTCCCAGGTGACGGGCGTGCCGATGGGCAGGTCCGTGAGGGCCACGAGCACGTTATCGTCGGGGTGAATTTTGGCTACCAGGTGTTTCATGGTTCAGAGTATTTAGAACAGGTAGAGACGCGACACTTCGCGTCTCATCGGCTGCGCTATTCAACGGTGTCATCCAAGCTTACCGTTCAACGACGAGACGCGAAGTGTCGCGTCTCTACCTTAGCTAACCGCTAATTCCCGGTTCAGGGCGTGGGCTACGGTAGCGCGGGCACCGTGTTCGAGCAGGGTTGAGAGGTAGCGCGTGACGCACTCCGCGAAGCCGGGCAGGGCCGAGAGGTCGTGGCCCCAAAGCGCCTGGTTGTGCAACACGGTGCGGACAAGGTCGGCGGGCCCCAGCCGGGCCCAGAGGTCGGCGAAATAGCCGGCTTTTTCGTCCTGAATTTCATAGGCTTGGCCGTTCAGCTCGCCGTAGCACTTGCCTCCCTCCTGCCGGGTTGCCCGCATGAAGAGCAGGTAGGCGGCAAAGCCCAGGGCCATGTAGTGCGGTACGGCGTGCAGCTTCTGGTAGTAGTGCAGCAGCGTGGGCACGTTGCGCATCTGCATCTTGGCCGTGTAGTTCATCGAAATCGACAGCCACTTGTGCTCAATGGAGGGGTTGCGGAACCGGTCCAGCACCTGCATGCCGAAGCGCTGGCCCATTTTTTCATCCACGGGGTAAGGAATGCCGGGCAGCAGATCGGCCAGCATCAGGTTGTGAATGAAGCCGGCCAGGTTGGCGTCGTCCATGGCCTCGCGCACCGTCGGGAAACCCGCCAGAAAGGCCAGGCCGCAGCTCAGGGTGTGGGTACCATTAAGCAGGCGCAGCTTCAATTCCCGGAACAGGTTGATGTCGGGCTGGACGATAACGCCGGCGTCGGCCCGCTCGAAACTCAGGATTTCCTTTACCCGCGCGTCGCCCTCAATGGCCCACAGCGTGTACACTTCCGACATGGTCAGCAGCTCGTCCGCGTAGCCCAGCTCGGCTTCCAGCGCTGCTTGCGTGGCCCGGTCGGGGCGGCCGGGCACAATACGGTCCACCAGGGAGTTGCATACCTGGTTGGCCGTTTCCAGCCAGTCGATGAACTCCGCGTCGAGGTTGTTGCGGTGGGCCTGCTCCAGCAGAATGGCTTCAAGCTTGGTGCCGTTGTCGGGAATCAGCTCGGTGGGCACAATCACGAGGCCCTTGTCCTTGGCGCCGTTGAACGCCTGGTAGCGGGCCAGCAGAAACGCCAGCAGCTTGCCGGGAAACGACTGGGGCGGGCTCTGGCTGATGTCGTCGGACACGAGTTGAATGCCTACTTCCGTGGTGTTCGAAATAACCACCGTCAGCTCCGGGTTGGCGGCGCAGGCCACAATGTCGGCCCACTGGCTTTTGGCCGACAGCACCCGGCTGATGGCCGAGCACACCACGTTTTCCGCTACCTCGCGGCCGTCTTCAATACCCCGAATGCCGAGGGTGTAGAGGCCGTCCTGGCGGGTGAAGGCGTCGATGTCGCCGCCGTCGGTGCTCTTCACCACCACAATGCGGCCGTTGAAGATGCCCTGGCGGTTGGCTTTATCGATGAGGTAGTCGGGCAGGCCGCGCAGCAGCACGCCGGTACCAAATTGGAGGACTTTTTCGGGGAGTTCCAGCAGGGCGGGCGAGGGCAACGCCACGGTTGCCGGGGGCGCCTGGGAAACCAGTTGTTGGGATAAGTGCGGCATGGTCAGGACCGTTATTATGGTTTGCTGCCCGGGGCGGGCGTAGCGTTGCTATTGAGTTTCTGCTGCCAGCGGGGGTAGTCGCGGCTGAGCAGTTTGGCGGGCCACACGCCGGCATACGCGTAGCCGGTGCGACGCTCGTATTCGATGTCGGAGAGCTTGGGCCGGGGCTTGGAGTCGCGGCCGACGTAGATGGGCTGGTTGGTTTGCAGGTCGTAGAAGCGGGCCCAGATGGTAGCGCCGGCTTCGGGCAGAATCACCCGGTCGAAGCCCTTGGGCTGTTTGGGGTCGGGCTGGTCCTTAATGGTGTAGCCCGTGATTTTCACCGCGTCGAGCCAGGCGACGGCCGCATCCACGCTTTTCTTGATAGCGGGGGTAGGATTTTCAGTGTCCATCAGAAACTGCACGATGTACACGGTTTCCATGCCGCTCAGGGAGGGCAGCTCAAAGGCGCGGGCTTTTACGGGCTGAAAGGTTTTCTCGTCATGCTGGGCGCACCAGGCCGTGAGCTTGCCCTTCTGCACGTACTGGGTTTTCAGGATGCAGGCAATGCCGCGGGCCACGGCCTGGGTAGCGGGCTCCACCAGACTGGCATCAACTACGTCCAGGCCATTGGTGCGGCGGCTCACGTCGCGGAGCACCTGCAGGGCCCGCACCATGGCGTTGTCGTTGTAGGTGATGTAGTGGCGGTAGCTGCTGGAATCGGGGTAGTACTGCGGGAAACCGCCGGTGCGCTGCTGCATGCGGAGCAGGTAGCGGATGCCTTTTTCGGCGGCGGCTTTGTAGGCCGCGTTGCCGGTGGCTTTGTAGGCGCCGGCCAGGTAGCGAATCTCGCGGGTGGTTGCCTCGTTGTCGATGGTGGCGTCGTTGCGGCCGGCATCGTCGCGGGTGGCCGCTTCTTCGGCTACCGTCATCGGGTGGTCGTACTTCACCTTGATGTTGTTCACCATCTTGGGCCAGCCGCCTACCGTGCGCTGATACAGCATCATGCGTTCCGCCACCGAATCAACCTTCACGGCGGCAACGGGGGTAGCACCGCCGACCGAAGCCGTGGCCGTAGCATCTGCGGATTTGGCTGCTGGCTTGGGCGCCGTCGAGTACTTGTCGGGGCCGCCGAGGTTGGAGGGCTTCAGCGGCACCGTGGCCGGCCGGCCCGACTTCGGGTACCAGCGCCCGCCAAAAGTCCAGTCGGCGTTGATGTTGCGGGCTTTCGGGGCGTTTTTGGCCGAGCTGAGGTTGTTGCTGAACCAGACGTAGTCGCCGCCTTTGCGGTGGTTGTTGTGGTAGTACACGCGGCGGCCCCACTGCTTGGCTCCGGGCCCCGACTGAGCCCAATAGATGTCGGCATCAGCCATGTTCTGCGCGAACGTGCAGTTCACCAAGTAAAACTGGGCCTCGCGGTGGAAGCGCCCCAGCTTGAAGCCAGCATCTCCCTCGAAAGAGCAGTTCTTGAGCACCGTTTTGGAGTCCTCGTCGCTGGAGCCGTCGTGCCAGATGGCGGCGTTGGGGTTGTGGCAGATGAAGCGGCAATTTTCGGCGTAGGCCCAGCCGCGGGGACAGTAGAAATCCACGCCGCCTTCCAGGGTACAGTCCTTGAAGTAGTACAGGCCCGCGTCCACATCCCAGGGGCTGACGGTGTCGCCGCCCAGGGCCCGGAAGGTGCAGTGCTTTACCACCAGGCGCGTGGTGCCGGGCATGGTGCGTAGGGCCATCTGGTGGCCGGTTTTGCTGATGGTTTTCTTGCCGCTGGGCTCCGTGGGGCAGTCGATTACTACCTCCCCGGGGCATCAAAGCCGTAGCTGTTGATGACCGTGAGGTTTTCTAGGGTGATGTCGGGGGAGTTGCGCAGGTTCAGTGTCGCCACGCCCCAGTCATCCTGGCCCGCTACTGGGTCGCAGCGCCAGGCGTCGCGGGCCTGGGCCGAGGTCAGGACCACGCCCTTTTCGCTCTGGCCCTTAAGGATGATATTTCGCTTGCCATCGAGAAAGACCTTTTCGCGGTAGGTGCCATTCTTGATGTACACCGTGCGCGGCTTGGTTGCCTCGTTGGGCAGGCTATTAATGGCGGCTTGGATGGTCCGGAAATTTCCCGAACCATCCGCCGACACCGTTACCTGCTGGGCCCGGGCCGATAAGATTCCCATTTCCCCAACCCCCGCCAGCAGGAACAGTATTGTCAGTAGTCGTTTCATAGTGCAGGGCACAAGCCGCCTCCGGTTACACAAAATCTTCCCGCATGGGGCTGAAGGAATCGAGCAGCACGCCCGCTTCCAGGCACTCCACGCCGTGCCACACGTTGGGGGCGGCGTAAAACGTGTCGCCGGCCCGTAGCACCCGCTCCTCCTCCCCTACCGTGCACCGGAACACGCCGCTTTCCACGTAGGTAATCTGGGAGTGCACGTGGTGGTGGCGCGCCCCAATTCCGCCCGCTTCAAAGGCCACTTTCACCAGCATCAGTTCGGGCCCATAGGCCAGGATCTGGCGCTGCACGCCGGGCCCCACCGTGAGCCAGGCAGGACGTGCAGTGGTAGGAAAGGCGGGGTTTAGCATGCCAAGTTGTGTAGTTGCAAGAGGTGGAGTTGTGCAGGATTAGGTAGCCAGGCCGTTACCCAGAAAGGCAATACAGAACCATGTCACAACTCCACCTTTCACCGGTTAGTAGCCGAAGTTTTGCTTAAGGGCGGGGTCAGAAGCCAGAGTGCTCTGCGGAATCGGGAGCAGTTCTCTGCCCTGGCCGGGTACGTACTCAGCGGCCAGGCCAGCGCCGGTGCTGGAGGCGGTAGTGGTGCCCAGGGTGTAAGAGGTACCGGCGGGCCGCAGGTTAGCCAAATAGGCGGCATCAAGGGCCTGGCGCCAGTTCACGCGTACCGTCCCGGTTGGGGCCGTAGCATTAGCGGGCGAAGGGCGATAGAACGAACGAGTCCACTGCACCGGGCCAGCGGCGGGCGTGCGGAAGTACATGTACTGGGGCACGTTCTGGTACGGAGCCTGGGCTCTGGCCAGCTTCTCAATGTCGGCCTTCACCTCGTTCATGCGGGTAGCAAACAGGTTCCACCGAATCAAATCGTACTTACGGATGCCTTCGCCCCCAAACTCCAGGTAACGCTCATTCACGATGGCGTTGAACAGCGCTTCTTTGGAGCCCATGTTCAGCCCAGCCATAGCCTTGGCGGCGGTGCCGAAGGCCCGGGTGCGTACTTGCAGCAGGGCATCTTTAGCCGCCTGGGTAGGACCGTTCAGCTCGTTTTCGGTTTCGGCAAACATTAGCACCACATCCGAGAAGCGAATGAGCGGCCAGTTGTAGCCTAGGTAGTTGCTGGAACCCGTCACGAGCGGAATGTGCCAGTCGCGGCGGAATTTGCCATCGGCCACCACGTTCAGGGCCACGCCCGAGAAGAAGGTGCTGGTGCTGGCCATGCCGTAGGGGGCAATGGTTACCGGCAGGCGGGTGTCCGTCGAGTCGAAGGCGTAGAAGTAGGTAGGCGCAATGACCATAGCACCCTGGCTGGAGCCGTAGGCACTATTGGCGTTCTGCAGGCGGGGGCCATTGTAGTAACCCAACTTACTATCAGATACCGAGTTAGAGCCACCGGCTCCTACCTGGAACATGATTTCATTGGCGGCCTCGGCGCGCTGCTCATTAATGCTTTTGAAAACTTCCAGGAAGCTCGGGTTGAGGCGATGCTCGGTGGGCTTGGCCATCAACTCAGCGCACTCCTGGCGAGCAATGCGGTAGTACTCCTGGTAGTCGGCGGGGCGCACCATCTGGTTGTCCTTCGGCGCATAGCCACCGCGGTACAGGGCCAGGCGGGCCCGCAGGGCCTTCACGGCGCCTTTGGTGATTCGCTCGTTGGCCGTGCCGGCGGCTGAGCGCCAGGGCACGAGCTTTTGGGCTTGGGCCAGATCGGCAATCAGGCGGGTGAGGGTTTCGTTGCGGTCGGCGTTGGGCAGGTTGAAGTTCTGACCCGATACCGAAGGCGTAAACTGCGCCGGCACGTCGCCCCAGTTGCGAATCAGCTCGAAGTAATACTGGGCCCGCAGGGTCAGGGCCTCGCCGTGCAGGCGGTGCAAAGCGGCCGTATCAGCGGCCGGGCCGCTGGTATAAAGCGCCATCTGCGGAATCTGCTGAATGCAGATGTTGGCGCGTTCCACGCCCTGGTACAGTTGGTTCCAGGGGTTGGTAATTTCGGTGTTGGTAGACTGGGCTTTGTAGCGGGCAATGCTGCGGCGCTGCCCGTCGGGGGCGCCCGGTGAGCCAATCATTTCATCGGTATCCACGGAGTAGTATAGGCTGATGCGCTGTCCGTAGCCATTGTCGCCCGAGAGCGGGTCGTAGGCTCCGATAACGGCCGTGGTAGCGCCGGCCACCGTGCTGAACACGTAGGAAGTGGTGTTCAGCGCTACGGGCTCTACATCCAGAAAGTCTTTGCAGGAGGATACCAGCCCGGCGGTTCCGGCCAGCGCCACGGCAGCCACGGCAGTCCGGAAGGGGAAGATGGATTTCATATGCAAAATGTCGAAAAGCAGTGGGTGGGAAGGTTACAGGGCCAGATTCACGCCGAACAAGAAGGCGCGGCTGCGCGGGTAGGCGGCGTAATCAACGCCGGGCGTGAGCGGCGAGGAGCGGCGGGTGTTCACCTCGGGGTCGTAGCCGGTGTACTTGGTGAAGGTGTACGCGTTGTTCAGGGTCACGTAGAAACGAGCCTGGGTTAGCTTCACGCGCTGAATCAGGGGTTTGGGCAAGGAATAGCCAAACGTTACGTTGTTCACGCGCAGGAACGAGCCGCTTTCCACGGCCCAGGAGTGCAGGAAGTAGCGCTGGGTAGGCGTCCAGATGGTAGCATTCCGGTTTACCTCGCGCAGGGTGTTGATATCCGTAATCCGGCTACCATCGGCGTTGATGGTGCGGTAGCGGTCCTCCATAATGCCCAGCACGTTGCTGTACACTGTGTTGGGCGTGTTCGAGGTGAACTCAATCTTGTTGGCGTTGTACACATCGTTGCCCAGCACGAAGTTCAGGAAGATGCTGGCATCGAAGTTCTTAAAGGTGAACTGCTGGTTGAGGCCGCCCGTTACCTTCGGGTTGGCATTACCAATAATGGTCTGGTCTAGGTCATTCACCACGCCATCCTTGTTAAGGTCCTTCAGCTTGATAACGCCGGGCTGGGCCACCTGCCCCACCGCCGTACCCGAGGGTAGCAGGCCTTGCTTGGGAATCCAGAGGTTGGTAGCTGCATTGTAGCCCTCAAAGTCGTCGGCCGTGTAGAAACCGTCCGTCACGTAGCCGTACATCTCGCCCACCGGACGCCCTACCTGCGCCTTGAAATCGGCGGCGGAGGCAAAGTTGGAGCCGGCCCAACCCGAGTTGATCGGGTAATTTCCTGCAAGTCGCCGCCCAGGCTTTCAATGCGGCCGCGGTTCATGGAGGCGTTGGCGGTGGCCGTCCAAGTAAAGTTAGGCTTGTTGAAAATGGTACCCGTTAGCTGAAGCTCAATGCCCTTGTTCGAGGTTTTGCCTACGTTCTGGAGCTGGCTGAGGTAGCCCAAGAAGGGTGGGATAGGCACGTTAATAAGCAGGTCGGTGGTCGTGTTGTAGTACACGTCGCCGGTGAACTGCACGCGGTTGTCCCACAGGGCCAGGTCAACGCCCAGGTCGCGGGAAGTGGTTACTTCCCACTTCAACCGCTCATTGCCCAGCGTGGTAGCCGAAGAACCCAGCACCTGGGCGTGGTTGAGGAAGTAAGGCGCACTACCAGCAGTAAAGAGCTGGTCATAGAGGAAGTCGCCGATGCGGTTGTTGCCGGCCTGGCCGTAGCTCAGGCGCAGCTTCAGGTCCGATACGGCCGGTACTCCCGTGAAGAAGTTTTCCTTGGAAATACGCCACGCCGCCGAAGCGCCGGGGAAGAAGCCCCAACGGTTGCCTTCCCTGAACTTGGAGGAGCCATCGGCCCGGAACGTGCCCGTAAACAGGTACTTATCGTCGAAGGAGTAGGTGAGGCGACCAAAGCCCGAGAGCAACCGGAAGTTCTGCGGAATATCGGTGCGGGGCAGCACGGGCTGGGCCGTAACGCCGGTGGGTAGTACGCCCTGGTTGATGTTGGCCCAGGCCCGCTCGGCGGTAATATCCAGGGGTAGGTAGTTGGTTTGGATGTACTGCAGCTTGTTGCGCTGCTGATACACCTCTTCACCCACCAGCAGGCCCACCGCGTGCTTGCCTTTGGTGAAGCTGTAATCCAGCACGTTCGAGTTATTAATCGTCGACTGGTTGGTGGTGGTGATGGTAGCAAATGGCAGCTCGTTGTAGCCACCGGCCGGCTGGCGCAGGGTAGGCGAATTACGGCCGTTGAAGGTGCTTAGGTCGGCATTCGTGATGTCAAAACCCGCCGTGGTCCGGAACACCAGGCCTTTGGCCAGGGTCAGGTCGGCATTGGCGCCCACGTTGAAGGTGCGGCGCTTGTCCTCCCGGAACTCGCTGTCGATGGCCACAATGGGGTTTACCAGCGAAGACGTCGTGAAGAAGTCGGGGTCGAAGGCGTTGGGGTCGAGCAGAACGCCCGTGCTACGCGGCACCGATAGCGGCAGGTACTGCACGGCATTGCGCAAGCGGGAGGTGGTGTTCGAGCCGGTGGTAGAAGTGCCGGCTCCGTTCACTTCCTGGTCGTTGAAGCGCATGTTCAGGCCGATGCGCAGCTTATCCGTGGGCTTGGTGTCGAAACGGAAGTTCACCAGGTTGCGGACAAAGCCCGAACCGCGCTGAATGCCGTCTTCGTCGTTGCGGGTCAGGCTCAGGGCATACGTGGTGCCTTTCACCCCACCCGACACCGAGAGGTTGTGAGTTTGCTGGAAGGCGTCGCGCCCGAAAGCCTCGTCCTGCCAGTCCAGGAAGGGTGAGTTGCGGGCCCGCGACAAGGTGTCGCTGAGGTAGTTGGAGCTGCCGAACAGGCGGCGGTAGGTTTCCAGGCTGCCGCTGCCGGTAGCGCCTACCTGCTGGGAGCGTTCAAACTGGTAGTCGAGGTAGTCGGCCGGGCCCAGCACGTCCAGCTTCTTGGCAATGCGGCGGAAGCCAGCGAAGCCATTGTAGCTGATAACCGTTTTGCCCTCGATGCCTTTTTTGGTCGTAATAATCACTACCCCGTTGGCACCGCGGGCCCCGTAGATGGCCGTGGCGGAAGCGTCCTTTAGCACGTCAACGGAGGCAATATCCTGGGGCGCAATAACGGACAGGGCGTTTTCAATCTGGATGCCATCCACCACGTAGAGCGGGGAGTTGTCCTGGGTGATGGAGCCGCCGCCCCGCACCCGCACCCGCACATCGAGGTTGCCGGGCGTGCCCTCCGAGGAAGTCAGCTGCACGCCGGCCAAGCGGCCCGTCAGGGCTTCAGCAGCGGAGTTTACCGGAATATCTTTGATCTGCTGGGCGCTTACTGACGACACCGAACCCGTTACGTCGCGGCGCTGCACGGCCTGGTAGCCGATTACTACTACGTCATCCAGGGTCTGGCTGTCCTCTTTCAAGGTCACGCTTACCTCAGTGCGGCTACCTACGGCCACCTCAAAAGGCAGGAAGCCGATGTAGCTGAAGCGCAGGGTAGCATTGGCCGGCACGTTCAGGCTGAAGCGGCCTTCCCCGTCGGTAGAAGCGCCGGCCGTGGTGCCTTTCACGACTACCGTTACACCCGGCAGGGCCTCGCCCTTTTCCGACTTAACGACGCCCTGCACGCGCTGCTGCTGCGCCCAGGCCGGTGCCGCCGCCGCTAGCAGCGGAGTCAGCAACAGTAGATTTCTTTTCATGACGTAGAGTGTGGGAATTATGTGGGATGTAGCGCCAGTTAGCGCAAATCGGTAATGGGCGCGGGGTCCATGTCGGTGTATTCTTGGTTTTCGCCGCCCATGCCCCAGATGAAGGTGTAGCCGGCGGTGCCGCAGCCCGAGTGAATGGACCAGGGCGGGGAAAGGATGGCCTGCCCCTCGCCTACCCACAGGTGGCGGGTTTCCTGGGGCTGGCCCATGAGGTGGAGCACGCGCTGGCCCTCCGGCAAATCGAAGTAGAGGTAGGCCTCCATGCGCCGGTCGTGGGTGTGGGCCGGCATGGTGTTCCACACGCTGCCGGGGTGGAGTTGGGTGAGGCCCATCACCAGCTGGCAGCTCTGAATGCCCTCGTTGTAGATGTACTTATAAATGGTGCGTTGATTGGCCGTTTCCAGGGCGCCCAGGGTTACCGGCGTGGCTTCGGCCTGGGTGAGGCGGGCAGTGGGGTAGGCGGCGTGCGCGGGCGTGGAGAGCAGGTAAAACTTAGCCGGCTGGCTGGCGTCCTGGCTGGCGAAGATTACCTCGCGGGCATCCTTGCCCACGTACAGGCAGTCCTGGCGGCCCAGCTCGTAGGCGGTGCCATCCACAGTCACGGTGCCGGCGGCCCCGGTATTCAGCACGCCCAGCTCCCGGCGCTGCAGGAAAAACTCGGCCTTCAGGTTCTCGGGACAGGGTAGCGCAATCGGCTCAGCGGTGGGTACTACACCGCCCACGATCATGCGGTCATAATGCGTGTACACTAGCTGAATTTCGCCGGGCACAAATAGGTTTTCCAGCAGGAAATTCTCGCGCAGCTCGGCGGTGGACATAGCAGCTGTTTCGCGGGGCCCGATGGCGTAGTACTGGCGCATTTTCAGTGGTGAAATGGTGAGATGATGAGTAGTGAAATGGTGAGTGGTGAGATGGAATAGTGAGGCGGCTGGAACGACAACTCATCATTTCACCATCTCACTAGTTCACCTTTACCTGCCCATCCAGCCGCCATCGACGGTGAGGATGGTGCCGTGGATGTAGTCAGCGGCCGCAGAGGCCAGGAAAACAGTGGGGCCTTTGAAGTCGTCGGGGGTGCCCCAGCGCCCGGCCGGAATGCGGCCCAGAATGCTCTGGCTGCGGTCGGGGTCCTGGCGCAGGGCCTGGGTGTTATCAGTAGCGATGTAGCCGGGAGCAATAGCATTCACGTTCACCCCGCGGCCGGCCCACTCGTTGGCCAAGGCCTTTACCAGCGAGCCAATAGCGCCCTTGCTGGCCGCGTAGCCCGGCACATTAATACCGCCTTGGAAGGTCAGTAGCGAGGCCGTAAAAATGATTTTGCCGCCACCCTGCTCCAGCATCCGGCCGCCCAAGGCGCGGGCCAAACGGAAGGGCGCATCCAGGTTGATAGCCAGCACGTTGTCCCACAGCTCGTCGGCGTGCTCAGCGGCCGGGGCCCGCTGAATAGTGCCGGCGTTGTTAATGAGAATGTCGATGCGCGGGAAGTCCTGCTGCACCTGGGCCAGGAAGGCGTCTACCTGCTCGCGCTGGCTGAAGTCGGCCTGGTAGGCGCGGAACTGCCGGCCCAGGGCCTGCACTTGCTGCTCCGTCTCGCTGCCGCTCCGGGCCAGGGAGGCCGAAACGCCAATGATGTCGGCCCCAGCTTCCGCCAGTCCCAGCGCCATGGCCTGCCCGATGCCTTTGTTGCAGCCCGTTACCAGCGCTACCTTACCAGACAAATCGAACGAAGTGGGACCCGACATATAGAGGAGAATGTTTGTAAACTTTTCGAAGAAATCCGGTGTACTTTTGAAACAGCCGGATGGCCGGCGGCATGATTAAGATTAAAAGATGCCTTTCCGAAAAGGAAGTATCTGGTCTTAATAATTTGCGCAAACGATGTCGGGAACGTTGCCAACTATCGCCTAGGGCAGGTAAAGCCGCCTTCTCCCGCCGTTATTCGGCCCAACATTCTGCTTACCTGCCTCCGCGCGTTCCTCCTACAATAGCCTCGGTTTTAGGACAAAAGTAAGTGCCCACTCTCCTACTCCCATCTTCCTACCGCTCACACCTGTGGAAACCTTTACCATCAAAGACATTGCCCGCGAGCTAGGCATTTCTACCTCCACGGTATCCCGGGCGCTGCGGGGGAGCTATGAAATTAACCCCGAAACCAAGCGGCTAGTAATGGAGTGCGCCGAGCGCCTCAACTACCGCCCCAACCCCATTGCCCTGAGTTTGAAGGGTAGCGCCAGCCGGGCTATTGGCGTTATTCTGCCCCAAATTGCTAACTACTTTTTCTCCCAGGCCATTAATGGCATTGAGGCCATTGCCTACAATCGGGGCTACCACGTCATCATCTTTCAGAGCCAGGAATCCTACGAGCGGGAAATTGCCAACGTGCAGCAGGCCATGTCGAGGAAGGTGGATGGGTTGCTAATGTCGCTTTCCAGCGAAACCGCCAATGTGGCGCACTTGCAGGAAGTACTGGATAAGAATGTGCCCCTGGTTCTGTTCGACCGGGTTTCGGCCGAGTTGAACGTGACCAAAGTAGTGGCCGACAATTTCGGCGGAGCCTTTGCCGCCACCGAGCACCTGATTCAGTCGGGCCGCAAGCGGATTGCCCACCTGACTATTCAGCCCTGGCTGAGCATCACGCAGGAGCGCCTGGCCGGCTACCGCGCCGCCCTGGAAAAGTACGGCCTGGAGTTCGACGAAAGCCTGATGCGCTACGGTAGCTTCGGCCCCGATGAGGTAGGCCCCATGGTCGACGACCTGATGCGCCTGCCCGCCCCACCCGACGCGTTTTTCACCGCCTCCGACCGCCTGGCCGTCGGTTGCCTGCAGGCCCTGCGCCAACGCAACCTGCACATTCCCGAGGATGTGTCCTTGATTGGCTTCACCAACCTCAACGTCGCCGATCTGCTGGCCCCGCCCCTAAGCACGGTGGTGCAGCCGGCCCAGGAAATCGGGCAGCTAGCCGCCGAGCGCCTCATCGACCAGATTGAGCGTAAGCACCGCGCCCTGCCCGTTGAAACCGTAAAAATCCCCACGGAGCTGATTGTGCGCAGCTCCACGATGGTAGAAGTGGTGAAATTGTGAGGTGGTGAAATAGTGAGTTTGCTGTTCTGTCCTGGCGAGGAGGCACGATGCGGCCATTCGTCCTTCACGAAGTCTTACCCTTAGTAAATAGACAAGCCCTTGACGCTACCATACGTCAAGGGCTTGTCACATTATCAGGTGTCAGGCACAAGAGAGGAAGGATGGCCGCGCTTCGCTCGCCATGACAACTCACTCACTCACTCACTCACTCACTCACTCACTCACTCACTCACTTACAACCTCACTACTTGGCTTCCTCCACCCGAAACCAGTCCACGTCGGCGGTGCCGGCGTCGTTGGTTTTGCCGGGGCGGGTGCAGAACAAGCCTACTTTGGCCCCAATCCATTTGCCTTCCCGAGCCGTGAATTCGGTGCCCAGGGGCTGAAACTGCTCCCCATTGAGGCTGTAGCTGAACTGACACTTGGCGCCTTCCCGCACGGCTACGCGCAGGTAGAGGGGCTGCTTACTCGGCACGACAATGGGAGTCGTGGTGGTTTCGGGGGTAAGCTTATCGGCGTTTTGGCATACCGCCTGCGCTAGGTGGAGCTGGCCGGCTTTGCTCGTGAGCGTGAGGGCAGCGTAATCGAGTCCCATCATCACGAGGCCCACTTTTTCGCCCTCGAAGCGCGGGGTAAAGGTAAGCTTGGTGGTAACGATAAACTTCTCAGCGGGCAGCTTTTGCAGCAGCAGGTTAGGCACCTGCCACAGGTTCTGGTAGCCTTCTGGCAGTGGCACCGAGTACAGGCGCAGGAAGCCCGCACTGCCGTTGAGGAAGTGCCAGCCCGGCTGGGGGTTGGCGTGCCACTGCCACTGCAGGCCGAGGGTATTAGCGTCAAACTCGTCGGAGGTAGCGGGCGTAGCCAAAGGCTGGGGCTTGCCCTTCACGGCGGGCTTGCGGTACGTAAGCACGGGCTGGCCGGTGCCGTCCCCGTCGGGGTCCTCGCCGATAATGGGCCAGTCGTTTTTCCACTGCATGGGCTGCAGATGCACCACCCGCCCGTAGGCGCCCTGGTCCTGGAAATGCAGAAACCAGTCCTGCTTACCATCGGGCGTATCAACCCAGGCACCTTGGTGGGGGCCGTTGATGGGGGTGTTGCCCTGGGCTAGCACAATTCGGTCTTCGTAGGGCCCGAACACGTTTTTGGCGCGCAGCACCACCTGCCAGCCGGTGGCTACCCCGCCGCCGGGCGCGAAGATGTAATAGTAGCCGTGGCGCTTGTAGAACTTAGGCCCCTCAATGGTCGGGTGCTTGTCGTGCCCGTCGAACACCAGCACCTCGTCGCCGAGCAGGCTCAGGCCATCGGGGCTCATGCGGCTCACGGCCAGCACGCTCTTAAAGCCCGCGCGCGAGCCCGCAAACCCATGCACCAGGTAAGCCTGGCCGTCCTCATCCCAGAGCGGGCAGGGGTCAATCCAGCCCTTGGCTTCCTTGATGCACACGGGCGTGCTCCAGGGGCCGGCCGGATTCTTGGCCTTCGTGACGAACAGCCCCAAGTCCGGGTCGGGGTAGTAGATGTAGAACTCCTTGCGGTGGTAGCGGATGGCCGGGGCCCACACGCCGTTGCCGTGCTGGGGCAGGTTGTAGCGGGCAAGGGGCGGCTGTTGGGTGAAAACTGCACCAATAAGCGTCCAATTCACCAGGTCGCGGGAGTGCAGAATTTGCAGACCCGGCGCAGCATTGAAGCTGGAGGAAGTAAGGTAGTAATCCGGCCCCACCCGTACCACATCGGGGTCGGAGTAATCGGCGTAGAGCACCGGGTTTTTGTAGCTGCCATTACCCAAATCCGGCACCCACACCTTCGATAAGGAGGATTGAGCCGCGGAAGCCAGCGGCAACAGAACAAGCAGCAGTAGAGAAAGACGTACCAAGGGCTGTAAGGCTGAGCTCCGGCTCGGCGCACGAGCGGAGCGAGTATGGAACGTGAGCCAACGCGTGGCAGGCGCGTAGAGACTCGCTCCGCTCGTGCGCCGAGCCGGAACTCAGCCTTACTTAGCCTGTTGCAGCAGCCAGGTCGCTAGGTCCTTCGCCGCCTGAAAGTTCTGGTACTCGGCCGGAATCTTGCGGCCATCCACGTATTCGTTGTAGAGCCACGGGTCACCCACGGCGAAGACTGTTCCCTTGCCTACCTTGGCGGTGGCCATGATAACGCTGCCGCCTTGGCTAACCAGGGGCTGGGCTGGGGCTTTCACGTCCAGCGGGGCCAGCTCCTTGATGTAGGCAGCGCGGGCCGTTTTGAACACCGCATTACCCGCGGGCAGCTCTACCCTACCCTGCTCAAATTGGGTGCCTTTCACCATGTTCAGGTTCTGGCTTTTAAACTGGATGCCAAAGGCCTGAGCAAGGGTGTTGAAGCGCGGAATCTCGCAGTTGCTGGTGTCATTGGCCATGAGCACCAGCGTGCCGCCGTCTTTCACCCATTTCGTTAAGGCCTGCACGTCGGCAGGTTGCACGAAGTTGGGTTTAGCCGTTTCCTTTTTGGTGTCGGGGTCCACGATGATGTACACGTCCACACCTTTCAGCGCGGCGGCCGTAGGCGCGGTAGTTATAGTAGCGGTTTTGGCGCCCAGGTCGCGCAGCTGCTGGCCCCAGAAATAGAAGCCGCCGTGGGTGCGCTCATCCCAGGTGTAGTGCCAGGTTTCCTCCTGCCCGCTAAGGGCATTCTTGCGCAGCTCGTGGTTAAAATAGTTGTCCACGGCTACGGTTTTGCCTTTGCCCAGGGTGCTTTCGGCGGCCACTTCCATTTCCAGGCTAGCGAGGATGAACGGCCCAACGCCTTTCAGATCGTTCTTGCGTAGGGGTTCGGAGAGGTAGTACTCGAAGCTACCGTCGCGGTAGGGGTTGCCACCCAGGCCACCCACGCTTACCGTGCCGTTGAAGGCCAGGGCATTGCTACCTTCCGTGGCCACGAATTGCTTAAGCAGGCCGTCATAGCCTTTGCGGGCCACCTCGGCGTACTTTTTATCGAGGTAGCCCATGCGCGCGCCCTTCTGCAGAAAGTACACGAACATGCTGCTGCCGGAAGCCTCTTGGTAGTTGCCTTGGCGCGCGGCCTGGTCGACCACCAGCGCCCAGGTGCCCGTTTTGGGGTCTTGGTATTTTGCCAGCACGGGTGCCAGGCGCTGCACGTTTTTGATGAGCTGCTGGCGCTGTGGATGGTTCTGAGGGAAATAGTCCAGCACATCTACCAGGGCCATGGCGTACCAGCCCATGCCCCGGTCCCAGAAGTTCGGCGACTGGCCCGTTTGCTTGTTGGCCCACTTTTGCTCCCGGCTTTCATCGTAGCCGTGGTAAAGCAGGCCGGTTTTGGGGTCCACCAGGTTCTTCTCGATGAGGGCAAATTGCTTGGCTACGTCGTCGAAGCCAGCGGGCTGGTTGAAGGCCTTGCTGTACTCGGCGTAGAAGGGCTCAGCCATATAGAGGCCATCCAGCCACATCTGGTTGGGGTACACCTTCTTGTGCCAGAAGCCGCCGGCCTTGGTGCGCGGCTGGCCTTCCAGCTGCTTGCGCAGCAGTTGGGCCGCTTTCTGGTATTTCTCGGCCTGGGGCACCGACATCTGGCTGAGCGTGAGCAGAGCGTGGCCGGTGGTCAGGTTATCGAGGTTGTAGTCTTCCAGCTTGTAGGTGCGAATGGTGCCATCGGGCCGCACAAACTGGTCGAGGTCTTTCTGAATGTAGGTGAAGTAGCGCCCGTCGCCGGTGCGCTGCCACACCCGCTCCAGGGCCTTCAGCATCAGCCCCTGCTCGTAGTCCCAGCGGGCCGTTTTGCGGTTACCAATGACGATGGAATCGGGGTGCCAGCTGATGAAGGCATCCGCCATGCGCTGCGACATCGGCCGTCCCGTGCTGGGCGTGGTTTGAGCCTGGGCAGTAAGCGAGGCGAGCAGCAGACCGGAAAGCAAGAAGCGGCGGGAGAGCATGGGTAGGAAGTAGCGTGTCGGGGATTTTAAGGAGATGCTTCGCTCTGGAGGCGCCATTACAGCTTAGAAACCGTCACGACTTTCTTGGCCACCTTCTCACCCATTTCTACGCCTTTTTTCGCGGCTTTGGTGTCGGTGTTGCGCA
Organism: Hymenobacter sp. 5516J-16; assembly: GCF_022919335.1. Lineage (NCBI taxonomy): Bacteria > Pseudomonadati > Bacteroidota > Cytophagia > Cytophagales > Hymenobacteraceae > Hymenobacter > Hymenobacter sp. 5516J-16. The sequence goes on along the minus strand of NZ_CP095058.1, from coordinate 3,872,272 downwards.
GGGTTACGGCCTTGCTGCGGCTACCCGTAACGCGCAGTAGCAGGTCGGCGCCGGGGGCGTAGCGCAGGTTGTCGAAGCTGATGTTGCGGCTGTTCTGGACTTCCAGCACGGGGTTGGTTTGCTTGGAAATCAGGGTCACGTTCTTGAGGCGGATCCCGTCGGCTTCCTGGCACACCAGGCCTTTATTGCTTTCCAGCACTGTGTTTTCAATGTCCACGTCTTTAATGGCCATTTCCGGCAGACCGCGCACCAGAATACCCGTGTTGGCGCCCTTACAGGTGACGTTCTTGATGCGGAAGCCGCGAAACTGGGGCGTGCCTTCGCCCAATGGCTCGGCCTTGATTTCCGGAATGCCGTAGGCGTCGCCGTTTACTTGCACCGGGTCTTTGGCGGCGTAGTACATATCGAAAAGGATGGCCTCGCCGGCAATGTCCGTCATGTCCACGCCATCCACGAAGATGTTTTCTACTACCCCGCCGCGGCCCCGGGCTGTTTTAAAGCGCAGGCCTACGTCGGTGCCCATGAAGGTGCAGTTGTTCACGTAGATGTTGCGCGCCCCACCCGACATTTCCGAGCCAATTACGAAGCCGCCGTGGGCGTGGTACACTTTCGTGTCACGGATAATAAAGTTCTCGGTGGGCACGCCGCGCCGGCGGCCTTCCTCGTCGCGGCCCGATTTGATGCAGATGCCGTCGTCGCCCACGTCGAAAGTGCAGCCTTCCACCAGGCCGTTGCGGCACGATTCCAGGTCTAGCGCATCGGTGTTCTGGCCGTACCAGGGGTTGCGGGCCGTGACGTTGCGCAGGGTGATGTTGTCGCAGAGCAGGGGGTGAATGGTCCAGGCCGGAGAGTTCTGGATGGTAAAGCCTTCCAGCAGAATCTGCTTGCAGCGCTGCAGGCTGAGCATGTTGGGCCGCAGGAAATCCTTGAACTCCTGGTACTTGCTGTAGTCGGGCTGCTGACCCGCCTTAATGGTCCAGGGCTTGTTGAGCGTGGAGCCTTTCAGGGAGCTAGCCGAAGGGTACCAGGTCGTGCCCTTATCATCCACTACCCCACCCGATTTTACCAGCCGCTGCCACTGCCCGGCGTTGAGTTTTTCCTTTTTCACCATGCGCCAAGCGTCGCCGGCCCCATCAAAGGTGCCCTCGCCGGTAATGGCAATGTTCTCTAGGTCGTAGCCGGAAATGGGCGACTGGTTGCGCACGGCGTCCTCGCCTTCCCAGTTGGTTTTAATCAGCTGATAGTCGGAGAGCTTGTTGCTGAATTGCACCAGGGCGCCCTTGGCCACGTGCAGGTTTACGTTGCTTTTCAGCTGAATAGGGCCCGTGAGCCACAATCCGCGTGGCACCAGCACTACCCCACCCTTCTGGCTGCAGGCCTCAATGGCTTTGCGGAAGGCTTCGGTGTTCAGGGTTTGGCCATCGGCTACGGCCCCGTACTTCGTGATGTTGAAGGTATCCTTGTTGAAAGTAGGCTGAAGCACTACCGGCAAATCGTACTGATACTTGCCCGTGAAGGCCAGAGGCTGCAGGTGGCTGGCAATGCCTAGGTTCATCTTCTTCACGTCCTGAGCTACCAGCTGCGCCACCCGCTCCGCGCCATAAGCAGAGAAGTGCGTATTGTCGAGCTTGGTGTTGTTGGCGCCGTTCTGGTAGCTCCAGAACAAGGGCTTGGAACCGGCGTCGCCGAGTTGGGAGTACAGGCCCCAGCTGGTTTCGTGCAAGTCAATCAGGGGTACTTTCTGGGTTTTGGCTACCTCCTTCACTACGCCGGGGTAGTCGCCGTGGTCATCCTTGCGCTTGCCTTGCTCGTCAAAATAACGGCGACCAACGGGCGTGAGCAACACAGGATTGGCGCCTTTAGCGCGGGCTTCCTGCACGTAGCGAGTTAGGTTCTGGCGGTAGGCGGTTTGGGGGGCGGCGTAGCGGGCGGTGTCTTCCTGCTTGGAGTCGTTGTGGCCGAATTGAATGAATACCCAGTCGCCGGGCTTGAGCTGGTCCAGCACTTTGGCCCAGCGGCCCTCGTGGCGGAAGTTGCGGGTGCTACGCCCGTTCATGGCGTGGTTCTGGATGGCCACGCCTCCATCAAAATACTGCCGGAAGTACATGCCCCAGCCGCGCTCGGCTTTGTCTAGGGGCTTGTCCGACATGGTGGAGTCCCCAACCAGGAAGATGGTGGTCTTGCGGTCATCGGCGGCCGGGCGGAAGGCCAGCAGCGCAACAGCCAGCAGCAGAACGGCAAATGGTTTCATACAGAGCGGGTGGGAAGGAGTTCAAGAACCAGGCACGCTTGCTCAGAGTGCACCCGGGAAAAGGAGTTTTCCGTGACCCGGCGCGGGTGAGTGAGTGCTGAATACATGTTAAGGTTAGCGGAATAGTTGGCCTACCCTGCACCCTCGTCCAGCATTTTTTGTGCAATCGTTATCGGGAACGTTCCCAATGCCAGCATTCGTGCCCGCGGCGGCAGCTACCTGGCGGCAGCGCCTACCCTATCTACTCACTTTGCCTTGGGGTTTAACTGGCTGAAGCTGCCCGTCAAATTGCACTTACCGCTACCCACAAAAAAAGAGTGCGGCCGGAGCGCGCACTCTTTTTTGTATTGGCAATCGACGTGTACAGAGTCCGGGGCCGCCGGGTAGGTGCCTACACCGGCCGCCGCGGGGTTGCTGCCAGTTGCTTAGATGGAGCTGAGGAAGGTTACCAGCGCATCACGCTCTTGCTTGCTCATCTCGGTCACGATTTTGCGCGAGTTTTCGCCTTCGCCACCGTGCCACATAATGGCCTCTATTACGTTGCGGGCACGCCCGTCGTGCAACAGGTTGGTGTGGCCGTTTACGGTTTGCTGCAAGCCTAGGCCCCACAGCGGAGCCGTGCGCCACTCGCGGCCGGAAGCCAGGAAGTCGGGGCGGTTGTCAGCCAGGGCCGGGCCCATGTCGTGGAGGAGTAGGTCGGTGAAGGGAGCAATAACCTGGTTTGATACCTCAGGGCGGCCGGGCAGCGTACCGGTTTTCATGCGCGGCACGTGGCAGCTACCGCACTCCGCCTTGGCAAACATTACGGCGCCTAGTTGCGCCTGAGGGCTGCTATTGTTGCGGAAGGCCGGTACCCCCATGGTCTGGGTGAAGACGGTCAGGTCACGGATTTGCTGCTCGCTTAGGTTTAGTTGGGCCGAGGCGCTGGTTTCGCCGGGCTCCACCGGGAACACCGGCGAGGTCAGGCCCATGTCGCCGTTGGCGGCACCGGCATTTTGCTGCCGCAAAGTGGGTTGGTTGGCTTTCCAACCGAAACGACCAATGCGGGTCCGGCCCTGCTCTACGTCCCACACCCGGTTAGGCCGGCCCGAAACACCGTTGTTGGTATTCACGCGGGCAAACTCCAGAATGGTTTCTTCGCGCACGGCTTCCAGCAGGCCCAGGCCCGTTACCTGGGAACCAGTGCGGGGCGAAATCATGGTGCCGGTGGGCAGGTTTTGCGTGGTTTTCACGAAAGTGTACGTGGGCCGCCGCAGGCTAACGGTGCTGCCATCCTTGAACGGCAGGCTGGGCTGTTCCGTGTAGCGCACCAATACGTTGCCTTCGGCGCTAGCGCCGCGCACATCATCTTGGGCGTCAACTCCTTCTACCACCATCAGCGGCTGAATCTGGTCGCCGAAACCGGGCACTGGCTTGGGCTCTCCGTGGGGGCCGGTGCCTGGCAGGCTCACGCGGAACAGCAGCTGCGGGGCCAACTCGCCGGTCGTGGCATTCACCCGGGGCAGACCAGCGCGGGAGCCGCCCAGGTGGCAGCTCTCGCACCGCACGTTGTTCCAGAGCGGAGCTACCTCGCCCAACTCAAACGTGCGCTGGAACACTGTCTTGCCATTCAAATGAGCCGTCATGTCAACACCGCCCAGGTTAGGGGCCGGCTGAATCATGCTCAAGCTGCTGACGTCGTTCACGGTGGTCTGGCCGCCCGCTAAGGTGAACGTGGGGAAAACTTGCCCCCAATCCACGTTCAATTCGTCATCGCCCTCATTATTAGCCGATGTTGTAACCTGCAATGCGTCAGGACCTTCCAGCTCAGGTTTTTCGCAAGAGGTTAGCACTGTCAATCCTACCGCACAACTTACCAACTTCCAGGAGGTAAAGGGTTTTATCATATAATTGTTCTAAAATGGGAATGAAACTGCAGCAATATACAATATAATTCTACTTTGATATTGTTATATTCCGTATAAAACTATTTTTATTTTCTATGACTATACTGTTCAAAACTTGGCTTTTTCAGTTGATGCAGCGCAACGCTGGTTACGTGCCACCTGCGTGCGTTAATTAGCCTTCTCAAAGTTGGAAGCAATGAGCCTTCTTTTGGTCTACTTGCAGCTATGTATTGGCACGGCGAAACAGCAACCTGTCAGACTTCTACCCCTCAGGTTAGCCCAACCGCCGCACTAGCCAGAGCACAGCACTTAGCAATAAGCTCAGCAGCAGCATGGAAACAATGGGCGCGTAAAACCGGAAGCCCGGCCGCTCAATGCGGATGTCGCCGGGTAGGTGTCCGAACCACTTCAGCAGGCTGCCGCCCCCAAGCCAGAGGAAAGCACCCAAAGCCACCAGAATCAGGCCGAGAACAATGAAGCTTTTACCGAGTTGGGGCGTCATGGGTAGGCTGATATTGTATCGTGCGTTATAATCCCTCGAAAACCACTCCCACCACGTATGAGGATGAGGTCTATCCCAATCGGCTTTTCGGTGTAGGGCAACAAATGAATAGATTCTGGAAGATAGCTGTACTCGTGTAAGCGTAGCAATTTCTGAGGCAATTGCAGCAGCGCGGGGCCACTGGCGTTTTCATCAGCAACCGCTGCCCTAGCGCTGAAACAACTGAAACGCAGCACCAGGAACTGCCCATTAGCGCAAGTCAACCGGAGCTGGCTATGAAACGACGCACCTTAAATCAACGGCCCGTTTTCTGTAGTGTAAACTACATGGGTAGCTTTTCTAGGGCTATAACAACCCACTAAAACCTAGTAACTTCCCGATAATACTGGAATTCAGCAGGACACGCTTCAGTAGTTGAAGTTGCCTGCTGCTCCCAGGAGTAACAGCAAATGCGCAGAAGTAAAGGGTGAGGTCATTACCCCTGCCCAAACACCGGCTCTATTCTACCTTCGGCACCTACCTGCAGGGCGGCCTCGTAACGGTTGCCGGTTTTGGCCGACACGAATCCGCGGATGACGCCGGTTTTGCCTTTGCGCAGAAGCTGATTCATCTGACTGTCGGTGAGAGTTTTACCGCCCCACTCGAACGGCACCCGGAACTGGCAGTCCTCGCGGAAGCGGGAGCAGCCCCAGGCACTTTTACCTTTCAGCATCTGGCCCAGGCGGCACACGGGGCACGGAATCTGGCCGGGGTCGGTGGCCGTAGTCGGCTTGCTTTCGGCGGCGCGTACCAACTCCAGCGTGTACTGCGGGGTGAGGCGGATGGCGGCGCTGAACTTGTTGCCGGCGTCATCCAAAAAGCCCTGCATAGCCTGGGTACGGCCTTTTTTCAGTAGGTCGCCTACTTGCTTGTCGGTGAGCTTCTTGCCCTCATACTGTGTGGGTAGGCGCAAGGCGCAGCCCTCGCGCCAGCGCGAGCAGCCCAAGGCCGTTTTGCCGCGTAGCACGTGGCCACTGCCGCAGGCTGGGCACGGCCCCAGCGCACCGGGCACGGCGGGGGTAGGTGCGGCAGCCGGAGCCGCGGGCCGGGTAGCAGCGGCTTTGCTTCCAGGGCCAGCGGCGTCGGGGCTGGCGACCGTCACGGCGCGGCCGGAGCCGTCCTGCTTTACCTCGTGCACCATTTCGCGCACCAGCTGTTTCAGCTCGCCCAGAAATTGCTCTTGGTCGAGCTGACCGCCTTCAATCTGGCGCAGCTTTTTTTCCCACTGACCTGTCAGCTCCGCCGATTTGAGGGTGGGGTTGCGAATCAGCCCGATCAGCTCCACACCGGTAGCAGTGGGCACGATTTTCTTTTTGTCGCGGCGGATATAGCCCCGCTTAAATAGGGTTTCAATGATGGCCGCACGGGTAGAAGGCCGCCCGATGCCGTTTTCCTTCATGGCCTGACGCAATTCATCATCGTCGACGTTGCGGCCGGCGGTTTCCATACCGCGCAGCAACATGGCCTCCGAATACTCGCGCGGGGGCTGGGTCATTTTGGAATCGAGGCGGGGCTTGTGGGGGCCGTTTTCGCCTTTCTCGAAGCTGGGCAGCACGGTATTCACCACGTCATCGTCCCCTCGCCGGCCGCTTTCGGGGCCGAGGGAGCCTGCTGCTTCTCCGGGTCGCCGTACACCACGCGCCAGCCCGGGTTCAGAATCTGGCGGCCCCGCACGCGAAACGTGCGCCCAGCTGCTTCGGCCGTAACGGTTGTGTTCGACACCTCACAATCGGGGTAGAAAGCGGCCAGGAAGCGACGTACAATGATGTCGTAGACGCTGTGCTCGGTGCCGCCCAGGCCGCTGGCGCTGGCCCCGGTTGGGATAATGGCGTGGTGGTCGGTGACTTTGTTATTATTGAATACTTTGCCCGACTTCTTGATTTTGCCCGCCAGCAACGGAGCCGTGAGGCTATTGTAAGCGCCCAGCCCGCGCAGGATGCCCGGAATTTTCGGGTACTGGTCGTCGGGCAGGAAAGTGGTGTCGACGCGGGGGTAGCTCACCACCTTTTTCTCGTAGAGAGCCTGTACCGTTTTCAGCGTGTCTTCGGCCGACAGGCCCAACTGGTTGTTGCACTGCACCTGCAGGGAGGTCAAATCGAATAGAGAAGGTGGGGTTTCCAGGGCCTTCTTGATTTCGACGTTGGTTACCGTGAGCGGCACGTCCTTCACGGCGGCCATGGCGGCGTCGGCCTCTTCTTGGGTTACAAAGTAGCCACGGGCTTTCAGGCGGGCCTTTTCGTCGGGCTCATCGTCTTCGGTCATGCCTTTTTTGGGCGGGGCCACGTGGCTGAACATGGTGCCGCGGTATTCGGTGCGCAGCACCCAATAGGGCTCGGGCTTGAAGTTCTGAATTTCGTGGTAGCGGTCCACGAGCAGTGCCAGGGTAGGCGTCTGCACCCGCCCGATGCTGAGCACCTGGCGCTGGCCGGGCGCATACTTCAGGGTAAACAGGCGGGTAGCGTTCAGCCCCAGCAGCCAGTCCCCAACGGCGCGGCTTTTGCCAGCCTGGTACAGCTTGTCGAACTCCGCTCCGTCGCGCAGGTTCTGAAAACCTTGGCGGATGGCTTCTTCCGTAAGAGAGGAAATCCAGAGGCGCTTGGTGGGCTTGCGGTACTTGGCTTCTAGCAGCACCCAGCGCTGAATCACCTCTCCTTCCTGGCCCGCGTCGCCGCAGTTAATAACTTCTTCGGCGTTGGCCAGCAGGTTTTTAATGACGGTGAACTGGCGCACTACCCCATCGTCGCGGCGCATAAGCTTGATGCCGAAGTTCTCGGGCACCATGGGCAAATCGTGAATGCTCCAGCGCTTCCACTCGGGGCGGTAGTCCTCGGGCTCCCGCAGTTGGCAGAAGTGGCCGAAGGTCCAGGTTACCTGGTAGCCGTTGCCTTCAAAGTAGCCATCCATTTTGCGGGTAGCACCCAACACCTGGGCAATTTCGCGGGCCACGCTGGGCTTTTCAGCAATACAAACTTTCACTAGGGGCTAATTCTCGCTGATTCGTACTCAAATTTTGCTGGCGGCAGCGCCAGTGAGGAATCAACAAAGATACGCCGAGAAAAAGTCGGTTTACCCGCGGCGTTTGCAGCGGGTCGAAGCGGGTCAGGAAGCCGAGGCCAGCTCCAGCTCATGCTGGGTTACAAAGTGGTAGCGCACCTCGTAAAAGCCCGCATTCGATACCCGGTCCAGCATCACCACGCTTTCAATTTCAAAGGGCAGCCCCCGGGCCGCAATCCGCACTGGGTTCAGGCGGCGCTGGAAGATAATTTCTTCGCGGGCAATATGCAGGGCCGCATTTTCGGTGGCCGCCTGCACGCGCACATAAAACAGGTTGGCCAGCGGAAACTGCCGGTGCTCCAGAATTTCGCCGTCCCAGTTATCGAAGTTGTCCAGCTCTTTGGGGAAAGCGCTGTCGTAGCGCTCATCCAGCACCTTCTGCTTTACCTGGTGGTAGGCAACGGGCGTGTTCAGGCGGTGGGTAATCAGTTTTACCAGATGGGCCACCTCCAGTTGGGCACCCTGCTCAACCAAGCTACCACGGTGGTAAAGCCCAAACAGATTTTCCTGCTCGTTATGGGTTATTACTACCCCGCTGGCGGCCGCTACCTCGCGCAGTTCCTGGTCGTAGAGGCGCTGGCTGGCGTAGAGTTGGCCCCAGCGGTTCTCGGGGGTAGCAGCACGCCAAACTCGTCGGGCGGGGTGAGCACCATGGTTGAGGAATTGTTGCCCTCAAAGATGCGGGGGTAATACTGCTTAAGCTGGCTAAAGCTGAGCCCAGCTACCCACAAGGCAAACGTGGTGCGGTGCAACCGGAAGGTGCCGCCTTCGCTTCCCACGTAGTAGCCAATGGAGGTAAAGCGACTAGCCTGGTTTAGCGGCAGAGTAATTACCTGGGGCTCGTTGTCGGCATTAAGACCGAAAAAGCACGGATGCCCTTGTTCGGCGAGTTGAAGAACGTGTAGGCCGAAGGGAATATTCTCTTGTATTCCGGGCAGGCTGGTACCGCGGTACTCCAGCTCCTGCTTTTTCACTTCACTAGCTAGGTGCACTAGTGAATCATAGGCAAACAGTTCTTCAATTTTTCTCAACCCGTGCATGGTAACACTACTGATTTCTGTACCGCACGGCAATATATTGCGATATGGTTGAATTTTTGTAATATACAATACAATATATAGTACATAAAATTATATTATTAAGAAATAACTATTTTTACAATCGATTCACAACCAGCCTCTTGTTTTCTACTTGTAGCAGCAGCTCCTCCAGAATAAAGTCAGAAGCTTCGGGCCTGGGTAGCACTTGCGGTGGGTGAGTTGGGCGGGCTCGAAGGTAGCGGTAGGCAAGGCAGCGGCTAGTGGCAGACGTGGGCACAAGGAGTAGAGCAGGGCCTGGTTGGCTCCGTGCTACCTGATAACATCTAGCCAGATAACATCTACTTTCTTTCTCGATTTTTTGAGCTACTGTCCTACGAACTCCAGCAAGGCACGTGAATGCGCGCCTGCAACAGGTGTAGCAGTTAGGCTAACCTACTCTGATTTCTTGCGCATGTGCACTGTAGCCACGCACCGGAACCCCAACCAGCTTTGTGGCCCGGGTAGGCTTGCCGCGTTTCCAAGGTCAGGCCTACCACCGAGGACTTGAAAGAGCCCCCTTTGGCTACGCCTTTGGTAGCCGTCATTTCAGCCACGTTGCCAATTACCTGCTGCAGGCCAATATTATTGGGCGGCCCGTCGGTGATGCGCTGGAGCGGGAATACCTCCTTGGCCGGGCGCACTTGAACACCTGGTTGCTGCCCGCTAAGTAGTAGTTTTCCCGCAAGTTGAAGGGCAGTGCATACGCCACTTCCTCCGCCGGATGCGGCAGCTGCTGGGCATCTAGGCAGGCCGTTAGGACGTCGGCCTGGGCTAGCTTTTGACCCTTGGGTTTGCGAACCGGGCGGGTCTGAATTACTTCGAAAGGCCGGGGACCAGCCCCTACCCCACCGGCGGCGGCCAGCTGCCACTCTTGCTCCGTGGGAAGGCGGTAAGTTACCGTCACAGCGTAGTCACGCAACTCTGGGTGTTGCTTCCGAAACTCCGCGCCCTGAAAGTAAGCCCGGTTAACCGCGGCGCTCCGCCACCGACAATATGCCTGGGCCTGCTCGTAGCTGATGTTAGTGGCCGGGTAATAGCGGTAGCCCGGCGCCCGGAAGTAGGACTGCGGCGCCTGGTCCTGCTCAGGGTCGACGACGGGCTGCCACCCGGTCGAGTCGGGCAACTGGGAGCGGTACAGGGCAAGTGTAGAGTCGCGGCGCAGAAAGTGCAGGTACTCCAGCCAGTGAATGTTGGCTACCTCCGTTTCATCCATGAACAGATTCTCCGCCACGCGGGTAGTGCCGGGCGGCTCAGGCAAGGCCGGCTGCGTGGCTCCCGTCCGGGTACCTTGGGCCCAGATGAAGGCGGGTAGCAGCAGAATCAGGCCCACGGCGGCGCATACGTTGCTTTTGTTTTTCATACCCAATATACAAGAGGCAGCAGCCTGGAGCTTTTTGTTTAGCGCAGTACCAAATATAAAGCCATAGCCCGCTACGTGCCGAGGTAAAACCCGCCGTTCCCGGCTAAATTATGGCTGGCTCCGTATTTGGTCAGAGTCTTCTTGATCAGGAATCTATGTGGTGGATGTTTTCGTTGTTGGCTGCGCTGTCGGCCGCCGTTGTGGTTACGCTTTCCAAGGTAGGCGTCAAAAATATTGAGTCGAGCGTAGCCTTTGCCGTGCAGTCGGTGCTGATTGTGGGCGTGGCCTGGGGCGTAGTAGCCTGGCAGGGCCACCTGGGGCAGGTAGCTGAAATTGACCGGCGAACCTGGCTATTCCTGATTGCCGCCGGCGTTATTACCTGTGCCTCGTCGCTGTTGTCGTTTCAGGCCCTGAAGCTGGGCCCGGCCTCCCGCACCTCCTCCTTCGACAAAATCTCGCTGGTCTTTTCCATTCTGCTGGCCGTATTCTTTCTCAAGGAAAAAGTGACTTGGCAGGTTATCCTGGGCGCTACCATGATGGCCGGCGGCGCAATGCTCATTGCTTTTACCCGCAGTAGCGAGTAATCCGCTGTTTCGCTTTGAAGACAGGATACGGTTTCGGGCATACTTCAATACCTACCGTGTCTAGCGTAGTCAAAACCAAGCGCTCCATACACGCAAAAACCGCCGCAGCCAGTAGCCGCGGCGGTTCCACACATCGAAAGCGCACTCCCCTCAGACTACGCCCGATGATGCTAGTAGTGACATAAGCCGGGTTAGTCCGGTGCAAAATCTCGTTTTCTCTTTTGGTATTGGATGCCCGAGGGCCCGGGTATTAGTGACCAGCAGCGCTGGTTCTGTAGATTTCCTTCAGCTTGCCTTGCAGGTCATCTTCTACCTTCAAATCCTTGAGCAGACCTTCTTTAATATCATAAACCAAGCCGTGCAGGCGCGGGGCTTGGCACCTTTGCGCGCGTTCTGAATGATGTTGGTTTTGGCCAGGTTACGCACCTGCTCAATCACATTGAGCTCGACCAAACGACGTAGCCGGGTTTCCTCGTCGGCAATGGCCGAAATTTCGGCGTCGTGCACCCGAATTACGTCCCGGATGTTGGTGAGCCAGCCATCAATGAGGCCGTACTGCTTGTTGCCAGCGGCGGCGGCTACCCCACCGCAGCCGTAGTGCCCTACCACCAGAATATCCTCTACGCCCAACACTTCCACGGCGTATTGCAGCACGGAAAGCAGGTTGTAGTCGGTGTTCACAACCATGTTGGCAATGTTGCGGTGCACGAACATTTGCCCTGGGCCGGTGCCCGTAATAGAGGCGGCCGGCACCCGCGAATCGGAGCAGCCAATGAACAGGTACTGGGGCTTCTGGCCGTTAGCCAAGCGGTTAAAAAAGTCCGGATCAGCGGCGCGCTTTTCTTCAACCCATTTGCGGTTATTTTCCAGAATTGGCTCGATGCCTTTCATAAGCGGGGAATTAAGGAGGTGAGTAGAAAGGAAAGGTACTAGGTGTACACCACGGCGGTAGCGCGAAGCTCCTCCGTATTAGTGTCCTAGAACCTGTACGTGCTCAATGCCGCGTAGTTCCACCTGAATGCCGCGTTCTGGGGCGGAAAGGCGGAAGTTTTCGATGGCTTCCAGCACATCGTAATCAATGTGGGAGGAGTTCGTGCCGTCGATGAGCACGTGGGTGTTGCTTGGCAGCTCGTGCAGGACCTTTACAATGCTGGCCTTATTCAGGAAGGAAACCTGCTCTGATAGTTTCAGATGCAGCGGCCCTGACTGCTGGGACGGAGGAGTGCTCAGGAAGTAAGCCGACTCGTAATTGGCCTTCAGAATGTAGAAGATGCCCACTACCAGTCCCACCGATACGCCCTTGAGCAAATCCGTGAACAGAATGGCAATAATGGTGATGATGAAAGGCAGAAACTGCTGCCAACCCAGCTTCCATTGGGTGCGGTAGAGGGCGGGCTTGGTGAGTTTGTACCCCACAAGCAACAGCACCGCCGCCAGGGCCGACAAAGGAATCTGGTTCAGCACCGACTCTAAGAAAAGCAAGCTGGTAAGCAGCAGCAAGCCGTGAAAGAACGTCGACATCCGGGTTTGGCCGCCGGCATTAATGTTGGCGGAGCTACGCACAATAACGGCCGTCATGGGCAGGCCACCGAGCAAGCCATTCAGCAGGTTGCCGACGCCTTGCGCGAGCAGTTCCCGGTTGGGGGGCGTCACGCGCTTATACGGGTCAAGCTTATCTACGGCCTCTACGCTGAGCAGCGTTTCGAGGGAGGCGACAATGGCAATGGTAAAGGCCACCGTGTAGGTAACGGGCCGGCGGAAAGCAGTCCAGTCGGGGGCAGTAAACACGTTGGCGAAATCCTGCCAGGCAGAAATGGACGGGAGGTTGACGAGATGCTCAGGGCGAATGCGCAGCACGGGCGCGGCCACGTCGAGCACGTTATTAAGCACAATCGACAGCACCACTACAATTAGGGCGCCTGGCACGAGGCGCAGGAACGCCACGCGCTTGGTGAGTATATTATCCCATACCAGCAAGGTTCCTAAGGAAACTAGCCCTACCAGGGCTGAGCCGGCGCTAATACCGCCCATGGCCTTTTTAATAGCCGAGAAAGTGTTCAGGCCATCGAACTGCAGAAAGTCCATGTCCTCGAAGTAGTCCGCATCGGCGCCCACAAAATGGGGAATCTGCTTTAGAATCAGAATCAGGCCGATGGCGGCCAGCATCCCACGAATCACGGAGGTAGGGAAGTAAAGGCCGATGATACCGGCCTTGGCCACGCCCAGCAGCATTTGCATGACCCCGGCTATAACCGTGGCAGCCAGCACGGCCTCAAAGGTACCCAGCGTGCTTGTAGCCGAGAGAATAATGGCGGTTAGACCCGCGGCCGGGCCACTGACACTAAGCTGCGACCCACTTATCCACGAAACGATTACGCCTCCAATAATGCCGGAAATAATTCCAGCCAGTAGGGGTGCTCCGGAAGCCAGCGAGATGCCTAAGCACAACGGCAGGGCTACCAGAAATACAACCAGGCCGGCAGGCAAATCTTTGCCTAGCGTTTTCCAGGGGGAATTGGGAATGCCAGTAGGCTGCTGCAGAGCTACTGGCGCTTCGGATACCGGAGCAATTTTCGACATGAACGAGGGGAAGTAGAGAGGTCGGATACTCCGGGCGGCTCCACAGAAACCTACCAGGCGTATGCAAGTCTATGACGCCGTCGTTAAGACCTAATTAAAAGGGAGTTAAAACCAAATTAAAATTATAAATGACTAATTTTCATATACTTATAAAGTTCTGCTGTAAGCCGTTAATTCTTCGTTTTAAACTACTGCGGCGGGTAAATCGAGGGTCACGGCTGTGCCTTGCTTCAGCTGGCTTTCTATGCTGACGATTCCCCCGTGTAGCTCCATAATTTTTGCCGTTAAGGGCAGGCCGATGCCGTGGCCAGGAACGTTGCGGACTGCTTCGGCCCGGAAGAAAGGAACGAATACTTGCTGCCGGTCGGCCTCACTCATGCCCACGCCCTGGTCGCGCACCACTAGCTGAATCCGGGTGCGGGTGGCCGTGAGCGTGGCTACAACGGGTTCGGTGCAGCCACTGGAAAACTTGCAGGCGTTTTCCATAATGTTCAGGAAAGCGGCCAACAGCAACGCTTCGTTGCCCAACACGCCATACGGAACCCGGCGCCGGTTATCAGCGGGTTCCCCAAAGTCTAGGTCGATGCGGCAGGTAGGATGGCGGCGGTGCACCTCCTCATGGGCCAGCAACAGCAGCTCATCGAGCCGAACCAGGGTGCGCGGTACCTGGGAGGGGTCGTCGGAGGCGCGGGCAATCTGGAGCAGGCCGTTGGTGAGGTCTTTGAGCAACCGGGCCGCATCGAGGGTACTTTGCAATACGCGGCGGTACTCCTGGGGCGTGCGCTCCTGCTGAAGCAAAGCTACTTCTAACTGACCGATAATGGCCGTGAGAGGCGTGCGCAGTTCGTGGGAGGCGTCGCGCACAAAGGTGCGCTGCCCGGCAAAAGCCGTTTCCAGGCGGTTCAGCAGACTGTTAAAGCGCTGGGCCAGCAACGATACCTCATCCAGCCCCTCGGCTTGGGAAAGGCGGCGGTGCAAGTCGGAAGCCGTAATGCTGTCAACTTCCTGAATAATGCGCTGCATGGGCTTGAGGGCCTGTCCGGCAAAGAAGAATCCTCCAATTCCGACTATTACGAAGGAAGCGAGCAGCCCCGAGAGCAACACGGTAAACAAGTCGTTCATCTTCTGGCGGCTGTCGGCATCAACGGAGGAAGCTACTACCACAAAGTCGCCGCGGGCCGCGTCGCGGTAAAGCAGCCCCACGGTTTGGCGGTAGTCGTCTTCCAGCACTACCTCCCGGCCGGCTTCGCGCACGGTGCGTAGCAGTTCCTGGGGTACTGGCTCGCGCCCGTCACGCCCTTCCTTGAACACTACTTGGTCGTTGGCATCGAATACGCGCACCTCTTCCTGGGGAAGGGTACGGTAGAACTGCCGCAGGTACCGGCGGTAAGAGGCCCGGCTTTCCTCATCGGCGCGGTTGGTCCCGTCGAGGTAGACGTGGGCCACAATGCGGGCCCGGGCAAATAGGCTCTCACTAAAAAACTCCCGCCGCGAATGGTAGGTGAAGTAGTAAATCACCAGAGAGAACAACAGCAGCGTAACGGCCAGAATAAGGGCGAACTGCAGCGTCAGGCGGGTGCGAATGGTCATGGAGCAGGATGTAGTGGGCAGGCCCGACAAGGAAAAAGCAAGGTAGCACCGAACGATTAAGGGTAGCTCCAAGCAGGAAGGCTCCTGTCATCAGCATAGCTAGTAGCTGTTACCAATTAAGGTCTACGCACACTAAAAAACGGTCATGCAGAGCTGGCGGCGAAGCATCTTGCGCGCTGGCGTAGTAGGATTACTATGGTAACCTCAGCACGCGAGATGCCTCACCGCTGGCTCTGCACAATGTTCCTCGGGTTAACTGTAAGACCTCCTAGCTTCCGGCTGGCCTTTCTCCTGCTCTACCCCTTCTTCTTATACGCTTAGGCTTCTTCCTTCATCACGTAGCCCATACCCACCAGCGTATAGATCAGCTTGGGGTGAAGTCCTTGTCAAGCTTTTTGCGCAAGAAGTTGATATACACGTCAATGACGTTGGAGCCCGTATCAAAGGACGTTTCCCAGACGTGTTCCAGGATGTCAACCCGCGATACTACCCGGTTTTGGTTGCGTAGCAGGTACTCCAGCAAGGCAAATTCCCGGGCCGTAAGCTGAATCGTTTGGCCGGCGCGCTGTACTACTTTGCGCACGGGGTCCAAGGTTAAGTCGGCTAGGCGTAGCACGGCCTCGGTGGTGGGCATTTCCTGACGGCGGCGGGTAAGGGCCCGGATGCGGGCCAGCAGCTCCTGGAAGGCAAACGGCTTAACCAAGTAGTCGTCGGCGCCGGCATCGAGGCCCCGGATTTTGTCGTCGGTTTCGCCGAGGGCCGTGAGCATCAGAATAGGCACGCCCGTATCCTGGGCCCGCACCTGACGGCATAGTTCCAGGCCACTCAGGCCGGGTAGCAGATTATCCAGAATCAGTAAATCGTAGGTGCCAGCCTGGGCTAGGCGCAAGCCCAGCAGTCCGTCGGCGGCTAGGTCCACGGTGTGGTGTTGTTCCGTCAGGCCTTGGTGCAGAAAGGAGGCAACCTTGGGTTCGTCTTCAACCAGCAGAATCTTCATGGGCAGGCTATACGCAGCTTAAAGTCAGCAAGGTAGTGTCCGGGGCCAGAAGTAGAGAAATACTGGGCAACTGTAACCAGCAAGGGGTCATTTCCGTTGCCTGTATCAATACAAAAAATTATCAGAATAATTTAAATATTCCTTGACATTGCGGATTGAATCCAATACGTTTATGGAAATATTCAATGGTAAGCTTATGCCCAAACAACTGATTTAGACTCCTCTGCCAGGTTTTGGTTAGTAGCCGCCTTCTCCCGCTTCACCTCTCTCCCTCCGCTGCTATGCTGTCAATGCTCCGCCGTTTCGGCCGTACTTTTCTGTTGCTGTTTTTGCTAATGCCGCTGATTTTCAGCGGGTGCGTATCTCAAAAAAACCTACCCTACCTGCAGGGGGCAACTACAATACCCGCACGCCCGTGGCGGCCGACAATGCCCCGCAGCGCTACCGCATTCAGGCTGGCGACGTGCTCAGCATTCGGGTGCAAAGCACTCAGTCCCAACTCAATGAAGCCTTCAATACGGTGGATACTCGCGCCGTGTTCAATGGCGACCCGGGCAACCTCTACCTGACTGGTTACTCCGTAGATGATGCCGGCAATATTAACCTACCCACCGTCGGCCGGCTCAAGGTGCTGGGCCTTACGGTAGAGGAAACCCAGGCCGCCGCCCAGCAGCAGGTAGCCCGCTACGTGCGCGACGCCAACGTACTGGTAAAGCTGCTCTCCTTTAAAGTAACGGTGCTGGGCGAGGTGCGCAATCCGGGCCGCTACTTCGTGTATAACGCCCAGTGCACCCTCCTGGAAGGCCTGGGTCTGGCCGGCGACCTGACCGAGTTCGGGAACCGCCACAACGTGAAGCTCATCCGGCAAACGACCAAGGGCTCGGAAGTGGTGCTAATTAACCTGACCGACCCTGCCCTGCTCACCTCGCCCTACTTCTATCTACTGCCCAACGATGCCTTGTACGTGGAGCCCCTGAAGGCCCGCACCGACCGGGGCAACGCCGGCAACCTCGCCCTGGTTTTCTCCGGCATTTCAGCTGTCGTGCTGATTCTCAATTACCTGAAAGTTTTCTAACGCTACCTCCCGCGCCTTTCCCGCGTCTACCCCATTTAACTACCAATCGGAATGGAATCACGTCCACACACTCCCGCCGATGAACTTGACCTGCACGAGCTGTTTTTTCGGCTCCGTCAGCGCTGGCCCTTGTTCCTGGCGTCGCTTCTGCTAGCCGGCCTGCTGGCCTTTCTTTACCTACGGGTAAAGGAGCCGGTGTATGCTTTCCGGTCAACTATGCTGCTCGGCGACCAAGGCACGGGCTCTAAGCAAGCGCAGGAATTGCTCAAAATCCTGGAAGTAAAGGAGAAGGGCACCAAGATGGAAGACGAAATTGGGCTGCTGACTTCCGCCGACATGGTGGGTCAGGCCCTGCAGCGCCTCCCCTTCAATGTGCAGTATTTCGCCGCGCCGGCTACCTGGCTGAACAGCTTCCGGGATGTGCAGGTGCGCGAGCGGCCCCTGGGAGCCGTGCCGTTCCGGCTAGTGCCCGACCCCTCCGCTCCCCAACTCACGGGCGTACCTATTTACGTAGAGCCCCTCCCCGACGGGCGCTTCACCCTGAAAGCCGATGCCGACAAGGGCACTCTTTATAGCCTGCCTACCGGCGAGCTAGTGCGGGAAGTGCTTGATGTGCATCTGAACGAAACGGTGCGGGCCGGCGACACGCTGCGCCACCCCTTGCTCACGGCCGTAGTGCAGGCCGAGCCCAGCTACCCAGCCGGCGGTACGGCGGAGCGCTATTTTGTGCTGCTGCGCGACCATGTCAGCCTGATTGGCGAGTACTCTCAGCATCTGAGCATCAAGCCCATCGACCGGGAATCACGCATGATTGAGCTGACCAGCAAAGGTAGCGTGCCCCAGAAAGAAATGCAGTTTCTGGATACGCTAATGCGCAATTACGTGCAAAACGACCTGCAGACGAAGAACCTGACGGGCCAGAAAACGGTAGCCTTCCTCGACAAGGAAATTGGTCACCTCTCCGACTCGCTCCGCCGCTCTACGGCGGCGCTCAGCTCCTTCCGGGCCGCCCGGGGGTAGTTGATGTAGAGGCTCAGTCGGCCCGCGGCATACAGCAGCAGGGCGAGCTGGAAATGCTTCGGGCCAAGGTGGCTACCAACCGCAAGTACTACCAGAACATGCTCAGCTACCTGCGGGCTAGCAAGGGCACCAACCAAATTGTGGCCCCCAGCAGCGTGGGCATTGAAGATCCGGTGGTCAACAACTTGATTCTGCAGCTCACCGACCTGAACAGCCAGCGGGCCGCCTTGGGCGTGAATGCCAGCGCCGAAAACCCCATGGTAACCGTGCTCGATGAACGTATTCGGCTGGCCAAAGAAACCCTGACTCAGACGCTGAACAACATGACCCGGGCCGCCGACATTGCCCTGCGCGACCTAGACTCGCAGCTGGGCCAGGTGCGGGGTACCATGAACCGGATGCCGGAAAATGAGCGGCAGCTGGCTACCCTGAAAAGCAAGACCGACTTCAACGACAAGAACTACCAGTTCCTGATTGAGAAGCGCGCCGAGGCGGCCATTGCCCTGGCCACCAACGCCACCGACAAGAAAATAGTGGACGAAGCCGGCATGAGCGGCGACGGCCCCACGGCGCCCAAACCCGGCGTGGTGGCCCTCATTGCCTTGGTAGCTGGCTTAGTGCTGCCCCTGGGCCTGACCCTGCTGCTGGACAAAGCCAACCGCCGCATCCAAAGCAAGGAAGACCTCTCGCGCATTACCAACATCCCAATGTTGGGCGTGGTAGCCCACGGCACGGCTCAAGACAAGGAAAACATGCTGCGCGACCCCAAAGGACCCATTGCTGAGTCGTTCCGCTCTATTCGGGTGAACTTGCAGTACCTGGCCGCCGGCCTAGACAAGAAGCTGATTGGGGTTACCTCCTCGGTGCCAGGCGAAGGCAAAACCTTCTGCTCCGTGAACCTGGCCTCGGAAATGGCGCAAAGCGGCCGTAAGGTGCTGCTGCTGGAGTGCGACCTGCGGCGCCCCACCGTGGCGGGGTATTTCCAGTTGGGCCAGGCTTGCACTGAACACGGCCTGAGCAGCTACCTCATGGGGCTGAGCACGTTGGAAGACTGCCGCCACGCCTCCGGCGTGCGCAACCTGGATGTGGTGTGCTGCGGCCCAATTCCGGCCAACCCCACCGAGCTGCTGGAAAGCCCGCGCATGGAAGAACTGCTAGGCCAGCTGCGCGAGCAGTACGACTACGTTATTGTGGATACCCCGCCTACCGGCTACGTGTCAGAGTTCTTTATGCTGCTGCGCCACCTCGACGCCAACATTTACGTGGTTCGCCAGAACTATACCGACAAGGGCCTGATCAGCCACATCAACGAGCTGCACCACGAACAGAAGATCAAGCACATTTACATGATCATCAACGACATGTACTTCACCAAAACCTACGAGTACCGCCACAAGGAAAAGGTGTACGCGTACGGGTATTAAGAAGGCCGCTCCCCATTCCTTTCCGCTCCCTGCTCCCGCCGGAAGACGCTGGCCTACCCTCCCGCGCCTTCCGGCAAGATTCCCCGCTACCTCTCCCGCGCTGCGCTCAACCCTTTCTACCCGGATAGCCTCATGGCATCTTCTGCATCCAACCTGACCACTGCCGCCGTCAATGGTGTCAAGTGGTCGACTGCGGCTACTATTACTATTTCCTTGCTTCAAATTGGCTACACTGCCACCATGGCCCGCCTACTCACGCCGGCCGCTTTCGGGCTGGTGGCATTAGCCGGGGTTATTTTGCGTTTTGGCTCTTATTTCGCCCAGATGGGCATGGAGCAGGCCATTATCCAGAAGCCTGAAATTACCCGTGCCGATGTGCGGGCTGCCTTCACCTCCTCGCTGGGCCTGGGCATTCTATTTGCCGGGGCCCTGGCCCTGGGTGCCCCGCTGGCGGCCGGTATCGTGCGGGCACCCGAGGTAGTACCGGTGGTTCGGATGCTGGCCGTGGGCCTGCTCCTGACAGGCTTTAACGCCACGGCCCTGAGCCTGCTGCGGCGGCGCATGAAGTTCCGGACCCTGGCCATTATCGAGGTAACATCTTACGTGGTCAGCTACGCTGCCCTTGGCATTGGATTGGCGTTTCAGGGCTTTGGCGTCTGGAGTTTGGTAGCGGCTATGCTGGGCCAGGGCGTGCTGCTGACCATTCTCAGCTACGCCGCGGAGCGCCACGACCTGCGCCTGCTCTTCGACTGGGAAACCTACCGCCCCCTGGTGGAGTACGGCGGCCGGATGTCGGCCATCAGCTTTCTAGAGTTCCTGACCGGCTCCCTGGATACCTTGCTAATTGGGCGGCTACTGGGCGCGGCGGCTCTGGGTATTTACAGCCGGGGCTGGATGCTGATTGGCTTGCCGGTGTACCTGCTCACGACCAGTGTTTCGAAGGTCGTATTTCCTTCCTTTAGCCAGATGCAGACCGACCGCCCGCGGCTGAAAACGGTGTACTTGAGCAGCATCACGCTGATTGCGGCCCTGGTAATTCCTATTTGCGCCGGCGCGGCCATAGCTGCCCCGAGATTGTGCAAGTAATGCTGGGCCCGAGTTGGGCGGCGGCCGTACCCATTCTGCGGGTAGTGTGCGCCGCCTTTGGCATGAGCATGGTTACCATGTTTGCCGGGTAGTCTGCGACGCTACCGCCACGCTTACGCCCAAGCTCTGGCTGAATTTGGGCTACGCCGTGCTGCTGACGGGCTTGTTCTACGGGCTGAGCCGCTACGGACTGCTGGGCGTGGCCGGGGCTGTGGTCATCGGGGAAGTTATCCGGACGGTGCTGTACCTGCTGCTCATGCGCCGGGTGCTGAATGTTACTGTTGGGCAGGTGCTAGGTTCCTATGTGCCTGGACTTCTGGCCGGGGTGGCCGTGGCCGCCGGCATTGCCGCTACCCGCTTCCTGCTTCCTGCTGGCACGGTGCCGGCTGCCGTGCTGCTCGTGGCCGAAATTCTGACCGGGGCCTTGCTCTTGGCAGGCCTGGCCGTGGGCGCGCCGCCCGCCCGCCTGCGCACCGTGCTGCGCCGCCTACTAAGCAGCTTTCAGGGAGGTAGCAGCTCGGACGGCCGCTTCTCGGGGCTGCTGCACGCCTTTTCCCGACGGCTGGCCCGGCTTGATGGCGAGGTGACTCCCGTTCCGGTTTCCGCTTCTGCCCCCACTGCTACCCCGCCCGCCTCGTTGCGGCCGCACTCCGCCCTGCTGCCCGATCCTGAAACTGAACTCGTTTAGTTATGCGCGTACTGTATGACCATCAGGCCTTTACGCTGCAGGATTTTGGCGGTGTTTCGCGCTACCACCACGAGCTGCTTTGCCACGCCAACTGGCAGTCGGAGCTGGCCGTGGCCCTGAGCAACAACCTGTACCTGCGCGACAGGAAATACTCCAACCACCGCACGTTTCTGCCAGATGTGGCGCTGCGGGGCCGCTGGCGGGTGATAAAGCACTTTAACCACCGGGCTTCCGTGCAAGCCCTGCGGCGCGGCGCCTTCGACGTGTTCCACCCTACCCTCACCGACAACGATTACTTTCTGGAGTTGCTGGAGGATCGGCCCTTGGTCATCACCCTCCACGACATGATTCCGGCCCTGTTTCCGCAGTACTATACCAACCGAGACGGAAACACGCTGGAGCGCATTGCACGCCGGGCCAACCGCATCATCACCGTATCGGAGCACACCCGGGCCGACGTGCTGCGGCTGCTGCCCGTAACGCCCGAGCAGGTATGCGTCGTGCACCACGGCCACGCCGACCGGGAATACCGCTCTAGCGGGCCCGCCCTACCCACGCCGGAGCGGTACATATTGTACACGGGTAGCCGCGCCCTGTATAAAAACTTCCGCGTGCTGCTGGAGGGTCTGGCCTTGCTGCCGCCGGCGGTGGCGGCTGGTCTGCATTTGGTGTGCGCCGGCGGAGGTGCTTTCACGGCCGCTGAACAGCAGGAGCTGCAGCGCACGGGGTGGGCCCGGCGGGCACACCAGTTCGGGCCCGTCTCGGATGCCCAGCTGAACACGCTGTACCGCAACGCCCTGGCTTTTGTATTCCCTTCCGAGTACGAGGGCTTTGGCCTACCCATTCTGGAGGCTTTCGGGCAGCAGTGCCCCGTGCTGCTTAGCCACGCTTCCTGCTTTCCGGAAATAGCCCAGGAGGCGGCCCTCTACCACCATCCGCACCGGCCCGCCGAGCTGGCCCAGCAGCTGGAGCGCCTGCTCTCCGATGCCCGCCTGCGTCAGGACCTGATTCGGATGGGGCAGTTGCGCCTGCTGGACTTCACCTGGCAGCAAACCGCCCGGCGCACCCGGGCCGTGTACGAAGCCGCCAGCCAGGACATTAACCGGCCGGACCAGTCTTGGCCCGTTGCGCCGCCTATTCCTGCCCTTGAGCTATGAAAATAAACTTACGCTTCCGTCATGTATTGCCCATTCTGGGGGTGATGGCCACGGACCGGGCCTTCAATGAGTTTGTGGTGCCCAACGGCGAAGATCCTTCCCTGGTACTGTATAGCTACGCCATTACGGGCTTCTCCTTACTGCTCATTGCAACCTGTTTTCGCTACCTAAGCCCGGTGATGCGGCGCTGGCTACTGGTTACGCTGGCCGCTACCGCAGTGCTGGCCCTGGAGTCGTACAACGGGTGGGGTACGCCCATGGTCTACCCCACGTGTTTGCCAAGCTGCTGGCCCTGCTGCCCATTTTCGCCATGTATGCCTACTACCGGCGCCATCCGCTGCCGGCGGGCTGCTAATGGTGCTACTGCTGGCGGGGCTCGTTATCAACCTAGCATTTTTCCATCCCGATGCCCTGAGCTTGTCGGCGTTTCTAGAGAATGAACGGGGCTTTGATGTGACATCGGCCTTTCTGCTGCTGCTGCCGGCTCTGTACTACTTCAATCAATACCTGAGCCGGGGCGGGCTGCCGCAACTGGTCGTGTTCTTTGTTTTGCTGGCCCTGATTGTGTTTCTGCAGCACCGCACCGTGTGGCTGACCACGGCCCTGGCGCTCGTGCTCAACGTCCTGCTGGTACTAACCGGTCGGGTGGAAGGGTGCGCCTTAGTACAACCCGCCTGATGCCTGTGCTGCTCATGCCCCTGCTCATGGGCCTGCTTGGGGGCGCGGCCCTGGTGCTAGACAACCCCAAAGTGCTCCGCAAGCTGGAAAGCAGCGTGGAGGACATAGAAAACGTGGACAAACAGGGCACGGGTAGCTGGCGCCTGCAGCAGTTTGAAAGCTACCAATCCTATGTGGAGGAGAACCCTCTTGCCGGTATGCGCCTGGAAGGCTTCGAGCTGCCTGTGCAGTTCTACGGCGACGGGGACCACCCCGTCTGGGCCGACCGCACGGGCCACCACTTCCACAGCTTCTACCTCGACCGGCTATTCTACTTCGGTATTCTGGGGCTGCTGCTAGTGCTGGTTGTGCCCATCTGGCAGCTCTGGAAACGGCTGCGGCAGCGCGTGCCTTTTGACCCGACTACGGCCGCCTTTGTGAGCTACGCCGGCTGCGCCCTGCTCTACGGCGTTTCCTACGACTGGCCTCCCTACCTCTACGGGGTTATTGGGCTGACGCTGGCCATTGCCGGGCCGGTGTCAGTGGCGGCCTTCGGGCCTGGAACTCCGGCAGCTTCGGCTCCTCTCCCCGTGGGCCCGCCCACTGCGGACGGGGCCCCCGTTCGGCTTCCTTATCCTGGTCTTCAAGCTCCTGCCGCGCATGCTGTCCACTCCTGAACTATCCGCTCCGGCTGCCCCGGCTCCGCTGCAAACGGCCGTACTCTTGCTCATCTTCAACCGGCCCGATACGACCCGGCAGGTGTTTGAGGCCGTGCGCCGGGCCCGCCCGCCGCGCCTGTACGTGGCCGCCGACGGTCCCCGTGCTTCTCACCCCACCGATGCCGCTACCTGCGCCGCCGCCCGGGCCGTAGTAGCCGACGTGGACTGGCCCTGCGAGGTGTTCACGCTGTTTCGGACTGCTAACCTGAACTGCGGGGTAGGCCCGGCCACCGCCCTCGACTGGTTTTTCCAGCACGAGGAAACCGGTATTATTCTGGAAGATGACTGCGTGCCGGCTCCCTCCTTCTTTCGCTTCTGCGAGGAGCTGCTGGTGCGCTACCGCCACGATACCCGGGTGCTGCACATTGGGGGCAACAACTTCAGCCGGGAGGCCCGCCGCCCCCAGCCCGCCGGCGCCGATTCCTACCATTTCTCGACTCAGGTAAACAGCTGGGGCTGGGCTACGTGGCGGCGCGCCTGGCAGCTCTATGATTTTCACCTGCGCGACTACCACCAGCTAGCCGCCGAGGGCAAGCTGCGGGGCCTCTACAGCTCCTGGCTGGAAAACCGCTACCGTCTCAGCAAAATCAGCAGCGTGGTGGGCCTACCGCAGCCACCCGACGTGTGGGACTACCAGTGGCACTTTACCATTGTGGCCCACGCCGGCCTGTGCATAGTGCCGGCCGTGAACCTGGTGGGCAACATCGGTTTCGGGGAGCAGGGCACGCACACGCTAGATGCTACCGACGAGTTTGCCAACGTACCCACCACGGACCTGGCCTTCCCGCTGCAACACCCCGCCTTTGTGCTGGCTGACCGCCGCCGCGACCAACAGCGCTTCCGGGAGTTTCTGTGGGGCCGCTTGGGGCCAAGGCCCGGCGCCTACTGGCCCGGGTAGTACCTGAAAAGCCTACCCCTACGCCCGCCTCGGCTGCGTCCCCGGTTTCGTCCTCGTCTCCTCCCGTTCCGCACACCCAACTGATATGAACGTTCTCATTTCAGCCTACGCCTGCAACCCCGCACACGGGGCGAGGACAGCAACGGCTTCAACTGGGCCTGGCAAACGGCCCAGCGCGGCCACCGCGTGTGGTGCATTACCAACCCCGATGGGCGCGCCGGTATTGAGCCGTTTATGGCCGAGCACGGCCACGAGTTGTCCGCTGATCAGCTCCAGTTCTTTTATGTGGCCGTGCCGGCCTGGGTGCAATTTCTGCACCGCTGGCAGTTTGGCGTGTACCTGCATTATATGGTGTGGCAGTTTATGGCCTGGCGCCGGGCCCGCCGCATTTGCCAGGAAGTAAACGTTGACTACGTGCACCACGCCACCTACGGCAGCCTGCAGATGGGCTCCTGGATGTGGCGCCTGGGCAAGCCCCTGATTTTTGGGCCCGTGGGCGGCGCGCAGCGGGCCCCGGAGGCTTTTCGGGCTTTTATTCCCGGCTGGTTTAAAACCGAAACCATGCGCAACGTCATCGGCTGGCTGCTAATGACTTTCGACCCGAATGTGCGCCAGACCCTGCGCCACGCCGCGCTGGTGCTGGCAGCTAATACCGAAACGGCCGCGCTGGCCCGGCGGCTGGGCGCTAACCGGGTAGAACTGTTTCTGGACTCCGGCCTACCGGAATCTTTCTTCCTGCCCACCTGCCCGGAGCGGGAAGCCGGGCCCGTACTGCGCCTGCTGTGGTTAGCTCGCCTGTACCCGCGTAAGGCGCTGCTGCTGGTGCTGGACGCGTTGTCAAGGGTAGACAAACGCGTTGCATTTCACCTGACCGTCATCGGCGACGGTCCTCTGGGGCCGCAAGTTCCCGGCTGGATTACCCAGTACGGACTCACGGACCGGGTAACCTGGCGCGGGAGCGTGCCTTGGGCTGAGGTACAAAGTGCTTTTCTTAGTCACGATGCCTTCCTGTTCGGGAGCCTGCGCGACTCCTTTGCCACGCAGTTTCTGGAGGCGATGGCCACGGGCCTGCCCGTGATTACCCTCGACCACCAGGGCGCCCACGATTTTATTCCGGCCGCTGCCGCTATTAAAGTACCCGTTACTACCCCCGCAGCTACGGCCGATGGCCTGGCTCGCGCCGTGGAATACCTCCACGACCACCCGCAGGTGCGCCCTGCCATGGGCCAGGCGGGCTACGCCTTTGCGCGTACCCAAACCTGGGCGGCTCGCACCTACCGACTTATGAAGCTAACCTCGGTTCAGGTGCCGCCGCGCCACGCTTGGCGGGCTCACCGCTCGGCGGCCCAGGCGTCGCAGCTGGCTACCGCTCGGCTAGCCTGAGCTACCCTGGTGTACCTTTTTAGACTTCTCCCCTTAGCTTACCCCGGATATCATGCTTTACATTGTCATCCCGGTTTTTAATCGGAAGGAATTCACTCGGGCCTGCCTGGAGTCGTTGCGGGCCCAGACGGAGCAGAACTTTCGCGTGGTGGTAGTAGATGATGGCTCCACTGACGGCACGGATCAGATGCTGCGCACCGAGTTTCCGGAGGTACTCATTGAGGAAGGCGACGGAAACCTGTTCTGGACGGCGGGCGTGAACCTGGGCATCCGGCGGGCCCTGGCCGAGGGCGCTACCCGCGTCATGACCCTTAACAACGATGTGCTCACAGCCCCCGACTTTCTGGCCCGCATGCTGAGCTGGGCCGAGCGCCACCCCACGGCCGTGCTAGGAGCCCTGGAGCTAGACGTAACCACCGGCCAGCCCGTGTACGGGGGCGAAACCCTAGATTGGCGTACCAACACCCGCCAGGACTTGCTGGAAATTTTGCCCGCTGAGCAGCGCCGCGGCCTGCACCCAGTTACCTACCTGCCCGGCCGCGGCCTGCTGATTCCGCGCCTCGTGCTGGAAACCATCGGCCTCTTTGATGAGAAGCGCCTACCCCACTACCTCGCTGATTTCGACTATACCAGCGTGGCCCGTCGGCACGGCTTCCCGGTTTACTGCAATTACGACGCCCAGCTCAGCACCTACCCCGAGGAGAGCGGCCAGGAAATTACCCGGCGCCAGCGCAGTTTGCGCGGCTACTACCAGCATCTGTTCGGGATTCGGGTGGCGGCAACCTGCGCAACTTCACGTATTTCAGCCTCAAGAACTGCCCCCGGCCCTACCTCCCCTACTTCCTGCTGAATGGCTACGCCCGGCGGTTGGTGGGCTACTTTCTGCATTAGTACCTAGGCAGAACTGGTTAGGGGCGCTTATCTACTCTTTATTCTTTCTGCTGGGTGCATTTTTCCTCCTTATTACGGCTCTTTGGGCTGTGTTGCTGCTGTTGGTGGGTAGCCGGTGCACGCTGGCTGGTCAGGATGCCGTGTTGGTTATTACGCGCGGTGGCACGTACTCCGGCCGCTACGAGAGCAACAGTTCCGAGCGGGCCTGCATTCGCATTGCTACCACCGAGCCGGTTATTCTGGAAAATTGTGTACTGCGGGGGCCTGGCCGGCTGATTGACGCTACCACCGGCGGGGCCCGCCTCACCGTGCGTAACTGCCGCGGCTACGGCCTCCCCCCACCATCGACAACCAGGCCCGGGGCCGCTTTCTGGAAATTAATAGCGGCGTGAGCCTGCGGATAGAACACAATTACCTGGAGCAAACAGCTGGCATGCTGGCCTACCAGTGGAGCGGCGACGGCTCGGCAGCCCAAACGCTGACGGTGCGCTATAACTCCGCCCGTAATATAGATGGCCGCTACCGCAACGGTGGCGGGGCCCACGTGAGCTTTTTGCAGCTCAACGAGGTGCACGGCGTGGGTCACATAGACATTAGCTGGAACCAAGTAATCAACGAGCCCAATAACAGCTTGGTCGAGGATAATATCAACCTGCACAACTCCTCGGGCACCGCCACCAGCCCCCTGCGCGTCCACGACAACTACATCCAGGGAGCCTACCCAGTGCCCGCCACGGCCCCCAAGTTCACCGGCTCAGGCATTACCATGGACGGCGACGCCTCCTCGGCCCTGACCACCACAGCCTACGCCGATGTTTACCGGAACCACATCGTCAGTACCTGCAATGCGGCTATGAACATTGCGGCCGGTCACCACAACATCTTTCACCATAACCGAATGATAACCAGTGGCCTCCTGCCCGATAGCACTCGTCTGCCATCCACTTATTCAGGGGCCTCTATTTTTAATTTTTACCGCAAGCCAGCCACGGTTTTCTTCGCCAACCGGATTGAGAATAATACCATTGGCTTCGTGAGCTGGGCCGCAACTCCCCTGGCCCGACCGGCACGATTTGAGCACGGGTGCCTGCGCTGAATGCACGGGCACTACGCATCTGCCCGGCCCAATTACCCTGCAGCTGGAGCAGCAGGAAGTAAAAAACTGGCAGGCTAGGTTGGCCCAAACGGGCCAGGTTGCAGGGCCCACCGCTACTGCGCCCTAACTGCCTCAGTACGTGCTGAAAAACCTCGATAAAAACGGTAAAACGCTGATTGCCAGCCAAGGCAATTTCCAAATGCCCGAATTTTATACAATCAGCCTGTCAGCTACGGACAGGCTGATTTTTTTGTTACACGAAGGTTGTAAATTAGAATAATACAATATCTTTTCTTTCACTTGGCCTTTGTGTTTTCAATCTATTGTATACATTTGCATTGAACCCAAGGAATCAATATAGTACTTTTCACAGTCTAGTATTGAGCAGGTTCTTCCTCAGGTGCCCGAATGCCTCAGTTTCCAACATTCGAATTGTATCTAATGGAGAACCGAAAGTTCAGGGGCCTACATTGGCCTCTGGTGGCTGTAAATGGAACGTGTAGTGAGATAAACAGGTTTGCCACAGACAATTCAAGCCTAGCTTACCAAGCTAAACGACAGTACTGGTTGCTTCGAGGTAGGGTTGAAGCATGCACCAGGCGCCGGGTGCCGCTCTTAAACCCAGCCAGTACTGCTTAGCTTGCGGTGGCCGACTTGCCAACTCACAAATAGCACAAATTCTATCCAGCCACCTGGAACGAATTGACTTAAGGGGAAATGTCAACGCTCATTTCTACCTGGTTTCTTTCTTTGAAGGCTCACAGAATGCAAAAAGCCCTCGGACCACATTTTTTCCTGATGACTCAACGCAACCGCTCTGGCGCCCGCTTCCTGCCTCTTTCGGCAGCTGTGCTGTTCCTGCTTACTCTTGCCCCAACTTTCGGTCATGCGCAGGGCCAGTATCCGACCAACATCACCTATTCAGCCCCAATAACCATTACCCAAGGGGGTACTTACACCGGCAACTTCCGCAGCACGGACTCCAACACGCCCTGCATCCGGATTCAGACCACGCAGCCCGTAACCATTAAAAACTGCGTGCTGGTAGGCGCCGGCGACCTGATTGACGCCAAAAACGGCGGCTCCACGCTCGTTATCACCAACAACAAGGGCTACGGCATTCAGCAGAGCGCTGATAACCGCCGCCACGGGCGCTTTGTAGAGGTGAACACGGGCCGCTCGGTTCGCATCGAGAACAACTACTTTGAGCATACGACCGGCATTGCCGTGTATCAGTGGAGCGGCGACGGCTCGGCCAACGGCACGCTAACCGTGCGCTACAACTCCGCCAAGAATATTGATGGCCGCTACCGCAACGGCGGGGGCCAATACGTACAGTTCTGCGGCCTGAACCAGGTGCGCAACGTGGGCAACATCGACATCAGCTGGAACCAGGTGGTGAATGAGCCGAATAACAGCTTGGTAGAAGACAACATCAACTTCTACAACTCCGGCGGCACCCAGCAAAGCCCGGCCCGCGTGCACAACAACTACGTGCAGGGCGCCTATCCCTACCCCGCTAACAGTAGCACGTTCACGGGTACGGGCATCACTACGGACGGTGACGGCTCCTCGGCCGCTACCACCACAGCCTTCCTGAACGCCTACGAAAACCAGTTCGTGTCGACTTGCAACTCGGCCATGAACCTGGCGGCTGGCCACGACATCAAGTACTACAACAACCGCATGGTAACCAGCGGTCTGCTGCCCGATGGCTCGCGCCTGAATGCTACCTACTGCGGCACGTCCATCTTCAATGCCTACCAGCAGCCGAGCAGCGTGTTCTACAACAACTCGGTTAGCAACAACACCATCGGCTACATCAAGTGGGGCTACAACTCACCCATGAGTAACCGCCACGACCTGAGCAACGGGGCCTGCTCGAACTGCACGGGCACGACCCACATGCCCAACCCCATCACGCTCCAGTCGGAGCAGGCGGAGCGCACGTTTTGGCAGCAGAAGCTGCAGCAGAACAACATTGTAGTGGGCGCTGATGCTACTAACAGCACCATTGCCTCTCCTACGCCTGCTCCGGCACCTGCTCCGGCCCCGGCACCAGCGCCGGCCCCAGCTCCTGCTCCTACCAATGCAGTGTTTGTGCGCGGCATTAACGTAAACGGCGGCGCTACTACCATTGATGGTCAGGCCTGGCAGGCTAGCAGCGCCAGCGGCATCAGCATGAACGGTCACGGCGCTACGGCCCCCAGCCTGGCACTGAACCCCTCCACTGAAGCGGCCCGCACCGAGATGTTGCGCACCTTCCGCTACTCCAACGCCTTTGACATCAAGATCGGCAGCCTGAGCAGTGCTACTTACTCCGTGTACCTGTACGTGGTTGAGAACATGAACGCGAAAACCTACAGCGTGCAGATGGAAGGCAAAACCGTGCAGAGCAATTACAACAGCGGTCCGGTGGGCACCTGGCGCAAGCTCGGTCCCTTCACCGTAGCCATGACCGATGGTACGCTCAACATCACGACCACGGGCGGCCACGCCAACCTAGCAGGTATTGAAATCTGGCGTCAGGGCACCAGCACGGCCACTACCACGGCCCCCGCTCCGACTTCCATTCCCGCTCCGGCTCCTACCACTGTTACGGCTGCTACCTTTTTCCGGGCCATCAACCTCAACGGAGCCGCCGTTAGCATCGACAACAACGCCTGGGAAGCCAGCACTGCCCCGAACTACACCACCAATGGCACGCCCTTCGCTAACCAGGGCATCAGCCTCAACCCGGTAGCTACCACGGCCCAGGCCGAGATGATTCGCTCCTCGGTGTACTCGCGTAACCTGAACTTCACCATGAGCAACGTGCCCAACGGCTCGTACGAGGTGTACGCTTACATCTGGGAAGATAACGACGCCCAGACCGTGAGCATCAGCGTGAATGGCCAGGCGGCCTTGAGCAACTATGACACGGGCTCTGCTGGTGCCTGGAAGAAAGTTGGTCCCTACGTGGTGGCCGTAACGAACGGTACCATTCAGCTGCTCGGGAGCGGTGGCGACATCAACCTCTCGGGGTGGAAGTGTGGCGCCAGAACGCGGCCACTGCCTTCCTACCGGTAACGCCCGCCCGCGCGGCTCAAGCCTTTGCCCCGATGGCTACAGAGTTGAATCCGCTGACGGGTGGGGCTAGCGCCCTGGCGCTTCTAACACCCACGTTTGCCTAACTTCCTGCTGCCTCAGTTAAGCAGCGCGTAGCCCGGCCGCCGCTTCCGCACAAGCTGAAGCGTTGCAGAGTACAAAAGCCTGATTCCCGAAAAAGGAGTCAGGCTTTTTTTATGCCCAAATGTGTGCCTACGCGGCCAGGAGCCGGTATTCGGGGCTTGTATTTTAACTTATTCAAGTTATAAAATAAATTTTTCTGCAAAATAGGTTGTTTATCAAATTCAAAATACAATAATTTGTCGTTAAAGTTATACAGTAAAGTTCCTCTGCTTTGGCTGTTCACTCTCATTCATTCAGTATATGAAGCGCGCACTTATTACGGGCATTACGGGCCAAGATGGCTCTTACTTGGCAGAACTACTCTTGAGCAAAGGCTACGAGGTGCACGGCATCAAACGCCGCTCCTCTATGTTCAACACCGAGCGTATTGACCACCTCTACCAAGACCCCCACGAGAAGCACGTGCGCTTCAAACTTCACTACGGCGACCTAACCGACTCCACCAACCTGATCCGGATTGTGCAGGAAGTGCAGCCTGATGAGATATACAATCTGGGGCCATGTCGCACGTGAAGGTGTCCTTTGACACGCCCGAGTACACGGCCGACGTGGATGGTATTGGTACGCTGCGGCTGCTAGAGGCCATCCGGATTCTGGGCCTCACCCACAAAACGCGCATTTACCAGGCCAGCACCTCCGAGCTGTACGGCTTGGTGCAGGAAGTGCCCCAGCGCGAAACCACGCCGTTCTACCCCCGCTCGCCCTACGCCGTGGCCAAGCTCTACGGGTTCTGGATTACGGTCAACTACCGCGAGGCTTACGGTATGTAC
Source organism: Hymenobacter sp. 5516J-16 (assembly GCF_022919335.1). Lineage (NCBI taxonomy): Bacteria > Pseudomonadati > Bacteroidota > Cytophagia > Cytophagales > Hymenobacteraceae > Hymenobacter > Hymenobacter sp. 5516J-16. The sequence continues at coordinate 3,840,255 of NZ_CP095058.1, read as the reverse complement.
GCCTGCAACGGCATCCTCTTCAACCACGAAAGCCCGCAGCGCGGCGAAACCTTTGTAACGCGTAAAATCACGCGCGCCGCCGCCCGCATTGCCCTGGGCCTGCAGGATAAGCTGTACCTGGGTAACCTGGATGCCAAGCGCGACTGGGGCCACGCCAAAGACTACGTAGAAGCCATGTGGCGCATGCTTCAGCAGGAGCAGCCCCGCGACTACGTGGTAGCCACGGGCGTTACCACCACCGTGCGCGAATTTGTGCGCTTGGCCTTTGCTGAACTGGGCATAGAGGTAGGCTTCAGCGGCGACGGGGCCGAGGAAACGGCCTTTGTAGTGGCCTGCCACCACCCCGACTTCCAGCTGCCCCTGGGCCAGGAGGTAGTAGCCGTGGACCCGGCTTATTTCCGCCCCACCGAGGTAGAACTGCTGATTGGAGACCCCACCCGGGCCAAAACCGAGCTAGGCTGGGAGCCCCAGTACGATCTGCCGGCGCTGGTCCGGGACATGGTGCAAGCCGATCTGCGCCTGTTCCGCCGCGACGCCGTGCTGCTGGAAGCCGGCCACCAGATCATGTACCACGATGAATAGGTTTTGTTAGGGTAGGAGGTGCAAGGGCAAGAAGACAGGAACTTCTAATTCTTATACCCTTGGGCCTTCTGCTTTCTTACCCTCACCCCTTCTACCTCACTCCCCTCTTTCACCTGCCTCTCTCCCTATGGAACTGAACGCTAAAATATACATTGCCGGCCACCGGGGCATGGTGGGCGCCGCGCTCATGCGCCGCCTCGAACGGGCTGGCTACCATCATCTTATTACCCGCACATCTAAGGAATTAGACCTGCGCGACCAGGCGGCCGTGGAGGACTTTTTCTCCCTAGAAAACCCCGAGTATGTGCTGCTGGCCGCGGCCAAGGTAGGCGGCATTCAGGCCAACAACACCTACCGCGCCGACTTTCTCTACGACAACCTGATGATTCAGAACAACGTGCTGCGCGAAAGCCACCGGTGCGGAGTGCGCAAGCTGCTGTTTCTGGGTTCCTCCTGCATTTATCCGCGGCTGGCTCCCCAGCCCATTAAGGAAGAGTACTTGCTCACGGGCCCCCTGGAGCCAACCAATGAGCCCTACGCCATTGCCAAAATTGCGGGCCTGAAGCTTTGTGAGGCCTACCGGACCCAGCACGGGGCCAACTTTATTACCGTGATGCCCACCAACCTATATGGCCCCGGTGATAATTACGACGCCCGCAACTCCCACGTGCTGCCGGCTTTGCTGCGCAAGTTCTCGGAGGCCGTAACGCTGGGCCTGCCGCGGGTGCCGGTGTGGGGCACGGGCACGCCCCGCCGCGAGTTCCTGCACGTAGACGACCTAGCCGATGCCTGCTACCACCTGATGCTGCACTACGATGGTGCCGAGCCCGTTAACATCGGGACCGGCCGCGACATTACCATTCAGGAGCTGGCCGACTTAGTGGCCGAGCTGACGGGCTACGCGGGCGAAATCCTGTTCGACTTCTCCAAGCCCGATGGCACGCCGCGTAAGTTGTTGGATGTAAGCAAGCTGCATGCCCTGGGCTGGCAGCACTCTATTGGGTTGCGCGAAGGCATTACGGCCGTGCTGCAGTCCGCCGATTGGCAACAAGCTACCTCCCAGCCCCAATTAGCTTAGCGTTCCTTCTTCCCTCCCCTCCTATTTCTAGTACTATGCACGACGTACTACTCCGGGCCCGGCGTAAGGCGGGTCGTTTGCTGCGCGAGTGGATACCCCAGAATATGCGCTACCGCCCTATTGGCGTGCATGCCAGCAGCCGCGAGCTGGCCGCCCGGCCGGCCGGAGGAGTCGCTTACTTTGAGGTAGTGCCCGCCCATACCTCTACCCTCAGCATCCCCGACGACTTTTATAAACGGGCCTCCACCTACGGAGGGCTGCACGACAAGCCCCTGCGCCAGGAGAAAGTACCGGCGGCCTTCGTGGTAGAGCTTATCGATGGCCGGGTGTACGCCGATAACTTCAACAGCGTAGCCGTTATTGCGGCCGACAACCGCCTGGTCGGCGACGTATCGTTTCAGTACGACGGGGCCCGCTGGGATTTGACGCCGCCCGAGGAAAACAACATTTTCCGGCAGCGCTACTTCCAGCGCCCGGTGGAGCTGCCGGGCACCTTGTGCAGCCTGCTCTCGGGTGGGGGCGCGGCCAGCGGCAACTACTACCACTGGCTGATTGACTCCTTACCTCGTTTGTACCTGGTGCGCGAAGCCGGCCTGCTCGATGCCGTTGATTACTTTCTGGTGTATGATAAGTCTAAGCGGTTTGTGCTGGACACCATGGGCGCGCTGGGCATCGGGCCGGAGCGCTTAGTGGACGTCGCCACGAACCCGCACGTACGAGCCCGCTGCCTACTGGCTACCCCCGGGGTGCGCGGCAACCTTACCCACACGCCGGCCTGGGCCTGCAAGTTTCTGCGCAGCATTCTGCTCCCGCCCCCGGTAGTAAACCGCTCCTTCAGCCCCTACATCTACATCAGCCGCCGCGACGCGCCGGGCCGGCATATTCTTAATGAAGAGGCCCTGGAAGCCATGCTGCGCGAGTACGGCTTTGAAACCCACGTACTCACTCCTTACACCCAGAACGAGAAAACGGCCCTGTTTGCCCAGGCCCAGATTATTGTCTCGGCGGTGGGAGCTGGGCTGGCCAATATTGTGGTAAGCCCGGTGGGTGCCCAACTGATTGAGCTGTTCCCCAGCAGCTTCGTGGTGGCTGATTACATGGAATTTACCGCCCGCATCGGCATCGACCATCACTACCTGGTGTGTGATACGCCTAACCCCAGCCGCACGCGCGCCGGGGCCCAGCGCGACCACCTAACCGTGGACCTGGATGCCTTGCGGCCCCTCATCGAAAAAGCCTTGCGCAACCAAGCCCAGCATACCGCGGTGCGCTCGGTGTAATTCCGGGCTTTGTTTTTTACTCTCCCTGCCTATGCCCTCTGTCCTACTTTCTCTGGTGTCGTGGAATAGTGCGGACTCCATTGAGGCCTGCCTGCGTTCGGCTTTAGCTCAGTCGTGGTCTGATTTTGAGTTGTGGGTGGTTGACAACAACTCGCACGACGACACCTGCGCCCGGGTAGAGGCGCTAGCGGCCACCGATTCTCGCCTGCGCCTGCACCGGCTGCCTCAGAATACCGGTTTCTGCGGGGGCCACAACTACGCCCTCGACCGCACCACCTCGGACCTGGTGCTGCTGGTGAATCCCGACATCGAAATGGCCCCCGACTACCTAGCCCAGGCCATAGCAGCTATACACCGAAATCCGCGCATTGGTACGGTGTGCGGCCTGCTGCTGCAGAACCAGGACGTGGACCCACGCATTGATAGCGCCGGCATGGTAGCCCTGCCCGACGGCCGCTACGGCCTGCGCCTGCACGGGCAACGGCTCAGTGAAGTAGCACCCCTGGCAGCTACCTACGTAGACGGTGCCGATGGTGCCCTACCCCTGTTCCGGCGGCGCTTCATTGATGATTTGCGCGTGCAGGGCGAGTTTTTCGATTCCCGTTTCTTTGCCCACAAGGAGGACTGGGATATTGCTTGGCGGGGCCGCCTTTTTGGCTGGCATACCTTGTTTGAGCCCGCTTGCCGGGCCCTGCACCCCCGGCAGTTCCTACCCTCCAACCTGCGCTTACGCCGGCGCCTAAACAGCGCTATCAAGGTAGATGCCGTGAAAAACCAGTGGCTGTTGCTGCTTAAAAACACAACCCGGGAGCAAGCTCCTGGCCTGCTGGCTCGCGCTATTCCGCGCCAGTTGGGTATCCTGGCTTATTCGTTGGTAGCGGAGCGCGACTCCTTGCGGGCCGTGCGCTACCTCTGGCAGCACTGGCGCCAGGTACTGACCACCCGCCGCCTGGTGCAGCAGCGCGCCAGCCAGCCGTGGCAGCCACCTGATGAGCCCAGCGCCCACCTGCCAGCACAACCAGCTACAGCTCTTGAGGTAGAAAGCTCTGTGCGGTAATCAACCAACAAAAAGATCCGCAGCCACACAAGGCTGCGGATCTTTTCATTCGTGGGCTAGTTGAAGCAAGGCACTTCCCAGCCCCGGCAATTCATTGACTGCCAGGGCTGAGAGTGCGCAGTCTGATTATAAGTTGCGTATCTACAGCACAGGCTCAGAAGCCGTTAGCGGAGAAGCCGTGGAGCCAACAGACGGCTGGAAGTAAGCCGCTTGCTCCCGGCGCAACTGGTCAATCAGCCGGCCTTCGGGTAGAATCACGTCGTCGTAGGTCAGCACCTGGTCCTTGGGCACATCGTGGCGCAAAATGCAGCCTTCGGCCACGCCAATGGGCAGCAGGTTTTCGCGCTGGGTGACGTCCGCGTTTTCGGCCAGGCCATAAGTGTGGTAGTGCCCAATGCCATCGAGCACCTGGCCGGCGTGCAAATCAATTTTGGCAGCCGTTACTACCTCTACGCACATGGGGCCGGCCGGCGCGAGAGCCGCGTCCTGAAACAGCACGGCTCGGGCCACGGTGGTCGGGGTTTCAAAGTGGCACAGGTGGTAGGGCGTGTAGAAGCAGTACAGCGGCCCCGGCCCCAGCTTGTAGAGCTTGAGGTAGTGCTGCTGCACGGGGTCATCAATAGTGCCCAGCACGAAAACGCCGGGTCCGGGCTCCGCTCCCACCACGTAATCCACGATGCCGGGGCCACCATTGAGTAGCAGCTCGTGCGGGTACCAGTCGGCGGCCTGGGTGACGGGCGTACCAGGGGCCACGGTGGGGCCCAGCATGCCGCGGCGGGCCACACGCATGCCTAGGGCATTGGCTATTACGGCCTGCTCGAAGCTGATCTTGCTACCATCGGCGAAGCTGGTCACCATGCTCGGGTTCTGGCCCCACTGGCGGGCAAAGCCTTCCTGGGTAGTGGGGTTGCGGTAGGGGTCGTGCAGGCCCTTGATGTTGCCGCAGAGCACAGGCGTAACGCCCAGGCCTTTCACGAAGCGGGCCAGGTTCAGGGTCACGCCGGGCTGGTCGCCATCGGCCACGGTGTATACTACCCCAGCGCGGTCGGCGTATACTTTTAAAATAGGCCCCACGGTTCCGTCCAGCTCGGCATTGAGCAGCACAATGTGCTTGCCGTGCCGGATGGCTTCTAGTACCACGTGCGCCCCGTGCTCCACGGCCCCGGTCACCTCAATAATGGCCTCGATGCCGGCGGCCTGGCTTAGCAGCAGCGCATCATCGGTAATGGCCGGACGGCCCTGGGCTACGCAGGCTTCCAGCTGGGCTACCGTACTAACCTCGGCCACGTCCGTTACCCCGGCTTCGGCGTAAATGGCGCGGGCTTTCTCGGGGGTGCGGTTGGCAATGGCTACTAGCTCCATGCCGGGCACGTAAAGGCAAATTTGCCGGGCTACGCCCCGGGCCATGAAGCCGGCCCCTACCATGGCCACCCGAATGGGCCGGCCCTCGCGCTGGCGCTGCTGCAGCGCGTTATCAATGATGAGCATCTGAATCTAATTAAGTAAGTACAGCTGACTGTTTTAGGACAACCTCATGCAGTCAAGACCTCGCTCACCGTCCGTTCCATCCACCGCCTCGACTTTGGATATTTCGTTTTAGCTACCGATTGTTTCGGGCACGCGCAGCACAAAATCCGGGTGTTGCTGATCCTTTTCGGAAATGATAGTGGGCTCGATGGGCCACTGGATGCCAATGGCCGGGTCGTTCCAGCGCAGGCCCCGCTCAAAGCCGGGCGCGTACTTGGCCGACACCTGGTAGCCGACATCGGTATTATCCTGCAGGGTAATGAAGCCGTGGGCGAAGCGACCGGGCACGAACAACATACGGAAGGAGTCGGCGGTCAGCTCTACCCCCAGCCACTGCCCGTAGGTACGCGACTCCTCGCGCAGGTCCACAATCACGTCGTAGATGGCACCGCGGGTGCAGCGCACCAGCTTGGTTTCCTCGTGCGGGGCCAGCTGCAGGTGCATGCCGCGCAGGGTGCCACGCCGCGGGTTAGATGATACGTTGGCTTGCAATGGGGGCATGAGGATGCCGTGGGCCGCAAACTCATCGGCGCACCAGGAGCGGGCAAAAAAGCCCCGGTCGTCGGCCATGCGGTCTACGTCGATGATAAACGCGCCGGGCAGCTCAGTTTCGGTGAAAATCATAGGTAGGTGATTGGAGATGATACAAAGGGCGAGCCCACGCGGGGCGTCATTTGGCCGTGCCCGATGCGCGGGATGAGGTGTGCGGAAGCCTTAGGCAATTACCGGCGCCGGTGCCAGTGCGGGCCGAGTGGCCACGGCGCGTACCCAGCTCAGGTCGTCGCCCAACTCGTGGGTTTCGCGCAAGCCGGTGAGCACGCGCAGGCGCATCAGCTCCGAGGAGCGGAAGGCAGCATCGCGGAAATTCATGCCCAGCAAACCGTCGCGCAGCTCGTCAATGGTATCGGAGAGGGTGCGGCGAGGCTGATGGGTGGGAGCCAGCTCCCGGTACAAGCTGAAGTCGACGCGGTAGGAGCGTTTGTCGGGTGGGGCAGCCGCATTCAGGCTTACCTGGGTGCCAGGTAAGGAGTCGGCCACGGCGTAGGCCAGGTCACGCACCTGGTAGTTCCACTGCTCCGAACCGGTGTTCACGGCCAGGAAGGTGCCGCCTACCTCGGCGGGGCGGCCAATGGCCCACTCAATAGCCCGGGCCATGTCCTGCACGTGAATGAGGGGGCGCCAGGGCGTACCGTCGCTTAGAATGCTGATTTCGCCAGCGGCCACGGCCCCGGCCACGAAGTCGTTGACTACCAGATCCAGGCGCAGCCGGTCGCTCCAGCCGCAAGCCGTGGCAAAGCGCAGGCAGGTAATCAGGAAGTTATCATCGGCCAGGGGGCGGAGGTCTTGCTCGGTCATCACCTTGGAGCGGGCGTAGGCCGTCAGCGGGTTCAGCTCCGAAGTTTCCGTTTTGGCCCCCTCGCCGCCGGCCCCGTACATGCTGCAGCTGCTGGCAAAGATGAAGGAGCTGACGCCGGCAGCTTTGGCCTGACGGGCCAGCTCGATACCAGCCCGGTAGTTTACATCCAGCGTCACCTGCTCATAGGTCTGGCCCATGGGGTCGTTGCTGATGGCGGCCAGGTTTACTACCGCATCTACCCCGTCGAGCAGGCCGGCGGGTAGCTGCCGAATGTCGCCGAAAATCTGCCGGTCCAGGCGCGACTCCGGCAGGCGGCGGGCCCCGGTGAGGCAATGGGCAAAGTAGCCCATGTCATACCCAATTAACTCAGCCTGCGGAAACTGCTGACGCAGATGACGCACAACACCCGGGCCCACATAGCCCATATTACCCGTGATAAGGATTCGCTGCATACGGTGAAGTAGTGAGATGGTGAGATAGTGAGATGGTGAGCTAAAAGTGCTAATGGCGCGTATTGGGCAGTTCGGGCCGCCAGAACGTCAAGCTCACCATTGCACCAGCTCACCAGTTCACCTTTAGTCGGCGGGCATGATGGTGGGGGCGGCTACCCGCTGGTGCGGGGGCGCTACCACGGGAGTGGCCAGGATGTCGGCTAGCACGGGGTCCGGCTCCGCTGATTCAGGTTCGTTGCTCCATACTTTCCACTGGGCCCGGCCCTGCTGCCACATTTCTTCCAGCATATTCTTATCGCGCAACGTATCCATGGGTTGCCAGAAGCCGGTGTGCCGGAAGGCAGCCAGGCGGCCCTCGGAGGCCAGGCGCTCCAGCGGTGCCTTTTCCCACACCGTTTCGTCGCTGTCAATGTAGTCGAACACGGAGGGCTCAAGGACAAAGAAGCCGCCGTTAATCCAGGGCGTTTCGCCGCCCTCGGGCTTTTCCGTGAAGCTGGAAACCAAGCTGCTCGACTCTTGCAAGTTAAATACCCCAAAGCGGCCGGGTTGGCGCACGGCCGTGAGGGTAGCCAGGGCCCCTTGCTGGCGGTGGTAACGTACTGCTTCCCGGATGTTTACGTCCCCTACCCCGTCGCCGTAGGTCAGGCAAAACGTTTCGTTGTCAACGTAGTCGCGCACCCGGCGCAGGCGGCCGCCAGTCATGGTTTCCTGACCAGTATCCACCAAGGTCACGGTCCAGGGCTCGGCGTGGTTGCGGTGGATCTGCATCTCGTTGCGGTCCATGCGGAACGTTACGTCGGAGTTGTGCAGAAAATAATCGGAAAAATACTGCTTGATCATATGCCCCTTGTAGCCGCAGCAAATAACAAAGTCGCGAATACCGTGGTGGGCATAGATTTTCATAATGTGCCACAGGATCGGCCGGCCCCCAATTTCTACCATTGGTTTAGGCCGTACGCCACTTTCCTCGCTGATACGGGTGCCGTAGCCGCCCGCCAGAATTACTGCTTTCATACGCGTGAGGGGTTGTAACTGGAAGGTCAATAAAGAAGTCAGCGAGAGGAGCGCAACCCCTAAGTTGGGTGGTACTTATACAGCGCTAAAGTTCCTGAAATATACTGCTAATTGTAATATTGTCAATAATTATTATCAATATTTTTAAAATAAAGTAAAGTCCAACTCAACATTGTACCGAGAACAGCACATGGCAAAGCACCCACACCTAGTAGGTAGGCAGGGACGCTAGTATGTAGCAAGTAGGTGTTAGGCTGCTGGTCGGGGCACGGGCCGGCCGGCTACGTGGGAGGCCGCGCGCCGAGTGAGCAGGTACACAAACCGGGTGTTAGTGACCAAATAGCGGCGCCACAAACGGCGCGGCTCCAGCCACAGGCGGTAGGCCCACTCCAGCCATAGGCGGCGGGCCCACAGTGGCAAACGCGGCTCCAAGCCCGCGTACACCGGAAACGCCTGCCCTACCCCAAGCATACACGCCCGCACACGCCCCTGGTGAGCGGCCATCCAGCGTTCCTGCCGAGGACAACCCAGGGCTACGAACAGCAAATCGGGGTCGGCGGCGTTGATGGCAGCAACCTCTGCTGCGTCTTCTGCGGGCGTTAGGGCCGGAAGGGCGGCGAGTGTACCCCGGCAATGCGGAGCGTGGGCAGCTCCCGCCGCGCCCGGGCTACCATAGCCGTTAATACCTCAGTAGTAGTGCCGTAGAAATACACGGACTGTCCGCTTTCAGCCGCGGCTTCTAGCAGGGCCGGCAACAAATCCATGCCGGCCACGCGGGCTGGGGCGGGGTATCGGGGTTGAGCCACTGCACGGCCGCAGCCACGGGACTACCGTCTGGCGCTACGACCGCAGCCTCGCGCAATAGCTGCCGAAACTCCGGGTCGCGCTGGGCTTCTACCACCATGTGCACGTTAGCAAAGCACACGTAGGCTGAACTGCGGGCCTTGCCTAGCTCCAGAATAGTAGAAACAAAGCTGGCTACCGGGCCGGTGGAAATCCAGGAATCCAGGACGGGTACCTTTGGCAGCATAAGGTAGAAAGTGAAGTAGTGAAAGGGTAAGTTAAACGTCAGCTTAGGGAATGGCGTGAAGTAATTTTGCTGCTACTTCTCGTCTCGGAGAACAGCAAACTCGCCACTTCACCACGTCTCATTCTCACCGCTAATAGGCGTTTTTCTCGCCTTTTACCATGTTCCAGAGCGTGAGGCCAATGATTTTCATATCGAGGCCAAACGACCAGTTCTCCACGTATTTCAGGTCGTACTCTACTCGTTTTTCCATGGTGCCTGCCTCGCGGGTTTCGCCTCGGAAGCCATTCACCTGGGCGTAGCCCGTAATGCCGGGCGTTACGGCGTGGCGCATTTGGTAGGTACGAATATGCTTGCTGTACTCCTCCAGCTGGGAAATCATGTTGGGCCGCGGCCTACCACCGACATGTGGCCGAGCAGCACGTTAAAGAACTGGGGAAGCTCATCGAGGTTGTACTTGCGCAGGTACTGGCCTACCCGGGTGATGCGGGAATCATTTTTGGTGGCTTGCAACTCGCTCTGGCCGTGGTCGGTGCGCATGGTACGCAGCTTGTAGCACGGGAAAAGCTGGTTGCGCTTGCCAGGCCGCATCTGCTTGAAAAACACTGGTCCCGGCGAATCCAGCTTGATGAGCAAGGCCAGCGCCGTGAGCACAAACGGGAACACGCCCAGGATAATGACCAAGGAAAAGGCAATATCGAACAGACGCTTCAGCAGCTGGTTGGTGCGGATGCCCAGGGGTGCGTGCCGAATGGTCAGGATCGGCATGTGGTCGTAGAAGTAGACGTTCACATCTTTACGGACAGTGCCGCGGAAATCGGGGACAATACGGAACGACAGGAAATGGTCATCGGCAAAGCGCGACAGGTCTTCAATCAGCTGCCGACGGTCGAGGGGCATGGCGAAGTAGATTTCGTCTACCTGGTCGCGCACACAGAAGTTTTTCAGATCAGAGACGCGGCCGCGCACTAGGTGTTTCAGGCTGGCGGGCACGTGTTCGGTGCTATCCGTGAAAAAGCCCATGAACTGGTTGGCAATCGGGTCGTGGGACTGCAGGAAGCGGTACAGCTCCTGGCCGCTGGCCCCCGCCCCCACAATCACGAAGCGGCTGTGGGGCCGCGCCAAGTGCGTATGGTAGGCCCGGTACAGAAATGTTATCAGGAAGCGCCCAGCTACCACGGCCGTCACGGAGAAGCTGTACACCGAGAATAGGTAGCGCACAGGCAGCCAGTACATACGCATAGCTACCACCGCCAGCAGCACAATACCGGCGTGCAGCAGGAACGTGCGCATCAGGTACAGCAGCTTTTCGGGGTAGGTAATGAGCCGATCGGTGCGGTAGATGTTGGCAAACTGCCCCGAAATGATCCACCAGATCAGGGCGAAGATGGCGTAGAAGAACGGGTAATAGCCCCCAAAAGACCAGTTGCCCAGGAATAAGTAACCAGCTACCCGAAAAGCTCCGAAAATCAGCAATACGTCTACCAGAGGTAGGATAAAGCGCGAAGTATCAGCGTAGTGTCTGTAGCGTTCCATAAGCTAAAGAGAGAGGTGCTAAGGAGACTAAACCGTGAAAAAATGTGAAAACACCAATCGAGTGCTTACCCAACAAAGAAACGCATAATTGTTCTTTAAACAATAATAAATAGTATTAATTTTTAAAAGCTGTAAACTATACCTCAAAATGATTCAGATAGTTACATCTAGCCCAAACTTCTTAGGTAAAGCCACGCTGCCCGCCCGCTACGGCAAATACCGTAACGGGCGGGCAGCTTGAAATTTTCCTATAACACTCTCTTGCTCAGGGATTCACCTGCAGCCAGCCTTTGTACTTACGACCATCGGTGTAGGTAATTAAAAAATAGTAGGTGCTGGCCACGCCCGCGCCGGCCCACGTAAAGCTCCGGCTCCCTGAGCGGTACACCTCCCTTCCCCACCGGCTATAAATGGCAATGCTTCCAAAGCGGCCGTCGCACAAGTCGGGCGGCAGGTCAGGTAGCACAAACGAGTCGTTCTTTCCGTCGCCGTTAGGCGTGATGATGTTAGGCGGCAGGAAGGCCACCGTATCGGGCGTTGGGACCAGCTCAAAACGGACCGTTCGGGTCTGGCTGAGGTTGGCACAGGTAGCCTGTTCCTGCAGCCGAAACGTGACTACCATATCCGGGAACTGCTGGGCGGCGCAGGAGGCCTGCCACTGAAACGTGCCGGCCGCCTGGCCCCGCCCGTTCTGGGCCGTAAAGGTCATGCCGGCCGCCGCTAAGTCGAAGTTTTGCCCGGTGGCCGTTAAGGTCAGTGGGTCGCCGTCCGCATCCAGGCCGGCCAGCGTAGCCGAATAGGTAGTGCCCACGGGTACCCGCACGGTTATCGGCGGAGCATCCTGGGCGTTAACGCCGGGCGGGAAGGTAGTCGTCAGTTGGGGTGCCGCATCGGGTGGGGGCGCCGCCGTGAAAGCCACCCGCACGGTGTCGCGCTTGGGCAGGCTGCACCCGTCGTCGGCCACAATCACGTCCAGCAAATACACTTGGCCTTTGGAATCCAGGCACTCGGAAAAGCAGAAGCGGGCCGTGAGCGTGTCGGGAGTGCCGGGGCCCCGCACCACGCCAGTGGTGGCGGTAGTGAAAGTGGGCACAGGCGTGGTAAAATTGACGGGGCGCAGGGCTACCGTCAGGCGGGAGTTGGCATCGGGGTCCGTGAAGCGCACCTGCAGGCAGTGGTCGGCGCCGGGCACTAGCCGCAGTGTATCGCGGCCGGGCGGTAGGGCACACCGGCCGAGGTGCGGAGCTGCAAGCTAGGCACGGTGTTGCGGGGGCAGTTGAGGACGTAGAGCTGAAAGTCGCGGCGGGTTTCCCCAATTTTCTGCCCGCCCCTGTACTCGGTGCAGCGCACCCCAAACACGAATAGGCCCAGCTGGGTAGGCCGCACCATGAGGCGGCCCGTACGGGCATCAATGCCAAGGGTAGGGTTGCCGGGAATCTGATTTTGGGTGCCTAACCCCGCCACCCACGAAATGGGCGCGTACGGGCGGGTGCGGCCTGGTTGGGGCTGGAGTTGCCGGTGCTGGCGTGGCCATTCAGGGGCGTCACCATATCGTAGACCAGGGAGTCGCCATCGGGGTCCTGCCCGCCGAAATCGTAGTAAAACAGCTCGCCCCGGCAGGCGTAGTCGCCCAGGGGCGGAAAGATGCGCGGGGTAGAGTCAACGAAGGGGCGGCCGTTGCGCACGACGGCCGGAAACTCCAAGTAAAAGGCCTGAGCCGCACCCAAGGAGTTAATTATGTTGCTCAGCCCTTGGTTGCGGCAGCAACGCTCCACGGCCACGTAGTATCCGGCCGGACTGGTGTACGTGGCCGCGGGCAGCGTGATATTGACGGTATAAATGAGCTTGCGGGTGCTGAGCGAGGAGCTGGTGCAGGCCGGATTGGTATAGCTCACAAACGTGTTGCTGGTTAGGGGTAGCGTCACGTTCTGCATGCGTTGGTTCGTGGCCTTGTCGAAGATGCTGGCCTGCATGCTGTTATCTAGGGCGCCGGGGCTGCCATTAATGGCATCGAAGTAGAGGTTGAGCGTGAGGGCGTAGGAGCTGCCCGACCGATACTGCAAATCCAGCTCGCCGCCCACAATGTGGGTAGCGCGGGCGCTCGGCGCCACCAGCAACCACAACCCAGCCACGGCCAGCCACACTACCCGGGAAATTCGCGTACATCTTCTCATACCTGTCAGAAAAGCGGAAAGAATAAATCCATTACCCACATACCACCAACTGGCAGCTGGCGGCACGTCCGGCCCCCGCTGAATTAGGAAGCACCGGTGGTTGTGGTGGTATCGGTGGCGGTTGTAGGCCGGCAGTTTTTGTTGCCTTTGGGCCCGATGTTCGGGGTTTCGCAGGCCGTAAGCAGGCCCAGCAGCACTGCGGCACCGGCCCGAAGGAGGAAATACTTTCTCATAAGAAAGGAGGAAAAGATGAAAAAAGCTAACGGCAACTTCTTGACAAACTGCCGATTGCCACCCAAACAGCTCACCCCACTGCTACTCAGACCCGCCGCCAGGCGTGCGCCGGGACGAACTCCGCAGGGGGCTACCAGCGCTAAAACTAATTTTCCCCTACCCCTCTCATGATTCCATCCGACCAGCCCCGGTAGAGAACCGACCGAAACCCAAACTGTATAGACTATTCTCCTGCTCTTCAGGGCCTTCCTCTTTCCTACCTAGCCATGGAGTAGTTTGACCAGCAGCGGGTTCTGGTTGCCGTTAACGCCTTGTGCAGTGGTAACGCCAAAGCATTTGGCGTGCTTCGGCGCTACCTTTTAAAATAAGGCAGAAGGAAGGAGGCCTTGACCTCGCTCAGCGTGACATGACTACCCGGCGTCAGGCCATGGGGTGCTTCGTCTCTGCTCGATGCGCAAAACGCTCGGCCTGACGGACTTGAAACTATGGTTTACTCGCTTTACTGGAACAGTTGAGTTTCCGCCCGGGCTGGCAAGCCGGCAGCGCCGAAGGCGGGGTGCTACCGCGTGAGGTGACTGAGAGGGTGATGGCTGCGGGCTACTTCCAGCGGCTGAAAAACTGGTCGAAGGATTCGCGGTACCCGTCGCTGACGGGAATGGTAACCTCCCCAATATGCACCGTGCCGCGCGTAACGGCGCTGATGTGGTTAAGCCCGACAATGTAGGACCGGTGCACGCGCATAAACTGGCGGGCCGGCAGGCGCTCCTCCAGCAGCTTCAGGCTCGACAAGGACAGCAAGGGACGGGTTTCGCTGCGGCGGTACACCTTCACGTAATCCTTCAGCCCTTCAATGTACAGGATGTCCTGAAACGGCACCCGCACCAGCTGGTACTCCACTTTCAGGTAGAGGTAGTCCTCGGCCGGCGGCGCCGGTACGGGAGCCACAGCGGGGGTAGCGGCGCGGGTTAGCTCGTAGTAGGCTTTGGCTTTCAGGGCCGCCCGCAGAAACTCATCGTACTCAAAGGGCTTGACCAGGTAGTCCAGGGCATCTACTTTGTAGCCATCGAGGGCAAACTGGTTGTAGGCCGTTGTGAAGATGATGCGCGGAGTGCGGGCCCCGCTGCTGCCTCGGTCCAGGGTGCGGGCCAGCTCCAGCCCGTTCAGGTCCGACATCTGAATATCCAGAAATAGCACGTCGATGTGGGCGCCGGGCTCGTGCAGGCCGCGCAGGGCTTCCACGGCGCTGCTGTAGCGCCCTACCAGCTTCAGAAAGGGAGTCTGCTCAATAAAAGCCGACACCAGCTTCAGGGCCAGGGGCTCGTCATCAACGGCAATGCAATTCAGGATCATAGACTAGCGCAACAATGTGATACACACAACTAGAACCCATCAGGCAACACGCTGAGTGGGTGGGGCCACCGCGGCCGGCCAGGCGTTAGAGCTGAAGCGTGAGCAGTACGTGGTACTCTCCGGCTGGGGTTTGCTCCTGCACCGTTAAGTGGTAGCGGCCGGCGTACAGCAGCTCCAGCCGGCGCCGGGTGTTTGTGAGCCCAATACCGCCGGCTTCCAGGGAATCGGGGCGCTCGGCAAAAACAGAATTGCACACCTCAAACTCTACCATGTTCGGTTCGGCCTCAGACTGGCGCAGCGCCACCTGTATGCGGCTGGGCGCGCCGGCGCGCACTCCGTGCTTGAAGGCATTTTCCACGAAGGGGAGCAGCAACATAGGCGCAATGGTCGCTTCCTGCAAGGTTTCGGGCAGGTCCAGCGCCACGCTTACCTCTTCGGTCAGGCGCAGGTGCATCAGGTCGATGTAGTCGCGCAGGAAGGTGACTTCGTGGCTGAGCAGGGCCGTTTGGGCGGGCGTTTCATAGAGTACGTAGCGCATCATCCGGGACAGGCGATGCAGGGCCGTACGGGCCTGGGTTCCGTCGATGAAGGTAAGGGAGTAGATGTTATTCAGCGTGTTAAAGAAAAAGTGCGGGTTGATTTGCGCCTTCAGCAAGGAAAGCTCGGTAGCCAAGCGCGCCTGCTCTAGCAGCTGACGGGTGTGTTCGTCGCGCTGGCTTTTCTGCACGGCGGCCACGCTCGTGCTTACCCCCAGCACAAACAGGGTAGTGAGCAGAATCCAGAGGTTGAAAAACCGGGCTTCGCCTTCCGGACCGTGCGGGCCAGGCGGGCGACCGGGCGCACCCGGCCCGTGGGGCCCGCCTGGCCGAAACGAATCAGGGGCCTGGGCGGACCTGGTGGGCCCGGAGCCGGCCAGTCGCGGGCGGAAAAAGCCGCGTGCCGAGCTTCGGAAAGCCGGCGAGGCACTTCCAGCTCGGCATCCAGACGCCAATGCGCCCATAGCACGGCCCCGGCCACCGCCGCGCCCACGCCCAGGTAAGCCAGCACCTGCCGGCGGTAGAGCAGGCGCGGTACGGCCCAGTGCACATTGGCGTAAAATGCAACCACAAGTAAGCCTAGCACCGCTGCCTGCTTCAGCCAGAAAACCCCGGGCAAGGGACTGGGCTGGCCGGGGGCGGAATAGACAAAATCAGCCCCACTACACTCCAAATCAGGGTGTGGAGCAGCAGGACGGGAGCAAACCGGGAGAGGACAACAGGCACGAGAAACGCGGGCAAACGACAAACCGCTGGTAAAGTACTACCGCCGCCGGTAGGCCGGCGCCCGGTTCCACCACCAGCCCGTATTCACCGACCAGCAGCCCGCTTTTATCGGCAGCAGCTCGTGGCAAACAGCGGGTTGCTCCCCCCGCCAGAGAGGTAGTACCTCACAAGCAGCGGGTAACTATACCCCTAAAACGAGCGGACAGTGAGCAACAAAAAACGCTAGGCCGAGCATGCTGCGCGTTAAGCAGCGCCGAAGCAGCCAGCGGGTGGCTAACGTTAGACGTACTATTACAAAGCCGCTACACGAGCTGCTTTAGCTCCGGCTCGGCATGACGCTCTAGCACGGCACTAGGCGCCTTCTGTTCACAGGTCCCTAGCTCGACTATAACGCCAGCAACGCATTTTCCGTATGTTTGTCTTGCCGGCCGTTACAGGTGTGTGTCTGCCGGCAAGAGCTACACCTATTGCATTTCAAGCCCCGGCTGACGAGCCGGGGCTTTTTATTTCTGCACGACCCAAGCGGCGTGTAGAAAGACGGTAAGCCACGCCACGGACACGAAAAAAGCCCGCTTCCCTGAGAAGACGGGCCTTTTTTGTACCAACACGTAGGTAAACAGCTACCGGTTCTGGCGCACGATGGTCGTATTGCCGTTGCCGGTTTGCAGTACGTCGCTGCTGTTGCCGCTGGCCCCCTGGTAGGTGCGGGCATCGTTGCTGTTTCCTACCTGGACCTGGCGGGCGTAGGAGTCGTTGGCTTCCTGGCTGATGTAGCCGTAGTTGCCCGAGCGAGTGGGGAAGCTGGCGGAGCCGCCTACCTGCTGGTCCTGCAGGGCCGTATTGCGGTTGCCCGTCTGCTCTACTACTGCCTCGTGATACTCCCCTTGCTGACTCTGGGTAGCTGCGTTGCGGTTACCCTCCTGCTCAATGGCAGCCTGTACAAAGCCGGCGTTTTGCTGGCGCTGCGTGGCCGTGTTGTTATTGCCCATCTGCAGAACAGTTGCCCCCGAAAATGCTGTATTGACCTGCGTTTGGGTGGCCTCGTTGCGGTTGCCATTCTGAGTAGCCGCAGCGCTTACTGACATCACGCCCGTCTGGCTTTGGGTAGCGGCGTTGTTGTTGCCAGTTTGGGTGGCCGTGGCCGCCACGGTGCCGAAAGAACCGGAGTGGTTTTGCGTTTGCGTAGCGGCGTTGTTGTTGCCGGTTTGCTGAATGAAGACCGAAGAAGACGCACTGCCCTGGCTGCTCTGCGCCTGCGCTGCCGCATTGTTGTTGCCCAGCTGACCAATGCTGGCGCTCATGATGCCACTCAGGTTCTGCTGCTGCTGGCTGGCCGCATTATTGTCGCCCTGCTGCAGCACGCTAGCCGAGGCCGACTGGCCAGAGCTGTTCTGCTGCTGGCTAGAGGTGTTGTTAGCCCCCAACTGCCGGGCCGCGGCAGTACCTCCGAACACATTGGTATTCTGGTCCTGAGTGGCGCGGTTGTTATTGCCTGTGCTCTGAAAAATGGTAGCAAAAGCATTGCGGCCGCTTTGGTTTTGGGTGGCATAGTTGGCCCCGCTTGCCTGCTCAATGGAAGCACTATGGCTGAAGCCCCCTGGTATTGGCTGGCGTAGTTGCCGTCGCTGTTCGCGGCAGTGGAGCCCTGCCGGATGCGGGCCCCATTAGCGCCCCGGCTCACATCCGAAAGCTGCACCTGCACGGCCTGCTGGCGGTTACCCATCTGGTCGGTTTGAGCCACATGCTGGCTGCCGGCCTGGGTCTGGGTCACCTCGTTATTATTGCCACTGCTACTGCCCCCATTCACGGCCGCGTCGTTCTGGCGGGCAATGGCCGTGTTTGAGCGGCCCGTTTGCTCCACCGTCACGCGGTTGTTGCTGCCGTAGCTGGTGGAGGTTTGGGTGTTGTCCTGCGCAATGGCAGCGCCGCTGGTCAGGAGAGCGGCCATGAGTACTCCGGTTTTTTTCATGCGAATACGGTATAACTGGTGGGGAAATTGAACACGCCCGACGGGCACCTATTGAACAGCAATATGTATAAAGATTTATATAAATATTCATAATAAAAATTAATTACATCCATTTTTACCTCAATAACAGCCCAACATAATTTCCTGACTATCAACATGCATAAGTCAACCAGGCTTGTCCGCTGAATTGGAGTAGGTAGCGCAGCTTTTGGCCCGCAAATCCTCCCGGCGGCCTGCACTGGTTTCCCTCCCGCTAGCTTCGGGGGCACGCGGCATGGCTCACCAGGCTTTGCCCGGACCTCTCGCCCGACGCCAGCGCCACTGGCCAAAGAAAATTTGGCAGTGTGGACCCAGCGGGTTTACCTTTGCCCCACTCAATTCTTTACCTGAAAGGATTGTTTTTATACAGAGGCGTGGAGAGACAGGCTCGACGAAACGCCGGCAACCTTCAGTAAGACTGAAACGGTGCCAACTCCTGACCATATAAAAACAACGTACCGTGAACCGCTTCCCGCACTTCGCCCCCGCTCCCGCCACCCCTGCTTCCGTACAGCATGGATGTTGTGGCACGTGTTGTTGGGCGGTCTGTACGCCGCTGGTTGGGTAGGTAAGAACCGCTGGGTACTGCTTTTGCCGCTGGCTCTTTGCGCGCAATGCGCTGCTGGTAAAACTACTACCTGACTATTTCCTCCCTAAGTAGACCAGCCCAGTAGCGCTGCTACTTTCCCCGCGGGGCTTTTCTTCCTACCTCGTTTCGCGCACCCAAGCTCCGGTTTCTCGGTTTGCCCGCGCCTTTCCGCCAGCCCCTACCCCGTCCGGGCTTGCCTGTTTTGCTGCCCGAATGAGGGCGGCAACTTCCGCTGATTTCTACTTTCTAGTTCTTCATTCTCCTCGCATGTCACAGTCTGTGAAGCCGATTGGCATTTATTTCGAACACCCCGAGTGGTTTAAGCCTCTGTTTGCCGAGCTGGACCGCCGCGGCCTGCCCTACGAGAAAATCGACGCCGCCCACCACCTCTTCGACCCGCTGGAAACCGAGAGTCGCTACTCGCTGGTAGTCAACCGCATGAGCTCCTCGGCCTACCTGCGCGGCCACGGTCAGGGCATCTTCCATACGGCCGGTTACGCTACCCACCTGGAGCGCATTGGTACCCGCATCATCAACGGCTCGGGCGCTACGGCCATCGAAACCAACAAGGCCCGCCAGCTCAGCCTGTTTGCCTCGCTGGGCCTGAAGTTTCCGAAGTCTTTCGTAATTAACCACGCCTCTCGCGTGCCCGATGCGGCCCGCCAGCTGCAATTCCCCATCGTGGTAAAAGTAAACATCGGGGGTAGCGGCGCGGGCATCATCCGCTTCGACACGATAGAGGGCGTAGAAGCCGCCGTGGCGGCCGGGCAAATCGACCTGGGCATCGACCAGACGGCCCTGGTGCAGGAGTACGTGACGCCCCGCGGCGGCAACATTCACCGCGTGGAAACTCTGAACGGCAAGTTCCTCTACGCCATGAAGGTGTACACCACTGGGGAGAGCTTCAACCTGTGCCCCGCCGAAATCTGCCAGATTCCGGAGGAGCCCGCCGCCGGCGACTTCTGCCTCACCGAGGCCCCCAAGAAAGGCATTCAGGTAGAAGCTTTCACGCCCCCGGCTGAGGTAGTGGAAGCCGTGGAGCGCATTGTGGCCGCCGCCAAAATCGACGTGGGAGGCATCGAGTACCTGATTGACGACCGCACCGGCGACGTACTGTTCTACGACATCAACGCCCTGTCCAACTTCGTGGCCGACGCCGTGAACGTGGTAGGCTTCGACCCCTACGCCCGCTTTGTGGACTACCTCGAAACCCAGATTGGCGCCCCAACCCCGGTAGCCAGCCGGCGGCCACTGATGCCGTATTCTCCACCCAACAGCCGGTAGCGGCTTCTATTCACTAAGCCATGCGGTACGGATATTGGATGCCCGTTTTTGGCGGGTGGCTGCGCAACGTAGAGGACGAAAACATGCGCGCCGACTGGGACTACGTGAAAACGCTGGCCCAGCGCAGCGAGGACCTAGGCTACGACCTGTCCCTGATTGCCGAGCTGAACCTCAACGACATTAAGGGCGAGGAAGCGCCCTCGCTGGATGCCTGGAGCACGGCGGCAGCCCTGGCGGCCGTCACCAAAAAAATTGAGCTGATGGTGGCTGTGCGGCCTACCTTCCACTCCCCAGCCCTCCTAGCCAAGCAGGCCGCCAACATCGACCACATCAGCAACGGACGCTTGAGTTTGAACGTGGTGTCGTCGTGGTGGCAGGATGAGGCCAAGAAGTACGGCGTGCACTTCGAGCAGCACGATGACCGGTACGCTCGCACCGCCGAGTGGCTGCACGTAGTCGACAACCTCTGGAAGCAGGACCACTTCACCTTCGAAGGCAAGTTCTACAAGGTCACCGATTCCATTCTGCAGCCCAAGCCCGTGTCGCGCCCGCGGCCGTTCATTTACGCCGGCGGCGAGTCGGAAGCTGCCAAGAACCTCATTGCCGCCCAGTGCGACGGCTACGTGATGCACGGCGACGAGCCCGCCGCCATCGGGCGCCGCATCCAGGACCTGCAGGAGCGCCGCGACCGGCTGAACTTGCCGCCCATGAAGTTCGGGGTAGCCGCCTACAGCATCGTGCGCAACACTGAAGCCGAAGTAAAAAAGGAGCTGGACCGCATCACCAACGTGCAAGGCTCGGCCGCCGGCTACAAAAACTACCAGCAGTGGCTGGCCGGCACCCAGCTCGAAAACCAGGTTTCCTTGCAGGATTACTCGGTTTCCAACCGCGGCCTGCGTTCCGGCCTCACCGGCACGCCCCAGCAAGTAGCCGACCGTATCGGTGCCTTCGAGGAGGTTGGTGTGGACCTGTTCCTGCTCCAGTGCAGCCCCCAGCTGGAAGAAATGGAGCGGTTCTCCGAAGCCGTGATTCAAGTGCTGGCGTAATAGAAGCTGACACGTATGGAAAAGGCCCCGCTGGTAGACAGCGGGGCCTTTTTGGTGACCCCACCCCAACCCCTCCCCGGTGGGGAGGGGCTTATTTTACCATTGCAACGCCACCAGTTGACACCGTTGTGGTGCTATCCTAAGCCCCTCCCCACCGGGGAGGGGTTGGGGTGGGGTTTGCTACTTGACCATACTACCTACCTTGGCATATGTCAGCGCGTCTACCGTCAGGCCGGCGGTAGAGCGTAGCTTGAGTTGGGTGAAAGGCTGCTTGGGGAAGAAGATTTCCGTCATTGTGGTCAGGCCGCCGTCGGCGAACAGCTCCACGGAGGCCGCATCAACGAGCAACGTCAGGTCGGCGGCGGGGCTGGTGGCCAGGCGTGGGGCGGGGTGGCGGCCGGCGAATTTGTCGCTGAAAGTGCTCAGGCCGGCCTTGGTGCGGTCGATGTAGTACTGGTTGGCCTGCTTATCGTAGCCAATAACCAGCTCCTCGCCTCCCGCATTCGACAATACCACGGCCATGTCTTGGAGCTGCTTGGTCGTGAGCTTGAGCTGAAACTGCGGGCCGGGGTTCTTGATCTGGTCGGCTAGGCTTAGCTCTGATTTTACCGTCAGGTTTTTCAGAATTTGGGCGGCTTGCAGGGCACTGGCTACCTCCTTGGCAGGCTGGGAAGTCAGGTAGATTTCCGGGCCGACTTGGCGCAGGGCCAGGTCTCGCGGGGCCGTCATGGCGTTGCGCCAGGGCGAGGTGGGCACCTGGTTGGCGTACTCCCAGTTGCTCATCCAGCCCAGGAAAATCTTGCGGGCACCGGTATTACTCCAGGTTACGCCGGCGTAGTTGTCCTTTCCCCAATCAACCCACTTCTGGGTAGTTGTGGTGGGCGTGAAGGTTTTGCCGTCGAACTGGCCCACGAAGTACTGGGTAGCCGAGCCGCCGTTGGGCCCGCCGGGGTTAATACTCACCAACAGCACCCAGTAGGTTTTGCCGTTCAGGGTCAACGGAAACAAATCGGGGCACTCCCACACACCGCCGTGGGCACCCAGCTTCTCGCCAAACTCGCTGAGCTTGGTCCATTGCTTGAGGTTGGGCGAGGAATAGAACGTAATGCGGTCCTTGGTGGCGAGGGTCATCACCCACTTTTTGGCCACCGTATTCCAGCTCACTTTCGGGTCGCGGAAGTCCTGGATGCCGGGGTTGGGTAGCACGGGGTTGCCCTCGTACTTGGTCCAGGTCTTGCCCTCGTCGAGGCTGTAGGCCAGGCTCTGGTACTGGTGCCGGTTGGTTTTCTTTTTCTCCTCGGGGTCGTTGTGGTGGGTAAAAATGGCGACCATAGCATTCTTGCCAAAGCCCGCCGTATTGTTCTCGTCGATAACGGCGCTACCCGAGAAAATCCAGCCCAGCTTATCCGGAAACAGGGCAATGGGCTGTTTCTGCCAGGTAATCAGGTCCTTACTCGTAGCGTGGCCCCAGTGCATAGGGCCCCATACCATGGCGTCGGGGTAGTGCTGGAAGAACAGGTGGTAGGTGCCCTTGTAGTACACCATGCCGTTGGGGTCGTTCATCCACATTTTGGCCGGACTGAAGTGGTAGGCCGGGCGGTACTGCGGGGTAGCGGGCGGCACAGGCGCCGCTGGTTGAGTTTGCCCCAGGGCCGTCAGGCTAACCAGGGACAAGGCTAGAAGTAGGGTCTTTTTCATATCGGGTGGATGGGAAAGGAAGTCAAAGTGGAGTGTTTGCTATGGATAGCAACGTCATGCAGAGCCGGAGGCGAAGCATCTCGCTCGAATCGTTGAATTAATTTGGCAACATCAGCCGAGCGAGATGCTTCGGCTGCGCCTCTGCATGACGTTCTTCAAAAACTGCCGCCCTAGCGTCTACACTGCCTGAACCGCCAGCAGCCTGGTTACATCGTGTTCCGTGAAGGTGGGAGTAGCGCCCTGGTGGGTGGCTACCAGCGCGCCGGTGGCGCAGGCGAAGCGCAGGGCTTCGCCGGGTTCTTGGCCGGCCAGCCAGCCTTTGAGCAAGGCTGCCAAAAACGCATCGCCGCTGCCGATGGTGTCCTTGACTTCGACGGGGATACCGGGGGCGCGGTAGAGCTGGCCGCCGGTCCAGAGCAGGGCGCCGACGGCCCCACAGGTCACGCAGACGGCTTGCAAATCGAACCGTTCGGCCAGCCACTGCATGGCGGTGGGGCGCGCCATTTCTGGCCCAAACCACGTCATGATTTCGGCTAGCTCGTGGTGGTTCATTTTCACCAGACTGGCCTTTTCGAGCAAGTGCTGCACCACTTCTTTGGTGTAATGCGGAGGGCGCATGTTCACGTCGAAGACCTTGAACCGGGCGTGCTCCAGCAGGCGATAGAGGGTTTCGCGGGTGCCGGCCTGGCGGGCGGCCAGGGAGCCGAACACAAACACCTCGGCCTGCCCCACCAGTTGCTCCAGAGCCGCGTCGTACTGAATGTAGTCCCAGGCAACGGGCTGCACAATCTTGTAGGTGACTTCCTGGGCATCGTCGACGTTGGCTTTTACGACCCCCGTCAGGTGGGTTTTGCCCCGCTGCACGAAGTCGGTGCGCAGGCCCTTGGAGGCAATGAAGTCGAGCAGCTCTGTGCCCAGCTCGTCGTCGCCCACGCGGCTGATCAGGTCCACGGGCAGGCCGAGCTGGTGCAGGTGCACGGCCACGTTGAAGGGCGCGCCGCCCGGCTGTTTGCCCGTCGGCAGCACGTCCCAGAGCACTTCCCCAAAGCAGACAATAGTTGGGGTCTTGGGGTCTTGGGGTCTTGGGGTCATGGATGCAAGATTAAGGTCGTAGGTGAGGACTTGGGGGTTTAGGATCTTGTGGGGACTTGGGTAAAGCTCAGGAGCATAACAGAACGTCATCCAAGACCCTAAGCCCCCAAGAACCCAAGCTCCTAATGCAGTACCAGCGTCTTTTCGAGCTGCTCCAGGCTGGTGCCCTTGGTTTCGGGCATCAGGCGCCAGACGAACAGCAGCTGCAAGACCATCATGGCGCAGAAGAAAGCGAAGGTGTTGCCGCCACCCAGCTTCTCGGCGAAATACGGAAACGTGAAGGCAATGATAGCCGCCATAACCCAGTGGGTAGAGGAGCCCAGGGCCTGGCCTTTGGCGCGCACCGTGTTGGGGAAAATTTCGGAGATGAACACCCAAATAACGGCGCCCTGCGAGAAGGCGAAAAAGGCAATGTAGACGAACAGCAACACCGGCACCAGCATGCCACCCAGGGCGCTAAAGTCCTGACGGTAAAAGGCCCAGGCCACCAGCCCCAAGGTCACAATCAGCCCGTAGGAACCGATGAGCATCAGCTTGCGGCGCCCAAACCGGTCGATGAACTGCCGGGCCAGCAGCGTGAAAGCGAAGTTCACCAGGCCCAGCCCGGCCGAGGACAGCAGGGCCGAACCCTTGCCCAAACCCGTCATTTCGAAGATGCGCGGAGCAAAATAAATAATGGCGTTGATGCCCGACACCTGGTTGAACACGGCAAACAGCACGGCCAGTAGTACGGGCCCGCGGTACTGGCGGGCAAACAACAAGTGGCCGCCCAGGGCCTCATCGGCGGCGTTGGTGGTCAGGATGCTGGCCACGTCCTGGTCGGCCTGGGCGGGGTTGATGAGGTGCAGCACCCGCCGCCCTTCCTCTACCCTATCCTGCCCAATCAGCCAGCGGGGGCTTTCCGGCACCCGAAACAGGAGCAGGAAGAACACCGCGGCCGGCAGCACCTGCACGCCCAGCATCCAGCGCCAGTCTTCGCTACCCACTCCCGTTAGGAGGTAGTTGGAGAGGTAGGCCACCAGGATGCCCAGCACAATATTGAACTGGAACATACTCACCATCCGCCCCCGCGACTCCGGCGGCGATACCTCCGAAATGTAGAGCGGCGCCGTCACCGACGAGGCCCCTACCCCCAGCCCGCCCAGGAAGCGGAACACCATGAAGGCTACCCAGTTGCTGGTCAGGGCCGCGCCCAGCGCCGACACAAAGTAGAGCACGGCAATCCAGATCAGCGTCTGGCGCCGCCCCAGTTTATCCGAGGGCAGGCCGCCGAAGATGGCCCCGAACACGGTGCCGATCAGGGCAATGGAAATGGTGAAGCCGTGCTCCACGGGGTTCAGGCTCCATACCTGCTGGATGGCCTTCTCGGCCCCGGAAATAACGGCCGTATCGAAGCCGAACAGGAAGCCGCCCAGCGCCACCACCAGGGACCAGAAGAAAACGTTGCTGTTTTTCACGGCATCGAAATTCAAGTTGTAGAACAAGACAGTTAACTTTTTGGAGTACCGCCGCCAGCTCCTGTTCCCTCGTCTTGCAGCTACAACGTGAGGCAGAAAGGCAGCGGTACCTTACCAAAACGACCTGCGTTGACAGAGCCGAGCATTTCCCAAATATCCTGCACCTGCCCAGTTCGGGCCTGCTTAATTCATTCAATGTCTTTCGAATTTGCATCAAGTGCAGAATTTACTATAACGCTCTATAATTCAGCAATATATCTCATACTAATAATAGCTACTTACGCTACCATTATCACTTCCGATACCTGATTTTTAAAATTGATACGCACTTGGTTCCGCCAAGGGCGCACGAAAATGAAAGCGCGGGCCCGGCTCCTGTTGGCAAGAGCTAGACCCGCGCTTCGGACGCGCGGATTCAGGTGGCCACCTACCCCGCCGTGGTGTGCAGGGCCCGGAACTCGGAGGGCGACACCTGGTAGCGGGCCTTGAAGGAGGTCGAGAAGTAGGACGGCGAGGAGAAGCCCAGCTGGTAGGCTACTTCGGCAATGGTCAGGTCGTCGTCGAGCAGGAGCTGGCGGGCCTTGGTCAGGCGGATGCCCTGGATGAAATCAGTAACGCCGGTGCCGAGCACAGCCTTCACTTTGCGGTAGAGCTGCACCCGCGAAATGCCCAGGCTGCGGGCCACGTCTTCTACGCTCAGTTCTGAGCGGTTGAGGTTGGCCTCCACAATGGCCGTGAGATTAGCTAGAAACTTCTGGTCTACCCGTTGCGGGGCTACCGTGGCCGTATTCACCGACAGCTCCCGGCGGAAATGCTCCCGCTGCTTGTCGCGGTTACGAAGCAAGGTGCGCAGACTTTCAAGTAGAAAGGCCGGATTGAAGGGCTTGGTGAGGTAGAGGTCGGCGCCGGCCTGTACGCCCTCCACCTGCTGCTCCGGGGCATTGCGGGCCGTGAGCAGCACCACCGGAACGTGGGACGTGCGCCAGTCGGCCTTCAGTTGGGCCACCACTTCCAGCCCACTCAACTCAGGTAGCATCACGTCGCACACAATCAGGTCCGGAATGGTTTCGGCGGCCAGGCGCAGGCCGGTAGCCCCATCCGTGGCCGTGCTGACCTGAAAGTGGGGCCGTAGCTTCTGGGCCAAAAAGGCATTGACTTCGGGGTTGTCTTCGATTACTAGCACCAGTGCCTCGCTGCCTGTACCCGCCGCCGCCGGCCCTACCCCCGCATCGGTAGCCGAAGCTGGGGTAGCAATATCTTCATCGAGGAGGAAGGCGGCCGGTACTTGAGTGAGGCTGATTCCGGAACGCAGCTCGGCGGGTAGCTCCAGTGGCAAGGTCACGACGAAGGTGCTACCCCGGCCCGGTTGGCTGGTGAACGTAAGCTGGCCCTGGTGCAAACGGGTGAGACCCAAGGCCAGGGCCAGCCCCATGCCGGAGCCCCGGGCCGCGGATTGCTGGCCCTGGTAAAACCACTCAAAAATGTGCGCTTTGTCGGCCTCCGAAATGCCCGCGCCGGTGTCCTCCACGCTTACCCGCACCATGCGCTCGGTGGGCAGGGGCTGGAGGCTCACGGTAATTTGGCCCCGGTCGGGCGTGAACTTTAGCGCGTTGCTGAGCAGGTTGAAAAACACCTTGTCCAGAATGTTCCCGTCAAACCAGACCAGGATGGTAGGCTCAGCGGGCAGGAAGCGCAGACTGATGCCGCGCTGCCGGGCGGGCCGCTCGAACACGTCCATGATTTCGCGCACGAAGGCCACCAGGTTGCCCTCGGTGGCGCGCACCGGCATTTTGCCCACATCAATCTTGCGGAAATCCATGAGCTGGTTTACCAGTTGCAGCAGGCGCTGGGCGTTACGCCGGATCAGGCCCAGGTCGTGGCGCTGGGCCGGGAGTAATGCGGGGCCGCTGGTGAGCATCTCCTCCACCGGCCCGAGAATAAGTGTGAGCGGGGTGCGCAGCTCATGGGAGAAGTTGGTAAAGAAGCGCAGCTTGGCTTCAGTTTCAATGCGGGCCTGCTCAGCGAAGGCCTGAATCTGGTTGCGTTGGGAGAGAATTTCCTGGTTTTGCTCCTCCAGCTGCCGATTAATGCGGCGGTTGGCCCGGAAGGCCCGCCACACCAGCAGCCCCAGCACCGCCGCCCCCAGCAGGGCCGCCGCCAGTACGTACAGCACCGTTTGCTGGCTGGCATAGGTGGCACGCTGCTGGTGCAGGAGTTGCTGCTGGCGCTGAATGTCTTGCTGCTGACTAGCCAGCTTTTCAGTTTGCAGCTTCATGGTCAGCACGTTGGTCGAGTCGATGACCATGGTACTGAGTATGTTTTCCTTGTTGAAGGGCGCGCGGCGCAGAATGCGCATTGCCGTGCGAATGGCCTCCTCCCCGCCGGGCGAGTACAGCAAGGTGGCCTTGATAATGCCGTCTTGCACCAGCTCAATACCACCGCGCGGGCCGGGCAGCCCGTCCACGCCCACAATCTTCACCTCCCGATCGAGCCCCAGCTGCTTGCACACCTGGTAGGCGCCCAAGGCCAGCCGGTCGTTGTGGGCGAAGATGAGGTCAACCTCGGGATGGGCGCGCAACACGGCGGGTAGCCGCGCCAGCACCGAAGGACGCTCCCAGTTGCTGTTAACCTGCGCTACCAGCCGCAGGCCGGGGTAGGCGGCCAGGGCTTGCGCAAAGCCTTGATGGCGGTCGGTAGCCGGCGAGGAGCCTGGAGCACCCAGCACTTCCAACACCTGCCCCCGTTGCCCCAGCAGGTTGGCTACGTAGTTGCCGGCGGTGTGGCCAACCTCCACGTTGTTGCCGCCTACAAAGGCCGTGTATAGCTTGGAGGTAGTCCGCCGGTCGAGGATAACGACTGGGATGCCCCGGTTGTAAACCTCTTCTACAATGGGAGTTATCGGCTCGGTTTCGTTGGCCGAAACAATCAGCAGGTCAATGCCTTCCTGAAGGAACTCCCGTATTTGCTGCTCCTGCAAGGCGCTGTTATACTTGGCATCCTTGAGGCGAAAATCGACCTCAGGGTAGAAGCTCAGCTCCTTTTTCATGCCGGCCAACATCGCCTGCCGCCACGCGTCGCCGTTGGTGCACTGCGAAAAGCCGATGACATACTTGGGAGGCGGCGCTTTGCGGGCGCAGGCCACACTTCCCAGCACTAGACCAACGAAAACGACAAAACGCGCAAGGAAAGACGCCGCGGGGGCAGGAATACGCATGGGCAACGGGCTGCATCGGGCCTCTACTTAGCGGCTCGGCAGGCTAAAGTTCAAGATATTCCGTGAACAATCCTTACTGCATTTACCCTCGTCTTCCTCTCGGAGCTTGCCGGCACTGGCCAGCCACTTCTGCCGCTGCCGGCACCCGCGGCTGGCGGCCCTACCTGCCCTTATTCGGTACTACTCTCAGGAATGAATAAGGGTAGGTAGGACCGCAAGCGCACAAATGGGTCTTACGCCGCGCACTTTGTTGTACCCATTTAAAGTCCCGTGTGCGTTGGGGCTTCGGGTTATTTTGAAAGCGAGCCTGCAGCTACCAGCCAAAGCGCCAGACTAATGCGCCGAGCAGCAGCGTACCCAAGCCCAGCAGCAGCCAGCCAAGGGTTGAAGCGTCTAGTACTGGCGGTGGTTTGCGAGGATGGCGAGGCATGAGGGGAGGTAGTGGGTTCCTAACATACGCATATTAGTCTGCTCCCAGATTCAATGCCGCGTGTTACGCCTCCTGCCCTAGCCTAACGAACAAGCGGTTACTACACCGGAAACGTCACGGTGAAGGTGGAGCCCACATCCGGCGCTCTGGTCATGGCAATGGAAGCGCCGGCGTTTTCAATCAACCGCTTAATCATGTACAAGCCTACCCCTATGCCCTCCACATGCGTGTGCAGGCGCTGAAACACACCAAATAAGCGTTGCTGCTGGCCTTCACTGAGCCCCAAGCCATTATCCAGCACGCTTACTACAACCGTATTGGTCAGCTGCTCAGCCTGCAGCCACGCGCGCGTAACACCTCTTTTCGCCTCTTGAGTTCCGTTTCTTGCTGGCGCAGCTACCCGGCAAACAAGCTTTTTACTAGCTCTAAGACGGGGCAGCGAGTAATCCGGTGCTTGTCATCAGGCCCTACCCCACGGCGGGTGGCCCTACCCGACGGAAGCCCGGGTTTGCTTTCCTGATTCTGCCCACAGCTACCACCGGTTATGTTGCCTAGCCAACCCTAATGATTCTGCGGTAGGGTGCTACTGCCAGGCACAGCAGCAGCGACGCCTGGCAGCGTGCAACAGCCAGCTATTCAAGGCAATAAAAGCGAGTCGCTACCCGCATAACTTTTTGGCAAAGCCACCGGGTAGGTCAACCAAGCAACGTTCCAGCGGGTATAGATAAACCGCCTGCTTAGGCTCACGACGCCAACCTAGCCTACTGCTTCCCTGCGCCCTGAGGCCAAGCCAGTTAGCTACTACCCAACCCTGCCTTTTTCACCTTTTCACTTACGTATACCTACCACTTCTATGCAAGCCCTCCCCACGAAAGCGTACGGCGCGACCGGCTCTATTTTTAATGGCCTGAAGCCCATGGAAATTGAGCGCACGCCGCCTCAGGCCGATGAGGTACACATCGATATTCTCTATTGCGGGGTGTGCCACTCCGATCTGCACCAGGTTAAAAACGACTGGCACAATACCATTTATCCCTGCGTGCCGGGCCATG
Organism: Hymenobacter sp. 5516J-16; assembly: GCF_022919335.1. Classification (NCBI taxonomy): domain Bacteria; kingdom Pseudomonadati; phylum Bacteroidota; class Cytophagia; order Cytophagales; family Hymenobacteraceae; genus Hymenobacter; species Hymenobacter sp. 5516J-16. The sequence goes on along the minus strand of NZ_CP095058.1, from coordinate 3,810,455 downwards.
AGATTATCGGCCGCGTGATTGGGGTAGGCAGCGCCGTAACCAAGTTCAAGGCCGGCGACGTGGTGGGCGTGGGCTGCATGATTGACTCCTGTGGCGCGTGCAGCGCCTGCCAGGAGGGCGAGGAAAACTACTGCGAAGGCCCCGTGAGCTGGACGGCTACCTACAACGGCTACATGAAACCCCAGAACAAGGACTTCAATACGTTTGGGGGCTACTCCACCAACATCGTGGTAAAGGAATCCTTTGTGCTGCGCATTCCCGAGGCGCTGGATATCAAAGCCGCCGCGCCCATTCTGTGCGCCGGCATCACCACCTACTCGCCCCTCAAGTACTGGCAGGTTGGCCCCGGTAGTAGCGTGGCAGTGGTGGGCATCGGTGGGCTGGGCCACATGGCCGTGCAGCTGGCCCGGGCCCTGGGTGCCACCGTTACGGCCATTACCCGCGACGCCGATAAGCAAACCGACGCCGAACAACTAGGCGCCCATCAGGTGCTGGTTTCCACCGACAAGAAGGCGATGGAAGCCTACGAGTTGCAGTTCGACTTCATCCTCATCACCATCCCCGACGCCTTCGAGGTCAACGACTACGTGAAGCTGGCCAAACGCAACGGCGTCATTACCACGGTGGGCCTGATTGGACCCTACAAGGCGCCACTAGACAACCAGGAAATAGCCATGCACCGCCGCTCGGTGGCTGGTTCTGTTATCGGCGGCATTGCCGAAACGCAGGAGGTGCTGGAGTTTTGCGCTAAACACCAGATCCTGCCCGAGGTGGAGATGATCCGTATGCAGGACATCAACGACGCCTACGACAAGATGCTAGACAAGGAGGTACGCTTCCGCTACGTCATTGACATGCAATCCTTGAAGGACGCCGAGTAGCCTTGCTACCTCGCCCCTCCCTTTCTGAACGCATCCTAACTCCGCAGCAACGGGGCTGCCCAGCTAGTTACTTCACCTTCCTCACCTTTTTCGCATTATGCCTACCTCCCAAACTGTGCTGATTACCGGAGCCTCCAGCGGCATCGGCTTTGAACTCGCCCGCTGCTTTGCCCGCGACGGCTACCGCCTTATCCTTTCAGCCCGCCCCGGCGGCGACTTGGAGCAGGCTGCCCAACAAATTCAGCAGGAGTTTGCCGGCGTGCAAACCCTCGTCATTCCCGCTGACTTAAGCACCCACGAGGGGCCGGTGCACCTTTTCGAGGAAACCCAGCGCCAGGGCCTGCAGGTAGATGTGCTGGTTAACGACGCGGGCTTTGGCGAAGCGGGCCTATTTGTGGAAACCGATTTGCACAAGGAAATGGGCATTGTGCACGTAAACGTGCTGGCGTTGATGACGCTTACCAAGCTGTTTCTGCGCGAGATGACCACCCGCAACGCCGGCAAAATCCTGCAACTGGGCTCCGTGGTGTCGTTTTTGCCTAACCCGCGCCAAGCTGTGTACGCCGCTACCAAGGCCTTTGTGCTCAGTTTCTCGGAGGCTCTGCAACAGGAGCTGAAGGAAATGAAGTCCGACGTGACCATGACGGTACTTTGCCCGCCCGCCACCGAAACCGACTTCTTCCGCGTGGCCAATGCCGAGGACACCAAGGTGGGCCAGAGTAAGAAAGCCACGGCCCAGGAAGTAGCCGAGGGCGGCTACAAAGGCCTGCTCAACGGCGACGCCCGCGTGCTACCTACCTTCGGAGCCAAAATGAACTTCGCCTCCAGCGCCCTGTTCCCCGACTCCATGCTCGCCGCAATGATGAACATGCAAATGCAGCCCGAAAAGGAGTAGCTCAAGCAGTCGGAATCATAAAGAAAAAGCCCGGTCAGTAGCTGACCGGGCTTTTTCTTTGAGCACTACCTCAGTGCACCTCTTCTTTTTGTAATAGCTGGATGCCCTTAAGATGCACCGCGCTTAAGCTGGCCGCACCATATTGTCCGAGTTCTGTAAAAGGCCAAGACAAGTTGCTGAAGTTGTGAACTGTGCAGGCAATGTTCTGAATACCAAGCCTGCACAGTTCACCTACCCGTAAGCCCAGGTTATATGGCTTGGCCTTACCCACGGATCAGCTTATTGAAACGCCGCCTTCAGCCGGGAGGCCGCAAAGTCTTGGGCTTCGATGGCCTTGGGTACGACGTCGTGGGTGCCGAAGAATTCGTGAGTAGTGCCGCTGTAGAGCATGTACTGAGTGGCCACGCCCACCTGCGTGAGCTTGTCGCGCAGCTGCTGGCCCTCGGTGAGCAGCGGGTCAATTTCGGCGGCAATGATGGTGGTTGCTGGCAAGCCGCGCAAATCGGCCACGTCTACCAGGGAGATAAGCCGGTTGTCGCCGTCGGCCATGGTACGGAAGTAGTTCATGGTGAAGTACTGCACATTCGGCCGGTTCAGCGGCTGGGCGTTAGCATATTGGTTGTAAGAAGCCGTGTTCAAGTCGTTGTTGGCCACGGGGTATACCGACAGAATGTGGGTGGGTAGCGTCAGGCTGCGCTCCTTAGCCAGCAAACTCACTCCTACGGCCATGTTGCCCCCAGCCGACTCGCCAGCTACGGCTACCTTGGCCGGGTTGCCACCGAAGGAAGCGGCATTGTCGCGGGCCCATTTGTAGGCCGCATAGGCGTCTTCGTGGGCCGCCGGGAACTTGGCTTCGGGTGAAAGGCGGTAGTCCACGTTCACCACAATGGCGCCGGCTTTTTCCGCCAGAGCTTTAGCGGAGGGCTCATACACGTCTAGTGAGCCAATGACCCAGCCGCCGCCGTGGTAGTACACCACTACCGGAAACGGGCCGCTGCCGCTGGTGGGCGTGTAGATGCGCACCAAGATGCCATCCGGGCCGACTGGGGCGTGTAGGCGCCCGGAATCAGGCGCTGGGTGGTCGTTACGGCGGCGGCGCGGGCTTCGCGGTTGTTTTTGCGCAGCAGGGTTTCTACCGCATCCGTAACCGAGGGCGCCATGCGGGCCTGCCGAGGCGAGAGGGTGGGCAAGGGCGGCGTGCCAAACGCTACGAACTGCTCGATGACAGCGCGCATCTGCGCGTCCATGTTCTCGCTGAAGGGCACGCTGGGGCTGCCGGCGGGCTGAATCAGGCCGGGCTCGGGCTCCTCGTTGTTGTCGTCGTTGCAGGCAGGCAGGGTTGTTCCTAGCAGCAGCAAGCAGGCGAAAATGCGCCCCAACGCTTGGTCAGCTGCCAGGAAAACAACGCAGCGTGATGATGTGAAGCAGAGTGGTTTTTCATGAATGGGTATGAGTAGTGAAGTAGGTAAAGCAGAGGAAAGGGCCCGCAAGTGGCCTGATGACGTACCGAGCGGGTAGTTGGGGTAGACACTCACGGCCGGCTCGCGAGTAGCTTTAAGCCCTGCAGCTTTGGAACGTGACTGTAGCTTATGGCAACTGCAACATCCTCCTGATGCAGCCCTCGAGGTAGAGCGGGTCAAGTGCGGAGTAGTGCGGGCGCAGGTGCCGGGCCTAGTCAGCTACCCCGATGTGCTGAGGCTACACCCTACCCAGCGCCGGCGCTTCTAAACTTGTTGGCAGGGAATACATAAGGCCGCGGCGGCGCAGGCGTAAGATGAATTCCTGATCTGCCTGGTAACAGGTAGTAGGCTGCATAAGAAAAAGTAAGCGGCAAGGCGAGAATGAAGCCGTAGCCTGTCGGCCCGGACGTAGCCTGCCTACGCTACTTTCGTTCTGCACGTAGCTCGACAAGGGACGAGTAGGACTATTTACGGGATGAATGGTACACTAGGCGCAAAATCCTACCCCTCTTTATAGCGCGAAGCCCTTTAAAAACCGCTGAATATTATCGGCGTACCCGCGCGACGATGTTAGGTGGGTGCCATCGAGCAGGGTGAGCAGGTACTCGCCACGAGTCCAGGGGCGAAGCTCCTTGAGGTAGCGCGTGTTGACGACCACGGAGCGGTGCACCCGCAGAAATCCTTGCGGATCAAGCCGACTTTCCAACTGCGCGAGCGTGGCGCGTAGCTGGTGCTGCCGCCCGTCGGCGTGCACGGTTACGTAGTTGCCACGTGCTTCCAGATACTGCACCTGCTCGGCGGCCACGAAATAATAGTGGCCGGGTTGCTTGACCAGCAATTGCTCGGCGGGGGCTACTGCCGCTGCTTGGCGTTGAGTCAGCAAGCGGCGCAGGTGAGCCAGGCAGCCCTGAAACCGCTCCTCATCAATGGGTTTGAGCAGGTAGTCTACGGCATGAGTTTCGAAGGCCTGCAGGGTGTACTGGTCATAGGCCGTTACAAATACCACCAGCGGCCAGGGCCCCTCCCCTTCCAGCTGGCGCAGCACCTGCACGCCGCTTAAGTCCGGCATTTGCACGTCCAGAAACACTACGTCCACCACCGGGCCCTGCTGCAGCGCAGCTAGGGCTTCGGCTCCATTGCGGCACTCCCCGCTGATGGTGAAGTCGGGGGCTTCACTCAGCAGCTGGGCCAAGCGCCGGCGGGCCAGGGGTTCGTCATCGACAAGCAGGGTACGGATGGGTTCCAAAGCAGGAGCGGCGAGGTTAGGGGGTAGTGCTGAAGGGTAGGTCCAGCCAAACAGTGAAGCCTTGCGCCGGGGCGGTGTCGATGCGCAAGGCCGCACGGGCACCGTAGAGGGTACGCAAGCGTTCTTCCGTGTTGCGCAGGCCAATACCCCAGGCTCCGTCGGGACCGGGGGCTCCCGGTCCGTCATCGTACACGGCCAGTTGCAGCCGGTCGCCCTGGCGAGCCGCGCGCAGGCAGACGGTGCCGCCATCCGGATTGCGGGCAATGCCGTGGCGAACGGCATTTTCTACCAACGGTTGCAAGAGCAGGCTGGGCACCAGTGCGGGCCGGGCCTGCGAATCCACCTCGTAGCAAAGCCGAAGCCGGTCGCTAAAGCGGATCTGCTCAATTTCCAGGTAAAGTGCCGTGAACTGCAGCTCTTGCTCCAGCGTAACCTGCTGGGCATCTGAGTGGTCGAGCACCACGCGCAGAAATTGGCCCAACTTACCCATCATGCGTTGCCCGGCCTTGGCATCGTCGCCGGTTAGGGCTGCAATGGCGTTTAGCGCGTTGAAAAGAAAATGCGGGTTCAGCTGCATTTTAAGTGCCTGTAGCTGAGCCTGAACCAGTTGAGTTTCCAGTTGGGCGGCTTCGAGGCTGCGGTTGCGGTACCGGTCGTAGTACTCCAGGGCGTAGGCGGCCAGCAGCAGCATCCAATACATGGGCACCCACACGTTGAGGGAAGCCACTATGGCAGACCAACTTACTTCCGTGCCGGGCACGGCCAGCAGCCGCAATAAGAGCACATATGCCGCCCGGTACCCGAGCGTCAGCGCAATGCCTACCCCAATGTGCACCAGGAATTTGGTTAGCCAGCCGCGCCGGCCGGCCGTCAAATCAAACCGCGAGGCGAGGGCAAATACTACCGGCGTAAGCAGGGCCCAGAGCAAGCTGTGCAGCAAGGGCACCAGCACCACCGTCCGCCAGTGCACTGCCGCGCCCCGGCTAACGGCCTGGCCGTAGACAAGCCCCATCATGAACAGGGCAAACAACAGCCAAGCCAGCGCGATGCGTCCCCATTTAATGCGTTCCAGGTGCAGCATAAGCGGCTCTTTGGCACCGCGCAGGTGCTGTAGGGTAAAAACAACGGTCAGTTTCGGCCTGTAGCCGTAGCCAAGTAGCCTCAGCGGGCAGGCCCACCAGGAGCAGTAGCCCTACCCCATCGGGTACTACGTGAGTAAGCGGGCAGCTGGCTGATGTTGCGGGGCTGCAGAGGCGGTTGGGGCGAAGTTGCTGCCGCCAATGGCTTTGATGCGGCCCGCGTTGTAGAACTCTTCCATGGCGCGCCATGCACCGTGCACGTTGCCGTAGGGCTGGTGAATCAGGTAGAGGTCGAGGTACTCCAGCCCGAGCTTCGGCAGGGACGTTTTAAAGGCCTGTTTGGCCCCTTCGTAGCTGGCATCTTGCACCCACAATTTGGTGGTAATGAATAGGTCTTCGCGCGGCACACCGCTCCGCCGGATGGCCCGGCCCACGGCCTCCTCGTTCCCATAAGAAGCAGCCGTATCAATGAGCCGGCAGCCGGCTTTCATAGCCTCTCCTACGCTGTTTTCGCACTCAATAGGGTCAGGAACTTGGAACACGCCAGAGCCCAACAGGGGCATTTTCACTCAGTTGCTTAATTCTACTGTCTGCACGTGGCTGCCTGCAATGATGAGTTGAAACCCGTACGCTGGTGTAGCGCCTTGCCTAGCGGCCGAGCTACACAATGAAAGCACCTAGGAGTTGTTACTTGCGCTACCACAGGTGCTACCTTCCATACCCTCGATTATCCTATGATGCACAAACTTCTATTCTCCTTCCTTCTGCTCCTTTTTACCTTTCCTGTTGTGGGCCAGGACGAGTACTTGGCCCGGTTGCCCGTGGTCGGTGGGTTTTCCGAAATAAGCGTATCGCCGGCGGAAGAAGTGTGGATAGCTACCAAAGCTGGCAATATCTACTACACCAAGCAGGTAGGAGCCGTATGGGACTACGCCTCTATTACGGGGCTACCACCGGGGCTGTTAGCCTGGGCCAAACCTATGAAAGGGTAACTCACTTTTCGGAAAACGTGCTGATGGTTTCCGGCTTTATTCAGGATAAGGGGGAGCAGGATTTCGTGTACTGGTCCGACAACCACGGTGCCTCCTGGCGCAAAGTCACCTTCGGCAAGAGTAGCTGGATTGATGCCTGCTACGCCACCCCTACCGGCAAAGCCTGGATGAGCGGCAGCTCCCAGCTCATTTACTATACCGAAGACAGCGGCCGCAGCTGGCGCGAATTCAATAAGGTAGAATCCACGGGTAATCTGCGCTTTTCCACCATCCATTTTGCCCCGGACGAAAAAACCGGCCTGTTTGGCTCGCACTGGAATGTACTCTACCGCACCACAGACAACTGCCGCACCTGGGAAAAACTACCTACCCCGCTAAGTCAGAACAAATACCGCAAGCTATCCAAGGAACAACGGCCGGAGGTACGTAAGGCCCGGATCTTCGGTAAGTACTACCTACTCAACCAGGAAGGAAAAGTATTCATCACTCCCTCCAACCACGTTGATTGGCAACGTCTTCCGGAGGTTATCGACTTTGAGGTAAGCCCAGCGGGCCACCTGTATACGGTACGGAAAGACCTGACCATCCAACTCTACCAGCAGGATTTCAGCCCTATTTGGCACTCCACGCAGCCCCTTGACCAAGCTCCCCACGCCCTTTTCGTCCGCAACGAAAAGCTGTTTGCCGTAACCCACGACAAGGTCTACCGCATTGAGCCCACGCAATTCACCGCCGCCCGTTTACTGACCAACCAGGTTGACATCCCGGACCCGGAGCTGACCATACGCTACCACGGCGCGGAGTACGGCGTTGATGGCCAGGACATTGTACGTTATGACAAGGCAAGCAAACGGTGGGCGCGGTTTCTAACGGCTCCCTTCCCCATTGCCACTGCGGCCTTGTTCAATGGTCAACTCCTAGTAGCCGACCAACCCCTTACCAACTATTTCCGGGTAGATGAGCAGCGGAAAGTACTGCTACCGTTTACTCTACCAGCCAGCTTATTTGGTCAGCAAGCAAATGCAGTGGCTGAATTTCACGTGGAAAGGGGCTCCCAGGGCTGCTTTCACGCGGACAATAGCCGCCGGTCTTTCACAAGAAAGGGCAATCAGTTTGAGTTGATGACGCAAAAAAAAACCGAATGCTTTCCTGCCGAAAATGGCTGAGCGTATTCCCGCTTCCGTCGTAGCAGAGCTAGTGGCTGCCTTGGACCAGTCTCGGACCCAAGCAGTACAGCTTTCTGACCTGGGCATCAGCAAGGACCACGTTGAGCATTTCCAGGCCTTTATCGACCGGGAAGCGGAAAAGATAAAAAAGCAGGGCTTCACCTCGTTTGACAGGGACAACCTGTATCAATTTCCAGGGGAGAATGCGGATTTTAGTTTTTACAAGAGCACCGCCAGCAACCTTGCCTCTTTAACTGCCAGCCAACTCACCAGTGCGTTCGGGCAAGCCTACGGCAATTGGAGCACGACCCGGAATTGGAGTAGAGTTGTGTTTGTTTTCGCAGATGGCAAAAGGCTGATCGTTGAGAATTCGGATGATAAGCCCACTTATCTGTATAGCCCTTGGCAAGGAGATTACGACGGATTGAAGTTTAGCTCCACCTCTATCCGTTTCGGTCAGTTGCTGGACGAACTCACTGAAGGGCAATTCTTTCCCGCCACCGTACAGGACAAGAATTACGCCCTCTTTACAATCACGAACTACCTCTACAAGCAGAAACTACTGGCCGAAGAGTAGCTCCTATTCATACCCACCCCGAGGTTACCCTGCGCACCTTGACATACACAGGTTTTACGGAAATCCTTGCGTAAACTGCAGCCGGTAGCTTTCCATAGACTGCGCGGTTTTCCCGTTATTTAGGGTACAGCCTGCCGTAGTTCTGGTCTTCCGAACTCGTTTGTTTTCCTTGGATTCCGGCACTTAGGGCAACGGCGCGAACCTCAGACCGTAGGAAGTACGGTGCCTTCCAGGCGCCCGTCTCGTTCGACTACTCTTATACCCCGCAGATTACAATGGCCAAACAAGCCCCCGCCACCAAGGCCGACAAGCTTAACAGCCTCTATAAGGAGTGCGGCCTGATTAAGGAAGACGTGTTTCAGCACCAGCACTACACCATCCTGACTCGCTCCGGCATTGAGAAGGTGCAAGCTCACTACGGCATCCAGGTCAGCTATAAAGCCCTGAAGCTCGAACCCAAGTACGCCGTCATTAAGGCCGTAGCGAAGATGGACGAGGCCACGGTAGAAACCTACGGCAGCGCCGTGCCGGAGAACTGCAAGAACAGCTACTTTGCTGAAACCGCCGAGAAACGGGCGTTGAGCCGGGCGGTGCTCAAGCTAACGGGTCTTTACCAACACGGCTTCTTTGGGGAAGAGGAATCCGAGCAGCTAACGGCAGAAGCCAAAGCCGCCCCGCAGAAGTCTCCCGAAGCCGATGGGCTCACCGAGGCCCTGAACCGCCTGCAGAACGGGGACGCCCCGGGCACCGTGTGGAAAGCCCATCCTGAACTGCACGGCAATGAAGACTTCAAGGCCGCGGTAAAGGCAGAGGCCGAGCGTCGCAAAGCGGCGGCGGCCTAGTCACAACTAAGCCAAAGCAACACCACGGTCACCGGTTCGGTAATTCAATCAGATTCCGCTAGGCTTCCGGCAGCGCCCGGCGCGAGGACCGGACCAATTGCCCTACCTGAGTTTGGGCAAAGCAAGCGGGTTATCATCCCGCTTGTAGAGGTAGCTACCCCCCGCGGAGCCCGGCAGCTGGAAAAACCCGGTAACAACGTCACTCAACCGTTAGAAAACGAATGAAATCTACTCTCCTGCTCACGGCTGCGCTGGCCACGTTTACTCTTCAGGCCCAGGCTCAAACTGCTCCTACCGCCTCTACAGCACCCACCGCGGCCCCCGCACGGGCCGCTGCCGACCAGATTAAAACCAAAAAAGGTCCGCTCACAGTGCAGCCCATTACCCACGGCAGCGTGGTATTCACTTGGCAAGGCAAGACAATATACGTGGACCCCTACGGCGGTGCCGCGGCCTACGCTGGGCTGGCGGCGCCTGATTTGATTCTGATTACGGACATTCACGGCGACCATCTGGATACGAAAACCCTGGCCGGCCTCTCCGTGGGTAAGGCTCTACTGGTAGTGCCTCAGGCGGTAGCCGATCAGTTGCCGGCCGAGTACCAGGCGCGGGTGCGTGTCCTGCGCAACGGCCAGCGACTCGACACGCTGGGGCTGACGGTGTCGGCCCTTCCCATGTACAACCTGCCCGAAACGGCCGATTCCCGGCATCCCAAGGGTCGGGGCAACGGCTACGTCTTAGGTCTGGGCGGTACAAACGTCTACCTGTCCGGCGATACTGAAGACATTGCCGAAATGCGGGCCCTCAAGAACATTGATGTGGCCTTCGTGTGCATGAACCTCCCCTACACCATGGACGTGCAGCAGGCCGCGCAGGGCGTCCTGGCCTTTAAGCCCAGCATTGTGTACCCCTACCACTACCGGGGTCAGAACGGGCTGAGCGATGTGGAAGGCTTCCGGAAAACCGTGAATGCGACCAACCAGAAAATTGACGTGCGGCTGCGCAACTGGTATCCGGCGGCAGCCCAGTAAGGCAGCCCCGCGGCGCAGGACAGCCGGCTGAGCAATTGGGTTGGGCTTGGGTAGGAGCACGATGTCGTGCACCTGAACCCGTAGAGAGTTGCAGGCCTGGTATTTTCCTGCTAGGAGCGCCGGCTGAAACCTAGTTACCTATATAGAGGTAGCAACCGGAGTTCGACTTTATGCTCTCTTCAGCACCGAGCGGAGCCTGCGTGCCGTATCCTTGCAGATTCCTCCCGCCGATACTGTTTTCGCTGCCCGCGGAACCCAAGTGGTTTTGCCCGGAGGCATGAGTGGTCAACGCAACCACTACCAATGGGAGCGGCTGGTGGGGCAGACATGGGTAATCATGGCGGGAGCAACTAGCGCGAACTTGTCCGTCACGATGGACGGGGAAAGCAGTGAAGGTATCTACCGGCAGCGGGTCACGAATGACTGGGCCGTATACCCCTGGGGCTCGCCCGTATACTTCTATACACTTCCTCACTACGCACGCTTGCGGCCGACTATGGTCTCACAGCCGATCAGCAGCCGACAGAAGCTGGAAAGCAGCTTTGATGAGCAGGGCTGTTCCTATACGCTCACTAGTCAGGAGCCTATCCGGGCCTTCGAGGTGGATGAGGATGGGGTAGCACGTACGGCGGACTATATCCATCCCGATGGCACCCAGTTTGAATTGCAAAATGAGAAGCTACATGTGCGACAAAATCGTCGCTCTCACGTTATCAAACTCATTCCTTAGAACAATTCTGTAGGCAGAACCATCACTATTCCCTATTCCCTATTCTCACTCTGACTTCCTACTTGATGATCACGTCAGTCCACTCGAATCTTTATCACAGTTTCTCAATTATTTAAAACTTTAGTTATAATATAAACTGGTATTCGCTTAATTTTGTAATTTCTACCTTTATGTTTTTTATAGATCTTATATTTAGCACAATCTAATTCCACTGGAATTATCTGAAATTTATGTCCAATATAAACTGCGTTGAAATTCAAATTTATAGGCAAATAATTTATACCACAATAAGGAGATATTTTATTTTTTTCGTTCTCTCTATTCATTGATAACGAATCCAATTTCCTTGAGAATGCTTCAATAGATTCTAAATCTATCTTCAGCGAAGGATGTTGCAGATAAAGCTTTTTTACTAAACTAATATCTAATTTATAATATGATTTTTTATAAAATGAATTATTATATTTATTATCAACAAAACCATTCATTTTTATGATTTGATCTCCAGAACGATAAGATTCAATATCCAACTCATATAATAAAGTATCAACCTTGCTAATTTGCTTGACAATATCAATATGTTTATCATCGAAAACTTGATAATCGAGAGGGCGATGCTCTCTTTTATAAGTTTGCCTTATATATCGACCCTTCATGGTTAAACAGCAACCACTGAGTAGTATAAACAGCCAAAATCCTATTCCATATCTCATGGCGTAACTCTCCCTTTTTTGACGTTGTTTTTTATGATCGTTTTAGTATTATCCTCGCTCGGCGATACTTTACCTGTTTTAGCTTGGTCTAAGCTAGCAGGTGAAGTTGGAGAAGGATAAACGGCATTACCACTATTATCAATAGAGTGCAACAAACTCATCATGTTATGAAACCCGACTTCATGAACTAGCACTTCTTCTGCCGTAAATGGTAGGTTTGTATTGTACCCTGGGCAACCCGGCCAGTAGTGCTACCCTTCATTAGGTGCCTGGCTCCTGCCCATTGGTCTCCTGCAGCCACTGGCTAGCTTCTTCCAGGGTGGCGAAATAACGGGTACAGATGCCGTAGAGCCGCTTTCCTTCCGAGCTGACATCCAAGGATTGTAAGCGCAGGTGCAAGGGCCGGGCCGTCACGACGGCAACCTGGGTGAGCAGTTGGCCCGTGCCCGCCCGGGGCAACCAGTCGACCAGCAGCCACCCCATGTACTCCTCCGTGGCCGGAACGCGCTGGCGCTGATCCGTCAGCAGCTTCCCGCAACCCGAAACTTGCAGCAAGCGCAGCACTTCGTCGAACACGGCCCGGGCCGCCGCGGAGTCTCCGGACCCCGGCCCCCATTGGAGGTGAACGTACCCGGCGGGGTCTACCCCCACGGTTCCGGCGGCCATCTGCCTTGCTAAATCCATTGCGTAAGGTACTACACTCGCGGGAAAGAGCGGAGTGGGCAACTCGGCGGCTAGCATGTCTTCCCCGGCATGACGCAGCTGCCATACGACCTACCCCTATTCCAGGCCCTGGCGCAGTGTTATGCCGCCCCGCAAGGTGAACCTAAGGGCGTTGGCAGGCCAGCCGAAAACGATTTTATCCTACCGTTCCGGATCCGCAAAGAGAAGCCCTGGCACTTACCTGCCGGTTACAAGCTGACCGCCGCCGCCAGTGTGGGGCGTTAAGTTGAACCGCCGTAGAAGGACTACCTTACGCACGAGTTGCTCCGCCTTGTTGGCTTTATTTCAATGGCTACCGTTCCTACTCCTCTCGCGTATGTTTGCGGGGCCTGAGCGCGGGTGATTTATTCGTACTCCTTATCCTTTCCTCGATGCCTGCTTCATCAGTACCTACCCCCCTGCGCTCCTTACCAGCTGACACCCTGCTGGGGGATTTGCTGGCAGTGTCGATGACCGGCGTTATTTACTATACGCCTCTCTACGACCCAGCGGGCTCAGGCGACATCGTAGATTTCCGCTTTGAGTACCTGAACCCCACGGCCCAGCGCATGATGCGCATGCCGGAAGTGCCTACGCTGACCCACAATGAGCAGTGGCCCCACAGCAAGGCCCACGGCACGTTTGCCTTTCACGTGGACGCCTTTATCTCTGGTGAGCCGCGCGAATACAACATCAACTACCAGGCCGACGGGTACGACAATTACTACCGCCTGGCGGCCCGTCGTTCGGGCGACGGGCTGTGGGTAAGCTTCACCGACACGGCCGACCAGCCCCGCTCCCCCGTGGAGGTAGCCCTGCGCGAGGCCCAGGCCCGCGAGCAGGCCGCCCACGCCGAAGCCGAAACCCAGCGGGCCCAGCTGCACCACATGTTCGAGCAGGCGCCGGCCATGATTTGCATTTTTGAGGGACCCCAGCACGTATTCCAGTTCGTCAATCCGCCTTACCAGGCCTTGGTGGGCGAGCGGCCCCTGGTAGGCCGGACCATTGCCGAGGCCATGCCCGAGCTGGCCGGCCAGCCCATCTTTGGCTTACTGGACCGCGTGTACCAGACGGGCGAAACCTTCGAGGCTCACGAAATGCTCGTGCAGCTCGACCACCAGAATGCTGGGGCATCGGAGCTAGAGAAGCGCTACTACAATTTCATCTACCAGGCCCGCCGCGACCTAACTGGCACCATCGACGGCATCCTGGTTTTCGCCTACGAGGTAACCCCGCAGGTAGTGGCCCGCCAGCAGCTTGAGCAGCTCAACCAAGAGCTGGAGGCCCGCGTGCAGGAGCGCACCCAAGCCGCCCTGGTGGCCCAAGCCGAGGCGTTGCGCACGGCCCAGCAGCAGGTACAGCAGCGCGAAGCCCTGTTTCACATCCTGGCCGATACTCCCGCCGCCGTGGCCCTGCTGCGCGGTCCGGAGCATCACTTCGAGTACGTGAACACGGCCTACCAGCAGCTTTTTCCCGAGCGCCAGCTCACCGGCCGGGCTGTGGCCGAAGCCCTACCCGAAACCGAAGAGGCTGGCTTCCTAACCCTCCTCGACGAGGTGTACCGCACCGGGGAAACCTTTTTCGGGACGGAGCTGCCCATGCACCTTGCGCCGGCCGGCGGGCACACCAGCCAGCAGGTGTACTACACCTTTACCTACCAAGCCTACCGCGAAAACGGGCAGGTGGCCGGCGTTTCCATCTTTGCCTTCGATGTCACGGAGCAGGTGCAGTCCCGCCAGCAAGGCGAAGCCGAGCGTCAGCAGCTGCATACGCTCTTCATGGAAGCCCCAGCCCCCATCGTCATCCTCAGCGGCCCCAACCTGGTATTTCAGCTCGTAAACCCAGCCTACCAGCGCATCTTTCCCGGCCGCGCGCTACTCGGCCGGCCGGTGCTCGACGCTCTGCCCGAAATTGCCGACGCACCCATTTACCAGCACTTGCGGGAAGTGTACGACACGGGCACCACGTTTGTGGCCCAAGAACTGCCCCTGCAGCTGGCCCGCCACGACGATGGCCCCCTGGAGGACATGTACTGGACGTTTACCTACCAGGCCCGCCGTACTACCGAAGGCGCCATCGACGGGGTGCTGGTGTTTGCCCACGAGGTAACTGACCAGGTGCGGGCCCGGCAGGTAGTGGAGCGCAACGAGCAGTACCTGCGCCAGATGGCCGATAACGTGCCCACCATGATCTGGCTCACGGACGCCGCCGGCCAGTGCGTGTACCTCAACCAGCAGTGGTACGACTACACCGGCCAAACTGAAGCCGAGGGCCTGGGCGTGGGCTGGCTCGACGCGGTGCACCCCGACGACCGAGCTGCCACGCACGCCACGTTTGCGGATGCCGCGGCCCGGCAGGCCCCGTTCAGCCTGCTCTACCGCCAACGCCGCCACGACGGGCGCTACCGCTGGGCCGTGGACACGGGCTTGCCCCGCTTCCACCGTTCCGGGCAGTTCGAGGGCTACGTGGGCACGGTGTTCGACATTCATGAGCAGAAGCAGGGCGAACAAGCCCTGCAGCGCCTCACCACCAAGCTGCGCATGGCCCGCGACCGGGCCGAGGAACTCAACGCCGACCTGCAAGCCAGCAACGAGCAGCTCACGCGCACCAACGTAGACCTAGACAACTTCATTTACACCGCTTCCCACGATCTGAAAGCTCCCATCAGCAACATTGAGGGCTTGCTGAACTTACTGCAGGAGGAGCTGCCCGCTCACCTGGCCCAGTCCGCGCAGGTAGCGCCTACCCTGCTGCGCATGATGGACTCGGTGGAGCGGTTCAAGCGCACGATTGACCACCTGACCGAAGTAACCAAGCTGCAGAAGGAGCACGACGCACCAGTTACCGCGGTTAATCTGGCCGCGGTGGTTGAGGACGTGCACCAGGACCTGCTGCCTCTGATGCAGGCCACCGGCGCCAAGCTGGTCATTGACGTGTCGGGTCAGCCGCCCGTCCGGTTTTCGGAAAAGAACTTGCGCTCGGTGGTTTATAACCTGCTCAGCAACGCCCTCAAGTACCACTCCCCCGACCGCGCACCCCGGGTAGATGTGCGGGCCCACGTGCGCCTGGGCCACACGGTGCTGGAAGTGCACGACAATGGCCTGGGCATCGAGTCGGCGTATTTACCCCGCTTGTTTAGCATGTTTCAGCGTTTTCACACCCACGTGGAGGGCTCGGGCATTGGCCTGTACATGGTCAAGCGCATGGTAGAAAATGCCGGGGGCCATATTGATGTACACTCCCAACCCGGCGCCGGCACCACCTTTTTCGTACACCTGCCCCAGGCAGTAGAAACCGCCTGACCTGTGTATCTCTCTTTCGCTTCTGCATGACAGCCATATCCTGTACGTTGCTCGTTGACGACGACGAAACGACCAATTACCTCAACCAGACCCTGCTGCGGCGCATGGCCGTCAC
The DNA here is from genome assembly GCF_022919335.1 of Hymenobacter sp. 5516J-16. Lineage (NCBI taxonomy): Bacteria > Pseudomonadati > Bacteroidota > Cytophagia > Cytophagales > Hymenobacteraceae > Hymenobacter > Hymenobacter sp. 5516J-16. The sequence continues at coordinate 3,794,724 of NZ_CP095058.1, read as the reverse complement.
CGATACCGTGTTGGTGGCTACCAACGGCCAGCAGGCCCTCGACCTGCTGCACACGCACTGCGCGCCGGTAGCGTCCCCTACCTGTCCGGCGCTGATTCTGCTGGACATGAAGATGCCGCGCATGAACGGCATGGAGTTTCTGCAGGCCTATGCCCGCCGCCCGCCCACCGACAACCCGGCCGTGGTCATCATCATGCTTACTACCTCCCTGAACCCGGCGGACGTAGCAACCATGCAGAGCCTACCCATTGCAGGCTACCTGACCAAGCCCCTAACCCGGGATAAGGTGGACCAGATTCTGCAGGAGCACTTCACCTAGCTGCCCGTGGTACGGCCGACGGGCCTTGCATAACTACAATGTTTCGTGCAGCGGCCCAGGGGCTTGGGTAGGACGGGTCGCGCTCCTACCCCAGCTCATAAGCAAGCAGTGGTGTTACAAATTTTCTGTGATTCCTTAGGGTACATGAGCCTATTGGGCGGGTACATCAGCACCTGATTGCACCCCAGAAAACTTGGTGCGCAGAATGCTGGCCCGCGGGTAGTAGCACGACGCTGCTCGTCTCCTATCACTCCACATAGCAAAGCTCATTCCTGCTTGAATGGCGGCTTCACCCGCTGCCAATAGGGCACGCACACGCCTCCAGTTCCTACTTTAGTTGTGCGCTTTATCGGCTTCTTACCTCCTGGCCTACCCTAAAAACCCAAAATTTTTAGGAAATAAGGCTACCACCGGGAACAGAAGCAGCACAGCCGTGGTTGGCCCAACGCCATTCGATTTCCCTATGCCATGACCTCCTACTCTGCGGCCACCTCTTCCACCTCTGTGCCGGACCTTGAACGATTCACCCAGGTACTGCACGAGATGGGTGTGCACGCCGCCCTGGGGTTTCTGAACAACCGCACCCCGCACCGTTATACCGGCCTATTTCGTTTCGAGGGGAGTACTCCCGCAATATCCTGCTCTACGACCGGTATAATGTGCACCGCCACCAGGGCGACGATGTGCCTTTGGCCGAGGCCTTCTGCTCGCTGGTTGGGCGTCAGCAGGCTCCCGTGCACATTCTGGATGCGGCCCTGGACCCGCGCTCCGAACAGGTAAACACGCTGGTCGTGTCGTACTGCGGCGTGCCGGTGTACGACGCGCAGGGCCGCCTCTACGGTTCGTTGTGCCACTATGATTTGGACCTCTGCCAGGAGTGGGCTGTCAACGTCCCCTTACTTGAGGCGGCCGCTCCGCTGTTTTACCAAGCCTTGCATTCGGCCTCCTAACGGAAGTAGCTGCTTGAAGATAACGGATAAGCTAACCCGGTGGCACTGGCGCCGTTAGCGGATAGTATCTTCGCCGGCTTGCTATCCGCCTGCTTATACTCGTTTTACACCTATTCTCGTCGTGGCGACTGATAATCCGCTTGATGTCTTCTTCGACCTGGTTCCCACCGGGGCCGTGCTCTACGCCCCGATCTTCGATGCGCGCGACGAGCTAGTCGATTTCCGGTTTGTGCGCCTGAACCCAGCGGCCCAGCGCCTGCTGCACTTGCCCGCGCAGCCCGCCCGCACGTTTCGCCAGCAGTACCCGCACAGCGGGCCCACGGGTATTTTTGCTCAGTACCGCACGGCCTACCTGACGGGCCACCCCACGACGTACGACGTGCCCTACCAGGGCGACGGCCTCGATACGTACTTCCGGCTGGTGGCCCAGCGCAGCGGCGAGCTGCTGGTCGTCAACTTCACCGACCTGGCCGACCTACCCCGCTCGGCCGTCGAGCAGTCCCTACGCGACAGCCGGGCCCGCGAGCAGGCCGCCCGCGCCGAGGCCGAAACCCAGCGCCAGCGCTTTTACGAGGTGCTGATGGCGCTGCCCGCGCAGGTGGCCACCTACCACGGCCCCAACCACGTCTACAACTTCGTCAATACGTCGTACCAGCGCCGCTTTCCTACCCAGGCCCTGCCCGGCCGCTCCCTGCGCGAGGTGCTGCCGGAGGCGGAGGCCCAAGGCGTGCTGGCCGTAATGGACCGCGTGTACCAGACCGGCGAGGCCAGCTACCAGCAGGAGTTGGAGGTGTGGCTAGACTTTAACGGGAGCGGCCAGCCCCAGCAGCTGTTTCTGAATCTGTTTTTTCATCCCCTACGCGACACCCAAGGCCGCGTGGATGGGCTGCTGGATTTTTCCTACGACGTGACCGAGCAGGTGCAGGCCCGCCGGCAGGTGGAGCAGCTCAACCAAGGGCTGGAAGCCCGCGTGCAGGAGCGCACCGGCGAAGTACAGGCAGCTCGCGCCGAGACGGAGGCGCAACGTCAGTTGCTGCAATCGGTGCTAACGCAGGCTCCGGTAGCTATTGGGGTATTTCAAGGAGAAGACTTGGTAGTCGCTCAGGCCAATATTTGGCTCTGTGCCATGTGGGGCTACGAGCCGGCCCAGGTACTGGGTAAGCCACTGCTGGAAGGCGTACCGGAGCTACGCGGCCAGGGCTTCGAGGACTTGCTTCGAGAAGTGGGCCGCACCCGTATACCCTTTACGGGTACGGAATTGCCGGCTACGCTGCGCCAGGACAACGGGGAGCTTGAAACGCACTATTTCAACTTCGTGTACCAGCCTCTGTACGGCCCGGCCGGCGAGCTGCTGGGCGTGCTCAATATTGCCACCGACGTCACGACCCAGGTAGAAGCCCGCCAGCAAGCTGTAGTGTTGCAGGCAGAGATATTAGCCGCCGCACAGCGCCAAGTAGCCGAGCGCGAGATGTTCTATCAGGTGTTCGAGCAAACGCCGGCCGCGGTCTGCATCCAACGCGGCCCGGAGCACCGCTTCGAGTACGTTAACCCCGCCTACCAAGCCCTATTTCCCGACCGCGTGTTCGTGGGGCACACCCCAGCCCAAGCCTTACCCGAAGCCGTCGAGTATGGCTTCGTCACCCTGCTCGACCGGGTGTATCACACGGGCGAAAGCTATTTTGGGGAAGCGCTGCCGCTGGTAGTCCGAAATGCGGCTGATGGGCCTGTGCGAACCATTTACTCCAGCTTCACCTACCAGGCCTACCGGGAGAACGGCGCCATTGTCGGCATTACCACCTTCGCCTACGACGTCACCGAGCAGGTGCTTGCCAAACAGCAGGTAGCGCGCAGCCGCGAATCTCTGGACCTGGCCTTGGCCGCTGGGCAAATGGGGACGTGGCACCTGGACCTGCGCACCGATACTTCCGTGCGAACGGTGCAGCACGACCGTCTGTTCGGCTACCCACATCTGCTACCCGAGTGGGGCTACGAGCAGTTTGTGTCGCACATCGTCGGGGAAGATCAGCTGGCGGTGGCGGTGGCGTTTGACCAGGCTGGTACTACCGGCGCGCTGCATTTTGAGGCGCGCATCCGGCGCACTGATGGCGCATTGCGCTGGATTGAAGTACGGGGCAGCGTTTTTTATGATGATGACCACCAACCCCTGCGGATGGCGGGCGTGGTAATGGATATTACCGAGCGCCGACAGGCTCACCAGCAGTTGGAGCTGGTAACCCAGCAGCTCGCCACCGCTAACCAGGATCTGAACCATACCAACGAGCAGCTCACACGCACCAACGTGGACCTGGACAACTTCATCTACACGGCCTCGCACGATTTGCGGGCGCCCATCGCCAACGTAGAGGGCCTGCTGTTGGCCCTGCAACACGAGCTACCCGCGGCCGGCCGCGTCGGCGCCGTACCCGAGATTCTGACCCTCATGCACGGAGCCATCGAGCGGTTTAAGCGCACCATTGCTCACCTCACCGACATTTCCCGCCTGCAGAAAGAGCACAGCCCGGCTCATCAGCCGGTATTGCTGGCGGGGCTGGTGTAAGCCGTCCGGCTCGACCTGCTGCCCCTGCTGCACTAAAGCCAGGCCCGGCTCACGGTGACCATCCCAGCCGACCTGACGGTGACTTTTGCCGAGAAGAACCTGCGCTCCGTGGTATACAACCTACTCAGTAACGCCCTCAAGTACCGCCACCCCGACCGCGCCCCCCACGTGCAGATCTGCTGCCAGCCCCAGGAGGGCTACCAGGTGCTGGAAGTGCAAGACAACGGCCTGGGCCTGAACTTGCAGCAAGGGCAGGACAAGCTGTTTGCTATGTTTCAGCGCCTGCACACCCACGTCGAGGGCTCGGGCATTGGGCTGTACATGGTTAAACGCATGGTAGAGAATGCCGGGGGCCGCATTGAGGTGCAGAGTGAGCTGGGCCGCGGTTCCGTGTTCCGCGTCTACTTTCCCGGTTGACTGGTCCTGCCTGCCTACTCGGATGGCGGGCTGCTCCTGCCCTAGCCGGCACCCAGCTTTCGGGCTACCTTCATGCTTATGGAAGCGCGGCCGGGGCAGTTTATCATGGGCACGATATCAGCGCGGGAGGAAGCGAAAGGGCCAGGGAAGGCTACGAGCCGCTTGATTCGGTTGCTGAGTCAGTTACTGAGCGCGGACATGGAGCTGCCAATCTTAGCAAATGGTATGCTTACCCGATAAGACGCAAGAAGCCCCAACCATTGGGCTTGTTCTTACCCAAATCTTGTTGCGAAAAAGCCAGCCTACCGGCTGGCCTTTTTTACTTGTGTGTTTTCGTCGGCGTGAGTCTTTCCGAGCAGTTTTGCGATGCCATCAATGGGCCGCTACTCATTTTGGCCGGGTACAGCTCGGTGATGTGCGTCGTTGTCGGCGCGTGCGTACCCTGCTAGCCGGCTGGGTACTTATTTCTTTGCCTTGTATTCTTCTCTAATCCAGCGAATAGCATGCGTTACAACTTCGGTGGACTTGCACAGCTCGTCGGGTGCTATCGAGTGGCCATAGGGTACCAGGCGGCGGTCGGCGAATACAGCGGTTGTCAGCAAGAGAACAGATCCATCGGACAAATAAAAGCGGCTTCTGCTGGTAGACACTCCGCACGTGCCCGCCCCAAAGCTTCTGGTGTGCTTCCGAGCCTTGAAGGCGACTACCACGGCCTCGCCCGAGCTAGCCGTTAAGGTATCTGTCAGCACGGCCACGACCGGATTGGCGGACTTTAATGTGTAATAATTGGCTGCTTCTGCCTGTGCGTCACCGTCCAGCAATGCCTTGCCTTTTTCGTATCGCCAAGCCGTTTTAATATCATTCGAGGTAAAAAAATAGCCTAGCGTGTCTTCTCCCAAAATCGGTCCTGCTCCTACAAGCATCGGCCACATATTACCCCCCATATTGCCTCTTAGGTCCACGAGCCATCCTTTTAATTCTACCTTATCCCGCTCCTTAATTTGGGCTTGTACATGGGCTATATACGCGTCCATTTTTTGCTGATTGCCAACTACCCAAGGAATGCGGATGTAGCCGATGTCTCCGGGCACCGGCTCGTCAGGATATACCGGAGGTTGCTTGTCAGCGGGGGCTTGGGGGCCCTTTACCGGGCTGGCGGGCACGAAAGCGCTGTGCTTATCGCCCAGGGCAACGATGGCGGATACAACTGCTGGATACGCCTGCTCAATCGTTTGAGCGTCGCTTGCCTGCGCTAGTAGGTTTTGCCTGAATTCTACCCAGTTAATAGTCTTCCGGTTAATAGAGTTGGCTTGCATGATATCAACGACTTCTGCCAAATATTTCCGCACCACTGGGGAGGGCGGTTTACCTTCTGCCCGACAAGAAGTAATGAGAGAGAATAAAAGCCAGAGCCTAAACGTCATGTGTAAGCGGAATAATGAAGCAAGGTTCGATATGCAATAGCCAGCTCTGAAAGGTACACCTTCCCGAGCCACTACCGTTTAGGGTGGTACTGTTAGCAACACTCGAAGCAAAAAGCGCCAGCTGGTAGGCTGGCGCTTTTTGCTTCGAGTGTTGGGTAAAGACGAGTTATCATAACGGGGCTTCTGCGAGTACAACCCCTTAGCTGAACTCAGTTGCCGCGGTAGCTCACGCGCCAAACAACACCGGCCCCATCCTCGGCAATGAGCAGCGAACCGTCCGGGCCTGTAATCAGGCCCACTGGGCGCCCCCATACCTGCGGGGGAGCGGCTTGCCCCTCATTAAGCTGCCAGCCGGTCACGAAGTCTTCGTATGCAGCCCCGCGCCCATCCGGGCCAGCCGTCTCCGGTACTCCCGCGGCGTTCATGCGCACGCGCACCACCTTGTAGCCTGAGCCTACGGAGCGGTTCCAGGAGCCGCGCATGGCCAGGAACAAGTCCCCGCGTGCGTCCTCGGGAAACACCGATCCGGTGTAGAAGGTTAGGCCCAGCGCCGCGGCGTGGGCGCGCAGCAACACCTCGGGCGTGCGGGTAGTGGCAACCTGGGGCGGGGCGGGGTCCATCACGCGCGGGTCACGCTTTTCGGGCGAGAGGTAGGCCCAGGGATACCCAAAGAAGGCCCCGCGAGGAACCACCGTGGCATAGTCGGGTACCAAGTCATCGCCCAAGCCGTCCCGTTCATTCACTACCGACCAAATTTCTCCGCTACGGGCGGGGTTCACGGCCATGCCCTGGGGGTTGCGCAGCCCAGAGGCGTAAGTAGTGCCCCCGTGCCGTCGAGGTTGTACTCCTGAATGGTCGTGCGGCGCGGGTCCTGCTCGACGGCCGCGTTCTGGGAGGAGCCAATGCCCACGTAAAGTTTGTTGTTGTACAGGAGCAGGGAGCGGGCCGGGTGCTGGCCCCCACCGGGCAATTCCACGAGTTGGGTTGGCTGGCCGCCGGCTTGCCGCTGGCCGCTGCTGTAGTCATAACGCAGAATGGCGCCGGAGCAGGCCACGTAAAAATAGTTACCGTTGAAGGCCATGCCCATCGGCCGGTTCAGCACTCCCCCGGTAGCCCACACACTACGCTCGTCGGCCCGTCCGTCGCCATTGGTGTCGCGCAGCACCGTGATTTGGTTGAGCATCATCTGGGCCACGAACACGTCGCCATTCGGCGCTACGGCCAGCCACCGCCCCTGGGGCAGATCGTCGGCGAAGGTGTTGACGGAGTAGCCCTGGGGAGCCCGCAGGCGGGCATCGTCAGGACGCTGAGCCAGCACTTGGGGTAGTTGGTCACTGACTGACTGGCAAAGGGAGCGGGCACATCGGCGAGGCGGATCCGGGTAAGGCTGGGCGTCAGCGTCTCGGTCTGGATATCCTCGTTCTGCGGTTCCTCCTCCGCGTTGTTCTCGTTGTCGCAAGCGCCCAGACTCAGGGCAGTCAGCAGTAATAGCTTGGTAATGTTTTTCATCGGATACAGGATTAGCCTACCAGGTGCTACGAGTCTTGCTGTCAGACCGTTATAGATGAGGTTAAGCTTTACTTCTTTCCCTAATGCATCCGGGTAGCACCGCTGGCGGCTAAGTCCCGGGCCCTCATTATGCCTGCTGAAATACTGGCACTGGAAGGCCTTGCGCTTACGGCCAAGCTTATATTAGCCGAAGTCCTCGACCTCTATAAAGTCAAGAAGCACGTCGTCAGCTCACCCCTACCCTGCCGAACCTTTTGTCTGCTGATCCGTCGGTACAGGTCCCGCTCGGCCGGAGTCGTGAAGAGGTACCCCGCACACTTTGTAGCAGTTGTTGGAGGTATGCGTTGGCAACTGCCGGAGTGTAATCAGCACCTCGGGAAAGGCAAGTACTTATTGATGGTGACGAAGGACCGATACCGCCCCGACCTGTCCGGTCTAACCAAACCACCTTATTACCTATTGTACCGGCCTAAAATGAGGCAGCCTATGAACTACCAAGTGGTTTATGAGCTGCTTGCTACCGGGGGGAGGTGGTGACTTGCCAGCTGAGACAAGCAGAATAAGGGGTTGAAATCAGGATGGCATGTGTTTGCAAAGCAGTGGGTCATGCAAGCCATGATTTTTTGATGGCGGAAAGCCGACAAAAGCTGCGCCGTTTAGCCCGCCGGCTATAAAATGAAATCTGAGAAAAGCACTGCGAAAAAAAACAGCATAGACGACGTGTTACCAGGCGCAATAATGCCGTAGTTTTGCATCATGCTTCAACTGAAAAACTTGTTGACGAAGCGTAGAACCCTGCTCAGCAGGGAACCGCGAGTGGACCGGAAGGTCTTCGCCATTATCGATTCTCCCGATTTTGCCGCTGGTATTTCCGTTGTTTTTTTGGGTATTGCCCCGCCACCGTTTCGGATTCCGAAACGGTTTTTTTATGTCCGTTGCGTTCGTCCCCTACTGCCCCGCAGCCAATGCATACCTCCCACGGACGCCAACCTTCTCGCCGCCACCTGTGGCGGCGTCCGGCGCCTTGGCCCACACCGGCAGCCAGTTTCTCCGTCACGGGTAGTGGCAGATAAGACTTCTTACCGTCCATTTTAGCTAGTCAACCTCACTTTTCCTCTACTCCGGTATGGCACGTAAAGATCTGCTCGACATCGCCTCCTTACACCGTGAGGAAATCGAGTTCCTGCTCGACCAATCCACGTCCTTTAAAAAATTATTCACCCACTCGGTGAAGAAAATCCCCGCCCTGGAGGGCAAGTCCGTGCTCATGCTGTTCTACGAGGCCAGCACCCGGACGCACTCCTCCTTCGAGGTCGCAGCCAAACGCCTCTCGGCGGAAGTGACGAATTTCGACGTCGCCCACTCCTCCATCACCAAAGGCGAGTCGGTGCGCGAGACGATTGAGACGCTCCAAGCCATGCGCACCGACTACATCGTCGTCCGCCATGGTCATCCCGGCCTGCCTGGCATGATTGCCCGCCAAACCACGGCCTCGGTCATCAATGCCGGCGACGGGGCCCACGAGCACCCGACCCAGGCCCTGCTAGACGCCTTCACCATCAAGGAGAAATTCCCTGACCCTCGGGGCAAAAAAGTCCTCATCATCGGGGATATCCTCCATTCCCGCGTCGCGCGCTCCACTAGCACGTTGCTGCAAAAACTGGGCGTCGAAGTCGCTTACCTGGGCCCGGGCTCCCTGGTGCCTAAGTATGTCCCGGAAAGCATCCCCCGCTTCACCGACTATGAGGCGGCCATGGCCTGGGCGCCGGATGTGGTGTACCTGCTTCGCGTGCAGATGGAGCGCCAGGACGTGCAGTTTTTCCCCAGCGTCCGGGAATACCACCGAGTGTACGGCATTACTACCGCCCGGCTGGCGGAAATCCGCGACCGAGGCCTCTACATCATGCACCCCGGCCCCGTGAACCGAGGAGTCGAGCTGTGCGACGCCGTTATGGATTATGAGCGCAGCCTAATCACCAACCAAGTTGAAAATGGCATCTCCATCCGCATGGCCGTGCTCGACTGGCTCACGCCGGGCGGAGAATTCCCGAAGCAAGAATCGACGTATGCCACGCGGCAGCGAGCTGACTCAACGGTAATTGTGCCCTAAATGCCGGACGCGGCGGCTGGTTCCGCCGGTGTGTTTTCATCTCCAACCGTCCGAATATTCTCACCCCCTTGCCAGTTAACAGCACTCCTACATTCATGCTTCTCCTTCAAAACGCCCGCATCGCCTCCGAAAACTCACCCGTACTGCTCGAAGGCGATGTCCTGATTGTCGAAGGAAAAATTCAGGACATCGGCAGCAACCTAGCCCCGCCCGAGGGTGCCCGCGTCATCGACGCGCGCGGTCGGGTTTTGATGCCGGCCATGTTTGACGCTCACGTCCATTTCCGTGCCCCCGGGTTTGAGAACAAGGAAACCATCACCACGGGTAGCGAAGCGGCCATCAACGGCGGCGTGACCGGCGTGGTCATGATGCCTAACACCCGCCCGGCCCTCGACTCGGCAACGGCGGTGGCTACCGTGCTGGAAAATGCCACGCACCGGTCCCGCATTCCGGTGTACACCTCCGGCTGCGTCACCAAGAACCGCGAGGGCAAGGAGCTAGCGGAAATCGAGGGCATGCGGGAGCTGGGGGTGAAAATGCTCACCGACGACGGGGATACCACCAGCGACCCGGCGGTGTTGCTGCGGGCCATGCAGTACGCCACTGAGTTCGGGATGTTTTTCGCCAGCCACTGCGAGGTGCCGGAGCTGGCTGGGCCGCGCGCCCTGAACGAAGGAGTGATGAGCTACCGCCTCGGCATTAAGGGCTCGCCGGCCTGCGCCGAGGAAATCATTATTGACCGTGACATTCGTCTGGCCCGGGCGGCGGGCGCGCACGTGCATATCCAACACGTGTCCAGCAAGCTCGGCATGGAAACCATCCGCTGGTGGAAATCGCGCGGCGATGTGAAAGTGACGGCGGAAGTAGCCCCGCACCACCTGCTGTTTACCGACGAGCACATCGGCGACTACGACACCAACTATAAAATGAACCCGCCGCTACGCACGCAAGCCGATTGTGATGCCCTGCTCGAAGGGCTTAAGGAAGGCGTATTTGACCTCATTGCCACTGACCACGCGCCGCACACACCGTTCGAAAAAGCCCAGGATTTCATCAGCGCCCCCAACGGCATCACCGGTCTGGATACAGCCCTGGTGTCGCTCTATCACTTCTTCGTCGAACCCGGCAAATTCGGCTGGGACTTGGTGGTGAAGCGCTATTCGGCGGAGCCCCGTCGCCTGATGGGCCTGCCGGTACCTACTATCGAAGTCGGTCAAGAAGTTAATTGCGTTCTGTTCGATACCGAAGCGGAAACGACTTTCACGCGGGACTTCATGAAATCTAAATCCCAGAACACACCCTTTATCGACCAGACATTGAAAGGCCGAGTGGACTTGGTGATTCTAGGCACAGAAATCCTGCTGGAGCGCTGATAGTTAGGACCTGACTAAAAAAAGAACGTCCTGTTGAGCTTGTCGAAGCATCTCTACCGCTTCGTTGATTTGTCTCACTTGACCCGTTAAAGCAATGGATGCGAAGCAATACAAGCAGCTGAAAAAACGCGGAGACGTTCTGGATTTTGCCACTCTGAATGCTACACGCAGAATCTTGGTGCAACGTGACCAAGCGCATCTTGCTGACCATATTACCCGCATTCTGTCAAACGACAAGATTGACAAACCCAGCTTGCACAACGCCCCACAGGAACGCTTTTCAGATTTCTATCGGGTCAGCCTAGCCGCTGAAGATATTGCGGCTATTGTTTCAATCCTGTTCGACTTCGAAGCCGAACAGGATTGATATTGATCCATCAGCAGCTGACTTAACTGACAAATGGAGTAACCTTAATGGGCTAACGAAGCGGTAGAGATGCTTCAACAAGCGGACGCCAGATCAAGCAGGACAACAAATATTTTTAATGAACACCCTTTCCACCTCCAACACCCCGATACCCCTAGCGCCGCCTCGGCCACGCCCCTGATTGGCGTGGTCATGGGCTCCAGCAGCGACTGGGACACCATGCAGCATGCCGTGCAGATTCTCACGCAATTTGGCGTGGCCCACGAAGCGCGTGTAGTGTCGGCCCACCGCATGCCCGACGACCTGTTTGCCTACGCCGAACAAGCCGGGCCGCGGGGCCTGCAGGCCATTATTGCCGGCGCGGGTGGGGCCGCCCACCTGCCGGGTATGCTGGCCGCCAAAACCACGGTGCCCGTGCTAGGCGTACCCGTGGCCAGCCGCCATTTGCAGGGGGTAGACTCGCTGCACAGCATCGTGCAAATGCCCAAAGGAATACCCGTGGCCACGTTTGCCATTGGCACTGCCGGGGCGGCCAATGCCGCGCTGTTTGCGGTAAGCCAGCTGGCCCTGCACGACGCGAACCTGGCGGCCAAGCTGCAGGCATTTCGCGCCGAACAAACCGAAGCCGCTCGCGCCATGACCTTGCCCATATGAACGCCGACAATCACGTTGCAGCTATGACCCCGATTTACCCGGGCAGTGTGGACGCCGCGGGCCAGCGGGCCACATTGGGAGTGCTAGGGGGCGGCCAGCTGGGTAGGATGTTTGTGCATGCCGCCCAGCGCCTGGGCTACTTCACCGCCGTGCTGGAACCCGACGCGCAAAGCCCAGCCGGGCTAGTGAGTCACCACCACATCCAGACCAACTACGATGACCCGACCGGGCTAGCGCAACTAGCTCAGCTTTGCCAGGCCATCACCACTGAGTTTGAGAACGTGCCGGCCCAGGCCCTGCAAACGTTGGCGCGGACCCGACCCGTGGCGCCGGGCGCGGCCGTAGTGGGCATTGCCCAAAACCGCATCGAGGAAAAAGCCCACTTCACCGCCTGCGCGGACGTGTCGGGAGTGAACTGCGCGCCTTATGCCGTGATTGAAACGCTGGCCCAGCTACAAGCCGTCCAGGCGGACCGGGCGGATTTGCTGCCCGGCATCCTGAAAACCGCGCGCATGGGCTACGATGGCAAGGGCCAGGTTCGCCTCAAGACCTCCGCTGAACTGGCCGCCGCCTGGGCGGAGTTGGGCGGCGTGGCCTGCGTGCTGGAAAAGATGCTGCCGCTCACCGCCGAGTGTTCGGTACTAGTGGCGCGCGGCTGGGACGGGCAAGTTGTCAGCTTCGCGCCCCAGCGCAACGTGCACGTCGATGGTATTTTGGCCGTTACCCACGCCTACGAAGAAAACATGCCGCCTGCCCTGGCCACTAGAGCCCGCGACGCGGCCGTTTCCATCGCGCACCATCTGGGCTACGTTGGCGTGCTGTGCGTCGAGTTTTTTGTGGTGGATGACGGCAGTGAGCACGGCGTGCTGGTGGTCAACGAAATGGCTCCGCGCCCGCACAACAGCGGCCACTATACCCTGGATGCCTGTGACGCGTCGCAGTTCGACCTGCAGGTCCATGCCATGGCGGGCTTGCCCTTGCCGCAGCCGCGCCAGCATTCCCCGGCCATCATGCTCAATCTACTCGGCGAGGTGTGGTTTGACGCCAGCGGGCAACTGCGTGAGCCGGACTGGCACGCCGTGCTAAGCCTGCCCGGAACGCACCTGCACCTGTACGGCAAGGTGCAGGCCCGCGCAGGCCGCAAGATGGGCCACCTGACCATCACTGGTCCAGATGTCGCCAGTGTCAAAACCGTAGCGCGCCGCGCCGCTGGTCTGCTTGGCTTGCCGGGGCTGGACGCCATTTAGATACTGTCGTCTGCACGTGACTGAGTTAGTCCAGCGCCGCGACGACAAGCGCCTGTGCTGCGCCGTGCAGTTGAGCCCGGTGAAGGCCGCACTACCTAAAACGGACATACACGAAGACATGTTACCGAATTTCGGCGGTGGAAGGGTGCCTCAGAATATGTGGCTTTTTAACCGCTTCTAGAGTCATTTGTGCCATATAAATTACCCAACCTGCATAAGGCTAGCTCGTGCTGGGCACTCTGCGAGGCACTGCTCTGCCCGACCCCGCGGAGTGCCTAACGGGCAGCAGCAAGATCATTCGGCAAGCAATAGGCAAACTATCCTTGTTCATCCGACCGGTGAACTGCTGCAACAGGCATTTCGCATGAAGCTTGAAGCTGGTTTCAGCCACTAACAGCAAAAAAAACCGGACTTACCACGATAAAACGTGCTAAGTCCGGTTTGGTGGGCCCAGATAGTGAAATATCGAACTATTGGCGCTAGGATTTAGAAGCTATAGCGGCCTTTAGCCGCCTCGTCAATCTTGACGATTTTACCATTTCGCAGCAGGAGGGCGTGGCGTAATGAAGTCGACTAACCCTTCTCCTACTGCGGCTACCAAGTCCCGCGCCCTCATCGTACCCGCTGATGTGCTGGCCCTGGAAGACATTACGCTGACGGCCAAACTTATCCTGGCTGAGGTCATCGACCTCTATAAAGTGAAGAAGCACGTCTTCGCCAGCGACGAACACTTCGCCGCCCGCCTCGGCATTGGCCTGCGCACCGTCGGCGACGCCATCAAGCAGCTCCACGAGCACGGCTTACTGGCCCGTACGGTTGACCCTAAGGCCCGCCACAAGCGCCAGCTCATACCTACCCTGTCCAGCAATTCCGATGCAAATCAGTCGGGAAAGTCCCTGCAGAATTCGCAGGCAAGCGAAGCGCAAGTGGCTGCGAATTCTGCTGCTAGTGCCCGCGAAATCCGCAATGACTCCCTGCGGAATCTGCAGGAAGTGCCTGCGAAATCTGCCGACATAAATACCAGGGTAAATTTCAAAGCAAATATCCAGCTAACCCCTATCGGGGGTGTGGCAGCCGAAGCTGCGGCGCACGCTCAAGATGGAGAAATCGGGAAAGAAGGTGATACTGCTTCGCCTCTGACGACTAGCCCTTCATCCCTCCTCGTTGCGGCCATCCCCCCTGCTTCCCGGTCACGGGCCGCCCGGGCCAAACCCAAGCCGATTCCACAGCACCCCTTCGCTGAGAGCCCCTATGCCGATGCTGATGCTTTCGTCGAAGCGCTACAAGGCACCGACTACGCCCACGCCGATCTGCACTATTACCACGAAGTCATCCGCACCTGGGCCGAAAGCAAGGATGCGCGCAACGCCAACTGGCTACCGATGATGTGCAATTGGATGTTGCGCGACGCCAAAGACCAAAAACTCAAAACTACTTCTTCCTCTTTTGCCTCTTCTTCCCATGCATACGCTTCAGCCTCTTCTTTCGCCAAACGTTCCCACCACCACGAATCACTCGCCGACGTCGGAGCAGCTGTTGATCAATACTTTGAAACAAAATACGGTCATTAGCATCGCCACCGGCCAGAGCCCGGCGCTGGCCCAGATGAAGCTGCTGCTCGTCGACATTCAATCCAGCCTCACCCCGGCCATAGCTCACCAGGCCCCCAAGCTATTTCAGCTGCGCAAAGCCGACCGCTTAGGTGAGAAGCTGCTACTTACGCTGGTCGTGTTTCTGCTCAAGACCTTTCAGGATTCGCTCAAGGTCAAGGACGGAATGGAAGCGGCCGACCTGATCGAAACAGCGGAAATGATCCTGCAGAAGTACTCGCACGACAGCCTCAAAGACGTGATGCTGGCCCTAAAGGAGGCGAAGTGGAGCGGCCACAACTTCTACAACGCGTTGTCCGGCCCCAAGGTCATGGAGGTGTTGGAGAAGTACTTTGACAGTAAAGCGCAACTACTCGAAATGGAACACCGCCAGCAAAAAGCACAACTGACTCCGAACCTGCTAGATAGCTTGCCAACAGAGCTGACCGCTAAGTTGCAGAGTACGGTAACCTCTTCAGTATCCAAGTTCGACGAAGAAGAATACCAGCGCCAGCGCGCCGCTTACTATGCCCAGCGTGTTGCCAAAGAAATACAAGCTGCGCAACTGGCAGCGGATTCTACGCCAGAGCCGCTGCAGCAGGACGCTGTTTAGTAATAACCTTTAAATAAAAGGCTGAACTCTTTTCGGACGGAATGCTACGCATCGTGGCCTGGGTATTGGATAAGCACACCTAGGCCACGATGTGTGGTATCCCTACCGACGGGTGCTACCACACGCGGCACAATGACCGAGTCGCAAAGGCAGCGAGTAGACCAGCATCATTGAATCCGTCAACTGCTCATTGCCGCAAAGTACACTATGCGCGTGCGCAAACTTATCCATCTAGTTACTCCCTATCCATGTACTGCATCCACTTGTAACTTACTATTGACGAGCTTAATCGGCGCATAGAAAAATATATCTAATTACCTAATATTTTACTAAATGTATAGTCCCAGGGAATGATGGTGTATTTTCCGGGCCGGAATTTCGCACAGCATTACGGGGCAAGTACTCCACGGCAGCGCCCGTACAACGCAGGCGACACGGCACGCTATCCAACACAACCAGGAAAGACTACAAAGCGTAGCCCGGCGCTACAGCATCAATCCGAAAACGGTGGCCAAGTGGCGCAAGCGTCCCACAAGCCAAGTCGCCTGGATGGGCCCTGAACCGGCTTCGACGGTGCTCACGGCCGAGCAGGAGGCCATTGCCGTAGCATTCCGCCGGTAGCCTGGACAGCCGGCGGACAATGGTGGCAAGCCCGTTTTCGCTCCGTGGCTCAGGCGCTTGTCAGCCAGCAACGTTGGTCCATACAAGAAGCCTATCAACACATTAGTCAGCACACTGCCTGTATGGAGATGTACCCCTATCACTCGCAGAGCTTCAAAGAGCCCAAGCCACTATTGGCTTCTAAACAACTCGCCTGCGATTACTTGCATGACGTGCTCGTGCCGCGGGCGCTAGCGGGAGAGGCATTGCTGGTTGCTACTCGGCAAGTAAAAGAGTGGCGACTGTCCGACAAGCAGCATGCAAATATCATCACGTATTCTGGGGGACAAACACGGGAGCACACGTAACGATGAACACCGCTGGAGGGGATGCCATCTTTCAACGATTACAAGCGCTTACACAGCGCTAAAATCATTAGGCCATAACAGTAGGGAGTGCCCTGCAATCCAGCGCAAAAAGCAGTTTACGCACTAGTAGGGCGGTCTAGTCGCAGCGGACACGGAGCTAAGGTCCGTGATTCAGCAGGTCGATTCAAACTGGCGGGGCGAGCGGTGACCGAAGGCGGAGTGACGTCGATCGAGGTCGAAGCAGGTGTCCAAGTTGCAAGCCTCTTCCAAGCTGGCAAAGGCCCCAATGTGGGGCAGCAGTCGGTTTTGAGCGTGCTCCAGCCGGCCTCGGCCTAGGCGTTGTTACAGAGGTTACCCGGCCGGGCGTGGCTGGCTGGCTGGCGCCACAGCGGCGTCGATGCGCTGGCGACAGGCCTGACTGGTGTAGTGACTGCCGCGGTCGGCGTGGACGATGAGTGCCGGCGCGAGCTGGCGCAGCGTCAGCGCCTATTCAAGGGCCGTAAGCACGAGTTCGGAGGGCATCTACGCCCAGGTGCCAGCCCACCACCGGGTGCAAGCGTCTCGCCAGGTGGCCAGTTAGCACCAGCGGTAGGTAAGTGATGTCGCCCACCCAAACATGATTCGGGGCCGTGGGGGCAGGTTGGCCCAGCGGCCGGCTCAGCGCCAACCGGTTCACCCGGTGGCTCTCGGTCTGAATCTCCGTCCGCAGACCACGGGTGCCATAGCGTCCGGCATGGCGCGTAAATACTTGCAGCGCAGCCGGATGCCAGGCGGGCACTAGGGGCGACCCGCCCGCCATTGGTAGCAGCCGCTGCGGCTGACTCCCAGCGCCTAGCATAGGTCACGCACGGCCCACGCACCGGTGTGGGCGTCGATGAACGCGTACTTGCTCGGGGCTGTGGCTACGCGGAGGTGGTTACCGCTTTTTTATAACATGCCGCTCGGCGCGCAGGCGTTTGATTTCCTCGCGCTTAGCGCTGCTAGACACGGATTGCTGCAACGCCGCACGCTGCCAGCGGCCCAGCAGCGCCAGGTAGATGCCCTGGGCACGGGCCACATCGGTTTGGCATAGACAGCGATTCCTCTGTGTCCGTTCCCGTTAGATCGCCTCACGCTGCTTGCGGTCTACAAACCTGCACATCTCGCCTAACTCCAATAACGGGACGGTCTAGCGAAATTTGCGCGGTTAGTGCGGACGACGAATTCGACGGTGCGCTAGGGTGGTGACTGGGACGGCGATGGGCGCACAGATCATGAGCGTAAGCCGGATCTGTCTCACTATGAAGTACCTTTCCTTCGCTCAAACAATTGAAAAGGTGCCAACCCTAAGTCCACATGCATGAAGGTTGTGACTAGAAGCTGATTCATTAAATTGTCACCTTAAAATTGTTTTCTGAAGCTACTTTAATCTAATAGCCATGCACGAATTACAGGCGCTGCTATCAGAGCTACAAATATTATTCAACAAGGCTAAGACTGTTGATGAGACGGATGTTTTCAACATTTTTCGCCTGCTACGGAAGGAGTCGGACGAGGTAAACTTGCATTCCCGATTTTTGGCGGAATTACTTGATCCACACGGGACCCATGGCTGTGGAAACACTTTTCTGAGGTTGTTCTTAGAGCAATGCGGTATAAAGCCGACCGAATTTCACATTGATACGGCGCGGATGCTTCGGGAGAGCAACCGAATTGATATACTGCTCCACACTAACCAAGAAGCAGTCATTATCGAGAACAAGATATGGGCGGGCGATCAAGACAAGCAACTGGAACGCTATGCTGATATAATCAGTGGGCGGCGGCTTCGCTATCGAATCCTATACCTAACTCCGCATGGGCACGAGCCTTCGCAGCAATCAGTGGGCAAGCTGGCCGACAGGGCTGACTTTAGAGAACTGATTACCTGCATCTCATATGCTGATCATATTCAACCCTGGATACAGGCCTGCATAAAGGAGGCTGCTCTCCATCTGCCGCTGCGCGAAACCTTAGTACAATACATCTCATTAATCAAAAGCATAACCGGTAACACGATGTCTGAAGCCGAGAAACAAAGCGTATTGGCCCTGATGAAGTCCGGGGACAACATTCTGAATGCACACGTGCTAGTAAGGAACTGGAACCATGTACGCTGGCACACGGAATGGGACTTTTGGGAGGATTTGGCTAAGGTGGTTGAGGCGGATGGCTATATTATCTCATCTGAGCGGCGTTATACCGACGAACTAATTAGTCGGGTGGTTCATTATAGCCGGAACCGCAATCCTTGGTACGGTATAGGGCTTCCACTACCAACATCAGAGTTTACTGGAGGGCCTCTCAAGCTGTTGATCGAGCGAGGAGACAGCCGGATGTATTACGGCATAGTCATTCCAGTAGCAGACGAAACAGTCAAAAAGCAAATCTATGATGCTGTGAAAAAGGCCACTGAACACCTGCACTGCGGGAGCAGCCCAGGCTGGCCGATTTGGGTACACACCCGCCGCAACATTGATTTTGAAGGCTTCCACCACGAGGACACCCTTCAGTTGGCAAATCCAGCTGTGCGGCAAGAAACCATTCGCGAGTTGTGGCAGGATGTACAGGCATTCTTGCAGCAACTCAATGAAGATTTTGCCCAAGCTGAGATTGTGCCTGCGGTCAGTACATAGGTTTACAGCTTAAGAACGGATAAAAGCCACTTGCGCTCTTTTAGTAGCTCAATAAAAAAGGCCGCCTAACAAAGGCGGCATTTCTTGTCGGAGACATGTGCACTATTAAACGTCAACAGGTTCTGTTGTTAAGGCTGCGTCGGGTACATCTTCATCGGCAAGGGCAGATTTAGGGCTGGCAGTTGCTAGGCTTTTGTAAGCTGCTTCCAAGGGTTTGCGGAACGCTTTTTCGAGCCGGGCCATAGCATCGGAGAGGAACTGTTGGATGACAGGCCACTGCTCTGACTCGAAGTAATTGAGGCCGTCGCGGCGATACTCAATCTTCACTGAAATGCGGTCGTCTTTGACGTCCCAATGTAGGGTATCACCAAAAGCCTGCTCAATCTGGTTGCGTTGAGCGAAGAGCTGCTCGTATAGGTAGACGTTTTCCCAGCGCTGGGGGCGAGATAGGTTGAGCAGCACTGAAGCGGAGCGGTAGGTGATGACGAATGAATACGGCACGGCTCGCACGCCTGAGCCGGCGGAAAGCCAATGGTCGCGAGTGGGATTGACGCCGGAAAACAGATCGGTCTTTTGGTTGATTAGCGGCAGGAGTTGCTGCCAAAAGTGGCGGCGTTGCTCGTGCCGGGATTGTTCGGCTGCTTTGGTCTGAGCCTCCTCCTGTGCCTTAGCGGCCATGCGGATGGTGTAGTCCTGGGTTTCGGGCAGCGGGATGATTTGCTCGACTTGCAGCAGCAACTGGTCACCGAGCTTGTAGAGAGTAACTTGGTGGCATTGCAGACGCACGTTGTAGTTGAGCAGCCATAGTACCGTGGAAGTTACCTCCTTACGGAAGTGAGCGGCGACCAGTAGGATGCGGATGCCGTTGGCTGCTTGGTTGAGTTGGCCTTCGAAGGAAGCGCCTTCGTAGAACTCGATGAGTTTCTCCTCCGCTTTCTCGCCGGGTTGGTAGCGGTCGAGGTACTGCTGAAACAGACGGATAATGTCCTGGGTACTGAGACTAGCGCAGTACGAAGCATACTTCAGGGCTTGCCAGGTAACGTTACGGCCGGAGTCGTCAAGCTTGTTTTCGATAACGACTAGGTTGAATTCCTTGTCGAGAGCCAGCAGGTCCAGGCGCTCGGCGGTACCGTCGAAACCGTCGAACTCCTTTTGAATGATAAGCAGCGGCTCGCCCAGAGCAGCGGGATTGGCTACTAGCCACTCTTGCAGGTCCGCACGCTCGGATAAGCCTTCGCTGCCGAAGGTGATTGGGGAAATGGACGCGAGGGACTTCTGCTGTTTGTCGACGAGGTACATAGTTGAGGCAACCGAAAATTATAAAATGACTGCAAGCAGTTTTCTTGCCTCTACCAAAGCGAAGTAGCTACGCCCGAGCCAAAGTAGAGCAAAACTGACGATGAAGTTTCTTGACTTCTTGGGTAATCTTCTTGACCAACTTCTGCCTGGACTCCGGGTCAGCCAGAAGCTGCATGTCAGGCAGGTCGAGAGGCAGGAAGGCAATCGGGCAGCTGGTGAGTTCCAGCTCAAGCAGTGTGTTTCCGTCTTGGATAACCTCAACATCATTAGCAGCAGCAAACTGCTCCAACTCGGTATGCGCAAACTTGCTACGACGAAATGAGCTAACCGATTTTATATGCCCTTGCTGAAAAAACGAGACGCTGAAGGATAAGCACCTGTTTAGTTCTATCCACAGTACCAGCTGCTTTTCGTCGCGCTCTTGGCGCAGTAATTCAATGGGAATGCCGTAGTCGCGGACTCGGCGGTTGCGGCGGTAGCAATCAGTGATTTTTTCGCGGGAATAGCGGTAATCTATGTCGGTGATGACCGTTAGCTTCGCCTGCTGTAACTGCTGCTCCAGCTCCTCCCAGAAGCATAGTTGTAGCTCAATCTTGGCTTGCACGAGGGCATCCTGAACGGCCTCAGCCTCGGCAAACATGTTGTGCTGAATCAGGTAGTGAGCCAGTTTTTCCGACAAGGTTTGTTGCACGTGCTGGTTGTGATAAGTCGTAAGCAGGTCCAGGTACTGCTTCAGCACTTGGTGTAAACGAGGGTTGGCCTGGGTGTGAGGCAAGCAGGTGTTAAGCCAAGTACGCACCTGTTCGTGGTAGGACCAAGTCAGTAGGCAAGCACCGTGGGGTCGTCTGCACGTCTGGGCGCCGCGGCCGTCCGGGGTCAGAAATATCAGCCAGGTATCGGAAGGTGCGTAGGCGTTGGGGTGCTCCCGCGCGGCTTCAAGATACCGGTCGAGTTGACGGTCACCCTCGGCAGCGTTGATTTTATTCTCAATCATTACCAACGCCGGGCGGTCTTTGATGCGACCGTGCAGCGCGATATCCCAACGGCCGTAGCGGTGGCTTTCCTCACTCGTCACATGCCACGTAACGGCCCCGTCAAATGGAACGCCTGCCTGACGCAGAAAGCAGCCTAAAAACAGATTACCGAGCCGGTGGTAACCCTCGGCATCGAGGAGGTCAGCCAGCAAGGCAGAGTGCTTAATCTCTTGTTCCTTGATGTTGAGGACTTCAAAAATGTTGTAGGCGTCCTCCTCAGTAGCCAGATACAGCGGATACGTGTCTCGGCAGAGCTTTTGGGCGTGACGGAGCAGGCGTTGAGTTGGGGATAGGGCCGGCATACCAGGCAGTAGTTACTAAAACGAGCTAACTGATGTTGCTTTGCGCTTCCTCCGCCGGCACCAATCGGAAACCAGTCAGGCGCAACAGGGCCGTAAGTAACAGAATCACCTCCTTAAGGGAATATCGTTCGGGCAGGTGATAGTAATTATGAGCAACGTTGTTGCGGAGGTTTCGCCCTAGTGGGGTGAAAACATACCGGAAGTAATAGGCTTCACTATCGTTGAGCAGGCTCTTGGCTGTGGCTAGGTCGAGCAGGTCGTCGAAGAATACCTCGCGCAAATCGTGGCGCTTGTGGGTGGCCAGCGTGTGGGCGCCCATGCGCTGAAGCACCTCGCGTAGCAGGCCTTCAATTTTCAACGTGAGCGAGTCAATGCAGAGCACAAAGCTGGCAGACTCGGGACCTTCGTGGATGAAGATGTGAAGCTGCGTGAAGAACTCGCGCAGGCTAGGATACAGCATGGGCTGCCAAGTGTAGCGAACTTCATTGCCACTAATGTCGTGCTCGGTTAAGGTTTGAGCGACCCAGCTGTGCGCATCGAGGTATTGACAGAATGCCTCGTAGGTAATCCGGCCGGCTTGGTACCCCTCAATGAACAACGGAATGAGGTATTGCAGGCGCAAGGACAAGCCAAGTGAATAAGAACGACGGATTCGCTGATGCAGGTCGATGCGCCGCCGGCGGGCTTCTTCGGTTTCGTTGTCGTCGCCTTTGTCGCGTAGGCTGATGTCGGCCCGGCTGGTATTCTTGTTGTCATCGATGTGCACCACGGAAATCATCGACATAAAGGACAACGGCTCTTGCTCGGCTTGGGACTTGATAGATGAGTAATCGGGCAAGGCATTGGCGTAATTTGCCAGGAAGTCGAAAATAGCCGACGGTTCACACTCCAGTAACGCGGTGGTGTGCCGTTTCACATCATCGAGCAGCAATTGGGTTTGCTCAGCCGTAAAGTCGATGCTGATGTTGCTTAGCTTCAGCTTAGGCTTAAATGCCTGGGCCTGTCGTAAGGCATCAGCTTCGGCGGTAGGGTTGCTGGCGAGCTGGTAAGCTTTGGCCGCCCGGGAATAGAACTCCATAACAATGAAGCTGGCATCGTCGTCGGCAAGTCGGTGGTTGGCCTCGCCTTCATAGGCTTGGCCGAGTAGTTGGTGCCACTCGCGAGGGTCGCGGTTTAAGCTCTGGGCATAGGGAGCGGCTTCTTTGCAGATGGATTCACAGGCGAAGTAATCAGCCGCGGCGTAGCACTCGGCGTACAGCTCGCGGGTACTGCGCAGGATGCGCTCTTGGTCGGCGGTTCTGAATAGCTTGGAGTACTCGGCTATTAGTCGTAACAGCGCCGGCCGGCTGTTGCGCTCGAATGGAATGGTACCGCTGTACCGTTCGAGTACGGCCGCCGCGGTGTCGGCTTCGCGGTGGCGAACGGTACTGGCCAATGCGCAAGCCTGATGTAAGAGGTCGAGGCAGTCGCGCCGGGCCTCGCGGGTACTAGCTGCGTGGGTTACCAGCACGCTTAGCAGGTGGTCGAGGGCGCTCTGGGCGTAGCGGATGTGCCTGAATGGCTTTGGAGCGTTCCACAAGAGCAAGGCGTATCGTGCTTGCAGATATGGATTGGTGCTGTGCTCTAAGCGTTGTTGGTAATAGCTAAAAGGCAGCGGCTCCAGCTCCTGCGGAAGCGCAGAGCCCCAGGTTTGTCCGACCTCGTCGGTATAGGAGCTTTCGCGTTGCACGGTACAGCCTTTGAACCAGACGCTCAAGCCGACCTTTTCGGCCTGCAGGTTGGGCAGCAGCTCGGCGGGGACAGTAGCTGTTTCAAGCACGGACAGCAGGTCCCGGTCGCGCATTCGCAGGTTCCAGTCTTCACAATTGTTGTCAAGAAAATGGGCCAGCTCGGTAAGCGTGGCAAAGTGCTGGGGTGCTTGGTAGGCATCAGACATGGTCACAAGCGAACTTCCAGTATAACTGCTATGAAATCAACGCACGAACAGCTACCCACCCGGATTTATTTTTCTTGTTGTCGTGGTTCCATACTGCCTGCAGGGAGACCGTTTGGCCAGTTTCCCACCCATGGGCACGAATCAATCCCGGAGGCACAAAAATCTGTTCAAGAAATCCGAACCCACCATCAAGCACTCGCAAGCTCCCAGTAGCACAGCGGCTCACACTTGCGGGAGGATTTTGCTGGGTAGCCAGTACCGACAACACATCAACCCGCGGCTGACCTTCTTTGTTGGTCCGATGGCGCAGCCGTACTTCCAAACTGTCGCCGGGCACTGGCTCGGGCAGATTGTGCTGCGGATACTTGAAGGTGCCTTGCTCCTGAGGACTGAGCACGAAACCAGCCGTCTGTTTTGCTGCGTTAGTGTAAGTCACCACGGCGCACCGGGCAGGAACTACGTCCCAAGGTTGCCCAATCGGCCGGTCGGTTAGTTGTAGAATCCGGTTGCGACCTGCTTCCGCTTGCAGGCGAACTTGTAGCGGATGTCCAAGCTGGCGCTTGCTCAACCATGCATAGCGCTTTAGCGGGACCCTCACGGGTGGAGTATCGGGCATCAGCAGCACCCGGGCCGCAGCAGGTTTTTCATCGGTGGCCTCTATAATGTCTAGTAGCACAGCTGGCTGCCAAAGCAAGTCGCCGTAGAGCAACTCATCTGCTTGCTCTAGCCAGCGGAAGTGCTGCTTTTTGTTGGGTTGGCCGGCAGTTACGCACCAAGGTTCGGCTAGCTGCTGCCGCAGTATAGCCGGCACATGGTACCCCTCGGCATCTTTGTGCGCAACTAGAAGCCGAAGTTGATGAGCAGCCTCTGCCTGAAAGCCCGCGTCACGCAAGAGGTAAAATAAGGCCTCCCGCACCTTACCCAAGAAGTGTTCTTCGGTGCGACAGTTAGCGGCCCTGTAGTAGCAAGCTAGGGTTGCGGCCTCATTGGTTGGTCGTAACACCTCGCCTAGCAGCTGCCAAGCCCAATAGTCGGTACTCTTCTGCCTTACCACGGGCATCAATGCCTGTAAGGCTGCCGTCAGGTCGTCGCCCAAGGCCACCAGCAATTTAGCGCGCTGATACGGCAGCCACTGGTATTCCGGATGCTCGGTGGTAACGACCTCCAACAGGAGCAATAAGGCCTCTGCCTCCCGGCGCCAGTGCGGTACCTGGCCGCCAACCAGGGCCCGATGAGCGGCATCCCCGGTGCGGCTCTTTTGTAGCGACTCAGCCAGCTGATTGGCCCAGGCACCATAGGCCCGCTCGGCATTGGATGGCAGCTTACGGGCTTTACCGGAGGCCTTGTCTGTTATCGTATCCTGAACAAAATCTTCGGCTCGCAGCAAGTTCAGGTTCCACCAAGCTAGCCAACCATCTGGTAAGTAGTCTTTTACCTTCAAAGCCGCCTGTAGCAGCACAGATCTGCCTCGGCTGGGTACCAACTCCGTTTGCCACTGGAGCATGCTGCGCAGCAGTTCGGTGATGATGGCTCCGGGCACCGGTTGGCGGGAAGCCAGGTCGGCCAGCAGGCGGCGCAACTCCCAGAAAACAGACTCTTCCCGACTGACGCAGGGCACCAGGCTTAGGTCGGCTAGCTTCTGCAGGCAGCGCCCCGCCGCCCGTCCGTCGACTCCTGCTACGGCTTGCCGAAAATAGGCAAGCAGTACCTGGTGAATGTCAATCTGATTGAACACGCTTTCAGGGCGCAGCCGGTAATTCTCTTCGGCCAACTGATACGCTTGTTTTAGTTGGCCAGTGCGGCACAGTTCACTTACGGCAGCCATATAACGGAATGTGATGGATGAGGAAAGGTGGAATGCTAATCCAGAGATTGAAGGATGGCATGCACCTTTTCCAGTAAGGTTTGGGAATTATGCTGCTCTACACGCACGCCCGTGATTCGTCCTTTTTTGTCGTAGTCCAGCATCAGCACCGCTCGGCCAGAGTTATCCTGCACCTGGTAGCGTTCCGCGTAAGGCTTGTGTTGAATAGCCAGGATGCTGACGGCCTGCCGCTGAGCCTGTTCAGCAAACTGTTCGTAGAAACCAGCTAGGGCTGGTGGTGCATCCATTGGAAAATCTACTTGCTGCATATTCACCGCCTCCGGGAGCGGAGCGCTTAGGTGGCTGACTGCAGATTCCGTGATGGGTGAAACCGGACCCGTAGGCTGCACGGAGCTCAGCGGCTGGTCTTTTTTATAGTACACCAACACTTGGCCCCGCTCCTGCCCTTTGCGCATGGTATAGCGCTCGGCATGGGGCAGTGACTCCACGGTTTCAATTTCTGCCCCTAACTCTTGCAGTTGGTGTGCTACGCGCCGAAACTGTTGCTTCTGCGGTTCGGGCCGGCTACCGATACCCAACCGTGCTTCCAAAGCGTCGAGTGGGTCGAAACGAGCCGTTTGGGCCGTCACTACTTCGGGAAAAAGCGGCACGCTGGGACGGGGAGCCTGCGTAGCGGGGTCGAAGACTCGCATCTGTTGCCAGGGTGTGAAATCAGCTGCATTGAGCAAGTATAATTGGTGGCTGGCGCGGGTCAGGGCCGTGTACACCCAGCGAAAATAATGCGCGTGTTGCCGCCCGGAGAAGCCCTGAAAATCGACAAAAGCGGTGTGCCAGGTGCCGCCCTGCGCTTTGTGACAGGTTATGGCGTAGCCGTACTTGGCGCGAATAGCATGGAAATGCTCATCCTGCCGCAGGAAGCTGCTGAATTCGGGATGGTTGTCGTCGTAGCTGAGCTGCTGACGGCAGCGCATCACTGCATCCACATACAGTGCCTTAGTTTCTTCCGGTCGTAAAGCGCTGTCAGCTGAATTCAGAAAGCTATCAAGCAGCAGACGCTCCACCTCGTAAGTGGAGTTGTCGGGGCGAGTTACTCGCAGGCGCACGGCGCGCCACGTCAGCCGCACCAGCACGGCTGCTTTGTTGATATGCACCTTCACTTGCCGGGTATAGGCCAAGCCAGCATGCTGCACCTCGACAAAATCGCCGTTGTATAGCGGTTCCAGGGGGCTCAGGTAATTGTTCTGGGTAATAATAAGCCGGTCGCCGGCCTGCACCTGCGTTTGATCCGGGAAAAAGTGGGCCCGCACCTGTTGGTTGTACTGCCGGGCTAGATTGTTGGAGTACGTAATCATGATGGCCCGGCTACCAGCATGTGGCCCGCCTCCTGCCTGCAGGTAAGCAGGCAGCAACTTGCCCGGTGGCACATCCTGCACGTCGGGGCTACGCTGCAAGCGCAGACCAGCAAACTGCCCGGTACGCAGGCATTCGCGCACCGCAGTCGCATTGGCCAGAATGCCGCTATCAGCCTGCTGGCGCACCACATCGGTCAGCTCTACTTCGCGCACCGGTACGCTGCCGAGCCGGCGACGCAACTCCGCCGCATCTAGGGCCAGTGAGTCCCGGTCGCCGACGGGCGGCAGCTGCGCACGGTCGCCGACGAGTAATATCTTATAGCCATTCTGC
Source organism: Hymenobacter sp. 5516J-16 (assembly GCF_022919335.1). NCBI lineage: Bacteria > Pseudomonadati > Bacteroidota > Cytophagia > Cytophagales > Hymenobacteraceae > Hymenobacter > Hymenobacter sp. 5516J-16. The sequence goes on along the minus strand of NZ_CP095058.1, from coordinate 3,767,894 downwards.
GCCGTGGGTTGCACGAAGCGCAACAGATCTGTAAGCAGGTGCCCGCTCCCAAGCCGAAAAAATTCGGACTCGCTGAAGGCATCCCCAATCATAGAGGCCTCGTCCACCACGAACACCGTACCTAGCGGCCACTGATTGTTAGCTAGGTCAAAGAAAAACTTGAACGACTTATCGGCATCGGCCCGGCCTGTTTGCAGGGGCTTCAGGGCAGAGTAGTCGTAGATGCCCCGATGGATAGTGCTGGCTTCGCGCTGGGTTTGCTGGCGCAATACACCAGCAGCTCGCCCGGTGGGGGCTAATAACACAGCGGGGCGCGACAGTTCGGCCAGCAGGGTTTTCAGCAGGAAGGTTTTGCCAGTACCCGCGTAGCCGCGCAGCAAGAATACAGGCTCGTTCGGCTGTTGCAGAAAGGAGCGGAAGGCGGCGAGGGCAGCCTGCTGAGCCGGAGTGAGTGACATAACTTAGGATGGCTAATACTTAGAAACCTGTGCTCCAACGGCTATCAAGCTTCGGAAATAACCCAAGTCCTCATCGACCACCAGCCGTCTGTCCAGCAGAGAATTAAACTCTTCGCAGGAGGTTTCGGGTAGCAGGGCGCAGGAAGCACAGGCGGCCAAGTTCAGCCCACCCACACCCTGGCCCTGCTCATCAGTGTGCCAGCAGATGGGGTCGGCGGCACAGTCAGTGGCGCGGTGCAGAGCCGAGCGTAGCAGGCCAGGCAACTTGCCGGTGCGGGCCAGCGACACCAGACCACCATAGCTTCCTTCGGCGCCGGCAATGGTGTAGAGCAGCAAGCCCTGCATGCCGGGACCCACGTAAAGGCGCTCCTGCAACGAGGTGGCCGGGTAGCCGCACAAGAACTCGAGTTCCTTGATAAGCAAGTGTGAAAGGGTGTGTAGCAGCACCCGGCGCGGAGTAGCCACACGGGCCGCGCCGGGCGAGCCGGCGGGCAGGCGGCCTTGGTTTTGCACCAGCTGCCGCAGATGTGCTACTACGGCGGGTTGCTGCTCCCAAGCCGTTAGCTGAGCCGGATCGAGGGAGAAGAACAATCCTTCGCCGTAGTTTTCCACCCCCAGCAACGTGTGGGTCCGGAGCTTGTAGCGCGTGGTGTAGCGCCGCCGGATGCTTACGGGGCTGCCGGCTTCGTCCTGGGCCAGGTAAGCGTCCCGATCCAAAGGCTGCTGCCGGGTATAAGAAGTTTGCACGGAGGTCATTTTGAGCCGATCCAGCCGCAGACCCAGACCCATACCCGGCACATCCGACCAGTCCACGGGTTGGGCCAGCAGGTCTGGGCTGCCGTCGGGGCTGACCGTAGCGGCTTCCGTTGTCAGGTAAGCGTATTCGGCCCGTCGATACTCTTCCTCGCCTGGCTCGCTTGGCTCGGGTAAAGGTGGTGGGGGACGGCGCACTACAAAATCTTCAGCCTGTAACCGGTCAAACTCCTGCTGAGTAAGTTCTATCTGATATGTCCTAAACAATAGCCGTAGAATATTCTTGACGGGCATCTCATCCTCGTACTGCACCTTCAACCATGCGCCGATTTCGGGCGTTATGCCGGCCGTTCCGGCCATGGGCTGTACCAACGCAGGCTGCTTGCCCGGCAAGTACAGGCTCTGAACAATGTGGGGGTAATACACGCTGTTACTGGCTCGCAGTACTGGTTTCATCGGAACGCCCGGCCGCGGGTGGTCCCGCTCGGAGTCCCGGACGCGGTAGGCCTCCATGGCTTCTTCAGGCACACGCAGATTAAACAGCCCTGAGAGGGTAGCGCTGCCCAGTAGTTCGGAAGATCCATCGCCGCGCCGGCGGCGGGCTTCAATACGAATGCCTTTCAGGTCGGTGAAGCGGCCTGAGGTGCGGTAATACAACTCTATTCCTTCGGGCAGTTCCGCCTCTACATCCAGTGTCAGCTTACCGCTTTCCTCCAACTCGTCAGCGCCGGGCTCATTCGCTCCGGAATCGTCGTCGGCAGCAAAAGCGGCGTAGCGGTGGCGCAGGGCCCAGGCGGGCCAGGGCACATCGGCCAGCGAGCCAGCCGGCGAGGTCATTACAAAGCGTACCTGCTCCAGCGTCTGCCAACGGGCAGTGCCTTGCTGCTGATGGAAACAATAGTCGCAACGCGGGGCCTCGTCAAAGCGTAGGGTTTCGGCGGGTGATTTGCGGCCGGCCGTCCGGTACCATTGTTGGCGCCACTGGTCGTAATGGTCGAAACGGGCGCAACTGGGGCAGTACATCCACTTTGGGAAATACTCCACAGCCACGCGAGGCGGGCTAGGTGCCCCCGCGAAGGCCAATGGCCGGTTGTAGGGCATCCGTGAGAGGCGGCGTAGCTCTGTAAAGACGGACCGCAGGCGGGCCAGCAGCCGGTCGTCGTTGAGGCGGTTTTCGTCGCGGTTGACTTTATTAGTGGTCACATAGGGCCACTCGCTGGCTGACAGGACGCGCAGGGCGCCCAGGCGCGACTCTATTAGGGAGCCGACACCGCCATAGGAGCTGCACAGCTTTCGGGTTTGAAGCGAATCAGTGGTGGGCATGAAGTGCGGGAAAGAAAGCCGGCTATTAGAGAGTAGGCATAACAGGGGGAGCAACTGCCGGGACGGGGGCCAGGATGCCCAGGGTGGTTTCGGTATCCACGTCGCGCATGGAGGTCGGCAGATTCCAGAAATTGGGCTGAGCAGCCGAGCCAGGCTCCTTGGTGAGCAAGGGAGTATTGTGCTTTTTGCCCTTGTACTTGAGGGGCTTGCCGATGGCGTGCGCGGCCTGGAGCCGGTCCAGCCAGTCATGGGCCAGGATGGCCGCGCGCTGCTCCAGATTGGCGGCCAGGGCAGGGTCAGCGTCGAGAGAAGCGGTCAGCAACTCGGTCAATTCCGTGGCCATTTCCCACGTAAATCCGGTAGCTTCTTTGCCCTTGTGATGCCGGACCCAGGTCACCAGTAGGCTGTTTAGCATCCGGTCCAGCGTTTGAGGGGTGAAGGGCGTGAGACTGAGCGGCTCTACAAACTTGTAATACGCCTGGTTGAAGCTGGTGTACTGCTCGAAGATGGATTTTTCTCGGGTGCGGTTAGCATCGAGCAGCGAAAACACCACCCCTGTGGTGTTGCGGGCCACGCGCGAGCTGGCCTGGATGTACTCGGCGCTGTTGCGCGGCTGCCCGCAGAGCACCATCAGGTTGAGGCGGCTGATGTCGATTCCCACAGAAAGCATATTGCTAGCCAGCACCAGGTCCACGCCTGCTGCTACCCGGCGCTGGTCGCCGGGCGCGTCGTTGAGCTTAAGTGGCTCGCCCAGTTCATGCAAGGCGTCCTTTATCTTGTTGCTTTCCACGCGGCTAGTCAGCTCGCGGGTACGGCTCATCAGGCCGTAGTACAGCCACTGCCGGCCGGGGCCTTCGAGGCCTCGGTGCTGGTGCCCGGCCTGTACCAGCCCAAACACCTCAGAGCTAATCTTATTGTACATCTTGCCCACATCGCGCAGGCTGTTGTAGTAAAGCACCAGCGTCCAGTACGGGTCTAGGGCAGTGAGAGCCGCATCCTCCGTAGGACTAGCCGGGCGCAGAGCGCGCCAAGCTTCGCTACGGGCCAGCAGTAGCAGCGAGGTAAGCTGGAGTTGCATGTCCAGGTTGGTTTTGCCGGTGGCCATTACCCCCACATGCCGGCGCTGACTAGCAGGCGTGTTGTAAGCAAAGAACGAGTCGTCGTACCGGATACCGGCTGGTGGGAACACCGCCACCGACCGGTCGTATAGGGCACGCACCTGGGCCGAGGTATTGCGCGTGGTAGCGGTGGAGGCAATTATTTTGGGCGGGCGCTGGCCCAGGCGGTCGGTACACAGCGCCAGCACCAGGCGCTCGAACAGCCCGGTCAATGAGCCCAGCGGCCCGCTGAGCAGGTGTAACTCGTCTTGAATAATGAGGCCGGGCGGAGCCACTCCGTTTTGCGAGAAAAAGCGGCCGGCCTGCTCTTTGTGCGGTAGCATGGCAAATTTATCGACCGTAGCGAAGAGCAGCGTGGGCGGAGTAGCGTACAACTCCTCGTCCACCACGTGTACGGGCACGGGACAGCTGCCTTGGTCGGCGGCATCGCGCTGGCCGAAGTGGCAGCGACGGTTTAGGCAAGTGAGCTGGCCGCGGGCATCGAATCCGGTTTGGTAGAGGCCGTCTACCCGGCTTATGCTCTCGCAGCCACACCACGGACAGGCGGCCAGCTGAAATACGTTTTTGTAGAATTTACGGGGTGTGCCAGCCGGCAGATGATTGGCTAGCTGCACTTCCTGCAACAGCTCCTGGTATGCCTGGCCGGCTTCGGCACGGGTGTTAGGCGTAGTGGCCTGGCCCACCCACAGGCCTAGCGTGAGCGGCTCACGGCCCAACACACGCTGGCCGGCATCGTTACGCCAGTGCGTGCGCAGAAACTCCAAGGCACAGAGCAGGCGCGAAGCCCGCTCCGACTGCTGGGTAGTGAGCAGGCGCAGGGTATAGCGCATGAGCACGGCCACCCCCTGCTGCCCCCGTGGCCCGCCGTGCCAGCGCCGCCAGATAATGCTTAGCGCCGTGACGGCCAGGTAGGCCTCGGTTTTGCCGCCCCCGGTCGGGAACCAGATAAGGTCTACCAGCTCCCGGTCTGATAGCGACTTCTGCTCCGACTCGGCCGGCTCGCGCACCTCATTTACGGTTACGGAGTTCAAGCTTAGCAGCAGAAAGGCCAGTTGAAACGGCCGGTAGCTGAACGGCTCGTGGCCTCCCCCCTCGCGCTTGCGCCGGCCGGGGTGCTGACGAAACGCTTCCAGATCGGTGTAGCTAGTGGCGGCGAATCGGGCGGCAAAGTCGGCGTGGGACTTGGTTTCGCCGGCGTAAGCTGGGTCATCCGACACTATCATTTGCATCAGCATGGCCGTATTAGCCCGCCGGAAGGCTTCGCGCACGGCTTCGTTGCTTTCCAGCAGCGTTACGGCGTGGCGCATGCGCGCCAAGGCCTGTCCCTGCGCCTGCAGCAGCGGCGTGTAACAGGACTCATCGGCGGGGTGGCGCGTAGCGTCGAGGCGCTGTTGCGTGGTCCACCGCTCGTACTCATCGAGGAACGCCGTTAGCAGCGCCACGAGGCGCGGGGCGGGGTACTGCTCAGCTCCCCAATGCGAGAGGGTGCGCAGCATCAGCACCTCCCGTAAGTCCTGGTAGCGAGCCGGGCTGGCATCGGGCGGCAGCCGCAACTGGTTGCTCACGCCGGGCACATCCACGGTGGGGAAAAATGTGGAGCTGATGGCCTGAGGCGCGCCCCCTCTGGGGGAGCGGGCCAGCACACGGCGGCCCCGTGCCCGATACCGTAGGCCAGGCAGTCGCGGTACTGGTAGTTGAGGATGGCGGCTTCCTGGTCGCCGGTCAGGGTATGGGTACGGTCGGGCTTGTAGGGCAGCAGGGGCACCCCGTCTGGCAAAGCAGCCATTAGCTCCACCTGAAACCGGCACTTCGCGTTCAGGTGCTCGTTGGCGTTGCTGAACTGCCGGGCCGGGTGCCGCTCGGCGGCGTTGTGCACCAGCACCTTTACGTAGCGGCGAGCGGGGTCGGCAAGGCGTGCGGGGTCGGGGGCTACCGTGTAGGCTTTCACCCAGCACACCATGCCGGTGGGGCCATCGGCCGGAACCTCGTACTTCTTTTCGGATTTCGGTTCCATGGGCCGCAGGTCGGCCGCGAACTGCCACTCGAAGGGCACGCGCTGCCACAGGCGGGCGGCAGGACGCAGCAGCTTTTCCAGGGCTGCTACCCCGGGGCTGCCGTGCAGGGCATGGCTACGGCTGCCCAGGCGGTCTACCTCTGCGTAGTCGCGGGTGCGGGGGCGGCGGCTCGTACCCTCGGGAGCTGCCAGCAGGGCCAAGGCAGCGGAGGCTTCGTCGTACGACAGCTTGCGGTGCAGCCCATCGCTGAGGGCCGGGCGCAGCCTCTCCCACTCGTTGGGAGCCAGCGTCACGGCTAGGGCATCGGTGCCGGCTTGCCAGGGGCGGTAGCTGGCGCCGCGCACGGTGATAAGCAGGACGGGCGCCTCGGCGGGCACACAGCAGGTCAGGCCCAGGCTGCTGGGGAAGTAATGATTGGCGGCAGCGTACTCGTCGCGGGACTCGGCGGCCTCGCCGGCTGATGCGGCAGCTGGGGCGACGCCGGGTGCAAAGCCAGCTTCCGCGTGGTTTTCCGTGCCGAAAACCGCGTCTGCGGATGCATCGTGGGGCAGGTCATCCGCAGCTTCGTTGCGGGTCAGGCGCTCGGCCTCCTCGCCCGGCGTCACCTCGGCTTCGCGGTCCGGAAACAGGATACCGGTGTAATAGCGCTGCAGGGGGAAGTCGTCGAGCACCTCGGTAGCGGCGGGGCCCAGGTACATATCACTGCCCGGCCCCAACAGCGACTGGTGCAGGCGGGAGGTAAAAAACTCACGGGTCTCGGGATAAGCCGTCATATCTCCAATGGGGGTAAACTTTTATTTGCGGCGCACCTGGTGCACGGTACGCTCCACGGCGCTCAGCAGCACCATCTCACGGGTGTCGGCATCGAGGCTATTAAGCAGGGGGCCGCTGGTACCAGTAAGGCGGTAGCGCAGCACATCATCGCTCAGGCCCTTGCCCAGGGCCACCGCCAGCTGCTGAAACTTGCCGCGGCAGTGCTTCACCTCCTCCACGGCGCCTGGTGCCAGCAGCGCACAGCTGGGCAGCTCGTGCCACTCGGCTAGGGTATGCAGAGCAGGCAGCGTGGTAGGGTCGCCGGGGAAGCGGCGGCGGCCATCCAGATAGGCTTGCAAGGTCTGCAGGCCCACGTCGAGGCCACCCCGCTCCTGCAAAGCACGGTAAAGGCTGTGGGTATGCTTGTAGCAGCCGGCCAGCTGCCGCAGCGCCTGCTGCCAAAGCCGGGAAGCCCGGTCGATGCGCTGGACCAGCCCGCCGCGGTCGTGCTGGCGCAGAATCTGCTCGATGAGCTGGCGCTGGTCGTTTTCGTAAAACAGCACCTCCTGGCCCACTTCCACCTGATCGGCGTGCACCGGCACCCAGCCTGGCTGGCCAGCCGCATCGGCGGTAGGCTCGCGGCGCAACACGCGGGTATGGCCGTCCAGCTCGGTGGCGTAGCCGTCGGTGAACGTGAAGGCGAAGAGCTGGCCGCTGGCGCGGCCGCGCTGCCGCTCGGTGGCGTAGCGCGTATCGCCTACGGCGTAGAGCTCAGCAAAATAATCGAGCTGTTCGTTCTCGGAAAATACCGGCTTTGCCCCCACCAGTGAGCGGTCGGACCAGGTAGGGCCGGCCAGCTGCTCGTAGGTTTTGCCCAGCAGCGCGGCACGGCCACTGGCCCGCAGCTGAGCCTGCTCCTGCTGCTGTTGGCGCAGCAGGGTACGCTCGTACAGACCGTCTTCCACCTCAGCCAGCAGCAGCAAGCACACCGGGCCGGGAGCGGTTTGCAGCAGGGCCAGTTGGTCGCGGTTGAACAGGAAGGGCACGGCCACCACATCGTCGGCCGTCAGCGCCCCGTTGAGCAGGCGGCGCCGCAGATTGTCGGCGGTGCCCAGCAGAGGCAGCACGGTAACGCCCGGCATGCCCTGCCACACGGACTGCAGGGCCGCCAGGCTTTCCCGGTCGGCCGTGATGAGCAGGGAGCGGCCGTCGTCCTGGGCTTCCTCAGCTAGCTGACGCAAGCACTGGTGCTTGGGGCTGTGCTGCTGGTAGTAGGTCAGCAGGGCCGTAAAGGCCGCGTGCAACTGCCGGGCCACTGCCTGCCGCTCTGGCCAGCGGCGGTCGGCCTCTATAAAGGCATCGGTTAGCTCGTCGTTGTCTTCGCCGAGGCAATCGGCTACGGTGTGGGTTAGCTCTTCCAGGTAGCGGCGGCTGGGGCTGCTTTCGGCGCCGGGTGGCAGGGCGAAGCGCAGGCAGCGGTGCAGCAGGTTCCAGACCATAGGCAGGCGCACGGGCCGCACGTCGGGGCTGGCTGGCTGACTCAGGCCCATTAAGATGCTCCGTAGGGCCTCCACTAGCGCGGGCAGGTCGGCGGCTCCGTCATCGGGCGCGGGCAGCGGGGCGGCTATCAGCTGCACGGGGTCGGGCGGGGCCTGGGGGCCGCGGGCCTCGGTGCGCGTCCAGGGCCACACGTCGCAGCCAGGGGTTTCGCCCACGCCCAGGTCGGGGCCCCAGAAGGTGAGGCTGGCCCACTGCTGCTGCTCGTAGGCCTGCACCAGCTGCGCTACCCGCAGGGAATTGCCCACGGCACGCTTGCCTACCACACTCAGGTTCCAGGTTTTAATACCGGCCCATTTGCGGCGCACTTCCAGCGCTTCCGTCAGCGAGCTTACCACATGGATAGAGGGCGCGAAGGGAAGATTCCAGCTATCCGCGCTGCCTTGGCGCCGGCTGCGCCACAGGGTGGGCACGCCACGCAGCTTGCCTAATACGTCGGCTTCAAACCCTGCGTAGCGCAGCTCGGTGGGTACCAACAGAATGGTGTGGCCGCCGTGGGGCCGGGGCAGACTGTCTTTGTCGGCCAAGCGAAATACCTGTTGGGCCTGGCGGGTGCCAGCCAATAGCTTTTCCAGCCAGGCTTGGTAATTCAGGAACCGGTAGCCGGCCCGGCGGTCATCGAGCAGGCCCGCAAACTCGAAGGGAGCCACCAGCCGGCGGCAGTCGGTGGCAGCCACCTGGCGGACGCGGTTGTCGCTCACGCGGCGCAAGCTGACCTGGCCAGCAGCGTTAGGCGGAGCCAGGACCAGCCAGATATCCTTGGCGTGGAATACGTGGTCGTCCTTTTTCAGTGGAACTCCGCCGCCGTGGCCTACCGGCGCTTCGTGGCCCGCCAGCCAGGCAGCGGCCGTGGCGGCGCGTAGCCCGCAGGTCAGGTCGTCGGTGTAGGCGGGCAGGGCCACAAACAACGGCCGGGGCGCTGGCCCTGCTGACTACCGCGCTGCCGTTGGCGCACCAACAAGGCCGCGTTCAGCCACTCAAATTCGGTGAGCGGCAGCGCCTCGGGCTGCCAGGTGCGGCGCAGGGGCGTTAGCAGCTCGTGCTGCAGCTGCCCATACAGGGTATCAGACTCGGTGGGAGTAGAAGAAAGGACCATAGGCGCAATAGGATGTACAACGGGAATAGGCCACAACAACGCCAGTCGAGCAAAACAGCGCTGGCGGGGCTAAGAAGCGGTTTGGGGCGTGGAACAGCACCACATATTCTGCTACCAGCATAACACGGCTTGCTACTGCGAAGCTGGAGACTGAGCCCCGCCCCGGCCCAGCCGGGAAGCCAGTAGCTGCTGAAACCACAGGCGCTTGAGCTGCGCGTTGGTTTTGTCCTCGCTGAGCTTGTTGAACAGATCGAGCTTGGTGTTCACGAATTCGTAGAGCACTTCATCCAGCACCTTGTCAAACTTGTCCTTGATGTTCTGCTCGGAGTTTTGCGGCACGAAGGCACCGGCCAGGTCGGCGTTGGCTTCTACGCGGGTGCGGATGGCCTCGAAGTCTACTTTGTCTTCTTCGGTCAACTCCAGGCCGAAGGTGTCGTTGAGGGTCTTGATAATAGCCGAGAGGTAGTCGTACTGCTCGTCTTTCCCATTGCCCCCGCCACCGGGCTTCTGGCCGTACAGCTCGCCCGGCTCGGCCGCCAGGCTTAGCTTCTGGGTGGCTTGCCGGTGTAGCTTGTAGGCATCCAGCTTCACGTCGTTGAGCACTTCGCAGGGCAGCTTGGAGCCGGCTACCGGTAGCTTCTTCACTAGGTGGCTGAGCAGGTAGTAGAGCTTGGCCAGGTCCACATCCTGGAAGGTGATGAGCTGGCTCAGGAAGCGGTACAGGCGCACGTAGTCGTTGGCAGCAGCCCGGAACGCGTCTTGCTGGTTTTCTTCCAGATTATCGGTGAAGCGCTGCACGCAACGGCCCAGGATGGGCTGGAGCAGGTGCAGGTTGTCGTGCTGGCCGAGATAGATGGCGGTGAAGTCTTCCAGGTCGTCTTCACTCACTACGGGCAGAGCGCGCACGGTGTCGTACACGTCGTAGAGGGCGTTGGGGTCCGTTTGCTGGTCCTCGGCCATAAAGTTGTTCTCGTAGTAGCCCTGAAAGTCTTCCTGCACCTGCGCGGGGTCGTTCACGAAGTCGAGCACCAGGGTGTCGTTCTTGTGGCGGGTGGTGCGGTTCAGGCGGCTCAGCGTCTGCACGGTGTTGATGTTGCCGAGCTTTTTGTCCACGTACATGGTGTGGAGCAGGGGCTCGTCGAAGCCGGTTTGAAACTTGTTGGCTACGATGAGCAGGCGGTAGCGGGGCAGCTTCAGGGCGGCCTCGATGCTGGCTTTGCCGTCCAGCCCGTTCATGCCCGCTTCGGTGTAGTCGGCGCCGGTTTCGGGGTCCGAGACGGTGCCGGAGAAGGCTACCAGTGCACGGTACGGCAGGTTCAGCTCTTGCATCACCTGGTCGAACTTGCGCTTGTAACGCACGGCGTGCAGGCGCGAACGGGTAACCACCATGCCCCGCGCCCGGCCCTGGATGGCCTTTTGGGTGTGCTGCTGGAAGTGCTCCAGCATGATGCGCGTCTTCTGCTCGATGGCGTGGTCGGTGAGGTCCACGAACTGGCTGAGCAGGCGCACGGCGGGGGCTTTCTCGTACTCCTTGTCCTCGGCGGCGGCTTTGGTGGCCAGCTTGTAGTAGCGCTTGAAGCTGGTATAGGTGCCCAGTACGTCCAGGATGAAGCCTTCGGCAATGGCTTGGCGCATGGTGTACTCGTCGAAGGGCTGCCGCTGACCGTCCTTCATGCGCCCGAACAGCTCCAGGGTCTTGTTCTTGGGCGTGGCCGTGAAGGCGAAGAACGACACATTGGGCTGGGGGCCGGTTTTGGCAATGTCGGCCAGCACCAGGTCTTCGGTGGTGGGCTCGTCGGCTTCCTGCTGCTCAGCTTCTTCCAGGCTCAGGGCTTTCTTGAGGTGGCGCGCACTCTCGCCGCTTTGGCTGCTGTGGGCCTCGTCGATGAGCACGGCGTAGCGGCGGCCGGGCACCTGGGCAATGGTTTCGGAAATGACCGGGAAGCGCTGCAGCGTGGTCAGGATAAGGCGCTGCCCGCCTTCGATGGCGGCTTTCAGCTCGGAGCTAGGGGTGGTGTCTTTCACCTGAAATACCACGCCCTTGGTTTGCTCGAAGCCCTTCACGTTGTCGGAGAGCTGTTTGTTGAGCAGGCGGCGGTCCGTCACCACGATGACCGAGTCGAACAGGGGCTTGGCGTCGGTAGGGTGCTGGTAGAAGTTTTCGAGGCGGTGGGCTAGCCACGATAGCGTGTTGCTCTTGCCCGAGCCGGCCGAGTGCTTGATGAGGTAGCGCTGGCCGGCGCCCTCGGCGCGCACGGCGTCCAGCAGGCGGCGCACGGCGCGGCGCTGGTGGTAGCGCGGAAACAGCAGGCGGGTGCTTTTCTGCATTTCCAGCTCGCCCTTCTTGTCGTTGTACACCTGCTCCTCGGTGGTCTGCTCGAACACGAAGTGCTGCACTAGCTCCAGCAGCGAGTCCGGGACCCACACGTCTTCCCAGAGGTAGCTGGTAGCGAAGCCCTGGGGGTTGATGGGGTTCACCACGTCCTGGTTGAAGGGCAGGAAGAAGGTGCTGGTGCCGCTCAGGCGGGTGGTCATGTATACCTGCTCGGTGCTCACGGCGAAATGCACCAGGCAATGCTTGTACTCAAATAGCGGCTCCTGCTGGTTGCGGTGTTCCTGGTACTGGCGGATGGCGTCGGAAACGTACTGGCCGGTGAGGGCGTTTTTCAGCTCGGCCGTGAGCAAGGGTAGGCCGTTTAGGGTCAGCACCAGGTCCACCGACTTGTCGGCGTCTTTCTTCACCACGTGGGCGTAGCGCACCTGCCGCAGCACGCCAAAACGGTTTTGCCGGTACAGTGCCTCGTGCTCGGGATTGAGGCCGCTGGCGGGGCGAAAGTAGGCCAGGTAGAGCTTCTGCCCGCTGTCCTTGAATCCTTCACGCAGCACGGGCAGCAGGCCCTTGGTCTTCACTTGAGCGGCTAGGCGGTGCAGCAGCCGCTCGTCGGTTTTGTCACCGTACTGGGCTTGCAGGGCCTGGTACTGCTGGGGTTGGGTTTCCCGGATGAAGGTGAGTACCTCGCTGGGCACTAGCCCCAGCGTCCGGTCGTAAAGCTGGGGCGCTACGGAGTTGTAGCCGTGAGTGGTGAGGTAGTCTTCAATATGCTGTTCCAGGTTTTTTTCCTGGGTGCCACTAGCCATAGGTTGGATTGCAATTGCCCCATCGGCCGCGGCAGCTACATAGACGCTGCCGCCGCGGCGTAGGCCATTGGTTGGGATGTGAATAATTCGAAGAAAGGGCGCTACCAAAAATTAGCCAGCCCGGCAGTTTAGTTAAATAAACTGGTCTGCACAACCGTTGGCCGGCTCCGATCCGGGGCTGCCGCTGACGCGGTAGGCCGCACGTCTACTTTGCCCGTCACTACTTCCGAAATCAGCGACTGACGGAAGGCTTTCAGGGTTCGAACTTGGGTGCGGATGGCTGTGCTTGCTCCGCTGATTTTTTGCAGGCGAAGGTTAATTGTCTGCACCAATACTTGCTGTTCTGCAATGGCCGGGCAAGGAATACGAAATTCTTTCAACTGACTGAACGTAAGCCCTTCACGGCTAGCGCCATTCTGGCTCATGTCAATCTGGTGCTGTCCCAAGTTTGAGGCAAGTACCAGTTGCAGGTATTCGGTAGTAACCTGCTCATTTGGGCGAATAATGCAAACGTGCTGATTCACATTAGCTCGTTTGTTTTCTCCTTGATAGAAGTAGCAGCGGCCAATGGACGCGCCGGTAATGTTCAACAATACATCCCCAATTTCTACCTGGCTGTTCTTCATGCTTTCATGTACCTCTTCGGTCACGAAAGCCACGTCATCTAAGCGCAGGCCGTCAGAGTAAATATTCTGGCTGCGGAAAAGTGGAACCCCTTTGTCCTGGTACACTTCCGCCCCACCAAGAGGCGTCACGCCACTGCCAATTTTCGTGGTAAGCTGCTTTAGCCGCTTTACCTCCCAATGTGCCGGCACCTCTCCTAGCCAAGCCACGCCAGATGGTTTGCGCGGGGCGGCCGGGTTCAAGCCTTGCGTTACAGCCTCGTTGATGAGGGCCTGCCGCTTCTGTTGCAGCTTCAGTAGCAGGGCTTCCTTCTGGGCGAGCAGCGTGTCGAGCTGGGCGGTTTTGCGGTCTAGGTAGGCGGCAATGACGCGCTGCTCTTCTACAGGCGGAACAGGTAAAACGATGTTTTTAATGTCATGAGTTGACAAGTGTTTCACTGTTGTGAAATACGTCAAGTCATTTATTACCTGCAGGTGGAATGGCAAAGAGTAGAACAAGTATTTGCTAAGCAAGCCATTCTTGCCGTCTACTTTGCAAACTCGTTGGTTCAGAAGTGCAGGCTCACTATTCCAAATGGCGCAGTTATAGTCGCCATCCATTCCTATAAGAATATCACCTGCATTGATGACATACTCTGGAAGCACATCTCCTTTGTAGTATGTATCCGTTGTGCCTGTAACAACATTTCTAATGCGGATCAGAGGAAACCCTGTAGCCGGGTCAATGTCAAAAAGCTCACTTGCAAATGGGAATCCGCTTAGAATGCTGATGACATCCTTGCCTCGCTTCAACTCCCAATGAGCAGGAATACTTCCGAACATAGTCTGGGTTTCCTTTAAGTTCTCGTACTTCTTCATCCTCACTAATCAGCCAGAATTTCGTGTAGCAGTCCGTCGATGCTGCGCTCCAATTCCAGAATCTGCTGTTTCAGCGCCTGGGAGCTTTCGGGCTGCTGGTACTGGTAGAAGTACTTGGTGAAGTTGATTTCGTAGCCGATGCGCGTCTGGGCCAGGTCTAGGAAGGCATCAGGCACATGGGGCTTCACCTCGCGCTCCAGGTACTCGGCAATGTTCTCGGTGAGCGGGATGTTCTCGTAGTCGCGCTTTTTCTTGTCGGGCTTGGGACGGCCGGTTTTCTTGTCGAGCACCACGCGGCCTTGGGCGTCGCGCTCGGGCTGCTCCACCACCACTTGGTAGAAGCCGAAGAAGTCGTTGGGAAAAATCTTCACCAACGGCCCTTCCTCGAAGGCCGTGTACAGACGCGTCACTTCTCGGATTTGCGATTCCGAAATCTTCTTGCGCTTATTGTTGAGGCTCTTCTGCATGGGCACGTACTGCTCCCGCGCATCAATGAGCTGCACCTTGCCCCGGCGCTGCTCGGGCTTCTTGTTGCTCAGAATCCAGAGGTAGGTATAGATGCCCGTGTTGAAGAAAATTTCGGAAGGCAAGGCCACCACGGCTTCCAGCCAGTCGTTCTGAATAATCCAGCGCCGGATTTCGCTTTCGCCTGAGCCCGCGTCGCCGGTAAACAGCGGCGAGCCATTGGTGACGATGCCGACGCGCGAGCCGCCGTGGGCCGGGTCGGCCATCTTGCTGATGAGGTGCTGAATGAACAGGAACTGCCCGTCGGAGGTGCGCGGCAGGCCGGCCGCGAAGCGGCCATCGGGGTTCAGAGCCTCATGCTTGAGGTAGAGTTCGTCGCGCTTCCAGCTCACGCCGTAGGGCGGGTTGGCCAGCATGTAGTTGAACTTCTTGTCAGGGAAGCGGTCCTCGGTGAAGGAGTTGCCGTGCCGAATGTTGTTGGGGTCTTCGCCCGTAATCAGCAAATCGGACTTAGCAATGGCGTACGACTGCTCGTTGATTTCCTGCCCGTAGATGTCAATCTGCGCCCGGCCCTTCAGCTCGTCCTGAATGAAGAGCTTCGACTGCGTCAGCATTCCGCCCGTGCCGCAGGCCAGGTCGTAAATGGTGCGAATCAGGTTGGCGTTGCTCAACTCCTCGGCCTCGGTGCTGAAGATGATAGAAGCCAGCAGCTTAATGACTTCGCGCGGGGTAAAGTGTTCCCCGGCCGTTTCGTTGCTCTGCTCGTTGGCAATGCGAATCAGCTCCTCAAACACGTAGCCCATGTCGTGGTTGCTCACGGCCGAGAGGTGCAGGTCCACTTTGCTGATAGCCTGCACCATCTGGTAGAGCAGGCCATTCTTCACCAGCCGGGCTACCACCTTATCGAGCTGGTAGTTATCCAGGATATCCTGCACATTGGGGCTGAAGCCGTTGATATAGTGCCGGAAATTCAGCTCCACGTTGGCAGAGTCTTCGGCGAGCTTGCGCAGGTCGTAGGGTGAGTGGTTCCAGAACTTCTGCTCCGCCGCCCGCTCCAGGATGGGCCCGAGCTTGTCGGGCGCTACTTTGCCATCGAACTGCTCGTAGGCGGCGCGCACGGCGGCCTTGTTCGGCTCCAGGATGCAGTCGAGGCGGCGCAGCACCACGAAGGGCAGCATCACGTCGCCGATTTCGTTTTTCTTGAAGGTGTTCCACAGCACGTCGTTCGTGATGCGGAAGAGGAAATCTATGTTGGGTCGTTGGTCGGCCATTTAGGGGAAGTAGCGCGAAGCAGTGCTTCGCGTGTCGTTATTTTGTGGGGCAGGAGAAGATTACTCGAAGCGCAGATAGCTGGAAACGCCGTTGCCCAGTACAGCACCGGGTTTGGCAAGCAGTGGCGTTAGCTTTTCTTGCAATTGAATGAGCACCTTTTGGGCCAGCTGGCGGTTTTCGCGGTCAGCCAGACTGCTGATCGACAGTTTGTCGCCTTGTCCGCGCAGTTGCCCGTTGGGCCAGAAATACATGAACGAGTCGCCGGAGTTAAACCACTGATAGTTGGTGATGATGTTGCGGCCGTGAGGCAATTCCTTTTCATTATCAGCCCACACCAACGTGAAGTCTGGCGCATGCACTGTGAGACGCTCCGCGATACTGCACGTCACAGCTTCGTAGTCTTCGAACACCCACGGCGCCGGATGATCGGGCCTAGTGGGCTGCTTCGGCTTCAAAGCCAAGATGACGATGCTCACCTTTGTGCGTTTGCCTGTCAATAGAGCTGTAAGCAGGCCGCGGTAGTTGTGTTCAAAAGTATCAGGGTCGCTCCGCAGAAAGTAGCGGTCCGAGATAATCAGGTCGTGAAAGGGCAATACGTCTGGGGTCAACTGCGACCAATTCGAAAATTCCGGGCTGCCGACCAGTACGTCCTTCTGAAACTTGAAGTCATCAGGCCGGCGCAGTTGCTTTAGAATATCCAATTCTTCACCCACGCCGCCAATAAATGCATTACCGGCTGCCTTACACGCCGACAAATTTTCGTCATTAATCAGCGCTATCGAGCCTAAGGGCAAGGGGGCCGGGGCATGGGCCTTAAAATTGGCCGTTATCGGCCGGGCCGGAAACTTATCTTTCAGAAAGTCATGCACCAGATTATTTCGGCCAGAGTTCATCTGATTTAGAAACTGACTAACGGTGTCCCTGTCTGCCGACATTTGCTTCACTTCATCTTTCGAAAAATTAAACCCAATGTTGAGGTGGCTCAGAACCGAGCGGTAAGTGTCGCGGGTTTCCTCCGCTTTGGCCAGCTTCAGAAAGGATACCAAGTTTTCCAAGTCGAAATAGACAGTCATGGCTTACAGCAGGTCAAAGGTTTTGTTAGCTGCTTCGTCCAGAAAGCCAGAGCCAAACTCATCCATAAAAATGCCATCTGCACGTAGACGCATTTCGTGGCCGTATTGCCAGTTGTTAGCCTCGCTAGGCCGGTCGAGGTAATAGACTTTGAAGAGTCCTGGCGTTTGCTTTTTTTCGCGACTCTTCCGCTTGAAATCAGCGGGTATCAGAATAGGTTGTCCTTGCGCATCCTTAATCGGTTCACCAATGCGCTCCTCTTCCTCCTCCTTTTTTCGCAGCAGACCATAGTTGCCACCTGCATTCTTCACCAGCACCTGCGCGTTGCGGATGAGGTATTCCGAGTGCGTTTCGATGACGAATTGCAAGTAGCGATGCTGCCGGGCGGTTTCCGCAAATAGCTCCGCCAACAGGGACTGGAATTGCGGGTGCAGGTTGGCCTCAGGCTCCTCGATGAGCACCACGCGGGTTTGCCATTTACTATGAGCAGTATCCGCCTCGCGCTGTTGCAGAATGGAGGCGATGTGCAGGAGCATGGTCAGCAACTGCCCGGCACCGAAACCCAGATCCGCCAGGTTAATGCGTTGCTCTCCGCGCAACACTTCAATGCGAACGGCTGCGTTGTCCAAGTTGGTGATGTCCACCCCATCGCCGATGTCGAAGCGCGGCATCCAGTGCTTCAGAAAAGCTTGCGCCGCGCTGCCTTGCGCGCAGCCGAGGCGTTGGAATCGGTCGGCTACTACATTGATTTCGGCACCTTGCCCGCTGCTGGTCAGGTACAGCCGAGCCTGATGGGTGCGGTTAGCGCCCAAGTGCTCTACAATTGGAATGCGGCTTTCCAGCTCCCGTCGAAACTGACGGGACGTGCGGTACTCTTTTCCGGTAATCTCCTGCCTACGAAACTCTTCCTCTTGAGCTTCTATTTGATGATGCATGTTCCAAGCATTCATCATCTCCTCCTCGTCATATTCCCCATTTTCGTCCGGCGAAACTCCGAATTGAGCCGCAATTTGCTCTGCCGTATACGACACTTCTTCCACTGGTTTACCGCTGTCAAAAGCGTGTTTATCCAGAGCGCCCTCTATAATTGCGCCCAGCGTGGGGCTTCCGTCTAGGTGCCGTGTGGCAATGCTGATCTGGTAGTTTTCGTCAGCACTTTGATTCATGGAAGCAGCTTTACTACGCAGCCTCTCCAGACAATCAACGTTCCTCTGACGATCCTCAATTAACCTTTGTTTTACCTCCTCATATTTAGGACCAATACGCTCCAGGATATAATCTAGCTCCGCCACTTCATCCTCATGGTGTGCCTGCCATTGCGCATTGCCGCCTGGATATGAGCGGCGTATCATCTGTTGACCCAGCCCGTCGGCTGTCACATAGTCTAGGAATTTTTGCGACACGCTCAACTGGTAGATTTGGCTGCCATCGTTGCTGGTGAGCGTGAGTTGGTCGATTTCGGGCTCATCCATGTGAAAGCGGCGCAGGTGGCACAGTTTACCATCTGGCGCTACTTCAAACTCGTACGTGAAGCGGAAGCGGCCGCTCTGGTAGCCAATCTGAAATACCTTAGACCCATGCTGCCAGTTCACCAGGTTTTCCCAGCTATTGATGCGGTGCCGGCTGGCCCGGGGTCCATCCAAGCGCAACACCGTCTGGTCGTCCTGCTCCAGGTAATCGGCCAGCACCAGAAAGGCCTTAATTAAGGACGACTTTCCGGAATTGTTCTTACCAGTGAGTAGAGTCACGGGGGTCAGGTCAAAAGCGGCCGGGGTGCCGTAAACACGGAAGTTATCGAGTTCGATGCGTTGCATTCAGTAGTTGTTGCTTCAAAGGCGGATCTGAGGAGAGATGTGCCAGAACCTAGCCAGAACTATAAATGTGGGCTTGTGTGCTAAAAACGCACTTTCCTTATTGAAGACGGCAGCAAAGGTTGCGGTATGTATAGCAAATCCTGCTGTCTTCCGTCATGCTGTTAACTGCTTGCGGTTGCCTGCAACTTACAAGCGCAGAGTTTAGTGGCTAGGTTGCTTTCGTCAATGTTCAAAACCAAAGCGGCTTGCCTATTAACAATATTATTTAACACGATGGTGGAGAAAGTACTTGCCGAAGGGCTATTCAGGGGACCAACTCCAGTAGCCGATTATCGCAGAAACCATACACCAGGTGGGTTGGGTCATCGTAGCCTGAATCCGGATTGCGGAGCTTCCGATTCTTGTCACGTTGTATTCTGACGGCTCTCAATTCGTCATGCATGCTTATCCAGGGCACGTCGAACCCTTCTTCCTCCACATTCCTAAATATTCCGCTTACTACTAAGTCATTGGGCCACTGGGTTTTGTGGCCTTTAAAACAGGCAAAACCATGATGACTTGCCCCGAAATAGTAGTTGCTGATCAATGCTCGCCGGTGTTCAGGCGACACATCTCTGGTAATTACGCCTACCTGTATTGCATAGGGGCGCTTCAATTCCCCCTGCAGGTATTGTGTTAACTTATGCAGGTTACGGGATTTGAGAAATGCCTGCTCATTGGCCGTGACTAATAACAGATGAAAATCAACCGACAAGGAACTTGGCAATAGCGCATCCAGGAGCGAAAGAATGTTTTCCTGTCCGATAGCAAGCCTGTCTCCCTTGTCGCCAAACATATAGTTGTCTATCACGACCAGGGAATTCATCGGAGTTGCCTGCCATCTTTTCGAACGTGGGTTCAGTGCAGCTTTCCAGCCAACGTACACCTTACCCTGAGTCGAATACCGATAGCTATTTGCAGTCCTTATCTCTTTACGCGCCAGCTCCTCCGTCAGGTACGACGCTTCTGCGGGATTCTGCCTGGATACAATACAGACCCCGTATTTATTGCTCAGCTCAGCACATGATTCCGGTGTATCATCCACTATGAACACCGTGCCAGCTAATTCTTCGCTGGGAGTAGCAGCAACCGTTTCGTGGTACGACAGAAGGGTATTTGTTATGTCCAATTTCTTGTTTACCAGCGTCCTCTTAGCTAGATACCGTAAACATTCATTGGTAAACACCAGATCATCAAACTCATCGTCTGATAAATACACGCTAACATGATGATGAGCCACAAGTAATTTGTGCAGGACTTCATAGGGCTGCTCATCCTGAAAGGCATAAATTTCTTCCAATGCCTCAAGCGTACAGTAAGCTTTCCGTACCATACTTTACACGTTGAATAGGATTTAGGATTGAGTGCGCGCAGCTTTCTTTTGAGCACGGAAAAGGTGCATAGCACTTTCATCGGCTTCATCGAAAAAGCCAGAGCCAAAAGCTTCGCTTAGTTTGCCATCAGGCAGAATTGTAATGCGTCGGTGCCCCATATCCTGATCGAGGTAGTACACCAGCACTTTCGCAGCAGCACATGCTTCTGTAGCCACGAGCAGCTGTAATTTTCGGATAAGGTATTCCGAATGAGACTCGATGACAAAGTGCAACCCGTACTCGTTGGCCGTTTCAGCAAACATCTGCGCCAAGAGGGACTGCAGCCGCGGATGCAGGTTGGCCTCTGGCTCCTCAATAAGCATAACGACTTGACGCGCCGCTGCCTGCTTACTAAACTGCTGCTGCTCTTTCTGCTGCTGAATAATGGATGCAATCTGCAACAGGATGGTCAGTACCTGCCCGGCACCAAAGCCTAGGTCAGCCAGGTTTACGGGTTGGCGGGTAGTCTTGCGGCTTACCGCTATTTTGAAAGCCATGCCCTCCACCTGCTCCACGTTTACGGAATCCCCGACGTTGAACTGCGGTAACCAGCGCCGCAGAAACTTATCAGCTTCGCTGCGGTACCGTATGCCGTTGTGTATAAACGACTCTACAACTGCAGCAATTTCGCTGCCTGCCTGCTGATTGAAGTACAGTCGGGCCTGGTAGGTTCGGTTTGGCCCTAAATGCGCACTGCTGAAACGCATTAGCAGAGCCAGCTCCTGTTCAAAGCGTACAAGGCTGCGTAGCTGCTCCTCGTAGCGGAACTTGAAGTACTTTACCTTACGCGTGTTATCAGCTTCTACGTAGCTGATCAGAGCCTGCTGAATAATCCGTGAAAGTGTACTGCTGCCAGGGAGTACCTTGCTTAGCTCTACTTCAGCGTGGTATACAATGCCTTTGTCGCGGGTTTTGCCGATGGTCGCGTATTCTTCAAACTGACGAATCCGCTTCAGAGCATCTTCTCTACGAGTATTGAGCTCGGCAAATGCTGATGCAACAGCCTGGTGTCGGGCAAGATCAGGATTCTTCTCGAACTCTGCCCGGCGCTTCTCTATCTCCCCTTCTATTTTGGCCAGCCGCTCGCGCTGCTCCTGTGCCTCACGCTGCGCCTCCAGGCTACGCTCAGCCAGATAAACTTCTTCGCTGACTATGAAGTCAATAAAACTCTGCCGGGCTAGCAGAATCATAGTGTTGTCTGATGCGCTTACCCGTTCCAGCACCAGGTCTTCATCGAGCGCCTCTGCCACCATGCGGAAGCGGTTAAGCATTGCCAGATTGGCTGACTCCGGATGTGGCCCGAATTCAAACTCAAACTGGTATTGCCCCAGGCTGTAGCCGAGTTGTACCCTAAGGTTGCTGCCTTCCCAATTCTTCAGGAAATCAAACCCGCTGATCTTGTGCCGTAGGGCTCGTGGTCCGTCCAGCCGCAGCACCGTCTGGTCGTCCTGCTCCAGGTAGTCGGCCAATATCAGAAAGGCCTTAATCAAAGAAGACTTGCCGGAGTTATTCTTTCCCGTTAGCACCGTTACCGGAGCCAGGTCAAATTCAGCCGGGAAGCCGAATACCCGAAAATTATCAAGTTTAATGCGTTGCATTCAGTAGTTGTTGCTTCAAAAGCGAATACAAAGGGGACGTGCCAGAACCTGGCCATTATTAGGGAAATGAATTTACGAGCTGGATATCTACTATATCATCTCGGATCAGATAGCAAAACCCGCAACAGCTATAGCAAACCCTGCTGTCAATTACTTTCGGCAGTGCCCAAATCATAAGAGCGCAGCTTGGCAGCCAGAGTGCGTTCATCAATATCCAGGGCCAAAGCGGCCTGCCGTTTAATGTTGTTCTTCAGCGCCATTACGCGCAGAAGGTGCTCCTTCTCCACATCCGCGAGGCGCAGCGAGAAGCCATTCAGGGCAGTGGTGTTTCGCATGCGACGCGGCAGCGCGGACGGCTCTATTGCCGCATCCGCGTGAAACACATACAGGGATTCCAGCAGGTTTTCCAGTTCCCGGATGTTGCCTGGAAAGGGGTACTCTAGCAGTTGCTTGCGCGTGGTTTCGCTGAGCTGCAGCACTTCCGCTTTCCCCAGCTCGTGGCGTTTGTTTTCAAGCAGATAGTCGAGCAGCGTCCGGCGCTCGGCAGCTGGCCACTCCCGTAAACATGGTAGTTCCAGCTCAGCCACGGCTAGGCGGTAGTACAGATCCCAGCGGAAACGACCGTCTCGGCATTTATCTTCCAGCTCAGCGTTGGTGGCGGCTACTACGCGCACGTTCACCCGCTTAGGCTGGCCGCCCACGGGCTGTATCTCGCCCTCCTGTAGCACCCGCAGCAGCAGCACCTGCAGGGCCGGCGAGATGTCGCCGATTTCATCCAGGAACACGGTACCGCCCTCGGCCTGCTCGAACAAGCCTGATGTAGTTTTGTCGGCCCCGGTGAAAGCGCCTTTTACGTAACCGAATAGCCGGGACTCCAGCACGGTATCAGTAAGTGCGGCGCAGTTGAGTGTGAGCAGTGGTTTGGCTGACCGCACCGATTGAGCGTGCACGTAGCGCGCGAGTTGCTCCTTGCCGGTGCCACTTTCGCCGCGAATCAGCACGGTTACCTTATCGGTTTGCGCCACCAGATTGGCCCGGTGGTACACGGCTCGCAGGGCCGGAGGCAGAATGTGCGACTGGTAGTGCGCTTCAGCAGCAGGCTTCTTCGCTTTCTCATCCCGGATAATGACCGAGCGCGGCACATCGGAGCGCTCCTCCCGGATTTCCGTCAGGCCCGACTCGCCCGCTTTCACGAACTTCTGGGCGCGAGTTTGGAACAGACGCGTTTTCAGGCCCAGCGTGGTGTGGCAGATGTACCAGCTCAGCTGCATGATGCTGGTACCAGGCGAGAAAAACAGGCATAGCTCATGCTCGCGGTGAGCCAGTAGCCAGGTTTCCACCTTGGTTTTTACCTCGGCTAAATCAATGATATCACTTAGCTCTAACAGCTGCGCTTCGACACTGCGGCCGGGAAACGTGCGGCGCAGGTGAGCCACTAGGTGCTCGGCGTACATTTCCTGCCGTGCTTCGGCATACAGGAGGATATGTTGGTCAAGCTGCTCGGCCTGGAAATAAAGGTGGTGAAATTCCGGATTGGGCCCCTCAGGGTTGACGCCTCCGAAGCCGCCCCGATCATTGGTTAGAAAATCGTGGTTGCGGGCAATCCAGGAGACTAGTACGCGAGCCATGGGTTCAGAAATAATTGTAGGCTAATAGCCGGGCAAGCTACGCAGAAGCAGGCTACCACAAAAGCTTGTTCCAGACTCAAAGCGAGGTTTGATAACACTTTTTTGTACTGCTGATGTGATGGCTTCTCTGGCCCATTAACCTTAATAATGCCAGCCGCTAGCCTCTTGTCTTCCCCACCGGAAAATGCCTGATCGGGGCCCACAATGGAGCCAAGGGCTAGGAATACTTCAAATTGCCTTTGTCATACCTAGCATCGGCGCATCCTGCGCCCGGTGACGGCACTCCACAGCGTGAGCAGGATGCTATGCTGGCGGTGGCGGCGCAGCTCGTGCTGTTTTGATCCTGCATAATTCAGGGCACCCGGTGAGGAAGCAGGGCGACTCGCCTTTCGGCGACTTTCCGCACCTCATCAATTGCTATACGCGTTGCACTTACTGCGCTATCCACTTTGGCCAATATGTAGTTTCCAACTGAATTAGGCGGTTTTCACTGGGTGGCATTCTGTTCGCATCATGAGTAAGTACCTCCGGCAACGTGGCCTGGGGCTACCCCTCTCCTATGCAGCTTGCCTACTCCGCCGCCTCCGCTTCCACCGACACCCTGCGTCTGTGCACCCCGGCCGACTGGCTACCGGCGGCACAGGGAGCTGTGCGGACAGCAGTAGGCCAAGGCATTGCCGCGCTGGAAGCGGTGGTGGCGGAGCTGCTCGCCGGTACGCCTCAGGGCCGGGGCGACTGTGCGCTGCTGGGCAGCATTATCGGCGAGCTCAGGCAGCCCGATACCCTACGCCTGCTGCTGGCCCAGCTGCTGTGCGATGAGGCCGCTCTGGCCGGGGTGCAGGAGCGCTCCTACTACCACCACAACGGCTTCCGCAAGCTGGTGCTGCTGCAGAACCAGGCCTTTAAGCTGCGGCTGCACCTGTGGGAGGCCAACAGCGAGCGGCACCACGAGAACATCCACGACCACCGCTGGAATTTTGCTTCCTGCCTGCTGGCCGGCCGCTTCCAGACGGTGGTGTGGGAAGAGGACGCTGCGGGTCCCGAAACCCGCCTCAATTGCACCTACACCCCGGCCCAAGCCGACGGCTGCTATGGCGTGCATGAGCACGGCCAAGTGCGCCTGCGCCAACGGGCAACCCACGTACTGCAGGCCGGCGACCAGTACTACATGCCAGCCAGCACCCTGCACCAGGTAACGGACCCCGGCCAGGGCGAGACTATCACGCTGATGCTGACGGCCACGCCCGTTCTGGGACATTGCAAGCTGTACGCCGAGCATTCCATACCGGAGCAGGACAAGCAGAACGTGCCCTTCTCGGCGGCGGAAATCCGGCGGGAGCTGACGGGCCTGCTCCTAACTACCTGCCAACCGTTGGCCCTGGCGGCTTAGCCTGTGTTTCCGGCCACCCTACCCCATTCGTCCCCATTCTATTTTCTATGTACATCTGTTTGGAAGGCCTGAAAGGCTGCGGAAAATCTACGCTTCTCACCAGCGCACAGCAGCTGCTAGCCACGCACAGCGTGCCCTTTGACCTGGTGGCCCCTACCAACTCCGCCCCGCTGGAACACAGCTGGACGGAGCGACTGTCGGCTTGGTTGCCCTGCCTGCGTCGCCTCGATGCGTGGAATGAGCATCTGTATGCCGAACGCTCCCGGTACGCCACCGATGCCGGGCAATGGCAACGCCCGCTTATCCTGGGTGACCGGAGCATTGTGACCAGCTACGCCACCCGCTGGTACAAGTGGGGTAACCCCAAACGATGCGTGGAGCGGGTAAATACGCTGGAAGCCCATCTGCCTGCTCCTGACCACATCATCCTGCTTGATCTGACGCCGCAGCAGGCCTGGGCGCGGGCCCGCACCCGGGGCGCACCTACGGTCAGCACGACGAAACCCTGCCTCGCCTGCACCAAGCCCGGGAGGCTTACTTCCAAATTCAGCGGTTCGGCATTCCGCGGCTGCGCCACACCCAGTGGCACGTGCTCGATGCCGGCCAGACTCCCGATGCCGTGTTCCGCGACTGGCAGCGACTGATGGCGTGGCTTGCGCCCACCACTTTTCCGTCGCTCGCCGCCTGAGCGGTACACTACCCACTCCGTTTTTCAACACCTCCAACCTTGCCCATGAAATACTACATCACCGAAGCCGGCCGTCAGCTCCTCGAAACCCGCATCAACGAGCAAAATCTGAAAATCCGCTCCATTCAGGCGGAAAAAAGTATCGCGTACACAGCCAGTGGCGACGGGTGGCACGACAATCCCGGCTATAACCAACTCATCCAGCTGGAGGAGCGCGCCATCACGGAGCTGAAAAACCTGGAGCAGCAACTCGCCAGCGGCGTGCTGTGGCTGCGTCCCGACCGCAACACGGCGCAGGTGCAGATTGGCTCCATCGTGCGGTTTTCCATGCAGGCCGCCCGCGACCGGGTACCGCGGGAGGTGGTGTATGAGATTGGGGGCCACGGCGAATCAGACCTCGGGCGGCAGCTCATCAGCTACACCTCCCCTATCGGGGCCGCCTTGTACGAGCTGCTTCCCGGCGCAGAAGTGGAGGTTCAGATTCCGGCCGGCCGCACCAAGCTGCGCATTCTGGGCCTATACGGTAGCTGGGACGATGTCCGGGCCTTAGCTGCGCGGGCATAACGGGGCCCCGGCGCGGCGCCGTTTTTGTCACCTATTCATTTTTAGCTTTTTACCCTGATGCCCTGCTCTGATCTGCTATCTACGCTTTGCCACTCGGGCCACTTGCTGCGTACAAACGACGACCACTACCGCCGGCAGGAACAGCGCAGCATAGAGCGGCTGCTTGCCCGGCCCCGACGCACCTATCTTCAGGAATATGATTTGTTGTTTCGGTACGTGAGCTTGTGGCTGTTGGAGCGTGGCTATGTGCTCACCGGTTACCAACCACACCAAGTATTAATGCGTGTGTGCTGTCAGCACATCTCGCCCGCGCTTGTAAAGGAAGTGGTACAAAGTCGCCACGCGCTCAAATACAACAGCTTACCCCCGCCCAGTTGGCCATTAGCACTTTAGCGCAGTTGCTAACTACCCTCCGCCCGGCCGAGCTCCCTTCTCCTATTGCTTAGCCAAGCCAAATTCGCTGCTGTGCTCAGGATAGCACTGCCGTGTAGTTTAGAGTATAGACGTTTTCCAAGATCATTTGTAACATTGTTATTTACCCCATACACGAAATAAAAACCGCTTGACGGCTTACCCCGGATCCAGCATGTAATGATGTCACCCGATTCAGCTTGATTGAGCATTCACAGCTGTTCCTTCGCTGGAAAGACACAAACACTGCTGCTACACTGTATCAACTGAATAAAAAACAAAACGCCGAAAGGAGCGAATTGACCGGAGAGATCCGGCCAATTCGCTCCTTTCGGCGTTTAGGGGCTTTTTTGAACTTTTTCAATTCACCTTACACCCGTTGACCGGAGCCCCAACCGGAGGTCTGACCGGAGCCTTCACCGGAGCTTTCTCCGGAGGCGCCACCGGTCATTATTTTTAATAACGACAATGTAAATTGTTGAATTTCAAATTTTTATGTTATATCACTTAGATGAATATGACGCATTGTTTAGATAAAAGATATTTCACTCCAGCTACTAAGGACTAGATTATTGGACTTTACCTTTTTCATGGTGAAAAAACTGTTGACGCATGCCCATCACCGCACTATCAAAATCGCGTTGCTTAGCAATACCAAGCGGAGACTCGTGGCGATGCGCTTCATACTCTTGGAGCGAATAGCTCACCAGCTTTGCCCACTCCTGATTAAGCTGCGATAAAGAGACTGAGCTTTTCACGTTATCTGGAAAAACCTGCAATAACAGCTTAAAGAAATAGTGGAAGAACGTTTGAGACTCTGTTAGCAGATCATCAGCCTGGCCGATATAGCTTTTCAACTGCGCGATTTCGCGCTTCAGTTGATCGACCTCAGCTACCGCTTGGTCCTTTTCAGACTGGAAATTCTTAATCTCTGTTGGGCTCATTTCAAACAGTTCGGCCAGCTTGGCCAGTTTGGCGTCGCTAACGTCCACATGGCCTTTCTCGATGCGGTTAAAGTTGGCCTTGGTCGTACCTAAAAACTGACCTGCCTTCTCCTGAGTAATGCCTTTGAGTAGGCGTATTGCTCGGACTTTTTCATTCAGATTCTGCATAAAGCAAATATAATTGAAATACTTTTGTTTACTTGTAAACAAAAGTATTTATGTTTGCATCAACCGAAAGCAATACATAGAAGATTCATCCTAGGTAAGGTTCGTCTAAGTCATTCCTCCTTTAACCCCAAAGCCCCGCATGAACTGCCAACAGGCAACTGGGGAGGCTATGCAGCACTCAGCTTCGCGTGCTCCTCCCATGTACTCGTTCTCAACTTAGACATGCATTTTAAATGTCTAGTAGTGTCTGAATTAATTAGAGAGCATAGCGGGCAAGGGTATGCTCTCCCTCACCACGGATTCAAAGTAGCCACGCTCACATTGCGCCGAAGCCACTGGACTCCCTCAGAAACGGCATTGACCGTGAAAGCTCCATCCAATCCTTGCCCATCCTTCGACCTGTCGGCTGCTGACCTCCTAAAACACCCTGGCTGCGCCCACTACTCGCTTACTGAGGCTGAGCAAATCGTTGCGCAGCTCACTCACTACGCTCATTTGGCGTACGAAGCCTTCCGTCAACTCCAGCCCTCCGTTGCCAATGCTTAAGAACTTCGCACTGCAACAATTTGGAAAGCCCAGCAAACAAACTGTGCTAAGCGCGACGAACCGGGTGGTAATCTACACCCGCGTCTCCACGAAAGAACAAGCTGACACCAATCACAGCTTGGCCCTGCAAAAGAAACAATGCTTGGAGCATGCTCAAGTCAACGGCTACGAAGTTGTTGAGCATTTCGGCGGCACCTACGAAAGTGCCAAGGACGACGGTCGCAAAGAATTTACCCGTATGCTGAAGTTTGTTCAGCAGAAATCCAATCGCATCAGCCGCATTGTTGTAGCTAGCTTCGACCGTTTTTCGCGCAGCGGCGGAGCTGCAATTGCTTTGATCACCAAGCTGCGCGGCGAGGGCGTCTCGGTTGATGCAGTAACCCAGCAGATTGACGCAAGCACACCGGAGGGCCAGCTGTTCCAGGCAATCCAGATGCTGATGAACAATTTCGACAACGCACTTCGTGCGCGTCGTGCGAAATCCGGCACCGAGGAACGTATTCGGAATGGTTACTGGACGGCGCGCGCCCCTCTTGGTTATACGATGACCAAGCAGGGCAACGAGCAGATCATCGTTGTCAACGAAACCGGTGAGCTGCTGCGGCAAGTTTTCCGCATGAAGCTCGAGGATGGCTTCAGCAACACGCAGCTGCTCGCGTGGCTGCGCAAACGGAACGTCAAGGTGGCAAACGGTTCGCTTACGCAAATCTTTCAGAACCCCTTTTACTGCGGCTTCATCCGTCACAGCAGCCTTGATGGCGAAGTAATCAAAGGTCGGCACCCCGCCCTGATCACGCCCGAACAATTCTTACGGCTGCATACGCTTAAGCAACGGGAAACCGGCTACACGCATGCGAAGGAAATCTCGCCTCTGCCGCTGAAGCACCATGCCCATTGTGGCCGCTGCGGCAAACCGCTCACAGGGTACGAAGTCAAAGCAAAAAAGCTCTGGTACTATAAGTGCAATACCATCGGCTGCAAACTCAATGTTAGCGCCCGCCAGCTGCACACTGTATTTCAAGACATGCTCAGCAAGTACGCGCTGCACCCACACCTAGTAGAGCCCTTGAAAGTCATAACAGCATCTGTGTTCACCGAACTCAACCAAGAAGGCGTTGTGGAGAGGAAGGCCGTGGAAACCTCCCTCCAGCAAGTGCACCGCAAACTGGAGAAGATGGAGAGCCGGTACGCACTGGGGGAGCTTGACCAAGCCACCTATCAGAAATACAGCCGCAAGATTATCTCCGAGGAACTGGAGCCTTTGCAAACCACTTACCAGACCTTCGGCTCTAATTTATCGAACCTGCAAGCTTACACGGATTTTGCGGTTGAAATGGCCGCTAAGTTGCCCATTCTGTGGGAGAAAGCTGATTTGCTCACCCGCCAAAAACTTCAACACATGTTCCACCCCAACGGCATCGCATATGCCCCTGAAAAAGGCCTTTATCGAACCGGTCGCCAGAACGTTATTTTTGGCATAATAGCCTCTATGTCAATCATTGACACCAAACAAAAAACTGGTCTTAGCACGTCAAAACGTGCTAAGACCAGTTTGGTGGGCCCAACTGGAATCGAACCAGTGACCTGCTGATTATGAGTCAGCTGCTCTAACCGATTGAGCTATAGGCCCGGCGCGAAACCTCACGCAAGGCGGTTGGTTTCAGCAGCACAAACTTCGACTTTTGTCGGCAGATTTGCAAAGGCCACAGGCTGGGCTAGCTTCCGAAATTGGAATTTGGTTTGTCTGGGCTGCAGGTTTTGTTACCCTCTTATCCTACATTGATGGCACTAAAGCCCAACCTGCTCTTCGATTTTGGGGGCGTTATCATCAACATCGACTACAGCCTGACGCTGGCAGCCATGCGCCAGTACGGTAGCAGCATTGAGTTTACCCAGGCGGCCCAGGCCGAATTGTTCGACCTGATGGAAACGGGCCGCCTTTCGCCCCAGGAGTTTCGGGAGGGCTTGCGCCGCCACTACCAGCTCACGGCCTCCGATGAAGAGCTGGACGCGGCCTGGAACGCCATGCTCCTGGACGTGCCGGCCGAGCGACTGGCCCTTATTGCCGAGCTGCGGGCCCAGGGCCACCACACGGCGCTGCTGTCCAATACCAATCAGATTCACATTGAGGAAATTAATCGTCGGCTGCAAGAGCAGTACGGCTTCAAACACGGTATTGCCGACTGCCTCGACCGGGTATTTTACTCCCAGGAAGTGGGCTGGCGCAAACCCGGGGAAGAAATTTTTCAGCATGCTCTAGAGCAGATGAACTGGAAGGCGGAGGAAACGTTGTTTATTGAAGACAGTCCCCAGCACATTGAAACGGCCCGCCGGCTGGGACTTCGTACGTTATTCCTGACTCCGCCGCTCACGCTGCAAGACGCATTGCCCGCTGCCCTTCGTGCCTTTCCCCGAGAATACTCCGCCCCTACCCCTGCCTGACATCCCGGCTTCCTTCACGTCTGCTGACCGGGCCCTGGCTGCCCGCCAGGCGCAAGAAGCCTTCACGCGCTACGAGCGGGCTACGTTGCCACGCTGGTGGCGCTACGGGTTGCACCTGCTGCTGTTCCTGGTTACGCTGCTTACTACTACGCTGGCGGGTTTTTCCCTACGGGCTGGTGCCCTCGACTACGTGCATCTGGAGCTATTCTGGCAGCTTCCGGTAGCGCAATGGTCCCGATTTCTGGAGCCCGGCCTGTGGTTTTCCGTGCCGTTTCTGGGCGTGCTGACGGTGCATGAGTTCGGGCACTACTTTGCGGCCCGTTACTACCGCATCCGGGCCACGCTACCGTACTTTATTCCCTTTCCCCTGGGCATTGGTACGTTTGGGGCAGTTATCCGCATCAAAGACCGAATTTTTTCCCGGCGGGAGTTTTTCGACGTGGGTTTGGCTGGTCCGCTGGCCGGGTTTGTGGTGGCAGTGGGCGTGCTAGCCTACGGCCTGACGCATTTGCCCCCGCTGGACTACCTGTACGGAATTCATCCGGAATACCGCTTCTACGGGGCCGAGTATGCCCGCTACGTGTACCAGCCGGGCCAATCGGCAGGCGTGGTGCTGGCCCAGCCCCTGCTGCTCCAGGGCATGGCCGCGCTACTGGCCGATCCGGCCCGGATGCCCCACGCCAATGAGCTGATGCACTACCCCCTGCTGGTAGCCGGGGTACTGGCCTTATTTTTCACGGCCCTGAACCTGCTCCCCATTGGACAGCTAGATGGCGGCCACATCGTGTATGGCTTGCTGGGTCCGCAGCGGGCGGCGCGGGTCTCGGTTCTGCTGTTCATAGGCTTTATTTTTTACGCCGGCCTGGGCTTGTTTTCGCTTCGCTCCGAACCGAACACGTGGCTTTATTGGGCTGCCCCGTACGGCTTTTATCTGTATCTGGTATTTCGACGCGCCGTGCCAACCGTCCGGCGGGCGCTGCTACTTAGTGCTGGCGTGTGGTTAGGCCAGGTGGCTTTGGCTTCCGCTGTTCCTCCTATGGAGGGCAATCCGGGCTGGTTGGTGTTTGGCCTCATGCTGGCCCGGCTGACTGGCATCTTTCACCCACCGGCTCCGGATGAGCGTCCGCTTTCCCGGGGCCGCAAGGTGTTGGGGTGGCTGATGCTGGTTATTTTTGTGTTGTGCTTTACGCCTTCTCCCATTCTTATCCGCTAAAGCTTGCTTCGGAGAGGCCACTTCGCCCGCTCCGTTTTCCGAATGACAGTACCCCAGTTTTCTCAGTCTCACTTTTTCCGGGGCTCCACCTTGCTAGTTATGCGCCAGCACGGCCTCTACCTGAGCCAGCGCAACCGGCGTGGGGTAGCCTGGCTGGAAACCGAAATTCCGTACGAAGAACTCCTGCCCGTGGGGCTGGAATATAACCGACCGACTCCGTTGCGCCTACCCCCGTCGGCACGTGGGTAATTCTGTGGCTGCTGGTGCAGGTAGTGCACCAAGCCCTGAAAAATCAGTCTGGTATCTCGCCCGAAATCTGGGTTGCCGGCCTAGGCTTTCTAGTCGGATTAGGGGCGGTGTACCTGGTGCGCCGCCATCTGGGCCACTCCGTTACGCTGGGCACCAACCGCATCCGTATTTCTCTGCGCGACCAACCCAGCCAACGCGCCGACCTGGAAGCCTTTACCAACGAACTCCGCCAGCGGGCCCACGGTTACCTGCGCGACGAATACGCCCAAATTAACCCGTTGGGTCCGATTGAGCTGCAGCTCCACCGCCTCAATTGGCTGCACCAGCTCAAGGTGCTGTCCTCAGCCGAGCGACAAGCCCTGAGCACCCGCCTCACCGGCCGCCTTTCCCTTAACCCGCTCACGCTCATGGGCCAGGAGCTAGAAACGCCTTATGTCAATTAGTGAGATGGTGAGGTAGTAAATGAATACATGAGTGGGGTGGTGCCATGGCGAGGCGAGGAGACACGCCGCTGTCCTTCCTCGCTTCTATAACAAACGTGTTAACGCAACAAGCCCTTATCTCCAGCGCGGAGTAAGGGCTTGATACTTTAGTAGGCTTTGGGCAGATGTGAGGGCGTTTTCGGTGCTCTTGCCATGACGCCACCTCACTCATGTACTTATTTACTACCTCACTTTAAGGCTACCCCAGTGCGGCCACGCCGGGTAGTTCCTTTCCCTCCATGTACTCCAGCAGGGCACCGCCCCCGGTGCTGATGTAGGAAACTTGGTCGGAGAAGCCGAGCTGATTTACGGCCGCGGCCGAGTCGCCGCCACCGATGAGGCTAAAGGCGCCTTGTTGGGTAGCGTCGGCAATGGCTTGAGCTACGGTTTCAGTGCCTTTGGCGAAGCTACTCATCTCGAATACACCCATCGGGCCGTTCCACAGGATGGTTTTCGACTGGCGCACGATGTCCGAAAACACCTTGATGGACTCCGGGCCGAGGTCCAAGCCTAGCCAACCGTCCGGAATCTGGTTGTTTTGGGCCACCTTGGTTTCGGCATCGTTAGCGAATTTATCGGCAATGACGCTGTCGGTGGGCAGTACCAGGTTCACGCCTTTGGCTTTGGCCTTTTCGATGAGCTCCAGAGCCAGGTCCATTTTGTCAGCTTCCAGCAGAGAGTTGCCAATCTGCCCACCCTGGGCCTTAGCGAAGGTGTAGGCCATGCCGCCGCCGATGAGCAGGTTGTCGACCTTGTCGAGCAGCTTCTCGATGATGAGGATTTTGTCGGAAATCTTGGCCCCGCCCATGATGGCCGTGAAGGGGCGCTCGGCCTGTTCCAGCACCTTCTTGGCGTTGTCCAGCTCGCCTTGCAGCAGGTAGCCGCCTACCCGGTCTTCGGGCGCAAAGCTTTCGGCAATAACGGCGGTAGAGGCGTGCTTGCGGTGCGCGGCCCGAAGGCATCGTTCACGTACACCTGGCCCAGCTTGGCCAGCTTGGCGGCAAACTCCGGGTCGCCCTTCTCTTCCTCGCCGTAGAAGCGCACGTTTTCGACCAGCAGAATCTGGCCGGGCTGCAGGGCCTGGGCCTGAGCTTCGGCTTGCAGGGCGTCCTCGGCAAACTGCACCTGCTGGCCGTACTCCTGGCTTAGGCGGGCAACGATGTGCTTCAAGGAGTATTTCTCCTCCGGTCCGCCCTTGGGCCGGCCCAGGTGCGAGAGCAGCACCACGGAGCCACCATCCTGCAGGATTTTCTTGATGGTAGGCGTAGCCGCCCGGATACGGGTGTCGTCGGTGATGGCGAAGCTCTTGTCGAGCGGCACGTTGAAGTCCACGCGCACCACGGCACGCTTGCCGGCGAAGTTGTACTGATCGAGGGTTTTCATGGAAAAGGAAATGGGTTTGGCTGAGGCGAAGGTAAGATTTTGAGGGAATGAGGGAATGGCAACAAGTTATTACCCTTAGTTTCTACGGCGGCACCTGACCTTCCAGAGTGCGGCTCTTCCGCATGTCATTGCGAGGAGGCACGACGAAGCAATCCGTCCTGATCAACGTGCTACCCCTGAAATGTGACAAGCCTTACCCTCTACAATTGCTCAAATAAATCTACCCACTTGCTGTTGAACCCATTTATCAAGTCAAGCTTTTTCTGGCGAGAGCCTCCCTTGAGTTGCTTCTCACGCGCAATAGCCGCATTGATATCTGGGTACGTTTCAAAATACATTAACTGATGTACATTGTACTTCCTGGTAAAGCCAGCGTGCGTACCCGCTTTGTGTTCTCCTACCCGTCGTTTCAAGTCACTTGTAACACCGATGTAAAGGGTTGTGCGGTTTTGGTTGGTAAGAATGTAGGTGTAATACTGATTCATAGGAGTAGAATTAGGTTCCGGAAAGATAGAGGGTAGAGGTTCTCACTTCTCAAGGCTTGGCACTTTGCCAGGACGGATTGCTTCGTCGTGCCTCCTCGCAATGACATGCGGAAGAGCCGCACTCTGGAAGGTCGGGTGCCGCCGTAGAAAGCGGATTGCTACGACACTGACCTGATACGCCCGCTACATACTCGCAATGACGCGGCGGGCTTGTACCTTTGCCCCTACGTATGAAAATAGGCATCTTCTTCGGCGGCCCGTCGCGTGAGCGGGAAATCAGCTTCGCGGGCGGCCGCACCGTGTACGATAACCTGGATAAGTCCTTGTTCGAGGCTGTGCCCGTGTTTGCGGACAGCCGCGGCAACTTCATTCAGCTCAACTGGGAGTACATTTATAAAGGCACCATCCGGGACTTTTACCCGCCCGTGTCGGCGCTGCCGCCGGTAACACTGCCGGTGCAGATGTACTTCGAAAGCCTGGGCGAGCTGAGCCTGGAGGAGCAGGACCGCATCATTTCCGAAGTCGGCCGGCGCATCCAGCCCCAGGAGCTGAGCAGCCTCATGGACTTTGCCTTCTTGGCCTTGCACGGGCCAGCCGGCGAGGACGGCGCCATTCAGGGCCTACTGGAGTGGTACGGCATTCCTTACTCCGGTTCCGGCATTTTGCCCTCGGCCTTCGGCATTGATAAGATTGCCCAGAAAAAGCTACTCAAAGCGCTGGGCCGCCCTACCCCCGACTTCCGCCTTATCACGGCCGAAGAGTGGGATGTGGCCGATGCGCAGGCTACTCTCGACTACCTGGTGCGCGAGCTGGGCCTGCCGCTGGTATTCAAGGCCCCGCGCCAGGGTAGCAGCATTGGCGTGAGCATTCTGCGCGAAGCTGATGTAGCGAAATTCGCTACGGCCGTGGAGCGCAGCCTGTTCCGCAAAACCGTCACCCAGCAGGAGTGGCAGGCGCTATCGGAAGAGAAGAAAACCGTGTGGCTGCAGCAACTGGTGGATATTCGGGAAGGCATCGGCCTACCGGTGGTTATTGAGAATGAAGAATTAGGAATGAAGAATGAAGGATTGGCCGCCGCCGATAATTCCTCATTCTTCCTTCCTAATTCTTCATTCATAATCTACCAGCCTGAGGAGCTGCTGAACGCCCTGAATGAGCGGCTGCAAACCGCTGGAGCTGTGCGTCTAACCAGCGTGGAGGGCGAAACGCAGGTGCTGGTCGAGAGCTTCGTGCAGGGTCGCGAGTTTTCGTGCATTGTGGTGGAAGACCCCGATGGCAAGGCCTTGGCCCTACCCCCACAGAGATTGTGAAGGGCGAGGAAATGTTCGATTACCGCTCGAAGTATCTGCCGGGCCTCTCGCGCAAAGTCACGCCCATTGACCTACCCGAAGCGGAAATTCAGCGCATCCGGGAGGCCTGCGAGGAAATGTTCCGCACCTTTGGCTTCCAGGTGTACGCCCGCCTCGATGGCTTCATCGTGTCAGGGCAAGAGGGTAAGGAGGTAGGAGTTCAAAAGGGCTCTGATTCGATTCCTGCCCTCCTACCCGCACACCATCCTACCCTTTACCTCAACGACCCGAACACGACTTCGGGCATGTTACCGGCCTCGTTCTTCTTCCACCAGGCTGCCGAAATCGGGCTGAACCCCTCGCAATTCCTAACCTACCTGATCCGCACCTCGTTGGCGGCGCGGCGACGGGCGGGGCTGCGGCCAGTAAAGCTGGCAGGCCTGTTGGCGCAACTGGATGCGGCTGTAGCGGCCCGAGCTTCGGAGGAGCGCACCCGCACCAAGGTGGCCGTAATTATGGGCGGTTACTCCTCAGAGCGCCACATTTCCGTGGAAAGCGGCCGCAACATATACGAGAAACTCAGCTCCAGCATCAAGTACGAGCCGGTGCCGGTATTCTTGACGGGTAGCAGCCAGGAGTTCCGCCTCTACGTGCTACCCATCAACGTGATGCTCAAGGATAACGCCGACGACATCCGCGAGAAAGTAGAGCACATGGAAGCCGGTCACGGCCTGCACCCCATTCTGGAACGCATCCGCCGCGAGGCTTCGGCTATTACCAGCACCTACGCCGGTCAGCCCACGGCTCAGCCGCGCCGCGTCTCCTTCGAGGAGCTGGCGGGCATGGTCGATGAGGTATTTATTGCCTTACACGGCCGCCCCGGCGAGGATGGGGCTCTGCAGCGGGAGCTGGAAAAGTTCGGCCTGCCTTACAACGGCTCGGGCGTGGAAAGCTCCAGCATCACCATCAATAAGTTCGAAACCAACCGCCGCCTGCGCGAAGCGGGCCTGCGCGTGGCCGAGCACCGCATGGCCAGCCGCCTGGAATGGGAGGCCGACCCGGAAGGCTTCTACCGCAGCCTGGAAACCCAGTTTCCCTATCCCTTTATTGCCAAGCCCGCCGACGACGGCTGCTCCTCGGCCGTGAAGAAAATCAAGAACCGCCAGGAGCTGGAGGCCTTCACCCGCCTCATCTTCCGCGACCAGCTGGACCTAACGCCCGCTGAGGCCACTACCCTTAGCCTGGGCTTTAAGGAGGAGTTTCCGCAGAAAGATGCCTTCCTAGTGGAGACCCTGATTGACCGCGACGGTGCGGCCCACTTCCTGGAAGTAACCGGCGGCTTGCTCACCCACTGGACCAACGCCGGCGAGCTGCAGGTAGAAGTATTTGAAGCCTCCGAAGCCCTGGCAACCGGCGAGGTGCTGAGCCTAGAGGAGAAGTTCCTGGCCGGGGAAGGCCAGAACATTACGCCCGCCCGCTACGCTGCTGACCTCACGGAGCGCCAGCGCGTGTCGGAGGAGGTAAAAAAGGAGCTGGGCCGGGTGGCTGAAATCCTGAATATTCAGGGGTACGCGCGCATTGATGCCTTTGTGCGAGTGCGCCAGAACGGGGCTGTGGAGGTCATCATCATTGAGGTGAACTCCCTACCCGGCATGACGCCCGCTACCTGCATCTTCCACCAAACCGCCCTGGCCGGCTACACCCCCTACGACTTTATCGACCGGATTCTGGAGTTCGGTAAGCAGCGCACGGAGAAGGCCGCCGCTGTGCAATAAGGCTAGCAGACCGTCATTCCGAGCGGAGCGAGGAATCTGGCGCGCTGACGTTGAGTTACCATTACAACATCGGCAGGCCAGATTCCCCGCTCCGCTCGGAATGACGGTCTGGTTAAACTCTACTTCGATACCCTTCGCCCTACCTTTCTAATTCCTAGTTTTGTCCGCTGACTTCTAGCCGCTGTATTCTAGCTCCCCGCTTCCTACTTCTTAGCTTCTCCCTGATGTCTTTCTTTAAATCCGATACTCCCGCCGACCTGTTCAAGCATGTGCTGGTGATTCTGCTGGCGACGGGTATCCTGGTATTCGGGTTCTTTTACGTGTACTTGCCCATCACCACCAACCACGGCGAAACCATTGTGGTGCCCAAGGTAACTGGCATGAGTCAGGCCGAATTGGAGGACTACCTGGACGAGCGGGACCTGGCTTACTTCGTCGATGACAGCACCTACGACGCCTCCATCCGGCCGGGCACGGTGCTCACCCAGGAGCCCAAGGCCGGCGAGAAGGTGAAAGAAGGCCGCAAAATCTACATTTCGGTGGCCATGAAAAACCCGCCCGTCATCAAAATGCCCAAGCTGACGGACGGCTCCCTGAAGAATGCCCAGCTCATCCTGAAAAGCTACGACCTGATTGTGGGCCAGATCAAGCTGGTGCCCAACATCCAGAAAGACGCCGTGCTGCGGCAGTTTGTGGGCGGCAAAGAGGTAGCGCCCGGCGCGGCCATCACCAAAGGTACCCGCGTGGACCTGGAGGTAGGCGACGGCCTGGGCAACCAGGAATTCCCGGTGCCCAACCTGGTGAACATGCCCGCCGATGAAGCCACGACCCTGCTTGTGGGCCAGGGCCTGCAGGTGGGCGAAATCTTCTACCAGGAGCCCGAAGAAGGCCAGACCGAAGGCACTGTGGTGAAGCAGCGCCCCGTGCCCGGCCCCGGCACCACCATCCGCATGGGCCAGTTGGTGGACTTGTGGGTAGCGGGCCAGGCGCCGGTGAAGGAAGTGCAGTAACTTGGGTGAAATACCCGCGAAAAAGGTTCGTTGTGTTAAGCAGCGAACCTTTTCTCGTTTAAGTCCGTGAGAGCAAAACGGATTACATGCTCCAGTTGGTTTTTACCTTGCTTTGATGACCCATTCACTACGCTTTCTTCTCGGGATACTTGCGCTCCTGGGCGGGCTACCGCTGGCGGTACCGGCGCAGGTGCTGGTGCACCCCTTGGGGGCCGAGCCCGCCCACACGGCCTCACCGGCACCCCAGTCGGCCGGCCGGCGGCCAGCGGCCCTAACCCTGCCCTTTTTTGATGATTTCGCGCGGCAATCGGAAGGTCGGCCCGACGCCCAGCGCTGGGAGACGGCTGGTGGGGCGCTGGTTAACAATCGGTTTCCGCGCCGCCCGCTCACGAAAGGCGTGGCTACGCTGGATGGCCTAAATGCCCAAGGTCGGGCCCGGGGCCCCATTTCGTTTATTGGCGATGGGGACTCGCTGGTTTCCCAACCCCTGGACCTGAGCCGCCTTACGGCCACCGATAACGCCTACCTGAGCTTTTTCTGGCAGGCGGGCACCATCTTCGGGCCGCCCGCCCCAAGCGGTACCCGCCCCATTGCGCTATACGTCGATTTTCTGGATAAAGACCAGCAGTGGCAGCAGGTATGGCAGCTGCGCAGCCGAGGCGACACGACCAATTTTCGCTTCAAGTCGCTACCAGTCAATCAGGCCCAATTTTTCCACAGCGCCTTCCAGTTCCGCTTCCGGGTGAGCGGCTACCTCTACAACAACCGCGACGCCTGGAGCGTGGACTACGTGCGCCTGGACCGCAGCCGCACCGCCACTGACTCCACCTACCGCGACATTGCCATCAGCCGCGCCCTGCCCAGCGCCCTGAAGCGGTACACGGCCTTGCCCGTGGCGCAGTTCAACCAGAATCCCACGCAGGAGCTAACGGACCGCATCGTTACCACGGCCAACAACCTCGACATCGGGCCCGCCCCTACCCCCATTACCTGGACCGGCACGCTGGAAGTGTTGCCGGGTGGACCTACTACCCAGTTCCCGACGGCTGGCCGCTCCCTCGATGCTAACTCGCGCCAGCAGCCAATAGTAGTCAGTGGCACAGCAGCCGTACCACTCACTACCACGCCCAAGTTTCTGCGCCAGCGGGTTACCCTGCTCACCAACGAAACTAGCCCGCTGACCCAACCCAACGACACCATCACGCGGGTAACGGAGCTAAGTAATTACTTCGCCTACGACGACGGCACGGCCGAGTCTAGCGTGAGCTTGCCCGTCGCCTCTACTGGCCCCGCCAGCTACCTGGCCCTGCGCTTTGATCTGAACCGAGCCGACCAAATTCGGGCCATTCGGCTGTATCCGGTGCTGACTACGGCGGCGGGCCGTACCATTAGCCTCAACATCTGGGACGATGACGGCACGGGCAAGCCTACGGCCACGCCCAAAGCCACCAAGTCTTACACCATTCCGGCGCGTTTACCGGCCGGTCAGTCGTTCGTGGAAATTGCCTTTGATGCTCCCGTGCCAGTGAGTACCCGTTTTTATGCGGGCTACGGGCAGGCGGCCAGCCCCCAGTTCGTCGAGTTTGGCCTCGACCTGAATAACTCCTCGCCCCCGGGCTACCTCTTGCTAAACGCCCTGAACGTGTGGAGCGTTAACAACACCGCCACGGCTAACAGTCCGGCCGGCGCCCTGATGCTGCGACCGGTAACCGGTAGCACCGTGACAAGCTCCACGGCCCCGGACGAGGTAGCGGCTACGTACCAGCTCTATCCCAACCCAAGCCCGGGCGGCTGGGTTACGGTGCAGGGCCGCTACGCCCGTGCTACGGCGCTTG
The DNA here is from genome assembly GCF_022919335.1 of Hymenobacter sp. 5516J-16. Classification (NCBI taxonomy): domain Bacteria; kingdom Pseudomonadati; phylum Bacteroidota; class Cytophagia; order Cytophagales; family Hymenobacteraceae; genus Hymenobacter; species Hymenobacter sp. 5516J-16. Next base: position 3,728,068 of record NZ_CP095058.1, on the reverse strand, counting down.
ATGCGCTGGGGCGGGTGGTTTGGGAGCAGCCCGCCGCGCAAGCAGGCCAGGCGCAGCTGCAACTCCCGCCGCTGGCCGCCGGCGTATATTTCGTGCGGCTTACCTTGCCCGATGGTCTGGTTGTCACGAAGCGCCTTTCCGTGTTGGCCCCGTAACTGCGAGTTTGTCGATTTCTGTCTATTGTTGCAGGAAATGCTGGCCCTGGGCCACGTCGTTTACTTGTATCACCTTTCTGAAGCACTGTCTATGACTGACATCACCCCACCGAATTGAAAGAGCGCCAGGCTGCTGGCACCGCCCCCGTTATCATTGACGTGCGCGAAACGTGGGAAAACGAAGAAAGCCGGATTGCCGGCAGCCAGAACATTCCGCTCGGGGAGCTTCCCAACAAGCTCGACGACCTGGAAGACTTGAAAGACCAGGAAGTGGTAGTGCACTGCAAAGGTGGCGGCCGCTCCGCTTCGGCCAAGGCCTTCCTGGCCCAGCAAGGCTTCCAGAACGTGCGCAATTTGGTGGGCGGCATGCAGGCCTATCAGCAGGCGTAGCTTTTAGCTAGCTATACCTCTCAACCGAGCCACGCGACGCGTGGCTCGGTTTGTTTTTAGGATTTGATAAGCGACCTGTCAAATCCAATGGCTTGTTAATCAAAATGTAGTGCATATACAAGGTAGTTGTCATTCCGAGCGGAGCGAGGAATCTGGGTTTACCACTCAACGGCTTAACCCAGATTCCTCTCTCCGCTCGGAATGACATTTCAACGGCACTTTTGCTGAATTAGGTGAGGAAGCTGTAGCTCACAGAGTGCGTAAGCGGAATATTTCTCACTTACAGTCAGTCTTTTATCCTAATTGTAATTAATTTAATTGCACACAATTAAACATCACGCAATTATTTTCATTCTTTTGTTTATCCATGAGCAACACTCCTGCCGATATCTCTCCCAATCCTTTGCTGCAGCTGGAAAATCAGCTGTGCTTCCCATTGTATGCCTTGTCGCGGATGATGACGAAGGCCTACCAGCCCTTGCTGCAGGAGCTGGACCTGACGTACCCGCAGTACCTCGTGTTTCTGCTGCTCTGGGAACACCAGGAGCTGACAGTTAAAGAATTGGGCGACAAGCTGCTGCTGGATTCTGGCACGCTCACGCCCCTGCTCAAGCGCCTGGAACAAAAGCAGTGGATCAGTCGGCGCCGCGACCCGCGCGATGAGCGTTCCGTAATTATCGGGTTGTTGCCGGCGGGCCAGAAGCTGCAACAGCGCGCCTGCCAGGTTCCCGAGCAGATTTTCGCCAAGCTCAATTTGCCGCAGTCCGAGTTTGAAACCCTGCGGCAGCAACTTACTACGCTACTTACCCAGCTGGGGTAGTCCCGGCTTTTATTCACCTTCTCTTCCCTCTTTCTCATGAAAATCGAGAAAATCTTCACGGCTCAGGCCAAGGCCAAAGGCGGCCGCGACGGCCACGTTACCACCAACAACAACGTGCTCGACGTGGACCTGAGCACGCCCAAAGAAATGGGTGGTCCGGGCAAAGCCGGCGCTACCAACCCCGAGCAACTGTTTGCCGCCGGCTACGCAGCTTGCTTTGAAGGCGCCCTGGGCGTAGCAGCCCGTCAGGCCCAGGTGAAGCTGGACAACGTGACGGTAGAGGCCTTCATTGGCTTCGGCAAAGCGGAAGACGGCGGCTACGGCATCTCGGCCGATCTGCACGTGAACATTCCCGGCGTAGAACAGGCGCAGGCGGAGCAGCTGGTAGAAGCGGCCCACGGCATTTGCCCTTACTCGCGCGCTACCAAAGGCAACATTGAGGTGAACCTCACCACAACTACCAACGCTGCGTAAGGCATCCGGTTGGCACGTTTCCTTCTGTCATCCTGAGCGGAACAGTAGGAGCTTTTCCCGAGAGGCGGTTACTCCTACCGCTCCCGCGTGAAATGCCCTGCGCCGCTTAGGATGACAGTTTTTTTACCCCCTCGGCGTCCCTGATTAGGTTAGCCGGCCGTCGGGGGCATACGTCAATTCCCCTAGCTCCACCAGTTCCCGCAGCAAACTCGTGACGGTAGTGGCCTGGCCCGGGGCGAAGTGCGTCAGAACTTCCCGGGGCGTTTGGGGGGTAGCCTTGAGCAGCGCCACCAGGTGCCCGCGCAGTTCCGGGGCCGCTGGTGTTTCCTGCCGGGCCTTTTTCTTCGCCAGGCAGAAGTCGCAGACGTTGCAGGCCGGGGCGTCCAGCTCCCCGAAGTATTCCAGCAGCAGTTGCTGGCGGCAGCGCCCCCGGCAGCGTACCGAATGACGGACTCGGTTTTATGGCGGGCCAGCTCCCGGGCTTCGTTCAGCCGTTTTTGATCCAGCGGAAGTTTATCGGCATCATAGCGGGCGGTAGTAAACAGGGCCTGCGGCGACTCGTGCTTGGGCTGGTAGTGGATAATGCCAGAACGGTGCAGAAACAGCAACATCTTGCGCACATCCACCACGCTCAGGCGCAGGTACTGGGCCAGGCTATTCTCCGAAATCCGCTGAAAGCCGGCAAACAGCTCGCCCCCGTTAAAGCGCAGCAGGCTCTTAATGAGCTGGTCGTGCTGCTGGTTGGCCACTTGAAAGTGGTAGAGGTCGGTGTGGTTGATGGGGATATGAACGCGGGCCGGGTTGTTTACGGCCTCATTCAGCTGCACAAATCCCTCCCGCTCCAGAATGCGCAGGCTATTGTGCGCATCCAGGGCTTTAATGCGGTAGGTTTCGGCGAACTGCTGGAGGTCGAAATCAAAGGCCACCAACTCACCCCCGCCCACGGCCGTGCGAGAAAAGTTGGCCAGGGCCTGGTACACCCGCCGCACAGTATTCAAGGGGGGAAGGCCTGCTGGGTGCGGCGGCGCAACTCCTCGGCATCATTAGGCCCTTGCAGCAGCACGGCAAAGGCGTATTTCTCGTCGCGACCGGCCCGGCCAGCTTCCTGGTAGTAGGCCTCCAGGTTATCGGGTGCCTCTAGGTGCACCACCAAACGCACATCGGGCTTGTCGATGCCCATGCCGAAGGCATTGGTGGCCACAATGCAGCGCGTTTTGTTCTGCATCCAGTCTTGCTGGGTGCGGGTGCGCTGCTCGCTGGGCAGCCCGGCGTGGTAGGGCGCGGCGGCCAGTCCCTGCTGCCGAAGGTAGGTAGCGGCCTCCTCCGTTTGGCGGCGGGTGCGGGCGTACACAATGCTGGTTTTCTGGGCGCCTACCCCGCGCACTACCTCCACTAGGCGCTTAAACTTATCCTCGGTGCTCAGCACGGAGTACGACAGATTAGGCCGGGCAAAGCTCTGCTGAAACACCTGGTGCGTGGCCCCGAATGCCAGCTTCTCCACAATATCCTGGCGCACCTGCTCGGTGGCGGTGGCCGTGAGGGCTATGCAGGGCACCCCGGCAGCAGTTCCCGCAACTCCTGAATGCGCAGGTAGGGCGGCCGGAAATCGTAGCCCCACTGGGAAAGGCAGTGCGCCTCATCCACCGCCAGCAGGTTAACCTTCATCTTCGGAACCCGAGCCCGGAACATGTCGGTTAGCAGCCGCTCCGGCGAGACGTACAGGAATTTCACCGGCCCGTACACGCAATTGTCCAGGGTCTGGTCGATTTCCTGGTGGCTCATGCCCGCGTACACGGCCTCGGCCTTGATGCCGCGCTTGCGCAGGTTTTCTACCTGGTCCTTCATCAGGGCAATCAGTGGCGACACCACCAGGCAGAGCCCCGGTCGGGCCAGGGCCGGCACCTGAAAACAGATGCTTTTGCCCCCACCTGTGGGCAGCAAAGCCAGCGTATCGTGCCCCGCCAGCACCGCCCGGATGATATCTTCCTGCATGGGCCGAAACTGCGTATGCCCCCAGGTGTGGCGCAGTACGTGCAGAATATCGTCGGTAGGAGGCAGCAAGGGAAGCGGGTGTTCGGCAGAACTACGAAGGTAGCGCCGCCCAGTGGGAAAAGGAAAAAGGGTTGCTGTCCAGCCGCCGCACTACGGCTGCTTTCCTTCCGTCCCCACGCCTGTCATCTTGATGCGCGGAATGCTCAGGATGATAGGTGGTTGTGTTGGTTGGTAGCGGAAGAAAGTAGTAGCCAACAAAAAAGCCCGCTGCCAAATGGCAGCGGGCTTTCGATATATGGAGTGGGGAGAGAACTTAAGCAGCGGCCGAAGTCTGGCCGTTCTCACGGTCGTCGATGGCCTTCTTGAGCTTGGCAATGGCCTGCGTAGCACGCTCCTCGTCCAGACGGTTGATGTTCAGTAACATCTTGGTCTTCTCCGGACGAGTAATAACTGGGTGGTTCAGCAGGCGAATGATTTCCTCCTTCTGCGAAGCTGAAGCGTACGTGGTGGCTGGAGCGGCAGCTTCGGTTACTACCGCCGCCTCAGCGGGTACAGCCTTCATAGCAGCGGGCGCCTCAGCAGCAATGGCTACCGGAGTGGTGGCGGGAGCTACTATCATGGCAGGCTGAGCAGCGGGCGTGTTACCACCGTACTCCATTTCCTCCGCAGGGGTAGGCTCGTAACCAGCCGCACGGATAATCCAGGCCAGGATGTTCCGGTAGGCCTTACCAATGGCCCGAGTCTGGGCCATGCTCATGATGGCAAACTCCTGGTAGAACTTCTTGCCCTGCTCCTTATTCGAGCAGATAGCAAAGCCAGCGCCTACCGTGTGCCCCGACTTCATGTCGAAGAGGGTCACCTTTGCCTGATATCTGATTTCCTGCTCGGTCGAGACGTTAATGACGTGGTCCACGATGGGCACAATACCCAGGCGCGAGCCAGCGTACTGCCAGCCCTCCACGTTCACGAACTCCTTCCCCTGCACCGTGGTGCTGAGCTTGTTGTCCTTGATGAATTTAGCTAGGTCCGTCGCCAGATGCAGCGTCTCGTCGGAGCGTGAGATATCAAAGCTCTCAACTTTAGTCTTACGAACCGGCTCTTTGATGTTCTTGATTGCTTCGCTCATGGCGTCTTTCCTTTAGTGTTCTGTAGTACCGTATTGTTGTTCGAGTATATAACTATACGGGCGCGCGAAAGGTGCACATAACGGCCTGTTTTTATAGAATTTTTCATGCTGTATATCAGCATGTTACAAATAATATTTCCAACCACATTAGGCAACCACCGTTTTTAGCTAATCAGCCGGCTACCCCAACATGAACACGGTTACCTGATGAGGCAAAAAACAACCCGCTGCCTTCGTTCCGGAAACAAAGTAGCGGGTTCACCAACTGTCCGGGGCACACCGGACGCGTTACCAGAAGAAAGCAAAAAGCGTATCTGAAATCTGCTTTCAGATACGCTCCTAACAGGCACTGCCACGAAGTAGTTTCCTACTGGACAATTAGTTATGAATCCACAGCCTAGTTAGATAGTAGCTGAAATATTAACAACATGAAGTTGTCATTCCAACGAAAGAATTTGGGTTAATCATCCTACAGCCTGGTCCAGGTTCTTCTTCGCGCCGCTCGGAATGACAGAGTTGGAGCGCTTCGTAGATACCCGTCAAGGTGCTAGCAACGGCCTCTGCTACCCTTCCCAGATGTTGCCATCCTTCATGGTAATCTTGCGGTCCGCCATTTCGGCCAGCTGGTCGTTGTGGGTCACAATGACGAAGGTCTGGCCCAGCTCCTTGCGCAGCAGAAAGAAAATCTGGTGCAGCTCCTGGGCATTCTGCGAGTCGAGGTTGCCGCTGGGCTCGTCGGCGAAGATGATTTCGGGCGAGTTGATCAGGGCCCGGGCTACGGCCGTGCGCTGCTGCTCGCCCCCGCTCATTTCGGAGGGCTTGTGGTCGGCGCGGCGCTCCAGGTTCAGCATCCCGAGCAATTCGCGGGCCCGCACCCGGGTCTCCTTCTCCGAGCGACCGGCCAGATAGGCGGGCAGGCATACGTTTTCGAGGGCCGTAAACTCGGGTAGCAGGTTATGAAACTGGAAGATGAAGCCGATGTGGCGGTTGCGGAACCGGGCCAAATCAGAGCGACCCAGGGAGCTAACCGACTCGCCATCAAACAACACTTCCCCCGAATCAGGGTTGTCGAGGGTTCCCAGGATGTGCAGCAAGGTACTCTTTCCCGCCCCCGACGAGCCAACGATGGACACAATCTCCGATTTCTCAATCGTCAGATCAATGCCTTTGAGGACTTCCAGTGTGTTGTATTTTTTGCGGACGTTGATGGCTTGCAGCAAAACGGAACCAGATGTAAGTGAGCCGAGGGTACGGGAAACAAATCTACGGAATGTAGCGCTTTGCGGGGGTGCTTCGGCGCGGAAACTCTCCTGGCTCATCCGCGGGCTTTGTTCCTCCCCCTTGGCAACACCAAATTCCTGCTCTCACCTCCTATCTTAAGCGGCCAGATGCTGCCTGCTATGCTCTCCCCCGCTTTTGCAATTCGCCGCTGGCGACTCGTGGTTTTTCTGCTGCTAGCGGTGGTGGCTACAACGGCCGCTTGGTGGCGCTGGTCCCGGCCCCGGTTTGTCGCCAGCACCCATGTGGCTGGCCCCACTACCCCGCCCCCCGCCGATAACCGCCTGCGGGGCGTGAGCTGGGTAGCCGGCGACTCCGTGTCGTCCCTGGATCTGGAGCCGCTGGTGCGGGCCCGCGTCACCTGGATTGCCCAGACTCCCTTTGGCTGGCAGGCTGGCGCTACTACCCCCACTATTCAGCTGCATACTGGCGTAGGCCACCGCGGGTATTGGGGCGAAAGTGACCGGGGCTTGGTGCTCACCAGCCAGCGGGCCCGGCAGCGCGGCATCCGAACTTTGTTGAAGCCCCACCTGTGGCTGCGCGGGGGTAGCGGCACCTGGCCCGGCGACGTCAAAATGAGCTCGGAGGCCGATTGGCAGCGGTGGTTTGCCAGCTACTCGGTGTTCATGCTGCATTACGCCCGCCTGGCCGAAAGCAGCGGCATGGCGGCCCTTTGCATTGGCACGGAGCTGCAGCACAGCGTAGGCCATGAGGCGGAGTGGCGGGCCCTAATTGCCCAGATACGAGCCGTGTACCGCGGCCAGCTCACCTACGCCGCGAACTGGAACGCCGAGTTTGAGCAGGTGGGCTTCTGGGATGCCCTGGACTTCATCGGTATTCAGGCCTACTTCCCACTGAGCACTACCGAGCGGCCTACCAAAGCGGCCCTGCTCAAGGCGTGGCAGGGGCCGTTGCGCCGCATAGAAGCACTTCAGAAGCGGGTTAAAAAGCCGGTTGTTTTCACAGAAATCGGCTACAAGACGACGCCTGATGCGGCCATTGAGCCCTGGGCCTGGCCTGACCGCACGGCCATAGCTGCTACCCCTGATGAAGCCACCCAAGCCACCTGCTACGCTGCCATGTTCGAGACCTTTTGGCCCCGACGGTGGTTTCAGGGCCTGTTTGTGTGGAAGTGGTACCCAGGGCTGCAACCCGCAGGCTCGGCCCGGCGCCACCTCGATTTCACGCCCCAGCACAAGCCCGCCGAGCAGGTGATGACAGCGTGGTTCGGGAAGTGAGGGGTAGCGGTTAGTTGTCAGGTGATAATTCTGGGTTACTGCTTGTGAGTTCCTTGTTTCTCAAGCTGAAAGAAGCGCACAAGCGGTAGGGCCAGTTCCGCTCCTGCCGGCCAGTGCGCCCCGTTTCTTACGCCAGAACAAGTGAACAACCGACAACTAACAACCGACAACTAAACTATCAACTCATTTCTGCCTACTTTCGCGCCTAGTAAACCACCCCGAAACCCCTCTTAACTGACCTCTATGAACATTCACGAGTATCAGGGCAAAGACATTCTGAAGCGTTACGGCGTACGCGTGCAGGAAGGCATCGTAGCCGATACGGCTGAGGAGGCCGTAGAAGCCGCCAAAAAGCTGAACGCCGAAACCGGCACTAGCTGGTACGTTATCAAAGCCCAGATTCACGCCGGCGGCCGCGGCAAAGGGGGCGGGGTGAAACTCGCCAAAAACCTGGAGCAGGTAAAAGATATTGCCGGTCAAATTATTGGCATGCAGCTCGTTACCAAGCAAACCGGCGCCGAAGGCCGTAAGGTGCACAAAGTGCTGGTTGCCCAGGATGTGTACTACCCCGGCGAGTCGGAAACCAAGGAATTTTACATGAGCGTACTGCTGGACCGCGCTACCGGCAAGAACGTTATCATCTATACCACCGAGGGTGGCATGGACATCGAGGAAGTAGCGGAGGCCCACCCCGACAAGATTCTGAAGGAGCACATAGACCCCGCGTTGGTCTGCGCCCCTTCCAGGCGGCTAAAATTGCCTTTAACCTAGGCCTCGAAGGTGCTGCTCAGAAGGAGATGGTGAAGTTCGTAATGGCCCTGTACAAGGCCTACGACGAAACCGACTCGGCCATGTTCGAAATCAACCCCGTGTTGAAAACCTCGGACAACAAAATCCTGGCCGTTGACGCCAAAGTAACTCTCGACGAAAACGCCCTCTACCGCCATAAGGACTTCGTGGAGTTGCGCGACACCAACGAGGAAGACCCGCTGGAAGTAGAAGCTTCGGCCTCGAACCTAAACTACGTGAAGCTCGACGGCAACGTGGGCTGCATGGTAAACGGCGCGGGCCTGGCCATGGCTACCATGGACATCATCAAGCTGTCGGGTGGCGAGCCGGCTAACTTCCTCGACGTAGGCGGTGGAGCCAACGCCCAGACCGTAGAAGCTGGTTTCCGTATCATCCTGAAGGACCCGAATGTAAAGGCCATCCTGATCAACATCTTCGGTGGTATCGTGCGTTGCGACCGGGTTGCGAACGGGGTAGTGGAAGCCTACAAAAACATCGGTTCCATCAACGTGCCCATTATTGTGCGTCTGCAGGGTACTAACGCCGAGGAAGGCGCCCGCATCATTGACGAGAGCGGCCTGAAGGTGTACTCGGCGGTGCTGCTGAAGGACGCCGCCCAGAAAGTAAAAGAAGTACTGGCAGAGCAGGGCATTTCCTAGTCTTTAAACCAGAAATTATATTACTTTGCAATGCCCACCTGTTTACGCGGGTGGGCATTTCTGTTGGGTACCAACCTCCGGTTAGCCTTTCTCGTTTACAGCAGCTCACTCAGGTTTACCGTATGCACAGTAAGACATTTACTCTTTTTTTGCTGGCTCTGAGCTTAGGTAGCCCAATGGGAAGGGCTCAAACGGCAGGAAAATCGGGCCCCGGTTTGCCTTACCTAACTACTCTGGACCCGGTAGCTTACCCTTTTCAATACAGCTCGCCTAAGTCGGACTACCTCACCCGGTTTCGGGAGATGTACGGTTTGGATCAGGTTATTGCGCAGGAAACCACCGATTTGGGCCGGGCCCGCGCCTTGTGCCAGTGGGTGCATTTCCGCCTGGAGCATGACGGCCACAAGCGGTTTGAGTCGCAAGACCCATTTGCCATTTTGAAAGCGGCCATGCTGGGCCAGCAGGTGCAATGCGTAGAGTTTGGCCTGGTGCTAGCCGCCGCCTTTAACGCCGTGGGCATTCCTGCCCGCCCCTTTACCTAAAGGCCGCCGACGTGCAAACCCGGGCCTCGGCCGCTGGGCACGCCTTGGCTGAGGCTTGGCTACCCGACCTGGGCAAATGGGTAATGGTGGACAGCCAGGCCGACATCATTCCCATGCTGGGCGACAAGCCTCTCAACGCCGTGGAACTACAGCAGGCTCTGCTCACGGACGCCCCCAACCTGACGGTTCTTACCTCCACGGATGCCAAGCCCAGGTCTTACTTCAAATGGGTGAATCAGTATCTGTTTTACTTTGATACCGTGATGGACAACCGCTACGGGGTGAAATCAAGCCGTACGGGGTTAATGCTCGTGCCCCTGGGGGCTCATAAGCCGGTAGTATTTCAGCGCACGGAAGCCATTCACAACATCCGCTACACCAATTCCGTGGCTACCTTCTACGCCCCTCCTACCGGCACCGACTGGCTGGCCGCGGGTAGTGAAATAGAAACGCGCTAACCGGTAATTCTCCCGAAAACAGTCTGCCCCACCAAGTCTCGGCCGTTATTGGCCAAGACTTGGTGGGGCAGACTGTTTTTGTGTGCAATTCCTACTCAGCGAGCAGCAAACGTCGTAGGACTAGGCGTTCTGGGTGCTTTCTACTCCGCCTTTCTCTGCTACGCCAATATTTTCCTCGGGCTGCACCGGAATTTGCTCTCCTTGGACGCGCAGTTCTACCTCAATATTACCGCGGGTACCTACCGAGTACGGGCAGATTTTATGAGCCTGGCGCACCATGTCAATGGTTTTTTCCCGGTCGAAGGACTTCAGGTCCACGTCCAGTATAGCGGATAGGCCGTAGCCTTCGCCTTCCTGGAACAGCGATACAGAGCACTTCACCTCGGTTTGCGGATCAAGCTTGTCGCCGCCGCGCTGGGCAATAACGAGCAGCGCTTGCTGGAAGCAGGAAGAATAGCCCGCAGCGAACAGCTCCTCGGGGTTGGTAGCGCCCTTCTTGCCCCCAGACCCTCGGGAACCGACATGTCCAGGTCGATGATGCCGGTGGCGGAACGAACGTGGCCACTACGGCCGCCAATGGCCGTTGCATCGGCTGTATATAGGGTCTTTTTTTCAGTGCTTGCCATAAAAGATACGTTCAGGGTGTGTTGGTTTGATAGGTTAACTGTGCTGAGCCGCCGAAGGTTACTTCTCAAGAGTATATGATTTTGCCGAAAATGCGAATTACCGTTTGGCAGCGCCATATTTTCTCTCTAGTTTTGCCACCCACTAGCCGGTCGCGTAGTACAACGGATAGTATGGGAGTCTCCGAAGCTCTTGATCTAGGTTCGATTCCTAGCGCGACCACAAAAATACCTCCTAACACCCTGTAAGCCATAGGCTTACGGGGTGTTTTTGTTTGTAGATTACGTATGCAGTCTTGCTGGCAGCTCCCCTGTATAACTGCCACGTAAGGTTGCCTGGCGGCAAGCTAGCTGGTGCGTAATCAACTTAGTAGGACCCAAAAGAGTTATTAGCTGGAATGGCGGTAGCACTACTCGCTCAGGGCCTCCGGACTGACCACGTTTCCGCCCGTACCAGTCGCGTCCACCTGCACAAGACGGGCCCATTCCGGAAGGAACTGAAACCACTGGTGAGGCGTTGGCCGCTGCCTTCCCCTGCACACCTACCCCCTGCCCTAGTTCCTACCTTAGAGGCCTTTCGTTATGTGCTGCACCACGATGGTGTGTACGCCGCCTTGTGCTACCTGAACCGATATACACCGCACCGGTACACGGGCATCTACCGCTTCGAGGATGGCCTGAGTCGTAATGTGGCGCTGGTAGACCGCTATAACATTCAGGTGCAGCAGGGAGCAGACGTACCCCTGGATGAGGCGTTTTGCTCCCTAGTGGGCCGGCAGCAGGCCACCCTGCAGCTCTGGAACGCCCCGCTCAACCTCAGGGCCTGGGAAGTGAATACGCTGGTGGTATTCTACTGCGGCGTACTCATCTGCGACAAGCAGGGCCAGATCTACGGTACCTTGTGCCATTATGACCTGGACCTCTGCCAGGAAGTTCCTCCCCTCTTGCCCCCGCTCGAAGCAGCCGCTCCCTTGCTCTACCAAGCCCTGCACGCTACTTCGGCCCCCGCAACTAATCAGTAGCCTACACTTGTTGAGCAGATTGCTGACTTCCGATGGACTAGCTCAACTGGGCTTGCTACGAGCGGCGGTGATAGTTGCGCTTGCTACCCTGCTGCACCCGCGCAACGTGGAACGCGCCCAACCCCTGCCCGTGTCCGGCTTTCCGACCAAAGCCCTCACTATGGGCAAAGTCACGGGAATCATACGGGCGCATTTTGCTGCCATTCAGCCCGGATAAAGCAAAGTAGCGGCTTAGGTCAGGTCGGCCCGCTGAAGCGTTCTTGGTAGTCAGCTCGTTGCACCTGCCTATAAATTCACGGAAGTAGTTATGCCTCTACGTACAGGCAGGAAAGAATCCTCAGAACTGTTTTCTAGTGACGGTATGTTTATAAGGATTATTCTAATAATTTTTGTTATCTTAACGAGCAAACCTTAGCAGAACACCTGTAGAAGCGTGTCTCACTAGGCCTTGTATCTTAGACCCTTTCTCTTCCTGCTTATGAAAACCTGGCGCTTTCTTTTACACGGGTTACTCATTACGGCTGGGGGCGCTGGGGCAAGCAGCTGCGAACAAAAGCCGGCCACCAGTGAGTCGGAAACAGCCCAAAAACAAGCCGTGGCGCTCCAGGGCCCCGAATCCAGCCAGAAAAAGCCGGAATTCCCGAAAGGCGTTGGGGAAAGAGACGCGAAGAAACAACGGGGATTTAAAAAACTGACGGGCTATTTCCTTGCTGACCACAATAAGAATCGGTACGGACAAGGATTTTTCGTTTCCCGAGAGATAATGGACGAAGTCATTCATCAGGACGGGTCGGATGGTGTGCGCATTTATCTGGCGCAGGCCAAGAAGAATGATGCGCCGTACTTAATCATTGTGGGCACCAAAAAGGACTCTACCCACATACACCGCGACCTGGTTTCAACGGACAAGACGGGGAACATTGTGGGCACTTCGTACCTGGTAGTCCGGTCTGACGACAAGTGCCCAGAGAACTGTGACGCGGATAGTCCATTCTACCATAAATAACCGTGCAAGCTGCACTGCTGTAGGCATGGACACTTCCGCTAGCTTGCAGGTACTTAACCGGGCGCTGGAGGCTGCACCCTTGGTTACGTTTGCCTGCGCCCAGGTACGCCGCCACCATTTGCCAGCCGCTTTTCGCCCGGTGTACTACTACGTGGGCATCAAGGCCCTGTTTTACTTCCTTGATATGTTTAGCCGGCTGGTATTTCGTAACAACGTGTACCTGTATCACGCGGGCACGGTGGTGCTGGTGTGCTGTCTGCTGCAGACTTACCGACAGCTGCTGCCCGGGCGCTTCCACCCTTTTATAAAGGCCGGGCTGCTGGTGTTTCTGGTCGTGGCCCTGCTGGATGCGGCGGTGCTCAACGGGCTTTTCACGGACGTCAATACGTATTCCCAGGCTTGGGGCTGCGCTATGCTGCTGGCCCTGGCCATTTGGCACGTACTGTACCTGACGCGCGGCGCCCAGCAGCACCCCCTGGAAACGCAGCCTGAGTTTTTCTTGAGCACGGCGGTGCTGGTGTACTGCTCCAGCTCCATTGTTAGCTACGTGGCTATCAACATTATATATCACGCGGGGTACGACGTAGCCACCCTGATTCGACTAGACACTCTGCTTAGTGCGCCCGATATGCTATTGATGGCCGTGCAAATGGGGCTACTGGCCTGGATGTTTCAACTTTTTCCGTTGAGCGTGTCGCCCCGGCGGGCCCTACCCCACTGGCTGCATTACAGCCGCTGGCACCCGCGGCGCTACCGCCTGCTGGGCCGGCCGCTGGTGGGGCTGCGCCTACCCCAACCGTCGCGCTGGAGCGCTACGTAGCCCGACCGGACTTGCGTTGCTCCGTAACCACTACCGGTATCCATTTCTGAATAAGCTGGCAGTACCCCATGCCCCCAGACCTTCTGCCACTGCTGCTGATTGGCCCCATCCTGCTGCTACTGGCGGTGGGCATTGTGGTTATTTTGATTCGGGAGCAGCACCGGCGGCTGCGCCAGGAAAAGGAAAAACAGCTGCTACTGGCCCAGCAAAATGAACTTCTGGAGCAACAGGTGGCCCAGCGTACGGCCGAGGTAGTAGCTCAGCGCAATAATCTGGAGGAAACCCTGCTGGAGCTGCGCAATACCCAAACCCAACTGGTGCAGCGCGAAAAAATGGCTTCCCTGGGTGAGTTGACTGCGGGCATCGCCCACGAGATTCAGAACCCGCTCAACTTCGTCAACAACTTTGCTGAAGTATCGGGCGAGTTGCTCAGCGAGCTGGAAGCCGAGCAGCTCAGCGCCCCGGACCGCTCCGCGCTGGAAACCGACCTAACCCGGGACCTGCGCCAAAACCTGATTCGCATAACGCAGCACGGGCAGCGGGCCGCCGCCATTGTGCGCAACATGCTGGAACACAGCCGGGCCAGCACCGGCGAGCGGCAGCCTACCGACCTGAACGCCCTCTGCGAAGAATACTTGCAGCTGGCCTACCAGAGCGTACGGGCCCGCCATAAAAGCTTTACGGCCACGCTCACTACCCGCTTCAGCCCCGAGGTGCAGCCAGTGCGGGTGGTACCTCAGGAAATCGGGCGGGTGCTGCTGAATTTGTTTACCAACGCTTTTTATGCCGTGCAACAGCGCCAGATGCTGAGTGAGCCATCGTACCAGCCGGCCGTAGCCGTCAGCACGAAACTAACGGCTCAGCAGGTGCTCATTATCGTGCGCGACAATGGAACGGGTATTCCAGCGGCCATTCGCCAGAAGGTATTCCAGCCATTTTTCACTACCAAACCCACGGGCGAGGGCACGGGCCTGGGCTTGTCCTTGAGCTACGACATCGTCACGAAAGGCCAGGGCGGCACGCTGACCCTGGACACTGAAGAAGGCGAATTCACGGAGTTTCGCGTCGGGCTGCCTAGGTAGGACGTGCGTGGGTTGCAGGCAACACGAACCTCCTGCAGCGCGAAGAATTTCGCTTGGCTAAGCAGTCAGTGGTAGTAAAACGTCAGTTGAAGGAGATGCCTCTCCCTTTTGCAGGAAGATTGTTAAGCAGTAAGCCTCTAAACGGGGATTCTCGCCCACAATACCCTAACGTATAGGGCGGCTGAGAAAAAGTAGGATTAGCTTATATATAACGTATTTTATCTTTATTTTTACTTTGCTCAGAAAGCCAAGTAAAATGCTGCGCTCCTGCAGTGTGAATAAACCGCTCCGGTGCGGTTTGTGGAGAGGATGTTGGTAGCGAATAGCGCTTTTTCGGGCGTTATTCGGGTGTAGTCCGTGCGGGGTCAACAACGCGCGGTCAAGCAAAGTGGGAGGCTGTTCTGAGGCTACGATAGGCCATAGAATAGCCGCAAAAGATTCTGGAGTGCCTTAGGCGTGCTCGCGCGCAACGGCACTCACGTACGACTGCTGGTAGTCTGACGATGCTAATCGAGCAACTCATTCCCTCGCGCTTCCGCACCCGGCCGGTGGCCCGGCAAGTGCGCACGGCCACGGCCGCCCCCCGCTGGCTGCCGAACCTGAATACAGCCTGTTCTACCGGCTTTCCTTTCAGTGGCTGCGGCACCTGCTGGTACACGGTGTTATGCTCGTGACGGGCGTATTCTGCGCCGCGCTGGGGCTCAAAGCCTTCCTGCTACCCAACGGCTTCATCGATGGTGGCGTAACGGGTATTTCCTTGCTGATCAGCCAAGTAACAGGACTTTCCTTGTCCGTCCTGATTGTGCTGATCAATATTCCCTTCATCGTTCTGGGCTACTTCCAGATCGGACCCAAATTCGCGCTTAAAACCCTGCTCACTATTCTCACGCTGGCGGGCGTGCTACTGGTGGTGTCTTTTCCGTCCCTGACCCAAGATAAGCTGCTGATAGCCGTGTTCGGGGGTTCTTTCTGGGAGCTGGCGTGGGCCTGGCCATGCGCGGCGGCGGGGTGCTCGATGGCACCGAGATTCTAGCTGTGTACATCAGCAAGAAGCTACCCGGCTCTATCGGTGACATCATCCTGATAATCAATATCATCATTTTTGGGGTAGCGGCCTGGCTGCTGTCCGTGGAAACGGCCCTCTACTCCATCCTGGCCTACCTCTCAGCGGCCAAAACCGTGGATTTTGTCATTGCCGGCATCGAAGAGTACACCGGTCTGACCATTATTTCTACCCACAGCGAAGCTATCCGCCGGCTAATTACCGACAAAATGCGCCGCGGGGCCACCGTGTACGAATGCACCCGCGGCTTCGGCTCCCACGGCCACCAGCACATGCGCATTGAGGCCATCTTCACCGTCGTGACCCGGCTGGAAGTGATTCACCTCACCGATGAAATCCGCAAGATTGACCCGCACGCCTTCATTGTGATGCAGTGCGTGAGCGACACCCGGGCGGGCTGGTGAAAAAACGGCCCCTGCACTGACCTTCTGACGCCGCCGGGCTTTGCCTACTCAGTCCAGTTCAATTCTGTTCTTCCCTTTTCACGCACACCGCAATGGAAACCTGGCAGCACTTTTTGGGCGTCCGCACGCGGGAAGTGAGTACGGTGTGGCTGTTCTTTCTGCACAACTTCCTGCTGGGCATCGGTACCGTGCTGGTGTACGTGGTAGCCAACGTGTTGCTACTCGAGCACCAGCCCGAGAGCAGCCTTCCGCTGGCTTATGGGTTGAGCGCCCTGGCTACCATTGCCCTCGGCAAAGTATACGCCCATTTTGAGCACAGCTGGCCCCTAAAAACGCTGGCTACCCGGGCCCTGCTGGTTGTAGTGGGCTTCACCGGTATGCTGGCCCTGCTGATTACGGCCGGCCACGCGGTGGTGGCAGCCGTAGCTCTGCTGGTGGGCTACCGCCTCATTTACCTACTGACTAACCTGGAGTTCTGGGGGCTTTCGGCGGTGGTGTTTGATGTGCGCCAGGGCCGGCGCCTGTTCAGCGTCATCAGCTCCGGCGACATGCCCGCCAAGGCCCTCGGGGCCGTGCTGGCCATCTTTGTGCACGCTCGCGCCGATTTGTTTTTTCTGCTGTTTGTGGCCTTCGGCGCGTACGTGGCGGCGCTTTACACCCAGTACCTTACGTTCCGCTCGCACGTGGTGGAGGCGCGGCCGGCCCCAGCCCGGGTGCGCCCGACGGTATCCTCGCCTTGGCTGCGCCGACTGCTGGGCAGCAATCCGCTGGTGCTGTACATGGGGCTGAGCATGCTGGCTGTGGCCGCCGTAGCCACCGGGGTCGAGTACTTTTTCTTTGTCAACGTCAAGCAGAAGCTCCAAGACCAGACCACCATTCTGCAGTACGTGGGCGGGGTGCTGGCCTTGGCCTACCTGCTGGCGATGCTGGGCAAGCTCCTGCTCACCCGCCACGGCCTCGACCACCTAGGCCTGCCCCGAACCCTGTTGCTCCTACCCCTCCTTGCCCTGGCTGGGGTAGCGCTGTTTGGGGGCCTGCTACTGCTGGGGTTGGGCCGGCTGGCCAGCTGGTATACTTCTGCGGGCTGTATCTGGGGCTGGAGGTGCTGCGCCGGGCCGTCTTCGACCCCGTGTTTCTGGTGCTATTTCAACCCCTTTCTCCGCCCCAGCGCCTACGTGGCCACACCCTAGTAAAAGGTTTTTACGAGCCCCTGGGCATGGGGCTGATGGGCGGGCTGTTGCTGGCAGCGCAGGCCCTGCCAACGGCCGGCGCCGGGCTGGCCTTTGCTGGAATGGCTTTGCTACTGCTGGGGGTCGTGCTGCTGCTGCGCCATACCCACCATTACTACCTGGAGGAGCTAAAAACAGTGCTCAGCCGCCGCTTCCCCGACCAGCCCCACCCAGCCTGGAACACCACCGACATCCTGCACTTAGAAGAAACCCCTGCCCCGATGCCCCTACCCCACCTGTCTCACCGGATACATCTTTGGCCGCTTCACCCCCGAAACCGGGCCTATACCTGACGCAGCCCTCTATCACCCCGAGCTAGCACAGCGCCAGGCCGCGCTGGCCCAGTGCCTGACGGCTACGCCCACCGACCCGGCGGCCCAGGCCAGCCTGCAGGAGTTGGCCGCCGCCAATGCCGTGGAGCCGCGGCAAGTGGCCCTGGCCTTGCTGCGCTTTCTGCCCCCGCCCCGGCAAACCGCCTTGCTGCACACCTGCCTGCATAGCCTAGAGCCCAGCCTGGTGAAGGCGGCCGTGCAAGCCGCCGCCCAAACGCCCACGGCGCCCATCATTGAGCTGCTGATTGATTTGCTGGAAGAAAAGGCCGTGCGCAAGCCAGCCGCCAGTGCCCTAGCTGGCATGGGCGCCGCCGTGTTGCCAGCCCTGGAAACGGCCCTGCACCGCCAAACCGACTACCCCTTGCTGCGCCGACTAACCATGGTGTGTGCCCGCGTGGGCACGCCGGCCAGCCGCCGCGTGCTGGTAGCCCTGGCCCAACAATCCAACCTGAGCCGGCGGGCGGCCGCCCTGCATGCTCTCAGCCGCTACGAGGCCGTGGCGGCTGAAGCTCCGCTGTTTCAGAACCTGATGCAGAAGGAAATGCGGCTGGCGCAGCTGCTACTGCACGGCATGCTGGGGGCCAACGTGGAGTTGCGCTCCTGCCTAAAGTACGAGCTGACCAAGGTGCAGCAGCGGCTGTTTGGCCTGCTGCTCCAGCTCTACGACCGCCAACCCATCCTCGACGCTCAGCGCGGCATAGCCCGGGCCGGACAGGAGCGCCAAGCCAATGCCCTGGAAATTCTCGATAACCTGATTCCGCGGCCCCTCTACCAGGGTTTGCAGGCCCTCGTGGACGTGGGCCGACTCACCAAAAAGGTGCAGACCTTCGACCAACTGCTGGGCCCCGTGCCGCCAGAGTCTATTCTGACTCTTATTCTGCAGCGGGGTGAGGATGCGTTTGCGCCCTGGACCGTGAGCGTGGCCCTGCGGCAGTGGCAGCCCACGCCCGCCACTGTGGCTACCCTGCGCACGTACCTGCACGCTTCTAACCTGCTGGTGCGGGAAAGCGCCGAAGACGTGCTGGAGTTGCTGCCCGCCCGCTACCCGGCCGTGTATGAGCACTGGTGCCGCCTCTATCCGTGCGCCACGGACAGCCCGGACGGCCCGGCAGCCGTGGCCCCGCGCATCTCGGCGGTGGAGCGGGTACTGCTGCTCAAGCACACTACTCTGTTTGCTCAAACGCCTGAGAATGTGCTCAGCAGCATTGTACCTATTATGAAGGAAGTAGAGTTTCCTGACCAGCACACCATTTTTGCGAAGGGCGACCTGGGCACTTCGCTCTTTATTATTTACACGGGAGAGGTAGGGATTTTTACGGGGGAGCAGCAACTGGCTACTTTCCACGAGGGCGACTTTTTCGGGAGCTAGCCCTGCTCGATGCGGAGCCCCGTTCCGCCACGGCCGTTACTAAGGGCCCGGTGGTGGCGTTTCGGCTGGATCAAGAGGATTTTTACGACGTGATGGAGGAATGCGCCGAAGTGCTGGACAACATCCTGCGCGTACTCTGCCAGCGCCTGCGCCTACAAAACGAGAAGATGAGGGCCCTGACTACCGGCGAAATGGTTCGAAACGAGCCAGGCTAGGAGTGCCGGAGCGGGGAACGGCTGCCTGCTGGTGTGGGGTCGGAATCCTAACGGCAAGCTCCTGCGTATATAGCCGCACTTGGGCTTGCCGCCATCTGGCAGCCTTTTCTCTCGCCTGATTCCCACTCAATCTCTCGCATTATGAACAAGCATCTGCTTTCTACCCTGGCGTTGGCCTTCGTTTTCACTACTGGCTCGGCCGTGGCCCAGGGCAAAATGAAAACTAAGTCGGACGACGAAAAAACCAAGACTACCGAAGGCGGCATGACCACCAAAACCAAGGTGGACGACGACGGTAAAGTAAAAGTGAAAGGTGAGTCGGCCGATGGTGCCAAGCTGAAAGCCACGACCAAGCCCCGCAAAGGCAAGGACATGAAAGACATGAAGATGTCGGGTGGGGGTAGCAGCGCCGGCGTAATGGTGGGCGGCGCCATGATGACTCCGGACAAGGACATTGTCGATAACGCCGTTAACTCCACTGACCACACCACGCTGGTAGCGGCCGTGAAGGCAGCCGGCCTGGTGGAAACCATGAAAGGCGCGGGTCCCTACACCGTATTCGCTCCTACCAACGCGGCCTTCGACAAGCTGCCGGCGGGCACCGTGAACACGCTGGTAATGCCCGAAAATAAGCAGAAGCTCACCACCATCCTGACCTACCACGTGGTACCCGGCCGCCTGATGGCCGCTGACCTGAAGGATGGCCAGACGCTGACTACCGTGCAAGGCGAAACCCTAACGGTACACCGCATGGGCGACACGGTGATGCTGCATGACACTAAGGGCGGCATGGCTAACGTGACCATTCCGAACGTGGTATCAAAAAATGGCGTGACCCACGTAATTGATACCGTGCTGATGCCGACCAAGTAAGTTCAGCCGCTCTGCGCGCTACCTCTCAGGCCGACTCCGTTCCGGGGTCGGCCTTTTTGTGTGCTGGGGGCAGCAGGTTGGCCGGCCCGTTGTGTTACGGATTTGTTACGAAAGCCGGTGGCCGCAGCCCGCCCCCGGCCCGTCCGGCCAATATTTGCGACCTTTGGTTTTCACCCCCGTCCTCCACACCTTTTGCGAATGAAACACCTGTTCTCCTGGCTGTTAGCCTTTTCCTTAAGCCTGGGCGCAGTGGTAGCCCAAACGCTACCACCCGCGCCGCCCACTGCCCTGCAAGGCCAAGATTTGAAAGATTGGCTGCGCCAAAACTGGTACGATGGCCGGCGCATTGAGCTCAGCTATAACGCGGCCCGGGGCAAGATGTACAACTACATTGATAACCAGAACGGCCGGGTAGTATGCGTGTACTCGGGGTACACCGAACTGACGCCCCTGGACTCAAGCAGCACTAACCCGGGCGTGGTGTCGCGCATTAACTGCGAGCATACCGTGCCGCAGTCGTGGTTTGATGAGGCAGTGCGCATGCGCTCCGACATTCATCACCTGTTTCCTACCTATGACACCTGGAACAGCAACCGGGGCTCCGATCCGTTTGCTGAAATTCCGGATGCGCAAACCCGCCTCTGGATGCGCAATAACCAGAGCCAGACCACTATTCCGACAACAAACATCAACGAATACAGCGAAGATACGGACGCGCAGTTTGAGCCCCGCGAGGACCACAAGGGCAACCTGGCCCGGTCTATTTTCTACTTCTACACGGTGCACCAGAACGAGAAGTTTGACCCGGGCAAGGGCATAATTACCGCCGCTGCTGATTTGAACACCTTGTACCAGTGGCACCTGGCCGACCCCGTAGACGCCCGGGAGCGGGAACGAAACCGCCGCGTGGCCAAAAGCCAGGGCAACTTCAACCCCTACATTTCCTACCCCGACCTGGTAGCTCGGGCCTGGGGCTTTCAGGCGCTGCCCACGTTTTCCTTTGCTACGGCCAGCGGCAGCGTAACGGAGGGCGCCAGCGGCACCACAGCCACCTATACCACTACTGTTACCATCACGTCGGCCCCTACTACTCCCCTGACCGTGGAGGTAGCCCTGGACGCGGCCACTTCTACCGCCACGGCGGGCCAGGACTTCGCCTTTACCTCACCCCAAACCTTAACCTTTGCCGCCGGCCAGACTTCGCAATCCTTGACCGTCACGGTGACGGGTGACGCCCAGCCGGAGGCCAATGAAACGGTGGTACTTAGCCTGCGCAACCCTGCCACCGGCGGGGCCGTGGGTGGCCCCGCCTCGCACGAGCTGACTATCACGAACGATGACGGCCCGGCCCCAACCATTGCCTTTGCCTCCGCCACGGGCAGCCTACCCGAAGGTAATGCCGGCACCAGCACTTATTCCGTGAACGTGACGCTGAGCGGTAGTGCCCCTTCCGCCAACGTAACCATTCCCGTCACGGTAAGCGCCACCGGCACTACTGCCACCTCGCCCGCCGACTACACCCTGGCAACCAGCTCCCTGACCTTTGTGGCCGGGCAGGCATCCCAGACGCAGACCGTGACGCTCACCGTGCCCGCCGATACCCAGCCGGAACCCAACGAAACCGTGCGGCTGGTGCTGGGCGTGCCCACCACCGGCGGCGCCATTTTGGGCACGCCCGCCGCCCACGTGCTCACCATTCAGAACGACGACCAAGCCCCGGCCGGCTCGCCCTGCACCGATTTGTTTTTCTCGGAGTACGTGGAAGGCGCAACGGGTAACACCAAGGTGCTAGAAATCTATAACCCCTCGCCAGCTCCTATTAGTCTGACCGATATCGAAGTACGCCTTTACCCCAGCGGGTCGACTACCCCTTCGCAAACGGCCCTGCTTAGCGGCACCATTGCCCCCGGCGACGTGTACGTTATTGCCAACACTGGCGTCACCTCTACCCTGGTGCAAGCCCAAACTGACTTGCAATCTGGGGTAGGCTTTTTCAACGGCCCCCACTCCATTGGGCTATTTAATGGCACTGATACGTTAGATGTCATTGGCGTTATCGGGCAGGTGCCCGCCGGTGGTAGCTGGACTGTGCCCAGCGGCGGCTCAACCCGGGACAACACGCTGGTACGCAAGCCCACCGTAAGCCGGGGCCAACCGCGCTGGAGCCTAGCCGCCGACGGCTGGCAAGCCCAGGGCGTGGATGTATACACGGGCGTAGGAAGCCACACCAGCACCTGCGCTACCATAACCCGCACCCCCAAGGCCGCCGCCCTGGCAGCAGGCATGGAGGTGTATCCTAACCCGGCCGGGGGCAGCGTGCAGGTGCGTTTGCCGGAGTTGCGGGGGCGCCATAAGACCACCATCAGCCTCTATAACGCCCTGGGCCAGCAGGTACTAGTCCGCACCCAACTGCTGAGCGCCGCGGAGGCAGCAACCCTTAATGTTCAGTCCTTGGCTAGTGGCCTCTACTCCGTGCGCGTAACGGCAGATGGGGTGCAGTACACCGGCCGCCTAGCCGTGCAGCGGTAACTATCCAGAAGCAAACGCCCTGATCCGGCCCGTTCTCCTTGATTTTCCGAGGTGGGCGGGCCGGACTTTTTTTCTACATGAGGGAGCAGAAGGTATTATAGAAGTCAGCCTGAACGTTCCGCAGGGGTGCAGTCGGAGCGTCTGGCGCAGTATCGTTGAGGTAGTAGCTTTGTCATCAGGTACGCCGGCTGCTCTGGTGGTGCCTCCGAGCTACGGGTCTTTTTGCTGCGTGCTTACTCCTCAACGAAACCCCTGGCTATCCGGTAAGCGCTACGGCCCGCATGGCAACGCAGGCCGTATTTAGTAGATGCAGGGGACGAAACACTCGGCCGTAGCCAGATACCATAAAAGTGGGGAAAATAGAAGTTACACCTCGGCAATGGTCAGGACGGGAATGCGGCTGTGAGCGAGCAGGCCAGCCGTTACGCTCTGCAAGAACTGGGTTCCGGTAAAGGAGCGCTGCCGGGTCACAAACGAAAGCATATCGGCGCGGTAGCGGGCGGCCGCGTGCCGGATGCCTTGCTCAATGCTGGGGTGGCGGGCAGTAGCTACGGTGTGCGCTACGCCGCGCAACAGGCCTGTTTGGTGCAACTGGGCCGCTATTTCAGCCATTTTCGGCGAAAACTCACTGGTGTACACGTGAATACCCACCACCTCCGGAATGATTCGGGTGAGCAGGTGGTCCACGTCGCTGGGCAGGTGGCTTAGCGTCAGAGGGAAGCGCGCATACGTCAGTTGAGCCAGTAGGGCCGGAATGGTTTCTGCCGTGGCGGGTAGGCGTACAGCGCGCCGGTCGGTATCCAGCACAATGCGGCGCGGCACCGGTCCGGCCCGAAAGGTAGCGGGCACCACCAGCAGCGGCTGGGCTACCTGCCGCACCACATATAGGGCTGTACTGGTGGCGGCAGTAGTCATTCGCTTAGCCGGGTTGCTGTTTCCAACCACTATAATATGCCCCACGCTACTGCGCATGGCCGCCGTAAGGCGCGCGGCGGCATCCGAGGTAATGACTTCGTGCGTGCACGGCACCGACCTGCTGATTTTACGGGCTAGCTCAGCTAGCTGCTGAGCGCTTTCGGTAGCCGTTAGGCCTCCTGCTGCCGCGCTGAAGTAGCGGCCTTCCACCCCATTTGTTACGGGCAGCACGTGCCAGAGCCGCAGGTGCGCCCCTAGGTGACGAGCCAGTACCTCGGCGTAGCGCAGGGCATTGGCCGCCGTAGCCGAAAAATCGGTCAGGACATGAAAAGTCAGCATGGGGCAAGGCACTAGCGTTGGACGGAACTGGAAAAACTATACTGTCTATGAGAAAGTTACGAGTTAAGGCAGTGCCAGAAATTAACACCACATTAAAAACGTCTTATTCCCAACCGTTTCTGCTGCACCTAGCTCCATCAGCTTTTTTGCCCGTCGACTAACTTCTAAGGACCCAAAAGGCCTTTTTCACTTGCCTCAAACTTGCCCTCACTTGCTCGTTATGCGGGCCCGAGCAGCAGGCGACGGAGGCTATAGGGGTTAGCACGCAGTTAGTCGGCCGGTTCCAGCAGTTCCTGGTACTCGGGGTGACGCTGCACAAAATGCTGCATGAACTCGCAGCTGGTGCGCACCCGTAGCTGCTGCTCCCGAGCGTAAGCGAGGCCCGCGCGGGCCAGTTCCTCAGCAACTCCCTTACCCCGGAGGCCCTCTTCCACAAACGTGTGCGTGAAATCGATAACGCCCTGCTGGGGCTGGCTGTAGGCTAACTCAGCCGTGTAGCCATCCTGAATAATTGTAAATTCCTGATCGGGAGCGTTGTGAGTGATGGAAGCAGCCATGGACAGAAGGTGTAGAAGAAGAAGGAAGACCCGACGGTATGGTTCAGTACCGCCATTTGTCAGGCATTTACGTATGAGAAGCAGCGCTGGCTACGTAGGCCGCGCTTTCTCTTCTGTTTCTCTCTTCCTATTCTACCCACCATGGCACATACCCCAGAAAACTCCGATTTTACGCCCGATACCAACTCTACTGCGGCTAACTCGCCCACCGGAACGCCTCAGTATGGAGAGTTCGGCAAGCCTAACCAGCCCACGGAGGCCCGGACTACTACCCCTACCCACTCGGGTGAAAGTGTAACCCAAGGTGGCCAAGCGGCTCCTTCCGTGGCTTTCCCAGAGCAGCGCGGCAGTGTCCCGCAGAACCTCGACCCTCCTTGGTGCGGCAGGTAGCGGATGCCGAGTACGATGAGCAGCGCGAAGGCTGGGCTCAGGACGATCCGCGCTATGGCGGCGGCACCCGCAACTGGGCTACCAACGAGCCGGCCAACCATAGCCAGGGCCCTGCCCGCGACGACGACGAAAAGCCCCACAACCCGAACGTGGGTAACAACGACAACCCCGATGAATTCAGCGCCCTGCGCCCCGATGGTGGCCGCGGCATTCCCGGCGCCAGCACGGACGGCCAGCTTCTCGCCGGCGATGACAAAGACAAATAGTAGTTGGCGTTTTGCCCTTCTCATCCATTAACATCAGCGCCGGGCCGCAGCGCAGTGTTAGGCGCTGATTTTCTTATCCCTTTTCCATGGCTACTGAACCAAATCAAGACCCCGCCGCCGCCCTCGACCCAAACTCGGGCGCTAACTTAACGGAAGAACAGCGCAAGCACCGCGAGGAGCTGTACGGCTACAAGCGCGACGAGGAAGGCACTTTGGATACCTCCGCCCGCCTCGAAGAAGAAACCACCGGCATTCCGTTGGATGGCGCCGGCAACGCTGGCCCCGACGCCGACAACACGACCCGTCGTGACGAGCTGGACATTCCCGGCTTCAACAACCCCATCGACGATAACAACCGCTAGAACATCAGCTAGCGGCGCAGCCAACTGCTTGCCAGAAGGCACCTAACCACCACGACCACTCTACACTCTCCTGAAATTGAAGGAGTATGTGTAGAGTGGTCGTGTTTTTTTATGGTAATACGTGGCAGACCCGCTGCCGAGGAGTTGCCATCCGTGTCCATCTCGGCTGGGGTAGAAACTCACGGGCTTAACCCGCGGGGGTGTAGATGATGGCCGAAGATGAGGTCGAGAGCAGGCACCATACCTTCACCCTGGCCATGGAGTACGCTACTACCCCGTTTAACTTCGTGCTGAGTGTGTGCGACCATGCCCGCGAAACCTGTTCCGTGCTGCCGGGCGCTACCACCGCCACCCGCCTGTACCATAGCGTTCCTGAACCCGCCCGCGCTACTGGCTCGGAGGCCGAAATACGAACAGCTTTCCAAGATACTCGCGACCAGATCAAAGCCTTCGCCATCGATTTTGTCCGGCAGCATTTACCCCATTAGCAAGCCAGCCCCACTGCGTAGCAACCACTCCCGAAGCGGCAGCCCAATGCCCAGCACTAGTAGGACACGTTGGCATGTATAAGGAAGTAGGCCGTCTGCCTAAACATGGCTGGGGGCTTTGAGGGCAACTATTCTGCTAGTCAGGAACTGGGCCGCGGTGAGTGGAAAGCAGGGAGTTTTTAAGCCAAGCACCTGTCACCTGTTGGGCATTTCGCGTATACAATTCTTACGCGTAGCTTTCCGCTCCCAACCCTTCTTCCATCCATGGCAGCTTCTTTCCTCGTCCTCACCGATTTTACGCCGGCCGCCGACCATGCCCTGCGCTACGCAGCGGCTCTGGCCGCGCCCGCCCAGGCCACGCTAGTTGTCCTGCATATCCGTCGCGAAACTTTGCTTGACCCGGAAGCTTTCACGGGCACCATCCGCCACATGAGCGAGGGCGAAATTGCGGCGGCCCTGCAGGAGCGGGTGCAGCCGCTGAAGGTAAGCGCCACGGTTGAATCGGCGGTAGACGGGGTGGAGGGCGCCGTAGCGGACGCTGTGCGCCGCCATGCACCCGCCCTGGTAATCCTGGGCAAGCCTGATACCGAAACTACCCCGGATGAACTGGTCAGCAGCACGTCGTTGAAGCTGCTGCGGGCTACCCGTACGCCCCTGCTGGTGGTGCCCGTTGCCTCGCAGGCTCCCGTTCCCCCGCACTGCGTAACTATTGCCGCCGACAACAGCCCCATTGAGTTGAAGGTGCAGTCGGCGGGCGTACAGGTGCTGTTGGAACAATTACAGCCCCACCTCACCGTAACGCACGTAGCGGAGCCTGAGAACAGCGACAGTTGTGCCCAGGCTTTTGAAGCCGTTGTTGCGAGTGGCTTAACCAAGGGTACTACCTTCCGGGTGCTGTGCCATAGTATTCGGCACCGCCGCATAGCAGCCGGCATTCTGCTGGCCGCCGCTGAAACCAAGGCCGATCTGCTGGTGCTTATTGCCCGCCGCCGCAGCTTTTTGGGGCAGCTTTTCAACCGTAGCGTCACCTCCCAAGTGGTACTGCACGGGCAGCTGCCGATTCTGCTGCTACCCGCCATGGACTAAAACCAACGGCTACCCGACTACCCTGCTCCGGCGCTCCAGCAGACAGACGTCGTGCCACTGACCTTGCAACTGGCCCAGCCGTTCCCGCACGCCCACCAGCCGAAACCCAGCCTGTTCGTGCAGGCGCAGGCTAGCCGCGTTCAGGCGCATGATACCGGCTTGTAAGGTCCAGATTCCGTGCTGCTCCGATTCGGCTACCAGTTGCGCCAGCAGCCGCTGCCCTACTCCCCGGCCCCGATGCGCGGCCCCAACGTACACGCTCACTTCTGCCACGCCGCGGTACACGCACCGGCCCGAAACGGGCGTCAGGGCCGCCCAGCCTGCTACCTGCCCAGCTTCAGACAAGGCTATAACCCGGCTATGCGGTAGGTGGCTGGCGTCCCACTCCGCCCAGGCCGGAACGTCGGTGGCAAAAGTTGCCTGACCCGTGGCTATGCCTTCGGCATAAATGGCACTCACAGCGGGGTAGTGCTCCGTGGTCAGGGGTAGGAGCTGAATGGTAGCAGTGGTAGACATCATCAGTAAGGCAGCAGACTGAAGAGAAAGTAGTAAATCTGAAGGGTAGCTAGTACTTAAGACCTAATAAAATTCGCTCGGGTGAGCCTCATCCAACCCTCTTCTTCACTGCTACTGCGGACTTCTGCACTCTACCGGCACCCGGCCTGGCAGCAGTGGTAGCCGCACCTATTTTGCCGGCTAACTTTTACCAACGCCAGCCCAGTTGCAGGCCGCCGTACCAGTTGCGGCCCGGGGCCGGCTGAAAGTAGCGCCCCCGAAGGCGTTGAGGTCGTTGCCTAGGGAATAGCGGCGGTTCGTGGCGTTTTCAATCCCTCCGAATACATCCAGGCCTAGTCCTTTCGGCAGCTCACGACGCCAGCCGGCCCGGCTACCGAAGGTCCAGTAGCCGGGGCGTATTCGGTGTTGGCATCGTTGAGGGCAGGCGGCTTTGGTGGTTGACGGTGGGGTTAAGGTAGAAGCCCAACTGCTGGCTGAAATCGAGGCCGGTGGTGAGCGTGTGGGGCGCCGTGCCGGTGAGGCGGTTGCCGCTGAAATTGTTGCCGCCGCTTTCGTAGCTCCCGAAACGGTAGTGGTTGTAGGCGTAGCTCACAAAGGCGCGCAGACCGGTACCGCCCGCCTGGGTAGCACTTATGGTACCAGGGTCAGGCTACTTGCCGGCCGCCAGAGCCAGCCGCTGAGGGCCGCTTCGGCGCCACGCTGGCGGGTGTTGCCGGCATTGTCGAATAGCTGAGTACCCTGGTCGGTGGTGCGGGTAGTAATTGTCTGGCGCACGCGCAAGTCGTAGAGGGCTACATCATAGCGCACCCGCTCATTCCAGAGTTGCCCGCGGGCGCCTACCTCGTAGTTGGTGCCACGTTCAGCCTGCAGGGCGCGGTTAATGGAAGCGTCCGAAGGCCGAATTTCCTCTTCCGTGGGCGGCGAGAAGCCCGAGCTGATGCTGCCGTACACCGACAAGCCCAGGCCAAACTCGCGCAGCAGCGCCACCCGCGGCGACACCTCGGGCCGGAAGTTGCGCTCCAGTTGGTAGGCCTCGGGCGGGTAGCGGCGTCGGAAATGCGGCTGATGCGGTAGCGCAGGCGGTTGTAGCTGGCCCCGGCCGTGAGCAGCAGCCCGGCGGGTAGCTCGTAGTCGGCCTGGGCAAAAGCAAAGCCCGTAAGCGTCCGGATTTCGTCGTCGTAGCGCAGTTGGCCGGGGGTGCCGGCGCGGTTCTGGTAGTTGCGGGAGCTTTCAAAGCCGGTTTGCCCCTCTCCCCCACCCTGAAGACGGAGCGTGCGCCCAGCCAGGGTAGTGCGGTAGCTGGCCACTACCCGGCCGCCCCCGCCCAGCAAGGTATTGCGCTCAAAATCAATGAGGTAGGGTGTCTGGATACTGCTACCGCTCAGATACAAGGTAGTGCGCAAACTCAGGCGCTCCGAGAAGCGGGCTTCGTGGGTACCCCGAGCAAGGCCGTGCGCGAAGCATAGTAAGCGCGCTGCTGCACGGTGCCAGGGCTGGTGGCCGTACCCGGCCGGGCCTGGCGCGGATTAGCCTCGAACTGGGCCCGGGTAAGGCCGCCGGGCAGCTGGTAGTTTAGGTCGGAGTACAGGGCGTGCAAACTGATGGTCTGCTTGCCCGTAGGCTGCCACTCCCCGTCGAGGGCCAGCACGTCGCGGCGCAGGGCGCTTTGTTGGCGGTAGCCGTCGAGAGTCTGGCGGGCGTAGCTGGCACGTAGGTAGCCAGTAGCGGTACCTGTTTCGGCCGC
Organism: Hymenobacter sp. 5516J-16; assembly: GCF_022919335.1. Lineage (NCBI taxonomy): Bacteria > Pseudomonadati > Bacteroidota > Cytophagia > Cytophagales > Hymenobacteraceae > Hymenobacter > Hymenobacter sp. 5516J-16. The sequence continues at coordinate 3,698,917 of NZ_CP095058.1, read as the reverse complement.
CACTGTATAGCGCCGCAGTCCAAAGCTACCAGCCGTGAAGCCCACCTGGGCTCGGGAAGTGCCCAGCAGGGGCGCCGGCCCGTGAGCAGCACGGCTCCGCCGGTACCGGCCCCGTACACGCTGGCCGCCGGTCCTTTTACTACCTCAATGCCCCCGAACAGGCTAGGATCGAGCAGATTTAGAGGGTACTGCCGCTGGCTTCGGTGAAAGGTAAGCCTTGGTAGTACACCTTGGTGTTGCGCACCCCAAACGGGGAGCGAAGCGTGCTGCCCCGTACACTGAGCCGGTAGCTAGCCGTGGCGCGCTCCTCCAGTCGCACGCCCGGCAGGGTATTCACGGCCTGGGTCAGGGCGTTCTGCGGAAACCGCTCCAGCACGGCGGCATCGAGCACCCCCACAGCGGCGGCGGTGCGGCGCAGGGGTAGCTGCTGGCCGTAGCCGGTTACGGTAGCTTCGGGCAGCACCTGGGGCCGCAGCATGGCGGTATCGGGCGGGGCCGTTTGGGCGAAGGCGGCAACGGGCAAGAGCAGCAGCGGCGTGGCGTAGCGGTAAGGCATTGAGGTAGCAGTGAGGAGTCGGGGTACAGTAGCCGGGCCGCGCCGGTTCGAACTTGCTAACCCGTAATCAGTGATAAGGGTTGGGAACAGCCTAATTTTCGGGTCGTCATTATGTAGCGGCAGTTAGTGGGCAGGCTGTTCAGTAACAGAAGCAGCGGGGCAATGCCGGGCCGGATTCTGTATATGCCGGATTATGTATATTTCAACCTCTGCTTATCACCTGTTATTACCTGAGAAGTATATTTACTCCTTATGCTGCGTTTATTCCGTCGTCCAATACTCTTCCTATGCAAATTGCTACTCGTTAACGGGTGCTTTGTCTCCCGAATAGCTTTTGGGCAGACGTCTACGGTTAAGCTGAGCGTTAATCCTGTGCTACAAGTCGAGGAGCTAATCCCCTTTCTGCTGGTGTGGGAGTAGAAATAAGGATAAGCCCCCATTCGGCCTTGCAAGTCAGCGGCAGCTACCGGTACTTCCGCAACCAAGATGCTGAACCCGACAAGGGGCCCAAATTCTACCTAGACTACCGGTATTACCCGTGGTCGACTTCAACAAATGATGGACTCTTCCTAAGTCCTTTTGTGGGTATTGGCAGCCTCCGTGTAGGCAGAGGGGACGATTTTAATCTGCCGGACACTAACAGAAAACGGGAGCAGGAAGCCGGCGTCTTACTCGGGTATCAGGCGTTGTGGTCACGCTTCACGCTTGAAGGATTTGCTGGTCCGGCCTATCGCCGGGTGGCATCTGTGGGCAGTTATCTTGGCGTCCAGCGTTTTGTGTGGTTACGGGCAGGCTTCACAGCCGGACTACGGTTTGGTCAGCGGTAGTCTCAAGCGCCACCAAACCTCATACCAACGGTGTACTACCTTGCTAATCAATAACTCAACCAGCAAGCAATTCTCTGGGGCTACCGTGTGTTGCCGCTACCGCCGCTCCTGTCATTCCCACCGGGTTTACTGGCACTGGCGCTAGCGTATCAGTTGGGATGCGGGGTGGCTGGTGGCACGTTGAGGCAACCCAAGCTCGGCAAAAGCAGTTGAACTAGGCGCAACTATTCTTCTGTGCTATGCTTTCCAAACTTACTTTTTCGCTGGCGGCAACGCTGCTCTTTGCCTGCTCGGCCACGGCTCAAAACGTACCGCCAGAGGCTACCCCTTTCCGAATGACGGGCAACATTTACTTGCCCAAAAAGCTACCCGCAACCCCGGAGCGCATCAGCAGCCTGAAAGCGCCAGCCGGCTTTACCGTCAGTGCCTACGCCCAGGGCCTGGATATGCCCCGCATGCTGGCCGTGGCTCCCAACGGCGACGTGTACGTATCGAACCGGGTAAAAGGCACCGTGACACTGATCCGCGACGCCAACCAGGACGGCAAGGCGGAAGTAATGCAGCAGGTAGCCCAAAAGCCTCACCTGCATGGTTTGGCCCTGAAAGATGGTAAGCTTTACATGGCCGCCATCCGGGAGTTGTACGTGGCCGATGTGAAACCCGATGGCAGCCTGAGCGAGCCCAAAATGCTTTATCAGGACCTGCCCGACGCCGGCCAGCACGCCAACCGCACCCTGCAATTCGGTCCGGATGGGCAGCTCTACCTCTCGGTGGGTAGCACCTGCAACGCCTGCGACGAAGACAACCCCGAAAACGCCACCCTGCTTCAGATCAAAACGGATGGCTCGGGCCGCCGCGTGTACGCCCGCGGCCTGCGCAACACCATCGGCTTCGACTGGCACCCAACTACCCGGCAACTCTACGGCCTCGACCACGGCATTGACTGGCTCGGCGACGAGGACCAGCAGGAAGAATTCAACCAGATTAAAGAAGGCGGCCACTATGGCTGGCCCTCCATCATTGCCGACGGCAAACCCTACCCCGCCAACAAGCCTAAGTCGGGCGACTCCTACGCGCAGTTTGACGCTAAAGCGGTGCGGCCTCTGCTGCTCTACAAAGCCCACTCCGCGCCGCTGGGTCTGGTGTTCAACCGCGGCCAGCAGTTCCCGGCTGAGTTTCGCCACGATGCCTTCGTGACCATGCACGGCTCCTGGAACCGAGCCCAGCCCTCGGGCTACAAAATTGTGCGAGTGCGCTTCAACGAGCAGGGGCAGCCCCAGCAGTTTGAGGATTTCGTGACGGGGTGGCTGATAGAAAACGACAAGTCGGAATTCGGCCGCCCTTGCAGCATCGTGCAGGCCCCAGATGGCTCCCTTCTAGTCTCTGACGATGATAACGGGGTTATCTACCGCGTGGCTTATACAGGTAGAGAAGCAAAGAAACCTAAGAAAAGCAGCTAACTGAACAGCCACCCGTTTCGGCTCTGTGCACGGTAAAGCCAAAGCCCAGGATGCTGAACTGGCCGAAGGCATTACGGGCTTTTTAGGGTGCAGACAACTTCTTTAATGTATTGCTTCCTCGCTTCAGGCAAGGTTGGCGAGAAGGCCTGCTTACTTGGTTAGGCTTAGCAGATGTTTTACCAGCCACGTTTTAGGAGAGTCGCGGCGGATGCTTCTTAAACGAACTAGCGGGGAATCTGCCAGGGTTAAACAGCGTTTATTATTTCTATGCCGACTCTCTCCCCCGACTTGCGCAAAGCGCTGCTACACCTGCCCCAGAAAGAAAAAGACACGCTGCTTACCCGCCTCGTCGCTCAGGATGCCGTGCTGACGGAGCAGTTGGCCTTCCGGCTGCTAGAGGGCGAAGACGGGCTGGAAATACGCCGCCAGCGCCTGCAGCAGCAAGTAGACGACCCCGTGCGGGGCTTCCACCAAACACCCAACGACCTGCTGCACATTGTGCGTCAGCTTCAGCAGCGCCTCACCTACCACTGCAAAATCACGGGCGACACGATGGGAGAAATTGAGCTGACCCTGCGCCTGCTCCGCAACGTGCTGCGCCACCAGCCCGAGGCCACCAACCGCTTGCATGGTCCCACCCAACCCCTGCTCCAGCACCTGGCCCGCCGCACCGCCGAGGTCGTCAAATCTATTCAGAAGCTGCACGAAGATTATCATGTGGAGCTAGCACCGGCGTTGAATGAACTACTCACCCTACTCTACGCCTCAGCCGCCGCTCCCCTAGCCCGGGAGCTAGGCATTCCGCGGGAGTGGTGAAGAAGTGAAATGGTGAGTGAGAGAAGTGTTGTATCCTTTTTGCGCGGGCGTAAGTACACTCCAGAACGGACCTGTCTAGGTTCTTTTCTCCCTCCTTACCGCTCTGCACTCATGGCTACTACTCCTTCCCCCGAACACATGCGCGCCCCCGCCCACCTGACCGCTGAAGATCTGCGCCAGGCGCTTACCGAGCTCGACGCTAAAATCCAGACCCTACGCAACCGGGCCCACGCCACAACCGCCAACTCCCAGAATACCTACCACCAGCACGCCGATGCGCTGGAGGCTAAACGTGCCCGGCTTGCCGAGCGCCTCGGACCGGAGGCAGCCGCTTCCGCCGGCAAGCCCGCCGCCGGCTCTGACCACGACCGCAGCACCTGGGACGACATCTGGCACGGCATCGAGAACCTGCGCCAAGACCTGCGCAACATCATTTAAGCACGGGAATAGCCAAGTTAGGGTGTTTCCCTAGCATCCAGACTTTGCCCAACAAGGCGCCCGTGCGGGCGCCTTGTTGCGTTTAAGGAGGGCCCGCGTAGGTAGGCGCGGCTTCCCGCGCAAGGCGCCCTGGGTCAGGCGGCAAGTGCAGCTAGTGCGCAACAAGCCCAGAACGGAATTGACTAGCTCGGGTGCCGGCGCACATCCTCAGCGGCCTAGTACTGCTACTCAGTTTGGGTGGCAGATTAACCGTTCGACCGGCGGATTTACCGTTCGCTGAAAAGTAGTTTCGATGGGACGTTAGCGGGGCTAGGTTTGCTTCATCAACCGCAACAAACGTCACCACTCTTAACCGCTTTCCGCCATGAACCTGACCACTACCTTCCGTCCCTTCTGCTCGGCCCTGCTCCTGACGGCCGCCGTTGTGCTGGCTGCCCCAGCCGCTAGCGTGGCGGCGCCGGCTGCCCCCGTTGCCGCCTCCGCCGACACGCCGGCAGCCCACCCCAACTTTACGGTGCGGGTAGTAGGCAAAGGCCAGCCCCTGCTCCTGATTCCGGGCCTAACCTGCCCCGGCGCCGTGTGGGACGAAACCGTGGCTCATTACCAGAAGCAGTACCAGTGCCACATTATTTCCCTGGCTGGCTTTGGCGGCACCCCGGCCCCAGCCAGCACCGACCCGCTGCTGCTGAACGTGCGCGACCAACTCCTGGGCTACATAAAGGCCCAGAAGCTCCAGAAGCCGGCCATTATCGGCCACAGTCTGGGCGGCTTTCTGGCCCTGTGGCTGAGCAGCACCCAACCTGAGGCAACCGGCCCGCTGGTTATCGTCGATTCATTGCCCTTCCTGGCGGCAGTGCAAAACCCCAGCCTCACGGCCGAAGCCGCCAAGCCCATGGCCGAGGGCATGCGCAAGCAAATGAGCAGCGGCAAAATGACCGTGGCGGCAGCCCGCCAGATGTCGGGGAGCATAATGACCGACACGGCCCGCATCAGCCAGGCTACCCGTTGGTCAGTAGCTTCTGACCCCGCTACCGTGGCCCAGGCTTACTACGATTTGATAACCAACGACTTGCGCCAAGATGTTGCTCGTATTCAGCAGCCCGTGCTGGTGCTGGGTGCCTGGGCCGCCTACAAGCAGTACGGCTCCACCAAGGAAGGCACCCGGGCCGTGTTTGAGCAGCAGTACGCCAAGCTCCCTCAGCACCGGATAGAAATGTCGGAGGCGGGCAAGCACTTCCTGATGTGGGACGATACCCAGTGGTTTTTCAACCAAACCGATGCCTTTTTGAAGCAGAATAGCCTGGCAAAAAAGTAGGTTTTACAGTTGCGGCGGGCGCCTATCTTGCGCCCGCCCAGCGGCAAAAGTCGCCGGAGAGTTTAGCGCTGTTGTACTACCCTCACCCTACTACTAGCAGTTATGTTACTCGAACAGGAATTTGCGGCTCTGAAGCTAGAGCTGTCGGTGAAAGCCAAAAACGGGCTCGACTTTATTGTGGCGGCCAGCCTGGTGTGGGCAGCCATTGCCTTCCTCTGGACGCTACCCGGTTCGCCTGCGCATAAAGGCTTCATTACTTTCTTCGTGGGCTCGGCTACCTTGCCGCTGGCCTGGCTTTTTTCTAAGCTGCTACGCACTACCTGGACCCTGCCGCACAACCCGCTGCAGCCGCTAGGACTGTGGCTGAACTTCGCCCAACTATTCTATTTCCCCTTCCTGATTTTTGTGTACAGCCGGTATCCGCAGCATTTTATTATGACCTACGGCATTATCACGGGAGCCCACTTTTTCCCCTACGCCTGGTTTTACAATGCCCGTCCCTTTGCCCTGATGGCGGGCCTTATTCCGGTGGGCTGCCTGCTGCTGGGCCTGCGCACCTCAGCCACCGATCTGTACCTGATTCCGATGTTTATTGTGGGCATGCTGCTGGTGCTGGCCGGGCTGCTGTGGGTGTCTTACCGCCGCAACCAGCAGGCCTACCAGCGGGTAGCCGCTGAGCTTTCTCACGCTTCCGTAGCTGCCTAGCCTTCCGCGCTTTATGTTTTCTTACGCTCTTGCTCCGCCTCCTAGCCGCCTGTACTGGCGCTGCCAGCTCCTGGGCTGGAGCCTCTATTTTGTGATTTGCTCGGGGACTTTTTCCTTCATGGGAGCCCGCCCGCGCGACATGCTGCTGATTAATTTCACCATCGCCGCCACCATGCTGGGCATCACCCATTGGCTGCGCTACCACATCCGGGCCAATGGCTGGGAACAACTGGGGCCGCTGCCGTTGCTGGGCCGCCTGTTGGTGACGAATGTGGTGCTTTCCCTGCTCAGCCAAGTAGTTATCTGGGCCGTAATTGCCCTGCTGATCCGGCCGGCCAGCGACGGTGCTCCCCACGGCTGGGCCCAGTTTTTCGGGTACGCCGTCAACGTAAATATTCTGCTGTGGCTGTGGGCGGGCTTCTACTTCGGGTGGCACTACCTAACCAGCTTCCGCCGGGCTGAGGTAGACAAGTGGAAGCTAACGGCGGCCGTGCAGGAGGCCGAAATGCGCACCCTCAAGGCCCAAATTAACCCGCACTTCATGTTCAACGGGCTCAACAACATTCGGGCCCTGGTGATGGAGAACCCAGGCCGGGCCCGCGACATGATTACCCACCTCTCGGATCTGCTGCGCTACTCAATTCAGCTGAACACTGCCGAGCAGGTGCCCCTGAGCCGGGAGCTGGAAATTGTAGAGCACTACCTCCAGCTGGAGGCCCTGCAGCTGGAGGAGCGCCTGGAATACACCTTGGACGTTGACTCGGCCGCCTTGTCCGTCCTGATTCCGCCCATGACCCTGCAACTGCTGGTGGAAAACGCCATCAAGCACGGGCTGGCCCCGCGGCCGGCGGGCGGCGTCATCCGCCTCTGCGCCCAACTCAACGACTCTAACACCCTGCACATTACGGTGCGCAACACCGGCCGCTACGAGCCCCGCCCCGGCCACGAGGGGTAGGCGTGCGCAATGCCCGGGAACGGCTGGCCCTGCTCTTCGGCCCCGCTGCCCACCTGCACCTAGCCAACGACCCGCACTCCCCCGACATGGTAGTGGCGCACCTGCAGCTACCAGTTGCAGCCGCAGTCCCGGCGGAGGCTCCGGCCGTGCCGGCAATCTGGTAGGCCCGCCACCTTCTTCTGATTCTTGATCTTCTTCCCTTTCTAAGCGCTGTATGAACGCCTTGCTCGTTGATGATTCTCGGTTGGCCCGCACGGAGCTGCGCCATTTGCTGCAGGCCTTCCCAGAAGTAAGTATCGTGGGCGAGGCCCGGCACGCCGAGGAGGCCCGGCAGCAGTTGCGGGAGTTGCAACCCGATTTGCTATTTCTGGACATTCATATGCCGGGCGAAACGGGCTTCGAACTGCTGGCATCGTTGGAAGCGGCTCCCCACGTCATTTTCACCACGGCCTACGACGAGTACGCCCTGCGGGCTTTTGAGGTGAATGCCCTGGACTACTTGCTCAAGCCCATCCAGGAAAACCGCTTGGCCGCTGCCCTAGCTAAGGCCCGCAGCAAATACACGGCTATGGTTCCCGCAGGTGGTTCAGCGCCGGCTGAAGAACCGGCCCCTACCCCGCTTACGGAGCAGGATCAGGTGTTTGTGAAGGAGGGCGAGCGGTGCTGGTTTGTGCGTCTGGCCGACATTCGCCTGTTTGAAATCAATGGCAGCTACACCCAGATTTACTTTGAGCAGCACCGCCCCCTGATTCCGCGCACCCTGCAGCATCTAGAGCAGCGCCTTGACCCGAGGGTGTTCTTCCGAGCCAACCGCCAGCAGATCATCAACTTGCAGTGGGTGGAAGCCATAGAGCCTTGGTTTAGTAACTCTCTGAAAATTCGGCTGCGGGGCGGGCCCGAGGTTGAGGTTTCGCGCCAGCAGTCGGTGCGCTTTCGGGAAATGCTAAGCCTATAAGCTCGGCAGAAAAACTGACTGGATTATTCCGCTTTTTCTGCATCTTTTTAGAATGATTTATAGTACACAGGCTCAGACACCTGCCTTCTTCCTAGCGGCGTCATTTCTCCTCCCTCAGCCCCTGTACTCATGAAAGCTATATTACCCTTCTCGGCGCTTACCATTCTGCTGGCCACGGCCTCTTGCTCCCAGGATACCTTCGTGGAAAAACCCCGGGAGTATCGCAGCGTTTCCAACGAAAGCGGGCGCCGCCCCAATGATAAGTCCCAGTTTAAGCGCAACCACAATCCTATTGGTTTGGGTCTGGACCTAAACTCGCGCAACCCCTACAAATTTCGTATGGTAGACGCACCCAAGCGGTACAAATACAGCAAGGGCGGCCGGTAAGGCCGCTCTACCTGCTACCTAACAACAAGGCCGCCCTAGCAAAACAGGGCGGCCTTGTTGTTAGGTAGCAGGTCGGCACAAGTAAACCCGCAGGTCATTGTCATTGGACGCGGGCGAGGAATCTGAGTCAAGTATCCAACGGCTACTTTCGGAATTCTCGCTCCGCTCAGAATGATAGCATAAAAATACTTTTCAGGTGGGGCTAGCTACTACAAGCTTACGTCACATACTTATTCAGCTATCTGGAAATAAGCCAAAAGCCGGCCGAGGATGAAGCAGATTCTCTGCCGCCTACCACCTAAAATGCCTTGCTAGCTGGGTGAATGCCGCAGGTTGGTCGAAAAGCTTCAAACGAAGCTATCAAGCTAGCTGCCAATGGTTAATTTTACGAACGAGGAGTGCCGAGCCCGCATCCAAACAGAAAGGCAGGTACGTTAATCTGCTGACTCATGCGGGCTGTGTTTTCTCTTATTCCCTCTGTGTATATGCTACTACCGCTACTCCATTTTACTACCCGCTGCTGGATAGCAGCCCTTCTGCTAACTGCCGGGGCCGTGCACGCCCAACAAAGCCCGCTGCCGGTAACCACTCCGGCGCCTGCCACCAAAACCATTCTTGCCGGGCGGGTAGTATTTAAGCTAAAGTCAGCCCCAACTGGCAGCCGCCCAGCCGGGCAGGCAACTGGGGTTGCGGCCCTGGATGCGGCCTTGCTGCGCCTGCAGGCGCGGGAGGTTCGCCCGAAGTTTCCTCACAGCCAGCCGCCCGGCCCCGACCAGCCCGGCGCCGTGCACCTGGAGCTAATTTTCCAAGCCGAACTACCCGTAACGCTGTCCGTGGAAGAGGCTTGCCGGGCCCTACGCAAAACCGGGGCCGTGGAATACGCCGAGCCGCTCTACAGCTACGCGCCGCTGTATCAGCCCAATGACCCCTTCGCCGATTCCACCGCCGCCAACGGCCAGTACTACCTCAAAAATATTCGGGCCTACCAGGCCTGGAACATCAGCAAGGGGGATACCAGCGTGGTTATTGGGATTGTGGACGGGGGCACCCGCCTCACCCACGAAGACCTGGCTTCCCAGGTACAGCTCAACCGCCGCGACCCCATCGATGGCATCGACAACGACCAGGATGGCTACGTGGACAACTACCGCGGCTGGGACTTTGCCGACCACGACAACGACCCGGTCCGGGAGCCGGGCAGTGTCCATGGCATATTAGTAGCGGGTTGCGCTGCTGCCGCTCCTGATAATAGCAAGGGCATTGCGGGCGTAGGCTTCCGGTGCCGGTTTATGCCCCTGAAAATCTATCCTAGCACACCTACGGGCGCTTTTGGCGGCTACGAAGCCATCGTGTACGCCGCCGACCACGGTTGCCGGGTCATTAACCTGTCTTGGGGTGGGGTTGGCGGCCGCTCTCAGTTTGAGCAAGATGTCATTACCTACGCCGCCGTCAACCGCGACGCGGTAGTCGTAGCAGCGGCCGGCAACACCCCAGCCGAGTTGGATTTCTACCCCGCCAGCTACGACCACGTGCTTTCGGTGGCCATGCTCCGGCCCTCCGATGAGCGTGAAACCAACGGAACCTACAGCCGCCACGTCGACCTCTCGGCTCCCGGCATCGGCATTCTGACAACTTGGGGCGACACAAATTCGGATTACGTGGCCGTTGGGGGCTCGTCGTTTTCAGCTCCGCTGGTTTCGGGCGCGGCCGGCCTGTTGCGCGCCCATTTCCCGCGCTACACTGCCGCCCAAATAGCCGCCCAGCTTCGGCAAACGACGGATAACATTGATGCCCTGCCCGGCAACGTGGCCTACGCGGGCAAGCTAGGCACGGGTCGCCTCAACATTGCCCGCGCCCTTACGGCCACTTCCCGGCAGTCGGCACGGGTGGTAAGCCGCACGGCCGCTCCGGAGCGCCGTGCCTACGCCCCCGGCGACACCTTGCGCCTGACCGTAGCGGTGCAAAACCTGCTCAGCCCGGTTACCAACCTGACGGTGACGCTAACGTCTCTTTCGCCCTACGTTACGGTGCGGCAGGGCACATTTGGGGTGGGTAGCCTAGCTACCCTGGAGCAGCGTAGCAACCCGCAGGCCCCTTTCCGGCTGGCCGTAGCCGGCTCGGTACCGCTTAACACCCAGGCCGTGCTGCGCTACCGCTTTCAGGATGCTACCACTGGCTACCAGGAAGATCAGTACGAAACGCTCACGCTCAACCCCGATTACGTGGTGCTGGATGCCAATAACCTGCTCCTGACTCTGAGCAGCCGCGGCAATATCGGCTACGATGGTTTGGGCTCCAGCTTCGGGGAGGGCGTTAGCTACCGCCAGGGCGCCCCGTTACTGGCCGAGGGCGGCTTACTCATTGCTGCCGCGGGCCCGGGCGTATCCGACAACGTGCGCAACGACCGGCGCGGCGCCGACCAGGACTTCTACGCCCTGGCCCGGGCCACCCGGCTTACCCATCCCCTGCGCGCCGACCAGGAAGCCACCGGCGTACTGCGCGACTCACTACCGACCCTGACCAAGGGACGCTCGGTGGGCGTGCGGGTGCGGCAACGAGCCTACGCCTGGTCTGCTGCCCCTCACCGCGACTACGTGATTCTGGAGTATCGCCTCACCAACCTCACCGCCGATACGCTCAAGCCGCTGCGCGTGGGGCTGTACATGGACTGGGACTTACCCGGCGAGCCGGGCCGTAATGTAGCGGCCTGGGACTCAGTGCGCCGCCTGGGCTACCTCTATGCGCCACGCCAAGCTACTGTTTATGCTGGCGTGCAGCAACTAACCGGCGGGCAACCCAGCGTATATGCCATTGACAATCAAGCTCCCGCAGGCACGCCAGTACGGCTGGCCGATGGTTTCAGCGCCGCCGAAAAGCTCCTGACGCTGAGCAGTGGCACACGCCAGCGCACGGCAGGCCCGGCTACCGGCACCGATGCCTCGCAGGTAGTTGGGGCCACGCTGCCCTACCTCGCCCCCCGCGATTCGACAGTAGTGGCATTTGCGGTCCTGGCTGCCCCCTCCCTGGCGGAGCTCCAGGTAGCAGCGGATGCCGCGGCCTCCCGGTACCGGCAGGTGTTGCCGGTTCGTTCCGCCTCCCTGCCAGTGGTAGCCTTGTATCCAAACCCCACTACTGGCCGCTTGCAGGTAGACCTTCCTGCCGGGCCAGCCACCATTCGGGTGTTGTCGGTACTAGGGCAGGAGCTGCGGGTATATAGCGTACCAGGTGGGCGTAGCACCCAACTCGACCTGAGTGCCTACCCAGCCGGCTTGTACCTAATTCAGATCAGCACAGCCGGCGGTACCACCACCCAACGGGTAGTGCGGCAGCTGTAATGAGGCGCTACGCACATCACCTAGCCTGCCCACGGGTCTGCACGTTAGAAAAGCGGGCCTGCGGGCAGGCTAAGTACTGTACATTGGGTTTAGGCTTGCTCCGACTCCTGTAGGTAAGCCAGCAAATGAGCGAGGGTCATTTCTCGGCGCGCTACCATTTCCAACAGGCTACGCTCGTAAGTAGCCAAGGCCAATTTCGTGTTGTGGGTTAACTGTAGAGCCGCGGCGGCCACTTGGTGGCTGCCCTGCTCTGTTTCTACCAGAAAAGGATGCTGGCTCATCCACAGCAGAAGTAAGAATTTCATATCCAAAGTTCGTTGCTGGTAGCCGCAACAGCAAGCTCAACACGCTGATTTGCAATAACATCAGCAATATGTCCTATCCATGTTTCGTGAGGAGACTTGAGCTGACAACCATTGGCCTACTTGCTGAGCTACGCTGTCGGAAAATCCTGACGTCAATAGCTACGACACTCTTCTTCAAGTCTACTCCTTCCCTGCTTTCGCTACCGCTTGCATTGCGCCAGAAACCTGGATCGTCCGCCCCGAAGAGTTATAGTCTGTGGCAAGAGCATCATTAAGGCAAGCATCCGTACCCTTGTGTCTATTACACAAATGACAACCCTTTTTTTACTAACTATATTAGCTAATACTTCAATACATATAATTTATTATATATTAAAACGACCTGGTTGATGCAAAATTCTATGATTCATAATTTCAATAAAGAGTTCCGTATAGAGGCATTTATACTCTCAATATTGCTCACATTTTTATCTAATATTTTTAGCGCAAAACCTCAAATATTGTTATCTTTGGATATGTCGAAAGTAAAGCTTCCTTTTCCGCTTCCCGTGCAGCAATATGCCCGCTGCGTTGATGCTAGCTGCCGCCCAACCGACCATATCGGAGACTGGCCAGCGGCTGGGCAGGTGTATCCGATACAAATGCGCCGCAACGCCCGTACTGGTGAGTTGCAGGTGCATGTGCTTGGCTTTTATGCTGAGCAGCCGTACGGAGCCTTCGCCCGCCACCGCTTCGAGCCCGTAGCTCAGGTTTGGCTAAACTAGTTTCCGGTTTCCCTTTCCACCCCTCTATCCCGGCTGTGTCGCGTGCTGCGAAACCAGCCGGGCTTTTTTTGCTCCTTACTCAAGCGCAACTGTCTGCCCTACTGGCCTCATCTACCTGATTTCCCGACAATTTTTCTGGTGGAACCAGTAGCTGTTACCGATACTGCCAGAAGATTCCAAACTCAAATGGAGTCCAGAGGGCGGCCTTTTGACCGGCAACCTTCAGGCCTTCGTTGGCCCAAGTGTTGCAGGTATAGAACAGGTTATAGGTGCGCTTAGCCTCATAAAAGGCATCGTGCTGCCCGTAGCTATACCCCTGGATGTGCTGGGTGCGCCCCTGCGCATCGTAGTCGAAGCTGTTTTTGATGAAGGCAACTAGGCGCGCATACTCAGCCGGGGTTAGGAGCACCTGCACGCAGTCGGGGCCGGGTTGGGGCTGGTGGTGGAAGGTAGCGTGCATGGCCGTGGTGCTCAGCCAAAACATGGCCTTAACGGCCGTACTGGGCTTCAGCTCGGCCCAGGTGGGAGTATTCAGGTAGAAGCCCTTGTCGCCCCAGCCAAAGCCTATGTAGTCGCGGCTGGGGTCCAGCACGGGAGCGGCGGAGTAGGGCACCAGCTCGGTCCAGTCCATCTGGCTGGTGCGCACGGGCAGTACAATATCAGTATGCACGCCATTGGACAAGATGTAGGCCGGAATATTGCCAACGGCCGGCGAGTTGGCCCGGCCCACCGGAATAGCGGACAGGCCCACGGAAGCGGCCACATACAAGGCCAGGGCACCTATAATACCGCCGCCCACGTAGGCGGCTCCTTTTGCTGCTTTCCGAAGCGCTTCGGCCATTAGAACTACGAACAAGGTGAACTGAAATCAGCCCCTCATACGCAGCAGTAGAGAAAAAGACGCCCGTAAGTCCTAAATCCTGCTACCTCACCTGCCGGCTTTTTCCAACCACCACCGGCTCAATATCTTTGGCTTTTCCTTGTCAACTCCCATGAACCAGCCCCCGACGAGCACCTGTACAGTATTCCGGCCCCTTACCGCCGTATGGAAAATATGCACATCCTGTTCTGGCTGCTCAAGGACATCGGCTGGTGCATGGTCTGGAAGCCCTTGGGCATTGCCATGATTTTTCCTACCCTGGCTATTGCCCTGGTCATTACCTGGCGCACGCGCGACCTCAAGGCCGAGCTGGCGCACAACTTGGCCATTGTGTTCTGGATTTCCGCCAACTCCTACTGGATGGTGAGCGAGTTTCTGGGCTTCGATACCATTCACGTTTGGGGGACGGTTACGGGCAAGCACCTGGCCCTACTTCCCTTCCTTACCGGCCTGCTGATTTTACTGTATTACTACCTCGTGCAAAGGCCCCGAGAAATGCGCCCGGCGCAAGTAGCTACCATGTAAGGCTTGTTGGCAGTTACAGGCAAGTTATAGTAGCACAAAAAGGCTGCTGACTGGTAAGTCGCGGCCTTTTTATTACGGACATCAGAGGTTCGTTATTTCTTCATTTCAATTTTCACGTCTACCCCCTCGCTGGCTGCCAGCTTGGGCACCAAGGCGTGGTAGGTTACGTTGGGAGCTTCCGTAGTCATGCTCAGGGTGAATACCACGTGAAGGACAACCCGTTTGGTTTCGTACTCCCGTTGTAGGGTGTAGTGAATGCCTGCCTCACTGTTGGGCAGCCCTTTTTTGCCGATTACTAAATCGTAGGTAGCAAAGTCAATCTGCGGACGACAGCTGCCGCTCACCAGCTGATCGAACTGAGCTTGGGAATGGATGACGGTGTAAGTTTCCGACAGGTTGATGTGCATCTGGCGGGCAGTGTTATAACAGCCATATTCGCTTTCCAGGCTCTTGACCAATAGTTCTATTTTGGGGCCAGATTCGGCTTCGTCCACTGGTGTGATACAGCCGCTCAACAAGGCCAGCGCGCCAACAGCAAGCGTAAAGGGTCGTTTCATGGGTAGTAATTAAGTCAGAATGGTACCGGTGTCTTCTTGCAGATGCTCTTGAAGGTGTAGAGGTTGCAACTAGACTAGGCTAGCAACAAAAACGGCCGCCTCCCAACTAGGAAGCGGCCGTTGCTACAGGCAAGGTGAAGCCAGAATTACTTCTGCGACAGTTGCGCCTGGCCCGACTCCTTCAGGCGGATCAGGTTCAGGGCCGAGCCGGCCTTGAACCACTCAATCTGGCCCTGGTTGTAGGTATGATTTACCGTGATGAGGTCGGTGTCACCGTCGCTGTGGTGCAGACGAATCTGCAGGGGCTTGCCAGGGGCAAACTCCGTCAGGCCGAGGATGTCGATGGTGTCGTCCTCCTCAATCAGGTCGTAGTCAGCCTTATTAGCGAAGGTCAGGGCCAACATGCCTTGCTTCTTCAGATTGGTTTCGTGGATACGAGCGAAGCTCTTCACCAGCACGGCGCGCACGCCCAAGTGGCGGGGCTCCATGGCCGCGTGCTCCCGCGACGAACCTTCGCCGTAGTTCTCGTCACCTACTACCACCGAGCCGATGCCCTGGGCTTTGTAGTTACGTGCTACCTGAGGCACCGCAGAATACGGCGTACCCTGGGTCAGAGCGTCCTTCACGGCGTTAGCTTCGCCGTTGAAGGCGTTGATAGCCCCGATGAGCATGTTGTTGGAGATGTTATCCAGGTGGCCGCGGTATTTCAGCCACGGGCCGGCCATCGAAATGTGGTCGGTGGTGCACTTGCCCTGGGCCTTAATGAGCAGACGCAGGCCTTTCAGGTCTACCCCTTCCCACGGGCGGAAAGGCTCCAGCAACTCCAAACGGTCGGAAGCCGGATCTACGATTACCTGCACGCCTGAGCCATCAACGGCGGGTGCCTGGTAACCCGCATCTTCCACGGCGAAACCACGGGGTGGCAGCTCAATGCCCCGGGGCTCGTCGAAACGTACCTGCTGGCCGTCTTTCGTGGTCAGGGTGTCAACCAGGGGGTTGAAGGTCAAATCACCGGCAATAGCGAAGGCGGTTACAATTTCGGGCGAGGCCACGAAAGCGTGGGTGTTCGGGTTGCCGTCGTTGCGCTTGGCGAAGTTGCGGTTGAACGAGGTGATGATGGAGTTTGGCCGCTTCATATCGTCCATGTGGCGGGCCCACTGCCCAATGCACGGACCGCAGGCGTTGGCCAGCACTACCCCACCCATCTGAGCGAACGTATCCAGCAGCCCGTCGCGCTCCACGGTGTAGCGCACCAGCTCCGAGCCGGGCGTTACCGTGTATTCGGCCTGTACCGTCAGGCCCTTGTCGGCAGCTTGCTTGGCAATGCTGGCGGCGCGGGTAATGTCCTCGTACGAGGAGTTCGTGCAGGAGCCGATCAAGCCAACTTCCAGTTTAGCGGGCCAGTTGTGCTCGCGCACAGCAGCAGCAAACTGCGAAATCGGCCAGGCAGCGTCTGGCGTGAACGGACCGTTCACGTAGGGCTCCAGGGTGTTCAGGTCGATTTCAATCAGCTGGTCGTAGAAATTGGCAGGGTTAGCATATACCTCGTCGTCGGCGCGCAGGTGCTGGGCTACGGCAGCAGCGGCATCAGCAATATCGGCCCGGCCCGTACCGCGCAGGTAGTCGCCCATCTTCTCATCGTAGCTAAAGACAGAGGTAGTAGCCCCAATCTCAGCGCCCATGTTGCAGATGGTACCTTTGCCAGTGGCCGACAGCGCGTTGGCGCCCTCGCCGAAGTACTCCACAATGGCACCGGTACCGCCTTTTACGGTCAGGATGCCGGCCACGCGCAGAATTACGTCTTTCGCCGAGGCCCAGCCCGAGAGCTTACCAGTGAGCTTTACGCCAATTACCTTCGGGAATTTCAGCTCCCAGGCCATGCCCGACATAACGTCTACGGCATCGGCGCCACCAACGCCAATGGCAATCATGCCCAAGCCGCCGGCGTTGGGCGTGTGCGAGTCCGTACCGATCATCATGCCGCCGGGAAAGGCGTAGTTTTCGAGTACTACCTGGTGAATGATACCAGCACCGGGCTTCCAGAAGCCGATGCCGTACTTATTGGATACCGAAGCCAGGAAGTCGTATACTTCCTTGTTTTCGGAGTTAGCAATGGCCAAATCCTGGTCAGCTCCTTCTTTAGCCTGAATCAGGTGGTCGCAGTGTACGGTGCTGGGTACGGCCACCTTGGCTTTACCGGCCTGCATGAACTGGAGCAGCGCCATTTGGGCGGTAGCATCCTGCATGGCAACCCGGTCGGGAGCGAAATCGACGTAGGAAACGCCCCGCTCATACGCCTGCGAAACAGAGCCGCCGTACAGGTGAGCGTACAGGATTTTTTCAGTCAGGGTAAGCGGACGGCCAACGGCGGTACGGGCGGCTTCAATGCGGGAGCCCATGCCATCGTACACGGCCTTGATCATTTCTAAGTCAAACGCCATAATGCGAAATGGAAAAAGTGGAGAGAACGTGCCTATAGTAGACAGGTACGCAAATATAGTTGTCGGTCGTTGCGCAGCCTAAAATTTCGGGCCTCCGCCTACGCCCCCGGCCTGATTTAGAATTATTCCAAAAGGCAGGTTTACGCAGTGTGCTGGCGTAGTGACCGGTAGGCGCCGCATTCTTGGTTCTGCTCGCCGGCTTCTAGTAAACTATCCTGCCCTCTGAGTAGTTTAGCCCCGAATCAACCTTTTAACTTTTTTCCCATGCCCGTAGCCTTCTCGTTTCGCAAGGCCATAGCCGGGGCCGGACTCGCGCTGGCCGCGGTGGCCTGTCAGTCCAATTCCTCTTCTTCCGAAAAAACCGAGCCCGTGGAAACTACCGGCGCCAACGCCACTGCGTTACCCGCCGGCCCCTGGCGCGGGGTGCTGTCGGCCCAGGGCCAGGAAATTCCGTTTCTGTTTGATGTAGAAACTGGAAACAACAACCAACCCGTAGCCGTGTACCTACGCAATGGCGAGGAGCGCCTAAAGCTAGACGAAATTAAAACCGTCGGCGACTCCACTACCATCCGCCTGGGCGTGTTTGACGCCGCGCTGGTGGTGTACGCTGATGGCGCAACCAATCTGAAGGGGGCTTGGGTCAAGTATGATGGCAAGGAGCCGTATCGGGTGCCGTTTTCGGCTAGAAAAGGTGCCGGCAGCTTATTTGGCGCGAAATCCGGCCAGGAAAATCAGTCTTTCGACGGGACGTGGAAGGTGACCTTCAAGGGTGATGATGGTAAGACGTACCCGGCCGTGGGCGTGTTTGAGCAAAAAGACCGGGCTGTAACTGGCACCTTCCTGACCTCAACGGGTGACTACCGCTACTTGGCGGGCAACGTGGATGGTAACACCATGAAGTTAAGCACCTTTGATGGCAGCCACGGTTTTTTATTTACCGCCGAGAAGCAGGGCAATGCGCTTACTGGCCACTTCTACAGCGGCAAATCGGGCCACGAAACGTGGACGGCTACCCTCGACCCGAACGCCAAACTGCCCGACGCTAACGCCCTTACTGGTATGAAACCCGGCCAAAAAAAGCTCGACTTCAAGTTCCCGAGCGTTTATGAAGGCGGCAGCATCTCCCCTCCGACCCCAAGTACAAAGGCAAGGTAGTAGTGGTCCAGATTCTGGGCTCCTGGTGCCCCAATTGCATGGACGAAACCAACTTCCTGGCTCCCTGGTACGAGAAAAACAAGCAGCGCGGCGTGGAAATCATCGGATTGGGTTACGAGCGGACGGCCGACCAGAAGGTGGCCTCACAGAAGCTACTAAAGATGAAGCAGCGCCTGAACGTGGGCTACGACCTGGCCGTGGCCGGCGAAGCCAACAAGGACGCCGCCAGCCAGTCCTTGCCCCAGATTCAGAAGGTATTGGCTTTCCCAACCACTATTTTCCTCGACAAAAAAGGCGAAGTACGTAAGATTCACACCGGCTTCTCGGGCCCTGGCACCGGCAAGTACTACGAGCAGGAGGTAGCAGAATTCAACCAGACCATCGACCAACTCCTAGCCGAGTAACTCACGGATTAAGACGGATTCATCGAGTTGCATGGAGGCTGTAGTCAAGTCAGATAGGCATCTATCTTTCCTCGAAGAGCAGGCGAAAAAGAACTCAGCCACCTGCAGTCAATTCAGGCAGATTTTATCAAACAGGAAGGGCTTGCCAATTGGCAAGCCCTTCCTGTTTGGTTGGGTGTTCGGCAGTCATGGAGAGGCAGCAGCCTACCCTCAGAAAATCCGTGCACTCTGAAAAATCCGTCTTAATCCGTGATTCGCTCTAGCAGCACAATGGGGGCGTCGTGGTAGATGGGGCGAGCTATTTCTCGGAAGCCAAACTTGCGGGCTACTGCCAGAGAGGCCGCATTATCGGGGTCGATGATGCAGGTTAGGCGGGCGACGGGGAACTGCGCTTCGGCCCACTGCAGGGCCGCTCCTACGGCCTGGGTAGCGTAGCCGCGGCCGTGCACGCGCGGGGCCAGGGTCCAGCCGGCTTCGAGGGTGCCCTTGATGGAGGGAGTCAGGTCTCGTTGAAAATCAAAAAAGCCGACGGTACCAATAAAGCGGCGGGTGGCTTTTTCCTCCACCGACCAGGCCCCGTAGCCAAGCAGCGTCCAGTGGCCTTGCTGAGCTAGCAGCCGGCGCCAGGCTTCTTCTTCGTTCTGGGGTTTGCCACCCACGTAGCGGTAGAAATCCGGGTCGGCAGCCATGGTGGCAAACTCGGGCAAGTCGGTAACTCGCGGGCCGCGCAACAGTAAATCGGTGGTCTCGAGCTGCGGAACGGCCGTGAGCGGACCAGCTACTAAAGTCAACGGTGGTGTCATGCGGCCAAGGTACTAAAATAGCGTGGGGGCACGCAACGCCAGCTTTCCAGCACAAGCCGATTAAACGCGGGAGTTGGTCGGCTTTTTCGGGGTAGTAATGGATAATGCCCCCTCAAGATTGGAATGAGGCACTGGGTTTGAACAAGGGCAGACAGGGCGCAACGCCCTACCTCCTTCCACTTGAAACCACATTCCAATTTCCTTCTTCCCATGAAAAAGCAACTTTTCAGCCTCGCCCTTCTCCTCGGACTTTCCGCCTCTTTCGCCGGTGCTAGCTTCGCCGCCGACGACCGCCCCGCTCAGGGCCGGGAGCAACGCCAAGACCGTGACCAGGACCACCGCCGGGGCCACGGCAGCGCCCAGGACCGCCAGCGCCGTACCGATACGCTAGCCCAAGAACTCGACCTAAGCAGCAAGCAGAAGTCGAAAGTCGAGAAGATTTTTCAAGATCAGCAGCAGCAGATGCACGCCCTGCGGGGCCGCACCGGTAGCAACGACCGGAGCCAGCTACGCGAGGAAGCCAAGCGCATTCACGAAAGCACCGACCAGAAGCTCAAGGACGTGCTGTCGAAAAAGCAGTACGCCCAGCTGGAAGCCAAGCGCCAGGAGCGGACGCGCCAGATGGGTAGCCGCCAGAATGAGCGGCGCGGGGGCACCGACCGCCGTGACTTCAACGGCCGTAGCTAAGCCCATTTTCTATGCTGTTAACACCACGGCCCGGTCTGCCCAGATCGGGCCGTGGTGTTTATGTTTCTGCTGAAATGTGCTTTTCCCTGGGCCAGCCACGTAAAGTATTTACCGTACCATACCGACTACCCGGGTAGGGTGCGGGTTGGTTTCGCTTCAAGTAGACGTGGCACGGCTTCTGGCCTTTCGAATTAGCATTTGTTTCCATGCAAGGACTCCTGAAAACTATTGGCCTTCTGACGGTCAGCCTGCTTATTGTGATGTTGGTAGCGGGAGTTGCCTTCGCCAACCTCAGTCCGGAGTTCGGCGGCAAGCCCACGAAGGCGCAACGGGCAGCTTACGCCAAATCAGGCCACTACCAGGATGGAGAGTTCCAGAACTTGGTACCCACTACCCTCATGACCGGCGGTAGTACCTTCGGCTCCCTGTGGCGCTTTCTGTTCAGCAAAACACCCAACGACAAACCAGCCGCTCCCCTGCCCACGCGGCCGCTTGACCCGGCGAGCATCCGCCAAAAAACACCCGAGCTGCTCCGCGTGACGTGGTTTGGGCACTCCGCCAGCCTAGTAGAAATTGGAGGCAAGAACATTCTGCTGGACCCCATGCTAAGCGTGAAAATGGGCCCGGTTTCCTGGATAACGCCCCAGCGCTATAATCCGCAGCTGGCCATAACCGCCGAGCAGCTGCCGCCCATTGATGCAGTGCTCATCTCGCACGACCACTACGACCACCTTGACTACCAGACCATTCTGCGGCTTAAGGACAAGACTACCCACTTCTTTGTGCCCTTGGGCGTAGGGGCTCACCTGCTGGCCTGGGGGTAGCCCCGGAGCGGGTGCAGGAGCTAGACTGGAACCAGTCGGTGCAGTTGCCGGGGGAGTATCGATTACGAGCACTCCTGCCCGCCACTTTTCCGGGCGCGGCCTCACAAACCGGAACTCAACTTCCTGGAGTTCCTGGGTTATTAAATCGGCTGATAAACGGGTGTTCTACAGCGGCGACGGTGGGTATGGGCCCCACTTCCAAACCATCGGCCAGCAGCACGGCCCCTTCGATGTGGCCCTAATGGAATGCGGACAGTACGACGCCCAGTGGGCCCAAATTCACATGCTTCCGGAGCAAACCGTACAGGCAACCCTGGATGTGCGGGCCCGGCTACTACTGCCAGTACACTGGGGCGCTTTCACGGAAGCCCACCACGCCTGGAACGAACCCGTTACGCGGGCCGCCGCCGCTGCCGCTCGGCTGGGGCTGCCCATTACTACCCCAGAGCTGGGCCAGCCCGTGACGCTCGGTGCTGGCCCATTGCCACAGGTAGCCTGGTGGAAATGAGGACGTTCGTTTTTCCAGCGAAGAAGTACGTTTGCTTTTTTCCGGTAGTGTATAACTGGTACTAAAAGGTATTGTCATGCTTTGACAAGCGGACGCTAGATCAAGCATGACAATACCGTTTGTGGAATGGAGACTCAGCTACGTCATCTCAGCCGCGCGAACCGTAGGAATACGCCTTCCTGGGGCCGGAGCGTTACCAAGGGCACGGGCACTACGGCGGCTTCTGAGGCTGGCTCCAGGCTGAAATGCTGCAGGGTTTCCAGCAGTACCAGCTGAATTTCGGTTAGGGCGAAGTGGTTGCCGATGCACAGGCGCGGCCCGCCCCAAAGGGCAGGTAGCCATAGGCAGGCACGGCGGGTTGGGCTCCCGGCCCGAACCGCTCGGGCCGGAAGGCATTGGGCTCAGGCCACAAATCAGGGTGGCGGTGCAGGCCGTACACGTAGAGCGAAAACAGAGTGCCCTTGGGAATTGGGCGCCCCTGAAACTCATCGTCTTCCAGCGCCACGCGGTCCAGAATCCAGGCTGGCGGGTACAGGCGCATGGTTTCCTGAATAACCTGCATAGAATACGGCAGCTGCACCAGCTCCTCAAACTTCGGCGGCCGCTCCATTAGCCCCGCTGCCTGCTGCTCCTCCCGGATGCGGGCTGCCGCCTCAGGGTGGGTAGCCAGCAAGTAAAACAACCAGCTCAGGGCGTTGGCGGAGGTTTCGTGGCCAGCTAGCAGCAAAATGTTGGCCTCGTCTACCAGCCGCTCCTCCGTCATGGGCTCCCCAGTATCCTCGTAGCGGGCATCCAGCAGCATTTGCAGTAAATCATCGTGGGTGGCTGCCGCGGGGCCGGCAGCCTGACGCTGGCGGATGTAGCCGCGAACCAACTCGCGTAGCTCTAGGCTCAGAGCTTCGTGCCGCCGGTAGCTGCCGGTGCCTTGCAGCCAGGGCCGCAGGTAGGGCTGCCGGATGGTGCGCACGTAAAACGCCTGAATCTGGGTCAGCACGTCGGAAAGCCGGTTTCGCTCCGCGTCACTCATACTAGTCCCGAAGGTGGCCTGGGCAATGATGCGAAAAGCCACGCGGGTCATGGCCTCGTGAATATCCACTAAGGCCGGGCCCGCCGCGGTTAGCTGGCGTAGTTCCTGGGTCCAGTCTTCGGCGGCGGCTTGCATCAGGCGGGTCAGGCCGGCCAGGCGCTGGCGGTGAAAGCCAGGCTGAATCAGGCGACGCTGCCGCAGCCAGTCGGCTCCCTCGTTGGTCAGCAGCCCCGCCCAATGTAGCGCACCAGACCGTGGGTAAGGTCGGATTTAAGGTAGCGGCGGTGGTTTTTCTGCAAGATGTGCTGCACCAAGGCCGGGTCGCGGGTGACGTAGCAGGGCCGGATGCCGCCCAGGTGCAGCCCTACCGTGTCGCCGCCCGCAGCATGGGCGCGGTTCAGGTTGCCGATGGGGTCCCGGGCCATGGCCAGGGACGTGAGCAGGGTGCGCCAGCGCGGTATCCAGGGAAAGGGAGCCACCGGGGCTTCGGGAGCAGGCAATATGGGCGTAGACATGCGGGAGGACTAATGCCAACAGAGTTGAATCGAAGATAAGGCAAAACACGAGGCACAGCTGCATTAATGGGTTTGGGCCGCCCGTAGCACAACCCCAGCCTACCTTCCGCGCGTACAGCCTATTAGCCCAACGCGGCCTCCCGAACTTTCTCCAACAACCAAACTCTCGCTTTCCTATGTGGATTCAGCAAAAAAATACCCCCGCCCCGCTTGACGAACTCCAAGGCCGCACGGTAGGCCTCAAATTCGAGTGCAACCAGTGTCACACGGAAGTCTTCACGGACCTGCTAGGCGTACCCGCCGCCGACCACCTGGCTAACTCCACCGAGGATGACGGCCAGTTTGAAACTGAAGAAATCAAGTGCCCCGGCTGCGACATGACCCACGAAATCACCGTCAAAAGCACCTTCGATGGCGTGCACTTCGAGGTATCGGAGGTTGCTCCAGAAAGCGTTTCCTACCAGGTAGCCGAGCCGGAGCACTAAGCTTTTACGTGGCTTGCTCGGCATAAATTCTCCGCATAAAAAAGGCTCGCCGTTTGGCGAGCCTTTTTTATGCGGAGGTCAACCCTACCCGTTGGTGTGGTTACTTTTCCCGCTCAATGGTGTAGTTAATAAGCTGCTCCAGCGAAGTGCGGGAAGCGGACTCGGGAAGGTGCGCAAAATTGCCAGGGCCTCGTCGCGGTAGCGCTCCATTACCTGGATGGCGTAGTTCAGGCCGCCGGATTTCTTCACGAACTCAATAACGGCCTGCACCCGGTCCTTGCGGCCGTCGTTGTTTTTCACGTTGTAGATGACGCGGCGCTTGGTCAGCCAATCGGCCTGCTGGAGGGCGTAAATTAAGGGCAGCGTCATCTTTTTCTCCTTGATGTCGATGCCCACCGGTTTACCGATTTCGTCGGTTCCGAAGTCAAAGAGGTCATCCTTAATCTGGAAGGCCATACCTACCTTCTCCCCAAAAAGGCGAGCCCGCTCAATGGTTTCCTTATCGGCCCCGGCTGAAGCGGCCCCCACGGCGCAGCAGGAAGCAATCAGCGAAGCCGTTTTCTGCCGAATAATATCAAAGTAAACGTCCTCGGTGATATCAAGGCGGCGTGCTTTTTCAATCTGCAACAGTTCGCCTTCGCTCAGCTCCTTCACGGCGTTGCTCACGATTTTGAGCAGGTCGTAATCGTCGTTTTCCAGGCTCAGCAACAGGCCTTTGCTCAGCAGGTAGTCGCCTACCAACACGGCAATCTTGTTTTTCCAGAGAGCGTTGATGGAGAAAAAGCCGCGGCGATAGTTGCTCTCGTCCACTACATCGTCGTGAACCAGGGTGGCCGTGTGCAGCAGCTCAATGAGGGCCGCGCCCCGGAAAGTTGCCTCGGGTAGCGGGTCGCCGCCGCTGATTTTGGCCGTGAAGAACACAAACATGGGCCGAATTTGCTTGCCCTTGCGCTTCACAATGTAGCCCATGATTTTGTCGAGCAGCAGCTGGCGCGTTTGCATGGACTGGCGGAATTTCTTCTCGAATTCCTCCATCTCGGCGGCGATGGGCGCCTGTATCTGGTCCAGCGTAACGGTCATGCAGGTGTGTTGGGCGCTGCAATGATACGGGGAAAAAGGTGAAATAGTGAGGTAGTGAAACGGTGAGTTTATGCGCGCCAGGGCCTAGCCGCGCCGTCTTGGCGAGCAGCACTACCACGGCGGCCCTCCGGTTAACTAAAGCTGGGTAACGTGCCAAGCCCTACCTCCCTGCTCACCAGCCAAGGCTGGCCACGTTTCAGGCAGCAACACGTTGAACAGGCAAGGTAGCGGCGAGTTGCTCACCGAGGCAAAACAGCAAACACACTGTTTCACCGCTTACCTTCGCCCGTATGCCACAACCACAGCCCGTCCGCCTTGATTTGCTACTCACCAGCACCCATCACGCCCGCCCCTTTGCGGCGGATTTGCGGTACCTGTCTACTGGGCAACCCAAGCCCGTAGTGGTGTTTGTGCACGGCTTCAAGGGGTTCAAAGACTGGGGCCATTTCAACCTACTGGCCGATTGGTTTGCCCAGCAAGGCTTTGTATTTGTGAAGCTGAACCTCTCGCACAACGGGCTAGTAGTGGACGGCACCGGCGACCTAGAGGACTTAGAGGCGTTCGGTCGAAATAACTTTTCCCTGGAGCTAAATGACATCGGGACCCTGCTGGACTACCTGCTCGATTCCAAGCAAGCTGATCTTCCGGCGGCGGAACTGGACGTTACCCGTATGGCCCTCATTGGACACAGCCGCGGCGGCGGCCTAGTGCTGCTGAAAGGTGCCGAAGATGTGCGGGTGAAAGCCGTGGTTACCTGGGCCGCCATCAGCAATGTAAACCCCGGCTGGACCGCGGAGCTGATGCAACACTGGCAGCAGCAAGGCGTGTATTACGTGGAAAATAGCCGCACCAAGCAGCAATTGCCCCTGTACTTCCAGATTGTGGAGGACTACCACCGGAACCGGCTGCGGCTGGATATTCCGCACAATGTCCGACGCAAGCTCAAGCAGCCCCTCCTCATCGTACACGGCGACCAGGACGAAACCGTACCCGTAGCGCGGGCCCACGAGCTGCACGCCTGCAAACCAGCCTCCGAGTTGACCATCCTGCCAGAAGTGACTCACAACTTTGGTGGCAGCCACCCATGGCCAGGGGCGCATTTGCCCGCCCAAGCCTTGGCTGCCGCCGATGTGACAGTAGATTTTCTGCGCCGCGTTTTGTAGTTGTTATGCCTACCGCCTACCTCCTACTGGGCTCCAACCTTGGCGACCGGGTTGCCATTCTTCGCCAGGCCGTGGAGGGCCTTATGACAACCGTGGGTCCGGTAGTGGCAGCATCCGGCTTGTACGAAACCGCGGCTTGGGGCCTTACTGCGCAGCCCGCTTTCCTAAACCAGGCTCTCCGCTTGCATACCTCCCTCCTACCCGAGCAACTACTCGACGCCTGCCAAGCCGTTGAGCAACAAGCTGGCCGGGAGCGTCTAATTCACTGGGGCGCCCGCACCCTTGATGTGGATATTCTGCTGTACGATGAAGCGGTAATACAAAGCCCCCGACTTACTCTACCCCACCCGCGCCTGCCGGAGCGGCGGTTCGCGCTGGTTCCACTAGCTGAAATTGCTGCTTCGGTAGTGCACCCGCAGGCAGGAAAAACCATAGCAGAGCTGCTGGCTGTGTGTACCGACGGGCTAGCCGTAAAGTGGTATCCAGCAGCTTCGTAGGTTACTCCTTGTACTAGTAATAGCAGCTGAACAGCCGTTCAACTTGGGCGTCTAGCATATTTGCGCACAATAGCTATAACAGGTAAGAGCCCCAGAAAACCTGAAAAGATACTGATCTTCGCACCCTTTCGCCTGCTCCTGACGGCGGGCTGCACCGGCGTGACACCAGGTGGTTGCGAGATTAGCACACAACTAGTGGCTACCAATACCAGTAGAAAAGTAAAGTGACAGCCATTAATTCCTACTCTAAAGCTGCTTTTCGGGCGGTTTCATGGATAGTAAACTGGTCTGTATATACCTGCTGTATCACCATGTTTGCATTTTACAGGCAGTTCGTTTGCCTCTTTATAAAAGCATACCAGCCTCTGCGCTGGCTAGCTCTGTTGCTGCTTGCCCTGTGCTTATTAACTACGAAAGTGGCAGCGCAGTGTAAGCTGGACAGATCAAATTACCGGATTGTGTTCCAAGACGAGTTCAACTATAGAAACGTAGATGAGCTAAAGGCCAGCGGCAACTGGGAAGTAGATGGCCTCGATGGCTGGGGCACGGAGTACTACGCAGCCTCCCAGGTAGAATTTCCGGGAGGTGGCATCCTTCGCCTTAAGGCTGATGTGGTTCCGGCCGCGCAACGAGCAGCGCTTAATACGGCGGCCCGTCGTACCAACATTGCATATGTATCGGGCCGGATCATGTCTACCAAGGCGTATGATCCGGTTAGTGTGCCCGCGGGCTGGGCTCCGGATAACTGGGCGGGCTTTGCCTATGGCATGTTTGAAATTCGGTGTAAGCTGCCTGCTAACGGCAAAGGCGTTTGGCCTACCTTCTGGCTGCTGAGCGCTGGTACTGAAATTGACGTAATCGATAATGGGAACGACGAGCCCCGCCGCCAGATTAGCAGCGGTGTGCTCGATTGGGATAAGCGTAATCAACTCTGCGCCACCTCCGGCTCGAAGGGCTGCGACACGATTCCGCTGGGTGCCTGGACCTGTGGCGGACGCAGCACCAAAGACGGGCGCGACTTGTCTCAGGACTTCAACACCTACACGGTAGTTTGGACGCCTACCCAGGTTACGTTTTTTCTTAACGACCGAGAGCAGTACACCGTGACCAGTTCCCAGGTGCAGACCCACGCCTATACGGCGCGCATTCTGGCCAACCTGCAAATGACTCGCGAGGCGGTAGCCATGGGCATTACGCACGCCGAAATGGACATTGATTACATTACCGTCTATAAGCCACTGCAGGGTCAGTATGGCGTTTCCTACGACCAGTCGGAGCAGGAATATGTGAACTATGTTTTCAAAAAGCCCATCAACGACTGGCTGGAGTATGTAAGTCCTCGTCCCGGGTCAATTGCCGTTAACCCCAATAACAAGGATGAATTGTTCTTCTGCGGCACCAATGGCCTTCTTTACCGTAGCCTCCGCTCCTTGGACAACCAATGGGTAACGAGCGAAGTGGATCCTGCACAGGCACATCACCGCAACTGGCAGATCAACGGGGAGCTTCACTTTAACCCCAAGCACAACTTAGTAACGTACCGGGGGCACGACGGGCGGCTGCAGTCCTACAGTTTCTATTCCGGCTGGATCCATGGGTATGTGTCACCTGCCGCGCCGCTCGCGTCCCAGCCGTCAACCACGTCTGGTAGTGTGGCCACTGCCACCACCGGCGACCTTTACTACATCGGTCAGGACCGCCAGGTACAATTGCTTCATCGGGCCGATACAGCATGGGTTCATAGCTATTTGAGCTACGCCCCCACCGCTGATTCAACGGCACCTACTTCCACGGTTGCCCTCGGCGACCTTGTACTCGACAATCTGGCCGATGGTAAGGTGAGGGTCTACTACAAAGGTCTTGACTACCGAATTCATGTCTTGGAGCCTGCAAATGAGACTTACACTCATTACTTACTAGGAGGCAAGGAACCGGTCAATGGCACAGTCCATGCCAGCCCAGGCTCTATTGTCGCGAGCGGGCTGGGTAGCATCTTCTATATTGGGGCCGACCGTGCCGTGCATCGGTACCAGTGGTCGGGTGATAATTGGGTGCATGATGCGCTGACTCCTAACAACCAGCCCGGTTTTCTGTCGGCCAAGGGTAATATTGCCTGGGACGACGTAAAGAAACAGGCTGTTTACGTGGGGGCTGATGGCAGGCTGCAAAGCTTTTACCAGAATGCAGCTGGTACGTGGCTTCACCGCTGGATTGACAGCTATTACAATACTAACCGCTTCAAGTGCTTTATGGCTACCACTGAGTCAGCCGCTACTGAGTTTCCGTCTCTTGCAGTTGGCCCGAGTGGAAATATTTTTTACCGCGCCCAAAACAATGAGTTGCGCTTTTTCGCCTACACAGGCTGCCGCTACAGGAACCCTACCTGCGAAAACTGGAGCATGACAGTCGCCTGGCAAGGCCTCTTTAACCGCACGCCGGGCAAATAGCTCGTTTGGTTTAGCTGGCTGAAGGAAAGCAGCCATGCTGCTTGCTTAGTGCTACCCGTAGCTCTTACTTGCTAAGGTAGGCTTCGTCATTAGCAAACTTAAAAAAGCCCCACCACAATGCCGTGTACACGACTGTTGTAGTGGGGCCAAATAAACCAGATTGCTACCCGCTACACGGCGGCTGAACTTCCGGCTGCTTCTGGAGCAATCTTCTTTACCAAGCCTTGCAACACCTTGCCCGGTCCGCATTCTACAAACTCGGTGGCTCCATCGGCTACCATGCGCTGCACACTCTGGGTCCACCGCACGGGAGCCGTGAGCTGACGCACCAGGTTTTCCCGGATTTCGTCGGGGTCGGTATGGGGCGCGGCGTCTACGTTCTGGTACACGGGACAAATGCCTGCCGAGAAGGTGATGCCCGCAATGGCTTGAGCCAACGCTGCTTCTGCTGACTGCATGAGCGGAGAATGAAAGGCTCCACCCACGGGTAGCGGCAAAGCCCGCTTAGCCCCGGCTGCTTTGAGCTGCTCGCAGGCCAGTTCAATGCCCCGTTGGGAACCAGATACCACCAGCTGACCGGGACAGTTGTAGTTGGCAGCTACTACCACATTGCCACCAGCACTAATTTCCTGGCAGATACGCGCCGTCGTGTTGTCATCCAGCCCTAGGATAGCGGCCATAGTACCGGGTTGCTCCTGGCAGGCGGCCTGCATGGCCTGGGCCCGTTGGGCTACTAGGCGTAAGGCGTCCTCAAACTTGAGCACTTTAGCTGCTACCAGCGCCGAGAACTCGCCTAAGGAATGCCCTGCTACCATATCGGGGCGCAAATCAGGCAAGACGGCTGCCAGTGCCACGGAATGCAGGAAAATAGCGGGCTGGGTTACATCCGTCCGGCGCAGATCCTCTTCGGAGCCGGTAAACATTACCTCCGTCAGAGAAAAGCCCAGAATATCGTTGGCCTGCTCCATCAGGCGCTTGGCCTCCGGATGCTGCTCGTACAGGTCGCGGCCCATGCCACTGAACTGGCTTCCCTGACCGGGAAAAATGACTGCTTTCATTCGTAAAGGGTTAAATAAAGACCTTGGGCCAGCCCTCAACAACACTGGATCCTAGCCCCATAGCGGCCCGCTTTTACCTGCAAGCTGCACAAAACGCCCCGGAAGCCAAAACCGCCGTGGCCCTTCTGCAGCGAGTAAACCCGAATTCTTCAGTTCTCGGCCTGCTACAAAAATAAACCGGGCGCCTGTGGTGAGGCGCCCGGTTTATTTTTGGCTAGAGGTAGTTCTAACGGTTGATCTGTACCCACCCCTTGAAGGTGCGCTTGGTCCGGTTTGCATCCCGGAACTCTACCTCGGCCTGGTAGAAGTACATGCCATCAGAAACCTTGCTACCAGAACCCGACTCGGCTCCAATGTTGCCACCGCTCCAGTTGATGAGCGGATCTTTGTCGCTCTCGTACACTTTCGTGCCCCAGCGGTTGTAGATTCTGACCGTCGTCCGCTCAATGGGGCTGAAGACCTTGGGTCGGAAGGTGTCGTTTACTCCGTCGCCGTTCGGGGTGAAAATATTGGGTAGCAAGAACAACAGGCAGTTATCCTTGCATTCCTTATTACTCAAAGCACTCGTTGCCTGATTAGTATCTATGGCTTGCACGGCGTAACAGCCGGCGGCAGAAGTTAGGTTGCGGTGAGCATATGTGGTTTGCGTACCAGGCACCCGGTCAATTTCTTTGAGCGGTTCTGCGTCGGTTGGCGCAAAGAAGATGATGTACTGCGCAATGTCGCGGCTGCAATCGGCTGTAGGCTGGTTGCTCAGCGTCCAGCTCAGGTTATTGGTGAATACTTCCCCAGTAGATGGATTGGTAGCTGGCAGCTGAAACAGGCGGCTAGCCAAACTGTCGCAGTTCGTGGCCTTGAGGGTAAGTACCGGCGTGCACGGCACGGCTTGCAGAGCCACGCATTGCTCCTGGCTGAGGTTAATCAACGAGTCCGGCGAGGCTACGTCATACGTGCCGTTCGTCTTGACATAATAGCAATAGGTCTGGCCCTTCACCAGCGGCTGAGCCGTAGTACCCTGGTCCGTAAAGGCGCCCCCGGTGGTAGTACCCGTTACCTTCCCGACTGGCACGAAAGCGCCGCCCGTTTGCAACCGCCGGTACACGGTAGTAGGCCGCCGCGAGTTGTCCCAAGGCACGTTGTAAGTCCAAGTCAGCCCGATGGTATTGGCCAGCGGATTGGGCGTTACAGTCACGCGGACACTAGAGGCCGGTCCGGCAGTTTCTACTGTCTCAGCTCCACCTGGCGTAGAAGCGCTGTAAAAGTCGAGCCGGTAGGAATACGCATTGTCCGTGGTATTTAGGTTCTGATCGACGAAGGTTAAATCATCCAGGTTGGTGGTAGTAAACACTTGCTGGAATGCCGTGGCGGCAGGGTTTTGCCCTACCGCGCGGTACAAGCGGTAGCCGGCGGGCGTATTGAATCCGCTCGAAGAAGTTGGCTTAGTCCAGCGCACCGTGATTTGTCCGTTGGTAGCACTTGTGCGGTCCACGGTCACGTTGGTGAGGCGGGCAGAAGTGCCCGTCAGGGAAAGACAAGCCTCGTTAGAGGCGATGCTGGCCCCACCAGCGGGCCGGGCAAACTCCACGTAAATGCGGTAGCAGTAATTTTTGCCCCGGTCCAGCCCACGGCCGTTGTTGTCGTCGAGGAACGTTTGACTGCCTACGTTAACCGCTCCAATCTGGGTGTAGCCTCTGGAAGCTGGGATGCCCGTTTCGCAAGGCCCGGGCGTCCAGCCGCTGGGCCCCTCACGCCGGTAAATGCGAATCTGAGCTCCGGGATTTTGGCAGAGGTAGCTGTTCCAATCGAGGCGGGCCGTGTTGCCGACAGCGCTAACCCGCAAGTTCTGCGGGGCCGGTCCGATAACGGTAATCTGCAGTGGCCGCTCATCAATGAGTGGGGTAAGACCAGCGGCGGGCTGGTCCGTGGCTTTAAACAATACCTGATACGGCTCGGAGCGGATGTCGGCGCAAGTGGTCGTCCAGTTAAACGTTCCGCGGGCGGTAGGCGGGCCAGTAGAGTTGCGCACAAACGTGGCCGGCGGCAAGATGCCCGAAAACGCTTCTAGCAACACCGGATTGTTATCGGGGTCAGTAGCCGTCACGACAACTGTTGGAATGGGATTACCAGCTATGACGCAGATATCAGGAGGCACTATAAGGGTAGGCCGCAGGTTCTGGCTGGGTGTCACGGTAATCTGCATATCCCGAATTACCTCTCCGATCAGACGAGGTGGCGCGCCGGGAGTACGCCGCCATTCTTCCACTACAAACGCCACGTTGTATTCGCCTACTACCTCCGGTGAGTTCCACACAATTTGGCCCGTACGTACGTCTTGGCGGAAAATAGCCGGGTCGTTGGGCACCCCTACAGGCGGCCCCACATATGGCACTTGAATAGCCCGAAAAAATGGATCGTCGGGGTAGCGGAAACCAGAAACTGGGGTCGGACGGGGGCAGCATTGGTCCTTACCAAATCCTCCGGATTACCAGCTTGTTGGCTGGGCCGCAACTTAAAGGCTAGAGAATCGCCATCGGCATCAAAAGCAGCCGGATTGTGCAGAAACACTTGCCGGCGGCTAGCCTGATCAATGGCCGGTGCCAACAATGCCGGTGACCGGTTAACATTGATGATGGGGTCAATGGTGATGCGCGTCGAGATGTAGAACGACTCGTTGATAGAGTTAGTTAGGTTTTGTACCCCTACTACCCTATTCACGCTCAAGTAACTAACTAGATAGTTGCCCGGAGCATTATATGTGTGCTCAAAATAATACACATTTCGGTACACGTTCGGCGCTACTAGCGTTCTTTTAACGCGAGGAATTGTATTATAGCCCGAATTGGTATTGTCGCCGTAAAATATGGTAACCGAGGGCTCATCTGCGGCCGTCGATCCATTAGAGGTGACGCTCGTGTACAGCACCATTTTAAAGAATACTCGGCGTGGGTTGCGGTTAGCAACCGGCAGGGTAGTATCCGTTTTGGCTTGGATGTCGCCGGCTCGCAAGTGGGTAGCCTGAGCCTTCGGGGCCGGGACCAGCCAAGCTATCAGCCATAACAAGCCAATCAGCGCCAGCCGGACCGGATGATTACGTAACGGAAGATTCATACAATCAACGTATTAGTAGGCAGGAGTACAAGGGGAAAGGAAGTTCGTGAAAAACCAGCCGGTAACCTAACAAAAAAGGCGTCGCGTGGGTTAACTACTTAGTAGTAGGTACTAACGGAGTTGGCCGGCTATAGATTCACTATAACGGCAAAGCCTTATTCAGATTGTTTCCTACTAGGTTGGAGGCTACCTTTGGCCGGTACAACTGACCTACCCACACCCCTTCAGTAGCTCTCTATGAGTTGGATCACAAAAACCTTTTCCAGTAGCATCGGCCGTAAGATTATTATGGCCGTCACGGGCCTGTTTCTCTGCACCTTCCTGGTAGTGCACCTGGTTGGTAACCTGCAGTTATTCAAGGCTGACAATGGCGCGGCATTCAATGCCTACTCTGAGTTTATGGGTCACAACCCGCTTATCCGCACCATGGAAATTGTGCTGGTATTGGGCTTTGGCTTTCACATTTACGAAGGCCTAGCGCTGGGCGCAAAAAACCGCGCGGCCCGTGGTAAGCAAGGCTACGTCTCGGACCACATTGAGCAGAACAGCTCCTGGCACTCGCGCAGCATGTCGCTGCTGGGTTCTATTGTGCTGTTTTTCCTAATTGTACACCTGTACAACTTTTTCGGCTCCCTGCGCTTCACCGACGTACCGCGCGATGCTAACGGCAACGAAGATGCGTACGCGCTGGTATTGGCCGCCTTCAAAAACCCGTTCTACGTGTTTTTGTACGTGGTAGGCCAGGTAGCCTTGCTCTACCACTTGCTACATGGCTTCAGCAGCGCTTTCCAGACGCTGGGCCTAACTCACCGCAAATACACGCCGGCCATCAAACTGTTTGGCTACGGCTTCTCGATCATCGTGTGCGCCGCTTTCGCCGCCATGCCGGTCTACTTCTTCTTTTTCAAATAAGTCCTAAACTCGATAGCCGATGTTTCCGGATTCCAAAATTCCCGAAGGCCCTTTGGCCGAGAAATGGGATAAGCATAAGTTCAACGTTAAGCTCGTAAACCCCGCTAACAAGCGGAAATACGACGTTATTGTAGTGGGCACGGGCTTGGCTGGCGCTTCCGCTGCGGCTTCCCTGGCTGAGCTGGGCTACAACGTAAAGGCTTTCACTTACCACGATTCTCCTCGCCGGGCGCACTCCATTGCCGCTCAGGGGGTATTAACGCTGCCAAAAACTATCAGAACGACGGTGACTCCGTGTACCGCTTGTTCTACGATACCATTAAGGGTGGTGACTACCGAGCCCGCGAAGCCAACGTGTACCGCCTAGCTCAGGTGTCGGTAAACATCATTGACCAGTGCGTGGCGCAGGGCGTACCTTTCGCTCGCGAGTACGGTGGACTGTTGGCCAACCGCTCCTTTGGCGGGGCCCAGGTAAGCCGCACGTTTTATGCCCGCGGCCAAACCGGACAGCAGCTGCTGTTGGGTGCCTACTCAGCCCTTTCGCGTCAGGTAGCTTACGGCAAAGTAAAGCTCTACACCCGCTCCGAAATGTTGGATCTGGTGGTGGTAGATGGCCAAGCCCGCGGCATTATCACTCGCAACCTGATTACCGGTGAAGTAGAGCAGCACGCGGCTCATGCAGTCGTGCTAGCCACCGGAGGTTACGGCAACGTGTTCTACTTGAGCACCAACGCCAAGTACTGCAACGCTACCGCCGCGTGGCGGGCCCATAAAAAGGGTGCGTACTTTGCCAACCCCTGCTTCACCCAGATTCACCCTACCTGCATTCCCGTATCGGGCGACTATCAGTCGAAGCTGACGCTAATGTCGGAGTCGCTACGTAACGACGGGCGCGTGTGGGTACCGGCTTCCAAGGAAACTGCTGAGCGTTTGCGTGCCGGTCAGATCCGGGTTTCCGATATTCCGGAAGACGAGCGAGATTATTTCCTGGAGCGCAAGTATCCAGCCTTTGGTAACCTAGTGCCCGCGACGTAGCCTCGCGCAATGCCAAAATGATGTGCGACGAGGGTCGGGGGTAGGCAGTTCGGGCCTAGCCGTTTACCTAGACTTTGCTGACGTTATTAAGCGCAACGGCGCTGATTGGGTAAGCCAGAAGTATGGTAACCTGTTCGATATGTACGCCAAGATTACCGGCGAAAACCCCTACGAGCAGCCCATGCGCATCTACCCAGCCGTGCACTACACCATGGGCGGCCTGTGGGTAGATTACAACCTGCAAACCACCATCCCGGGCCTGTACGCTACCGGCGAGTGTAACTTCTCTGACCACGGCGCTAACCGCCTGGGGGCTTCGGCTCTGATGCAAGGACTCGCCGATGGTTATTTCGTAATTCCTTACACCATTGGTGATTACTTGGCGCAAACGGCTCCCAAGCCCGTTACTACTGACCACCCAGCCTTCAAAGAGGCAGAGGCAGAGGTAAACGCCCGGGTAAAGAAGCTGATGAGCATCAACGGCACCCGCACCCCCGCTGACTTCCATAAGGCTCTGGGCCACATTATGTGGGAGTATTGCGGCATGGCCCGCACGGCGGAAGGCCTACAGCACGCCAAGCGCGAAATTCAGAAGCTGCGCAAGGAGTTCTGGACGGATCTGAAACTGAGCGGCACCGATCAGGAGATGAACCAGATGCTAGAAAGCGCCGGCCGCGTAGCCGACTTCCTGGAACTGGGCGAGCTAATGGTAGATGACGCCTACAACCGCAACGAAAGCTGCGGAGGTCACTTCCGCGAGGAGTACCAAACGCCCGAAGGCGAGGCCCTGCGTGACGACGAGAATTACACGTATGTAGCTGCCTGGCAGTTCGTTGGCGAAAACCAGCCGGAAATCCTGAACAAGGAAGAGCTGAAGTTCGAGAACGTGAAGCTGACGCAGCGTAGCTACAAGTAGCCGTGAGCAGCGAGTGGCAGCTAACCAAATAAAGGTAGCTGCCACTTGCTCCGCTTACTACCCATTCCCATTACTCAATACCCTTGAAATAAAATGGCTGGAAGTAACCCCAATGCCAAACCGATGAACTTAACCCTAAAAGTGTGGCGGCAGCGAAACCGCAACACTGAAGGCCGCATCGTTGATTACCAGGTAAAAGACATTTCCCCGGATATGTCCTTCCTGGAAATGCTTGATGTACTGAACGAAGACCTGTTGCGCAAGGGTGAAGAACCCGTTGCTTTTGACCATGACTGCCGCGAAGGCATCTGTGGTTCCTGCAACCTGTTCATCAACGGCCGCGCCCACGGTCCGGAGCCGGGCACAACCACCTGCCAGCTGCACATGCGTAAGTTCAGCGACGGTGATACGATTACGATTGAGCCCTGGCGCGCTACCGCCTTTCCCGTCAACAAGGACCTGAGCGTGGACCGTTCGGCCTTCGACCGGATCATTCAGGCAGGTGGCTACATTTCCGTGAACACCGGCGGCACACCCGATGCCAACGAAATTCCGATTCCAAAGGAAATTGCAGACCGCGCTTTCGAGGCGGCAACCTGTATTGCCTGCGGTGCCTGCGTAGCTTCCTGCAAAAACTCCTCGGCTATGCTGTTTGTATCGGCCAAGGTAAGTCAGTTGGCTTTGCTACCCCAAGGCCATGTCGAGCGCAAGTCGCGCGTAGAAAACATGGTAGCCCAAATGGACA
Organism: Hymenobacter sp. 5516J-16; assembly: GCF_022919335.1. Lineage (NCBI taxonomy): Bacteria > Pseudomonadati > Bacteroidota > Cytophagia > Cytophagales > Hymenobacteraceae > Hymenobacter > Hymenobacter sp. 5516J-16. The sequence continues at coordinate 3,662,327 of NZ_CP095058.1, read as the reverse complement.
AGGAAGGCTTCGGCGCTTGCTCTAACATTGGCTCCTGCGCTGCTGAATGCCCCGTAGGCATTTCGCTGGAAAACATTGCCATCTTGAACCGCGAGTTCCTGTCGGCCAAAGCAACTTCGAACAACTTAGCGTAAGCGCTGTTTTAGAGGTCAACATGAAAAGGCGAGACGGGCAACCGTTTCGCCTTTTTCTTGTACGCTGCTTTGGCAGCTAGTCCCGACTTTTCCTACCCTACTCTCCCCCTGATGATTACTATCATCGTCGGTACCAACCGGCCTAACTCCCGAGCCCGCCGCGTAGCTGATTTCTATACCCAATTGCTCGCCGAGCATGGGGCTACGGCCCAGCTTCTGGACCTAACAGAGCTTCCCCTCGATTTTACTACTTCGGCCCTCTACCACAACACCGGCCGCCACGATGAATTTAACCGCTTAGTAAGATTGGCAGAAAGCGCCGACAAGCTTGTCTTTATAGTACCGGAGTACAATTGCTCCTTCCCCGGGGTGCTGAAAGCCTTTATTGATGGGCTTCCCTACCCCGGCGGCATTCGGGGCAAAAAAGCAGCTTTGGTAGGCCTAAGCAGCGGAGGGCAAGGTGGCATCTTACCTCTTAATCACCTGACAGATGTGCTAATGTACCTGGGTACGGCTGTATTACCGGAGCGAGTTCGGCTGCCTTTCATTGATAAATACCTTACCCCGGAAGGCCTGATTACTGAGCCGTTATATCAGCAGGTACTACGTGAACAGGTAGCTAGTCTACTGGCTTTTTAAAGTGCTAGCAGTTCAAGAAAATTCCGCTTCTCATGCCTTAACCCCCTTGGCGGAACTGGCTATTGCAGAGTACGTGTTTAACTGAAAAGCAATATCTTAAAGCTCATTATCTTTATTTCTGCCATGACCTTCCCTTCAGTTACTGGGCATATACGGTGGTTTCTAGCGCTGGCAACGGCTGGGCTCTTGGCTGCTTGTAGTGGCTCTGGAGAGGAGGAAACCGGCGAAAGCCCAAGCAACGCTACTCCCTACACGTTGGTATTGCCGAGCAACCTACCTCAAAACGTGGGCGTACCCACCGACAACCCCATGACGGTAGAGGGAGTCGAATTGGGCCGTAAGCTTTTTTATGAGCCTCGCTTGTCGCGTACCGGGACGCAGTCGTGCGGTAGTTGCCACCAGCAAAGCAAAGCCTTCACGGATGGACTGGCCCGGGCAGCTGGTGTGGATGGCCAGCACCCGCGGGGTACAATGTCGCTGGCTAATGTACTGTGGGAGAAGACGCTGAACTGGGATGGTGCTGCCACCACCTTAGAGCAACAGGCCCGCCTACCCATTGAGAACCCGCTGGAAATGCACCAGTTGCTAGCCACTGGGGTCAGCCGCCTCCAACAAACGGACCTCTACCCGCCGCTTTTTCAGCAAGCATTCGGGAGTAGCACCATCACGGAAGCCGCCGTTCTGAAGGCACTGGCTCAGTTTGAGCGTACCCTAATTTCAGCTAACTCCCGCTACGACAAGTACGTGCGCAAGGAAGGGCCACTCTCGGCTACGGAAAGGGCCGGGGCAAACCTATTCATGAATCATCCGGGTGAGGTAAGCGGCCTGTTCATTCGGGGTGGCACCTGCCACCACTGCCACATCAGTGAGGATGGCCTCTTCAGCTCGCCCAGCTTTTTCAACAACGGGCTGGACGTGACATTTACCGATGCGGGCCGGGCCAGTGTTACGGGACAAAGTACCGACCGAGGCAAGTTTCGAGCCCCCACCCTGCGCAATATTGCTTTAACGGCACCCTATATGCACGATGGCCGGTTTCAGTCCTTAGAAGAAGTGCTTGATCATTACAGTGACCATGTTCGGACTAACAGTCCAGGCGTCGACCCGAACGTGTTGCTCTCCAATACGCCCGGCGGTACCAAGCTCGACCTTACCAGCCGAGAAAAAACCCAGATTATCGCCTTCTTACGGACGTTGACCGATTCCACTTTCATTACCGACAAGCGGTTTTCTGATCCTTTTAAGCCTTGATTCGAGGTAGTATTACCACGAAAATCAGTAGGTTTGATTGGCTTATTATTCTTACCGCGTGGCTGATCCTGCTGCTGGCACTGCTCTATCTCATTCCAGCAAAACGTATTTGCCTGCCTTCACAGGTGTACGGGCCCTGGCCGCGTACCTAGTATTTCTGCATCACTTTAATCCCTTCCACGATGACCCTGAGTGGCCCCGGCTTCACGCCTGGATTCTGGAGTTTCACGTGGGAGTGCCGCTATTTTTCGTCTTAAGTGGCTTTCTAATTACCCTGCGCTATGGCCAGCAGGACTTAACCAAGTTGGGAGGATGGGCCCAGTACATGCGCCGCCGTCTTGCACGCATTTATCCGCTGTACTTTTTGCTGACCCTGGCTACCTATTATGCCTTCTGGCGGGCGCAGCACTTCCTGCCACATCACTTTTTCTTTAGCCTCACGCTCACGCAAGCGTTTTTTTCCGATGCCAAGTACGCTGGCATTGCGCAAGCGTGGTCCCTGACCGTGGAGGAGAGCTTTTACCTAGCTGCTCCGCTTGCGTTTTGGCTGTTACGCCGACGCGTGCCGTTATGGGTGCAGCCGTTTGCATTATTAGCCCTAGGTTGTGGCTTAGTGCTGGTGCTCAGCCCTATAACCAATCAGCTTTACGGCTTTTTTGGCTCATTTCGGCTGATGCTCCTCTTCTCCTTTTTTGGCAGATGTTTTGAGTTTTATGCCGGGATGCAGCTAGCGCGCTGGTACCAACAAGGACGCCTGCGCCGCCACCACGTACCGGGCTTGCTTACCCTAATAGGTAGCGCCGTGATGATAGCCGCCGTCAGTGGTATGGTCTGGACCAAAGGAGGTTACACTTATGGGCAGGAACATGCCTTTGGGGTGGCACTCAATAATGTTGCCTTGCCGGGAGGTATTATAATTTTCTTTGCCGGACTGCTCACAGAACGCACGTGGCTGCAGCGCCTACTCTCCACCCAACTTTTCAAGGTGCTGGGAAAAAGCTCTTATGCTTTCTACCTCATTCATTTGGGCTCCGTGCGTGATTGGCTAGCCCTGCACCTCACCCCACACAATGGAATCTTGTTTATTGGGTTGAACCTGCTGGCTATTGTGCTACATTATGCAGTAGAAGAACCATTGAATCGTTTTTTCCGACCTGCGCCTATAGTTGCTCCAGGCCGTTGACATCTCTCGTCTTTTTCATTTTCCACGCCATGTTGATTCCCCGTTTACCTTTTCTGTTCTGTTCGGGGCTGTTAGTATCGGCGTGCACACTCGCCCCACACTCGTACCGGGGCCGCACTCTAAATCCCGACCGGGAAATGGCCGCGCCAGCAACCCGCGCTACTGACTCGCTAACGATGCCAGCTGATTCCTTGCCTAGTCCTCGTCCCTAAAACAAACGGCCGCCCCATTTCTGAGGCGGCCGTTGTAATAAAAATGACTGCTTACTTAGTCCACGTTGTCGTGCAAGAAGCGGTTGTCGCCCAGCAGTTCATTGTCGTCCGAAAGGTTAAACCGGCTGATATTTTCCTCCGACGAAGGCACCACGTTCTCCAGCTTTACCTGGCGACGCAGGTAAGCAGGCGTTTCTAACTGGTCCTTAATGGCATCATTGGTCAGCCCATTGCTGAGCGCCTGCAGGCGCTGACGGCGCTCCTCAGCTCGTGCATCCAGCGAGGGGCGCGGTAGCGCATGGTGCGTTACCGCTGACGGAGAAGTCGGAGCTGGCGCCGTAGCCTGCTGCTGGTAGAGCACCGGTTCGGGCGCCGGAGCCGAGGGAGCAGCCACAACCGGCGGTACGTAGCCCACAGGCGCCGGCGAGGTTTCCAGGTCAAACTTTACCGGCTGAGGTTCGGGAATAACTGGCACGGGCGAGCCGAACGTGGGTACTACCGGCGCTTCCTGACGATCTTTATCAAAGATGTTGATTTGTGGGTCTGGCTGCGTACTAGCGGCGGATTCTGACTCGCCACCGCTACGTGCTATTACGTTGGTAATGTTGTGCGCGTCGCGGGCGAAGCCGGTAGCAATAACCGTTACCCGAATGCTCTGACCCAGGGTAGGATCAATGCCATGCCCGAAAATTACTTCGGCGTTCTGACCAGCCTTATCCTGAATGTACTCCGTGATTTCCGTGAGTTCATCCATTTCCAGCTCGGCCTGGTCACCAGACATGATGCTGAGCAGAATTTTCTGAGCTCCGTGAATATCGGTGTTGTTAAGCAGCGGCGAGGCCAGCGCTTCTTCGGCCGAACGCTTGGCGCGGTTCTCTCCTTCGGTAATGCTGCTACCCATTACGGCGGCACCCGAGTCCTTCATGACGGTCTTCACGTCTTCAAAGTCCACGTTTACATCGGCCGTAACGGTAATGATTTCCGCAATGGATTTGGCTGCTGTGCTCAGCACGTTATCCGCCTTGGCAAAAGCCGAGCGGATGGGCAGGTTGCCGTAAATCTCCCGAAGCTTGTCGTTGAGAATCACCAGCACCGTATCACAGTTGTCGCTCAGCTCCTTGATGCCGTGCTCCGCCTGCTGGCGCTTCTTTTTCCCCTCGAACATGAAGGGCGCCGTTACGATGCCAACCGTGAGAATGCCTAGCTCCTTGGCTACTTTAGCAATAACCGGGGCCGCACCGGTACCCGTACCGCCACCCATACCTGCTGTGATAAACACCATTTTGGTGCCGTTGCTCAGCAGTTCCCGGATTTGCTCCCGGCTTTCAATAGCAGCTTGCTTGCCCCGCTCCGGGTTGGCACCAGCGCCAAGCCCTTCGGTCAAGTCGGCCCCGATTTGCAGCCGGTTGGGCACCGTAGAGGAAGCCAAAGCCTGCTTGTCGGTGTTGCAGATGACGAACTCCACGTCTTTGATGCCCTGGCTGAACATGTGGTTCACGGCGTTAGAACCGCCTCCCCCACACCAATCACCTTAATGATGGACTTAGACTGGGCCGGAATATCGAAAGTAAAATTCATGAGTGAAGGTCTTAGGGACTTGGGGACTTGGGGTCTTGGTATTGGGCACTTGCAGCCTGGTTACTCTTCATGCGGAAGAAAACCAAGACCTCAAATCCCCGAGACCCCCATCACCTAATATTGCTTGTCGTCGAAGTCATCAATGAGCAGCCCTTTGGTGCGGCTGATGATCTTCTGGAAAAAGTCGCCGGCACCCGACGATTTTTTGGCTTGCTCCGGCGTAGGCTGCGGAGCGGGTTGAGGCGCCGGCTGCTGGGCAACTGGCTGGGGCGCTGGGGCCGGCGTAGGGCGAACCTCCGGCGCCGGCGTCCGGTAGTAATTCTGCTCGGGCTCTTCGTAGCCGCGCTGGGCTACCCGGTCATCGATGGAGCGGTAGCCGGCCAGCACGAGGCCCACCGTGGTAGCGTACATCGGCGACTTAACGGCCTCAATCTTGCTCTTGCCCAGATGCTCGTTGGGGTAGCCGATGCGAGTGTCCATACCCGTTACGTACTCCGCCAGCTGCACTAGATTCTGAAGCTGGGAGCCGCCGCCGGTTAGCACGATGCCCGCAGCCAGCTTGTCCTGGAAGCCCAGGCGCTGAATTTCGGCGTACACTAGCTCAATGATTTCCTCCATTCGGGCCTCAATAATGTAGGCTAGGTTTTTCAGGGAAATTTCCTTGGGCGCCCGGTCACGCAGACCAGGGATGCTTACGATTTCGTACTCCGAGGCTTCTTCGGCAATAGCTTTGCCGAACTTCACCTTCAGCTGCTCGGCCTGGTTTTGCATAACCAAGCAACCCTGTTTGATGTCAGAAGTGATGATGTTGCCACCGAAGGGCAGCACGGCCGCGTGCCGAATGATGCCATCCTTAAAGATAGCCAGGTCCGTAGTGCCGCCACCGATGTCAATCAGGGCCACACCAGCTTCCTTTTCCTCGTCGCTCAGCACAGACATGCTGGATGCCAGCGGCTCTAAGATGAGGTTATCGATTTCCAGGCCCGCCTTCGTGACGCACTTGTTGATGTTATTGATAGCCGTGCTTTGCGCCGTGATGATGTGGAAGTTACCCTCCAGCCGCACGCCCGACATGCCCACCGGATCCAAAATGCCCTCCTCGTAATCCACCTTGTAGTCCTGGGCATTACGTGAATGATCTCGGAGCCGGGAGGGGTTACCAGCCGGTACATATCGTTGGTCAGTCGGTTGACGTCGTCCAGCGTAATTTCATTGTCGGCCGAAGCCCGGGTGATGCTACCGTTGTGCTGCAGGCTCTTGATGTGCTGGCCCGCAATGCCCACGTTTACTACCCCAATATTGATACCCGACTGTTCCTCCGCCTGGCGGATTGCCTTTTTAATGGCATCTACCGTCTTGTCAATGTTCGATACGATACCCCGCACAACGCCCTCCGACACGGCTTTACCCATGCCCAAAATTTCGAGCTTGCCAAACTCGTTCTTGCGCCCCACGAGGGCGCAGATTTTGGTAGTGCCGATGTCGAGGCCGACTACAATCTTATCGTGTTGCATGGGAGGGAAAGCGAGAGAGTTGCGGTTGGTTGCAGGTAAGTGGCCGCCTAATGCGCTATAAGGTAGCGTTTTAGGCGAATAATTTTATTCGCAGATGATCTGATCCTTGAACTCGACATTGACCCGATGGTAGGTATCCCAGCCGAGGACAGGTGGAATTTGACGGTAAAATACCATCAGTTTCGCAAATTTTTCTGAAATATTCTCAGGAAAGCCAAATTCAATACGTTGGTCGCCTACTTGCTGGGTAAAGGAGAGCTTTCCGTTAGCTCCCACAAATACCTCCGCTACTTGGGCGCGCCAGAACGGTTTTTCATCGATGTAGCGCAGAAATTCTAGGTAGCGCTGGCCCGTACTATCCTGGAAAAAGCTAGCGGCCAGCGGCTGGCCGTTCAACCGCGAAATGGGTACTACCCGCGCCGTAAACAACGGGGACAGGGGTAGGCGGTGACCATCGGCATCCAAGTAGCTGTCCTGCCGGGAGTCGCTGTGCACGAGGCGAGCAATCGGGCGGTTCTGGCGCACATCGGCGTGCAGATTGCCGGCTAGGTCGCGGTACACCTGGGCTTCCTTAACGAAGCTGTGCGCTTTCAAGCGGGCTTCTAGGTCTTTCAAGTCAACGTCGGCGGGGTCAGCACCTTCCAGTTGGTCCTCGCCGTGCCGGGAAAGCAAACTGGCTACTTCTCGCTCACTGATAAAGAAGTTGTTAAACTCGTTGCTAATGGACACGATAATCCCGCCCACGGGCCGGTGGGCCTGCCGCACGGCGGCAAACGCACCCAGGCCAACCAGCAGTAGTAGGCAGGCTGTGGCAAATAGCAGGTTATTGGCTTTACGCTTCAGCTCCATTCCAACGAATATTCAAAATATTCTTTAATCTAGGCACCAACTGATCAATATCTCCGGCCCCGACTGTGGCTAATACGTCAAAATTGGCATTGGTTTCGGCGTTCCGCAAAATTTCTTCTTTGGTCTGCAGCGATTTTTCGGTTGCAGTAATTTGGGATAATATCAACTCCGACGTAACGCCGGGCATAGGCAACTCCCGGGCCGGGTAGATGTCGAGCAGTACTACCTGATCGGCAAGGCTCAGACTCTCAGCGAATCCGGGGGCGAAGTCGCGGGTACGACTGAACAGGTGGGGCTGGAATACTACCCGCAGCCTACGGCCGGGGTACAGGGTTCGGAGGGAACGAAGAAAGGCCTCGATTTCGCGTGGGTGGTGGGCGTAATCGTCCACGTACACGTGGGGTTGCTCGGGGCTGCCGGCCGTCACGATGAACTCAAAGCGGCGTTTCACGCCCCGGTAGGCCGCTACGGCCGCGCGTAACTGCTCCGAAGTAAGACCATACGCTTGCGCTACACAGGCGGCAGCCAGCATATTCTCGACGTTGTGGTGCCCTGGTACGGCCAGCTCCAGCGCGTCAACGGCTCCTTGCGGACCGTGCAGGGCAAAGCGAAACGTGTGGCCTTGCGCCGTGATATGGCTGGCGTACAGCTCCGGGCCTTGCTCGGGCGAAAGACCGTAGCGGACTACCCGCACGCCGGCTGGAGCCGCCGCCGCTACACTCGGGTCGGCAGTATGGTTGATAATCAGGGTCCCACCGGGCTGAATCTGTCCCACAAACTGCCGAAACGACTCTATCAAGGCTTCTTGGTGCCCATAAATATCGAGGTGGTCGGCATCGGTGCTCGTGATGATGGCCACCGTGGGAATAGGGTCAGGAAGCTCCGGTCGTACTCATCGGCTTCCACCACTACGGGCGTCGTTTCGGCCGGCGCGGTGGCTGGGGCAGTAGTAGGTTAGAACCCAAGTTCACGGCAATACCGCCCAGGAAAGCTGCGCAAGGCACCCCAGCGTGGTGAAGCAAGTGGGCCACCATGCTGCTAGTTGTCGTTTTGCCGTGCGTGCCTGCTACGGCAATGGTGGGGCGCCCCTGAGTGAGAAGCCCTAGCACTTGGCTGCGCTTGCGGATATCGTAGTCCTGTTCCCGAAGCCAGGCCCATTCCTGATGATCTTTGGGAATAGCGGGGGTAAGAATTACGAGCACCTGCGCGCGGTTTTCCCGCACCTGAGCGGGAATATTGGCCACGGCATCCTCGTAATGCACCGCAATGCCTTCCGCAGTCAGGGCTTCGGTTAGGGGCGTTACGGTTTTGTCGTAGCCGCTTACGGAGTGGCCATTGGCTTTAAACCAGCGGGCCAGGGCCGACATACCAATGCCACCGATGCCGAGGAAGAAGACGTGGGGAAATGCTGCTACCGGATTCACAACGGCCGTAGGTTAAAGCGTACTTAGTTAGGAGTTTTTGCGCGGATGGATCAGCGTCAGCAATTCATCTACAATAGTAGTGGTAGCGCGGGGGTAGGCCATCTGGTGGGCGTTCCGGCTTAGCTCAGCTAAGCGGTTGGGGTCGGCTAGCAGCGCGAAGGCTTCGTCATAGAGCCGCACTGGAGCTTCCGCGTCGGTTACCAGCAGAGCCGCGTTGCGCTGCACCAGGGCCAGCGCGTTCTTGGTCTGGTGGTCCTCGGCCACGTTGGGCGAAGGAACCAAGATGCTAGGCTTGCCCGTGAGGCACAGCTCCGACACGGAAAGCGCCCCAGCTCGGCTAATTACCACATCGGCTGCGGCGTAAGCCAAGTCCATGCGGCGCACAAACTCCAGGGCCTGCAGGTTGTGACTGGCAAAAGGGGCGGCCTGCTGCTGGGCCTCTGGAAAGTACGCCTTGCCGGTTTGCCAGAGCAGTTGCACGCCAGCTTCCCGGAGCCGTGGCAACGCTGCGGCCGTGGCCTGGTTGAGCGTACGGGCGCCTAAGCTCCCTCCTATGACCAGCACCACGGGCCGGTCGGGAGCCAGGCCAAAAAACGATAGGGCCTCGGCCCGTTGCCCGTCCGCAATTTCGGTGCGCACGGGGTTGCCGGTTAGCACCAGTTTTTCAGCTGGAAAGAACTTCTCCATGCCCGGATACGCCACGCAAATACGCTCTACCCGCCGGGCCAGCAGTTTATTGACAAGGCCCGCGTACGAATTTTGCTCCTGAATAAGGGCAGGGATGCCGCGGGAAGTAGCAGCCAGCAGCACTGGGGCCGAGGCGTAGCCCCCTACCCCTACCACGGCATCGGGCAGAAACTTTTCAATCAGCTTGCCGGCTTTGCGCACGGCGCGCATTACCCGGATGGGAAATAGCAGATTCTGGGGCGAGAGGCGCCGCTGCAAGCCGGTAATGTCCAGCCCCACGATTTCATAGCCGGCCTCGGGCACCCGCGTCATTTCCATGCGGCCGTTGGCGCCCACAAACAGAATTTCTGCTTCCGGATGCCGACGGCGCACTTCGTTGGCAATGGCTACGGCCGGAAAAATGTGGCCGCCAGTACCGCCGCCGCTGATAATTAACTTCATGAGTAAGCTCTTAGCTACTGGGCCGCACCGCCGTTATGCGTATTGAGATACCCGGGGGATGCGGGCAGTATCTTCGGGCTCGCCCACCATCGGGCGGATTTCCCGCTCCCCGCGGCTTACGGCCAGAATAATCCCGATGCTGATACCGGTGAAAATTAGGGAGGTGCCGCCCATGCTTAGCAGGGGTAGGGGCAGGCCGGTAATGGGGCCCAGCCCCACGGCCACGCCCATATTCACCATGGCCTGCAACACTAGGCTAAAACTTAGCCCCGCCGATAGCAGCCCACCGAAGGCGCCGTAGCTGTTTATCACCGTTTTCAGCCCGCGGTACAGAAAGGCGAGGTAAAGAAACAGCACAATGGCCCCGCCAAATAGCCCGTACTCTTCAATGATGATGGCATAGATAAAGTCGGAGTACGGGTGGGGCATGATGTTGCGCTCCGTGCTCTTGCCGGGGCCTTTGCCAAACAGGCCGCCCGTGGCTTCGGCAATGTAGGCGTGCTCTAGCTGGAACGGCACCGGCTTGCTCTTATCGGTGAAGTTCTCGATGCGAGAAATAACCGTTTTGTAGCGCTGTCCGGCCGTTAGCCCTACTCCACCGACTACAATGCCAATAACTACCATTACTGCCATTTGCTTAAGCGGCACCCGGCCAATGAACATCAGCAGCAGGCAGGTAGCAAACAAGAGCAGGGCCGTAGAGGCATTCGACATAATAATTAGACCGCAGATAGCTCCTACCCAGAGCATTACGGGCAATAGCGTCGTCTTAAAGTCATCGACGTGCTGCTGGCGGCGACTGAGCATTGACGCCAAGTGCGAAATCAGGGCTAGCTTGGCTAAGTCGGAGGGCTGGAAGGTTTGATTAATAATGGGAATCGTGAGCCAGCGCGAGGCATCGTTGAAGGTGGTGCCGCCGAAGAAGTAGGTAAACAACAGCAGCGGTACCGAAATGAGCAGGGCGTAGAGCGACAGGCGCGAATAGTAGCGGTAATCAATGCGGTGCGCGAGCCACATGAAAAACAGGCCCACAAAAATCAGGCTGGTGTGCTTAAATAGAAAATACTCCGTGTTGCCACCCATTTTCTTGTAGGCCAGCGTACCCGTAGCCGAGTACACCACCGCAATAGAAATAAAGGAGAACAGCAACACGATGCCCCACAGCACGGGGTCACCCTTCAAGTTTTGCCGAAGCCAATTGGTAATAGGTTCCATGGCGGTGAAATGGTGAAATAGTGAAGTGTGAGTTGATAGGCAGACTACTCAATGGCTTCTGGGGCAGATTGCGCGTGTTGCAGCTCGCTTACGGCCGCCGCGAACTGCCGCCCCGGTCCTCATAGTTGCGGAACAGGTCGAAGGAGGCACAGGCCGGGGACAGTAGCACCACGTCGCCAGGAGCAGCCAGCGCGGCAGCCCGCCGGACCGCCGTGACGACGCTCTGCGTTTCTTCCACGTGTGGCACTACTTCGCCGAAGCTGGTTTTCAACTTTTCATTATTAACTCCTAAGCACACCAGGGCTTTCACGCGGGAAGCAGCCAGCGGAATTAAGCTGGAGTAATCGTTGCCTTTGTCGGTACCACCGGCAATCCAGATGATGGGCTGCCGGATGCCGTCGAGGGCGTACCAGGCGGCTTCGACGTTGGTGGCCTTGCTGTCGTTGATGAACTTGACACCACCTATTTCGCCCACGGGCTGCAGGCGGTGGTCGGCATTCCGGAACGTTCCCAGGCCAGCTTCAATCTGCTCCGCCGTTAGCCCGGCAATACGGGCGCAGAGCACGGCGGCTAGCATGTTCTGGCGGTTATGCTGCCCAATCAGGGGTGAGCTGGCCACGCTTACTTCTTCCCCATCCAAGCCCATGCCGGGTACCAGGTTTGTGCAGAGGCAGTCTTCGCGGGTGTAGTAGCCAGCCAGTTGAAAATCGGGGCGGCGGTGCAGGCTGAAGGGCAACTGAATAACGGGACGAAGCGCCGCCGGGAAGTAGCGCTGAATATTCTCGTCGTCGGCGTTATAGATAAAGTACTGCTCACTGTCCTGGCTTTGGGTGATGCGCAGCTTGGCTTGGGCGTAGCTTTCCAGGGAGTAACCGTACCGGTCGAGGTGGTCGGGGGTAATATTGAGCAGCACCGAAACCCAAGGCTGAAACTCGTAGGTATCATCGAGCTGAAAGGAGCTGAGCTCTACCACGTAGTAGTCGTGGGCATCGTCCATTACCTGCTCGGCCAGGGAGTAGCCCACGTTGCCCGCCAGCCCCACATTCAGGCCCGCTTCCTTAAGCAAATGATAGGTTAGCAGGGTGGTCGTCGTCTTGCCGTTGGTGCCAGTAATGCAAATGCATTTAGCCTGCGTGTAGCGCCCAGCCAGCTCGATTTCCGAAATGATGGGCGTGCCTTGGGCGCGCAACGCCTGAATAACGGGGGCTTTTTCAGGGATGCCGGGGCTTTTCACCACCTCATCAGCTTTCAAGACCTGCTCTAGCGTGTGCTGATTTTCTTCGAACGGAATACCGGCCTGGCTTAGCTTCTGCTGGTAGCGCGGCTGAATGGCACCTCGATCCGACACAAATACGGTGTGGCCTTTGGCTTGAGCCAGCAGCGCAGCCCCTACCCCACTTTCCGCAGCGCCGAGAATAACATAGTGCATGGTATGGGTCAGGTTATGGGGTGAAGGATGGGGTAGGAAGTAGCGGCACAGAAGGCAGGCGGCTTAGCGCAGCTTCAGGGTAACCAGCGTCAAGACGGCCAGCATGATGCTCACAATCCAGAAGCGCGACACAATTTTGGATTCGTGGTAGCCTAGCTTCTGGTAGTGGTGGTGCAGGGGCGACATGCGCAGCAGCCGGCGGCCTTCGCCGTATTTGCGCTTGGTGTACTTAAAATAGCTCACCTGCACCATAACCGAAAGATTTTCAATTAGAAACACGCCACATAACACCGGAATTAGCAGTTCCTTACGCACGATGATGGCCAGCACGGCAATGATGCCGCCAATGGCCAGCGAGCCGGTGTCGCCCATGAATACCTGAGCCGGGTAGGAGTTGTACCACAAGAAGCCCACGCAGGCCCCCACGAAAGCGGTGCAGAAAATTACCAGCTCCCCCGAGTTCGGGATGAACATTACATCCAGATAATCAGCCAACAGGGCGTTACCGCTCACAAAGCAGAAGATAGCCAGCGTGATGCCAATGATGGCCGAGGTGCCGGCCGCCAGCCCATCGAGGCCGTCGGTGATGTTGGCCCCGTTGCTGACGGCCGTGATAATCAGGATGACAATGGGGATGTAGAAGAAGGCGTAGTACTCGTTGAAAAAGTCGCCGGCGGTGGCAAACAGGTCACCGTAGTTGAGCTCGTTGTTTTTCAGGAAGGGCACCGTGGTAATCATCAGCTTCACATCCTGGTACACGGTGCTGGCGTCCACAGCCGAAAAGGCCCCGTTGGGCAGGGCGTACTGGCGCACGGTCACGTCGTTGGAGAAGAACAGCACCCAGCCCACCGTAATGCCGAGGCCTACCTGGCCTAGCACCTTGAAGCGGCCAGCTAGGCCTTCCTTGTCCTTCTTAACTACTTTAATGTAGTCATCCACGAAGCCGATGAGGCCCAGCCACACGGTGCTCAGCAGCATGAGCACGATGTAGATATTATCGAGTTTGGCAAACAGCAGCACTGGCACCAGAATAGCCAGCAGAATAATCAGGCCGCCCATGGTAGGCGTCCCTTTCTTCTCGATCTGTCCCTGCAGGCCCAGGTCGCGCACTGTTTCCCCAATTTGCCGCCGCTGCAAGGCCCGGATTAGTGGGGCCCCGAAGAATTGCGCAATAATCAGGGAGGTTACTACCGCCAGCGCCGCCCGGAACGAAATGTACTGGAAAACACCCGTGCCCGGCAGGTGATGCACTTTGTAGAGGTAGTTGAAGAAGTAATACAGCATGGGCGCGGGGGTCAGCAGTTGGGGTTCAGAGGTAGTCCAAGCTGCAAAGGTTCAGTTTTTTGGATTGGGGTCAAACGTTGCGTTTGTGCAGATTTTGGATTATTCAGCGCTATTTACCCAGCAGGCTAAACATGTCGGTGAGTACCCGCTTATCATCGAAGTCGGTTTTCACGCCCTTGATTTCCTGGTAGGTTTCGTGGCCTTTGCCGGCTACCAGCACAATGTCACCGGGCTGGGCCAGGGCTACGGCTGTTTTAATGGCTTCCCGGCGGTCGGCAATGGTCAGGACTTTTCCCTGATCCTCGGTGGGCACGCCGGCCTGCATTTGGCTCAGGATATCGTTGGGGTCCTCGAAACGGGGGTTATCGGAGGTCAGCACGGCCCGGTTGGAAAGTTGAGCGGCCAAGCGGGCCATAACGGGGCGCTTGGCTCCGTCGCGGTTGCCCCCGCAGCCTACTACTGTAATCACCTGCTGGCTGGGCTGGCGAATGTCGGCAATGGTTTGCAGTACGTTTTCCAGCGCGTCGGGCGTGTGAGCGTAGTCCACGATGCCGGTAATGCGCACCCGCTCCGATACCACCGGCTCAAACCGCCCCGGCGCCGAGGTCAAGCCCGACAGCACCGTCAGCACCTCGGTAGGCTCCTCACCAAGTAATACAGCCGTACCGTAAATAGCCAGCAGGTTGTAGGCATTGAACACGCCGATCAGCCGGAACTGCACTTCCCTACCGTCTACTTCCAGGTGCAAACCGTGCACGGCGTTTTCGATCAGGCGGCCCCGGAAGGTAGCGGCGTTGCGCAAGGAGTAGGTTTCTCGCCGCCCGACTACGTTCTGTAACATCACCGGGCCGCGCTTGTCGTCCTGGTTGGTAAGGGCAAAGGCCGACTTGGGCAGCATATCGAAAAAGCCCTTTTTAGCTTTTAAGTAGGCGTCGAAGGTACCGTGGTAGTCGAGGTGGTCGTGGGTGAGGTTGGTGAACACGCCCCCGGCAAAGTGCAGGCCCGTAATGCGGTGCTGCACCACCGAGTGAGAGCTGACTTCCATGAAGACGTGGGTGCAGCCAGCCTTCAGCATACGGGCCAGCAACTCGTTCAGCCGGATGGCGTCGGGTGTGGTGTGAGTGGCCGGAATAACCTGCTCGTCAATTTGATTTTGCACCGTGCTCAGCAGGCCACAGTGGTAGCCCAGCTCCCGGAAGAGCTTGTGCAGCATGGTAGCGCAGGTGGTTTTGCCGTTGGTGCCGGTAATGCCCACCAATTGCAGCTGGCGCGAAGGGTGACCGTAAAACTCGGCGGCCATGCGGGCCATGGCTTCCGCACTGTCCGGCACCTGCACGTAGGTGGTTCCGGGGTTCAGCTCGGCGGGCAGGTCCTCAACTACTACTACCGTTACGCCTTGCTCCACTGCTTTCGGCACAAACTGATGCCCATCGGTGGCAGTGCCGCGCAGGGCAAAGAACACGGCGCCTGGCCCAGCCTGGCGCGAGTCCAGCGTTAGGCTATTAACGGCTACGTCCGCGGGACCATGCTGGGCCCGGACGGTAACGGCGGTCAGAAGAGCAGAAAGGGCGAGTTCGGTATTCAACTTATGGGGGCGGTAAGAGGCTTGCACCTCAGGTTAGGGCTCCTGAATGATGGTGGCCACAGCCTAGACTTTTGCTTTAGGCTTGGCCTTGCCTGCGGCGGCAGGGCCTTGCGGCGCAGTAGTTTTGCTGCTGGCAGTTTCTCGAGAAGGCTTGGCTTGCGCTGACTTGGCAGGGGTAGTGGCCGGGGTCGGGCGGGCGACCTTACCGCCGTTGCGGCTGGTGCTGCCCGTAGCCTCTACTTTCGGCACCCGACCATCGGCCAGGGTAGCCAGGCCGGGGGTGGGCGGAGCAGCCGGCACGGGCGGCGCCAACCGCCCGCCGATGGGCTCCAGCTGCAGCACCACGGTAGTACCGCGCCGCGCCGCCGTGCCCGCCGCCACCGACTGCGTTTTCACCCTACCCGTGCCCAGGGCCCGTACCCGTAGGCCACGGTTTTCGAGTAGGAACAGGGCATCACGCAGGGTGAGGCCCTGCACGTTAGGTACTCGGCCGGGACGCACGGCCATGGGTTTCAGGCTCAGACTTTCCCCTTCGGCATCAGCGGGCGCGGTGCGCACCCAGTCCTCGGCGCCGGTGCCCCGTTGTGAGTGACGCCCAGCTTAGAAAATACCATCGACAACTCATCCTGCATGCCCGCCTGCACTTCTGGCACCCGCGAGCGGCGCACCGGGGCCCGGGCCAGCAAGGGACGCTGGCTGGCTACGTCGCGGGCCATGGCCTTGTCAGCCAGCTCTCGGAACACCGGAGCTGCTACATCGGCACCATAGATGCGGCCGTTCTTGGGCGAATCGACCACTACGATGCAGCTGTATTTGGGATTATCGGCGGGGAAGTAGCCGCAGAAGCTCGTGGAGTACGTGCGGGTATAGGCACCGTTCTTGAACTTCCAGGCCGTGCCGGTTTTGCCCGCAATGAGGTAGTCGTTGGTGCGGATGCCGCGGGCGGTGCCGTGCTCCACTACCCCTTCCATCATGGCCCGTACTTTCTGCAGAGTTTCATCTGAGCAGATTTTGGGGTTGAGCACCTGGGTTTCAAACCGCTCCAATACCTTATCGGCCTGCTTGATTTCCTTGACAATCATGGGCTGCACCTTCACGCCGCCGTTGGCCACGGCGTTATAAAAGGCTAGCGTTTGCAGCGGGGCTAGCTTCAGCTCGTAGCCGATGCTCATGGTAGTGAGCGAGGTGCGGCTCCAGCTCCGGTCGCGCGGGTCCTTAATATAGGGGCGCGCCTCGCCGGCCATCTGGAAGCCCAAGGGCTTGTCTAGCCCGAAGCGCTTGAGGTAGTCGGTATACTTCTCCGGGTTTTTGTTGAACACTCGGTCGGCCAGGATGGCTACTCCAATATTCGAGGACTTCTCAAATACCTGCTGAATCGTAATGCGGCCGTAGGGGTGGGAATCGGTTTTGACGGCCCCGCCTATCTTCTTGGAGCCCGTGTTGCCGGTATTAATGGTGTCGGTTAGCTGCAGGTCGGGGTCTTCCTCGAAGGCGGCCATCATAGAGGCCAGCTTGAAGGTAGAGCCCGGCTCGGTACGGCCCTGGTCGGCAATAGCGTAGTTGTAATCCTCGCGGTACACACCCTCGTCTACCTTGCCCAGGTTGGCTACGGCCTTGATTTCGCCGGTCTTCACCTCCATTAGAATGACGGTGCCGTACTGGGCGTTGTTTTCTACCAGGGACTTGTACAGGGCATTTTCGGCCACGTCCTGGAGGTTGATATCCAGGGTAGTCTTTACGTCGTAGCCGGGCTGGGGCTTGACCTCGGTACCGTCGTAGATGGGCTTGTTGCCGCCGGGTAGGCGCTCAAATAGGGCCTCGCCATCTTTACCGGCCAGGTGACGGTTGAAGGTGAACTCCAGGCCCGCGCCGTTTTTGTCTTCGTTCACGAAGCCAATGGTGCGCTGGGCCAGCCCACCAAAGGGCCGGAACCGCTTATCCACCTTCTCGAAGATGGCACCGCCCTTGTTTTTGCCTTCCCGAAAGATGGGCCAGTTGGTCAGCTCCTTCTTCTCCTGAAAGTTGATTTGCCGGGAATTTAGCCGCAGGTAGCGCACCGATGGCCGGGCATTCTTAGCATCGCGCAGCTTGCGGGCATATTCCCCAGGCGTCCGGTCGCCGAAAAAGCGGGACAGCAACAGCGCCAGCGAATCTACCTTCGCCTTGAACAGCTCCTTGTCGACCACGCTCGGGTCCCAGGCTACCCGGTAGAAGGGCAGCGAGGTAGCCATAATGCTTTCGTTGTCGGAGTAGATGTTGCCACGGGTGGCGAATACAGGCTGGTACACGATGCGGCGCTCCTGCTCCAGGGCGCTCCACTTGGCGCCTTCCGTAAACTGCACGTGGGTCACGCGCCAGATAATGGCGCAGGAGAACAGGCACACGCCCAGAAAGGCTAGCCGAACGCGGGTAACAATGCTTTTTTTAACGTTTCCTTTCATTGCGGCGGGCGGGGGCTGAACGATTGGAAGATGCGGGGTCAGCCGTAGCCGGCTCCCCGTTAATATCAGTACCGATGGGAACGGGCGGAGCGCCAACCTCCACCGAGTCGCCGAGGGAGGGGCCGCCGGCCCGGCGCAGGGAGTCGGCCTTGGCTCGGGCCGTCATGGCGGCCACGGAGTCGGCGGTCAGAATGGGCAGCATGTCCAGTTCGGCCTCGTCGAGGCGGCCGGCGGGCACACTGATGCGGAAGGGCGGCGAGGAGCTTTCAACCAGACCATAGGCGGCTACCTTGCGGGCTACCTCGCTCTGCTTGCTGGCCTCCATATAATCCGATTTTAAGGTGGTGTAGTCGGCCCGCAAATCTTCCGTTTCTACTTTCAGCTTCTGAATGCTGCGGTTCATGCGGGTGGCATAGTGCGTGTTACCGATGTACACCAGCGTCAGGAACATTACGAACAGCAGGTGAGGTAGGAAACGCACCGGCAACCCTTCCCGAAACAACCCATCAACCGGCGTGGCTCGCTCCAGCAGCGAGAATACGCTCCAAGTGCTGCGCTTGGGCGTGGTGAGGCGCGGCTCCTTGGGCTCCCGCGGGGCCTTGGTGGGGCGTACGGGCGCAGGCGTCGGTTCCGGTTCGGGAGGGCGCACCGGCTCCGGCGCTATGGGCGCTACCTGCCGCGGAGCATTCACGCGGGGTGTGGGGGCAGATTTTACGGTATTGACGGCCACGAGTGGTACTGGTTGGGGTAGCGTGCGGTTCTATTCTTTGCGAATGGCAATGCGGAGCTTGGCGCTTCGGGCCCGGCTGTTCAGGGCTATTTCCTCCGCGGAGGCTTCCACGGGCTTGCGGGTCAGGGCCTCGAAGGGCACGTTGGTGCGGCCAAACAAATCCTTTTCCACTTCGCCGAAGAATTTACCCTTGGCAATGAAGTTCTTCACCAGCCGGTCTTCCAAGGAGTGGTAGCTCATCACTACCAAGCGACCGCCGGGGCGCAATACTTGTGCCGTTTGTTCCAGCATTTCCTGCAAAGCCGTCATTTCATCGTTGGCCTCGATACGCAGGGCCTGGAAAACCTGGGCCAGGTACTTGTTTTCCTTGCCCCGGGGCGTGCAGGGCGCAATGGCTTTTTTCAGGCCCGCAATGGTGCTGATGCTCTGCCCACGCCGGGCCGCTACCACCGTAGCCGCCAGGGTGCGGGCATTCGTTACCTCCCCGTACATCCCGAAAATGCGGTGCAAATCGGCCTCGGAGTACTCGTTGATAATATCGGCGGCCGAGGCATCGTCGCCGTCGGGATTCATGCGCATGTCCAGGGGCCGTCGAAGCGGGTGCTAAAGCCTCGCTCCGGGGTATCAAACTGGTGGGATGACACGCCTAAATCGGCCAGTAGGCCATCCACGGGCAGGGCGCCGTGGCGCTGCAGCTCCCGAAACAAGTGGCGGAAATTACTGCGAATGAAGGTGAACTGGGGTCGCGCCAGCTTCTGAGCCTCCCGCTCGGCGTCGGCGTCCTGGTCGAAACTGTAGAGGTGGCCGGTACCCGTGAGGTGCTCCAGAATGCGGGCCGAGTGGCCGCCTCCGCCAAACGTGACGTCCACGTAGCGGCCCGTGGGCTGCAGATCAAGGCCTTCGAGGCACTCGCGCAGCATCACGGGGCGGTGGTAGGCGGTATCGTTGTCGTAGTCGTTCAAGGCGTTGCTCATGCGGCCAGGGGGCCGCCGGGGCCGGTTTCGGTGGTCAAAAATTTCTGAGCCAGCTTCGAAAAGCTCTGCTGGTCTTTGATGAGGAAATCCTCGTAGCGCTCCGGGTCCCAAATTTCGCAGCGGTTACCCAGGCCTACGATGATGGCTTCCTTCTCAATGCCCGAGTAGCGCAGCATGGTGCGGGGTAGCATAAAGCGCCCAATCGAGTCCAACTCTACCTCCGTCATGCCCGGAAGAAGTTACGCTGAAACTGCCGGTATTCCTCGTTGAACTCGTCTAGGGCCATGACCTTCTCGTGAATTACGCGCCAGGCGGCCCGCGGGTAAAGCACCAGGCAGGGCTCGAAGCCGCGGACCAGCACCAACTGGTTACCCGAGGCTTCCGGCAGGTTGGCCTTCACCTTCGCCGGCAGCACCAGCCGACCTTTGGGGTCGAGCTTGCACTCGTATTCGCCGGAGAGCAGCAGGGTCATGGTGCGTGGTTGAAGTGGGCATGGGAACGGGATATAGCAAAAGTACGGAACCCGCTGGAAAAGGTCACCACGATTTACCATTTTCTACCACTTCAGAAAAGCGCCTTTTTGAGCTATTTGAAGGCTTTTACGGAACTCCAGTGGCGTAGTAATTCCAGCTTTGCCATAATGGCAGACATGAATTTCTAACAAATACGGAGGTGATGAGGCGGCGTAGTTTCATTATCTGGCGGTGGAATTCTGTACTTACCGGGCCGTATCCTGCATGTGTTTCGCTGGCCCGAAAGCCGTATCTTTGTGGTCGATATGAAACGCCCGCTGCTTCATCGGCTCTTCAGCACTTGGCTGGCCTTGCTCGTCCTCACTACCTCGGTGGGCCTGACGGTGCAGCAGCACACCTGTCGGCAAAGCGGAAGCCGCACGGCCAGCGTCATTTTCAGTCCGGCCCAGCACACGTGTCCAGCTCCTAAACCCGCTACCCAGCAACACGCTGCCAAGGCCCGGCTTTCCAAATCGTGCTGCGAATTCGGCGCCCATTTTCACAAGCTGGACACGCCCTCCGCGGAGTTGGCCTGGGTGAAAGTGTTGCCGCCAGCTTTGGCACCGGCGTGGCCCGCTGCCACCGTGTGGCCCGTTGCACCAACCGCGCCGTTGTGCCAGGTAGCTGCTCGCTGGCACGCTACGGATTCATCGCCCCCGCCCCGGGCTGGCCGTACCTTGCTTACTTTCGTGGGCGTTCTGATCGTCTAAAGGCTTCTCTTAGTTAGTCCCGCATTTCCTACCGCCCGTGTACCGGCGGCTAGGGTCACGGAAGAGAAACCTTAATTTACTGACGATATGAACTCCTTAACCGGTCCGGCCCGTCTGCTGACGGCAGCCAGCTTCGTGCTGGGTAGCACCCTACCTGCTACGGCCCAAACTCCCGATGCTTCTACTGCCCCCGTACGCGGGCAGGTGCTCGATGGCACTACGAACTCGCCCGTTCCCGGCGCGGTAGTCCGCTGGCTTAGCGCCCCTACCGAGGCGGCTACTACCACTGCCCAAGGCACTTTTTCCCTGGTGCGCCCCGCCGGCTCTGATGCTCGGCTCATTATCAACTTTCTGGGCTACCAGGCCGACACCGTACAGGCCGGCGGCACCAGCTACCTCCGGATTCCGCTGCGCCGCTCGGCGGAGTTGGGTGAGGTGACCGTGGAAGGCCGAGCCCCCTCCTACTCCGGCCTCACGCCCACCAACACCCAGGTTATCACCAGCCGCGACCTAACCAAATCGGCCTGCTGCAACCTGGCCGAAAGCTTTGAAACCAACGCTTCCGTGGAGGTCTCTACTACGGATGCTGTGTCGGGGGCCAAGCAAATTCAGCTGCTGGGCCTGGATGGGGCCTACTCCCTGCTTACCATCGACAACCTACCGGCCCTGCGCGGCCTGGCTTCGCCCTACCGCCTGGGCTACCTGGCCGGCCCCTGGATTGAGAGCATTGACATCATCAAGGGCATGGGCTCGGTGGTAAATGGCTACGAAAGCATTTCGGGCCAGGTAAACGTGCGCCTCAAGGAGCCCGATAAGGCCGAGCGTTTGCTGTTTAATGCCTACGCCAACGACTTGGGCAAGTTCGACCTGAACCTGAACCTAGCTACCCCGATCGGCAAGAAGATCAGCACGGCCCTGCTGCTGCACACCGACCATCTGGGCCAGCGCGTGGACCGCAACCAGGACGGCTTTCTGGACCTGCCGCTGGCTACCCAGTACAACGTGTTCAACAAGTGGAAGTACCTCTCGGGTAAGGGCTTGGTGACGGAGGTAGGCCTGGGTGCCCTGCGCGAAACCCGCCAGGGCGGGCAGATGGGTTACCGCCCGGAAAGCCCCGCGGGTTTCTACGGCACTACCCAGGAAACCAACCGCTCCACCGGCTACGCCAAAACCAGCTACACCTGGCCCGGCCGGCCCTACCAAAGCTTGGGGCTCTTGCTTAGCGGCACCAACCACGACTTCACCTCCCGCTACGGCCTGCGCACTTACGACGGCACCCAGCGCACGGGCCTGGCTACGTTACTGTTCCAGAGCATTCTGGGCACCACGGCCCACACCTACCGGGCTGGCCTGAGCTTCCTGCACGACGACTACCACGAGGTATACAAAACCGGCTTCACCTACCCTACCGAAACGCCGGCCCAGCGCTACGCCCGGGAGCACCGCAACCGCTTGGAGCAGGTGCCCGGCGCCTTTGCTGAGTACACCTACCAGAATGCCCGCAACCTCACGTTGGTAGGCGGCTTGCGCCTAGACCGCCACAACCTGTACGGGTGGTACCTGACGCCTCGCCTGAATGTGAAGTACGACGCCGCCAAAAACACGGTGCTACGCCTGGCGGCGGGTCGCGGGTTCCGGACGGCCAACCCGATTGCTGAAAATGTGGGCATGTTGGTCAGCTCCCGGGAGTTTGTCATCAGCCCGGTGCTGCGGCCCGAAACGGCCTGGAACGTAGGTGGCTCGTTCACGCAGTATTTCAACGCCTTCGGCCGCCCGGCCACTTTCATCACTGATTACTACCACACCGAGTTTGACAACCAGGTAGTGGCGGACCCCTACACCAACCCCGAGCGGCTTATTATCACGAATCTGGCGGTAGGCGGCCGGTCCTACTCGCGCAGTTTGCAGGCCGAAGTGCAAGTAGAGCCCGTGAAAGGGTTGCAGGCCAAAGCTGCCTACAAGTACTTGGATGTGAAAACCACCTACGACGGGCAGTTGCTACCCAAGGTGCTTACCCCACGGCACCGGCTGTTCCTGAACCTGGGCTATGCCACAGCTTTCGATAAGTGGCGGGCCGATTTCACGGTGCAGGGCTTTGGTCGCCGGCCGCTGGCTCATGCTCCGGGCAGCGGCGGCCACCTCCACGGCACCGGCGAATCGACCCTACCCTATGCGCCCCGCTACGCCTTGCTCAACACCCAAGTAACCCGCGCTTTCAAGCGGTTTGAAGTGTACGCCGGGGTTGAAAATCTCACGAATTACCGCCAAGCCAACCCCATCCAGGGCGCCTACGCCCCTTCGGACCCGATTTTGATGCGGCCATGATCTGGGGGCCTATCTACGGGCGCCTCACGTACGCCGGCCTGCGCATCACGGTTAAGTAATACCCAGGTAATTTCTGGTCTGACGGGCCTGAGCCGCATACTCTGGCACGTTTCTTTCATTGGTGCCACCGGCACTTTCCTTACCCCTTTTCTTGTTTTTCCTTTATGAAGCTGTTCTCATCTTTCCTGCTTGTTTTTGCCTTCTTGCTTTATTCGGTGGCCTCGTTTGCCCAAACCGCCAAGCCCAAAGCCAAAAGCCCCGCTACCGAAACCCTGCAGCTGAAGACCTCGGCCGTTTGCGACATGTGCAAAGCACGCCTGGAAAAGGCCCTGGCCTACGAGAAAGGGGTGCAGGCGGCCCTGCTCGACGTACCCAGCCAGATGCTCACGGTTACTTATCGGCCCGACAAAACCACGCCGGCCGCCCTGCGCGCCGCTGTACAGGAAACCGGCTACGACGCCGACGACCAAACAGCCAACGCCCGCGCTTACAGCCAACTGCCGGATTGCTGCAAGAAAACCAATGCTACTCACTAAAGACGTGGACAGGTAGCAGTACAAGCTACTTGGCTTGACTCTGCAGAGACCTTACCTTATACTTCAGGCACGTAGCCGAATAAAAAAGACCAACCGCTTCCGGTTGGTCTTTTTTATTCGGCTACGTGCCCCTTATTAGGCAGCAACGAGGCTCGGCGCCATGCGCACCTCAAATTGCAGGCTCACTTGAAACGTGAGGGGCCGGGTAAGGCGGCGGCGGTTCGTGCCGGATATTTCCAGCGTAAACCAGTCGGAGCGCAGAAACTCCAGTAAGTTCGGCTGCCCTTGCAGTTCCATGTCAATGTGGGCAGAGTGAATCTGGCGCGGCCCGAAGGTGGCAATTGGCACCTTCCGGCTGTTAGCCGTCAGGAAGCAGCTGCCGCTCTCCAGCGCGCCCAGCGTTGGGGTGCCGCGGCCAATGGCTTGGCCCGGCGGCTGGTGCCACATCAGGCGGGCCTCCCGGAGAGTTACGGTCAGGATACCCGGGTGGGTTAACGCGGCCAAGCACGGTAGGGTGCCAGGCAGCGTAGTTTCGCACAGAAAGATTAAATCCATTCCGGGGTCAATTCGCAAATTAATGGCCCGGGTGCTCAGGCCAAACGCGGTGCGCAAGGAACGCCGCAGGCCTTCGTGCTGAGCAATGGTCAGGTCTACGCCTAGCACAACGGGCGGCGCAGCCGAGGAGGCGAATGCAGGGGTAGGTTTCATAGCCGATGAAGGTGCGGATAGGCGCGGTCATTCAATGAACTCGAACCAGAACAGATAGAGGCGTAAACGCGGCAGTATTTCCTTTTTACGCAAGAAGGTATGTAATGCGCTAATTATGACAGGGTTAAAGTATAGCAACTCGTGATACAAGTAGACCAGCAGCCCCAGGCGTACGCCTAAAATTGTTTTCTTTCAATAATTTATAAGACGATTCGATTTTATCTGTCTATATTGACCCTACCATCCGGAATGAGTTATTTGTATGAAAATTTCCTGCGTACTTCTAGATGACGACCCTCTTGTGCTGGACTTGCTCCAAGCATACGTGGTGATGACCGACATCCTAGACGTAAAAGCTGCCTTCACCGACCCGCTCGATGCACACCGGTACCTGATGGAAAATCAGGTGCAGGTGCTGTTTTCCGACGTTACCATGCCCCACTTGAGCGGCCTAGACTTAGTACGCTCCCTGCAGCAGCCCCCGCTGGTAGTCCTGATGACGGCCTACCCCCAGTATGCCATGGAGGGTTTTAATCTGGACGTTATTGATTTTTTGCTGAAGCCAATTTCCTTGGACCGTTTTCTACGGGCGGTAAACAAAGTAGCTGGCATTCTGCGGGTTAACACCTTGGGTTCCGATGCCCAAGCCGATGCCCTGACCGGCTGGGGCTCCTTCTTTATTCGCACCGACGCTCAATTTGTGCGCCTGCACTACCGGGAAGTGCTCTACATCGAGGCTCTGAAAGACTTCACGAAAATCAATACCGCTGACGGCCGTACCCACCTGACGCTCGTGAACCTGAAAAACCTGGAGGAGCAATTGCCCCCGGGCTTGTTTGTGCGCACCCACCGCTCCTACCTCGTTAATGCTGCTCGCATTGACTCCGTGAGCAACTTGGAGGTGAAGGTAGGCGGCCACGCCCTGCCACTGGGCCAGACGTACCGGGAAAGGGTAACAGAGCGCATCGTAAACCGCTCCCTTATTCGTCGCCAGAATTGATTTTAGCCTAATGGCTGGCTTGCTTCGCCACTAACTTTTGGCCTGCCACAAGCGCCACCAGGGCAGGTAGGGCTGGTCGTGGTGTTCGTAGTGGTACCCGAAAAAGTAGCAGCTCAGGAATGCCCACACGTGGTGCCGGAACTGACTGCGCGACTTGTGCGGATTATCAGGCTGGTGTTCCCCACGGTGCGGCAGATACGTGCCGAAGTAGAATAGTTGCAGAGTAGCCAGCACGGCCGGCACCATCCAAAAGGCAATAACATTGGCCTGCGGAAAGAACAGCTTCAACACGTTGTAGGTCAGGGCCATCAGGGCTACTTGCACCCACGTCACGTAGTTCCAAGCGAAGCGCGCAAACCAAAGCAGAAAGCTGGTGTGGTGCCCATCGTGGAAATCAGGGTCGTGCTCGGTGGCCACGTGCCGGTGGTGGGCGTGGTGCTTGGCCAGCATGCCCGGAAACCAGTTAAAGGCAAAAAGCCCCGCTGTTAGGGTGCCGATGAAATTGTTCAGGCGCTTGTTAGCGCTAACTACCCCGTGCATGGCATCGTGGGCCGTAATAAAGAGGCCAGTATACAGGTGCATTTGCCCCAGTGCCAGCAGGTAGGGCCACGGCGTCCGCCAGTTGGGCTGGTAGAAAGCCAGCAGATACGTCAGCAATGCGGTCCAGGCTACCAGAATCAGAGCTGCCATGCCTACTCCTTTATAGCCTAACGGAGTGGGGCGCACCCGCTGGGCGGGCAAAGCAGCACGAGGTACCACGGGAGAAGAAACCATAACTAACTAGGCAAGCAGCCAATCAACAACTAGTATTCGCCGGGAGAGCCTGTAAAGCTGCCCCGTTTACAGCGCCAGCAACGCCTCCCGCACCTGCTCCATCTGCCACATGGGGGTACTGGTGGCTCCGCAAATACCCACCGACTGGCCCGGCTGAAACCACGAGGGACACAATTCTTCTACCTTGGAAATGAAGTGGGTGGCGGGGTTCGTTTCTTTACATACCTGGTAGAGAACCTTGCCGTTAGAGCTTTTGGTACCCGATACAAACACTACCTGGTCAAACTGGGCCGCGAACCGGCGCAAATCTTTGTCGCGGTTACTGACCTGCCGACAGATGGTATCGTTGGCGTTTACCTGGTAGCCGCGCTGCTCCAGCTCGTCCTTGATGCGGTAAAACGAGTTTGTGCTCTTCGTAGTCTGGCTATAGAGGGTGATGTTGGCGGGCAACTCATGCCGTAACAGCTCCTCCAAGTTCTCAAACACCACCGCTTCTCCGCTCGTTTGTCCCAGTAGGCCGCGCACCTCGGCGTGGCCGTGTTTGCCATAGATGAAGATGCGGTCCTGGCGGTCGTAGCTGGTTTTGATGCGGTTTTGCAGCTTGAGTACTACGGGGCAAGAAGCGTCGATGAGGGTCAGGTTGTTTTCCATGGCCATCTGATAAGTGCTCGGCGGCTCACCGTGCGCCCGAATCAGCACGGCCTCGTTACGCAACTGGGCCAACTGCTGATAGTCAATGATGCGCAAGCCCCGTTGCTCTAGGCGCTCAACTTCCTCATCGTTGTGCACAATGTCGCCGAGGCAATACAAGTAACCTTGCTCATCCAACAGGTCTTCGGCCATCTGAATGGCATAGATTACGCCGAAGCAAAAACCAGAATTGGGGTCAATACGGACGCTCAGGTGGTGCGGCATAGCTAACTGAGTAACTGTCGAGGTGACCAGAAGGTTACAGGGGGCAGAAGATACAAGGTGTTTATCATTTCTTCTTGCGCTGATTCAGTGTAGCGTATTCATAACAAGCGCCACCCGCATAAAGTTAACCCTCTGGTAATCCTCTGGTTGCTCAGAACACTAATCCTAGAGCTCAGGTATTACGGAGGAGCTTGCTAAACCGCACTTTTGAAGGAGCAGATACGTATAGCTGCCCCTAGCTAGAGCCGGTAGCGTCAGGCAGCCCTGCTTGAGGGCAGGTACCTACGAGGAAAACGTCCCGGGCAGTTTTGCGGAACCTAGGGCTACACTTCGGGGCGGCCATCCTTACGGCTGCCCGCCCCGAAGCACGTGCTTAATAATCTAGCCCCAACCTCGTCCGGACAAGATTCTCTACCCTAGAAAGAGCCGAAGGCTTTGCGCTGCTCCAGGTCCCGGATTACTTTTTCCTCTACCGGGCTAGCGCGTAAAATCTCCCGGTCGCGCCAGAACTTGGCGTTGTAGTTCTGCTTCATGGCCTGCTTGAGGTCGTTGTAATTCACCCCCGTCGACTTGTAGCCCTTGGCAGCGGGCTTCGTAGTGTTCTGGTAGAAAAACAGATTACCGCTGATTTCAGTGCTGTCGGGCTTGCCCTGGTAGCTGAGCACAATCGTCTGCTCGGCGCGCACGGCCTGCAAGCGGCTCAGAGAATCGGCTACCGGGCTAAACTCCGTCACCATCCGGAAGGTCTGGGAGGTGAGGGTAGTGCCTTCTGAAAACTGCAACGACATTAGGTTGCCGATGGGCACGTTGCTTTCCAGGCGCCGAATGGCCGCCGTTTTGAAATCCACATACAAGGTGCCGAAGGCGGCCGGCTGGTTCAGATCTAGCCGCGGAGTAAAGTCGATAACGGCAGTTTCCTGGCCCTTGTCCTGCAGCACTTCCCGCAGATGAAACTTGAACTGCTTGTCGGCCAAGGGGCTCAGCGGCACGGCCAGGGTACGGCGGCTGGGCTTGGGTTCAAACACCGGAATCAAACGTACGGCCGCCGAAAAATTGGTCATGTCCACGCCGGTTTCCTCGGCGGCCGTAGCATAGCGGGCCTGCTCTAGCTGCCAGCCACCTACCCCCTGGTTGGTAAACCGAACGTCGTAGAAAGCGTCCAGAAACTCGGAATATTTGCCGTTGTGCTCTTGCTTTTGGCGGTAGAAAGCTTTGCCATACTGTTCCTGGCGCTGGTGGCGGACCAGCTTAGCGTAAGCCCGTTTCACCAGTTCCGTGGCCACTTGCTCGGGGTTACGAACCCGCACTTCGGGCAGGGCTACGGTGCTGGCTTTCAACACAATCAGGAGGGGCTCCGTGGCGGACGTGGCGTCGACCGTAGTGGGAGCGTAGCCCAGGCTAATAACGGTAATTTTTCGGGGTAGGCTGGCTACGCGCAAACTAAACTCGCCGGCTTCGTTGGTGGCCGTTCCGGGCTCATTGCCGAGCTGGCCAACGTTAGCGTACGGTACGGGCTGGCGCTTTTCATCTACTACCCGGCCTTTGAGCGTGATTTGTTGAGCGTGGGCGAGGGAGGCCGTAGTTAGAGCCAGCGTCAGAATTAGCGGGTGTTTCATTAAGTTGAGCGGGAAGTTTCACTGAAGGGAGAGTCGCTGGGTGGCGAAGGTGCGCTAGAAACGTTGGAATAGGATTTTTGATGTGCTATTACACATAATTTACAGCGGCGGCCTGCGGCCCCGGCTGGCTCAAAGATATTTCCGTGGCCTCTTCCCTCCTACCTTACAACAGCACTGTTGGCAGCAGGCTTTACGCGAAAACAGCACAAGACTCAACCAGTGAAAGCCTAGCCGCTGGCTCCAAGCTCCAGTTACCAACAAAAAAGCTTCCGTTGCCGGAAGCTTTTTACACTAGCTTAGCCAGTCGGTAGGCGGCTACAATTGCGTCAGTTTCTGCGCCTCGGCCTCCGAAACGTGGCCCCTATCTACCAAGAAGTTACGCACCAGCCCAAACGATTCCTCATCGAGGCCGGAGCTAGGGTGTTTCAGCAGAGTGCTCACCAAAAACTGCCGGTCTTCTTCCACGTGGGGGCTCAGCCCCAGAAAACCGGGCAAGTTGCTTTCCACACTCAGGCGCAAAAAACGAATTTCCGCATTGTTGGAGTCAAGCTTTACGGCTTGGTCGAACAGCTTACTGGCGTTCTGCACGTAAGTCAGCTTGTTGAACATGGAGGCGTCGCGGGCTCGAATGGCCTCGGCGGCAGCTTTATAGGCCAGCACCACGGCGTCCTGCTTGTCGTAGGCGGCCATGAGCTGGTAGAATTTCTCGCCGGCTTCCTTGCTGGTAGCGGCTTGCTGGTACTGCCGGCGCAGGTGGGCGACGGAATACGGGTTGGCTTCAGTTGACACGAGGGTGGAGAAGGTCAGAAGGAAAGAAAGAAATAGGAATCGAATCAGCTTCACGCGGCGCAGAGTAAGTAGCCCAACAGAATAGCCAGCCGCTGCAAAGTTGCTCATAACATCCGGAGGTACGGGAGCAGCCCCTACACCCGCGCCAGTTGGTAGCGGAAGTAAGAACCGAGCAGCAGCAGCAGCTTGGTGTTGTTTGGTACGCGCACCCGCTCGCCAAGGATGCGTTCAGCCGGCAACTGCCGGATCTTGTGGAAGAGCTTGAGATAGTACACGTAGGCTAGATACACGCCCATGCGGGCCGCCCGCGGAAGCTGCACAATGCCGGCATAGCCAGCCTCAAAATCGGCCCGAATATCAGCTTCAATCGTTCGTTTCACGTCATCAGTGAATCGCTCGTACTGCACGCCGGGGAAGTATACCCGGCCCCGCTCCTGGTAGTCGGAGCGAATGTCGCGCAGGAAATTAATTTTTTGGAAGGCCGAGCCCAGCCGGCGCGCCGACTCGCGTAAGCGGGCAAACATGGCCTCGTCGCCTTCGCAGAAGATGCGCAAGCACATCAGCCCTACTACCTCCGCCGAGCCGTAGATATATTTTTCGTACAAGGACTGGTTGTAGCTTCGGTCGTCTAGGTCCATCTCCATGCTATAGAGAAAGGCCTCAATAAATTCTCGGTCGATGCCGTACTGGTGCACTACGTCCTGAAAGGCGTGCAGCACCGGGTTCAGGCTGATGCGCAGGTCTAGAGCCTCATAGGTCTGACGCTTAAAATCCTGAAACAGCGCCGCTTTATCGTGCTCATGAAATGTATCCACGATTTCGTCGGCCCAGCGCACAAAACCATACACGGAGTATACTGGCAAGTGAAACCGCCGGTCGAGCGTACGAATGCCCAGCGTAAAGGAGGTACTGTAGCGCTTGGTTATCAGCTTGCTACACGCCCGGCTGGTTTCGGTAAAGAGGGCAACGTGGTCCAACGCAGAGATGATGAGGAATGAAGAATGAGGAACGAAGAGCCGGGTTCAGAATTTACAACTGAGAAGTGCCGAATAAGCTACTATGCCACACGCACAGACTAGTACTTATTCCTCACTTCCTCAGTGAAAACTCTTTCTCCACTTCCTTGGCCACCACCTGACCCGAAATTAGGGAGGGCGGCACTCCCGGGCCCGGCACCGTAAGCTGGCCCGTAAAATACAGATTGCTGACCTTTTTACTTTTCAGGGCAGGCTTCAGAATAGCCGTCTGTCGCAGGGTGTTGGCCAGGCCGTAGGCGTTGCCTTTGTAGCTATTGTAGTCCTGCCCAAAATCCTGATGGGCGTAGCTGCGCTTAAACACCACCGCGTCGCGGATACTGGTGCCGCAGTGGCGCTCCAGGCGTTCCATAATCAGGTGGTAGTAGTGCTCCCGGGTGGCCTCAGGGTCGGGCAGGTTGGGGGCTACCGGAATCAGTAAAAACAAGTTCTCGCAGCCCTCTGGTGCCACCGAGGGGTCTGTTTGCGTGGGGGCCGACACGTAGAACAGCGGGCGGCTGGGCCACTTCGGGTCCTCGTAGATTTCCTCAGCGTGCAGGCTAAAGTCCTCGTCGAAAAACAAGTTGTGGTGGCGCAGCTTGGGTAGGCGCTTGCTTACGCCCACATAAAACAGCAACGAGGACGGAGCCATTGTGCGCGAGTCCCAGTACTTTTCGTCGTAGTGGCGCCACTCAGGGCTAGCAGGTGCTGCTCGGCGTGGTGGTAGTCGGCGCCGGCTACTACCACATCAGCCGGGCGGAAACCGGTGGCGGTTTGCACGCCAGTAGCCCGGCCGCGCTCCACTACAATTTGCTGCACCGGCACGTTGTACTCGATGCTGACGCCCTGCTCCTGGGCCAGTTGCACCATGCCTTCCACAATTTTGTGCATGCCGCCCAGAGGGTACCAGGTGCCCAGGGCCAAGTCGGCATAATTCATGAGCGAGTACAAGGCCGGGGTATTTTCAGAGGTGGCTCCCAGGAATAGCACCGGAAACTCTACCAACTCCAGCAGGCGCGGGTCTTTAAAAAACTTGCGCACGTGCTTGTGCATGCTTTGCAGCAGGTCCAGGCGCATGGCGTCCACTGCTAGGCGCGGGTCCATGAACTCCAGTAGGGAGCGGCCAGGCATGTGCACGAATTTGCCAATGCCAACCTCGTACTTATACGCTGCCTGCCGCAGAAACTTATCCAGGCGGACCGCGCTACCCGGTTCGTAGCGTTCAAATAAGGCCCGCAGCTCCGGCATCAGGGCCGGAATGTCCACGGCCTCCGCCCCTTTGAAGATGACCTGATAAGAAGGGTCCAGGCGCACGAGTTGGTAGTAGTCAGACACTTTTTTGCCGAAGCGGGCAAAGTACTGCTCAAAAATATCGGGCATCCAGTACCAGCTAGGCCCCATATCAAAGGTGAAACCCTGGGCCTGAAACACGCGCGCCCGGCCGCCCGGTCCCTCATTTTTTTCCAGCAGGGTAACCTGGTAGCCGCGCTGGGCCAAGGAAGTAGCCGCGGCCAGCCCGGCAAAGCCCGCCCCAATAACAAGAACGTGTTTGGTGGAAGTAGCAGTAGTCAAATGAGCAGAGTTGGGTAGGGTGAAGCGCGAGGATAACGAGGCGGGCGGCACCAAGCGGCGCCCCAAGGTACATACTGCCGAGCGAGGCTGATGTTTCAGCGAGTGGCCATAAAACAGACGGGCCGCGAACCACGCCGCCAAAAGCTAACGTCGTCCGCGGCCCGCGATACGCCCGGGCGGGTCTGTACTCTCTCCCTATTCCCTACACGCCGGGGCGTATGTCTTCAACGCCTGCTTCAGTTCTTTGCGGGCGATGTGAATACGGTTTTTAACGGTTCCAATCGGAATCTGCAGCTTTTCCGCAATTTCCAGGTACTTGTAACCGATGTAATACATCATGAACGGAGTCCGGTAATCGGCGGAAAGACCGGCAATAGCTTCGTTGATATCTGTTACTACGAAATCGGAGGTGGCTCCGTTGTGCGTAATGTAGTTTTCGTCGGTATTAAAGTACTGGAAGTACTCTGTGCTGTCAATATTGCTATTGCGCTTGGTAATCTTGTTGTAGTTGTTGATGAAGGTGTTGCGCATGATGGTGTACAACCAGGCCTTCAAGTTGGTGCCCGCTTTGAACTTGTCCTTGTTCAGCAGCGCTTTGAGCAAAGTTTCCTGCACTAGGTCTTTGGCATCATCGGCGTCGCGGGTCAGGTTCATCGCCACGGGCTTTAGAGAGTAAGAAATCTTCTGTACTTGGTTGGTGAATTCCAAAGAGGTCATACTGTTTAGCTTTTCGTGGCAAAAAGTTAAACAAATATACGAGTGGATCGGAAAGTAGTCCGTACCTACATAGATTTATTTTTCCTGCTACCCCGGCTCTGCTGCAAAAACGCTTAATTCAAACTACAACATATTGATTATAAATATATTATAGCCAAAATTATTTCCGTTAACCTTAAGATTTTCTCTACCCGGCCCTCCTCTAAAAACCTACGAAAAACGCCCGGCCGCCGGATGCTATTCCTACGGCCGGGCGAGGGCTTTGTTGAACAAGTGTACGTTACGCTTTTATGAAGCCTGGACGGGTAGCTGCACCTCTTTGTCGCAGGCGCAGGCACATATTCCTTCGGCCAGCGCCATGAAATCAGTGATTAGGCGCAGCCGCACGGCATTCGTTGGCATATGGAAGGGCAGCTGCGCCAACGGGCCGTACAGAAATAGGGTAATATCTGGGCAGGTTCGGCTTAGCTCATTCACAAAATCCTGTACCTCATCTCGTTCCGGCACGGCGGTCAGCACCGTGAGGGCTGCGTACGGCTGGTAGGAGTTACACACAGCCTTGAGTTCCTGCACGGGCAAGTTTTGCCCCAGATACAACACGTGGTGCCCTCGGGCCCGCAGGATATAGTTCATGAACAGCAGGGCCAGCTCGTGCATTTCCCCTTCCGGCAGAAACAGTATCCACCGCCGCGCGGCAGCTGGCTGCACGGGCGCTAGCCCGTCGGTAGCCGCCAGCAGCTTCTGGCGCAACAGGTTGGTTACCAAGTGCTCCTGGGCCGGATTTACTGTGCCCGTTTGCCACATCACGCCAATGCGCTGCAGAAAGGGATAGGCGACGTGCAAAATGGCCTGCTCGAAGCCACTGCGCTTAATAGCCTCATTAAGTAGCCGGGTGAGCTGGAGCTCGTTCATTTCCAGCATGGCCGCCAGCAGCCCATTTACCTGCTGACAGTAGTTGTGCGAGGCGTCGTCGCAGGAAATAACGGCCTTGGCCAGCTCCGACTCCGTCATTTTGGCCACCTGCGAAATGCGGTAGCCTCGGTTGCATAACGTGGCAACATTAAGCAGGCGCCGTAGGTCGTCGTCGCAGTACGTACGGATATTGGTAGCGGTACGCACCGGCCGCAGAATGCCGTAGCGCTGCTCCCAAATGCGGATGGTGTGCGCCTTGACGCCGGATAGCTGCTCTAGGTCGCTGATTGAAAAATGTGCCACGGTACGGTTCTCCCTCTCAACTAATTATTTAGACCGCCGCGTCGGGCCGCTGTCGCAGCACCCGCGTGGGAGCTGGTTTGCGCAGGGCTAAAGCAAAATATTTCGGCGACACCCACAGCAGACCAAACTCCTCGGAGCCAGTACGGCCCGTGGTTTTATGATGAATTTTGTGGGCCATGTTCAGGGCCCGCAGGTAGGTATTGCGCGATTTGCGCCAGAACCGCAGCCGCCCGTGGATGAGCACATCGTGCACGAAAAAGTACAGGGTGCCGTAAGCTGCGATACCTACCCCCATCCAAAAGCGAAAATCCTTGGCATCGGAGCCGTAGATAATCAGCAGCATGGAAAGGGAACCATAAAAAAGAAAAAAGAAGTCGTTGCGCTCAAACCGGTGCGGGTGGCGCACGTGGTGGGAGCGGTGCAAAAACCAGAGCGGCCCATGCAGCACAAAGCGGTGCATGAACCACGCAACGAATTCCATTCCTAAAAAGGTAGCCGTCGTGACGGCTACGGCTGCCAGCGTTGTCATAGGGCTCAAACCGCCGGGATGTTGAGAAGTTTGAAAAACTAGAAAGAAGAAAGTTACTACTCTTCCCTGACTCTGCTGGTTTGCCGCCGCCGGAAAAAACCAGTTCCCCGAAA
The DNA here is from genome assembly GCF_022919335.1 of Hymenobacter sp. 5516J-16. Classification (NCBI taxonomy): domain Bacteria; kingdom Pseudomonadati; phylum Bacteroidota; class Cytophagia; order Cytophagales; family Hymenobacteraceae; genus Hymenobacter; species Hymenobacter sp. 5516J-16. Next base: position 3,627,713 of record NZ_CP095058.1, on the reverse strand, counting down.
ACAGCACCAGCCGCGCCCACGGGCGCAGCTGGTATGGTTAGGTAGCATGGGGGTAGTAACCGGCAGGGCTTTAATTATCCCAGCTGATTTTTTCTTTGGCTAGAAAGGCGGCAATGCCGCGGCGGCAGTCGTCGGAGCCGCGGGCCTCGGCGTTCAGGCGGGCGGCGTAACGGAGGCTGTCTTCCAGGGGCATTTCCGGAATGCGGGCCAGCATTTCCTTGGTAGTTTCCATGCTCTGGGTTGAATTCTCAACGCACAAGCGACGGGCAAAACGGTAGACGTTATCGGCTAGCTCTGTTTTGGGCACCAGGAAGTTGACTAGGCCAAACTCTAGGGCTACCTGGGCCGTGATGACGTCGCCGGTGAGCAGGAGTTGCTTGGTGCGAGCCTCCCCTATTTTGCGCAGCAGAAACACGCTTACAATGGCGGGCAGAAAGCCGATTTTCACCTCGGTGTAGCCAAACTTCGCTTCGGGTACGGTAAAAGCAAAGTCGCAGATGGTAGCCAGCCCGCAGCCCCCAGCCAAAGCGTGACCCTGCACCTGCCCGATTATCACCTTTTTGAGGGTGTACATCTGGTGGAACAGCTGCATGAGGTGGGTAGAGTCGGCCAGGTTGTCGGTGTAGCCGAAACCCTGTAGCTCCTGAATGTAAGCCAAGTCGGCCCCGGCGCAGAATACGTCGCCTTCCGCCCGCAGCACAATGACCTTGCAGGCTTCGTCGTCCTCGGCAAACTCAAAGGCCTGCTTGAGCTCCGTAACCATGTCGGCGCTGAGGGCATTGCGCTTTTCCGGACGGTTGAGCGTGATGTAGCCAATGGAATCCTGAGCTTCGTACCGAATAAAGCGCAGGTCTTCCAATTCCTGAGTGGGCATGTTTTCCATATTCAGGGACGTTGCAGAGCAGTGAGAAGAAAACTGAGGCAGGCTGCCAGGGCTTACCAGCAGAACCAAGAGAGTAAAGGCGCCAGGGCCAAACGTAGCGAAAATGCTGCTACGAATACATGCTATAGCGCAAGGAGCACCCCACAAGTTGCGGCCTACCTGGCAGCTGCCCCCACCTAGTCCCGGACCCGAACGGTAAACGCACCGCGCGCAGTTACATCATAGGTCTGAAAACCAGCACGATGCAGCATTGAATCTTGCTGAGCCACGTACCAACTTTTGCACGAGGAATCGAATATAATTGGCGCAGCCGTTCCAAATATACTGGCCAGGGTAGCAGGCGTTACGCGGGCATTGCGGCGGAGCACAATAGCCTCCAGTCCCGGCAGGGGCGCCCGGGCTTCACTGAGGCGGCCACTTACGAAGGCCACTTGCACCCCACGCCAGGCCGTCAGGGTTAGGCCCGGCTCCAACACCCGTGCGGGCACGGGACAGCCCCGCCAGCCGGGGCGGTGGTGTACCTGTTGGGCCTCGCGCTGAATGCTGCCGGGCACAATGCGGTAGGTGCGCTCCGTTTCCGTAAGCGGCACCGAGTCGAGGGTTACTACCTCGGCGGCTGCGCCCTGCCAGAAACCCACTACCGAGCGGCGCGGAATGCTGTACACAATCAGGCGCGCATCGGGTGCCAGCTGGTAGGCGGCCCACACCCGGCTGCTTTCCAGCACCCCGAGCAGGGTGCAGGCCACGCCCAGCCAAGGCAGGCGGCGCAACTGAAGGAACAGCAGCGCGGCTAGGATGATGGCAAACATCAGCCACGCCTGCGGGGCCGTCACGTGAATACCAGAAATTAGGGCGCCCGGCAGCAAACGGCCAATGCCGAAAATGTACTCGTTGAAAAGCCAGATCATCTCTTCAAACACCGCCGCCACTAGCCGCGGCAGCCAGTCCAGCACGGCCGCGGCCTGCACTGAGCCTACCCCTACCAGGGCCACAACCCCTTTCAGCGCCAGCAGCACCAAGCCCACGTACACGGCCCCGCTTGAAATAGGCACGGCCACCAGATTGGAGGCCAAAAAGCTGAGTGGGAACTGGTGAAAATAGAACAGCCCCAGCGGCAACGTGGCCACCTGCGCCGCCAACGACAAAGCCGTGGCCTGCCAACCGTATTCCAGTCCCACGCCCAGCCACTTCCAGCCTTTCCGCACGACTGTTGGCTGCCAGGGCCGCTGCTTTCCGAGGAAAAAGGCCTTGGGGTGCAGTAGCCGGCCGATGCGCGGCTGCAGGTACACAATGCTGAGCACGGCCAGAAACGAAAGCTGAAAGCCAACGTCGCACAGCAAGTAGGGGTCATAGCACAACAGGCAGAAAGCTGCCACGGCCAGCAGATTGTACATGGACGTTTGCCGGCCGCTGGCTCGCCCCAGAATCAGAAAGGAAAACATAACCGCCGCCCGCAGCACCGACGCCGATAGCCCCGTCAGAAACGCGTAGCTCCAGATAATGGCCAGCCCCAGCATGGCACTCACTACTCGAAACCAGGGGCCCCGCCGCCCCGGCAATCGGCCCAGCAGCCACGTAACAGCCCCAAACAGTAGCCCCACCTGCAACCCCGACACGGCCATGATGTGGGTAGTGCCAGTGTTGGCGTAGGCTTGCTTGGTCTGCTGATCTACCTCGTCTTTAATCCCGAGCACCAGCGCCGAGGCCAGGGCATATTCCCGCTTGGCGTGCACGTACTGCCGAAATACTCCGTCCAGCACCCGGGCGGCGCGCATGGCAATAGCCCGCAACCAGTTCGGCGGAGCGGTGGCAATCTGCTGATACTGATCAGCATGGATAAACTGCTGATGGTATACCTGATGATACTCCAGGTAGCGGCGGTAGTCAAACTCGCCTGGGTTCAGGGCGGCTTGCTGGGCGCCGGCGCTCCGCGCACTAGCCATACGTCGCCGTACTGCGGGGCCGTTACGGCGGCTTCGCGCGGCACACTCACCCGGATGCCTCCGCGGGCCGGGCGCCACTGCCCGCCCACACGCACCGCCGAAACGCGCACGGTGGTAGCATAAGTAGCGGGCCGTACCACGGTATAGTCATCAACCACCCCTCGGTAAAACTCTATGCCGCTCCCGAACCGGTACAGGTGGTCGGGGGCCCGGCTTTCTGTGGCCTGCTGGGTGAGGGCCGCTCCGGCTACATACACGGCCAGTACAGCCAGCAAGCCGGCGGCATCTGTAGCCGTAGCCTCTCTCTGGCGGGTGGCCCACGCTTGCACTACCCCGAACAATACCACCAGCAACCCCACAAAGGGCAGCAGCTCCGGCAGGGTTTCGCCCCAATATAAGTAGGTTAGAATACCCGCCATTAAGGGCAGGGTTAGCCGTACGAAGGCGTTGGGCGCCCATTTGATTTCCATAAAGCACGCGAAATACTGGTAATTGCTAATGTGGTAGTACCTCAGCACTACGGGGGCCAAAATGAGGAAAATAAGCTAGACAGCAAAAGCCCCTTGCTTTCCAGTGGAAGGCAAGGGCTACGTAAGGGGTAGCGTGCTGTAGGCTACGTCAGCTTCATTTTATAATGCTCAATGTCGGCCTCCACAAACTTCTCTCCTACCTTCTCAAACCCGTGCCGTTCGTAGAAGCGCACGGCAGGAAGTTGGGCGTTCAGGTACACCAGCGCCTCCGGATGGCTGGCGCGCACATCCCGAACCACGGCGGCCAACAGCGCGGCTCCTACCTGCTGGTTGCGGTAGGCCTCCAGCACCGCAAAGCGCTCCAGCTTCACTCCTACCTCCGTGACGCGCCACCGGGCGGCCCCGCAGGGCGTGCCTTCGGCCGTGCGGGCCAGGTAGTGCGTGGCGTCGGTGCGGTCATGGGAGTCGTGCTCTAGCTCAGCGGGCACGTTCTGCCCCAGCACAAACACCGTATGACGAATGGCCAGCGCGTCGTTGAGGCTGGGGTCTTGCGGGGAGGCAATGCGGGCTACCTGTATCACGGGAAAGCAGATTGATGGGAAATGCAGCGTACGGAGCACAACTGCTTACGGGCGCGAAAATACGAAACCACTGGTGCCTTTGCCCCTACCCGACCTAAAACAGAAGGGCCGCCCAGTGGGCGGCCCTTCTGTTTTCTGGTTTCCTAGGCCGCGTGCCGGCCTAGCAGGTTGCTTACTGCTCCTGGTTTACCGGTAGCTCGCGGGTGCCGTCGTCTTCGCGGCGGGCGTCGGGGTGCTTACCCGGGTCCTGGTGGGCAACTTCGTCTTGACGCCGACGGTAGGACGGCTGGTACTCGCGCACCGGGCGGTTGGCCTGGTCCTTCTGCTGCTGCACATCAAACTTGTCGTAAGCCTGCACAATTTGCTTCACCAGCCGGTGGCGCACCACGTCTTCCGAAGTCATTTCCACGAAGCCAATGTCGCGCACATCGCGCAGGATGTCCAGGGCCTGAATCAGCCCAGACTTCTGCTTGGTAGGCAAGTCAATTTGGCTCCGGTCACCGTTCACCATCACTTTAGCGTTCGGGCCCATGCGGGTCAGAAACATCTTGAGCTGGCTGGGGTAGTGTTCTGGGCCTCATCCAGGAGCACAAAGGCATTGTTCAGCGTCCGGCCGCGCATGTAGGCCAGGGGCGCAATTTCAATGGTTTTGTTTTCGAGGTAGAACTTAAACTTCTCGGGCGGCAGCATGTCCTCCAGTGCGTCATAAATCGGGCGCAGGTAGGGGTCTACCTTCTCCTTCATATCACCGGGCAAGAAGCCCAGGCTCTCGCCAGCTTCTACCACCGGGCGGGAAATGATAATTTTCTTGACCTCTTTGTTTTTAAGCGCCCGCACGGCCAGCGCCACCGAAATATAGGTTTTACCCGTTCCGGCCGGCCCTAGCGCAAACACTAAGTCGTTCTTGAGTACGGCATCTACAAGGCGCTGCTGGTTGGCGGTCTTGGCTTTGATGACGCCGCCCTTGGCCCCAAACAGAATCACGTCGGGAGAAGCGGCCAGCATCCGGTCCTGCTGGTCCTCGTCGGCCGAGGTCAGGTACTGGCTGACGGTTTTGTCGGTAATCTGGCCGTACTGGTGGTAGTGCTCCAGCAGGGCCGACAGGATTTCGTTGATGCGGCTGATTACGGCCGTTTGGCCCTGAATCTTGATTTCGTTGCCGCGTGAGATGATTTTACTGCCAGGAAAGGCCGCGGCCAGCTGACGGATATTTTGGTTATCGGGTCCGAGGAACTCAACCAGGGACACATTTTCGAGCGTGATGACTTTCTCGACCAATCTGGAGGGAATTTAAGGGCGGAAGGAGAAGAAAAGAGCGGGTGGGCGGGGCCCACGAAGCCTTCTGCAAGGGGTAACAGCAAAAACCTATGAATCGTTGCTGCTCCCGATTCGCGGCAAAACGCCTACTTTTGCCGCCCCCGCAGGGGGCCTGGCAATAGTACGAATAACTCCGAATTTCCGGTCATGGGCTTGATTACGTTTCTGTCTGACTTTGGATACCGCGACCATTACGTGGCCGCCGTCAAGGCGCGGATTCTACAGTTGGCCCCCGAGGTGCCGGTGCTGGACATCACGCACGGCATTGAGCCCTTCAATATTGCCCACGCCATGCACGTGCTCAGCTCTGTGTACCAGGATTTTCCGGTGGGCACAGTGCACCTGGTGGGCGTCAACGACATTGGCTCGCCCCGCGCCGCCTGGCACGCCGCCCGCTTCCGGGGTCACTATTTCGTGTCGGCCAATAACGGACTGCTACCCCTGCTCTGCGATGGGCAGCCCGAAGAGCTGGTAGCCTTGGGCGTGGGTCACCCCATCACGGCCTCCCCACCCGCGACCTGCTGGCTCCCGCGGCCGTGCGGCTGGCTCAAGGCGAAGCGCTCGGCTCCCTGGGCCCAGCCGCTACCGACGTGTACCAGCTCCTGAACCGGCAGCTGCGCCTGCAAGACAACCGCATTACCGGGCACGTGGTGCACGTGGATCATTACGGCAACCTTGTCACGGACATCACGCGCACGGCAGTGGAGGTTATTGGGCGCAACCGCTCGTTTACCATCCATTTCGCCCGCGAAACCGTGCGCGAAATTGCCCCGCACTTCCAGGCCATTGCTCCGGGTGAAGCGGTCTGCATTTTCAACAGCTGCGACCAGCTCTGCATTGGCATTAACCAAGGCAACGCCTCGGAGCTGCTGGGGTTGCACTTCGATTCGCAGGTAGATATTCGTTTCCCTCTCGACACCGTCTAGCCCGCCGAAGGTGCACAAATACTACTCGTAAAGCCTAGAAACAAAGATTATATTCTTATTTATTTATTATGTTAAGTTATTACTGCCACAATGACACCGGCTTTGTTTCTTTTCATTTTGCTACCTAACGGCCTTCTTTCCCTATGCTGATTCGTATTGTGCGCATGACTTTCACGCCGGAAGCAGTGCCGGAATTTCTGCAGATTTTTCGGGACTCAGAGCTCTTGATTCGGCAGATGCCTGGGTGCCGGTTTCTGGAGTTGTGGCAGGACGCGGAGCAGCCGAACGTCTTCTGCACGCATAGTCACTGGGATTCTGCCGATGCGCTAAATGCCTACCGAGGCTCCGAACTATTTGGCCAGGTATGGCCGGCCACCAAGCGCCTTTTTGCCGCCGCGCCCGTCGCCTTTTCGGTACACCGCGTAGATACGGACAGCTTACCCATGGACATGGCATAGAAAGCGGACTACTTCCTGTGTAGCCCTACCCCACCGGGGCAATATAAAAGTGCGTCGCTGTTTATGTTCCTGATTCTGCTTGTTGGCGTACGATAAGCGTACCCTTGCTGCAAGCCTGACCCTTTTCCGACGATGACTCCCAACTACTTCGAGTTTTACGAGCTGCCAGAAACCTTTCAGCCCGATGAGGCCGCGCTCAAGCGCCGCTACTACGCGCTCAGCCGCGAATATCACCCTGACTTCCACGCCACCGAGAGCCCGAGCGCCAACAGGAAATTCTGCAACTGGCCACGCTCAACACCAACGCCTACCGCACCCTCGCCGATCCTGACCAGCGAATGGCCTACATTTTAAGCCAGCACAACCTGTTAGAAGAGGGAAAACAAGAGCTACCCCAGATTTTTTAATGGAAGTAATGGAGCTTAATGAACAGCTCATGGAGCTGGAATTTGAGCCCGATCCAGCCGTTGTGGAACACGTCACCCGCGAAGTCAACGCCCTGACGGACACGCTGGAAGCAGGCATTGAACCGGTACTAGCCGGCTACCCCGGTCTGCCCGCAGATGCCCGCCCTCGGGCCCTAGAACAAGTGCGAACCTATTACTTGAAAAAGCGCTACCTGTTGCGCATTCGCGAAAGTCTGGCTAAGTTTGCTACCCGTTCATGAATTACCGACATGAGCGGCACGGAATGCCCAGATGGCGGAATCGGTAGACGCGTCGGTCTCAAACACCGATATCGAAAGATGTGCCGGTTCGACCCCGGCTCTGGGTACAAAAACGAAGAAGCCTCCTTGCAAGCAAGGAGGCTTCTTCGTTTTTGTACTTGGCCTAAACGAAACCCAGTGCGAGTTGCCTCGTTACGCTTTAGGAGAGCAGGCCAGCCTGCTTGGCGGCGCCAATTAGGTGAGGAGCGTTTTTAAGGGTAGCCAGCACGAAGCGTTTGGCTGATTCTTTTACCTCGTCCTTGCTGACCTCGCGGGTTTCTTCCAGCACAAACTCACTCAATGTTTTAAAGGCTTCCGTAAGAGCTTGGCGCTTGGGCTGGTCGGCGCGGAGCTGCTCATAGGCTAAGGCTATTTGGGCGTCGATTTTGTGGCGGCGGGTGCTGAATACGGTGTTCTGGCCCACGTGCGGCTTAATCCGGTCGAGCAGCTCTACCAATGGCACCAGCCGGGTAGCGGCAGAAAGCAGGAGCTTGTCGCGCTTGGCGGTATGGGTGGGGACGGGAGCTATTTGTGCAGAAGCCAGCGGGAGTAGCGGCTCGGGAGCGGTAACGGAGTGCTGTCCTGCGGGCGGCGCCGGGTTTGGGGGCGGGTTCAACATACGGTAGCTCAAGGGTAACGCACCAAGGAATACAGCCAAAATAGGCATAATCTGATGGAGTAAAAAGCGCCGAGGCGCACAAAGCCCCAGCGGTTGCCGGGGCTTTGTGCGCCTCAGCACACTACCTTTTTGCCCGGCCGACTAAGCCCAATGCTCCTCAATAAAGCTGGCGTGGTGCTCAAACTGCTGCATCCAGTGCGGCTCGGCGTAAAAATTGGTCCATATCCGCTTGAAGGCAACGGTGCTGATCGGCACGTCCTTGGCATTTCGGAAAACGAAGCCGCGGGCAGGGTTGAAAAAGACGTAAGCAAAGTAGGAAGGGCCCGTGGGTCCCTGCTGGGTGTACACCTGCACAATGTCGGTTTCGTAGATTTCCTGCCCGTCCATATCGAGCATGCCACTGGCCAGCATAATGCGGTTTTCGCGCTTGAACTCGGTTTCCTTCAGGTCTTGCAGGGTCACAGGGCGTTCTTGTCCGTCTCCCACTGCTATGGTATCTCCCACTTTCAGGCCCGTGAGCATACGGCCTTTGGTTGAGGTAGGAAGCCATTGCCGGAAACGAGTAGGATGCTTCATAGGTAAGTATATACTCCGCGAGAGTTTAGGAAAAACGATCAGACAAGACACCATATTTTCCCTAAAGCTGCATCTCGGCATACCACCCCTACCTTATTGAATAAAGCCCGGGCGAATCAGGTTCTCAAACGTGAAGATTTCGTCCCACTTGGCCTGGGTCAGCAGCTGCCGGTCCGTAACGGCAATGTCGTACACGGTTTTGCCAGTTTTCAGGGCTTCCTTCGCAATTTCCGCCGACGTTTCGTAGCCCAATACCGGGTTGAGTTGCGTGACGATGCCAATGCTGTTGCGCACCATATTTTCGGCGTGGTGGGCATTGGCCGTGATGCCCACCACACACTTCTCGCGCAGGGTATGGCAGGCGTTGGTTAGGTAGGAAATCGACGTAAACAGGGCAAAGGATATTACCGGCTCCATCACGTTTAGCTGTAGCTGGCCAGCCTCGGCGGCCATGGTCACGGTCAAATCGGCCCCGATAACGTAAAAGGCCGTCTGGTTGACTACCTCGGGCACTACGGGGTTTACCTTGCCGGGCATGATGCTGGAGCCGGGCTGCAGGGGCGGCAGATTAATCTCAAACAGACCCGTGCGCGGGCCAGAGGATAGCAGGCGCAAATCGTTACAGATTTTGGAGAGTTTCACGGCCGTGCGCTTCAGTACGCCGGAAAGCTGTACGTAGGCACCGGTATCGTAGGTAGCCTCAATCAAGTCGCCGGCCAGGCTCAGGTCCAGGCCAGTTACGTCGCGCAGGTGCTTGGTTACCAGCTCTGCGTAGCCGGGAGGCGCGTTTACGCCGGTACCAATGGCGGTAGCGCCCATGTTTATTTCACTGATAAGCCGGCGGCTGTCCTCAATGCGCAGCAATTCCTCGCGCAGGTTGGTGGCAAAGGCCTTGAACTCGTCGCCCATGCTCATGGGCACCGCATCTTGGAGCTGGGTGCGGCCCATTTTCAGCACATTTCGGAACTCCTGCCCCTTGGCCGCAAAGGCATCGGCCAGCTCGCCCAGGGCCTGGCTGTAGCCCACGAGCTTGTTGCTGAGGGCAATGCGGAAGGCCGTGGGGTAGGCGTCGTTGGTCGATTGCGAGCAGTTGACGTGGTTGTTGGGGTGGCAGAACTCGTACTGGCCCTTTTGCTTGCCCATGAGTTCCAGGGCGGCGTTGGCTAGCACCTCATTGGCGTTCATATTCACGGACGTGCCGGCGCCGCCCTGAATCATATCGGTTAGAAACTGATCGTCGAGTTCCCCGCTGGCTACCCGCTCGCAGGCTTTGATAATGCACTCGGCAATGGCCGAATCTAGCACGCCTAGGTCGCGGTTGGCCATGGCGGCGGCTTTTTTTACGTAGGCCAGGGCCTGCACAAACAAGGGTTCCGACTTCAGCGGAATTCCGGTGATGCGGAAGTTTTCCAGGGCCCGCAACGTCTGGATACCATAGTATACTTCGTTAGGAATAGCTCGTTCGCCAAGGAAATCGTGCTCAAGCCGGGTGGTAGTTTGCATAACAGGAGGAAAAGGAAACAGAACAGAAACCTAAAGACGGAAAACAAGAGCCGGGTTGCGGCTTTTAGCTAAGTCAAGGGTAAGGAAAGGCGGCGAAGGTAGTGGGCGGGGCCGAAAACGGCGCCATTGGCCAGGGTTGCCCAACTGCTAGCGTTCTACTCTATCTACCAGCCTGAGGTTGAGCTTACCCATCTGCCCTAAACTTCATTCGGTCGTGGATTTAGGTCAGAGCTCTTCGCCCAGGTAAGCAGAGCCGGTCCACTCCCACCTTATGATTGTCAACGTTGAGATTAACCGGGCACCAATAGTCACTGTCTAGCTTTCTCACGATGAACCGCTTATAGACTAAGTGCTTTTGTGCAATGCTAGAGGAATGGTGTATAGCTAGGTTTATACTTCCGTGTTTACTCTTTGCCTAACTCGACATCTTCTTCACTATATACCATTTTACGAAATATTCGTAGAAATACGAATATTTCGTATATTAGCCTGATACCGATACTACTGCCTTTGATACAGGTGTCGGTTTGCTATTTACTTTACTTGCATGCTTACCTGTTGCCGTTTGCTCTGCTGCTGCCGTACGTTGCTGGTTGTGCTAGTGGCATGTCTGACCCTGCCCACTGCGGGCTGGGGCAGGCCCGGCTCAGCGGCGTGGTGCTGGACTCCCTAACCCGGCAGCCGCTGCCCTTTAGCACGGTATTTCTGGCCAATACTACCCTAGGCGTTACCACGGATGAGGCGGGGCGGTTTGTGTTTGAGCGGGTGCCGCCGGGCAGCTATGAAGCAGTAGCTTCCTTTTTGGGCTACCGCCTACGCCGCCAGCCGGTGCTGATAGCTACCAGTGCCCAGCACCTCACCTTCCGGCTCCCACCGGCGGCCACAGCCCTGGGTGAGGTGGTGGTATGCCCTACCCCCAACAACCCGGACGATTACCGCAAGTTCGTAGAGTCGTTTCTGGGAGCCACCAGCTTCTCGCGCCAGTGCCGCATCCGCGACCCAGAGGCGGTGCGCGTGCACTACGACCCGGAAGCCAACGAACTACACGCCACTTGTTCGGATTACGTGACGGTAGAAAACCGGGCGCTAGGCTACCGTATCAAGTACTACGGCCTGGATTTTCGCCTGAACTTCCGGCAGCAGTGGGTGGCGTTTTACGGCTGGCCGATTATGGAGGACCTCACGACCACATCGGAGCGGCAGCGCCGCCGCTGGCAGGAAAACCGCCGCCAGGCCTACGTTGGGTCGCTCACCCATTTTCTGCGTAGCGTGTACGATAACCGCGTAACTGAGGAAGGCTTTGTAGTGCAGCGCTTGCGCCGGGTAGTGAATCCGGCCCGCGCCCAGGCCGATAGTTTGCTGGCCCTTATGCGCCAGCAAACTACCACGCGCCGCCTACTGAACCCGGCCCGCTTCGACGATTCCCTGCAAGCCCTGGCCGCGGTGCCGCGCCAGCCGGAGTACCTGTACACGCGCCCCCTGGCTACTGAGGCATATCGGCAGCAACTCCCAGACGCGGAGCGCGTGGCCCTGCAGTTCCCCGACTTACTTCAAGTCAGCTACGGCCGCGAGAAGCCCGACCCAACGTATGCCGCCCATCTAGCCCGCACGGCGCCCCTGGGCCGACCGGCTCCAGCGGCGCCCACTACGCAGGTCTCCGTGCTACACCTGCTACTGCCGCAAGTGCTGGTGCAGGCCAATGGCCAAGCCACCAACCCGTTAGGAGTGCTGACAGAAGGGTACTGGGGCTTCGAGAAGCTTGGGGAGTTTCTGCCCGTGAACTACCAGTTTGAGCCGCTCACAAGCACACGCAAAGCGCGTATTCAGTAAGGCACTAGCTCGTCAGATCGAGCTTCTACTGTAACAATACGATAACAGGCCACCACTCACGGCGCTAGACATTGAAACCATTAACAAAGCCACCCGGCTAAGAGAAACTGTTGTTACGACAGCTTTTCTTAGCCGGGTGGCTTTATAACTACTGCTCCGAGCTTCTATTTCGCCGGAAGGAAATCCTAGCTTAAGCTGCCTGAGCCAGGGGGCGCACCACTTCGGCATCCACAATTTCTACCACAAAGCCATTTTCGGGAGAGTAGGTTTTGCGGTAGTACACCACCAACTGCCGGCCGCGGGGCGAAGTGACTTGCGTGGTGCACACGTCGCCGTAGGCTTTTTCCTTTTCCAGGAAAGGCTGTAAGGCTTGGATGGTTTGCAGAAACTCCGCCGGCAGCAACCCGTGCTGCTCCTGCAACTTCACGGCGCTAACGGGGTACAAAAAACGAGTGTTGAAGAGAATCATGAAGGCAGAAAACAAGTCAGATTGGCTACTTGCTTTTAACACCTTGGACTCATCCTTAATTCCTACCCACCAACGAATTGCGTTCCTTTCTTTACTGGTTGAAGCTGACCTGATGCGCACTTGCAGGCTCGCCCATTTACCCGCCGTACTGCCGCAGAATTCCGGCCAGCGCAGTAGCTCGGGCCGCATCGTTGGTGTCGGCGGCGGCCAGGTACAGGTGCTGGAGCGTGAAGAGCTGCATTCCGATTTCCCGCTCAAACAGGGCGGCATCGGGGCGGGCGGCGTAGTAGGCTAGGTGTTGGGTGGTGCGGGTTGTGAGTGTGTCCATGATTTCGCGGGCCCGGTGGGTTTCGCCCACTGCCACCAAGGAAGGCACTAGGTCAGGGGTGTAGGCGTCGTAGGGCAGGGCCGTGTCGGGTAGCACCGTCAGGCACTTTTGCAGCACTTTGCGGGCGCGAGGGTGGTTGCCGGCCTCCACGTAGGCGCGAGCCAGGCGGGCAAACTGCTCCCGGTAGCCGCTTAGGGTGAAGCGCTGATTTTCATCATAGTACACCTTGGGGTTGTTGAGGTTGCGGTAGCTGTACTTGCGCATCAGGGAGTCATAGAGCAAGTCTTTTGCTACTTCTCCTTCCTCTGGCAAGCGCAACTCTGGCCGGAGCGCGGCTGGGGCGCGGCACGGCAACACCCGACAGGCCAGCCCCTCCAGCTGCAGGTAGGGCTCCAGGCCCATGCGGGTGGCTGGGCTTACGGTATTGGCAAAGTACACCGGCCGCTGCCAGTTGTTGGTAGCCAGCACATCGAGTAAGGCCAGTTCCCGCTTTTCCAGCGCCCCCGGCTCACGTCCCATTCCAGGCGCGAAACTATCTGGGCTAGCCGCTCCGGGGGCACCATGCCGCTGCGCCGCACCGCGGCCGTATCAACGGGTAGCACCAGGTGGGTAGCGGGGTAAGAAAGCAGGGTTCGGGAACCGTCGCCGTAGCTAACCTGCAGCAGGGGGCTGTTTTGCTCCACCAGTTGCACAAACTCGCGCACGTTCAGCTCGCGCACGGCGGGATTTTCTACGAAGGGCAGGTAATCATTGGTGCCCTGGCGGTAGCGGGCCGGGCTAATGGACAGGGGTAGCGGAGCCGACTGGTAACTGCGCTGGCGCATCTGCTCCACGTACCAATCGGTGTTTAAATAGCTGGATACCAGCACGCGCACATCGGGGCGCACGCCTTCCACCTCCTGGGCGTACCAGAGCGGGAAGGTGTCGTTGTCGCCCTCCGTAACCAGAATGGCATTGGGGCCAGGGTGTTGAGCACGTTTTTGGCGTAGTCGACGGAGCTGAAGCGTCCGGTCCGGTCGTGGTCGTCCCAGCCTTCCGTGGCCATGAGGGTTGGTACGAGCAATCCTAGTGCCGAAGCCAGCAGCACCCGCGGCCGGCTAGCCGAAAGCAGGCGACCCAGGGCGGCGTGCAAAGCCGGCACGCCCAGCCCAATCCAGATGCAGAAGGCCAGGGTAGCGCCGGCAAAGGTGTAGTCCCGCTCCCGAGGCTCCTGGGGCGGCTGGTTGAGATAGAACACAATGGCCAGGCCGGTCAGCAGAAACAGCAGCCCCACCACCAGAGCCTGCCGCCCGTTGCGGCGCAGCTGCCACACCAAGCCGGCTACCCCCAACAGGAATGGCAAGGCGAGCAGGGCGTTACGGCCCCGGTTTTCGGCCACGCTGGCCGGCACCGCCTGGGTAGTAGCCCAGGGCCAGAGTACGCCCGCGTGCTGCACGTCGCTTTCCCGCCCGATGAAGTTCCAGCCGAAATAGCGCCAGAACATGTGCCCGAACTGGTACTGCCACAGGAAGCTCAGGTTCTGCGTCATGGTAGGCTTGCGGCCTTCTTCCAGGTCAGTAACCCACTTGCGGTACTGGCGCACCAGCTCAGGGCTAGTCCCGGCCGGGCCGGCGTAGATGCGAGGCAGCAGCACTTTATCGGGGGCCTCATAGCGCAGCTCCGGACGGTGGTCCGTGATGATGTAACGGCCGTTTTGGCGGGTGTAGCGCGGCGCCCCGTCCTCCTGGGCTACGGCCTGGGCAAACAGGTGGGGCCCGTAGAGCAGGGGCCGGTCGCCGTACTGCTCGCGCTTCAGGTAGCTCACGAAGGAGAGGATTTCGTTGGGCGCGTTTTCGTTGATGGTAGGGCTGAAAGAGCTGCGGATGGGCACAATCAGGTAGCTGGAGTAGCCAATGAGCACGAATACCAGGGCCAGCAGGGCCGTGTGCAACCCGCGCCGACCCTGCTGGTAAGCCCACCGAAGCGCCAGCAGCAATGCCCCCAGCCCGGCCAGCAAAAACAGCAGGAGCCCCGAGTTATAAGGTAGCCCGAAGGTGTTCACGAAGAACACCTCACTGGCCCCAGCCAGGGTAGGCAAGCCCGGAATAATGCCTTCCAGCACCAATAGCACCAGCCCGCTACCCCCTAATAGTGCCAGTATAGTACCCCGTCTTGTGGGTTGCGCCGTGCGGCGGAAGTACCACACCACGCTCAGCACCGGAATGGCCAGCAGATTCAGCAGGTGCACCCCAATGCCCAGGCCAATGACGTAGGCAATGAGCACTAGCCACCGGTCCGAGTCGGCCTCGTCGGCGCGCTTTTCCCACTGTAGCATTAGCCATACCACCAGGGCCGTGCCCAGGGTAGAAAGGGCATACACTTCCGCTTCCACAGCGTTAAACCAGAACGAATCAGAGAAGGTAAGCGCCAGCGCCCCACTACCCCACTACCTAGCACCAGGGCAGTTGCCGTACCGGGCATGAGCTCCGCAGCCTGGGCCGGCCGCAGGAGCTTTGCTGCCAGATCCGTGATGATGCCGAACAGCAGGGTAACAGTAGCGGCACTAGCCGCTGCCGAAACCAGATTCACCAGCACCGGCACCCGGGTTGGCTCCCCAGCAGCTAACAGGGAAGCCAGCCGACCCAGCAGTAGGTAGAGTGGGGCGCCGGGCGGATGCGGCACCAGCAGCTTGTAGGCACTGGCGGTAAACTCGCCGCAGTCCCAGAAGGAGGCGGTAGGCTCCAGCGTGGCCCAGTACACGCCCAGTGCGAGCAGAAACAGGGCCCGCCAAACACGGGTTTAAGTCGGGAATACAGCATCTGGCAAGAAGGTAAGGGTGACGAAAAACCGCATCCGGCGGCCCGGAATGACTTCCAGAACGCCGGATGCGGTTTTTCGCTTAGCCGTTGCCTTTCTCCCGAAATTTGTAGGTGGTTTATAAACTCAGCTCCACCGTTACGGCCGTGGAGCCGCCCGCATCATCGTCGGTTACCAGCAGCAGCTCATAGTGTTCTGGGCCCAGGCGCCGACGCCCGGCCACGCTTTCCACTTTGCCTCGGTAGGCGCGGCCGCCGGGCAGCTCCAGCCGAGCCAGTTGCACGGGCAACACTTTTGCTGCCCGGTTGGCCAGCTGTAGCACGCCCACAAACGAGCCCAGCACGGCCCCGTCGAGCACGGCATCCTGGGTGTCTTCTACCGAGGCCGTGACAAATAGTCTATCCTCAAACCAGGTAGCCCCGGAAAAACCGGCGGGCTTCCCATCAATAACGGGCAGCTCAAACAGCTGGGCCTGCACCGACGGAACCTGCGGGCTACGGTGCTGCAAATACGCCAGCGCGGCCTCCAGGGGCAGACGAAACAATAGGTTACCGGCTGCCGTGCCCACGGTGCGCTGAAACAGCAGAAGCTCCGTAGTGGTAGCCGCCGCCGCCTCCAGGTTCAGAACCACGCCGGCGGGTAGCACTGCCCGCAAGGCCGCGTACAGTCCGCTCAAGGAAATGGGGTACACAGCGCCGGCACCACCGGTTTTGGGCAGCGGCACCCAAAAGCCCTGCTCGCGCGCGGCCGTGGCCCCCGAGCCCAGCACCAACAGGCCAGTCTCGCCGGTAGGGGTAGTCAGGGCAGTGAGGCACTCCAGATCCAGCTTCAGTTCCTTCGGAATTCGGCCGCTGCTGAAGTGAGCCGTTTCGAAAAGCCGGGTGGGCTCGCCCGCCGCCAAGGTAGCCGCATCCAGCTGATACAGGTAGGGCGCATCGTCGCCGATGATGTAGGCCACATTACCGACTACCTCCACTCCCGAAGCCGAGGGTAGCTTCGGCAACACTGCTTCGTGACGAATAAGAGCCTGCATCATTGAGGGTCTTGGGAGATTGATGATTGGGTATATGCGCTTAACTGCCTGAGGTTGGTAAACTCCTGGTTTTTTTGACACCGGTTGCCGTTGCTTTAAATCTGACAGTCAGTCATGGACAAAGAAGCGTTGTAACCAAGGCACTACATCCCTAAGACCCTACTTCACAATCGTAAACTCTACGCGCCGATTCAGCTTGCGGGTTTCCTCTTTTTCGTTGGATGCCCGGGGCGGCTGCCACCGTAGCCAATGGTGCTGATGCGAGTGGTGGGGATGCCGCGCGTCACGAGGTAGCGCTTCACCTCGGCCACACGCTCCTCGGAGAGCTTCACGTTCAGGTCGGGCCGGCCCTGGTTATCAGTGTGGCCCTCCAGGCGAATATTGACCGTGGGGTTGTCCTGCAGAGTGCGAGCCAGGCGGTTCAGTTCGGTGTAGGAAGCGGGCAGCAGGTTGTATTTGCCCTGCGCGAAGATTAGCGTTGGCAATTCCAGACTGGAGCCCACGGCGGCCGGCACCAGCAGCAACTCCAGGGCCCGGGAGCCGCTCATCGTAACCGTATCGGTAGCCGTGAGGTAGTCCGCGCGCGAAGCCAGCAGGCGGTAGCGGCCGGGCGGCAGCGTAAGCTGGTAATTGCCTCCCGCCACATCGGTGCGGGCCGTGGCGTTGAAAGCCAAGTCGTTACCCAGCCGAATGGCTTTCACCTCCGTGGCCAGGGGCTGCCGCGTTTTGGCATCCAGGGTCCGCCCCGTTAGCAGGGTACGAGCGGCCACGGCGGGAGCTACAGGCTCGGGCGGAGCGGGGCGGGCCGTGTCGCTCGGGGCTACCCCCGTCACCGTGCGGAACAAATCGGCGGGGCCATTGGCCGTGCGCGAGGCAGCATAATACGCCTGCTTGCCATCGGCGGAAAGGCTTAGGTAGGCATCGAAGCCGGGGCCATTCAGGGGGCGCCTACGTTGCGCGGCTCGCTCCAGCGGGTCCAGGAGTCGTCGAGGCGCTGGCTGACGAAGATATCGGCGCTGCCGTAGCCGGCGTGGCCGTAGGAGCTAAAGTATAGCGTTTTGCCATCGGGAGCCAGCCAGGGAGCAAAGTCGAAACCAGGAGAATTGATAACGGCGCCCAGGCTGACCGGGTCATTCCAGATGCCATCAGCCCCGGGCCGACTCAGGTACAGGTCGTTGCCGCCTTGGGAGTCGCCGCGCTCCAAGGAAAGCAACAGAATTTTCTCGTCGGGCGTCATGAAGAAGGACGTAGCGGGGGCCGCCGAGTAGTAGTTGGCAATGTCCAGGGGCACCGGATGCCCATTTTTTCCAGTGGCACCCCGCGCTACTTGGCTCAGACCCTCATCCCGGAACGAACCGTCCCGCTCGTAATGGCCCCGCAGCAGCAAGGTTTTGCCTGCGTTGGTAATGGCCATCACGCCATTGTGCTGGGTAGTATTTAGGGCATCGAGGCGAGTAGCAGGACCCCAGCTGCGGCCCTCGTCGGCGGAGGTGCTCACCCAGATGTCGCCGGATTCGGTTACGCCTTCCGTGTTGCCGGCGTAACGAGTGCGCACAAAGTACAGGGCGCGGCCATCGGGGGCTAGCACGGGTTGCAGCTCGTTGCCGCCGGGCGTGTTCAGGCTGGCCAATGGCTCGGGAGCCCCAAAACCGGGCTGGCTATTGTCCACGTTAAGCCGAAGCTTGAACAACTTCCATTGCTGGGTGGCGCGGTTTTGCACGCGCTGCCCTACCACGGGAGTGCCGTTAAACTTATCGGCCGCGGCCAGGGACGCGCATTTATCGTTGCCCCGACTCACCAGAATAAAGCTCCCGATGGGCCCCGAGGGCACTAGCTTCCACTGCTGGTAAAAGCTGCCCGTCCAGGGGCGCTGCACCAGGGAAGCGTTTTCATCGGGCTTTTCCAGGGTAAGGCACTTGCCGCTGTGCCGGGCCTCAATGCGGTAAAAGTCGCTGCCCGTGGCTGCCGGCACAAAGCGCCACTGCTGGCTGTTAGCGTGCGTAAACTCCCACTGAATACCCGTAGCGCCGGCCTCAGTGGAGGCGTTGCTGATGTCCAGGGAGCGGCCGCTACTGCGGGCAATAACGCCGTACCACGCGCGCTCATCAGGAACGAAGGTTGCCTGAGCGAAAAGGGAAGGCGAGGCAAGGAAAAGCAATGCCCACAACGGCACTACCAAGCGAAACAGCGGAGTTGTCATGCACGCAAAACGGATGAACCGGGGCGCAAGTTAGCCGAGAAATTTGCGCGGCCCCGGCAATAGCGCGAAAAGGCGCTGCTCTCCTCAACGGGAAAGCAGCGCCTTTTGGTGTGGAATTGTGCGATAGGGTTCTGCCGCTGGCGTCATGTGCGGCGGGCAGCAGAGGCTAGATTATTTGGGCTTGGGGCGGTAGGTACAACCGCCTAGTTGTTGTTGATGTACTTGAAGCGAACAAACCGGTCGTTTTCGTAGATGGCGGTGAAGTGCCCACCCCCAGCCTTGGTATCTGATTTGCGCTCCGCGGGCTTGTGGTTGTGGCTTGCCGAAGAACTGGTAGGAACGGCAGGGTAAGCGCCGGGAGCCATCCCGGGCACATGGCAGATAAAGGAGAGAATCTTGGACGGCATGGCTTGTTTTTCGTTAGCAGTTAGATGTTTAGACACGGGTCAATCTGTGGTTAAGTGAGAAAAAACTGCATTTAAGCGCGTTAAGGCGGCTTTTTGTCAGATCAAATATAAACATATTATCATTTGATTGAACGATGCTAAGGTATATTTTTTCTCCTTAAAATGTAAATCAGTAGCACCCCTGATTTTACCTCCGTACTAGTACGGATATTTCGCCTGCCTTCTTCCGTCCTATATTTTAATTGAAAACTGCCAGTCCCGTTCCTCTCTCATTACGCTCAATAAACGCATTGCAACAGCCTGAAGGCTGTTTTCGAAACTATTGCGCGTACTTATAGCTGCCTTTCCTACCCCGTTATCCGGGTTGAGCCCCACTGTGCTTACTGGCCGGTGAGCCCGCGCCAAATTTCCGCTCGTTTGCTAGCTTTTATTATCCAATTAAACCTGCTTATATCCCTATATACTCCTAACAGGATTATTGCACATTACCGCCTCTACGCGGTATTGGCCGCTATATTACGATATCAACTTGTGGCGCAGCGCGTACTGAATCAACCCCACCACCGACTTGGAATTGGTTTTGGTAAATAGATTGCGCCGGTGGGTTTCTACGGTACGCTCGCTGATAAACAAGGCCTCGGCAATGGCCTGGTTGGAATATTCCTGCGCAATTAGCTGTAAAATTTCCCGCTCCCTGCCAGTCAGTTCGGCTGGGCGGCTGCCCTCCAGCGCCGCCGGAATGTGCATGTTCTGGAGCAGGGTAGCCGCTACATCATGGCTGAAGTAGCTGCGGCCCAGGGCTACCTGGCGAATAGCTTCGCTTAATTCGGCGCGGTTGGCAGTTTTAAGCACGTAGCCCGAGCCGCCAGCTTCCAGCATTTCCGCTACCGTCGCGTGGTCGTGGAACATGCTCAGAATCAGCACCCGAATATGGGGCCAGCGCGAGCGAATAACCCGCGCCAACTCAATACCCGACATTTCGGGCATGTTCAAATCCAGAACGGCTACTTGAATAGTTGGGTGCTGGTCCGCCAGAATGCTTAGTGCTTCGATTCCGCTGTACGCCTGTGCTACCACTTGTAAGCCCGCTTCGGGCCGGAGCAGTCCTTTTATACCTTCTACCACCACCGGATGGTCATCCACCAGCAAAAGTGAGATTGTTTCTTCCGCAGGTAGGGGTTCAGGCATAGCGGCACAGTGGCAGTGCACTGTATTTTTTCGGGCGAAGTAAGGCCCATGAGGTACAAAGAAAGATACTATAATCCTCCTTGATCGTCAATATAAGAACAAGAATATATTATAATAGTTTGACGCCGCTAAACCGGCTTATAAGCATAGCGCGGAGCATACTGGCCCCAAGCCGCCTTACGGCCAACTTAGGCAAAACCACTACGCTCCGCGCCATACTAGGCAAGGAAGCTACTACCCTCTATTTCAGCCCGTACTTGTCCTTGAACTTGTCGCGCAGGTAGGTTTGCTTGGTATCGAGGCGGAAGGCGCGGCCGTCAATCCAGGCGCGGGTTACGTCGTTGGTGCGCATGTCGAGCAGGTCGCCGCGGCTGATGACCAGGGTAGCGCTCTTGCCCGCTTCCAGGGAGCCAAAGTCTTTGTCGATGCCCAGAATGCGGGCCGGGCTCAGGGTAATGGCCTCCAGAGCTTGTTCTTTCGTGAGGCCGTAGCCGGCGGCAGTACCCGCAATAAAGGCCAGGTTCCGGGACCCAGAGGTTTCCTGGGAGCCTTCATAATCAAGGCAATACCGAATACCGGCTTGCTGGAGCAGGCTAGGCAGGCGGTAGGGCTGGTCGTAGTCGTCGCCCTCGCGGCGGGGTAGGGCATGGATGCGGGACAGCACCACTGCCACGTTGTTCTGCTTGAGAAAGTCGAGCATCATCCAGGCGTCGCGGGCGCCTACTACCGTTACCTTCTGCACGCCCAGCCGCTTGGCAAAGCGCACTGCTTCTATCAGCTCCTTGCCATAGTCGGCGTGAATGAATAAAGTTTTGGAGCCGTCGAAGAGGCCGGCCAGGGACGTTAGGCGCAGGTTCTCTTTGCGGCCGGCAGGCTGCTGGCGGTAGGCGCTGGCTTCGGTGAGTAAGCTTTCCAGCTGGCGCAATTGCTCCTGCCGGGCTTTTTCGCGGCGCTCCAGCACCTGGGCGTCGTCGTTGGGATTAGTTTTGATAATCATTACCGGCCAGTTCAGGTGCAGCCCGTCATCGGCCTTTACCTGGGCATCTTGCCAGTTCCAGGCGTCCAGCTGCACCACGCTGCTCTGGCCCGAAAGAATGCCGCCGCGGGGCGTTACTTGCGCCAGCAACACCCCGTTGGTACGCACCGTCGGCAGAATATCGGAGTCGGTGTTGTAGGCAATGAGGCTGCGCACGTTGGGGTTGAACTCGCCTACCTCCCGCTCATCCACCGTAGCGCGAATGGCCTCTACTTCCGTGAGGCCCAGGGTGGAGTTGGGCAGAATCAGGCCGGGGTAAATCTGCTGGCCTTTCACGTCGATAACCTCGTAGGCGGCGCGGTCCTGGCTGAAACTGCCCTGGGCGCCGGCGTAGGTAATGCGGCCTTTATCAAAGGCCACGGCAGCATCGGGCACTACCGTGCCGTTGCCCACGTGCAGGGTGCCACCGAGCAGCAGTACCGGCTTGCTTTGGGCCGGCGCGGGGGCCGGTACCTGCGCCAGCGCGGGGGTAGCTGTTAGTAGAGCCAGGGAAAGAAGTATATGTTTCATGGAGTTGATGTTCTGATGGGTGCCTCACCCCTAGCCCCTCTCCGGGTGGAGAAGGGCTAGGGGTGAGGCACACGTTAGGCAATTCGTTTTTTACTGATCCAGCTCTTTTTCCTCGCCCATGGTATCGCAGTGGTAGTGCTTGTTGGGCTTGGCGGTGGGTAGCTGGGTAGCGGCGCCGCCTTTCTTGGCGTCCAGCATTTTCTGCACAATGCGCAGGCGCTCCTGCTGCATCTGCTGGCGTAGCTGCTGGTCGGTTTCCAGGCTGAACAGCTCGCGGCCATCCACAAAGGTGCGCTCAGCGCGGGCGTACACGCTCAGGGGGTTATCGGTCCAAAGCACTACGTCGGCGTCTTTACCTTCCTTGATGCTGCCCATGTTTTTATCCAGGTGCAGCATTTTGGCCGGGTTGATGGTCACCAGCTTCAGGGCCTCTTCCTCCGAGAGATTACTGTACTTCACCATTTTGGCCGCTTCCTGGTTGAGGCGGCGACTCATTTCGGCGTCGTCGGAGTTAATGGCCACGTTCAGGCCCACGTCGTGCATGATGCCGGCGTTGTAGGGAATGGCGTCGCGCACTTCGTTTTTGTAGGCCCACCAGTCGGAGAAAGTGCTGGCGTTGATGTTGCGCTGCTTCATTTTGTCGGCCACTTTGTAGCCTTCCAGGATGTGGGTGAAGGTATTCACCGGGAAGCCCATACGGTCCGACACGTTCATGAGCATGTTGATTTCGGACTGCACGTAGCTATGGCAAGTGATGAAGCGCTGGCGGTTCAGGATTTCTACCAGGGCCTCCAGCTCTAGGTCGCGGCGCGGGGCCTCGCCCTTCTTCTGCTTGCCCTTGCTGAGCTTGTTCCAAGCCTTCCACTCCTGCTCATACTCCTTGGCGCGGGTAAAGGCATCCACGAACACCTGCTCGGTACCCATGCGGGTTTGCGGGAAGCGCACCATGTTCAGCTCGCCCCAGTTGCTTTGCTTGACGTTCTCGCCGAGGGCGAACTTGATAAAGCCCGGTGCGCCGGCAATTTTCATTTGCTCCGGCGTCATGCCCCAGCGCATCTTAATCAGGGCCGACTGCCCCCCAATCGGGTTGGCCGAGCCGTGTAGGAGCTGAGCCGCCACTACCCCACCGGCCAGGTCGCGGTACACGTCCACGTCCTCGGGGTCCACCACGTCACTGATCCGCACCTCGGACGTTACCGACTGGGTGCCTTCATTCACGCCCTCGGAAATGGCAATGTGGGAGTGCTCATCAATAATGCCGGGCGTGAGGTGCTTGCCGGTGCCATCAATGCTGCGGCCTCCGCTGGGCACGGAGAGGTTGCGGCCAATCTTCGTGATTTTGCCGTTTTGCAGCAGCACATCGGTGTTTTCGAGCTTGCCGGCCGCTTCGCTGGTCCACACGGTAGTGTTCTTAATCAGAACGGTTTGCTGGGCGGGCACTTCCGCGCGGCCATAAGCCACGAAGGGATACTGCACCTGGCCCAACTGGGGCGGCACGGGCGCTTTCACGGAGTCGCGGCGGGCGGCACGGCTGGCTTCTTCTAGGCGGCGGGCCGTCCATTTCACGCTGGTAGCATCCGGGAGCTGGCCGTCGCCCTGGAAGGTGCGGCTCTCGGCGGTGTAGTAGCCGCTGAGGCGGATGGCGCCGCTGCCTTTGGTTTTGGGTGTGGGGTTGAAGACGAGGGTAGCCAGTTCCCCATTCACACTCAGGGAGCCTTTCACCGTGTCGCCGGGAGCTTTGGCAATTTTCAGTTCGGGCGCTTCGGGCTTGCCGGCCAGCAGCAGCTTCATTTCCGGCTGCGTGCCCACTTGCAGGGAGTACACGCCGCGGTAATCCGCCGGGACGGTGCTGAGCTGGTACCGTTCGCCCTGCACCCAGTTGTCCAGCAGCACGTTATCATCGGCGAGCAGGCGGCCGGAGCACACCAGGAAGTTGGCTTCCATGCCAGGGCGCAGGGCCCCTACCCTATCCTGCACCTTTACCAGCGCGGCGGGGGTAGCCGTGAGGGCCTGCAGGGCCTGCTCCTCCGTGAGGCCGTACTGCACGGCTTTGCGCAGGTTGGGCAGAAACTTCTTTTTGTCTTTGAGGTCGGCGGCGGAAATAGCGAAGGGCACGCCGGCCTTGGCCAGCATAGCCGCGTTGGCGGGCGCCATTTCCCAGTGCTTCAGCTCCTGCAGGCTTACCCGGGCGGCGTCGTACACGTCGTCGACCTGGTAGGCGTCGGGGAAGTTCAGGGTCAGGATGAGCGGGGCCTTGGTGGCCTTGAGGTCATTTACGCGCTGGTATTCGTCGCCGCGGCCTTTGATGATGTACTGCACCCCAAACTCGTCGCCGAGCTTATCGGCTCGCAGGGCGTTCAGCTTGTCGCGCACCTCAAAAATGGCCGGCAGACTGCGCTGCTGGTTTAGGGCCCGCAGCGAGAGGTTTTGCTCGCGGGCGGGGTTGCGCTGGTTCCAGTCCGCATCGAGGTAGCTCTGGCGCAGCAGGGCAATACTACCCATCAAGGACGAGGGTAGTCCTGGGTGCTACTGCCCTTGTCGAAGCTGAATGTAGCGGCGGCGCGGTCCTGGAGCAGCACCTCACTTTCGCGGCGGGTAGTGTTCAGGCTCACCAACGCGGCCGTGCCCCGCACTATGCCGTCGGGCTGGTGGGTGAGCACCGCCCCGAAGCCCAGGCGGCGGTAGGCGTCGGCCTGGTCGGCGTTGACTTTGAACAGTTCGGCGGCGTTTACTTCGGGGTGCACAGCTTGGTTCCAGTCGTAGGCTCCGGCTTTGGTGCTTTCTATCTGGGGACCGGCGCGGCGGCCCTGGCGCTCGGGGGCTTTCACCTCGGGTACCCCGTAGGAAGCGTACAAATCCACGAAACCGGGGTAGATGAAGCGGCCCTTTAGGTCCTGGACCACGGCCCCGGCCGGGATTTTCACTTTGGTACCCACGGCTTCTACTTTCCCGTCCCGAATGAGCAGGGTCGCATCTTGAAGGCGGGTTTTGTAATCGGTGAAAATAGTGGCGTGCGTGAAGGCGTACACGCCCGGACGCTGGTCGTAGACGCCGTTGCGCGGGAAGGTAGCGGGCTGCTGGGCCTGGGCCGCCGAGAGGCTGCCGGCCACGAGCCCGCCGGCTAGCCCCAGCCGGCGAAGATCAATGTGCATGGGTAGTAGAAGTAGGTGGAATAGGAAGAAATGAAAGCGTGTGAGGCAATGGCCCATCAAGTGCGGCCGCGGCTTGGTAGCTGACAGGCTAGGAAAGAAGCACCTGGAGCAACCAGAGTTGCACCGCGACAGTATGCCTGAATGACGACCTAACTACGCACCAAAACCCGACAAATCCACCATCTTATGCGCAAAGGCACCCAAGTAACCTGGAAATACGGCACGGGCACCGCTACCGGCAAAATTGAGGAAACCCACAAAGAATCTGTCACGAAGAAGCTGCAAGGCGCCGAAATCACCCGCCACGGCACCCCGGACAACCCCGCTTTTCTCATCGTGCAGGAAAATGGCGACAAGGTGCTCAAGCTCCAAAGCGAGGTAAAACCAGCAAAGTAGCAGGCCGTGTCATTCCGAACGAAGCGAGGAATCTGGGTTGGCTTTCTAGTGGTAAACCTAGATTCCTCGCTCTGCTCGGAATGACACGTGTGTTCGAGCGTGTTTGAAATTTGTCATGCAGAGGCGCAGCCAAAGCATCTCACTCGAATCGTTGAGGTACTATTCCAACATCAGCACGCGAGATGCCTCGCTACGCTATAACGGTCTTTCTACTTGCTTTCTACCCGCTTCAGATGACAGCATCTGGTATAGTTTTAACTCCTTCCGGAACAAAAAAGCCCCACCGAATTATCGGTGGGGCTTTTTTTGTTGTGAGCTAATGCACTTTAGGCATTCTTAGGATCAGGCTCAATAAAGGCTTGCTCCTCCATTTCGGTGGGCACTACCACGATGCCTTGCTGCAGCTTGGAGTTTCTCTTACCGTAGATAAAGTAGACGATAAAGCCAAGCAGCATCCAGCCCATAGCTACTTTCAGGGTAAACGAATCCAGGCCAATAATCAGGGCCGAGCACACCAGCGCGCCCATGACGGGCACCAGCGGGAAGCTGGGCGAGGACAGCGGGGCACGGAACGGACGGGGCTGCGACGGATCGGAACGGCGCATTACCCACACTCCGATGCTTACCAGCACAAAGGCCAGTAGGGTCCCGAAGGAGGTCAGGTCGCCGGCCAGGGAACCGGGCACGAAGGCCGCGAACAGACCCACGAACACCATCAGCATCAGGTTAGACTTGTAGGGAGTGTTGAACTTGGGGTGCAACACCGAGAAGGCTTTCGGCATGAGGCCATCCTTGGCCATGGAGAAGAACACCCGGCTCTGGCCCATGAGCATTACCAGCATTACCGACGTGAAGCCCAGCAGAATACCAATGGTAACGGCCGTAGCCAGCCAGGAGTAGCCGGGCATGTGGGCCCGGATGGCGTAGGCCACGGATGCCTCGCCGCCCACAGCTGGGTCAGCAAATTCGCGCCAGTTGGCCACGCCGGTCAGCACGTGACCGAACAGGATGTACAGGATAGTGCAGATGCCCAAGGAGCCCAGGATGCCGATAGGCATGTCGCGCTTGGGGTTTTTAGCCTCCTGCGCCGCCGTGCTTACGGCATCGAAACCGATAAAGG
Source organism: Hymenobacter sp. 5516J-16 (assembly GCF_022919335.1). Taxonomy (NCBI): domain Bacteria; kingdom Pseudomonadati; phylum Bacteroidota; class Cytophagia; order Cytophagales; family Hymenobacteraceae; genus Hymenobacter; species Hymenobacter sp. 5516J-16. The sequence continues at coordinate 3,601,266 of NZ_CP095058.1, read as the reverse complement.
CAAAGAACACAATGCCCGCGCCGCCTAGTACACCGCCCAGGCCGTGCTTATTCCAGCCCTCGTAGGTACGCACCACTTCGCCGGCTGCATTTTTCACCACGGCATCAGCCGGAATCAGGTAGGGCGTGTGGTTGGCCGAGTTGATGAACTGCCAGCCTACGGCAATGAATACCAGCACGATGAGGGTCTTGAGCACCACCACAATGGCGTTAAACAAGGCCGATTCCTGAGTGCCTTTTACCAGCAGCAGGCTCAGGGCCACAATAATGAGCAGGGCCGGCAGGTTGATGATGCCGTGCTCGGTTACGCCGTTTACCACGGCGTGCTCGAAGGGTGAGTGGCTTAAACTGTACGGTATACTCGTGCCAAAGACTTCCAGCAGCTTGTTCAGGTATTCACTCCAGGCAATACTTACGGTAGCGGCACCCAGGGCGTATTCCATAATCAGGGCCCAGCCAATAACCCAGGCCACAAACTCGCCCATGGTGGTGTAGGCGTAGGTGTAAGCCGAGCCGGCAATCGGAATCATGGCCGCAAACTCGGCGTAGCACAAGCCAGCAAACACGCAGCCGAACGCCGCCAGAATGAAGGCCAGCGTCACGCCGGGGCCCGAGGCCTGGGCGGCGGCGTTGGCCGTGCGCACAAACAGGCCCGCCCCAATAATGGCGCCTACGCCCAAGGCCACAAGGTTACCCGCCCCCAGCGTGCGCTTTAGTGCGCCGTGCCCGGATGAATTGGCTTCGCCCAAGAGCACAGCCAGCGGTTTTTTGGCGAAAATATTTGCCATACAGGTTATTGAGAGAAGAAGAAAAGTGAGAAGGGGATTATGAAATTTGCAAAAAAAGCCGCCTGCAAGCGGCTACGTGGCCCGAATATAGCCCTTTCTCCGGACTGCGGACATGGCCCTGACTGTTGGCCGGCTGATTTTAGCTGCGCAGGTAAACTCGGCCGCAGGCTAACTCTTCGTTAGCCGTAATTCCCTCACAGACTCTTTCTGGTAGAAAAAGCTGCTTGTTCTGCTTGCGACTTGTGGCTTGACTGCTAGCACTTAGGCGGCATCCTTACTGTCCGGAGCCAACACCTCATTAGGCATCCTGGCCCGGCCGCAGCACCTGCGCGCCCGTGGCCGCTACCTAGCCTAGCCAGAAGTGCGCGGAGGAAAGTTGACCTCATATTACTAGTTGTATTCGGAGCCTCGACGGCTTGATGGCGCCTTTTTTAGCGGAATACCCTCTTCGGGCACGACGGCGCCGGAAACCAGCCCGGTAGCCGAACCGAAACAATTCGGAACCAGACCACTTACTACCCTCGTTGGGTCCCGGCAATGGCCCATTTTGTAACCCAACAGTACTATTTTGCCGGGCTAATATTGCGCTTTGCTGTAGGCTGGCTTTGCTTCTTGCTTATATTTGAGAATATGCCTTCCGGCCACCGCTGAGCTGGCCTGCGGGCATCCACCACATCCAACACCCCATGAGTCCTCTGCCTAGTAGTACCGGTTCGGTACAGATTCAGCAGTTTTACGACAAAGGCCTGGCCCACGCGAGCTACGCCATCCGCAGCAACCGCCAGGTAGCCATCATCGACCCGGCCCGCGACCCCCAGCCTTACTACGACTTCGCCGACGAGCACGAGGCTACGATTATTGCCGTCATCGAGACCCACCCCCACGCCGACTTCGTGAGCAGCCACCTAGAAATTGCGCGCGAAACCGGGGCCACCATTTACGCCAGCAAGCTGGTGAAGGCCAGCTACCCCCACCAGACGTTTGATGACGGGCAGCGCATCACGCTCGGCTCCGTGGAGCTGCACGCCCTCAATACCCCCGGCCACTCCCCCGATTCTATTAGCGTGCTGCTCATGGATGAGCTGGGCCAAACCCGCGCCGTGTTTACCGGCGACACCCTTTTTGTGGGCGACGTGGGCCGCCCCGACCTGCGCGAGGATGACAACGTAGGAGGCCACAGCCGCGAACAGCTGGCTGCCCAGCTCTACCAGAGCACCCGCCAGAAGCTCATGACCCTGCCCGCCACTACCCGTGTGTACCCGGCCCACGGCCCCGGTTCGCTCTGCGGCAAAACCACCAGCCCCGACCTGGACAGCACCATTGGCAAGGAGCTAAAAACTAATTACGCCCTGCAGCCCATGTCGCAGGATGAGTTTATTAAGGTCCTGCTGGAAGATCAGCCGTTTATGCCCAAGTACTTCGGGCACGATGTACTGCTCAACAAGCAGGGCGCTTCCTCCTTCGAGGACAGCGTCCGGGCGGTGCCGCGCTTGCACTCGGGTATTCCCCTGGAGCCGGGGGTAGTACTGATTGACACCCGCCCCGCCGAGGAGTTTCGGGCGGGCCACCTGCTCGGGGCCATCAACCTGATGGACGGCGGCAAGTTTGAAACGTGGTTGGGCTCCATTGTGGGGCCGCAGGAACCGTTTTACCTGATTGCCGACTCCCAGATTGCCCTGGACACGGTCATTCGCAAAACGGCTAAAATCGGCTACGAGGGCAACATCAAGGGCGCCTTGCTCACGCCCCGCGAGCTGCCCGTCACCAGCCCCGCCACCGATGTAGAGCACGTTCGGCAGCAACCCCAGGATTTCACCATTGTCGACATCCGCAACCGCACGGAGGCCCAGCAGCCCATCTTCGACAACGCCCTGCTGATTCCGCTGCCGGAGCTGCGGGAGCGGGCCCACGAGGTGCCTACCACCAAACCCGTGCTGGTACATTGCGCTGGGGGCTACCGCTCGGCGGCTGGGGCCAGCATTCTGCAGGCCGCCCTACCGGCGGAGGTGCCCGTGTACGATCTGGGGGAAGCTATTACCTCATTTCAGCCTCAATCGGCAACCGTATAAGTCAGCGTCCGGGCATTTGCGTTCCGGTGCAACCTCTCGGCGCAACCCATACTCTCCCAAAGGCCAGGACTACGGTTCTGGCCTTTTCTATTATCATGAAACCGGTTCCTTAACATGAAAAAGACGTTCTACTTACTGCTAGCCCCTGCCCTGCTGTGTACGGCTTGTGATGAGACTGACATTGAGAAAGGTACTCCCAGCTGTATTCGACAGAAAACCATCAACCTGGAGCGAGAGTCGCCGTGCGAGGAGGGCGCCTACGTCAAGGAATACCTTTTTCAAGGCAAAACGGTGTTTGTATTCGAACCTGGTAACTGCATTGCCGACGGCTCCGCTGAGGTAGTAGATGAGGGATGCAACCGGCTGGGCTACCTCGGCGGCTTTATTGGTAACACCCGCATCAATGGTCAGGATTTCAGCACCGCTGAGTTTAAGCGCACGATTTGGGAGAAAAAATAACGCTCCTTTTTCCGCCTGACTCGGAAGGGGCCGCAGCCACGCCGCTAAGGGCTGCTGGCTGGGTGCAACCCGCCAGGTTTTCTTCTTCCCGCCGGCCGGAGTATCTTCGTAGTCATGCGCGTACTACACACCGCCGACTGGCACCTGGGCCAGCGGTTTATTCAGGGCCACGAGCGAACCGACGAGCACCGCCACTTTCTGGAGTGGCTGGTGCAAACCGTGCGCGAGCAGCAGGTAGAAGTGCTGGTGGTAGCCGGCGACATTTTCGACACTGGCTCGCCTTCTAATCAGGCCCTGGAACTGTACTACTCCTTTTTGCTCAGCATGCGCGGCACCGGCTGCCGCGACGTGGTAGTGGTAGGAGGCAACCACGACTCGCCGGCTACCCTCAATGCCCCGGCCCGCTTGCTGCGCCACCTGCGCGTGCACGTGGTGGGCTGCGTGCCCGACTGCTTCGAGGAGCAAGTATTGGTGCTGGATGACGCCCAGGGCAAACCGGGCCTGGTGGTGTGCGCCGTGCCCTTTCTGCGCGACCGGGACGTGCGCCTCTCGGTGCCCGGCGAGACGGCCGAGGAACGGGAAGCCCGCATCAAACAGGGCATTGCCGACCACTACGCCCGTTGCGCCGAAGTAGAGCAAGTTTGGCAACTCAAAGACTTAGGCCTGCCCGTGCTGGCGACTGGCCACCTCTACGCGGCCGGCGCGGCCCCGTCGGATTCGGAACGCACGATTCACGTGGGTAACCTGGGCCAGATTACGGCCGACCACTTCCCGGCCGTGTTCGATTACGTGGCCCTAGGGCATTTGCACCGCCCGCAACGGGTAGGCGGCCGGGAGCATATCCGCTATTCGGGCTCGCCCATTCCGCTGTCGTTTTCGGAAATCGACCACCCCAAGGAAGTACTACTGCTGGATTTTCAGGGTGGCAAGCTCACGGAACTGCAAAGCCTGCCGGTGCCCGGCGCCCGGCGACTGGTGCGTTTCCACGGCACCCTGCAGGAAGTAACCGAAGGGCTTACAGCCTACGACAACACCGGCTACCCCCTCCCCGCCTGGGCTGATGTGCAGATTCATTCGGAGCTAACCCAACTGGAAGTAGCCGATGCCCTACTAACCGTGATTCAGGCCCTGGACCGGCAGCAGCTGGAAGTGCTGGCCCGCCGTCACTTCCGCCTAGTCAAGCTCCGCGCCCTGGGGCAGGCCGAGGAAACCGACGATACGCCCCTCACCCGCAGCCTCCACGATTTCACAGAGCGTGAAGTATTTGAGCAGCGCCTAGAAGCCGAGCCCGAGGCCAGCCGCGCCGAGCTACTCCGCACCTTTGATGAGCTGCTGGAGCGGATGTAGGAAGGCGGGCGGACATATTACGCAACAAAAGCAGGTGTCATGCTTGAGCTGGCGTCCGCGCAGCCGAAGCATCTCTGCCGAGGTCCTAGCAGTGCAACGAAGCGGTAAAGATGCTTCGCGGGACTCCGCGTGACATGCACTTTTTGCTCTGTGTTATACAGCCTTGTTCACTGCCCCTGAGCATTCCGTATTCCATACCAACACCACAAATTCCCATCGGGCTCAGTAAACTCTTCTTGCAGGTGCAGCCCAACTTTCTCCAGGATGTTGCGCGAGGCGGTGTTTTCCCGCCTAACGGTAGCGTTGATTTCCGGCAGCTTCATGATTTCCAGCCCGTAGCGCATCGTGGCGCCAGCGGCTTCCGAAGAGAAGCCTTGGTCCCAGTGATGAGGTAGCAGGCGGTAACCAATGTCGTGGTAGTTGGTGCGGCCGTTTACTTCGCTGTCATCAACCAGCTTAAGGCCGCACCAGCCGATAAACTCCTGCGTATCGAGGCGCACCACGGCCCAGCGCCCGATACCGTTGCGCTCGTACTGCTGCCGGATATAGTGAATGATTTTCGCGGCTTCCTCGAGGGTAGCAATAGGCCGGTTAGGCACGTAGCGCAACACGCGCGGGTCGGAGTCTAGCGCCAGAATGCCGGGCGCATCGGCCAGGGTAATTTCGCGGAGCAACAAGCGCGGCGTTTCCAGGCTCGTCATGGCCGCCGCACTGCGTAAATCAGCTCGTCCAGAAATTCGCCGTTTTTGAAAAACGTGTTTTCGAAACGAGCCTCCAGTACAAAGCCCGCCTTTTCCAGCACTCGTTGGGATGCCAGGTTGGTGCCGAAGGGCCGGGCGAAAATGCGAGTGATATCGAAGGTGCGGAAGCCGTAGTCTACCATTTGTCGGACGGCCTCCGTGATGATGCCCTGGCCCCAGAACGGCTCGCCCAGCCAGTAGCCTAATTCGGCGTTTTTGCGCTCAATGTTGGTGCGGGGGTGAATCCCGATGCCCCCAACTGCTTCCCCGGCCACCTCAATGGCCAAGATGTGCGGCGGATCTTCCTGGCTAGCCATGTCAATAAAAGCCTTACCGTTTTCCTCTGTATAAGGGTGCGGGAACTGGTCGTTCATGTACCGGGCAATGGCCGAATTATTGGCGTAACGAACCAGACTAGCCAAGTCGGCCGGGGCCCAGGGGCGGAGGGTAAATGTAGGGGCATAAGATTGGGAGAAGAAAGGTAGAATACTTCCTAGGTGGAAAAGTACCAGCCCGTTATTCCGAGCGTAGCGAAGAATGTCGCGTGCAGGTATTTAAGTAGCTATGCAACGTTAGCACGCGAGATTCCTCGCTGCGCTCGGAATGACGTTCGGGTGTTTTTCATACTGTTTCCTACTCTATTTCCCCTTCACATAAAACGGAATATTGGCCGTAGCCACGTTGTCTTTGCCATCATAGGCGTACACGAACAGGCGGTAGGCGCCTTCCTTGGTGGGGCTTTGAGGGTAGTCTGGGCTGAGGCGCCGGCCGGAATCAGGCCCGGAATAGCAACGGGCCGACTTTCCCGGTCGCCGCCGGATTTGAGGTCGGTGCTTTCCGGGAGCAGTTCGTAGCGGTAGGTCAGGGCGTCTTTGTCGGGGTCCGCGACGGCGACAATGGCGGGGTAACTCTGGCCGGCCTGTAGGTACACGTTGTCGGTGGCTTGCTTACCATTTAGCTTAAATGAGGTGAGGTGCGGGGCGCGGTTCTGGGGCCACTTACCGCTCCACAGGTACTGCATGACATCCACCACTTCCGACTCCTTGCCATCCTCGGTGAAGATGCCGTACCAAGTGGGCGTGCGCTCCTGCTTTTGACCCCAGAGAAACACGTAGGTGCCCAGGCACTGCGTTTTATCCTTGGCCACGGAGGCCTCGTAGCGGCTCTGGTACACGGCGGCTTTTTGGCTGCTGGTTTCTTCCACGGAGGCTTTCCAGGGCGTTACAGGGCTTTCCCAGTGGCCGGTGGGCCCCCATTCGGCTACCACGTAGGGGCCGGTCCAGCCGGTGGTGCGCACCTGCTGCGGAATGGAGGCCAGCCCGGCGTACGTGTTGATGCTAAGGATGTCCACGGCCGGGCACTTGGCCTTGATGTAGTCGACCTCCTTTTGGTTGAGGCCGGCCAGCACGGTGCTGGTTGGGTGATTGGGGTCTACCTCGTGAATCATCTGGGCAATTTGCTGCACGGCATCCCAGACTTTGGGGTTGGTATACTCCAGGTTCAGCTCGTTGCCGATGCCCCAGAACAGCACCGCCGGGTTGTCTTTGTACTTGAGTACCTCGGCGCGCAGCTTTTGAAGCTGCTCGGCCACCGCCTGGGGGTTGTTGTAGTCGAAGCCGTGCCGCTCCCGGGCCACATCCAGGCCCAGCATCACAGTAAGCCCGTTTTTATTGGCCTCGGCCAACACCTTATCAGCGCCGCCCGTGCCCCAGGTCCGGATGGAGTTACCCCCGCAGGCCTTGATGCGCTCCGGGAACTGCCCGCCGCCCGCGCCATTAATGAAGTACGGCTTACCGCCGCGTAGCAACTGGTAGCGACCAGCCGTTTGTTTTACCTCAACTTTAACTGGACTGGTTTGGGCATAAGTGGCAGTAGCGAGGGCAAGCAGGGAAACAGCGAGGTAAGGTTTCATAGAGGTAGGGAGAGTAGGCAGTGGATTCTGAAGTGCTCAAATTAAGTGTTTTTCACCCTACTCCCTCCCCTGTTCGCTGCACCTAAGAACGAGCAAGCACTAGCCGGCTTCAACTACCCACCTTGCAACCGGCCCCGCTGCTACTTCGCAACGGAGCCGTACCGCCGTCTAAACTCAATGGACTCCGGCTATACCAGCACTGACAATAGGCCTATTTATTCTGGCCGTCATGCGGAGCATAGTCGAAGCATCTCTGCCGCTTCGTTGCAGGCTTCCTTGATTAGCCAGAGGTAGAGATGCTTCGACCAGCTCAGTACAACTGATTTATAAGCAGCATCATACCTAACAAAGCATTGGGATTTAGCACCGAAACCTGCACCTTACTCTACTGATTTTTCTGCTCATTGAGGAGCTTAAGCAGCACTCCGTTAGTCCAGCCGAAACCATCCTGGAGTTTATACTCACCCCCACCGGCCGGCCGGGTTAGGTCCGTGACGTTGTATTTCTCTAGCAGCTTGCCAGTTTGAGTGAACACGCGCACGTTGAGGTCCATCCAGCGGCGGGCAATGATATTTGCCAGCACCGGCTGCTGGTAGCGGCGCAGACCTTCTATTGCCACGTATTGCAACGGAGCCCAGGCGTTGGGCGCGTCCCACTGCTGACTGCTGACTTTGGTGGTGGTCAGCAGGCCGCCCGGACTCAAAAACGCACTTTCCAAACCCTGGGCAATAGCGCGGGCTTGCTCGGGGTAGCCACGCCATAGGTGAGCGGAAACGTGCCGGCCAGCGTGCGAGCGGTAGCGAAGCGACGCTGCGTCAGGTCGTAATCGACAAACCAGCCGGCTGCGGCATCCCAGCAGTAGCGCCGGATGGCAGCGGCACGGGCCTGGGCCTTTTGCTCATATTCCCTGGCTTGGGGTAGCTGTCCGGCGGCGCGGTGGGCGCGGGCCAGGCCTCGTTCCATGGTCAGGAGCAAACAGTTTAAGTCGACGGGTACCAGCTCCGTGGTGCGAATCGAGCCCAGTTGTCCATCGGGGCCGAACCAGCGGGTGCTAAAGTCCCAGCCCGAGGCAGCAGCAGCGCGCACGTTGCGGTAAAACTGCGGCAGCGACTGCTTGGTGCGGCGGCCAGCCTCCACGTCGGCGCGGTACGATTCTTCGCGGGCTGGTCGCTGTCGTCCCAGTAGCGGTTTAGCAGCTCGCCCCCGGGTAGGCGCACCACGCGGCGGTCGGCCTGGCCGGGCTTCAGCGCTTCGGCGCCCGCCATCCAATAGGCGTACTCGCGGGCCAGGGCCGGCCGGTAGCGGCCAAGGACTGCCACAGAATCGGGGCCTTCGGCCAGCAAGCTTACCATTTGAGCAAAGAAGGGCGGCTGGGAGCGGGTGAGGTAGTAGGTGCGGTTCCCGTTAGGAATAAAGCCCAGCTTATCAATGAGGTAGGCGAAGTTATCGACCATATCGCGCACCAGATCCTGACGGCCAGCCTCGCGCAGGCCCAGCATAGTAAAGTACGAGTCCCAGTAGTACACCTCGCGGAAGCGGCCACCCGGCACCACGTACGGATGGGGCAACGGCAGCAAGGAGGAGTAGGGTGGCACCTGCGTTTGGGCCGGCCGGCGCAGCACCGTCCAGAGCGTGTCGAGGTGGGCCCGGATGCCGCCCTGGATGTTGCTGCGGTAGAGGGCCGTATCGGTGGCGGGCAGGTAGAAATAGCGCTTGGTAAAGGCTTTTAAATCGAAGCCCGGCCGACCTTTTTCCTTTTGGTACGCGGCCAGCACTACACTCGGCGCCACGGTGGGCAGCATGTCCACAAAGGTTTTGCCATCGGGGTACACTTGCCCCAGCTGCACCGCCTCGAACAGCCCTGGGTACAGCTGCCGTGGAGTGGGCTGGGCCAGGGTCAGCAGGGGTAGCAACAGCAGAAAAGCCGCTCCTGTTTTCTTGATTATCAGCATACAAAAAGCACGTTAGGTGAACGCCTAGGCCGAGCCCACTAACACAGGAGCAGCGGCCCGCTGACGCCAACCGCTGCTCCTGTGTATCGACTCTGCCGCTATTACCTTAATACCCAGGATTCTGGGTGAGGTTGGGGTTTACGGCCAGCTGCTGATTGGGAATGGGGAAAATCAGGTATTTCGGGTCGCTGGTTGTGGTGCGCTGCTCCCCCGGGCTCAGGAACTTACCGAACCGCACCATATCCTGGCGCCGCCACTGCTCTAGGTACAGCTCCCGCCCCCGCTCATCCAGCAGGGTAGTTAAGTCCAGACTGGTTAGGGGTCCGGCATTGCGCGAGCTGTGGGTACGAATGGAGTTGACCAGAGCCAAAGGGGTAGCCCCGTAGGTCCCGGCGGCGGTAGCCGTACCACCGCGCAAAATAGCTTCGGCCTTCATCAGCAGAATATCGGGTAGGCGCAGGTGTACCATATCATTGTCGGTCGTGCCGGCGCCGTTGTTGGTGAAGTCGGGCGGGTATTTCATCGGACGGATACCCGTAACTTCCAGGTTGGCGCCCGTTTCAATAATGCGCACTTCCCGGGTGAATGCCAGTGGCGCGCCCGTGCGGTCGGTGAGGGGGGCACCGGAGGTCAGGTTGTACTGCTGTCCAATCAAGAAGCCCACGTTCTGGCGCTTGCCAGGGTTAGCCGGGCCGTTTTTGTAGGTGTACACCGTGCCCCGCCGGATGTCACTGGCCCCAAACTTATCGTAGAAGCCGGGCAGGGCGGCTGGGCCGTTGTAGCCGCTGGGGGTCATGTTGTAGTGCGAAATAAACCGCCATAAGTCAAACTGAGCCCCACTACTCACGCCACCAATGTTCAACTCCGTGAAAATATTCTCCGTGCCGATGGCCGTGTTATCGGGCGCGAAGTTGTCGAAGTAGTTGGTAGCAAACGTGTAGCGCCCCGTGTTGATGATTTGGTTGGCCAGGGTAATTACCTGGTTCATGTCGGCGGCGGCAAACGTGGGCGCGGCGCGGTTGGCGTACACGCCCCGGTTGAGGTAGCACTTCATCAGCAGGCCGCGGGCCGCGTCTTTGTTGGCCCGATAAGCCGGTCCGTCGGGCAAGTTTGTGAGCACGGCATTCACTTCGCTGATAATGTAGTCGAGCGCCTCGGTTCCTTTTCGCACGCGGGCGTTGGCCGCTACACTTTCCCCGGGCTCCCGGTAGGGCACCTGGTCGAAGAGGTCGAGGGTCCAGTACATGGCCCAGGCGCGGAGGAAGCGGGCTTCGGCCTGTTGCTGCACGGAGGCATTGAACTCGGGTCGCAGCACATCGTTAGCGGCAAACACTACCCCACCCAGGTTGGCAAAGGCATCCCGCACCTGGCTGTGGTTGGCATCCCAGGTGTGCAAGTGCAGTTGCCGCCACACGCCGTTGTCGTCCCAGTCGCCGGCGCGGGTAGGCATAATACGCTCGTCGGTAGTTACTTCCGAGAGAGCAAACACCTGAGTAGCGCCCTGAAACGGACTGCGCATGGAGGTATACACGCCATCGAGCAGGGAGGCGGCGTTACCCGTGCTTACCTGGTCAGGCGTCAGGGAGCCCTGGAACTCTTCGTTTATATCGCAGCTGCTGGCTAGCAGAAGCGCAGTCAGCATAGCCGCCGCGCTGAGTGTCTTTTTCATGGAACTGCAGATTCAGGGGTGGATTACAGGGAGAAATTGACGCCGAACGTAAAGGTGCGGGCCGTGGGGTAGCCGGTGTAGTCGATGCCAGCCGAGGGTACCACGCCAAACGACTTGTTGGTGTTGACTTCGGGGTCAAAGCCGCGGTACTTCGTGATGACAAACAGGTTCTGGCCGATGGCGTACACGCTGATTCCCTTGAATGACGAGCCCAGGTCGCCGAGGGCGTAGGAGAGCGTGACGTTGGAAAGGCGCACAAAATTGCCGCTTTCCAGGTAGCGCGTGGAGGGCGTAACAGCGTTGGCCAGCGACTCCTTGGTGCCCGATTCATACTCTGCCAAGGCAATATTGCGGCCCGCCCGAATCTGGCTCACGTTGAGCACACTGTTGAAAGTGTTGTTGTAGATTTTGTTGCCGAATACTCCGTTCAGGTTAGCCGTCAGGGAGAATTTCGCGAAGCGGGCTGTGGTGCTCAGGCCTACCAGCGTAGTAGGGTTCGGATTTCCGGCGTAGCCCGCCGCCCCGAACTCATTGTACAGCCCGTATCGGCATTAATACCGTTGTAAGTGGGCAAAGAGAAGCCGTTAATAGGCCGGCCGTTCTGAATCGTTTCTGCCGTTACGCCCGACAAGCCCTGCCCACTGAGCGTGCCCGTCTGAATAATCAGGGTTGCAGGCAGGTCCGATACTTCATTTTTCACAAAGGTGGCATTGGCGTTGAAGTTCAAGCCAAAGCGCTGATTATCTACCGCCGTAATACCGGCCAGTAGCTCTACCCCTCTGTTGACAATGGTACCATCGAGGTTAAACCAGATGACGCTGTTGCCGCCCGGCGCCGCCGGATAGCCCGGAATGTTGGGGTACAGCAAATCAGTGGTGCGCTTATAGAAATAATCGGCCGTCAGGGTCAGGCGGTTATTGAAAACGGCCACGTCTAGGCCCGCGTTGAACTGCTCATCCGATTGCCACTTCAGGTCCGGATTGGCGTTCGTAATTTGCCCTAGCCCGCCGCTGTTGGGCAAGAACACGAATTGCGACTGGGCCGAGCCAGCCGGAAACTCCTGGTTGCCGGTGCGGCCGTAGCCTACGCGTGCTTTCAGCTGATTGACAGCTTCTACCGCAAAAAAGCTTTCCTGGCTGACATCCCAGGCTACCGAGGCGGAAGGGAAATAGCCGTAGCGGTTGTTGGCACCAAACTTAGTGCTACCGTCGGCCCGTAGCGTGGCCGTGAGCAGGTAGCGGTTTTTGTAGTTCAGAATGGCCCGGCCGAAGTACGACTGCAGCTCGGTTTCGGGGTCCACAAACGAGGTAATGTTGCGGGCGGAAGGGTTAGAAAACTGAATGTAGTTGGTGTAATCCAGCCCGTAGGTTCCGAAGCCACCAGCCGGCCCCAGCGCATTCACGCCCGAGCCCGAGTTGGAAAACCGCTGGTACTCATAGCCCAGCAGCGCGTTCAAGTTAAAATCAGTGGTTAGCTGCCTGTTAAAGTTGAGCGTGTGCGTCATCTGCTGGGTTAGCAGCTCATTGTTGGCCACAAGGGCAAATCCCCGCCCAAAGTAGTCCTCAATATTCAAGCGCTGATCAATGGATGTGCGGCGAATACCGGTGCTGTAATTGGCTGAAACCAAGGCCCGATACTCCAGCCAATCCGTAAACTTATAGTAGGGTGAGAGGGATGCTAGCACCGTCGTTACCCGCGACTTATCATTGTAGTATTCCAGCTGCGCCACCGGGTTGATGGTTGTACCCCGCCGCACAAATGGGCTGCCATCGGCATTATAAAGCGAGTCGGTGGGGTTGTACTGCAAGGCCTGGCCGATGAGGCTGCCGCGGAAGTCGCCGTTGTTGGTAATAGGGGCCAGTTGCTCCCGGAACTGGCTGGCCGTAAGGTTGACATCTACGCCTAGTCGCTTGCTCTGCAGGAATTTCAGATTGGTTGCCAGCTGTGCGCTGTACTTCTCAAAACCAGTTTTCTTAACGATGCCTTGCTGATCAAGGTAGCCGAGTGAGAGGCGGTAGCGGCCGTTGTCGTTGCCACCGCTCAGGGCTACGTTATAGTTTTGGAGCGGAGCCGTGCGCAGAATTTCACCCAAGGGGTCATTGTTTTGCCCTTTATCATTGGTTGCAGGCGCGTCGTAGTAGCGTAGGGCCTGCCGATACTGGCTGGCGTCAAGCACCTCCACCCGGCGCATAATCTGGGAGAAGCCGCCCGAGACGCCCACATCCAGCCGAGGCTCACCCGACTTGCCTTTTTTGGTAGTAATAAGGACTACTCCGTACGCCGCTCGAGAGCCGTAAATAGCCGTAGCCGAGGCGTCTTTGAGAATATCAATTGACTCAATATCGGCCGGATTCAGAAAGTTAAGCGGATTGCTATTGGGGCTGTCGCCAATAGCAGTAGTTAGTCCTGGCCGGGCCGAGCGGCCATCGAGCGGCACCCCATCAACCACGTACAAGGGCTGACCGGTACCCGTCACGGCCGAGTTGCCGCGGATGCGGATGGTAGCAGCCCCGCCAGGCTGCCCGCTGTTCTGCGTTACCTGTACACCCGAGGCCCGACCCTGAATAAGCTGGTCGGGTGAAGTGAAGGTGCCTTTATTAAAATCCTTGGGACTCAGCGAACTAACGGCTCCGGTCAGGTCAGTCTTCTTAACCGTGCCGTAGCCTACCACTACCACATCGCCCAGGGCCTGAGCATCGTCGCGGAGAGTGACTTGCACCGAGGATTTGCCCGTGATGTCGACCCGCTGGCTGGTGTAGCCGACGAAGGAGAAGGACAGCGCCGTGGCCGTGGTGGGCACTTCTAGTTGGAAAGAGCCGTCGGAGCTGGTACTGGTTCCGACAGTGGAGCCGGGCACAATTACCGTCACGCCTGGCAGGCCGGAGCCCGTCCCATCAACTACTCTGCCCGAAACTGACCGCGTAGCCTGTGCCTGAACCAGCAAGGGTAGCAGGCTTAACACCACGCTAGAAGCCAGCACCGATAGCCGCCCGAGTGGGCCGCTACCCGCCGTGGTTCCCGGCTGCTCATACGAGGTGTACCGTTTGTACCAGTTGTTGCTCATAAGTAAAAGATTAAAGTGGTGGGAAGTAGATGGGTGCCTAGCCACGTTGCGGTTCAATGCAATCGTTTTCGGCTTAGGGTCTGCAGTATTTAGCCGTTGGCTGAGGGTAGAGTTTAAGCGGTTCGGTTGCCGGTGGGCGTTAGGCCTTTCAGCACTTAACTTTCATGCTCACTCTTCCCCTGGCTTACTGCAATTTCACGACCACCGCCTGCCAGGGCTGCAGCGCGAAAGTTGAGCCAGTAGGTAAGGTTGGGTAGTTATTGAGCCAGGGCTTTCCGCTGGGCTTCAGGCCCGCAGGCAAAGGCCAGTTGCGGGGCGTGTCGGAGAAATTGAGCACGATTAACACTCGCTCGGGACCCAGGGTGCGGGTGTAGGCGTAGATGTGCGGGTTGGCGGCATCCAGCAGCTGGTATTGCCCATAGACCAGCACTGGGTGCTGCTGGCGCATTTCGGTGGCCTGCCGGAAGTGATTTAGCACTGAATCGGGCTGCTTTTCCTGGGCTGCTTGGTTAACGGTCGTATAGCTCGGGTTGATTTTAATCCAGGGGGTGCCCGTGGTGAAGCCCGCGTTGGTGGAGGCGTTCCACTGAAACGGCGTACGGCTATTGTCGCGGGAGAAGCGCTGCATGGTCTGCAGGTAGGCCGGCAAACTTCCCCCCTGGGACTTCACAAGCTGATAACCGTTGAGCGCTGCCACATCGCGGTAATCGGCAATGTTGTCGAACCGGATATTGGTCATGCCCAGTTCGTCGCCGTTGTAGCAGTAGGGCGTGCCGCGCATGGTCAGCAGAAAAGTGTTCAGAAGCTTGGCCGAGGCCGCCCGGAACTCGGGCCGCTCGTCGCCGAACTTGCTGGTTATGCGCGGCTGGTCGTGGCTGCCCAGGTAAATCGACTGCCAGCCTTTGCGGGCAAAGGCACTGTCCCAGCGCGTAAACACGCGCTTCAGGTCCCTCAGCTGGAAGCGCTCGGGCGTATTGCCTACCCCTACTGCCTCAAAATGATAGGTCATGTTTAACTCCCGACGGGCCGGATCCACGAAGAGCATGGCCTCGGTGGGGTTGCGGCCCGCCCCTTCCGCCACGGTCATGATGTTGTACTTGCTGAGCACTTCCCGGTTCATTTCCTGGAGGTAATCGTGCAGGCGCGGACCGTGGTTGTAGGCATTGGTGTAGTTCGTCTCGTTCAGGCCCGGCATGGGCGGAAACGTGGGGTCTTTGGCCACGAACTGGAAGGCATCCATGCGGAAGCCATCAATGCCCTTATCCAGCCAGAAGCGCATCATGCGGTACACTTCCTGCCGCAGCTTCGGGTTATTCCAGTTTAGGTCGGGCTGCTTGACGGAGAAGTAGTGCAGGTAGTAGGAGTTCGTGAGCGAGTCGTACTGCCAGGCGTTGCGGTGTACATCGAAGGTGCTATAGCGGGCTGGGGGCGTACCCTTTTCGGCGGGCCACCAGTAGTAATAGTCGCGGTAGGGACTTTGGCGCGAACTGCGGGCCTGCTTAAACCACGCATGCTCGTCGCTGCTGTGGTTGACCACCAAGTCCATTATCAGCTTGAGGCCGCGCTGGTGCATGCCGCGCAGTAGCTCGTCAAAATCCTGCATGGTCCCAAACTCGGGCATAATCTGCTGGTAGTCTGAGATATCGTAGCCGTTATCATCATTGGGCGAGGCGTAGATGGGATTAAGCCACACTGCGCCTACCCCAGTGCTTTTAAGGTAATCTAGCCGGGAAATGATGCCGCGTAAATCACCGATGCCGTCCCCGTTGCTGTCCTGGAAACTGCGCGGGTATAATTGGTACACTACCGTTTCCTTCCACCAGTCCGGCTTTTTGTCGACTGCAGCAGACGAAGCCGCAACCTGCCCCTTACCAGGGAGGCAGCAGATAAGCAGCGCGGCGCTACAAGTCAGCAGATGAAGTAGTAGTCTTTTCATACAAGCTTGGTTAGTGCGAAACCGACTGACAGGTACCCACTTGCCTAGTCATCTACCTAAGGCTCATGGGGGAAGTGAACCATCACTAATAGCTGTAATTATTATAGAATAGTACTATAAATTCTCGTAATTAACAAATAGAAGCTTCGGCATATTCACTTTAGACCGGGTCAGCTACTTGTGAAGCACAGTTTCTAGTTGGCTGGTAAGTCACTGCTTTAGAAATATCTGCGCAAAAGTTGGTTCCTACTCTAAGTTGCGCTACTGCTGGTTGTTGCTACTAGGCTAATGGGTTTTGGCAAAGGAATTTGCTTCCCCATTTTTCTAAAAATTCACATCAGATCGTTATCAAAAATTACACAACAAACACAAATATATAATTTTGTAAATCAGATAGTTACATGCTTTAATTGGGCATAATAATATCAACTTCCTATCAGGCATATATCAGCCGAAGCAGGCTCATTACGTGTCTGTTACAGCCGTAATGTTTAAAAAGTAAAACAGCCTTCCCTACCCTTTTTCTACCTCCTTTTTGATGCGGGGTTCTTAGCCACGGCCCCGCTCTTACTAACTCCAAACCAAGCAAATTCAACAGCTTAGTTTCTGAAGCGGTAGGTAAAGCACCTGCTAACGGTTTTCATGATGTAGTAAAAACAGGACTGCTAGTTGCTGCTAATCTCCGCTACAGCAACGCCCACCTACCTACTATGCAACGTGGCAGTAGGAAAGTTAAGGGAAGATTATCCACTTGTAGCAGTTAGTTATTAGCTTAGGGAGTCGGCTGTTTAAAGTCCTGGCTCTACCGCTAATAATGCTACTGTTGGTATGCTTGGTTTCTTGCTTGCTCAGCCGCTCTCTGCTCCTCCCCCCGGTTCCCACCCGCTCCCATGCTACACCCCCAGATTCTTAACGCTATCCGGTTTATTTTCCTGGGCAGCCTGTTACTGAGCGCCTTACGTACGCAAGCCTATGGTAGCCGCACAGATAGCCTGCTGCGGGTACTGGACCAGAACCTGGCTCACCAAACAAGCTACGACAAGCAGCGCCTTGACCGACTGGCCGCACTGAAAGCGGAATTACGCTCCGAGAAAGCTGATGATAATGCCAGCTTCACCTTGTCGCTGCTGATTTGTGATGAATATCAGGTATTTACCTACGACTCAGCTTTTGCTTACAGCCTCAAGCTGGGGCCCTGGCCCGGCGGCTTCGCAGCCCGGTGAAACTGCAAACTGCCCGCACGAAGCTGGCTTACACGCTTCGCTCGGCCGGTTTATTCAAAGATGCCTTTGATACGCTCAAAGCCATTGACGTCCGCCAGTTAGAGCCGCGCTATAAGGCCGAGTTCTATGAAATCTACAGCATCGTGTGCATTGAATTGGCTGAGTATGATCAGGATGCTTACTACCAGCCCTATTACACAGCCAAATCGGACGCCTACGCCGATACGGCCGCCCAGTACAGCCGGCCCGGCTCCTACCCTAACCTAGCGCAGCGACTGTACCGGGCCAAACAGCGCAACGATCTGCGGGCAAGCCTGGCCATTTACGCCCAGTTGCAGCGCCTACCGCTAACCGCGCATCAAGTAGCCATTAATGCCAGCGCCATGGCTAGGCTGTACGAAAACGCCGGCCTCAAGGAAAAAGCGCTGCAATTCATGACGCTAGCCGCCATTAGCGACATCAAATCGGCGACGAAAGAAGGCATTGCCCTGTTCAAAGTCTCCGACTATTGCTACCAGCGCGGCGACTTGTCACGGGCACGTTGGTACATTAGCGAGGCCCGGAAAGCCGCCAACTTCTACAAAGCCCGGCAGCGTTTGGTACAAATGTCGCCGCTCTCTACCCTGATTGACGGCCGGCAAATCAGCCTCGTCGAAAAGCAGCGCCAGCAAGCCAAAATGTACGCCCTGGCCATTGGGGTGCTAGCTACTCTGCTGTTGGGTACTGCCTTCGTTATTTATTTTCAACTCCGCCGCTTGCAGTTAACAGGGCGCCTATTGGCTACCACCAATCAGGAGCTGCACCAAAACAACGTGAAGCTGCAGGCCCTCAACACCAAGCAGCAAGAGCTGAACAGTAAGCTACAGGAACTTAACCAGGGCTTAAATGAGGCCAACCATGTGAAGGAGGAGTACATTGGGTATTATTTTAACAACACCTCCCGCTACATTGATAAGCTGGAAGTACTCCAAAAGAAACTTAGCGCCTTACTCTCCACCAAGCAGGTTTCGTCGGCGCAGCAGTTGGTAAAGGACATCGACATCAAATCGGAGCGTATGGCCTTGTTCAAAGGGTTTGATACGGCTTTCATTCATCTCTTTCCCAACTTTGTAGCCGAGTTTAACGCCCTGTTCACGGAGGCCGACCGAATTCAGCTAGCCGACGAGCATCTACTCACAACGGAGCTGCGCATTTTTGCGCTTATTCGCCTGGGAATCAATGACAGTGACCAGATCAGCCGGATTCTGGGCTATTCCATTCATACGGTATACGCCTACAAAACTCGGGTCAAAAACCGCTCTTTCCTTCCCAATGAAACCTTCGAGGCGCGGGTGCTAGCCATTCAGGCTACCTGATACCGGCTTTCGCAGGGCCTGGCCCGCAGCAGCTTTGCTTACGGCAGAAACTGAACAATAGGGCTTTACGGTTGCTCTGCTGAGTTATGGGAGCAGTCTGTAAAGCGAAGCATAGCGCCCGAACTAAGGGTAGCAACTCTACTGACGCCAGTGGAGCAAGTGGCTTGGTCTTCGACTCACTATAGCCTTTACATGTTGTGTTGTCACTTTTCGTCCACAAGATCTGGGCAAGATTGAGGTAAGCTCGCAGGTAGCAGATGGGGCGGCTCCAGTGTGCTTAGCGCCCTGCTGAACTGCACCTGCCGGCCCAGGGCGTGTCGACTGTTTTTTTCTTTCCCACCTTCTAGCTTCCTACCTAGTGAGAACTCACCTCCGCGCCTGGTCCTGGTTACTTTTGCTTGCCTTGCATTTGCCGCTCGCAGCTCAGACGCCCGACCCCTGGCGTATCACAGCCGATAACATTGACCCTACCAAGTACTATGGCGTGACGGTGGCCAACGGCATGCTGGGAATTGTGTCGGCGCCGGTGCCATTTCAGGTGAAGAACGTGGTGCTGGCTGGGGCTTACGACCAGTATGGGCGGGCCGGGTAAGTAATTTTCTCAACAGCTTCAACCTGCTGAATATGTACCTGGAGGTGGACGGCCACCGCCTGGATGCCCGCGACGCCCGCAACTTTCGCCAGCAACTCGACATGCAGCGGGCCGCCCTGAGCACCACCTTCAACTACGCCGATAAGGCCACTATCAGCTACACTACCTACGCCCTGCGCCACTTGCCCTACACGGTGCTGCTCGACGTTGCTATTACGGCCCGAAAGGACGTGGCCCTAACCGCCGCCAGCGTGATGGAAGCCCCGATGCCCTGCGCGAGGTGCAGAACTACTACAACGAAATCGACCGGCCTCACGCTACCCTGAGCCTACTTACATCGTCGGCCAAAAGTCCTACGGGCAAGTTGCTGCTCTGCGCCAGCACCAGCTTTTTGTTTGAGGAGAGTCACGGGCAAGAGCCCCGCATCATTCATGAGATGTGGGACAATAACATGCACCTGATGAAATTCAGTAAGGCGCTCAAGGCTGGCCAAACGTACGCCTACGCCGTGGCGGGCTCCAGCATTACCTCGGCTCACCACCCCGACCCGCTGAATGAGGCCGAGCGCCTGACCATCTTCGCCCGCCTGGAAGGCCGCCGGCGCCTGCTGGATTTTCACACGAAAGCCTGGCAGACGCTCTGGCAGAGTGACATTCAGATAACCGGCGATGCCCAGGCCCAGCAGGACGTGCATAGCATGCTCTACCACCTCTACAGCTTCTCACGAGCCGGCACCGACTACTCGCCCTCCCCAATGGGCCTCTCAGGCCTGGGCTATAATGGCCACGTATTTTGGGACACTGACGTGTGGATGTTTCCGGTGCTAGCCGTGCTGCAGCCCGATATTGCCCGGTCGTTGGTAGAATACCGGTTTAACCGCTTGGAGCTGGCGCGCCGCAATGCGTTTGCCCACGGCTACAAAGGGGCCATGTACCCCTGGGAAAGCGCCGATACGGGCGTTGAAGAAACACCCGTCTGGGCCCTGAGCGGCCCGTTTGAGCACCATATTTCGGCCTGCGTGGCGCTGGCGGCCTGGCAGTACTACTGCGTCACTCAGGACAAGGAGTGGCTGCGCGAGAAAGGCTGGCCCATCCTCTCGGCCACCGCCGATTTCTGGGCCAGTCGGGTGGAGCGCAACGGCCCGGGTCACTACGACATCAAGAATGTAGTAGCTGCCGACGAATGGGCGGAAAACGTGGACAACAACGCCTTCACCAATGCTGCCGCCCGCGTGAATCTGCAAAATGCCACGGCCGCCGCGCGGCTGCTAGGCCTGCGCCCTACCCCCGACTGGCAGCATGTAGCCCAGAACATTCCGATTTTGCGCATGCCCGATGGCGTAACCCAGGAGCACGCCACCTACCGCGGCGAGGGCATCAAACAGGGCGACGTAAACCTGCTGGCCTACCCCCTGGGCGTCATCACTGATCCGGCCCAGATCCGCAAGGACTTAGTTTATTACGAAACCCGCGTGCCCAACGAGGGTACGCCGGCCATGACCCAGGCCATCTTCGCCCTGCTCTACGCCCGGCTCGGCGACGGGGTCAAAGCCCAACATTTTTTCCAGGACGCCTACCAGCCCAACCTCCTGCCCCCGTTCCGCGTCATTGCTGAAACCAAGGGCGGCACCAACCCCTACTTTGCCACCGGGCAGGCGGCGTGCTGCAGGCCGTGCTTATGGGCTTCGGCGGCCTTGACATTACGCCCTCGGGCATTACCCAGCGCAAAACTACCCTCCCCACTGGCTGGCAATCGGTGAAGATTACGGGGGTAGGCCCAGAGCGCAAAACGTACTCGGTCAGCCGCTAAGGCAGAACGTAGCGTTCTGCTTGGCAAACCGTTCCCTGCTTACCTGCGCCGGGACCAACGCTACCCCTACTGGGAGCAATACGGGCTACTTGCGGCTCACGCGGTGCCTCGACCCGATGCCACCCCGGCCGGAAGCGCCAAAACAGCGCTGCTCCGGGCAGCACTACCGTGGCCACCGACAGCCCCACTACCTCCCAAAACGCTAGCCCCGGCACCCGCACTAGCATTTCGGCCGCCAGGGCCACGTAGAGCTCCAGCACAGAGGCGTACATGAAACTAAAATGCAGCTGCTGCCAGGAACGAGCCGGCTGGCGGCGCAGCACCGGCACCATGCCGGCTACCAACGTCAGGAAGCTGAGCAGGGCCGCTACGTGAAAAATGCCAAAGCCCTGAAACTGCCGGTAAATCCCGAAACAGGTCACCAGCATTACGGTCAAGCTAGCCACGTAAGCGTAGCCTAGTCGGCGGTGTACGGGGCTACTCTTCCGGAGCAATAGCACGGTAGTTCCGAAAACCAGGGAAGCTAGAGCGGCTATCAAATGCACCAGGCCCCAATAGCTGTAAACGATGCTGTGCATGCTATGCGCGTTTGGACAGCAGTTGCCGGGGGGCCAGCCGTAGCTAGCACCTTCCGCGGCAGCACCTGCTACCGCGGCTGTACGCAAGCCCGCAACTATCGTTTTTTGGGCCGGTGAGCAGAATACGCTGCCGGATGCTGCTAGGTGCCAGTGACGTGTCGGTGCCAGGCGCTACCTCCTCTCATAAAATAATAAAGCCCAGCACTAAGTGCCGGGCTCTGTCATGGGAATCTGTGCGTAAGCTTGCTCCGTGCTTACAGCGGCTCGTCGTTGCTGGTGTTGCTGGCGCCGGGGTCCGAGTCGTTGCCTGCGTCGGACGGGGTAGTTGACGCCGTAGAGTCAGTAGGCGTTTCGCTAGCCGTCTCCATATCGGGAGAGGGCTTCTCCGGCTCTGGCGCGGGTGGGGCTGCTGCGGGGCGCGGCAGATTGGTAGCGTTTTCGGCGTCGGCGCTTTGGGTACCAGGGGCGTCTTTCGTGGGCCGAGTAGTATCGGCCGGATTAGGCAGTTTCGGATTGTTCTTGGGGTCCATGACGTAAGTACCTAGGCGGTTACAGGTGCTACTGGTGGGTAGCGTTTTGCTGGCAGGTATACGTTGAAGCTGAACCGTTGGATATTGTTGGCCCCTACCTCAGCTCAGGGTGCGATACAGTTGGCGGGGTACTTTGTGGTTTGCGCGCGTTGCTGGTAGCTCAACCTCTAGCTGGCTACCTTTTTACAGGTAATTAGAAAGAAAGGAAAGTTTTCCTCCACTTCTACCACGTCAATTAATCCAGCAGCACCAAACTCTGCCTCGATGGATTCTCTGTCATAGAAATACATAGTAACGCCATCAAATATCTCATACCGGTCTTCGCTGATAAATTTCCCTTTGCCATAGGTAGGAGCTGTTTTTGAAATAGCGACAAACACCATGTAGCCATTTTCCGCAAGCTGCTTATAGCAATCCTGAATTAGCTTCTGTCTTTCGGCGCTACCGAGTAAGTGAATGAGCGCATAGCAGAATATTCCGTCGTAGTGGCGCGCATCAAACGGCATATCCGTTACCGAGCCATGATAGATGGTCATATCGGCACCGTAATGCTTCCGGGCCATGTCAATGGCGGTTTGGGAAATTTCGATTCCCGTCACCGTCATGCCGGCATTTCGGAAAATCTGCGCATTGCGCCCGTAACCAATCCCCGGAATCAAGACCTGCTTCACCGCTTTTTCGGCAA
Source organism: Hymenobacter sp. 5516J-16 (assembly GCF_022919335.1). Lineage (NCBI taxonomy): Bacteria > Pseudomonadati > Bacteroidota > Cytophagia > Cytophagales > Hymenobacteraceae > Hymenobacter > Hymenobacter sp. 5516J-16. Next base: position 3,578,559 of record NZ_CP095058.1, on the reverse strand, counting down.
AGAAATCTTTGGTCAAGACGGCTGACTTGGCGGGCGCAAAGCCCCACATTTCCTGCTTTTCAGTAAAAGCTGCTTCCCAGAATTCAGGTTTTTCGTTGTCCTTCATGACATCGTTAGATATAGCCTACGCACGAAGCATTTATCTGACAGTTCGTACATGTTTAACGTAGCGCTACGTGCGCCGATATATGACGCGAGTTTCCAACTCGCCCGCCAGAACAATGACGCTGGGCTGGTATGATGCCTATTTGCCGCTAGCGCGGCAGTGGCACCTAATTTTCTTTTACTTCAACTAAACAAGTCCTCCAATAATGTCCCATTTGGCCCCTTTTATCCATTACTCCTATTGGGAGTTGGTGCACCGGGACGTGAAGAACATCCGTATCAACAGCGTTACAAATTGCGTTAATGCCTTCAAGTTAGGTTTAGAATAGCCAAGAATTGCGTACTCCCAGCAGGAATAATAAGAAAGCATCCAAGTAAATTCCTGGTCGAGTTTACCTTCCATTATATATCTATCGAGCCATAGGTACGAGGCGGCTACCACTACTTCATCAAGCTCATTGATTTCCGTATAAATAGAAGGCTCCGCGTACATATACCAATTCAGAAACACTAACCGCTTCAGCGCTTCTAGTTGCAGGTCGGCAGAGCCTGTTTGTTCTAACAATTCAAAATACCTTCTATGCAGTTTAGTGTACTCGTCAAATATTCCGGCCTCTTTAAGCCACTGTTCTTTAGCCTCCATTGAGCCTTCTAGCCCTTTAGCTGTTCCGTACAGCTTTACTTCCTGAGCAGCTAATACATCAAGTGTGTTAATCATTACGCAACGAATATTTTACTTTTCACGGCCGTGCCGCCATTATAAATACCAACTCCCCGCCATTCACAATATCCTGGTGATTCAGAAACGGACGCGTTAGTTTCTGGCCGTTCAGGCGGGCTTCCTTTACATATACGTTTTTGTCGCTCTGATTTTTGACGGTGATGCGGAAGGTGTTGCTGGTTGAGAGACGTAGGGTAGCCCCGTGGATGGCGGGGCTGCCGAGGGCGTACTCGGGGAGCCGGGGGCTACGGGGTAGAAGCCCAGGGCCGAGAAAATGTACCAGGCCGACATCTGCCCGCAGTCGTCGTTGCCGCCGAGGCCGTCGGGCGTGGGGCGGTACATCTTGGGCAGAATCATGCGCACGCGGGCCTGGGTTTTCCAGGGCTGGTCCGTCCAGTTGTAGAGGTAGGCGGCGTGGTGGGCGGGCTCGTTGCCGTGCACGTAGTTGCCGATGATACCGTCGCGGGTGATGTCCTCGGTTTCGGCGAAGAACTTATCGGGCAGGTGCATGGTGAACAAGGAATCCAGGTGCTCGGTGAAGCGGGCATTGCCGCCCATCTTGGCGATAAGCGCGGCGGGGTCCTGGGGCACGTAGAGGCTGTAGTTCCAGGCGTTGCCCTCAATGAACCCCTGGTTGTGGGTGCTCAGCACGTCGAATTCTTTCCGGAACGAGCCATCCGAGAGGCGCGGGCGCATGAACCCGATGCGCTGGTCGTACACGTTCTGCCAGTTCTGGGCGCGCTTGCTGAACTCCTGCTCAATGTCCGGGCGTCCCAGCTTTTTGGCGGCCTGAGCAATGCACCAGTCATCGTAGGCGTATTCCAGGGTTTTCGAGACGGAGGAGCCGCTTTTGTCCTCGGGTACGTAGCCCAGGCGCAGGTAGTCCCCCAGGCCGTCGTACCACTGCTGACGGGCGGTGGTCACGCAGGCGTCCAGGGCCTTGTTGGCATCGAAGGGAGCGTTGCCCTTGATGATGGCATCGGCAATGACGGGCACCGAGTGGTAGCCAATCATGCACCAGTTCTCGTTGGCGTGGTGGCTCCACACCGGCAGCATGTGCTCGGCGCTCTGCTGGTAGTGCGCCAACATCGACTGAATCATGTCGGCGTTGCGCCGGGGCTGCAGCACGTTAAACAGTGGGTGCAGGGCCCGGTACGTATCCCAGAGCGAGAAGGTGGTATAGTTGGTGAAGCCTTCAGCGCGGTGAATGTTCTGATCGAGGCCGCGGTACTGCCCGTCTACATCCTGGTAGGTGGTAGGACTCAGGAAGGCGTGGTACAGGGCCGTGTAGAAGTTGTCCTTGTCCACCCGCTTCGGGCTTTGGATAGTCACTTTGCTTAGCTCCTGCTGCCACTGCGCCTGCCCCTGGCGCTTGGTCTGCTCGAAGTTCCAGCCCGGCAGTTCGGCCCGCAGGTTGCGCAAGGCCCCCTCGGTACTCACCCCCGACAAGGCCATTTTCAGCTTGATCTTCTCCCCGGCTTCCGTCTTGAAATCGAAGTATAGGCGCAGCTGTTCGCCGGCCTGCTCCGGGAAGTTATGCGCTTGGTCGAAGCGGCCCCAGAAGCCCCGGTAGGCCTGCTTTTTGGCGTAGTTGCGGGCCCCGTACTGACGGAAAGGCTTGGAAAATTGCAGGGCGAAGTACTCGGTACGGGTGCGGGCCCAACCGTGGGTCTGGCGGTAGCCGGTCACCAGCGAGTCGTTTTCTACCCGCACAAAAGTCCAGACGTTTTTATCGGGGTAGTTGTAGATGCCGGCCGTGAGGTCGAGGATGATGTGGGCCTCGTCGGCCTTGGGGAAGGTGTACTGGTGCAGGCCTACCCGGTTGGTCGCCGTCAGCTCGGCCAGGATGTTGTGGTCGTCGAGCTTCACGCGGTAGTAAGCCGGCTCCGCTACCTCGTTCTGATGCGAAAACGCGGAGCGGAAGCCGCTCTGGGGCTCATCGGCAGTGCCGGGGTTGAGCTGCAGCGGCCCGGTGGTGGGCATGATGAGGAAGTCGCCGAGGTCGGAGTGGCCAGTGCCGCTGAAGTGGGTGTGCGAAAACCCAACGATGGTTTTGTCCTCGTACTGGTAGCCGGCGCAGTACTCGTACACCTTGGGGTTGTACTTGCCGCTGAGCTCGTAGCTGATGGTATCAGTATCGGGCGAGAGCTGCACCATGCCAAACGGCACCGTCGCGCCCGGAAACGTGTGCCCCATGCGCTGCGTGCCCACTATGGGATGGGCATACTGCACTAGGTTTTCGACCGGCTTCGGGGTTTGGGCGAGGGTAGGCAGGGCCGTAAGCAGCGCGGCGAGGAGCGGGAGTTTCATCAGCTTCAATCAGAGTAGCGTTGAGGCTGGGAAGGTAAGAAAGGTGCTGTAGAAGCGGCTCGTTATTCTTCAAACCACCTTTTCTGCATAGCAACATGCGTTAAATGCCTTAGCGTTGTATCTCTGACTTTCAGCTTTGCCCGCTCAGATGCTGAGAAAACAGATTTTATCAGCCTAAATGGCTCGAAATTCTCGCTGGTCACGTATTTTTTAACAGCAAAATCCTGCGGATCAGCAATCTGAAATTGCTTAAAGAAATTTTCGTAGAAAATAATTGTATCAAGCCCTGCTATACGTACGTCTTCTTCGATTCTTGTATCTTCTGACAATTTATTTTTCGCTATGCTAAGCTGATTTGAAACGAATATTTTAACAATTTCAAGTGCTTGCTGATATTCTATATCCATTTCTCAAAACAGAAATTACGTTCTTCTAGTCCCTTAGAAACAAGGCAATACTACCACCCTCAATGCCCGTAGCTCACTACCCGCGTCACCTTCCATTGTCCGTCGCGTAGGCGCCATACCATTAGGTTCTTGAAGGTGCCGCAGTCGTCTCGGCCGTTCTCGACGTGGCAGAAGCGGTGCTGGTAGGTTTCCACGGCCCCGTAGCTGCTGATGGGGTACACCTCCAGGGTGCCGGGCACGAGCTGGCGGTTGAGGCCGGTGGTTTTGTTCTGGTCAAACAGGTTGCGAAAACCTTGCATGGTTTGCTCGAAGTTGGCCAGCCCGCCTTTGTCATGATAGAACTCCAAGTCTTTGGCGAAGAAGGTTTGCAGCTGGGCAGCGTCGTGGCGGTTAAAGGCCACAAACATGGCGCTATCCAGGCGGGCAATGGTGCGGTACAGCTCCGGGGACACGGGCGGAGGCGGCAGGACAGCCAGCGCGGCAGGGGCGCTTTTTGCACGGTACAGGCCGGGGTGCTGCCAGCAGCCAGCACGGCTACTACCCCGGCGAGGGTAGCGGCCCGTTGGCAAGCGTCGGCCAGGAGACGGATATGCATATGACCTGGATTTTTATGAAATGTAGGTCAAAAGAACGTCATGCAGTGCCTCCGGCTCTGCATGACGTTTCTGTTTGTGGCACACATCTTCTCTTACCCTAGGAGGAACTAGAAACACAAGCGTATTCAACCGAAGCGGAAGACAAGCGGCCGGCCGCAGCTACCTCCACGGGCAGCCAGACCAACAAAATAGGCCCGCTACTTCGGCAGCCCAGAAATTGCCCTCACCTTTGCCCTCTTATTCCCCAAGCGCAGCCCGTGATGAACGCAACCGAGCAGGAAGAACGAGAATACCTGGAAGAAATTAAGGAGAAACTAACGCTGGCCGTCCGGCGGGTAGACGATGCCGTGCGGCAGTTTTCCGACGAGCTACGGCAGAAAAAGCAGTACATCCACGAGCATCAGTCGGGTATGGATGAGGCCGATATGGTAGCGGCTGGCCAGTCCATCAACCGCATGGCTTTCACGGGCGAGGCGGCCGTGAGCCGGAAGCGCCGGCTGCTGAAGCTGGGTCAGTCGCCTTACTTTGGCCGGATTGATTTTGCTACCCCACCGCAGCCGCAGGCTACGCCGGTGTACATTGGGGTGTATTCCTTTTTTGATGAGCAGCAGCGCCAGAACCTGATTTATGACTGGCGGGCGCCCATTTCTTCCTTGTTCTATGATTTCGAGCTGGGACCTGCCTCCTACCCTACCCCGTCGGGCACCGTGCAGGGCAGCATTGCGCTAAAGAGGCAGTACAAGATCCGGGACGGGCGCTTGGAGTTCTTGCTGGACAGCGACGTGAACATTCACGACGACGTGCTGCAGCGGGAGCTAGCCAAGTCCTCCGACGACAAGATGAAGAACATCGTCGCCACTATTCAGCGCGACCAGAACGCGGTGATTCGCAATGAGGAGGCCTCCGTAATGGTGATTCAGGGCGTAGCCGGCTCGGGCAAAACGTCCATTGCCCTGCACCGCATTGCCTTCCTGCTGTACCGCTACCGAGAAAGTATTGCGGCCAAGGACGTGCTCATCATCTCGCCCAACAAAGTCTTCGCCGACTACATCTCCAACGTGTTGCCTGAGCTGGGCGAGGAGCACATTCCCGAGCTGGGCATGGAAGAACTGGCGACCGACCTACTCGAAAATCGGTACCAATTTCAGACCTTCTTCGAGCAGGTTTCTGCCCTGCTGGAACAGCACGACCCGGCTTTTATCGAGCGGATTCGGTTTAAGTCTTCCTTTGAGTTTCTGAGTCAGCTGAATCAGTACCTGCTGCACATCGAGAATCACTACTTCAGCGTGGCGGAGCTGCGGGTAGGTCGGACTGTTGTTCCCGCCGCCGTTCTGCAGCAGAAGTTCAGGACCTACCACCGGGTGCCGCTCCTGAAACGCTTCCCCCTGGTTGCCAATGATGTGAGGGCCTACGTGCGGGACGCCGCCGGCCGCAAGCTGACGGGGCAGGAAAAAGCCACCATTGGGGAAGCCATTCCGCGTATGTTCAAGCTTACTAATGTGCTGGACCTCTACCGGGATTTTTACCGCTGGATTGGCCGGCCCGAGCTGCTAAAGCTCGACGCGCACCGCCTGCACCTGGAGTACGCCGACGTGTTTGCCCTGATTTACCTGCGCCTGCGCCTGGAAGGCATCACGGCCTACGACCACGTCAAGCACTTGCTGGTAGACGAAATGCAGGATTATACCCCCGTGCAGTACGCCGTGCTGTCCCGCCTGTTCCACTGCCGCAAGACCATTCTGGGGGATGTCAGCCAGACGGTGAACCCCTACAGCGCCTCATCCGCCGAAACCATTGAGCGGGTATTCCCGCAGGCCGACATCGTTAAGCTGTACCGCAGCTATCGCTCGACGGTAGAAATTACGGCCTTTGCCCAGCGCATCACGCCCAACCCCAACATCATTCCGCTGGAGCGGCACGGGCCGGAGCCAATTATCAGGCCCTGCCCTAGCACCGACGAGGAGTTGCAGACGCTAACGCAGCTGGTTGCGGCCTTCGGAGGCTCCGGCCATCAATCCCTGGGCATTATCTGCAAAACCCCGCGCCAGGCCCAAAAGGCTTACCAGGCCCTGCAAGCCCCCAACGTGCATTTGCTCACGGCTGACTCCACTTCCTTTAAAGAAGGGGTTATCATCACCACGGCTCATCTGGCCAAGGGCCTGGAGTTCGATGCCGTAATTGTGCCCTTTGCCTCGGCCCGCAATTACAAAACGGAGGTAGATAAGAGCATGCTGTACGTGGCCTGCACCCGGGCCATGCACCAGCTCACGCTAACCTACACGGGTGATTTAACCACCTTTCTTTCGGCCTGAGAATACGGTTGCTTTAGGCCTACAGGCACCCCCACCTTGGCGGCTAAGTAAGGGTAGCAACGAAGTGCGAGCTAGCAGAAACTTAAGCTACATCAGCCCACCGACGTTGCTACCCCCGCAAAAGGGCGCGGGCTGACGGGAATATATTGCGCCCGGCGACGGTTACCTTTGTAGAAGCTCACGAAGTCCTTTCTCGTCTGAATTGGGCTTTCCTGGTCGCTCTATAGTCGTCGTTGCCCGCATGAAAATTCTCCGCGTCCGCTTTTACAATTTGAACTCCCTGCGCGGGGAGCATACCGTTGATTTCAGCCAGACGCCCCTGGCCGATGCGGGCTTGTTTGCCATTACCGGCCCCACTGGCGCGGGCAAAACCACCATTCTTGACGCCATTACCCTGGCCCTGTACGGGCAGGTACCGCGCCACGAAACCAGCGGCCCCGAGCACGTAATGAGCCACGGTACGGGCGAGAGCTGGGCGGAGGTAGAGTTTGAAGTAAACGGCCAGCAATACCGCTCGAAGTGGGGGCAGTACCGCGCCCGCAAGCGCCCTGAGGGCAAGCTCCAGGACCCGCGCATGGAGCTGAGTGAGCGAAAAATAGCCGAGAATGGGGAAGAAACCTGGCCCTTTCTGGAAACCTATAAATCGAAGGTTCCGGGCCGCATTGCCGACGTCAGTGGCTTGGAATACAAGCAGTTTCTGCGGTCCGTGCTGCTGGCCCAGGGCGACTTCACCCGCTTCTTGAAGGCTCCGGCCGGCGAGCGGGCTCAGCTCCTAGAAAAGATTACCGACACCCGTAAATACTCCGACATCTCGCGGGCCGCTTTTGAGCAGGCCAAGCAGGAAAGCCAGCGGGTGGAGCAACTGCGGGCCGGTTTGGCTGGCGTGGTGTTGCTTTCCCCGGAGGAAGTAGCGTTTCTGGAGGCAGAAGTTCAGCAGCTCACAGCCCAGCTAAACGCTGCCAACGCCACCCAGGAACAGCTGCGCGAGGCCCGGCAGTGGCATTTGCGCCTGCGCGAGCTGCGCCAGAAACTGCACGCTACCCAGCAGCGCCAGCAGCAACTCACAATCCAGGCCGAAACCCTGGCTCCGCTGCGTCAGCGTTTGGCCTTGCACCAGCAGGCCGCCCCCTTCGCCACCGATTACGCCCTCTTGCGCCAAGCCGATGAGCAGCTGGGCCGCCTGGGCCGGGAAGTAAACCAACTCCGCGGGCAGCTGCCTCAGTTGCAGGAGCGCCGCGCCACCGCCGAAGCGGCCCGCACCAGCGCCCGCCAGGCCCACGAGCAGGCGAGTACCACGCGGGAGCAGCAGGACCCCAAGCTGCGCGAGGCCGAGCTGCTCGACCACCAGCTAGCCGAGGCGCACCGACTACTAACCCAAGGCAAGGCTGAATACGAGGAGAAAAACGAGCAGTGCAAGCGCCTGAAGGCCGCCGCCGAACAAGCCGGCAGCCGGGTCCGCATTCTCCGGGAGCAAGTGCGCGACTTAGATAAGTGGCTGACGCTGAATGCCACCGCCGGAGAACTAGCCGAAGGCTTACCCGAACTATCGGCTAACCTGCAGCACTGGGAGCATCTGAAAGCCGAGTTGGGCCAGCTGCGCCAGCGCCTGCACGAAGCCCGGCAACGCCAGCAGCAAGCCGCTACCTTCGCCGCTACCCACGCCGCCGCCGCCGAAGAGGCCCGCCACCAACTCGCTGTCTTAACTGCCCAGCACACCACCGCCAGCACTACCCGCGACGGCTGGCTGCTGCGCCTGCGCTACCACGTAGGTGGCCTGCACCAGGAGCAAGAGCGGGAGCAGCAGCACTGGGACGACTTGCGCCGCAGCCTGCACATGCAGCAGCTCATCCTTTCCCACACCGACACCCGCCAACTGCTGGAAAACGGCCAGCCCTGCCCGTGTGTGGAGCCACCGAGCACCCCTACCTGGCCGGCGTGCTGGGAGTAAGCGAAGACACGTTTCAGCGCGACCGGCAGCGGGAGGAAGATATGAGCCAGCGCGTGCGGGCGCTGGGCACCCGCTTCAACCGCCTGAACACCTACGTAACCATGCTGGAGCAGTCGGGCCCGGAGCCGGCGCCTACCGCCCGGACAGCATCCAGCTCCTACCCGAAACGGCCGAAAAAGCTGCCGCTGAAGAAATCAAAGCCTTGGTGCAGGAGCTGCGCCAGCTGCGCGACCAGCGGGCGGCCGCCGAGCAACGCCTTCAGCAGGCCCTAACGCAGCACGAAGCCGCCACCCGCCAGCAGCAGGAGTACGCCCAGACGGTTACGCAGCTGGAAAAGGAGTTGGCCGACGCCGAGGACCGGGTGCCCACCGCCCGCAGCATGATTCAAAGTCAGGCCCAGAGCTTCGGGCTGACCTTCACAGAAGAAAACGGCCGCGCCCTAATGGAGCAGGCGCGAGTGCGCATCGGTGAGTTTGAGCAGAACCGGCAGCAGCTCAATACGGCCAAACAGGAGCTAAGCGGCGTGAGTGTGGAAGCAGAGAAGTCGGAGGCGGCAAAGGAGGAGCTGCACACCTGGCTCCGCACCCGCAAGCAAGGCCTCGTAGAGCAGCACCAGGCCATTCAGCAGCAGCAGCAGCAGCGCCACCAGCTCCTGCCAGAACCTAACGTGGCCCAGGTCCGTCGGCAGCTAGAGGAAGCCGTGCGCGCTACTGATCAACGCCGGCAGCAGGCTGAGCAGCAGTTTCAGCAGCACGATACGGCCCTGACGGTGGCTACCGCCCGCCTGCACCAGCACGAGCAGGATACCGAGCAACAGGTGCAAACGCGCCAGCAACGCCACGCTACCCTTACGGCAGCCCTCATTACTGCCGGCCTAGCGCCCGACCCCGCCGCCCTACCCGCATTATTGCTCCCCGATGCGGAGCTGCACACCCTGCAAAACCAACTACGCCGCCAGGAGCAGGAAGCGGCCCTCGCGGCGCAAACCCTAGCCGAAACCACCCAGCAGTTAGAACAGGAAGAAGCCCGCGCCCTCAGCCCGGACCCACTGGAAAGCATTGACCAGCAAATCACTACCAACAACCACCAGCTCGCTTCCCTGAACCAGCAGCTGGGGCAGCGGCAGGAGCGCCTGGGCAGCCACCGCGCCGGGCAGGAGCGCCACGCTGCCCTGGCCGCCCAACTGGAAAAGCAACAGCAGGAAGCCCAGCGCTGGCGGCAGCTGGCGGAGCTCATCGGCTCCGCTGATGGCAAGAAATTCAGTGAGTTTGCCCAGGGCCTTACCCTGGCTCGCCTCGTGGACCTGGCCAACCGCCACCTGCACCGCTTTACGGATCGTTACCGCATCCTGCGCAACCCGGAGCAGCACCTCGACCTGCTGATTCAGGATGAGTACCAGGCCAGCTCCGTGCGGTCCATGAACTCGCTGTCGGGCGGGGAAAGCTTTCTGGTGAGCCTGGCCCTGGCCCTGGGCCTCTCGGAGCTGGCCGGCCGCCGCACCCAGATTGACACGCTCTTCATCGACGAGGGCTTCGGTACCCTTGACCCAGACACGCTGGATGTGGCCCTTTCGGCCCTGGAAATGCTGCAGGGTACGGGTAAAACCATCGGTATCATCTCGCACGTGGAGGCGCTGAAGGAGCGGGTCACTACCCAGATCAGCGTGCGCAAAGGGGCCGGCGGGGTTAGCTCCCTGCAAGTGCTCGGGTTCGGGCAGGAAGTGTAGAAGCTGTGCCTGATAATGCCGTGTGATTTCGAGCGCGGGAAGCATGTGGGTTAACCACTGAAATAGTTATCCCAGCTTCCTCCCGGCGCTCGAACTAATACGGTGCTGTTCTACCTCGCCTACCGCCCGAATATCGGTCCAACTCCAGTAGCGCCGGGGCTCAACGCCCGCGTAGTGGCTGCGGAAAAACGCTACGATTTCTCCCTCAAGTTGTGCGGGTGGAATGGCAGATGAATAGATGGGTCGCTGGTCAGGGTCAGCGTAGCGCTGGGCTTTGGTGAGACCTTTGCCACTCAGGCGCAGCAAGGGGCCCGTGTCGGTGATGCCGTCGAAGGTCCAACGACGCGCCCCCGTTTCCAGCTCGTTCAGGCAGTTTGCCAGCGCCTGCAGGGGTAGGCGCGGCAGCGTAGGGCGGCTTTCGAGGTCAATCCAGGTGGTGTACTTGTACTCGAATTCGTAGCGCTGCCCATCATACAGGCTTAGCACCATGTCGGTGCCGGTTGTGGGGCCAAAGAGGGCGTAGTAGGGCACGGGTTCCGGCGTACGCACTACCATGAGGCCAATTTCAGGGTAGCGTCGGATGGTGGTGGCAGGACTTTGCATAATGGCTGCGGCCTGCTTTACTCGGCTATATTCCGGCTCCCAGGCGGCCTGCCCTACAGCCGGGTTTTCCAGCACGGCCGCAAAGCGCGGCAGAAACCAGGCAAACTTCTCCGCCGAAGCTTCGTCTTCCCGGCGGCGCCGGGCCGGGGCTCCAAAGGGCTCGTAGAAACGGTTTTTTTCCTCGGCGTTCAGCCAGCATACCAGCTGCAGGGCATGGTCGGCCAGCGGATCGGCCCAGTTGATTTCCCGGAAGTCGCCGAGGGTGGCTACCTGTCGTAGCAACGGCTCGTGGCGCAAAGCCAGCGCCGGATTCAGCAGCGCCCACACGCCCACAAATCCATCTATATCAAAGTGATTGGCCGTCACGGCGGCCGCTTCCAGACCGGACGTGGTAGGCTCCCGCAACGCACGCAGCACCGACCCGGCGCTGGTATCGTCCCGCAAGAGTTCGGGGTAGCGGCTCCGCGCCAGTGCGCTAGCGTGAGAACCGCGCCCAGCCCGGTGCTATCCACTACAATGGTGGGCTGCTGGCGGAGTTGCTGAAAGGGAACAAAGTGCTTGGGAGTCATGCGCTGAGAAGGTAGAGCTGGCCAGGCAAAGGTACTCGCCGGTGGGCCTACTACCGGCTCCTACCGCCGCGCCCGTCGGTTGCTGATGCGCTCTACCCGGTTGCGCCGCACCCAGTGCAAGTATTTCTGCAGCTCCTCCGCTTGGCGCAGGCGCTCCACACTGTTGTAGTACCGGGCCAGCTCGCGGTTAGAGAGCAGCAAATGAATGGTACTATGACAGGGCTGGCACAATTCCACGGTTGGACCGTAGCGGCCGCCTTCTTCGCGGGGTACCAAATGGTGGCGAGAGGTATGCTGCACTTCCCGCTCGCATAAGCCACAGCGGGTTTCGTTGGTTAAGGCCTCCGGCGGCGTCCATTCCTGCTTTCTTCTGCGCATGGTGTTACTTCTGGGCTCTAATCTGCTTCAGAACACTTGGCTGGCGGTTTTGGTCCCATCTTGCTATGTTGATAAAATAAAGGCCAAAATTTTGTTTACGTTTTCAAATAAGAACTATATTTGGTTGCACCTCAGCTGTATGCGTTTCAATGGCGCAGGTTCTTGGGTTGATTCACTCTTCTTTTTTGGCATTACTTATTTTTCACTTCTTCACCGCTCTTGTATGCGCGTTTCTACTCCTGCTTTTTCTTTGTCTCGGATAGTGCGGGTAGCAGGTTTGCTACTGGCACTGGTTGTTTTCGCTCCCACCACCTCGCGGGCGCAAACTTGGCTGGTTTCTACGGATGCTTATGTGAAGCTGGGCGTGATGGACAAGTTCGGCCAACTAGGCGCCTACACGGCTAAATTTGTGGTTATCAACCAGGAAACCGGCAAAGAGTACGTACTGGCCAAGCAAATTGCCAAGGGCCAAAACGGCATTGATGTTATTTTCCCTTCGGAAGCCTCGGAGGCCGATTACTTTAAAACCGACACCGGAGAGGCCGCCCGCGCCAAGCCCGGCCGCTACACTTGGGAATGCCAAGTGGCCGGAAAAAAAGTGGTAGGAGGGCGCTTCAGCTTTTCTGAAGTCGCAAATGATGTTACCTTGCTAGGCAAGAACTAACCTCCTCCTTTTCACCCACTCAGTACAAGCGAAAGCCCGGCGTTGCAGCGCCGGGCTTTTTTGTTGGCCGCTTCGGCTGCTACCTCCGGCAGAGTTGCGCGTACAAGCTTGGGGGCTGGCGCGGGGCCAGCCTAGCCTAAGTACCGAATACTCATGCCTAAAAAGTCTTTTTCCGAACTCATTAGCAGCCCCGGCATGCCGGTGCTCGTCGATTTTTACGCCGACTGGTGCGGCCCTTGCAAAACCATGGCCCCCATTCTGGAGCAGGTAGCAGCTCAGCATCAGGGCAAGGTCAAAGTCATTAAAATTGACGTGGATCGTAACCAGGCCGTGGCCCAGCAGTTTCGGGTGCAAAGTATTCCTACCCTGATTCTCTTCCACAAAGGCCAGCCGGTGTGGCGGCAGGCGGGCGTGGTGTCGGCGGCCCAGTTGGGGCAGGTAGTGCAAGGGGTTACAAGCGGAGCCTAGCTCCACGGGAAGTAGCGTAAACTTCTCGCCCCCTGTGGGCGTTGGGTGAGTGTCCGTACTTTTGGACGTTCATCTATAGTTTGCTCACATGGCATTACGCCTTACGGTTTTAAGTCTTCTCATTAGCCTTAGTGTGCTCTTGCCCCGCAGGTGCGGGCCCAGGTGCGCTACACGCTCACGGGCGTGGTGCGCGCCGCCAACAACGCCGAGGCCCTACCCGGCGCCGCCGTTACGGTGCCGGCCCTGGGGCTGGGCGCTACCACCGCCGAGGATGGCACCTACTCGCTGAATTTGCCAGCTGGCCGCTACCAAGTGGTGGTTTCCTTTATTGGGTACGAATCGCAGACCCGGGACCTGAATTTGACTCGCAACCAGCGGCTGTTGTTTCAGTTAGTGGAGGCTGGCAACCAGCTGGGCGAGGTAGTCATTGAAGGTTCGGGCACGCTGGAGCAGAAGCTGCAAACTCCCCAGATGAGCGTGGAGCGCCTCACCGCCCGCGAGGCCAAGTTGCTGCCCGCCTTGTTCGGGGAGGTTGACATTCTCAAAACCTTGCAGCTCAAGCCCGGCGTGCAAAACGGCGGCGAGGGCACCTCGGGCCTGTTCGTGCGCGGGGGCTCGGCCGACCAGAACCTAGTGCTCCTCGACGATGCGCTGGTGTACAACCCCAGCCACTTGTTCGGGCTGTTTTCCGTGTTTAACCCTGATGCCGTGCAGTCGGTGGATTTGTACAAGGGTGGCTTTCCGGCCCAGTACGGGGGTAGGCTTTCCTCAGTGGTAGATGTGAAGCTGCGCGAAGGCAACCGCCAGAAGCTGGGCGTAAGCGGCGGAATCGGCCTGATTTCTTCGCGCCTCACTTTGGAGGGCCCCATTGTTAAAAACAAGGGCTCGTTTATCCTGTCGGGGCGGCGCACGTACTTCGATGTGTTTACGCGTCAGATCAACAACCTTAACGAAGGCGACGCCAACTACAACCCTATCCCGGATTACTACTTCTACGATTTCAACGCCAAGGCCAACTACACGCTCGGCCCCAAAGACCAGGTATTTCTGAGTGGCTACTACGGCCGCGACGCCTTCGGCTTTGCTTCCCAAGGCGGTTTCAACTTCAGCTTTACCTGGGGCAATTCCCTGGCGGCGGCGCGCTGGAACCACGTGTTCAACAAGCGGCTGTACCTCAACACCACCGCTTCCCTCACCGACTACCAGTACAACGTTACCAACCGGCTCGACCAGTTCAGCTTCAACCTGGGTTCCACCATCCGCGACTATTCCCTGCGCTCCGACCTGGATTTTGCGCCCAATGAAAAGCACGCCCTCAAGTTTGGGGTGCAGGGTACCACCCACCGCTTCGGGTAGGCCGCCTGCAGGCGGGCTCCTCCGACGGCCGTCTGAATATTGGCTCCGACGTAGGCTACAAGGGCCTAGAGGGCGCAGTGTACGCCTCCGATAACTTCAAGCCCTCCGAAAAGTGGCAACTGGAATACGGACTGCGACTCACCGGCTTCCAAAGCGGCTCCAATGCCTACGGCGGCCTGGAGCCCCGGGGCGCGGCGCGCTACTCGCTCAGCCCCAAAACCTCCCTGAAAGCCAGCTATGCCCTGATGTACCAGTACGTGCACCTGGTCACGAACTCCGGGGCCACGCTGCCCACCGACATTTGGTACCCGTCGCGGCTGTCGGTGAAGCCCCAACGCTCCCAGCAGGTAGCCACGGGCGTAAGCTTTCTACTCGGCGACGGGAAGTACCTGCTTAGCAACGAGCTGTACTACAAGTGGGCTCAGAACCAAGTCGATTTCAAGGATGGCGCGCAGCTGTTCGTGAACCCCGATTTGGACACGGAATTTCTGTTCGGTAAGGGCTGGGCCTATGGCACGGAACTGTATTTGGAGAAGAAAACCGGCCGCACTACCGGCTGGATTGGCTACACCCTGGCCTGGAGCAAGCGGAAGTTCCCGCCCCAGCGCGGCACCAGCGGCATCAACGGCGGCCGCACCTTTTACCCCAACTACGACCGGCGCCACAACCTGACGGTGGTAGTGCTGCACCAGCTCACGGAGCGCCTGAACCTGACCGGCTCCTTCGTGTACACCACCGGCAACGCCACTACCCTACCCGCGGGCCGGTTTGCGGTGCAGGAAGTGTTCGGCGACGATTTATCGGCCGTGCCCATTTACCCAGACCGCAACTCCTACCGCCTCGCGCCCTACAACCGCCTCGACCTGGGACTGGTGTGGAAGCTAAAGCCCAACCGCTGGTTTCCGGAGTCGGACCTGACGTTTAGCGCCTACAACGCCTACAACCGCCGCAACCCTTACTTCGTGTATTTCGACCAAGTGCGCGATGGCGAAGACGGCCCCGTTACCAGCTACCGGGCCCGGCAGGTTTCCCTGTTCCCCGTGATTCCGGCCGTGACCTACAACTTCAAATTCTAAGCGCGACGTGCAGCCAATTTCTATGTTTTTTTTCCTGAAGAAACGTCTGCTGGCCCGGCCTTTAGCGTTGCTCCTGACCTTGTCTGGCCTTGCAAGCTGCAACTTAGAGCAGAATATTGATGTAGACTTGCCGGTCCTGCCCGCGCAACTGGTGGTAGAATGCTACCTCGAAGACGGGCAAGCGCCGCAGCTTACGGTCACGGAAACAGTGCCCTACCTTTCGGCCCCCGACCCCGTGGTGCCCACCGATGTAACCGTTCGGCTTACCCGACCCAATGGACAGGTAGAAACCCTGCGTTTTTTTCCGGGACGCAACTCAGTAACTGGTAAGTTCTACACGCACAGCAGCCTGCGCAAGCTGGTAGCTCGCCCCGGCGACACGTTTCGGCTGGAAGTCACGGACACCAAGGGCCGCCGCGTAACGGGCACCGCCACTACACCCGGCCGCGTCCCCATCGACTCCCTGGAGTACAAGTTCAACGACCTGCCCCCGGGCAGCGTGAAGCTTACCTGCTCACCATCTTCCAGGACCCAGTGGGCGTAGGCGACTACTACCGCCTACAGGTTCACCGCGACAGTATTTCCACGGATGCGGAGCTGGATTACGATGTAGAGGACCGGCTCAACGACGGCACCCGGTTTACCCTCGGGAGCAGCTACCGCTTCGACCCGAACGACACCCTCCTGGTGACCCTATACCATCTGGATCGGCCTTACTACCTGTTCCGGCAGTCAGTAGGTGATGCGCGCAATGCTAACGGCAACCCGTTCTCGCAACCTTCAGCCATCAAGAGCACGGTGGAAGGCGGCGTGGGCGTTTTCACAGTGCTGAGCTACGACCGGAAGCAGATTATCATCCGGTAAGGCATTGTTTCGGAGCAGCTTCCAGCGCCCCCTAGTGTCCTGAAGTGTACCGAAACACCGGTGTATAGCAGCCCGAATGTAAAAGGCTGGCCCCAGTTCTACCCCCACAAGATGCCCCAGACCGATTAATACAAAAAAGGGCCGTTGCCACGTTGGCAACGGCCCTCTTGGTATTAGTCAGCGTGTTTTACTACAACTTCTCCAGTACCCGGCGCAGCAAGGCCGTGAGGCGGGGCTCGGCTACGGCAGCCGTGCGCAGGATGTCAGCAATGTCAACCTTCTTGAGCTTGCCCGGCGCGCACAAGTCCGTAATGACGGACACGGCTAGCACGGGTAGGCCCATGTGCACAGCGGCTAGTACCTCGGGCACCGTGCTCATGCCCACGGCGTCGGCCCCAATGGTGCGCAGGTAGCGGTATTCAGCGGGGGTTTCGAGCATGGGGCCGGGCAGGGAGGCGTACACCCCGCGGCGCAAGTACTTCCCTAGGCCTAGCTCCTGGGCGGCTTCCTCCGCCAGCTGCAACAAGCCCAAGTCGTAGGGCTCCATCATATCGGGGAAGCGGGGCCTAGCTCGTCGAGGTTTTTACCGATAAGCGGGTTGGTGGGCTGCAGGTTGATATGGTCCGAGAGCAGCATCAGGTCGGAGTAGTCGTAGTCGGGGTTGAGGCCGCCGCTGGCGTTGCTCACGAACAGGCGCCGGATGCCGAGCAGCTTCATCACGCGCACCGGAAATACTACCTGCTCCATGGTGTAGCCCTCGTAGTAGTGAAACCGCCCGCGCATCACCAGCACCCGCTTACCGGCCAGCGTGCCGGCCAACAGCTCACCGGCGTGGCTTTCCACCGTCGAAACCGGAAAGTGTGGAATATCGGCGTAGCTGAAGCGGTGCTGCACATCCACGTCTTTCACCAAAGCGCCCAGCCCCGTTCCGAGGATGATACCCGCTTCGGGCTGAAAATCTTGCAGGGTCTGGCGGAGGTAGGCGGTGGCTTCGTGAAGTTGGTGCATGAGGTGATTGGTTGTCAGGTTTTAGTCGGTGGTTGGCAGTGTTAGCTGGCAGTTGCTGGTTGTTAGCGGAGAGGCGTTAGACGCGGTTTGCAGTTGCTAAAAAGCTTCAACTATCTGCAAGGTTTATAAAAAGTCTGTCATCCTGAGCAACGCGAAGGACCTTACCACGCGGCACGGTCCTCGTTGTTACGATTCGTGCCTACGTGATAAGGTCCTTCGCGCTGCTCAGAATGACAGCTCTTGTGGTAGATCAGCTTCAAGCGGCCGACACCTGTTAGCTAACAATCAACAAGTAACGACTAGAACTAGCAGCTGTCAGCTAAAAACCAGCAACTGAAACTTACTGCACGTTCACCTCGAACGGCATGCGCATCTGGGCGCCCTTCATTTCCGAGAGCTTCTTGTACTGCTGGTACATGGGATACATCGGGCCCATTTCCTCGCGCATCATGCGCAGTTTAGCTTCCTCCGAGAACGAGCTGAACAGGTTTTCGGCGAAGGATTTCTGGCGGGGCAGCTTCTGAATGCGGTAGTCGCCCTCCTTGAGGTTGGCGCGACGGGCAGCAATGCGCAGGGCATCGTCAAAGGAACCGAGTACATCCACCAGGCCGCGGGCCTTAGCTTCCGTGCCCGACCATACCCGGCCCGAGGCCAGGCGGCGCAGGCGCTCCACCGGCATGCGGCGGCCCTGGGCGGCTTTGGTGGTGAAGTCGGCGTAGATGCGGTTGATTTCGGCCTGGAACTGGCTTTGCTCGAACGGCGTCAAGGCGCGCGTGATGGTGGGGAAGTCGGAGAACTTACCCGTGGTTACACGGTCCGTCGTCACGCCAATTTTGTCGCGCAGGAAGGGCTCAATGTTGGGCAGCACGCCAAACACGCCGATGCTGCCGGTAATGGTGGTCGGATGGGCCACAATCGTGTCGCAGCCCATGGCAATGAAGTAGCCGCCCGAAGCCGCTACGTCCGACATGCTGGCAATAACGGGCTTCACCTTCTTAGTCAGCATCACCTCGCGGTAAATGATGTCGGAAGCCAACGAGGAGCCGCCGGGCGAGTTCACGCGCAGCACCACGGCCTTCACGTTTTTGTCGAGGCGGGCCTTGCGGATGGCTTCGGCAAAACGGGTGCTCCCGATGCTTTCGTTGCCGCCCTTGCCCGTTACAATGTCGCCCTCAGCATACACCACCGCAATGCGGTTACCGCTAGTGCTACCCTCTTTGTCGTCCTCGGCCTTTTCGTAGTCCGATAGTTCGATGAGGCTGAGCTTCTCGTCTTTCTCTACCCCAATTTTACCTTTAATGTAGTCGGTAGCCTGGTCGTAGTAGCCCAGGTCCGTTACTAGGCTCAGGCGCTTGGCGTCGTCGGCGTTGTGCACCAGCATGGAGTCGCTGATGACCTTGAGGCGGGCCGGCGCAATTTTGCGGGCGGCGGCTACCTCGGCCAGCATGGAGTTGTTCAGGGAGTTCAGGAACGAAGACGTCTGCAAGCGGGCCGAATCCGACATGCTAGTGCGGAAGTAGGGCTCCACGGCGCTTTTGAACGAACCCACCCGGAAAATCTGAGCTTGCACGCCCAGCTTGTCGAACAGGTTTTTGTAGTACATCGTCTCGGAGCTCAGGCCGTTGAACTCCAGGGTGCCCTGCGGGTTCAGGTAGATCTTATCGGCCACAGAGGCGAGGTAGTAGCTTTTCTCCGACTGCGCATCGGTGTATGATACCACAAACTTGCCCGACTTCTTGAAGTCGAGCAGGGCGTTGCGGATTTCCTCCATGGAGGCCATGCCGCCCTGCACCAGCTCCAGATTCAGGAAGATGCCCTTGATATCCTCGTCGCCCTTCGCCCGGCGGATGGCGGCTTTCAGCTCGTCGAGGCCGATGGAGCTGCTCTGCCCCCAGTAAAGCCCGACAGCGGATTGTTGAACTCCCGCTCGCCAATGGGCTTATCGAGCTTGAGCTCCAGCACGGAGTTGCTGGCCACGGTTACCTCTTTGTCAGAAGAAGCTGCGGCGGCAATCAGGGCCACCAGCAGCACCACCCCTACCAGGGCAAACAGCACGAGGCCGGTGAGGGTAGCCAGCACGTACTTGAAGAATTGTCTCATCGTCAGAAAAATGAATAGTCAGTTCGGTCTGGAAACAAAAGTATCGGCTTTTCCTCCCCGCTCCCGGGTATTCAACCAACCGGCTGTTTTGGGGCGGGAACGGGTGGTAGAGAAGGGGTGATGAAGTGAATGGTACTGAAGTAATGGGGTGATGAGGTAGGGAGGTGACAGGTAAAAGGAATGGTGCTAGGGTAATTAGAAGAACGTCATGCCGAGCGCAGCGAAGCATCTCGCCCGATTCGTTGAGTTAGCACTACAACGTCAGCACGCGAGATGCTTCGCTGCGCTCGGCATGACGTTCTTCTAATCATCTCATCACCCCATCACCCCATCACCACCTACTTCATCATCTCACACCCTAATACCCGTACTTTTCGCCCCAGAGCTGGCGGAGGCGCTCCTGGGCTTTGGCTTCGGCAGGGTTTTGGCCGGGGTGGTAGAACACGCGGCCACTGAGCTGCTCGGGTAGGAATTCTTGGTAGGCAAAGTTGCCCTCGTAGTCGTGGGAATACATATACGTATTGCCGTAGCCCAACTCTTCCATGAGCTTGGTGGGGGCGTTGCGCAGGGCTATGGGCACGGGCTGCACGCCCTGCTGGCGCACCAGGGCCCGGGCCTCCCGAATGGCCTTGTAGCTGGCGTTGCTCTTGGGCGAGGTGGCGAGGTACACCACCATCTGACCCAAGATAATGTCCGACTCGGGCATACCAATCACCGTCACGGCCTGAAAGCAGCTCTGGGCCAGCATGAGGGCGTTGGGGTTGGCCAGGCCCACGTCTTCGGAAGCCAGGATAAGCAGGCGGCGGGCAATAAACTTCACGTCTTCGCCGCCTTCCAGCATCACGGCCAGGTAGTAAAGCGCCGCGTTGGGGTCGGAGCCGCGGATGCTCTTGATAAAGGCCGAAATAACATCGTAGTGCATTTCGCCGCCTTTGTCGTAGCGCGCGAGGTGCTGCTGGGCCAGCTGCTGAACGGCCTCGTCGGTGATGGTGATGGCGCCGGTTTTGGAGTCGGGGCGGCTGGCTTCTACTACAATTTCCAGTAGGTTGAGCAGCTTGCGGGCGTCGCCGCCGGAAATGGTCAGCAGGGCGTTGTACTCCTGCACGCGCACCTTTTTCTGCTTCAGTATCTCGTCTTCGGCCAGAGCCTTGTCTACTAGGCTAGTCAGCACGTCTTTACCCAGGGCCTCCAGCACGTACACCTGGGCCCGGCTCAGCACGGCCGGAATCACCTCGAATGAGGGGTTTTCGGTAGTGGCCCCAATCAGCGTCACTACGCCTTGCTCCACGGCGCCTAGCAGCGCATCTTGTTGGCTTTTGCTAAAGCGGTGAATCTCATCAATAAAAAGCACGGTGCCTCGCTGCTTACGGGCCCGCTCAATTACCTCGCGTACGTCTTTCACGCCAGCATTAATGGCCGACAGCGCCGCAAAGGGCAGCCCCAGCTCCTGGGCCAGCAGGTGGGCCAGGGTGGTTTTGCCTACTCCGGGTGGGCCCCACAAAATCAGGGAAGGTAGGCGGCCGGCGTTGAGGTAGCGGCGCAGCACGCCCTCGGGGCCGATGAGGTGCTGCTGGCCGGCGTAGTCGGTTAAGGTGCGCGGGCGCATGCGCTCGGCTAGTGGCGCGCCGGGCCGGGGCACGTAAGCGGCCGAAGCGTCAGGAGCAGGGTCAGAATCGAAAAGCGAGCCAGTGGCCATAGGAAAAGTTCAGAAGCGGCAGCGTACAGCTACAGTACAGGCGCGGAGGAGCCCACATACCGCAGTATCTCTACGGTGTGGGTGTTATCGAGGCCACTAGCGTCGCGCTCCTGCTGAAATTGCCGGAACGAAGGCACGGCCAAGACTTGCTGCTGGGTAGCTTCGTCGCGGTACACGGAAAGGTGCACGAAGGTTACGCCATCGTCCTTGGTGTACACGGAGTAGCGAAAAGCCGCCGCATCCAGCTGGGCGAAATCAGTCAGAAAAGCCGCAATGTTTCGCTGGTTCTGCTCAGCGTAGCCAGGCACAACCCGGTAACTTACCTGCACTGTAATCATGCTCTACTTGAAAAGCGGTGAATAGTACCGCAAGATATTGGGAAACCGGCCGCTTTCGGTTTGGGCTTCGTAGTTTGCAGCTGCCCATGAAAAACTCGTTAAAAGTACACGCGGCCCTGTTTGTGGTAGCCCTGATTTACGCGGCCAACTACAGTATTTCCAAGGACGTGATGCCGCGCTACATGGGCCCGTTTGCCCTGGTGCTGCTGCGGATTGTGGGCGCTACGGTTTTCTTTGGCGTGCTGAGCCGGTTGGTTGCCCCGCACGACCGAATTCAGGGCCGCGCCGACCAGCTGCGGGCCGTTGCCTGCGGGGTGCTGGGCATTGGGCTCAACCAGCTGCTCTTCTTCTCGGGCCTGAACCTGACGTCGCCCATCAATGCGTCCCTGATTCAAACCATTGCGCCCGTTGTAACGGTGCTGGCCTCGGCGGTGCTGCTCGGTGAAAAGCTTACGCTGCCCCGGCTGCTGGGCATCGGGTTGGCGGCTGCAGGCGCGGCCAGCATTATTCTGAGTCGGGGGCCGGTAGCGGCGGGCGGGCAAGACGGGCTGCTGGGCAACGTGTATATCTTGCTCAATGCCACGGCTTTCGGAATTTACCTGGTATTGGTAATGCCCTTGATGCGCAAGTACCACCCGTTTACGGTGCTGGCGCGCATCTTTCTGGTAGGAGCCGTGCTGGCCGTGCCCGCCGGCTGGCAGCAAATTCAGCAGCCTGACTACGCCAGCTTCCCCACTAGCGTTTGGGCAGCCATTGCCTACATGGTCATTTGCCTGACTATTCTGGCGTATCTGCTCAACAACTGGGCCCTGAAGTACGCCTCGCCATCGTTGCTGGGGGCCTACATCTACCTGCAGCCGGCCCTGGCCGTGCTGATTGCCGTAGCCGTGGGCAAAGACGCGCTTACCTTGTCGAAAGCCCTGCAGGCCCTGCTGATTTTCGGGGGCGTGTTCCTGGTGAGTCGTAAGCCCCGGCAGCCGGAACCGGTTGTCACCGCGGCGCCTCTGGAGCCCGTGCAGGACTAAAGCAGTGGCGCCGGCCACGTTGTCGTTACGAGTCCCAGTGAGGAATCTGGTTCAGCCACTTGTAAGTAACCCAGATTTCTCACTTCGCTCGGAAGGGCAGTGCGGCTGATCCAGGATTGAAAAGGGGTAGCGGTTAACACCGGTTGCTGCTTGTTTTCGTAGGTGGTTTTTCGGCTGCCGGGTGCAGCCTGCAGCTTGGCTGGGCTGCTATACTCTCTTTTGCGCGCTGTTTATGACTCAGCTCCCCTCTCCTACCCCTGCTCCAGAAGTCCAGCCTACCCTTCTCACCCCGTTTACCTACTCCCTATTTCGGGCCATCTGGATTGCCTCGGTGGTTTCCAATGTTGGCACCTGGATGCAGAACGTGGCGGGCGTGTGGCTGGTCACGACGCTTACTTCCTCGGCCCTGCTGGTAGCCCTGATGCAAACGGCCACCAGCCTGCCGGCCTTTCTGCTGAGCATGCCCGCTGGCGCCATTGCCGACCTGATTGACCGGCGCCGGCTGCTGCTCTTCACCCAGGGATTTATGGCGGTAGTGGCCCTGCTGCTGGCCGCACTTACCCTGCTGGGCGAGGTTTCGGCCTTGAGCGTACTGGGGTTTACGTTTCTGCTGGGCATTGGCGCGGCCATCAACGCGCCCGTGTGGCAAACCGCAACCATTGAGCTGGTGCCGCGGCGGGTGCTGGGGTTTGCCATTACCCTGAACGGAGTTAGTAACAACATTGCCCGGGCGATTGGGCCGGCCATTGGTGGGGCCATCATTACGTATTACTCGCCGGGCTGGGTGTTTCTGGTCAATGCGGTGTCGTTCGTGGGTACGTTTGCCGTCGTGTATGCCTGGAAGCGGGAGGCGGAGGCAGCCAGCGGTCCGGCCGAAAACCTCACGGGGGCCCTCCGCGCGGGCATGCGCTACGTGCAGTATTCGCCGGCTATTTACGCGGTGCTGTTTCGCACGTTTGCCTTTGCCTTCGGGGCTAGCGCCATGTGGGGCTTGCTCTCGGTAGTAACGGCCCGCCGCCTGCACCTAAGCTCCGATACCTACGGCGTGCTGCTTTCCTGGCTGGGGGCTGGGGCCATTACCGGGGCCTTTCTGATGGGCCGGGCTGGCAACCGCTTGACTTTCAACCAGCGCGTTCTGCTCGGCAGCGCGGTATTCGTGGGCACCAACGTGGCCCTGGCCCTGGTGCCGTCGGTGTACTGGCTGTACCCGGTTATGTTTATTTCGGGTATAGCTTGGCTGATGGCCATGACCAGCTTCAGCACCACCGTGCAGCTGCACGTGCCTAAGTGGGTGCAGGCCCGGGTGGTGAGCATGTACATGCTGGTGTTTCAGGCTGGATTGGCCCTGGGCAGCATGGTGTGGGGCGAGCTGGCCGACCGCACCACCCTGGAAACGGCCCTGCTGGCCACGGCCGCCTGGATGCTGTTAAGTTTACTACTGGCTATTCCGTTTCCCATGCGCTCGGCCGAAGGTCTCAACCTGGAACCCGCCGGGCACTGGCCCGCCCCACCGTAGCCACCGACATCGACCCCGATGATGGGCCGGTGGTGGTGATGATAGAATACGAAGTGGCCTTGGCCGATCAGCCCGCATTTCGGGTGGCCGCCGCCCAGCTCACCCGGCTGCGCCTGCGCGACGGGTCGTTGCGGGCCGGGGTGTTCACGGACCTGGCCCAGCCTACCCGCATTACCGAGTTTTTCTACGTGGCTACCTGGGGTGAGCACCAGCGCCAGCACCACCGCTTCACTAAGGAAGATCAGGCAGTGGAGGCCCACGTTCGGCAGTTTCATGCGGGCCCAGAGCCGCCCCGCGTTACGCACTTTCTGGCTTTTCCGCGCTCCGGTAATGTGGAAATGGCTACTTCCTACGAAACGATGGAAAGTCTGCAGTAACCACCTCGTTGGCGGGGTGGGGTTTTGCCGGCGCCGGCAATCTGCTACCTTACCATCCTACCTTTCCTTGCTCCCATGAAGCTTCTCCTTCTGCTATCCTTGCTTACGGCCGGCGCGGCGTCACCTGCCCTGGCCCAAACTCCCACCACGCGCATGGCAACCGCTCCTACCCAGGTTCAAACCGCCAACGGTTTGCTCGAAGGCCTGATTACAGCCAATGGTATCCGCGCCTTTAAAGGAGTTCCGTTTGCGGCCCCACCCGTAGGCGAGCGCCGCTGGAAAGCCCCGCAACCCGTGGCTAACTGGACGAATGTGCGCCCAGCCAAGGATTTCGGGCCGCGGGCCATGCAGCTCCCCTTGTTTGGCGATATGAACTTTCGCTCCAACGGCGTCAGCGAGGATTGCCTCTACCTTAACGTCTGGACGCCCGCAATATCGGGCGGGAAAAGCTGCCGGTGCTGGTGTATTTCTACGGGGGCGGTTTTGTGGCCGGCGACGGCTCGGAGCCGCGCTACGACGGGGAGAGTATGGCCCGGCGCGGCATCGTGGCCGTTACGGTCAACTACCGGCTCGGCGTATTTGGATTTCTGGCCCATCCGGAGCTAACTCAGGAGTCGCCAGACCACGCCTCGGGCAACTACGGTTTTCTGGATCAGAGCGCTGCCTTGCGCTGGGTGCAGCAAAACATTGCCGCCTTCGGGGGCGACCCGCAGCAGGTGACAATTGCCGGCGAATCGGCGGGCTCCATGTCGGTTAGCGCCCAAATGATTTCGCCCTTGTCCAAGAGCCTGTTTGCCCGTGCCATTGGTGAAAGCGGCTCGATGCTGAACACGGGTTTTGGCCCAGTCCCACTATCCCAGGGTGAACAGGCGGGGGTAGCGTTTGCCAACAGTTTGGGCGCTTCCTCCCTGGCGGCTCTGCGGGCCCTACCCGCCCAACAGCTGCTGGAAGCCACGGGCAAGCCCGGCACGCCCCGCTTCGCGCCTACCTTAGACGGATATTTCTTCCCCAAGCTGCCCGTTGCCACGTTTGCCGCCGGCGAGCAGGCCCGCGTGCCGCTGCTGGTGGGCTGGAACTCCCAAGAAATGTCGTACCAGTTTCTGATGGGGGCCGAAAAACCCACGGTAAACAACTATACTCAGACAGTTCAAAAACTGTACGGCGACCGGGCCCCGGAAATCCTGAAGCTCTACCCCGCCGCCAACGATGCTCAGGCGGAGCAGTCGGCCACGGCTTTGGCCGGCGACCGGTTTATAGCCTACAGCACTTGGAAATGGGCCGATATGCACGCCCAAACCAGCGGCCAGCCCGTGTACCGCTACCTCTACGCCCGGCCCCGCCCGCCATGACACCCGAAATGGGCAACGCTACGGCGGGCCTAGCGGGCGGCGTGGTGAAGCAGGCGCCCTCGGCTCCTAAAGCGCCGCCCGCTGCCGGCGCCGTGCACTCAGCCGAAATTGAGTACGCCTTGGGCAACCTAGCCACCAACAAAGTCTACGCCTGGACTCCCGAGGACTACAACGTGTCGCAGACCATGCAGAGCTACTTTGCCAACTTTATCAAAACCGGTAACCCCAATGGCAAGGGCCTTCCCACGTGGCCGGCGCTAAGCAAAGGCCCTGGCGGGCAAGTGCTGCGCCTGGATGTGCAAACCAAAGCCGAGCCAGACCAGACCAGTCCCCGCTACCTCCTGCTCGATCAGCAAGCCGGAAAGTAAGAGGCGCTGGCGGAGAAGCCTCGCTGCTCGCATTTTGCTTGCCTTAATCGACCACCTCTTTCTATAACCACAAGAAGGGCTGCGGCTGATGATGTGCAGGACAGTACCCAGAATAAGTCACGTCCTGCAGAGCCGGAGGCGAAGCATCTCGCGTGCGGAGGTTGGAATGCTAACCAGACATCAGCACGCGAGATGCTTCGCCTCCGGCTCTGCAGGACGGTTGTAGTTGACATTTCCCACAACCCCAGAACGTTGCTACCGCCGCAGTCTAGGAGTTACTGGGAGCATTCCGGGTTCTCTATATACTTCCTGGTCTCGTTGGCAACCCAGACCTTTGCCGGACGGAACGCCTCCGGGCGGTTCCTACCCCGCCATCAAGCTTACCCCCTACCCGTGGACACCTCGGAAGCCCGCAAGATTATTCACCTTGACATGGATGCCTTTTATGCCTCCGTGGAGCAGCGTGATAATCCGGTGTTGCGGGGTAAGCCCGTGGCCGTGGGTGGCTCCCGGCAGCGCGGGGTAGTGGCAGCGGCTTCTTACGAGGCCCGGCAGTTTGGGGTGCGCTCGGCTATGCCTTCCAGCACGGCCTTGCGCAAATGTCCGGAGCTGGTGTTCGTGAAGCCGCGCTTTGAGGTCTACAAAGAAGTCTCGCGTCAGATTCGGGCCATCTTCGCCGAATACACGCCCCTAATCGAGCCGCTTTCCTTGGATGAAGCTTACCTCGATGTTACGGAGAACCTTAAGGGTATTGCGCTGGCCACGCAGGTAGCCCGCGAAATTCGGGCGGCCATCCTGCAAAAAACCCAGCTAACGGCATCAGCGGGCATTTCCTACAATAAATTTCTGGCTAAGCTAGCCTCCGATTACCGCAAGCCTAACGGGCAGTTTGTCATTCGGCCCAGCCAGGGGCTAGAGTTTGTGGCGGGCCTAGCGGTGGGGCAGTTTCACGGCATTGGGCCAGCTACGGCGGCGCGCCTCAACCACTTGGGCATCTTCTCGGGCCTTGATTTGCGGCAGCAATCCGAAACTTTCCTGCGCCAACATTTCGGCAAGGCGGGCTCCCATTACTACCGTATTGCCCGCGCCCAGGACTTCCGCCCCGTTGTGCCCGACCGGCTGCGCAAGTCTATTGGCTCAGAAACCACTTTTGAGCAGGATTTGCTTACGCCGGAGGAGTTAACCACTGGTCTGCAACCCTGCTTGGCGTCGGTGTGGCAGCACTGCCAGCGCACCGGCTTGCGGGGCCGCACCGTGACGCTCAAGGTCAAGTATGCCGATTTTCAGCAGATTACCCGTAGCCGCACCTTGTTTGGAGTTGTGCCTGGCCCGATGCCCTGGCTCACGTGAGCCAGGAGCTTCTGATGGGCATTCAACCCCTTTCCAAAGGCATTCGGCTGCTGGGTGTTACGCTTTCAAACCTGGAAACTTCGGAGGAAGCCGCCGGTAAGCAATTGGCCCTGCTGCTCTAAATGCAAACCGCCCCGGCTGTGCTAGCCGGGGCGGTTTACGAGCAGAAAGTATGTGACCTTACTGGGGGTCTGCTTTTACTTTCGACTTCTTTTTCTTGTCTTTCATTTTTACGTCCGCAGGCTTGGTCGTCATGGGCGTGTACGTGCCCGAAGTGCTCGACTGCGTTTCTACCGTAGTAGTGGTGGTAGCGGGCGTCGTCGTGGTAGTCGACTGGTTGATGGTGCTGCCGGAGGTAGTACCCTGCATTGTACCCTGCATCGGCTGGGTCTGGGTAGTGGTGCTCTGGGTCGGCTGCGTGGTGGTGGTAGTGGTAGTGCTGGAGTTGGTTTGTGCGCTAGCAGCAGAAACACCAGTTACCAATACGGCAGCGAGGGCAAGGAGCTTTTTCATAGCAGGTGGTAGTTAAGGTGGAGAGAAGATCAACCATATGGCTGGTCTGAGTAGCCTTTAACGCAGCTCAACGGCTAAGGTTTTTCAGCGCTACTTTCCATTGACGTACAAGGCCTTACCCTCTTTCCACATTACGCACGCCTAGCCCTTCAGCAACTCGTGCAGCACGGTTTGCATCGAAAACACCCGGTTCCCGGCCTCCTGAATCACCAGCGAGTTCGGCGAATCCAGAATGGCGTCCGACACCTCCACATTGCGGCGCACCGGCAGGCAGTGCAGGAACTTGGCGTCGTGGGTGCCGGCCATGTGCTCGGGCGTGAGCATCCACACGGGGTCGTTGCTGAGTACCTGGCCGTAGTGCTGGTAGCTGCTCCAGTTCTTGGCCTGCACGAAGTCGGCGCCTTCCAGGGCCTTCTTTTGGTCGTACTCGATGCGGGCCCCTTTCGTGAACTTGGGGTCCAGCTCGTAGCCTTCGGGATGCGTGATAACGAAGTCTACCCAGTCTACTTCTGAAAACCAGTCGCAGAACGAATTAGGCACGCACTGGGGCAGGGCGCGCACGTGTGGGGCCCAAGTTAGCACCACTTTCACGCGCTCCTTTTGCTTGGTCTCAGCCACCGTAATCAAGTCGGCAAACGACTGCAACGGGTGCAGCGTGGCACTTTCCAGGCTAATAACCGGCACGGTGGCGTACTTCAGAATCTTGTTGAACACTTCCTCGCTGTAATCGGTCTCCCGGTCCGTGAGCGTAGGAAAGGTGCGCACGCCCAGCACGTCGCAGTACTGACTCATCACGGCAATGGCCTCCTTAATGTGCTCCTGGGTACCCCCGTTCATCACCGCGCCATCGGCCATTTCCAGCGTCCAGGAATCAGCACCGGCATTCAGCACCCAGGCCTGCGCGCCCAGATTATAAGCCGCCTTCACCGAGCTTAGCCGGGTACGCAGGCTAGGATTGAAGAAGATCAGCCCAACGGTTTTGTTCTTGCCAATGTGCTGGTAGCCGTACGGATTGGCCTTGATTTCCAGGGCTTGCTGCAACAAGGCTTTGTAGTCGCCCGCATCGGCGAAGGAGGTAAAGTTTTTCATGGGGTGTGTAGCGCGAACTTTATAGTTCGCGTCGTGGAACGTGTATTGCGATGCAACGCGAACTACAAAGTTCGCGCTACAACCACTTCATGGGACTGGCAAGAAACAAGGGGCCGAACCTGTCGGCTCTGCCCCTTGCCAACCCATTAGCCGAGCCAGTGTCGGGCCGCGGCTGCTAGCGCCACCTTGACCGTCTCCAGCATCAGCCACCACCAGAAACTTTTCGGAGCCTCCGGCGGTATAGGTTTACGAAGGACAGATTTCTTCCGTACCTTCGACGCACGCTTTCTACTCATCTGACCGAGAAGTTAGGTGCATCTCCACCTACTTCTTCGAAGCCCTTGGTATTCCCGTACCAAGGGCTTCACCTTTTCAGGAGGCAGCCGTGTGGTGAGGTGGAATGACCGTGCGGTACGGCGAAGGTAAGTTGTTAATCCATGCCTGAGAAAGGCATCAAATTTTTAGTAAGGGAGAAATCTACTTTCCATACATCAAGCTCGAAGAGTTGATCATATTGATCTATTACCAGACTAATCATAACTGGAATCCCATCCTCATCTTGTAATTGTACCTGTGCAATGTCACCTCCATAGCGCCGGTTAGTAGTTGAGCTTGCGAAAAGAAGACTTTCCATTTCTCCGTCGTTCATATCCTCTACTCGAAGCTCGTCGAGTAAGGGTAAGTACGTAACTGCATATTCAGTACCTGCTAGTAGCTGACTTACAATAATTTTCTCTTTTGAAAACAGAGGACGAGGCAAGGGTAGTGATTGAATCTCTGTTTGTATATCTAAAAAGAATGTCATGCTGAACTGCCACCGCAAGCTCAGCATGACGTTCTCTCGGTTTTAAAGGACCGACTACATCGCCTTATACTCGTTCCAGCTCTTGATCTTTAGGTCCTTCATTTCCAGTCGGCAGAAGGCTTGAATGAAGGCTTTGGCCAGGCGGGCGTTGGTGAGCAGCGGGATGCCGAAGTCGATGGCAGTGCGGCGGATTTTGTAGTCGTTATCCAGCTCGCCCTTCGAGAGGTTCTTGGGGATGTTGATGACTAAGTCAATCTTCTTTTCCTTCAAGTAGGTTAGCACGTTGGGCTCCTGGTAGTCATCGGGCCAGAACAGCAGGGAGCTGGGAATGCCATTTTCGGCGAAGAACCGGTGCGTGCCCTGGGTCGCGTAGATGGTGTAGCCCTTCTTCACCAGCAATTCCACGGCTGATAGCAGCGCTACTTTCGACTTGATAGGACCGCCAGAAATTAGCACCGACTTCTGCGGAATCTTGTAGCCTACGCTTAGCATGGCCTTCAGCAGGGCCTCCTCGGCGGTGTCGCCCAGGCAGCCTACTTCGCCAGTGCTCACCATGTCTACGCGCAGCACTGGGTCGGCGCCGGGTAAGCGGGTGAAGGAGAACTGCGGGGCTTTCACGCCCACGAAGGGCAAATCGTACACCCGCTCGCTCTCGTCGCGCGACACTTTCTTACCCAGCAGCACCTGCGTGGCCTTTTTAATCAGGTTATTGCCCGATACTTTCGACACGAAGGGGTAGCTGCGCGAGGCGCGGATATTGCACTCAATTACCCGAATTTCGCCGGCTTTCTCCAGGAACTGAATGTTGAATGGCCCGCTGATTTCGTAGCGCTTGGCAATCTTCTCGGCAATAGTTTTCAGCCGACGGATGGTGCGCACGTACACCTTCTGCGGGGGGTAGTACATCGTCGCATCACCAGAATGCACGCCGGCAAACTCCACGTGCTCGGAAATGGCGTAGCTCACGATTTCGCCCTTGTCGGCCACCGCGTCCAGCTCAATTTCCTTGGCCTCCTGCATAAACTCCGACACCACCACCGGGTATTCGGCGCTTACCTCAGTGGCTGCCCGTAGGAAGGCTTCCATCTCGAAGGCGTTGGAAACCACGTTCATGGCGGCGCCTGACAGCACATAGCTCGGCCGAATCAGCACGGGGTAGCCTACCTCCCCACGAACTCGAACATGGCGTCCAGCGACGTCAGCTCTTTCCAGCGGGGCTGGGCAATGCCCAGCTCGTCCATGATGCTGCTGAACTTGTGGCGGTTTTCGGCCTCATCAATGCGGGCCGGAGCCGTGCCCAGGATGGGTGCGTTGGCGGCGGCGAGGCGGGTAGCCAGGTTATTCGGAATCTGGCCGCCGGTGCTCAGAATCACGCCTTCGGGCTGCTCAAACTCCAGGATGTCCATCACCCGCTCGAAGCTCAGCTCCTCGAAGTACAGCCGGTCCGACACGTCGTAGTCGGTGGAAACGGTTTCGGGGTTGTAGTTGATGATGATGGTTTTGTAGCCCTCCTCGGCGGCCGTCTGCACGGCATTCACGCCGCACCAGTCAAACTCCACGGAGCTACCGATGCGGTACACGCCCGAGCCCAGCACCGCAATCGACTTGTTGGTTTCCGGCGCCAGGTCGTTTTCGGTGCCGTGGTAGGTGCTGTAGAGGTAGTTGGTTTTGGCCGGAAATTCAGCTGCCAGCGTGTCAATCTGCTTGATAACGGGTAGCACGCCCAGGGACTTGCGGCGGGCGCGCACCAGCAGTTCGTCGGCTTTCACGTCGCCTTCGCCCAGCAGCTTCACGGCAATCTGCTGGTCCGAGAAACCGGCTTTTTTCACGTCGCGCAGAAGGACCGTTTCCAGGGCATCTAGGCCGCTGCCACGCTTTTCCGCCAGCTTCTTGCCCAGCTCGAAAATGGTGAACAGGCGCTGCAAGAACCAGTGGTCAATCTTGGTCAGATCGTGCACCTGCTCCAAGGTATAGCCAGCCTCAAACGCCAGATTGATGGCGAAGATGCGCTCCTCGTTCGGCTCGCTCAGCAGCCGGTCGATGGTCGGGTTGTCTACCTGCTCGGGCTTGTTGGCCACGAAGCCGCGCTTGCCGGTGTCCAGCATGCGCAGGCCTTTCTGAATGGCTTCCTCAAAGGATTTGCCGATGGCCATGACCTCGCCTACGCTCTTCATAGCCGAGCCAATCTGCCGGTTCACGCCCTCGAATTTGCCCAAGTCCCAGCGCGGCAGCTTCACCACCACGTAGTCCAGGGCCGGCTCGAAGAAGGCCGACGTAGTCTGGGTCACGCTGTTCTTGAGCTCCGACAGCGAGTAGCCCAAGCTGAGCTTAGCCGCCACAAACGCCAGCGGGTAGCCCGTAGCCTTAGAAGCCAGCGCCGAGGAGCGCGACAAGCGGGCATTCACCTCAATCACGCGGTAGTCCTCCGACACGGGGTCGAGGGCGTATTGAATGTTGCACTCCCCACAATGCCCAAGTGACGAATGGTCTTGATGCCGATGCTGCGCAGCTTGTGGTACTCGCGGTTGCTCAGCGTCTGCGACGGAGCTACCACGATGCTTTCCCCGGTGTGAATCCCGATGGGGTCAAAGTTCTCCATGTTGCAGACCGTGATGCAGTTATCGTACTGGTCGCGCACCACTTCGTACTCCACTTCCTTCCAGCCCTTCAACGACTCTTCCACCAGAATCTGGTCGGACGTGGTGAAGGATTTCTGGGCTAAGGTCCGAAGTTCGTCCATGTTATTAGCGAAACCACTGCCTAGGCCACCCAGCGCAAACGCCGCCCGCACGATAATCGGGAAACCGATTTTCTCGGCCGCCGCCAGCGCGTCCTCCATGTTGGTTACGGCCACGCTGCGGGCCGAGAGTACGCCAATCTGGTCGAGCTTCTCCTTGAAAATGTCCCGGTCCTCGGTGTCGATGATGCTTTGCACGGGCGTGCCCAGCACCTTCACGTTGTACTTCTCAAACACCCCAGCGCGGAACAGGGCCACGGCGCAGTTCAGGGCCGTTTGGCCCCAAACGCCACCAGAATGCCATCGGGCTGCTCCTTCTTGATGACTTCCTCCACGAAGTAGGGCGTCACGGGCAGGAAGTACACGTCGTCGGCAATGTTGTCCGACGTTTGCACGGTAGCAATGTTGGGGTTGATGAGGATGGTGCGGATGCCTTCCTCTTTCAGCGCCTTGAGGGCCTGGGAGCCGGAGTAATCGAACTCACCGGCCTCTCCAATTTTCAGCGCACCGGAACCGAGGATGAGAACTTTCTGTGGTTTTTCCATTCTAGGGGTTAGGGTAACAGACCGCTGGTGCGGTCATGTTCAAAGGCAGTCGTGCAAGGCCTGCGGAAGCCAATTGCTTCCGGGTACAGGGTAGGTTTTACTTGGAAAAAAGGGTGTCGCTCTTCACGATTTCCCAGGTGCCGGATGCCCGTTTGGTCATCCAGAGTTTGATGGTGGCATTAGCTTGCTCACCGTCCAACAAGAAGCGGAAGACGAGCGAGTCCTTCTTAGCACTCAGGTTCTCCACCTTGAAGTTTTTGGAGCTTATGCGTCCTGTTCTACTGGTTATTCTGGGTGAAACTCGAGCCGAACTCATGGCGGTAGCAATTAGATCGGCGGGTTCTCCCAGCACTGCTTTCATAATCGTTCGTTGGCCTAGGTTCCTGACGAAGTAAAACCCCGCGAAAGCCAGAGCGCCCAACAACACATACCCCCAAGTCGGAAAAACTCTACTTTTCGCTGGCATGGGAGGAGTGCGGTTTACTCAGTGAAAACGGTGTCACTCTTCAGCATCTTCCATTCGCCAGATGGCTGCCTCATGACCTTAGTCTTAATGGTAGCGGTGGCTTTCTCGCCTTTTAGCACGAGCCGGAACGTGAGGGAGTCCTGTTTCGGGCCTGGCTTCCCGGCGTCAAACTTCTTAGAGACAATCTTTCCGGTGCGGCTCAGAATTCGAGGTGATACATTGGCACTATTCAGTGCCGAAAGAACCAACTCCGATTTTTTACCCATTGCCAGTCTGACCACGTCTTCTGCCTTGATGCTCCTGATGAGGTAGTACGCCGCAAATGCCACGATTCCCAATGCCACATATCCCCAGTTCTGCAGACCTCTACTTTTTGCTTGCATAGTGTTTGATAGTGTTTGTTTATGCGTTAGAAATGGCCGGGCTGAAGACAGGGAAGCTCAGCATGATGGGGCAGTGACATTTTCGGCCAGCTTACTTCGCAGCTTTGTGCTCGGCTACGGCCTTCAGGAAGTCATCGAACAGATATTCCGTATCCTCGGGCCGCCGGCAGCTTCGGGGTGGAACTGCGTGGAGAAGAAGGGTTTGGTTTTGTGCTTGATGCCTTCGCAGGTGCCGTCGTTGAGGTTCTCGAACAGCATGGTCCATTCGGCGGGTAGCGTGTCGGTATCTACCGCGAAGCCGTGGTTCTGGCTGGTGATGTAGCTGCGCTGGGTGCCCGTAAGCTTTACCGGTTGGTTATGGCTGCGGTGGCCGTACTTCAGCTTGAAGGTGTCGCCGCCCGCGGCCAGGCCCATAAGCTGGGAGCCTAGGCAGATACCGAAAATGGGCTTGTCCTGGCCCAGCGCGGTTTGCAGGTGCTGGATGGTGGGCGTGCACATCTTCGGGTCGCCGGGGCCATTGCTCAGGAACAGGCCGTCGTAGTCAATTTTAGTGAAGTCGTAGTCCCAGGGCACCCGGATCAGCTCCACGTCGCGCTGGAGGAAGCAGCGGATGATATTGGTCTTGGTGCCGCAGTCGACGAGCACGATTTTATGCTGGCCGTTACCGTAGTGCTTCACCTCGGTGGGGCTCACCTGGGCCACCAGGTTGTCCTGGTTGGGGTCGTGCAGCTCCACGTCTTCCTCGGCCACAATCTTGCCCAGCATGGCGCCCTTTTCGCGCAGGATTTTGGTGAGCATGCGCGTATCTACCCCGAAGATGCCGGGGATGTTGTACTCTTTGAGCCAGTCGCCGAGGCTTTTGGCGGCGTTCCAGTGGCTGTGCTCCTCGGAGTAGTAGTTCACCACCAGCCCGGCAATGTGAATCTTGTCCGACTCGAAAATCTTGGAAATCGACTCATATAATTCCTCGCCGGGTACGCCGTAGTTGCCTACCATTGGGTAGGTTAAAACTAGAATCTGGCCGGCGAAGGAGGGGTCAGTGAGGTTTTCGGGGTAGCCGGTCATGGCCGTGCTGAACACTACCTCGCCCGCGGCGGAGGTGAAGGCGCCGAAAGACTGGCCCTGAATTTCAGTGCCGTCCTCGAGAATGAGTTTTACCGATTTAGCGTTTTCCACTCTGTTATGCGAAAAAAGGTTTACTCTGTTGTTGATAGGTTGCAGTAGTCAGACAGGCAGCTCCCTGGCTCGTTGCGAGGGCGGCGTTTGGTGCCCTCCTCGATCCGCTCAACGCGGATTGGCGCTTTGCTAGCGAAGGAAAAGGCAACGGCCTGGCGTTTCCTATCCCGGGCGTTTTGCGCGTGTGCGGCGTGGCTTCGGCCAGCTTTTCGAACCACCCGGATACAATTTCGGCTGGAACAGAACCAAAAATTAGAGGTCTATTCCAGCCGAACGGTGACTTAAGCCAAACGGGAGCGAAAGAGGATACATCTATCGGCCCCGCGCACTGCCGCTTCCAAATGTCAGGCATCGGGAAATCGGGCGGGCACAACTGCTGGAAGGAAAAGTGGGAGGCCGTTCTTTCAGGGAAAGAACCGGCCGGCTGCTGGGCAATAGTCACCAATGGCAGCGGGCAGCTAATCAGAAGGGGAGCCGGGCTCGGGAACTTCATCGTGCTACTCATTGGGGCTGCAAGTTAGGTTACAGGTTGCTTACTTTTTTACCCCAGCCGGAATAAGTGTGTATAGCGCCTGCAAGAACCGGTCAACTTCGGCCTTGGTGATGTTCAGCGGGGTAGCAGGCGCAGCACGGTGGGGTCGGAGGCATTGCCCACAAAGATGTGGAAGTTCGAGAGCAGCTGGTCGCGCATATCCTTGATGGGGAAGTCGTACTTGATACCCATCATCAGGCCCCGGCCCCGGATTTCCTCGGCCCCGGCATTGGCTTTCAGCTCCGAGCGGAGGTAGTGGCCCAGCTCGGCGGCGTGGTCCAGCAGGTCTTCTCGCTCAATAACCTCCAGCACGGCCAAAGCAGCGGCGCAGGCTAGGTGGTTGCCCCCGAACGTAGTGCCCAGCAACCCATAGGACGCCTTCAGCTCCGGCGCAATCAGGATGCCGCCGATGGGAAAACCGTTGCCCATGCCCTTGGCCACCGAAATAACATCGGGGCGGATGCCAGCGTGCTGGTGGGCAAAAAACTTGCCGCTGCGGCCGTAGCCACTCTGTAC
This sequence comes from Hymenobacter sp. 5516J-16, assembly GCF_022919335.1. Taxonomy (NCBI): domain Bacteria; kingdom Pseudomonadati; phylum Bacteroidota; class Cytophagia; order Cytophagales; family Hymenobacteraceae; genus Hymenobacter; species Hymenobacter sp. 5516J-16. The sequence continues at coordinate 3,542,567 of NZ_CP095058.1, read as the reverse complement.
CTCGTCGGCAATCAGCAGAGCCCCGTACTGCTGGCATAGCGCGGCTAGGCCTTGCAGAAACTCGTCGGAAGGCATGATGATGCCGCCTACCCCTTGAATGGGCTCGATGATGGCCGCGCACACGTCGCCGCCTTGCAGTACCTGCTCCACTGCCGCCAAGTCGTATTCCAGGAAGGAAATGGCGTGGTCGGCGTTGAAAGGCGCTACAATTTTGGGGTTGTCGGTAGCCGCTACCGCCCCAGACGTACGGCCGTGGAAAGCCCCTTTGAAGGCCACCACACGTTTTTTGCCGGTGTGAAACGACGCCAGCTTCAGGGCATTCTCGTTGGCCTCGGCGCCGGAGTTACACAGGAATAGCGAGTAGTCCTCATAGCCCGACACCTGCCCGAGCTTGCGGGCCAGCTCCTGCTGAATCGGAATCTGCACCGAGTTGGAGTAGAAGCCGATGTTCTGCAGTTGCTCGGTGAGGCGCTGCACGTAGTGCGGGTGGCTGTGGCCGATGGAAATAACGGCGTGGCCGCCGTAGAAATCCAGGTATTCCTGGCCCTTATCGTCCCAAAGTTTCGCTCCCAGCGCCTTTACCGGCGTGATGTTAACGAGCGGATATACGTTGAAAAGCTCCATGGTATGGAAATGAGAGCTGAGAGGTTAGAACTAAGAAGCAGGGTCAGAAATCAGAAAAAGAACGTCATTCCGAGCTTGCCAAGGAATCTCGCGTGCTGGTGTTGAGATGCTATTCAGAAGGCAGCACGCGAGATTCCTCGACTTCGCTACGCTACGCTCGAAATGACGTTTTGTGGGGTTAAAATAGCCCCGCTTTCAATCCTAGGCCAGTCGTTTCCGGCAAGCCAAATAGCAGGTTCATGTTCTGCACTGCTTGGCCCGAAGCGCCTTTCACTAGGTTATCGATGACCGAGGTAATGAGTAGCTGCTTGCCGAACTTCTGCACATGTAGCAGGCACTTGTTGGTATTTACTACCTGCTTCAAGTGAATTTCCTGGTCCGATACCGTGGTGAACGGCGCCTCGGCGTAGAACTTCTGGTACAGCTCCCGCGCTTCGTCCTGGGTTAAGTCCGAGGGCGTGTAGACGCTAGCGAAGATGCCCCGCGAGAAGTTGCCGCGGTACGGAATGAAGTGCATGGCGCTGTTCAGTTGCGGCTGTAGCTGCGCTAGACTCTCCCCGATTTCGCCGAGGTGCTGATGCGTGAAGGGCTTATAGATGGACACATTATTCGTGCGCCACGAGAAGTGCACCGTCTCCGACAAGCTCTGTCCCGCGCCCGTGCTGCCCGTAATGGCCGATACGTGCACATCTTCCGTGAGCTTGCCCACCTGCGCCAGGGGTAGTAAGGCCAGCTGAATAGCCGTGGCGAAGCAGCCGGGGTTGGCAATACTCTGGGCTTGCCGGATGCGGCTTCGGTTCAGCTCCGGCAGCCCGTACACAAACTCCCTACCCCAAAGTCCGCGTCGGCTTCCAGGCGAAAGTCGTTGCTCAAGTCGATTACGGCGGTAGTTTCCGGTAGCTCGTACTTCTCGAGCCACGCCTTGGAATTGCCGTGGCCCAGGCACAGAAATACCACGTCCTCATCACCGGCCAGCTCCGAGGCAAATACCAGGTCTGTTTCGCCAACTAGGTCATCATGAACTTGATACACCGGATTTCCGGCGTTAGAAGAACTGACCACGGCCACCAGTTCCGCATACTCGTGGTGCAGCAGAATGCGGAGTAGCTCCCCGGCCGTGTAGCCGGCGCCACCGACGATACCAACCTTAATTTTCATCGTTGAACGAGGAATGAATGCGCAACTGGTTGCTGAAGATTTTAATGAAGCCTTTCGCGTCGCGCGAGTCCCAGGCGTTGTTTTCCTCCCCATAGGTCGCCACTTTCGACTGCATCATGTCGAAGTCCGACTCAATACCCAGCAGTTCGAATTGGTACGGCTTCAGCGCCACGTACACCGTACCTGACACCCGCGCCTGCGACGACTCCAGGAACGCCTCCATGTCGCGCATCACCGGGTCGAGGTACTGGGCCTCGTGCAACAGCGTGCCGTACCAGTTGGCGATGTAGTCCTTGTGCAGCAACTGCCACCGCGACGACACATGTTTCTCCAGCAAATGGTGGCCCTTGATGAGAATCAGCGGCGCGGGAGCCTCAAAACCCACCCGGCCCTTAATACCCAGAATAGTGTCGCCCACGTGCACGTCGCGGCCGATGGCGTACTGCCCGGCCAACTCATTCAAGGCCACAATCAGGTCCACTGGGCTCATGGTTTCGCCGTTCAGGGCTACCGGTTCGCCTTCCTCAAAGGTGATGCTGATTTCCTGGGGCTCGGTTTTGCTCAACTGGGTAGGCCAAGCTGATTCCGGCAGACCCTGGCGAGAGGTTAGCGTTTCCACCCCGCCCACGCTGGTGCCCCAAATACCTTTATTAATAGAGTACTTAGCCTTTTCCCAGCTCATTTCTACCCCATTTGCTTGCAGGTACTCAATTTCCTGCTGGCGCGAAAGACCCAGGTCGCGGATGGGCGTGATGATTTCCGTGTCGGGCGAAATCACCGAAAAAGCCACGTCGAAGCGCACTTGGTCGTTGCCAGCCCCGGTGCTGCCGTGGGCAATGTAGTCGGCCTTATTTTCCCGGGCGTACTCAGCCAGCGCCAAGCTCTGAAACATACGCTCCGCACTCACGCTCAATGGGTACGTATCGTTTTTTAGGATATTTCCCGCCAGCAAGTAGCGCAGACAGTCCTGGTAAAACCGCTCGGTTACGTCGATGACCTCGTGGCGCTTGGAGCCCATTTCGTACGCGCGCTTTTCGATGCCGGCCAATTCCTCTTTCGAAAAACCGCCTGAATTAACGATGACCGTGTGGACTTCCAGGCCCAGTTCTTTCGTCAGATAGACGACGCAATACGATGTATCCAATCCGCCGCTGTAGGCGAGAACTACCTTTTTCATTCGTTGGTAAAGAGGTTTTAGAACGTCATGCATGCCTCCTGAAACAGTCATGCTGAGCGGAGCATCGTGCGTGCCAATGCTGCAGTGCTAGCTGGTGGCGCGAGAGAGCTACTTCGCTCCGCTCGGCATGACCTACTCTATTTCGAGCCGAAGGGGCTATTGCTGCTGGCTTAAAATTTCGATGGTTTGCTGGCTGAATTTGTCATTCAGGTTGTCGTATACCATACCAGTGCACAAGCACATCTTGCGCTGATTTTCCATCAGGATGCCGTAGTTCTTGCAGCTGGAGCAGCCTTTCCAGAAGTCGTCGGATTGGGTGAGTTCAGGAAAGGTTACTGGCCTGTAGCCCAACTCGTTGTTAATCTTCATCACGGCTGCGCTGGTTGTAATACCGAAGATTTTGGCCTCCGGATACTTCGTGCGCGACAGTTCAAACACGCGGTGCTTGATGGCGCGGCCTAGGCCCTCCTTACGGAGTTCGGTATTTACAATCAGGCCCGAATTGACCACGAACTTATTATCCTCGAAGGTTTCAATGTAGCAGAAGCCAGCCAACTGCTCATCAAGGAAGGCAATGATAGAATCGCCCCGTTCCATCTTCTTTTTCAGATAGTTAGGGTCGCGCTTGGCAATGCCAACGCCGCGCGATTTGGCAGATTCCTCATACCACTGACATAGGGTATCCACGTACTGCGCATCGGCAGCATGGGCGACTCGTAAAAGCATGGTCGAAGCTCGGTTGGTTGCCTTGATGTACGGCAACAGACTCGGGAAGACGATAAACGAAGGGCTGAAAATGCCGCTTTTAGGTGGGGCTAGGCCGGTACCAGCACAGAACTAGTCGCGGAAAAAGCAGCCCAGAAGCAGCCCAGAAAAAGCAAGAAAGCCGGTATAGCAAGCCGCCGGAGCGGAGCAGTTAGGCGAAATTCGGCTGGGGGAGGCGCACCAAGGCTTACACTCGTGTCAATTCGTTATTCGTAGAACCTTTCTTCAGTAGGGCGTCGCTTTCGGAGCCCTATCGTCGGTTTTTATCGTACTAAAAATGCCGACGAGATATTGCATGCCAGCGCTTAAGCTGGCATTGTTCGCACGACCAAGTTGGGTCGTCGCAGAAGCGCAATAGAAGAGAGACGAATCATGAAGACTGCCGTGAGGCGAGGGAATTGTTTCTGCGGTTTAAAATGAATAGGACCGCTAAATCGTTGCAAAACTAGATGTTTTTTTTTGGAAACTTTGCTGGCCCAGCCGCAAAAAAAGCCCTGTTCTGTACTGAGCCTACCCAGGCTGTGCACGGGCTTGGCGGTTTGTTTTGGCCACCGGTGGTCCCCTACGGCCTGTTTTTCTCCTCCTCTTTTCTATGCGCGAAGGCCTGAAAATTTTTAAGATTGGTGGCGGTATCATCGATGACACGGCTCAACTAGGCCAGTTCCTAACTCAGTTTGCCCAAGTGCCGAGCCGCAAGATGTTGGTGCACGGTGGTGGCAAAGGCGCCAGCCAAATGCTGGCCGATTTAGGCATTGAGCCGAACATGGTGCAGGGCCGCCGCATCACTGATGCCCCTACCCTTGACATTGTAACCATGTTTTACGCCGGCAAAACCAACAAGCAAGTGGTGGCTCTGCTGCAAGCCGCCGGCGTAAATGCCCTGGGCCTCTCCGGCGCCGATGGCAACGCAATTCGGGCCGTGAAGCGGCCGGTTCGGGATATTGATTACGGCTTTGTGGGAGACTTGCCCGAAGGCAGCATCAACACTGCGCTGCTGGATCAATTGCTCCAAGCCAGCATCACGCCCGTGTTCTGCGCCATCACCCACGATGGCCAGGGGCAGCTGCTCAACACCAACGCCGATACGATTGCCAGCACTCTGGGCCGGGCTTTGGCCGCTCGGTACGAGGTAGAGCTGCACTTCTGCTTCGAGAAAGACGGCGTGCTACGGGACCTTAATGATGAAGCCTCCGTGATTCCGCAGATCGTGCCGGCCCAGTACGAGCAGCTGAAGGCCGGGGGAATTATTGCCGCTGGCATGGTGCCAAAGCTGGACAATGCCTTTGCCGCTTTGGAAGCGGGCGTGGAGCGAGTAGTGATTGAAAACGCGCTTAAAATCAATGAACCCGTGAAAACTGTCCTATGCCGAAGCTAATTGAGCGGCTGACTGAGGATGCCATTACGCTGCTGCGGGAGCTAATTCGGACACCTTCGCTTTCACGGGAGGAAGACCAGACCGCAGAGCTGATTTTTCGGTTTCTGGCTTTCTACGGTGCTCGGCCCCACCGAGACAATAACAACGTCTGGGCCGTGTCGAAGCACCTGGATGCCACCAAACCGACCATCCTGCTCAACTCCCACCACGACACCGTTCGGGCCGGCAACACGTGGACTTACGACCCATTTGGGGCCACGGTGGAGGGCGACAAGCTGATTGGTTTGGGCAGTAATGATGCGGGCGCTTCGGCCGTAAGCTTGCTGGCTACGTTTCTATACTTTCATGAGCGCACTGATTTGGCTTATAACCTGATCTGCGCCATTACGGCCGAGGAAGAGGTATCGGGCGCCAACGGCATTCGGAGTGTGCTACCCCAGTTAGGCCATATTGACTTGGGCATTGTGGGCGAGCCTACTCAAATGGACCTAGCCATTGCCGAAAAAGGCTTGGTAGTGCTCGATTGCGTGGCCCACGGCCGCACCGGCCATGCCGCCCGTGAAGAAGGCGAAAATGCCCTTTACAAAGCCCTGACTGACATTCGTTGGTTTGAACAGTTCCGCTTTCCGCAGGTTTCGCCGCTGCTGGGCCCGGTCAAGATGACCGTCACACAGATTCAGGCGGGCTCCCAACACAACGTGGTGCCCGACCGGTGCACTTTTGTGGTGGATGTGCGCACGAACGAGTGCTACTCCAACCAGGAGGTAGTAGAGCTGGTGCGGCAGCACATTACCTCCGACGTAACGCCGCGCTCCACCCACCTGAACTCCTCTCGCATCGACTTGAGCCACCCGTTGGTGCAGCGCGGCCTAGCCCTAGGCCATCGCACGTTCGGCTCCGTGACCCTCTCCGACCAGTCGATGATGCCTTTTACCACGGTTAAGATCGGCCCCGGCGACTCAGCCCGCTCCCACACGCCCGATGAGTTTATTCTGCTGAGTGAAATCCGGATGGGTGTGCAGGGCTATGTAGCTTTGCTGGAGGGGCTGCAGTTGTAACATGCCAGCAGCGGTTTCTCTTGTCTAATTGGGGCAAAAACCGGGGGTTGGCCAAATATTCAAAACACATGAAAATCTGGGATAAGGGCATTGCCGTCGATAAAAAGATTGAACAGTTTACCGTGGGCCGCGACCGGGAACTGGATTTATACCTCGCGCAATTTGACGTGCAGGCCTCCAAGGCGCAGGCTAACATGCTGGCTACGGCTGGGCTACTTTCCGCTGAGGAAAATCAGCAGCTCCAGCAAGGCCTAACGGAATTGGCCGCGCACATAGAGGATGGCCGCTTCGCCATTGAGGAAGACTTTGAGGATGTGCACTCCAAAATTGAGTACTACCTGACGGAGAAATTCGGCGACGCAGGCAAGAAAATCCACACGGCTCGCTCCCGCAACGACCAGGTGCTTACGGCTATTCAGCTGTTTTTGAAGAACTACACGGAGCGCGCCACCACCAAAACGCTGGAGCTGGTGCAGGTGTTGCTACAGAAAGCAGAGGCCCACCAAACCGACCTGATGCCGGGGTACACCCACTTTCAGGCCGCCATGCCTAGTTCCTTTGGGCTGTGGTTTTCGGCGTATGCTGAGCATTTGTTGCTGGACCTGGCCCTGTTCGAGGCGGCCCACACCGTGGCCGATCAAAACCCACTGGGCTCGGGCGCGGGCTTCGGCAGCTCCTTCCCCATCGACCGGCTCCAGACTACGCGGGAAATGGGGTTTAGCAACTTGGCCGTGAGCAGCGTAGGCGCGCAGATGCTACGGGGCAAAACGGAAAAAACCGTGGCGTTTGCGTTGGCTGGCATGGCCGCTACCCTCGCCAAAATGGCCTACGACCTAGTGCTTTACAACGGGCAGGATATGGCATTTGTGGAACTACCGGCGGCCTTCACTACCGGTTCCAGCATTATGCCGCACAAGAAAAACCCCGATGTGTTTGAGCTAATTCGGGCGCGCTGCAATGCTTTGCAGGCTCTACCCAACACGCTGATTCTGGCCACCAGCAACCTACCCAGCGGCTACCATCGTGACTTCCAGATTCTGAAGGAGTTGCTTTTCGAGCCCATGACGCAGTTTCTAGACATTCTCGACATTGTGTTGTTTGCCCTGCCTCAGCTGAAAATCAAGCCCAACCTGCTACACCAAGAAAAGTACGACGCCGTATTTACGGTGGAAAATATCAACCAGCTTATCCAGGCCGGCACGCCGTTTCGCACCGCTTACAAGCAGGTAGGCGTGGCCGTAGAGGACGGCAGCTATGTACCTCACAAGGACTTTCACACCACCCATCTGGGTAGCGTACACAACCTTGGGCTGGCAGAAATTCAGGCAAAAGTCGAGCGGTTTAAGGAACGAACCCGCATGGGTTAACTAGTGGCAAAGAGTCCTTCGTTAGCCTTTGTACTACCTCAGACATTCCACTGAAATGAAGTGTACATAAGGCTAGACTTACTATGTGTTTGCGTTCTTCACTGATAGTGCCAGGCTAATAGCAAGTGCTGATGTTCTCATCATTCAGCTGAGTAATATGCATGACAAAATTTTGAACAACTAGCATATAAATCATAAATTCAATCACTTACGCTATATAATTAGCGCGGTGAGTGATTACTCACAATAAAAAAGTGAGCTACTACTTACTAGTTTCGAATTTCTTGCTTAATATTGCTCCCGCTATCAGATAACGATTCCCACTAGTTGTTCGATAGACAATTCCCACGCCCCGTTTACCCGGATGTACTCCCACCCTCATCCGGAATTTTCAAGAACCGCGCGGCCCTGCCCCCGGCCTCGCCGCCTGCAGGTTGTTGAATCCCACGTAGCCGGCCGATTTGGTGCTCCCAAATCGGCCGGCTTCTGTTTTTAGCCAATTTGGTCCTTCGAGTGAAGTCAACCTAGCAAGTGCACTTTCCAAAAAAAATAGCGCGTTTTAGCTCGCATAGACCGAACTTGCGGCGTTTCTTCTAGTAAGTGAGGGAAAGACTACGCGGCATAGTGCCATCAAATTGAACTCCTCTGTTTATGACTAACCGCAAACAGCACATTGCAGAAATAGCATTGCAGCTATTTGGGGAAAAAGGCTTTGAAAACACCTCCACGCAGCTGATTGCCAAAGCGGCTGGCGTGTCGGAGGCGCTTATTTTCAAGCACTTCGGCTCGAAAGACCAACTCCTGGAATTCGTTATCCGCAATGGCTACAAGCGCATTATTGAGGATAACCGCGGCGGTTTAGCTGAGCCTGATCCGCTGGCTTTTATTTACAGCGTAATTGAGTTGCCCTTTAAGTTGGTGCAGGCCGAGCCTCACTTCTGGAAGCTCCAGTACCGGCTAGCCGACTCAGAAATGGCGCGGCAGCAGCATGAGCGGTTCATGAAACCCGTACCCGCCTTGCTCCGGGAGGCCTTCAAGAAGCTAGGCTACGCTGACCCAGATAAAGAAACTGAACTGCTGCTGCTGCTGGTAGAGGCGTTGTGGAAGCAGGAAGCCACCAAAACCGAAGAGCACGGCCGCGGTATGCTAGATTTTATCAAAGGAAAATACCGGGCTCAATAGTAAACCTACTAGGGTTTAGCATAACCTGAAAACACGACTACCCCGGCCTGCAGGCCGGGGTAGTCGTGTTTTCAGGTTATGCTCCCAGTTACAAGTTATGGCTTCTGATCCAACCGGGAAAAGAATTTGAGCCCAATAAGAACAAAGGCGACAACCATCAGCAGCAGGCCCAAAAGCCGGAGGATATCATAGCTGCTGCTTCCTGACGGTCCCTGCATCATCCCAAATGTGCTGACTATCTGGAGGGCAAAGCCCAGAATAAAGAGCAAAAACAGTTTAACAAAAGAAGGTAGCCATTTCATGGTAGTAGAATAATTTAGGTAGGTGTAATCTACAACATCCAAGCAAAAGCCCTGTTCACGCGCGTGAACAGGGCTTTTGCTTGCGTTAAGGCCACCGCTGTTTATAGGTGGATTACCTCACCGTAGGCGGCCGCGGCAGCTTCCATCACGGCTTCCGACATGGTGGGGTGCGGGTGCACAGCCTTGATGATTTCGTGGCCAGTGGTTTCGAGCTTGCGGGCAACGACTACCTCGGCAATCATTTCCGTCACGTTGGAGCCAATCATGTGGGCGCCCAGCCACTCGCCGTACTTCTTGTCGAAGATTACCTTCACGAAGCCGTCCTTAACGCCGCCAGCGGAGGCTTTGCCGGAGGCCGAGAATGGGAATTTACCTACCAGAATGTCGTAGCCCTGCTTTTTGGCTTCTTCTTCAGTGAGGCCTACCGAGGCAATTTCCGGCGAGGCGTAGGTGCAGCCGGGAATGTTCTGGTAGTTGAGGGGCTCGGGGTGGTGACCGGCAATTTTCTCAACGCAGATGATGCCTTCCGCCGAAGCGACGTGCGCCAGGGCCGGGCCGGGCACAATGTCGCCGATGGCGAAAATGCCGGGCACGTTGGTCTGGTAGAAGTCATCTACTAGCACACGGCCTTTCTCCACCTTAATGCCCAGTTCTTCCAGGCCCAGGTTTTCGAGGTTGGTAACTACCCCAGCGGCGCTCAGCACTACGTCGCAGGCAATTTGCTGTTCGCCTTTAGCCGTTTTAATGGTTACGTTGCAGCCTTCGCCGGCGGTATCTACCTTGGTCACTTCGGCGCTGGTCAGCACGTTCACGCCAATTTTCTTGAAGGATTTCTCCATCTGGCGCGACACTTCCTCGTCTTCCACGGGCACGATGCGCGGCAGGTATTCCACTACCGTTACCTCGGAACCCATGGTGCGGTAGAAGTAAGCAAACTCGACGCCGATGGCGCCGGAACCTACTACCACGAGGCGCTTGGGCAGGGCCGGCAGCACCATGGCCTGGCGGTACCCAATGATCTTCTTGCCGTCGATGGGCAGGGCGGGCAGCTCGCGGGAGCGGGCACCGGTAGCCAGGATGATGGACTTAGCTTCCACGGTTTCTTTGCCGCCGTCAGCCTTGGTCACCTCCACTTTGCCGGGGGCCAGCAGCTTGCCAGTACCCGACACGACGTCGATTTTATTTTTTTTGAACAAGAAGTTGATGCCCTTGCTCATGCCGTCGGCCACGCCCCGGCTGCGCTGAATTACGGCGCCGAAATCGTAGCCCACGCCTTCCGCCTTCAGACCGTAGTCGCCGGCGTGGTTGAGGTACTCAAATACCTGGGCGCTCTTGAGCAGGGCTTTGGTAGGAATGCAGCCCCAGTTGAGGCAGATGCCGCCGAGCGACTCCCGCTCTACCACGCCTACTTTCAAGCCTAGCTGCGAAGCCCGGATAGCGGCTACGTAGCCGCCGGGCCGCTGCCGATAACGACCAGGTCGTATTGCAATGCCATGTTGTGTTCGGTTGAAGGTTAAGAAAGAAGGGCCACTGCCGCATCGGGCGGGCAGGTAGCCCGGCAAAGATAGGCAGGCCGCGCTACTCCGCCGCGTTGCCCGCCAACACAGGAGCTTGCCGGTACGCGGCAAAATTTTGGGGTTAGTCATGGCCATTGCTGAGGGCTGCGCGTACAAGGGCCCACACGCCGTTTAGTGGCACTTTTGCCGCCGGTTTTCCCTTAAAACTTCCCTCATGAAGGCACCCATACTTTCGCTGGCAACCTGTCTTACGTTGCTTTTTCTGACGGATTGCGCCCGCACTACTACGGAAGTAGAACGTCCTACTTCCGCCGCCCGCAACGCGGCCCGCGAGACCTCCGTGGCCCAAGCCGCCGATTCGGCCGCGCGGCCCGCTGCTGGAGTAAATGCTACGGTCTCAACGGCTCCTACCCCACCCTTGCCGGTAGAACCTGCCGCGCGTAAAAGCAACGCCGACTACCGAGCTGACATCCGGACGGCCGACCTGGCCCTCAAAGCCAAGCCCCGCGACTTTGACGCCCTACTAGCCCGCGCCAAGGCCAAAAGCCACCTCAAAGACTACCGCGAAGCCGTAATCGACTACAATGCGGCCCTGCGGCTGAAGCCTACCAATGCCGAAGCGTACTACAACCGGGGCCTCAACCGTCTCAAGCTCAAGGAGTACAGTGCGGCCATCGTAGACTTCGGCAAAGCCGTGAAGTACAACCCCAGGACAAGGAAGCTTATTTCGGCCGCGGAGCTGCTAAAATGCAGATGTTCAACTTCAAGAGCGCCATTCCGGATTTCGCCAAAGCCATCAGCATCGACCCCAATTACGCTGATGCCTACGAGTACCGGGGCATCAGTTACGCTTCCATCAACAAGCCCGCCGAAGCCAAAGCAGATTTGGAAAAAGCCACCCAACTCAACCCGGAAGCTGAAAAGAGCCTACGCCGCTACGCAGGGAAGTAGTGAGGTAGTGATTTAGCGACTGAGTAAATTAACCCGTCTGTCATCCTGAGCCCAGCGAAGGACCTTTTTACGCCAGCACGAGCCGTAATAACGACTTGTTCTAACGTGATAAGGTCCTTCGCTGGGCTCAGGATGACAGACGGGTTTGAGTGAATGCTCTGGCTTTGCTTTTACTTTACCCTTACCTCACACCATCCTACCCTTTTACCTCATACCCTAATTTTCTCTCATCGTCCCAACAGCAGCTTCGCGTAGAAACTAGGCTTGCGCAGCCGTTCGCGCAGGTCCAGGTCGAGGAACATGTTGCTGATGGTTTCAGCCAAAGTGGGGTTGTTGGCGGCGCGGTTGGCGACGAAGTTGAACAGCCAGGGATAATTAAGCAGGCGTTGCATGCCGCGGCTGAGGCGCAGTTCCTGCCACAAGCGGTTGTACACGGCCGCATCGTAGCCTTTCAGGAAATCGGCGGTGAAATTTTGTGCGGCTAGGGCCCGCCCGGCCCAGTCGGCGGCGTGGCGCCCCGATACCATGGCGTGGCTGATGCCTTCCCCGGAAAATGGGTCGATGAGGGAGCCAGCGTCGCCGAGCAGTAGGTAGGCGGCCCCGAGAGCGGGCGGCGGCGGGAGCCCAGGGGTAGCCCAAACCCGCGCACTGGCCCGAGCCGCTCAGCGTTGGCAAACCGGTCTTTCAGGGCGGGATGAGTGAGCAGCATTTCCTCCAGCCGCTCGCGCAGCTTCACCTTTTTCTTTGAAACGGCTTCGGTGAGCATGCCTACCCCCACGTTGGCCTCGCCATTGGGCAAGGGAAAAACCCAGAGGTAGCCCGGCAGAAAATCCTTGATGAAGTGAAGCTCAATGAAGTTATCGGGGTGCAGGCCCGTGACGCCCCGATAGTAGGCCCGCAGGCCGGCGCAGTGGTGGGCGGGCTCCAACTCGTGGCCCCCAATCTGGCGGGCAAAGCTGGATTGGGCCCCATTGGCGACCAGCAGCAGCCGAGCCACGACAATCTCCTGACCACCAGCATCCAGCAGGCGCCACCGGCCATCCGGCAGTTGCTCGTGGCGGGCTACGTCCACGTTCTCACGGAAGTCAATTTCCGGCCGCTGGCGTACTTCTTCAATCAAAAAGTTATCGAAGTGCAAGCGCTTGCTGATGTGGCCGGCGGCTTGGTCGGTGGCCGGATTGTATTTCGGTTTGAAGGGAACGGCCAGGCGGCGGCCGTTGGGGGCGTAGAAATCAATACCCCAGCTGGGCAGCTGAATTGGCTCGGCATTCAGACGGGCTGGCAACTCTTCTCCGATACGGCGCAACTCATTGATTACCTTGCCGCTCAGGGCGTCGCCGCACACTTTGTCGCGGGGAATGAGGCGCGGTCGAGGAGCAGGCAGCGGTAGCCGGCGTTAGCCAGGTGCAAGGCGGCCGTGGCCCCGCCCGGCCCAGCTCCTAGAATACAGATATCGGTTGTCATTGTGAGCTGTTAGCTGCTAGCTATTGGCTATAGCTTTTGGGCAAGGGTATTTCGCTGCAAGCTACGGCAAAAGCCAATGGCTCGTCCAACGAAACGCCAACAGCTACCAGCTAGCAGTTACCAGCTCAAAAAAGGCTCCTATCTTCGCCGGCATGACACAACTGCTTGACGGGAAAGTGGCCCTCATTACGGGTGCTTCCAAAGGAATTGGCCGCGCCATTGCGGTGTATTTTGCCCAGCAGGGCGCCCAGGTAGCCTTTACCTACCTTTCCAGCGTGGAAAAAGGCCAGCAGCTGGAGCAGGAGCTTTCCGCCCACGGCACCAAAGTAAAAGGCTTCCGCTCCGACGCTTCCATTTACGCCGAGGCTGAAAAGCTGGTGGATGAGGTAGTAGCTGAGTTTGGCAAGCTGGATATTCTGGTCAACAACGCCGGTATCACGCAGGATGGCCTGCTCATGCGCATGAGCGAGCAGCAGTGGGACCAAGTGCTGGCCGTGAACCTGAAGTCGGTGTTCAACCTGACTAAAGCCGCCACCAAGCCCATGATGCGCGCCAAAACGGGCAGCATCGTGAACATGACCTCGGTGGTGGGCATTAAAGGCAACGCCGGACAGGCCAACTACGCCGCGTCCAAGGCTGGTATTATTGGCTTCACTAAGTCAGTGGCCCTGGAGTTGGGCTCGCGCAACATCCGCTGCAACGCCATTGCGCCCGGCTTCATTGAAACCGAAATGACCGATGCCCTCGACCAAAAGCAAGTAGACGAGTGGCGCAAGGCCATTCCGCTCAAGCGTGGCGGCTCCCCGAGGACGTAGCCAAAGCCACCGCCTTCCTGGCCTCCGACAACTCCGCCTACATCACCGGCCAAGTATTGCAGGTTGATGGCGGCATGCTGACGTAGTAGCAACAGTAATAATCCGATTAGACCGTCATTCCGAGCGGAGTGAGGAATCTCGCATGCTGACCTTGTAGAGGCAACTCAACGTCAGCACGCGAGATTCCTCACTCCGCTCGGATTGACTTTTTTATCTAGCTTCATTTTCTACTTTACTTCTACCCTCATATGCCCCGGCGTAGTCTATTTCTGCTGCTACCACTCTTGCTGCTGACCGTGCTGGCCTACCCCCGCCTGCGCCACCGTTATGCCCGCTACCAACAGGCTCAAGCCGCTTCAAAAGCGGTGCAACAGATATCTTCCCGCCTCCGCAACGGCGACCTGATCTTTCAAACGTCCCGGTCGGCGCAAAGCCGCGCCATTCAGCTGGCTACTCATTCCGCGTACAGCCACTGCGGCATCTTGTTTAAGAAGGACGGCGAGTGGCGCGTATTCGAGGCCGTGCAACCCGTCGGCGAAACTTCCCTGGCGGCCTGGACTGCACGGGGCCAAAAGGGCACATTTATAGTAAAGCGCCTGCACGATGCCGAAACAGTACTTACCCCCGCGGTACTCCAGCGCCTACAAGCTGCCGGTGAGCGGTACCGCGGCAAAAATTACGACCTGTACTTCGGCTGGTCTGATGAGCGAATTTACTGCTCGGAACTGCTCTGGAAGATGTACCGCCAAGCCACTGGCCGCGAAATCGGGAAGCTTCAGACCCTGCGCGAATTCGACCTTAGCCACCCGGCCGTGCAAGCCAAGTTGCAGGAGCGCTACGGCAAGCGCATTCCACTGCATGAGCAGGTCATTTCACCGGTCAGGATGCTAGAAAGCAAGGAATTAGTGACAGTGCTGTGAGGTAGGAGACAATTCGTTGTTAGACCCGAATAATTGCTGCTTCAGTACACGGGATCCTTCCCACTAAAACCGAGTATTAGGTACTCTTATATTGGTCTCCGCAGTCTGCATAAAAAGCGAGTAGTTGGGTAGTATTACCATAAGTCAAATTTTTCATTGGCAACCTCGCCCTGAGTACTGGTTTTTCATATGTGCTAGGACTCCTTCTGGGGAAGAATACAAAACAGGCGCACCCAACTACGAACAGAAAAGGCGCTATTTTCTGCATACTGTATCTCCTATCATTTCCGTGCTTCAAGATAGACAACCTCTACCCTACGTACTTATCCGCAACTTCCTACCTTCACGCTGCCTCCTACCCCGCCCGGCGCAACCAAGCCACGCAAAACGGGGTTCTTTAGTGCGGTTGCTATATCGTTCTGCCTTTGCTACTATCTGCTTCTCCCTGGTTTATCCTGCTGTGCCTGCTGGTGGGAGCGGGCTACGCGGCCCTGCTGTACTCGGCCAAGGCGCCCTGGAGCCGGGCCGTTAACTACGCCCTAGCTTTTGTGCGCTTTGCCGTCGTGAGCTTTCTGTGCTTTCTGCTGCTTTCCCCCTTCCTTAAATCGACAACGACTACTACCGAGGCCCCTACCCTTGTGCTGGCCCTGGATAATTCTCAATCGGTGGGGCTGTTCACGCCGCCCGCAGTGCTGAGCCAGGCTACTCAGGGGTTAATCCAGCTGGCCGCCACTTTGCGCGGCCAGGGCTTTCGGGTGGAAACCCAAACGCTTATGAGCTCTGGCCGGCCTACCCGCCCCGATTCGGTGCGCTTCCGGGCCCCAGCCACGGATTTAGATGGGCTGCTCACCCGCATTGGCGAAGGCTACCAAAACCGAAACTTGGCGGGCGTGGTGCTGGTCTCCGATGGACTGGTAAACCAGGGCCGGGCGCCCCAATACACCGACTACCGATTTCCAATTTATGCCGTAGGGGTGGGTGATACGCTGCCAAAAAAGGACGTGAGCATACCGGCCCTTACGTATAACCGTGTGGCGTTCAGCGGCAACCAGTTTCCCATTGAGGCTGAAATTGCCTACGATGGATATGCGGCCGGCACTTCAGCAACGGTGTTGCTGCGCGAAAATGGCCGCGTGTTGCAAACCAGGCGCGTGCCCTTGCTGGCCGGACGACGGCGCACTAAAACAACGTTTCTTGTGACGGCCCCGGCGCCCGGCAAGCGCCGCTACGAGGTGGTGGTAGAAAAACTACCTGGCGAGTTCACTCTGCTCAACAACCAGAAGTTTGCCTACCTCGACATTGTGAAGGGTAAGCTGCGGGTGCTGCTGGCCGGTGCCGCCCCCCACCCCGACCTGAAGGCCCTGCGCGCGGCCATCTTGCAAAACGATAACTTCGACCTGACTACCTATCTGCCCGGTATCAGCCCCTTGCGGCGCCAGGACTTTGACGTGGCCATTCTGCATCAGTTGCCCGCCCAGAATGGGGTAGGCGCTGAGGTGCTGGCCCAAGTGAAAGCCCGCCGGGTACCTGCCTTGTATGTGCTGGGGGCCCAGTCGGATTACAGTGCCTACAACGCCCTGGGCGCCGGCCTGACGGTGACCCCACGCGGTGGCCAAACCGATGCCGTGACCCCCTTGCCTAACGCCACTTTCACCCGCTTTGCCTTCGAGGAAGATGCGCTGCGTCGTTTTGCCGCTTACCCGCCCGCGCCGGTACCCTTCGGGGATATTCGGCTGGGCGCCGGGGCCGAGGCCGCGCTGTGGCAGCAAGTAGGCCGGGTGAAAACTCAGAAGCCCTTGCTGGTTTTTGGGGGCACGCCAGCCCAGCGCCAAGCCACCCTGCTCACCGATGGTAGCTGGCAGTGGCGCCTGCAGGAAGCCGTAGAGCACGATGACCGACCCGAGGCCTACGACCGGCTGGTGCTCCGGACCTTGCAGTTGCTTACTCAGAACGCCAATAAAAAGCGCCTCGACGTGTACCCCACTCAAGATGCTTTCAACTCCCAGGACGACGTAACCTTCGGGGCCGAGACTTACAACGCCATTTTTGAGCGCATTTACGGCCAGCAAATCACGCTTAGCCTCACTAACGAGCAGCAGCAAACCCGCACCTTCACGTACACCACCACCGAAGACGGTGCCCCGCTCCACTTGGGGTCCTTGCCGGCCGGCCTATACCGCTACACGGCCCGCGCTACCCTCGGAGGCCAGCCCCAGCAAGACCGGGGCGAGGTGCTGGTGCAGGAGCAGCAGCTGGAGGCCCTGCAGTCGCGGGCCGACCACAACCTGCTCTACCAAGTGGCCCGGCGCAGCGGCCAGCGCCTGTACTTCCCCACCCAGTTTGCCCAACTTGCCCAGGACATCCAGAAAGCTAACTACAAGCCCGTCATTTATGAGCAGGAAGAGCTCAAGGACCTGATCAACCTAAAATGGCTATTTTTTGTGTTGCTAGCCCTGCTGACCGTGGAGTGGGCTACCCGCAAATATTCTGGTGGCCTGTAAATTTGCTGCTTATCTGGCCGGGAACTGGAGCCGCCGGGGCCGTGTCATGCAGTGCTCCTCTCCCGCCGACCAATCGAATTTTCTCATGAAACCTTTATCCCTTGCTCTGCTCTGCGCGGGCTTACTGCTCACGGGCTGTACCAAAACCACCGAACAGCAAACAGAGCTGGCTGTGCAGGACTTCGTGCGCAACCGCGTTTCTGATCCTAAAAACTACTTTCCCGGCAAGTTCAAATTCAGCCCTTACACCAAGCGCGACTCTTTGCTGTACCTGGCGCAAATGGCCCAAATTAATGGCCAGCCGGCCCCGCCCGCCCCTACCCCCGCCGACTCCGTTAGAATCGGCACCCTGGTTTACCACGACTACCGCGACGAAATGCGCAACGGCGTATCGGTGCGCGACAGTGGCGAATATGTGGTGCGTCCTAACGGCGACGTGCGTATTCTCATGGCTGAAAGCATCCGGCGCCGACGCCTGCAGAAGTAAGGCGTACCTTTGTTGCCACGAGGGGCCGGGCACTGGCCGAGGTACGTAGGTGTACTTCCGCTTCCTGCCCCGGCGGAATCATCTTATTTTGTTGCTTTTACGTGGGCTGGAAGGCTCATGATCTTCCATGCGTTACATTCTGCTCAACAAGCCCTACGAAGTCCTCACCCAATTTACGGACGAAACCGGCCGCAAAACCCTCAAGGATTTTGTTTCAATTCCCAACATTTACCCGGTTGGGCGACTGGATTATGACTCCGAGGGCCTAGTACTGCTCACCGACGATAAACAGCTTCAACACCGCCTTTCCGAACCGCGCTTCAAGGTTCCAAAAACGTACTGGGTGCAGGTAGAAGGCATTCCGACCCCGGAAGCCCTGGAAAACCTGCGCCGCGGCGTAGACCTGAAAACGGGTTTCACTACCCCCGCCGAGGTAGCCCTGCT
Organism: Hymenobacter sp. 5516J-16; assembly: GCF_022919335.1. NCBI lineage: Bacteria > Pseudomonadati > Bacteroidota > Cytophagia > Cytophagales > Hymenobacteraceae > Hymenobacter > Hymenobacter sp. 5516J-16. Next base: position 3,524,460 of record NZ_CP095058.1, on the reverse strand, counting down.
ACCCGAAGCCCCCGAGCTGTGGGAGCGTAGCAAGCCGGTTCGCTTCCGGGCCAACATTCCAACCAGTTGGGTCCAGATTCGCATTTCGCAGGGCATGAACCGGCAGGTGCGCAAAATGACGGCCGCCGTGGGTTACCCTACCCTACGCCTCGTGCGCGCCAGCATTGCCGATTTACAGGTTGACCAGCTTCAGCCCGGCGAGTGGCGTGAGCTGACCAAGATTGAAGTGCAGGCGCTGACCGAGGATATGGCGGCCCAAACTGCGGCGGCCGGCACCTTTAAAACGCCAAGCAAAGGCTCCGAGTACTGGCCCGGCGGGGTGCGCCCCGCCGATGCTAAACCGGCCCAGAATAGCGCTGGTGGCTACAAATGGGGCGGTTTTGGTGCGCAGAACGAGGCGAAGACGCCCGGGGCCAACGCCCGCTCCACCGGCTCCCGAGGCGGTGCCCGGTCGGGTGGCAATGGCACGTTTAGTCCAAAACCTACGGGTAGCAAAACCGGAAGTAACCGGGCAACTCCCGGCAAAACCGGTAGCAAGCCCGGCCCGAAATCAGCAGGCCGTGGCACTACCAGCCGGAAGCCGGGCCCGGCTGGTGGGCGTTCGGGCCGCAGCTAATGGCCCAGCGAAACAAACTGAAGCGCGGGCGTCAGCTAGCGTGGGCGCTCGTGGTAGCGTTAGTGGCTATGAACATCGTAGCCGCTTTTCATGCTTGGCGCTTCACGCATTTTACTACCCCGGTTGGCACCCACACGGATAATCCGGAGCAGCTCTCAGCCCCTCAGAAACTGTGGGTGCTGCTTACGGGCATCCGAAACCCTAAGCCGACAAATCGGATTCAGCCAGATTTTCCCTTCGAAACCGTTCATCTTACTAGCGCCAACGGCCGGTTGGAAGCGTGGCAAGGCCAAGTAGCCAACCCGCGCGGTACGGTAGCCCTGTTTCACGGCTACACCAGTTCCAAAAGCAAGCTCCTAACTGAGGCGAGCTTTTTCAGAAACTTGGGCTACAACGTGCTGCTCACCGATTTTGCCGGCAACGGCGGCTCCGAGGGCAACGTCTGCACGGTAGGTCACCATGAGGCGGCTGACGTAGCAGCGGTAGTTCAGTGGCTGCAACGGCGGCCCGGGCCAGTATACATTTATGCCAATTCCATGGGCGCGGTGGCTACGTTGCGGGCCGAGGCCGAACTAGGCGTACGGCCTACGGCCAACCTGCTCGAATGCCCCTACGGCTCCATGCTCGAAACCGCCCAAAGCCGCTTCCGCTCCATGCATGTTCCGCCCTTCCCCATGGCCAACCTGCTGGTATTCTGGGGCGGAGTTGAAAACAACTTCTGGGCCTTCGACCTGGATGCCACCGACTACGCCACGCACGTCACGACTCCTACCCTGCTCATGTGGGGCGAAGCCGACCCACGCGTAACCCGCCAGGAAACCGACGGTATTTATGCCGCCCTCCGCGGCCCCAAGCAGCGCCAGAATTTTCCCGGCTCCGGCCACGAGCCCTACTGGTGGAAGCACCAGCAACTATGGGAGCAAACCATTCAGGGGTTCCTGGCTAATTAACCCATTCTTCTGAGCTGAGTAGAGGACCATTCCACGATAAAACGAATCGTCATCCCGATTATCGGTCAGGCGTGATAAAGCCCTTTGCAAGCGCAGAATGATGAGGAATCCATGGCTAGCACGTTACCTCCTGCCCGGCTGTCAGCATATCCTACCCTTGGTTTTCCCGTAGAAGTCAGACCGTCGCGAAACCGTGCCGCGAGCTGCCCTAAAATGACAATCTGTCACGAGTAAAGGGCATTTCTGCGGCTGGTACGCGTCTTGTAACTCCCCCGGTGCGAGTGATTCGCACCTGATATCTGACACCTCAACTCCTACATAACAACCATTCACATGGGCAAAATAATCGGTATTGACCTCGGCACCACCAACTCGTGCGTGGCCGTAATGGAAGGCAACGAGCCGGTAGTGATTCCGAATAGCGAAGGTCGCCGCACGACTCCCTCCATTGTGGCGTTCCTCGATAACGGTAAAGGCGAACGGAAAGTCGGTGACCCCGCCAAACGTCAGGCCATTACCAACCCTAAGAACACGCTCCAGTCAATTAAGCGCTTCATGGGTCGCAGCTTCGGCGAAGTGACTGAAGAAGCCAAGCACGTTTCTTACGAGCTGGTGCGCGGTTCTAATAACACGGTAGCCGTACAAATCGGCGACCGGCAGTACACGCCCCAGGAAATTTCGGCCATGGTGCTGCAGAAGATGAAGCAGACCGCTGAGGACTACCTCGGTACGTCGGTAACGGAAGCTGTAATTACGGTACCCGCCTACTTCAACGACGCCCAGCGCCAGGCTACCAAGGAAGCCGGTGCCATTGCCGGCCTCGACGTGAAGCGCATCATCAACGAGCCTACTGCTGCTGCCCTGGCCTACGGCCTCGACAAGAAGCACAAAGACCAGAAGATTGCCGTGTACGACCTCGGTGGTGGTACCTTCGACATCTCGATTCTGGAGCTGGGTGATGGCGTATTTGAAGTACTGAGCACCAACGGTGACACCCACCTCGGTGGCGACGACTTCGACCAAGTTATCATCAACTTCCTGGCTGAAACGTTCGCCAGCGAAAACGAAGGCCTCGACCTGCGCAAAGACGCTATGGCCCTGCAGCGCCTGAAAGAAGCCGCTGAGAAAGCCAAAGTAGAGCTGTCCAGCTCGACGGAAACGGAAATCAACCTGCCCTACGTAACGGCTACTGCTTCGGGCCCGAAGCACCTGGTAGTAAAGCTGAGCCGCGCAAAGTTCGAGCAGCTGGCCGACAACCTGGTGCGTCGCTCGATGGAGCCCTGCAAAAAGGCCCTGCAAGATGCTGGCCTGAGCACTTCTGACATCGACGAGGTAATCCTGGTAGGTGGCTCGACCCGCATTCCGCGCATTCAGGAAGAGGTAGAGAAGTTCTTCGGCAAGAAGCCTTCGAAAGGTGTGAACCCCGACGAAGTAGTAGCCGTGGGCGCTGCCATCCAGGGTGGCGTACTGACCGGTGAAGTGAAGGACGTACTCCTGCTCGACGTAACCCCGCTTTCGCTGGGCATCGAAACGATGGGCGGCGTGATGACTAAGCTCATCGAGTCGAACACTACGATTCCGACTAAGAAGTCCGAGACCTTCTCGACGGCTTCCGACAACCAGCCTTCGGTAGAGATTCACGTGTTGCAGGGCGAGCGTCCGTTGGCTTCGCAGAACCGTACCATCGGCCGCTTCCACCTCGACTCGATTCCGCCAGCACCTCGCGGTGTTCCGCAGATCGAAGTAACCTTCGACATTGACGCCAACGGTATCCTGCACGTTTCGGCTAAGGACAAAGGCACCGGCAAGGAGCAGAAGATTCGCATCGAAGCTTCTTCGGGCCTCACCGACGCCGACATTGAGCGCATGCGCAACGAAGCCGCCGCTAACGCCGAAGCCGATAAGGCGGAGACCGAGCGCATCGGCAAAATCAACGCCGCTGACTCGATGATTTTCCAGACGGAAAAGCAGCTGAAAGAGTACGGCGACAAGCTAAGCGCCGGCAACAAAACGGCCGTTGAGAATGCTCTGGCTGACCTGAAGAAGGCGCACGAGAGCAAAGACCTCGGTGCTATTGACACCTCTATGGAGGCCATCAATGCCGCTTGGCAGGCCGCTTCGCAGGAAATGTACGCCGCTACCCAGGGTGGTGCCGATGGCCAGCCCGGCGCTGACGGTGGCAACCCCTTCGGTGGTGGTGGTCAGCCCGGCGGCAACGGCCAGCAAGGCCAGCCCCACGACAACGTGACGGACGTAGACTACGAGGAAGTAGGCAAGTAATTGCCACTTAGAAAACAAAAAGGCCCGCTGCTGCTGCTGCGGGCCTTTTTGTTTTCCGGGTAATCTGCAACTGTAGGTTGTACGCTGCCTAATCTTGAAATTCAGCTACAGACCTAGTCGTGAGCAAATAGAAGTTGCTTTCTTACGGGACTTGCAGCAGCCACGCTACGGCCGCGTTTTCGTCCTCAAATAGCCGGTATACCAAACCAGATTCCCGGGCTTCGTTCATCACCAGGTTCATAGCCAATCGGGCGAAAACATCGTGCGCGAGCAGCACGGCTCCGTAGTAAGGATGGGCCGTGGTGGAGCGAGTTAGCCAGTTTTCGGTAATCCAGACGCGCTCCGCTTCCGTGAAGGCCGCCATTACCCGTTGGTCGCCGAGCAACTTGTGCCAGTTCCGCTGCTGGAGCAAGGTGCTAGCCTGGGTCAGAAAGGTTTTCAGTTCTTCCAGCTTGCGCTTGCCGGCATTGTACTGTACCACCAAGTAGCCATCGGGGTGTTCTAATAAGCGGCCAACCGGGTTTTCGAAGTACAGCCGCAACTGAGGATGCACGGGTGAGTGAGACATGGAAAAGGAGAGCAGAACAGGGCGGAGGGAGGATGCAGGCGCGGGCTTGCCATGCAAGGGACTAGTTAGTCAATAAAATGATATAAAATTTGCCTAGCAGAACCGTAGGGACGTTTTTTTTCAAGTAAATCCTACCTTGTCACATCGTTTTGAATAGCGCAAACCCACAGATAGCATGGCGGATTTTGCAATTATTGGGGCCGGGATTGGTGGGCTGAGCGCGGCACGTGCCCTTGTGCTGCAAGGCCATATGGTGCGGGTGTACGAAGCGGCCGCTGAGCTACGCGAGGTAGGCGCAGGCGTAGTGCTTGGAGCCAATGCCATGCGGGCGCTGCAGCAACTAGGCTTGCACGAGGCTGTGCAGGCTCACGGCTCCCCAGTTACTCATTTGAACCTGCTTGACCAGCATGGCCGCTTGCTCCAGGCCGCCGACACTACGGCTTTCACTGCTGCTTTAGGCTTTGACAACCTAGGTATTCACCGAGCTGCATTGCAGCGGACTTTGCTAGCGCAACTTCCCCCGGGCACCGTGCAGCTTGGGCGCCAGTTTGCGCGTTTCAATGCTACTGATACCGGAGTTTTGGTGCACTTTGCCGATGGGCATTCGGTGCAAGCGGATGCGCTTATTGGAGCCGACGGTATCCGCTCGAAAGTGCGCGGCCAGCTCCTGCCAGCCGTTGCGCCGCGCTACGCCGGCTATACCTGCTGGCGCGCTGTGGTAGATGCTCACCACTTAGAACTTTCAAGAAGTGAATCGGGCGAAACCTGGGGCGAGCGGGGCCGTCGGTTCGGGTACGTGCCCGTTGGCGGCGGCCAGGTGTACTGGTTTGCCTGCCTGAACAGTGCGCAGCCTCAGAATCTGCGGTTTCGGGCGTACCGGGTAGCGGACTTGCAAAGCGAGTTTGCCGATTTTCACGCCCCTGTGCCCGAGCTGCTGGCCTGCACGCGCGACGAACAGCTAATCTGGAACGATATCCTAGACCTTCGCCCCTCTCCCACTTTGCCTACGGCCGGGTGCTACTGCTCGGCGACGCAGCCCACGCCACTACCCCAACCTGGGCCAGGGTGCCGGCATGGCCGTGGAGGACGCGGCCGTACTAGCGCAATGCCTGCAGGCTAGCTCCAACCTAACTACCGCTTTTCAGAGCTTCGAACAACGCCGCCGGGCACGCACTACGCGCATCATCCAAACTTCCTGGCTGCTGGGGCGGGTAGGCCAGCTGCAAAGCCCCCTGCTAGGAAAGCTACGCAACACCCTGATGCGGCTGCTGCCCGCTGCCGTCAGCCGCCACCAAATGGCTTGGCTGTACGACGAGCTGTAGCAGAATTGAACGGGGTGACTATGTAGCCAGAACTTGGTGTGGAACCCGTCAGGCTTCGTTCAAGTCCTGCAAGACGGTTCTAGATTTGTTCAGACGTGTTGGCTCCGGTAGGTAACCACCATACCGGCCGAAGCAGCACTGCTTCGGCCGGTATGGTGGCTTTTACGTGGTAAGTTCTTTTTTGCGGTTCGGGTCGGTGGCTTCTTCCTGCTCCTCCTCATCCTCTTCTTCAAACCCCTCTTGAATCTTCTCTACTGCTTCCTGATGGTCCTCCACATCGGCCTGCTCGCCGTTTTGCTCCTGCTTTTCTTTGTCGTGGGGTTCGTAGCTGAGCTTGATGTAAATAGGAAAGTGGTCAGAGCCTACGTAGGGTAGGCGCTCCATATCATCAACCTTAAAATGGGGCGAGACGAATACGTGGTCCAGGGGCCAGCGCATTAGCGAGTACTCGGCGTGGAAGGTGGGTAGCAGCCCGCGGCCCACCCGCGGATCAAGCAGACCGCTGATGCGGCGAAACAGTTCGGAAGTGTGCGACCACGCCACGTCGTTCATATCCCCAAACACAATGGTTGGCTCGTCTTTCTGGTCGATGGTTTTGCCTACGAGCAGCAATTCGGCGTCGCGCTTGGTGCTGGTTTTGGCTTCGGCTGGCGCGGGAGGCTTCGGATGAAGGCCGTAGATACGCACCTTCGTATGACCATCAGCCAAGCCAACCACGGCGTGTACCGAGGGCACGTCGTCATCCAGTAGATACTTGATTTCACACTCGTGCAAGGGTAAGCGCGAGAAGAACAGCAGCCCGTACGTATTATCGAGGGGTTCGTGGCAGGTGTAGGGGTGAGTCTCTTCTAGGGGCTTTAATTGCTCCAGCCACCACAGGTCCGTTTCCACGGCCATAATCAGGTCCGAGTCGGCTTCCTGTAGTACTTGCAGAGCCTTCTGACCCTGCTTGTTGTACTGCAGCACGTTCATCATGGTCAGGCTCAGGTGGCGCCGCCCGTCTTTCAGCGTACTATCCTCCACCTGCTTTTTTACCAATCGGGTGTAAGGCACAATTCGAAACGACTGGTATCCAATGGCCAGCAGCAGCACCAGCAGCGTAGCCGGGCCCCAGTACGTGCCATCGGTTGGGCGGTGCCACTCCAGCACCAGCCCTGCGGCCAGCACCAGTCCTAGCACGCCCACAATTTGTAAGCGGGGAAAGTCGAATATCCGGATCCACCACGCTGTTTGGCGCAAGAGCGGCAGCACAGTGGCAATGAGGGCAGCTACTACGAGAAAGAAGGTGAATCCGTGGGCTAGCTGGAGCCAAAAAGGTACGTCAAGATCAGGCACGGATGGGGAGAGGTAGGCGTGGAGGAATCAGGCGGGAGAGGGCAGATGAACGGAGCGGAAGTAATACTTAGTCATCGTTGAAGCCGCCTTTGCGCAGCTCTTCAATGGTGCGCATTACCTTATCTTTCAAGGAAGTACGGTATTTTTCTAATACATCAGCCAGCCGTGCGTTGCCCAGGGCCAAAATCTGGGTAGCCAGCACCGCGGCATTAGAGGCCCCGTCGAGCGCCACTGTAGCCACGGGTACGCCCGCCGGCATTTGCAGCATCGACAGAATAGAATCGAGGCCGTGGAAGGAGGTGGTGGAGTTGATGGGCACCCCAATGACGGGCAAGGTAGTAAAGGAAGCGACCATGCCAGGTAGGTGAGCCGCCCCGCCGCCGCCGGCAATAATTACGCGCAGGCCGCGCTTACGGGCCGTTTCGGCGTATTCTACCAGCCGGTGGGGCGTGCGGTGGGCCGAAACCAGAGTTATTTCATAGGTAATCCCAAACTGCTGAAGTAGCTCAGCGGCCACCGACATAATTTTCAGATCGGACTGAGAGCCCATGATAATTCCTACCAGAGGAGTATCATGAGGAGCGGGAACATCGGCCGCCGCAGCGGCGGGAAGCGTGGTAGGCATAGGAAAAAACAAAGAAACAGGATCAACCTAACTAGGATTGGCTTCTACGGCCCTCCGAAACGGTGGTTGAGTCTATAAACATAGCATTTTCCCTGTTTGCTGATTCTCAAAGGCTCGTACCTTTACCCGCTGTCCTTGTGTTTTTCTGCCTATGGAAATTCTGCTTGCCACGTTTACTACGCTGTTTTCCGTGGTGAACCCCTTCAGCGCCATGCCCGTCTTCCTGACTCTGACGGAAGAGGACACGCCCGCCCACCGGGCCAGCATTGGACTGCGGGCCTGCCTGTACATGATTGGGGTGCTCTCCGTTTCGTTTTTCGCGGGCCAGTACGTGCTGAATTTCTTTGGCATCAACATTCACCATTTGCGCATTGCCGGCGGCATTCTGCTCATGCGCTCGGCCTTCGATTTGCTCACGCCCGGCGGCAACCGCAGCAAAGTATCCGACGCTACCCTGGATGAAAGCCGCCACAAAGACGACATCAGCTTCACGCCCCTGGCCATGCCCATGCTCTCGGGCCCCGGCTCCATGGCCGTGTGCATCGGCCTGTTCACGGAAAAGCTGAGCTACCTAGATATGGCCCTAATTTTCCTGGGCTTCGTGCTGGTAGCCTTGGCCGCCTACATCATCCTCATGTCCTCGCTCCGGCTCACGCGCTTTCTGGGCCGCCCCGGCATGGCGGCGCTGGCTCGCATCATGGGCTTTATTACCCTGGCCATTGGCGTGAACTTCCTGGCTACGGCCATTGCGGCGCTGTTTCCGGGGTTGAGCAGGTAGCTAGACAGATGACTTGGGCACTTGTAATTATTGTACCTCTTCTGTTCATCATGGCGCTGCTCGGTATTTGCTGGGCGGTATATAGATGGCTTCGGAAGCGCACTGGTCAACGAGTGGGCTCGCTTTTCCTAGTTGGAATAGGTCTGTTGGTCATTTACACGTTCTATACAGCACTTTATCCTGACGATGAATTCTACCGGGAAAAATATGAGCAAATAACGCTGCTTCCTTTTCCGGCGTCAGGCCGCATTATTAAGAAAGCTGCTTCTTATCCCGATGTTCCTCAAGGCCACTACCGAGCCTGTGCTTTGGTGGAAGTGGCGCCGCATGATTATCAGCGACTGCAGCAGTATTTAACTAATAACCCGCGATTTTCGCCCCATTCGTGCATTTTGGGTGACGAGTACTACAATGATTTGCCGTTCGAAAGGGTAGCTGGCACTATTTCCTGTACCCGATACGCACACGGTTATGCCCAGAAGGGCCCATTTGAGTTGTTATATGTCGGTTTACTGAATGATGGGAAGTCACTTGTCATCTATAGATTTAGTATTTGAATTATTGAGCGACTGACAACACCTTAGGCTGCCCTATCTTTGCGGCAGTTATGCTGAAGAACGACCTCCTCCTCCGTGCCGCCCGTGGCGAAGAAACTGAGCGTACCCCCGTGTGGCTGATGCGCCAGGCCGGCCGCATCCTGCCTGAATACCGCGCCCTGCGCGCCCGCCTCAGCGGCTTCAAAGAACTGGTAGAAACCCCGAGCTGGCCGCTGAAGTCACCATTCAGCCCGTCGATGCCCTAGACGTGGACGCGGCCATTATCTTCTCCGATATTCTGGTAGTGCCCGAGGCCATGGGCCTGACCTACGAGATGGTAGAAGCCCGCGGCCCCCTATTCCCGAAACCATCAAAACGGCCCACGACGTAGCCCGTATGCGCGTGGCTGACCCCGAGGAGCACCTAGGCTACGTGCTGGAAGCCATCCGGGTGACCAAGCGCGCCCTCAACGGTCGGGTGCCACTCATTGGATTTGCCGGTGCGCCCTGGACTATCTTGGCCTACATGGTGGAAGGCCACGGCTCGAAAACCTTTAGCAAAGCCCGTCGCATGCTCTACGCCGAGCCGGAACTGGCTCACGAGCTGCTGCGCAAAATCACGGCGACTACCATTGCTTACCTCCGGGCGCAGGTGCAGGCTGGGGCCAACATTATTCAGGTGTTTGACTCCTGGGCCGGCATTCTGCCGCCCGCGCACTACCAAGAGTTCAGTACCCGCTACATTGCCGAAATCTGCCAGGCCATTCCGGAAGTGCCCGTGACGGTGTTTGCCAAGGGTGCCTTCTGGGCCGTGGAGGAATTTGCCCAGCTGCCCTGCCGCACCATTGGCCTCGACTGGAATCAGGACCCGCGCGCCGTGCGCCCGCTCGTCGGCGACAAAACCCTGCAGGGCAACCTCGACCCCTGCGCCCTCTACGGCACCCCGGAGCAGGTGCGCGCCGCTACCCTCCAGATGCTGGAACAGTTTGGCAAGCACCGCCACATCGCCAACCTCGGCCACGGCGTCTACCCCGACACCAACCCCGATAACGTGAAAGTCTTCATTGAAACGGTGAAGGAGCACAGCCGCCGGTAGGCAGAATATAGTCCAACAAAGCGTGTCATTCCGAGTGGAGCGAGGAATCTGGGTTAACCATCAGGACAACCCAGATTCCTCGCTCCACTCGGAATGACACGCTTTGTAGCAAACTGACTTCTATAGCCTTATAGCGCCAACCCTACCTCTTCGGCCTCGGCCAGAAGCTGCTGCTTTTCAATAGGCACTACCCCTACCTGCTCGCAGACCAAGCCACCGCCCAGGTTCGCCAGCGCGGCCGTAACGGGGCAGGCAGCCCCAGGGCCACGCACAGCGCAGCAATGCTAATAACCGTGTCGCCGGCGCCAGAAACGTCGGAAATGGTGCGCAAGTGGGCCGGAATGTAGGTACGGGTCAGGCTGCCGTTTTCCACGAACACGCCGCGCTCAGAGAGGGTTACCAGCACGATTTCGGGAGTGAGCAGTTCGCGCAGTCGGGCCACGGCGCTTTCAAAGGCAGGACGGTCGGCTTCGGCATCGCCGAACTCTAGCTTTAAGCCTTCGCGCAGCTCCTTGAGGTTAGGCTTGAACAGCGTGCAGTGGCGGTAGGCCAGGAAGTTTTTCTTCTTGGGGTCCACAACGGTCGGAATGTTGCGCTGCCGGGCCAGGCGGATGAAGTGCTCAATACTGGCCTCGTTGAGTACGCCCTTGTCGTAGTCCTCAAAGATGACCACATCAGCCTGCCCGAGTAGTTGCTCGTAGCGGGCGGTTAAGTCGGCGTTTTCGGAGGAGTTCAGGTCGGTTTCTACCTCCGAGTCGATGCGCAGGAGTTGCTGACCGTGGGCCAGGATGCGCTGCTTGACGGTGGTAGGGCGTTGCGAGGAACGCACGATGCCGGCAGCTGAAAGGCCAGTAGCGTGCAGTAAGTCCAGGAGTTGGTCGCCGCCCTGGTCCTTGCCAATTACGGCGCAGAGTAGCGGGGTAGCGCCCAGGGCCTGCACGTTCAGGGCCACGTTGGCGGCCCCACCCAAGCGCTGCTCGGTGCGGCTCACATTTACTACCGGTACCGGCGCCTCGGGCGAGAGACGGGCGGCTTTGCCCCACACGTAGGCGTCCATCATCACATCCCCCACGATGAGCACCGTGAGATTATTGAACGCGGCAAATAATTCAGGCAGGGAAGCGGGCAATACGGCAGCAGGCATTACGGCAGGTTCAGGAGATGAAGGCCGCAAAGGTAAGTTTTGGCTGTCATTCCGAGCGGGAGCAAGGAGCCGGAACTAGTCGATTTGCTGATACCCCCGATTCTTCATTCCTGCCCGGAATGACAGTTCAACAGCACTTTAGCCACGAAAAACGCCGTGCTCCTTGTCAGAGCACGGCGTCTTGTTTCTTATTGAAAGACCTTGGGTTCTGCTTACTTCAGCTTCGCCAGACTGTTTTTGAGGCGGACAAACGCCTCCCGCAGCTTTTCGTCGGCAGCGGCAGTGCTGAAGCGGATGCAGTTAGGGGCGCCGAATGCGGAACCATCCACGGCGGCTACGTGGGCATCATGGAGCATGAACAACGACAAATCCATGGCGGAATTAATGACCTCGCCGCTGGGGTAGTCTTGCCAAAGTAGCCCGTCACATCGGGGAAGATGTAGAAGGCGCCGCTGGGGGTAGGCGTGCGGAAACCAGGGATTTCCTTGACCAGTTCCAGCACCAAGTCGCGGCGGCGGCGGTAGGCTTCCACCATTTCATCGGCGGAGGAGCGGCCACCTTGCAGGGCCGCCAGGGCGGCGCGCTGGGTCATGGCGCAGGTGCCGGAAGTAATCTGGCTTTGCATTTTCTCACAGGCGCAGGCAATGTCCTTGCTGGCGGCCAGGTAGCCCACGCGCCAGCCCGTCATGGCGTAGCCCTTCGAGAAGCCATTCACCGTAATGACGCGGTCCTTGATATCGGCGAATTGGGCAATGCTCACATGCTCGCCCACAAAGTTGATGTACTCGTAAATTTCATCGGCCAGCACGTACACCTGGGGGTTACGCGCGACTACCTCGGCAATGGCGCTCAACTCCTGGCGGGAAAACACGGCTCCCGTGGGGTTACAGGGCGAGGAATACATGATGAGCTTGGTGCGGGGCGTAATGGCGGCTTCCAGCTCCGCCGCCGTCACTTTGTAGTCGTTTTCCAGGGAGCCCATCAGCTGCACCGTGGTGCCATCTGCCAGCCGTACCATTTCCTCGTAGCTGACCCAGTAGGGCGAAAACACGATAACCTCGTCGCCGGGATTCACCAGGCTCAGCACGGCGTTGGCCAGGGCCTGCTTGGCGCCGGTGCTCACCACAATGTTCTCAGGCTTGTAGTCGAGCTGGTTGTCGCGCTTGAACTTGTCGCAGATGGCCTGGCGCAAATCGGGGTAGCCGGGCACCGGGGTATAAAAGGTGAAGCCGTCATCCAGGGCCTTTTTGGCGGCGTCCTTGATGTACTGCGGGGTTTGAAAGTCCGGCTCGCCGAAGCTGAGGCTGATTACATCCACGCCCTGGGCGGCCAGCTCGCGGGCTTTTTTAGCCATGGCAATCGTCTGCGACTCTTGCATGGCGTTGATACGGTCGGAAAGTACGAGGGGGCGAGGGTGGTAGCTCCAGACATGGAAAACGGGTGGTTGGGGAAGGCCACAAAGGTACGGGGAATGTACGGAGTGTGGCGCGAAACTCCGGGCGCCCTCCCCTCCTACCGGGTGCCCATCCGCCAGACGGCGCTAGGCTTCGCGGCCCAGCCAACGGAAGCAGCGCAGCAGCAGCGTTACATCGGTGCTGGCCTCGTACTCCTTGGCGTAGAGCAGCTCCAGGCGGCGGCGGGTAGCATCCGTCAGGAGGGCGGCGGTGCCCGGGGCAGCATCGGCGGCGGAAAGCACGGCCCGAGCTAGGCGGCGCGGGGCCGTGGCGTAGCGCAGCCCTACCCAGGTGCGGGAGCCAGCCAGCACACGCAGGCAGTTGCGCAGAAAACCCAGTTTGTGCTGTTGCGCCCACACCACCACCGGAGAGACCAGCAGCAGCAGCAAGCTTACCAAGATATCGAGCAGGCGCTTGTTGCGGATTTGGGCCGGCCGGAACAGGTTCAGGGTAATATCCAGGGTGTAGTAGTCGCCCGAGGAGTCCTTGCCCGAGCTGCCAATGATGTACTCACTACCCTGGGGCAGAATTTTGTACTCCACCGGCGGCTGGCGGTGCAGCTCCACCATCAGCCCAATGATCTGACTGGCGGCCAAGTCGCGGCCGCAGAAAATCAGCTCGTTGAGGTTATAGATGCGAATAATATCGTCGAGCTGGCGCACTTCCCCGAGCAAGTCATCGGCCGGGGAGGCGGCTTTATTGGTGGTATTGCCCGGCTCAATGTAGCCGATAACCCGGGCCGGCACACCGGCGTGTTCCAGCAGCTGGCGCACCCGCTGAGCTTCCTCTAGGGAGCCGATAATAGCCACGTTTTTCTGGTGCTCGTCGGTGAGGCTGAAGCGGCGGTGCCGGATGAAGTTCGTAGCTACCCGGCGCAGAACCAGGGCGGCCACGGCCCACACGCCGCCTAGTACAATCAGAGCTTTGGAGAAGCGCCAAGCATCCAGAAAATTACTGAACGCCGAAATGAGCACGGTGCCCACAAAGATGCCCCGCACAATGCGGCTGGCGCGGGTAGGCTTATCGTAGGCCCCACTGAAAAAGGCCGACAGCAGCCACACGGCCACATACACCGGCACGGCTACTGCCATGTAGTTATCGGGGTAGGGCCCGCGCACGTAGCGGTGGTTTTGCTCCCAGTAGGTTTTCAGGAAGTACATGCCCCGTAGATCAGACCAGCATCCAGCAGCACGGGGGCAGCCTGCACTACCAGCCGCTGGGCCACCGCTGCCCCCGCCCGCAGCCAGATGGCCAGGTTTATCAGGAAGCTAAAAGTCCCTGCCCGATTCGGGGCGAAGTGCTTGCGGGCAAAAATCACCATGGCCCGGTAAAACACGAACACGTAGTTCACGCTCGTGCGCTTGGTGCTCTCGCCCTTGTAGTGAATGATGCGGGTACCGGCGAAGTAGTAATTTTTCCAGCCGCCTTGCGTGAGCCGGTACGACAGGTCAATGTCCTCGCCGTACATGAAGTAGTCCTCATCCAGCAGCCCCACCTGGTCCAGGGCGGCCTTGCGCATCAGCATAAAGGCGCCGCTGAGCACCTCAATTTCGTGGCTTTGCTCAGGGCTCAGAAACCCTAGGTGGTAGCGGCCAAACCGCCTTGACTTTGGAAACAGCTTGGCCAGCCCGAAAATCTTATAAAAAGCCACCCAAGGGGTAGGCAGCCCGCGCTTGCTTTCCGGCAGAAACATGCCCTGCCCATCGAGCATCTTTACGCCCAATCCGCCCGCCTTGGGGTGCTGGTCCATAAACTCGCAGCACAGCCGGAAGGTATCTTCCTCTACCACTGTGTCGGGGTTGAGCAGCAGCACGTACTGGCCCTGGACCCGGCGCAGGGCCTGATTGTTAGCCTTGGAAAAACCGGGGTTGTCGTGGTTTTCGATAAGGATTACCTCTGGAAACCGAGTTTTCACCATGGCCACCGAGCCGTCTACGGAGTTATTGTCCACCACGAAGACTTCCACCGGCCGGCCCAGCTTTTCCACGGCCCGCCGCACCGACAGCAGCGCTTGCTCCAGAAAGTAGCAGACGTTGTAGTTGACAATTACGACGGACAGGGCAACAGCAGACGGCACGGGCGCAGAGCAGGAAAGGCCGCGAAAGGTAAGCAGACTCTCCCTGTTCTAAGAACTCGGCAGCAAGTAGGTGTAGTTTTCAAACGCCCGGAGGTGCTACCTAATTGAGCTACCGGCCACTGTGTAAACGAAAAGCCCTACCTCTCCAGGCAGGGCTTTTTGTAGCCTATAACCTTCAAACCCATTACCGCGCCTGACGCTGACGCTCCACAATGCTGCGGCCCAGAGTAATTTCATCGGCGTACTCCAACTCGCCGCCCATGGGAATGCCGCGGGCAATGGTGCTCACGTTCAGCTCGGGCAGGTCGCGGAGCTTGCGTGAGAGGTAGAAAGCCGTGGTGTCGCCCTCCATGGTGGGGCTAATGGCCAGAATTACCTCCCGGATTTCAGAGCCCTCCTTGGTCACACGCTCCACCAGGGAATCAATGGTCAGGTCAGAAGGCCCAATGCCTTCAATGGGCGAAATGACGCCGCCCAGCACGTGGTACATGCCCTGGTACTGGGCCGTGTTTTCAATGGCAATAACGTCGCGGATGTCGGACACCACGCACACGGTGCTCTGGTCGCGCAGCTGGTTGGCGCAGATGCTGCACTCCGGCGTATCGGAAATGTTGTGGCAGGTATCGCAGTAGCGAATTTCGAAGCGCATTTTAGCCAGGGCCTCCGCCAGGGTAGCGGTGGTATCGGCTTCGGCCTTGAGCAAGTGCAAGGCCAGCCGCAGAGCGGTTTTCTTGCCTACTCCGGGCAGCTTCGATAATTCGCCAACGGCGCTTTCTATCAGTTTGGAAGGAAATTCCATTCAGGTCAGGAAGAGGGTAAAAGAACTGTCATCCGGGGCTCGCGCTACCTGAGCAGGCGGCCTGTTCTTAAACAACAATTGCCGCCCAATGGGTCCGTCGCAAGCGCAGGATGACAGATTTTTTCAGCCGATAAAACGGCTACACCACGTCAGCCGAGATGCCTCGGTCGTGGATGGCGGTGCACATGCCTGCCAGTTCATCGTAGGCCCCGTGCTTTACCGTGCACTGCCCTTTGTAGTGAATGAGCAAGGTACACTGCTCGGCCTGCTCTGGCTGGTGGCCGCACACGTCCATGAGCGTTTTGATGACGTGGTCGAAGGTGTTGATGTCGTCATTATACACGACTAAGTCGCGGACATCAATGGTTTCTTCCAGGAGCAGAACGTCCTCGTCGTACTCAATTTGCGGTTTGCTGTTCATGGCACAAAAATACGGAGAAGCAAGCAAAAAGCCGGATTCAATGGGCCCGGCTGGCCTGATATAACTTGTTGAGAAGCTGAATCGTTTCCGCTGCCCACAAAGTTTACCCGACGCAATAGTTAATCGCCTCGGCATAAACCAAGCTGGCCCGCCGGCTGGTGCGGCGGCAGTTGGGGGAGCTTCGCTAGTTATTGTTCGTGTTGCGTTTAGCAGGGTGGCAACTCACAGCCAGAAAAGCATTGCCCAAGGTTGAGCAAAGCAAAACAGTAAGCGGACTGCCAACGTCTACCGTACTGCGGCTATTTATCTGCGCCGTTTCCGGGCTACTTTTGACCTTTCTCTGCTGCCTACCCCTGCCTCATGCCCGTTCCGTCCGCCGAATTCAAGCGTGCCCTCAAGCGTTTATCCGACAAGGAAAAGGAAGCCCTGCTGCTGCGGGCGGCCCGCCGCGACGCCGAGCTTTACGATACGCTGTGCTTTGAGCTGCTGCCAGAAGTAACCAGCGAAACTGTGTTTGAGCAGGCCTCCGACCAAATTCACGAGCTGTTTGCCGTGGGCGCTACCGGCCGCCTGCTCAACCGCAGCCTCACAAAAGCCCTGCAAAAAGCTACCAAAGAAGTAGCCCGCGCCCGCCGCATTACTAAGGACAAGCGCCTGGAAGTTGACCTGAACCTGTTTACCCTGCGCCACATCTTCGAGAATTACACGGGGCAGTTTGAGAGCGTATACGCAGGCTTCTATACCAGCACGGCCCGGTTAGCGGCCCGCACCGCCCAGCTGATTCTGCAAAACCTGCACGAGGACTTGTGGCTGGAGTACAAGGCAGAAATGGATGATTTTCTGCAGCAACTGCATGCCCGCACCAAAAGCCGCAGCCTCAAATTTGAGCTGCCGCGCGAGCTAGAGTTGCCGGCGTAAACCTGTGTTACGCCAACAGATACGCAGGAAAAGAAGAGGTAATACAATCCCTACTTAACTGCCTTCTCCATCATACACTTTTTATAATACAATCTACGGCGCACATAACATCTTGTTAGCCAGCGGGTCCGGTAAAGTTCTGGATTTAGAGAAGATAATTCATAATTCTTTCATTTCCAGCATACAGCACGTGCCCGGGACGAATAGCTTTGTTGAGCAAGCCAAGAGTTGGCTTGGTGCGAAGTCGTTTCTGTTCATTTATTCTATGCAAAAACTCTTTACCCGATTTGCGGCCGTGGCCTCGGCTACGGTGCTGCTATCCAGCTGTGCTGGCAGTTACTCCGCTATCCGTCCCGAGCGTATCAGCTCCTACCAGGCCAGCAGCGTTACCGGGGCGCCCGTTGATTTTAGCTACCGCTACAGCGCCCTGCTCAACGGCGGCTCAAATAAGAAATACGTTAAGAAAGAGCGCAAGCAGGGCTACCAGGTAGTGGCCGTACAGATCAAGAATAATACCGGCGGCGACCTCAATTTCTCCCGCGACCTAGAGCTGACCTTCAGCGACCGGCCTGTTATGCCCGTGCCGTCGTTGCAGGCGGCCAATGACCTAAAGCAGGGCGTGGCTATTTACCTGCTCTATGTACTGGGTATTGGGCAAATTGGCGGCACCTATGATCCCAATACCGGCGCGACGACCGGCGGCACGTTGTTTCCCTGGGGCCCATTTGCGGCAGCGGGCAACATGATTGGGGCTAGCTCAGCCAACAAAAATATGCGTAACGAATTCACCAAATACGACCTCACCAACAAGGTGATTCATCCTGGTGAAACCGTGTACGGCATTGTGGCCCTGCGTGAAACCGGCGTGGCTCCTCTCAAGCTTACCCTGCGCAACAGCGCCGCCGTAGCGCCGGCGCCCGCCCAGGCTCCTACCCCGGCGCCGGCGGCCAGCCCGGCCCCCAGCACCACTAGCGGTGGCCGTTAGCCTACGGGCGCTGCTTATTCGTAGTATATAATACAAGAAAAACCCCTACCGGCACTGCCGGCAGGGGTTTTTCAGCTTTGTAGAAGCTTAAGAATTACTTCTTGGCAATGACGTTGAAGCTCATGGTGAATTCGTCCATGATGGCTTTGTCGCCGATGCTCTCGAAGAACGACTTCGAGCCGTACTTGATGTCGTACTTGGTGCGGTCAATGGTAGCGGTGCCGCTGGCCGAGGCCACGCCGTTTTTCACACCTACTTTGGCTGGGAAGGAAATCGGCTTGGTAATGCCTTTAATGGTCAGTTCACCGTTTACGGTGGCGTTGTTACCATTAGCGTCGCCTTTCAGCGGAGCCAGGCTGGTGATTTTGAAGGTAGAAGTGGGGTTTTTGTCGATGCTGAAGAAGTCCTCGGAACGCAGGTGGCCCACCAGCTTGCCGTTGTACTCCTGCTCCTTAATGTCCTCCACTTTCAGGGAGTTCATGTCCACCACGAAGGTACCGCCCACAATTTGGTTGCCGCGCACCAGCACGTTGCCATCCTTAAACTGGATGTTGCCGTTGTGCTGACCCGTTACTTTTTTGCCTACCCAGCCCAAAGTGCTCAACTGGGGCTGCACGGCATACGCTACACTGGCGGCTTTCTCAGTGCCGGCATTGGTTTTCTTCACGGCGGGCTGCTGAGCAAAAACCGGAGCAGCGAACAAGGAGGCAGCCAGCAGGGCCGGCAGAATCATTTTTTTCATGACGTAAAAACAAAAAGGGAATAGGGAAATCAGAAGAAACTGAAACCGTCAGTTGCGGACTTTATCGAGCAGGGCGCTGAGTTGAGCGGCCTCCTGAATTGTGAGGTTATGCAAGCCAATATTCTGGGACTCCAGCACGGCATCTAGGCGCTGCAGTAGCTCCAGCCCAGCTTCCGTAATGCGGATGTCAACGGCCCGCCGGTTGCTGGGGCAGACTTTGCGGGTTACCAGTTGCTTGGCTTCCAGCTTATCAACAATGCGGGAGGCATTGCTGGTTTTATCCAACATGCGCTCAATCAGCAGGTTGACCGTGGCCGGCTTGGGGTGCTGGCCGCGCAGAATGCGTAAAATGTTGAATTGGGGCAATGTCAGGCCATATTCCTTGAACGTGGCGCTCTGACGCTGCTGCAGCCACCCCGCCGTGAATATCAGGTTGATATAGGCTTTCTGGTAATCGTCTTTGAAAATTGGCTGCTTAATTTCGTCCTCTATCTTCATGAGTTGCAGGGCAAGGCTGAATGACGGTGCAAATATATGTACCTACATTTAATGTCACAACACCGTTCGTCTTATTTCTTCAAAAATAACTATTTTACTCTACCCTTGGTTCAGGCGGGCAAGGAAGCTGATCAGGTAAACGCCAGCGGGCAAACCGCGTACATAGCGCAAACCCCTCCTCTACCCTACGTCCCATGAAAAACCTCTTGTTGCTTCCCGCGTTGGCCATGAGCCTGCTAACTGCTTCTCTGGCCACTGCCCAAACTAGCTCCGGATCCACGGTGGCCGGCCCGGTCGCCACAGCCCCCTCCGACCGTTTTGTGATGCAGAACGGTGAAGTAGTGCTGGTGCAAGGCAAGCGCCCCAACCCGCTCAACAAAAACGTGCTACTCTCCAATGGCACCAAAATCAACTACAAAAGCGGCATTGTGGAGTTGCCAGGCGGCAAAAAGACCACGCTGAAAGAAGGCGACTACGTGCGCCCCAACGGCGACATTGTATTTGCTACCCCCGCCAGCGCGGCCCAAGCCCGCGGCGACAACTCTGTACCTGCCGGGGCACAATTCGAAACGTACCTAGACCCGCGCCCGGCTCCTTCGACACCCGCTGCCATGGAATCCCGCCTGTCGGAGATGAACACCAAAATCAGCCTGATGGCAGAGAAGATTCAGCTGCTCAATCAGAAAATCAGTCTCCTAACGAACAGCAGCCAGCGCCCAGCTGATACAGCCGCCCTGGACAAGCAAATTCAGGCCATTGATGCCAAGCTGAAATAAGCGGGGGTATGTGGTGGCTAGGAATTATACCGGTTAGCTCACCCAAGGCAATTACTGTTCACATAGCTCACGCTAACAACTAAAAAAGCCTGCTGAACAGTGTTCAGCAGGCTTTTTTAGTTGTTAGCCTTGGTGGCCTTGCCTAGCAACCAAATGGCCTTGCGTTTCCTGCACTAGCCCAAACGGCTCGTCCCGCACAACCAAGAAGCCATCCAAGTCGCAGACGTCGGCTAGGGAGCTTACCTGCAGGGCCGACCAGATGCCCAAGGAGGTTTCCACCATGCAGCCGAGCATGGTTTGCAGCCCGTGACGACGTGTTTCGCGCAGAATTCGCAGGCCGTTGAGGTAGCCACCGGCTTTCATCAGCTTCATGTTTACCCCATCAAACTGGCGGGCAATGTCGGCGAAGTCGGCCTCATCCGTTACCGATTCGTCGGCGAATACGGGCGTGCCCAGGCGGCCTTTTAGGTGGCGGTAATCATCGGCGCGGGCGGCGGGCAGGGGCTGTTCGAGCAGGCGCACCTGCAGTCCCGGCAGGGCCCGAATGGTTCCCCAGCTCTGGAGCAAGCTGTCGGCATCGGGCCAAGCCTCGTTGCCATCAATAAGCAGGCTGCGGCCGGGCAACAGGCGGGTTACTTCCCGCAGCAGGTCTGCGGCTCCTTCGCGGTTTACCTTAATCTTGAGCAGAGGAAAGCGGTCTAGATGCTGTTCCCTCACAAAATCAGCCACCTCGCCCGGCTCCATAATGGGTAGGGTCATGGCCGTGGGTACCGGCCGGGCTGGGGCTCCAGCCCAAGCCACTGCGCCACCGACTGCTGCTGCCGGCTCGCCTCCCAGTGCACCCACGCCGATTCCAGGGCAAAGCGCAGGGCGTGGGCCGGCGGGTGAGTTGCCAGAAAGTCGGTGAGTTCAGGCAAGGTAGCGCACTGGCTTAGCCCAGCTGCCTGTAACTGCTCAAACTCGGCCTGCAAGCTCTCTGGGGTTTCGCCGTACCGGATATTAGGCGCGGCCTCACCCGTTCCGCTGCCCTGAGCATCCGCTACGCGCACAATTAGGTTGGTTTTGGCGTCAGAGGCATTGCGGGAGATTTTCCAGGTGTAGCGCAGGGGCAGCAGCAGGGAGGTTAGCGTCCAGGTAGGCATAAGCAGCGAAAAGGCAAATTTTGGCGGAAGATAACGCGCAAACCGAGTTGGGCACGCCGTGGGCGCCTAGACAGCTGCTCTGTACGTTGCCCCCGTTCCAGGCAGCTGAAAAGGCGCTAATTCTTGTGGCAGCGCCTTTTTTCCGCTACCAGCCGGAAGCTCCGGGGTGGGCCGCACTACTCCGCCTGCAGAAACCTATCTTTGTGGCATTCCCGCTATTTCCTTTTCCCTGAACTGCCGCGCATGAAGTTTTCGCGACTCGCCCCCCTTGTTCTGATTCTGTTTCTGGTGGCTGCCTTCTTGACGGTGGCCGCCGCTCAGGGCTGGCTGGCCCTCGACCCCGTTATTCCCATGACTGCCCGCTGGCTGGCCATCCTGGCCACGGTGGCCCTGGCCGTGCAGCGCCGCTCCATCACCTTCTGGATTGTGGTCAGCATGTTGGTCGGCGCCGAAATTGGCCACGACTTCCCTACCCAGGCCGTGCAGCTTAAAGTGCTCAGCGACGTGTTCTTGCGGCTGGTGAAAACCATCATTGCGCCCCTAGTATTCGCTACCCTGGTGGTAGGTATTGCCGGCCACGCCGACCTGAAGCAGGTGGGTAAAATGGGCCTAAAAGCACTGATTTACTTCGAAGTTGTTACCACTTTCGCCCTGTTTATTGGGTTGGGCGCCATTAACCTGACCCGCGCCGGCGAAGGCGTGGACCGTAGCGGCATTGCCGCCGACACGGAGCAACTGCAAACCGTGAAGCAAAGCACTTCGGATATAATCCTGCACATCTTCCCCGAAAACATTGCTAAATCGGTGGCTGAAGGGCAAGTGCTTCAGGTGGTAGTCTTTGCCATCATCTTCGCCATTGGCCTAGCCATGGTGCACCAAAAGCACCGCCAGCCCCTGCTGCAAGTAACGGAAAGCCTGTCGGAGGTGATGTTCAAGTTCACCAACGTGGTCATGTTCTTTGCCCCGCTGGGGTAGGCGGCGCGCTGGCGTACACGGTAGGTAAAATGGGCTTTGCGCCCCTGCTCAACGCCTTTAAGCTGCTGCTGACTTTGTACGGTGCGCTGGCCGCTTTTGTGCTGGTGGTGTTGGTGCCCATTGCCCTGATTGCCCGCATTCCACTCAAGCGCTTCGTGCAGGCCATTGCCGAGCCGGTGAGCATAGCATTTGCTACTACCTCCTCGGAGGCGGCCCTGCCCCGGGCCATGGAGGCCATGGAAAGCATTGGGGTACCGCGCCGCATTGTGGCCTTCGTAATGCCCACAGGCTACTCTTTTAACCTCGATGGCACCACGCTTTACCTTTCCCTGGCCGCAGTATTTGTAGCTCAGGCCGCGGGGGTAGAGTTGTCGTTCGGTCAGCAATTAGTAATGGTATTTACCCTGATGCTGACCTCGAAGGGCGTGGCGGGCGTGCCGCGCGCTTCCTTGGTAATTCTGTTGGCTACGGTGGCTTCGTTTAACCTGCCAGCCTGGCCCGTATTCATCATTCTGGGTATTGATGCGCTGATGGATATGGCCCGCACCGCCGTAAACGTAATGGGTAACTGCCTGGCCACGGCCGTGGTAGCCCGTTGGGAAGGCGAATTCGTGGACAACTACGTGGCCCCCGACCCAGTGCTGGACCTGGCCGAAGCTGATAGCGCCCTGGCGCATCAGCCTCACTAATACATAAGCGTTGAGCCCAAGCACGTTTACTTACCCCTGCAGTGGGTAAACACCAAAGCGAAGGGAGGATAACATTCTACTCTTTGGGCCGATTTTCCTCACCTGATCAGTTTCCATATTCTTTGCTAGCAAAACGCCTTGTAGCTATCCACGCCACGAGGCGTTTTGCATTTAGCCATCATTGGTTTACATTCCTGCAATAACTCCACTTTCAATACAGGAAAATTTATATATTTTAGTTTTATATCATAAATCAAATCCTATTCTTCTGGCGTTCTTCTGCTGTAATTTTGTATTCCGCTGGAGCGGTAGGAATTTGATAATGATACACATGACTCGTTTTTACCCCCATGCTGTTGTACTGATGCTAGGCTTAGGGCTCGGCAGCTGCAAATCCGCCGAAAAGGCGGTGTTTCACACGGTACGCTCCAACAACTCTGTAGCCCTGGGCCGCCTACCCCAATTAGATGCGGTAGTGGAGCCCGGCCCGCTCAACACCACGGAAGGCGCCCTCCCCGACGACGCCAGCAAGGTATTTCGACAGGAGCTGTCCTTCCATTTCGCTGAGCCGCAACCCGACACGGTTAAGTTTGGCTTTGCCAAGCTGGTTGTCACCCAGGCGGAGGTGCAGCGCACCGGCCGGGTCCTGCAGGCTTTCCAGATGCTTACTCTCATGACTCCCAGCTTGCTGGGCATGCCCCTGGAGTGGTACCGCACGAATGTGAAAGCGGAAGTACAGATCATCAACTCCAAGGGGGAAGTAATCGGCACGTATGCCGGCACCGGCCGCAGTAAAGTGCGGGTGGCCATGTACCACGGCTACAGCCAGACCAAAGCGGCCCGCCTCTCCGACGTGCAGGCCCTGCGCCTAGCCCTCGACCAGATTCGGCCCCAACTGGATGCCGACGCCGATACTTTACGTAAGCAACTGGTAAGCTCCGGGCCCCTGGAAGAAATTATCGGTCAGTCAGCGCAATCAACTGACACAACCGGAGTAAACTAACCCAGCGGCTTTCTTCTTGGCATTAGTTGCCTTCCCCGCGCACCCGGCCTACCTATCCGAGTGCGCGGGGAATTTTTATGTGCACCTGACCCCACGCACTAAAAAAGACACATCCGAAAGCTTCCGCTTCCGGCTGTTATTCTGAGCAGAAACGAAGAACTTGGGTTATTCTCCAGAAGGTAAACTCGGATTCTTCGTTTCTGCTTGAGGCGCAGAATGCTCGGAATGACAGGTGCGAAATATAGGGAAACCGCTTTGGAGCAATCTGAAGCGGTTTTTTCTTGCCCTGATTAAACCCTGCCGCAGTGGAGGCATCTATGCTAGTGAATCCGGATACTACCTCATTTTCCCACACTAGCATTTCACTATGTATGAAAGCCATTACGCTCGCCTTGGCCTTGTTCCTGCTCCTAGGAAACTCGGTCGTGCAAGCCCAGAACACGCAGGCCCACCAGGGCGCTCCTGCCCGCAAGGAACTCCGCGAGTACTACCAGCAGAATGTGCTGCCTACGGTGCGCCAGCAGCGGCAGAAGCTGGAGGCTCAGCTGACCACCTCCGACAAAGCTCAACTCACGCTTTACCGGGCCCAGCTCAAGGAAACTCGTCAGAAAGGCAAAGCGCTTCGCCAGAGCCTCCGCCCCGCTGGCACGCCCGCCGGCACCCGCCCCGAGCTTACCGAAACGCAGAAGCAACAGCTCCAGCAGCTGCGCGCCGAAACCAAGGCCATACTGCAGAATGTAAGCCAGCTGGCTCAGAAGTACGAAGGCGACATTGCCAAGCTGGCGCAGGAAGTACAGCCCCAGCGCGAAAAATGGGCGGCCGACACCAAGGCTATTCTGGCCCGCACTGCTACGCCTGAGCAGCAACAAAAACGCGCCGCCTGGTTGGGCAAGCGCCAGCGCCACGCGGGTACCCGCCGGTATTTCCAGCCCGTTACCTTTCTGCTGCTCAACCCTAATGCTTCCGCGAAAGCCGCCGCTGGAGTTGAGCGTACCAACAATTTAGGCGTGTATCCAAACCCGGCCGTGAGCACCAGCCAACTGGAATACGGTGTAAAAAAAGCGGGCCCGGTAACCGTAGAGCTGCTTGATGGCCGCGGTAACACCCTGCGTACGGTGGCCCAGGAAACGAAAGTGGAAAAAGGCGAGCATACCTTGGCAGTGAATGTAGCAGACCTGCCAGCGGGCACGTACTACTTTAAAATTACTACTTCTACCGGCTCAGAAACTCGCCGCTTTGTCAAGCAGTAATCGGGTGCACAAGCAGCCAATATCTGGGCTGCGAATCCGTTAGATAAGCCGGTTGGCCTGCGCCAGCCGGCTTATGCTGCTTTTAAAGGCTGGCCTCGGGGCCACCTTTCCACTTGCTGCCGTGGGTGGCCAAGGGCAGCCCATTATCTTTGCGCCCTATGCTGCGTTCCGTTTTTACCTGGTTATTGGTTTTGGCTACTACCGTGCTAATGGCGGCCTGCTGTGGCTCCGTATCCTGTGAGTGCGAAGATGCCTACGCGGATGCCATTGGGTTAACTTTCAGCCCCACCGATTCTGCCTCAACTAATCTAGCCCAAGGTTTCCGCTCAGCCCAGCTCACTACCGTGTTTTTGGTACGGGTACCCCGCGATACGGCCCAACGCCCCAGCGCCGATACGATAGCCATTACTCGGCCCCGCGCTACGGTGTACACTCAGCCTATCGTTATCAACAACGCCGCTCCTTTCACCCAGACTGGTAACCGTCGGCTTGATCAGTACACTTACAAACTTTACCTGGCGCCCAGCCGACGGGCAGCAGCCACCTACACCTACCTCATTACCGACATCAGCCTTACTACCGACTACCAGGCCGATGGCTGCTGCACCTGCTACCAGAACACCCGCAAGCAGGTAGTGACAACGAATAACAAAGGGGTTAGGCAGCAGTTTGATTTAACTGATCCGGCTGCCAGCAACCAACTCGTCCCGATTGTTCTAACCCGCCAATAGTAGCTCCCAAGCGCCACAGTAACTACGGCTAGCCGCCAAGCCGGTTCCCGGATGACTTATGTATCGTTCCCCTTACCGGGGTACGACCGCCAAGCAGGAACAACCGTATAGAGGGTAGCGCTATTTCTCTGCCGTACCTGTTCAGTAGCCTGGGGTAGTGTCGCTGTTTATTATGCTGAAAGAACCTACCGCGGCCGTTACGCCTACTTTTCCGTTTAAAACCACGCTCAGCCTGGAGCCGCTGATTGACTACTGGCGCGCCGGCGAAGAATCCCAGAACGTAGGGGTAGCCATGCTGGCCCGGGCCGTGAGCGAGCAGGTAGCCAACGCCGATTGGTCGCGCGGGACCATCACGGACCTGAAGCTGCTGGAATGTAACTGCGACTTAGTAGAGGCGCTGATGCTGGCCGTGTTTCCGCCGGCTTCCTTCGATACAGACATTGCCGGGGCCATTGCACCGTTTCAGCGCCACAGCTTTTACCATACCCCGCGCTTTGCGGAGGTGCTGCTGAACCCGTCTAAATCCATCAAGCAGCCTTTAAATATTGATATGCGCACGCTCGAGGTGTACACCACCCGCATGGCGTATCAGTTAATTCTAGAGAAGATTTACGGGGTGCACCTACCCCTGCAGGGCACCATCATCTTTACCGTGCCCGATTATAGCATTGGTCTTTACCGCCACTATGGGGTAGAGTTCAATTCTACCTTCGTGCAGATTCGGGTGCACGGCGACAAGCCGGAGCTGACTCCGCAGCAGCTCGACCAACTGGCCCGCAACCCCCACCGCGCCGATTTGTGGCAGCAGATGCTACCCCCGAGCACTTTGAGCTGGTGGGTTTTAACATTCTGCACCTAGTAGATGTAACGGAGCAGGAAATATTATCGGAGCTGAAATACGACCTGCTGGAGCGGGACGTGCTGCAGGCCTCCGACCGGTTGGAGCAGATTCAGGAAAAGCTACGGGTGCTGTTTGGACGGCCGTTTCTGCAGCTGGGCATTGCGGCCTACGATGAAAAGAAGCGAGCTTTCGTGGATTTCGGGCGCAAAATCAACCACAGCTTCCTAACCAAGCAGCTCCACAGCCCCGACGCCGGCTCCGGCTTCCGGCAGATTTACAGCCGCCTCTGGGCCGACCGTCAGCCCCTGGTACTGGAAGATGTGGAGCAAGCCGACATCCCGGAGGACCTGCGCCAGCAGATTCTAAGCCTGGGCATCCGCTCCGCCATTCTGGCACTGCTACCCTACGGCGACGATATTGTGGGGCTGCTGGAGCTGGGCTCGCCCAACGTGAGCGACCTGAACGAGTTCAGCCTCGAAAACGTGAACCAGTTTGTACCCTTGTTTGCGGTGGCGGTAAAGCGTAACGCCGAGGATATTCAGACGCGGGTACAGGCCATTATCAAGGAGAAGTTCACGGCCATTCACCCCACCATGGAATGGCGCTTCACCGACGCGGCCCAAAACCTGCTCCAGAAGCTGGAAGACGGCAACAAAGGTGCAGAAATGGAGGACATCGTGTTTCATGATGTGTACCCCTTGCATGGCTCCAGTGACATCCGCGGCAGCAGCACGGCCCGCAACGAAGCCATTCAAGGCGACCTGATTGAGCACCTCACTCTGGCGGGAAAGGTGCTGAAGAAAGCCTCCGAGTTTCAGCAGCTACCTATTTTGGATGAGCTGAAGTTCTACGTTAATAAAAACCTGCGTCGCCTGCGCCAGGGCATTCTGACCGGAGATGAGGTAAGCATTTTCGAGTCGCTGAGGACGGAAGTAGAGCCCTTGTTTGAATACCTGGGTCAAAACAACGCGGAACTGCGGCCCATTATCAGCCAGTACTGGTCCAACATCGACCCTGAGTTGGGCATCCTCTACAAGCGGCGCAAAGCCTTTGAGGAAACCACTACCCTGCTCAACGACGCCGTCAGTAGCTACCTAGATGAGGAGGATGCCAAGGCTCAGGCCATGTTCCCGCACTACTTCCAGCGGTTTAAAACCGATGGCGTGGAGCATAACATTTACGTGGGCGCTTCCTTGGTAGAGAACAAGCCGTTTGACTTGGTTTTCTTGAAAAACCTGCGTTTGTGGCAGCTTCTAGTGATGGTAGAAATCACCCGCCGCACCGCCGCGCTCAAGCCTACCCTACCCGTGCCGCTGGAAACCACTCAGCTCATTCTTATCCATAGCCAGCCCCTGAGCATTCGCTTCCGTCAGGATGAGCGCCAGTTTGATGTGGACGGGGCCTACAACATCCGCTACGAAATCATCAAGAAGCGCATCGACAAAGCAACCGTGCAGGGCACCGGCGAACGGCTTACCCAACCCGGCAAAATTGCCCTGGTGTACTCTCAGCAGCGCGAAGCCGACGAGTACATTGAGTACATCGACTACCTCCAAGACCGGGGCCTGCTGGAACCCGAAGTAGAACACCTGGAGCTAGAGGAACTGCAAGGCGTTAAAGGCCTACTGTCCTTACGGGTACAGGTGAAACTGTAATTTGTATTGGCCGAGATACCGACGTCATCCTTCTTGGCCACCGTGCTACCCTTCTAGCGTGACCAGCCCTTACCTCCAACACGGACGTAAGGACTGGTCACTTTATCAAGCTAGTCACAACTGAGAAGAAGGCTTGCTTCGTCACTGGCTTGATGTGCCACCTGCTCGCCAGGACGCTTCGCTTACCATCTTACAATTTCACTTCTTCCCGCCACCAAAGCCGCAGGGCGCTGCGCAACAGAATCAGCCAGAACAAACCCGCCGCAAAGCCTGCAGCCACGTCGGTAGCGTAGTGAACGTGCAAGTACACTCGGGTTAAGCCGATGAGCACGGCAAACAGTAGCAGCAGAATAGCCCAGGCCGGGTGGCGGCGGTGACGCCACAGCAGCCAGGCCAGGCAGCCGTACAGAGCCAGACCAATCATAGCGTGGCCGCTGGGAAAGCTTAACCCCTGCTGAAACACCAGGGCCGAGCTAGGCCTAGCACGCTGGAAGTGGGTTTTCAGAAGTTGATTTAGCAGTGCCGCGCCGGCCACAGCCAAAAATACCTCCAGCCCTTCCCGGCGGTGCCCCCGCAGGCGCAGCGTAATCGGAATGCCGGCGCCGGCCACCACCAGAAACGGCAGGGAGGCAAAAAAGGTAAGGCCTGCTACCAGCGGGGTGAGATTGGGACTAGCAGCACGCAGGGCATCCATCTGCTGAAAAGCCCACTCATCAAACTGGACCGAGTGCGCAATGAACACCACTCGGGTTAGGTAGAAAAACAAAAGCGCCGCCCCAGAAATACGCCACCAACTACCGCTACTTCAACGGTCAGGAAGCTAAAAAGCGCAACAAACCGAGCAGGGAGAAACTTCATATAGCGCAGGGGTAGCAAGCTGCCCGAAAGTACGCCAACCACGCTCAGACTGGCTAACCACCAAGCCAAGAAAAGGCCCAAACAAAAAAGCCGACCCATTTCTGGATCGGCTTTCGTGCGCTCGGAGAGACTCGAACTCTCACACCTTTCGGAACTGCCGCCTGAAGACAGCGCGTCTACCAATTTCGCCACAAGCGCAGCAATTTTATCATCCGACTACCACAGTGGGGGTCATTTGATGCTGCAAAGATAGGTGGCTTTTTTGACGTGTGTCAAGCTTTGCTGCAAAAAAACCCGAAAAATATCTGCCCAAATATTTCGATTCTGCTCTATGTAGGCTGTTTTTCAGCTGATTGCAGCTGGTTTTTGAATTGTTTTTTTACTAGCATCTCCACCTTTTTCAGTAGCGGAATAGCTACTATCAACCAAGCAGCTCCGGCCGTAAAGCCCGCCAGTACATCCGTGGCGTAATGCACCCGCAGGTACACGCGCGTTAAGCCAATGAGTAAGATAAGAACCAGCAGTGCGGCTACCAGGGCATAGCGTGGCCCGGGCCGGCGCACGTGCGTCCACACCAAATAGATGAGCAGGCCATAGAATGAGGCCGATATCATGGCATGCCCGCTGGGAAAGCTCAGGCCCGAAGCCGACGTAAGGGGCAGCAGTGGGCGGGGCCGCTGGTAGAGCTGTTTCAGCACCAAGTTCAGCGTGATGCTACCCAAGGCAACGACCGGGATGAGCAGGGAATACCAGCGGTGGCGCCGCACCAGCAGAAACCAATTGATGAGTAAGCCAGCCGCCCCAGAAATGAAGTTGCGGGAGGCCAGAAACGTTACTCCTTCCACCCACTGCTGCCGCTCGGCCCCCAGCATTTGCCTTGACCAGCGGAAAGCCTGCGCATCAAACGTGGCGGCGTCCTGGTCGAACACCTCCCGGCCCAAAGCCAGAAAGATGACGACGCCCAGCGTACCCAAGGCCAGCGTGATGGCAAACTCCGTCAGAAACAAGGTGATGCCGGCCAGCAACCGGCGCAGATGACTAGTCATAGCCTCTGCATACGAAACCAGCGCCGGTTTGGCGGCCAGCGCGGCTTTACTACCCCGAATATGCGGTTAGCTTTGTGCATGCCTCGCCCTACTGATTCGGGTTTTGATGTTGTGGCTTCCTTCTATGACCCGCTGGCCCGGCTGGTGTACGGACGCGCCTTGCAACGGGCCCAGGAGGCTGCCCTGGATGCAGGTTTGACCAGCGGTAGGCCCCGTGTCCTCATCATCGGCGGAGGTACAGGCTGGGTGCTGGGCCAGGTGTTGAAGCGCCAGCCGAAGGCGCGGGTGGTGTACGTGGAAGCATCGGGGCGTATGCTGGCCCGCAGTGAAGCTTGGGCCCGACGGCACCTACCCCAGCACCTCGGCCAGATTGAGTTCCGGTTAGGCACCGAGGCCTGTCTGCCGCCGACGGCCTGCTTTGAGGCCGTCGTTACGTTCTTTTTTCTGGACTTGTTTACGCCCGTCCGCCTTCGGAGCATCACAGCGCGGGTAGGCGCCGTGCTCGTTCCCGGCGGCCGGTGGCTGCTGGCTGACTTTGCCCGGCCCCGCAGCTGGTGGCAGCACACGTTGCTTAAGCTGATGTACTGGTTTTTCGGGTTCACGACGGGTATCAGCGCCCGGCACCGGCCCCCAATTGAAGACGAGCTAGCCCAGTTGGGACTGTCACCCCAGCTCGCGGGTCAGTTCTTCGGCGGTATGGTAGAAGCCAGTGTGTGGCAGTAATAACTAGTTGGAAAAGCGACGAGAAATGCGCCTACAGCTTATTTCGAGGCTGAGCTTGGGCAATTCTGACAAATAACTGCTTTAGCTCTGGTCAAGACCTGTTAGGTTAGCGTTTCCTTTCTTCTTCTCTATTTCTTTGCGTATGATCATGCGGAAATTCGCCGCGCTGTGGCTGCTGGCCCTGCCCCTGGCGTTCAGCCAACCAGTTCAGGCCCAGGCTCCGGTTCAATACAAACTTGCCTTCCCAAATGCGGTGCACCACGAAGCCCGCATTATAGCCACGTTTCAGGAGCTGCCCGCCGGGCCTCTGCAAGTGCGCATGGCCCGCTCCTCCCCTGGCCGCTACGCCCTCCACGAATTCGCCAAGAACGTGTACGACGTGCAAGCTACTGACGCTAAAGGCAAGACTTTGACTGTGAGCCGCCCCGACCCCTACGGCTGGACTGTGGCCGGGCACGACGGCACGGTGATTTTCACTTATACCTTGTTTGGTGACCGAACCGACGGTACCTACGCCGGTATTGATGCCCGCCACGCCCACCTGAACATACCGGCTACCCTGGCCTACGCCCAGGGCCTAGAGCAGCGCCCGGCCCAGGTTACGTTTGTCCTTCCCAGGGCTGGGCGGTGGCCTCCCAGCTACGGCCCGACGCAACCAATGAGGTCTGGATGGCTCCCAACCTGCAGTACCTCATGGACTCGCCTACCTCCCTAGGCCCCAGCAGGTGCGCTCTTGGCAGGAGCAAGGCAAAACCATTGAAATGCACGTGCTACACGAGGGCACGCCGGCCGAGCTCGACGCTTACGTGGCGCAAACCAGGAAGGTAGTCAAAGAAGCCGCCGCCATTTTCGGGGGCTTGCCCGACTACGACTTTGGACGTTACACCTTCGTAGCCAACTATCTGCCCCAAACCAGCTCCGACGGCATGGAGCACCGCAACTCCACCAGCCTCACCAGCAACCGCCCCCTGCGCGGCTCCGGTGCCCTGGACAACCTCGGTACCGTGTCGCACGAATTTTTTCATAGCTGGAACGTGGAGCGCCTTCGTCCTCAAGATTTGGAACCCTTTGACTTTCAGCGGGCCAACATGAGCAGCAACCTGTGGTTTGCTGAAGGCTTTACGCAGTACTACGGGGAGCTGCTATTGCGCCGAGCCGGCGTGTATACCGACGAGCAGTACTGCCAGGAAGCTCTCAGTGGCATTGTGGACGCCATGCTGACCATGCCGGGCCCCAAGCGCTATTCGCCGGTGCAGATGAGCCAGCAGGCGCCTTTCGTGGATGCCGCCGCCGCCATTGACCCCAACAACCGCTCGAACACTTACCTGAGCTACTACTACATTGGGGCAGGCAATGCACTGGCCTTGGACCTAGAGCTGCGCCAGCGTTTCAAAACCGACCTGGACACCTACATGCGCACGTTGTGGCAGCAGCACGGTGCCCAGCAGAACTACGCCCCGGCCAAGCCCTACACCCTGCGCGACCTGCAGCGGGTGCTGGGCGAAGTAACCAAGGACACAACCTTCGCCGGCCAGTTTTTCCGCCAGCACATTACCGGGCATGAGTTGCCCAACTACGAGGCCTTGTTGGCTCCGGCCGGCCTGCTGGTGCGCCGGGCCCAAGCCGGTCAGGCTAGCTTGGAGGCCCGCTTGCAGTTCAACCCTGACAGCAGCGCCACCTTGGGTAGCACGCTGCTAGGCAGCCCGTTCTACCTCGCGGGCCTCGACCGAGAGGACGTGGTACTGAAGCTGGACGGCCAGAAGCCCACCAATGCCAAGACCGTGCAAACCTTTCTCTCTACCCATAAGCCCGGCGACGTGATACAGGTGCAGGTGCGGGCCCGGGACGGAGTGCGGACCGTGCCCATCACCCTCCAGGAAAACTCCGACCTGGCGGTAGTACCTTATGAGCAGGCTGGCCGGCCACTGTCCAAAACCCAAAAGAAGTTCCGGGCGGCTTGGCTTAGCGGTAAAGCCAAATAGAACGAGCACCATTTAGTCGGTCCCCGAAAACGGCTATTCGTCGCCTGACTTTTCCCGCTATATCCGGTACAGATAAGCCCCTACCCTCGCGCAGAGAGTAGGGCTTGTTCTGTATTTATGCTAGAAAGATAAAAGGTGAGCGGATAGCTAGTGTCAACTCACCTTCCATCACCTCACAGCTACCGCCGCCGACCGAAGATGCGGAGCAGCAGCAGGAACAGGTTGATGAAATCGAGGTAGAGGATGAGGGCACCTAGTACGGCCGCTTTACGGTCGGTGGCTTCATCTTCGAGGCCCATGAAAGCCAGCATTTTCAGCTTCTGAGTGTCGTAAGCAATAAGGGCCACAAAGACGATGACGCCAACGAAGGTAGCAACCCAGTACAGCACCTCACTGTGCAGAAACAGGTTCACTACGGACGCCAGAATCAGCCCAATTAGCCCCATCATCAAGATGTTACCCCAGCGGGAAAGGTCCGTGCGCGTGAAGTAGCCGTAGAGGCTCATGACGCCAAACGTACCAGCCGTGATAAAGAACGTGGAGGCAATGGAGCCCATAGTGTAGGCCAGGAAAATAACGCTCAGCGTTACCCCACTCACTACCGCGTAGGCCATGAACACGCCCGAGGTAACGCCCACTGACCATTCCAGGGCCTTGCGTGAGAGGAAGCTTACCAGCAGCACTTCCACCAGGAACAAGCCCAGAAACACGCCGATATGGTTAAAAATAAATTCCAGGGCCACCTCAGAAGATGCCACCAACATGGCTACACCGCCAGTTAAGGCCAGGGCTCCGGCCATCCAGCCGTACACTTGCTGCATAAAGGCGCCCTGAATCCGGGCCGCGTCTTCGGCGCTGATGCGGAGGGTAGGCTGCGTGTTTTGTTGCTCGTCGGGTACAAATTCTTCCATGGAAGCGGTTAAAAGAAGGGTTAGAATAATGCTGTTGTTCGGGCCAAAATACAAGTTTATGCTGTCATTTGACCAGGGCGCTGAGCTTTTGCCTCCGTTAATCGTCTAACAGGAACCGAGACGCCAAAGCCAGGAGGAAACATACGCTGCCCAGCACCAGAATACGGAAGCCGTGGGCCCGGTCGCGGGGCTGGAAGGCCAGCACCTGCTGGCCATTGGGCAGTTGCTTTTTGTGCGAATACAGGTGCCAGCCAATAAATACGGCCACAATGCCGCCGAGCAAGGCCATGGCGTAGCCAAACAGAATCCAGGCCTTTTGTGACGGTTCGGGCCGGGCCAGATCCTGGAGGCGCTGCTGGCGCAGGCGCTCCATTAGGGCCGGACTCACGTCGTGGCCGCGCTGGCGCAAGATGCGGCGGGCCAGGGCCACATCGAAGCTGTTCCACTCATCGGGCTTGAGCAGCACATCGAGGAGTTCCTCGTCGGAGAAGTTAAACAGGTAGTGGTCGGGAGCAGCGCTGGCCGTTAGCGCATCGTTGGCGTCCAGTTCTAGGGTTTGCGCAACCTCAAAATCCTCGGGCCGCAGCTGCACCACGAAGTAGGAGCTGGTAGGGTTGAAGGCAAACGACGGATCGATGCGAGGCTGGTCGAGCTTGGTTTCGTAGGGAATGTTGTGCTGATGCAGCAGTTGGAGCAAGGGCTGCGCTACTTCCACGTTCGCAAAGCGCTGGTAAGATTGAAATTCCGCCATAAACTTGACTATAACTTTAAAGCGAAGTTGGCTGTTTTTTCGGACCCGGGCACGCTGACGGGCCGCCCGGCGTTTCGTACCTTAGTTGCCGGTTCACCCAACGGCTCCGGCCGCCTCGCTATGCTTCGTTTTCTTTTCCTTCTGCCTTTTGGTGTGCTCCTAATGGGAGCCGCGCAGGCCCAGGTGCAGCCCGAGGTGCCCGCACCGCGCCTGGGGCTCCGGCCTTCGTATAGTCTGAACGCCGGCGCCATGTTTGCGGGCCGCTACGGCTCGGCTACCTACCTCAGTCCCACCGTATCGGTGCCGGTTACGCCGCGCTTGTCCGTGTTCGGGGCGTTACTTACCTGCGCACGGTGCCGGGCAGGGCCTATGCTCCTTTCGGAGAAGGTAACCGCCTGGCCACTACGACCCAGAACCGCTACCTGCTGCAGGGCGGCGGTCAGTATGCACTGTCGCCGCGGCTGCTGCTCACAGGCTCCGCCTGGAAAGACCTTACCCCTACCGCTGGCGCACCAGTAAACCCCTACGCGGGCTTTGGCGGCAACCTGGGCTCTGGCGTGAACCTGCGCGCCGACTACCATATCACGGAGAATTTCTCTGTCTCGGGCGGGGTGCGTGTCAGCAACGGAGCCAGCACCTACCCTGGAGCTTACTCGCCGCTGTACAATTCGGGTGCCCCTTTTGGGTTTTAATATTCCGACCGAGAAGCATTTGTCATCCTGAGCGCAGCGAAGGACCTGCTTACGCCAGCCCGAGCCGTTCGTACGATTACCGGGCTGGCGTAAGCAGGTCCTTCGCTGGGCTCAGGATGACGGCTTTTTAGCGTTTCTTTGACCGATTTCTACCGCTTCTTTTCTGCCGCGCTTCATGGCCTCCACTCCCCGCTTTGTCAGTAATCCTCAACTGCCCATTATCAAAAAAGGCTACCTCGGTAATAAGATGATAGGGGCTGAGTACTGCAACGGAGAGGAGCTGTACGAGCCCAGCTTCGGCACAGTCATTAAGTGGCAGCTAAGTGAGAATCCGCAGAAGGAGGAAAAGAAGACCGATACCTGGGTGCCTGAGGTAGTAGACTGCACAGCTTTTCTGCAAAGCCAAGATGAGGGCTTAGTATGGCTAGGACACGCCTCGTTTCTGCTGCGGGTAGCGGGCAAAACCCTGCTCTTCGACCCGGTGCTGTATTCGTCCCTGGGGCTGCGCCACCGCCACCCCCTACCCTGCCGACCCGAAGACCTCACCGGCCTCGACTACCTGCTGCTCAGCCACGGCCACCGCGACCATCTGGATGAGAAGTCGGTGAAGCTGCTGGCCCGCCAGAATCCGCAATTGCGGGCGTTTGGGCCCCTGGGTATGGCGCGGCTGGTGCGAGGCATGGCCCGTAACCTGCCCGTGCAGGAGGCTGGCTGGTGGCAGCAGTTCGATTTGGGCCCCGAGGCGCCGTTTGAACTGTTTTACCTGCCTGCTTCGCATTGGCACCGCCGCGGCTTGTTCGATATGAACCGGGTGCTCTGGGGCTCCTTTCTGCTGCGCCTACCCGATGGCCGCACCATTTACTTCATGGGCGACACGGCCATGGGCGGCCACTTCGAGGAAATAGAAAAGCAGTTTGGGCCCTTAGATATTGTACTGCTGCCCATTGGGGCCTACAAGCCACCCTACATGATGCAGCTCAGCCATGTAAACCCCCATGAGGCAGCCAAAGCGGCCAACTTGCTGCGCGCCGGCCACCTCGTGCCCATGCACTACGGCACCTTCGACCTCTCCGATGAGCCCGCCTCCGAGCCCATCCGGGAGCTGCAGTTAGTGGCTAATGGCCAGATGCTGCGCGGCGAGTTGCACGTGCCGGCCGTGGGCCAGGTGCTCCGCTGGGCGGAGTGGGAGTAGGAAGCGGACTATTAGCTTTTGGCTATTAGCTGTTAGCTTTGATGTCTGTTTGCTGACGTTGCTACGCGTACTGGTGTTTGCATCCTTACCCGAAAAAGCCAACAGCTAACAGCCATCAGCTAATAGCTAACAAATGTCCCCTACCCTTGTGCTGAGCCTGATTGCGGGCTACTTCGTGGTCCTCATCATTATTGCCTACCTCACTTCCCGGAAGGCTACCAGCGAATCGTTCTTTATTGCCAACCGCAACGCGCCCTGGTACATGGTGGCCTTTGCCATGATTGGCACCTCGCTGTCGGGGGTTACGTTTATTTCGATTCCGGGCATGGTGGCCTCCCAGAGCTGGAGCTACATGGCGGTGGTGTTGGGCTACACGGTGGGCTACGTGGTAATTGGCACGGTGCTCATGCCGCTCTACTACCGCATGCGGCTGGTGAGTATTTACACCTACCTGGAGCAACGGTTTGGCTTCTGGAGCTACAAAACCGGGGCTTTGTTTTTTTTGATTTCGCGGGCGGTGGGGGCAGCGTTTCGGCTGTTCCTGGTGGCGGGCGTGCTGCAGTTTGCCGTATTCGACCAGCTGGGGGTGCCGTTTGCCGTTACCGTGTCGGTCAGCATCTTTCTGATTTACCTGTATACCTTCCGCGGGGGCCTCAAAACCATCCTCTGGACCGATACTTTCCAGACCATGGCCATGCTTGTGTGCGTGGCCGTGAGCATTTACCTGATGGCCGATGAGCTAAACCTGGGCTTTGCCGGATTGGTGAAAACGGTGAAGGAAAGCGCCATGTCGCAGGTGTATTTCTCTGACCCCAAGGACGATAAGTTCTTCTGGAAGCAGTTTGCCTCCGGGGCCTTCATTACCATTGTGATGACTGGCCTCGACCAGGACCTGATGCAGAAAAACCTGAGCTGCCGCAACCTCCAAGACGCCCAGAAAAACATGTTCTGGTTTACCATTGCCATTGTGCTGGTAAACGTGTTTTTCCTTTCCCTGGGCGTGTTGCTGTATCAGTTTGCGGCCGCCAAAGGCATTGCCCTACCTACCAACCCCACTACCGGCAAAGTCATTGGCGACAATGTATTTCCGCTGCTGGCTACCAACCACTTCTCGCTGTTTGCGGGCATCGTGTTTATCCTGGGCATTATTGCCGTTACCTATGCCTCCGCCGATTCGGCCCTGACGGCGCTTACTACCTCCTTCTGCGTGGACATGCTCGTTATCAGCAAGTACCCGGAGGATCAGCAGAAGCGCATTCGGCAGTATACCCACTTCGGCTTCTCGCTGGTGCTCATCGTCATCATCCTGATTTTCCGGGCCATCAACGACCAGAGCGTAATTACCTCCGTGTTTAAAGCCGCCGGCTACACCTACGGGCCGTTGCTGGGGCTGTATTCCTTCGGCATTTTCACTAGCCGCGGCCTGCACGACAAGCTGGTGTTACCCGTGTGCATTGTGGCACCCCTGCTGACGTGGTTTATTAACGCCAACTCAAAAACCTGGTGGGGCTACGAATTCGGGTTTGAGATTCTGATTCTGAACGGATTGCTTACCTTCCTGGGCCTGCTGGCAATTTCGCGCGCCCGCAATCTGGAATTGAACCCTGTTGCATAGGGGTTGTTTAGAGAGCGTACCTTTGCCTTGTGTAAGAGTCCGTTGAGCGTCATGCAAAGGCGCAGCCGCCGCAATTCGCCCGGCTGACGTTGGCAAGCACGATGTTTCGGCTGCACTGCTGCACAATGCGCCGGGGTTCGACTTTTCTACCACGCCACGACCTACCTCACCAACCCTATGAAACATCTGTTCTTCCTCTTTCTGCTCGTAGCTTCGGCCGCCGGTGCAACGCAGGCCCAGCAAACCACGTCTGGCTCAACCATTACCAAGCAGCCCATTGAGCTGAAAGCCAACCGGATGCAGCCCCAGGCCAAGCCAGCCCCCAACCGCCCCGACGCGCCCCCGCAGTTTCCGGGCGGGGCCCAGGGGCTGAACACGTTTTTTCAGCAGAACTTAAAGTATCCGGAAGCGGCCAGCGTCAAGCAAATCAGCGGCAACGTGGTCATGACCTTTACCGTGGAAGCCGATGGGCACCTGACCAACCCTTCCGTGGTGCAGCCCCTCTCCCCGGAGTGCGACACGGAGGCCCTGCGGGTGCTGGGTCAGATGCCCTCCTGGAAGCCCGCTACCCGCAAGGGCCAGGCCGTTCCTACCCAGGTGCGCCTGCCCATCCCGTTCGGTAACTCCGAGGGACTGAAGGTAGAACAGGGCAAACCGAAATTTGAATAACTAGGAAGCGAGAAAGCAAGAGCTTAACTATTCTATCGTCTACCGCTTAGCTCTCAACTTCTCGCTTTCACCTTTTACTACACAATGGCCCGAAGTGGACTCAACAGTAGTGGTACCGATGTGAATTCGGAACTGCCCAAAAAGAAACTAACCAAGCAAAGCTTTCAGCAGGGGCTGCGAATTTTTCGCTTCACCCTACCCTACCGCGCTAAGTTCAGCATCGGCACGGTACTCCTGACGCTGTCCAGCGCCACCACCATGGCCTTCCCCTGGATTATTGGCAAACTTGCCGATACGGCCAGCGGCAAGCCCTTGATACTGCCTAACGGCTCGGCCGTGACCATCAACCAGATTGCCCTCGGCTTTGCGGTTCTTATTCTGTTGCAGGGCCTGTTCTCCTTTGGGCGCATCTGGTTTTTTACCCAGGTAAGCGAGTTCACGGTGCGCGACATTCGGCAGGCGCTGTACCAGAAGTTCGTTTCCCTACCTATTCCTTACTTCGAGAAGAACCGGGTAGGCGCCATTACCTCGCGCATTACCT
This sequence comes from Hymenobacter sp. 5516J-16, assembly GCF_022919335.1. NCBI lineage: Bacteria > Pseudomonadati > Bacteroidota > Cytophagia > Cytophagales > Hymenobacteraceae > Hymenobacter > Hymenobacter sp. 5516J-16. Next base: position 3,485,275 of record NZ_CP095058.1, on the reverse strand, counting down.
CCGACGTGGGCATCATTCAGGACTCATTTTCCCTGACTCTGGCCGAGCTGTTTCGGCAGGTAATGACGCTGATTGCGGGCATCGTGTTTATCATGGTTGTGTCGGTGAAGCTGTCCATGTTCATGCTCCTGACGTTTCCGCCTATTGTGGTGCTGGCCATGGTGTTCGGCAAGAAAATCAGGGTGCTGGCCAAGACTACCCAGGACGAGCTAGCCAAAACCAACGTCATCGTGGAGGAAACCCTGCAGGGCATTAACACCGTGAAGGCATTTACCAACGAGCAGTTCGAAACTGGCCGCTACACCGCTTCGCTTACCAATACGGTGCGGGCCGCCCTGAAAAGCAACCTCTACCGCGGCGGGTTCGTGTCCTTCGTGATTATTGGCTTGTTTGGCGGCATCGTGCTAGTGCTGTGGCGAGCCGCTACCCTGGTGCAAGCCGGCCAAATGACCATCGGCGACCTAACCCAGTTTGCCTTGTACACCATGTTTATCGGGGCTTCAGTGGCGGGCCTGGGCGAGCTGTACGGCAAAGTGCAAAGCACCCTGGGTGCCTCGGAGCGCATCCTGGAAATTCTGGATGAGCCTACCGAGCTTACCCACCAGCCCGGCGCTCTACCCCTGCAGGTGCGCGGCGACATTGCCTACCGGCACGTGGCGTTCAGCTACCCCACCCGCCCCGATTTGCCCGTACTCCAGGATATTAGCTTTGACATTCAGGCCGGGGAGAAGATTGCGCTAGTGGGCCCGTCGGGAGCCGGCAAATCCACGATTGTGCAGCTGCTAATGCAATTCTACGAGTTAAGCGGGGGTAGCATAGTGGTGGATGGGCGCGACATCGGGCAGTACGACCTCACGGAGCTGCGCCGCCACATTGGCATTGTACCCCAGGAAACCATGCTGTTTGGCGGCTCCATCCGGGAGAACATTGCCTACGGCAAGATTACCGCTACCGACGAAGAAATTGTGCTGGCGGCCCGCAAAGCCAACGCCTGGCAGTTCATCAGCTCCTTCCCCGAAGGCCTGGATACGCTAGTGGGCGAACGGGGCATTAAACTGTCCGGGGGCCAGCGCCAGCGCATTGCCATTGCCCGCGCCATCCTGAAAAACCCCGCCATCCTCATCCTCGACGAAGCCACGTCCTCCCTCGACAGCGAATCGGAAAAGTTGGTGCAGCAGGCTATGGATGAGCTCATGCAGGACCGCACCAGCATCATTATTGCCCACCGCCTCAGCACCATCCGCAAAGTTGACAAGATTCTCGTTATCGATGGCGGCCGCATCGTGGAGCAAGGCACTCACGATGAGCTGGCCCACAGCGAGAATGGCCTCTACGCCAACTTGCTGAAACTGCAATTTGAGCTGACGTAAACTGCGCTGAGTACAGTATTTCGAAAGGGCGAAGTCGCGGCTTCGCCCTTTTTCATGCCCTCCCGCGTCGGGAAGTTGCGGCGGGGTGCGCTACTTTCGCGGGCTATGCCAGCTTACGCCCCCAACATACCGCCTACCTTGCTCCTGCCCCACGTTCAGATGACGGCCGAGGACTACGTGGCCATAAACTTTCGATTGTGGAAGGCGCGTCCGGCGACACGGCGAGCCCAGTGGCTTTTGGGCGCGGCCATGGCGCTCCTGGCCTTAAGCGTGGGGCTGGAAGTGCGGGAACAGGGCAGTATTCAGAACTGGTCGACGGTGGTGTTGCTGGCGGTAGCGGTGCTGTACGCCGCGTTCCGGATGGCACTGGTGCGCTACCAATTGCGCCAGGGCTACGCCCGCAACCCGGCCGCCCCGGCGCCGATTGACTTCACGCTGAACGCCAAGGAAATTCGCGGTAGCAGCTCGCAAGGCTCTTTTTCTACTTCCTGGGCCCACGTAAAGCGGGCCGTATGGGTGCAGCCCCAGTGGCTGCTGCTCTACCCCAATGACGCAGCCTGCTACTACCTCAACCTGCACTGCTTGCAGGCCCCGGCTACCCCCGCCGACGTAGAACAACTCCTGCACCAACACCAGATTGTTCTTCACCGCCTATAAACCAACCCGATTGCAATTAGTAGTTGGCTAAATTTCTGAGCTATGTGCCGGTTTTAGCTATTTTTACTTCGCAATTCATTCTCTCTCACTTGCCGTTTTTGCCATGTCAACCTCGACTTCCCTGACGCTTACTTCCCGCTCCCTGGGTGCTACCCTGCTAGTAAGCGGCCTACTGCTGGCCAGCGCCGCCCAGGCCCAGATCAGCACGCCCGCCGCCAGCCCCAAAAGCACCATTCAGCAGCGCGTGGGCCTCACCGATATAACGCTGGTGTACTCCCGCCCCAACCTGCGCGGCCGCGCAGCCTTTGGTAATCTGGTGCCCTTCAGCAAGCGGTGGCGCACAGGTGCCAACGCCACCACTAGCATTAAGTTTTCGGACGACGTGACGGTAGAAGGCAAAAAGGTACCGGCCGGCGAATACGGCATCTATACCATCCCCGGCAAAACGGAGTGGATTGTGGTGCTGAACAAGAGCACCAAGATGGGCGCCAACGTGGATGGCTTCAAGGACGATGAGGACGTAGCCCGCTTCACCATCAAGCCCTACAAGCTGGCCTCCAAGGTGGAAACCTTCACCATGAACTTCACGGACCTTACTCCCGCTACCGCCAACCTGGACATGCAATGGGAGCTGACCGGCGCTAAGTTCAAAATTGCCACCGACGTAGAAACCAAGGTGATGGCGCAGATTGACGAGAAAGTCATCAAAAACGCCAGCCCGAGCACCGGCGACATGGCCGCGGCCGCCGTGTACTACCTCGACAACGACAAGGACCTGAAGCAGGCCCTGGCCTGGATGCAGAAGGCCAATGCCACCGATCCTAAATTCTGGAACGTCCTCACCGAAGCCAAAATCCGCATGAAGATGAAGGATTACAAAGGCACCGTAACGGCAGCCGAGCAGTCCAAGAAGCTGGCCCTCGAAGCCAAAAATGCTGATTACGTTAAGATGAACGAAGACCTGATTATGGAAGCTAAGAAGGCTGGTAAACTGTAGTCGTTTGTCGCTGACTACCCACAAAAAGGCCCTGGACTTCACGTGAAGTTCAGGGCCTTTTTGTGGGTAGTAAACGGTGTACTTGCGCTGTTATGCCAGCTGGGCACGGCAAGGAAGCAGAACCTATCCCGGATGCGAAATTTTTGCAATGGAGCCTGTTTGGCGCGGCCACAGCAGGCTGCCCAGCACCACTACCCCGCACCCGAGAATGTTGTACCAGAGGTAGCCGATTTCCGTGGTGAAAAACAGCACCAGCACCACCAACTGCGCTACTACCGCCGACCAAAACACGGCCTTGCTGCCCACCGATTTTAGGAAAAAGGCCACCATGAAAATGCCCAGGATGGTACCGTAAAACAGGGAGCCAAGGATGTTCACGGCCTGAATTAGGTTTTCGAGGCGGGCAGCGAAGGTAGCAAAGCCGATGCCCAGCACGCCCCAGGACACGGCCGCCAGCCGGGAAGCGCCCACGTAGTGCGTTTCAGACAGGTCGGGGCGGCGGGGCTTGTATAGGTCGACTACTGTAGTGGAAGCCAGAGCGTTGAGGCCAGCGGCGGCGGAGCCCAGGGCGGCACTCAGCACCACGGCAATCAACAAGCCCACCAAGCCCCGGGGCAGGTAGTTCAGCACGAAGGTTAGGAATACGTAGTCGGTGTCCTTGGCTTCGGTGGAGGGCACGGCCTTTTTCAGCAGGGCCTGGGCCTCTGTGCGCAAGCCCTGGGTGGCAGCCTGGGTAGCCTGCACGTGAGTTTGAGCGGCGGCCGCGGCTTCGGAGTTATCGGTTTGCAGGGCCGTTACCAGCGCGCTGGTTGCGTGGCGCCGGGCCTGAAACAGGGTAGCGTGCTGGCGCTCCAACTCCCGCAGAGCCGGGCCGTACTGCTCGGAGTGGGCCACCTGAATGTAGACGGGCCGGTTGAAGGTAAGCGGGGCCAGGTTGAACTGGTAGAACACGAACAGCAGCACGCCCAGCAACAGAATCCCGAACTGCATCGGAATTTTGAGCAGGCCATTCATGAGCAAGCCCAGGCGGCTCTCCGTGATGTCGCGGCCGGTCAGGTAGCGCTGCACCTGGCTTTGGTCGGTGCCGAAGTACGAGAGGGCCAGAAACAAGCCGCCCGTCATGCCCGACCAGAAATTGTAGCGGTCCTTGGGGTCGAAGTGAAAATCGACGAGGTTGAGTTTGCCCTGATGACCAGCCAGGCGTAACGCATCCGTAAAGCCCACTTCGGCCGGTAGGTAGTGCACTAGCAAGTAGCCAGCCACCAGCAGCCCCACGAAAATAACCAGCACCTGCCCTTGCTGCGTCACCATGACGGCCCGCGTGCCGCCCGACACGGTGTAGGCAATCATGATAATGCCCAGCAGCCAAACGGTAAGGTGAATATTCCAGCCCAGAATGGCCGAGAGCACCAGGGCCGGCGCGTACAGGGAAAGGCCGTTGCTGAGCCCGCGCTGCACCAGAAACAGCAGGGCCGTGAAGGTGCGCGTACGCCGGTCGAAGCGGCCTTCCAGGTATTCATAGGCCGTAAACACCCGCAGGCGGTGGTAAATAGGCACCGCGAAAATGGCAATCAGCACCATGGCCACGGGCAAGCCAAAGTAGAACTGAATAAAGCGCATGCCGTCGTCGTAGGCCTGCCCAGGTGTACTTAGAAAGGTAATGGCCGAGGCCTGGGTGGCCATGATGCTCAGCCCGATGCCCCACCACGAAGCCTGCCGCCCACCCAGCAGGTAACCATCCAGGGTGTCGCCGGCCCGGCGCGTGCGCCAGGTGCCGTAGCCCACAATGAATAATAGCGTGCCGCCCAGCACCAGCCAATCTAGCCCGCTCATGCAAACAGCCGCGTCAGGTAGGTGAAGAAGGCAACTTCCGCCACCAAGGCGGCCAGCACCAGCCAATACCAGGCGCGCCAGGAGGGTAGGCCGGGCGGCTTGGGATGCTGCGGTTCAGAAACGGAGGAAGGCAAGGACACGGGCGGTAAAAGCGGGAAAATGAAAAACGAAAGATACGTAGTCAACGGGCATTCGGCGCAGGAGCCCCGGCGGGTTTTGGCCGCAACCACCATGTCCCAATTTCGATGCTGCAGGCAAGCAGCAGCGCCAGATATCCGGCTCCTACCACGTCGCTGAGCCAATGAGCTTCCAGCGCCACCCGGCCCGCCGCTACCAGCCCCACCAGGCCCAACAAAGTCGGCCGCAGCTTCGGAAACCGTAGCGCCAGGGGTAGCAGCAAACCCGCCACCCACGCCGTGTGGCCCGAAGGAAACGCATCAAACCGACCAACTGGCTGCCAGAAACTGGCATTGGGCGCATGATGGGCGAATACATCCAGCGGGCGGGGGCGGTTGCTGAATAGTTTCAGGAGGTTGCCCAGGCCTTCGCTCCCTACCATCGTGAGCAGCACAACCAGCCAGATGGTAGCATGGGGCAGGCGCCGCACCCAACTCAGCAGAAAAAGCAGGAGCAGCAACAGCCACGCCCCAGGCACTCCTACTAGGCTAGGTACATGGAAAAGCCACGACAAGTAATCGGTTGCCAGCATTACACCGGCAAAAAACGGCCGGAGCGATTCGCCAGGCTGGTGTAGCCACACGGCCAGGGGCACGTCTACCCATTTCATCAGCAGGAGAATGATGGGGGAAGTACACAGCGCGATTAGCAATAGGCGCAGACAATAGCGGATAGTCATATCAAGAATAGGTGCAGAGGCGCGACACCTCGCGGCTTCTCGTTGAACGGTCTAGCCCAAACAACGTCAGCAACGAGGAAACGCAACGGGGCGCGCCTCTGCAAGCGAGCGGGCCAGCTATTTGCCCAATGACACCATGTTGGTGAGCAGGCGGTAGGCACCGGGCACCCCGGCGGGCAGTTCCCGGAACAACGAAAGACCGGTGTAGATGTAGTGCCCCTTGCCATAGTTGGCCACCAAAATGGCGCTTTCCTTGGCTTTCTCGCCGGGGTCGGCGGAGCTGATGACGGGTTGGTACTTGGGGTCCCAGGCACTGGGTAGTACAGGCCCTGCTCCTGCACCCAGCCCTCGAAGTCCTGGGCAGTGATTTTATTGGGCGAGTTCAGTAAGGGTTGCTGAGGATTCAGGAAGGTAACAGCCGCATTTTCTACCGTTACTCTATCGGAGGATAGGGTAAGGGGGTAGGGCCCGATTTGAGGAATGACGGTGCCGCGGTTGGTTACGTATTGCACCACCAGGTTGCCGCCGTTTTCTACGTAGCGGAGCAGCGTAGGCTGCAGGGTTTTGAGCCGGTCGACGGTATTGTAGGCCCGCACGCCCAGCACCACGGCATCGAAGCGGCGCAGGTTCTGGTCGGTGAGGTCCTCGGGCTTGAGCAGTGTGACGGTGTAGCCGATCTGGCGCAGGGCATCGGGCACCTCGTCGCCGGCCCCCATGAGGTAGCCGATTTCCTGGCCCTTGCGCTTAAGGTCCAGCTTCACCAGTGGGGCCACGGCCTCGGGGAAGAGCACCTGCGTCGGAATGTGGTTGTACTCGATGGCCTGGTAACCGCGCGAATAGGTTTGCCCATCCACGGTAGCTACGGCCCGTAGCTCGGTTTTACCCTCCTGTGCCCCTACCCCCGGCTGCACCCGAAACTGCACAGTTTGCTCGGCATCTTTACTGGCGAGGTCAAAGGTAAAGCTGGCTGGCTCCGACTTCCAGCCTTGCGGCAACGTCAAGGCCACCGAGCCTTTCACGCCCGCCTTGCCAGCGCGCAAGGTCACGGGAATGGTTTTGGGTTGGTTGTCGGCGAAGACGTAGGCGCGCCCGCCGATGTTCACGGCCACGGGCGGCACCACTACCAGCGGCCGGTACTTCTCCCCTTCTACCGGGTCAGTGCTTTTGTATTGGACTGGTACGGTGAGTTGTATTTTTTTCTTCTGGATTTCTACGGTAGCATCTACTGTTAAAGTAGGCGCATTTTCCGGTGTACCAATTAGCGACGGCTTATCAACTTGATACATGCCCACGCTAGATGGCCCCAACAACCAATAGGGTTGCGACACTGTAGCTTTCTGCTTGGTTAAGGGCAGGGTCAGGGGAGAGATAAAACTGCATTAGCAGCTATGCTCTTGTTCACCGTCGTATCTGCTTCACCAAGATTCAACGGTTCTTTTTGTTTCTCCGGCCAGCTCAGAAAAAGCAGCTTAACTTCTTGCCCCGAGCGGTTTACTACGTCAAGCTTAACAGGTACTGTATTACTCCCTGCGGCCACCGAGGGCGCTTGAGTTGTAGCTTCTATATAAATACCTGCACACGCTTGAATCAGCTTCTCAACCTGTTCTGTCTTTTCTATTGCCCAAAAATTCTTCTGGGAAAGATTGGGTAGATTCTCGTTTTTAGGTGCGTTTAGCAGAATCATAGGCTGTAGCAACTCCCGCACCTTCAGCAGCCCTGCTACGCTGGCGCTGGGGTTGTTGGGGTCGTACTTCCGAATTACCTCGTCTATCAGCTTTCCCACAGCCGCGCCGCCGGGCACCCGGTTCCAGCTCAGGTCAATGTCTTCGAAGGGGTCGGACTTGGGCTTGTCGCCCTTCACGTATTGCAGGTACTCCAGGGCCTCGCCGCGCTGAGCGGCCGAGCCGAAGCCCTGGCTTTTGTGCTGGGAGCGGCTGCGGGCAGCAATTTCACCGTAGCTCTGGCCTAGCAGGGGGTTGTAGGCACCGGCATCCACTTTCAGGTAGCCGCTCATGTCCTCACCCTGCTTCACGAAGAAGGAGCCGGTGTTCCAGAACAGGCGCTTGGGTTGCCAGGGCTGCACGTATTTTAGCTGCTCAGGGAAACGCTTGGGGTCCCCGGCGGCATCGAAGGCTTCGGCGGCCAGGATGGCGGAGGCGGTGTGATGACCGTGGCCGGCGCGGCTGTCGGGCGGGAAGCGGGTGATGAGCACATCGGGCCGGCGCTGCCGAATCACCCACACCATGTCGGACAGCACCTGCTCCTTGTCCCAGATGGTGAAGGTTTCAGCGGGGGTTTTGCTGAAGCCGAAGTCGTTGGCGCGGGTGAAGAACTGCCTACCCCCATCAATGCGCCGGGCAGCTAGCAATTCTTGGGTGCGTATCACGCCGAGCTGCTCGCGCAGTTCCGGACCGATGAGGTTCTGGCCCCGTCGCCGCGGGTGCAGCTGAGGTAGCCGGTTTCCAGTAGGCGGCCGTTGGCCATGTAAGCAATGAGGCGGGTATTTTCGTCGTCGGGGTGGGCGGCAATGTAGAGCACCGAGCCCAACACGTTCAGTTTCTTGAGGCCCAGCAGAATCTCGGAGGAAGAATACGTTTTGGGTGCCTGGGCCTGGGCGGTGAAGGAGTAAATGAGTGCATGAGTGAGCAAGGCCAGCAAAGCGGCACGGAGGGGGCGCAAGGAGCGAATACGCATACGGAGGGGCAACTTGAGAGCGTGAAGATAACCGCACGCCCGGCACACTGTTCGGATAAGCGGCAAGGAGGGTAGAAAAAGCCCCGATCAGAACCCTTTATTTCATCAACACCCAGCGAATCAAGACTGCTGACATCACAACCCTAGATCCTCTACCCGAAGATTATTTGCACAGACTAAGCAGCAGATGATGCACCACGAGTAAACGCTACCAAAACGTAAGGCCATTACGCAATAAGATCGTCCTGCAAAGGCAGCGCCGAAGCTTCCCACGTGCTGACATAGGGGAATAACTCAACGTGTTCGAGCGAGCTGCTTTCCTTCCCTCGGCATGACCCGTTTGTGCTTCCATCAATAGCCAGCCTGTTTACCTGGTCCAGGGCTTTAGCGCAATAACGAAGGCCAAATGCAGCTCTGCGCCTGAGGCCTAATAGCGGCCTAATGCAGCTGCTAGGCGCAATGCGGGTCTGTAAAGGGCTGACCGGAGCTAGCACGGATACCGGAATGAGAACGTTCGGGCTACCCTATAGCAGTGACGTTAGAATAAATTACCCCCGGCCCGATCCTTGCGTACACTCTGCTTTCCATTCTGCTTTTGAGCTTTCCTTACATGGCGTTTCCTTCTCCTTCCCGGCTGCGGTTGCTGGGCCTTTCGTTTTTGCTTCCCGCCCTAGTTTCGGCCCAGACTACTCCACCGGCCTCATCAGCGCCTGCTACCTCCCCGGCCGCGGTGGCCGCACCCCAGTGGCACTTACTCGACCCGGAGCAGGACGGGGGCGTGATGGGCATTAGTGCCCGCCGGGCCTACACGGAGCTGCTGCAAGGCAAGGCCTCTACCCCAGTGCTTGTGGCCGTTATTGATGCCGGCATTGATACAGCCCATGTGGACCTAAAGCGCGTGCTTTGGCACAACCGCAAGGAAATTGCCGGCAATGGCCAGGATGATGATAAGAACGGCTACGCGGACGACGTGCTGGGCTGGAGCTTCTTGGGTGGGCCCGACGGGCGCAACATTAACGTGGAAACCCTGGAGGAAACGCGCCTGATGGCCAAGCTTCAGCCTCTGTATGCGGGCAAGGTGCGTACGGCAGTGCCAGCGGCCAAACGGGCCGAGTTTGACCTTTACCAGAAGGTAAAGAAGAGCTACGACGCCAAGGTGAAGGAAAACGGCCAGCGCCTGAAGGAGTTCAGTCAGGCGTACACCGAAAATGCTCAGGGTGCCGAAGGCCTCAAGCAGGCCCTGGGCGTGTCGCGCCTCGATACGGCCACCCTGCGCAACCCGCCCACCCAGGATCCGCAGCTGCGTCAGATTACCCGGGGCCTCTACACCAGCCTGCAGCAAGCCGGCTTTGCTTCCCTAGATGATGTGCTGGAAGAAATGAAAAGGGGCCTGAAGGAAACCCAGGACCAGCTCGAGTACGGCCTCAACCTCAAGTACAACCCCCGCCCCATTGTGGGCGACCAGCCCGAGGATACCAAGCAACGCAACTACGGCAACCGCGACGTGCACGGTCCTGACCCCATGCACGGCACCCACGTGGCGGGCATCATTGGGGCCGACCGGGAAAATAGCCTCGGCGTGCTGGGGGTAGCCGCGAACGTGCAGATCATGGCCGTGCGCGCTGTACCCGACGGCGACGAGCGGGACAAGGACGTAGCTAACGCCATCCGTTACGCCGTGGACAATGGGGCCCAAATCATCAACATGAGCTTTGGTAAGTACTACTCGCCCCAGCGCCCAGCCGTGGAGGAAGCCATCAAATATGCTGCTATCAAGAACGTGCTGCTGGTGCACTCGGCTGGCAACGAAAACGCGGACCTCGACAAAACGCTTCAGTATCCGGCCCCAGTGTACCAGAACGGCCAGCGCATACCCAACATGATTACGGTGGGCGCTTCGGCCCGCACGAATGACGAAAATCTGGTGGCTGACTTCTCCAACTACGGCAAAACCCAGGTCGACGTGTTTGCCCCCGGCAACCAGATCTATGCTACCTTGCCTGGCAGCCGCTACGGCAACCTAAGTGGCACGAGCATGGCCGCACCCGTGGTAGCGGGCATGGCCGCCGTCCTGAAATCGTACTACCCGCAGCTCACGGCCGTGCAGCTCAAGCGCATCATCCTGGATTCAGCGGTGCCCTACCACACCAAGGTCCGCAAGCCAGGCTCCACTACCCTCGTCGACTTCGCGGAGCTTTCCCGCACGGGCGGGTTGGTGAACCTGTACCGCGCCCTCCAACTGGCCCAGCAGCCTACCCCCTAACCGCGCCTGAAATAGTTAAGCCTGTTGTTCAAAAGCCCGGGCCCCGCTGCAACGTCACTTGGCATAGTGACCGTTGTAGCGGGGCCCGGGCTTTTGGATGAACATGTAGCTTACACTCAGGCCACTGGCTGCCACCCAACCTTATGTCCGTGGCGGGTACAGCGGGGGTAGCTGGGTTGTAGCAGCAGCAGCAACAGCAGCACGCCGTTGAGGAAGGGCACGAGTAGTAACAGCGCGTACCAGCCACTATAGCCCACATCGTGCAGGCGGCGCACGGCCAGCACGGCCACCAGGGCTGTAGCAACCAGCCACAGCCCGAGGCCAGCCACACGGGCGGTAACTGCCCGGCCGGTGGTAGCCCGTAGGCCAGCACCAGCGGCAACAAAGCCGGTGCTATTTCAAATGCAAATTCCCTACGCCCCTGCCGTCCCCACAACACCGGATACTCCTGCAGCAATGCCATCGAATAAATCTGTTTCTGCGCCTAAAATGATTGGTATTGTCGCCGTTTCCAAATTCCGGGCCAGCCCAACGGTAGCAGATTAATTCACCCGAATTTTTAACATTCCCCTTCTACCCGGCGTACCCCTACTGTTCACTTTTGCAGTTTTGCCCATGCTACTTCCTCAACTCATGTTCCTGCGCAAGCTTCGCTCGGGCGCTACCGGCGAGCTACCCCGCCGACGGCGGCCGGCCCCAGGAGCCCGCCCCGCCAAGGACCGGCGTTGGTGGCGGCGACAGGTAGGCAATTCGCTGCTGATGGTAGTGGGGGTATTCTCGGCGGGCTTTGGTCTGGAAAGTTTTCTGCTACCGAGCGGCTTCCTGGATGGGGGCGTAACGGGCGTTTCCCTGCTAATCACGCGGGTTTTTGGCTTGCCCTTGCCCGTGCTTATTGTGCTGCTCAACCTGCCATTTGTGCTCATGGCCTGGCGGCAACTCGACCCCGGTGTGGCCATCCGTACCCTGCTCGGCATCCTGGGCCTGGCCTTGGTGCTGGCCGTGGTTCCCTTCCCCATCGTTACCAACGATAAGCTCCTGATTTCGGTGTTCGGCGGGTTCTTCCTGGGGGCGGGCATTGGCCTAGCCATGCGCGGCGGCGGCGTACTAGATGGCACCGAAATTATGGCCATCTACCTGAGCAAGCAGTCCAGCATGAGTGTCGGTGACATCATTTTGGTCTTTAACATTCTCATTTTTGGAGTGGCCGCTTGGGTGTTGTCCATGGAAACAGCGTTGTATTCCATCCTGGCTTACTTGTCAGCGGCCAAAACCATCGACTTCATTATTGACGGCTTGGAGGAATACACGGGCGTTACCATCGTATCGGGCCGCTCCGATGCTATCCGCCGCATGATTACCGAGAAGCTGGGCCGGGGCGCCACGGTCTACAATGGCAAGCGCGGCTTTGGCACCCACGGTCAGCAGCCCAACCCCGTCGATATTGTTTTCACGGTTATCACCCGCCTAGAAGTCTCGAAGCTCAAAGCCGAGGTAGAACAGATTGACCGGCAGGCTTTCATGGTCATGCACAGCGTCCGCGACACCAAAGGCGGCATGATCAAAAAACGCCCACTCCATTAGGTGAAATAGTGAGGTAGTGAAGTGTTGAAGGTGAGAATTGTCATGGCACGGCGACACAACGACGCCATCCTTCCTCTCCTTGTAACTAACCTAATAAACTGACGAGCCCTTACTTCCAACACGGACGTGAGGGCTTGTCACGTTTGGAAGGGTAGCACCGTGGTTAGGAAGGGTGGCGTCGTTGTGTCGCCGTGCTATGACCCGTACAGTGTGGGCGGAAGGCGCCATATGCTTGCCGGTATAGCACCTCACACAATCACGCATTCACCATTTCACTGTCCCACCACCTCACTATTTCCCATCTTTGCAGCATGGCTGCACCCCTTCTTCTCTCCGACCTGTATATCTATCCGGTTAAATCCCTGGGCGGGATTCGCGTTACGGAAGCCGCCGTAGAAGCCCGCGGCTTACGCCACGACCGGCGCTGGCTAATTATTAATGAGCGGAACCAGTTCATGACCCAGCGGCAAACCGCTGCTATGGCGCACCTGAAGGTAGCCCCCGCCTACAACGGCTTTTTGCTCAGCCACCAGGCCCGCCCCGATTTACTCCCCCTCTTCGTTCCCTTCGAAGCCACCCCGGAAAAAACGTTGTTTGCCACCATCTGGGACGATATGGTGTTTGCCTGGCGGGCCCGCCCGGAGTGCGACGAGTGGCTTTCTGAGGCCCTGGGTCAGCCCAGCAAGCTGGTGTATATGTCGGACATGGTGCGGCGCGATGTGGAACCCGAACATAATCCCGAAGGCCAGCTGGTTAGCTTCGCCGATGGCTACCCTTTCCTGCTTATCGGGCAGGAGTCGTTGGGAGAGTTAAACACACGCCTGGCCGAGCCCGTGGGCATGGATCGGTTCCGGCCCAACCTGGTTTTCAGCGGCGGACAGCCTTTCGACGAAGATGCCTGGCACGACTTCCGGGTAGGCGAGGTGCCTTTCCGGGCCGTACGGGGCTGCGGCCGGTGCATCCTAACAACCATTGACCAGCGAACAGCCCGTAAAAACCCGCACGGCGAGCCGCTCCGCACCCTGGCTTCTTACCGCTCGCAGGGTAGCAAAAACAAAGTTCTATTCGGGCAGAATGTTACCGGTCCCGGCCAAGGCACCCTGCGCGTAGGTGACATTATCAGCGTAGACAGCTTTAAAAGCTAAGTCATTTACATACAGACCGTTGCTAAACACATCTGGCAACAGCCGAGCACTGCCTTACTGTTGAGCCCCCGCAGAATGCAAAAAAATTTAAGAAAAGATATAGGTTATTGCCATAATGCTATATATTTGATAATTCAATTGCTTCTTGGTCAAACCATACTTCTTGGAAACAAAAGTGCTTCGCATAGAAGTAGGGTTGGCTAGTAGGCATGTTCCTTCGGCAGAATTTGCCTGCTGATGGCTTATGTTGTTTTTGCGCCCCTATTGCATGCATTGCCCGCTCTGCCCCTGCCCCACCGCTTCCTTCTTCTGTTTCTGTGCTTGCTGTCGCCTTTGTTGCTACGAGCCGAGGACAACAACACTCTGCAACTCCTGCACGAGCCCTGGAGCGAACTGCTGCAACGGCACGTAACCGCCGACGGCCGCCTGAACTACGAAGGACTGATTGAGGACGAGGGCCAGCTGCTGGGGTACCTGGAAAGCTTGCGCAAGGTGAAGCCTGACCCTATTTTCTGGAACTCGAACGACACGAAAGCCTTCTGGCTGAACGTGTACAACGCGGCGGCCACCTCCCTGATAGTGCAATACTACCCCGTAGCCAGCATCAACGACATTCGGGTGAAGATGGTCAGCGGCCTGAAGTCGCCGTGGGAAGTGCCGGTAGTAAACGTGGGTGGCCAGAGCTACTCGCTAAACCAAATTGAACGCCTCATGCTCCGCGACCAGTTTCACGACCCGCGCGTGCATTTTGCCCTGATGTACGGGGCTGCTTCCGGTGCTCCAGTGCAGGCGGAAGCATACGCTGGCTCGCGGCTGACCGCTCAGCTTGATGAGCAAACCCGCCGCTTCATCAATGACCCTACCTTCAACCAGCTGGCCCCCAGCACGCCCAGCTTTCTGGTCTGTTTGAGGCTTATTCCGCGGAGTTCGGGTCGGAAGCGCAGCTAATAGCGTTTGTTAACCGCTACGCCCGCACGCCCCTTTTGCCCACGGCGCAGGTGGAGTTTCAATCCTTTAGCTGGGCCCTGAACGACCGTACTGGCCTAAGCAACACGCAGGCCCTGAATAAGCGCTAGCGCAGCCTGCAGGCTAACCCCGGCAGTTATCGCCCCGTACCGCCTAGCGGTGCGGGGCGTTCTTGTATTTGCCTTACCCGTCTCCTTGGCTTACCTGCTATGAACCTTACCCTTGTTCTGGATTTCCTGCGCAACCTTGCTGCTAACAACAACAAAGCCTGGATGGACGCCCACCGCGCCGACTATCACCGGGCCCGCACCGAGTACAGCTCCTTTGTGGCCACGCTGCTGCGCGACGCGTCCGCCGAGCTGGAGCCCGGCCTCCGGGGCCTCACTCCCCGGACGTCATGTTCCGTATCAACAAAAACGACCGGTTTCAGCAGAGCGACGAGCCGTATAAACGCCACATGGGCGCTGGCTTCAAGCCCGGCGGCCGGCACAGCCCCTGGGCTGGGTATTTTGTGGCCGTGGAGCCCGGCGGCGAGACGTACGTAGGGGCCGGCCGCTGGATGCCGGAGCCCGCCCAGCTGGCCCGCATCCGCCAGGAAATTCACTATAACGCCCCCGCTTTTCATGCGCTACGCCAAGATGCTACGCTACTCAGCCAGTTTCCTGAGGGCTTGGACATGTCGCAGACCCTGAAAACCGCACCCAAGGGCTATGACCGCGCCGACCCGGACATAGAGTGGATACGTCTCAAAAGCTTTTTCGTGTGGCGCTCCTTCCCCGACGCCGAAGTGCGCCGATCCGACTTCCCAGCCCGGGTACTAGCCGCGTGGCAAGCCGCACGGCCTTTTGTCGCCTTTCTCAACGAAGCTATGCGGGAAGAATAAGCGGTGAATCAGTAACCGAATGGCTGAGTGATTGAGTGAGTTGGCCCGGCGAATAAAGCACGGCCATCCGTCCTGACCACCGTGCTACCCCTGAAATACGACAAGCCCTTACCTCCGTGCTGGAGGTAAGGGCTTGTCGTATCATCAGGCTTCGGGCATAAAGCAGGAAGGATGCCTTCGTGCCGCTCGCCTGGGCAGCAAGGGAGACTTCCTTGCTTATTCACTGCTTAAAACAGCCCAAACAGGGTGCTGTTGATTTTTTCGATGATGACGCTTAGGTCCTCGGGCTGGTTGACGTAATCGAGGTTGTTAACGTCCACAATCAGCAGCTTCCCGTGCTTGTACCCACTAATCCACTCCTCGTAGTGCTCGTTCAGGTGCTTGAGGTAGTCAATCTTGATGTTGTTTTCGTAGTCGCGGTTGCGCTTGTCAATCTGGGAAACCAGCTTGGGCAGGTCGGCGCGCAGGTAGAGCAGCAGGTCCGGTGGGTTCACCATGCTGATCATGGAATTGAACAAACTTAGGTAGTTCTGGTAGTCGCGCTCCGTCATCAGGCCCGACTGGTGCAGGTTGGCCGCGAAAATATGGGCGTCCTCGTAAATCGTGCGGTCCTGGATTACTCCTTTGCCGGCCAGCTGCAGTTCCTTGATGCGCTGGGTTTGGTGAAAGCGGCTGTTAAGGAAGTACACCTGCAGGTGAAACGCCCAGCGCGGCATATCATCGTAGAAATCCTTTAGGTAAGGATTGTGGTCCACATCTTCCAGAAATACTTCCCAGTTGAAGTGATGAGCCAATTTATTGGCCAGCGTGGTCTTGCCGGCGCCAATGTTGCCGACGATTGCAATGTGCATGAGCGAAGCGCAGAAAAAAACGGAGCGGTAAAAATAGCGGATGCCAGCCGAACCAAATAGCGAAACATGATCAGGTCGAGTTAATATACTTTTGGGTATACTGCATACTCTTCACCCTACGCTGTTTGTTGTGGCCACGCCTTCGCTACCCCTTGAATTCCTGGGCTCCTTGCCCGATGCCCATGGCCACCCATTGGTAGAGTTTCACCACTCCCCAGCCCACCAGTTGCTGTACGTGCAGTGGTTTGGCAACCTGACGGGCCGCGAGATAATTCGGGTAGCCCGGGACGGGCTGGGCCTGCACGCCCGCCTGCGCTACCCGCTGCTGCTCAATGATAAAAGCCAAGCCACCGGCGACTGGAGCGAGGCCATGGATTGGCTGGAGTACGAATGGCTACCCCAGGCCATGGACACGGGGCTACGGGCCATTGCCTACGTTTTCTCGCCCGAGGTGCACAACCAATTGGTCAGCGTTGACTTTTTTGAGCGGGTTCGCCAGCAGCTACCCATTCAACTTTTCCACAAGTTGCCGGCGGCTTGGGAGTGGCTGGCCCAGGAACACCACTCCCCGGATCCGGCGGTTCCGTCTCTGCCCTAACCGGAAGTCTGAAGCCATTCTTTCCACTGCTTGAAGAGCAGGTAACACCTTTTCTTGTAGTCTAACTACCAAGTTGTTAGGTGCTGGTGTTACCCATGTACACGCACAAGCGCCGCGCCACCCAACGGTAGCGCGGCGCTTGTGCGTGTAAGTAGGCCAACTACGTTACTCCCGGATTACGTCCTTCACGTCGCGGGCTTTTTCCAGCGTACGGAACTCGCCCTGCAAGCTGCGGATGCGCAGGCGCTCCTCCAGGGGCAGTTGCTCCCGGACCTGCTCGTAGCGGGCATTCAGGCGGCTTAGCACGGCGCTGGCGGCGCTCCAATCGGCCTGGGTCCAGTTTCTTTTATCGGAACGCATGTTTTCTACCAGGCGGAAGTACAGGTCAGGCAGCTCCGTAGGGCGGGCCCGGCTGATGTTCACTTCTTCGCCGAGCAAGCGGCGCTGGGCTTCCTGGGCCGTGGCCGGGCGACGGGCGGCGGCATCTAGGCTATCCTGGCGGGTTGCCCACTTCTTATAGCGCGTCTTCTGGATGGTGTACTCGCGCTTGCCCTCCACCGTGAGGCTGTCCACGGCCTTGTCGATGCGGGTGCTCTGGCGGTCAAACTCCTCCGTAATGCGGGGCAGCTCGCGGCGGGCCGTGGTAGCAGCCTGCTCCACCTTGTCGTTGACCCAGTCACTAAACACGCGCAAGTCCTGCTCTACTCCGGAGGTAGTGGAGCTGGCAGACGGTGTTTTTGTGGTTCTGGGGCAGGTTTGGGGGTTTGCTGGGCGAAGGCAGCCGAAGAGGCCAACAGGCCAGCCGCCGTCAGGAGCGCGAAGGAAAACAGGAAAGGCTTCATAGGGCAGGTAGGCGTCGGGGTGGGTGATGAAGTAAAGCGTAAAACGGCCGCGGGCCGGAGTCGTGTACGTGACACACGCAATTTCCGACCCAAAACGAGCGAAACGGGGGTGAGGTTCGGTTTTGCGCCGAATAATGCCGTTTTTTGCCCGCTATGTCCGTCCCCACTGCCGCTCCGCTTCGCATCCAGTCCGCTACGCTAGCTGATATTCCGACGATTATTGGGCTGGCCGAAGCCACCTGGGAGCCGACTTACCGCTTCATCATCTCGCGGGAGCAGATCGACTACATGTACCGCGTGATTTATACGCCCGCCTCCCTGGAGCGGCAAATGACGGAGCAGGGCCACACCTTTTTGCTCGTGTACGTAGACGGGGAAGCCAGTGGGTACGCCTCCTTTTCGGCCCAGCCGGGCGAGGGCTTGTACAAGCTCCATAAAATTTACGTGCTACCCTCGGCCCAAGGCCAGGGTTTGGGCCAGCAGTTGGTACAGGCCGTAGAACAGACCGTGCGCGAGGCCGGCGGGCAAACCCTGGAACTGAACGTCAACCGCCATAATCCCGCCTTGGCCTTCTACGAGCGCCTGGGTTTTCAGCTGCACCGCGAGGAGGACATTGCCATTGGGCCTTACTGGATGAACGACTACGTTATGCGCAAGGAGTTGCGCTAACGGTGCGGTAGACGAGACACCGAAAAGCAGCACATAAAGTATGTGCCATGCTTCGGCAACGCTTAGCACAAGCCCAACACGAGCTTTCCTTAGTGAAAGCAACCACTTCCTCCCACCTACTTGGCCTAGCTCCTCCCTTAATTAACTCACAAATTCACCACTTCACCTTTCCAGCATATGGCTACCAAACTAACCGTACTTAGCAACGGCTCTCTCCGGGTAGAGAGCACTGATTTTGAGCTGGTTGACGCCCAGGGCCAGCCCTACGGCCTCGGCGGCCGGGAACGAATCAGCATCTGCCGGTGCGGGCTCTCCAGCAACAAGCCTTTCTGCGACGGCTCGCACAAGGGTCACTTTGAGCACAACGCCGTAGCCTTTGATTTGCCCACGCCTGGCGGGGCACCGGCCGCACCCGCTCCGGCAGCTCCGGCCACTCCGGATGCTGGCAATCAGCCCCTAGCCTAGCTGCTACTGCCTTTTGGCTACTCCTGACATAAGCAAGGCCCGCTACCAGTGTTGGTAGCGGGCCTTGCTTGCTATAAGGAAACCAGAACGCCTAAAACAGGGAATTCACGAAATCTACGTACTCCTGGCGGGCCTCATCCTGGGATTTGCCGCGTAGGCCAGCCCAGGCGTCGTATTTGGCAATGGCTTTAAAGTCGAAGCCCCGGGCCGGTCGCCGGTTACGTCGCCCTCACTGGCTTGCTTGAAGAGGGCATATAGTTTCAGCAGCGTGGTGTTATCGGGTTTGCTGGGGAGCTGCTGAACGCGCTGCTGGGCAGCTTCGAAGTCGGCGGAGGTAGCCATGACGGAAGGGTAAGATGGTTAAGGAGAGAGGAATAGCTGCCGCCTAAGCCCTAGAGTGGGGCGGGCGGCGACAAAAGATACGGATTGGCCGGCAATTAGGCTGCATGCAGCGTTTTTCTGTATTGTATCTTCCCCTCCTACTTCTTACCTGTCTGCTGTTATGCTACAACGACTACTAGCTGGCCTGAGCCTGGGCGGCGCCTTACTGCTGGCGCCGGCGGCCCTAGCCCAAAAAACCTACCTGCACTGCGGCCGCCTCCTCGACATGCGCCAGGACCGGGCCCAAACCGAAATGACCGTGGTGGTTGAAAACGGCCGGGTACTGGCCGTGGAGCGCGGTTACACTACCCCCGCCACCAGCCGCGACAAAGTAGTGGACCTAAAAAACCGCACCGTGCTACCGGGCCTCATCGACTGCCACGTGCATTTGGAGGGCGAAACCAGCAAGGACAACTACCTCAAGGAATTCACTCAGAATCCTGCCGACGTGGCCTTTGGGGCCCTAGAGCACGCCCGCAAAACCCTGCTGGCGGGTTTCACTACCGTGCGCGACTTGGGCGGCTCGGGCGTCAATCTGGCGTTGCGTAATGCCATCAACCGGGGGCAGGTGGTGGGGCCGCGCATCTTCACGGCGGGCAAGGCCATATCGGGCACGGGCGGCCACATGGACCCAACCAACGGCTACCGCCTGGATTTGATGGGCATGCCTGGCCCCGCCGATGGGGTAGCCAACGGCCCCGACCAGGGCCGGCAGGCCGTGCGGGAACAGTACAAGCGCGGCGCCGACCTTATTAAGATTGCCAGCACCGGTGGCGTGCTCAGCGTAGCCAAAGACGGCTCGGCGCCCCAATTTACCGAGGAGGAAATCAGGGCGGTGGTGCAAACTGCGCGTGATTTGGGGCTGAACGTAGCCTGCCACGCCCACGGCGCGGAGGGCATGAAGCGGGCCATTCGGGCGGGCGTCACCAGCATTGAGCACGGCACCCTAATGGACGACGAAACCATCCAGCTCATGAAAAAGTACGGCACCTGGTACGTGCCCACTATCACGGCCGGCAAATCAGTTGCCGACTCGGCCGCTAAAAACCCGAACTACTACCCCCCACTGGTGACGCCCAAGGCGTTGGCCATCGGGCCCAAGCTCCAGGGCACATTCGGGCGGGCGTACAAAGCCGGGGTAAAAATTGCGTTTGGCACCGATGCCTCCGTGTTCCGGCACGGAGTAAATGCTTTTGAGTTTCGCTACATGGTAGAAGCGGGTATGCCTCCGCTGCAGGCCCTGCGGGCCGCCACCGTAAACGCCGCCGAGCTGCTGGGCCAAACCCCGGCCCTGGGCACCCTGGAGCCGGGCAAGCTGGCCGACGTAGTAGCCGTGGAAGGCGACCCGGTACAGGACATTAATGCCATGCAGCGTGTGCGGTTTGTAATGAAGCAAGGTGTAGTATACCGTCAGGAATAGGGTTATGGCGGCTGGCAAGCCCACTTTGCACGCACTTCGGCGCAAAGCCAGCTAGCTCGGCCATAACATTTAGGCGACTACCTGGCGTACAGAAGGCACTCCGTTCCTTAATCTCGCTATGAAGCCTTCCGACCTAAATTCCCTTGCGCAGAAATTTCTGCAGTATAAGCTCACCCTCGCTTTTGCGGAAAGCTGCACGGCGGGGCTGCTGGCTTCCGAGTTTGTTAAGGCCTTCGGGAGCAGCGAAGTGCTGCTGGGCTCGGTGGTTACCTACCACCCCATTGCCAAGCA
This sequence comes from Hymenobacter sp. 5516J-16, assembly GCF_022919335.1. NCBI lineage: Bacteria > Pseudomonadati > Bacteroidota > Cytophagia > Cytophagales > Hymenobacteraceae > Hymenobacter > Hymenobacter sp. 5516J-16. The sequence continues at coordinate 3,464,513 of NZ_CP095058.1, read as the reverse complement.
GCGCCTGCTCGGGGTCAAGAAGGAAACGCTGGCCCTCTATACTGCCGAAAGCCAGCAGGTTACCAACGAAATGGTGATGGGCCTGCACAAGCACTTGCCTACGGCCGACGTTTGCGTGGCCGTAACGGGTCTGTGCGGCGGCGGCGCCTCCGAGTCGGAGGACAAGCCGGTGGGTACGATGTACTTCACGGTGCTGCACCAAAACCGCGCTTACGAGCTACGCCAGGAGTTCGAGGGCAACTGTGATAAGGTGCGCCAACTAGCCGCCGACTACATCTTCGACTACCTTAACACCTTACTTGATGAACACGCCCAGCAACATGCCGGCTCCGCCGTTGAAGAGAAAATGAAGTAAGTAAAAGCTGTATCCTCACCTGCACACGAGTCCTGGCGAGGGTGCCCTCACCAGGGCTCGTTTGCTCGAAGCCTGCTAACATGACAAGCCCTTACTTCTGTGCTGGAGGTAAGGGCTTGTCACATTGAGAGGGGTAGCACGTTGACCGAGACGAATGGCGGCGCCGTTCTTCCTCATCATGACACTTCACTCATTGTTTCACCGCTCGGTTGCGGCCTAGCATGAGCAGCAGGTTCAGGCGTACTAGGTCGCCCATGGTGCGGCAGGCGCTAAACTCCTCGGTGTGGTGGTGCTGGTTGAGCTGGGCTTTGAGCTGGTTGACTTTTTCCGGCGGCGACACCTCATCCCGGCGCAGGCAATCCATCAGATCTTTCAGGCGGTAGCGCTCGGAGCGGGCGCGCCGGGCCATGAGGGTGCGCTCCTCCGTTTGGTACTGCCGGATGGTTTCGGCAGTCAGCAGCTGGCTACACAGCAGCACCACGGCGCGGTTATCCTTGAAAAACTGCGGTAGGTACATGTTCTTCTTGCCCTCGTAGCACTGCTGGTCGAAGTCGATGGCCCGGACGCGGTACTGCTCATCCTCGAAGTCGGGCGTTACGTCGATGACGTAGTTGTAGGCGCGCATATCCCCGAGCAGGCGGGCAAAGCACCGCTCATTAAACTTGACGAACTCCTTAGCAATGCGCACCTGGTTGAGGTGAGGCCGCTGCAGATGGTCCCGGATAAAGTCGTCGCCGGGAATCCCGGCAATGTGCTCTTCAATCAGGGTAGCGCCGTGCACGAGGTAGTTCATGCTATTGGGCGAGAGTAGGTGTTCCAACTCCAGGCCGTACACGCGGGAAGCATCGGCCCGCTTCACGTAGAAATAGTCGTAGTTGTCGTTGAGCTGATTGACGATGCGCACCCGAAACGGATTGGAGTTACCGAAGCGGCAGTAATCAATCCGGTCAGCCAGCAGGTGGTCAGTGAAGGACAGGTCGCCGGCCGTTTTGAGCAGGGCGTATACCTGCGTAAGGCCTTCTCCCAACTCCCGCAGGGCCTGAGGCTCGTAGAACACAGTTTCCCAGAGCGTATCGCGGCCTTGCCGGTCCAGCAGCGGAAAGCTCCCGCTGATGCGCGTCAGGTCCAGGTACGTGACGGGCAGGTGGGTTTCCCGGTCGTACTGGTGGAGGTAGCGGCGCAGCGGCTCGGCAATGGCGTAGGTAATCTTCTTTTTGGAAATCAGAGTCACGCGGGCAAACGAACAAGTGAGAGTTGGCAGCACAAGCTACGCTTTAGCCAGCGTACGCGCGGGCCCTTGCCTTGGCTGTTCCTACCGCTTTTCCTACGGGTGCGCCGGGTTGCCAAGGGTTCCGCGGCCACCAGAAAAGGTTACCGCCAGCCGAGTTACTGCAGACGCCTGGCGCGCAGAACTTCCAGGCAAAAATCAGCACATCAAGTGCTTCCGTTGTAACTTTGCTGGTGGTTACCCTTGCCGCGCACTGCCGTTATGAAAAAACTTCTACTCACTCTTTTTGTCGTGCTGTTGTGCCCTATTCTGTCCCCGGGCTGGGGCTTTTTCGGTCACCGCACCATCACGCAGATTTCGGTGTACGCGCTGCCCTCGGCCATGCGCGGCTTCTACTACCGCAACCTGCCCCAGTTGATTCGGCTGAGCACAGCCGCCGACGAGCGGAGCAGCCAAGACCCACTGGAAGCTAGCAAGCACTTCATCCGCATGGACCACTACGGCGACGACCCGTTTGGGGTCATGCCCAAGGCTTGGGACAAGGCCGAGGCCAAGTACACGGCCGATACCCTGCGCAAATACGGCACCCTGCCCTGGGCCGTGCTGGAAACCAAAGCCAAGCTAACGGAAGCCTTCCGCCAGCGCGATACTACCGCCATCATCGCCCTTTCCGCCGACCTGGGCCACTACGTAGCCGATGCCTACGTGCCCCTGAATATGACGCTTAACTACAATGGGCAGCTCTCAAAGCAGGAGGGCATTCATGCCTTGTGGGACAGCAAGCTGCCCGAGCGCCACATTGCCAAGTACAAGCTCGACAGCGAATCAGGGCACTACTCCAAGGACGCGCTGAAGGAGGTGTGGCAAGCCGTACAGGATTCCTATGGCTTTCTGGGAGATACCTTCGATAAGGAGGAAGAAATTACCCGCAAGTACACGCCCGAAACCAAGTATATCTTCAGCCACAAGTACGGCAAAACCCGCCGCTCTTATTCCGATGCCTTTGCCGACTCTTACCACGAAAAAGTAGGCGGCCAGGTGGCTTACCGCCTCAAGTTGGCCCCTACCATGGTGGCATCTATGTGGATGACGGCCTGGAAAGATGCTGGCAGCCCCGATCTGAACGCCCTGCTGAAGAAAGCCCCAGCAAGGAGGAAAAGGAGAAGCTGGACGAGGAAATGAAGATCTGGAAGGATAACGGGCTGGTAGATCAGCAGATGCTGCTGGCGTTGCAGAAGTTCAAAGAAGCCGAGCGGCCCGATATGATTAACGCGGCCAAAGACATGCAGGCCCTCCCACCCGACGCGGAGGCCTCACCGGTAGTAAATCCGGCGCCGGTAGCGGGGGCCCCTGCCCTACCCGCCGGCACAACCAAAGTTAAAACCAAGAGCAAGCCGGTAGCCGCTCCCGCCCAAAAGGAGAAGGTGAAAGCCGAGAAGCCAGCCAAGCAAAAGAAAAAACCAGCCGACGACGGTTGGGGCTCCCCGGCGGGCTCAGGCTGGTAACCTCCTCAGCAGAAAGCGCAATTAGACAAGTGCGGCCAGCTCCTCAGCTGGCCGCACTTTTTTTGTAGGTCCGATAAGCCGAAGTTGACGTTACTTGTTTGACGGATAGCGCCTTACAATTTCCACGCCTGCACTAAGCGGCCTTGAGCAAGGGTAGTCGTGGCAGTCTATCTATCTGAATTTGGTGCTATAAATCATGCTACTGGCTTGACACAACTGTTTTATTATCAACTAGATATAAGCGAATAACTTTCGGGGATTGTGCTAACTCCAGCAGGAAAACATCGTTAGTAAAAGAGTCGGCGACAAACTGACGGATTAGTTGTCCTCCAACCAAACCACAACTTGCTATGATCTTGCGCTATGATCGGCTGGCCGTTGAGCTACCCAAACCGAAGAATCCCTCTCCCAACGATGCCGCCGCCATTCAGGAACTGCTGGGCGGTAAGTACGGGGAGATGTCGACCCTGATGAACTACACGTTTCAGTCGTTCAATTTCCGGGCCGAAACCGGTTGCGGCCGTTCTATGACCTGACGTGCAGCATTGCCGCCGAGGAATATAGCCACATCGAGGCCCTTTCCTACGCCATCAACCTGCTGCTAACCGGCCAAACAGTACGCGGTAAGGACCCAGTGCCGGCACCGCTAGCCGACGCCAAGGATGCGCGCAATAGCTACCATTTCCTGACCAGCGCCCAATCGGCCCTGCCCGTCGACTCCATGGGTAACCCCTGGACGGGTCAGAACGTGCACGCCAGCGGCAACTTGAAACTGGATTTGCTGCACAACTTTTTCCTGGAATGCGGGGCCCGCGCTAACAAAATGCGGGTGTACGAAATGGTGTTGGACCCTTGTGCCCGCGCCGTGGTAGGCTACCTGCTGGTGCGCGGTGGCGTACACGTAGTAGCCTATGCCAAAGCCCTGGAAAAGCTAACGGGTGTGGAAGTTAGCAAGCTGGTACCGGTACCGGAACTTAGCAACGATGCCTTCCCTGAAGCCAAGAAACTGCAGGATCAGCAGAAGCTTCACCTGAAGTTATACACCTTCAGCCCCGACGACTACAAGACAGCGGGCGTTATCTGGGACGGCAAGCACCCTGAGGATGGCCAGCCCCTGGAGCTGATCCAGGGCGGTTTTGAGGGAGTTCCCTACCCCGTGCTGGAGGAAGAGCCCCAACTCAACTCGCCCGGCGCCGACGATTACGACCCGCAAATGTTTGCTGATATTGCCAAGAAAATGGGCATCAAGCTGTAAAGCAGCTTCGGCCTTCATGACTTTATCCGGCTACTCCTGCTTTGCGGGGTAGCCGGATTTTTTGCGTACTACCCCGGATGTAAAAGTGTCCTATCTAACTACGGCGGGGTTCGTATCATTGCAATTCGCCATCTGTGCTGCTTTCCCATGCCCCAGTTCCTACCCTTGCGCCAGTTCCGATCTTGCACGCTGCTTGTCTCGGGCCTGTTGCTGGCTGCCTGTAACCGCACCCAACCCGAAACAGCGGCCGCCACGCCTACCCCGCCCCCACCCGTAGTACCCGGCCCCGACCTGATGAGCCTCACCGACTCCACGGCCGCGGAGCTGCTGCTTCCCTACGGCCGGCAGTACCCTGGTCGCGAAGTGGTGCTGCAAACGCGCCATGGCAACATGCGCATCCGGCTCTACGAAGATACCCCGCTGCACACGGCTAACTTTCTGCTGCTCAGCCGCAAGGGTTACTTTGATCAGACAGTATTCAACCGGGTAGTGAAGGACTTTGCCATTCAGGGTGGCACCTCCGACCACCTAACCATGCGCCTGAGCCGCTACCGCCTGCCGCCGGAAATTCGGGCGGGGCACTTCCACAAGCGCGGCGCCGTGGGCATGGCCCGCTACGATGACGAGCAAAACCCCGGCAAGCTGTCTTCCAGCCACGATTTTTACATTGTACAGGGTAAAAAGCTTACCCCCTACCAGGCCCAATCCAGCACCAACCGAGAGCTTACCCCCGCCCAACTGCGCACCTACGCTACCCAGGGCGGCGTGCCCAGCCTCGACGGCGAATACACGGTATTTGGGGAGGTAGTGGAAGGCTTCGACGTCATCGACAAAATTGCCAACGAGCCCGTTGGTACTGACCACTGGCCCCACAAGGACGTGGATATCAAGGTGAAAGTAGTACGGTAGCCCTTCCGTTTTACTTTCCGCGTCGCACCGCTATCAGGCGGCTGTGCAGCACGTCGCCGGGTTGCTCCCGCAGCAGTTCCAGCGCTTCAGCGCGGGTGTAAGTCAGGCTGTTGTCGGCGAAGAAGCCGGGGCGCTTACGTCGGCTTCCGGGTTGATAGCCTCCTGCCGGGCAGGGTGCAGATCCACGGCCTCGGGATGCACCGCGTATACCTGGTAGAAATAGTAGCGTTGCTGCTGCGTATCGCGGGGCTGAAACTGCACCACGTACACATCGCCGACCTGGGGAGTACGGAGCCGCATTTCCGGCGTTTCGGCCGTGGCTACGGCCGTAGCCGCATCGGTAGCCGCAGGCGTTTGGGTGGCCGGCTGCTCAGGGTGGCTGCGGTTGCAGGCAGTATTCCAGACCGTGACCAGCAGCAGGCTACGCAGCAAATAAGAGGGAACAGACATAGAGGGAAGGTAAACGGCAATGGAGTCGTTATTCTACGAGTAAAATAGAAAAGGCGGCCCGCTTAGCACGGGCCGCCTTTTTAGTTGGTATCAAACCATACTTACCCAACTTACCACACCTTGGCGCGGTCAGCCTGGGCGCGCACCATCTTGGCGTCGTCCTTGCACCCGAAAGCCTCGAAGAACTGGGGCATGTTCATCAGGGGGCCGCTGGTGCGGAATTGGGCCGGCGAGTGCGGGTCCGTCATGACTTGCTGGCGCAGGTACTCAGGCCGGGCATTGGTACGCCAGATCTGGGCCCAGGCCAGGAAGAAGCGCTGCTCCGGCGTGAAGCCGTCGTACTTGGGGGCGTTGCCGTTGGGATACTGCTTCTTGAGCTGCTTTTGCAGAGCCGTGTAGGCAATGTTCAGACCGCCGAGGTCAGCCAGGTTTTCGCCCATGGTTAGCTTGCCGTTCACAAATACCGAGTCCAGGGGCGAGAAGGCCGAGTACTGCTTGCCGACCATGTCGGCGCGCTGCTCAAACTTGGCGGCATCTTCCTTGGTCCACCAGTCGCGCAGGTTGCCTTCGGCATCGTACTGGCGGCCCTGGTCGTCGAAGCCGTGGGTGATTTCGTGGCCGATAACCGCGCCCATACCGCCGTAGTTTACCGCGTCATCGGCCTTGGGGTCGAAGAACGGGGGCTGCATGATGCCGGCCGGAAACACGATTTCGTTCATCGGCGGGTTATAGTAAGCATTCACCGTGGGCGGGGTCATGCCCCATTCCTTGCGGTCAATCGGCTTGCCGTAGTGCGACAGGTTGTCCATGGATGCCCACTGCCGAGCAGCCAGCACGTTTTTCAGGTACGACTCGCGCGAAATGGTCAGGGCTGAGTAGTCCTTCCACTGGTCGGGGTAGCCAATTTTCACCGTGAAGGCGTTCAGCTTTTTCAGGGCTTCTTGCTTGGTGGTTTCGCTCATCCAATCCGACTGACGGATATGCTCGCCCATGGCTTCGCGGATGTTCTGCACCATTTCCAGAGCCTTCTGCTTGGTTTCCGGCGTGAAGGCCTTATCGACGTAGAGCTGGCCAAAAGCTTCGCCCAGGGCGCGGTCGGTGGCGGCATTCATGCGCTTCCAGCGGGGCTGTTGGCGCTTGGCCCCGGTAAGCACCTGCGAGAAGCGGAATGCCTCGTCGCCAAACGCTTTCGGCAGCGCCGAGGTCAGGGAAGATGCCATGTGCCAGCGCAGGTAGGTTTTAAGGTCGGCAAGCGGCTCTTGCTTCAGCATGGCGCTTTCCTCCTTGAAGAACTCCGGCTGACCAACAATCACCGTTTTGGCGGCACCCAGCTTCATGGCCTGCAGGGCCTGGGGTAGGCCCAGGTTCGGGAACTGCTTGTTGGCCTCGGCCACCGTCATCTTGTTGTAGTTGGCTTGCGGGTCGCGCAGGGCCACGCGGCTACGGCTGGCTTTGGCCAGGCGCGTTTCGAGGCGCATAACGTCCGCGGCGTTTTTGGCGGCAGTTGCCTCCGAGTCGCCGAGCAGCTTAAAAGTATTGGTGAGGTAGGTTTGGTAGGCGGTACGGATGCCCTTGGAGCGGGCGTCGTCCTTGAGATAATAGTCCCGGTCGGGCAGGGACAAACCGCCTTGGTAGAGCTGGAAGGCGTACTCCGTGCTTTTCTTCTCGTCTTGCCCTACGCCCGCGCTAAAGAACGCGCCGGTGCTGTACAGCTGCTGCCGCACGATTTCGTTTTGCAACCCTTTCAGGTCTTTAATGGCATTGATGCGCGCCAACTCGGGCTGCAAATACTTCAGGCCGGCCTGCTCAATGGCCGCGGAATCCATGGCCGTAGCGTAGTAATCACCGACGCGCTGGGCGTTGGTGCCCTTGGCAGCTGAGGTGTTAGCCGCTGCTTGTTGCAGAATCTGACGCATGACGGCGTTGTTCTGGTCGGCTAGCAGGTTAAACGAGCCCCACCGTACTTCAGAAGCCGGAATGGGGTTGTTTTTGAGCCAGTTACCGCTGGCGTACTGGAAGAAATTGTCGCAGGCGCTAACGGTATTGTCGATGTTTGCCACATTCAGACCAACTCCTTGAGGGTCAGCTACCGGGGCGGGGGTAGTGGGAGCCGGCGTGGTAGCGGCCGCCGTGGGTGCGGCGGTTTTGCTAGAGGCGCAGCCCGCCAGCGAAAGGCCAGCCGCCGCTACTACCGCCAACGTCAGGCTATTGCGGTTTTTCATGGAAAAGAAAATGGTAAGGTGGAATTACGATTCGGTTAAGCAAGGTAAAATAAATTCCTGGCCGCGGCCACTCGCTGGGCGGAACGCAATGACCACACCCTACCGTTGCACATTGCCCGCAAGGCGGTGAAATGCTGAAATGGTGGTTCGGTAACTAAGTGATTGAGTTAGTTAAAAACGCTTGTCATTCTGCGCTTGCGAAGAACCTTACAACAGGAGCACGATATCGTAGCAATGACGTGCGTTAGGCGATGTGAACAGTTGTTTGAAAGGCCGTTATGCTTCGCCTCCGGCTCGGCATGACGGCCTTTTTTACCTCAAAAGTCCTTACTATCCACACAGCTTAGTGTAGTAAGGTGCTCCACACTTATCAGGATGACAAGTCAAGACGATAAGCGGTTTTAACCTACCTAATCACCGACTCACCATTTCACTAACTCACGATTTCACCACCTGCTTCTGCGTAACTTGCGCACCGGATGCCACTGTATAACCGCCGCCCCGAGCCGGGGCCTTCCTCGGCCAACTCTCCTGCCTTGCCACCCGCGGCCCTGCCCCTGAGCGAGCTGCTGGCCCGGGTGCGCCAAACCCTGAGCGAGCGGTTCGCGGATTCTTACTGGGTAGTGGCCGAAATTGCGGACCTCACGCTGCCACGTTTCGACGGGGCTCACTGCTACCTTACCCTTACCGATCAGCACACGACCGGCCGCGGGGCCCAGCTGAAAGCCCAGGCTCGGGCCACCATCTGGAGCCAGCGCTTCCAGCAGCTGAGCGCCGTATTTGAGGAGCAAACCGGCCTAACCCTGCGTACGGGCCTAAAGGTGATGCTGCGGGTGCAGGTGAAATTTCACGAGCAGTTCGGCCTCAGCCTCGATGTGTTGGCCCTCGACCCCACGTACACGGTCGGCGACCTGGCCCGGCTGCGCTTGGAAACCCTGCGCAAGCTGGAGGCTCAAGACCTATTAGAGCGCCAGAAGCGGCTAACCCTGCCCATTGGCGTGCAGCGGGTAGCCGTCATTTCGTCGCCTACTGCTGCCGGCTGGCAGGACTTTGTGCAGCAACTGCAGGAGGCTCCCTACGATTTCTCGCTCACTCTTTTCCCGGCCCTGATGCAGGGCGACGACGCTCCGGCTAGCATTAGGGCGGCGCTGGATGCCATTCGGGGGCGGCGGTTGGAATACGATGCCGTGGTTATCATCCGGGGCGGGGGCTCAAAAACCGACCTGCTGGCCTTTGATGATTACGGACTGGCCGCGGCCGTGGGAGCCTTCCCGCTCCCGGTGCTGACGGGCATTGGCCACGAGCGCGACGAAGCAGTAATCGACCTTACGGCCCACACGGCGCTGAAAACCCCCACGGCCGTAGCTGCCTTCCTAATTGAGCGCCTGGCCCGCCTGGAGGCGGCGCTGGAAGGCTACGGCATCCGCATTCGGGAGTTGGCCCAGGCCCGAGTGCAGGTAGAAAACGGCCGGCTTAGCCGCTTACTACGCCACGCTCACCTAGCGGCCCACGGCCAGTTGCAGGACCAGCGCGCGGCCCTGCACCAACGCATCCGGCAGGCGGCGGCTACCCCGCGCGCCCAGCTGCGGCAGCAGGAACACCAGCTGACCAAGCGCCGCCACCAGCTGCAGCGAGCCGCCCGCACCGCCGTGCGCCACCACGAGCAGGGGCTGCGCCGCCGCGGCCGCCTTCTGGCCCGCCACTTCCGTCGCTTGCACCGGCGGCGTTGCGAGCAGCTCCTGAGCCAGCGCCACGCCCTGGAGCTAGCCGCCACCCGTTTGCTGCACCGCGCCGAGTTGCGCCTAGCGCAGCTTAACATCCAGCCAGCCAGCGGAACCATTCGCCTGCTCACGCCCAAGGGCCAGCCCTTTACCGGTCCGTTGCGCGCGGGCCAGCAGGTGCTGCTGCGCCTCCCCGATGCGGTAGTACCGGCCCGCATCGGCGGGCAGCTACCCCTGTTACTTTCTTAGCTCTGCACTCCTTATGCCTTCTCAAAATCTTACGTATCGTCAAGCCATCGAGGAACTCGAAACCATTCTGCGCGCCCTGGAAACCGACGCCGTAGACGTGGACGACCTAACGGCCCGCGTGCAGCGCTCCGCCGAGCTGATTCGGCTCTGCAAACAGAAACTACGCTCCGCGGAGTCAGCCATTGATCAGGTGTTCGAGAACCTGGAGGAAGAAGACGAAGACGGGGAATAGAAAAGGGCCGCAGCTTGCGCTGCATACCTAATCTGGTATATTTGAAACCAGTAATTCTGCCCCTTCCTCCTATTGCCGTTATGTCCTCCTCACCTGAACCGCTACCCTCTTCTTTCACCCTGGATCAGGCCAGCGACTGGACCCGCCGTTACCGCAGCCAACATGCGGATGGCGTGAAAGGCCACTGCTTCTCTCGAGCCACGTTAGAAGCCATTCTGGCGCAGCCAGGCTGCACGGGGGTTCGGGCGTACTATGGACGCGACGCGGAGAATCAGCGGCGGCTAGTGCTGGTTGGAACCGATGAGCAGGAAAACGATATCCTACCGACCTCGTCTTTGCTGCCGGCCGACAGCCCAGTGGCCGAAAGCAACTCCTTTGCCACTACTACCAACGACGACGGCATTATTGGTCCGGGCAAAATATGCCCCCCAGTTGTAGTGTACAGAATACCCTAAATAGCTAGTACTAGCGCGTATGGAAGCATCGTCTTGGCTGCTGCGGCTCGCTGACCAATCAGAGCCAGTAGCGTATGCCGGCATGCTTGTTCCCTGTATGATTGGCCTCTGGCGGTGGTCCCAATTGCCGGCTTCCCTACGTGCCTTAACAGGGTTAGCAGGCTTCATGGCCCTGCATTTTGGCCTGCTCAAGCTGGCCGGATATTTATGGCGAGAGAATATAATAGTTGGCCATTTATCAGGGGTCGGCGAAACTATTTTTTATTTACTTGCTTTCCGACACGCGCTGCGACTATCTGCCCATTGGTTTTATTTCCTTCTGGTAGCATTTCTGCTATTTGCCGCGCTAGATTCTTTTGTTCTGGAAGGGTTTGGCCAGCTGAATTCCTACACGTTAGCGCTAGAAAGCTTTCTGGGTATCTCATTCGCTTTGCTTTATTTCGAGCAGGAACTTCATAAGCCTGCCGTACGCCCTATACTGGAAAGGCCATTTACGGTAGCGTGCATCGGCATTATTCTTTATTTGGCGGGCACTATTATGGTGTATAGCCTCAGCAACCATTTTGTTGCTACCAACGACAGTGTAGGAAACACCCTACTGTATTCCGTAAATAATATTATGCTGTTCGTGTTATCAGGTTTTTTAACCCAGTCATTTCTGTTGTCTAAATTACCTGCTGGGCAACCTACCAGGTGCTAATTGTTAGCCAGCCCCCTCCCGCACTTCCATTCGTCTTACTTTCCTTTTGCAATGAACCTCGACGACCCAATCCCTGGCTTTAATCCCAACGCGGGTGCGCCCATTCCGGCTGGCACGGCAGAGCAATGGACGAAGAACTACCGCCGCGAGCCTGGCAATGGCCTTGATGCCGCGGGGCGCCAAAAAATTAACGCTTACTACTTTAGCAATGCCCTGCTAGACCAGATTCAGGCCCAAGAAGGCTGCGTAGGCCTCCGGTTTTACATGGGCATAGAGGAAGATCTGTCGGGCGATAAAAGCAAGGACTCGTACCAGCTACTGGCAGTAGGCGTTGATGCTAACGGCTACGATATGGTACCTCGGCCCGCTGCAGGTGGGCAGCCAGCTACCGATGATGGAATTGTGGGAGATGGTTCGTCGAAATGCCCTACGGTGTGTGACCCAACCAGCCCTTTGCAGACGGGCGCGTGAGCTTTTGGCTTTCTTGCCTCTCTATTGTAATCAGGATATGCAGCATGCTATCCGTAGTACCGCTTGCAGTTTACATGGGCCGAAAAGAGTTTATCCCTAACTCTTTTCGGCCTCTTTTTTATTATTTTATTTTAGATGTGTTGTGCGTTATTATAGATGCTGCTTGCCGGAGAATATTACACAATAACAGTCCCGCTTTTCATATATCTACTGTTTTTGATGTCACTATGCTTTGCATAGTTTTTAATTCTATTTACACTAGAAGAAAATATATCATACAATTAGCGTGGCTACTATTTATAATTGTTGAAGTTGTTAGCGCCTGCACAGTCGACCCATTCCTGACTAGCATTAATATTATTGGGCGATTTACGGGCAATTCTCTGTTGGCACTATTGGCTTTAGTGTATGCCTGGCAGCTTAAACCAACCACGCATACCTACCCTGAAAAGAATCCTGAATTAGTTTTTTCTTCCTTTGTGTTACTGTATTACACAAGCACAGTTCTGCTTATTACTGCCCAAGAGTTGTACCAACGAGGCTGGTTCACGGGCTTTACTTCCCTCTCAGATGTTCAGTTTGAATTATTGAGCTTAACCCTGTATCCGCCCATCCGGATTATGCAGATTGCGCTGGTGTGTTATTTACTCTACCTGTTTCCCGGACGCCGTTCTGTTCGGCAGGGCTTGCCCCGTTGGTTACGCTTCCGGTTGGGTTGGCGCCCACCCACCGAGCCGCCGCAGTATCGGGTGCTTTCAGAGCATCTGATCAAGTAAAACCCTGTATCTTGGACAGGAAAATTTGGCTTTTGCTCCTTTCTATGCCCGACGCGCTTATCCCATTGGTCCTCGTGACACCCATTCTGCTGCTACTGGCGCTGGGTATCGTGGGCTTTGTGGTGCGCTACCAGCGGCGCCTGATTCAGCAGCAACTGGAACTGCAGCAGCTCCACGAGGCCGCCCAGCAGCAGGCCCTGGAAGCGGCCCTGCTGGCCCAGGAGGAGGAGCGCCGCCGCATTGCCGGCGACCTGCACGATGGCGTGGGCACCACCCTGGCCATTGTCAAGCTCCATCTCAACACCCTAGACCAGCCGGAGCTTACCCAGGAGGCATCCTCTTTGCTGGACCAGGCTATTAACGAGGTTCGACGAATTTCCCGAAACCTGCTGCCGGCGGCCCTCCAAAAATTCGGGCTGCCTTTCGCCCTGGAAGCCCTGGCCCGCACGGTGCCCGTCGATGGTCCTACCCAGGTAGAGGTAGAGCAACGAGGCCAGCCCCGCCGCCTCGACCCCAAGTATGAGCTGATTGTGTACCGGGTGGTGCAGGAGCTACTGGGCAACGGTTTGCGCCATGCCTACGCCGCCCATATTCATATTGTGGTAGAATTTGGGTTGGAGCAGCTGGCCCTACGCTACTCCGACGACGGGGTAGGCTTTGACCCTACCTTACCCGACCAGCCGCCCGCTCCTGGAACTCGTACTGGCCTGGGATTAACCAACTTACGCAGCCGAGTTGGCGTACTACGTGGAACCCTGCGCCACGAATCAGCGCCGGGGGAGGGAACCCGGGTTTGGATTTCCTTACCCATTCCGTACCTTTCTACAATTCAAACCGCTCCCTCCTCAGTCCTATGAGTGCCACCACCATTCGCTTAGCCGTAGTTGACGATCATATCCTATTTCGTAAGGGGTTGCGGGCCCTTATCAGCGGTTTCCCTGGGATGGAGGTTTTGTTTGAAGCCGGCGACGGGCAGGAACTCTTGGAGCGCCTCGACCAAGGCAACATGCCGGACGTGGTGCTGATGGACCTGCAAATGCCCGTGCTAGATGGACTGCAAACGGTGCGCCTGCTACGGGCGCAGTACCCGCAGGTGCGCGCCATCATTATTTCCATGCACGATGAGCCCGAGCTAATTGATTCTCTGCGGGCTGAGGGAGCCCACGGCTACTTGCTCAAAAATGCTAGCCCGGAAGAAGTGCGCGGAGCCATACAAAGCGTATTTGATAACCGCCCGAACCCCGGCAGCTCCCGCACCTTGCTAACGGCCTCGTTTTAACGAGATACTTGCCATCGGCCCCTCGCCGAACCTTATTCGAGTACTTACCTCTACCCCTGCAGTACGGAAGCAGCCGCTTTCCTGCTGCAGGGGTATTTTATTCTAGCTCTGCCAGCGGGTCCCAAAACAACCGTTTGAAGTCCACTACCTGATCTTCCTGCACCGCGGTGCCTTCGGCCTCTAGGGCTTCCTGCATGGCCGTGGGCGACGCGAAGTGCTGGCGCCCCGTGAGCAGGCCATTGCGGTTCACGACCCGGTGCGCCGGTACGTAGGCATGGGCCGTGTGCGCGGCCATCATGGCCCAGCCTACCATCCGAGCCCCGTGCCGGGCGCCCAAGTAGTGCGCAATGGCGCCATAGGTAGTAACCCGGCCCGCGGGCACTAGGCGCACTACCTCATGTACTTCCTGAAAGAAATTGCGCTGCTTTTCGGTGGGGTTACGCGGAATGGACATGCTGCTTGCCTTCTGTTTTGGACGCGAGTTTCTGGCTTTTTAACGGAAGAAGCTACCTCAGCCGCCGGCCTCCGTGCTTAGCCACGGATGGCCCGTTGCTGGCCTTGGGTACGGGTAGGGAGTACGTTGTGGTAAGCAACCCACTCAATTTTTCTGTGTCTTACCCCCATCATTCGCCTTCCCCTCCTCCTGCCCCAACTTAATGCCAATGGTTAGCGTTCTGACGGTTGCACCTTTCATTACGCATGGCACTGGGTCAGGCACCTCACTTGTAGTAGCTACATGCAAACGCAGCAACAAACCGAACAAGAAGTAACTGAAACCCGCTCCGGTGGCGCGGGCCGCCGCATCATCTGGCTGCTGGTAGCCCTAGCCGTTGTGGGCGCCCTGGCCTTCATCAAGATAAAATACTTTCCCTCCCAGAGTGCCGAAGGCAAAGGCGGCGGAAAAGGAGCCGGCGCGGGTGGTGGTAAAGGTGCCCCCGGCGGTGGGGGTGGCAAAGGCGGGGCCGGCAGCCAGAAGTTACCGGTGCAAGTGTACGTAGTACGGGCCACGAACCTAGCTGATGAGGTAGCCGCAACGGGCTCTATTCTGGCCGAAGAATCGGTAGTTATTAAAAGTGAAATTTCGGGCAAGATTACCAGCCTCAACATCCGGGAGGGCCAGCCAGTAAGCAAGGGGCAATTGCTGTTCAGCATCAACGCCGACGAAATTCAGTCGAACCTGCGCAAGCAGGAGTACAACATCAAGCTCTACCGCGACCAGGAGCGGCGCCAGCGCACCCTGCTCGACAAGGAATACATCAGCGCCCAGGAATACGAGCAGGCCAACAACCAACTGCTCACGGCCCAGGCCGACTTGCAAACCTTACGCGCCTCCCTGGCTAAAGCCTACGTGCGGGCTCCGTTTGCCGGGGTGCTGGGCCTAACTACGGCCACAGTGGGCACTTACGTTAGCCCCGGCGCCGAAATAACAACCCTTTCCAAGGTCAAGCCGGTGAAAATCAACTTCACGGTGCCCAGCCGCTTCTCCAACCTAGTGCGCACCGGCGACCCGATTATCATCACCGACGAGGCTTCCAACAAAAAGTACGAGGCCAAGGTCTATGCCCTCGACCCGCAGATTGACCCCGTGAGCCGCACCCAAACCGTGCGCGCCCGCTACGCCAACACCAACAATGAGCTGCGCCCCGGGGCTTTCGTGAAAGTAAACCTGCAGTTAGGTGAAACGTCGAGTGCCCTGCAGGTGCCCACCGAGGCCGTGATACCGGAAGCCAACGGCTACAGCGTGTACACGGTGCAAGGCGGCAAAATGGTCCCGAAGAAGGTGAAGATTGGCGTCCGCTCTTCCCGCCTGATTCAGATTACCGACGGCCTGGCCGTTGGGGACTCCGTGATTCGGACTGGTATTTTGCAGGTTAAACCTGGCGACGCCGTACGAGTCACTAAGTAAGATTTCACCCAGTGTCTCGCAGTGGAAAGCGTGATGGTTTCGTGCGAACCGTTGCCCCTTGCTGCGAGACACTGCGTTTCCCACTGCGAACTTCTGCGTGAAAACAACTCATGAGCTTATCATCAACTAGCATAAATCGGCCGGTGCTCGCCATTGTAATGAGCCTGGTCATTGTGATTTTCGGGGTGATTGGGTTTCGCTACCTCAGCGTCCGGGAATACCCCAGCGTCGACCCGCCCATCATCACTGTGTCGGCTTCCTACACTGGCGCCTCCGCCGACGTAATGCAGGGCCAGGTGACGGAGCCGCTGGAAGAAGCCTTGAACGGTATCCAGGGCATCAAAAACCTGACGTCCAACTCCCGCGACGGCCGCACCCAGATTACCGTGGAGTTTGACCTTGACGCCGACCTGGAAACCGCCGCTAACGACGTGCGCGACAAGGTTTCGGGCGCCCAGGGCCGCCTACCCCGCGACATCGACCCGCCCGTGGTGAGCAAGGCCAACGCCGACTCCCAGCCCATTGTCATGACCTATCTCAGTTCCAGCCGGCGCAACCTGCTGGAGCTAACTGACTACGCCAACAACACGCTCAAGGAGCGCCTCCAAACGATTCCGGGCGTGTCGGAGGTGCGGGTATACGGGGAGCGGAAATACTCCATGCGCCTGTGGCTGGACCCCGTGAAGCTCTCGGCCCTGGGCGTGAGCCCTGTGGATGTGCAAGCCGCCCTAACCCGCGAAAACGTGGAGCTGCCCAGCGGCTCGGTGCAGGGCGAGGCAACCCAACTGACCCTGCGGACCATGGGCCGCCTAAGCACAATAGAAGACTTCAACAACCTGATTATCCGCCAGGATGAATCGTCGTTGGTGCGGCTCTCCGACATTGGCTACGCCGAGCTCTACCCGAAAACGACCAGACTATTTTCAAGGTAAATGGCGTGCCCATGGTGGGTTTGGCGGTAATTCCGCAGCCGGGCTCCAACCAGATTGATATTGCCGACGAGTTCAACCAGCGCATAGCACTTTACGGCAAGGACCTACCCAAAGACCTCGTGCTCAAGCCGGGCTTCGACAACTCGGTATTCATTCGCAAGTCCATCAACGAGGTGGAGCATACCATCATTGAGGCCTTCGTGCTGGTAGTTATCATCATCTTCCTCTTCCTGCGCGACTGGCGCTCGACCATCATTCCGGTAGTAGCCATTCCGGTGTCGCTGGTGGGGATTTTCTTCGTGATGTACCTGATGGACTTCTCCATCAACGTACTCACGCTGCTGGCCGTGGTACTGGCCATTGGTCTGGTAGTCGACGACGCCATTGTGGTGTTGGAGAACATTTACTCCCGTATCGAGGAAGGCGAAGACCCCAAGACGGCCGCCATTAAAGGCTCCGAAGAAATTCTGATGGCCGTTATCAGTACGACCATTGTACTGGCGGCCGTGTTCCTGCCGGTAGTATTCCTGACCGGTATTACCGGGCGTTTGTTCCGGGAATTTGGCATTGTGGTAGCCGGCTCGGTGCTGATTTCGGCTTTCGTGTCTCTGACTCTGACGCCGATGATGTGCTCCGTGCTGCTCAAGCGCCAGGAAAAGCACAACTGGTTTTACCGCAAAACTGAGCCCTTCTTTGAGAAGATGATCGGGGGCTACCAAAGCAGTCTGGAAAGCTTCCTGCGCAACCGCTGGATGGCGTGGCTCATGGTAGTAGGTACGGGCGTGGGCATTTGGTTTTTCATGAAAACAATTCCGTCCGAATTGGCGCCAATCGAAGACCGTAGCCGCGTAAACATCAATGCTACTGGCCCCGAAGGCGCTTCTTTTGAGTTCATGGATGCCTACATGGCTCAGCTCACCAAACTGGCCATGGACACCACCGGGGAGCAAAACCTGAGCAGCGTATTTGCCGTGACCTCGCCGGGCTTTGGGGGCGGTTCCAACTCGGGTACGGCCCGGGTGCTCCTGCTGGATGCCGATGAGCGCAAGCAAACCCAGCAGCAGCTCTCCGACAAACTCAGCGCTGGGGTAAAGAAGCTGACTGCCGCCCGTACTTCCGTATCCCAGGACCAGAGCATAGGCGGGGGCGGAGGCGGCTTGCCGGTACAGTTTGTTATCCAAACCCAGGACTTTGATAAGCTACGCACCGCGGTGCCCAAGTTTCTGGATGCTGCCCGCCAAGACCCTACCTTCCAGTTCGTGGATGTAAACCTGAAGTTCAACAAGCCCGAGCTGCGCGTAAACATCGACCGGGAGAAAGCGCAAAGCTTGGGCGTATCAGTTCAAAGCATCAGCCAAACCCTGCAATCGGGCCTGAGCGGGCAGCGCTATGGCTACTTTATTCGAGAGGGCAAGCAGTACCAAATTATCGGGCAGGTGGCGCGCGAGGACCGCAGCCAGCCCTTGGATGTACGCCTGCTTTCGGTAAAGAATGCCGACGGGGAGCTGATCCAGCTCGACAACGTGATTCGCTTGCAGGAAAGCAGTACCCCGCCCCAGCTCTACCGTTTCAACCGCTACAACTCGGCTACCTTCTCAGCCTCCCTGGCGCCCGGCCGCACCCTCGGCGACGGTATTGCCGCCATGCAAGCCGTAGCCGACAAAACCCTGGACGACACCTTCTCCACCGAGCTGGCCGGCGCCTCTCGCGACTTCCAGGAAAGCTCTTCTTCCCTGGTCTTCGCCTTCGGCCTGGCCCTAGTGCTGATTTACCTGGTATTGGCTGCGCAGTTCGAGAGCTTCCGCGACCCGGTAATCATCATGGTGACGGTACCGCTGGCGTTATCCGGGGCGCTGCTGAGCCTGTGGTACTTCAACCAGACGCTCAACCTGTTTTCGCAAATCGGCATTATCATGCTGGTGGGGCTGGTGACAAAAAACGGTATTCTCATTGTGGAGTTTGCCAACCAGCAGGTTGAGAATGGCAAGGACTACATGACCGGCCTGATTGAAGGCGCTACCGCCCGTTTCCGCCCCATCCTGATGACTTCGCTTTGCGCCATTCTGGGTATTCTGCCGATTGCCGTGGCTACCGGGGCGGGGGCATTGAGTCGCCGGGCCATGGGAATTGGGGTAGTGGGCGGCTTGTTTTTTGCTACGGCTCTGACCCTGTACGTGGTGCCCGTTATGTATTCCTACTTCGCCACGGCCAAAAAGCACAAGCAACCGGCCGCCGAAGAAAAAGCAGTTGCGGCGTAATCGTGCCCTATTTCGTTCTATCCCAACCGCTCGGTTTTCAGCCGCTGATTTCCCCCATGCGTCGTTCCTTTCTTGTTGCTTTTTTGCTGGCCTCTCCCCTCCCCTTGCTGGCCCAGCAGCCGGTGCTACCCGCGCGCCAGCCCACCACCCAGCCCCAGAGCAAACCCCAGACGGAGAAGCCCGAAACCGTAGCCGCTGCGCCCTTTCTTACCCTAGCCGATGCCATTCGCATGGGGGTAGAAAACAACTACAACATTCGGCTTTCCCGCCAGGATGTGCGCCTGGCCGAGAACAACGTCACCCGCGGCAACGCCGGGCAGCTTCCTACCGTCAACGGCAACTTCACCCGCACATTTAACCGCAACAATGTGCGGCAAGAGTCCTCCAGCCGACCCGAGCCTAGCATTGCCAATGGGGCTCAATCCAACTTGCTGAACGCTAACGTAGCAGCTACCTGGACCATTTTCGACGGGTTTGGGATGTTCATTGCCTACGACCGGCTGCAGGCTCTGGAGCAGAGCCAGCGCCAGCTTACCCGCGCCACGGTGGAAGAAACCGTGGCCGATATAACGGATGCTTACTTTGTGGTTGTGCGCGAATCGGGGAAGATCAACTCCATCGAAGAAGCCCTGAAAATCGGGCAGGCTCGAATTGATTTAACCCAAGCTCGCGTGGACGTAGGCGTCAGCGCGAAAGTGGAAGTACTGACGGCCCGCGTAGATTATAACGCCGACCGTTCGGCCCTGATTCAGCAGCAGGAAGCCCTAAAAACTGCCAAAATCACCCTCAACAACCTGTTAGGCCGCAACCCCAACCTTAATTTTCAGCCCCAGGATTCCATTGTGGTAACCCAGGATCTGAACCGGGATGTAGTGCTTCAGGCCATACGGCAGAACAACCCCCGGCTACAGCAAGCCCGGACGAACACGGAAGTGGCTACCTACGACCGGCGGCTGGTGCGCGCCTCGCGCTTTCCGCAGATCGGGCTTACCTCAGGCTACGGCCTGAACCGCAACATCAACGGTGCCGCTTTCTTTGGCACCCAGCTAGTTACCAACACCAGCCGCACCTTCGGGCTTAACTACGGGTAGTGGCCTCGGTGCCCATCTTCGACGGCTTCAACCGCAACCGCCTCGAGCAAAATGCGCGCATTGCCGAGGAGAAAAGCAAGCTTCAACTCGACCAGACGCAGTTACAACTGGATGCCGAGGCGGAACAGGCCTGGGCCCAGTATCAAAACCGCCTGCAACTGCTGGAGCTGGAAGAAGCCAACATCCTATTAGCTCGCGAAAACGTGGCCATTGCCTTGGAGCGCTACCGCCTAGGCCTGCTAACGCCCTTGGCCCTGCGGGAAGCCCAGCGCACCCAACTCGACGCTGAAGTGCGCCTACTCGATATTCGCTACCAAGCCAAACAAGCCGAAATTGTGCTGCGCCGCTTGAGCAGCGGACTAGTGCAAGAAGGCACTACGCAGCCGTAGTGCGAGCTGGGCTTTTGGTGCTGGCTTATCATTCAGGTCTACGAATTAGGCGGTAGCGGCTACCGCAAGCCAGCGGTACACGGAATCCTTTTTTCAGCGCCCTGACCTTTAACGGTCGGGGCGTTGTTGCTTTTCGGCTCGTTTATTCTCGGATAGAGAATTTCTTCAGCCAAAAAAAACCTCCTTTCAGTGGGTAGTTAGCCTAGTCGAACGAAGAAAGTCCCTGGATGGGAAGCGGTACAGTAGTTTTGATTCATCATCAGCGCCACTACTCATCTACTGCACATGTTTGCTTCTGTACTTCGCCTCAGCCTTGTCCTTTTTGCCCTCTCGTTCTGCCTGCCTGCTGAATCGTCGGCGGAGGCGTTGGGTGGCCGCGGTTTGCTGCCCGCCGTGCGGGCCAAACTGAAAGGACAATACCACCTGCACCGCCCCAATTACCGCCCCTACCGAGTCAACCGGCGCTAATAAGCTGCGCGCTGTTGCGGCTATAATGGTGGGCCTAAAGTAAGCACACCTACGCCCCATATACGTCCGTCGCCCCGACTGCTGCATCCCTACCACCTGCTAAAGGTTAGAAGATGAGCGGCTGGGGCGGCAAGTTTTTAAAGCCAAAATCAAAGCCCAGACCTACGGTGCGGGTTGCACCTGAGCTGTCCGCAATTGCTCTAGGGCCGCCAGCGTTTCCTTGCGTTTCTCTTTCTCCTTTTCTTCCTGAGCTACTGGCTCTTGAACCGGCGTGCTGAAGAAGGCCAGCAAGTGTTGGCGCTGAATGGCCGTTAGGTGGTCAAACTTTTTATCAGCCAGCTTCCGGAGCCATTCGCCGTAGGTTTCATCGGTTAGGGCGTACTCCCCTAGCTTGGTGGGTTTACCTGTGTCGAAGTCGGCGTTGGGCAGTTGGGGCCCTACTGCCGCAGCCGTATCCTGAGGTTCCTGCTCCAGCAGGGTGCAGTAATTGCGCATCACGGTTCGGAAGCTGGCTTTAAATAACTCCTGGGCTTCGGGAGTCGGCAGCTTAAAAGCAAACGGCCGCAATGGCCCAATTTTTGGCAGCACCCGCACGAAGTACGACAGAATGCGGGCCCCAGTGCCGGGGTGCTCGTAGTCGGTGCCGTAGCGCTGACGGTACTCCCGCTCACTTTCCTTGTATACGTACTCGCGGCGGCGGGCCTGGGGGCTCAGCTTACGAATATCTTTTTTCTGGGACTGCCAGGCGGCCCGGCTAGCAATGGGAATCAGGCTGCGCACAGCAAACCGAAATGAGCTGATGGCCAGATCAACATTGAATACCACCTGGCCCAGTTCCAGCCCGTAAGTCTTCAGGAAAGCCCGTTCCAGCATTGGTTTACTCACCTGGAACCCGATGTAGCGCTGGTAGTCGGCGCTGCGGTAGCGGCCAGCCGCTACCTGCACCACATCGAAAGCAAATTCCAGCTGGGTATGCTGAATGGGCGCTTCCTCGTAGGTAATAACGTCACCAAACTTGGCCTTCAAATCGGGGTAGACGCTGGGCATGGCGCGGTTGGTGCCTTCCGGGTGGCCGTGAATATCGGCGGCGTAGTGCGCCAGGGCCCCGAGGGCGAAGGCGTACTCATTTCGGTCGTGGGCCTCGTCGAGCAGGTTGCGCACAAAGTCGCCGGAGCGCACGTAGTGGGTCAGGTTAGTAAATAGCTCGGAGCCAAAAGGGTAGTAACCCATGTCCTGCAGAATGGAGCCCCCGTAGGCATAGCTTTTGGCCTCGTTGAGCTGCTCCTCGGTGGCTCCGGGGTAGCGCTGTTGCAGCAGCGGCAGCAGGCACCGGGCCCAGCTGGAATCCACGTTGGCCTGGTGAGTAAGCACGGAATAGGCCGAGGCCGGCTGCGTAGCTAGCCCCAGCATTACAGCCAAGGCAAGTATCCATTTATACATACAGAGGAGCTCAAGCAGATACTAGGTGGCGGCAGGCTCCCTCAGTACGGTTGCGCTCACGAGGTGGTTGTTAGTACATGGATTCAGTGTGTAGGACTAACTATTTCTATCTACCTTCAACTGCATAATGCTACCATACGTCCAAAAATGCTACCCTTCATTCTAGCGGCTGCGGCGCTGGCAGTTATTGCCTTCTACTTCATTAGAGCTGGCATAGTCTCCGACTCCTACCGACAGAATTTTCTCCGTGACAATGGTGTTGCCACTCAGGCCCTCATAGTCAGCGCGGAGTCTTTCAAGATAAGCGCGAAAAACTCTGCAGATTATTTCTGCAATCTGCGCCTACAATATTATGACACCAAAAACACCCGGTATACCGTGCTTCTTCGGGTGCCTGACTCACCAGATGAGCTTTTATATATTGTGGGGGATAGAATACCTGTTTTGTACATATCCGCACCGGCCTCAAGAAGTAAGACTGTCTACTCCACCTCCTAAAAATCGGCGCCATACTTTCTGGTTTTAGCGTACCCTAAATCCAGAATATTTCCAAATTCCCTACCCCTCATCCTTTTTGCGAACAACTCCCTGCCGCAGGAGTTACCTTTGTCGTGATGAAACCAGTGGTAGCTTTCTTTCTGGGAATCTTGATGCTCGTGGGTAGCCTCGTGCCACAGGGCGACTTATCGGAGCTGGGGAAGCTGCCGGAGCTGGCCCGCCACTACCGCTACCACCGCGCCTTGTCCGGCGGCCGCCTCTCGCCCCTGGCGTTTCTGGTGCTGCATTACGGCCCCCACGGCGCCGACCACCGCCGTAACCCCTACTCCCAGCGCGACGCCCAGGACCACCACAAGCTCCCCCTGGAACAGCACCACGATTGCGTGATGGTCAGCTTCGTGCTACCCACGGGCCGCGTGCTGCTGCCGGCGCCACCCCGAAGCTGGCCGACGGCTGGCTACCACAGCACAGCCGGGCCGTTGTACACGTTCAGCGTCAGCGGCTCCTTGCTACAACCACCCCGAGCGTAAGCAGCTACGCCCTCGGACGGAGTGTGTCCGGCGACTACGTGCCTGTTTTCTCTTTCTGCTGATTTTGCCTTCGCCCCGACGGTGTAGAGACGCGACACTTCGCGTCTCGGCGCGTGCTGACGTTGTTGTAACCGCCTAGGCGTAGTCGCTCAGGCGCCTCGACGCCAATACGCGTCTTTACAACCCGCGGAGGCAGCACTCCTTTTCTACTATGCTTTCCCGCATTATCCGGGCTAGCATCCACAACAAGCTGTTTGTGGTGCTGATGCTCGTGGCGTTGGTGGGGTGGGGCGGCTACTCGGCCGTGCACCTACCCCTCGATGCCATTCCCGACGTTACCAATAACCAGGTTCAGGTTATTACCCAAAGTCCCGCGCTGGCGGCTCAGGAGGTGGAGCAACTGCTCACGATTCCACTAGAACTAAGCTTGCGCACCATTCCGGGGGTAACGGAAATCCGGTCTACCTCGCGCTTCGGGCTTTCGGTGATTACCGTGGTCTTCGAGGACGACATCAGCACCCTGCAAACCCGGCAGCTGGTGGCCGAGAAGCTGCGCACCGCCGAAGCCGAGCTGGGCGCGGGCCTCGGCCGGCCCGAAATGGCCCCCATCACCACCGGCCTCGGCGAAATCTACCAGTACAGCCTCGGCATCAAGCCCGGCTACGAAAGGCGCTTCTCCCTGTCCAAGCTGCGCGAGGTGCAGGACTGGATAGTGAAGCGGCAGTTGGCCGGCGTGCCGGGGGTAGTGGATGTCAGCAGCTTTGGGGGCTACGTGCGCCAGTACGAAGTCAGCGTGAACCCCGAGCGCCTCAACGCCAGCGGTGTGACCATGCGCGAACTGTTCGAGGCCCTAGAAGCGGGCAACGCCAACACTGGCGGCTCCTACCTGGAGCGGGGCCGCAATGCTTATTTTATTCGGGGTGAAGGCCGCGCGGCCTCATTGCAGGATGTGGGCAGCATGGTGATTAAGCAGGTGAACAACGTGCCCCTGCTGGTGCGCGACGTGGCCGAGGTGCGCTTCGGCCACTCCGTCCGCTACGGGGCCATGACCTTCAATGGCCAGGGCGAAACCGTGGGCGGCATTGTGCTCATGCTCAAAGGCGCTTCCTCGGAGCAAACTATTAAGGGTGTGAAAGCCCGGGTAGAGGAAATCAACCGGCTGCTGCCCCAAGGCCTCTACGTGCGCCCCTTCCTCGACCGAACCAAGCTGGTAGACACCGCTATTCACACCGTCGCCAAAAACTTGATTGAAGGCGGCGTGATTGTGATGGTGGTGCTGCTGGTGCTGCTGGGCAACTGGCGGGCCGGGCTGGTGGTAGCCTCCATGATTCCGCTGTGCATGCTGTTTGCGCTGGGGCTGATGCACACGTTTGGCGTATCGGCCAACCTCATGAGCCTAGGCGCTCTGGACTTCGGGCTGATTGTGGACGGGGCCGTGATTATCGTGGAAGCCATGATTTTCCACCTCGTGCACTTCCGCCAGAAAGCCGAGCACGAAACCATGGACCAGGTAGCCGAAACGGCTGCCACCCGCATGATGCGCTCGGCCTTGTTCGGGCAACTCATCATCCTCATCGTATACCTACCTATTCTAGCCCTCACCGGCATTGAGGGCAAGATGTTCCGGCCCATGGCCCTGACGGTGAGCTTCGCCATTGTGGGGGCCATGCTGCTGTGCCTGACCTACGTGCCGGCCGTGTCGGCCTGGGCCCTGCGCAAGGACATCCAGGAGGAAGGCACCGTGGCCGACCGCCTCATGAAGTTTCTCTACCGCGGCTACCAGCCCATTATCCTCGGGGCCCTGCGCCTGCGCGGCCTAGTAACGGGGGCCGCCGTGGGCTTGCTGGTGCTGGCGGGGGTAGTGTTTGCCGGCATGGGTGGCGAGTTTATCCCCCAGCTCGATGAAGGCGACTTTGCCGTGAACGTGGCCCTCACGCCCGGCTCCTCCCTCACCCAGAGCATTGCCACCACCACGCGGGTGCAGCAGATTCTGCTCCGTCAATTTCTTGAAGTAGAGCAGGTAGTGGGCAAAATTGGCACCTCCGAAATTCCTACCGACCCCATGAGCCTGGAAGATTCCGACCAGATTGTCGTGCTCAAGCCCCAGGCCCAGTGGACCTCGGCCGGCTCGCGGAGGAACTGGCGGGCAAGATGAGCGAGGCCCTGGCCGGCGTGCCCGGCGTGAGCCTGGAGTTTCAACAGCCCATTCAGATGCGCTTCAACGAGCTGATTTCCGGCGTCAAGTCCGACATCAGCATCAAGATTTATGGCGACGACCTGGGCTTGCTTTTCGACAAAGCCAACGAAGCCGCCACCCTTATCCGCCCCCTGGCCGGCGTCGGCGACCTGAAAGTGGAGCAGATTGCGGCCCTGCCCCAACTGCGCGTGACCTATAACCGCCAGAAGCTGGCCCAGTACGGCCTGCGCGTGTCGGACCTGAACACCCTGCTGCGCGCCTCCTTTGCCGGCGACGTGGCGGGCCAGGTGTACGAGGGCGAGCGGCGCTACGACCTGGTCGTGCGCCTCGACAGCACCAACCGCCGCAGCATCCAGGATTTGCGCGGCCTCTACGTGGATTTGCCTGGCGGCGAGAAAGTGCCCCTGGAAGAGGTAGCCACCGTGGACTTCCGCAACGCCCCCATCCAGGTGTCGCGCGATGATGCCCGCCGCCGCATCAACATCGGCGTGAACGTGCGCAACCGCGACGTGGAAAGCCTGGTGGCCGATATTCAGCAGCAGCTCACCGCCAAGCTGAAGCTACCGGAAGGCTACAGCCTCAAGTACGGCGGGCAGTTCGAGAACCTGCAGCAGGCCAAGTCGCGCCTAGCGGTGGCAGTGCCAGTGGCCCTTCTGCTGATTTTCGTGCTGCTCTACCTCTCCTTCCATTCCGTTAAACAAGCCCTGCTGATTTTCACCGGAATTCCGCTGGCGGCTATTGGCGGCATTCTGGCCCTGTGGCTGCGCGGCATGCCGTTCAGTATTTCGGCGGGCGTTGGGTTCATTGCCTTGTTTGGGGTAGCCGTGCTCAACGGCATCGTGCTGGTTGCCAGCATCAACGAGCTGGCCCTGGTTGGCATATCCTCGGTGCGGGAGCGGGTGCTGAAAGCCACCGCCGAACGATTTAGACCAGTGCTGCTCACGGCGGCGGTGGCTTCCCTAGGTTTTCTGCCCATGGCCCTGAGCAACTCCGGTGGCGCCGAAGTGCAGAAGCCCTTGGCCACGGTGGTCATCGGGGGGCTGATTTCGGCTACCCTGCTCACGCTCGTTCTGCTCCCGGTGCTCTACACATTTTTCACCCAAGATGGTGAGGCTAGCCCCGTAGAATCTACCCCGGAAGCTCTGGCCGATGCCCGCGAAAACCATGAGTTGTAGCTGGCTACCCTCAGCACCCGGCCGAGACGCATCCCTTAGCGTCTCAGCGGCAGCACAACTAGATACGGTACGGCCCTTACCTGTCATTCCGAGCCCAAGCGAGGAATCTGGGTTCAGCTAAGAATCTAACCCAGATTCCTCGCTTGGGCTCGGAA
This sequence comes from Hymenobacter sp. 5516J-16, assembly GCF_022919335.1. Lineage (NCBI taxonomy): Bacteria > Pseudomonadati > Bacteroidota > Cytophagia > Cytophagales > Hymenobacteraceae > Hymenobacter > Hymenobacter sp. 5516J-16. Next base: position 3,437,667 of record NZ_CP095058.1, on the reverse strand, counting down.
TGACAAGGTAAACTACCCTCAGCAACGATAGAGACGCGAAGTGTCGCGTCTTTACAGCCATATGCTCCATGAGAATTTCACTCCTCATTTTCCTGTTTTTCTTACCTAGCCTGCTCCTTGGTCAGACGACCCCGCGCACCTTACCCCCGCCTACCCCAACTGGCCCCGTTGCACCTGATGGGCCGCTTACCCTGCAGCAGGCCCTGCAAACCGGCTTGCGTCAGAGTTTGCTGGTACAAACGGGCAGCCTGGAAATAGAGCGGCAGCGCGTGCTGGCCCGCACCGGCTACGACCTGCCGCGCACGGTAGTCGATTTTCAGGTGGGGCAGATTTCTGGGCCTTTGCGCGACCAGAGCCTGAACATCGTGCAGCAGTCGGCGCTGCCGGGCGTGTACGGCGCCCAGCGCCGCCTGCTGGAAGGCCAAATCCTGACGGCTGAGCAACGGGCCCGCGCCCAGCGCCGGGAGCTGACGTACACCATTCGCAGCACTTATTATGAGCTGCTGCTGAACTACCGGCGAGCGGCCCTGCTTCGGCGCCAGGACAGCCTGTACCGCCGCGCGGCCCGGGCGGCCCGCATCCGCTACCAAACCGGCGAAACCAACCGCCTGGAGCAGGTATCGGCCGAGGCTCGGATGCGGGAGGTGCAGAATCAGCTGGCCCTCATCCTTACGGATCAGGAGGTGCAACAGCAGCAGCTAGGCGTACTCCTGAACCTGGGTCGCCCCGCCACCATCGATACGACAGTGACGCCCGCGGTAGTACTTAGCCCCGCCGATACCGCCGGGCTCACGGCCGCCTCCAACCCTACCCTAGCGCTGCTGGAGCAGGAAATTGACGTGAGCAAGCGCCAGACGCGGGTAGAGCAGCTGCGCCGCCTACCCGACGTGCGCGTGGGCTACTTCAACCAGACCATCAATAAGGAACGAGGCTTTCACGTGGCTCAGGCGGGCATTGCGGTGCCGCTGCTGGGTGGCATTCAGAAGGCGCGCATCCAGGCTGCGCAGTTGGGGGAGCAAGCCGCCGAGGCTCAACTGCGCTATGCCACTACCCAGCTCAGCGGGCAGGTAGCGGGCCTGCGCCGCCAGCTTACGCGGGCGCAAGCTTCGCTCACCTATTACGAGCAAACGGCCTTGCCCCAGGCCCGCCTCATTCTGGAAACTGCCGAAAAGAGCTTCCGTGCCGGCGACATTGAGTACGTGGAGTACGTGGTGAACACCGAGCCCGCCAGGCAAATCCGCACGGCCTACCTCGAGCAAATCCGGCAGTACAATGAGCTGGCCCTGCGCCTGCAAAACCTGGCCGGCCCCGACGTTCCGTAAGCTCCTGCCACCCGTCTCGCGCCGTTCGTTGCATCGTAATAACTGTCCATAAAAAAGCGCGCTCTGGCTTTAGTAAGCATGCTATTTTCGCTTTCCTCCCATATGAAATATATTCCCTACGTGCTACTAAGCAGCCTGCTGGCGGCCTGCGGCCCGAATACTTCTGACCAACCGGCAGCCGCTACAGCTCCCGAAGCGGCGGCCCCGGCCACAGCCGTCAGTCCCGATGAGGTGCGCATAAGTCCGGCCCAAGTGCAAGCCGCGGGCGTGGAAACCGGTGCCTTCGAGTGGAAAAACATGACTACCGACGTGCAGGCCAACGGCAGCATTGATGTGCCGCCGCAGAACCGGGCGTCCGTGTCGGCGGTGATGGGCGGCTACGTGCAGTCGGTGGCGGTGCTGCCGGGGCAGCAGGTGGCGCGCGGCGGCGTGGTGGCCGTGCTGCGCCATCCCGACTACCTGAAGCTGCAGCAAGACTACCTGCAAAGCAAGGCCCGGGTTACCTTCCTGCAGAAAGAACTGCAGCGCCAGCAAATCCTGGATGCCGAGGATGTAGGAGCCAAGCGCAAGCTTCAGCAGGCCCAGAGCGAGTATGCATCGGAACAGGCCACCCTGCGTGCCACAGCCGCGCAGCTCCGAATGCTGGGCCTTTCCATGAGTCGCTTGGATAAGGGAGAAATTTCACCCACGGTGCCGCTGGTTTCGCCCATCAAAGGCTACGTCAAGACCGTGAACATCAATCCGGGGCAGTTCGTGAATCCGCAGGATGTACTGGTGGAAATTGTGGACCGTTCCGATTTGCATCTGGAGCTGAAGGTGTTTGAGCGGGATATTGCGCGGGTAAAGAATGGCCAACGCATCTTGTTCAAGATTCCCAGCCGGGGCTCCAACGAGGACATGGGAGCCCGGGTATTTCTGGTGGGCAAGGCCTTCAACGACGACGCTCGCACGGTAAGCGTGCACGCCCACCTGGAGCCGGAGCGCGACGATGTGCTGCCGGGTCAGTACGTGTCGGCCCACATCCAGACGGCCGGCGCCCGCCAGCGCACCCTCCCCGAAGATGCCGTAATTCAGGCCGGTGAGTTCAGCTACATCTTCGCCCAAACCGGCCCTGGTGCCTACCGCCGCTATAAGGTTCGGACTGGAACCACTGAAAACGGCGACGTCGCCATCATCCCTCTAGAACAGCTACCCGACACTACCCGCCTAGTCCGGCACGGCGCGTATTTCCTGGACGCCGAGCTGAAAAAAGGCCAAGATGCGGAGGAGTGAGGTGGTGAAATAGTGAGATAGTGAGTTTGCTGTTCTGACGGTAGCCCCAGCGGGACAACAGATTGGTAGGACACCCCAGTACAGAAATATTCAGCCCCAGCGGGGCGGCACCGCTCGTTGAACGATTGGGTGTCGCCCCGCTGGGGCTGCTATTGCCATTAGACTAGGCAATTATACAACTCACTATTTCACTATCTCACCATTTCACTCTCCTATGCGCTGGCGTAGCTCCTGCACTTCACGCTCCAGGTCCAGGGTGCGGAATATAACTTTGGCCTCGAGGTCGGAGTAGGCGCGTTCGAGCTGTTCCTGCAGCTGCTTTTGTTCGGTTACGTCGGTGTTGGTGCCGCACCAGCGCACGATGCGGCCTTCCTCGTCGCGCACGGGCAGGGCCCGGCTTAAAAACCAACGAAACTCTCCGTCGTGGCGCCGGAGCGGGAAGGTGTCTTCCCACTTTTCCCCGTCGAGGAGGGCTTGCTTCCAGCCGTTGGTTATTTCATCCACACGGTCAGGATGCATGACTTTCTGCCAGCCCCAGCCCATCATTTCCTCATGCGTTGTACCCGTGAAGCGAAACCATCGGTCGTTGTACCAAACAATAGCGCCGGTTTCGTCGGCCATCCAGGCCAGCTGGGGAATGGCATTGGCTAGGGTCATGAAGTCCTGTTCCCGCTTACGCAGGGCCAATTCCTGCATCTTCTGGTCGTGAATGTCAGTGCACGTCCCAAACCACTTGATGATTTCGCCCGCCTCATTACGCACCGGCACCGCTTGGCCCAGAAACCAGCGGTAATCGTTCTGCCGGGATTTAAAGCGGTATTCAATTTCGTAGAAGTCGCCAGTGGCCAGGGAGTGGCCCCACACCTGCCGCGCCCGCGCCCGGTCGTCGGGGTGGAGCAGGTTATTCCACATATCCGGGCCTACGCTGTCGGCCAGCGTGTACCCCGTAAAATCAGTCCAGCGCTGGTTGAAATAGGTGTGAAAGCCCGTAGCATCCGTCGTCCAGACTAGCTGCGGAATCAGTTCGGCCAGGGAGTTGAAGTCGGCCCAGGAGCCTATACTTTCCGAGTGGCTTTGCCGCAACTGCTCCACGTCCACCATGTTAATAACCCACTGCTGCACCTGGTTGTGCTCGTTGAGCTGGGGGTAGCCCATGCTGCGCACCCAGCGGTACTGGCCATCAAAGCGCCGAAACCGAAACTCTATCTGGTACGCCTGCCGAGCAGCCAGGGCCTGCTGCCACTGAGCGGCCGTGCGGGCCACATCGTCTGGGTGCACTTGCGCGGCCCACTCCGTGGCAATCTGCTGTAGAGTTAACCCCGTGAAAGCCAGCAGTTCCGAGCTGACGTACACCACGTTACCCGCAGCATCTGCGATACCAAGTAGCAAGGTCGAGGCCGGGGTAGCGACAGGCTGGTGGGCTTCTTCGGGGCGTGAAGGACTGTTCGGATTTTCAGAATTGGCAAAGGCCATACGAAAACATACAGTTAGCAGAGGTGATAAGGGAATTACGGGCGGGTTAGCTGCATTTCCATCCCCGACTGAAAGTACAGGGACAGTTGGCTGCTGGTGCCGTCGCGGGAGCGGCGCAAACGCGTAACTAGGGCGCGGGTTTGCTCCTGCTCCATGTTTAATTCCAGGTACGGACGGTTCAGCAGGGTATCTCGCTGCACCAGCCAGTTGCCCACATCCTGCTGCCCCGGGGCCTGAATAGCTACCCGTCCGGGCTCCAGGTGAAAACGCTCGGCGCGGGCCAGGGTAGTGGCCGGGTTAGTGCGGTTGAGCACCCGATCAGCTACGTGCCAGTCCCCCGTCAGATAATCGTCGGGCAGTTGCTGCAGGTTAACGTCGAAAAGCAGTTCAGACATAGACACCATAAAGGTACGGCAGGAAGCTCAACAAATACTACGCCACGGGTTTGTGTATAGCAACTAACCAAGAAAATATGTACTAAAGATGAAGATACTCTTACGGTTATGTGTGGGTAGTAACCATAGCAAAACAGCCTCCCAACCGTACGGCTGAGAGGCTGCTTATTTCTTGCTGGTTTCTGCACCGGTTGCAGAGGAGGAGGGATTCGAACCCCCGGAGGTTTAACCCTCAACGGTTTTCAAGACCGCCGCAATCGACCACTCTGCCACTCCTCTAGGGTTGGGCTGGATGCATCGTTGCAGAATACAGCAAGCAAAAAAGGCTTTTTCACGCTTTGAAAAAACCAGTGCAGAGAGGGGGGGATTCGAACCCCCGATACCCTTGCAGGTATAACGGATTTCGAATCCGTCGCATTCGACCACTCTGCCACCTCTCTAACAGGTCCCAACTGAGTGGTTTGGGATGGCAAAAGTATTCATCAACACCTAATGGACAATACGACGGCTGAAAAATTTCTTTGATAATTTTCTTATTCACTCAGTCCCAGCCAGTAAGGGTTTACTTAGAAGCAGGTACCGGTAGTTGGCGCTTCAGCCGACCCGTAACAGCGTCAATGCTCACGTTCACCTCAAAGCCCAGAATCAGGGTCATGCACACAAAATCTAGCCACACCATAAACCCTACCAGCGTGCCAATAGAGCCGTAGAAGTGGTTGTAGCTGTCGAATATCTTCACGTAGAGGATGAAGAGAAAGGACACCAGAAAGATGAGCAGGGTAGCTACCACAGACCCGGCCGATAGAAAAGGCCACTTATCGTGTACTGGCGGTACATAGTAGTATACTAGGCAGGTAGTAAGCAGGAAAAGCCCCACCACAGAACCGTAGCGCAGCAAAGCAATTAGTTGGTCGGTCAAGTGTTCGGGTACGATTTCGTGGTACACCAGCGCGTCAATAATGTAGGTTCCGAAGAAGATGCCCGCTACTGAGAACAGCAGCACCGACGACAACACTACCGTCAGCAGGGTGGCAATGACGCGCTTGCGCACGTAAGTGCGCTTCTTGAAGGAGGGGTACTTTTTCTCGAAAGCGTCGAGCAAGGCCATGATGCCGTTGGAACTGAGGACCAACGCGGTAGCAAAACCGAAGGACAAGAGTCCGCCGTGCGGAATGTTCACAATATCCTCAATGGTACCAGACACGGCCAGGTACATTTCCCGCGGAATTAAATCGGACAGGAACTGGAGAATATCCAGGTTCAGGTTCGGGACGGGAATGTAGGGAATGAGGGTAAAGAGGAAAATGATGGTGGGAAAGATGGCAATGGTGAAGTTGAAGGCCATGTAGCTGGCCCGTTTCGCAATGCCATCGAGCTTGATTTCCTGCAGTAGCCGGTCGACCACATCATACACCGAAGCCCGGCCGCCATGAAACCGGAGTTGCTTCAGGAACACGATAAACCGGCGGTAGCTTCTTCGCCGGCGCACATCGGGCATTCGGTATCGGCGAACGGGAAGGCGCATAGGTAGAAGGCGGAAAAAAGTATGGGTAGTTGGTTAACTACGCCGGCGTGGGGAGTGGTTCCGGGCGCACGTTTGGCGGGGCGGCTTCCCTCCTATGCTATTTCAGGAAAGCGGCTGGAGCAGGCGGGTTCACCGGGGCCTTGGGTGGGGTTAGGGGCCCGGCCGTTTCGTCGTCGGTGAAATACGGGGCCAGCTTGGTTTGAATGTGAGCCGGAATAGCCACCGGTCGCCCCGTAGCCATGCTCACGAATACCATCAGGGTGTGGCCTTCGGTGAGAAGCTCCTGGGCCTCATTGTAGATTTCGTACTCGAACAGAATGCGCGAGCCCTCGGCGGGCTGCTTGAGCAACAGGCGCACCGTTAGCAAGTCATCGTAGCGGGCGGGACGGCGGAAGCGGGTCCGGATTTCGCCCACTGGCATCCCTACCCCATCGGCCTCCAAATCCTTATAGCTGATGCCCAGCTGGCGAAATGCTTCCGTGCGGCACACCTCAAAATAGGCGGCGTAATTACCGTGGTACACGTAGCCCATCTGGTCGGTTTCGGCGTACCGAACGCGAATATGGGTATCGGACTGATACATGGGGTAGCGTTTGGTTATCAGTTGGTAGCAGGCAGCTAGCAGGGCAGAACCGTAGTAACGGCACACTACCTGCTTACTTCATAATTCCAGCCCGGCTGAGGGCGGCCTGGTAGCGGCGGGCGTTTACAAGGTGCTCCTGCTCGTTGCGGGCGAAGGCGTGGTAGCCGCTGAAATCCTCTTTGGCGCAGAAATACAGGTAGTCGTGGCTTTCCGGGTTCAGCACGGCATCAATGCTGGCAATGCTGGGCAGGTTGATGGGACCAGGAGGCAGGCCCGCGTACTTATAGGTGTTGTAGGGCGAATCCTTGGCCAGGTGCACGTTCAGCACGCGTTTAATGGTGAAGTCGTGGTTGGCATACACGACCGTAGGGTCGGCCTGCAGCTTCATGCCCCGCTTGAGGCGGTTGAGGTAGACACCCGCCACCCGGGGTCGCTCATCGGCGTGCTGCTGCTGCTCGGCTTCCACAATGCTAGCCAGTATGCTTACCTGCTCACGGCTAAGCCCCAGCTGTTTACGCTTGGCGTCGCGCTCCGGCGTCCAGAACTTCTCGTACTCCTTCTTCATGCGGCGCATGAGGTTGTCGGCGGACGTGTTCCAGAGCAGCTCGTACGTGTTCGGAATAAACATCGTCAGGATGCTGGTAGTGTCGAAACCCAGGCTTTTGGTGTAAGAAGGCGAGCTAAGCAGCGAGTCAAACTGGCTGGGCTGGGCATCAATGGTGGTACTCAGCTTGCGGGCCAGGTCTTCACGCAACCGAATGTTCTGGAAGGTCAGAAGTAAGGGCAGCTTGTTACTACCCGTGCGCAGGTCGTTGATAAGCTGGCGGTTGGTATAGCCGTCTTTGAGCTCATAGCGGCCGGGCTTCACCAGCTGCTCATACTTCATGAGGCGGGCCACAAAGTGCAGGCTGAGCTTATCCACAATCACGCCCGTGGCCTCGATGGAGTCAAGCACGGCCTTGGCCGACTCGCCGCGGCGCACCACCACGTAGGTGGGCCGCCCTTTGGTTTCTACGTTCGGGGTGAAAAAGACTTGGTAGAAATAATACGAGAACGTAATGAGCAGCAACCCGATAACGCCGGTGACGTAGGCAAAACGGTTGCGGCGGCGTGTGGCCTTGGCTTTGTAATCGATGCGGGTGTTGGCCATGAGCAGGGAGGGTAGTAACAAAACGGTAACATTGCTCGTCGCGGCCAAGCTGGATTAGCCAACGGATTCGAGGTAGTTTTGAACTTCAAAAGTACAGTTTCTTCATTTCTCCTTTTCTTCTTTCACACCTATGGCACACTCCTACTCTTTCGGATTTTTTATGCGCGGCCTGCTGGGCCTAACCCTGAGTGCCAGCGCCGTTTCAGCTTCGGCCCAAAATACGCCCACCGGACCTACTCCTGTTAGCGTTACGGCCGGCGCTATTTACTCCCAGAATTTTGATGGGACGGCTCCTACAGGCGCTGCCACGACTACGGCTTACCCTGCTGGCTGGGCTGGCGTACGACTCTCGGGTACTGGTACTGCCAACGAAGTTTTTACCACTTTGTCTGTTACGGATGGCAGCGCCAACTCAGGCGGCGTGTACAGTGTAGGAACAGCCAGTGCTACTGACCGGGCTATGGGCAGCATAGCGTCGGGCTCTACCGTACCAGCTTTCGGAGCAGTATTCACTAATGGTACTGGCGCTGCCGTAACGCGCGTAAACGTGGCTTTACGGGGTGAGCAATGGCGCTCTGGTAGCTTTGTTGATCAGAATGAAGTGCTTGCTTTCGAGTACAGCTTAGATGCAACTAGCCTCACCACCGGCACCTGGGTAGCTGCTACGGGCCTGAACGTGACGGAAGTTGCCAATGCTATTACTGCCAATGCTGCCCTCAATGGCAACGAAGCAGCTAACCGAACGGCCATTGCTGGTTCCATTACCCTTAATTGGCCCGCCGGAGCTACTATGTGGATTCGCTGGAAGGACACCAATGAGAGTGGTTCCGATGCCTTGTTAGCCATTGACGATTTCGCCCTTTCCACGGGCACCACTACCCTCAGCAGCCGCAAGGCAAGTGGCGCGGGCAACGTAGCAGTTTTCCCAAACCCCACTTCAGAGGTTGTGACCATTCAGGTAGCGGGCCGCGCTGAAAAAGCCGCCGTAACCGTATCCGACCTCACGGGCCGGGTAGTGTTGCGCGGCACTGCCGCTGCCGATGGCACGTTTAGCCTACGGCCTTTGCAGGCTGGCAACTATATTTTGCTGGTGCAGAACGGCGACACGTTCACGACCCACAAGGTAACCAAGCAATAAGGCTACCATGCCCCAACAAAAAAGCCCCGGCACTTTGGTGTCGGGGCTTTTTTGTTGGGGCATGGTAGCCATTAACAGCCGGAGGGCAACCCCACGGGTGTTTTTATCGAAAAGAGTAGCAGGTTCCTGCTTCTGCTTGTACCTTGACCGCCCCGCCGCTAACTGGCCCCGGGCCGACTGCTCATCCAACCCACGCTTCCGCTATGTCCGCAACCTTGCTCCGCATCCACCCCGACAATCCGCCCCAAAACCGCTTGGCGCAAGCTGCGGAAATACTTCGCAAAGGCGGCGTCATTATTTATCCTACCGATACGGTGTACGGCTTAGGCTGTGATATTCATAATGCCCGGGCCGTGGAAAAACTCTGCCGCATCAAGGGCCTGCATCCGGAAAAGGCCAACCTTTCCTTTATCTGCTCCGACTTATCTCACATCACCGACTACGCTACCGGCATTACAACGCCCGTGTACAAGGTGCTGAAAAAAGCGCTACCTGGTCCTTTCACCTTCATCTTTGAAGCCAGCAACAAGGCCCCTCGCTACGGCGGTGTGAAGCGCAAAACCGTGGGTATTCGGGTGCCCGACAATAACATCTGCACTGGATTGGTGCGCGAACTGGGTAACCCCATCGTTTCGACGTCTATTCACGATGAGGATGAGATTCTGGAGTACAGCACCGACCCTGACCTCATCTTCGAGAAGTACCGGCCGCTGGTAGACTTAGTGATTGATGGCGGCTTTGGCAACAACATTGCCAGTACCGTCGTCGACTGTACTAATGAAGATTTCGACATCGTCCGGCAGGGTGTGGGAGATATTGAGCAGTACTTGTAACCATCCCCTAGGCAACAGACAAGGCGCGGGCGCATCCTACTCACCGGATGCGCCCGCGCCTTTTTCATACACGTATACTACGCTTTGCTTTCCAGTGCTGGCCTCTTGTGCTTCCACCGGCGGTGAGTCCAGAGGTAGTCCGCGGGAAAAAGACGAATATCCCGCTCTAGCTGCTGCACAAAGGCATCGGTAATTGGGAAGCTGCCGGCCGGGAGCGGGGCGTCTCCATCGTACAGCTCCGTAAGGATGATTTCGTAGTAGCCGCGCCGTAGTCGCTGAATGCTTACGTACACTACCGGGCAGTGAAAGCGAGAGGCCAGTCGCTCAGCGCTGGTGTAAAACCCAGACTCCTGGTTCATGAAAGTCGTCCAGTACGGCCGGTCCTCGGGGCCAGCGGCCTGGTCAGAAAGCATGCTCACTACCCGAACTTCGCCCTTGCGCTGCACCATGTCGCGTAGGGTATCCCGCATCGGAATCAGCCCGGAGCCGGTGCGGGTGCGCAGGTGGTACAAAAAGCTCTCGAAGAACGGGTTGCTCAGGGGCTTATACACGCCATCCGTATGGGCCGATAGCCAAGTAGCCCCCGACGTAAGAACCCATTCCCAGTTGCCCGCGTGCGAAGAAAGCCCAAGCACCGTGCGCCCTTGGGCGAAGTGCCGCTCCATTACCTCCACGTTACGAAACAGAACCCGCTGTTTTAGCTCGGCGGCGGGCATGGTGGCTAGCTTTAATATTTCTACCATTACCTCGGAGAAGTGCCGGTAGAATTGCCGGGCCAACTGCGCGATTTCAGCGTCTGACTTTTCCGGAAACGAGTTGCGCAAATTTTCCAGCACCACCCGCTGCCGGTAGCGCACAACGTAGGCCATCAGCAGGTACAGGCCAGAGGAAATCCCATACAATACCGATAGGGGTAGGCTAGAGAGGCCCAGCAACAGCCACTCCAGCGGGCGGTAATACCACGGGTAAGGCTTGATAATAGGTGTTTTTTTCATCGGGGCATTACTGCCCCGGCGGGCGCATAATCGGCCGGGTTACGGCGCAGGGAGGTTGTTTGGGTACTAAGCACTTGGTTTTTGGAATTACGGATTTCTACGCTCAAACTATAGTCGCCAGCGGGCACCTTGCTCAGGTCTAGCTCCCCAGTTACTACCGTGGGCTTGCCCTGCGCAGCCGTAGCGGAGGCCTGCCCGGTAGTCACGTCCTTCGAGCCTTTCAGTGCCCGAAGCCGGTAGCGCACGTTCAGGGCCTGCCCGGCCGGAGCGTTGTACAGCTCGGCGTAAAAATACAGCTTATCCATGCCGCGCGCATACAGTCCGCCGGCTGCCCGGGTTAAGCTCAGTCCATTACGAATAAAATTATTGGCCTCTACTGCTGAGCGGCTCGCGGGCCGACTCAGCAACACCACGCTACTTAGCAGGGGCTTTCCTACCCCAAATTCCACTATCACAGGCACTTCCACTATATCCACGTTAGCGGCACGGTACTGGTCGCGCATGTGGGCCCGCAAGGTGTAGCGGCCCTCTGGCAAGCTGATGCGCTTCTGAAAGCTCAGCGGATTTTTGATGGCAGCCGTAGTATCGCGCAGCACTGGCGGCTTGAGCGTTACTGTTTCTTGGTAGACGGCCGTGCCGTCGTTGCGCACTGCCTCCAGGGTAACGTTGGCTGCGGCCTGAAATAGTTTGGGCCCGCGCCGCTGGTACGTAAGGTTTTTGCCGGAAACCGTTACGTAGATTTCCACTACGCCTCCCTTCACGGCTATGTCATCGTTGCGAAAGGAAGCCACATCCAAGCGCACCTGATGCTGGGCGGTGGCCGACCCCATACTTACCCCCAGAACTCCCAAAAGCAGCAGGGCACGAAATAAAAACGACATAGTGTCAGAGTAACAGGCTGAATGTATTCCCCAAACGCTTACATGGGGAAATATGTACGGGCAAACGCGCCAGCTTAAAGCAGCGTTTCAATTGCCTCATCCCAGTTTTGTCATTGGCAGGTCCATATTTGGAAAGCAGCCTATCTGACCTGAGTTTGCTGCAACTTCCAACTCTGTTTAGGTATCTACTTTTCTGTTTCGCAGCTCACCCTTTACTTTCCCAGCTTACTGTTTCGCGTTTCCCTTTTGCATGCTTTCCGTTCTATTTGAGTCGCAGTACAACCCACCCGCCGCTTTTTTTGCCGAATTGCTCGGGGCCGACGCCTTATGGCTGGAAGCTCACGATAATTACCGCAAGCAAACTTACCGTAACCGTTGCCTACTCCTGACGGCCCAGGGAGTGCAGCCCCTCACGGTACCCGTAGTGGATGGCAACCGCAGCGAAAAGGTCCTGACTTCGGCAATTGAAATAGATTACCGCCAAAACTGGGTGCATCGGCATTGGCGCACCCTGCAAACCGCGTATGGTGGTACACCGTATTTTGAATATTATGCCGACTATCTGCACGACATCTACGTACAGAAACCTCAGCTTCTGTTCGACCTCAACTTGCTGCTGATTAGGTTCTACCTGCGCTGCCTACGGCTGCGGCTACCCGTTCACCTGACGGCAGAGTACTCCCCTCCCCTCCTTTCTGCTTTCGACTCACCCTTAGCCCCCGATTTTGTGCGTGACCGGCGCGATTGGCTGACACCAAAAGACTCCGCCTCGTCCGGACCTGACAGGAAGTCGGTTCATCCCTACCCACAGTCCTTTGGTAAAGATTTTGTACCGGGACTCAGCATCTTAGACCTGCTATTTATGCAGGGCCCGGCCGCCGGCAGTTTTCTTGCGTAGTGCTATTGCCGCCTCCGAACCTTCGCCCGACACAATCTGTTTTCAGGTTACATCGGCCAAACCCGTTTTAGTGGCTTCTTTTACCCTGGCGGGGTTCCGTTTTTCTTCACTACCTTATCTGCATGGAAGCTAAATTCTCAAATCGAGTCAAGGAGGTCATCTCCCTGAGCCGGGAAGAGGCCATCCGGCTCGGGCACGATTATATCGGTACCGAACACTTATTGCTGGGCATGATTCGCGAAGGGGAAGGCACGGCCATTGGTCTGCTCAAGAAATTGGGTGTATCGGTGGACGAGCTGAAGTACGCCCTGGAGCAAGCCACCCGCAACACGGCCACGCAGGGCACGAGCATCACTGGCTCCATCCCGCTCACCAAACAGACCGAGAAGGTTCTCAAGATCACCTACCTCGAGGCCAAAATCTTCAAGAGCGAAATTATCGGCACTGAGCATTTACTGCTGTCGATTCTGCGCGATGAGGATAATATTTCGTCCCAAATTTTGAGCAAATTCAACGTGAACTACGAATCTGTGCGCGATTCGCTGGACTACCACGGTAACACGGCGAACAACCCCACCAACGGCCCGAGGCCGACGACGACGATAACGACCGCCTCTTCGGAAGCGGCGGCCAGGGCCGTGGTGGCGCCGGGGCCGGTGCGGCACCCAAGAAAGGCAACGAGAAGTCGCGCACGCCTGTGCTCGACAACTTCGGCCGCGACCTGACCAAGCTCGCCGAGGAAGACAAGCTCGACCCCATTGTGGGCCGCGAAAAAGAGATTGAGCGTGTTGCTCAGATCTTGTCGCGCCGCAAGAAGAACAACCCTATTCTGATTGGTGAGCCCGGCGTTGGTAAAACGGCTATTGCCGAAGGCCTTGCTCTGCGCATCATCCAGAAGAAGGTGTCGCGGGTGCTGTTCGGCAAGCGCGTAGTTACGCTTGACCTTGCTTCATTGGTAGCTGGTACTAAGTACCGTGGCCAGTTTGAGGAGCGGATGAAGGCTGTGATGAACGAGCTGGAAAAGTCGCCCGATGTTATCCTGTTCATTGATGAGCTACACACGATTGTAGGTGCTGGCGGTGCTTCCGGCTCGCTGGACGCTTCCAACATGTTCAAGCCAGCCCTGGCTCGTGGCGAAATTCAATGCATTGGCGCTACCACGCTTGATGAGTACCGTCAGTACATTGAGAAGGACGGTGCTCTGGCTCGTCGTTTCCAAATGGTAATGGTAGATCCCACTACCCCCGAGGAAACCATCGAAATCCTGAACAACATTAAGGACAAGTACCAGGACCACCACCACGTTCTGTACACCGATAAGGCCATTGAGGCCTGCGTGAAGCTGTCGGACCGCTATATGTCGGACCGTTTCCTGCCAGACAAGGCCATCGACATTCTTGACGAGGCCGGCGCCCGCGTGCACATTAACAACATCGTGGTACCCGAAGATATTCTCAAGCTCGAGGAGCAGATTGAGAACATCAAGGTGGAGAAGAACCGCGTGGTGAAGTCGCAGAAATACGAGGAAGCCGCCAAACTCCGCGACACTGAGAAGAAGCTCATTGATCAGCTCGACCAGGCTAAGAAAGACTGGGAAGAGGAGACCAAGAAGAAGCGCTACACGGTGAAAGAGGAGAACGTGGCCGAGGTTATTGCCATGATGACCGGTATTCCCGTTTCCCGCGTTGCTCAAAAGGAGAGTCACAAGCTGCTCAATATGGGCGAGGAGCTACAGGGTAAGGTGATTGGCCAGGATAAGGCCATCAAGCAGTTGGTGAAAGCCATCCAGCGTACCCGTGTGGGCCTGAAAGACCCCAAAAAGCCGATCGGTTCGTTCGTATTCCTGGGCCCAACCGGCGTAGGTAAGACGGAGCTGGCCAAAGTATTGGCTACCTACCTGTTCGATAAGGAAGATTCGCTGGTGCGGATTGACATGTCGGAGTACATGGAGAAGTTCAGCATCTCGCGCCTAGTGGGCGCGCCTCCCGGCTACGTGGGCTACGAAGAAGGTGGACAGCTGACAGAGAAAATCCGCCGCAAGCCGTATTCTGTCATCCTGCTCGACGAAATCGAGAAGGCCCACCCTGACGTATACAACCTGCTGCTGCAGGTGCTGGACGACGGTATTCTGACCGACGGCCTGGGCCGTAAGGTGGACTTCCGGAATACAATCATCATCATGACCTCAAACATCGGGGCACGTGACCTGCAGGACTTCGGCGCTGGCATCGGCTTCGGCACGAAGGCCCGTCAGGAGAATATGGATGAGCTGACCAAGGGCACCATCACCAATGCCCTGCGGAAAACCTTCTCACCGGAGTTCCTCAACCGTTTGGACGACGTGATTGTCTTCAACTCCTTAGAGAAGGCCGATATTCACCGGATCATCGACATCAGCCTGCACAAGCTGTTGAGCCGTATCCAGACGTTGGGCTACCGCGTAGAGCTGACCGATGCCGCCAAAGACTTCGTGGCTGAAAAGGGCTACGACCCCAAGTACGGCGCACGTCCGCTGAACCGGGCTATCCAGAAGTATATCGAAGACCCGATTGCCGAGGAAATCCTAAAAGCCGAAATTGCGCAAGGCGACGTCATTACGGCCGACTACGCAGCCGGTGCCGAGGAACTAACCTTTGCTGTGAGCAAGAGCGGTGAAACGCCTAACCTCGCCAGCGACGAGCGGCCAGAGGAAACTCCCGAGCCAAACGACGATGAGCCGAAAGACTCGAAGAAGAAAGGCGAGTAATTGTCTTTGATAAATGAAAACGGCCGGTTCCCATTTGGGAATCGGCCGTTTTAGTTTTCCATATTGTCCGTATTATACAGTAGCTTTTGAGGTAGATAGTTAGCATCTTGTTTCTTGTAATCAATTGGCCGTCAGCTTTCCTAGCCTCCGCAATAGTGTGGCTGTGTAGCGATGCTTCCGACTGAATGTTGATATATGTGGTGGAACATAAGTCCAATCTATTGATCGGAAATAATGCAAAGCTGCCTTGGCGTTACCATACCTTAACTTTACCAGTAGCAAATCATAGAGAACAATTTGCCGCTCGATGGCCAATTGCTGATGGTAGCGAACTGGTAAATGTTGTTGTACAACATCTAGAAAGAGCAAAGCGTGTTGTCTTCTTTCTGCCCAGCTAGTGCTGGTGAAGGCCCCTTTTGCATGCAGGCGATATACCCCCATCACTTCAGGAAGGTAACAAGCCTTGCCGCCTGTTGCTAACACCAAATAATAAATAGCTAGATCAGGGTAGGGTAACTCATAGTAATATGCTGGCAACTCCTCGATTGGTCGACGAAATATTGCTGACACTGTATATATTGGATTTCCGAGGCTGATAAACTCATGCAAGTCCAGATTGTGAGATAGACTAGCCCAAGCAGGATTAGGAGGCTGGGTATATTGTTCGGTTCTCTCGTCGTAGACCTGCACATTGTGGAAGCTGACGTTGCAAGTGACATCAGCTTCCATTAATTCAACCTGCTTTTGCAATTTGCGTGGGTCTGTCCAGTAATCGTCCCCATCGAGCATAGCCACGTACTTACCGCGGCACATGGCAAATGTTGGCTTCAACACGGGTACCATGCCTAGGTTTCGGGGTGAGAGAAAAAGCCGAATTCGGTCGGGATACTTGTCTTTGTAGGCTTGTACGATTTCGCGTGTACGATCCGATGAGAAGTCTTCGCCGATAACCAGTTCGACCGTGAAGCTGGTTTCTTGCATAAGCACACTCTCAATAGCCTGGGCAATGTAGGACTCGTGATTGTACGTGATAAGCCAGACGCTTACGAGGGGCAACTGCTCTGAATGAGACGATACTGCTGGAACACCGTGTGTACTCATACTTAAGAATCAGCGCTGAGGCTCTCGATATACGTAGGCAGTGTATTCATACAAGCCATAATCATGGCGAATCACCACGTGTCGGCTCAGGTGACTTTTCAGAAAAGTCAGCAATAGATCAAGCGGCACATGAAATAGGTCGTCTCGTTCCCAATCCACGTGCTTAGTCATCACGTTGAAAGCTACCCCTACCTGTGCTTTCGCAAATACAGTTGTCAATAATTGCTGCGCATACACCCACATTTCGTCGAAGCTTACCGTGCATTTCTGGGTCAGCACTCCATTCAGAATGATGTAATCGAATTCGGGTAATGCTTCCGGCTCATGTAGGACATCTAAAGCCAAGAAAGGAACATTGGGGTATTTACTACGAGCCAGTTGCAGGTAGTTTTCTGATATATCCAGTCCAGTATAGCTCACCCGGTTTGCTACCCCTTGGTCATGCAAATACTGATAGAAATGCGCGGGACCACAGCCAAAATCCAGTATACGTACTGGTTGCAAGCCAGTAGTACGCAGAACGTCTAACATTACCCCATAGCGGGTTTGGGCATCGGCTTGGTTAGGCCATCCTACACCTAAGTGGTTATCTCCATGAGCTTGCAAATAACTTTCGCATTGAGCGACAATGGTATGATGAGGCGAGGAGGAAGAGGTTGGCTGCATAAGGTGTGAGAAAAAGTAATGTTGTTATGCTACGTACACCTTTGCTTGCCGGGCACTTTCCCGTATCCAAGCGGGAGAATTATACATCAGCACATCAATGATGGACAACCCAGGAATAAAGGTCGCAGCTGCTTGCGGGTAGGGTGGTAATTGTGCCCGCAGGAACTGCAGTTCCACCCCTTGTTGAGCAAAACGGAGTACATCGTACAAATGACTACCCCCTTCCATATTCACGTACTGGTCGGCTTGCAATGCTTGACAGATGGCGAGTATTCGGTCGGCGCCCGTTAGGTCCGACGGCTTTGATAGCGCCGAGCTAAGGTAGAGTTGGGTGTCCCACCCCACATATTGACTTACTGCCAGCAGACTTGCGCGCACCATATCGGTAATAGTTAGGCATGGGAGAAGCAGCACTTGTTCTAGTAATGGAAAACAAGAAGCAAAGAAGGGTGCCCTGCTGTAAGCCTGTGTAATAGTTTGCAAGAGCTTATGCCGAGCGCGTTGGTCAGGGGATACATGTAACTGATTAATCAACTTATTCTGTGAAGCCCCTTCCAGCGGCACTGTAAATAAGTGCTCTTGGCCGCCGACCAGAATACGGTTGCGGTTAATCCAGCCGCGCTTAATAAATTGTACGTCGTCGAGCAGCACAAACTTATCAGCTGCCTGCAGCAGTTGAAAATAGCCCAGGTAAGGAAACAAATACGGCTGCATTATGGCCACGCGCGTCATGATGTCTAGACTAAACTTGACAGAACAATCTTGACAATCCGTGCCACGTCAGTTTCTGCCAGATCATGGTAGAGAGGCAGGCATAAAACTCGGCTCGCTACATCAGATGCGACAGGGCAATAAGCAGGAAGTACGTAAGGCAGCGTGGTTAGGGAAGGATAAAAATAGCGGCGCGGAAAAATTTCAGCGCTGTTTAATGCTTGCGTAACGCGGAGTAGTTGGGTCTCGGACTGGAAAAGAATTGGGTAATAAGAGTACACCATTTCTGTACCAGCAGGCAACTGGGGACGTTGCAACCCAGCAGGTGCCAACAGTTGGTCATAAAGCGCTACCAGACGATGGCGCCGATTTATCAGCTGAGGTAAGTGAGACAGTACGCACAAGCCTAGTGCTGCGTGGATTTCGGAATTTTTAGCGTTGATACCTAAGCCCGCAAAAGAATGTGCGTCTTGGTGGCCAAAGTTGCGCATATAGGCCAGCCGACGGGCTAACTCATCATCATTCGTGACAACAGCCCCACCCTCTCCAGTGTGAAAGAGCTTAGTAGCATGAAAACTCAGGGTAGAAACGTCGCCGTACTGTAAAACTGAGCTACCCTGGTAACGCACCCCAAACGAATGGGCGGCGTCGTAAATGACGCGCAGATTATAACGGCGAGCTATCTGCTCAATTTCCTCAATGCCGCAGGGCGTGCCAAATACATGGGTAGCCACAATAGCTCGAGTAGCAGGTGTAATGGCAGCTTCCACTAAGCCGGGGTCCAGGCAGAATGTCTGCGGATCAATATCCACGAACACAGGTTGGCAGTGCTCCCAAACTAGGCTACTGGTGGTAGCTACGTAGGAAAATGGAGTTGTAATTACTTCTCCTTGCACGTCCAGGGCGCGCACCGCTAGTTGCAGCGCTAGGGTACCGTTGCTTACCAACAATACATGTCGCACGCCTAAATAACGCCGCAACGCTTCTTCCAACTCCACTACCAAAGGGCCTTCATTAGTTATCCAGCCGTTCTCCCACACGTTACGCAACCGGTCGTGATACTCTTCAAGGGGCGGTAAAAACGTCTTGGTTACTCTGATCATGACTTGGTGTGTGCACTGGTAGTAGTAGACAAACAGTCGTATACTGACATATTTATCCGCGCGAGAACAGAAACTTAGGATTAAAACTACATCAAAATAAATTGTAGTAAGATGTAATTAGTTCTATCGTGACTGCCAACTCACCACACCAATACCTTACCCGCTTCGCTGCCGCCTACAAGTTGAGCAGTTGGAGTTGTGCGGGCTATAGTGAACATAGTGCCATAAGCTCAAAGCCCCTCAGAATTCGGGTGTGGCTTTTCTTGACCGGTGTGTACCTTTGACTTCTTACCTGTAGTTGCATATCTGACCTCTCTCAAGCCCACCCAATGTCTGAATCCCGCACGGAAGCCCAATTGAGCAAACTCGAAATCCTCGACCGCAAAAACCAAGAGGCCCTGCTCGGTGGGGCCAGGCTCGCATTGACGCCCAGCACAAAAAAGGCAAGCTTACGGCCCGTGAGCGGATAGACCTGCTGCTGGATGAAGGCTCGTTTGAGGAGATTGGCAAATTCGTTATGCACCGCTCCAAGGACTTTGGGCTGGACAAAGAGTACTACCTCGGCGACGGGGTAGTGACGGGCTACGGTACCGTAAACGGCCGACTGGTGTACGTTTTTTCCCAGGATTTCACGGTTTTCGGTGGCTCGTTGAGCGAGACCCACGCCGAGAAAATTGTGAAGATTATGGATTTGGCTATGAAGAACGGCGCGCCGGTAGTTGGGCTGAACGACTCGGGTGGGGCCCGTATCCAGGAAGGAGTGGTTAGCCTCGGGGGCTACGCCGACATCTTCTACAAGAACACCTTGGCTTCGGGGTAGTACCGCAGCTTTCGGCCATTATGGGGCCCTGCGCAGGTGGCGCAGTTTACTCGCCAGCCATTACCGACTTCATTCTGATGGTGGAAGACACGAGCTACATGTTCGTGACCGGGCCGAACGTAGTGAAGACGGTAACGCACGAAAACGTTACTAGTGAAGAGCTAGGCGGGGCCAGCACCCACTCTACTAAGAGTGGCGTTACGCACTTCACGGCTCCGAACGAGGTGGCCTGCATTAATCAGTTGAAAGCCCTGCTGAGTTACATGCCGCAGAACTGCGAGGAGACGGCCCCTGCCCTGCCCTACGAAGCTGGCCTGGACGAGTCGCGGCCGGTGCTGGATACTATCATCCCCGAAAACCCTAATCAGCCCTACGATATACGGGAAGTGGTGGAAGGGATTATTGATGCTGGCTCCTTTATGGAAGTGCATCAGAATTTTGCCGAGAATATTGTGGTAGGCTTTGCCCGTTTGGGTGGGCGTAGCATTGGCATTGTGGGCAACCAGCCGGCCGTGCTAGCCGGCGTGCTTGATATTAATGCCTCCACGAAAGCGGCGCGCTTCGTGCGGTTCTGCGACTCGTTTAACATTCCATTGCTGGTACTGGAGGATGTACCCGGTTTCCTGCCCGGCACCGACCAGGAGTGGCGCGGCATTATCACCAATGGTGCTAAACTGCTGTACGCCTTCTGCGAAGCCACCGTGCCGCGCATTACCGTTATTACCCGCAAGGCCTACGGCGGAGCCTATGACGTGATGAACTCCAAACATATTGGGGCTGATATGAACTACGCCTGGCCCACCGCGGAAATTGCGGTGATGGGTGCCAAAGGGGCGGCCGAAATCATCTTCAAGCGCGAAATTGCTCAGGCCGAAAACCCGGAGGCCAAGCTCCAGGAAAAGGTGGATGAGTACCAGCAGAAGTTTGCTACTCCTTACCGCGCTGCCCACCGCGGCTTCGTGGATGAAGTCATTTTGCCCTCGCAAACGCGCCAGAAGCTCATCCGGGCGTTTAAAATGCTCGAAAACAAAGTAGATACCCTACCGCGTAAGAAGCACGGGAACATCCCACTCTAATACCCTGGCAGGGCTGACCGCCCTTATTCTGCTGCCCTGTCATCGTGTAAAACCTCATTTGCAGCTAAAACTTCACCCGTTTTGCTGCGCCTGAAATGACAATCCGTATGCGTCAAGAAAGCTTCGACTTCCTCCAGAAATACCTGAACAACCCCTCCCCCACTGGCTTCGAGAAAGAAGGCCAGAAGCTATGGCTCGACTACATCCGGCCCTACATCGACGAGTACTTCGTAGACACGTACGGAACGGTAGTGGGAGTAGTAAATCCGGAGGCCAGCTATAAAGTAGTTATTG
Source organism: Hymenobacter sp. 5516J-16 (assembly GCF_022919335.1). Lineage (NCBI taxonomy): Bacteria > Pseudomonadati > Bacteroidota > Cytophagia > Cytophagales > Hymenobacteraceae > Hymenobacter > Hymenobacter sp. 5516J-16. Next base: position 3,416,685 of record NZ_CP095058.1, on the reverse strand, counting down.
AAGCGCACGCCGATGAAATCAGCTACTTCGTTAACTACATAACAAAGGAAGGCTTCATTTACTTACGCAAAAACGGTGGCTCTGACCCATTGGTAGCCCCAAGCAAGCGGGTGAACATTCACACCAAAAACGGCCTGGTGAAGGCTGTTTTCGGCTGGCCAGCTATTCACGTGCGCAAGGTTGAGCAAGACAAGGCCCCATCCATCGAAACCGTATTCCTGGACTGCGGTGCTGCCAGCCGGGAGGAGGTAGAGGAAATGGGCATTCACGTGGGTTCCGTAGTGACCTTCGAGGATGAGTTTTCTGTGCTCAATGACCGGTTCTATGTGGGTCGGGCGCTGGACAACCGCGTGGGGGTTTCATGATTGCCGAAGTAGCCCGGATGCTGAAGGAAAACGACAAGAAGCTTCCCTTTGGCCTCTACGTTGTAAATGCGGTGCAAGAAGAAATTGGCCTGCGCGGAGCAGAAATGATTGCCCACCGGATTAAGCCCGATGTAGCCATCGTGACCGACGTTATTCACGACACGCAGGCGCCGATGTACGAGAAAAAGACTTCCGGCGACCTGCACTGCGGCAAGGGCCCGGTGGTTACCTACGGGCCGGCCGTGCAAAACAATTTGCGCGACCTTATTATTGAAACGGCGCTGAGGGCGGAGATTCCCTTCCAGCGGGCAGCCGCAACCCGGGCTACCGGCACCGACACCGATGCCTTTGCGTACTCCAACGCGGGGTAGCCTCAGCCCTGATTTCCTTGCCACTGCGCTACATGCACACCACGGTAGAAACAGTGCATAAAGATGACGTAGAGAACGTAACAAGGCTGATTTACGAAACCCTGCTGCGCATCGAAGACGGCCACGACTTCAGATATTTTAGCTAGCCGGAAGCCTGTTTTCTCATTTTACTCCCCAGGTCTGCTCCCGGTCAACACTTCATCGTAGAAACGATGGAGCTGGCCGGGAGCAGGCGTTTTGCACAGCGTATTAGTTTATCTTATGCTACCTCCGGCTGAGCTTAGCCTTCCGCTGACTGTCACGGACCAGATGGGCCGTCGGGTGGTTGTGCCCTTTCCGCCCCAACGAATTGTGTCGTTGGTGCCTTCCCAGACCGAATTGCTTTACGACTTGGGCCTGGGCCATCGGGTAGTGGGCGTCACCAAATTCTGCATTCACCCCGCCGAGGCTCGGCAGCAGGCCGCAGTTATTGGGGGCACCAAGAATTTCGACTTTGCCAAAATTTCCACTTGCCGCCCCGATTTAATAATTGGCAACAAAGAGGAGAATTATCAGGAGGGTATTGAGGAACTGGCGAGGCAGTATCCGGTCTGGATGAGTGATATTACTACCCTAGCGGATGCCCTGGAGATGATTCGGCGGGTAGGGCTGCTCACGGGCCAGCAGCACCAGGCCGAGCCGATGGCCGCGGCAATTGCGGGTTCCTTTGCCGCTTTGGCAGCAGCGGTGCCTATTCCGGCGGCGTACTTCATCTGGCGCAAGCCCTACATGGTAGCAGCCGCCGGAACATTCATCGACGAGTTGCTGGCGCGGGCAGGCTACCGAAACGTATTCGGCCACTTGAGCCGCTACCCTGAAATTACCGCCCAACACCTGCTGCAAGCCGCACCCCGCCAGATTCTGCTTTCATCGGAACCCTACCCCTTCAGTGCTAAGCACCTAGCCGAGTTTCAGGCGCTTTGCCCGGAAGCGGAAATACGCATCGTTGACGGGGAACTGTTCAGCTGGTACGGCAGCCGCTTGCTGCATTCAGCTGCTTATCTGCAGCAGCTTGTCACCTCCTAGCAACAGAAAGGTCCGCCGTTTACACGGCGGGCCTTTCCCATTTTATATCCTCTGGTCTGCCTCTACTTGACGGGTTATTAGTAAACCGGGGCGGGCGTGGGGTCAGTTACGAACCCCACTTTTTCCAGCTCTTTCCAAAACTGCGGGTAGGACTTGCGCACCACCTGCGGAGCTTCCACGGTTAGGGCACCGCGCAGGGCCAGGGGCGCAAAGGCCATGGCCATTCGATGGTCGTGGTAAGTTGCTACTTGTTGGCCTGCTACCTGAAAATCCGGGGCTCCCACGCGGAAACGGCCACTTCCTTCATCGGTGAGGTAGCCCCCAAACTTGGCCAACTCGATTTGCAAGGCCGCAATCCGGTCGGTTTCCTTGATGCGCAGGCTTTCTAATCCGGTCATTTCTACCTCTACCCCTAGCGCCGCCGCTACTACCGCTACGGTTTGGGCCAGGTCCGGGCAGTCGGTAAAATCCTGAGCAAAGCGGCTTACGGAGTTTGTTTGGGTTAGTCGCACGGCTTCATCGGCCAGAAACTCCGTGCGCACTCCCAATTTTTCCATGATACCAACAATGGCTTGGTCGCCTTGCCAGGAGTAGCGGCGCAGAGTGGGCAGCGTTAGGTGAGAACCAGCTGGCCCCAGCGCCACCATGGCGTACCAGTAGCTAGCCGCCGACCAGTCGCCTTCTACCGTGTAGTCGGTGGGCTGATAGGCCTGCGGGCGTACTTCCAGCACCTCTCCCAAGTCGCGGCACTGCGCCCCGAAGTGCTGCATCAGGGCCTGGGTCATGCGGATGTAAGGGCGGGAGCCTACTTTGCCCGTCAGCCAGATCCGGAGGCCATGGGGCAGCATGGGCCCAATCATTAGCAGGGCGGAAATGTATTGACTGCTGATGTCGCCGCGCACGGTGAGTTCAGTGAAATCTGAGTCTTCCGTGGCCGATTCGGGCGTGCGACCGAGCAAGCGCAAGGGGGGGTAGCCTTCCTGGCCGGTATACTCGATACGGGCTCCTAGCTGGCGCAGCGCCTCTACCAGTACCTGAATAGGCCGCTCTTGCATGCGGGCGGTACCAGTTAGCGTAGCCTGCCGGCCGGTCATGGCCAGGTAAGCCGTCAGAAAGCGCATTACGGTTCCCGCATCCTCAGCATCGACTACTGAGGCGGCGGGCTCCCGTAACAGCCGCTGCATCAGTTGGGTATCATTGGCATCGGACAGGTTAGACAAGGTACCGCCCCCAGCTAGAGCTTGAATAATCAGGGCGCGGTTGCTTTCGCTTTTAGAGGCCGGAACCTGGGCTGTGCCCCGCAGCGGGTGGCCGGGCCAGGAAAGTGCAATGGAGGAGTTGATGATGCGGAAGGCTTGTAGAGCAAAGCTCCAGCTTCGCCCTTGATATAACACGTGCTGTCAGCTGCCTATAAGCAGCCTTCACGAAGCTGGAGCTTCGCCTTACTTTTCTTACAAGCGGTGATAGTACCGCAAGGATTCCGCAATTTCCGCTACTGTGACGGGCTGGTTGTACACTCCCTGACCGATGCCTTCTAGCAAAGTACAGTTGATGGTCGAGCCTGCATTCTTTTTGTCTTGCCTCGCAAAATCCGCAATAGCCTCCGTTTCCAGAGTCACGAATTGCACCTTATCATAAATTGAGAACAGGAAGGTTTCGATTTGATCCAGCTCCAGGTCGCTGAGGAGGCCCCTGTGGTGGCTTAACCACGCCTCGCAGATCATGCCTGCTGCGACGGCTTCACCGTGCAAAATCTCACGACCGGGCTGCGTGAGCAAGTAGCTTTCCAGGGCGTGCCCAACGGTGTGCCCGAAGTTGAGCAGCTTGCGCAGGCCGCTTTCCAGTGGATCCTGGGCCACAATACGCTGCTTAAGGGCTACGGATTCCTGAATAAGCGGAGTCCAGTCGTCCACTAGAATACCAATCCGGCGGTTACGAGCAAACGCGGCGGCATCGGCAATCAGCCAGTGCTTTACTATTTCGGCATAACCAGCCTTCAACTGGCGAGGATCCAGGGTTTGCAAAAAGCGCGGCTCAATGCACACGGCCATCGGCTCCTGAAAAACTCCCAGCTGATTTTTGAAGCCTAAGAAATCAACGCCGGTTTTTCCGCCCACGCTGGCATCTACCTGGGCCAATAAGGTGGTAGGCACTTGCACAAACGAAATACCGCGCTTGTACAAAGCCGCGCAAAAACCGCCAAGGTCCGTCAGGACTCCGCCCCCGACGTTTACGAGCAGGGCGTGGCGGTCGGCACGGGCCTCCGTGAGTACTTCCCACACGGTTTCGCAGGTAGCTAGCGTTTTATATTCTTCTCCCGCCGAAATTTCAATAGGGGTAAACCCGTCGGCAGCTGTCTTTCCAGTAGCGGCAAGCAGTAGCGAGCAGTATTCGTGTCTACGAGCACAAATACCTGGGTTACTGCGGGCCGGGAAACCAAAGCGGCAAGCGTTGCTAGGGCCTCGGTTCCTAAGAACACGTTTTCGTTCAAAATAAAATGTGTTTAAAAAAACTAGTTCTCCCGTTAAAAGAAATCGGACAAAAATAGCTTGCTTTGATGCAACTATTCAGCCTGGATTCCGATCATCCTAATGCAACTTACTTTCTATTCCGTTATGACTAGTTTTACTCGTGGCGTATTCGTCATGCTTTTAGCTGGTAGCAGCTTCCTGCTGGGGGCATGTAACCGGGACTCCGTACCGACGGTGGAGGAGAAACTGGTTGGCCGCTGGGAGTGGCAACAAACCGCCAATGACAGCCAGCACAGCCTCACCCCTACTAACACTGGTCATCGGGTAATTGTAGAGTTTGACCGTCGGGGCCGGGCCCGCTTCTACCAGGATGGGCAGTTGGTAAGTGCAGCTGCTTTTTCGGTCCGTCGGGTTACCAGTGGCTTCGGCAAGCCGGCTCGTCACATCATTATCTATCGGGGTTATCAGAACAACCAATTTTACTCTGTATCGGGTAATCGGCTGCACTTGCAGGATGCTAGTGGTAAGACATCGGACCACATGTACATCCGGGCTACTCCCGAGGTTTCAGTGCAAGCCAGTGAGCAGAAAGGCTTATAAAACATTAGCAGGCAATACTATACCTAAGTAAGTACTTTGTGCAGTTAGGATAACCTAGTGACGGATACAACTGCACTAGGTAGTGGGAATTGCAAGCAGGCATTACAGTGGCTACCCCACTCAGGTAGCTAGCAAGTCATTTTCGGAACGGCGCATTAGCGCTGGGGCTTTTCGTCTGGCTTGCTAGCCAACGGGCAGCAGGGTACGGGGCAACTATCCGTCCGGAAACAATGTTTAGCGGCTATCTTTGCAGGCAGATTTTCTACCCGCTGGCCACCCTACCTCACCACCCACCGATGCCCGTTACCCAAGCCCCGCCTATTTCCTTCGACGATACCGCAGTTGCTTTCGCTTCCAAGTCTGATGGGGAGCTGCGCAAAATGTACGCGTTGTTCGCCGCCATGAATAATAATTCGTTGGTTAAAACCGGCGGTGGCCTCATGAAGGCTGCGTTGAAATGGCACCTGCCCGGTACTAAGTTTCTCATTAAGAAATCTATTTTCGAGCAGTTCTGCGGGGGCGAGTCCATTCAGGAGTGCTTACCCGTAATTCAGGAGCTGGGCCGCTACCACATCGGCACCATCCTCGACTACTCGGTGGAGGGAGAAGGCGATGATAAAAGCTTTGATGCCACCACTACCGAGCTACTGGCCACTATCGATTTGGCGCACCGCTCGCAAAATATTCCCTTCTCTGTATTTAAAGTAACGGGAGTCGGCGACGCAGCTATTCTGGAGAAGGTGCAGCGCGGCACGGCCCTCTCCCAGGCTGAGCAGGCCAGCTTTGAGCGCACCAAAAAGCGAATTAACGCTATTTGCGCACGGGCTCATCAGTATGGTGTCCGAGTGTTCGTAGATGCGGAGGAAAGCTGGTTTCAGGAAACCATCGATCAGCTGGCCTACGAGATGATGCAGCGCTACAACCGCGAGTCGGCCATTGTGTGGAATACCTATCAGCTCTACCGTCACGACCGGCTCGACGCCATTAAAAAGGCCTATGAAAGTGCCGTACGCGGAGGGTACTACCTGGGGGCAAGTTGGTGCGGGGCGCCTACATGGAAAAGGAAGGCCGTGTGGCCAGCCAACAGGGCCGCATGAACCCCATTAATCCCAGCAAGCAGGCCACCGACGATTTGTATAATGAGGCCCTGCGCTACTGCATCGAGCACGTGGACCGAATTAGTATCTGTGCCGGCACACACAATGAGGCCAGCTCCTTATTACTCACAGAGTTGATGCAAGAGCACAACTTGCGGCCCAATGACCCCCGAGTATGGTTTGCCCAACTCTATGGCATGAGCGACAACCTAAGCTACAATTTGGCGCACGCGGGCTATAACACGGCTAAGTACGTGCCCTACGGACCTGTAGAAGCAGTAATGCCTTACCTACTTCGCCGGGCCGATGAAAATACTGCCATTGCTGGCCAGACCAGCCGGGAGTTCCTGTTGATTCAGAAAGAAATGAGCCGCCGAAAAGCATCTTAGCTATTGCTATATAGCTGAACGGCACAGTTTTGGTTAGCACCCGCCCGCTACCGTGGTTTTGTCCTACGGTAGCGGGTGTTTTTTTCACTACATTCCGCTTTCCATTTCCCACCACCCCCTGCTCATGATCGGCCGAGTACGCAGCCATTTAATTCGTTTTGCCCGCACTCAGGTAGGCACCACTAGCTACCTAAACCTAGTTCAGGAAGCTGAACTAGGCTTGAACCTGGATATTTCACATGAAAAAGCCCGTCTTAACGAAATTCTGGCCGAAATCTCGGAAACTGAGTTTCGGGCGGGCCGGCCTATTTTGAGTTGCCTAGTAAAGGTAGAAGGCTCAAAAGGCCAAGGTGATAACTTTTACAAGCTCTGCGAACGGCTGGGAATGGGGGAATGGCGCAGCCTAAAGCAACAGGAAGATTTTCTGAAAACCACGCGCCGAGAATGCCGTGATTTTTGGAAGGATAGCAGCAATTTTGAAAAATTTGCGTGAGCGAAAAGCTCTTTACATGTTCGTAGAGGCGTTGTTTGAGTGGTTTTGTTAAGGAAAGGCAGAATTATTTCTGCAACCTGAGTTGAGGAGCTACCGTTAAGCACTCCTGAAACCGATGTTGGACTTTTCTTTCCATTTATAGTCCACTTCGGAGTACTCTCTCCTTTTCCATTCAAACTCAACTCCACCCCTCATGAACACCAACGATTCAATCAACCCGACGAACACTGGTACTGGTTCAGGCGCTAACTACGGCAGCGACACCCCCGGCACTGGCTTTGGTGCCGGCACGGGCAGCAGCACTTCGAGCGGCAACATGGGCAACTCTAGCACGGGTAGCTCGGCTAACCAGGGTGGTGTAGGTTCTTCTTCGTACAGCAACTCTGACAGCAACCCCAACCACGACTACAGCGCTACCCAGAAGGGTGCTGCTATGGCTGGTTCGGCTGGTGCAACGGTAGGTGCTGGCATTGATGCCGTGCAGAATGCCGCTAGCGACGCAGGTCGCGCCATGACGGGTAACAGCTCTACCTACGGTTCGTTCCGCGACCGTGCTAGCGCCGAGCGTGCTTATCAGTCGCTTTCTTCGCGCGGTTACAGCAAAGATGATGTAAACGTGCTGATGTCGGATGACACCCGCAAAACTCACTTCGGTGACCACACTCCTGACACTGAGCTTGGCGACAAGGCCATGGAAGGTGCCGGTGTAGGCTCGGCCATTGGTGGTACCGCTGGTGCTATTATTGGTGCCATTGCTGCTATCGGTACTTCGGTAGCACTGCCCGGTCTCGGTCTTGTAATTGCTGGTCCTATTGCTGCTGCTCTGGCTGGTGCCGGTGCTGGTGGCCTGACAGGCGGCTTGGTAGGTGCTCTGGTAGGTTCGGGTATTCCTGAGGAGCATGCTGCTGAGTACGAAAGCGACGTAAAAAACGGCAACATTGTAATGGGCGTACGTCCTCGTAACGAGGATGATGCTCGCTACTTTGAAGAAGAGTTCCGCCGTAACAGCGGCGACAAAGTACGCCGCTACTAGTCTGGCAACAGATTTGCCTTAGAAAATGCTCTTCCTATTCAGTTAGGAAGAGCATTTTTTTGTTTTAACTCCACGCTGCTTGTTTCTCATTGACCATTCTGTGCTTACTTGCTGATCCACTATATAGGATTAACTCAATCTAGCCGGTGATATGCAACCTCTGTTGTTGTTTCTCTACCCTTGGGTAGGAATTCGCAAATGCATGAGGGCACTTATTTAACTGCCATCGACGTTTTCCTATAAAACCGCTGCTCTATACTCTGCGTAGCCTGTAGCAGTAGTTCGTCTCTGTTTGACTTTCCTTCATTTCACCCCGATAGTTCATGTCTTCCCCCGACTCAAGATAGGCCTTTATGCCTCGGTGTTGCTGGCGGTATTCGTACTGGCTTCCTACAAGCTGTACCGGCGCAACGACGGCCGCTCTCCTCAGAAAGACGAAGTACTCATCAAGGCCATGTTGCAGGGCCTCACGCAGGCGCACTACCAGCCCGAGCGTATTGATGACACCTTTTCCAAACGAGTTTTTGATTTGTATCTGAAGCGCCTGGACAGCAGCAAGAAATTCTTGCTACAGACGGACGTTGAGCAGCTACGCAAGTATCAATTGGATATTGACAACCAAGTGCAGCGTGGCACCCACGAATTCATGGACCTGGGCAACCAGCTTATGGCGCAGCGGGTAAAGGACATTCAGGGCTTGTACCGGGATATTCTTTCTAAGCCTTTCGATTTTACTACCGAGGAAAGCTTCGAGACGGAATCAGACAAAGTAACCTTCGCGGCGAATGCCGCCGCTCAGCGTGAGGAGTGGCGCAAGTTCTTGAAGTACCAGACCATGGTACGGGTGTCAGAAATGATGGATGAGCAAGCGAAGAAGAAGGACAAGCCACTGGCTTCAACTTCGGCCACTCCTTCGCCAGCTACCACTTCTGAGCCCATGCGTACCCCGGCCCAAATGGAGGCTGAAGCCCGCAAGCGTGTAATGAAGTACTTTGATGACTACTTCAAGGACTTGCAGCAGACGGACGCTAACGACCGGTTAGCCATGTACGCCAACACCATTGCCAACACCTACGATCCGCACACGGAGTACTTCGCGCCCCGCGACAAGGAAACGTTTGATATTGCCATGACGGGCCGTTTCGAAGGTATTGGCGCTTCTCTGCAGGAGAAAGACGGCCAGATTAAAGTATCTGATATCATTCCGGGCAGCGCCTCTTACCGCCAAGGTGAGCTGAAAGCCGGCGATATTATCTTGCGAGTTGCCCAGGGCGCTGCCGAGCCCGTTTCAGTGGAAGGAATGCGCCTCGACAAGGCCGTATCTATGATCAAAGGCAAGAAGGGTACGGAAGTACGCCTGACGGTGAAAAAGCCCGACGCCAGCACCAAGATTATCTCCATCATTCGCGACGTGGTGGTAATTGAGGAAACCTACGCGCAATCGGCTACTATTGAAGACAATGGCAAGAAACTAGGCTACATCAAGCTCCCTAATTTCTACGCCGACTTCAATGACAACGGGGGCCGTAGCTCGGCTGCCGACGTGAAAAAGGAACTAGAGAAACTGAAAGCCGAAAACGTGCAAGGTGTTGTCCTTGACCTGCGTTTTAACGGGGGTGGCTCCTTACAAGATGCCGTGGAAATGGCTGGCCTCTTCGTGGACAGTGGCCCGGTGGTACAAGTGCGTAACAGCCAAGGTGCCCCTACCATCTTGAATGACCGTGACCCTCGTATTCAGTACGGTGGTCCGCTGGTAGTGCTGGTAAATAAGTATAGTGCTTCCGCCTCCGAGATTTTGGCTGCTGCCATTCAGGATTACAAGCGTGGGGTTGTGATGGGCTCAGCCAGCACCTACGGCAAAGGCACCGTGCAGCGCATCTTTGATCTGGATGAGGCTATGCCCGCAGAATTCAACAACATCAAGCCTTTTGGCTCGCTGAAGTTGACTACCTCTAAGTTCTACCGCATCAACGGCGGTTCGACCCAGTTCAAGGGTGTTATTCCGGATATCATTCTGCCGGATGCTTACAGCTACCTCGATCAGGGCGAGAAGGAAACGGACTACCCACTGAAGTGGGACGAAATTACGCCTGCCCGCTACCGTGCCTGGAATGCCCCTCCTGCCATCGACAAGCTCCGCCAAGCGAGCACCGCGCGTGTAAACGCCAGCCCTAGCTTCAAGCAGCTCTCAGATATGGTGCAGCGCATGGTAAAGCGCAAGGATGACACAAAGGTGTCTCTGAAACTGGCCAACTACCGGGCAGAGCAGGTTCAGGCTAAAGCAGAGTCGGACAAATATGAAGCCGTACAGAACGCGGCTCAGCCCATTGCTATTAGCCCCTTGGCCTTTGATCTGCGTCAGCTGGGTGCTGATACCATTAAGGTAAACCGCGCATCGCGCTTCGTGAAGCCTTTGAAGAAGGACATCACATTGCGTGAAGCCGTAGCCGTACTGAAAGACCAGATGTAAGGTTGATTCAGCCTCTTCACAAAGCCCTTCCGCACACGTGCGGAAGGGCTTTTTTGGCTTCATACTCAAGGCATTTATTTGTTAGCAAACAGTCTGTAAATACTTCACGATTACAAAAATTATTTATCACTATAACCACCTGATAAATAGACACTTATTTTTAGTAAATCATGTCAAAAAATTTAGCAAATAAGAACTCAAAACGTGCTATCTTGGTTTACTAAGCATGACAACGACGAACATGGAAACGACCATCATTCCGCTCGTAACGGACGAGCAGAAGCAGGCTGAGGAAATCTGGCGCAAATCCATTCCGGCCCAGGTGTTCCTAAACTACTTCTTCGCTATTAACTACCACATTCAAGAGGCTGACGACGCCATGGGCGGCCTGCAGCATCTGCCTTATTTCCGGGCTCACCAGGCCGAGCTAACCGACGCCGATGTGCAGGCAGTTACCAAGCTGCTACACGCTAGCTGGAGCACGGAATACGCTTTGCGGGCTACTGCGGAGCTCGGCGACGAGGACTACCTACGTAACGCCCTGCACTGGACTTTCCCGCAGGCGTACCATACCATTATGGCGGGCTTGCAAGCCTTCTTGTACACCGCTGGTGTGCGCAGCAGCAACCCGTCATTGATTCGCCGGGAAGTTGGCCGCTTAGTTGTGCGCAACGCCTATCCGCGTCCTATTTCCTTCTATGCTGCCGGCGCTTACGGCGACTTCAGCATTCACCGTCTGCCGCTAGCAGGTTATAAAGCAGGTTTACACATTGCTGGCAAAGAGATTGACGCGCAGGCTCAGATCGGGCAGTTCCTCCGCACTACCCGCAAGCTAAAGGCCCAGGCCACCCGCCAGCAAGTGCAGGCTAACCCGAACACGGCTTTGCGTAGCCAGAAGACTGGTAAGGTGCTTGACAAGTGGACGGCTGCTCACTGGCAGCAAATTACGTGGCGCCTCGGCTACACCACCATCTTTGACTTGCTGGGCCGCCTGCGAATTTCCCAGACCAGCCGTGAGATTGAGCGCTTCGTGGAGGCCGAGATTGACTTCAAACTCTTCCACCAGTCGTTGCTCAACATCGTGAGCTACCTCAACGGTATTCACGAAACCTACGTGGCCAAGGCCATGGGCGTAGAGCGCTACCAGCAGCTGGTTGCTGAGCTGCCGAAGCACTTGCAGAACTCCTTTGTGCAGGAGCGCCTACAAACCCGCGTTGAGCCCATGCTCCGCGACGACGAGCCGACCATGCGTATGGCGGCCTAAGGTTCCGAGCTTTTTAGTAGTCCTACTGCATATACACGTAAGCGCTGGTCCATTGGGCCGGCGCTTTTTGTTTGTGCGGATCCTATTACCCATGCATTTGCGGCAACTATCCAACTCTTCGGGAGTTTATGCAAATAAGTGTTGGAGCCGCGCTATTTTTGCAGCTTGACTTTATTGGCCCCGTGTGGGCCTTGTTTTTACCCATCGCACCATGCAGCACCTCAGCGAACAGGAGATAATCCGTCGTGGCAAATTGGAAGAGCTCCAGAAGCTCGGCATTGAGCCCTACCCCTCCGAGCTGTTCGACGTGAACTTCTACGCCCAGGAAATTCTCGAGAACTACCACCCCGAGCTCAACAACTTTCAGGACGTAAGCCTGGCCGGCCGCCTGATGTCGATTCGGGTGAAAGGCAAAGCCTCGTTCGCGGAGTTGCAGGACGCTTCGGGCCGTATTCAGCTCTACATCAACCGCGACGAAATCTGCCCGGGCGAGGACAAGGAGCTGTACAACACCGTCTTCAAGAAACTGGTAGACCTCGGCGACTTCGTGGGCGTGAAAGGTCACGTATTCAAAACGATGGTAGGCGAAACCTCCATCCATGTAACCGGCTTCACGCTGCTAAGCAAGAGTCTGCGCCCCTTGCCTGTGGTGAAGGAGCGCACCGATGAGGCCACCGGCGAGAAAATCACTTACGATGCCTTTTCCGACCCGGAGCAGCGCTACCGCCAGCGCTACGTGGACCTGGTAGTAAACCCGCACGTGCGCGACGCCTTCGTGAAGCGGACCCAGCTGGTGCAGGCCATGCGCAACTACCTCAACGACAAAGGCTACCTGGAGGTAGAAACCCCTATCCTGCAGCCCCTATACGGTGGGGCCGCCGCCCGGCCCTTCAAAACCCACCACAACACGCTGGACATGACGCTGTATCTGCGTATTGCCAACGAGCTGTACTTAAAGCGCCTCATTGTGGGTGGCTTTGATGGGGTGTACGAATTCTCGAAGGACTTCCGCAACGAAGGCATGAGCCGGTTCCACAACCCGGAATTTACCCAGATGGAGCTGTACGTAGCCTACAAGGACTACTACTGGATGATGGACCTAGTGGAGGAAATGGTAGAGCGCGTAGCCTTGGCCCTACACGGCAAAACCGAGGTGCAGGTGGGCGAAAACCTCATCAACTTCCAGCGCCCCTGGAAGCGCTTCACCATGGCCGAATCCATCGAGCACTTCACGGGCTTCAATATCGATGGCAAGAGCGAAGAGGAGCTGCGCGCTGCCGCCAAGGACCTGAAAGTAGGGTTGGACCCCAGCATGGGCAAAGCCAAAATCATCGACGAAATCTTTGGGGAGCATGTGGAGCCCAAGCTGATTCAGCCCACCTTCATTACCGACTACCCCGTGGAGATGTCGCCGCTGGCCAAGAAGCACCGGAGCAAGCCAGGTTTGGTAGAGCGGTTTGAGGCCATTTGCAACGGCAAGGAAATCTGCAATGCCTTCTCGGAGCTCAACGACCCTATTGACCAGCGCCAGCGTTTTGAGGACCAATTGGAGCTTGGTAAACGCGGCGATACGGAAGCTATGGTGTTGGACGAAGACTTCCTCCGGGCCCTGGAATATGGTATGCCCCCTACGGCCGGCTTAGGTATTGGCATCGACCGGTTAAGCATGATTATGACCAACTCCAACTCTATTCAGGACGTGCTGTTCTTCCCGCAAATGAAGCCGGAGTACACAAAGTCCGAAAATGCACCGAAGCCGGAGGCAGAAGCGTAGTCGCCTACCCGTTAAAAGTCAGAAAGCCTCCCGCTGATATAGCGGGAGGCTTTCTTTTTTAACTGACTAATTCTGTCCGTTGAGTAGCCTTTGCCTGAAGAAGCTTGCGATGAGCATGTACGATTTTACTGCTAAGGTTTGTTAACCATTCCTTTGCAGAAGCTCTACAGCCGGCAATTTTACAACAGGTGCGTATCCAACTTCTTGTAAGCCGGTTATGTGTTCTTTAACGTGGCAGGTAAAACAAGGTTACACCGGAGGAAAAATTTCTTCACAAGGCGAACCGACCTAAACTAAGAAAGCCTCCCGCTATATGAATGGCGAGAGGCTTTCCGTTTAGTACAAATGGCTTACCCTTCCGATTGGGGTTATCCAAGAAGCTTGCGATGGACAGCGTTCGATTTTGCTGACGGGCTGTTTAACCATATCCTGTCAGAAGCTCAACGAGTCGGCAATTTTACTTGCTATAACTTCTCCAATCTTCTTTCAAGCCGATTGTATATTCTTTAACGGGGTTGTTGGCGTGGGGTTACAACATTCCTAAAAAAAAATTATCAGAACTTATAACCTGGGTAGTGTCGGGAATCGCCCCCTACCCCATCGTAGTCAGAATCAACTTCATTAGAAGTTGATATCTCATAGGCCGAATCACTGAGTGAATTCAGCAGGCTGTCAGCGGCCGTGCGGTCAGTGTGCAATTGCTCGGAAATGGCGCCTTCACTCTGAAGGGCGCCCAAACGAGCCTGCCCCTGCTTGAGCAGCTTGCTTAGATCGTCCGTCCACTTGGCGGCCGATTTCTTAAGGTTGCTGCGCGTGTCGTCGCCAGTTTCAGGGGCCAACAGTAGCCCGGCTACTACACCAGCCGTAGCCCCGACCAGCAGGGAGAGTATTACTTTGCCTTTCGTGTCTTGCATGAGGCGGAAGAAATTGAGGTGAGAATACAACCGTCCGGCGACGCACCGGGGTAGTAGTAACGCGAATAAAGAGACAGTTGTTTTGCTTAGGCCATGCGGAGCAGAGTAGGTGTACCTACTTGAAGCCACTGGGCAGCAAAAAGCCCCAACCTCATTTAAAGGTTGGGGCTTTTTCGGTTGCTTGTAAGCTTAGCTTACAGGTCGTTGAGCAGCTTTACTACTTCTTGCTTGGCTTTGCCGAGCTTGTTCTGCAGGCGGCCGATTAGCTCATCGCCTTGGCCTTCAGCGTACTCCAGGTCTTCGTCGGTGAGCTGAGCGTACTGCTGCTTCAGCTTGCCTTTGGCTTCATCCCAGTTGCCTTTCAGCTTCAGCTTGGAGCCAGCACCAGTGATGCCCAGGTCTTCCAGCTTTTCGATGTAACCTTTGAACTTCGAGTCGAGGTCTTCGCCGTATTTAGAGAGCTGCTCGCCCAGCTGACCGCTGTATTTGGTAGCAGCGCTGCCCAGCTTGCTGCGGGTAGCCGTGCCTTTATCGGGAGCCATCAGCAGGCCGGCAATGATGCCAGCACCGGCACCGGCCAGAGCAGCGAGGAGAATTTTGCCCGAGTTGTCTTCTTCGTGATATGACATGATTCGTAGGGGAGAGAAAGGGAGTGAAAAAATAGGGTTCAAGGGTAAACCCCGGTATTCCAGGCCACTAAGGACCAGTTGCTACCCCGTAATGAGGAGATTGGGTACCGGATATGGGCAGCTATACGGACAGATGTTACCGAGGTTTTGCCTCAATATAAAAATTAGCAACTTATAATATTGCCCGAATCTTATTCGAAGCTCACGGCTTGCCGTAGTCTAAATTCTAGAACTCCTCTTTCCTTTGCCTGATGCACAAAATCTTCCTTCTTGCCTTGTTTTTACTCCCCTTGGGCGCCTGCCAACAGGGGGTAGCACCTTCTGCGCAAACACCCTGCATTGATGCCAGCAAAATTCGAAAGGACGCCATGTGTACCATGCAGTACGACCCAGTATGCGGCTGCGACGGCAAAACTTATGGCAATGCCTGCCAGGCTACCAACGCAGGCGTAACTAGCTCCACCAAAGGCGCCTGTGCTGGCACCGGGCAACCCCAAGGTAGTAGTAAATAAGGTGTTCATCTATAAGATGGGCCGAAGAAGCTACTGCCGCATTGGGTAGGCAGCTTCCGCTTACAGGGTTTGCTGGTCTGGGCTGTCGGTGCAAGCTGCTGGGAATACATTCTCCTGGCGGGTTGTAGCTTGCAGGACCAAGGCCCTTTGAGGTGCCTTTTCATTCTAGATTTTCCTACCTATGGCTGAGAAGCGTTATTTCCGTCAGCAAAACCCATTTGTGGTACCTACCACCGATGGTAAACTTATAGAGGAGCACATTGGCCATGCCAGCACAGGCACGGGCCAGTACAGTGTAGCCCATATGGTGGCTCCGCCCCAGTGGAGTGAACCTCACCAGCAGCCGGAATTTGATGAAGTAACCATCATCGTGCGGGGCCGGAAGCGGTTTGAGGTAGACGGCGACGTGATTGAGCTGAGTGCGGGTGAATCGTTGCTGATTAAGGCGGGTGCCCGGGTGCGCTACTCAAACCCGTTTGATGCCGAGTGCGAGTACTGGTCGATTTGCGTGCCGGCCTTCAGCCCGGCTACTGTGCACCGGGAGGACGAGTAACCTTATATAAGCCGGGAGGAATTGCCCTATCTTCCTGAGGTCTACGCTAAGTAGCCTTCCCTGTCACTCACCCTCTTCCTTATGGATCAGCGCATTATCAACCTTTTCGACGAGTATACGCACGCCCCCCTAACCCGTAAGGAGTTTCTGGACCGCCTAGTGAAGCTGGCGGGTGGTACGGCATTGGCGGTTGCAGCCCTGGCCGTGCTGGAGCCCGGCTACGCCCAAGCTGCTACCGTACCCACCGACGATGAGGACCTAGTGACCGAGGAGGTAACCTGGCCCGGCGAGGCCGGCGTAACCATGAAAGGGTATTTGGTGCGTCCTAAGGGCAAGAAGAAACGCGGGACCGTGGTAGTAATCCATGAAAACCGCGGCCTGACCCCGCACATCAAGGATGTAACGCGCCGCGTAGCTAAGGCTGGCTATCTGGCCCTGGGAGTTGATGCCCTGTCGGTGTTCGGGGGCACGCCGGCCAACGAGGACGAGGGCCGCACGCTCATCGGTAAGCTCGATAAGCAGCAGAACCTGGGAAACTACCTGGCGGCCCTGCGCTACTTGCGCCAGCGGACCGACTCAAATGGCAAAACTGGCTGCGTGGGCTTCTGCTGGGGTGGCGCCATGGCCAACAGTCTTGCTACCCATGATGCCCAATTGGACGCGGCCGTGGCTTACTACGGCACCCAGCCGCCCGCCCAGGACGTACCCAATATCAAAGCCGCACTGCTGCTGCACTATGCGGGCCTCGATGAGCGAGTAAATGCTGGCAAAGACGCTTATGAGGCCGCGCTGAAAGCAGTCGGCGTGAAGTACGAACAGTATGTATACCCCGGCGTCAACCACGCTTTCAACAACGATTCCTCCCCGGCTCGTTACAATGCCGAGGCCGCTAATTTGGCCTGGAACCGGACCCTGAAGCTCTTTAAAAAGAAGCTAGGCTAATTGTTAATCAGGGTATTTTCTCCCGCACGTTATTCTATTTCTATTCATGAGGAACTGGTTGGCTCTCAACATATACCCATTGTTGGTAGCTGGAGCACTTCTTGTTAGCTGTCAAAAATCCGGCTCCGCTGATGGAATGCCGGTAGCAGCGCCAAGTCCTGCCGTTACCATTCCCGCCGCTCATAGCCCGGCTCCACCTGCCCCTGGACCTATTGAGTTTATTGATTCCGACGAGGTTACCTTGAATGGCACCCAGCATTTGGTAGGCACTACCGCCGGACTGTATAAGGTACTAGGCCGACCTGACAGCCTCGTGGCTCCGGACATAATGGACTACTGCATGCCTTATTATCACAACCGGCCATTTAAATGCGCATACTATAGCAGAAGCTGCACGGAGGTGTACGGCGACACAGCCGTTGTCACGTCGCTTGATTTCAACCGCCACCCGGATCTGGAACTACGGAGTGCAGGCCTTCGGCTAAGTCGCGCCACTACCCTGGTAAGCTTGGCCAACGTATTTCCACAGGCCGTGAAAAAGCAGAGCATAGTGGATGTGTACAAGAAGGGCCAGCGCGTGCTGATATTGCTGGAAAGCGCGCAGGTCCCCAACGACTACACCTGGTCGCTGTTCTTTCACAACGGGCTCCTGGAAAGCATAGAACTTTCTACACCCTGCTAATCTGAATTAACCTGGAGTAGCTTTTTTTCTACAGCCCACCGCCTTCTGCGCCGTGGGCTGTTTTGGTTTAAAGCGTAGCGCCACCTCCAGGGCTTTACCTTCTGCCAAACTGAGAGCGGTAAGGAATTGTAGAAAACTTTGGCAATTGGACAATTTTTTACGTGTTTTTTAGATGCCGGCACGGCTGAGCTATCCAGGTGGGTTGGGGCTTGCTGACCCGGAAAATGCGTGCGTTGGGCATGTGTTGTAAGTGTATAAACGGGTTGCTGCCTCCTAGCGATGCCGCGTGTTGGGGCCGTTTAGGGCCTTGCGTTTCTGCCTAGCCGGCCGATATATTTGGCTACTTCCGCCGGGTTATACACCTGGTTTTGCGCTACTTCAGGTTGTTAGGTTGCAGATGCGTGCTCTACCCTTGGGCACTCGCCTGCAACCTGCCCCTTGCGCTGCCGGCCGCTGCTGGCTTCCCCGCTGCTCTACTTACCAATCCACCAATTCCCACACAACCAATGAAACACCGGTTTACCTCCCTTTTGGGAGCGGCTGCACTATGCGTGCTCGGCTCCGCTCCTTCCCACGCCCAAACCTACCAGCAGGTATGGGCCGATGAATTCACCAACGGCATTAGCTCCAGCTGGGTATTTGAAACCGGCGGGGGCGGCTGGGGCAACAACGAGAAGCAATATTACCAGCGCGCTAACACAACCGTTGTCAACGGCATCCTGCAGATTACAGCCCGCAAAGAAACTGTAGGCGGCATGCCCTACACCTCCTCGCGCATGAAAACGCAGGGGCTCAAGGAGTTTAAGTATGGCAAGATTGAGGCCCGCATGAAGCTGCCCCTGGGCCAGGGCCTGTGGCCAGCCTTCTGGATGCTGGGTGCCAACATCAACACGGTAAGCTGGCCGGCCTGCGGCGAAATTGACGTGATGGAGCACATCAACGCCGAGAACAAAGTATACGGCACTGTGCACTGGGACAACAACGGCCACGCCGAATACGGTGGCAACATCATCACTACACCCCAAGATTACCACACCTACTCCATTGAGTGGGAGCCTACCTACATCCGCTGGTTCGTGGACGGGGTGAAGTACCACGAAATCAACATCACGAACAGCACGGGCGGCACCGAAGAATTCCAGCGGCCCTTCTTCCTGCTGCTGAACTTGGCCGTAGCCGGCAACTGGCCCGGCCAGACCGTGGACGAAAGCAAGCTACCCGCCACCATGTTCGTCGATTACGTGCGGGTGTATCAGAAGTCGGGCACTACCACTCCCCCACCTACTACCTCCAGCACCACCATTCAGGCCGAAAGCTACAGCTCCATGAACGGCGTACAGCTGGAAACCACCACCGACGCGGGCGGGGCCAGAACGTGTCCTACATTGATGCCGGCGACTGGATGGCCTACAACGCCATCAACTTCCCAACCACCGGGACCTATACCATTGAGTACCGCGTGGCTAGCCCCAGCGGCGGCACTCTTTCTTCTGATTTGAACGCTGGCGCTATTCAGCTGGGCAACACCACCATTCCGGCCACCGGCGGCTGGCAGAACTGGACGACCGTATCGAGAACCGTAACCGTGAATGCGGGTACTTACAACTTCGGCGTATTCGCCCAGACTGGCGGCTGGAACCTCAACTGGATTCGGATTACCAAGGCAGCAGCTCGTCCCGCCGCTATCACCGCCACGGCTGCTACCACTGAGCAAGACAAACCCTTCAGCGTCTATCCGAATCCTTACGCAGCCGGTTCCGCCCTTACCATCCAGCTTCCCACCGCCGACCTACTACCAACCCAAGTGCAGATTCTGGATGCCCAGGGCAAGCAGGTGTGGCAGACGACAGCTTTCGGCTCAGAGGTGAAAGTAGGCAAAGACCTACCCCTGCGCAGCGGCCTATACCTGATTCAGGTAAGCAGCGCCACCGGCAAATCGGTGCAAAAGCTGGTGGTGCAGTAAGCAGTGAAACGCTGACTGAGTGCCTGAGTGAGGTGCCACAATCAGAAAGCCTGCTACTTCGCTTCCTCCGGGAAGAAAAGCAGCGGCGAGGACACCGGCACCCTATTTTCGTTCTTCTACCAGACTTTACTTAAACAAACAAGCCCTTACCTCCGACATAGAGGTAAGGGCTTGTTTGTTTAAGTAGGGAAAACAGGGTTGGCCCTATCTACCCATAACAACTCACTTAGTTACCGTTTCACTGCTTACATCCGCTGTTCCGGCTTGGCGGCCGGTAGCGGCTTGCGGGGCAGCTTTTGGTCGCGCATAGCGGCTTGGTACACAAAGGAAGCCACCAGCACGGAGGCCTGCTTCATATCGTCGGCAGGTAGGCGCTCGTAGGTGTCCATGTTGGTGTGGTGGGTGCGGGTGCCGTAGTCCAGCGGGTCCTGAATAAACTGAAAACCCGGTAGGCCCACCGCGTCAAAAGAGAGGTGGTCGGTGCCGCCGGTGTTGCGCAGGGTAACGGTGGTAGCGCCCATATCGGCGAAGGGCTTGAGCCACTCCTGGAAGATGGGCGCCGCGGCCTCGTTGCCCTGGGCATAGATGCCCCGGATTTTACCGGCGCCGTTATCGAGGTTAAAGTAAGCGGCCAGCTTTTCGTGCTCGGGCAGCAGTTTCATGGTAGCGGGGTCGGCGAAGTGGTTTTTCACGTAGCCTCGCGAGCCAAACAGGCCCTGTTCCTCCTCGCCCCACAAGGCAATGCGGATGGTACGGCGAGGCTGCACGCCCGCGGCCTTCAGAATCCGGACGGCTTCCATCATCACGGCGCAGCCAGCGGCATTGTCGGTGGCGCCGGTGGCAGCGTGCCAGGAATCAATGTGCGCCCCCAGCATCACTACCTCGCTTTTCAGCTTCTTGTCGGTGCCCGGAATTTCAGCTACCACGTTGTAACCCTTTAAGTCCTGACTCTGGAAACGGGTGCGGGTTTCGAGTTCCAGTTCCACGGGAATGCCGGCTTCGGCAAGGCGGATGAGGCGCAGTTGGTCCTCGGGAGCCATTTCCAGCTCAGGCAGAACCGGCTTGGCATCGGCGGCATACGGGGCGCCGTTGGAGGTGAAGAACGTACCATCGGAGCCGCCCCGGCTGCTGAGAATGGCAGCGGCGCCCTCGCTCAGAATCATATCCGATAGTTTGGTGCGCAAGGCTAGCATGGTCCGGCGGGCAGCCAGGCGCTGCTCCATTTCCGCCGAGTTGGGAGCAGCTGCCGCCGCTTCCAGCTTGTAGTCAGCCATTTTCTGCAGCTCCTCGGCCGTGTAGCGTTTGGCATCCGGCTCGAAACCAATTTTGGGAGCCGCTACATCTAGCAGCACAATTTTGTCGCGCAGTTGGCCTTTGTATTTGTCCAGCTCGGCTTCCGTGGTGGCTTTCACTACTACTACCTGCTTTTTCAGAGGGCCGTTGGTGCTGGGCGTCCAGGCTTTAGGAGCCCCGATGAGGGTGTGGTAGTAGGGGCCGTCATGGCCACGTACGACTTCTCAATGTCCCAGCCGCGGCCGAAAGTACCCCAGGGCTCAATAGTGGCTTTGGTGAGGCCCCAGCTGGTTAGCTGCTTCTGGGTCCACTGGTTGGCGCGGTTCAGGCCCTCGGAGTTAGCCAGGCGCGGACCGCATACATCCGTAAGGTAAAAGGCCGTTTCCATCACTTTGGAGCGGTTCAGGCCCTCATCCTTGATTTTAGCGAGTACGGTTGGGTCGGCTTTGGTGCCTTGCTGGGCCAAGGCCGGGGTAGCGGCCACCAGGCCCGAGGCCAGGGCAAGGAGTCGGAGTGTATGCATCGGAGAAGGAAGGTTGAGAAAATTAGTACCGCCTCTAAAGTACCGAAAACCCCGCGCACGTTGCGCACCACCTCCTACCCGCCTCACCTGACTTACGCACTCAACCACCCTGCCCCGTAGAAACAGCCGCCAGCTACTGCTACCCTACCCGCCCGGCCATCAACTTCGGGCGCTACCTTTTAGCAGCTTATCAGGCGTGATAGGCAGCTCGCGGATGCGCTGACCGGTAGCGTGATACACGGCGTTGGCCACGGCGGCCGTAAAGCCGATCAACCCAATTTCTCCCAGGCCTTTGGCACCCATGGGGTTGAGGTGCGGGTCGGGCTCGTCGATGAATAGTACGTCGATGTCGGGCACGTCGGCACTGACGGGCACGTGGTACTCAGCCAGTTGGTTATTCACGAAGCGGCCGTAGCGGTGGTCCAGGCGCGCTTCTTCCAGCAGGGCCATGCCAATGCCCCAGACCACGGAGCCGTACACCTGGCTGCGGGCGGTTTTAGGGTTGAGCACCCGTCCCACATCCAAGGCCGACACTACCCGGCTAACCCGCACCGTACCCGTCGGCTCGTGCACGCGCACTTCCACAAAGTTGGCGCAGAAGGACTTACCAGAGTGGGCTTCCTGCTCCGGCCCTTTATCCACTTCCCGCGACAGATCGAGGCCCATTAAGCTGTGTTCGCGCAGAATGGCGGCGTAGGAAAGGGCCGTACCGGGGTGCGCTTGATTCGTACGGCGCCGTCTTCGGCCACTAGGTCGGTGGGTTGTAGGCGGTACTTGGCCCAGACAGGAGCGCGGGCAGCCAGCTCCAGCAGCTGCTCTTGCAGGGCCTTGCCCGCCGCGTGCACCGCGGCCCCTACCGAGGCTGCCGTGTGGGAGCCAAACTGCCCCGGCGCGGGCGGCAAAGATGAGTCGCCCAGCTCGAAGCGGATGTGTTGCACGGGTACCCCGCTGGCCGCGGCCGCAATCTGGCTCATGATGGTGGCCGTGCCCGGCCCTACGTCGGCCGTGGCGCTTTGCATCAGCAGACGGCCATCGGCGAAAAGCTGGGCGCGGGCGGCGGCCTTAGTTCGCTCCGCCTTATAGATGCCCATGCTCATGCCCCAGCCCACCAGCCACTCGCCCTGCCGGGTAGCGCGGGCTCGGCGGGGCGCTTGTTCCAGCCGAAGCGCTCGGCTCCGCGCTCATAACAGGCCCGCAACTGGTTGCTCGACCAGGGCTTGTCGCCCACGGGGTCGGTGGCGGCGAAGTTCTTCAGGCGCAAGGCCAGCGGATCCAGGCGCAAAGCCACCGCTAGCTCATCCATGGCCGATTCTAGGGCAAAGGAGCCGCTGGCTTCGCCGGGGCCGCGCGTCCAGGCGGGGGTACTCAGATCCAGGGGCACAAGCTGGTACCGCGTGTTGAGGTTAGCACACTGGTAGGCCGATTTGGTGGGGTCTACGATGCGCTCCGTAAACTCCTCGTGGCGGGACGTCTGCCCAACGGCTTCGTGGGTGATGCCCGTAAGCTGGCCGTCGGGGGTAGCGCCCAACCCAACTCGCTGGATGGAATGCGGCCGGTAGCCAACCAAATTAAACATCTGGCTGCGCGTGAGGGCCACCTTCACGGGCCGCCCTACCAGCCGCGCCCCCAGAATAGCGGCTACCTCCTGGGGCCAGATGCGGGAAGCCCCCCGAAGGCCCCACCTACGAAGGGAGAATGTACCTGCACCGCATCCGGGGTAGCTTAAACATGCGCATCAGGTCCTGGCGGGCCAGGGCCGGTGCCTGGGTTTTGTTGTACACCGTCAGCCGCGGACCGTCCCAGCGGGCAATAGCGGCGTGGGGCTCCAGGGGATTATGCACTTGCACCGGCGTGCGGTATTCCTGCTCCACCCGCACCGGCGCCTGCTGGTAGGCATTGGCTTGGCCGCGCAGGTAGTCGTCGGCTTTTTGGGGCTTGTGGGCCCGGGCACGGTGCTCGGCCAAGTTGGTTTCGGGTGGGGTTCCTTCATACTGCACCCGTACTAAAGTGGCCGCGTGCTGGGCCTGCTCTAGGGTAGCGGCAATGGCCAAGGCGACGGGCTGGTTGCTAAAGTGAATCTGGTCGTCGTGGAAGACGCGCAACTCCTGCCCAGCCAGCCGAGGGTTGTTGTTGGCAGCGGCGTCCTGGTAGGCGGGCACGCCCGGCGAGTTGCGGTAGGTAAGTACGGCCAGCACCCCCGGCGCTTTTTCGGCCGCCTTCGTATCCAGGGTTTTAATGCGGCCCCGGGCAATAGTACTGGTTAAAAGCACGCCATGCACTACGCCGGGCACGGCGTGTTCGGCGGCGTACCGCGCCTGCCCGGTTACTTTTAGGTGGCCATCTACCCGGTTGAGCGGAGCTCCCAGGGCAGGAGAAGCAAAGAGGTGATTTTCCATGCGCACGACAACATATCCCACCGGCTCCGGGCCGGCACCCAACCGCAGGATAACCCGCGCCTTCTAGCCATACGGAGCAGCTGGCAGGAAAGCTGCAGAACCGTTGGAACCTACTCCTTACCGGGCGTGCTTTACCTACCTAGGTAGTCTTCTTGTTACCTTATTGAAAAGAAAGGAAACTGTTTCTCGTATATCTGTGCGTAAGTTTCATGCAGCGTCTTATGCCGCTAGTCAGTAACTCACTATGAACATCCTCAAACGCAACAATGTGCGGGTGCTCGGGCATGGCCCCAGACCTTACTTTTTGTCAATGGCTTCGGGTGCGACCAAAGCATTTGGCGCTATATTATTCCCGCTTTTTCCGAGCAGTTTCAGCTGGTGCTCTTTGACCACGTTGGGACCGGCCTCTCGGACACCTCTACCTACACTTCGCAAAAATATACGTCCCTGGATGGTTACGCCCAGGATATTCTGGAAATTTGTCAGCACCTGCGTCTCACCCAGGTTACGCTGATTGGGCACTCCGTAGGGGCCATGATTGGGGTGCTGGCGGCCATCCGGGAGCCGGCTTATTTCCGGCAGTTGATGCTGGTTTGTCCCTCGCCGTGCTACCTGAACGAGGCCGAGTACCACGGTGGCTTCGAGCAGACGGATATTGAGCAGATGCTAGCCTACATGGAAAAGGATTACGTGGGGTGGGTAGATTCTTTTGTGCCGTTTCTGATGGGCTCACCCGATCAGCCTTCACTATCCGCGTCTCTTATTCATAGCTTCTGCCAGAATGACCCGTCCATTGCCAAGGAGTTTGCCCGCGTTACATTCCTCTCCGATAACCGCCTGGACGTGACGAAGCTACAAGTGCCTTGCCTGCTGGTACAATGCGCCCAGGACCTGATTGCCCCTTGGAGGTAGGCGACTATCTGCGCGCGGCTATTCCTCATGCTACCTTGGTTACGCTGCCCGTGGCCGGCCACTGCCCCCACGTTAGCGCCCCAAGCGAAATGCTTAGCGTCATGGACTCCTTCGTTCACGCCTAGAACCCGGCAGCGGCTAACCTGGCGGGCGGATGCCTGGCCGGAAATTTTGTGCATCTTCCGGGCCGTAACGGGCCACTGGGGCCTGGCTTCCGCGAGTTGCATCCTTGCCTACCACTGCCTTAGTTCATGCTATTCCGCACTTCTTTACTCGTCTTTCTCTTCTTAGCCCTTCCTTTTCTGGGCAGCGCCCAGGCCACAGACAGCAGCTACACGGCTAAAATGCAGGCGCCGGGGGTGAAAATGATAACCGTCGACGGTAAGTATAAGGTGTGGACCCAAAAGGTTGGGGAGGGAAAAATTAAGCTTTTGCTGCTGCACGGCGGCCCCGGCAATACGCACGAGTATTTCGAGAACTTCCCCGAGCATCTGAGCAAGGAAGGCGTCGAAATTTATTACTACGACCAGCTCAACTCCTACCATTCTGATAAGACCGAGAATAAAAGCGTCTGGAGCATTCCGCGCTTTGTGGAGGAGGTAGAGCAAGTGCGCCAGGGGTTGGGCCTGGATAATTTCTACCTGCTAGGCCACTCCTGGGGTGGTATGCTGGCCCTGGAATATGCCGCCAAGTATCCGCAGCACCTGAAGGGCCTGATTACTTCCGACATCGGCTACAAGGCCACCGTCTTCAACAAGCACCGCTACAGCCAGTACGCCGACGTTATTCGCCGGCACGCGGCCAAGGAAGGCAAAACGGTAGCCGGCCTCGATACTATGGGGCTGAAAACGTTGTCGGGCTACATCACTCCCGCCGTGCAAACCGAGTTCCGCAGCCTGCACATGATGCGCCGGACGCCGGAGCCACCCACCTTCACCCGCAGCCAAGCCCACATTATCCGTAAATACGCGGCCCTTATGCTGCCCACCATGGTTTCCTGGGACTTCTCCGACCGGCTGGCCTCCATCAAGACGCCTACCCTAGTCATCGGCTCGAAGTATGACTTTGTGCCCACCGAGGACATTGCCTACATGCAAAAGCACATTCCTAATTGCCAGCAGTACATCTGCCCCCAAGGCTCACACTACGCCATGTGGGACGACCCAGAGCACTACTTTCCCGCCCTGATTAAGTTTCTGCGGAAAACCGAGCGCAAGGGTTAATGTAAGTAGGCGGCAGGCTAGTTTCTAAGCTAACCCGCTACACCTTCTACTAACAGAAAAAGCTGCCTTTAGGCAGCTTTTTCTGTTGTGCGCGGGCACCATGTAGTTGAGAATGGGCTGAAGTAAATTGAGTATCGGCGTTAGAAACGTGCTAGCTGCTTCCAGCTAGCACCTTCGGGCGGGCATCGTAGGTGCGCGTGGGGCCAGCGTGTACTATTCCATTCAAATCAACCTGCCGGAGCCGGTAGTAGGCGGTTGTTGTAAGCGGCTGGCGGTCCGTAAACTCGTGCGTGGTGGGGGCAATGGCCATATCGTCGCCGGGCACTTGGCCAATGGTCGTGAAGCTAATGTTGTCGGTGCTACGCTCTACCGTAAAATAAGCGCAACCTAACTCGGCTACCGTTTCCCAGTGCAGCTCCACTGCTTGCGCGGCGGGCGCAACGCTGAAGCTATTCAGTTCCATGGGGGCTACCTCCGGAGTGCGTAAGCTGTTGCTTACGACTTGCGGCTGCTGGTATCCGCTGGCGCAGCTCTGCAAGGCGCCAGCCAGTACTACCACCAGCAGCTTGCGCAGCTTGTTACCAGATAAAGGTGAGTATAAGTCAATAAAAGAGAACATACGCGGGTGGGTTGGCTCTGATAGGAATACAATAATATGGTACAGTTGAAACATTATACCAAGTTTGCGTCCACGTATTTTACTAAAATTAGAACATCAACGCATGTTCTTGCTTAAGTTCTATTTCGTAGCTCACAAAAGGCCTCAGTAGCAAGCAGCTCAGCCTAGTTTTCCAGAGCATACAGCGGCAGCTTGGCGCTTAGGGTAAAGCTGGCTGGCCCTTGCATAACCCCTACCCCGCAACGCTCGTCTAACCGGCTACCCTTCACCTAGCCGATTCTGCATGAGCCTCTGGGAAATTATCCAGCGTTTGATTCCGTACGTGCGGCCCTACCGGGGGCTGGTCGTTGCTACCCTGCTGCTGACGTTGGTGGGCTCCCTGGCCGCTCAGGTAAACCCGTTTGTGCTGCGTTACACCGTGGATACGGTGCAAGGTATGCTAGACCGCCGCCAGGGCCTAACGGAGGGGGCCAACCTGCTGCTGCTGGTAAGTGGGCTGCTACTGGGCAAGGAAATCATCAACACGCTGATTCAGTTCGGGCAGAAGTTTTACGGCGAGAAAATCCGCATCAACGTCTCAAGCACCCTTTCTCAGGATGCGGTGCACAAAGTGCTTAGCTACCAGCTCGGCTTCTACTCCGACAGCGGCAACCAAACCGGCAAGCTGCAAACCCGCATTGATAGGGGCGTGGAGAGCCTGATGAAGCTGGTGCAGAATTTCTTCATTGACATTCTGCCCCTATTTGCCAATTCCATTGTGGCCCTGGTGATTATGTTTATGGCCAACGTGTACGTGGGGTTGGTGGCCGTGGCCGTGCTGCCCGTGTACTTCTGGCTGAGCTACCGGCAGGCCGACCGACTCAACGGCACCCGCCGGGCCTTGCGCAGCCTGCGCGAGGCCAAAAGCCAGGGCCTCGTGAATCTGATTGACTCGGCGGTAGTCATTAAGAGCTTTGTGCGCGAGGATTACGAGGAGCAGAAGCAGGCCCAGGTGCAGCAAAACCTACAGGAAGCCCAGCTGGAAACCCGCAAGACCAACTTCCTCTACGACGGCCTCAAGACTTTCACCGAGCAGATTGGGGTAGTGCTCATCATCATCCTGACCGCATACCTGGTGCTTGATAGGCAGATTTCCATCGGGGCCATTATGTTCCATATTCTGCTGTTCAACAACGTATCGGCCCCCATCCGGCAGTTGCACCGCATCTACGACGAGATGAACGACGCCCTTACTTACTCCGAGGGCTTCTTTGATATTCTGGATGCCCACGATGCGGTGGAGCCCACCGGTCCGCTCCAGCCCACGCACCTGCAGGGCACCTTCGACATCTGCAACGTAGACTTCACCTACCCCAGCGGCACCCAGGCCCTGCACGACGTATGTCTGACCATTGAGGCCGGCAAGACCACTGCCTTAGTGGGCCTGAGCGGGGCCGGCAAGAGCACCATTATTAACCTGCTCTGCAAGTTTTACGCGCCCGAACACGGCAAAATGCTCCTCGACGGCAGGCCCCTAGCCGACTACGACACCCAGGCTTTGCGCCAGCAAATCGGGTTGGTACTCCAGAAAAACCACATCTTCAAGGGCACCATTGAGGAAAACATCCGCTACGGTGTCATGGACGCCACCCTACCCCAGATCCAGGCTGCAGCCCGGCAGGCCTACTTGCACGAGCAAATACTGGAGCTGCCCAATGGCTACCAGTCCGACGCCCAGCAGCTTTCCGGTGGGCAGCAGCAGCGCATTGCCATTGCCCGGCTGTTCCTGAAAAACCCGCCCATCATCTTCCTCGATGAGCCCACGGCCTCCCTCGACGCCATTGCCACCGAGCAGATCAAAAACTCCCTCGACGCCATCAAGCAGGGCCGCACGGTGGTCATCATCTCCCACAGCCTGGCCCAGATTGTCGATTCCGACTGCATTTACGTGATGAAGCAGGGGCGCATGGTGGAAAGCGGCACCCACGAGCACCTCTACGACCTGCGCGGCACCTACCGCGAAATCTTCGACGCTTCGGCCCGCTCCCTCAACATCGAGAAGCTGGCCCGGGTAATGGTGGATGATGAAGACGAGGTAGGCGACACGGCGGCGTAATAAATAGTAATGTTTCTTTTCTTAGTTTTATATAATCATCATTCCATTCTCGTAGCAATGAATGTCACAGAAGTATCTGTATCATTATCTGAAATATTCGCAGCTGTTTTTGCAGTAGCTGCTACTGCTCTAGGCTATGTCGTAAAAGAGCAAAGAGACAGAATTAAGAATATACAAAATCAAGTATCTGACAGAAAATATAAAGTATATCACGAAATATTTTCCTTCTTTTTTGATGTATTTAAATTACAGAAAAAACTAAACATTACGACGGAATCTGATCTGGTATCACGATTAATCGATATCAAAAAAGACCTCATTATATATGCCCCTGATCCGATTGTCAGAAAACTTATTGAATGGGATGTAACCAGGACGTCCTATCCTAACGACCCACGTCACTTAAGAACATTTCTTGAATTATTCATCCTTATTCGAAAGGATATGGGTCATCATAAAACTTTAATCATACCAGAAGACGTATTAAAATTTATCATGGCAGACGAAAAGGAATTTGAAGCAGCTAAGAAAATTATATTTACAATAGATTGATCTTTTAAAAAAATTATGCATTCTAGCTCGTAACCTATTTCGATGAGGTGGCCGTGCCTCTTATGTCGTCGTAATGGAAAGTCGATTCCACTTCATTAGGACATTATTTATCTTTGGTTTAGAGTTGTACTAGCACTTTACCATGACCCTTGACCTGACTGGCATTACCAGCAAAGTTGCCATTCACCAGCTATTTAAAGAGAAGCTGGGCTTTGAGGAGTGGTACGGTCCGAGTTGGGATGCTTTCTGGGATTCTATTGTAGCCATTGCAGAAATGCCGCCCGTGCTGACGCTCACCAACTGGGAAGAATTTGCCCAGCATTGTCCCCACGATATGGGGATTCTGCGGCGGGTGATTCAGGATTATAATCAAGAAATGGCGCCGAAACGCATGGCACTGGGCTGAGGGCAAAGCCGAAGTACGCTTGCTGGGGTAGGGCGTGGGCGGCAGTTGCCAGATATGCGTCGTGGCCTACCTTTAGAAGTTAATTTGCCTTGCGTCTATGAAATATTTCCTGCTAGCTGCGCTGCTATGTAGCAGTTTTGCCGTGTGCGCCCAGAAGCCCAAGTTCACCATTCAGGGCATTACCCTACCGGCGGAAATTGCGGACCGCAACAACCAGTTCTCCGGGCTTTATCGCCATAACAACCACTTGCTGCTACTCTCGGAGAGCCGCTTGCAGGAGCGCGCCGAGGCCAAGGTATATGCCCTGGATTTGGGTAGCATCAACGCCCAGCTGGCGAAAGAAACCCAGGCGTTAACCTACAAGAAGTACGCCCTACTGAATCTGGATAAGATCCGGGCCCGGTTGGACAGCGCTGGTCAAGTGTACGAAGGGCTGGAGGGTTTGACGATGGTGGGCGAGGTAGCCTATTTCTCCATTGAAACGGCCACGCCCTCGCCGTACTGCTACCTGATTAAAGGCGAACTACATGACGCAGCAGCGACTATTACCCTAGATACCCGCTACCTGGTGCCCTTGCCCAAACCGGCCCTAACCAACGGCACGCACATCTATAACGCTGGTTTTGAGGCCCTGGCGAGCTACGACAAAAACCTACTACTGCTCTACGAATACAACTACTTTACCCACGACAACTACGCTTTTACCCTGCCCGCTGCCGCAGCTACCCCCGACATTCCGCAGTACGTACCCCTACGCCGTCTGCCCTTCCGGGTCACGGACCTGGTGCACGAAGGCAAAAACCGCTTCACGGCCATTAACTACTTCTACAGCGGCAACGATGACAGCGTGTACCGCACCCCGGCCCCGGACCCCAACGCCCGGTTTATTCAGGCGGGGCTGGTTACCAGAACTATTGCCGACTCATTAGCCTGCGCTACAAACACCACCAGTTGCGCTGGAAACCGTTGTTTGAGCTGCCCGCGCAGTACGAAACCTATAACTGGGAGGGCATGGCCGCTTACCAGGGTGGATATTTCCTGATTAACGACAAGTACGGCCCCTCCAACCAGTCGACCTTGCTGTACCTGCGCAAGAAGTAGGCGGAGCCGGGTAGCGCAGTCAGGGAATTTAGCCGCGAAATTGCCCTTACGCCTAACTCATTGACCTACCTTGTTTTGGGTAAACCCTCCCGGCAAGCAAGCTCGGCCGGACGGGCCTATTTTGCTTTTCGCCTGTTGTAGAGGCTTCTGCCGCATTACCTGCGGCTTCCTGAAACCTGATTCTGCAACATGGAAAAAATTGCCCTGATAGTTGGTGCTACTGGCATCATTGGCAGCAACCTAGCCCAAGAGCTGTTGGCTCACGGCTGGACCACGTACGGTTTGGCCCGTAATCCGCGCCCCGATGCTGCGGGCCTGCTGCCCGTAGCCGCCGACCTGCTGAACCCGGCCGGTTTGCAGGCAGCCCTGGCCGACCTCGCTCCTACCCACGTGTTTCTTACCACCTGGATGCGGCAGGACACTGAAACTGAGAACATCCGGGTGAATAGTGCCCTGGTGCGCAATGTGCTGGAGGCCCTGAGCCCCAAAAAATCGGTGCGGCACGTGGCCTTAGTAACGGGCCTCAAGCACTACCTCGGGCCGTTTGAGGCCTACGCCAACGGCGGCGCACTGCCGCCTACCCCACTGCGGGAAGAGCAGCCCCGCCTACCCCTCGACAACTTCTACTACGCCCAGGAAGATGAGGTATACGCCGCCGCTAAGCGGGACGGGTTTAGCTGGAGCATTCACCGGCCCCATACCATCATTGGCAAGGCCGTGGGCAACCTAATGAACATGGGCACAACCCTGGCCGTGTACGCCAGCATCTGCAAGGAAACCGGCCGCCCGTTCCGCTGGCCCGGCTCGGAAGCCCAGTGGCACGGCCTCTCCGACGTGACAGATGCCCGCATCATTGCCAAGCAACTGCGCTGGGCCGCTACCACTGAGGCGGCCCGCAACCAGGCCTTCAACATCACCAACGGCGACGTATTTCGCTGGAGCTGGCTGTGGCCCCGCCTGGCCGCGTGGTTTGGGGTAGAAGCCGCGGGGTTCGATGGCACTGTGCACCCTTTGGAAGCCGAGCTAAGTCAGGATACGGCGGTGTGGCGCGAAATAGCCGAGCGGCACCAGCTTACCGAGCCTGATCTGAACCGGCTGGCGTCGGCCTGGCACACCGACCTGGACCTGGGCCGTCCCATTGAGGTTATGACCGACATGAGCAATAGCCGCAAGCGCGGTTTCCTGGAGTATCAGGCAACGGAAGACTCGTTTTTTGATCTGTTCGAGCAATTACGCGCCGACCGGCTGATTCCGTAACCACCAAACCACCAGCAGCTCTGTACTACTGGGGCTCACTGAACTTCATCAGCGCCCGAGTGGCCAGTACTAGGCGGGGTAGTTGGGCGCTGGTGGAGTTTGGGTTGGGTAGCGCCTGGCCTTCCTGGCCAGGCGGCTACCTGCAGTCAAACTCCGTGTACTTCCAACCCAAACCCTATGCCCGGCGAGACCGACTTAACCCGCCTTCTGCGCACCATGCAGCCTGAATTGCAACCGGGCAACTACGTGTTCTGCACGGTAGCTTCCCTGGATGGCTTGGTGGTAGCCGACGTGGTTGGCCTGTTCCGCGAGCGGGAAGGCCTAACCGTTATTCTACCCCAAGCCACTGCCGACCGACTGCAGCTACCTTATTCCTTTGTGGCAGCTTGGCTCACGCTTATGGTGCATTCTTCCCTAGAGGCCGTGGGCCTGACGGCGGCCGTTGCGCGCGTACTGGCTCAGGCCGGGGTGAGCTGCAACGTGGTAGCTGCCTATTACCATGACCACATCTTCGTGGCCGCCACCGATGCCCACAAAGCCCTGAACCTACTGCGGCAACTAGCTGCTACCGGGGAAGCAGAATAGCCGTCTAGAAACCGACTTGGCTGCTACCCACCACTTCCCCGACACCGTGCTGGTACAAGTAAACGAGCTACCGTTGCGCAAACAGTAGCTCGTTTTCCGGTGCTCTACTGGGCCTGATCTGGAGGGTAGCCTAGCTCACCGTGGGCGGGTTGCGGTTGACAATGGGTCCCGCCCCGGCCAGCTGGCTAACCATGTCGTCCAGAATGTCTTTGCTATAGCCGATGCGGTTGGCGTACTCCATGCACAGGCCGTACTCGCGGGGGTCAATTTGTCCGTCCTGGAGCATCATTTGCACCAGGGTCTGCAGCTCTAGGGTGCGTTGCAGGCCGTCGGCGGGTACAATAAAGCTCAGCACGCTCAGGTTGTCGGCAATGGGCTGCACCTGCTCGGAGGTAAGGCCCAACCGTTGCCCGATTTGCAGCAGAAACGCGCTTTCGTTCTGGTCTAGCTGCCCATCGGCGGCGGCCAACAGAATCAGGTTCTGGTAGAAGGCCAGCTTTTTTTGCTCGGTATTTAAAACGTCTTCGAGGTTGTGTTGCGCCTGCATATGCGTTGGAAAGGGTGGTGGCGAAAAAAGCCCGTTAAAGGCGGTAGCCTGTTTCAACGCGGCCCCCACCGGAAGGTTATTCCCAGCTTGGCACAGCCAAGCTCCCAAAACAATACCAGTAAGAAGCCGTTAATTGCGGCGTCCTTCGCGGCGGAGGGCCTTTTACCCAACCTCATTTCTTCTTACTTATTTATTCATGGTTACTTCGTTGCGTCGGGGAGATGACAGTACCTACCTGACGGTAGAGCGGAACGTACGCGAGAACTGGATTCATGCCCGCTGGTATGGCCGCCAAACCCTGGGCACGGTAATGGACGGGGGCCTAACGTACTTGAACATGCTACGCGAGAAGCCCTGCCCCTACCTACTCAACGACCACAGTGAACTGGTAGGCACGTTTACCGAAGCCAACGAGTGGATTCAGCAAGTCTGGACGCCGCTTATCATGGGGGCCGGTTTGCGCTACATTGCCCAGGTAGTGTCGCCGGATATTTTCGGGCAGCTGTCCATCGAAAATCTACAGAGCCGCATTGCTGACCAGCTCGATCTGCACTTGTTCGAGGACGTGGCCGCGGCCCAGCAGTGGCTACGCACCCGGGCCCAGGAAGAATAGTTTGTTCCCGCCCCTACCGCGCTACGGGCGCCTCTAACGGCGTGCTGGGTGCCAGGTGGGCGTCCCGGCGAAAAGGTGGCGTAAGGTGTAGCGCCGCGCCTCTCGCGCTGGCAACTGTCGCGCCCAGGCTACTCGCTGAGTGGGAGTTGCGCCCGGGCCAGTAGAACGGTACTCGGCGTAGCGGGCCGTTTTTTCGCTTTCGGGCTTTTTCCAGTTGTCCCAGCCGGAAGACCGGATGTGGCGGCCCATGTAGGTGTGCAGGTAGGCCACGTGGGCGTGCGGCTGCCAAGGCCGGCCCAACGACACGTTGGTGGCCAACGTGGTATCGGCCGTGAGCCGGCAATGCCGAAAAACAAAGCCGTAGGCCTGATCTGGGGGCGTGGCCGCGGCCGTAATGTGGGAGTTCTTCTTGCTGCGAATAGTGCAGTGGTCGAACACGGCCGTGCTGCTGCCGAAAATAAAATCGGTGGTACCCTCAATGAAGCAACGCCGGAAGTACTGACGGGTGTGGCCAGTGGCCAGAAACAGCGTGTCCTGGTCGCCGAGGATGCGGCAGTTGCGGAAAGTGCACCGGTCGGCGGCTACGTGCAGGGCCACGGCCTGGCCGGCGGTACGGCCCGCCGTATTCTGGAAGGTGAGGTTCTCGGCCGTAAAATCAGCCCCTTCCACCAGCACCGAGTAGGATGTGTAGGTGTTGATAGCACCCTTGCCGCTGTGGTCATCGAAGGTTAAGATGGTGTGGTCCCGGTCTTCGCCCCGCAGGGTGAGGTGGGTTTTGCTGGCCGGCACCACCAGCTTTTCCCGGTACGTGCCCCGCCGGATGCGAATTACCACTGGCCGCCCCGACTGCGCGGGCGCCGCATCAATGGCCTGCTGCACCGTCCGGAACTGCCCGCTTCCGTCCTGGGCTACTACTAGTTCCGCACCCATTGCCCGGCCCACCACCAGCCACAACATGCCCATCAGAGCCAGGCACAAGCCCTGTATCGTCTGCCGAGTAAACATGCTGACAACTTACGCTGATGGCCGCTAGCTACCACTGCTAGCACCGGGAATTTCTGCGCAAACGATGCCGGCAACGTTGCCACGCTGCCTGCTACGGCGAGGCGGACCCCTACCGACGGGTAATTTCGGTCATTGATAACATTGTCGTAATACGTAGGTAACATTGAAGTAACATCCAATGCCGCACTTTGCGTCAGCATTATCATTCTATGAAAAAATTGTTAACCAGCCTGTTGTTGCTGACAATGGGATACGCCCAGGCTCAGTCGGCTGACTCCCTAGCGAAGCCGAAACCTGAGGCGAAGAAATGGTTTGAAACGTTTGCCATTCGGGGCTACGTGCAAGCGCGCTACAACCGGCTGCTGGAAACCAACCCCGACCTCACCTGTGAGCAGTGCGACCGGTCCTGGGGCCGTAATGGCGGCATTTCTCTGCGGCGCGTTCGGATAATTTTCTACGGGCAGTTGCATGAGCGGGTATATTTCTACTTGCAGCCCGATTTTGCCAGCACGCCCAGCGGCAGCACTTCCCTGCAATTTGCCCAGCTCCGCGACGCCTACCTCGACCTGGGCCTCGACAAAGCCAGCCAGTTCCGAATTCGGGTGGGGCAGAGCAAGGTACCGTTTGGCTTTGAGAACATGCAGTCGAGCCAGAACCGGCTTCCCCTCGACCGGAATGATGCCCTTAACAGCGCCCTCTCGAACGAACGAGATTTGGGCGCTTTTTTATACTGGGCGCCTACCTCCGTACGCCAGCGCTTCAGCCAACTCGTGAAAGATGGCCTGAAAGGCTCTGGCGACTACGGCATTGTGGGACTGGGCGTCTTCAATGGGCAGACGGCCAACCGCCCCGAGCTGAACAACCAGCGCCACGTGGTAGCGCGCATAACGTACCCGCTGGCTATTGGCGGCCAGGTGCTGGAGCCGGCCCTGCAAGCCTACACCGGCGAATATGTGGTAGGCAAAGACCAGCTTTCCAATGGCGTCAAGCACCGGCCCGACCTGCGCTACCCCGACCAGCGCGCAGCTGCTACGCTGGTGCTTTACCCCCAGCCCTTTGGTATCCAGACGGAATATAACGTAGGCCGCGGCCCCGAATTTAACTCGGCTACCGACAGCATTGAAACCCAGCGCCTGCACGGGGGTTACGTGTTGCTAAACTATCGGGTGCGCTACCAGCAGCAGCAGTTTTATCCCTTCCTGCGCATGCAATATTACAACGGAGGCAAGAAGCACGAGCGAGACGCGCGCAGCTACCACGTGCGGGAAGCTGAGTTGGGCGTAGAGTGGCAACCCGTTCCTAGCTTCGAGCTGGTGACCATGTACACGCTTTCCTCCCGCCGCTTCGAGGATTTTCAGAAGCCCGATAACCGCCAGCGCGGCGGCCTGTTGCGCCTACAAGCGCAGCTGAATTTTTAGCCGGCTGCTGCCTTAGTCCTTAGTTGGGTCCCAGCCGCGCAGTACGGTTTGCAGGGTGTAGTGTTGGGCTTCGGCATCGGAAAGCTGGCGGGCCCACCCCACGCGCTGCCGGGGGCCGCGCCGGGGCCGCGGCTCTGGTACTCGGCGTAGCGGGCGGTTTGCTTGTTGGTTTCCTTGTCCCAATGGTCCCAGCCCTCGGACTTAATCTGCTTGCCCAGCTCACAGCGCAGGTACACCGTTTTGGCGTAGGGCCGCCAGGGCCGCCCCAGGTAGAAGCTACCCGCGGGCGCGTCGCCGGTGATGCGGCACTGATTGAACACGTAGCCGTAGCGGGTGGTATCGGGAGTAGAGGCAGCCGTGACAAAGCCCCCGTTTTGCAGAAGATGGTACAGCCTTCAAACCACGCCGTGCTGGAGCCAAAAATAAAATCGACGGTGCCTTCGATGTAGCAGTTCTGGTAGTATTGGCGGCTGCCGTAGCCGTAGGTATACAGCGTATCCTGAAACCCCAGGAAGCGGCAGTTTCTAAACCGGGCCTTGTCGCCGGCTACCCACAGGGCCACGGCCTGCCCCACGGGTCCGGAGGAGTTCTGAAAGGTCAGGTTTTCGGCCGTGAAGTCGGAGCCGTAGATGTAACAGCTAGCCGAGCCCGAGGTACCCTTGTCTTCCCCAAAGATGTTTTTCTTCTGGTTGTAGTCGTCGTAGGTCAGAATGGTTTTCTCGCGGTCCTCCCGATAAGCGTTACCAAGTTTTTGGAACCGGCCAGCAGCAGCTTTTCCTTGTACACGCCCTTCTTGATGAAGATGGTAGTGACTTTCTTCCGGAAATCAGGCACGGCGTTGAAGGCTTCCTGCACCGTGCGAAACTGGCCGCTTCCGTCCTGGGCCACCACAAAATCGTAGCCAAAGGCGCGGCCCAGCGTCAGCCAAGCAAGCAGGAAGAAAAGCAGAACAGGTTTCATGGCAAGCGGGCGGGTAGGCTGGCAACTTATCCCTATTCTGCTGAACTCGGCCGTTTTCGCCCACCTATCTCCGCGCAAACGTTATCGGGAACGTTGTCACCCACTGCTTCTTATAGCATATGCAAACCACTCCCTATGCTTAAGCAATGGCCGAAAACTGAACTGTCATTCCGAGCAGCGCGAGGAATCTGGATTTAGCTTCTAGTATGTAACTCAGATTCCTCGCGCTGCTCAGAATGACAGTTTGGGAAGCACTTTTTAGATA
Source organism: Hymenobacter sp. 5516J-16 (assembly GCF_022919335.1). NCBI lineage: Bacteria > Pseudomonadati > Bacteroidota > Cytophagia > Cytophagales > Hymenobacteraceae > Hymenobacter > Hymenobacter sp. 5516J-16. Next base: position 3,379,328 of record NZ_CP095058.1, on the reverse strand, counting down.
CCAGCCGGTAGCGCTAGAACTTGATGCGGTTACGACTAGAGCGGCACTTACTACCCCTTATGATGAAACGGGCAGCTCATAGCTGCGGCGCTCTGGCGGCTACCGGCGGCCGGCATGGGTAGTACGGCCAGGGCACCTTTGCCGGTGGCACGCACGTTCGTCATCACGAAGCCGCTGGCGGGTAGGGTTGGCATTCGGGTGAGGTCATAGGTGAGGTCTTGGGCGGGCACATCGTAGCGGATACCATCGTTAAGGAAGGCCACGGCCTGCTTCAGGGCCTCAATAGTAATCCACTCGCCGGCGCAACGGTGGCCGGTTAGAAACTCGCCCCCACCCTGGGGAATAAAATCGTAGGGGCTCCGCTGCCACTGCCGGAACCGCTCGGGCCAGAACACCTCCGGGTCTTGCCACCACCGCTCGTCGCGGTTGGTGCCGTACACATCCAGCAGCACCAGCGTACCCTTCGCAAACTCAAAGCCGTGCCAGGAAAAGTCTTCGCGCACCAGGGCTCCAACAAACGGCGTGAAGGGAAAGTAGCGTCGCACTTCCTGCACGAACAGCTCGGGGTAATCTTCGGCCGGGTTGCGGAGTAGCTGCCGGTACGGCGGATACTCGTGCAGGGCTAGGGCTGCGAAGGTGATATAGGTAGCAATAGCCACGATGGGTCGGATGGCGTTAACCAGCTCGATGGCGGCCATCTGTACATCCAGCAGTTCGCCGTTGGGCTCCCGGTGCCAAGCCACGGTGTGGGCGGCTGTGCCTTCCTGCACAGGTAAAGCTCCTTTCCGGATGGCGCGAATAATGCCCCGCATCCACTTCTCGCCCCGGCGGCGGGCCTGCTTGCCGCGCCAGTGCCGCGGCCCTACCCCTCCAAACCCGTCCACCATGGCCCCAAAGTCGCGGGCGCGCTTGCTGACTTCTGGTTCCGGCAGCGGCACCTCGGCCCACGCGCAGGCCGCCCGGCACAGGATTTCCTGGGCTTCCCGAAACAGCACCACCCGGTCTTGCTGCTCCCAGCGGTGGGCGTAGCGCTGCCACTGCTCCGCCAGCAGGCTCATCAGCCGCTCCCGGCTCTCTGGCCCCATCAACGACATGAACATTTCTTTGCGGCAGCGGTGCTCCCCATTGTCACGGGTTTGAATGGCATCAATTCCCATGAGGGTAGTCTGCACCCGGCGCGGCACGGCTCCCTTCCGGACAAAGAGCCTGGGGTTGTAGAAGAGCTCAGCGGCCTCGGCTCCGTGCAGGCAAATGGCCTTCAGGCCCATCAGCCGAATCTGGAAGATATCAGAATTGAAGCGCTGACTGCGGCAGTAGAGGAAGGGTAGCCTTCGCGCAGCACGTCCAGGGTGCTGTCGAAACTTGGGTCGCGAAAAATCTGGGGCATATCGGGTAGTAGTCGAATAGGTCGCCAAAATGAATGCCTTTACCTTACGGCTCGTTGACACGGAGGATATTGTGGAGCCGGTAAAAAGGTCTACTTTACTTAGTTACTGATAATCAATGACCTCAGCCTTAACCCGCTTTCTACAGCAGCATTATCCAAGCCTGACAACAGCCAAGCCTTTATTCGACTGCTGGCTTATCTCACTCCGATTTAACTTACAAAAGGACACCCTTTCTACTTCTGATGAGGCTTACTTCCAAGAGGTAGTTCATAGAGCTTCTTTGTTATTCCGAGCCGTTTTTGCGCCCGATGAGCCTGCTTTGCTTGTATATGAGCAATGGAGGTCCAAACGGCATCGGATTAGAAGCAGCAATTATTTGCTGCGTCAACTTCCGGTTTCCCAAACAGCTATCCACTTTCAGCGAATAACCAACCCCTATTCAGATACCCTGAAATGGATGAGAATGCACTTTCCCACCATTTCACAAATACCTTACACTGAAATTTTAGCTGCTATCAGTAACCAAGATTTTGGAAGAAGGCCCGCCCTCCATGGCCGCCTATTCTTTCTCAATCAACGCACGGGTCTTGCGTTTCACATGTACGACGATCGGGGATTGGACATCATCGGCCCTGACGTAGCATCTCTTCGCTACCTATATGAGGAGTTTAATGAGTTGATACTGGACTACGACCGGCCACATATTGACGCATTATTTGCTACATAAAACGAAAAAAGCCCGACCTGCAGGCCGGGCTTTTTGTAAGCAGAGAAGAACACACCTACGAGTTCTGCGACATGCTGGCGGTAATGGCCTCCACAATCTCCTCCGAAATACCGGTGGTGCTGAAGCCACCGTCGTGCATGAGGTTCTGCATGGTCACGTAGCGGGTCAGGTCCGAGAACAAGCTGATGCAGTAGTCGGCGCATGCTTCGGCGGGTGCGTTACCCAGGGGGGAAAGTTTGTTGGCGTACTCGTAGAAGGCATCGAAGCCGCTGATGCCGGTACCGGCCGTGGTTTTGGTGGGGGACTGGCTGATGGTGTTCACGCGTACTTTCTTGAGCTTACCCAGGCGCTGACCGTAGCTGCGGGCAATGCTTTCCAGCACAGCTTTGGCCTGCGACATGTCGGTATAATCAAGGAAAGCGCGCTGAGCGGCAATGTAGCTCAGGCCCACTACCGAACCCCATTCATTCAGGGCATCCTGCTTTTCGGCTACGGCCAGCATCTTGTGAAATGACAAGGCCGATACGTCCAGCGTCTTCTGAAACCACTCATAGTTCAGCTCGCCGTAGTGCTTGCCCTTGCGGATGTTGGCGCTCATGCCAATGCTGTGTAGCACGAAATCAAGCTTGCCGCCGAGCTGCTCTTGGGCGCCGCTAAACAGCTTCTCCAGGTCCTCCATGGAGGTAGCATCGGCCGGAATGATGGGCGCGTTGCACTGCTCCGACAGCTTGTTGATTTCGCCCATGCGCATGGCCAGCGGGGCATTAGTGAGCACAAAGCGGGCCCCTTCGGCGTGGGCTTTCAGGGCTACTTTCCAGGCAATGGAATCCTCGTTCAGCGCGCCCGAAATGATGCCGACTTTGCCAGCGAGTAAGTTATTAGACATAGGGTGAGAGGTGAAATGGTGAAATGGTGAGTTGATGTTCTTGACTCCACTACACCGTTTAGAACTCCAGGTTAGCGGCTGGCAAGTTAGCTATTCACAACGCACAATTTCACCATGTCATAATTTCGCCCCTACCCTACCAATTCCTCGCCGCGCATGGCTAGCAGCTCGCGGGCGCTTTGGTAGGCGTGCTGGCTGGGGTTGGCGCCGGAAATCATCTGGGCAATTTCCTGAATTCGCTCCTCTAGGTTCAGCACCCGTATATTGCTCACGGTGCGGTCGGCGCGGTCTTCCTTATACACGAAGTAGTGCGCGTCGCCGGCAGCAGCCATCTGGGGTAGGTGGCTAATGGTAATGAGCTGGTGCTTGCGGGCCATCTGCTGCATCATGCGGCCTACTTTCACGGCAATTTCGCCACTAATGCCCGTATCGATTTCATCGAATACGATGGTCGGCAGGGCAGTTTTATCGGCCAGCATGTACTTGATGCACAGCATCAGACGCGAAAATTCACCCCCCGATGCGGCTTTGCTCAGGGTTTGAGGCTGGGCGCCTTTGTTGGCCGTGAACAGGATGCTTATTACATCAATGCCACTGGTAGCGGGCGGGCCTTCCTGGTGCTGCACCACAACGCGCGAGTTGGGCATGCCCAGGTCAGCCAGCAAAGCCACCAGTTCCTTTTCGAACTTCGGAAACACCTTGCGGCGGGCCTCGGAAAGGCGGCCCGCCTGCTTTTTCACGGCCGATAGGGCTCCTTCCGCGTCGCGGCGCAGGCGGTTGATTTGCTTGTCTAGGTTCAGGACGGAGCCTACCTTGTCGCGCAGGTCGGAGCGCACGGCTAGCAGGGCTACCACGTCGCGCACCTGGTGCTTGCGCTGCAAGTTGTAGAGCACGTTCAGACGGCCCTGTAGCTCATCAATGCGGGCGGGGTCACCTTCGGTGCGGCGCTCCACTACCTCAATTTCGTCGGCAATGTCGTGCAACTCAATCAGGCAGCTGTCGAGGCGGTTTTTCAGCTCCCGGGCTTGCTCCGAGTAAGAAGTAATCTGGCCGAGCAGGGTGGCAGCTTCCTTCATAGCGCTGGTGGCGCAGTACTCGCTTTCCGTCAGACTCTGCAGGGCCGAAGTCAGCTTGAACTTGATTTCTTCGGCGTGCTCCAGCTCTTTTACTTCCTGCTCCAACTCGTCCTGCTGCTCATTATCGAGGCGGGCGTCCTCCAACTCACTGAGCAGAAAGCTATGGTAGTCCAGCTCCTTATTGGCTTGAGCCACCTGGTCTTCTAGGGCTTTCAGGTCGGCCTCCAGCTTGCGGTACTGGCGGTAAGCATTGCTGTACTGGGCGCGGGTAGGCACTAGGCCAGCGTACAGATCCAGCAGGTTTAGTTGAAAAACAGCATCCCCAGTAGCAGCGTGTCATGCTGGGAGTGAATGTCCATGAGGTTGGCCCCAATGTTCCGCAGGGTTTCCAGCGTCACAGGCGTGTCGTTCACAAAGGCCCTGGACTTCCCGGCTGGGCTAATTTCGCGGCGCAGAATGCACTGGGTGTCGTAGTCGAGGTCCTCGGCTTCGAAGATATCCTGTAGTTGGTAGCTGCTGATGTCAAATTGGCCCTCAATCACGCACTTCTTTTCCGTGTCGAAGAGCATGCGCGAATCGGCCCGGTTGCCGAGCAGCAGGCCAATGGCCCCGAGCATAATGGACTTGCCCGCGCCAGTCTCGCCAGTAATAATATTGAGAAGGGCCGAAGGTTGCAGCTGTAGCTGCTCAATTAGGGCGTAGTTTCGGATGCGCAGGTCTACGAGCATAGCAATCCAAGGTGAAGGCCGAACAGCCGGCCGTAGCAAACAAAAGGGAAAAGCTACGGTCCAGGCGCAACCTAGTCTAGTAGCTTTAGCAAAGCTACTAGCTCACTTAGTTAATTGCTAACTATTTTCGCTGAATCTTTTTCAGGGCTATTTACGGCTGCCGTAAAATTGCCTGGTACTTAGCCGAGTTCGTCGGATCGGTTTCCGACAGGATGGTAACCACTTGCGTCTTCTGCTGCTGATCGGGGCTGGTGCGGAAGATGTTGGCTATTTCGTCGGCTTTGGTGGTGAAGAAGGCACGGGCTAATAGCGTACCCGGCCGGCGCTGCACAGCTTGTTGCACACCTTGCAAAGCGGTAGTAATAGTGGTGCGGGCTTCCTCGGGCTTGGTAATGAACACGTCCATGCCTTGCCGATAGTAGGCGTACATGCCACTGCGAAAGGCTTCCAGCTGTGGGTCCTGCAGGTTGTTAAGCAGCCAGTAGCGGTTGCCGTTGTTGCCGTCCTTCCAGCCTTCGTCGGCTTCGTTGGTCACGTTCTGGGACGAGGCGTTAGTCAGGATATTACGGGCCCGGTCGTAGTAGACAGAGCCACTCAGGGGCGAAAAGCTGTCCTGATCCATGCCAATGACGATGTAGGCGTAGAAGGCCAGCAACGACGATAAATTCCCAACGAAGGTATTCTCGGAGTAGTCAATCGGGTTCTGGGGCGAATAGTTGAAAATCCAGCCCCTATCGGCAAAGCTGAGCACGTTGGTTTCGTAGCCGGTGCCGTACACCGGCCGCGTGCTCAAAACGCGCACCGTAGCCCGGTAGGTGCCGTTCTGCGGAATTTCGGTGATACCCACGAAAAACTTACACCGAATCCGCTCCTCGGGCCGGTAGGTTTGGTTGGTGAAGGAGCGGGTGTTCAGGAAGGCCTGCATGTCGTTGCGCATCTGCTGCACCAGCTGCCGGTCGGCAATAGTCACGTTTTCCGTCGAAATGGCTACCTCCGCCTGCAGCTCCTGGGCTTGGGCAGAACGGGTCAGCAGCAACGCGGGTAACAGAAGCAGAAAAGGCAGCAGGACAAGGTTACGCATGGCGAGACAGGCGGGCTAAAACGGTTTGCACAATGTCGTGGGCTACCTCGGTTTTGGGCTTCAACTCAAAAGTAGTTACGCTTCCGTCGGCTTCCAGCAGGGTTATTTTATTGGTATCATGGCGGAAACCAGCCCCGGCGTCGCGCAGGGAATTGAGGACCACCAGATCGAAGTTCTTACGCTGCAGCTTTTCCAGGGCGTGCGCCCGCTCATTGTTTGTCTCCAACGCAAAACCGACGGAAAATTGTTCGGGCCGCTTGCTTTTGCCTAGGGTAGCGGCAATGTCCACGTTTTTCACCAGTTCCAGGGTAAGCGTGTCGCCAGCTTTCTTGATTTTGTTTTCTGCTACCTGCGCCGGCTTATAATCTGCCACCGCCGCGGCAAACACCCAGATGTCGGCGGTAGGTGCCAGGGCGGCGGCAGCGGCGTACATCTCGTCGGCCGTTTGCACGCGCTGCACCCCAATGCTTGGAGAGGCTGGGTCGGGTAGGCTGGTAGGGCCACTGATTAGGTCTACTACCGCACCGGCCGCAGCAAAGGTTTCGGCCAGCGCGTAGCCCATTTTACCGGTGCTGTGGTTCCCGATAAAGCGAACGGGGTCCAGGGGTTCGTAGGTGGGGCCGGCAGTAATCAGAACGCGCATACCAAATGGGTTGGAAGGGGCGAAGGAGTAAGGTACTACCCCTGTCAGACCTTAAAGGTAAGGGCTCCTTGATTTGCTACCCCTACCATAGCCGTGAACTGGCCCAAGCAGGCAGGTCTATCGAGGGCTCTAACTAAAAAACTGCGCCAGCTCGGCTACAATCTGCTCGGGTTCCAGCATACGGCCCGGACCGCTCAGCCCACTAGCCAGTTCCCCGGCCGGCGACTCCCATACCGTATTGCCGTACTCGCGTAGGCGGCGCAGATTGGCTTGGGTAGCGGGGTGCTGGTACATATCAAGGTCCATGGCAGGGGCCAGAAACACCGGGCAGCGGGCCGAGAGGTAGACGGCATCAAGCAGGGTGTCGCAGAGGCCGCCGGCAAGGTGGGCCAGGGTATTGGCCGAAGCGGGGCTACCACCAGGGCATCGGCCCACAAGCCCAGGTGCACGTGGTTGTGCCACTCCCCGCCCCGCTCATCCTTCAGAAAACCTTGTAGCACCGGGTTTTTCGATAAGGTAGCCAGTGTAAGCGGAGTCACGAAGGCCGTGGCCGCAGGTGTCAGAACTACCTGTACTTCGGCTCCAGCCTTTACCAGCAGCCGCACCAACGCGGCCGATTTATAGGCGGCAATGCTTCCACTTACGCCCAGCAGAATCTTACGTCCTTGCAGTTCAGCCATGAAAAAGGAAGGCTACATACCATGAAAGCGCCATGCTGAGCCCGGGAAGCCCGGCGCGCAATCGTCGGAGGGGGTTTCCAACGAGGCGGGCACAGGGCTTCCCGGGCTCAGCATGGCGCTACTTATCGTGTCGTGCGAAACAGAAGCGGACTACTCGGCCTTGCGGGCCTCGGGCAGCTGCTCTTCTTCGGCGGGCGTGCGGAAGTGCACTTTGCCTTCCAGGAACTCCTCAACGGCCAGGTTGGTAGGCTTGGGCAGACGCTCGTAGTGCTTCGAAATTTCGATTTGCTCGCGGTTTTCGAACACTTCTTCGAGGTTGTCGACGGTGGTAGCAAACTCGGCCAGCTTGCCGTTCAGCTCTTCTTTCAGCTTCACGGAAATCTGGTTGGCGCGCTTCGAGATGATGGCAATGCTCTCATACACGTTGCCAGTCTCGTGGGTGAAGTCCGACATGTTGCGGGTCACGATAGAAGCGGGTACGTTGTTCGGAGTCTTCATCTTATGGTAAGTAGTGAATGTGCAAAATGGAGAAAAATGCAGACAATGAAAGGATACCCCAGAAGGCTACTGGCCGTTCCGGCTATTCCTTCTTCTCTGCCGGGCAAGTTACTTAGCAGCCGTTGATTCCGCGGGCTTGAGCTTGGCTACCGCGTCGCGGGCCGTGTCGTACATACGCTCGGCATCCTTCAGGTTTTTGCTCTGCGGGAAGGCGTCAATGAAATTCTGGTAGAAGGCAATGGCTTCGAGGTACCGCTCACGCTGCTTCTCCTCTACGCTTTCCGTGGCCAGGTCAAACTGAGCGCTGAGCTTGAGGAAAGCCGCCTGCTCGCCAAAGGCCGAGGCCGGGTACTGCTGCTGAAAGCCCGTGAAGGCCGTTACCGCCGACTGGTAATAGCGCAGGTCGTAGTAGAGGCGGGCGCCACGGAAGGCCTTGTTTTCCAGTTTCTTCTGCAGCTCCTGCGACATGCCGTCGGTTTCGGCCCGGAAGCGGCTTTCGGGGAAGCGGTTCAGGAAATCCTGAATGACTTCCAGGGCCGAGTAGGTGTTGGTTTGGTCCAGCTGGAAATCCGGGGAATCCCGGAACAAGGACTTGGCCTGCATAAACGCAGCTTCCTCCGCGAACGAGGAGTTCGGGTACGTCTCGTAGAACGTTTTGAAGTAGTAAGCGCTCAGCGTGTAGTTGCGCTGGCGGAAGTTGGTGTTGGCAAAGTAGAACTGCGCCTTTTCCGCTTCCGGGCGGCCTTTCAGCAGCGGAATCAGCTCTTCGAGCAAGGTACCAGCCTTGAAAAAGTCGCCTTTCTCGTAGTACTGAATGGCAGCTTCGTACTTCTTGTTCACGTCGGTGCTCTTGAGCAGCTTCTGGTAGCCAGTGCACGAGCCGAGTAGCAACGTGCTTAGCAGCAGAACAAAGAAGGTAGGGCGAAAAGACAGCATAAGGGGCGCAAAGGTAAGGATAATCAGTGAGGCAACGAGTACCGCGGCTTGAGCAAGTAAAACTACTACCCTTCAGGCCACTGGCAGCTACTTTTTCACCACCGGCTTTTGGGCGGTAGGCGCCGCTTTTTTCTTTGGTGGGGCTGCTTTTCGGGGAGTAGCGGCGGGCTTCTTTTTGGGGGTTGCTTTCTTCTTGGGCTTGGCCGGCAACGCGAAGTGCTTGCCTAACGTCTGGCGGCGGGTAGGGCGTTCCTTGGGCCGCCACCGGAAGTCTTTCAGCTTGGCATCTTCAGGCTTGAGTTCATTAGGCGGAATAAAACTGGCTTCGGGGTTGGTCAGGAAACTGATGGTCTGCAGCTTGCTGTCGGCAAACCGCAGGGCCATGGTTGCGGAAACGGATTTGTTGACCCCAGACACGGCCGTGTCGCCCTCAAGAGCATAGTAGAGGCTCTCGGCGTTGCCAAGCACGTCAATTTTTTTTATCGACTTATCCCGGAAGTAGGCCACCATGTAGCGGCCCTTTACCTGGTTGAAGTTTAGCAGCGTGTCCTGCCCAATGCTGAAGGCGTGCCCGTACAAGCGCATCTGGTCAATCTGGCCCTTGCGCTGCTGAATCTGCATAGAGTCGGCGGTGAGCTGGTTTTTGTTGTTCCAGAGCACCGGGTCGTGGCTGAGGTAGATGACGGAGTCCTGCCGGTCGTAGGTCAGTGAATCGCAGCGGCCCTGCAAATCGGCGCGGAAGATGCCCACCTTGCGGTAGGCGTAGATAACGCCGGCCTTGTTCTGGGCGGGCGGCCCTCCAGGCTTACCAGCGTATCGGCGGTGAGGTAGAGCGTGTCCTTGTCGTTGATATTGCGCATCACGGGGCGGCTGCCGTACACCTTGGCCCGGCCCTGGGCGCGCCAGTAACGCCCCACGTCGCCCCGGATTTCAATGTTGTCTTTCTTCGAGGTCATCGAAACGTGGCCGGTAGCCACGCCGTACTGCCGGGCTTCGTCGTAGAAAATCTTGTCGCCGCCGAGCAGGTAGTTAGGGGTTTCAATTTTGGCGTTGCGGGCAAAGTTGGAAACCTTAGTAATGGTGTTGTAGGTGCCGTTTTCGGCGTAGAGGTTGCCCTGCTTGCCCCGGATGCGCGTCGGCCCGAAGAAGTAGGCAATTTTGCTGACGGTGTTGTACTGGAGCGTATCCGTGTCGATGTTGTTTTCCTTGGTTACCAGCTTCACGTTGCGCTTGAAGCTGAACACTTTGCTCTGGGTGTTGTAGTAGCCAAACTGACTGTCGAGCGTGTTTTCGGGGTCCTGGAGGTGGCCGCCGGTGCTGTAGTAGGCCAAGTTGCGGTTCAGGTCGTAGTCGAGCAGCTGGGTAGTCAGGGTCATGCGCGGGTCGCGCATGGTCACGTTGCCGGTCATGCGGGCCTTGCGGGTGTCGCCGTCATAGGTGCCCCGGTCGCCGGTAATCGTGATGGTGTCGTTCTGAATGATGCGCACGTTGCTGAACGCTTCCAACGCATTTCGCTCGGTGTACTGGTAGGCTGAGTCACAGTAAAGCAGCGTGGTGCCCTGCTTGAAGCTCACGTTGCCAATCAGCTTACGAATTTCGACTCCGTTAAACGTACCGCCTTGCAGCCGCCCAGCGCCGAGTAGCTCGATGCGCTGACCTTGTGTAGGAGTAGGCTGCGCGCCGGGGCGGTCGGCGGGGCGTTGCTGGGCCCAGGTGAGGGTAGGCAACAGCAGGAGCAGAAAGAGAAAAAGAGGCTTTGGGAACGACATTTACTAGCAAAGGTACAGAAGGGCCGTTGCTAACGGTTTTCTTTGTGGAATATTGAAGACAGCTGCTAGCCGATAGCAAATTGCTGTTAGCTATGACCCGTTAACAGCTCCCGTCTCCTTAATGCTCCCGTACCCAGGCGAATAGCCAGCAGCTACTTGCCAGTTGCTTTTCAACCTCATGCTCGACCGAATTCAAGCCTATATTCAGGAACACGCCCTCTTCTCCCCCACCGATAAGCTGCTGGTAGCCGTCAGCGGCGGCCTCGATTCGGTGGTCTTGGCCCACGTGCTGCACAAGCTGGGCGTGGAGTTTGCCGTGGCTCACTGCCACTTTGGGCTGCGCGCCGAGGAGGCAGATGCTGATGAGGAATTCGTGCGCAAGCTAGCGGGCAGTACAAGGTGCCCTACTTCGTGGAGTTCTTCCAGACCAAGCAATTTGCTGAGCAGGAAGGCATTTCGACCCAGATGGCCGCCCGTGCCCTGCGCTACGAGTGGTTTGAGCGCATCCGCCAGACTCAGGGCCTCGACTACATTGCTACCGCCCACCACCAGCGCGACACGGCCGAGACCATGCTGCTCAACCTCACCCACGGCACCGGCCTGGCCGGCCTGCACGGCATCCGGCCCAAAGCCGGCCACCTCGTACGCCCTCTGCTAGCCGTAAGCAAGCCCGACCTGTACGATTACGTAGTAGAAAACCGCTTGGTCTGGCGTGAAGACGCTAGTAACGACTCGCCCGTGTACCAGCGCAACCGCCTGCGCCTGGAGGTGCTACCCGTGCTGCGCGACATCAACCCCAACCTTGATCAGACCCTGAGCATCACGGCCGAGCGCGTGGGCGGGGCCGAGGAAATTGTGCGCCGCTACGTGGAGGAAACCGCCGTCCAAGCCCGCCGCGACGAGCCCGAGGCAACCTACCTCGACATCCGGATGCTGCAAAAAACGGCCGCCACCACCGTGGTGCTGCACGAACTGCTCCGGCCCTTTGGCTTTTCCTACCTCGTGGTAAAGGATATTGTGCTGAGCTTCGGGGCCGAATCGGGCCGCCGCTTTGAGTCGCCGACGCACCGGTTGGTCAAGGACCGGGAGCAGCTGGTCATTACCCCGCGTACGCTCACCAAATTTGGCACTCACCAACTGCAAGCCGGCCAGGAAGCCCTCAAGATAGATGGCCTGCACCTGCGCACCGAACTGGTGGAAATACCTGAAGGCTACGAGGTACCCCGGGCAAGGCCGTAGCCGCGCTGGACGCCGATGCCCTGAAGTTCCCGCTCACGGTGCGGGCTTGGCAGGAAGGCGACTGGTTTATGCCCATCGGCATGAAGGGCAAAAAAAAGCTCTCCGACTTCCTCATCGACCAGAAAGTGCCCCTCAACCTCAAGGACAACGTGCAGGTGCTAGTATCGGCTGATGGCAAAATTGCCTGGGTTATCGGCTTCCGGCCCGACGACCGGTTCAAGGTAACCGAGGAAACCGAGCGGGTATTGGTGGTGAAGCGCATGTAGTGCCCCCGCTTTGCAGCTGGGCAAACTTGCAGCCAAGGGAATCAGGTAGGCGGCCCGAGCGAAGTTTCGCCTTTTTGGGTTTGCCAGAAAGCGTTTTGGGTTAGCTTTACGACCTCATCCCATAGTTCACACCCAATTCCTCACCCAATGAAAGTTACCGTAGTTGGAGCCGGCAACGTAGGGGCAACCTGCGCCGATGTACTGGCCACCCGCGAAATTGCCAACGAAATTGTGCTGGTTGACATCAAGGAGGGCTTCGCCGAAGGCAAAGCCCTCGACATCTGGCAGAAAGCCCCCATTATCGGCTACGATTCCCGCACCGTAGGCGTCACCGGTGACTACGCCCGCACCGCCGATTCGGATGTGGTAGTAATTACCTCGGGCCTGCCCGCAAGCCCGGCATGAGCCGCGACGACCTGATTTCGACCAATGCCGGCATCGTGAAAACGGTAACCGAGCAGGTAGTAAAATACTCGCCCAACGCCATCATCATCGTCGTTTCGAACCCGCTGGACGTGATGACTTATCAGGCGCACCTCACCTCGGGTCTGCCCCGCGAGAAGGTGTTCGGCATGGCTGGCATCCTGGATACGGCCCGTTACCGCGCCTTCCTGGCCGAGGCCCTCAACGTAAGCCCCAAAGACATTCAGGCGGTACTCATGGGCGGCCACGGCGACACCATGGTTCCCCTGCCCCGCTACACCACGGTAGGTGGCATTCCGGTTACGGAACTGATTGGCAAAGCTGAACTGGACGCCATTGTGCAGCGCACGGCCGTAGGTGGCGGTGAGCTGGTGAAACTGATGGGAACATCAGCTTGGTATGCTCCCGGCGCCGCGGCTGCTCAAATGGTAGAAGCCATTGTGCGCGACCAGCGCCGCGTATTCCCCGTGTGCATTGAACTGCAGGGCGAGTATGGCATCAATGGTGTGTACCTGGGCGCTCCGGTTATCCTCGGCCGCAACGGCATCGAGAAAGTTATCGAGCTGCAACTGAACGACGAGGAAAAGGCTCTGCTGGAAACCTCCCGCGGCCACGTGAAGGAAGTAATGGAAGCCCTCGACAACATGAGCAAGGCTTCGGCTTAATTCTCCCTAGTAAAAGAAATACAAAATGGCCTTTCTACTGCGGTAGAAAGGCCATTTTGTATGGTATGGACAGGGTTACCAGGTAACCGTTTTGTTTACCCGTCCGTAGGTCATGGCCCCGTCCAGCGAGCTAATCAGCTGCTTAATCTGCTCGTCGAGGTATTTCGCCCGGTCCTCCACGTAGTAATTCTGCCGCAAAGTGTACAGGTGCTCAATGGGATGAGTAGTTGGACCGTGCACTACCTGTCCGCCGATATTCATCGTGCTGGACGTCCACTGAATCTGGTCAATTCGATATTTGTACTTACCATCTTTTACCTGCACAGTGCAGGTATAGGCGTAGCTGTTGGGGTCCTTAAATGCCCCAATCGGTGGTTGTTGCAATAGGCCGTGCACTACCAGCGTACCGGCCGCGGCATCACGCGTGCGGGTAGTGTCAGAACTGCCGGTCACTACGCTGTTGGTCCACTGCCGAGCCCGGGCGAACAGCTCTGCCTGACTGATGTCAGCTACCGGCATCACCTCAGTATACACCACCTTACCCTCAACGAGAGGCAGGCGGTTATAGGCGTATACTTTCTCACTTTTCTGCGCCAGGCAGGCGCCACTGCTAGTTAGTAACAGCACGAGGAATACGTAGAATGCTTTCATGGCCGCTAGATACGCAAAGGGTTTTGAGTGTGCAGCATTGTTGTTGAGCTTAGGCTCATAAAAAAAGCCCACCGACTTTTCGGTGGGCCACATTGCGGAGTTGCTTTCACTACCGTTGGCTGGCTCGAAACAGTTTCTGTTTCTCGTCTTTCGACAGGCTCTCATAGCCGGAGCGCGAAATTTTGTCCAAGATGAGGTCGATTTCGTCTTGCTCTGGTTTCGCCAGTCCGCCTTTTTTAGGTGCAGCCGCGGCAGGAGCGGCCGTTGCGGCCCCGCCCGCGTTACGCGCAGATTGGGCCGGCCGGTAGCTAACCGCGTCACCCAATCACCGACGGCTTGCACGGGGCGACCCAGGTCGCGGCCCGCTTGGAGCTGCTTAATGAATACAAAGCCTAGTAGAGCCCCGCCTAAGTGAGCAATTTCGCCGCCCGGGTTACCCCCATTAATACCGGCAATACTTAGCACCACCACCACGGCCGCTATGTACTTAATGCGGACCGGTCCAATCAGAATAATGCTGAATGTATAGTCGGGTAAGAGGGTAGCGGCGGCCAGAATAACGGCCGTCACACTGGCGGAGGCCCCGTACAGAATAGCCGGCGAATCGCGGAAGGCGGGAATTAAATTAAACGCCAGCACATACAAGATAGCCCCGGCACAAGCTCCCAGCACATATAAGCTCACCAAGCGCCGGTCGCCGAGGTATTCGCGCACCAGCGACCCGAACCAGTACAGGTTCAGGAGGTTAAAGAGGATATGCAGGAACTCAAAGTGGATGAAGCTGTAGGTGAGCAGCGTCCAGGGGCGGGTGAGCAAGGTGCCGGGCACTGAGGGTACGGCCAGCCATTCAAGCACCGGCAAGTGCCCGTTGCGGTCCTTAGTAAGGATGAACAGCACCGTCCGCAGTAGAATAAAGCCAATGAACACCAGCACGTTCAGCAGCAGCAGCTGGTTCAGGGCATTGTCCCGCTTACTAAAGGCCGTGCGGATGTCGTTGGCAATACTCATGGGTAGGGCAGATTTGGAACTAGACCGGTGCAGTAACAGCGCGCCGGCGCCGGGCGGTAATTTCTACAATTTTCAGGCAAGCTTCGTGCCCCCTGCTACCACCTGACACTTAGTACAGGCGGGTGCGGTTGCGCTGCCAAATCAGCAACACCACGAGCCCAACCAACATTCCGCCCAAGTGGGCAAAGTGCGCCACATTGTCGCCCGGTACGCGGTGCACCCCAAAGTAGAACTCGTACAGCCCGTACAGTAGTACAAAATACTTGGCTTTGATAGGAATGGGGATGGGAAAAACCATCAGCTCGGTATTGGGAAAGAAGAAAGCAAAGGCCAGCATAATGCCGAAAAGTGCCCCGGAGGCGCCCAGCATCGGGTAACGCAGGTTGTGCTGGTAGCCTTGCTCCATCGACGTCAGTATCCCTGGATCAACTGCTGATCTTCGGGCGTTTTGTGCAATTGGCTGATAATGGGGTCGTAGGCCTGGGGATTTTCCGTCACGTTGTGCTGCACGTAGTCCTGCAGGTGCAGGTCGGTGGGCTCCTGGCGAAACACTTCCGTATCGTGCTGCATCCGGCGCAGCTCGTAGGTGCGCAAGCCGTTATAGAGCATGCCCGCCCCAGCCCGCAAATCAGCCAGTACGTCAGGAAGCGCTTGGCTCCCCACCGTTGCTCCAGCATAGGCCCCAGGGCCATCAGCCCCAGCATGTTGGAGAAGATATGGCCAATGTCGGCGTGCATGAACATGTGGGTCAGAAACTGCCACGGCCCGAACAACCGGCTATCAATGGGATACAAGGCCAGAAAAAGCAGGCGGTTGCTCACCAGGGTACTCAGAAAAAACACCGCCACATTGGCGATAAGCAGGTTACGGACCGCAGGGGTAAGCTGGAACATGAAGGGCAGGTTGGAACGAAGTAATAAGCGCAGGGCAGAACCCAGGCTCCGACGGCAAAGAAACTACGTAAGTGGCGCCAACACGGCTATACCAGCTCACCGTGCTTTCCGGCTACCGCCGGAACAGCTCCTGCACCTGGCCCAGCTCTAGCAGCACAATGGTGCGGCGGCCATCGGGGGTGTAATTGGGCACCTGACAGGCGAAGAGCTTGTCAACCAGGGTAGTCATTTCCAGCTCCGAGAGGCGGGCGCCGGCCGCCGTGGCCGCCACGCGCCGGGCCAATACCCGGGCCATCTGCTCGCGGCGGTCCAGCTTCATGGGGCCGGCGTGGGTGCGGAACTGCTCAATAAGGCCCTCCAGCAGCTCCTTCTCGTCGCGGGCGGGCACATCGGCCGGAATACCCTCCACGGCAATGGTGTGCTTGCCGAAATCGGTGAAGCGGAAGCCCAAGGCCCGCAGGGGTTCTTCTACCTCCCGCAGAATGGCGAAGTCCTGGGCGTGAAGGTGATGGTGCGCGGAAACAGCAGGGTCTGGGAGGCGCTGGTGTCGCGCTCCAGGTTCTGGGCGTACTGCTCAAACAGAATTCGCTCCCGCGCCGCTACCTGGTCAATCAGCATCATGCCCGACTTCACAGGCACCAGCAAGTACTGCTGGTGCAGCTGCAGGACCTTGTTGCCCGGCCCCGTGGACGACTCACGCAGGGGCAGCTCGGGGTTGCCGTAACCGGGGCCGCTATAGGTTCTACCAGCGCGGGCGGCGTAGCAAAGGCAGCGGCAACCGGTAGTTCCGGAGCTGGCGCGGCCGTGGCTTCCGTCGGCAATTCGGGCGCCGCCGGGCGAGGCCCTACGGCCGCGGCGGAGGGTACGGGCACTCCGGCCGCCGTGGCCTCGTGCTCCACGTCGGGCACACTAATTTGGCTTAGGCTCTTGTAGAAATCTTCTAGCTCCCGCTTGGCCTGCTCAGTAGGCCGGGGCGGTAGCTGCCGCTCATAGGCATCGGAACGGGGCGTTTTTTCCTTGGAGGTAGCCGGGCTGCCCGCCGCCCGAGCCGCCGCCGAAGCCAGGGCATCGGGCTTGAAATCGTCGGCGAAGGAGTTGCGCTCCTGGCCCGAAAGGCGCAGGGGCTGAATAGGGGCAAAATTCACGTCGCCATCAAAATCCAGGGAAGGAGCCATGTTATGCAAGCCTAGGCTTTGCTTTACAGCGGCTCGCACAATGGCATACACGGTTTTCTCGTCCTCGAACTTGATTTCCGTTTTGGTGGGGTGCACGTTAATGTCAATGGCCTTGGGGTCGAGCTCCAAGAACAGCACGTAGAACGGATGCGTGTCCTTGGGCAGCAGGCCCTCATAGGCGGCCAGTACGGCGTGGTTCAGGTAGGCCGAGCGGATGAAGCGGTTATTGACGAAGAAAAACTGGTCGCCCCGGCTTTTCTTGGCTGACTCCGGTTTGCCGATAAAGCCTTTCACGCTGATAAACGGCGTTACCTCCTCTACCTGCGCCAGCTGCTCCTTGTAGCCATTGCCCAGCAAACTCACAATGCGCTGACTGAGCTTGCCGGCTGGCAGGTTAAACACCTCTAGGTCGTTCTGAAACAGTGAGAAGCTGATCTGCGGATTAGCTAGAGCTACGTGCTGAAACTCGTCGAGAATGTGGCGCATTTCTACTGCATTGCTCTTGAGGAAGTTGCGGCGGGCTGGCACGTTAAAAAACAGATTCTTAACGCTGATGCTGGTGCCGTCGGGGCAGGCCACGGGCTGCTGGCTGCTCACCTGCGAGCCTTCCACCAGCAGCAAGGAACCGGTATCCTGGTCGCGCTGCTTGGTCCGGATTTCTACCTGGGCCACGGCGGCAATAGAGGCCAGGGCCTCGCCCCGGAAACCCAGGGTGCGAATGCGGAACAGGTCGTCGGTGGTGCGGATTTTACTGGTGGCATGGCGCTCCAGGCTCATGCGCGCGTCCGTCGGGCTCATGCCCGAGCCGTTATCGACTACCTGCACCAGCTGCTTGCCCGCTTCCTTCACGATGAGCTGCACCTGGGTAGCGCCAGCATCTACGGCGTTTTCGAGCAGTTCTTTCACCGCCGAAGCGGGCCGCTGTACTACCTCGCCGGCGGCAATCTGGTTGGCTAAATACTCGGGTAGCAGCTGAATAATATCGGCCATATACTATCAAAATCAAGGCAAAATCAACGAAAAAACCGGTCCCGCTTCCAGGCCCTCCCGCGGTGCTATCGGCCTGATAACAACCAGCGTCGGGAAATTATCCGTAAGTTTGCGGCCAACTTTTGTGTGTGCAGCGTGAGACGTATTACCCGTCTTGTGCGTTGGAAGGTGAGGAAGGCAACAAGGCAAAGGCCAGCATGAGCGGCCCGTAGCGTGGCCTACCTCAGTAGCCGGCACCGTTTTTGGAACCGCAAAAGTAGGGCTTTTCACCTCGCCTTCCTCTTACCTATCACCCCTCAGCACGAACGACCGGAGCCGATGCTCAAAGACTTTCGGATTGGAATATTCCTGCTAGTACTGGCCATTACGGGTCTGCTCATTTCCTCAGCGACCCCGCGTGAGGAAGGCGCGCGGCCCATGTCCGTGGCCGAGCAAAATTGGGTCGACAGCGTATTCAATTCGCTTACTCCGGATCAGCGCCTCGGGCAGCTATTTATGGTGGCGGCCTACTCCAACAAGGACCGCAAGCACACGCAGTACACGGAGTTCCTGATCAAGAACTATAACATTGGCGGGCTGATGTTTCTGCAGGGTGGCCCGCGCCGGCAGGCCAACCTCACCAACCGGTACCAAGCCGCCGCCAAAGTGCCGCTGCTCGTGGCCATGGACGCCGAGTGGGGCCTGGATATGCGCCTGGATTCCTCCATGCACTTTGCCAAAGGCATGACCCTGGGCGCCATGGACGACGACCAGTACGTGTACCAGATGGGCCGCGAAATTGCCCTGAAGATGAAGACGTTAGGCGTGCACGTGAGCTTTTCGCCCGTTATCGACGTTAACTCCAACCCCGATAACCCAGTGATTGGCAACCGCTCCTTCGGCGAAAACAAGGAGCAGGTAGCCAAGCGCGGCGTGAGCTACATCCGGGGCCTGCAGGACCACGGGGTGCTGGCTGTGGTGAAGCATTTTCCCGGCCACGGCGACACCGACGTGGACTCCCACGTGGCCCTGCCCGTTATCAACTCCGACTTGGCCCGGCTGATGAACGTGGATCTGTACCCGTTCCAGAAGGCCATTGACCAGGGCGTGATGGGCGTGATGGTGGGGCACTTGTACATGCCGCTGTTCGACACAGTGCGTACCCTGTCGGCTACCATTTCCAAGAACCTGGTAACGGGCCTGCTCAAGGAGAAGATGAACTACCGGGGCCTCGTGTTCACGGATGCCTTGAACATGAAGAGCGTGTCGAGCCTGTATAAGCCCGGCGAGCTGGATGCCTTGGCGTTGGCCGCCGGCAACGACGTGCTGTTGTTTCCGGAGGACGTGCCCATGGCCGTGCAGAAAATCAAGGAAACGATTGAGGCCGGTAAAATTGACCAGGCCGATATTGACCTGCGGGTGCGCAAAATGCTCCGGGCCAAATACTGGGCGGGCCTGAACCGCTACCAGCCCATCGACGTGCCCAATCTGATGACCAACCTGAACCGGCCTTTGAGCCGCATGGTGCAGCAGCAGATTTACGAGCACGCCACCACGGTAGTGAAAAACGAGGACGACCTGCTCCCCTTCCACCGCTTGGACACCTTGCGCATTGCCTCGGTAACCATTGGCTCAGATGCGGCTACCTACAAGGAAATTATGGGCAAGTACCAGAACGGCCCGGTGTACGCCGTGCCTAACCGGTACGCCGTCGACTCGACCTTCGCCCGTATTGCCGGCAGCCTGACGCCCTACAACGTGGTAGTGGTCAGCCTACACAACATGAACAACACGCCCACCCACAACTACGGTATTGGGGAGGGCGCCCTGAAGTTCCTGAAGGAGCTACAGGCCAATAAGCGCATCAAGACGGTAGTGGTAGCCTTTGGCAACGCCTACGCCCTGAAGTTTTTGGAAGGCAGCCGCAACTTAGTGTGCGGCTACGAGGACAATTACGCTTCCCAGCTGGTGGTCCCGCAGGTGCTGTTTGGGGCGCTGCCAGCCAAAGGCCGCCTGCCCGTCACGGTGTCTGAGAACCTAAAAGCTGGTATGGGCCTGCCTACCCCCGACTTCCGTCGCCTGCGCTACGGCACGCCCGAGGAAGCCGGCCTCGACTCCCGCATCCTATCCCAGATTGACAATGTGGCCCTAGAAGCGGTAGCCTACGCCGCCGCGCCCGGCTGCCAAGTGCTGGTGGCCAAAGATGGCATGGTGGTGTTCGACAAAAGCTACGGCTACTGCACCTACGACAAGTCGCAGCCCGTCAATAGCAGCACGCTCTACGATTTGGCTTCTGTAACGAAGGTGGCAGGCACCCTGCAGGCCATTATGTACCTCAAGGATCAGGGTAAACTTAACCTCGACGAAAAGGTAGCCGGCTACCTGCCCGAGCTGAAAAGCACCAACAAGAAGGACATGACGATGCGGGACGTGCTCATGCACCAGGCTGGTCTCAAGCCGGGCATTCCTACCTGGGAACGGACCATCACCAAATCCGGGCCCAAGCCTACGTTCTACGCCAGCATTGAGTCGCCGCAGTTTTCGCAGGAAGTAACCCCGCAGCTCTACAGCATCTCTACTTCCGAGGATTCCGTGTGGGCGTGGGTACAGCGTTCCTCCCTCCTACCCAAGGTCAAGGGCAAGTACCCAGTGGAGTATTCTGACCTAAGCTTCATCATTCTGAAGCGGGTAGCGGAGAAAGTGCTCCAGCAGCCCATTGAGCAGTTCTTGCAGAAGAATTTCTACCAGCCCCTGGGCCTGGGCACCATGACCTACAATCCGCTGGCGAAATTTCCGAAGTCGTGCATCGCGCCCACGGAAAACGACACCTACTTCCGGCGCACCCTGCTGCAAGGCACCGTGCACGACCAGACGGCGGCCATGATTGGGGGTGTAGGCGGGCACGCTGGGCTGTTTTCCAACGCCAACGACCTGGCCATTCTCATGCAGATGAATCTGCAGAATGGCCGCTACGGCGGGCAGCGCTACTTCCAGACGCCTATTGTCACGGAGTTTGCCCGCAGCACGGAGGCCGGCAACCGCCGTGGTTTGGGGTGGGACAAGGGCGACCCAAGCAAGCCCGAAGGCCCCACCAGCAACCTCTCGCCGGCCAGCACGTTTGGGCACACTGGCTTCACGGGCACCTGCGTATGGATGGACCCCGAAAACAAAATCCTCTACATCTTTCTTTCTAACCGCGTGTACCCCGACGCTGGCAACAACAAGCTGCGGCAGTACAACATCCGAACCCGTATTCACGACGTGATTTACAAGTCGTTACAGAAAACATGATCTGTTGTCCGGCTTTTCTGCTCTCTTGATCCGCCCTGGCGGCAAGGCATCCGAACGGGGTGACTTGCCGCCGGTTTTTTTATAGCTGGTCCCAAAAACCGGTGGTTCGTAACCAAAATTTAACGCGGAGCTTCGCGGCGCCCGCAACGGTTCTGCTCAGGTAGTGTCCGTTGCATATCCCTTTGCTCCTCCATTGTTCTCCCCTCCTATCCGTACCGTAGTTGGTACGGCCTCAGCTGAAGCCACCCATGAACATCGGCATTGTTTGTTACCCTACTTTCGGCGGCTCGGGCGTCGTGGCAACTGAACTAGGCAAGGCGCTGGCTCTGAAGGGCCACCGGGTCCACTTTATCACGTACAGCCAGCCAGTTCGCCTCGACTTCTTCAACGAGAACCTGTTCTACCACGAGGTTTACATTCCGCCCTACCCCCTGTTTCAATTTCCACCGTATGAGCTGGCCCTGGCTAGCAAGATGGTGGACATTGTGCAGAACGAGAAGCTGGATGTGCTGCACGTGCACTACGCCATTCCGCACGCCTCGGCGGCCTACATGGCCAAGCAGATTCTCATCACGAAGGGCATTCGGGTGCCGGTTATTACTACCCTGCACGGCACCGATATAACCTTGGTGGGCAAGGATGCCAGCTACGAGCCAGTGGTAACGTTTAGCATCAACCAGTCGGATGGTGTGACAGCCGTTTCGGCCGATCTGCGGCGGGAAACCTACGAGTACTTCGCCATCGAGAAGGACATCGAGGTTATTCCGAACTTCATTAACCTGGACCGTTTTCAGAAGCAGAACAAAGGCCACTTCAAGGCTGCCATTGCTCCGGATGGCGAGAAGCTACTGGTGCATACCAGCAATTTTCGCTCCGTGAAGCGGGTGGAAGACGTGGTGCACATCTTCGATGGCGTGCGCAAGCAGATTCCGGCCAAGCTCCTGCTGGTAGGCGACGGGCCGGACCGTCCCCGCATCGAGAAAATCTGTCGCGACCTGGGCCTGCTCAGCAACGACGTGCGTTTCCTGGGCAAGCTGGAAGCCGTGGAGGAAGTCCTGAGCGTGGCCGATCTGTTCCTGATGCCTTCCGAGAAGGAAAGCTTCGGCCTGGCCGCCCTGGAAGCTATGTCGTGTGAGGTGCCGGTTATCAGCACCAACGCCGGCGGTATTCCTGAGCTGAACGAACACGGCGTCACGGGTATGGTCAGCAACATCGGCGACGTGGAGGACATGGTCAAAAATTCCCTCTACGTGCTCAGCGACGAAAACCTACCCCGCTTCAAAGCCGCCGCCCGCGCCCACGCCGAAACCTTCGCCGTAGAAAAGATTGTGCCCCTCTACGAAGCCTGCTACCAGCGCGCCATTGATGTTACCTTGGTAGCCACGGTGTAGCTATTAAACAAAATGTAAGGGATGATGTCATGCGAGGGTACCGGAGCCATCCTTCCTGACTAGCGCCCTACCCCTTCGAAACGTGACAAGCCCTTGACGCTCGCGCAGTCGTCAAGGGCTTGGCTGTTTATCAGGTCTGTCACATACGGAGGAAGGATGGCTTCGCGCTGCTCGCCATGACAATTCTCCCGCTCCTCAGTACTTCTAAAACATAGCCACCGCCTCGCGCTTTACGGCCAGCAAGGCCGCGGCGGTGGGGTCGAACTGATTGGTCATGAGGCCTTCCAGAATATGACGCGCTAGCTCTGGGCCGCGCGCTTCCTGGTGGTTGGGCAACGCCTGATAGTGGGTGCTGATCAAATTCACGACGGTTTCTTGAGCCTGCTTCACGGCGGCCCAGGTTTCGGGCTGCATGTAGAGCTGCTGGCTCAGGTTGTGCTCTACCTCGGCCCGCACTTCCTGCAGAAGCAGACGGTGATAGTCGGCGGCGGAGAGGCCGGCACTGCTCACGCGCACCAGCAGGTTGTTGGGTGTAATGCGCTCCAGCAGCATGGTAACGCGCTCCAACGCTTGCAGCCGCAGGGGTAAGGTAGTTTTGCTGGATTCCAGACGCATTTCAATTAGGCGGCGCTGCTGCTCTTTCTCCAGGAACTGCTGAAAGAGAAAATAAATGGCCCCAGCTACAATCAGAGCGGGCAGAATAATTTTGAGCAGGTCGAAAAAATATGCGGATGAATCCATGAAGAGCAGATTAAGCGGCAAAAAGGTTGGCGGAAAGAGCCAGCCGGATGGCAGGCATACCAGGGCACGAATGGATACGCAACTACGTGGCCTTGCGCTACTCTGGCTGGCAAATATAGGGCGTGAACCGCGGGGGCCCAGCCGTTGTTATACTGCCAAACGACGCTACGGCTCGGTGTAGTACGGCAGTTGCCTCGCGGGCAGCATGCTACTACTACCGCTGACTTCGTATCTTTGTCGCCTTACTTTCCTAACGACGAACACACTATGGCAACGGCCGTCTCCACGAAACTTGCTCCCATCAGCCTCACTCCGCGTGCACTGGAAGAGGTTCGGAATATTCTGATTGAGAAAAACGTGCCCGCCGAGTACGGCCTGCGCGTCGGGGTTCAGGGCGGAGGCTGCTCCGGCATGAGCTACCTGCTCGGCTTCGACAAAGCCAAGGATCAGGACGAAACCTTCGACTTGGACGGCGTTCTGCTCATCATGGATAAAAAGCACGCCATGTATGTGCTGGGCATGGAGGTCGATTTCCAGGATGGCCTCAACGCCCGGGGCTTCGTTTTCAACAACCCTCAGGCTAAGAGCACCTGCGGCTGCGGCTCTTCCTTCTCTTCCTAACCGTGTAGCGTATACGGACTTCTGTTTGCGAAGGCCGCAGTTACCGAAAAACAAAAGCCCTGACTTAATGGTCGGGGCTTTTTGTTTTTCGGGGGTTGCTGGTAGTGCCTTAGGCGCGGGCGGGGCTCAGTAGCTCCATCACGGCGGCCGGATTCTCCACCTCGATAATTAGCTCGTTGTACTCATCGTGTTCCAGCTCGATGATGAGGGCATTTTCAGCGTGGTGCACATCCCAGAAGATGCGTTTGCCATCCTGCAGGAAAGTACCTGCCGCAATAAGGCCGGGAACGTGGGTGCCGGGCATCCGAAACCCCTTCCACCATCCTTTCAGAATCTCGGGGTCTTGCCGGATATTCTTGATGTGGCTGAGCGGAATTTGCAGCTGACTTTTGAAAGCCCACAGCTTGTGCAAGCCCTTGACATTGAACAAAACGGTGTTGCCTTCCTTCGTTACTTCAACCATGATACTTTTTTGTATTACTAGGATGGAGGATATTGGCGGTAAGTTAGCATTTCGGCCGAACCAGACGCGGAGCCAATAGCCCGTAAGCGGCCACCACTCCCGCCCGACATGACGAGCTTCCACCCTACCCCTTTCCCATGCGTTACCTTGTTCTTCTAGGCTTACTGCTGCCGGCTGCCGGCGCCCAGGCGCAGGCGTTTACTCCCGCTGAAATTGCCCGTTGGCAGCAGCAGGCCAAGCAGGTGACCATCACCCGCGACACTTGGGGCGTGCCGCACGTACAGGGCAAAACCGACGCCGACGCCGTATTCGGGCTGCTGTATGCCCAGTGCGAGGACGACTTTCCGCGGGTAGAAACCAACTACCTCGATGCCATTGGGCGGCTGGCCGAAGTGGAGGGCGAATCGGCTATTTACCACGACTTGCGGGCCCGCCTGTTCATGGACAGCACCCAGGCCATCAGTCTCTACAAAAAGAGCCCGGCTTGGATGAAGCAGTTGCTCAACGCCTTTGCCGACGGCACCAACTACTACCTCTACTCGCATCCAGCTGTTAAGCCCCGGCTACTGCGCCGCTTCCAGCCCTGGATGCCACTGATGTTCAGTGAGGGCAGCATTGGGGGCAACATCAGCGTGGTACCCCTGGAGCGCCTCAAGAATTTTTACGCCAACCGCAAGTCTACCTCTTGGCAGCGGCCCGACTTTGAAAAGGCAGAGCGGGAGCCGGTGGGCTCTAATGGCTTTGCGGTGGCGCCAGCTAAAAGCGCCAGCGGCCACGCCCTGCTGCTGATTAATCCGCACACGTCGTTCTACTTCCGCCCCGAGGTGCAGGTAACCAGCCAAGCTGGCCTGAACGCCTATGGTGCCGTGACTTGGGGTCAGTTTTTTGTGTACCAGGGCTTTAACGAACACTGTGGCTGGATGCACACCTCCAGCCAGGCTGATTCCATGGATGAATACCTGGAAACCATTGAGCTGAAGGACGGCAAGCCCCACTACCGCTACGGCGCCAAGCTGCGGCCCGTGCAAGTGGCTACCATTTCCATTCCCTACCTGCATGAGGGCAAGATTCAGCGCAAGCAGTTTACTACCTACCGCACTCACCACGGCCCCGTAGTGGGCCAGCAGGCGGAAAATAAGTGGGTGACGGTGCGCATGATGGACACCCCGCTGCAGGCGCTGGAGCAGTCGTTCCTGCGCACAAAGGCCACCGACTACGCCAGCTTCCAGAAGACACTTAAGCTCAACGGCAACGCTTCCAACAATACCGTATTTGCGGACAGCAAGGGCACCATTGCCTATTGGCACGGCAACTTCATGCCCAAGCGCGACCCGCAGTTCGACTGGAGCCAGCCAGTGGACGGCAGCAACCCACGAACCGAGTGGCAAGGCCTGCACAAGGCCGCCGAGCTGGTGCAGGTGATAAACCCGGCCAGCGGCTGGATTCAGAATTGTAACTCCACGCCTTTCACCGTTTCGGGCCCGAGCAGTCCGGCCAAGGAAAAGTATCCGGCCTACATGGCTCCTGATGCGGAAAACTACCGTGGAATTAACGCCGTGCGCGTGCTCAGCCGCAAATCAGTTTTTACGTTGGACACGCTGATTGCCGCCGCCAAGGATCCGTATCTGGCCGGTTTTGAGGAGTTGATTCCGGCGCTAGCCAAGGACTTTCAATTCGTGGTGGACAGCCCAAACCCGCCGGAGGGCGAGGTAGTGGAAGCTATGAAGGTGCTGCAAGCCTGGGACAAGCGCTACGCGAAAGCCTCCGTTGGGCAGACGCTGGCCACGTACTGGGGCGAGAAAATACTGCGCTTGGCCCGCCCCCGGGTGCCCGCTAACCAGACGCTGGACTACATCAGCCTGACCAAATTCGCCATTGCCAACACCACTCCGCAGGAAAAGGTAGCGGCCCTACAAGAAACCATTGAGGAGCTAACCCGCGACTTTGGCACCTGGCAGAAGCCCTGGGGCGAGGTGAACCGTTTCCAGCGCCTCACCGGCAACATTCAGGAAACCTACGATGACCAGAAGCCCAGCCTGCCCGTCGCCTTTACCTCTTCGGCCTGGGGCTCCCTGGCCGCCTTCGGCTCCCGCGCCTACCCCGGCACCAAAAAGCGCTACGGCAGCGTCGGGAACAGCTTTATTGCGGTAGTCGAGTTTGGCCCCCGGGTTAAAGCCCGGTCCGTACTGGCCGGCGGTAATAGCAACCAGCCCGCCTCTGCTCACTTCACTGACCAAGCCGGCTTGTATGTCGAAGAAAACTTCAAAGACGTATTCTTTTACCCCGAGGACATCAAACAACACACCGAGCGCACGTACTCGCCAGGGCAGTAACCCTCTCTACTGCAGCAGAAAGCCCCAGCTACGTAGCTGGGGCTTTTTGCTGTAGTAGAGAGGGTTTTCTACTTGAAGTATCTGGCATACTGGGCGGGCATGGCATCCAGTGGCTTGATCATAATGTCCTTATAAAACACCTCGGCGGCCTCGCTTTGCAGCTGAATTTTGCCGTGGGTAAGGGGCTGGCGCTGCCCATTCACGACAGCGGCGGAGTTGTTTAGGGCCAGCACTACGTGGCCGTTCACGATGTGCACACTTTGGCCGTTCACGCTAATAAGCTCCAACTCATTCCACTGTCCGTTCGGCACTTCGTAGTTACCAGATGCCTGGCAAAACCCCGGCCCGCCTCGGCCCATGGTTACGGGAGCGGCGGCAGGGTTGTAGCGTAGGGTATCCTTGGTTGGGTTGTAAGCGGCGTTGATTTCGGCGGTGGAGTTGGCAATACACCAGAAGTCGCCCATGGCGTTGCCCCGCTGCCCCTCCGATACCTGAAACTCCTGGCTCAGCATCCAGCTGCGCCAATAGTCCACGCCGCACTCGCCCTGACTGTTGTAGAGGATGCCGCTGTCCAGGGGCTCATCTAGCCGGGGCACCCACTTTTTCGTGCCCCATTTCACCTTCAGCTTCAGGTCGTAATTGCGAAAATCCTGCTTGGTGAACACGCACCCGTAGATTTCGCCGCTGATGCGCAGTACTGGTTTGCCCTCCTGCATCAGCACCGAGAAAACGTTTGCCTCGTTCTTGTTGTAGCCAATGGGCGGCAGCGGTTGGCCCTGGGCATCGGTGGGCGGCTGCCCTTTGTAGCCGAGCTGATGACGGTAGCTCTGATAAATCTGCCACTTACTCAACTCCTTATCAAGGAGGGGCTCCCAACCCCTAGGAGCAACCGACGATGAGGTAGCCGTGAACAGCAGGGTTGCTCCGCACACAAGGGCAGGTAGTTTTCTCATTGCTTGAACTGGATAGTTGGTTGGGTAGCGGCTCCCAATCTAGTCATTTCAAGCAATGATTTTACGGCGGCCAGCGCCGGCCCTACTTCCCTACGGGCTTGATACTCACTGCTGCCCCGCCCCCGCAGCTAGCTACAGCTTCACGGTGTACGAGCGGGCTTGCTTGCTTGGGATGAAGCTCAGGCCGCCTTCTTGCTACCTTATTTCTTCAAGACCACATACCCGTAAGCGGGCAGCGAAATCTGGGTGCCCAGCGTGAGGGAACCTCCTTGCAGGGCATTGGTCCAGGTAGTGTTGGCTAGTGCGGCAGGCAGCACGTACTGCTTGGCGCTGTTGCGCACATTTACCAGCACTAGGGCCTGCTCAGTACCGGCCGTTTTGGTGAAGGCGCATACGTCCGCCGTGCTGTAGGCCGTGGGCATGCCCCGCCGCAGGGCCGCACTGCCGGCGCGGGCGGCCAGTAGCTGCTTGTAGGCTTTGGTCACATCAGGTTGGCTACCCCAGTTCACTTTCACGGAGGTGAATGGAAAAGGAATGGCCGTGGTCATGCCTACTTCCTGGCCGTTGTAGATCATAGGCACTCCTTTGTAGCAGGAGGCAATAACGAATGCCGACATGGCTCCGGCTTTGCCGCCAAACAACGCCACGGGGTGCCGTCGGAGCCGTTTACATCGTGGTTAGTGATGTAGCGCACTACCTGCTGGGTACCCGTAGCTCCCGCATATTCGCTGGTATTAAGCTCATCGAAGGTAGTGGCGGCAGCGTTCCGGCGATATACATCCCAGAAGCCGCCGTAGAAATTGAAGCCGAAGGTATAATCGAAGCCCGCCGAGAAGTTGGCGTTCCGGTTGCCTTCGGCCAGCAGCAGCAGCTTATGAGACTTCACGTTGCGCAGCGTATCCACGGCTTGCTTCCAAAAGTCAAGAGGCGGCGCATCGGCATAGTCGAAGCGGAAACCATCGACGTTGGCCGTGTACACCCACGATTTCATGGCCGCAATCATGGCTAGGCGCATGGGGGCGCTGGCAAAATTGAGCTGGGCTACGTCGGTATAATTGGTGTTGGGCGGGCTCTGGATGACGCCGGCGGCATTGCGCAGATACCACTCCGGGTGCTGCGTAACCCAGGCATTATCCCAGCTGGTATGATTTGCCACCCAATCCAACAGCACACTCAGGCCCCGACTGTGGGCGGCGTCAACCAGCGTCCGCAGGTCGGTGAGCGTACCAAACTCGGGGCTCACGGCGGTGTAGTCCTTTACGGCGTAGGGCGAGTTCACGCTTCGTACGTCCCCAATCGGATAAATGGGCATCAGATACACCACGTTTGCGCCCAATGCCTTGATGGAATCCAGGCGGGCTGTTACGCCCGCGAAGTTGCCGTTTTGACTAAACGCGCGCATGTTCACCTGGTATAGCATGGCATCCTCGCGGTTAGGCACGCCCGTAAAAGGAGTCCCGTATTGTGGGGGCGTAGTGGCTACGGGCGGGGTAACGGGCACTGGCGCATCCGGCGTATCGGATTTGCAGCTAGTCAGCAGGCCAGTAGTAAGGAATACAGCCAGGCTGCGTTTGAAAGCTGTTTTCAAAAAAGACATTACGTGATAATTACACTGGGTACAAAGGGGTAGCAGCAATATACCGAACTGGTTTCCGCCGCTGGACACTGCTGCTTTCTCAGCGTTCAAGGGGTTGCTTAAGTTTAAGCTATTTCCCTACCGGCTTGATACTTACGGCCGCCCCGCCCCGGCGGCTAGCTGCAGCTTGAGCGTGGTTTTGCTCGTGACTCTCTGCTTGCGGATTTGGTAGGCCATGGGATTCTTGTCCCAGGAGGCACCTGTAGCGTCGGCATAAATGGTGGCTTCGTACCGGGTGCCTGGGGTAAGAAAGTCCAGCTTCACGGTTTGGGTGCGAGCCTGCTCGTCGGTGATGGAGCCTAAATACCACTCCTCCTTGCCCTTGGCTTTGCGGGCCGTGGTGAGGTAGTCGCCGGGCTCGGCCAGCAGAATGCGGGTGTCATCCCAATCCACGGCTACGTCTTTGATGAACTGGAAGGCGTCGAGGTGTTGCTCGTAGGCTTCGGGCAGATCGGCGGCCATTTGCACGGGGCTGTAGAGCGTTACGTAGAGGGCCAGCTGCTTAGCCAGGGTGGTGTGCACTTGCTTGCCCTGGTTGCGCTGCGGGTTCCAGCCTTCCAGCTTGATTTGGAAGATACCGGGGTGTAGTCCATGGGGCCGCCCATGAGGCGGGTGAAGGGCAGAATGGTTTCGTGTTCGGGAGGGTTGCCCGTGCTCCAGGCGTTAAACTCGTTGCCCCGGGCTGCTTCGGAGGCCAGCCAGTTCGGGTAGGTGCGGTGCAGACCCGTCGGGCGTACCGACTCGTGCATGTCCACCATGATCTGGTTTTCGCCGGTTTTCTGGGCGGTGCGGTTGTAGTGGTTGACCATCCACTGGCCGTCGTGATGCTCTCCGCGCGGGATGATGCGGCCCACATAGCCGGTTTTTACGGCCTCGTAGCCGTACTGCTTCATGAAGCGGTAAGCGGCATCCTGCCGACGCTCATAATTAGTGACGGAGGAGCTGGTTTCGTGGTGCATCATCAGCTTCACGCCCTTGCTGGCGGCGTACTGCTGCAATTCCGGCACGCTGAAATCGGGGTAGGGCGTTACAAAGTCGAATACCTCCTCCTTCCAGTTGCCGGCCCAGTCCTCCCAGCCCACGTTCCAGCCCTCCACGAGCACGCTCTGCAGGCCATGCTTGGCGGCAAAGTCGATGTAGCGCTTTACGTTCTGGGTGTTAGCGCCGTGGTGGCCGTTGGGCTTGAGGCGGCTCCAGTCGGTGCCAGCCAACTTGATATTGCTGGTATCGGCGTAGTTCCAGCTGGCTTTGTTGACGTGCATCTCCCACCACACGCCCACGAATTTCTGGGGCTTAATCCAGGTGGTGGTGGCGAAGGCAGTGGGCTCGTTCAGGTTCAGAATCAGCTTGCTGGCCAGTACCTCGGTCGCCTTGTCACTTACTACAATGGTGCGCCAGGGCGTATGCTCCGGCGCTTGCAGGTAGGCGGCTGCGCCGGTAACCGAGGGCACTAGGTGGCTGCGCAGCCCAAAGGTTTGGGTGTCCACGTCCAGCATCATAGCCGGGTAGTTGACTAGGGCCGCCTCGTGCAGGTTCACGTACAGCCCATCATCAGACTTGAGCATGAGCGGGGTTTGCACGCGCTTCGGGTCCGACTTCAACTGAATGGCCTCGATGGGGGCGCTGTTGACCTGGCTGAGGCGGGACGTGGTATAGGTGTACTCGTTGGAGTCGTAGTCGCCAGGAATCCAGAAGGTCTTGTGGTCGGCGGGTAGGTTAAACTCGGTCAGCTCCTGTTGCACCACAAAGTAGCTCAGGCCCGGTTGCTGCGGAAACTCGTAGCGGAACCCTACCCCATCGTCGTAGAGGCGAAAGCGCACTACTACGCGGCGGCCATTGCTGGCGGGCTGTTGCAGGGTCACGGCCAGCTCTTTGTAGCGGTTCCGGATGTGCTTGACCTCGCCCCATACCGGCTGCCAGGTATCATCGTGCTGGCTGGAATCAACCCGCGCAATGGTCAGGCCTTTGTCCAGAGCTGGCTGCCCCTGCAAGAGCATTCCGAGGCGGCTGGGCTTGAGCACGGGTTTCGCCCCGAACCGTACCTGGTAAGTTGGCTCGCCGCTAGGGCTGAGTTGGAAGTTGAGCGTAAGCTTGTTTGTGGGCGAATGAACGGTTTGGGCCTGGGCAGCAGCACCCATGAAGCCCGCAAGCAGCAGGAAGGAAAGTCGTTTCATAAACCGGCAAGAATGAACGGGAAAGATACGCCGCCCTTCTCCACGTCTGCTAGGCCGGTGTTGCCCGCTACTGGTCTTGTATTGGCCAACGGCTACGCGCTTATTTCGGCTTCTTATACAAGGTTTCGAATGCTTTGTATACTGCCCGGTGCAGAATGGTCGCGTGGGTTTCTTCCGGAAAGGGCACGTACGCAACGCGGCCAGCTCTGGCCGGTGCGGCCCGCAGAAGGGCAATCATAGCCTCCGTGGCCTTCTTCATCTCAGGTCCTTCGTTGCCGAGGGCCACAAACACGTTGGCCGGGGTAGTAGGGGCGGCTTGCTTCAGCAAGGCAGGGGCCTGGGTTACCAGTGATTCATTGTCCCACCACAGGCTGGGGCTAGCAATGATGTAGGTGTTAAACAGTGCCGGCTTTTTTAGCAGCACTTCCGTGGCCAACAAGCCGCCCAACGACTGGCCGATAAGGGTTTTCTGGCCGTTGGTGCGGTAGGTTCGCTCCACATACGGTTGTAGGTCCTGCTCGATAAAGCGCATAAAAGCCGCCGATTTGCCCGTGGTCGGGAAGTCTTGCAAGTCTTTTTTGTTGCGGGTTGGGAAGGTGAAGTCTCGTCTTCTGTCGACCGTGCCAATGCCTACTACAATGGACTTGGGTAGCACATCAATCCAGGGAAACGTGAGGTACTGCACCAGGCCCACGATGTGGATGAAGTCTTCGTCGGCGGACCCATCTAGCAGGTAAATCACGGGGTACGTGACTTTCGGATCATTGGCGTAACCCTCTGGCAGATAAATATTCAGCACGCGCTCCTCCTGCAGCTGAGTCGACTTAATACGGTCAGTGTGACCGAGCACGAACGGCTCCTTTTGGGGCGGCTGACTTTGGGCGTAAGCTGCCGGGGCGAGCAGCAGGAGCAGCCAGCCATAGCGCAGGGCTACGTTGCATAGGTGGAGTAAAGCCATGGCGCTAAGCTAGTACGGTTGGAACGAGTGGAGTGGTGCGAGAAAGTCTACCTGCTGAACACATCTTCAGAACTCCAGCCGCTGCCCTTGCTCCGGAAATAGTAGCTGTAGGTGGAGCTTGTTGGCGTCGGTGAGTTGCTGTTTGATGGCGGCTTCATTGCCGGGCGAAGGCTTGAGATGGGTGATGACCACCGGCAGCCCCCGCAAAGCCGCTGGGCCGGTCAACTGACTTAGCACCTGCATTTCCTGCATGAGCAGCGCCGGGGTGAGGTGACCAAACAGTTGTTTTACTGGCTGAGAATTCGGGTAGGAAGCTTCGATGAAGATGGCCTTGAGCTGGCGGGCTTTAACCAAGGGCTGCACGGCCTGCCACACCGCGCGCAGATGCTGGCTTTGCTCCACTGCATCGGCACCGGTGTCGCCGAGGTAGAGCAGGTAGCTACGGCCGTTGCGCACCAGAAACGCCGCACTTTGGTAGGGTTGGCCGTGACTGAGCGCAAAGGCCTGCACCCGGAGCGGCGTGTTTTCAAGGGCCGTTTCCTGCTGAAGTGGCAATTCTCGCAGCTGGTATTTCTTCAGGGCCGGCGGGCTGCCCCCGTCGCCGAAGTTGGGCCAGGCCCGCCAGTTGAAGTAGTCATTCTGCAAGGTGGCCAGGCAGCTTGGCAAGCCATAAATACTTTTCGGTGTGTCGTCGGGGGCCCCTAGCAGCAGGCCGGCTACGTGGTCGAGGTGGGCATGGGAAATGAGGTAGGCTCGAATCTGAGTGCGCACTACCTCGCCGGCTGGAATGGAAAACACCCGGTTGCTGATGGCTTTTTCTACGCCGCTGTACACTGTTCCGGCATCCAGGCAGACGTAGGCACTCGAGCCGGCCGCTGCCACCAGGTAGGCCGAAAGGTTGTTCTCCTGCAAACCACCTTTTACGCCTAACGGTACCACAGTGAAGCTGGATTGGGCAAAGCTCGAGTAGCTTAGCAGTAGTGCCAATAGCGGTAACAAGTAGCGGCTCATAGCTTGGTTCATCTCATTGGTTTGTGGAACTCACAAAGGCTATAGAGGCTTTTGATTATTCCACTCACTTACCCCCATTTCAAACCGCACTTCTCCGCTTGTCGTCCGCCCAGTGTCCTGCCAGCCTTGACGGTGATAAAACTCTTCGGCGCGGGTGCCGGGAGCCGTGCTGAGCCAAACGGTTTCGGAGGTTTGGGCAAAGTACCAGTCTAGCATCAGCTCATGCAGCTTTTTACCAATGCCCAGCCCGGCAAACTCCGGCTGCACGAATAGGGCCCAGATACTGTGGCCCAGCAAGTCGGCAATTCCGAAGCCTACGATGGTCCCGTTGACCTCACATGCCCAGCCTTTGCCATGCCGGGTAAGGTAGTCCACGTAATCCGGGCCCGTAACTAGTTTAGGGTCGGATAAGCGGTTTTCCTGCATGGCCAGGCGCACCACCGTGAGTTGGGGAATATCTGCTACCTGGGCCTCGCGAAACAACATAGGGTGGGCATTCATAGGGCGTTAGCGCAGCGTGCCAATAGTCTGGCACGGCTGAAATTATCTATTTCGGCGGCAATCCGTTGATGCAAGGAAAGTAACCTGGACCGTTGAGCTAGGGTTACGGCCACAGCTATGCAGCACAACCACCCTGAACTCCTCTTCCAGCGTGAGCACTTAATCCGGCAGCTTACCGCGCAACCACTCTGGGACTTACTTATAATTGGCGGCGGGGCCACGGGCCTGGGCATCGCCCTGGATGGCGCCAGCCGGGGCTATAAAACCCTGCTGCTGGAGCAAGTTGATTATGCCAAGGGCACCAGCAGCCGCAGCACCAAGCTGGTGCATGGCGGGGTGCGCTACCTCGCGCAGGGCGACGTAGGCCTGGTGCGCGAGGCCCTGTATGAGCGCGGCCTGCTCCTGAAAAACGCGCCCCACCTCGTCAAGAACCAGAACTTTATCATCCCAAACTACAGCTGGTGGGGCGGTCCGTTTTATACCATTGGGCTGAAAATGTACGACTTGCTGGCCGGGGAGCTTAGCCTAGGCGCCTCAAGACACCTGAGCAAAAATGAAACCCTGCTGCGCCTGGGCAACCTGAAAGCTGTCGGCCTGCGCGGGGGCGTACTGTACCATGATGGGCAGTTCGACGATGCCCGCTTGGCTGTCAACCTGGCGCAAACGGCCATTGAGCAAGGTGCGGTTCTGCTTAACTACTGCGGGGTGCAGGGGTTGCTAAAGGATGCGCACGGCCAGATAATAGGCGTGCAGGCTACCGACCACGAAACCGGCACTACCTATGCGCTGCGGGCGAAAACCGTGGTGAATGCTACCGGCGTTTTTGTGGATGACATCCGGCAAATGGACCAGCCCGGTGGCCGCAAGCTGGTGCGGCCCAGCCAGGGCGTACACATTGTGGTCGACAACTCGTTTCTGCCCGGCAATGATGCCCTCATGATTCCGAAAACCGAGGACGGCCGCGTGCTATTTGCGGTGCCCTGGCACGGCCGCGTGGTACTGGGCACTACCGATACTCCCCTCCACGAACATAGCCTAGAGCCCCAGGCCCTGGAAGAGGAAATCGACTTCATTTTGCGTACTACGGCCCAGTACCTCACCCGCGCGCCCCAACGGAGCGACGCGCTGAGCATCTTCGCGGGGCTGCGGCCCCTGGCGGCTCCGCAGAGTGGGTCTGAAAAGACCAAGGAGATTTCGCGCAGCCACAAAATTCTGGTTTCCCCGGCTGGCCTCCTAACCATTACGGGCGGCAAATGGACTACCTACCGCCGCATGGCCCAAGACACCGTCGATAAAGTTATTGCACTTGGCAAGCTCGGTCCGGCCCCCAGCCAAACCGCCCACCTTGCCCTTCACGGCGCCCAGCCTACCCCGACTGGAGCAGCCACCTCTCCGTTTACGGCTCCGACCTACCGGCTCTGCAGCAACTCATTGCTCACCGGCCCGAACTTGGTCAGAAGCTAGATGAAAACCTGGAGTTTGTGTGGGCGGAGGTGGTGTGGGCCGCCCGCTACGAAATGGCTCGCACCGTAGAAGACGTACTGGCTCGGCGGGTTCGGGTGCTGTTTCTGGATGCCCGCGCCGCCCTGCGCATGGCCCCCACGGTAGCGGCACTGCTGGGCCAGGAGCTAGGAAAAGACCAGCAGTGGCAACAGCAGCAAGTAGCGGCTTTTACCGCAGTAGCGCAGCAGTACGTACTAAAAGACGCACCGGCAACAGCGCCAGCAACGGCTACCTGACTCAGTAACTCCTCAAGGCCGCTCTGCTGGTGCTGGCGTCCGCGGACCTCAAGCACTTCTACCTTACAGGGGCACCTAAGTAGAGCTCCTTAGCCTTAGCTGAAATTGTAGGGGTAGCCAATGGCCTGCAGGTCAGCTTCCAGCTGCGACCGGTCTTCCAGCGGGTCTATCAGCTCTTGTACCAGTTCCCGGGTCAGGGGCTCGTGCTGGTAGATGCGGGCTACGGTAGCTTCATCAATCGGGTCCCGGTCGGTTTCATCAATGAAATACTCGTTGGCCCATTCCGTGTAGGTAGCGGGCTGGCCATCGAAGATGAAGAGCAGCTCTTCCGAACCGTCGTCCTCACTTTCCACTACCCCCGTTTGCCAGCCGTGCGCGGGCGTGTACCACAGGCAAAAGGTAGTGCCAATGGAATTTACCGGCTCGCCGAAAATAAACTCATCGAAAGCCTCCGGGAGCCCGCGCGTTACCTGGGCCTTGTCGGGCTGGTCGTACCCCTCCAGGTAGCCGTTGATGCAGCAGCCTTCCGGCCGAAACAGCACCAGCATTTGGTCGCCCTCACCGTCGCTCATCTCGAAAAGCGCCTCGTTTTCATCCCAGTTAGGATTGTAGGTGTAGTAGCGGTACTCTAGATCCTGGGAATTGACGGCGTCCAGCACGGCTAATGATTGGCACAGGCGCTGCAACGCGGCAGCATCGGGTAGGGCAGTATAGTTGAGGGTGGAAATCATGGCGAGCTATACGTTAGAGGGAAGACAAGTCAGACGAGTCAATGGAAGTTATTCCTTCGCCGGGCCTGGGGGTAGCAACTGGTGGTCTGGGCTCTGGTTTTGGGGTAGGGTACGCAGATAATGCTGACCGAAGGTGGCAGCGGCGGCTACTAAGGGTAGCGCGGCCTCGCCCGTGGGCGTTAGGGCGTACTCCACGCGGGGCGGCACCTCGCCGTAGTTACGCCGGCTAAGCAAGTCAGCATCCGTGAGCAGACGCAGCTCCTGCACCAGCATTTTTTCGCTGATACCCGGCAGCAGGCGCTTCAACTCGCCAAAACGTAGGGGCCCGCCGCTCAGTTGGTGCAGCACCAGCAGGCGCCATTTGCCGCCTACCAGTTCCAAGGTAGTCCGGATGGGACAGCGCGGGGTGATGGATACGGGCAAAGGCGTCATTTCTTACCTGAAGGTTAGTACCAGCCATGGCAACCAGTACCCCGAAGCTACGGTTCTTTGCCTGAAACATGCTGTTTTTGCGCTTATGAAACGTATTGCCCTCTTTGGCGGCTCCGGCCTCACCGGCCAGCAATTCTTACCTCTGGCCCTGGCCCAGGGCTACTCGGTGCGCGCCCTGGCCCGCAACCCGGCTAGCATCCCGCAACAATCCGCGCAGCTGGAAGTAATTCCCGGCGACGTGCTCAACGCCGCCGACGTGGCGCGCACCCTGCAGGGCACTGATGTGGTCGTGAGTTTATTTGGACAGGTGAAAAACTCGCCCAAAGACGTGCAGACGCGCGGTACAGCTAATATCGTTGCCGCCATGCAAGAGCAGGGCATCCGGCGTATCATCAGCCTTTCGGGCGGGGGCCTCCCCTACCCCGCCGATCAGCCCAAGCTAGCCGACAAGCTCATTCGGGGCATCATGCGCCTGGCCGTACCTCACGTACTAACCGACGCCCAGGGCCACGCCGACGTGTTGCAAGCCAGCGGCTTAGACTGGGAAGTGATACGAGCCCCCCGCCTGACTACCGGACCCGCCCGCGGCCAGTACCGCGTAGGTTGGGTAGGCGTAAACGCCAGCACCAGCATCAGTCGCGCCGATTTGGCCGACTTCATCCTCAAGCAAGTAGAAAGCGAGGAATTCGTGGGCCAAATGCCCTTCGTGAGTTACTAGACTTGATCTGCACAGCCGTTCTAACGGTTTCCCGTCCGACATTTAGCGGCAGCCTAGTAGGTCTTAATCATGTCGGTGGGCACGACAAGCACGAAATCTGCTTTCTGCGCATTATCCGGGTCCAGCCGGCTTAACTGCTCCTGCGAAACAGTGCTGATGGTCAGCACTTTCAGCTTAGGGTTTTGCTGGCGCAGGTAGGCCAGAATGCCGTCGTGGTTGTCGGAGTGGTAGGCGCCGTTAAGGTGGAGCAGCAAGTGGCCTTCGGGGCGGGCCTGGTTGAGGAAGTAAGCCATGGTGGCATCCTTTAGCGCCTGGGCCTGAATAATATGCTGCACCCCTGCCGCGTGGGCAGCGTCGCCCCGAACATCTTCGCCATGTTTTTATAGCCGGGCAGTTCGTAGTCTACCGTTAGGGGTAGCGGCGCGAGCCAGGCTTTTTCCGCGGCAGGTAACTCGCTTAGGCTTGCCAGGCTGCCTTTTGCTACCTGAGAGGCGTAGCGGCGCGGTACATTGGTACCTACCACCCGAAATTTCTGCTGCTTAGCCAGTTGCAGCAAGGGCTTGTAGTCGGTACTGTAGTTGGGCCAGGGGCGGCTTTGCTCCTCAAAGGCCTGGTCCGATAACTCACCCGTTGTGTACTGATCGACCAGGGGCTGCACGTCGCGCTCAAACATCTCCAGGCCCAGCACCAATTGGCCCTGCCGCAGGCGCAAAAGGTCTTTGGTAACTTGTAGCTCCAGCCAGTGGGCCAGGGGGTCGTTGTGCTGCTCTCCGAAAAACACCACATCGGCAGCGGCCAGCTCTTTAAGCATTTTGTCGTAGGTGGCAGCCTTGCCAGCGGCCGTGAACAGCCGATACGCGGGTTTGTCGTCGGCGCGCAAGGGTAGACTCAACAGCAGGGCAAGGAGTAGTAAGAGCAAGTAGTTTCGCTTCATATAAAGGGTAGGCCGCCGGAAAACTACCAGGCAAGATAACCGAAAGCCCCGGCGGCTGTCTGTAAACAGCTACCGGGGCCCTGGTTGTTCACGTTACACGGGGCGTTTATCCCTTATAGAACATCCACTTCGACAGTTCTCCGTAGGTTACTTTCTTGCCGTACATCAGAATGCCGACGCGGTAAATGCGGGCCGCCACCCACGTGGTAAGCACGAAGCCGGCTACTAGCAGCGCCCCGGAAAGCAGCAGCTGCCACATCGGAACGCCAAAGGGCAGGCGCATGACCATGGCAATGGGCGAGGTCAGCGGAATCATGGACAGCCAGAAGGCAAGCGGGCCGTTCGGGTCCCCGTTGATGATGACATTGATGCTTACGATGTAGCTCAGAATCAACGGAATTGTAATCGGGAACATGAACTGCTGGGAATCGGTCTGGTCATCGACGGCGGCCCCGATGGAGGCAAACAGCGCCGAATACAGCAAGTAGCCGCCCAGAAAGAAGAAGAGGAAGCCGCCAATAATAGTGCCCACGGGCAGGCCGCTCAGAAAGCCCCAGGGGCTGGCGGTAGCCGCGGGGGCTACAGTGGCGGCATCATCTGAGGTGGCCGTAGCGGCGGCCGGAGCCTTGTCGTAGGTAGTAGCCTGCTGCATGCCTGTTACGGCCGCTGCGGGCGGCGACTTCACATTGGACTTCATCAGCAAGGGAGCCGCCAGGGTAGTTAGGCCCCAGGACAGCACCATCCAGAGGGCAAACTGCGTGAGCACCACGGCAGCAATACCCAGAATCTTGCCCATCATCAGCTGGAAGGGCTTCACCGAGGAAATCATTACCTCCATAATGCGGCTCGACTTCTCCTCCCCTACCCCGCGCATCACCTGCACGCCATAGATGAAAATGAACATGTACACCAGAATGGAAAGGAAGTAGGCGGCGGCGGTGGTAGTGCCCACGTTGTTTTTGCGCCCGCCCTGCTGGGTCAGGTCCACGGCGTCCAGTTCCACCTTGGCCTTAAGGTTGTCGATGGTGGTCTGGTTGAGGCCGGAGCGGCTCAGTTTCAGCTCACCCACGGCCTTTTCCACGGCTTTCCGGATTTTGCTCTGCCGATTCAGGCTCACGTTGCCATTGGCCAGCAGCTGAATGCCCGTGCTATTGTCCAGCGTAAAGCTCGGCGGGAAGTACAGCAGGGCGTCTTGCTTGGGCTTAGCTTTTTTGAAAGCTGCCGTGGCCGCCGCCAGGTTAGTACCAGTGGCCGGCACAAAGCGCACTTCCTCCGTGGCCGTCAGGTGCTGGAGCATCTGCTGGGCACTGTCGTCGCGTACGGCTACCACCTGCGTTTCTGAGGAGCCCGAGAATTTGGCGATGCCCACCAGGCTGGCCGCCAGCAGCAACGGCGCCAGCAACGACATGATGAGGAAGCTTTTCTTGCGCACCCGGGTTAGGTATTCGCGCTGAATGATAAGCCAGATTTTATCCATGAGAAGGAAGCCGTAATCGTGCGTTCAAGTTGATGGGAGGTTGCAGGGGTAGGACGCTAAGCAGAAACTGGTTCCACTAGGCTTTCGGGCATGGTTTCGCGCACCCGCCGGATGAAGATGTCGTTGATGCTCGGAATCAGCTCCCGGAAGGCATGTACCTCCACGTTGCTGATCAGGTAGCGCAGCAAATCGTTGGGCGTGGTACCCGCGTGCAGCCGAATTCGGTCGTAGAAGTGGCCGTTTTCGCGCTCCTTGTGCTCTAGCACTTCAAAATCGGGGTGCATTACCATCAGGCGGCCCTTGCCTTCTACCTCGTAGGTCTGGGTTTTGAATTGGTCTTTGATGGCACCCACGGGTCCGTCGAGCACTTTGTGGCTGCGGTTAATTAGGGCAATACTGTCGCACATCTCCTCCACCGACTCCATGCGGTGCGTTGAGAAGATGATGGTAGCGCCCCGCTCCCGCAAATCCAGAATTTCGTCTTTGATGAGGTTGGCATTGATGGGGTCGAAGCCCGAAAATGGCTCATCCAGAATAATCAGGCTGGGTTCGTGCAGCACGGTAGCAATAAACTGCACTTTCTGCTGCATGCCCTTGGAGAGGTCCTCCACGTTTTTCTCGGCCCAGGGCTTGATGTCGAAGCGCGTCAGCCAAGCCTTGATGCGTTCCGTGGCGTCGGCTCGGCTCATGCCACGTAGGCGGGCCAGGTAGAGCAGTTGCTCGCCTACCTTCATTTTCTTGTAGAGGCCGCGCTCCTCGGGCAGGTAGCCAATTTCGGCAATGTGGGCGGGCTTGAGCCGCTCACCTCGGAACCGAATTTCGCCTTCGTCAGCGGCCGTTATCTGGGTAATAATGCGGATAAGCGACGTTTTGCCGGCTCCGTTAGGGCCAAGCAGGCCGAAGATGCTGCGCTCCGGAATATCGAGGCTGACACCGTCGAGGGCAACGTGCTGGGCGTAGGCTTTGCGCACGTTCAGGGCTTGAAGAATAGGTTGCACGGCAGGTGAATTGGTTAGGTGGCAGCAATGTAGAATTTTTACTATGCTCGGAATCTGGTATTTCAACCAACCGGCTGCTTTACTCCCCAACTCCCGCAGGGCCGCTTCCAGCCGGTCGAGATGCTGGCCGTAGAGTCCGTATAGGTAGCGTTTAGCCAACCAGCGCATAAGCAGGAAGGCTCCGTACCCAAGTATAGCATAGAATACCACCGATGCACCAAAAATCACCACCATTTTTCGGTTGGTGGCCATTTCCCGTGCTAACCCTACCAGGGAGAAACTCATAGGGGTACCCAATGAAATTACCAGTGACCACAAGGATGAACGCAAAGAGAGACGCAGTACCTCGCGCACACGTTGAAGCTGGTGCGTTAATTGGTCACGCACCGATGCTTCCGCCGTTCTCATGTCCCCTAGTCCTTTCAGCAAATAGCGGTGGTAAGACACAATACTGACCACGCATAGAAGAATCATCCACCCCATCACTAAGCGGTCAACCAGCCTTTCGGCGTACAGGAAACCGGTGATGCCTGCGACCAAGATTAGAATGCTAAAGCCAATTTCCAGCCTCGCGTTGCGCAGCATAGTGGCCACGGAGCTTCGGGAAGCCTGCTTGAGCAGCTGAGTCAGGGCAGCCGCCTCCAGGGCGCCTGGTTGCTCCGTAGCCACGGGCTGCTGCTGCCACTTCCGGCGAAAATCATCGAGTTCCATTAGGCAAGCTGGGTTAGCAGGTGGCGAAGCTTCTCCTGGATGCGGTGCATCTTAACCCGCACATTGTTCTGGGTGATGCCGAGGATGTCGGCCATTTCCTCATAGGTGCGCTCTTCCAGATACAGCAGTACAAAGGCCTTTTCCACGTCTGAAAGCCGGGCAATGGCCCGGTGCAGCAACCCCAGGTCGTCGGCATCGGGGCCCGAGTCCGGCGCCGCAGTTACCTCGGCCAGCATCGAGCCAAGGCGCTGGGACGTGGGCTGACGGGTGCGCTGGCGCAGGTCCGAAATGGCTATGTTCAGGGCAATGCGGTAGAGCCAGGTGCTGAACGAGGCTCGGGCCTCGTAGCGAGGGTAGGCCCGCCACAACTGCAGCACCATTTCCTGGTACAGATCCTGCCGGTCGTCGGCATCGGGGCAGTACATCCGGCAGATGCGCAGCAGCAGGGGCTGATGGGCATTGATGTGAGCCAGGAAGGATGCGGAAACAGCGGAAACAACCACGAGACCAGGCCAAGATTTAACTACACTGCATTAGTCGCCCATTGTGGCTTTGCATTACAGCCTAACCTAAAATTATTTTCCACGCCGGGGCTCACGCTGGTTCCGTTTGCCCTTTTTTTTCTACCCCTTATCCTCCTGCTCTAACTTCCCGCTACGCAAAAAGCCCGCTTTCCTCCGAGGAAAGCGGGCTTTTAGAAATAATAACTCGTACCGGCTTACTGGAAGTACTCCTTTACTTTCTCAAAGAAGCCTTTGTCGTTTTTGCCGGGGTTGGGGGTGAAGTTGCGCGAATCACGCAATTTTTCCAGCAGCTCGCGCTCCTCGCCCGTCACGTTTTTCGGCGTCCAAACGTTGAGGTGGATGAGCTGGTCGCCGCGGCCGTAACCGTTGATGTCCTTGATGCCTTTGCCGCGTAGGCGCAGGATTTTGCCGGGCTGGGTGCCGGGGTCTACCTTAATCTTGACCTTGCCTTCAATGGTCGGCACCTCAATGCTGGCGCCCAGCGAGGCATCCACGAACGAGATATACTGCTCGAACATGATGTTGTTGCCGTCGCGCTTGAGTAGCTCGTGCGGCTCCTCCTCAATCTGAATGAGCAGGTCGCCGGGTACGCCGCCGCGCTCGGGGTAGTTGCCTTTGCCGTTCATGCTCAGCTGCATGCCCTCGGCTACGCCCGCCGGAATGTTGATCGGGATAACCTCCTCGTGCAACTGCCGGCCTTCGCCGTGGCACACATCACACTTGCTGGTTACTACCTTGCCCTCACCCTCGCAGGTAGGACAGGTAGAGGCGCTAACCATCTGGCCGAGCATGGTTTGCACCAC
Organism: Hymenobacter sp. 5516J-16; assembly: GCF_022919335.1. Taxonomy (NCBI): domain Bacteria; kingdom Pseudomonadati; phylum Bacteroidota; class Cytophagia; order Cytophagales; family Hymenobacteraceae; genus Hymenobacter; species Hymenobacter sp. 5516J-16. Next base: position 3,336,487 of record NZ_CP095058.1, on the reverse strand, counting down.
GCGCTTTACCTGACCCTGGCCGTTGCAAGTGCCGCAGGTTTTTAGGTCGGTGCCGTTTTTGGCGCCGGTGCCCGAGCAGGTGTTGCAGGCCACGTAGCGCTTCACCTTGATTTTCTTCTCGACGCCGTTGGCTACCTCTTCCAGGTCCAGCTTCAGCTTGATGCGCAGGTTGGAGCCCTTGCGCACGCGCCGGCCGCCTTGCTGGCCGCGGCCACCGCCCCCAAAGAAGCCCTCGAAGCCGCCGCCCCCGAAAATGTCGCCGAACTGGGAGAAAATGTCCTCCATATTCGGGCCACCCCGTTACCGCCGCCGGCCTGGTGGCCAAATCGGTCGTAGCGGGCGCGCTTCTGCTCATCGCTCAGAATCTCGTACGCCTCAGCAGCTTCCTTGAACTTGTCTTCGGCGGTGGGGTCGTCGGGGTTTTTATCGGGATGATACTTGATGGCCACCTTGCGGTAGGCCTTCTTAATCTCGTCGCCCGAAGCGTTTTTGGCTACGCCCAGCACCTCGTAATAATCTCGCTTCGTTGCCATGATCTTACTATACTTGGCTGTCAGGCAGAGGCGCAGCCGAAGCATCTCGCGTGCTGACGTATGGAGTTACTGTGTTAACGATGCCACGCGAGATGCTTCGGTCACTCGCTTGATGCGCGACATGCCTCTGCATGACGTTCTGGTTTTTCTACTGGCCCAGTACCACTTTGGCGTGACGAATTACCTTGTCGCCGAGGTAGTAACCTTTCTCCACTTCATCTACAATCTTGCCCTTCAGGTCTTCCGAGGGAGCCGGAATCTGGGTAATGGCCTCGTGCAAATCAGGGTCAAAGGCGCCACCTTTGGCTTCCATCGGGGCCAAGCCCTTCTGGTTCAGAGTCTTCTGGAGCTTGTTATGAATGATGTCGATGCTTTCCCGCACCGTGCCGGCATCCTCAGTATCCTTGGTGTGGTGGCGGGCCCGGTCAAAGTCATCCAGCACGGGCAGCAACGCCACCATCAGCTCCTGGTTCGCCGTTTTGAACAGGTCGGCGCGCTCCTTAGTGGTGCGGCGCTTGTAGTTCTCGAACTCTGCCGCTAGGCGCAAGTACTTATCTTTCAAATCAGCCAACTCAGCATCCGTCTTCGAGCCAGTCGTGGCGGTAGTGGCACCTTCTACTTCCCCAACCTCGGGGGCAGTGGGCTCTTCCGTCAACTCGCCGGCTACGTGGTCGGCGGCAGCGTCCGTCTGGCCGAATTGGGATTCGTTGGATTGGGGGTTTTATCGTCAGCCATTTTCGCTTGGAATCGTCGGAATGGGTTGAATCGGGAAGACATACAGCCGGGTTCGGGCACAAGGAACCTGCCAAACCCTACTTGGCTGTCATTGTGGCACTGAAACTTCAGTTGCCGGGTAGTTAGTTCAGCCGTCTTGGCGGACCAGGATGTGCCGGCCTACTTTTCGGCGTGCAGGGCCTGCCAGATCATATCCTTCAGGGGCTGGATATTCTTGTTGGTCAGGCTGGAAATGAAGATGGTGGGCAAGTCGGTGGGTAGCGTTTCCCGGATTTCCGTTTCTAACTCCTCATCCAGCATGTCGGATTTGGTAATGGCCAGCAGGCGCTTCTTGTCCAGCAGCTCCGGATTAAACTGCTCTAACTCACTAAGCAGCACTTGATATTCGGCATTTATATCCGGCGAGTCGCAGCTGATCATAAACAGCAGAATGGAGTTCCGCTCTACGTGGCGCAGGAAGCGGTGCCCCAGGCCCCTACCCTCCGCAGCCCCCTCAATGATGCCCGGAATATCCGCCATCACAAACGACTTATAGTCGCGGTAGGCTACTACCCCAAGTTGGGCGTGAGGGTGGTGAAGGCGTAGTCGGCAATCTTAGGCTTGGCCGCCGATACTACCGAGAGCAAGGTGCTTTTGCCGGCATTCGGAAAGCCCACCAGGCCCACGTCGGCCAGCAGTTTCAGCTCCAGCACTACCCATTCGTCAATGCCGGGCTCACCGGGCTGGGCATACTGGGGTGCTTGGTTGGTAGCAGATTTGAAGTGGTCGTTGCCGAGGCCGCCGCGGCCGCCGGGCGTCAGAATCAGGCGCTGGCCGTGCTCCGTAATTTCCAGCTTTTTCTCGCCGGTTTCAGCATCGCGGGCAATAGTGCCCAGTGGCACCTGAATAATGATGTCGTCGCCCTGAGCGCCGGTGCGCAGGTTTTCGCCGCCGTTTTCGCCGGCCTGGGCAATCAGGTGCTTTTGATACTGCAGGTGCAGCAAGGTCCAGAGCTGAGAGTTACCCTCCAGGATGATGTGGCCCCCGCGGCCCCCGTCGCCGCCGTCGGGCCCGCCGTTGGGCAAGCCTTTGGCGCGAAAGAAATGGTGCGAACCTGCCCCACCCCGCCCCGAACGGCAATTTATTTTTACGTAGTCGATGAAGTTATTAGAAGCCACTTGTTGAATAAAGAATGAAGAAGTAGGAATGAAGAACGAACATTCTTCCTCGTTCCTGCCTCTGCGGTGGGGTAGTAAAACAACTGTCATCCTAAGCGTAGCAAAGGACCTTATTCCGGAGGCACGAGTCGTAAAACGAACATCGCCCTAAGGGGATAAGGTCCTTTGCTTGAGCTCAGGATGACAGATGATTCTGCCGCTACCGATGGGGTAGCAGCCGCAAAGTTACGCTTTTACTTCGTCGGTAGCCTGTCGGCTGCTTTCCGTAGTGGCGGGCTGGTGCTTGTCGAGAATAGCACAGATCTGGCCGAAGATGTCATCAATGGCGCCGATGCCGTTTAGGGAGTGGAATTTCTGCTGCTCGGCGTAGTAGCCGGCTACCTGGGCGGTTTCGGTGTTGTACACCGTCACGCGCTTGCGAATTTTCTCCTCGTTCTGGTCGTCGGGGCGGCCCGAGGTTTTGCCCCGCTCCAGCAGGCGCTTCACTAACTCCTCCTCCGCTACCTCTAGTGCCACCATGCACGACACGCCGGTATCGTGCTGGGCCAGCAGTTGGTCGAGGCTGGCGGCTTGAGGCACGGTGCGCGGAAAACCATCGAAAATAAAGCCCGCGGCCTGTTTATTGTCGCTGAGGGCACTGTTGATCATGCCAATTACCACCTCATCGGGTACCAACAGGCCTTCGTCCATGAGCTTTTTGGCGCGCAGGCCAAGCTCCGTGCCCTGCGTAATCTGGGCGCGGAGCAGGTCGCCGGTGGAGAGGTGAACCAGATTATAGCGGGCAATAAGCTTCTGGCTTTGCGTTCCTTTGCCGGCACCGGGCGGGCCGAAGAGCACGAGATTCAGCATGAGTAGCGGGGAGTTACGCGGGGGAAGGAGAAAACGGGTGGTTTTGGAAATATAAGCAACGAATGGGAAAGCCTCTACGCAGGTCAGCGAATTTTAGCTGGCCCCAGGCGCAGGACTCTTCCTACACGGCTTTGTACACATCAGGGTAATTACGGCCCAGTCCGTCGTAATCGAGGCCGTAGCCCACAATAAAATCGTTGGGAATGCTCAGGCCTACGTAGCGAATTGGCAGCTCGTGCTGCAGGCATTCGGGCTTCAGAAACAGGGTAGCTACCTCCAAGGAAGCCGGCTGCTTTTCGGCCAGCGTGTCGAGCAGCATGCGCATGGTGTGACCGGTATCCACAATATCCTCCAGGATAACCACGTGGCGGCCAGCTAGCTCTTCGGTGAGGCCCAGCACTTCCTTCACCTCGCCAGTGCTGCTAGTGCCCTGGTAGGAGGCCACCCGGATGAAGCTCACCTCACAGGGCAGCGTTATTTCCTTGAGCAAATCGGCGGCAAACATAAAGGAGCCGTTGAGCACGGCCACGAACAGGGGCGTTTGGCCGTGGTAGTCGTGGTTGAGACGAGCGGCTACCTGCTGGATGGCACTGGCTAGCTGAGCGGCCGACAGGTAGGGCTCAAACTGCTTGTTATGCAGCGAAATATGGTCCGGGGTCATCCGTTTGGGGTTGGGCCGTAGGTGAGCGGGCGAGCAAAGGTAGCAGAAAAAAGCCGCCCTCCCGGGGAAGGAAGGCGGCTTTCGTGCCTATCTGGTTTCGGCAAGTTGCTGCCGGTAGCTCCTCGCAGCTCACCGCATACGGTTGAGCAGCAGCTGGGCGGTAGCAAGCGCAGCTTCGAGGCTGCTCTTCCTGAACTGGTGCTCGGCCGTGCGTGCTGGCGCCGTAGTTAGGGCGCGCTCGGGGGCAGCAATGTGGGGCGCAATAACCAGGGAAACGATGCTCATGAGCTTGATGAGGATGTTCATGCTGGGGCCAGAAGTGTCTTTGAACGGGTCGCCCACGGTGTCGCCCGTCACGGACGCTTTGTGCGCGTCGGAGCCTTTGTACTCCATCTTGCCGTCAATCATTACGCCTTTTTCAAACGACTTCTTGGCGTTGTCCCAGGCGCCGCCGGCGTTGCTTTGGAACATGGCCATCAGCACGCCCGATACCGTAACGCCGGCCAGCGTGCCACCCAGCACCTCGGGACCAAACGTGAAACCTACTAGCACCGGTACTACCAGCGCAATAGCTCCCGGCAGCATCATCTCCCGAATAGCGGCTTGAGTGGAAATAGCCACGCATTTCTCGTATTCCGGGCGGCCGGTGCCTTCCATGATGCCCGGAATTTCCCGAAACTGCCGCCGCACTTCCTGCACCATGGCCATGGCCGCGCGCCCCACCGCCGAAATAGCCAAGGCCGAAAAGATGAAGGGAATCATGGCCCCCACGAACAGGCCGCCCAGCACTCGGGCGTTACTGATGTCGATGGAGTTGATGTTGGCCGTGCCCATAAACGCGGCAAACAAGGCCAGAGAAGTCAGGGCCGCCGAAGCAATAGCAAAGCCTTTGCCCGTAGCGGCCGTGGTGTTGCCCACGGCATCCAGAATATCGGTCCGCTCGCGCACTTCCTTGGGTAGCTCGCTCATTTCGGCAATGCCGCCGGCGTTATCGGCAATGGGCCCGAAGGCATCAATGGCCAGCTGCATGGCGGTGGTGGCCATCATGCCAGCGGCGGCAATGGCTACCCCGTAGAGACCCGCGCACTCGAAACTCAGGATGATGCCGGCCGCCAGCACAATAATGGGCAGCACGGTGCTTTCCATGCCCACAGCCAGGCCGCCAATTACGGTAGTAGCGTGTCCCGTGCTGCTCTGACGCACAATGCTTAGTACGGGCCGCTTGCCCATGGCCGTGTAGTACTCCGTGATAATGCTCATTAGGGTACCAACTACCAGCCCCACCAGCACGGCATAAAACACGTCCATCGAGTCGAAAGTGGTACCCGAATGGTCAGATCCTCGGTGGGTAGCATCCAGCGGATGATAAAGTAAGAAGCTACTGCCGACGCAATGACCGATACGTAGTTACCCAGGTTCAGAGCGCTCTGCACGTTGCCGCCTTCTTTCACCCGCACCATCAGAATGCCGATGAGGGAGGCGATAATGCCCATGCCGGCAATTACCATGGGAAGCAGAATGGGCGAAAGACCCTCAAACTGGTCGCCGCGGGCCACTACCTCCCGGCCCAGCACCATGGTAGCCAGAATGGTAGCTACATAGGAGCCGAATAAGTCGGCGCCCATGCCGGCCACGTCGCCCACATTGTCGCCCACGTTGTCGGCAATGGTGGCGGGGTTGCGGGGGTCGTCTTCCGGGATGCCGGCCTCTACTTTGCCTACCAAGTCAGCGCCTACGTCGGCTGCTTTGGTGTAGATGCCACCGCCTACCCGGGCAAAGAGGGCAATACTTTCGGCCCCGAGCGAGAAGCCCGTCAGCACCTCCAGGGCCCGTTCCATGTGCACGTCGTTGGCCGTGCCGCCAGCATTCACCACGAAGATTTTGTAAAACACCAAAAACAACGAACCCAACCCCAGCACGGCCAGCCCGGCCACGCCCATACCCATTACCGAGCCGCCGGAAAACGACACGTTTAGGGCCCGGCTCAGGGAGGTACGGGCGGCCTGGGCCGTGCGCACGTTGGCCTTGGTGGCAATCTTCATCCCAATAAAGCCCGCCAGCGCCGAAAACACGGCCCCGATAATGAAGGCTATTACAATGATGGGACTCGACTTTTCGCCGGTGCTGCCCAGGTAAAACAAACAAGCTGAAGCAATAAGCCCAAAAATGGCTAGCACGCGGTACTCGGCCCGGAGGAAGGCAATGGCGCCGTCGGCAATGTAGCCGGCAATGGTGCGCATCCGCTCGTCGCCGGCATCCTGCCGACTCACCCAACCCGAACGCAACCACGTGTATACTAAAGCCAGCACCCCAGAGCCGGCACTACGTACAGAATGTTCATCATAAGCGGTGGGAATAGGTTAAGGTGGTTGGGAAAGAGAAAGGTGAGAAAGAACGATTGGTGGGGTAAAATAGAATTTATTAGCTAATAGTCAAGCAGTAAGCTGTAGCAGTGCCGACGCCATAGTACAAAAGCCGGGCGGCCAACGCGCAAGATTCACGCATTGACCGCCCGGCTTTCTCCGGTTCTTGAGCTTGAGTTCTGACTAGAGCTTGCGCATCAGTTCCTGGTACAGAGCTAGCATGCTTTCAATGTCCGTTTTGGCCACGATTTCGTTGGGGAGTGCACGTTATCTTCGGGCGCCCCACAAAGCACCAATCCCAGGGTTGGGCGCTGAGCTGCAGTTCCTTGGCATCGGAGCCTCCGCTGGCTTCTACCTCTAGTTGATGCGCAATACCAGCTTCTCGGGCGATGCGCCGGATGCGCTCCACGTAGCTGCGGCGCGGAATCAGGGAGTCGCGCAGGGAAATAGCCACGCCTTGGCCCGGCCGAACCCCTTCCGTCACCCACGTAATGTCAGAAATTAGGGCCTGTCGCACGCCGTAGGTTTCGTAGATGTGGCGGGCCAGGTACGCCACAGAGCCCCCGCCGTGCTCTTCCCAACACGAGAAAGCCACGATGCCATCCTGCAAGGTTTCGCACAGACGCAGGGCGTTCCAGACTCCCAACCGATTGTCGAGGTAGCAGCTTTGCACGGTGGTTTCGGTTTCCCGAAAATCACACCGGAAGGTCAGCTCTGTGCCGCGCTCAATCTCGCGGTGAAAATCGTAGCTCAGGCCCCCGTTTCCTCGTTCACCTGCAACGTGCACTCAATCTCACCCTGCGCGTCGCGGCCCACTAGGCGGTACCCGGTTTCAGCGTCGGGGCCACCGATGCGCACTAACTGCTGGCCGTAGCGCACAGTAAAGCCTATACTATCAAGATGGGCAAAAACCGCCGTGCGGGGCTTTCCAAATATAAGAATAATGCAATCTTGGAACTCACCGCCTGCTACTACGGTTGACAGGGTGCGCCAATTGGCTTGGTGCTGCTGTATGTACCGGAGCAAGAATTCTGTTAGAGGAGCTTCATTACCAGAAGGGGCCGCTATCTGGCACAGGGCTTGTAAAAGCTGCATATGGTGTATCTTATTTGTCCAAAACTAGGCCAAATGTTCTACTTTAGCTGTTGCAATGCATAGTATGGGACATTTGTTCAGTCGTGTTTGAAGCCGCAATTCGTTATTCTTATGTTTAAACGACTCCAATTTGTCCTGTTGCTGCTCCTGCCCCTAGTGGGGCTGGCTCAGCAACCCGACACGGCCCGCCCGCCCCTTCTTCAGGACTCATTGCGGCAGGTTCAATTGGAAAACGTAGATGTTGCTCCCGGTGCCATTGACACCAAAGGATGGCTCCTGCTTGATAAAGACATTCAGACGGAGCTAGAAGGAGCCGTTTTCAACCTCTACAACTTCAAGTACGACAAGGCCGAGCGGCAATTTCGCAGCTTACGCCGCCGCTACCCCAACCACCCCATGCCCTACTTTTTGCTGGGGCTGAGTACGTGGTGGAAGATTATGCCGGCGGGTATCCAAACTACGCAGTACGACAAGCTTTTCTTTGCCTACATGGATACGGCCATCACCAAGGGTGAGGCCCTGTACAAGGCGGATAACAGAAATTACGAGGCGTGCTTTTTTCTGGCGGCGGGCTATGGTTTTGATGCCCGCCTGCACGCTGAGCGTCATGACTGGCGCAAAGCCACGGTAGGCGCCAAGCGTGCCCTGGACTACCTCGATAAAAGCAAGGAAGCCAATGGCCTAAGCCCAGAGTTTCTGTTCGGACAGGCCCTCTTCAACTACTACGCCGTCTGGATTCCTGATAATTATCCGCTACTCAAGCCCGTGCTGCTGTTTTTTCCCAAGGGCAACAAGCAGTTGGGGTTGCAGCAGCTGCGCAACGTAGCCGACAACGGGTTTTACGTGGGCCCGGAAGCCCGGGTGTTTCTGATGCGCATTCTTATCAACGAGGAGGACAAGCCGGAACAGGCCATGCCCATTGCTCGCTACCTAGCCACCACCTACCCCGATAACGGCTACCTCCAGCGCATTTATGCCAACGCCTGCTTTCGGCAGGGCGAGTTCCGGGAGTGCGAGCGGGTAAGTCGGGACATGCTGGACAAACTGAACCGGGGCCTGCCGGGCTACGAAGCCAACAGCGGCCGCTACGCCACGTACTTTCTGGGCTACTTGATGCAGAATCGCTACAAGGACTTAGCTAAGGCTAAAGAGTATTACCAGCGCTGCATCGTATTCGCCGAAACCAATGGCGAAACCAAATATGGATTCTACGTTTTTGCTAACCTGGCTCTGGCCCGCCTCGCTGATCGAGGCAAAGATGTAACGGCCGCCCGGCGCTATTACAGCGTAGTTCTTGATAAATCCGACCATAGTTCGGAACAATACAAGGAGGCCAAAACGTACCTTAAGACGAAACGGAAGTAGGGAAGGCTACCGCGCACTGTGTATGGAACTCAAGGACCTGTTTTTAACTCCACTATACCTCGGGATTTTCTACGGGATAGCCTTCGCCGTGCGCAAGCGGTTCACCAACCCTCTAACCAGGAAGTATTTCATCCCGGCTTTATCGGTAAAGTTTCTAGGCGCCATTGGCCTGGGCTTGATTTACCAGTTTTACTACGGCGGAGGAGACACGTTTAATTACTTTTCGCACGTAAAAGTAATATACCAGGCTTTCGGCGACTCATTCAGCACAGGGGTAAAGCTGTTGTTAGGAAAACACCCTGCTGACGCGGACATGCTGCGCTATACTGGCCAGATGTATTGGTATGATGCTCCAACGGAGTACTTCGTGGCCCAGGTAGCTAGCGTATTTGCCCTCATCGGCTTTGGCAGTTATACTGTCATTGCTCTCGGCTTTGCCTTTTTGAGTTTTTGCGGCATGTGGGCTATGTATGTTACGTTCCTACGCATATATCCTCTGGCTTATAAGAAACTGGCTATTGCCGTTTTCTTTCTACCATCTGTTTTCTTCTGGGGTCGGGGCTGATGAAGGACTCCTTATGCATAGGAGCCTTAGGGTGGACTTTTTACGGGTTTTATCACGCCCTCATCCTAAAAAAGAATATACCGACCGCTGTAGTGCTTGGTACCCTAGGTGCCTACATCCTCCTTTCTGTAAAGGTCTACATTTTGCTTTCCTTCTTGCCCGCAGCTCTGTTGTGGGTGTTTAATGAAAACAACCAACGGATTAAGTCAGCGGCTTTGCGCATGCTGCTCAAGCCCTTGTTCCTCCTGCTAGGAGCTGGAGCTGGCTACCTAGGAGCCACAGGCTTGACTGCCGGCGACGAGAAGTATGATGTTGAAAAGCTGGGGAACGGGCCCGAATCAATCAGCAGTACCTAACTACCTACGCAGCTAACGGCTCAACCTATAACATTGGGGAGTTTGACGGCTCGTTGAGCTCTACTTTGAAAGTAGCGCCACAAGCCATCATAGTCTCTATTTTCCGTCCTTTCCTATTCGAGGTAAGAAACCCAGTAATGCTGCTCTCTGCCCTGGAAGCCTCCCTGTTTATTTGGCTGACAGTTAGCCTTTTTTACAAAACTGGAATCGGAAAGGGTTTTGCCTTGATTCTTGGCACTCCCATTCTGCTCTTCTGCTTTTTGTTTGCCATTGTTTTTGCTATCGGGGTAGGTATCAATAGTGGAAATTTCGGCACGCTGGTGCGCTACAAAATTCCCCTGATGCCTTTTTACTTAGCAGCACTTTACATTATGCAGGCCAAGGCGCAGCCAAAACGGCGCGTAGTCGCCAAGCCTCAACTAAATAGCGCCAGGAAGTTCTCGCGGTTAGCTACCACGGAGTAACGAGCTTCCACTGTCTGGCGGGCTGCTTGACCCATGCGGGACCGTACCGCTGGGTTACTGAGCAGGTTGCGCAGGGCCGCCTCCCATTGCTCGGACGTGGCACACACGTTCCCATTCACATCTTCCTGTACTACTTCCGTGTTCATACCCACGGGCGACACTAGCGCGGGCTCACCTAAAGCCATGTATTGCAAGGCTTTAAAGGCGCATTTACCTTTCGCCCAAGGGTCATCTTCGAGCGGCATTAGCCCCACGTGAAACCTGAGTAAATCTGCTATTTCGGTTTCCTTTCGCCAGGGCTGATACACTAAGCTGCGTAGCTGCAATTCGGGCGGCTGGTTGGAAATCACCCGGAACTCAAAGTCGAACTCCTGTTCTAGCTTAGCCAACACGGGTACTACCTGCTCAATATATTTCAGGGTTGAGTGCGTCCCAGTCCAGCCAATAACCAGCTTCCCGGGGCTTGCTGGTCGCGCACCTGGTTATGTAGGTGTTCGGTATCGATGGTGGTAGGGTTAACAACTGCGTTCGGGTTGAACTGCCGGGCGTAGTCACGCAGGTAGGCGTTGCCGCAGCTCACCTTATAGGCCCAGCGGCAGATGCTACCCACCTTATGGTGCCACTTTACGCCGGCTACTATTTTATTGGCCTCCGAGGTGTTCGGAATCCAGATGGCATCGTCGAAATCGTAAATAATCTTCTTGCCCAGCAACTTGGCAATCACCCACTCGAACACGGGCGGTCCAATGGGAGACGCTTCGCGGTGAATGAACACGTAGTCGTACTTCGGCACCACGAAGAGCAGCCCAAACCGGCGCAGAAATCCACCTAAAATGCCAGCTACTTTTTGTAACTGATGCCCTGGTTTGTACAGAATAGCCCACGTAGCTTCCGAAATAAACGGGGCGACCCGGTAACGGTAGCCGGCCGCCGTCAAGAAATCGAAGTACTGTTCGAAACGGAAGCGTTGGGAAGGGGCCTTACCCGTAGGATAGGGCACCAGAAAAAGAATCTGCATACGAAAAAGCTGGAGAATACTGGGCAAAGGGGCCGGCGCCACCTTCTGCCAGCCGCAAAGGTACACTGACCAGTTGCTTCCCGTACCTACTACGCCCGATTCAGCTATTATCTTTGGTGGCTTTTGTTTCTCGGCCGGCTTGCTCCGTTGCTTACCTTATGCCTCTTACTACCGCCCTGCCCCTACTTTCGGTTGTTAGCCCGGTCTACCAAGCTAGCGCTGTGCTGGACGAGCTGGTCAGGCGCCTGGAGCACACGCTAACTGCTTTACCGGTTCGCTACGAAATCATTCTCGTCGATGATGGTAGCGCCGATAGCAGTTGGGAGCTGATTTGCCGACAGGCGGCCCGCACCCCGTGCGTGCGCGGCCTCCGCCTATCCCGCAACTTCGGGCAGCACCATGCTATTACGGCCGGCCTGGAGCAGTGCCAGGGCGAGTGGGTGGTGGTGATGGATTGCGACCTGCAGGACCAGCCCGAGGAAATTACGCGGCTGTGGCTAAGGTTCAGGAGGGCTACGAAGCCGTGCTGGCCCGCCGGGGCCGTCGGACCGATTCGGCGTTTACCGTGTGGCGGGCTCGGGCCTTTTACGCCGTGCTAGCCTACCTGACGGGCCAAGCCCAGGATCCGGAAGTTGGCAACTTTGGCGTGTACCACCGTCGCCTGATTGATATTGTACTACAACTGCGCGAAAGCACCCGTTACTTCCCTACCATGGTCCGCTGGGCCGGCTTTCGCCAAACCTCCCTGCCCGTAGCGCACGGCCACAGCGGCCGCGCTACCTCGTACTCCTTATCGCGCCGGCTGCAACTCGCCCTCGACATCATCCTGACCTATTCCGACAAGCCCCTGCGGCTGACCGTGTATTTTGGTCTGGTGCTGGCTTTCATAGCATTCGGGCTTGGTTTGGTGATGCTGATTCGGGCGCTACGGGGGCAGATTGTGGTACTGGGCTACGCCAGCCTCATCGTTTCGCTCTGCTTTTTCTGCGGCGTTATCATTACCGTTCTGGGGTAGTGGGCCTGTACGTCGGGAAGACCTTTGAGGGAGTGCGGGCCCGCCCCCTGTACGTGGTTGCCGACCGCACCGTATGATTCCTTCTCCCCTTCCCCCGACTTTATTCCTTTCAACCGGCCCCACTTGGCCGGGCCCGAGCTGGAGTATATCCGCCAGGCAGTCACGGCCGGTAAGCTGTCGGGCAATGGCGAGTTCACCCAACGTTGCCAACAGTTTCTGGAGCAGCGCTACGGCTTACTCAAGGCCCTACTAACTACCAGCGGCACCGATGCGCTGGAAATGGCCGCGCTGCTGCTGAACCTGCAGCCCGGCGACGAGGTCATTGTTCCTAGTTACACCTTTACTTCTACTGCCAACGCTTTCGTGCTGCGCGGAGCCCGCATTGTTTTCGCCGATAGCCATCCGGACCATCCCAACCTGGATGTGCGCCAAGTGGCGCAGTTGCTGACGCCACGGACGCGGGTTATTGTGTTGGTACACTATGGTGGGCAGCCAGCTGAGCATATGCTAGAGCTGCTGGCGTTGGCAGAGGAGCACGGCATTTGGGTGGTAGAAGATGCGGCCCAAGCCATTGAGGCGCGCTATCAAGACCGTCCGCTCGGCACCTTCGGGCACCTGGCCGCCTTCTCTTTTCACGAAACTAAAAACATCAGTGCCGGTGAAGGCGGTATGCTGGCTATCAACGACCCGCGCTTCCTAGCTCGAGCGGAAATCATTTGGGAGAAAGGCACCAACCGGGCGGCGTTTTACCGGGGCGAAGCGGCCCGCTACGAATGGGTTGACCTGGGTTCTTCTTTTCTAGCCTCAGAGCTGAACGCCGCCTACCTCTGGGCACAGCTCGAAGCCATTGATAGGATTCAGGCCCAGCGCCGCTACCTCTGGGAGCGGTACGCGGCAGCTCTTGCCCCATTAGCGGCTAGTGGTGCCTTTGATTTGCTGCCTCAGCTGCCCGCCGCCCAGCCGAACTGGCACCTGTTTGTCTTGCTCTGCACCGATGAAGCGAGCCGGGATGCGCTGTTGGCGTACTTGCGTCAGCAGCATATTCTGGCCGTGTTCCACTACCTACCGCTGCACCTGAGCCCCTACTACGCCGCTCAGCACGACGGGCGGCAGCTACCCCACGCGGAGCGCTATGCCCAAACACTGGTACGCTTACCCCTGTTTCATGACCTCACCGATGAGCAGCAGGACCGCATCATCAGCGCAGTGCAGACTTTCTTCCGCCTCCGCCTTGGCAGCTAGCTAGACCTTAGCTAGAACTTCGTGGTAGAGCTGGCCCAGCCGGTTGTAGGTAGCAGCCGGCTGAAACTTGTTGCGCACGAACGCACGACCGGCAGCCGCAAACCGTTCCCGCATTTTTGCATCGGCGGCCAGGGAATTAATAGCCAAGGTCATGGCCGCTACGTCACGATTAGGCACCAGCAACCCGGAACGGCCGTTTTCAAACAGCTCCGCCGGACCACCGCAGTCCGAAGCAATGAGAGGAGTGCCGAAGTACAGGGCATCAAGGCAGGTAAGGGAAAATGACTCTGATTCGGAGAAATTCAGCAGGATATCGGCGTCCTTGATGGCCCGCTCCACATCGGACACAAACCCTTGAAAGTTAATTACTTTCTCCAGCCCAGCTTCTTGCACCCTGGCCTCCAGTTGCTGCCGAAACTCCCGGTTTTTGGCCATGCCCATGTCGCCACCCACAAAGGTTAGGCGCAGTCGGTTATCCTGGGCATACGCTTTTTGGAACGCCTCGACAGCGAAATCCTGCCCCTTCCCTTGAATGTAGTTGCTCAGGTAGAGGAGCTGCACCGTATCGTCGGGCGGGACGCTGGCACTACCGGAGCCGGGTAGCGCTCCGCCCCCGGAATGGGGTCAAATACCACCTGCACGTTGGCCGCCCCGCCGAAGTAGCGACGCACCGCCTCGGAAACGCATATTACTCGGTCGGCATACCGCTCGCCCAGCCATCGCCACGTACGGGCCAGGGGCTGCATCAGGCTTTGGGGCAAAAAGCGCACGTGCGTTATTACCCGCAAGCGCCCCAAGCTCAGCGCCTTAGCTACGTAGCCCGTCAGGTTATAAAAGTCGTTCAGATGGATAACCTGAGCACTCCGCTGCCGGGCCAGGCGGTATAGGCGCCAACCATTCAGCAGTAGCATGGGCCCGTAGCGCAGCAAGTCGCCCTTGCGCCGGCTGATTTCCACGAAAGGCAACTCGTGCACCACGTAACCGTCCTGCTCTAGCACGGCGCGGGCCGTACTACCTGTTGGCACCACATATTCGAAGGCAAACTGCTCGCGCAAGGGCCCCGTAGCGTGCCGCATGGCATTCAGTGCCCCCGTCACGGCCCGGGAATTGTCTACTACAAGAATTAGAGGCTTTTTCACCAGAACCTTTCCTTAAACGTACGCTGCCTACTCAGCTAGTACCTCGTCGATTAGCTTCTGCCAGCGGCGAAAGGTATTGGCGTGGGTAAAATCGTTGGAGCGCAGGCGGGCTGCCTCACCTAGTTGCGTGCGCTTAGCAGCATCTGCCAATAAGGTATGCAGGGTTGAGACCCACATTGTTTCATCCGCTGCCAGTGTGGCGGCATTAGTCAGCATGGGCATCAAAATGCCGTAGTCAGCCCATTCCGCTGCCCGGATGGGGTGCGTCGGCGTGGCGGAGCCAGGGGCTAGCATTTCGCGAGGGCCGGTAGGGCAATCGGTGCTTACTACCGGCACCCCACAGGTCATGGCCTCGCCGAGAGCCAGCGGAAAGCCTTCCCAGGCGGAGGGAAACACGAAGGCAGTAGCTGGACGAATGTACTGAAATGGGTTGTGCTGCAGCCCCACGAAATACACATCAAAGTCCGGGGTCAACGGCACGTCAGCCCAGGCTTCGTACACGCGCAACCCCAGACCGCGGGCATGTTCCACTAACTCAGTCCGCAGTTCGCCGTCGCCGATGAACACTAGCTTGGCCGGCTGAGTTTTGCGAAGCTCAGCGAAAATAGACAGCAGGGGCTTCTGGTTTTTCTGAATGGCTAAGCGGCCGGAAGTAACCAGAATAGGCGCCGACGCATACACGGTCTGCATAGCAGCCGGCAAGGGCTCCTGCGCTTTTTCCCATACACTTTCCACTTCGAAGGAATTATTAATGGCGCTTAGCTTGCGGCGGTCTACGCCGTAATCTTCTACCATTTCGGGAATAATATCCCGGCTGACGCACACAATTCGGTCGGCCCGCTTGTAGAGCAGAGGCATTAACACGCCTTTGCGCAACCAACCAGTTAGGCCACTGATGTTGCGGTCGTGCGACTTGGAACCCTGAATTAGCAGGATTACCTTTTCCCGGCCCTTGCTGAGCAAATTCACATAGTCCGCCCCTTCCAGATGGCTAATGCAGATATCAGTGCCTAAGCGCTGCTTGAGCTGCTTAAGCTGGCTGACCCGCTTAAAGAAGTTTGACACTTTCTGCATAGGTCCGCCGCCCCCGTTACCTGTAAGCTCTCCAGACGGTTGCCAGAGGGATACAGATTTTCAAGGTCGAGGTCGAACACAGCTTCCGTGACGTCGTAGTATTTGCTTAATTCCACACTGTGGTCGTGAAACGCTCGTTGAGCGCCTCCCAGCCCTAGGTTAGGAATTACCATTAACAGCTTCTTACGCATAGATTTTCAAGAAAAACTGAGTTTGCCTGTTGGAAGCAAAGCGAATCTACACCTGGGTTAGGAGCGCGTGCATGCGCTGGCGGAACTCTTCCGGCTTCACGTAGAACCCACCTGAGTATTTGTTCTGGCTAGGCTCCCCAATCAGGCTATCATACTGATAGCCATGCTGGGCCGCCATCAGCATGTAGTGGAACGGGTAATATTCGCCGGGCGGGAATATCTCAAGCAAACCCATGGGTTGGCTCCCCCGAAACATCATGTTCACCAGACCAGCACCGTGAATGCCCAATACGTAGCGTGATTCGCTCAGCATGTGAGCTTGTTGAGCTAACGTCATGGTATCAAAGTCCACTACCTCAAAGCCTTCGGCCTGACAAATAGCTTCTATTTCGGCGCTATTCTCAATGAAGCGTAGCCGCTTTGGGCTGCGGGTGATAAAGATCCGGCGCTGCCCGCTGCCAGCAGGCGCTAGGTCCTGCGGCTGTACCATCTGGCGAATCCGCTCATAGTAGGACGCCGTATGGGTAAGCGGTTTGCAGAAGTAAGTCTTCTTACTCCGGATGTACTCGTTTTCTTTTTGAATAACCCAGGTACGGTTTTTCAGATATGGATGCTGCAGGAAGTACTGGAAAAAGGATTTTTTGTACAGTGCCTCTGCAATAAGTAGGGGCGTTTCGTACGGCAGTTGCAGCTTTTCTTCCAGGAAAAAAAGCTTGGCCAGCACGTCATTGTAGAAGTGGTAGTAATTCTCCTCCCCCGTATCACGCAACGACACCAGCACCTCATGGGCAGGTAGCTTGTCAAGCTGCATCTTCCGAATCTGAGTAGAGGGCTTGGGCAGATAAGAAACGCGGCTGAAACCTAAAGAGGGATAAATCAACTGCTTATCCGCCGACATAGCCCAGCCGTACTTAGGCTCAATAATGCACTCTTGATCGTATACTAACAGGTACTCATCTTGGGTCCAGTTTTCATAGAGTGAAATTTGGTGTTGGAGCCGGGCATCCAAGTGGTCCTTCCGCACGGGAGTTATCCGGAAAGGATAATCATCCTGCTTTATAACGAAATCCTGATCAGCAAACTGCTTTTCCGGAAACAAAACTCTGTCAATTGTATTGATGCGCAGTGTGTTATACTGCAAATGCGCTTTTTTAAGCAATACAACAGGAAACACTTTTTTTAATATCTTTTTCAAGGCCTGCAATACGAAAAGTTAAGCGGGTACTCTTTTACTAGCAAACTAGGATGATGGCTATCTAAAGCAGATGCTTGACCGATGCCAGAAAACGCCGCCGCCATAGAACTGTAGGGTCTTGTTGCACCGCTTTCCACAGATAGCGCATAGTTTCAGCACGGTGCTGCTTGCTCAGAGCTAGCGTTAAAGAAATAAAGGTGTACCGGTCGGCGACAAACTGCCCGGTCCGATTGGGGAAACGGCGGGCGAAATCTGGGTTACGCTTAATCAACTCAGCAAACAGCTCGTCCCGTCTCCGAACGGCTTCGGGCGCAATGGTATTCAGGCTTCGCCCGTCATGCTCGCGCAAGCAGAACGTCTTTCTTCGGATGGGATGAAAAGTGTATTTGCTAGCTAAGCGCACCCACAGTTCCCAGTCTTCGGCGGAAGCCAGGCGGCGGTCTTCCTCAAACGGATTGGCTAGGGCAATATCGCGCCGCACGAACACCGTATTACACGCCAGCGGATTGTCGTGTAGCAGTACCTCGTTAGTACTTTCCTTGAACTCATACACCTCACTAATGACGTGGTCTTGCCCGTCGAGGCGCTCGTACCCGGTATGCACGACTTCCACTTGCCCGTTCTGGTCGAGAAACTCCTTCACCACTAGCAGGTGGTTTGGGTACATTTCGTCGTCGGAATCGAAGAAATTAATATAGGAGCCCCGGGCTTGCCGGGCGCCGTAGTTTCGGGCCGCGCCCCGCTCACCGTTTTCCTTGTAGAAGTACCGGACCCGCGGATCGGTGACCGTAGCTACTACCTCCCTGGTATTGTCCTTACTTCCATCATCCACCAGCACTAGCTCAAAATTCTGATACTCCTGTTTGAGAACGGAGTTCACGGTATCCAGCACAATGTCAGCCCGGTTGTAGCAGGGAACTACAATGGTGAAAAAAGGCGATGAGGAGACGAAAGTGTCCACGGACATACTGATACTGAAAAGAAAAGTGAAAGGCGGGCAGCAGAAAGCCGCAAAAATCAAAGGGCTTTGCCGCGCAGCAGCTTACCATACTGCTGCAACATGTGCTGCCGGTGCTCAGAGTTGCCGCGCATTAGCAAAAAATTAGCCATTTTAGCCAGGTAGTACACTTTGGTAGTAGCCCAGCCATACTCGCGGTTCAGGAAAATGTCTTCGTTCTGCAGAATCATATTGCCCTGATTCAGCCGCTTTTCCTTTTTGGTGCTTTGCGAGAAATGGTGCATTACCCGCGCTTCGGGCACGTATTTGATAGTATACCCCAGCTTGCGCACGGTGTAGCTCCACTGCAGATCCTCGGCGTACATGAAGAAGTCATCGGCGAGCTGCTGGCCGGGCATTTTCTCAATCACCTCCCGCTTGATGTGGAAGTAAGTGCCCCATACCCAGTCGGGGTAGAGCGGTTTGTCGTAGGTAAAGAAAGCACCCTGCAAAATATTGCCGCGCTGTTCTGCCGACATAAATTTCTGCAGCCGCAGCAATTCAACCAGCTGCAGATTAATAGACGGGAAACGTCCGCAGGAGTGCTGCACGCGGCCGTCAGGATATTCCAATCTAGCTGTGGTTAGGCCTACTGTCTTATTCGCTGCCAACTCCTGGTACGTCAGCGTCAGGGCATCGTTCAGGCAGGCCGCGTCACTGTTAAAGAGCAGAATGGTTTCCCCAACAGAGTGTTGAATACCCAAGTTGTTGCCTTTAGCAAAGCCCGAGTTATTGGGGTTGCGCACCAGCTTAATAGAGGGAAAACGTTGCTCAAACAGGCCAGGGTCGCACTCAGTGGAGGCATTATCTACTACAATAATTTCGTAGCTAACGCCGTGCGTGTGCTTGATAATGGATTCAACCGCCTCGCTAGTAAGCTGAAAGGTATTGTAGTTGATGATGATAATGGAAACCTGCATTACTCTGAGTGGTTACTTCGAAGAAAACAGCACCTTGGTGTATAACTGCTCATGGGCCTGCACGAACTCCTCTACGTCAAACATTTTACGAATCGAGAGGGCGGCCTGGGCGTGCTCTTCCCACAGCTCAGGCTGGGTAACGTAGGCCTCCATATTCTTCAGCAGGCTGGCAATCCGGGGAGTCAGGTCTTCTTCCATTTCAATCAGCAGGCCGCCCGGCTCGTGGTTGGCCGGAACTATTACCTCCGGAATACCGCACAGGTCGCTGGCGATAACGGGCACCCGGTGCTCGAAAAACTCTACAATCGTTAGGGGTAGCCCCTCGTTAAAGCTGGAGGGTACCAGCCCTACCCGGCAGGCCGACATGTAGTAGTGGGGGTTCTGCACATTGCCCAGAAATATGATATCGGGGGCAGTATCTCCCAGCTCATGCTGCATAGCCGTCAGACACGGGCCTTCCCCCATGCACAGCCAGGCAAACTTACGGGTTGGGTGCCGCTGCTTTAGCTGCTGGTACGCCGCCAAGGCATAGTGCCACCCCTTCTGCTCAGTTCCCCGGCCTCCCATTCCAAACACAAAGCTCCCCGGGGCAATGCCTAGTTCCTGGTGAATTACCTCAGGCGGCGGCAACGTACCTTGGTGCCGTAACACCCCATTGTAAATTGTGGCGACCGGTACGGTCAGCGGCTCATCCTGACCAGTAGCTAGCTCTTTGTGCTTTAACGTTTCGGCTTCCGTATGATAATCGGAGGCAATGATTTTCTGGCCCAGCGCCCGCGCCTGCTCAGATACCCCGCTTTGGTCGCCATAAAGCAGAGCTTTCGCTGCGTACTCCGAGACGGCAATAATTGCTCGGGCTTTATTGGCGTAGGGAATAAACGAGACGTCCTGCACTTTACGAAGCATTGTGTACCCACTATGATCTGTAACAACAATGGGCACGGACAGAAATCGTAGCACGGCATTGAGGCGCGACTGTTTGGTTAGGATTTCATGGCTATGCACCACCTCAATCTTGTGGCGCACGATGGTGTATAAGAACATCATCGTTTTGCAAGCCTCGTGAAAGCCAGCGTACCCAGTAAGCCGCTGCAACAAGCCGTTTAACTTCCAGGCCAGCTTATTTACCAATGGATAGCTGTTCATGTCCACTAGCTTCACCTTTGGCGACAGGTACCGGTCGACCATGCCCTGGTCGACTAGCTGTTCGCCTTGATTAAAGAAAAAAGCCTCATGCCGTTGCGCAATTCCGGAAGCAAGCGTTAGGGCTACTATATGAGAGCCGGCCTTCTCCAAGCAGAAGGTTGTAAATAGCACCTTCATTATGTAGCAGAATTAACAGTAGAATGTAGAGCGGCGCTAAAGGCCTGTTCGTAGTGCTCGGCGCAGGCGGCCATGGAAAACTCTTGGCTGGCCTGTCGGCAGTGCGCCGCGTGAGCTGCGTACAGGACTGGCTCGGTGCAGTACCGGACCATAGCCTCCGTAAGCATGCGTAGCTTGGGAGTGTAGGTTTCGGCTTCTATATCCACCAGCTGCCCCGTGTGCCCCGCGCTGGGCTCCAGCAGTTCCGGAATACCACCGACGCGGGTAGCAATGGAGGGTTTGCCGCTCACCATGTACTCGATGATAGCCAGTGGCAACGCCTCTGCGCGGAAATAGGTGGGCAACAGCCCCACATCAAAGCCTGCCACGTAGAAATCCGGGTTAGACACTTGTCCAGTGAAGATAATATCTGGGTCCGTCGCGTACTCGTCGGCCAGCGTTTTCAGGTAGGGACTGCCTCCCACCAACACCAACCGCAGGGCGCGAGCTGGCAGAGCGGCTTTCACCTGCTGAAACGCTTGTACGGCGTACCGCCAGCCTTTGTCCTCAATCCCCCGCGCCACCATGCCGAATACAAATGCTTCGGCCGGAATAGCCAGCGCACGACGAGTTGTCTCGGCAGCATGAGCTTCCGTAATAACGCCATTGTACACTGTCTGCACGGGGGTAGGCTCGGGAATGCCCGTTCCAGTTTGTGGCGGCAGTAGTCAGATACAGCCAGAATTCGCTTTGCTACCTGAAGTACCGGCAAAAAGTCCCGACGGCCTTCCTGCAGAAACTTGGTGTATTCGCCGTGCTCGGTAATAACCAGGGGTAGGCCGAGGCGCTCTACAACGGGGGCACAAATGTCATCCGAGACGGTAGCGTGGCTGCTAACTACATCAATCTTGTACCGCAGCAGGCACTCGGCCAAGTACGCTTGCTGCCGCTGGTTGTAGAAGGTTGCCGGCCGGCCCAGCAGACCTTGCAGGGCATTTATCTTGTAGGCCCAGAACGTGCTTTTCGGGTTATCAGCCATCGAAAGAACCTTCACTTGCGGGGGTAACAAGCGAGCTACCAAGTCATGATCAATCAGCTCAGCCCGCTGATTGAAAACATATACTTCATGCCCCCGGCGCTGCAGTTCTGCCGCCAGGTTCATGGCCAGCACTTCGCCCCCGCCTACCTGCAACGACCATGTAGAAATTAGAATTCTCATTACGCTTGTACTACTATTGACATCTCATGCCGCTACGTGGCCAGCCGGTGAGTGCTAGCCTGTAGCTTTATACGTGCCGGGCAATTAGCTCGTCGTACGTATGCACAGCAACAATGCGTCCGTCTTTCAGCTCGTAAATTCGGTCGCATTGACGCAGGGTAGTAATCCGGTGCGCAATGATGAAGATGGTAATGTCCGTGGCCGAAAGCTTGTTGATGGCTTCGCTGACTTCTCTTTCTGTTTGGGTATCCAACGCGCTAGTGGCTTCGTCCATCACCAGAATCTGCGTCTGCTTGTATAGAGCTCGGGCAATACCGATGCGCTGGCGCTGACCACCCGACAAACGAGCCCCCCGCTCTCCTGATACTGTATTCAGCCCTTCCGGCAGCGAAGACACAAAATCGGCCAGGGAGGCTTGCTCCAGCGCGTACTGTAGCCGTTGCGGATCAGGGTTGGTTTCTCCGAGGGTGATATTGTCCTGCAAAGAGGCCTGCATAAGAAAAGTATCCTGCTTCACGTAACCTACCAGCCGGTGCCAGGCTTCTGTATTCTCCAACTGTAGCGGTACACCATCAACTAGGATTTCTCCTATCTGCTGGCTGTAAAAACGTAGCAGCAAGTTCATCAGCGTGGTTTTACCAGATCCGGAGCTGCCGATAAATCCTATTTTCTCTCCTTTACGAACGGTAAAGCTTACTCCCCGCAACACTGGGGTATCACTTCCTGGGAAGGCAAAGCTGAGGTTATTAAACTCCACCTGGTGGTGAAAGCTAATAGCAGGAACTTGCTTTACCTTATGCTCCTGCCATTGCGACTCCTCATACGCTTGCAGGGCCTCCAGCGTGTACAAGTGCTGCTTCATAGTGACCATACTGGCCAGAATCCGATTCACGGAGGGCATCAGCTTATAGGCGGCGGCGGCAAACAAGCCCACAATAGTTACCAGGCTGGCCGTGTCACCGGTAATAAGCAGCGCGTACAGAATAATAGTGATAACGGCCAGGATGGACACCATCTCAATGATGCGCACGGGCAGCA
The DNA here is from genome assembly GCF_022919335.1 of Hymenobacter sp. 5516J-16. Classification (NCBI taxonomy): domain Bacteria; kingdom Pseudomonadati; phylum Bacteroidota; class Cytophagia; order Cytophagales; family Hymenobacteraceae; genus Hymenobacter; species Hymenobacter sp. 5516J-16. The sequence continues at coordinate 3,313,994 of NZ_CP095058.1, read as the reverse complement.
GCCCGTACACGTACGCCTTGGCATCCAGGCTTTGCATCAGTGCCTGATTGGTGTTGATTCGCTGGCGGAACAGTTGCAGCTTATGAGCTAGCTTTAGCTCGACATAGCCGGCAAAGGTGTCGCTTACAATGCCGTACGCTTTCGGCGCCTGCAAATCCCGCTCGTGGCCTAACTGCTGGGCCCGGTTACGCAGGACTTTGTAGGTGATTACGGTAGCCGGAACCAGAGTAACGGCCAGAATTACGAACAGCATGGGCTGGTAGAACAAGATGCCCAGCACCACAATCAACACGATAATTATTTCGGAAAGCACGACGAATACCTGCCGTATTATCCCGTTCAAATAGGCATTGGGAACGGTCAATACTTCGTTCACTACTTCGAACGTGCCGATTTCTTGAAACTTCCAGAAAGGAAGACCAATGTATTTTACGTACTGGCTATCAATAATTTTAAGAGCAACCTTAGCCGTAAATCGAACCTGCTTGTAGTTTATCCAGCTGATAAACAAATTCTTAGCCAAGAAAAACACAAATATTGCTAAGACGGCAGACACGAAGAATGCAGTTTCCGATTGAAAGCCCAAGCTTTTATATAGGAAGGCAGACCACTTATGCTCCTGCACTGCTCCCGGTCGCGAGGCCAGGGTAACCACCGGAATGAGCGAGGCTAACCCAAATACATCCAGGAAAGAAGCAAATATCTGTAGCAGGAACATAACTGTTGCCTGTTTCTTCTCCGCCGGCGACAGATACCGCAGAATACTTTTGATGGATTCTGCTACTATGTTACCTGTTAGCATTTTAAGCTGGAAACTTGATGGAAAGCGCCTAGAAACGAGCGACTTGCACCGCATTCGTTTCTATACGCCATTGATTAAGGCTGCAAAGGTACGGGATAAATGCTTGAGATATTCTGGTCAGCAATTTGGTTATTACTCAATTACGCAGTAGTGACTACTACCATTCGTTCCGTTTAAACTACTTAGTAATCTTTCCATCTTGCAGCAGCGCAGCATCTAACTCAGACCAGAAAAGCTCCGGGCGGTGCGCTGGCTTGCTCTGCTAGGTTGCATTTTTGCTGATGCTGGATGCCGTACTTACACCGCAGCCGACCTGCATTTGTACAAGTCGGCTGCGGTGTAAATCTGGACGTGAACTCGCTCCAGATAGAAGAATAGACAAGTGGTATAAATCAGCGGCGCCCAAGCAGGTGCTGCGCCTTCATCACGGCGCTACCCGGTATACCCAGCCGGGCGCACATATACAATACCCAGCTCGTGAGTGAACGGTCATCCTGCCACCGTACCCGTAGCCAGTGCGCCGCCTGCGGACTGCCGATTTGGTAGAGCAGCGTTAGTCTCTATAAATAGCACTTTAGGGGTTGCCGTTTAATTTAGGCACAATGGCGCGTTTTATCTTACCTAGATATGGCCTATTTAAATAGGCTTTAAGTGCATGCTTATAAATAAACGTTTTAATAAAGCTTTTAGAGAATTTGACATCAAAATATTTAATAAATGATTTGACCGGAGACATCTCATAGTACTCGAACCACTTATATCGATAGACATGGTTACAGTCAGTGAGCATGTTCCAGGGCTTAGGTCCACTGAAGTGAATTATCACCTTGTCCCTTAAGTAATCTTCCAATATAGTCTTATCGTTTGTTGAAGGACAATGTACCCCTGTTAAATTATAACCCACATCCAACTTATACCAGTCGTTGAGCAACACCATATTCAGAGCATCTTGATCAGGGAATTGCTTAATTCGCTCGGGATATGTCATAATGACTTCCGTCGTGCGTTCGGTTACTCGCTTCTGGTTCCATTTAGGAATATTAATAAGCGTCACTCCTGAATTAAAATACTGACCTTCCTGAGTGATTCCTAGCTCTTTACGAATAGGCATCCAATCGTCGGCTACGGCTGCTAGAGGGTGCCCACCTATATCTAGACTGGATAGGCTGCCTAGGTCTCCTACAACTATCGTATCGATATCCATATAAATAATGGTTTCGACCGAGGCAGGTACAAGCTTGGCAAAAAATAGACGATAAAAAATTGTCTCGGTAAAATAGCTACCCGCATGATCTGGTAGCACAAAGTCTTGCACTAAGGAGGGCTCTACGACATAGAAAAAGATTCTACCTCCATTTCCCTCCACATATTGTACTAATGCATCCTTATCAGCTTCCGTTATGCCTGTAGCAATAGCGTGTATCACAATGCTATGAGCACGGTTATGATGAAATACGGAAGCTAAAAGCACGTAAAAGGGTGGAAGATAACCCTTATCGAAACAAAAGCCTAAATGGATAATAGAAGAGGTGGACATGCTTGAAAAAGCGAGTAAGAACTTTATTTATAATTAGTCTTTTAACTTTCTGTTATTAGTTTTTAAACTGAAACAGTAAAGCAAGTGCATCTTGCAGGCAGAAAGTAAAGTCTATCCCGGGTAGCCTTAGGTCCACCTTTGACTCTGCAATTTAGTAGCGTATGATGGGTCTGTGCAAACTTATAGTAGAGCTTGGGTAAATTATCCTTTGAGTCGCATGCTCATCGTCTTATAATTTACTCGAATGGATAGAATAGCCTTGGCCCGTTTAATATTGCAACAGTCATTACGAATCAGCGGCGCCCAAGCAGGCGCTGCGCCTTCATCACGGCGCTACCCGGTATACCCAGCCGGGCGCACATATACAATACCCAGCTCGTGAGTGAACGGTCATCCTGCCACCGTACCCGTAGCCAGTGCGCCGCCTGCGGACTGCCGATTTGGTAGAGCAGTTCCGAGCGCAAATGGGTCTGACGAATAATAGCAGCGTCAGCCTCTGAGCTTACTCCCCTATTTTTGTTTAGGAGCATCAAGGAGCCTTCCTCCATTTGACGGCGGCGCGAATTAAACACGGCATTAGCATGCCGACGATACCGAGCACTAACTTTAGGAGAATATAAAAACTTGTATTCCCTAGCTATGCGCAACCACATATCCCAGTCCTCGAAGGGCAAGCTTTCATCATAAAGGCCAACCTTCTCATAGCAAGAACGCCGCACCAATGTACTCATGGCCGCAATGACGCAAGAGTTAAGCAAGGTCACGTACACTTCTTCGGGATGCGGAATAGCAAAATCATCCGGCTGAGGAATGGTATTGCCTTCACTGTCCATAAACTCGATGGCGCTGGTAATTACTCCTACCTCAGGCGGGGCGTTGAGCAGCAAGGGCACCTGCACGGCCAGCTTGTCGGGCAGATACACGTCGTCCGAGCCGATAAGGCAGATGAACTCCCCCTGGGCCTGGGTCACGAGCGTGTTGCAGGCCGGGCAGATGCCGCGGTTGACTGGATGCTCAATCACGCGGCCCCGCACCTGCGGATGCTCCGCCAGCCAGGCCCGGGCCACGGCCACCGACTCGTCGGTGGAAGCATCGTCCACGATAAGCACCTCGACATTCGGGTAGGTCTGCTGCCGAATGCTCTCTAGCGTCTCGCGCAGGTATGCGGCGTTGTTGTACGAGGCAACGCCAACCGTTACTAAGGGTGCATCCATATTCTTCTATGATTTGATAAGCCTGATGCTTGAACTCATGATCTGAAGATCCGCAGAATTTATACTGTAAGAATGCTATACAGACAAATAGAATAGCTAGATACAATGAGTGTCTAGTGCTATGATTACTTATCAGAATTACATATGCAGAGCTGTTAGTGTTACCAGCTTTGAGACGTCATGTATCTAGTTTTATCCCTCTGCTGATTCTCCTTAAGTCTTATCTAGTATTAGCGACCCAACCAACGTTGGAATTGCTGAACATATTTTCCGGGAATCCCTACCGAGGCAAGTCCATACAATACGCCGCTATTAAGTTTATGGTCTTGTTTCCAACGCAGCTTTAGCCAACGCCTTGCTTGCTTTCCACCCCATTGATATAAACGCTCAGCTAAGTACTTAGTGTGGCCTTCAATGATAGCATCCGTTTCGGCACTTATGCCTGTGTGTTTGTGCAATAATCGCAAGGTTGATTCAGTCAGAACAGCCTGCCGCATTTGCATAGCTGATTTCCGATGTACTCTGTATCGAGCACTGACTCGAGGAGAATATTTGAATTTGAAATGCCTAGCTATACGCAGCCACATATCCAGATCTTCGTACGCCAACTCTTCATCGTATAACCCTACCTTATCATAGCATGAACGCCGTATTAGAGTACCCATAGCCGGTATAAAGTTTTGCTTGAGTAATGGCAGAAATATATCGCCCTCGGCATATGTATCCCACTCGGCAGGCGCGGGCAATGGTTCCCCAGTAGGGCCCATCAATTCTACTGGACCAAAAATTACTCCTACCTCAGGCGGGGCGTTGAGCAGCAAGGGCACCTGCACGGCCAGCTTGTCGGGCAGATACACGTCGTCCGAGCCGATAAGGCAGATGAACTCCCCCTGGGCCTGGGTCACGAGCGTGTTGCAGGCCGGGCAGATGCCGCGGTTGACTGGATGCTCAATCACGCGGCCCCGCACCTGCGGATGCTCCGCCAGCCAGGCCCGGGCCACGGCCACCGACTCGTCGGTGGAAGCATCGTCCACGATAAGCACCTCGACATTCGGGTAGGTCTGCTGCCGAATGCTCTCTAGCGTCTCGCGCAGGTATGCGGCGTTGTTGTACGAGGCAACGCCAACCGTTACCAACGGTTGATTCATCAATTTGAGCTTAGAGGAAGTATCCAATTGCAAGCCAGTTGTAGTTCTTTAACCAGCACTATCCAGTAGTTGAATGGCGCCGGTCGGAGCAGATGGATAACAGATTCCGTTTTCAACTGCCTGGCCCCTACCGGGCCGGCTATTATGCATTATATCCGAGAATAGCCCAAGGTGTGCCTTATTACTACCAATCTTGTAGCTGTCAGAACAATGCTACGAGGTGTACACTTCCACTAGGATGGCAGTTTCCTCCGTAACGGCGCCGTAGCCAAACTCTTTCTACAGATTCCAGATCGTACCCTAGGCTACGCCAAGGTGAACCCTGACTTTACAACACTGGTTGTTTGCCGGCGCTATTTATTCCTCATGAGAAAATCATAACCGGCTAGTGATGCTGCTTGCTCCAGGCATCAAACCCAATACCCTGCCACGGCATACCCCGCTCGAAATTATACATCCAGGGGTAATGGGAGCCCTCCTTTGCACGTGAACCGATTTCCCGAATGTCGCGCACGACCTTTGCCGGGCTGCCTACCGCAAAGCTAAAGTCCGGTATGTCCCGGCTTACTACCGAGTTAGCCCCGATTAAGCAGTTGGTACCAATGTTCACGCTCGGCAGCACCACCGAGTGCACGGTGATAATAGAGTAGTCGCCAACGGTTGGCCCTTGGCAGTAATTAGAAGGGGGCTGCGAGTCGTTGGTGAAAATTGTGTAGGGAAAGATAAACACGTAACTGCCTAGTTTAGAAAACTCGCAGATGTGCACATTGCTGTACAACCGGCAATAATCGCCGAATGTGGAATTGCCCTGAATATCAACCAGCGTACTAATCAGGCAATGAGACCCGAACTGGGCGCCTTCCCGTACCGTAATCCGGTGCCCGGTGTTAAGCCCTTCACCAAAGGTGCTACCCGCATATATGATAGCATGGCTGCGCACAAAAGAGTTGGCCCCTATTATGGTTTCAGGATTACTATAGCTAGCCTGGAAGTAATACGAGTTGCTTGGCTCCCCAATTACACAGTCGTTGGCAATAATGGAGTTGTCCCCAATCTCCACGTTGTCGTAGATAGTGGTATTATCCCCAATCCGAACATTTTTACCAAGCCGGACATTGGTGCCTATCTGAACGTTGCGGTTATTGAATTTCATGGACGGCCCTTTAGTTAAACCCTGCGATGAGCTGATGCGACAGGAGAATTTAACTGCTATTAGTTTGCAGTTGCCCCGCGCATATTGCTGTCTTACTGACCAGTAAAAGCTGGTTTTCGCTTTTCCACGAAAGCTTGTACCCCTTCCTGAAAGTCGGTTAGCTGACAGCAGGCTTCAAAGGCAGCTGCTTCAACCCGATACCCTTGGTCGCCGCCTTGCTGGGCCGCGGCTGTGGCTTCCAGCACCTTGGTCAGCGCAAAGGGGGCGCGCTCCAGCATAGTACCCAGCAGCTCTATGCTGATAGGCAGCAGCTGCTCGGCCGGCACTACTCGGTTTACCAGCCCAATACGCAGTGCTTCGGTTGCGTTGATGGGGTTGCCGGTCAGCATCAACTCCAGCGCCTGCCCCCTACCTACTAATTGTGTAAGACGCTGGGTGCCGCCGTAGCCCGGAATGATACCCAGCTTTACTTCGGGTAGGCCCAACTGAGCGTTTTCGCTGGCAATACGAATGTGGCAAGCCAAAGCCAGCTCACAGCCCCCGCCGAGTGCAAACCCGTTGATGGCAGCTACTACCGGCACCGGCATTTGCTCCAGTAGTTGTAGTACCCGCTGTCCGCGCTCCGCAAAAGCTCGGCTCTCAGTTGGCGACAGGAGTTTAAACTCGTTTATATCGGCGCCGGCCACAAACGCCTTGTTTCCTGCCCCGGTGAGCAGAATGGCCCGTACCTCTTTTCGGCTTTTTGCCTGGTGCAACAGGTGCTCTAACTCCTCCACCGTAGCAATGCTCAGCGCATTGTATTGCGCCACTCGGTCAATGGTCAACAGCAGAATACCATCGGGGCGCAATTCAACCTGAATAAAAGAAGTGCTATTCATATGTAAAGGGTAGGGTATTAAGAGCGGAACCGCTGCCACTGGGCTTAGTAGAACCGGCACATTGCGTCCACTACTGCGGCCACATGTTCTTCGGTCATGCCCGGCCACATGGGCAGGCTTAGGCTGGTATCAGCCAGGTCTTCCGCAATCGGATAGGCTCCTTTGGCAATGCCCATGTGGGCGTAAGCCTGCTGCATATGCGGGGGCACTGGGTAGTGAATGAGGGTGCCAATTCCAGCACTGGTGAGGTGCTGCTGCAATGCGTCGCGCTGGGCTGTGCGCACTACATACAAATGGTAGACGTGGGTACTACCCTCAGCCGTCACGGGAAGCTGCAAGTCGCCAATGCCTTGCAATTGCTCATCATACCAGCGTGCTACCTGCTGACGCTGACGCGTCCATTCGGGCAAGTACTGCAGCTTTACCTGCAACACGGCGGCATGCAGCTCGTCTAGCCGGGAGTTATAGCCAATAACCTCGTTGTAATACTTCTGCTGGGAGCCGTAATTGCGCAGGGTCTGGATTTTCTGGGCCAGCGTCTCATCATTGGTCGTGACGGCGCCGGCATCTCCCAACGCCCCTAGGTTTTTACCCGGATAGAAGCTGGTGCCGTTGGCATGGCCAAAGCTACCCGTGATGCCGCCGTCAGCAGTAGCCCCCTGCGACTGAGCATTATCTTCTACTACAAACAGGTTGCGCCGCTGGGCAATTTTCATAATGGCTGTCATCTCGCAGGCTTGTCCGTAGAGATGAACGGGCATTATGGCTTTTGTGCGCGGCGTAATGGCTGCTTCTATCCGACGTGGGTCGATATTATACGTAGCCGGATCGGGCTCCACGGGCACGGGAGTGGCACCTACGTAAGAAATGGCCAGCCAAGTGGCAATGTATGTGTTAGATGGCACGATTACCTCGTCGCCGGGGCCAACACCTAGGGCCACCAACGATAGGTGCAAGGCATCGAGCCCATTAGCGACGCCTACGCAATAACGCGAACCTGAAAAGCTGCTATAAGCCGTTTCAAAGTCGCGCACGTGCTGACCGAGTACATACCACTGCGCATCGTAGACTTGACCCAAGGCGGCCATCACCTCTTCACGGATGGGTTCATGCTGAGGAGCAAAAGAAAGGAAAGGAACCGTCATACCACGAGTTGGAAGAGAAATATCGACGGCCTAAAATTAGGGAATGTTCTCCACTATTATTTTAGAGCCTGCTGAGGTAGCAGCTAGGCAGCAACCGTTCCTATCCTCTGTTTCGCCTGCTCCGCTGTTCTCAGGTTAACCCTGTTATATTATCCTTTTCCCAAAGCCCCTTTCACCCGTCGCCACACCCTTCCCACTGCCGGGTAGTTGAAGTAGGTTTCCAGCACGCGGCTGTATAGAAGCTTCTTCATTTCTGGCCGGGTTATAGGCTTGGGCACGAATTGTCCTTGTTTCGCCCGGGGTGATTGGCGCAAATATTCGGGGTACAAAAACCTCAGCTTGTTTTCACAGGCGCGGTGCCAGGGTTTGTTGCGGCCATTATAATGGATGATGACCTTGTCCGTGAGGAAGCGGCGGTAGTCGCGCTTGGCCAGATCATGCGGGATGTAAGCCTTCATCAGGTTGTAACGGCTGTCCAGCCGGTGCCAGCTACCCCGGAAATGCATGTTCAGCGCGTCCTGGTCGCAGTACTCCAGTTTTTCGGGGTGAGCGGCTATAATTTGCATTATCTGCTCCGTGGTGTGTTGCTCCCGCCACCGAGGCAGATGCATTAGCAAAATACCCGCGTTGAAATAATCCTCCAGCCGGTGGATACCTAACTCTGTGCGTAAAGGCATCTCGGCTTCCGTTACGGCCCCAATTACGGCGGAGCCAATATCGGCCTGATAGATTTCGGCCAAGCTGCCAACTACCAGCGAATCGATATCCAGATACAGCAGACGCTCAATATCCGCGGGTACCAGCTGGGCGAAGAAGAGACGATAGTACGTGGCCAGCGTAAGCCATACTTCGCGCTTATCGGGTACGGGAAAGTTCTTCGTTATGTCAGCGTCCAGCTCGTAGAAATGTATCTGCCCGCCTTGCTGGCGAACATAAGCAGCCATAGCCTCTTTGTCGCTGGCCGGCACATCAGATGCAATGGCGTGTATTGCTATCTGCTGACCTGCGTTATGCAGAAAGATGGAGGTTAGCAACACATACGCAGGTGTAAGGTATCCCTCATCGAAGGCAATAGCCAGGTGCACGGTCGGGTTCTGCTGTTCCATTATCAAGCGGTTTTGAAGAGACAAAATCCTTTTGATAACGGCTCAAAAAACCCGAACGTATGTTGCTGCCTTGGTAGAATTATCGAAAAACGGATAACGGTTGTGCTTGCGGAGCACAACCGTTATCCGTTTAACTTACTGCATAACAGATTCTTACCTAAAGCAAGGAGTTTAAATAAATTTGTTGCGTTATAATTCCGATGTAAAGGCAGCTCAATTGCAGAGGGGGCTTCTTAAACTAGTTTACCAGGCCGGCACTTTGTCCTCCCATGCGCCTTCTTTTTACCTGGCGCCATAGCTTTCCTACCTCCGGATAATTAAAATACGTTTCCATTACCCGGCTATGGAATAGTTGCTTGAGTGACTCGCGGGTAAGGGGTTTGGCCATGTATTGGCCGGAGTGAGCCACCGGTGACTGGCGCAAGTAGTACGGATAAAGGAAGCGTAACCGGTTTATGCAGGCGCGGTGCCAGGGTTTGTTGCGGCCATTATAATGGATGATGACCTTGTCCGTGAGGAAGCGGCGGTAGTCGCGCCTGGCCAGGTCATGCGGGATGTAAGCCTTCATCAGGTTGTAACGGCTGTCCAGCCGGTGCCAGCTGCCCTGAAAGACGACGTTCAGCGCATCCTGGTCATGATAGAGCAGAACATCTTTGGGGGTGCGCACAATTACCTCAATAGCCTGCTCACTGATTTGCTGCTCCCGCCACTGCGGCAAGTTCATTAGCAACATACCAGAGTTAAAGTAATCCTCCAGACTGCGCATTCCTATTTCGGCGCGTAAGGGTACCTCGGCCTCCATCACGGCCCCCACGGCGGTGTCACCTAAGTCGGTCTGATACATTTCCGCCAGGCTGCCTATCACCAGCATATCAATATCCAGATACAGCAAGTGTTTGATATCTTGAGGAACCAGGCGCGGAAAGAATAGACGGTAGTAGGCGGCCATGGTGATATAGGCTTCCGGCTCATCGGGGCCAGGTACAGGAAAGCCTTGCGTTACTTCCGGACTAATCACGTAGAAATGCATATCGCCCCCTGCTGCCGCGCATACTCTATCATGCGCGCCTTCGCCGATTCTGGTACATCGGTGGCAATGGCATGCACCTGCACTTGGTAGTCCCGGTTATTCAGGAAAATAGAAGTTAGCAATACAAAAACGGGATTCACATACACCTCATCGAAAGCTATGGCGATGTGGAGGACGGGGGAACTGGTTGACATGAATTAAAAATTAAGCAATACTCGATTCAACCTTACAATGAATAGGGCGTGTCGACTTTATTTACCCAAGACAGTGTACTGGATTAACCAATACAAAGATAGGTTACTGTTCCGCAGGATTAGGCATTATTCATATTTAATGCACATCTATATGTATAAAACATAACACACTCATGTTAAATACAATATATCACTACTAAAGCTGTGTTACATATAACACTTTGCATTGGCGGCATATAATTTTTCTTCTTAGAATGACACACAATAAGATGTGATGCACATGTCTATTACCTTTGCTAGTCAAATCACCCTACTATATAATTCTACTATGCAACAACTCTCACAGAGTAAAAAGTTTGAATACAACCTAGAAGCATTGCGAGGGTTTGTGGCTTTTTTAGTGGTACTAACCCATTGCAGTGGTTTCGATAAGTTACTGAATGGCACACAAAGGACTGGAATTTGGACATATTCATTTCCCGGTCATCTAGCAGTGCTCATTTTTTTTATTCTTTCCGGTTATGTAATTGGCCTAAGTACAAAAAACTCACTCACGTGGCATACTGCTGGAGAGTACTTAAAAAAAAGGTTATTGCGTTTGTATCCAATATATGCATTAGCCCTAATTATGGCTCTAATTATTACTTATAACACATATTCACTTACTACTATAATTGCCAATTTCACCTTCACACACATGGCTTTAGCTGATGCCATATATGAAGTAGGAGTAATATGGTCTCTCCATTATGAAATGCTCTTCTATATATTATTTATCCCGATATCTATCTATAATATCAAGCCTTCACACGCTTTTTTTATTTCTTTAACGTTTGGCTTTTTTTCTCAGCTTATTCTATCTTCCCAGGCACTTGCTATGTATGGGTTTGGATTTTGTTTTTGGCTGATTGGGTTGTGGCTATCTAAAACAAAAAACGTGTTAGCAGCCAACCCTTCAAGGTACACATTGATAGGCTTATTCTTACTAATATTGAGCTTTAGCTCTCTTAACATTGTTTATGATATTATACATAACAAACTACACTTAGACAAAATCCCTGGCGTACAATCGTCGTACAGTGCCATAAATATTATGTTCTCTGACTTCAGCTACATACCATTAGGAGTACTTTGCATCACATATTTTACTAACAAAAAGATAAAATTTAACTACCTTCTACTGATTTTCACTTTAGCTGTTCCCATACTTAACCTACTTTTTTTAGCATACTATAGCCGCGCACATTATATTGACTTTGATTCTAAAGTAATAGCTTGTTTAATATATGCAGCGGCAATAGGTTTTCTGATACTTGGCAGCCTCAAGACTAAACTAGACAGCAATACTTTACCTAAATACCTAATCAAGCTAGGTAGCATTTCATACAGCGTGTACCTTACTCACTTTATATTTATTGTTTTGTTAAGTCGGGTTAGTTTTTACTATGGTACTTGGTACACACTTATAGGCAGGTCAGTAGTGGTTATCATATTCACCATTGTTGCAAGCTATATTTTAGAAAAGGTATGGCATCCTTTCGTAGTTAGGCAAGTCAAAAAGTTTAACCTGTTCACATCCTAAATCACGTAGACTGGACCTTACAACTCAAGGGTTAAACTACGGATACCTCCTACCTACTAAAATAAGAAACAACTATAAGTAGGAGTACCCGAATTATGAATTAGAAGCATGAACTCGTGACCCCGGTATGGATATGCGCTAGTACACTTGTTGCACAACGTACAGGGGCCGATTACGCGCCGCATCCATGGAGCGCCATACGTATTCACCAATAACGCCTAGCGCAATCATTTGAAACGCAGATACAAATAGTAGTACTACCATCAACGTAGTCCAACCGGGGGGCCTTGTGGATCTACTATCTTCAAGGCAATAATGTAGAGGCCGTAAACAAGTGCAACGATACCCAACGACAGCCCTATCACTGAAATAGCCCGAATAGGAAAGTAAGAGAAGGACAGCAGCGAGTCAATCAGCAGCTTTATTTTCTTAGATAAGCTCCAGCGGGAACTGCCAATTTCTCGCTTGCGGCGCACGTAGGGAATGCTTACGTAAGCAAACCCAAGCCATACCATCAGGTAAAATACATTGCTGTTCCGCTCGTGCATCTTTGTCACCTCGTTGGCCACTTGGCGGTCAAAAAACACGAAATCGAATCCACCGTCTGGAATATTGCGCAGAGCCAGCCGCTTCATTAGCCAGTGAAAGGCTTGAGCGAACCATTTGGCAAAACCTGTTTCGGCCCGGTCTTGCCGGTTACCAATTACTAGCTTAAAGCCCTGTTGCCAGTAGCCATACATTTGAGCCATTAGCTCGGGCGGGTCTTGTAAATCGGCCGTAATCACCGAAAGGCAGTCGCCAGTAGCGTGAGCGATACCAGCCACAATGGCGTTATAGGAGCCCACATTGCCGGCCAGTTGTACTACTCGGAGCTGATCAGGGTATTGTTGCTGAGCTGCCAGGAGAGCTTGCAGGGTGTGGTCACCGGAGCCATCATCTACAAATACATACTCAAACGTTACGTCCTGCGGAAACTGAGCTTCGTTATTGATCAACTCCTGTACCGTTACCGGAATGTTCTGTTCATTGTAATAACACGGAATTACTACTGACAACTTAGGCATGGTATGGTGGTAAGGCCGTGAGGCTTAAGTATAGAATGAACCGCAGGATACTGCGCTGCGTGTCTAGATTACCTATCCTTGTTGATAGCGGCACGCCCAAGGTAAGCAGCGAGCAGCCACCCAACTGTACTTGTTGGGAAGTGAGTTTCTCTTCCACTGGTTGAAAAGAGAGAACATGACAAGCTACCGAGCCCCTCGATGTGAGATGGGGCCACGCTGACGCTACTGCTGGACATAGCAACTACTTACCACTACACTATCAGCGCCATAATATTTCCCGAAGGCGCGGGCATCATCTTTATTAAACTCCAGAGTATATAAAGTCTGCGGAACCATGTACCCCTCTTCCGGAGAGAACAGCGGGCGCAACTCAGCTATGGTGTCTTGCTTAGCTGCTTGCTGCATGGCAGCAATTCGTCCGTATACCCGGCGCTGATATTCCGGCATCCGTAGCAAATCCAGATAGGCAATATTCACGTTGCTGGCACTGCTAACGAAAGCAATAAAGACAAATGCGCACCGGGCAATCCATATGGTATATCGGTGCGAGATGATCGGCCGAATATTCAAATGCCCATCAAGAAACACCACTACAGAATCAGCCAGTAGAAGCCACCCTATCAGAAAAAAAGAAATAAACGCACTGCCACGTATGAATCCAGACGGACTGATAGGCAAAAATGGAAGGGAATATGCTGAGGCTAATGCCGCCAATAATCCATACCAACACTAATACTGGATGGATGGGTAAGTTAAAAAACCCGGCTTCTCCTCTTCTCTTATAAAGTAACTGCAATAGTAGTAGTGTACCTAGCAGTAACAGAATACTGTCAGCCCAACTCACTACTGAACCGAGCGCAAAAAACACGCTTTTAGCGCCCGTTGCAATTAATTTACTGATGGAAACCACGGCAGCCCTGCTATTAATACCTGATGCCCTTGCCGTATTTCCAGGCGCGAGTATTGAAAATAGTGCGCAGCCAATACTAAATATAAATAGCAACAAAGCACTCCTAAAACCCTGTCCCAATATTTTAGAATAAAATACATTAGTAAAGGTTATCCATAATATAATCATCATAATCACTTCGTAACACCCCGTAGCCAGGCCTAGCCACAAGCAACACCAAATCAGATTTTGTATCGTGTCGTATTTTTTTAATTTATAGAAGAAGGTGATAAATAGAATGGCAAATATAATACCTACTGTATAAGCAGTATATCCGCCAGACCAATAGAAAAATGAATTAACGTTAGTTAATCCGCAAAGCAACACCACTAATAGTAGTAAACTAGTTTAAAAGGCCTGCTGCTTATCGATGATAATTTTACAGGCGATATAAAAAGCCAGGTATACGCACAAGATAACTCCTGTAGTTAGGAGCTTTTCTAGCAAAAAAGCATCTTGATAAATAAGCGGACTGAAAACGGACTTCAAAACCAATTCCGTATATCGTCCGGTCCAGTGATAATAATTGTGTACGATATAGTCAAGTCTGCCTGATTTTAGAATAGAGTTAGCACTCAGATAGTCATCATGGACGCTAGGATAGGTATAAAATCCCAGCAGAAAGAAAGGTAAAATACAAAGCAGCAGTAGGACTTTCCACAAGAAATGCTGGGCACTGATTATCCGCAAATTTTTCATTTTTTCACTTAATTTTCACCCTGTTTATTAGAGCTGGAAAAGTAGGTCAACAACGAATAATTGCTATTTAATAATTAGGTGGTGCTAAAAAGAACAGGCGAGTATACAGCCAGTACTACCTAACTTGAAGCCTAGCTTCTCGCAAGTGCGAAATACTGCCCGGTTGGTTGCTTGCGTAGTCATGAGTACATAATCGGCCCCGCGCGAACGAGCTCGTTGCACAGTTTCCGCTACCAGCTTCAGATGCCACCCCCGATTAGCCGGCCCTACTGCCGTTAGCACCACTCGGGAAAACTCGGCGCCTAAACTCGCACTATGGCTCTGTAAATCACTAATGGCCAAGAAAGAGTCTATTGGCAGACCTGGCTCATTTGGCACCAGTACGTCATCACAATATCCCTCGACTGCAACAGTAGCGTATCGGGCCAAGAACCGGTCCCCCTGATCATCCGCAAACCACGGATCAGCGTGAAAGCGGTCATGCTCGTTACGAGCCGCCGCCGCAATGCGTCCAATGGCGACCGCCTCGTCTTGGTGCGC
Organism: Hymenobacter sp. 5516J-16; assembly: GCF_022919335.1. NCBI lineage: Bacteria > Pseudomonadati > Bacteroidota > Cytophagia > Cytophagales > Hymenobacteraceae > Hymenobacter > Hymenobacter sp. 5516J-16. The sequence continues at coordinate 3,298,953 of NZ_CP095058.1, read as the reverse complement.
TGACCGGACCGGATAGCGTGGGTGGTGGAAGTCATTGAGTCCGTCGCGGAAAAAGGTTAACCGTGTTTCTATCAGGGGCCATCCTGCGGTACCTAATGCTTGAATCAGGCATGTATCTTCAATAGGAAGCTCAGCGAAGCAATACGCGGCTCCCTCTTGTTGTAAATGTTGTTTGAATGCTACTGCAGCAGTAGCTAAAGTTGCTGCTGCAGTCGTAGTATCAAATAAAGCAGTGAATACCTTGTATACCGGAGCATTAAAAAATCCAGTGTCCCAGGAAAGATAGGTGTACAGAAACTGCACCGTTTTCTCTTCCCCCCGGAATTCGAATACTCGATGGATAGAATCAGCAGCGTATCGTTCAGTTTGGCCAGTACCGAACAAACGCTGCTGCTTTTCTACATTTAATGCCCGCAGGAAATTATAAGGTGAGTAGAAAAAAAGCTTGTTTGCCCGCGCTGTAATGAGTTCAGCTTTTACTTGTTGCCCCATATCCGCTTAAAGTCTTCGTACTGCCGGATATAGTCTTGCTCCTGGTAGGAGGTGGAAGCAAATACCACTTGTACGGCGGTATGTGAATATTGCATAGTGTGCCAAGCATTAGGAGGAACGTATACGCCTACATGTGGCGACTCTAACACAAAAGTTTGCACTTCGCCGTCGGGCATTTCCGTCGTGACAATAATTCGCCCAGCTACTGCAACAAGTACCTGTTCGGTCGCATGGTGGGCGTGCCGGCCTCGTACAATGCTCTCAGGTGTAAAGTACGTCCAGAAAGTACGTTCTATTGGAAACGGAATAAGCCCGTTAGCTTCCCCGACGGAAATGTAGCCGATGTCGGAGGCACCTAGCTTTGGAAACTCAATTAGATGCGGCTTCTGCATAACGTCGGGGAAGGCTCTAGAACGTGCGTGGGGTGTTATTTACCTGACCGGTAATCACGCCGGGCACATGCTCCCGAAAGTATTCCAGGGTCCGGCGCAGGCCTTCTGCGCGGTCTACCTTCGGCTCCCAGCCCAGCACCTCTTTGGCTTTGGTGATGTCGGGCCGGCGCTTCATAGGGTCGTTTTCCGGCAGCGGCCGGTAATCGGGCTTGAACTCCACACCAGTGAGACGGGCAATTTCCTCGCCGAATTCTTTGATGGTGATTTCCGACGGGTTGCCGATGTTCACGGGCAAGTGATAGTCGCTCAGCAGCAGACGGTAGATGCCATCTACTAGATCATCGACGTAGCAGAACGAGCGGGTTTGCGAACCATCGCCGAATACCGTCAGGTTCTCGCCACGCAGGGCCTGCGAGAGGAAAGCCGGTAATACGCGGCCGTCGTTGAGGCGCATGCGTGGGCCATAGGTGTTGAAGATGCGCACAATGCGGGTCTCCAGGCCATGGTGGTTATGATAGGCCATAGTGATGGCTTCCTGGAAGCGCTTGGCTTCATCATAGCAACCGCGGGGTCCCACGGGGTTTACGTTACCGAAGTATTCTTCAACCTGGGGGTGAATTTCTGGGTCGCCGTACACTTCCGAGGTGCTGGCAATTAGCATCCGGGCACCCTTTACACGGGCTAAGCCCAACAGGTTATGGGTGCCTAGTGAGCCCACCTTCAGCGTTTGAATGGGAATCTTAAGGTAGTCGATGGGCGAAGCCGGTGAGGCGAAGTGCAGAATATAGTCCAGCTTGCCGGGCACAAATACAAACTTTGATACATCATGATGATGAAACTCAAAGTTCTCTTTGCCAAACAAATGCTGGATGTTTTCTAAATCACCCGTCACCAGGTTATCCATGGCAATGACGTGGTAGCCCTCCGCCAAGAACCGGTCGCAGAGGTGGGAGCCCAAAAAGCCTGCCCCGCCGGTGATTAATACGCGTTTCTTATCTGACATGTAAGTAAGAAGTAACCGAGGTAAAAAAAGATGCTTATCCGCAGATTAAGCGGGCTCGTGGTGAGCCGTTTTGATGCCAATGCAATGGTAAGCGTAGCCAGCAGCCTGCAGTTCAGCGGCATCGTAAATGTTGCGGCCGTCGAAGATAACCTTCTGTTTCAGCAAGCGGCTCATTACATCGAAGTTTGGCACACGGAATTCAGGCCACTCCGTAACCACGAGCAGGGCATCGGCATCAATCAAGGCTTCCATTTGGTCCTTGGCATAAGTTATCCGGTCGCCGAGGGAGTGCTTGGCCTCTTCCATAGCTACTGGGTCATAAGCCGTAACTGTGCAGCCCTCAGCTAGCAACTTGTCGATGATTACCAAGGAAGGTGCTTCGCGCATGTCGTCCGTTTTGGGCTTAAACGACAAGCCCCAAATGGCTATTTTCTTTCCGTTCAGGTCGCCGCCGAAGTGCTTTTTTACCTTATTAAACAGTACCTCCTTCTGAGCTTCGTTAACGCCTTCTACGGCTTGCAGCACTTGCATTTGGTAGCCGTTTTCGGCGGCGGTTTTAATCAGCGCCTTTACGTCCTTGGGGAAGCAAGAACCACCATAGCCGATGCCAGGATAGATGAATTTGGTGCCAATTCGGGCATCAGAGCCAATACCCTTGCGGACCATGTTCACGTCAGCGCCCATGATTTCGCACAGGTTGGCGATGTCGTTCATGAACGAAATTTTGGTAGCCAGCATAGAGTTGGCCGCGTATTTCGTCATTTCAGCCGACGGAATATCCATGAAGATAATGGGATGACCATTAAGCAAGAAGGGCTTGTACAGGCGGCTCATTACCTCCTCAGCCCGCTCCGACGAAACTCCTACTACAATGCGGTCAGGCTTAAGGAAGTCGTCAATAGCAGCACCTTCTTTTAGGAATTCGGGATTAGAAGCAACATCAAATTCGATGTTTTCGCCGCGCTTAGCTAAGGCATCTTCAATTTCCTTGCGCACCTTGGCAGCCGTGCCAACCGGCACCGTACTCTTGGTCACGATAACGCCGTAGCTGTTCATGTTTTCACCGATGCTGCGAGCCACGGCCAGTACGTACTTCAAGTCAGCCGAACCATCTTCGCCAGGAGGCGTGCCTACCGCAATAAAGGCCACATCGCAGCCTTTGATGGCCTCGCTGATGTTAGTGGAGAAGTGCAGGCGGCCTGCCGCCACATTGCGCGACACCATTTCTTCCAGGCCCGGCTCATAGATGGGCAAAATACCTTTGTGCAGGTTGTCAATCTTGCGCTGATCAATGTCGATGCATGTCACATCGATGCCTACCTCGGCAAAACAAGTGCCTGTTACAAGGCCGACATAGCCGGTGCCTACTACTGCGATTTTCATATGAAGAAGAGGTATGTAAATTTTAGAATGCTACTGTGATGAGAGGGCGTGTAAGGTTACGCAAACAGGCCGTACTTGAGAATGCAGTAGATGGCACGAAACCCGTCGCGCCACCCTATTTTTTTACCTTCGGCGTAGGTCCGGCCGTAGTAGCTGATGCCCACTTCGTAGATGCGAACATTGGGCACCCGCGCCATTTTGATGGTTACTTCCGGCTCGAAGCCGAAGCGTTTTTCTTCCAGCTGAAGTCCCTGTACAATATCGCGCCGGAAGAGCTTGTAGCAGGTTTCCATGTCGGTCAGGTTCAGGTTGGAGAAGGCATTGCTGAGCATGGTTAGCCAGTGGTTACCGATGCTGTGCCAAAAGAACAGAATTCGGTGCGGCTTACCGCCAATAAAGCGGGAGCCATACACCACATCTGCCACGCCCCGTAGCACGGGACGCAGTAGGACGTTGTATTCCTCCGGATCATACTCCAAGTCAGCGTCTTGGATGATGATGTAATCACCGGTGGCTTTCCGGATGCCGGTATGCAAAGCCGCGCCTTTTCCCTGATTTACGTCGTGCTTGTAATACTGTATTGCCAGCTCTGGGTTGCTAGCTACGTAGCGCTGAACCGCTTCTTCCGTGTTGTCCCGGGAGCAGTCGTTTACAATCAGCACTTCTTTGGTAAAGCCTCCCAACAATTGCACCTGCTTAATCTGGTCCAGAATAAGGTGGATAGTTGCTCCCTCGTTGTAGGCCGGAATGATGATGGAAAGCTTACGCGCGGGGACTGTTGGAGCCATACTCAGAAACAAGAAGAAACGTAGTGCGATATAATGACGCTAGGTGACAGATTTAAGAGAGAATGCAGAAAGTACTAGGCAGCCATCATATGCTTTTTCCACCACCACTGGAACACAATCAGGGCCCAAATGCGGGCGTGCACGTCGCCGGGGCTGGAGGAGAAAAGCTGCCTCTTCAGCCCGCGAATTGCTTCGACATCGAACACGCCTTGGGCCTCAATGAACCCGTCGGAAAGCAAGTCGTCCTCAATTAAGGGGCGAAGCTCCCCACGAAACCACTTTAGCAATGGTACCTCGAAGCCGTGCTTAGGCCGCTTGTACAACTCCTCGGGCAGCATAGGCCGGAAGGCATCCTGCACAATCTTCTTTTTCATCTTCCCATCGATTTTGCTGGAAACGGGGATGGAAAAGGCGAAGCGTACGACATTAGGGTCGAGGAAGGGCGGGCGCACCTCCAGGGAATTAGCCATGCTCATCAGGTCTACCTTGGTGAGCATGTCGTAGGGTAGCACCAGCTTGGTATCCGTGAGCAGCACTTCGTTCAGGTCGCCGTCGGCATGCAGATCTTCGAGAATATCTTTCCGGCGCTTCTCAGCCAGCTTCTTGCCAACTTTGCGCTTGGCTGCGGGGCTCAATAGGGCGCGAGCATCCTTTTCGGACGCAAACGAAGCCCAATCCCAGTATCGGTCCTTGGGGCCAGACAGCATGCCGCGCGAGAAGCGCTGAAACTGCCGCACTTTGTTGCCGAAGAATGAATTTCGCGACTTAGGTAGCACGTCCCACAGCAGGTTTAAGCCTGTTACGGCTTCGGCCTTAAAGCCCCCCTGACGCACCTGAAACTCCCCCATATGCTTGTTGTAGCCCCCAAACAACTCATCAGCCCCGTCGCCCGACAACGCTACTGTGGCTTTTTCCCGGGTGCGCTTGCTGAGGATGTACACGGCCAGCGCCGAGGAGTCGGCAAAGGGCTCGTCGATGTAGTTCAGCACATCGAAAATATGGTCGTAGAGGTCCTGATTGGTCAGGGAGAAGACCGTATGATTGGTCTTGTACTTATCGGCTACAAGCTTGGCGTATTTGGTTTCGTCGAAGAAGGGCTCGTCGCGGTAGCCAATGCTGAAGGTGTTTAGGTGCTGGGTGTGGCGCGTGGCTAGGGCCACGATTACCGAGGAGTCGATGCCGCCACTGAGGAAGGCGCCCACGGGCACGTCGGCCACGAGGCGACGGGCCGTGGCATCGTCGAGCAAGTCTACCAGTTTGGCTTGCTGCTGCTCATAGCTGAGCTTGTTCTTCTCGGCTTTCTTGGCGTCGTAGGGAATCTTGTACCACCGCTTGCGCACTACCTTCTTACCCTTTACGTATAGGTAGTGGCCAGGCAGCAGTTTCTTTACGCCTTTGAAAATAGTAGCGGGACCCGGAATATAGTTGAGCTGAAGGTAGTGGCTCAAGGAAACGTAATCCAGCTTGCGCGGCACGCCTAAGGCCAGCAACGACTTCATTTCGGAGGCAAACAAGAGCTTGTCCTCGTCGCGGTAAATCAGCAGGGGCTTCTCCCCCATCCGGTCACGGGCCAAGAAAATAGAGTCCTCTTCCTTGTCGTAAATGGCGAAGTCGAAGAAGCCATTCAGCTTTTTCAGGAAGTTGCGGCCCTCGGAAATATAGAGGTGCAGCACTACCTCCGTGTCGGTTTGGGAGTGGAAGCGGTGTCCCTTGCTGACTAACTTTTGGCGCAGCTCCTTGAAGTTGAAGATCTCGCCGTTAAAGACAATCGTGTAGCGGCCCGACTCATCGGTCATGGGCTGGTTGCCGTCGGCGGTCAGGTCAAGGATGGCGAGCCGCCGAAAACCAAGACCACACCGCTCGTAAGCAAAGTGGCCCTGCGAATCAGGACCACGGCTAACGATGGCGTCGGTTGAGGCGCGCAGGGAGGCCAACGAGTTGCGGCCTGCATCAGTAAAAGCAAATACTCCGGAGATTCCACACATAAGGCGGGCAAAAGTACGAACTATCGGGACTTGAGTTTCTAAAAACTACAAGGCCGCGCCCGCAACCAAAGCCGTGCCACGTTAGTACACAAGGCAGGAATAGTTGTTTCCCCAATCTTGCCCCACCATGAATCTACAAGATCAACTAAGTCTTCAGCGAGAATTTGAAGCCGCCGTATCCCGCGTTGACAATATGCCCGGCGACCAAGCGGCCGCTCACATGACCGACCTCTACGGCCTCTATAAACAAGCTACCGAAGGTGACCACGACACGTTGGACCCACACAATGTAGGCGACGACACGCCGGACGACCCCAGCGGTAAGCCCGGTATGTCACAAGCCCAGTGGGACGCCTGGAGCAAGTTTAAAGGCGTTAGTCAGGACGATGCCCGTCGGCAGTACATTCAGAAAGTTCAGGAAGTAGCCGGCCCCGTCGGCGAAAAGGCCACCATCATTACAGGCAATGGCCAGCCCGCAACTGGCTCCCAGGTAGGCGGCGCAGATGCTGCTTCCGGACCTGAGGTGCAAGCCAACGACAATACAACGCTTGCGCAACAGCCTACTACCCAGCCGGGCGTTTCGCAGGGAGGCCTACGCGGTGATATTACGGCCGGCGCACCCTACGGCGGTGAGGATAAACTGAAAGGCGACCAAAGTTAAATCCCGGATTTAACCGAATTAATCAGATTCAACAGCAAAGGCCACTACCCTCAGGTAGTGGCCTTTGCTGTTGATAATTAGCATGAGTGAAACCGAGCTAAGGCGGTTGGCTATTCTGAATGTTGCTTGGCTTGATTCGTGACTAAAATATTTTGCCTGGATTCATAATGCCATGCGGATCGAAAACCTGCTTAATGCCTCGCATCAGATTAAGTTGGGTTTCGCCGATGGCAATACCAATGAATTGTTTCTGCACCAATCCGATGCCGTGCTCCCCACTGATGGTGCCACCTAGCTTTACGCACAGCTCAAAAATCTCCCGGATTGGCTGGCGCAGACCCACATTCCATTGCTCATCGGTCAGCTCGCCCCGGATGATATTCACGTGCAGATTACCGTCGCCGGCATGACCGTAGCATATGCTTTTGAATCCGTAGCGGGCCCCAATTTCCTTGACACCTTTAAGTAGGGTGGGCAGCTCGGCCCGGGGCACAACGGTATCCTCCTCTTTGTACACTGAGTTATAGCGGACTGAATTACCAATGTTGCGCCGAATCTTCCACAGTTCATCTTTCTGGGTAGCGTTGTCGGCTAGCAGAATCTCGCCTACGTCGTAGCGTTCTAGTACGGCATACACTTGTTCGGCTTCCTTATACAGCTGCTCTAGGTCCTGCCCATCCAATTCAATGAGCAGGTGAGCCAGGATGTCCTCGGGCAAAGTGAGTGGAATTTTTAGGTAATCAGACGACCAGACAATAGCTTCCCGTTCCATGAACTCCATGCCGGAAGGAATAATACCCGCCCGAAACACCGCCGATACCGCTTCGGCAGCCTGCGCCTCCTGCCGGAAAGGTACCAGCATCAAAATGGTGTGCTGGGGGTAAGGCAAAAGCCGGAACACTACTTTGGTGATAATCCCGAGTGTGCCTTCCGAGCCAATCATCAGCTGGGTGAGGTTGTAGCCGGTGGAGTTTTTCAGGGTGTTAGCTGCCGTCCAGATGATGTCGCCCGTGGGCAGCACTACCTGCAAGTTCAGCACGTAGTCGCGCGTGGTACCGTATTTCACGGCTTTGGGGCCGCCGCTGCTGTGCGCCAGATTACCTCCCAGAAAGCAGCTGCCTTTACTAGCCGGATCCGGAGGGTAGAACAACCCAACCTCTTTTACGGCATTTTGAAACACTTCATTAATCACGCCCGGCTCCACGGTAGCCTGCAAATTGCGCTCATCAATTTCAAGAATGCGGTTCAGCCGCTCCGTACTCAGTACCACTCCGTTATGAATGGGCAATGCCCCGCCGCTTAGTCCGGTACCGGCTCCGCGCGGGGTAACAGGAATGTGGTTTTCGTGGCACAGGCGCATAATAGCGCTGATCTGCTCGGCGTTAGCGGGGCGCACTACTACATCGGGAGCAAAGTGCAAGTCTTCCGTATGGTCGCGGCCATAGTCGGCATATACTTCCGCCTCCGCCCGCTGAGCCGTTAGCAGGTGCTGAACGCCTACTACTGCTTCAAGCTCAGCTAGCAAGGCCGGAGTCAATACTTGGTATTCCATATATACAAGGGTGAAATGACCACTTCGCTTATCTTTGCCCCGATGCGGGAACACGTTACGAAGGTACGGCATTCGGCGCAGTGGCAGCGGCCACTTCTAGTAGCCTTATGGTTGATCTTAGGAAGTTGGCTGGTGGCTTGTAGCAGCAGCAAGGTGAATTACCGAAACGGGCGTTACTACTCGGCCCGCGACATGGCGCGCATGAAAGCTGCGGACCGCCGCCGGGGCGCTAGCCCTGCGCTGGTCAAATCTAAGGTCAAGACATCAACACCCGCCGGAAAAAGTAAGGTAGTGGCCCGTCGGCCTACCCCGGCTCGCCCCCTGCCGGCCAACGTACCCCGCCAGATGGCTATGGTCATTGAAACGGCTCGTTCCTTCCAAGGCACTCCGTACAAGTTTGGTGGCACCACAAGGCTAGGCATGGACTGTTCCGGACTGCTGCACGAGTCTTTTGCGGCTATTAACGTGGCTATTCCCCGCTCCAGCAACGAGCAAGCCGTGTGGGGTGAGCCCATCAGGCCGCAAGATTTGCGCGCCGGCGATTTGGTATTTTTCGGAGCTTCACCTGGCAGCCCGGTAATTACCCACGTGGGGTTAGTTACTGAAGCCTCAGCGGAAAGCGTCCAGTTCATCCACTCCTCCAGCTCTTTAGGTGTTGTGGAGAATGCCTTAGAAACTGATTACTACTTAAGCAGATTCATTAAGGCAGTACGACCAATATTGTGAATTTCCCCCTTACCTTTGCGGCGGAAAGTGGCGGCAGGTCGGTTGGCTTTAATAACACTGACGTAACACAACCCGGTTATTGAGACCGTAATTTTGTACCTCGTTTTTCTCAGCACACCCCTTTTTTTCACCAATCCCCCTTTATGAGACGCAATCTTTACGCCTCTGTAGCCTTAGTGCCGCTGGCAGTTTTGTCAGCACACATGAGCTGGGCGCAGGGCACCACCACGTCGGCAATGAACGGTGTCATCACCGACAAGTTGGGTGAGGGCTTGCCCGGGGCTACGGTCATTGCCGTGCACACGCCCACCAACACGCAGTACGTGGCGCCTACTAACTCGGAAGGTCGCTTCAACCTGCAGAATATGCGTGTAGGGGGGCCCTACACCATTCGGGTGTCTTTCGTAGGCTATAAAGAGGCCGTGCGTGAAAACATCTTTTTGACCTTAGGTCAGAACCAGCGCCTCGATATCAACTTGAGTGAATCAGAGCAAACGCTGGGTGAAGTAGTAGTAACTGGTCGTCAGGATCCGGTTATCAACGCCGGCCGCACCGGCGCAGCTACTACGGTGCAGCGTGAGCAGATCGAACGCCTTCCTACTCTGAACCGTTCGTTTAATGACTTCACGCGTCTCACTCCCTCGGCCAACGGTCAGAGTTTTGGCGGTCGTAGTGGTGCATTCAACAACATTACTATCGACGGGGCGATTTTCAACAACTCGTTTGGTCTTTCATCTACAGTAGGTGGCCAAGCTGGGGCGCAGCCCATCTCGCTAGATGCTATTGACCAAATTCAGGTAAGTATTGCGCCTTTCGACGTTCGCCAGGGTTCCTTTACAGGAGCTGGCATTAACGCCGTAACCCGCTCGGGCACTAACAAAGTACAGGCGTCTATCTATGGTTTTTACCGTGACCAAAACTTGGTAGGTAACAAGGTAGGTGATGTAGAATCGGATTATCCTAAGTTTGATCTTAAGAACTATGGCTTCCGAGTTGGTGGTCCCATTATCAAGGACAAACTATTCTTCTTCCTAAATGCGGAGAAAGAAACTCGCAATGACCCACCCAGTGGCAACTTCATTGCGCGTCGTCCTGGTCAAACACCTGAGCCTGGTGGCAACTCGCAGACTTCCCGTGTTTTTGCGTCCGACCTGAATACGCTTAGCACTTTCCTGCAGGAGAAATATGGCTTTAATCCTGGTAGCTACGAGGGCTACAAGCAGCGCTCGAACAGCGAAAAAGCAACGGCGCGCTTAGACTGGAACATTTCCAATAACCACCGCCTGAACATCAAATACAACTACCTCCGTTCGTTGTCAGATGTTCCACCTAGCACTTCTAATGCTATTGGCGGGGTTCGGGCACAAACCCAATTTGGTCTTCCTTTCTTCTCGTCGTACTATACTATCAACAACAACCTCGACTCCTATATTGCTGAGTTGAACAGCACGTTTGGAAGCCGATTCTCCAACAATTTCACTGCTGGTTACTCTCGTTTCCGTGACTTCCGTGAGAGTTCCGGTGGCATTTTCCCGCTGGTTGATATTGGTAATGGCGACAACTTGAGCACGGGTAACAACTTAGCGGCCATTACTGCTAGCAACACGCTTACGTCGTTTGGTTACGAGCCGTTCTCGGCTTTCAACATTCTGAACTCCGATGTGTACCAGTTCGGTGACAACTTCACCGCATATCTAGGTAAACACAACGTGACGGTGGGTACCTATAATGAACTGTACGAGTTCAGCAACGGTTTTGCGCCAAACTACTACGGTAACTACCAGTTCAACTCTCTCGCCGACTTCTATGCTTCGGCTCGCACGGCGGAGGCTCCAAATGGGTACGCCATAGTGAATGGTGTTCCTACCCCGCGTGCTACCGGTGCAGGTGCACCTCCTTTGCAAGGCCCTCAGCGCTACCAGTTGCAGTATTCGACTAGTCCTGATGGTTCCTTCCCATTCGCGGTGACAAAGGCAGCCCAATTCGGCCTGTATGCGCAAGATGAATGGTCACCACTCAATAACCTCAAAATAACCGTCGGCATCCGCGGTGACCTGCCGGTTATCTACTCCGATATTGCTCGCAACGAAAACGCAGCCAATCTAGTCTTCCGTGATGGTGTACGGTTAGAGACGGATAAGCTTCCTAACCGCACTGTGCTACTTTCTCCTCGAATCGGCTTCAACTGGGACCCGAACGATGATAAGAAAACACAGGTCCGTGGTGGTACGGGCATCTTCACTGGCCGTATTCCTTTCGTGTGGTTGTCTAACCAAGCAGGCAACAATGGTGTGCAGTTCGGTTCTTTCGACCGCCGGGGCGCAGTAGCTACCACTACGGGCACCACAACAAACCCGAACAACTCTGTTTTCCCCTTCGATCCGAATGTAGATGCTTACCGTCCGGTTGGTGGAGCTGCTAACACCCAGTATAACTTGGCTGTTACTGACCGAGACTTTAAATTCCCGCAGGTTTGGCGTTCTAACATCGCCATTGACCAGGAATTGCCCGGTGGCATCATCGGTACGATTGAGGCCCTTTACACCAAAGACCTCAACGCCGTGTACCAGCAGAACGTAAACCTGCCTGGTACTGAAGCTGCACCTTTCGCCCGATCCAACGGTGCTGACACACGTCCAATCTTCTATACCTTTAGCGGCACTCCGTCAAACGGCGTAGTTGTATCCACGGCTAATAACCGCATCTACGGCTCTGTACCGGCAGCGCAAGGTGGCAACACGGCAGCTCGTCCGAATATCACCGATGCTATTCTGATGAAGAATACCAACAAGGGTTATTCGTACTTCGTGACTGGCCAGTTGCAGAAATCATTCGCCGGTGGCTTCTACGCCAGCGCCGCGTACACTTACTCGGACGCTCGTTCGGTGAATGATGGTGGCTCAATTGCTCAGTCTATCTGGCGCGACCGTCAGGTATCGGGTGACCCCAACGCCAATGTACTAGGCTATTCAAACTTCCTGCAGCAGCATCGAGTAGTAGCTTCGGCTTCGTACCGTCGGGAGTACCTGAACCACTTGGGTACGACTATCTCGTTGTTCTACGAGGCTGCTCCAGCTGGGCGTTTCAGCTATGTGTACTCGGGTGACATGAATGGTGATGGCCAAAACGCCAACGACCTGATGTACATTCCTCGCAACCAGAGCGAAATCAACTTACGTCCAATTACTACCAACGGGGTAACATACAGTGCAGCGCAGCAGTGGGCTGACCTGGATGCTTATATCAGCCAAGACAAGTACTTGAGCAAAAACCGTGGTCAATATGCTGAGCGTAACGGGGCATCTCGTCCGTGGCAGAATCGTTTGGATGTGCGACTGTTGCAAGACATCTTCACCAACATTGGTCAGAACCGCAATGCGTTGCAGATCAGCATTGATATTTTCAATGTTGGTAACCTAATCAACTCTGACTGGGGCACTTTCCAGACGGCTAACCGGGTAAACCCGCTGACTTGGGCTGGGTACAATGCGCAGGGTCAGCCGGTATTTGAGTATCGTTATCTGACGAATCCCGCTACTACTACCACTGGAGGCGTTACTACCGTGGTAACGCCCGGAACCCCGCTGTCGAGAACTTTCCGCGACGACACTGGTGGTATTGGTTCACGCTGGCAGGCTCAGGTAGGGCTGCGCTACCTGTTCAACTAATTTTCAGCCACTTATCCACCTAAAAGTGGGCTGCCGATATCGGCAGCCCACTTTTTTTTACCCGTTTACTTGTAGAATCGAAAACCTACCGTACTTTTGCCAAACCAAATACAAAAGGTTGTTTGGTATTAACTGTGTCTTGGGGGATTAGCTCAGCTGGCTAGAGCGCTTGCATGGCATGCAAGAGGTCATCGGTTCGACTCCGATATTCTCCACTGCTACTCATAATTGATGAGTGGTTTTTACCTGTCGGGGGATTAGCTCAGCTGGCTAGAGCGCTTGCATGGCATGCAAGAGGTCATCGGTTCGACTCCGATATTCTCCACTCCCATTTATAAAAGCCTGACCTGCCGGTCAGGCTTTTTTGTTTTAAGCTTTATCTACTTTTTGATAGTGAAAAAGTAGAAGGCCGCTTCCATTAGCTGGAAGCGGCCTTCGTGTTATTAGGAGGCTAGCTATTGTTTATACAAATAGCCCTTCTACTGAGAGGTACCGCTCGCCGGTATCGTAGCAGAAGGTAAGTACGCGCCCCCCTTGGGGTACTTCAGCGAGCTTCTTGGCAACAGCGGCTAGGGAGGCGCCGGAAGAAACACCAATGAACAGCCCCTCCTCCCGCGCTGCGCGTCGGGCGTACTCAAAGGCTTCCTGCTGGCTTACTTGAATGGTGCCGTCCAGTATTTCGGTGTGTAGGTTATCCGGGATGAAACCTGCTCCAATGCCTTGGATGGGGTGCGGACCTGGCGCGCCGCCGCTGATAACGGGCGAGAGTTCCGGCTCCACGGCAAAGGTTTTCATCTGGGGGAAGTGAGGCTTCAGAACTTCCGTTACGGCCGTGATATGGCCACCGGTGCCTACCCCCGTAATGTGAAAGTCAAAGCCCTCGGGGGCATCACGCAGGATTTCTTGGGCAGTGGTTTCAGCGTGCACTTTGATGTTGGCGGGGTTGCTGAACTGCATGGGCATCCAGGCGCCGGGCGTATCACGCACCAGTTCGTGGGCTTTTTCAATGGCGCCCTTCATGCCTTTTTCCCGGGGGTAAGCTCTAGGTTAGCGCCGTAGGCAGCCATCAGGCGCCGGCGCTCAATGCTCATGCTTTCGGGCATCACCAACGTCAGCTGGTAGCCTTTTACGGCCGCTACCATGGCCAGGCCCACGCCCGTGTTGCCTGAGGTAGGCTCCACAATCATACTATCGGGCGATAGGATACCGTCTCGCTCGGCCTGCTCAATCATGCTTAGGGCAATCCGGTCCTTGATGCTGCCGCCGGGGTTGGCGCGTTCCAATTTGACCCAGACCTCCACGTCGGGGCGGTGGGCGAACAATTTGTTCAGGCGCAGCAGCGGCGTGTTGCCGATGGTATCCAGAATGGAAGTGGCTTTCATGGTAGTTAAGAGAAGTAAGGAGGAAAGAAGAAGCTCGCTACTACAGTCTAGCATAGCGACTGCTAAGTGGCAAACTGATGAAGGTTCGTTAAATCGAAAAGGTGATGTCTTCGGTGGGGTCTTGGGAGCGGGTGACGTGGATGTGCGCCTGGTGGTAAACGCGCGAGTGCGAGGGTACACTCTCAGTTAGCCACACGTTGCCGCCAATGATGCTATGGCTGCCTACCGTGGTGCTGCCGCCCAAAATAGTGGCTCCGGCGTAAATCACGACGTTATCTTCGATGGTAGGATGGCGCTTGATGCCCTGCAAATGTTTGGCTACGCTTAAGGCTCCCAATGTCACGCCCTGAAAAATTTTGACGTGGGCCCCAATTACGCAGGTTTCGCCAATGACCAGGCCCGTGCCGTGGTCGATGCAGAAGGAAGGCCCGATGCGGGCGCCGGGATGGATATCAATGCCCGTGCGCTGGTGGGCGTATTCGCTTAGGATGCGGGGTACGCGGGCAATGCCACGCTGATGCAGCCCGTGGGCGAAGCGGTGCATGGCAATGGCGTAAAAGCCCGGATAGGTTGCTACTACCTCAGCCAAACCCTGGGCGGCCGGATCGGCGGCCAGAATAGCGGCGGCATCCTGGAGCAGCATAGCACGCAGAGCCGGCAGGGAGTTCATCAGGCTGCCGGCCAGTTCGGCTGCGGGTTCGGGCGTGGGCACGGCCCGGAGCAAGGTCGTCAGATCGTTCTGGAGTTGGTCGAGGGTAGCAGCTACGGCATCAGGGTTGCGCAAGGGGCGGGCCGAGCGCTCCGGGAACAGCACCTGCAACAGGTGTTCGGCTAGCTGGCAAAAGCCCTCGGCAGGCAGGGGCACCGCCGTGTGGGCATGGGCCTGGGTCAGGGCCTGAATAAACTGGTGGTTGGCAGAAAGCATGGGCAACGTGGGCCTGCGAGCAGGCGGCAAAGCGGCGGGCAGCACCGAGCCGCGACATTTTTCAACCGCCGACGGGACGGAAGGTTTAGGATTCGGGCAAGGTAGTAACCCAGCCCCAATTGGTCGCGTTAGCAAAGCAGTTACCCCTCCTTCACTTTACCTTTCCTTTCTCATGGCTGATACCACCATCACTAAAGTTGATTCCCGCTTCTCCCCTACTGGCGCCGATGGCGAAAAATACCTGGCTTCTGGCGTACACGTGGCCATGCGCCTCTGGGAAGACGAGCAGCCCAGCGAGGCCAAAGAGCCCAGCGCCCGCCCTTACGAAACCGTTGGCTATGTGCTGAAAGGCCGGGCCGAGCTGCACATTGAGGGCCAAATGGTGGTGCTGGAACCTGGCAACTCCTGGGTAGTGCCCAAGGGCGCCTCGCACACCTACAAAATACTGGAAGCCTTTTCTGCGGTGGAAGCCACTACCCCGCCCGCTCAAGCCCACGGCCGCGACGAGGAGTAATTCCTACTAGCAGCTATACCAACGGCCTCCACTGCATAGCGCAGAGGGGCCGTTGGTATTACACTGGTCTGCCGTGACTTATTTAATCAGCTCTACTCGATCAATTCGGTCCCCAATGTCGAGGCGGCTGACAACATCCATGCCTTGTACTACCTGCGCGAAAATGGTGTAGCGCCCGTCTAGGTGGGGCGTGGGGGCGTGAGTGATAAACCACTGGCAACTCTCGGTGTCCTTGCCGGCCGAGGCCAACCCCACGGCCCCTTCCCCGTAGCGCACATCAGCAAACTCGGAGCGTAGGTTGTAATCGGAGCTACCCCAGCCGTCGCCGCGGGGGCAGCCGCCCTGGGCCACAAAGTTGGGCACGACGCGGTGAAAGTTTTTGCCATTGTAAAAGCCCTGCTGGGTAAGCTCCACAAAGCTAGCCACCGAGCCGGGGGCCTGCTCCACCAGCAAGCGTAGCACCACGTCGCCTTTGCTGGTACGTACCGCCACCCGCTGCCCGGCCGGAATAGTGCTGACGAGGGCCCAGTCAATGGGGTGCGTAGCGGCTTTGGCTACGGGGGCAGTAGTGGCGGGCTGGTTCTGCAGAAAGTCGATGGTTTGCTGCAAGGACTGCCAGGCCTCCAAATCTCGGGGTAAGGTTAGTTGGTCGCGGGCCTGAATCAAGAAATCAGGGCTAGGCAGCAGCTTGCGCAGGTTCAGCTTTGGGTCGCGGATGGCCTCGGCGGCCGTGCCCATTACGGCTACATCTCGGCTGAGCACTCCCTGGCGCAGGGCCAGGGCCAGATCGGGGTAGCGGCCGGCCGGGAAGGTAGGCTGCCGGCTCATAGCTACCAGGGCCTCCATGCCGTAGGTACCCACTACCAGGGGTTGCCCTGGGGTGAAGGTGGCCCGCTGCACGAAGTCGAATGCCGCCGGGTCTTCGCCCAGAGCTTTCAGCAAATAGCCTTTCTCGTAGGGGTCCGGGTGGCAGCGTAGCGTTCCTGCACTGCCCCCCGGATGGCAGCCTGCTCCGGGCTGGACTGGTGCAGGGCAGCCGCTAGCAAGGTGGCCCGCACCCGCCACTGCTCCAGCCGGTTGGCTTTCTCCAAAAACACGGAGCCAGGCTCATTCGTGGCGTGGGTTAGAAAGAATTCGGCGGCCGACAAAGCTACCTGGGCGTTAGGATCCGTCAGGGCCTGCCAGGCGGCTTCCTTTACTGGGGCGTACATCTGCGCATTCATGGCCCGCAGCGCACTCACCCGCACCTGGTAATCTGGGTCGCGCCGGGCCAGGGTGGCCAGCAGAACTGGCACGGTGGGCGCGGTGGCGGCTTTGCTGAGGGCAGCCGTAACGGCGCTCCGCACCGCATAGTGGGCATCTTGCTGGGCCACCGTGCCAAGGGTAGCGGCATAAGAAACTAGGTTGATGCCGCGGGTGCGGGCCAGGGCATTGGCCGCAGCCAGCCGGGCGCTTACCGGGTTGCTGCGCCCTACCAGCTGCACCAGCCGGCTAACGGCTGCCTCCGAAGTCAGGCCCCGTAAGCCGGCCCGGTATAGGCCCCAGGCTTGCCCACTGAGGGCGGCCGTGTCGGTGGCCAGCGCGGGGGGTAGGCGGGTGAGCGTCAGCAGTCCGGCCCGGGAGGTGCAGCGCCCCAGGGCCTCCAGCACGTAGCGGCGTACTACCCCGTCGGACTCGGCGCTGATGCGTTGGGCAAGGCCAGCTTCCGCCGTGGAATCAGCGGTTTGCCCCAGGGCGTAGGCGGCTGCCCGTCGCACGGTAGCATCCGCATCTTCGCGCAGCCGGGTGAGCAGTGGGGAGGTAGCCTCCTTGCTTTGGACTGAGGCCAGGGCTTCGGCGGCGGCGCGGCGGTAGGTGGCCTCGGGGCGGCTGAGGTAGGGTAGCAGCGCGGCCGCGCGGCGCTCATCCTGGGCCGTGGCAATGCGACGCAACACGCTGTCGGCGGCAAACTGGTTGAGGGCAACCGGAGTGGTAGAGGAAAGAGTATGGGGCGCGCAGGCAGTAAGCAAGTAGCCGCTGGCCGCTGCTGCGGCAGCGGCCCGGCACAGGGCGAAGTAGGTCATGGTCGGCCTAAGTTAGAAATTGCAATGACAAGCAACTACACCGCGGCCATCGGCATCTGCATGGTACTGGCCTCTCTACCCATGCCTGCTATGGCCCGCTATTTCCGCATCAGCATGTAGGGAAACCTATTTATAGTAGCATCTTTACGGCAACACTACCTTATCCATGCCCGGCTCTAAATCATTCCTACTGGCCTGTATTCTGCTGCTGAACGCGGGAAACAGCTGGGCCCAGAGCCGGCCACAGGAGCCTTTGCCCGCCGGCTCCACGCAGAAGGAGCTTACTGTGCGCGTAACGCTGCCAACCGTTGTAGGCGTCATTGGGGAGTACGCGGGCATTCTTTCTTCTCGGGAGAAGGGCAAGCTCAAAACACTTGCTACCCCTAGCAAGGCCCGCACCAGCAATCCGGTGTTGATTCTGACCATTCCGCTGCCCAAAATCTGGGCCGACCGCAAGCCGAAGTAAACCGACCAGGCAGCTTGCTTTTCTTTGTCTGACTTCTACCTTTCACCCCTCTTCCGGCCCTCTCCGAACTGCTTTTGCCCATGGATCTTAATGCGGACGTGTTGTTGAGCGTGGTGGTGGCGTTGTTTATCGTGCGCGGGTTGCGCCGGTTTCTGGATTTGCCTACTCGGCTGCCTCGCATCAACCGCCTGCTCAACTGGATCTGGGCTCCGGGCCTGGCCCTGTTCGTGGTGGCGCGGGCAGTGCACTGGAAGTCCGACCAGCTGGATGAGCTGTATATGCTCTTTGTGCTGGGGGTCGTAACAGTTATCCTGAGCAATTTGCGCCACTACCGGCCCGCCCGTACGCTGCTGCTGGCCGTGGCTCCTTTCGTGCTGTATTCGGTTCTGGAGTTGCTGCTCCCGGCCCTGAGCAGCAGCATTCTGGAGGAGTACGACGACACGTTTGAAAACTCCAAGGGCTTTGCCTTTATCTGGTTGTTTACGTTCCTGCTCATTGCCCGCAGCCAGAAAAAGCAGTTGGAAAAGGAGCGGTTGGAGCGGGAAGAAGAGGAAAAAGCCCGCCAGCTGATTGCGGCCCACAACCAGGAGCTGGAGCGGCTAGTTGCCGAGCGCACCGCTACCCTCACCCAACAAGCCGAAGAACTGCGCGAAGCCCTGACGGAGCTAAAAACCACTCAGGCTCAACTTATTCAAGCCGAGAAAATGGCTTCCTTAGGCGAGCTGACCGCCGGCATTGCCCACGAAATTCAGAACCCGCTCAACTTCGTCACTAACTTTTCTGATGTTAGCGCAGAGCTGATAACGGAGCTGGAAGAAGAACAGCAGCGCCCTACCCGCGACCCGGAGCTGGAAGCCGAACTGCTCGTTGACCTGAAGCAAAACCTATTGAAAATCACCCACCACGGGCAGCGCGCCGCTAGCATCGTGCGGGGCATGCTGGAGCACAGCCGGGCCAGCACCGGCGAGCGGCAAGCCACCAACCTGAACGGGCTGGCCGACGAGTACCTGCGCCTAGCTTACCACGGCCTGCGGGCCAAGGACAAGAGCTTTAACGCTACCCTCGTCACGAACTTTGACCCCAACCTTGGAACCGTAGAAGCTGTGTCGCAGGACGTGGGGCGGGTATTACTCAACCTGTTTACCAATGCGTTTTACGCCGTGCAGAAACGCAAGGAGCTTAACCAGCCCGGCTACTCCCCATCGTGACGGTGAGCACGCGCCACTTGCCCAACGGCGACGTAGAAGTACAGGTGCGCGACAACGGCATGGGTATTCCGCGGGCCGTAGTAGACAAAATATTCCAGCCATTTTTCACTACCAAACCCACGGGTGAGGGCACGGGCCTGGGCCTTTCCCTGAGCTACGACATCATCACGAAAGGCCACGGCGGCACGCTCACGGTAGAAACCACCGAGGGCAGCGGCACTACGTTTATTATCACGCTGCCGGCCTAGGCCCGCGCGGCGGCTTCCCTTCCTCCTTCCCGATTCTGCTAGCTTTGTTTCCGATGAAAATTCTGGTTGTAGACGACGAAACCGACGTGCGGACGCTATTTGAGCAGCGCTTCCGGCGGGAAATCCGTAGCGGGGTGCTGTCCTTTTCCTTTGCCTACTCCGGCGAGGAAGCCCTAACCTACCTGCACGAGCACGCCTCAGAAGTAGTGCTGATTCTGTCCGACATCAACATGCCCGGCATGAGTGGCTTGGAGCTGCTCAAGCACATCAAGCAGGAGTACACCGCGCCCCCGCCTCCCGCCTCGCCCCTGGTCATGATGATTACGGCTTACGGCGACACGGAAAGTCGGGAGCAGGCCCTGGCCCTGGGCGCCAACGACTTCCTGACCAAGCCCGTAGATTTTGCGGCCCTCAAGGACAAACTTCTCGTACTGGCTAGCCATGAAAACTAAGATTCTGGTTGTGGATGATGAAGCCGATTTGGAGCTTCTCATCAAGCAGAAATTTCGGCGTAAGATCCGGGAGAATGTGTACGAATTCGTGTTTGCCAGCAATGGGGAGGAAGCCCTGACCAGCGTGCGCAACCACCCCGATCTGGACATCATCCTCTCCGACATCAACATGCCCGTGATGGACGGGCTTACGCTGCTTACCAAGCTGCAGGAAACCAACCCGGTGCTGAAAACGGTCATGGTATCGGCTTACGGCGACATGCAAAACATCCGCACGGCCATGAACCGGGGCGCTTTCGACTTTGTCACGAAGCCCGTGGATTTTCAGGACCTGGAAGTAACCATGGAGAAAACGGCCCACCACGTGCAGCAGCTGCGCCAAACCCTACGAGCCATCCAGGAAAACAACATTCTGAAGATGTACGTGGACGAGACGGTGCTCAACTTCGTCGGCCGCCCCGATTTTGAGAACACGCTCATGGCCAGCGAAACGGTGGAAGCCACGGTGGTTTTCATCGACATCTGCGGCTTCACCTCACTTTCAGAAGTACTGCCGGCTTCGGCCGTAGTAACCATGCTCAATACCTACTTCGACCAGATGGTGAAGGAAATTATTGCCCAGGGCGGCTACGTGGACAAGTTTATGGGCGACGCCGTCATGGCCGTTTTCCGGGGCGAATACCACCTCGACCGCGCCGTGGACGCCGCTCTGGCCGTGCGCGCCGTGGTGCAGGCCAACCAGCATACCCTGCCCAACGGCCAGGCTTACCAACCCGAGGTCAGCATTGGCATCAACACCGGCGAAATGGTATCGGGCAACATCGGCTCAGCCTCGCTTAAGCGCCTGGATTACACCGTTATCGGGATAATGTCAACGTCAGCCAGCGGCTGCAGTCCGTGGCCCAGCCCGGGCAGGTAATTGTTACGGAGGCTACCTACCAGCACCTGCGCGAGTCGTTCCAGTGCCGGCCCATCAAGGAAGTAACCCTGAAGAACAAGGCCCAACCCGTCATGATTTACGAGGTAGTGGCCTAGCCCTTTCCGGTTCTTGCGCCGACGTTGTCCTGCCAGCAGGTTTTCCAATGCTAGCAGGACGACGTCGGTGTAGTATTACCTAAATATTTATATTCGAAGGCGGCAGGCAACTGATACTGAAACGGGCTCATCCTTTACCTACTTATTGCCTTCACTTATAGAATATTGCGCATGAAACGCTTCTTAATCGTACTGCTTGGTTTGCTGCTAGGTGGCTCGGGGCTGCGGGCCCAGCAGGCTACTACCCCCAAGAGTTCCAGGCGTACTCGGCCGGGATGCACGCCAAAATCAAGCCCCTGACGGCCGCCAAACAGTATCAGCAGGCGCTGGTTTTGTACGGGCAGTGGCACCAGGCCTATGATGCTCTACCCCAACCTACCAAGCAGGAGTTCCGCGGACTGAAGGCCAACCTGTACTATAACGAAGCCTGCTATAATTCCCTGGCCAAAGACCGGGCCACCGCGGTAGCCAAGTTTCAGGGCGCCGTAGCAGCTGGCTATCAGAACTACGCCCACGCTAGTTCCGATACTGACCTTGATTTTATCCGGGCGGACGAAAGGTTTCAGCGGGCTTTGCTGGCCGTGCGGGAGAAGGGCGACTACCGCTACATTCTGCAACAAACGCAGGGCTACGCTACCCAGGGCGGCCCCGCGCTACCGGCTTTCCGCTACCAAAGCGCCGGAGAAGCGCACTTGGCTCAGCTGCGCAAAACGTATAAGCTAGACTCGATTGCGGGCGCCGGCACAGACGTATCGCAGATGATTAACCTGATGCACTGGGTGCACGAGCTGGTGCCCCACGACGGCAACCACGAAAACCCGCGCCTGCGCAACGCCCAGGATTTCATTACGGTCTGCCAGCGGGAAAAGCGCGGGCTAAACTGCCGGGGTCTGGCCACGGTACTGAACGAGGCCTACCTGGCCATGGGCTTCAAGGCCCGCTTTATCGGCTGCCTGCCCAAAGACACGGCCGATGTGGATAGCCACGTCATCAACTCGGTGTACTCCGTGAGCCAGCAGAAGTGGCTGTACATGGACCCTACCCACGACGCCTACGTGATGAACGAGCAAGGCAATCTGCTCAGCATTGAGGAAGTGCGTGAGCGGCTGCTCAACGGCAAGCCCCTGCTGCTAAACCCCACCGCCAACTGGAACCACAAGCAAACCACGACCAAGGAGGAATACCTGTACAGCTACATGGCCAAAAATCTCTACCAGCTAGAAACGCCCGTGAGCAGCGAGTACAACGCCGAAACCCGCGCCGACGGCAAGCGCATCGAGTACATCCGGCTGGTGCCGCTCAGCGCCAAACCACAGCCGCTCAGGGCTATGCAAGTCAACAAGACCACCCTTACCACCTACGCCACCAGCAATGCGGCTGCGTTCTGGCAGAAGCCCTAAGCACTGCTCTCCTCAGGCCTGCACCTTTTCGTTTTGCAGGCGCAGGCGCTGGCAGAGCACGCGCAGAATGTTACGTAGCACTTCGCCACGCTCCTCCATCACGTCGTAAAAGTCTTCCTGATCTAGGCGGAAGGCTACCACCGGAGTTTGCGCTACAGCGGAGGCCGAGCGAGGCTCCGCATCGAGCAGAGCCAGCTCACCGAAAAAGTCGCCCTTGCGGAAGGTAGCCAGCTGCTGGGAGCCAGTAAAGATGCCCACCTCGCCCTCGTGCACGATAAAAAGCGAAGTACCCAGGTCGCCCTTGGCGAAAATCTGGTGGCCCGCCGCAAACTCCACCTCCTTCATGATGGGCACAATGCTGCTGAGCACGTTGGCCGGGGTGGCCGCAAATAAGGCGGTACGCTGCAGCACGGCTACCCGCTCAGTGGCCGGTATATGCGCGGTGGTAGTAGCGGAATGGCTCATAAGCGAAGAAGCAAGGTCAGGGTGATGGGCCAATAAGTGTGTATGCGCAGCGGGTTGCTGCTGGGTCAGCCGGGCCAGCATGCCCAGCGCCGTTTCCCGGATTAGCAGGTTAGGGGTGTGCAGGTGAGGTAGCAGCAGGGTTGCCGTGGTGGCAGTGGGCTGCCAGTGTTGCAAGGCCAAACTGATGGTCCAGTCGGTGAAGGCGGCTTCTCCCCGCTGGATAATGGTAATGGCCAAGGGCTGCGGAGCGGCGGGCGGGCCCAGTAAGGCATCAAAAGCGCGGGCTTTTTCCGCGACGGTGGCTACCTCCAACAAGGTTTGCAGGCCCTGGTACACGGGCCGCGGAATCAGGTTGTCGAGTACCTCCAGGGCGTTGGCCTGCCGCTCCCGGGTAGCGTGAGCCACGCCGCGCTGGGCATCAGCAATGAGGTGGGGCGGGTACAACTGCTGGAGCAACCCGAATATTCGCTGCTGCACGCGGGCTACCTCGTAATCCAGGCTGGCTCGCACGGCTTTGTCGTGAGTGGCGGCCAAGCCGTGGAGCAGCTGTTGGGCGAGGCGCAATTCCTCCTGTACGAGGGCTTGAAAAATGGGCGCATCGGCGGGAGTTGGTGCAAAGCCCCGTAGAGCCCGCAATGCCGCCTCGCGCCGGAACAGGTGCGGCTGCCGGGCCAGTGTTACCAGCCCCCGCCGGCTGGCCGGCAGCCGCAAGTGCCCGCACAACTGCGCTACCCGCCGAATAGTCGTTTCATCGGTGCTGGTTTGCAAGGTTGCTAGCAGCTCCGGCAGGGCCTGCTCCCCCAAAGTAAGCAGAGTGTCGGTGGCTGCCGCGCGGGTTGCTTTATCGGCCAGGGCCGCAATGTGCGTCTGAATATCCGCGGAAGTTACTACCGCTTGGGTTCCATTCAGGGGCGCTTTCTCCTTGATGTCCAATCCATCTTCCGCCGCGCCAAACCGGCGACTAACGGCATGTTGCAGCTCAGCCAGGTAGTGGCCGTAAGTGCGGTGCAGGAAGAACAGAGCCACCAGCACCAGCAGGCCCATCCAGCCGAAGGTAAGGCCGCGCTGGTTAGGCAGCAGAAACAGCAGCACCCCAGCTAACCCCATGCCCAGCGGCTCATACAAGCCCTTGGCCAGGGTATGGGCTTCGAGGCGCTCCGCTGCGGGCAGGGGCTGAAACAGCACCAGAAACACCGGATCGAAAACGGCGCGACGCAGCACTTCCAGCGTGATAAACAGGCCGCAGAAATACAGCACCAGCGTATCGGGTGCGGCGGAAGGCAGTAGGCCAAACAGACCCAAGCCAGCCAGTAGCACTGCCGGCAGGGCCAGTAACACCCCGCGCACCCCTACCCTATTCAGTACCTGACCGGTTAGCAGCAGCTTTACCACCAGGGCCAGCAAGTAAGCCACAGCCAGCACGCCGCCCACGTAGCGCATTACCAGGGCCTGGTCGTGGAAGCGGTGCTTTACATTCACAAAAAACGAGTACTCAATGCCCGTAGTGACGGCCGCCAGCGCCAGCATGCTCAGGCACATCGTCAGGACCAAGCGGCTGCTCCCGAACCAGCGCTGCAGGCGCGGGGCCACGGCTTCGGTGCGCAGGGCGCGGGCCGCCGAGCGAGCTTCTACTAAATGGGAGCGGTTGGTTTGCTGTAACACCAGCAGAGCGCCCATGTAAGCTCCAAAAGCAGTCAGTAGCAGCCACAACAGCTCCGTATGATGATGAATCAGGATGGCTAGCACGGCCCCGAGGGCCTTGGCGGGCATGTCGCCGGAGCTGATGACACTGAACAGGCGCCGGCCCTGGCGCACATCGAACACCACCGCCGACACCCCCCAGAATTCCAGGTTAGTCAGCAGGTAAATCACGCGGTAGCCCGCCATAATCACTACGGCGGCCAACACGGAGTGGCCCACCGCCACCAGCACACCCAGCACGGCCGTGAGGGCTACTACGGCTAGCAGCACTCGCACCGCTACCCGTTGCAGCCCCAGGTGGTGCTCAAAGTGGGCGTACAGTTTGCCGGCTGCAATCATGAGCACGGCAGCCGCGCCGTAGGCCAGGGGCAAGTTGCGCTCCGGGTGGTTTTCCAGCAGAATGACGTTGGCCGAAACGTACACCAGAATGGTACCGATGCCCAGCAGGAAGTTGTGTAGAAAGAACAACCCCACCGTGCGGCCTTCCTCAGGACGAATGCCCAATAACTGCTGCCAGCGTGCAAGTAGTGTCATTCCAAATTCGAGGGTAAGAACTAGAAGCCGCAAGATAGAACCCTGGCGCGGCACAACATGGGTTTTTCGGGTGGTGAGTTTATATCGGAACAGCCGAAATCAGCCTAGTTGTCATTCCGAGTGCCGGGAGGAATCGGGGTTAATGGTTAAGAAGCTGAACCGGATTCTTCCTGCGCGCAAAATAACAGCGCAAAAGCACTGGCTTACGGCTCCACCAGCACCTTGGCCAGCACGTGCTCCAGGGCCTCGAACAGCTCCTCATTACCCTGTTGCGCGTAGGTACTCAGCGCGGCCTCAAAGCGGTTGATATCATACAAAAACGCCTTCAGGTTGTCGGGCGTAATGGCGTCGAAGTGGCGGCCGTAACCGAGCTTTTGCACTTGGGCGGCGTTCAGAAACTGCTCAAACTGCGCCGGAATGGGCACGGCGCAGATGGGCTTGTGCAAATACACGGCCTCGCTGATCAGGGAAAAGCCCCCGTTGGTTACTACGGCGCGGGCACTGGCCAAATCTTCTAGGAAGCCCTGCTCGCTGAAAGCCCGGAGTTGCACGTTGCCGTGGTTTTCCTCTTTGTTGAAGCCGTATACCCGAAACTCCTGGTCGGGCAGCTGCTGTAATTGGGCAATGAGGTCTTTTTGGGTGGTAGCCGATTGATACACCAGCACATGAGCGCCGCGCGTGGGCTGGAGCGCCAACACCTCGGGCCGCAAAATGGGCGCTACCAGCGTGGTGCGCTCCTTACTCAGAGGCAGGCGGAAGAAGGTGGAAACCAGGTAGTGGCGGCTGCCCGGCAGCTTGGCCCGCACAATCTGCCGGGCCAGGGCTAGGTTTTGTCGCTCCTGGGGCGGCACCGGCACATCTAGCTGGGCCCGACTGATAATCTGCATGTTATCAATGCTGATAACGGGTAGGCCCTTCCACTTGGCAAACAGAAAGCTGAACGACTCGAAATCGGAAATAACCACCTCGGGCTCGAAGTCGCAGAGTAGCTCCCGGTACTTGCGAAAGTTCACCCGCAAGTTCTCGGGGCTGAGCGCAGGGTAAGCGTCGCCGTGCGCGACTTAGACACCGTCAGGTCTTTGTAGGCCAGGTGAAAACCCCGAATTTCGTGAACCCGGCCGGGAAAGTTGGCCGCTAGCATGTGGTAGGCCCGCGAGCTGCTCACCACGCACACGTTGTGGCCCTGGCTAAGCAGGTGACCGATTACTACTTTGCTGCGGGTGGCATGGCCCAGCCCTTCGCCGGGCACTCCGTACAGAATATTCATTGCGTAACTCCTAATATGATGCAGCGAAAGTACTGCAACCGGGGTAGAGGTAGGGAAGCGGCGCCGATGAGTTGTGCACAAAAAAGCCCGACCAGTAGGCCAGGCTTTTTCTGCGCCATAAGGCCGTTAGCGGCGGCCCGAGGGCACACGGAACTGCAGGCCCAGACTCGGAATGAAGGTAAAGCCGCTGAGCTTGGTGGTTTTGTTGTTCAGCAGCTGGAACTCGCCATAGTTCTGGTAGTACACCGAAAGGGCCGGAATGACGTAGGCGTAGCGGTAGCCCAGCTTGGCATTAAAGAAGGCCCCGAAGGAGCTAAAGTTGCGCCGGGCCGTGGGCAGCTCCGGCACTTTGCCCGTCACGTAGCTGCTACCGGGGCCGTTGTAAAGGTTGCCCGGCGTGAGCCCGTAGCGCAGAAACGTATGCGCGTACACCAGCCCGTAGGAAATAGCCCCAATTTCCTCTTCCACGCCCAATGATTTGCTAAATACTAGTGGCACCAGCACATCATGGCGGGTGGCCTTGAAGCCGAGGAGCGTGTTCACATCATCCAGAAACGGGATGTTGGGCAGCTTGGCCCGCTGCGTGGCGTACTGCAGGCCGATGCTGCCGTAGGTGGCGCCCGCCTCCCGGCTGCCGGGGTTTTCGGGCGTGCCTGTGGGGCCCATAAACTGATACATGGCATCGAAAACGTGGGAGCCAAAGGCGTATTTGTAGCCCACATCGACGCGCTCAACAACCCCGTAGCGCAAGTAGAGGTCAGAGGATGGCCGCACCGGGTCGAGGGCGTAGGCAATGGCGGCCACCTGCAGCTTTTCCACCGTCTGGTTGTAGTTTACGGTATCGTTAGCCGCTTTATTGGCCAAGTTCTCGGCGGCCGATTTCAGGGTTGATCCTACCTTGCCAATGGTTTGGGTAGGAGCGTTAAAAGAAACGTTGCCGCCCACCCGGAACTCGCCCCGGGGCGTTACCTTACCCGTACTCACGATAGCGCGCGGGGCAGTGCAGGAGGCGGCAAACAGCAGGCTGGCCCCGGCGGCCAGGCTCAGGGCGGAGCGGAAGGAGGAGAAAAAATACATAGGGCAGAAAGGCTAGACGCGACGAATGCTGGCTCAGGGCCAAAACCAAGCCGAAAGTAGACAAAAGAGCCCGAGGTAGAACGCAAGCATGAGGAACACTGACCTGCTACGGGTTTCTGCCACTCTTCTTCGCTCCCTGCGCTTTGGCCACAGCCAGGGTGCAGCGCCGGCGGCGCGGGCCGAAATCGAGCCCGCACCGCCTGAAAGTCAGCTTCAGCTGCCTGCGCGAATACTGCGCACCCTGTTACCGTAATGTTACGCCACCGGCCAAAAAACCGTAACTTTCCTGTCCGTTTCTAGCTCCCGGTGCCTCTATGCTCCACTTTTACCTCAACAACCAGCTCATCCAAACCACCCAGCCTGCTGGTAGTACCCTGCTGGATTTTGTGCGCTACAATCAGCACCTAACGGGTACCAAAATTGGGTGCCGCGAAGGCGACTGTGGGGCCTGCACGGTGCTGGTGGGAGATCTGACGCCGGGCGCCGATATAATCAGCTACCAGGCCATGACCTCCTGCCTGACTCCGCTCGGCAATGCTCACGGCAAGCACGTGGTAACGGTGGAGGGCATTAACGCGGCGCGCGGCGCGCTTACGCCCGTGCAGCAGGCTATTGTGGCGGAAGGCGGCTCCCAGTGCGGTTTTTGCACCGTGGGTTTCGTCATGTCCCTGACTGGCCACGCCCTTAGCCCCAAGCCCAGCACTCCAGAATCGGTGCGGGCGGCCATGGACGGTAATATCTGCCGCTGCACCGGCTACAAAAGCCTGGAACGGGCCGCTCAGCACTTGCAGGAGCAGCTAACCCAGCGCCCGGCGGCTACCTCCCTACCCTGGCTAGCGGCCCAAGGCTTCGTGCCCTCCTACTTCGCCGACATGCCCGGCAAACTTGCCACTCTGCGCGACTTAGCCGCGCACGGCAACGACGCAACGCCCGCCCCGACGCCAACCGGGCCCGCTGGCCAAGCCGAAACCCGGCCCCAACTGCTAGGCGGCGGTACCGATTTGCTGGTGCAGCGCCCGGAGCAGGTGCGCGCCGTGCCGGTGGAGTTGCTGTACAACCAGCCAGCCCTGCGCGGCATCCGGCGCACGGAGGCAGGCACCATAGTGCTGGGAGCCGCCACCACGGCTCAGCAGCTCCTGGAGTCGGAGGTGATGCTGGCGGCGCTGCCGGCCCTACCTCGCTTTCTGAAGCTGGTCAGCAGCACTCCTATTCGACAGATGGGTACCGTGGCGGGCAACTTCATTAACGCTTCTCCCATCGGCGACCTGACTATTCTGTTTCTGGCTTTGGGCGCTGAAATCGAACTGGAAAATGCCACAGGTCAGCGCCGAAGCTTGCCGCTGGCGGAGTTGTACCAGGGCTACAAGCAGCTGGCTAAAGCCCCCGACGAGCAGGTGAGGGAAATCCGGTTTGCGGCCCCTACCCCCACCGATGTATTCAACTTCGAGAAAGTATCGAAGCGCACTCACCTGGATATTGCCAGCGTAAATACCGCCGCCTGGCTGCGGATTCAAGACGGCATGATTCGGGAGGCGCGGCTGTCAGCCGGCGGCGTGGGGCCCATTCCGCTGCTCTTGCGCCGCACCAGCGAGTGGCTGGCGGGCCAACCTCTATCGGCCGAGACGGTGCAACAAGCCCTGACGCTGGCCCAACAGGAAATCAGCCCCATCAGCGACGTGCGCGGCACCGAGCACTACAAGCGCCTGCTGCTCCGGCAGCTGCTCACCGCCCACTTTGGTGAGGCAGTGAATGAGTGACTGAGTGAGGTAGATCAATCATTCTGAGGCGGTAGCCCAAGGATCTTACCGCGCGTGAACATGTCGTTGTACCGATTATCGTGCTGCCGTAGCAAGGTCCTTCGCAGGCTCGGGATGACAGCTGGTTGATCTACTTTACTCAGTCACTTATTCACTGCCTTACTCATTCACTATTTCACCGTCCATGAACCACCTCGATCCGGCCCGCCACGTGCGCGGCGAGTCTCAGTACCTCGATGATATCCCGGTGCAGCACGGCACCCTGTACGCGGCGGTGGTAGAGTCGCCGGTGGCACATGGGCAGCTGCTGAGCGTTGATGTAGCGGCCGCGCTGCAGCAGCCCGGCGTGGTGCGCATCATCACGGCCCAGGACATTCCAGGCGAAAACCAGATTGGTGGTATCGTGCCCGATGAGCCCCTGCTGGCCGAGGGGCACGTGCACTTCCGGGGCCAGCCGGTGGCCCTGGTGCTAGCCGAATCAGAACACGCCGCCCAGGCCGCCCTGCCCCACGTCCGGCTAGACATTGCGCCCCTGCCCGTGACCGTTGACCCGCGCGCCGCCGCGGCCCAGGGCGAGCTGATTGTGCCGCCCCGTACCTTTCGCCTCGGTGACTCCGAGGCCGCCTGGGCCGGGTGCGCGCACGTGTTTGAGGGCGTGGCCGAATCGGGTGGGCAGGAGCACTTGTATATTGAAACCCAGGGCGCTTACGCCTTCCCGACGGAAATGGGCGGGGTGCGCATCGTGTCCTCTACCCAGGGCCCCACGGCCGTGCAGCGCCACATCGCGCGCGTGCTGGGGGTAGGCATGCACCAAGTGGAGGTTGACGTTACCCGCCTCGGGGGCGGCTTCGGCGGCAAGGAAGATCAGGCTACGCCCTGGGGTGCCCTGGCTGGTTTGGGTGCTTTCGTGGTCCGCCGCCCCGTGAAGCTGGTGCTGGACCGCATGGCCGACATGCGCATGACCGGCAAGCGCCACCCCTACTCCTCCGACTTTAAAATCGGGCTGGATGCCGACCTGAAGATTGTGGCCTATGAGGCGACTTTCTTCCAGAATGCCGGCGCGGCCGCCGACCTTTCCCCGGCTGTGCTGGAGCGCACCCTATTCCACGCCACCAATACTTATTTCATCCCGAACGTGACAGCTACGGCCTACAGCTGCCGCACCAACCTGCCGCCCAACACGGCCTTTCGGGGCTTCGGTGGGCCGCAGGGCATGTTCGTTATCGAGTCGGCTATTGCCTGCGCCGCCGAGCAGCTGGGCTTGGCCGCTAGCGAGATACAGCGCCGCAATTTGCTGCGCGAGGGCGACCTGTTTCCGTACCGCCAGCCCACCGAAGGCTGCCACGCCGAGCAGGCCTGGGACACGGCCGCTACGCTCTACAACTTGCCTACCCTGCGCCGCGAGGTGGAAGAGTTCAATCGAGCGCACAAGCTGGTGAAGAAGGGCCTAGCTGTGATGCCCATTTGCTTTGGCATTTCCTTTACCAAAACGGCCATGAATCAGGCCCGGGCGTTGGTGCACATTTACACCGATGGCTCGGTGGGCGTGAGCACCGGGGCGGTGGAAATGGGCCAGGGCGTGAACACCAAAATTGCGCAGGTAGCGGCCCGCACGCTGGGCATCTCCGAGAGCCGCATCAAGGTAGAAAGCACTAATACTACCCGCGTCGCCAACACGTCGCCCTCGGCCGCCTCCGCTACCGCCGACCTCAACGGCAAAGCTACTGAACTGGCCTGCCTAGCTCTGCGCGAGCGGCTGCTCCGCCTAGCGGCCACTGAGCTGGAGCTGGACTACGAAGGCCTACACATTGAGAACGAGCAGGTGCTGGCTGCCGGCCGGCCCGCCGACTCAACCTGGGAGAAACTGGTTTCGGCGGCGTATTGGCAGCGCATCAGCCTGTCGGAAAACGCCCACTACGCTACCCCTGACCTGCACTTCAATGCCGACACGAACCAGGGCTACCCCTTCGCCTACCACGTATACGGCACGGCCCTGACCACCGTGCGGGTTGACTGTTTGCGCGGCACCTACGAGGTAGAGGCCGTGCGCATTGCCCACGATTTTGGCCAGAGCCTCAACCCAGCCATCGACCGGGGGCAGATTGAGGGCGGGGCCGTGCAAGGCATTGGCTGGATGACTTTGGAGGAACTCGTGTATAACGAGGAAGGCCGCCTGCTAAGCAACTCCCTGAACTCCTACAAAATCCCGGACCTGTATTCGGCGCCTAAAGTACTGGACGTGCATTTTCTGGATACGCCCGGCCATCCGCGGGCCGTGCTGCGCTCCAAAGCCGTGGGCGAACCGCCGCTCATGTACGGCATCGGCACGTATTTCGCCCTGCGCGACGCCGTGCGAGCCTTCCGCCCCGACGCTCCTTTGCCTTTTTCGGCCCCAATGACGCCCGAAAAAGTTCTTCTTAATCTGTACCCCGACGCCCCTAGTACCCCCGCCGCTTGGACCTCACTCGCTCAACCCAACTACGCAACCACCTCCGTGGATTCCTGATTTACGCCGCCGGCGACACGGCCGCGGCGCTTTTACTACACGAGTTTTCCTGGGGCCGCCTGCTGGGCATGGCCCTGGTTGGGGGCCTGCTCTACTCCTGGGAAGTGCCCGCCTATTTCCGCTGGCTCGACCAGCGCATTCCCGCCAGCGCCTCCGCCAGCCTAAGCGCCAAATGGATGCGGGCGGCCTTGTCGTTGGCCTACTTTAATCCGCTCTGGATTGCCCGCCACTATGTGTTTCTCCGATTCTTTTCGGGCCAGCCGGAGCAGATTACCTGGGACCTGGTGCCGCTGGCTACCCGCTCGTTTGTGCTGAATATTCCGGTTTCGCTGGTGGTAAATTATTATATCCAGAACCGAGTATCGGCGGAGTGGCGCTTTGTAGTTAGCGCAGTATTTTCCGGGGTAATGGCCGTGTACTACGCCCTTAGCGCCGCCTGGCTCTAGAGCGGCCGCTGCTTGGTTGCTCGTATTTCCTGTACTTTTTTCACCCTAATGATTTCTGCTGCTGCTTCCTTCTCATCCGTTCCCCGCGACTTGCCGGTGTGGGAGCACGCGGCCGCCTGCCTGCGGCAGCAGGTGGGGTAGCACTGCTCTGCGTGCTTGACAGCCAGGGCAGCAGCCCCGGCCGGCAGGGGTTCAAGATGGCGGTAACGGCCGATATGCTGGTTGGCTCTATTGGCGGAGGCATTATGGAGCACAAGTTCGTGGAGCTGGCCCGTACCTTGCTCGTTACTCCTGAGGCGAAACCTGTACTGCGCCACCAGATTCACCGGAAAGAAGCTCCCGCGGACCGCTCCGGGCTTATTTGCTCTGGCGAGCAGTGGGTGCTCATTTTTCCGCTCCGGGCAGCCGACCTAGAAACGTTGGAACGTATGGTACACGCCCTGCGCACTCACGCGGGCGGGCAGCTGCAGCTTTCGGCCGGCCGGGGGCTGGAACTGCACCCCACTACGTCCGTCGCCGACTTTCACTTTACTACCAGCGGGGCCCAATGGGAGTACGCCGAGCGCCTCGGCTTCCGCGACCACGCCATTCTTGTGGGGGCCGGGCACGTAGGGCTGGCCTTGTCCAGGGTGCTAGCTACCCTGAATTTTGAGCTGACCGTTCTTGACGACCGGCCCGGTCTAAATACCCAGTTGCAAAACCCTTTTGCGCATCATAAGCGCACGATATCCTATGAAAGACTGGCCCAGGAAATCCCGGAGGGCTCCGAGCAGTATGTGGTGCTGATGACCTTCGGCTACCGCACCGACCTGATAGCTCTGCGGCAGCTCTTGCAGCGACGGGTGCGGTACGTGGGCGTAATGGGTAGCGCGGCCAAAATTCAGGAGCTGCTAACCACGCTACGGGCCGAAGGCGTACCCGAGAACGTGCTAGCGCGGGTGCACGCTCCTATCGGCCTGCCCATCCATAGCCGTACACCCGAAGAAATAGCCATCAGCATTGCCGCTGAGCTAATTCAGGAACGCAACCGGCCGCTTGGGTAGTAGCACGAGGGGTATGTTAACAGTTTTGCTGGGGGTCTGTCATGCCGAGCCGGAGGCGAAGCATCTCGCGGGCTGACGTTGCAATAACAAGCAGATGACTTCATGCGAGATGCTTCGCCTCCGGCTCGGCATGACGTGCTGATATACTTTATAAGCCCTGACTGTTCACACGACCTGGCTACCAGGGTTGGTTTATTCTAGCGCCGTAGCAAACGCGCATGAGCAGCCTCCTGCGGGTTGTTTAGTTGCCTTCCTCAGCCGTATTGTTGCCCTGTAGGTAGCCAGCTGTGAACACGTGGTATTGGTCGAAAATAGACCGCACGGAACGCCGGAGCACGATTTCACCCTGCGGGCCAGACGGTACGCTCACGCCCGAGGCATAGCCGTTCCACACGGCCCGGTTCGTGCGGTTGTCAATCAGGGTAACTAGTAGGGTCCCTTCAGAGAGGAGCAACCGCACGGGCTGGTAGCCTTTGCGGGCGTCCTTGGGGGTGTCCTCATCTTCCGTGTTGCCGTTTTGCACCCACTTCGTGAAGTCATCCTGGCTGTAGCCCCGAAAGCGCATATCCCCCTCAAATAAGCGGAAGTTCACTAGCAGGTCGGGGCGGCGGCGGGTGGGGCGGTACCCCTGAATCTTCATGCGCGTGCGAATGGCGTCGCGGACGGCTTCGCCCAGCCGGCTGGAGTCGGAGTTGATTCCATCCCCGCTGATAAACTCGTAGGTCCGATAATGCCGGAACTGGCCGGCGTAGCTGTAATCGGATTCTACGCGCGCCTCCCGCGACATAAGGCACCCCGACAGCAATAGGCTGCCGCTGGTCAGCAGAGTAACAAGCAGTTTCATAGGCCCAGAAAAGTTAAAGCATCGCAGCCCTAAAATACGAAACCTAGTGCGCTTGTCTACTGCTAGTTAGTTTAAAATTATGGGTCGGGTTCCAAAACCCCGCGGCCGTTACAATCCGCCGCTTTCAGCCGGCAGAATACTTTTCTCCAGCACGAGCGTCAGGCCCCGCTCGCCCTGCACCGTTCCTACAATATCGAAGCCGGCACGCAGGTTCAGCAGCAGCATGGCCCGCCAGCGGTTCAGCGTCTGGGTTCGGATAGAACGGTAACCGCGCTGCTGGCACCAGGCGTGCTGCCGTTGCATCAGCTCCTGGGCCAAGCCCCGCCGCCGGAAGTCCGGGTGCACGCCGCCCAGCCAGCTGTAGTAGTGCCCGGGTTTTCGTTCGTAGCCCAACTTGCAGGCTACCAGTTGTTCCTCGGCCCATGCCAACCAGACTTGCACGGGCTGCCGATTCTGCTGGTATTGCAATTCGGCAACCAACTCGGCAGTAGGAGTATCGGGAAATACCTGGTGCAGCAACTCCGCCAACGTGCGTTGGTCAGATTCGGCAGATAAGTCAGCTAGCAGTTGAAAGGTATAATTCATGCGCAGCAAGGTAGACGCAGCAACCATAATACGCCGCGTACTAGAATGGCTATTCACTATTCTAATAATTCCAAAATAGACAATACTTGTTTTTCAACAAATACAGGAGTACAGACTCTTTATATCGTTATTTAATTATATCATATAAAATAACATTCCTAAGCATAACCAGACCGTCATGCAGAGCGCAGCGAAGCATCTCGCATGGTATCGTTGCAGTCGTCAGCACGCGAGATGCTTCGCTGCGCTCTGCATGACGGTCTGATTAGTTACATTGTTTACTTAGTTCGATTTACAACATACAATTAATATTTACTTATAAGATAATCATTTAGACTAATAATAGATACACAAATCACAGATCTCACTTTTTCATCTTTCGAAACACTTCAGACATAGTTTCTGGGTCTATGGCTTCCATATCGACAAGCTTTAAGGATTTAACCATATTGAGTGTTGTAGTTTTATATGTTTGAAAGTGAGGTGTTTTTAAGTGCGCCTGGTAAGCTTCTTTGCTAGCGTATATCTCTAGTATTCTTACCTGTGTAGAATCACTCTTCTGATACATTGGATAAATTGAAATAACACCTGGCTCTAATTTTACGGATGCGCGCGATTCTTCTCTGAGAATACTCTTGTATTCTTCAAGATATTTTGGGTAAATTTCTATTTCTGATAAACGAATTATCATAGCGTTTTTCTGAGCAAAAGCACTACTGCATGACAGCAGGAAACCTAGTATAAGCAAGTGCATTTTCATGAGATTTACTTTTACGATTCAGTCAAAAACCCTAGTGCTGTTTATCAGCAAGCTACTGCTAAATTAGCATGCTCTTGAAGTCAAATATACTTCACTTATTCTATTGGTAGCCAGCAGCTTGTAGCTGAAACAGCTCAGCGTAGCGGCCGCCACGCTCCAGCAGTTCTTGGTGGCTCCCAATTTCCACGAACTGTCCGTTTTCAATAACCAGAATCCGGTCGGCCATGCGTACGGTGCTGAAGCGGTGCGAGATAAGCACAGCGGTTTTGCCCTGGGTTAGGTCTTTAAAGCGCTGGAACACCTCGTATTCGGCGCGGGCATCAAGGGCGGCGGTGGGCTCGTCGAGGATAAGTAGCTGAGCGTCGCGCATGTAGGCGCGGCCCAGGGCAATTTTCTGCCACTCGCCCCCGCTCAAATCCACACCCCCGTTGAAGCGGCGGCCAATCATCTGGTCGTAGCCCTGGGGTAGCTTGGCAATGACGGAATCGGCTAGGCTTTGAGCGGCGGCCTGCTCAATACGCGGCTGGTTGTCCTTTTGCTCAATGCGGCCCACGGCCAGGTTCTGGCCCGCCGGCAGCTGGAAACGCACAAAATCCTGGAAAATCACTCCGATTTCCTGGCGCAGCTCGGCCGGATCATACTCGCGCAAATCGTAGCCATCAAGCAAAATCCGACCTTCGGTGGGGTCGTAGAGCCGGGACAGGAGCTTGACCAGGGTTGTTTTGCCGGCCCCGTTTTCGCCAACTAGGGCCAGCTTTTCGCCGGCTTGCAGCGTGAAGTTGAGGTTACGCAGGGCCCATTTTTCGGCGTTGCGGTACTTGAAGCTCATGTTCTCAAACCGGAAGCCTTCCCGGATGGGATGCGGAAACGGCCGCACCGGCTGGGTTTCGTCGCGGCGGATGCGGGGCTGGAGGTGGAAGAAGTCGAAGAAATCCTGCAGGTAAAGGGCCCCTTCCGCCACTGAGCTAAAGCGGCTCAGAATGCCTTCCAGTAGCCCGCGCATGCGGCCAAACGAGCCGGCCAGAAACGTGAGCTGCCCAATGGAAATCTGCCCGCGCACGGCCTGGCTGATGATGTAGACGTAGGCGGCGTAGTAACCGCCTGCCCCCACCGCCGCGAAGAAAGCGCCCCAGCCCGCCCGGCGCATCACCAGGGACTTGTTCTGCTGGTAAAACTGATCTGACAGCGTCCGGAACCGGTCAATGAGAAAGCCCGACAAGCCGAAAATCTTGACTTCCTTGGCCGTTTCATCGGAAGCACCGGTTTGGCGCAGGTAGTCCAGCTCGCGCCGCTCGGGCGTCCAACCGTGCACGAGGGAGTAGCTGCGCTCATTAAAGTGCGACTCGCCCAGGAAGGCGGGCACCACCGCCACCAGCAGCAACAGCAGCAGCCAGGGGTTAAACGCCGTAAGGCCTACGGCCAGAAAAACCATGGTAATGAAGTCCTGGGCCTGGCTGAGCACCTGGGCCATGAGCACCGTGCGCGA
Source organism: Hymenobacter sp. 5516J-16 (assembly GCF_022919335.1). Classification (NCBI taxonomy): domain Bacteria; kingdom Pseudomonadati; phylum Bacteroidota; class Cytophagia; order Cytophagales; family Hymenobacteraceae; genus Hymenobacter; species Hymenobacter sp. 5516J-16. Next base: position 3,262,139 of record NZ_CP095058.1, on the reverse strand, counting down.
CAACGTCTGGCGGCGGGCTCGTTCCAGCTTGTCGTAGAAGGCGCTGTCCTCGAACTGGTCGAGGTCCAGTTCGGCCGCGTGCTGCATAAGCCGCACCGAGGTTTGATTGGCAAATAGGTCACCTAGCAAGGAGTCCAGCAGGGCCACGCCGCGTCCCAGCGCATCCGAAAGAATGGCCAGCCCAAACTCCAGGGCTACTAGGGTGAGAACCGGCGTAAGAATCCGCTCAGAGGCCGGCTGCCGACTCAGCTGCACTACCGTGTCGAGGATGAGCTGCCCCACGTAGAGCATGGCTACTGGCAGGGCCGCCCGCAGTAGGCGTAGCCCCACGTTGCCTAGGGTAAGCGCCGGGCTGGTCTGCCAGATCAGGCGCAGAAACTCCGGCAGATTTTTAAGAGCCGAAAACCGCTCTTTTACCGTCAGACTGGGCTTGCCGTCGGGACGCGGCTTTTTGGCCGATATAGTGGAGAGAAACGAATCAGAACGAGCCATAGATGGGCTATACGACACACTCCGCGCCGAAGTGCCGGGGCCGCCGTTTTGGCAGAACAACGGTTAACCTCTATATTTCAGCCGTTACAATCACTATCTGTCTGTTATTCATTTATTTATTAAGATGAAAGTCCTGCTGCTCACTATCCTTCTCTGCTTTTGCTATGGCCTTACTCAGGCCCAAAACCAAGGCATATCGTTCCGGAACACTTCGTGGGAAACGGTGCTGGCGCAGGCCCAACATGAACGCAAGCCCATTTTTGTGTACGCTTACTCCCCGGATGCCATTTCTGTCAGGAAATGGCTGCTACTACTTTCCGGGAATCTAGCGCTACCGCATACTACAATGCTACGTTCGTCTCTTACCAGGTGGATATTACCGCTGACACGGCTTTTGCCAGGCGCCACGACATCGTTTCCTTTCCTACCTATCTGTACTTCGATGCTACGGGAAAGCCCTTGCACCGCAGCTTAGGCGCTAAGCCCGCGGCCGAGTTTATTGCTGATGGCCAGGCAGCCTTTCACCCGAAACAGGCTTTCTATGCCCTTCAGCGCCGATACAACGCCGGCAACCGCTCGGTCAGAACGCTGTATGCCTATAGCACGGCGCTTACTTCCTCCTCCCAGAAACAGAACCTGCAGGCCCAGGTGATAGACGAATACCTGGCTACCCAATCGGCAAAACAGCTCCGCTCCGAGCGAAACCTGCGCTACATCTATACGCACGCCAGCCCACGAACCGACTTGTTTCTGATCCAGCACCAGGACCTGTTCCAGCCGTGGTACAAGTCGCTTGAAATTCAGAAGAAGGCGGAACGCACACTTACCAACATGGCTTTTACGGCCGGGCGGGCCAATGATACCGCAACACTCCGCCGGGTAAGGCAACTAGTGTTGGCCAGCTTCCCTGACACTGTCCGCGCCAATAGCTTAGCAACCATTAACTTCCTGGAAGGCCAGCGCAATTGGGTGTCTTACGCGCGGGCTACGTTGCGTTTTGCCCAGAGTCCGCACGCCGATTTATACACGCTGCGCAAAACGGCTACCTACGTAAAGTACTTTGGCAAGGAACAGGGCCCAGCACGTGAGCAGGAGTCGTTACAGCTGGTAGCGGAACTACTGCCCTTGCTTCTGCAGCGGCAGAAAGACTACCAAAACACGCTGCTGTACGCCCAGGTTTTGCATTTGCTACACCAGGAAACGCAGGCCCTATCCGTGGCTCAAGAGGCCCTGCGGTTGGCCCAGGCCGAACAGGAGTCAGCGGAAGAAGCCAGTACGTTATTGGTCGAAATACAAGCCGCTCAGAAGTAGCCGGCTGCCGTTCAGGCTCGGGCCTCACGCATTCATGATCTTGCCCTGGTTGTCCCAGTGGCTGTGCTTTACTACCATGCTGCCCGGCTCCCGCTTGATGGTGCGCGTGAACCGCTCGCCTACAATCTTGCCATCGGGGCGGCGCTTGCCGAAGAATAGGGTGACTGGCTCCCCGTTTTCATTGGTTAGAAAGGTGATGTCGTAGCCTTTGAACACGTCGTTGATGGTAGCGGAGGGCTCGTAAATCTTGCTTAGCTTCTTGTCGAGTTGCTCGTGGAGGGGCATGGTCGTGCGTAGGTGGTTTCAGGAAAGTGTACGGGTGGTTTCAGCAAGCGGTATAGTGTTGAGGTAGCCGCCCAGCTCAGCAGGAGCAGCACAAAGCAGGCTAACAGAAGCGGCAGCACGTTACTTTACGGCACAAATCAGCTGCTTTGCGTACCTAGTGGTTCGGCTTGCGTTATCAGCAGCCTAGTTGCATTTCCCATGCTGCATAGCCTTCTACTCTCTTCTTTCGATGATTCAGCGCGCCGAGCGCAATACGAAGCCGTACAGGCTGCCTTGGAAGCGGAACCCACTACCTTCCCTACCATTCTGCTCGGCAACTTCGAGGTAGAAGGCGAGGTAGTGGACGCGCTGGTGGTGCGCCCGCACAGCATTACGGTGCTGCTGTTTGTACCCCAAGGAGGCCTGTTAGATATTGCCCCCTCGCAGGAAGGCGCTTGGCAGCTGGGCCCCTACCTGCTTCAGGGCGACGAGCACGCGGCCAATCCCTTCGAGCAGTTTTTGCGCCAGCAAGAGGCCGTAGCTACCTGGCTGAGTGGGCAGCTTCCCACGCCGGCAGTGCCTGCGGAGCTAATTACTGGGCTGGTATTGTTTGCTGGTCCTGTGCAGTTTGGGCCCGGCGTGGAAACCTACCTGCGTCGCCAGCCCGGAGCCGAGAACTTTCAGCTGCTCAGCGCCCTGGCCCAGCTACCGCGCCGCCTGCGCCAGCTGCACAACCCGGAAATCAGTTTTGCAGCCGACGACCTGCTGGCTTGGATTCAGACGCTGACCATTTCCCCGGCTTCAGCGGAAGCTCCGGAAAACGAGCCGCCCGTGGGCGAGGGCAACTACTGGGAGCAGAAAGCCCGGCAACTGTGGCGCTGGCTTGGGGCCGAGGACATTCCGCACGATGCCCCTTACGGCTCGGCGGCCGAGGCGGTAGCGGCCAGCCAGCAGGAAATGCAGCGCCTGGAGCAACTCAGCCAGCAAGTGCGCACCGAGCTAACCCAGCAGCGCCAGGAAATGGAAGCCCGCGAAGCCGAGCGGGAGCACCGCATTGAGCAGCTCCGGGTCCAGTTGACCCAGCCTCCAAACGCGGCGGCTGAGGTAGCAGCCCTGCAGGCGCGCTTAGCCACCGAAACCCGGGAGAAAAACCTGCTGGAAGATGCCATCCGGGCAGCCCAACTGGAGTCGGCGGCGCGCAACCAGGAGATGGACGCCCGGATTCAGCAACTAAGCCACCTGATTCAGCAGCTGCAAGCGCAGCCCGCGCCAGCCGCGCCGGCAGTGGTGACTGCCACACCTGCGGCGGCACCCGTTACGCCAGCTCGCGCCGCGCCGCGCCCGGCCCCCACCCCAGCTACCCAGCCCCCTAGGCCTACGCCGCATACGGGGCGGAATCTACTGGACCGGCCTTCGTGGCGGGTGCAATGGCCCCGGGTGGCCGTCGTAGCGGCAGTTATTCTGGGCGGGGGCTTGGGCGTGTGGGGTCTGGTTCACGTAGTAAGCCGCCGCTCTGAACCTGAACCCACTACCCAAGCTCGGCCTAACCGCTCCTCCAACGCCGAAGAACCGTTCCAAGCCCAGGCTCCTACCCTTACCGACATTCAACCGGACACGGTGGTGCTGGAGGAAGACACGGAAGACCAGGAAACGCAGATGATGGCCGATTCTCTAGACCAGGTTGCTACCACACCTCCGGCCGAAGAAATCGATTCGACCGACGTCTCCGTACCTACCACTACCGACTCAACAGGGACGCAGACGCCTTAATGTCCTTCCTACTTCACTTAAGCCGCGCCGGCGCTGAACGCAACAAGACTATATTCTTCGCTACCATTCTGTTTATCAGATTTTTATCACATTGCCGCCCGTATATCTCAGGTGTAGCAAAAAGCACAAAAAAAAGGCTCCAACCACAATGGTTGGAGCCTTTCTTATAGCGTCACGGTACTTGTGTTAGTTAGTACGGTTTGGCTTCGTGGCCTACTGCTTCGGCTTGCGCCACGGCGTCGGCTGCTTTGCTTTGGTTGTACTGGTTGCCACCTTCAGGCGTCTTGCCGCTGCGGGCTTTCTGCAGGCCGTCGGCCAGGCGCTGGCCCCAGTCCGGGTCGCAGTTAGTGCACAGCTCCACCATCTTGTCGCTCACCTTGCGGTCAGCGTCGGCCAGGGCACCCACCATGTTGCTGATCAGGTCGTCACGCTCCCAATCCTCGTGCAGGCGGTACCGTTCGCCGGCCTGCTTGAAGTTGTTGGTACGGTCCAAGGTCTGGCGAACCAAGCGGCCAGTATAGAGCGGCGTGTGCTCGGGAGCCGTGCGTGGGGCTTCCTTCAGGCCGTTCAGGCTGCTGGGCTCGTAGTTGATGTGCGCGTTCTGGCCCGGAGCCGTATCAACGTGGTAGGCCATCTGGCCGTCGCGCTGGTTGGTGGCCACGTGCTTTTTGGGCGCGTTAATGGGCAGCTGCAAGTAGTTGGTTCCCACACGGTAACGCTGGGTATCCGAGTACGAGAAGGTGCGGCCCTGCAGCATCTTGTCGTCGGAGAAATCGAGGCCATCGACCAGCACCCCGGTACCAAACGCCGACTGCTCTACCTCGGCGAAGTAGTTTTCGGGGTTCTTGTTCAGGGTCATTTTGCCCACGGGCAGGAAGGGGAACTGATCCTGGGGCCAAATCTTGGTGTCATCCAAGGGGTCGAAGTCCAGCTCAGGGTGCTCATCATCCGACATAATCTGCACACACAGCTCCCACTCGGGGAAGTTGCCGGCCTTGATGTTGTCGAACAGGTCCTGGGTAGCGTGGTTGAAGTTCTTGGCCTGAATGGCTTCGGCTTCCTGCGCTGTCAGGTTTTTGATGCCCTGCAGCGGCTCCCAGTGATATTTCACCAGCACGGCCTGGCCCTGGGCATTAATCCACTTGTAGGTGTTCACCCCGAGCCCTGCATCTGGCGGTAGTTAGCCGGAATGCCCCAAGGCGAGAACAGGAAAGCCACCATGTGCATGGCCTCCGGCGTGTTCGAGATGAAGTCGAAGATCCGCTCGCCGGTCTGGCGGTTGTGCACCGGGTCAGGCTTCTGGGAGTGAATCAGATCCGGAAACTTCATGGCATCCCGGATGAAGAACACCTTCAGGTTGTTGCCTACCAGGTCCCAGTTGCCGTCTTCGGTGTAGAATTTCACCGCGAAGCCGCGCGGGTCGCGCAGGGTTTCGGGCGAGTGGCCGCCGTGGCCTACCGTGCTGAAGCGCACAAATACCGGGGTCTGCTTGCCGGCCATGTTAAACAGCTTGGCGCGGGTATACTTTTCAATGGGCTCGTCGCCTACCTTACCATAGGCTTCAAACACACCGTGGGCACCAGCGCCCCGGGCGTGTACCACCCGCTCCGGCACCCGCTCCCGGTCGAAGTGGCTGATTTTCTCCAGAAACTGGTAGTTCTCCAGCGTAGCCGGACCACGGTTGCCTACGGTGCGCAGGTTTTGGTTGTTGGTGAGTGGGTGACCCTGGCGGGTGGTAAGGGTCTGGGCATTTTCGCCTTCGGCCGTGCGCTGGTCATGCGACGTTCCGGCGCCGGTGACGGCCGTTCCGGTACCGTTGCCGGAGGTGCCGTTCTGGGCTTGATTCTGCTGGTCTTGTGCCATACCTGATAACGTGTAAGTGATGGGTGTACTACAACGAAGGTACACGGTTGGTTGGTGCTAGTGGAGAATTTTTCTCCGAAAGAATTTTGGCCTTTTTGCTTTCGTCCTCACGCGCAGTCCTTGCAAATGCTTGCAACGCGGCGAGTATCAGCATATTTACCCTCTGGTAGGGCCGGGCCGCACTCCTGGGGCTACCTTTGCCTTTCCATGCTTGTACCTTCCGCTACTGCTCCCGCCCGGGTGTACACTCCGGCTTCTGGCTGATGTGCCTTTCGTCGCTGCTCTTTTTCATGAGCTTCAACATGCTGCTGCCCGAGCTGCCCGACTACCTCACGCGCCTGGGCGGGGCCGAGTACAAGGGTTTCATTATTGCTTTGTTCACGCTCACGGCCGGCATTTCGCGCCCCTTTAGCGGCAAGCTGGCTGATACCGTGGGTCGGATTCCGGTAATGGTGTTTGGCTCGTTGGTGTGCTTTGTGTGCGGCTTCTTCTACCCTTTCACGGCCACCGTGGCGGCATTTTTGGGACTGCGCCTGCTGCACGGCTTCAGCACGGGCTTCAAGCCCACGGGCACCGCCGCCTTTATTGCCGACATCATTCCGTACGCTCGCCGTGGCGAGGCCATGGGGTTGCTGGGGGTAGCTGGCTCCCTGGGCATGGCCGCTGGCCCCATGTTAGGGTCCTTCCTGGCCGAGCAGTTTTCCCTAAACACGATGTTCTACTGCTCCTCGGGCCTGGCGTTGCTGAGCTTGGTGGTGCAGGGCACCATGACGGAAACCCTCCCTCCCGACCAGCGCCAGCCTTTCCGCTGGAGCCTACTGCGCCTTGATTGGAGCGAGGTGCTGGAGCCGCGAGTACTCAAACCGGCCCTCGTGACGCTGCTGTGCTTGTTTCCATTTGGGGCTGTGCTCACCGTCATTCCCGACCAAAGCCGCCTGCTAGGCCTCACGCACGGCAGCAAAGGCCTGTTCTATACCTGTTACACCGGCGCTTCCCTGGTGGTGCGGCTGCTGGCCGGCCGGGCCTCCGACCGTTACGGCCGCGTGCCGGTGCTCATTGGCTCCTCGGCCCTAATGGCGGTGTCGCTGGCCCTGATGGCGCTGGCGACCTCAACGCCGGTGTTCCTTGGTTCGGCCATCCTGTTCGGACTAGCCACGGGCCTGAATTCGCCTACCCTCTACGCCTGGACCGTAGACCTGAGCCACCCAGAGCGGCGGGGCCGGGCCGTGGCCACCATGTACATCGCCCTGGAAGCCGGTATTGGCTTGGGGGCCCTGCTGGCCGGTTGGCTGTACGCCAATGAGCCCGCCCATCTGCCCTTCGTGCACGCGCTGAGCGCCCTGGCTGTAACTGCTGCCTTGCTCTACCTGCTTGGGCAGCGGCATACTGCCGCGCCAGTGGAAGAATAGCCACAGTTGGTAGCTCGACGGCTTTTCAATAGTTTTACTACGCTGCCGGGCTACTCGGCCGGTTTATTACTTGGTAATTAGTTATTCATAGTCGAATGATTACTCGTGTTGTGCCTGCCCATTGGTGGGGTGCAGTGGCAAGCCTGCTGCTTTGCTCTCCGGCGCTGGCCTGGGCCCAGGAAGTTCCCGTTCGTTTTGGCAAGCTGGATGCGCAGGAAGCAGCCCAGCTTCTGGCCCGCCCGGCTCCCGATTCGGCTGCGGCCGAAGTGGTCTGCGACTTTGGACAATCAACCATTAAGGGTGGGCAAGATGGGTTTGAGCTACGGTTTGAGCGCACGGCCCGGCTACTGATCCGGCGGCGGCCGGGGTATGAGCACGCTACCGTGCGCGTGGTGCTTTACCACGACCCCAAAAACGGCAATCGGGAGCAGATTCAGCAGCTGAAAGGCATTACCTACAACCTCACGGGCAAGGAGCTGAGCAAGGATTTGCTGCGCACGGAGGCCGTGTTTAGCCGCAAGCTCAACGACCGTCTCGATGAGTATGCTTTTACCTTGCCTAACGTTCGGGAGGGCTCCATTCTGGAATTTACCTACGTCATCCGCTCCCCGTTTCTGTTCAATTTGCAGGACTGGCAGTTTCAGCAGGAAATTCCGGTGCGCTGGAGTGAGTATCGGGTCCAGATTCCGAGCTTCTACCGCTACAAGGAAATGACCCGCTCCTACTGGCCCTTCGCCGTGAATACGAGCGGCGCAGCGCCTTATACCACTACCTACCGCGAGAAAGTACAAGACTCATATGGCGCAATCAGTGCCGGTAGCGCCGACAAGTCTTATCAGATCAGCACCCAGGCCCTTACCCGGCGCTGGGTTCAGCAAGATATTCCGGCGTTCCGGCCCGAGCCTTTCCTGACCACGGAACACGATTATCTGAGCCGCGTTGACTTCGAGCTAGAACGCATTCAGTTCAACCCTGAACGGGACCCGCAATTTGTAGTAAGCTCGTGGGCCCAGATTGAAAAGGAGTTGCTCGAGAAAGAAGACTTCGGGCAGTATCTGCAGCAAAATTCTGCGCTGGCTACGGCGGCAGCCGCCCTGCGTTCCATCCCGGATCCAGGAGCCCGCGCGGCGGCGGCCCGGCAACTGGTGCTACAGGCGGTGGGTTATAGCGGTACGGCTTCGCTTTACGCCCGAGCTACCCCCAAACGGGTGCTGGAAACTCGCCAGGGCAACGCGGCCGAAATCAATTTACTGCTGGTGCGCCTGCTGCGCGAAGCCGGCCTGGAGGCCCAGCCTTTGCTGCTGAGCACCCGCAGCCACGGCCGCATTCAAACGGAGCTACCTGTGCTAAGCCAGTTTAACTACGTAGCCGCCCACGTGATTCTACCCGGCAACAAAGAGCTGGTGCTGGATGCCACCGACCCGACCCTACCCCGGAGCTGCTGCCGGAAAACTGCCTGAACGACCAAGGCCGACTGCTCGGGCCGGCGGGGCGCTGGGTTTCTCTAGCAACGGCGGTTCCGCACTTACGCTACACGCACGCTCGCCTCACGCTCGCTGCCACGGGCGCCTTGCAAGGAACTGTGCGCCAGGAATACGCGGGTTACGCTGCTTCTGAGCACCGCCAACCCGTGGCAGCTCTGCGTCAGCAGTGGCAGCAAGCCCACCCCGACTGGCAAATTGAAAAAGCGGAAGCCGTAGCCGATGACCTAACCCGCCCCGTGGCTCTCACGGTGGCAGCCCGCCTGCCCGGGGCCGAGGCCCCAGCCGCTACGCTCTACGTGCGCCCAGCTGCGCAGCTGGGGCTGCCAGCTAACCCCTTTCGCCACCCCGACCGCCTCTACCCGGTGGACATGGCCAGCACCCAGCGGCTGGAGTACATGGTGGAGCTTACCCTGCCCGAGGGCTACACCGCCGCTGAACTACCGGCTGCTACTAGCCTGGCGTTACCCAATGAAGGTGGCCGCTTTGTTTTTAGCGTAAGCCAGCCCACGGCCCAAACCCTGGCTATTACCAGCCGTCTGCATCTAGCTAAAACCCATTATTCGGCCGAAGAATACCACGCGCTTCGTGAGCTGTACGCCCGGGCACTGGCCAAAATGACCGAGCCTATTGTAGTGCAGCGCCAATAATCTGTACGGGGCCATTTGTTTGGGCAGCGCCGAATAGTGATATTTCGATTCCGTTTCTTTATCCTGTTGCAACTGTAGTATATCTCCCTTCTTGGCGCTGGCTTCGGCCAGGCAGTCCAAAGCTCGGGAATAGCTATTCTCCATTCGTCACGTTACTACACCTACCCCTGTTGGTATGATTCAACCTTTACTCCGCCGGCTGTTTCTGGCCGGTATTTGCTCTGGCGCGTCCGTATCACTGGCCCACGCCCAGGCTGACCCCATTAAATTCGGTAAGATTGACGAGCGGGACCTGACGGACCAAAACTTTGTGGCCGACAGCGCCGCGCCGGCCGTGGTACTCTGCGACTTCGGCCGCTCCCGCTTCGATTACAGTGAGGGCGGATTTCGTGTGATATTTGAACGGGTAGCGCGCATCAAAATCCTGAAGAAAGCCGGTTACGACTACGCCACGGTGAAAGTACCGCTCTATCACCGGGGCACCAACGAGGAAAAACTCACGGCCTTGCGCGGCTTCACTTACAACCTGGTAAATGGGCAGGTAGTCAAGGAAAAACTCAATTCCGAGTCGATATTCCGGGAGGAAAGTACGCCCAACATCACCATCCGCAAATTCACGATGCCCAACGTGCGGGAAGGCTCCATTGTGGAGTTTACTTACTCAGTGGCCTCGGAGTTCACCTTCAATTTTCAGGACTGGACTTTTCAGTCGGACATTCCAGTGCGCTGGAGCGAGTACCGCGCCGCCATTCCGGAGTATTTCGACTACAAGATGCTGATGCAGGGCTACGAGCCCTCAGAAGTGCAGGAGCGCACGGAAGGAACTACCCAGTACACCATTCGGTGGTCATCCACTATTGAGGCGGGTATGCAAGGTGGCCGGCAGCCGGGCGGCTCAGAGACGATTACGCCCCGCGTGACTAATTACCGCTGGGCCATGAAGAACCTGCCCGCCATGCGCGAGGAGCCCTACATGACCACCACCAACGACTACATTGCCAAGATTGACTTCGAACTGGCCGGCACCAAATGGCCCAATGAACCTTATAAAGCAGTAGCCAATTCCTGGGAGAAAATTGACCAGGAATTACTCAACGAGGACAGCTTCGGAGCCCAGCTCAGCCGCGGCAGCTTTCTGAAGGAGCAGCTCGCGCCCCTGGTAGCCCAGCACCCGGACCCCGCTACCCGCGCCGCCGCCGTGCACGATTTAATCCGGCGGGCCGTGAAGCATAACGGCAACAACGGCGTAACTTCCTCGGGGAACATCCGGCGGGTGTACGAGCAGAAATCTGGCTCGGCCGCCGACGTAAACCTGCTGCTGATTGCCGCCCTGCGCGAGGCCGGCCTGAATGCCAACCCGTGGTGCTGAGCACCCGCACCCACGGCCGCATGGAAACCAACGTGCCCCTAATGAGCCGTTTCAATTACGTGGTGGCCCACGTGGCCCTGCCTGAAGGCAAGGAACTGCTGGTAGATGCCACCGAGGAGCTGGCACCTTGCGGCATGCTGCCCTACCGTTGCCTGAATGGTGTAGGTCGCCTGGTGCTGCCCAAAGCTGGTGAGTCGCGGTGGGTGGAGCTCAAGCCCGCTGACCGGCTCGTGACCTACCGGCAGATTAACCTGACGGTGGATGAGAAAGGTAGCCTTAGCGGTAAGGTGCACCAGGAGCACGGCGGCTATCTGGCCCTGAACCAGCGCGAGAAGCTGCGCAAGCTGGGCGAGAAAAAGTACGTGGAGGAAATCGTCACTGACCACGAGGGCTGGAGCATTCCGAAGTATACCTTCAAGGAGCGCGACAATCTGCACAAGCCCCTGATGCTGGACTACGAGTTTGCCACTACGGGCGGAGAAACGCCGGTAGGCACCATTTACCTGAACCCCCTACGCTACTTCGGCACCGACAAAAACCCCTTCCTGCACGAGGATCGGCGCTTTCCCGTGGACTTCGGCACTGCCCTGGATGAGACCATTCTCCTGACCATTTCGCTGCCTGCCGGCTACGTGCTGGAAGAAACCCCCAAGGGTATGTCAGTGGAGCTGCCCGAGGGCGGGGGCCGTTTTCTCTACAACGTGCAGCCCGGCGAAGGCACCATTCAGATTATGAGCCGCATGAGCCTGGCCCGGCCAGTTTACTCGGCCGAAGAATACGCTTACCTGCGGGAGTTCTTCACCCACGTGATGACGAAACAGGGAGAGAAATTGGTGCTCAAGAAGAAGGCCTAATGCGTAGCTACCTCCTCCCCTTTGTAGCCGGTTGCGCGGCCTGGCTGAGCGTGGCGGCCGGTCCGGCCTGGGCCGCCTACGGCCCCGCGCCCAAATACGCGGTGGCTGCCCTGCCCGGCGCCCTGCGCGAAAACGCCCACGCCGTGGTCCGCCGCCACGAGGAAACCCTGCTGGTAAAGTCGGTGGGCCGCACGGTAGAAACAGTACGTCGGGCCGTTACGGTGCTCGATGAGGCTGGGGCCCGTTGGGCCACGGAACTAGTGTACTACAGCCAGCTCAACAGCATTAGCTACTTCCGGGGCAGCGTGTATGACGCCGAGGGCCGGCTGCTGCGCCAGCTCCGCCCGGCTGACATCCACGACATTAGCCTCTCCGACGGCTTTAGCCTGGCTTCCGATGCCCGCGGCCGGGTAGCCGATTTAAGCCAGCCCTCCTACCCCTACACGGTGGAGTTCGAGTACGAAGTCGTATCCGATAACCCACTGTTCTACTCTACCTGGCGGCCCCAGCCCGTGGAACAGCTTAGCGTGGAGCAGGCCTCGTTTCGGGTGCTGATGCCCACGGGCTTGGCCTTGCGCTACCAGGAGCTGCACCTGCCGGCCGGGGCCGCGCAGGCCCGCCGCGCCCAGGGCAGTCAGGAAGTGTACGAGTGGCAGGTGCACGATTTGGCCGCCCGCGAGGAAGAGCCCGACGGGCCCTCCATTGCCGACGTGACGCCAGCCGTGCTAACGGCGCCTACTGAGTTTGAGGTGGAAGGCCACGCCGGCAAACTTACTTCCTGGGCCGACCTGAGCCGCTGGACCTACGAGCTGAACGCCGGCCGCGACGCGCTGCCGCCGGCCTTGCAAGCGCGCATGGCTGCCCTGGTGCAAGGCGAAACCGATGAGCGGGCCCGCATCCGGAAGGTGTACGAGTTTCTGCAAGCCAACACCCGCTACGTTTCCATTCAATTGGGCCTGGGCGGCTGGCAGACGTTCCCGGCGGCCTCCGTGGCTGCCAACGGCTACGGCGACTGTAAAGCCCTGACCAACTACTGCAAAGCCCTGCTGGGCGCGGCCGGCATCACGGCCCACGCCGCCTTGGTGCGCGCCGGCTCCGATGAGCAGGATATTCGTACGGACTTTCCCAGCTCCCAATTTAACCACGTGGTGCTGTGCGTGCCCCTGGTGAAAAGCACCCGGCCCGATACCGTGTGGCTGGAGTGCACTAGCCAAAGCAACCCGTTTGGGTACATGGGTGGTTTCACGGGCAACCGCCACGCCCTGCTGCTACTGCCTCAGGGTGGGCGCCTGATTACTACCCCGCGCTACGGCGCCGCCGAAAACCGGCGCGAGCGGCTAGCCGACGTGTACCTGGACGCCCAGGGCAATGCCACGGCTACCTTGCGTACCCTGCGCACCGGCCTAGAATATGACGCTGTAGCTTCCTTACCGAGCCTGGACTTGGCCGAGCAGAAAAAGCACATCAGCAGCCGGCTACCCCTGCCCAACTTCACCCTGACCAAAGTGGCCCTGCGGCCTACGCCCCCGGCGCGGCGGTGCCCGGCCTCACGGAAAGCCTCGCCCTGACCCTGCCGGCCCTGGCCCCGCCCAGTGGCAAGCGTGTGTTCCTGACGCCCAATCTGCTCAGCCGGCTTTCGGCCCCGGCCGCCAGCGTGGGCGAGCGGCAAACCGACCTCTGGCTGGACCATGCCCTCACCCAAACCGACACGGTGCGCCTGCACGTATCGGCCAGCTTGCGGCCCGAGCAGCTGCCCGCCCCGTGCAACTGAGCACCCCGTTCGGCACCTACTCCAGCCAGCTGCAAACCCTGCCCGATGGCACCATCCAGTACATCCGCCGGCTGCAGCTGCCGCGCACCCGCTTTGCCCGCACCGATTACCCCGCCTACCTAGAGTTTCGGCGCAAGATTAGCGCGGCAGATAAAGCCCAGCTGGTGTTGCTGAAAACAGACGCATAAGGGTCCCTGGCTTATGCAGTAGCGCGCCTACCCCGGCTGGGGTAGGCGCGCTTTTTTAGTGCTGTGGCCCCTGGCCGGGCGCGGGTTGCAATTCCTGGCGAAAAAGTACTTAGGGTCACATTTCACGCTCATGTTCCGGGCTGGCGGAGTCCACAATTATATGCTCTTTGGTGAAGAGCTTCGGTAGGAAAACTGCCTACCTTAGGGCTTCGCCTTTTTGCATTTCCTCGACTTTACTTTGCCTGTCTGCTATGCCTGAACCCTCTACTACGCGCCGGCCGTGGCACTGCTTTCTGACCGGTGGCCTCTTGGCGGCGGCCTTGGGCGCTACCATTCCCACGGCTGAGGCGCAGCGGGTCCTGTGGGCCGATGCTCCCGCGCTGTCGGCAGCGGCCCGGCCCGCGGCGCAGCCCCTGGCCCACTTCCGGTCGGTGAGCTTTCAGCTGACTACCCTGCGGAGCGTGTTGCAGAGCGCACCGGTGGGGCGGGGCGGGGCCGCGGCCACGTCGGCTACCGTCATATCCTTGCCCCTGCCCGATGGCAGCTCCCAACGGTTTCGGGTGGTGCAGGCGCCCGTCATGGCCCCGGAACTGGCCGCCAAATACCCGGCTATTCAGACCTACGCCGCCCAGGGCATCGATGACCCCACGGCCACGGCCCGCCTGGATATTAGCCCCGATGGCTTTCACGCCCTGATTCTGGCTGCTGATAAGACGGTGTACATTGATCCGGCCGTGCGTGGTACGGAGGCGCATTTGGTATTTGAGCGCCGGGCCATGAACCGGGCGGCGTTTCCCTTCGTGTGCGCTACCCCTTCGGCCGAGGCAATAACAACGCTGGCCCGCGCAAGCCTCGTCGCCCGGCCGGCAGTAGCCAATGGCACCACCCTGCGCACCTACCGGCTGGCCCTGGCCTGCACCGGCGAGTACGCAGCCTTCCACGGCGGAACCAGGGCGGGCGCGCTGGCTGGTATGGTGGCTTCCATCAACCGGGTTAATGCCATTTGTGAGCGGGAACTGGCCGTGCGGCTCGTGCTGGTGCCCAACAACGACCGGCTGATTTTCCTCAACCCAACCACCGACCCGTACTCCAATACCGATGGGGAGGCCATGCTCGAAGAAAACCAGACGGTGGCTGACTCCCTGATCGGGCCCAGCAACTACGACATCGGGCACGTGTTTAGCACGGGCGGCGGCGGCATTGCCCAGCGGCCCTCCGTGTGCATCGACGGCAAAGCCCGCGGCGTTACCGGCTCCCCTTCCCCAATTAACGATGCTTTTGATGTGGATTACGTGGCTCACGAAATGGGCCACCAGTTTGGGGCTGACCACACCTTCAACAGCACGGCGGATTTCTGCAGCGGCAACCGGGAGGCTTCCTCGGCTTACGAGCCGGGCTCGGGCTCTACCATCATGGCCTACGCGGGCATCTGTGGGGCCGATAACCTGCAGCCGAACTCCGACCCCTACTTTCACTCCCACAGCTTCGACCAGATTGTGGACCACATTACGGGTCAGGGCAACTGCTCCGTGAACACCGCCACCGGTAACACCCCGCCCGTAGTGAATGCCGGCCCGAGCTACGCCATTCCTGTTCGCACGCCTTTCGTGCTGACTGGCTCGGCCACTGATGCCAATGCCGACGCGCTTACCTACGTGTGGGAAGAGTACAACCTGGGGCCCAACGGGGCCCTGAACGCGCCCACCGGTGATGCCCCCATCTTTCGGTCCTTTGCGCCTACCCCCAACTCCAGCCGCACGTTTCCGCGGCTGTCGGACCTGCTCAACAACACCCAGACGCCCGGCGAATTGCTGCCTACCTACGGGCGCCGCCTGATCTTCCGGCTGGTAGCCCGCGACAACCGCGCTGGGGGCGGGGGCGTCGATTACGACTCCATGCAGGTGGTGGTGGTGCCCACGGCCGGGCCCTTTGTGGTGCGCAGCCCTAACAGTGCTACCTCCTGGCTGGTAGGCGCTCCGCAGCAAGTTATTTGGGATGTGGCCAACACCACCCAGGCGCCCATCAACGCGGCCACGGTTAACATTCTGCTGTCCACCGATGGGGGCCTGACCTACCCTACGGTGCTGGCAGCCAACACTCCCAACGACGGGTTTGAGGCCGTGACGGTGCCTGCCAGTGTAGCGGCAACCTCCTCGGCCCGGGTACGGGTGCAGGCCAGCGCTGGCATCTTCTTCGATATTTCCAACCAAAACCTAACATTAACCGCCCCCTCCGGCCCCACTTTTTTCCTGCAAATGGCTGACGCGGCCACGCTGGCTTTTTGCCCGGGCAACTCAGCTACGATTCCCGTCAGCCTGGGCCAGCTGCAAGGGTTCAGCGGCAACGTAACGCTTTCCGCCACCAACCTTCCGGCCGGAGTTACTGTCACGTACGCGGCCAACCCCATAGCGGCGGGCGGGGCTACTACGGCTACCATTGCGGCCGATGCTAGCACAACGGCCGGCACCTACACCCTGCAACTGACGGGCACCAGCGGGGCGTGACGCGGGTACTGGATGTGTTACTGACCATTCGGCCCTCCGCTACGCAGGCCGCTACGGTTACTACCCCCGCCGCAGGCGGAATATCTACGCTGCGGCCCCGCATTACCTGGACTGCCGTGCCAAATGCCATTTCCTACGAGGTGCAGGTAGCCACGGATGCGACGTTCACCAACCTGGTCGTCAACCAGGCGGGCATTACGGGTACTACCTTTACTACCCTGCTGCTGCAGCCCACTACCACCTACTACGTGCGCGTGCGCGGAGTAAGCGCCTGTGCAACGGCGCCTTACTCGGCCACCCGGCAGTTACTGACGGGCACCCATACCTTGCGCACAGCCACGGCTACTCAAGTGCCCCGCCCCATTGGCAACACGGCCGGCGCTACCACTACGTCCACCATCGTTATTGGGAATACGGAGCGGGTATCTGACCTTCGCATCCGGGACCTCACCCTCACGCATCCGGATATAAGTGAGCTGGAAATCACGCTTACCAACCCTGTCCGTCGCCAAACGGTGCTGCTGGCCCAGGCTTGCCCCGGTACCAACGGCCTGAACCTGAGCTTCGCCGATGACGGCATAGCCCTTGCCTGTCCGCCCGCCGCGGCGGGCACAGTGCGCCCGGCGGGCTACCTGGGTGATTTGTTGAACGACCCGGCTTTTGGCAACTGGACGCTGAGCATTCGCGACACGAGGGCGGGTAACGGTGGAACCCTAACGGGCTGGAAACTGGAGCTTTATACCCTGAACGAACCACCAGCAGCCCCCACGGGCCTGAGTGTACTGGCCCCGTCGTGACCAACAATATGGCCAGCCTGGATTTGGTATGGCTAGACAATTCGGGCACTGAAACCGGCTTCGAGATTGAGCGCGCTCAGTTCGGAAGCCCTTTCACCCGCATTGCCACGGTAGGCGCCAACGTCACGGGGTATACGGATCAGGTTCGCCTTAACGGCACGTATTGCTACCGGGTGCGGGCCATCAACGCCTTTGGGGCTTCGGGCTACTCCAATGAAGGCTGCCAGACAGTTTCTACGGTTACTGGCCTGGCTAGCGCGGCGTTGCTGCAGGGCGTAGAAGTGTACCCCAACCCCAGCACCGGACTGTTCAACGTGAAAATCGACAACGCCCACCGTGGCCCCATCACGCTGCGGGTGACGGATGGGCTTGGCCGCAACCTGTCAACCCAAACGCTTAAGAAATCCGCCGCCCTGCTTCAGTGCCCCTCGACGTAAGCCTGCTGGCCCCCGGCGTCTACACGTTACACCTGGACATGCCCGATGGTTCGGCTGTGGTGCGCTTGTTGAAACAATAACCCCTGCCCAATTAGGTAGCCTCGAAAGGCGGCTCTCATAATAGAGAGCCGCCTTTCTTTTACCATAACTTATTATTTATCAGCCAACTATACTGAATAAGCCTTGAATAAGCGAGCCATGATTAGAACCGGTAGCGCAGTTGCGCTTTTACCTCGGAGCGGGTGGCGCCCTGAATTTCTTCGAGGCCGGAGCCGATGGTGCGCTGGTGGCGGTAGTGGGTGGTGGCGTAGCGCAGCCACAGGGTAAGGTGGCGGTTGATGTCGAATTGGGTTAAGAGGTAGGCCCGGGTGCCCTGGCCCGCCAAGGCCGGCACGGAAAAGGCGTACAGCACATCCTGCTCGAACACGTACTGGCGCGTGTCATAATCATCGGTGTCAAAGAGGGCGTAGCGGGCCGAAAGGCGCAGGCGACGCAGGGGCTGCACTGTCACGTCCTGGGCCAGCACATACCCGCGGCGGGTGGGGCGGCCGTCATCTTCCCGGTAGCTGGTACCCTGCACGCGGGTACGCAGGCTGAGCGCCGGAGTGGGGCTGGCATCGTAAAACAGTAAGATGCTCTGCCGCCGGGTGGGTACGGGCAAGGGCGCCGGGCGCACTGTGTCGGCGTCGTAGGCTTTGGTGCGCTGGCGCAGCTGGGCGTAGAGCAGGCTGGTTTTGGTGGGGCTGAAGGTGACGCGCACCAGCCAATCGTGGCCGGGGCTGGGGGCGCCGGCTTGGTAGCGCAGCCACGGAAACCGGAACCGATCGTAATACGCCGACACCTCCCAGCGGGCTACTGGCCGCACTTCCAACCCCAGGTACATCCCGTTTTCGTTGATGTTGCGGGTGTTTTCGCCCAGCGCATTGCCGTACAGCGTATGGAAATTCCGGTCGTAGTGGCGGTACAGCAGGGCCGCGTCTACCGTCGGGGCCAGGCTGGCCAGTAGGCCGTTGACGGTGCCCAGGCCCCCGCTGCTGCTGCGCGCCGTTTCGCCGAACAGCAATACGTTGTGCCATACGTAGCTGTAGTGCGCGCCCACGGCCAAGTTGCGCCGGCCCCGCAGTTCAAAGGCGTTGTAGGGCTCGTCGCGCCGCTGCAGGGGTTTGTCGAACTGAGTGTGCACGGCGGTAGCGCCTACCTGCAGGTCGCCGCCGGAACTATTGTAGCTGACGTTGCCGCCCAGCACGGTTTCGCCCAGGGCCTGGCGGTTGGCCAGTTCGGTGGGGGTGCGGTGAAAACCCGTCAGGAGCAGACCGGAGGAAAACTCGCTGAAATCCGCCAGTGAATCCGAGGCCTGCTGCACGGAGGCATCAATGCGTTTGCGTGACCCGAACGCCGTGGCCCGGACTGTTGTGGTAAGAGCCACAGTGGCGGCAACTCCGCGAAAAAACGTGTTTTCCAGCACCGAGGAGTAGGGCCGCACGCCCACCGAACTGCGGCGCAGGGTGGTAATCGTTTCGGCCCCCTTCCCCACGGCCAGCCCCGAGGATAGCAGCAAGCCTTGCCCGAACTGCAACTGGTAGTCGCCCAGAGCTAAGGTTTTCAGCCGGCCTCGCTCCTGCACTACCAGGTGGGCCGAGTAGAAGTCGGCGCCGTAGCGGCGGGTAGTGGGGTCCCAGCGGAACTGCTCGCCGGCATCTTTTTCGGCCGTAAAGCCCAGGCTAAAATCCTTGCTGTGGCTGACCCGGTAGCGCACCAGCAGCTTGTTAGGCGAGCCCAGGTAGCGCGTAGCGGGCCCACCGGTGCGGGTAGTATCGGGCGGGGCGTAGCCGGGTCGGTCCTGCAGTACCCGTTCGTAGCGCAGGAACAGGGCGTTGTTTTCCTCGTGAGTAATGCGTTGCCAGAGGTTGCCGCGGCCGGCGTTGGGGTTGGCGGTAGTCGCCGCCACGAAAGGCGCGGCGCGGTAAATTGTGCGTAGGTCGAAGCCCTCAACGCTTTGCAGCTCATACAAACTCAGCAGTGGGCCATTGCGCTGGCGGTGTTCCAGCAGGCTGGTTATCTGGGTTTCCGAAAGCAAGAGCAGGCCCCGCAGCTCCTCGCGGGAAGCGGTATTGAGGTTGAGCGGCGTTTGGTAATACTGCAGCAGCGTTTCGTAGAGGTCCTCGTAGGGCACCTGGTCGCTTTGAATCTCGGCGAACAACTCCTGGGTTAGCCGGTCGAGGTCGGGCACGGCGGGGCGCGGGTACTCCTGAGCCCGGGCCGACAGGGCTGCCGCCAGCCCAACCACTACCCCCAACAAATACTTCAGCTTCATGGCTGCTTGGCTTCCCAGTGCCAGGCCACGCTCAGCTGCTGGCTTAGCCCCAGCGCCTCGTGCCAGGCGGCGGCATAGTCCAGCTGAAACTGTCCGGCCCGAAACCCGGCTCCACCCGTGAGCTGGCTGGTCAGGGAGGACAGCCCAATTCGTAACGCTAGCACGGATATAGGCTGGTATTCCAAGCCCGCCTTGAAGTCGGCAGCCTGCTCCACATCCTTTTCGGTTTCGGCTAGTAGGAGCACTTTCTCGGCGGCCCGCCACGCCAGCCCGGCCCGTAACACAGTAGGAATTCGCTCATCCTGGTAACGGGCCAGGCGGGCTTGGTTGAGATTGTAAAGAGTAGCGCCGAAGGTGAGCTTGCGCGGAATAATATCGGCCTGCCCTCCCAGGGAAGCTGCTACCACCCGCCGGCTCCCCAAGCCTTCCAGGCTGGTTTGCAGCACTTCTACCCGGGCCCCTACTCGCACCGTGCCCAGCCGGTAGCCGTACCCCAGCCCCAGCCGCTGCTCTGAGTAAAGCCTCCCTCCAAAGCGTTGCGCCGTGAGGCCCACTACCCATAGCGCGGCGCATCGGGGGCGGCTACCGCGGCCGGCACATTCGGCACGGGAGCCACCGAAGCCCGGTACCCCAGCGGCACGGCAGCCGCTACCGATACCGTATTTAGGGTGGGCAGCAGGTAGCGGTTTTCGGCCCCGAACCCAACCGTAGGCTGTTGCAAGCTACCCAGAGCCGCGGCGTTGTTGGCCCCGGCCCATACGCCGTCTTCCAGCACGCTCCCAATTTGCCCCAGGCCGGCGCTACGGGCTCCCCATAAGCTCGGACCGTTGCCCTGGGCACACACGCTTTTACTACCCAATAAAACAGCCAACCAGAAGTATATTTTCATCATACGCAGGATATATCACATGTATACTATCGAAAGATAGGGCGCCCCTTGCAGCGCGCCAAATTTCCTGGTGTATGCTCACGAAAAAGCCCCGGCACCATATGGTACCGGGGCTTTCAATAGGCGCTACAGGTCAGTTCTTACAGCATGGCCGCGTCCTTCTTTTTCTTGATTTTGACTTTGCCGCTTTGCTCGGTTTTAACTTTCATCTTCTCCACGTCACTCATACCGGTGCCGGAGGAGGCGGCCGCGGCGGGGCCCACGCCGGGGTTCGGGCCGTTGTTGACGATGGTCATTTCATCGACGAGGTGCTTGGCGCCGCCCAGCTTCTCCACGCACCAGAGCACGTAGCGAATGTCGGCGTTGATGCAGCGCTTCAGCTCGGGGTCGTAGGCCAGGTCACCGGTCATAGCTTCCCAGTTGCCGTCGAAGGCCAGGCCAATCAGCTCCCCGCGGCCATTAATGACGGGCGAGCCGGAGTTGCCGCCGGTAATGTCGTTGTCAGTGATGAAGGCCACGGGCAGGTTGCCCTGCTTATCGGCGAAGCGTCCGTAGTCCTTCATCTTCAGCAAGTCTAGCTCTTTCTGGGGCACCACAAACTCGGGGTTGGTGGCGTCCTCTTTTTCCAGAATGCCCTGGGCCGTGGTTTTGTAGTCGTAAGCTACCGCGTCACGCCCCTTGTAAGGTCGTACTGTGCCGTAGCTCAGGCGGATGGTGGAGTTGGCGTCGGGCGAGTACACCTTCTGGGAGTTCTTCTCGCGCAGGGCGGCCACGTACAGGCGGTTAGCACGACCCAGGCCCGCCTGCAGGCCTTGCAGCTTGGGCACAATGTTCTGCACGTAGTTCTGGTACACCGACTGGTAGGTTTTGTAGCCGGGGTCAGCCTCCAGCTTGGCCAAGGTAGGCGCGGCTAGGAAGGCGTTCAGTTTGGCTTCGGAGGCCAGAAAGGAGTTGCTGAACACGTAGTCGGCGTACTTTGGCATGGAGCCGCCGTACTGTTTCCGCACCGTCTGGAACACGTCGGGCTGCTGGTCTTTGGGCACATCCTGCATGTAGAGCGCCATCAGGGCCGCGAATACCTTCTTGTCGGTGGGGGCGCTGTAGTCCTTGAAGTGGTCAGCCAGCGGGCCTTTTAAGTCAGCTACTGCTTTATCAACGGCGGCTTTGTCATTGGCTTTCAGAGCCGTAGCCAGGGGCATCAGGCGGGCAGCCAACGGAACGATTTCGGTGCCGAAAGCGGCCTCGTTCACGTACTGGGTGCTCAGGTTGTACTGTCGGATGCCGGCGTACGACTGGTTGATGACGTTGAGCGCGTCGCCGTACTGCTGGGCGCGGGCGGGGTCTTGGGCAATCCACTGCAGCAGGGCGTTTTCCTCGGCCTTCTTGGCGTCCACAGTTTTCAGGCGCTTCATGCCTTCGTTCTGCCCGATGTAGTACTTCCAATAGTTGGCAATGCCGGCGTACTTGGAGGCGTACTTCAGCCGTAGGGCCGCGTCCTGGTCCATGTCCTCTTTCCAGAGTTTCAGGCGGGTGTCGCGCAGCTTAATGCGGGCGGGGTTGGTTTGGTCGAGGGTGAGCTGGAGGCCAGCGGCGGGCAGGAAGCGTTGGGTGCGGCCGGGAAAGCCGAACACCATGGCAAAGTCGCCCTCACTCACGCCCTGCAAGCTCACGGGCAAGTGCTTTTTGGGTACGTAGGGTACGTTGCCGGGCTGCGGGGTAGCGGTGGGCTGGTTGTTTTTGTCGGCGTAGACGCGGAACATGCTAAAGTCGCCGGTGTGGCGGGGCCACATCCAGTTGTCGGTGTCGCCGCCAAACTTGCCCACAGCTTCCGGCGGCGCGCCTACTAGGCGCACGTCGCCAAAGCGCTGGTAGATAAAGAGGTAGTACTCGTTGCCCCCGAACATGTCGCGCACGTAGGCCACGTACTTGCCGTTTTCCTTGGCGTTATCGGCTAGCTCGCGCTGGCGCTTTTGCACGGTAGCGGTACGCTCCTGCTCGGGCGTGGTGGGCGTAATGCCCTCCAGCACTTTGCCGGTTACGTCCTCCATGCGCACCAGAATATCCACGAACAGGCCCGGATTCTGCTTTTCTTCCTGGCGGGTAGCGGCAAAGAAGCCGTTCTGCAGAATGTTGTTCTGGGGCGTGCTGTGGCTCTGAATGGCGTCGTAGCCGCAGTGGTGGTTGGTTAGCAGCAGGCCCTGGCTGCTCACGAACTCGCCGGTGCAAAAGCCGCCGAGCTGCACCACGGCATCCTTCAGGGAGGCATTATTGACGTCGTAAATTTCTTCGGCCGTGAGCTTGAGGCCTTTCTTCTGCATGTCGGCCTGGTTGAGGCGCTTCACGAAGAGGGGCAGCCACATGCCTTCGTCGGCGCGGGCTGCCAGGGGTAGGAGCAGCGTCAGCAGCAGGGCCTTGGCCCAGTGGGTAGTACGCATAAGGAGGGTGGAATTAAGGAAAGAAAACACGCCGATGGAATCGGTTGGCGAATTTACTAAATGCCGTGCAGGGTAGCGCTGTCAGGCTTTTTCCCGGCGCAACCATTCCGCCGGCTTTTGCGGTTCTTTGCAGGTATGTCGTACCTGTTTCGCCAGTTGCTGCTGGGTTTGCTCTGGGTGTACCGCCACCTGATTTCGCCGCTTACGCCGGCCAGCTGCCGCTACACCCCTACCTGCTCCGCCTACGCCGTAGAAGCCGTCACGAAATACGGCCCCTGGCGCGGCGGCCAGCTGGCCCTGCGCCGCATCAGCCGCTGCCACCCCTGGGGCGGCCATGGCCACGACCCCGTACCGTGACGGTGACTCAGCGAGTTCGTGGAATGTGTCGATGTGTCATTGCGAGGAGGCACGACGAAGCCATCCTTCCTGGCCAACGTGCTACCTATAGAAATGTGACAAGCCCTTACCTCCGTGCTGGAAGTAAAGGCTTGTCAGCATTAATAGACTTGTCACGGATGAGAGGAAGGATGGCTTCGTCCTGCGTCCTCGCCATGACAGAACGGCCAACTCACTGAATCACTCAATCACTCATTCACCATTTCACCACCTCACCATCTCACCTTCCGTATAAGCCCAGGTATTGCTGCGGTGGCCCTTGGCTGCGGCAGTTTTTTTTTCAGCTAGTTACTGCCTGTATGCGCACGTTATCCTTTGCCGCCGCCGTGGTTGGCTTGCTGCTTAGCAGCTGTTCGGAAGCCCAAACCAAGGAATCGGCGGGTGAGCCCAAACAAGAGAAATCGGGGAAGAAAAAAGGAAAGAAGGGCAAAGGGGCCGCCGATATTGCCAACCTCACTCGCCTGGGTTCTATGAACGATGTGCCGGAAAGCTCCGGCTTGGCCCTGGCTGAACAAGCCGGCACCTTTTACACCCACGGCGACGAGGGCGCGCGCCCTACCCTATATAAGGTTGACGCTACCGGCCGCACCCTCGCGGAACTGGAAGTACCCGTGCAAGGCGACGACTGGGAAAGCATTACCCGCGACACCCAAGGCAACCTCTACATCGGCGACGTTGGTAACAACAACAACAACCGCCGCGACCTGGTCATCTACCGCCTCAACCCACGCAACGTGCAGCAAGTGCAGGAAATCAAGTTGAAGTACTCCGACCAGCAGGATTTTCCGCCCGCCAAACAAGACCAGAACTTCGACTGCGAGGCTACCCTCTGGCACGCCGGCAAAGTGTACCTTTTCACCAAAGACCGGGGCCAGGGCCAGACCAGCAAAGTGTACACCGTGCCCGACCAGCCCGGCACTTATACTGCGCAGCTCCTCACCAAACTGGCCATTCCGGGCGAAGTAACCGACGCCGCCCTCAGCCCCGACGGGCGCCGGCTGGTGCTGCTGGCCCGGCAGGAAATGTTTGTGTTGGAAGGCGGCAGCCTAGCCGAAGCCCTAAAAGCAACGCCCCGGCAAATTTCCTTAAAAGGAGCCGGCCAGACGGAAGGAGCTACCTTCACCGATAACGGCACGCTCTATATCAGCAGCGAGCAGGGCGCCCTGTACAAATACACTTTCTGATCTAGCTACAAAAAGACGTCTGTGAGGTGCGGTGCCGAGCCGTATGCAGCGAATTTTCGCCAGGATAAAACTTACCTGTGGGTAGGCCCTGTTCTTTTCCTTAAGTTTGGCCTACGATTCCGAAACCCGGCGCGGCCTTTCCCTAACCACGTCATTACTACCCAGCAAATGGCTGAACAAACCACTCTCACCGGCCTGCGCGCCGGCGTGCTGCACGGCGACGAAGTGCAGCAGCTCTTCGACCACGCCAAAGCCAATGGCTACGCCCTACCTGCCGTGAACGTAACGGGCACCGACACGGTAAACGCCGTACTGGAAGCCGCCCGCGACCTGAACTCGCCGGTTATTATTCAATTCTCGAACGGTGGTGCTCAGTTTTTTGCTGGCAAGGGCCTGCCTAACGATAAGCAGCAGGCCAGCATTGCCGGTGGTATTTCGGGGGCTCAGCACGTGCACCTGATGGCCGAGGCTTACGGCGTACCCGTCATTCTGCACACCGACCACGCCGCCAAAAAGCTGTTGCCCTGGATTGATGGTTTGCTGGAAGCCGGCGAGAAGCACTTCGCCCAGTACGGCCAGCCCCTGTACTCTTCTCACATGCTGGACCTCTCGGAGGAGCCGATTGAGGAGAACATTGAAATCTGCAAGCAGTACCTGGAGCGCATGGCCAAAATGGGCATGACCCTGGAAATTGAGCTAGGCGTAACGGGCGGCGAGGAAGACGGCGTAGATAACTCCGACGTGGATTCTAGTAAGCTCTACACTCAGCCTTCGGAAGTGGCCTACGCCTACGAGGAACTGAGCAAGGTAAGCCCGCGCTTCACGGTGGCCGCTGCATTCGGCAACGTGCACGGCGTGTACAAGCCCGGCAACGTGAAGCTGCAGCCCGTTATTCTGAAAAACTCCCAGGATTTCGTGAAGCAAAAGTACGCGCTGCAGGCCGAGCGGCCCATCAACTTCGTGTTCCACGGGGGCTCGGGCTCCTCGCAGGAGGAAATCCGTGAGGCCATCAGCTACGGCGCCATCAAGATGAACATCGACACGGACTTGCAGTGGGCGTTTTGGGACGGTATCCGCGGGTACTACCAGAAAAACGAAGGCTTCCTGCAAAGCCAGATCGGTAACCCCACCGGCGAGGATTCACCCAACAAAAAGTACTACGACCCGCGCGTGTGGTTGCGCAAGGGCGAGGAAAGCTTTATCACCCGTTTGAAGTCCGCTTTCGAGGATTTGAACGCCGTAAACCGCCGCTACTAGCCGCCCGGGTTACTTAAGCTTAAAAAAAGCCCCGCTCTCGGCTGAGAGCGGGGCTTTTTCATGTCATTCCTCGCTCGGCTCGGAATGATGCAGCATCTACTTGCGGGGGCTAAGGGTAGCAGCGGCTGCGGCCGGAGTTTCTTCCAAGTCGCGGGGGCATAGCCGTAGGGATTCTGGGGGTCCTTGCCGGCGCGCCACACTACCCACAGGCCCACAAAAATCAGCGGGACGCTAAGCCACTGGCCCATGTTCAGGCTCATGTTCTGCTCAAAGGCTACCTGATCTTCCTTCAGAAACTCCACCAGAAAGCGGAACGAGAACAGCAGCACTACAAACAAGCCGAATAGCTGCCCGCGCGGGGTGCGCTCTTTGGTGCGGTTCCACATGCCATAGAGCAGCACAAACAGCACCACACAAAACAACGACTCGTAAATCTGGGTGGGGTGGCGGGGCACGGCTATTTCGGTGCCGGGCACGATGGTAGCGCCAACGGGCTGGCTATCAAACCGAACCTGGCCATCAGACTCCCGGGTGCGCTGCACGGCTACGGACCCGGCCGGCACCAGGCTAGTGGTGGCTTCCTGCAGGTGCTCTACGTCGCGCGGGAACACGAAGGCCCAGGGCACGTCGGTGGGGCGACCCACAATTTCGGAGTTCATCAGGTTACCGATGCGGATCAGGGCTCCGCCCACGGCCACTACCAGCACAATCCGGTCGAGGGTCCAAAGCCAGTCGAACTTATTATTGCGGCTGAACAGCCACACGGCGAAGATGATACCAATGGTGGCACCGTGCGAGGCCAAACCACCATGCCAGATTTTCAGGATTTCCCAAGGCTGGTCCTTGTAAGAAGCCCAGTCGTAGAAGAACACGTGCCCCAGGCGCGCGCCCAACACCGTGCCTAGCAGCACATAAATCGTAATAACGTCGACCCAGCGCGGCGACACCTTCTCGGATTTATAAACGTGGCCCAGGATAAAAGTACCCACCACGAAGCCCGACATAAACAACAGCCCGTACCAGCGCAGGGTAAGCGGCCCAATTTCCGCCAGGATGGGATTGGCAGTCCACAGTATAGCGCTCAGCAAACTCATAAGCAGAAGAAAAAAATGAGAGCCCGAAAGTACGGAAAGCCGCGGGACTACACCGCTATACTGAGTTAGTCCACCAGCAGGGCATAATACGCCGGCCAATCCCAGGCGTGCGTACCATAGAAGCACCGGTCAAACCGCAACGACAAGCGCATATTATAGACCAAGCACACCAGCACACATGCAGCGGCAGCCCCTTGCATCCACCGGGGGCGCTTGAGCAGATACGCCAGCAGGGCGGCCATGGGCCAGGCCAGAGGTGCGTACAGCTCCACAAAGCCCCGACCAGCATAGCCGCAGCCCAAGGCATAATCCCACCAGGCAGCATACAGGTATGAAGCCACTGCCCACATTCCAAAAACTAACACGGCCTGACGAGGGGCTGTCCGGAATAGCACCAGCGTACCAGGCAGCAGCAACAGCAGCACCGGATTATATAAGAAACTACCGTTTTTTGGTGCCGCCCACAACTCAGCCAGCTTAGGCGTGAGCAGGTTAGGGAAGCCCTCTTGCCCGTAACTATACGCAAGCCAGCTACCATGCAGGTAGTGATAATAAGCCAACTGCGGCAGCCAGAGCACTATCCCCGCCACCACCAACAGCCCTACTACCCGCACCTGGAACAGGCCTTTCAGCTGCGCTGGCCACTGCTGGTCGTTAGTGGGCCAAAGTAGCAGAGGCAAAGCCAGCACTGCATTTAGGGGCCGCAATACCGAAATAAGGGCAATGGTAGCGGCTATAGCAGCTATGCTGCCCAGTGAAGCACTCGGCTTGTACCATGCAAGCGCTTGCCGGCGAGTGAGCAAGTAAAGTAGCAGGGCAAAAGCGAAAAAAGAATACACGTGCGACATCCCGGTTTCAATGATGCCATAGTACCAGAGGTTGGTACCCAGCACCAGGATAGCAACCGTTAGCCAGGTAGCAGTACCGGTAAATTGTCGTCGAAGGGCGGTGCTCAGCAGCCAAAGTCCGAGCACAAAGTATGTAGCCGATGCCACATTAATGGCTTTGTGCTCTGCTTTCGAGAAGCCGGTTGTGTCCGTTGTTAGACTGCGCGCAACAACCCAAAAGGGAAATTCCAGCAGGGCAACCCCGTAGGAATATTTGGTTTCTACCTTGCCTGTGGCCCGGTTTAGCCGAAACCCGTTGCCAGTGGCTTTGTCCACGGAGTCGGGAAAGGCACGGGCGTTGAAGTGGTACACAAAGGCGGCGGGCAGATACACGTAGTACCCAGCTTTGTCGCCTGAAATTTCGCTGTGGTATGTAAATCGAGCGGATCGGGAATGTCGATTCAGACTTAAAAAGATTACTAAGCCGTAGAATAATACCCAGAGTAATTGCTTCATGAATAACTAGTGTACCTGCGACAAAGGTACACCACGACTGCGGCACGGCTTTCCTTAGCGCTTAAAAGCGACGACTTATTACACTTTCGCGGACCTACGCCTTGTACACTGCGCATACAAGTACAAGTGGTCCATTTCGTTCTTACCTCGAGGCAAGAACGAAATGGGCCACTTGTACTTGTGTTGTAAAGTGCTTTTTACAGGCTATTGAGCTCTTCCGTAAAACCGCCGCTCAGAATGGGAAAGCGCAGCCAGGAGCGAGGATCTACGTTGTAATCATCGAGGTGAAAGGCCGGAGCAAACCGTTCCCGCTTCCACTGGTTGCGGCTCCAGAGGCTGTAGAAACGCTTCACGTAGGTTTTCAACTGTTCGGCATCAATGGTAGTTTCTTCTTGTGTTAGAGCGGCTAGCACTGCCTTCGGGCTGAGGCGGTTGTAGAAGGCCAGGCGCTCAATGCGGTTCAGCAAGGGGTAGGGCATCAGGTCCCGCTCGTCGGTTTGCTTGTCTTCCAGGGGGCGCAGTTCGGCGGTGGGCTGCAGGTTGTTCACGTGGCGCAGCGCAGGGTAGTTCAGTTCTGTTTCGGCCCAGCGCAACCACTCTTTCACAAACGCCTTATCCACGCCGGCAATAGGCGAGATAGAGCCGGCCGTGTCGCCATCCATGGTACAGTAACCCACGCTGGCTTCCGAGCGGTTAGAGGTCGTTAGTAGCAGGCAGTTCTGCACGTTGGCCAGCATCCAGATGGCCGGGGCGCGCACCCGCGCCTGAATGTTCTGCAAGGTCAAATCGTCCGTTTTCCAGGTTAGCTCCCGGCCCAGCGCGTGTTCGATCTTACCCACGTAGCCGGTCACCTCGTCGTCAATAGTCCAGCTGTAAAATACGGCGCCAATGGAATCGGCTAGCTCCTTGGCCGAGTTGAATGTGTCGTCGGAGGAGTTGACGGTACCCTGGTAGGCGCAAGTTAACAGGCGCCCCGTCAACTCTTTATTGATGGCCACTTGCTCGGGGCTGGGTTCCGTGTTCGACGCATCTTTCGGGCCGGGTGTAGCTTGGTCGGGGGTTGGCACTGCCGGACCGGCGAGGCGTTCAATGTCGTCCGTAGTGAAGCAGCCGGCCCGCCGCATAAACTCGGCCGTACCAATTTCGGTGGTACCCAGGCGCACTAATTCTGCCACGGCCACGGCACACATCACCGAGTCGGCCCCGCCGCTGAGGCTGAGCACGAAGCCCCGGCTGCGGGCCTTGCGCAAGTAGTCAAACAAGGCCAGGCTTAAGGCTTGGTTTAGTTCCCGGTACTCGTCGGGGTAGGCAGGGGCTGAATTTCTTCGGCGCGGACCTGCTCCGTAGTGAAATCCACATCCACACATTCCATGTCTACTTCCTTGAAGCTCATGAGCTGGTTGCGCAGCAGCAGGTGGCCGTTGCGCGCCACCAGAATCTCGCCGTCGTACACAATGCGGCCGGCTTCATTGCCCAGCAGATTGGCGTAGAGGTAAGTGCAGTTGAAGTTGCGCGAGGCGTTAAGCACCAGCTTGTAACGTAAGTCCGTTTTGCTCATGGCAAAGTGGCTGGCCGAAGGATTTACAATTAAATCTACCCGACCGGCCAGCCGGGCCGCGGGCCGCAGGTCATCGGGTCGCCAAGCATCCTCACAGATTTCAAAGCCGAACTTTACACCGTTGTGCTCAAAAATCATGTCGCCCAGAGGCCACTCCTCCCCTTCCCACTGCACGGTAGTAGTTTTGCCGGCAGGCCAAGGCGTAAAGAAGCGCGGCTCGTAGTGCACACCGTCGTTGGCCAGAAACTGCTTGGCCGCGAAACCCAGAATCTGTCCGTCGCGGAGCACAGCGGCGGTGTTGTAAGTGCTGTGATTCAGCCGTACTGGCAGGCCCACGGCCACGCAGATTCCCTCGGTCCAGGGCCGAATTTGCTGCAGGTGGGTCAGCGCCGACTCGGGCATCCAGTCACTTAAAAACAAATCTTCGCAGCCGTAGCCCGTGAGGCAGAGCTCGGGCAGGCAGAGCAGCTCCACGCCGGCTGCTTTGGCCTGTTCAATGGCCTCGCGGATGGTGCGCAGATTATGGGTCCAGTCAATGGGTATTTGGTTGAGGGCGGCGCCGGCTATTCGCATGAGTCAGGAAGGAAGTTTGTTTCGCAAATCAACTCCATTTCTCTGGTTCAGGTTGCCCTTTTGTTGTAGCTATTACTGAAGTCCCATCCCCTTCACGGGGGTAGCCTGTGCCCTAGAATGCCGCAAGCTCCTAACACCACAATGGGCATCAGAAGCTTGACAACTACATTAACTTAGGTAAGCGGCGGCCTATACTCCCAGCACTTCTAGTGCCCGCTCAGCAGCGAGCTGCTCCGCTTGTTTTTTGGAGAGGCCCATACCCGTAGCCACCGGACTTTCATCGACGATGACCGTGGCCGAAAACTCCATGACGCCGCCCGGCCGAGGCTCCCCGGTCAGGTCGTAGCGCATGATTTTGCCGTTACGTTGGGCCCATTCGATCAACTTGCTCTTGAAGTTGGTAGTCGTTTGGGTCATGGCCTTCACATCCACGTAGGGTTTGATCAGGCGGTGCAGCACAAACTTGCGGGCCGTTTTGTAGCCTTGGTCCAGGTACACGGCGCCCACCAGGGCCTCCAGGGCGTTGCCGTTCACGGAGCGGGAACGGGCGGCACGGCCCTGGCCGGCATCCAGCTGCACCAGCTTATCGAGGCCGATTTTCAGGGCAATGGCGTTGAGGCTTTCCCGGTTCACGATGCGGCTGCGCATCTCAGTAAGAAAACCTTCCTGCTCGTACGGAAACTTACGGAATAGGTATTCCGCTACCACCGTGCCCAGCACGGCGTCGCCGAGAAACTCCAACCGCTCATTACTTTGGTGACGGGCCTGCTCACCCTGCTGGCGCACCACGGAGGAGTGGGTAAACGCTAGCTGGTAGAGCCGCACGTTATCGGGCGTGTGGCCGGTAAGCGTGGCAATGGCTTGCCGGAAGGCCCGGTCACGACCCAGCAGTCGGCGGAAAAAGCCGAACAACGGCAGGGGCTGACCGGGCCTGGGCATTAGTCGCGAAGTTTACGGAAGATGACCGACGTGTTGTGACCCCAAACCCGAAGGTGTTGCTCATGGCTACGTTCACCTCGCGGGCCTGGGCCTTGTTGAAGGTGAAGTTTAGCTTGGGGTCCAGCTCAGGGTCGTCGGTGAAGTGGTTGATGGTAGGCGGCACGATGTTGTGCTGCATAGCCAGGATGCAGGCCACTGCTTCAATAGCGCCGGCCCCACCCAGCAAGTGCCCCGTCATGCTCTTGGTAGAGCTGATGTTGAGGTTGTAGGCATCTTCGCCAAACACTTTCTGGATGGCTTTCACCTCCGCTCCGTCGCCCAGCGGGGTGCTGGTGCCGTGGGTATTGATGTAATCCACGTCGGCGGGCGAAATACCGGCGTCGCGCAGGGCGTTTTGCATCACCAGCACTACCCCATTGCCTTCCGGGTCAGGAGCCGTGATATGGTAGGCATCCGCTGACATGCCGCCGCCAATCAGCTCGGCGTAGATTTTGGCACCACGGGCTTTAGCGTGCTCGTACTCTTCCAGAATCAGCGAGGCCGCGCCTTCACCCAGCACAAAACCGTCGCGCTCCTTGTCGTAGGGGCGGGAAGCCAGTTCGGGCGCGTCGTTCCGCTCGCTCATGGCCTTGAGGGCGTTGAAGCCGCCTACCCCCGATTCGGTGATAGCTGCTTCCGAGCCCCCGGTCACGACTACATCGGCCATGTTCAGGCGGATGTAGTTGAAGGCCGAGATAATAGAGTCAGAAGATGAGGCGCAGGCTGAGGTAGTAACGAAGTTGGGCCCGCGGAACTTGTGACGAATGGAGATGTTGCCCGACGCGCTGTCGGCAATCATCTTCGGAATAAAGAAGGGGTTGAAGCGGGGCGTACCATCGCCGTTGGCGAAGGCAATGCACTCGGCTTGCAGCGAAGTCAGGCCCCCGATACCGGAGCCCCAGATTACGCCTACCCGGTCTTTATCAATGCCTTCCTCATCCAGTTTGGCATCCTTGATGGCCTCATCGGCCGCAATCAGAGCGAACTGGGTAAAGATGTCCATTTTCCGGCCTTCCTTGGTGGGGAAGTACGTGTCCGGGTTGTAGTTCTTTACTTCGCAGGCGAAGCGGGTCTTGAACTTGCTGGCATCGAATCGGGTGATGGGGGCGGCCCCACTCACGCCGGCTTGCAGGCCTTCCCAATAGGTAGGGGCGGTGTTGCCCAGCGGGGTAATGGCACCCAGGCCGGTCACGACAACTCTCCGAAGAGACATAGGCTGGCTCAGAGAAGCGAAAGAAAGGAATCAGTAAAAAAGCAAAACGGCCGGCGGCAGGCCGGCCGGTAAGCAAAAAGTAAGGCGCTCAGTAGCGAGTACAGAGTAGATAGTATTGAGTAATGAGGTAGCGGGTATTTCCTGCGGCGGCTAACTACTCAATACTAAATACTCGATACCTACTACTACTTAGCGTGCTCTTCGAGGTAGCTGATGGCCTGGCCCACGGTACCGATATTCTCGGCCTGGTCGTCGGGGATAGACACGTTGAATTCTTTTTCGAACTCCATGATGAGCTCAACGGTATCCAGCGAGTCAGCGCCCAGGTCGTTGGTGAAGCTAGCCTCCGGAGTAACTTCCGAAGCTTCTACGCCGAGTTTATCAATGATGATGGCCTTTACTTTTTCTGCAATTTCAGACATTTCCGTGGGGGTTTAAGGAAAACTCGGCACAAATAACACCATCTTCGCTAACATTGTCAAACTTCCTCCCCCGATTCTTCCCAGTGTAAGATTATGGCCCCGGAAGTTCCGTGGGGGTACTGCGGTGCCTATTTTTGCGTTTCCTTTCCTTTGCCGCCGCCCATGAAAACCCTTACGCTCGATGTGGAATACGACTGCGAGTTCGACCTGTTCGGTCTTGTTTCGTCGACGCGGGAGCACACGCTGGCCTGGATTCTGAACCGCACGCTTAACCTGCGGCTAGTGAAACAGCAGGACCTGATTTACGACCTGTTCAACAAAGGCCGGCTCGTCATTAGCAACTACCTCTACGCTACCGAGCACTTCACGCTTCGTTTGCTGCGCAACCGGTCCGTGGACCCCTCGCCCCTGAAAAAGCCCTTCCTGGCCCCTGATATCAAGGAGTACGATTATTTGCTACAGGTCAGCAACGGCACGGGAGCCCTCACGCCGGAGGAGCTGCTAGTGCAGCTAACGGCCCTGCCGGAAGTTCAGTTGGTTAGTCAATTCGACCCCAATGACCTTAAATTCAAAGAAAATCTGCTCTTTTGAGGCTACGAACTCGCTTTCATCCTGAGTAGCGCGAAGAATCTTCCCAAAGCCAAGGCACGTGGTAACACGTTTGCTGTTCGCTCGCCGGAGGCTCATGCGCCCGCTCAGGATGACTGCTGTTTACGCTTGTAACTAAGAACTTCCGAACCAAAATCGTCCTATGGAATCTCGACCGCACTTTAATAGAACCAAGATCATTGCCACCGTGGGGCCCGCCTCCAACACCTACGAAAAGCTGGGCATGCTCATGCGAGAAGGTGTCGACGTGTTCCGGCTTAACTTCTCCCACGGCAGCCACGAGGACCACCTATCCGTAATCAACACCGTGCGCCGCCTCAACAAGGACATGCGCATGAACGTGGGGCTGCTGCAAGATTTGCAGGGCCCTAAAATTCGGTTGGGTGAGGTAGAAGGCGGCGGAGTAGAAATTAAGGCTGGCGATAAAATCAAGCTGGTTTGCGGTGAGAAGGAGATTACCACTGCTACCCGCCTGAGCACGATTTACCTGGGCTTAGCCCGCGACGTGAAAGCCGGCGACATGATCCTCATCGATGACGGCAAGATTGAGCTGCGCGTGCTGGCTACGGACCGCGACAAGGAAGTAGATGTAGAAGTAATTTATGGCGGCTTGGTAAAGCCCCGTAAAGGCATCAATCTTCCTGACTCCGAGGTGTCGGCCCCGTCCATGACGGAGAAGGACATTGAGGATTTAAAGTTTGGGTTGGAAAACGAGGTAGACTGGATTGCTCTGTCGTTTGCCCGCCGGGCCGAGGATATCCGTTTCATCAAGAGCCTGATTGCGGAAAGCGGCAAGTCGGCCCGCGTGATTGCTAAGATTGAAACCCCGGAAGGCCTCCGCAACCTCGATGAAATCATTGCCCTCACCGACGCCGTAATGGTTGCCCGCGGCGACCTAGGGGTGGAAGTGAAGATGGAAGAGGTGCCAATGGCCCAGAAAATGATTGTGGAGAAGTGCAACAAGGCCGGCAAGCCCGTAATTGTCGCTACCCAGATGATGGAGAGCATGATTACGGCCCCCGCCCCACCCGCGCCGAAACCAGCGACGTGGCCAACGCAGTAATCGACGGCGCAGATGCCGTCATGCTTTCCGCCGAAACGGCCGTGGGCGCCTACCCCGCCGAAGTAATTCGCTCCATGGTAGGCACTATCACGAGCGTGGAGAGCCGCATGCCTAGCCTGTACCACCACTGGTACCCCATTACGCCTGACTCGCCTACCTTCATGGTTGACAGCGTACTGTCGGCGGCCTGCCACTTGGCCAAGAACACGGGAGCTAAAGCCATTACCGGCATGACGCACCGGGGCTACACGGCTTTCCAGATTGCGAAGTATCGGCCCAAAGCCAACATCTTCATCTTCACCGATAACCGTGCCCTGCTCACTACCCTGAGCCTGATCTGGGGGTGCGTGGCTTCTACTACGACCGGATGGTCAGCACTGATAGCACCGTATCGGATATTAAATACGCCTTGACCACCACAGGCCATTTGCAAAAAGGCGACGTGTTCATCAACACGGCCTCCATGCCCATCAATGAGAAAGGCAAAACCAACATGGTGAAAGTAAGCGTGGCATAACTGCTACCTAACTCCTTGCTCTACCACTAAAAAGGCCCGTGCAGTTGCTGCACGGGCCTTTTTATGCATTATCGGGTTAAACTAAAACCTTACGGCTAAGCAAGAATTGCGCACAGCCATAAGTAAAGTACCCATTTATTCAACGAACTAAAGCCCCAAGCGTGAGCTCAGGGCCTTAGTTACTATAGAGCAGAGTGCCGGTTGACTACTTAAGCAGCCAGCGACTTCACGAACTTAGCCAGCTTCGACTTATTGTTAGCGGCTTTGTTCTTGTGAATGATGTTCTTCTTGGCCAGACGGTCCAGCATCGACGATACTTTCTTCAGCAGCTCCTGAGCAGCCGTAGCGTCGGTGGTGCCACGCAGCTTCTTGATAGCCGTGCGGGTAGATTTAGCCTGGTAACGGTTCAGCACGCGCTTGGCTTCGTTGGAACGGATGCGTTTGAGGGCCGACTTATGATTTGCCATGGGGTATGAAAATGGTCTTCTGCTCGAATTCAGTTCAATTGGGGAGTGCAAAGGTAAAGCTTTGCTTTGAAATAGCAAATAGTGTGTAAAAGGTAGCAGCGCATTAACAGCCTGGCAGCGCCCTTCTCGCCTGTACCCAGCAAAAAGGCCCCTCGTAATTACGAGGGGCCTTGTTTTGAATTGCAGCGCTATTTCGTTGCCAAGCCAGGAGGTTAATCTACCTTCTTCTCCACTTCGCTAGCCATTTTCTCGTGGGAGCGAAGCATGGGTAGCGTTTTCGTAGCAAAGGCTTTTACCGTGGGGGTTTCGGCAGCGTTGCTTTTTACTTCGAACATGGCAATGTCCATCTTATGCGCCGTTTCCATGGCATCCATATAGTCCTCGTCGAAGGCTTTGCCGGATTTCGCCATCAATCGGTCGGCCATAGCCTGATGGACCGGCATCATGGTTTGAGGTAGCGTTACGCCCAGCGGAGTGGCCACTGTTTTCAGTTCCTGCGTGGCGCGGGTGTGGTGGTCTACCATCATTTGACCAAACTTTTTCACGTCGGCGTTCGATGCTTTTTGGGTTGCCATTTGCCCCATTTGTATCTCTAGCAGATTGCTGCTGGCCGCCGTCATCAGGAATACGGGGTCTTGCATGGTAGAGAAGGTGGCCATAAAGGCAGTCATATCAGCAGCTCCACCGGTACCGGCCGTGGCAGTGCTACCGCCCGTACCGCTAATGGTGGCCGTGCTGCTAGTACCAGCCGAGCCAGTAGCTCCAGCGCTACCAGACGACATTCCGGCGCTAGAGCTAGTACCCATGCTGCCACTGCTCCCGGTAGCATCCATGCCTGAATTGCTACCCATACTGCTACCGGAGGTAGTACCGCCGGCGGAGGTACCTGTGTTGGTGCTGCTACAAGCGGTAGCGGCCAGCAAAGAGCCAGCGGCAAAAAGGCTAAAAAGTGCTTTTGTCGTTTTCATAGTAGTAAATGTGGGATGGAGTCACTTTTATACGCAGCTCAGGCAAATCGTTTTACTTTTTTTGTCTTTTGGCGGATGTTTAATTACAAGCTCAACTATTGACAGCCAATCAATTAGCACAGCATCCAACCTCGTTCACACACCAATTACGCCCAATAGTGCTAGGCATATGGGCTCGTGTTTCTAGAGAAGGAGAATGAGACGAACGTATGCATGCCTACTTGTTTTGGCGTATATTTAGTTACCAAAACAAGCGTCCTCCTTTTTGCTTGTTGCCCTATGCCTCTTGTTTCGCACTCCTCTTATCAGCCGCCGTTCTACCTCTTTAATGGCCACCTGCAGACAATCGTCCCTAGTTTATGGCGCTCCGTGCCGGAGGTGCGCTACCAACGGGAGCGAGTTGAAACGGAAGACGGTGATTTCCTAGACCTAGACTGGTCCCGCCCGCCTGCCGAGTTACCGACTGACACCTTAGCCATCGTTTCGCACGGTCTGGAAGGAGATGCCAGCCGGCCCTACATGCGCGGTATGGTGCGCGCACTAAACCAGGCCGGCATGGATGCCCTGGCCTGGAACTACCGCAGCTGCAGCGGCGAAATGAACCGCCTGCTTCGCTCCTACCACCTCGGCGACACCGACGACCTGGACTTTGTGGTGCGCTACGCCTTGGGCACTACCCGCTACCGTCGAGTCTTCCTCACGGGCTTTTCAGCCGGAGGGAATGTTACCTTGAAGTACCTGGGCGAAAATCCAGACCGAGTACCGCGGCAGGTGCAGCGGGCCGCGGTTTTCTCGGTACCCACTGACTTAAAGTCCAGCTCCTACCACATTGCCCGCCCAGAAAACCGCATCTACCTCAAACGGTTCATGAAAACCCTGCGGGCTAAGATGCGCCAGAAAGCAGACCTCCTCCCCGGGCAGGTTGATCTCACAAACATCGACGCCTTGCAAGATTTCCCGCAGTTCGATGACCGATTCACGGCCCCCATGCACGGGTTCACGTCGGCGGATGAGTATTATGAGCATGCCAGCTCCGGCCGCTACCTGGCTGGCATTGGAATCCCTACACTGCTGGTTAACGCTCTAAACGACCCCTTTCTGCCTCCCTCCTGCTTCCCGCGGGAAGTAGCAACCCGTAGTGCCTTCGTGTACTTAGAAACGCCGGCCGATGGTGGTCACGTGGGTTTTGGAGAGGGCAGCCCCGATGGCGCCTACTACTCGGAGCGCCGAGCCGTGGAGTTCCTGACGGCAGAGGTGCCCGCCTAACCCTAACCATTACTAAAACGAGTGCCCTGCTTACCGAACAGTAGGCAGGGCACTCGTTTTTAAAGCAACTACCTGTTTGTTCAGCGGCCGCTATAAGTAGCCGGCACTACCACTACTTTTTTCGTTTCGAAAAACTCTTCTGTGTAGAAATCATGTAAATCAAGCACGGTTGCCTGCAGGCCCGATTCTTCTATCTCTTCGGCTAAGTCGCCTCCTTTGAGGTAGTAAAGGCCGCTGTTGGGAGCGGCTTCATTGCGGGGCTTAAACCGGTGGGCAATCCAGGTGTGGAAGGTAGCCAGGCGGGCCACGGCGCGACTTACTACGTAGTCGTATTTCGGGCGAAGTTGTTCGGCCCGGGTTTGTTCGGCGGTTACGTTGGGTAAGTGCAGGGCGTGGGCCATTTCCTGCACGGCCCTGATTTTCTTGCCGATGCTGTCAACCAAGTGAAACTTCACCTCCGGAAACAGAATGGCCAGTGGTAGCCCCGGCAAGCCACCTCCCGTGCCCACATCCAACACCGACGAGCCGGGCGCAAACTCCACTACCTTGGCAATACCCAGCGAATGCAGAAAATGCCGCTCCGCAAGGTTGTCGACATCCGTACGGGCCACTAGGTTGAGGCGCTCATTCCAGCTCCGGAACTCGGTTTCGAGCTGCTGAAACTGCTGGCGCTGGTGGTCGGTAAGATTAGGGAAGTAGTGGGTGATAATATCCATGGTAGCGCAAAGATAGTAGCAGGAGGTAGCGGCTTACTACTGAACATTACCGTAAGCACGTTACTTACTCAGCACGGCAATAAGAATCAATACCCCAATAAGAGGTAGGTAAGCTACGCTAGCTCTAAAAATCCAGCGGTGGTATAGTGAAAGCTGCTGGCGTGCGATGCTCATTGCCGTGAATAGCATAAGAATGGGGGCGGCAAATAATAGATAAAACATTCCTAACGATGCCATACCCGACCATTTCCAAAACAAACTAGTCAGCAAAACCATTAACCAGCCACCATAGGAGGTTATTACCCACAGCAATGACAAAAATGGCGGATTAATCAACTGTTTTCGCATACGCTGGCATACATACCAATATATACCAAGGCCAACTATAGGTAGTATAAGATAGATGATTATAGGTGCAAGCATAGCTTAATTTGAGCTGCTTTTTCACTACTAGCTACAAAAAAGCCCCGCCTGGCGGCGGGGCTTTTCACTAGATGATTTCCTTTTTGTTCTTCACCATGTCATAGAGCAGCTCCCGGGCGCGGTGCAGTTGAGCTTTCACGGTACCGAGTGGGGCTTTTAGCTCCTGGGCAATTTCCTCGTAGCTCAGTTCATCGAAGTAGCGCAGGGTAACGAGGCGCTGGTATTTCTCGGGCAGCCGCGACACCACGTGCTGCATAATCTCGATTTTCTGGTTCTTGATGGCTGACTCCTGCGGGTTCAGGTTCTGGTCGCGGAAGTCGATGGTGATTTCGTCGCCGTTGTCAATCTTGATGGCCGAATCAATGGACATCGTCTTGATTTTATTCTTGCGAATAAAGTCAATGCAGTTATTGGTGGCAATGCGGAACAGCCAGGTGCTGAAAGCAAACTCCGGGTTGAACTTGTGCAGGTTGCGGAAGGCTTTGGCAAAAGCCTCAATGGTGAGGTCCTCCGCATCGTCGGGGTTGCGCACCATCTTCAGCACGACGTGGTACACCGGCTTCTTGTAGATCTGCATCAGCTCGGCGTAGGCTTTTTCGTCGCTCTGCTCAACGGCGGCCCGAATCAGCTTGAAGTCGTGCTTGGCTTTGGCGGAGAACTGTTTTTCCTGATTGTTTACTTCCATCGGAGGGTACGGTAGAGGAACAGCGACATTCCCAGAGCGAGATAATAAAAAAAATACACAGCGTCGAGGACGGGTAGCCACGCCAGCGGCAGCCGATCCTCGAGCCGACGACCGAGTTGGTAATACACGGCCATCATCGCCACGGTGCGCACGAGCCACACTGCGGCCAAAGGTACCCAGTCGGGGCGGGAAAACAGCAGGCCGATTGCCGTGCTGTAGAATAGCAAATTTACGCCAATAAATGTTCCAATCCGAAGACGATCTGCGAACCAGTATTGCCGGCCCGCGGAAAGGTGCCGGCGCTTTTGGCGCCACCACTCGCCCCATGTCTGGGCTGGTTCACTAAGAGTATGGGCTCCCGGGTCGGCTATTACGGCTACCCGGGCCCCGCGGGCCACGGCGTCCTGCACCAGCAGGTCGTCGTCGCCGGAAAGGCTGCGGATGTGGGAAGCGAAACCTTTGGTCAGTTGAAAGACCTGCCGGGTATACCCAAGGTTGCGCCCCACCCCCATGTAGGGTTGGCCGCGCCACGCGAACGACAAATACTGTGCCCCCGTCAGGAAGGTTTCAAACCGAATCAACTTATTCAAAAAGCCGTTTTCCTCCGCGTAGGCCGAATACCCCAGCACCACATCGGCCGGTTTATCGAAGCCGCGTTGCATGTACCTGAGCCACTGGTTAGTGGCCGGAATGCAATCTGCATCGGTAAACACCATGCGCTCGTAACGGGCTACTTTAATACCGAGCGTAAGAGCGTATTTTTTGGGTGCCAATCCGTCAGGTGTCTTATTGACGGTAACCAGCCGCACGTGGGGGTAGTACTGGGTGAGTTGCTGCACGAACAGGTACGTATCGTCCTCGGAGCGGTCATCAATGAGCAGTAGCTCGAAGCCAGCGGGGTAGTCTTGCTGCAGCAACAGGGGCAGCAAACGACGCAGATTTTCCAGCTCGTTGTGGGCGCACACCAGCACGGACACGGGCTCCGCGTCGGGGCCGGTGGATGACTCCGGGGACGGCGGGCGAAGGGCAGAAAGTAGTAGGCCGCATAGAAAAGCTGTATCAGCCCGCAGGCCAGCAGCAGCCACAGGGCCGGAGAAAGATGGAAAGGCAAGGCGCAGGTCGTGAATCGAGTTGCAAAAGTAGGCATTCGGGGTGGGGCGAGTACCTTTGTAAAGAGAAGCCAGGAGGTAGGAGCCAGAAGCCAGGAGGTAGAAGTATAGAGTTGTTAGCTCAGACGCAGTTCTGACTACCTATTTTACTCCTAGCTTCTAGATTCCAACTCCTATTTCCTGGCTTCCAGCTCCTAGCTTCTTCCCGCAGAATGACCTTCGACCTCGTAGCCAACGACCCCCATAGTAAAGCCCGCGCCGGCGTCGTACACACCGACCACGGCGCCATTGAAACGCCTATTTTCATGCCTGTGGGCACGGCCGGCACCGTAAAAGCCGTGCAGCAGCGCGACCTGAAAGACGATATTCAGGCCCAAATTATCCTTGGCAACACCTACCACCTCTACCTGCGCCCGGGCCTGGAGGTACTTAGCAAAGCCGGCGGCCTGCACAAATTCAACGGCTGGGACCGGCCCATCCTGACCGACTCAGGTGGGTACCAGGTGTACTCGCTGTCGGGTACGCGCAAAATCAAGGAGGAGGGCGTGAAATTCCGCTCCCACATTGATGGTAGCCAGCACCTGTTTTCCCCGGAGGGTGTCATGGACATTCAACGCACCATTGGGGCCGACATCACCATGGCCTTCGACGAGTGCACGCCCTGGCCCTGCGAGTACGACTACGCCGCCCGCTCCCTCGACATGACTCATCGTTGGCTGAAGCGCTGTATTGCGCGCTTCGACAGCACCGAGGGCCACTACGGTTACTCCCAAACCCTTTTTCCGATTGTGCAGGGCAGCACTTTCAAGGACCTGCGCGTGAAATCAGCGGAGTTTATTGCCGAGCAGGGCCGCGAGGGCAATGCCATTGGCGGCCTGAGCGTAGGCGAACCGGCCGAGCTCATGTACGAAATGACCGAGCTAGTCTGCGACATCCTACCCCAGGACAAGCCGCGCTACCTCATGGGGGTCGGCACGCCGGCCAACATTCTGGAAAACATTGCCTTGGGCGTGGATATGTTCGACTGCGTGATGCCCACCCGCAACGCCCGCAACGGTATGTTGTTCACTACCCAGGGCATTATGAACATTGCCAACAAGAAGTGGGCTGACGACTTCACGCCGATTGACGAGGAGCTGGGCGGCTACGTCAGCACGTTTTACTCTCGCTCCTACGTGCGCCACCTCTTTCACAGTAAGGAAATGCTGGGCCCGCAGATTGCCTCCATTCATAACCTGACCTTTTACCTCTGGCTAGTAAAGCAGGCCCGCCAGCAAATCCTGGCCGGCACCTTCCGGGAGTGGAAGGACCGGATGGTAAAGCAGGTGATGACGCGGTTGTAACAGCATGTTTCAATCACACAGAGTTCTCGCACGCTTCCTGCTGATCCTAAGTATTATTTGCTATGTAGGTGAAGCCATGTTTTCTGTGCTTTACCTGCACTACACATTTGATACTTGGTCCTGGTCTTTACTGCTGACTCTTTATCGTTATTTGCCAGTAGTATTATTGACGTTTGCTACCGTGATGCTACTAGGTTACGTGACAAGGCTAGGCAAACAGTCTATATCCAGTCTTCACCCAGCACATTACTTTACCGCTCCTGCACGACGCACAGTTGTTGCGGCAACACTTGGCTTCGTAATAGGTGTTACGTATGCTGCCTTTGTTCCAACCAGCTCTTTTCGTACTTACTATGCGTTTCCGGCGCTAGGCCAGTTCAGTAGCGTTTGGATTAACTCAAGCATGCCTAAGCTTCCTACACCATACGCTCTCGGCTCTGGTAGCATGTTGGGTATACTATGGGCACTACGCCTTTTAGATAAACGTTGGCAGCGAAAACTATCTTCGTTAAATCCGGAGACTGATAAATGAAGCTGCTCGATAAATACATTCTGAAGAAGTTTCTCACCGCGTTTTTCTTCACGGTGGTGCTGCTGGTGTCGGTTATCTGCGTGATTGACTTCACGGAGAAGAATGATGATTTCCTGAAGCACGACCTGGGTGCCTGGCAGATTCTGACGGAGTACTACGTGAACCTGTTCCCGTACTTCGCCAACCTGCTCTCCCCATTACGGTGTTTATTGCGGTGGTATTCGTGACGGCCCAACTGGCCTCGCGCACGGAGGTGGTGGCCATGCTGGCTTCGGGCATCAGCTTCAAGCGGTTTTTGCTACCCTACATTATGGGCAGCGCCATTTTGGGTGCCCTCACGATGGCCATGACGGGCTGGTTGATTCCGATTGCCAACAAAACCCGGGTACGGTTCGAGAAGGCCTACATCAAGAATCCCTACCGCTTTGATGCGCGCAATGTGCACATCAAAATCGGGCCGAAGAGCTACGCCTTCATGGAGAGCTACGACAACGTGAACAACGTGGGCTACAAGTTTGCGCTGGAAACCATTGAAGGCACGCTGCTCAAGCGCCGCATGACGGCCGAAGCCATCACCTGGGACTCCACCAAACGGGCCTGGAAGCTCACGCCCCAGGTAATCCGCACCTTCAACGGCGACAAAGAAACCCTGCAGAGTCTGCCCGCCCGCGACACCACGCTTAACCTCTACCCCAAGGACTTTGCTAGCACCTACCGCCTGGCCGAAACCTTGACCCTACCCGAACTCAACCGCTACATCAACCAGAAAATAGCCCGCGGCGCCGACGACACGCAGGTGTACCTCAGCGAAAAATACGAGCGGTACGCCTACCCCTATGCCATGTTCATCCTGACAGTGATTGGGGTGATTATGA
Source organism: Hymenobacter sp. 5516J-16 (assembly GCF_022919335.1). Taxonomy (NCBI): domain Bacteria; kingdom Pseudomonadati; phylum Bacteroidota; class Cytophagia; order Cytophagales; family Hymenobacteraceae; genus Hymenobacter; species Hymenobacter sp. 5516J-16. Next base: position 3,218,750 of record NZ_CP095058.1, on the reverse strand, counting down.
GTGCGCGCAAGAGCCGGGCCGGCGTGGGCGGGCAAATTGCGTTGGGTTTCGTGTTGGCCTTCGTGTTCATCATTTTTGTAATTCTGAGCCGCAACCTGGCCGCCGTAGGTACCCTCTCGCCGTTGCTGGCGGCCTGGGTGCCTAGTTTAGTTTTCACCCTGATCGGGCTGTTCCTCTACCGGGTAGTTCCGCGCTAACGGTGAGATAGTGAGATAGTGAACTGGTGAGTTGTTTTGTCGGCGCTATCGGCGCAGGTAGCGCCAACCGCACGTCAAACTCACCCTTTCACTATCTCACCAGTTCACCACTTCACGATATGCTCAAAGACTACCTCCGCCTGCATTTTATAGTGTTGCTCTGGGGCTTCACGGCCATTCTGGGCAAGCTTATTTCCTTGCCGCCGGTGGAGCTAGTGTTCTGGCGCACGTTGCTAGCGGCCGCGGGGCTGGCCGGATTGGTTGTGGCCCGGCGGCAGTCCCTGTGGATGCCGGCCGGCGAAGCCCTGCGCCTGCTGGGTATAGGGGCGCTGGTGGCCACGCACTGGATTACTTTTTTCCTCGCGGCCCGCATGTCGTCGGTGAGCGTGTGCCTGGCGGGTCTGGCCACGCTGGCCCTCTGGACTTCCCTGCTGGAACCCTGCTGCTGTGGCGGCGGGTGCGGTTTTATGAGGTAGGGCTGGGGCTGCTAACCATGGTGGGGCTCTACCTCGTGTCGCAGGCCGAGCTGGACCAGTTGGCGGGCCTACTGGTGGCCATTGTTTCCGCGGGACTGTCGGCGTTGTTCAGCGTGTTCAATTCCAAGCTGGTAAAGCGCCACACGCCGCTTCGCCTGACCTTGTACGAAATGACCGGAGCCTGCCTGAGCATTGCCCTGTTTATGCCCCTGTACGGGCGTTATTTCACGGAGGGCCGCGGCGTACAGTTGGCACTTTCGGGCTTCGACTGGCTGTGGCTGCTGGTGCTGGCCGGCGTGTGCACGGTGTACGCCTTTTCTACTTCCGTGGAGCTGATGAAGCGCATTTCGGCCTTCGTAGTGAACCTGACCATTAACCTGGAGCCGGTGTACGGCATCATCCTGGCCGTGCTCATGTACACGCTGCGCATTCCCGGCTTCGGCCAGGAAAAGCTCTCCACCAAATTCTACCTGGGCACTGTCATTATTCTACTGAGCGTGCTTATTCACCCCATCATCGAGCAGTGGAACCGCCGCCGCATTCGCCCCAAAGAAGCCGCCGACGTGCTGGTAGGGTAGGCGGTGAGTTGGTGAATGAGTGCAGCGGTGCAATGTTCTGGCGAGGAAGCCCGACGCCGCCATCCGTCCTGGCAAGTGTACTACCCCTACTAACGTAATAAGTCCTTACCCCCAGCACGGACGTAAGGGCTTGTCATGTTGGTAGGTTGGCTAGAAAGGAAAAAAGGATGGCTTCGTTCCCCTCGCCATGACACTTCACTCACTCACCGCTTCACTATTTCCAGAGGGTAAGGCGACTAGCGGAACGCAGCACGAGAGCAAATTTCTTCACGCAGACGCTGTGCCTGTTACAACTGCCCGTCCCAGACCTGGTACCCGGCTGGCAGCTGCATAGTGGGTGGCACCTGTAGGCCCGGAAACAGCCCGTACACCGCCGATCCAGAGCCCGACAGGCTGGCGTAGGCTGCGCCAGCCGCGTACAGCGCCGACTTAAGTTCACCGAGCACTGGGTAGTGTGGCGTCAGGGCCTCTTCAAAATCATTACTGACGGTAGCGCGCCAGGTTTCCAGGGGCTGAGCCAGGGTCGCGCGTAGGTCGTGGCGTGGGGTGCGGGCTTGTACGCGGGCGTAGGCTTCGGCAGTGCTGATGTGCAGGCCGGGGTAGATGACTTTACAGGCCGTACCGCTCAGGTTCAGGCTGATTTCCTCGAACACGTCGCCCTTTTCGTAGGCAAAAACCGGCTTATTGCGAACGAAAAAAGCACAGTCGGAGCCCAGGCGGCGGGCGTAGCTTTCCAGTGCCTCGGGGGTAGGCCCAACTGAAACAGGTCACTTAACGCCCGCAGCGCAAACGCGGCATCAGCAGAGCCGCCGCCCAATCCGGCCCCGATGGGCACTACTTTATGCAAATGCAGGTGTACCGGCGCCAGGTTGAAATCGGCGCGGAGCAGCTCGTAGGCCCGCAAACACAAATTGGTTGCCGGCTCACCGGGAATAGAAATTCCGGTGAGCGTCAGGGTAGTTTCGGGGGCGGGCAGCACTTCCAGCGCGTCGGTCCAGGGTAGGGGCACAAACACCGATTCGAGGTTGCGAAACCCGTCGGGGCGCTGGCTGGTGATGTAGAGGCCCAGGTTGAGCTTGGCGTTGGGGAAAACGAGCATACGGGAAGGCGGAATATAGCGCAAGCTAAAGCCCTGGCCGGCGAGAAGTCAAACGCCCACTACAATTCCCCGTATTTTCGTCCTTATGTCTGCCGCCGCAACTTCCTCCTGGTACGCCCGCCGCGGTAAGCGCCTGCTCGACGTGCTGCTGGCCGCGCCGCTGTTGCTGCTGGCCGTGCCCGTGCTCTTGCCGCTGGCCGCCGCCCTGGCCGTACAGAACCGGGGAGCCTGGCTGTTTCGGCAGCGCCGACCGGGGCTGCACGGCCGCGTGTTTCTGTTCTACAAGCTCCAGACCATGACTGGGCAGCGCGATGCTCAAGGCCAGCTGCTGCCCGATGAGGCGCGCCTACCCCGCCTGGGCCGCTGGGTGCGGGCCACCTCTCTGGATGAGCTGCCCCAGCTCTGGAACGTGCTTCGCGGCGACCTAAGTCTGGTGGGCCCGCGGCCGCTGCTGGAACAGTACCTGCCGCTGTACTCGCCAGAGCAGGCGCGCCGCCACGCCGTGCGGCCGGGCATTACGGGATGGGCTCAGGTGAATGGCCGGAATGCCATCAGCTGGGAGCAGAAGTTTGCCTATGATGTCTGGTACGTCGACCATTTGTCGTTTCGCCTTGACATGCGCATCCTGTGGCGTACTTTTCGGCGGGTGCTGAGTGCCCACGGCGTTACCGCGGCCGGCCAGGCCACTACCACCGCTTTTACGGGTACTGCCGTTTCTCCTGATCATCCGCCTGCCGCATGAGTACTGCTTCCGCTGCTTCCGCTCCTACTTCGTTGCCTACCCAGTTGCCGCGCTTAGCTATTGTGGGCGCGGGCGGCCTGGGCCGGGAGGTAGTGGTGCTGGCCCGGCAGATTAACGCCGTGCGCCCCCACTGGCAGCTAACTGGTTTCTATGATGACCGCGCCCCCGCTACCCCTGCGGTGCACGGGCTACCCTACCTCGGAACCATTGCGGCCCTGAATGCGGAGTTCGAGCCCCTACACGTAGTCGTGGCCGTGGGTAATAGCCGCAGCCGGGCCGCTGTGGTAGCCCGGCTCACCTCGCCAACACTCACGTTTCCGATCCTCGTCCATCCTGGTGTGGCGCTGCAGCCGGAGCAACGGGTGCAGATCGGGGCCGGCAGCATCATCAGCCAGGGCTGCATCCTGACCTGCGACATTGTGCTGGGCCGGCACGTGCTGCTCAACCTGGGCTGCACCGTGGGGCACGATGCCGTGCTGGAAGACTTCTGCTCCTTGATGCCCCACGCCAATGTGGGCGGAGAAGCGTACCTGGAAACGGGCGTGTACTTGGGCACCAATGCTACAGTCATTAACCAAGTGCGAGTGGGAGCTAACGCCATTATAGGAGCCGGAGCAGTGGCCGTGCGCGATGTTCCCGAGAATTGCACGGCCGTAGGGGTGCCGGCCCAGGTAATCAAGCGGCATGAATAGTTGCCGTTCATGCTAGGCATCATGTCTGGTCCGGTTTTTTAACCGTTCTTTTGCGCTAGCGAGTTTTGGCTGCTTTGCCAGCGGCCGCTTTTCCTTCTTTCCTTATGCGCAGTCAGGATTACGACCGATTATTCCTCTCTCCTCCCCACCTCGGCCGTCATGAGCTTAACTACCTGCATAAGGCAATAGAGGATAATTGGGTGGCTCCCGCGGGCCCCAACCTAGATGGGTTTGAGCGCGACATCTGCGAGTTTACCGGGGCCCAGCACTGCGTAGCCCTAACCTCCGGCACGGCCGCTATCCACCTGGGCTTGCGGCTGCTGGGCGTAGGCCCTGGCGACGAGGTGCTCTGCCCGTCCTTTACGTTCGTGGCCACGGCCAACCCTATTCTGTACCTGGGTGCCACGCCCGTTTTCATCGACAGCGAAGCCGAAACCTGGAATATCTGCCCCCAGCGGCTGCGGGAAGCATTAGAAGAACTACGTCGCCAGAACCGTCGGCCCAAGGCCCTTATCCTGGTGCACCTCTACGGTATGCCGGCCCGGCTGCGCGAGGTGCTGGCCATAGCCGCTGAATTTGAAGTGCCCGTTCTGGAGGATGCTGCCGAAGCCCTGGGCTCCCGCTACGAGGGGCAGCCTTTGGGTACTTTCGGGCAGGTAGGCGTTTTCTCCTTCAATGGCAATAAGATTCTGACGACCAGTGGTGGCGGTGCCTTAGTCACCAATAACTCAGATTGGGCCCGCAAAACCCGCTTTTGGGCCACGCAAGCCAAAGATGTGGCCCCCTATTACCAGCACTCGGAGCTCGGGTATAACTACCGCCTTAGCAACTTGCTCGCGGGCATCGGCCGGGGCAAATGGAGTTGCTGGAAGACCGAGTAAAAAAGCGCCGCGAGATTTTCGCCTGGTATCAAAAGCACTTAGCCAATATCCCAGGCCTACGTTTCGGGCCGACTGAACCCGCTGGCGGCCGCTCCAACCGCTGGCTTACTACCCTGCTATTCGACCCCGAGGAAACCAGCGTCACGCCCGAACAACTGCGCCTGCACCTGGAAATGCACAACATCGAAAGCCGCCCGCTTTGGAAGCCCCTGCACCAGCAGCCGCTTTTTGTGGCTACCCCAGTTTTCGGCGGAAGTATCAGCGCTGACCTGTTCGCGCGGGGGCTGTGCCTGCCTTCCGGCTCCGCCATGACAGATACTGATTTACAACGGGTAAATTCTGCCATTCGGACCCTCTTCGAAGCTAGTTAGACCAGCCCAAATGGTATATAAAGTTCAATAACCAGTATTTAACGCACAAAAGCTGAGTGGAGTAGTATAAAACAAAATCTCAGGAAAAGGCCCGCATTAGCCTTGCGCGGGCCTTTTCCTGAGATTTTGATTCTAGCAGCTCGCTAGGCTACCTCCTTTTTAACTATTTATACCCTACCGAAGGGCTTGTGCCAAATCAGCCAGCAATTCCTCTACCGGCTCTATACCTACTGACAGCCGTATCAGCCCCGTGCTGATGCGTAGTTGCTGCTGCTGTTCCGGCGTCAGGTAGCGGTGCGAGGTACCCAGGGGGTAGGACATGGACGAGTCGACTCCCGCCAAGGAAGGCGCAAAGGGGAAGCGCTGGCTCCGGTGCATGAAGCGGTTTACTACCTCAGTCTCATCGGCTAGCAGGATGGAGAGCATGCCCCCAAACAATCCGCTACCCTGAGCCTGGGCCAGGCCATGCTGTGGGTGGTCAGGCAACCCGGGGTAGTACACGGCCCGCACAGCTGGCTGCTCTTGTAAGAACTGAGCAAGGGCGAGGGCATTGTGACTGTGCTCACGCATACGCAGGCGTAGGGTTTTCAGTCCCCGTACGGCCAGCCAGCTTTCCATTGGGCTTAGGGTCAAGCCGTAAAGTATGCTGATCTGCTTTAGCCGCGCGGCCAGCTCGGGGTCAGTGGCTACCACTACCCCAGCGGTTACGTCGGAGTGGCCGGCTATGTATTTAGTCACACTGTGCATCACTAAGTCGGCGCCCAGGGCCAAGGGGCGAGTCAGCACCGGAGAGGCAAAGGTGTTGTCAACTACCAGCTTCAGCCCGTGCTGATGACACTCAGTAGCAAGCCGCTGCAAGTCTGCTACCCGCAGTAGCGGGTTGCTGATGGTTTCGGCCAACACCACCCGCGTAGTAGGCTGCACGAATTGCTCCAACTCATACAGCTGCTCAAACGGCACATACGTCACAGTAATGCCCATGCGGCTCAGTTCCTGATTCAGCAGCGACGAGGAGCCCCCGTAAATGTCGGCGGCACACAGCACATGGTCGCCCGTCTGGCAGCACGCGGCTAAGGCGGCGAAAATGGCGGCCATTCCGGAACCAGTAGCAATGGCCCCGGCTCCACCCTCCCACTGGTTTACTGCCTCCGCTAGCTCATCGGAGTTGGGGTTGCCGTTGCGCGAGTACATGTACCGGCTGCCTGGCTCCCCAAAGTACTGTTCCAGCTCGTTTAGGTCTTCGAACTTGAACACGGAAGTTTGGTAAATCGGGGTGATTTTGGGGTGGATGTGCATGAACGGAACAGGCTGGGTGGGCCGTAGAGAAAAGGAGGTGGGAAGGGATGTACTTGAAAAAGAAAAAGCCTTTCCGGCAAAGGAAAGGCTTTTTCTAGAGGAGTTTGCCAGCGTTATGCCGAAGCACCTTCAGCCAGCACAATTACGTTGTTGCGCAGCACTTCGACTACCCCGCCTTCAATGCGAAAAGTAGTAGCGCCACCATTCAGCACGATGTCGCCAGGCTGCAAGGCTGAAATAAGCGGGGCGTGGTTGTTAAGAACCTCAAACAGGCCATCGGCACCCGGAAACCGGGCCGACGTAACCTCGCCTTCAAACACTTTCCGGTCCGGCGTGATGATTTCCAGATGCATCTTTTTGGAATTATAAATTAAAAATGAAGAATGAAGAATTGACAGTTAAAGCTCGTTCGACCATCCGTTCTTCATTCTTCATTTTTAATTCTTAATTGATAATTCTACTTGGCTTCCGACATCAGCTTCTCGCCTTTCACCACGGCATCCTCAATGGTGCCAACTAGGTTGAAAGCCGCCTCGGGCAAGTGGTCGTACTTGCCGTCGATGATTTCGTTGAAGCCTTTGATGGTGTCTTTGATGTCAACCAGCACACCTTTCAGGCCGGTGAACTGCTCAGCTACGTGGAAGGGCTGCGACAGGAAGCGCTGCACGCGGCGGGCGCGGGTTACCGTCAGCTTGTCTTCTTCGGAGAGTTCGTCCATACCCAGGATGGCGATGATGTCCTGCAGTTCTTTGTAGCGCTGCAAAATCTCCTTTACGCGCTGGGCGGTACCGTAATGCTCCTGGCCTAGTACCTCTACCGACAGAATGCGCGAGGTCGAGTCCAGCGGGTCTACTGCGGGGTAGATGCCCAGCTCGGCAATCTTACGCGACAGTACGGTGGTAGCGTCCAAGTGAGCAAACGTAGTTGCCGGAGCCGGGTCAGTCAAGTCATCGGCTGGCACATATACTGCCTGCACCGACGTGATGGAACCGCGCTTGGTAGAGGTAATGCGCTCCTGCATGGCACCCATTTCGGTAGCCAGCGTGGGCTGGTACCCTACGGCCGAAGGCATCCGGCCCAGCAGAGCCGATACTTCCGAACCCGCCTGGGTAAAGCGGAAAATGTTGTCGATGAAGAACAGGATGTCGCGGCCAGCACCGGTGCCATCACCGTCGCGGAAGCTTTCAGCTACCGTCAGGCCCGAGAGGGCTACGCGGGCCCGGGCTCCGGGGGGTTCATTCATCTGGCCGAACACGAGGGTAGCCTTCGAGTCTTTCAGGGCTTCGGCGTCCACTTTCGTGAGGTCCCAGCCACCTTCTTCCATCGAGTGCTTGAAGCCTTCGCCGTACTTAATTACGTCCGACTCCAAGAATTCGCGCAGTAGGTCATTGCCTTCGCGGGTACGCTCACCCACGCCAGCAAACACCGACAGACCACCGTAGGCCTTGGCAATGTTGTTTACCAACTCCATGATGAGTACGGTTTTGCCTACGCCGGCACCCCCGAACAAACCAATTTTGCCGCCCTTTACATACGGCTCGAGCAAGTCAATTACTTTGATACCCGTGAACAGTACTTCCGAGGAAGTAGCCAGGTCTTCGAAAGCCGGGGCATTGCGGTGGATGGACAGGCCACCCTCGCTCTGGGGCTGCTCGATGCCGTCGATGGCATGACCAATCACGTTAAACAGACGGCCGCGCACACCTTCGCCGGTGGGCATGGTGATGGGCGAGCCGAGGTCACGAACTACTGCGCCGCGGGTCAGGCCCTCGGTCGAGTCCATGGCGATGGTGCGCACACGGTCTTCGCCCAGGTGTTGCTGACACTCCAGGATAACTACCTGGCCATTGTCTTTTGTCACTTCGAGGGCGTCGAGGATGTTGGGAAGCTTGGAGCTTTCACCCGCGAAGCTTACGTCCACGACGGGACCGATAACCTGGGTGATTTTGCCGGTATTCGCCATTGCGTTTTGTATATGGGGATGGGTGCAACGTTTCAGGACGCAAAAGTACAGCTTAATCCCGGCATTGCCAAAGCGGGTTAAAACCCAGCTTCGCCAACTTTTTTTTCCGGCTCTGAATACCTGAAAATCAGCCAAAAAACTCTGCCCTTGCCGAATCAGAGGGCTACTTGAAAGAAAAATTTTCTCCCAGAAATTTGCCTTGAATAAAAGCTGCTGTACATTTGCACAACCAAACGGCACACCCACACCGGTTACTGCTTGGAAATTGTCCGATGGTGTAACTGGCAACACGCTTGATTTTGATTCAAGAAAGTCCAGGTTCGAGCCCTGGTCGGACAACCGACAACCCCAACGCGAAAGGCGCTGATTCTTCCTGCATCGGAAGAGTCAGCGCCTTTCGCTTTTTCTATTTTCCCCCTCTTCCCTTTCCGTCATGTCACAGCAGGTAAAGATTTTTGCGGGTAATGCTTCCCGAGAACTGGGCGAACAGATTGCAGCCGCTTACGGCACTCCCCTCGGCGACCTGAGCATTCAGCGCTTCGCCGATACGGAGCTGGGCCCCAGCTTCAACGAAAGCATCCGGGGCTGTGCCGTATTCCTGATTCAGAGCACTAACCCGCCCGCCGAAAACCTGATGGAGTTGGCCTTAATGGTGGATGCGGCCAAGCGAGCTTCGGCCTATAAAGTCAACATCGTGATGCCCTATATGGGCTACGCCCGCCAGGACCGCAAAGACAAGCCGCGCGTGAGCATTGGCGCGAAAGTGGTAGCTAACATGATTCAGAGCGTGGGCGCTGACCGCATGATGACCTGCGACTTGCACGCCGGCCAAATTCAGGGCTTCTTCGATATTCCCGTGGATCATCTGGATGGGGCTACCGTCACGGCACCTTATATCCAGTCTTTGAACCTCGACAACCTCATTTTTGCCTCGCCCGATGTAGGCGGGGTAGTACGCACGCGGGCTTTTGCCAAGAAGTTTGGGGCCGAAATTGTCGTCTGTGACAAGATGCGCCTGCGAGCCAATGAAATAGCTTCCATGCAGGTTATCGGCGACGTGGCCGGCATGAACGTAGTGCTCGTGGATGACATTGTGGACACGGCGGGTACCATCTGCAAAGCGGCCGAGTTGCTCATGGAGCGGGGCGCCAAGTCAGTACGCGCCGTTATTACCCACGGCGTACTCAGTGGCCCAGCCCACGAGCGAATTCGCAATTCCGTTTTGGAAGAGCTCGTGATTACCGACACAATGCCTCTAAAGGAAGAGAATCCTAAAATTAAGGTGATTTCCGTGGCGGGTCTGTTTGCGCAAGCCATTCGTAATGTCGTAACTCACGAATCCATCAGCTCGCTGTTTGTGTAAAAGCCAAAGTCTGTTTCGTTATTCCTGATTATATGGTATTACTATATGGTGTGTCGCCTCTTATCCTCTTCTACCCCTTTATCCTGGCTATTCTGGCAGTAGCCGGGTTCCTGGCCTTGCGTTGGCTGAGTGCAGTCACTTCTCTGCGGGAACTGGCCCGACGGCTACTTATTCTTGCCGCGATTTGTGGCGCCTTCTACTGGTCAATAATCGGCTTGGTGATATGGTCTAACTGGTAAGTTAACAACAGTTGCCGGTCCGCTCTTTCACTTTTATTGGTGTAAGGCAAGTAGAAAATCTATGATAACATCTTATCTTTGCGGCCCGTTTACCTGCTGTGGGTAAGCGTTTTTTCTTCAAAAGAACACGTTTTATGAAAAGCCTCGAGATTGTAGGGTTTAAAAGAGCGAATCTCGGTAAGAAGGATGCCAAGGCCCTGCGCCTGGAGTCCTACGTACCGTGCGTACTGTACGGCGCTGGTGACCAAGTGCATTTTTCGGCCCCGGCCATCCTGTTCCGCGAACTGCTGTACACCCCCGAAGTGCACATCGTAGAGCTGAACATCGAAGGTGACATCCGTCGCGCCATCGTGCAGGACTCGCAGTTCCACCCCGTGAACGAGATGCTGCTGCACGTTGACTTCCTGGAGCTGCAGGAAGGCAAAGAAGTGAAAATGGACGTTCCCGTGAAGTACGTTGGCGTATCGCCGGGCGTACTAGCTGGTGGTAAGCTGGTAAGCAAGCTGCGCAAAATCCGCGTGAAGGCTTCGCCCGAAAACCTGCCCGACTACGTGGAGGTTGACATTTCAGACCTGGGCTTGGGCAAATCCATCAAGGTGAACAAGGTTGAGCCCAAGGGCTATTCCATCCTGACCAACCCGCTGGCTCCCATTGCTACTGTAACCATCCCGCGTGCTCTGAAAGGCACCCTGCAGGCTGACAAATAAATCACGGATTCAGACGGATTTCTCGGATTACACGGATTTCGTGCTGAGTAATACCGTCCACCGAAAAGCCGTCCTGCTGGCAGGACGGCTTTTTTTGTGAGCCGACCTACCGTGTTTAGTGCGGCTCGAACAGCGGGGCTGAATATATTTCGGCCCCAGAATTTGTGTGAATTCGACTTTTAATCCGCGACAATCCGTGAGCAAGTTTCTTGTGCTGTGCCTGGGCAACATCGGGCCGGAATACGCCGACACCCGCCACAATGTAGGGTTTATGGTGGGCGACTACCTGGCCCGCAAGCACGAGGCCGCGCCGTGGGCGTTGGGGCGTCATGCCTTTACCACCGAAATCAAGCACAAGGGCCACACCTTCGTGCTGGTAAAGCCCACTACCTACATGAACCTCAGCGGGAAAGCGGCCGCGCACTGGCTTAGTGTCCTCAAGCTGACCAAGGAGCAGATGGTGGTAGTAACCGACGACTTGGCCTTACCCTTCGGCAAGCTCCGGTTGAAAGGCAAAGGCTCCGCGGGCGGGCAGAACGGCCTCAAGCACATTCAGGAAACACTAGGCACCGACGAGTACGCCCGCCTGCGCTTCGGTATTGACTCCAGTTTCAGCAAGGGCCGGCAGGTAGACTACGTGCTCAGCCCCTTCTCCGCGGATGAGCAAATTGACATCGAAGGCCGTCTGGAAAAAGCCGCCGAAGCAGTGCTGCTGTTCGGTACGGTAGGCCTGGAGCGGGCCATGAATGTGGTGAATGTTAAATGAGTAGGGTTAAGACAGAAAATTAATCACTTTCACTCCCCCTACCACCACGTAGAATAACAGCAGTAATAACAGCACAACACCAAGGAATCTGGTTATCAATTGGTGCCTTTGTTCGTTGTTAGAACGCAATAGTTTGACACCACCCCATATTATCGCTATTGGTAAAATCAAGTATAAAAGGATTGCTAAGATCATAGCAATCAAAAACGACCCTGCTTCCATTGTAGCCAATAACAATAAGATGGTGTTTGATCTGTTTTAATAGAACATAGTCAAGTATCGTAACCCAATCCGTTTATAAAAAAGCCGGTCGCCAAGTTGAATACCTTGGCGACCGGCTTTTTTATAAGCTTAAACAGTAGAACTATGCCACGCCGGAGCCGGGGCGTACGTGACTGCTCGGCTGCATCAGGCTTAAAGAACCGTCGGCGTTTTCGGCCATTAGGAGCATGCCTTGGCTTTGGATGCCCTTGATTTCGCGGGGAGCCAAGTTGAGCAGCACTTGTACCTGCTGGCCTACCAGGGCTTCGGGCAGGAAGTGTTCGGCAATGCCCGACACGATGGTGCGGGGCTCTTCAAAGCCTAGATCAACGCTGAGCTTGAGCAGCTTCTTGGTTTTAGCGACTTTCTCCGCGGTTACGATGGTGCCCACGCGCAGGTCCATGGTCTGGAACTGCTCGAAGCTGATGTCCTCCTTGGCCGGGGCCGAAACGGCAGCGGCTAGCTCGTTGGCTTTCTTGGTATCTAGCAGCTTTTGCACCTGGGCTTCTACGGTAGCGTCTTCGATTTTGGTGAACAGCAAAGTAGCCTCCGCTAGCTGATGACCAGCAGTTAGGTTATCGGGGCGGCCAGCTTGCTGCCAAGTACCTTTTTCGATGTTGAGCATGATGCCCAGGCGACTAGCGGCTGTGGGTAGGAAGGGCTCTAGCAATGTTACGAGGCTAGCGGCCAATTGCAGAGCGACATGCAGCACCGTACCCGTGCGCGCCTCATCCGACTTGATGAGCTTCCAGGGCTCCATATCGGCGAGGTACTTATTGCCCAGGCGCGTCAGGTTCATCAGCTCGTTCAGGGCGTCGCGGAAACGGTAGTTGTCGATCAGCTCCCCGATGCGTTGCGGAAACTCCTGGAGCTGGCGCAGCACTTCCTCGTCTTCGGTAGTAAAGCCCACGGCGGCGGGCACTTTGCCCTCAAAGAACTTGTGCGTCAGCACCACGGCCCGGTTCACGAAGTTGCCCAGGTTAGCCACCAGTTCGTTGTTGTTGCGGGCCTGAAAGTCCTTCCAGGTGAAGTCGTTGTCCTTGTTTTCGGGGGCGTTGGCGCAGAGCACGTAGCGTAGCACATCGGCCTGGCCGGGGAAATCCTGCAAGTACTCATGCAGCCACACGGCCCAGTTGCGGCTCGTGCTGATTTTGTCGCCTTCCAGGTTCAGAAACTCATTGGCGGGCACGTTGGTGGGTAGAATATAGTCGCCGTGGGCCTTGAGCATCGCCGGGAAGATGATGCAGTGGAATACGATGTTATCCTTACCGATAAAGTGCACTAGCTGCGTGCCTTGGTCCTTCCAATAGGTTTCCCAGGTGTCGGGTAGTAGGTCTTTGGTGGCGGAAATGTAGCCGATGGGCGCATCAAACCACACGTAAAGCACCTTGCCTTCCGCCCCTTCTACTGGCACGGGTACGCCCCAGTCCAGGTCACGGGTAACGGCGCGGGGCTGCAAGCCCTGGTCAATCCAGGATTTACACTGGCCGTACACATTGGTTTTCCAGTCCTGCTTGTGACCTTCCACTATCCACTCGCGCAGCCAGGGCTCGTACTGGTCCAGGGGCAGGTACCAGTGCTTGGTTTCGCGCAGCACGGGCTGGTTGCCCGAGAGCATGGAGCGTGGGTTGATCAGTTCGGTGGGGCTGAGCGAAGTGCCGCACTTCTCGCACTGGTCACCGTAGGCGTTGTCGTTACCGCAGTTCGGGCAGGTGCCCACGATGTAGCGGTCAGCCAGGAACTGGTCGGCCTTTTCATCATAGTACTGCTGCGAGGTCTGCTCAATGAACTTGCCTTCCTCGTAGAGCTTCTTAAAAAAACCGCTGGCTACCTCGGCGTGCGTTTGGGAGGAAGTGCGGGAGTAAATATCGAAGGAAATACCAAAGTCCCGGAACGAGTCGCGGATGATGGCGTGGTACTTATCCACTACCTGCTGGGGTGTGACGCCTTCCTTCTGAGCCCGAATAGTAATCGGTACGCCGTGCTCATCAGAGCCGCAAATGAATTTTACGTCGCGCTGCTGAGCGCGTAGGTAGCGGGCATAAATGTCGGCCGGAATGTACACGCCAGCCAGGTGGCCGATGTGTACCGGACCATTGGCGTAGGGCAGCGCGGCCGTAACGGTGTAGCGTTGGGGAGCAGAGGGCATATCGAGCAAAAACTATTTTTCAGGAAGCGCCCGGTAGTACCTACCGGACAAGGGGAGTGCAAAGGAACAAGTAAAATGAGGAAAGATGCTGCGGCAGCGTGATTCCGTGGGCGTCAGAATGCGGCCGTTTACATCAGGTGAGCGGCTTATGCAGCCGCAAAATTCGGGGTCATCTATGGAAATAGCTACGAGCTTCTCTTTTCAACAAACAAGTCAGGCTATAAATCCTTCTATATTTAGGCTACCTACTGTAGCGTTCCACCGTATTTGAGCTAGCACTTCTCTCCTCATTTCTGCAGTCATGAAAAACTCCGATCAGGAACAGCCCGCCAAAAAGGCTAAAAAGGAAAAAGACCCCACCGAAAAAGCACAACGCAAGGCGGCCAAAGCTGCTAAGTCGGCTACTTCGGTTATTACTGATGCGCGCCCCAGTAAAAAGGCGACTCAGAAGAAAGCACTCAAAATTGCCGCCAAGCAACTTCAGAAGCAGCTTGACAGCCGCATTGACGAGGTAGTAAAACGGATTCGCAAGGAAACGAAAGCCAAGCTTAAGGAGGTAGTTCAGGATGCTACCCGCCGGCTGGATGTAGACATGGAGCAGCTATTTGAGCAAGCCTTGCACACCATCGTTCGTCATCATGAGGGCGGTACGCTCGCCGCTTCCGACAGCGTTTCCACTTTCTCGGATTCACTCACGTCGGAGTCCACCCCTGCTGCTACCCCTTCATCAGGGGCTGGGGCCCGCCCCGCCGCACCACGCGCACGGCCTAACGGAGCGGTAGCAGCTAACGGCTCAACTACCCAAGCCGCTACGGCCCGACCCAACACCAAAATAGCGGCCGTACGACCAGCGCCGACCCGCTCGCGCCCTGCCGTGAAAAAAAACGCGCCTAATGCTACCCCCGCCCCAGACTCCGACACGAATTCTGATGGAGTAAGCCTGTAAAAATCTGATTTCTACACCGAAAAGGCCCTGCAACTAAACTGAAGTTGCAGGGCCTTTTTGGTGTACTGGCGTGTAGTAGCCTCTTTCCGGCTCACTGCCGGGGCAGGCGCAGAGTGTCGGCTGGGGCGCCGTTGAGGCGGCGCAGACGGGTTTCCGGCGGGGTTGTGTTGTTGTCGTTGGTGTTCAGGCTTTCGGGGCGCTTGCGCGAATTGATGCCACTGGCCTGCTCCCGAATGGCTACGCGGCCGGGAGTAGCATCGGGGACGGAGCCACCGTAACCGGCATTGCTGTTGTAGGCAGCTTGGCGGTCGGCATCGGTTACAATGCGGGTAGGTGGCCGTTGCACGGCGCTTTCCTCACCGGTAGTTTCCTGGGAGGCAGTGCAAGCCATCAGCAGGGTTAGCAGGGGTAGTAAATAGCGGCTGGAGGCAGACAGGTTCATAACAAAAAGCAAAGAAGCCCGCCTGGCATAGGTGGGCTTCTTTGCTAACGAACTAGCGGCCGGGAAGTTGACCCGCTACCCCTGAGTTGCCGCCAAGTCGGCCTGAATTCCGTTCCAGAGGGCCACGCGGGCCTGCATACAGCGCGTAGCCACCGTGGCAGCCTCCTGCCAGCGTTGGGCATCATCACCGCACAGCTCGCGCACCATCTGTTGGGCCAGTGGAGTGTGCACTTCCTCGTCAAGCTGAATATGACGGTCGAGGTAGTAGGTGAAGGTATCGAGCTGACCGGGGAAGCGCTGGCGCAAATCGTGCACGAGATGACGGAACATATCCGGAATTACATCCTCGCGGCCAAACGTGAAGGCGGCCGCCACCGCGTGAGGCTGGCCCGAACTGATAATGCGGAAAGTGTCCAGCACAAACTCCCGAACCGAAGAGGGCGCCTGAGCCTGCTCTAGGGCCGCCGCCACGGAAGCTCCCTGGGCCAACGCCGCCAGCAGCCGTTCAATTGGGGCCATATCGGCGCCACATTCACGCATGGAGCGCAAGTACAGCTCAAAGTGGCTGGCCGGGTTGCCCTCGGGGTCCACGTCAGTTTCTTCCTCCAATACAATGTCGTTGATCAGCCGACGGGTAGCGGGGTTGCCGCGCGGTACCCACGGCACGTCCACGCAGGTCAGCTCCCGCTGCAGGGCCTTCAGTAACGACATGAAATCCCACACGGCAAATACGTGGTGCTGCATAAACACGCGCAAGTCGCTTAGGGAGTGCAGCGACTGGTAGACGCCGTGTGCAACAAGCTGCGCGCGGACCGGGGCCAAAGTCTGCTGCAAATCAGCAATGGAATCAGAGGAAAGTTGAGTTGACATGCGTAGAAGAAATTGGGCGGAGCTGCCGCCTTGGCGCCCAAACAAACGAAATGGCCCGCTGGCTTGGATTGCCAACGGGCCACTACAAAAGTACCGGAAGCGGCAGCTTTGTGATATAAGGATGGGTAGTCGGCCGTTCTGCAGTCTTGCCGACTGCCAGCCCGGGTTCATTTTTTACTTCGTCTTTTCGAACACCATGCCGTCGGAGTCCATGCAGTAGCGCTGGCCGGTGGGCTTAGGGCCGTCGTCGAACACGTGGCCTAGGTGGCCGCCGCACTTGGCGCATACCAACTCGTCGCGGCTCATGCCCAGGGTGTTATCGGCGGTTACTTTCAGGCTATTTTCGGTGGCGGGGGCCCAGAAGCTCGGCCAGCCCGTGCCCGATTCGAACTTGGTTTCTGACGAGAACAGCAGGTTGTGGTCGGCGGCGCAGTAGTAGTTGCCCTTCTCGTGGTTGTTGGCATACTTATTCACGAACGGCCGCTCCGTACCCTGCTGGCGCAGAATAAAGTATTGGGCCGGCGTGAGTTGGGCCTTCCACTGTGCATCGGTTTTCCGAATGGGAAACTCATCGGGCTTGCCGGTTACGAGCCGAGGTTTGGGGTAGGCTTTACCGGCTGCGGAGGCCGTGGTAACGGGCCGAGAAGAGTCAGCTAAGTCCATTTTCGCGTCGCGGCTTTTTTTCTGGGAACAAGCCGAGTTCAGCGTCAGGAAGGACAACAGCACAATTAAAAGGGAGGAGCGCATTGGCAAAACAAAGTGAGGTATAAGCAAGCCGCCTACCCCCGTGGGCAGGCTGACAACACAACATACGCAGCTAGCCTACGGTTCGGTCTTACGGCTGGGGCAAGCGGATGAAGTAAGCCGGGGCGGAACCTCAGCAGCCCAAGGAGTTGTCTGTCTTCTCACCACCAGTTTCTTCCCCTCTCAGTAACAATTAATTACTGTCAGTTTTTTGCGCTAAACATTCCGTACCTTTGCGCCCGGAAAAACCTTTGTATGCAGAACATTCGGAATATCGCCATCATCGCGCACGTTGACCACGGCAAGACTACGCTCGTGGACAAGATCATTCACGCCTCGAAGCTTTTCGACGAGCACCAGCAGTTCGACGACCTGATCCTCGACAACAATGATCTGGAGCGTGAGCGGGGCATTACTATCGTTTCCAAGAACGTATCCGTACGTTACAAGGACGTAAAAATCAACATCATCGACACGCCTGGTCACGCCGACTTCGGCGGTGAGGTGGAGCGGGTACTGAAGATGGCCGACGGCGTATTGCTGCTCGTTGACGCCTTCGAAGGTGCCATGCCCCAGACCCGCTTCGTACTGGGCAAAGCCATTGACCTGGGCCTGAAGCCCATCGTGGTAGTCAACAAGGTAGACAAGGAAAACTGCCGCCCCGACGAGGTGCACGAGCAGGTGTTCGACCTTATGTTCAACCTGGGCGCTAACGAAGACCAGCTGGACTTTGTGACCCTGTACGGCTCCTCGAAGCAGGGCTGGATGAGCACCGACTGGAAGGAAAAAACCGACAGCATTATTCCGCTGCTCGACGCTGTAGTGGCTTCCATTCCGCCCGCTCCCCAGCTGGAAGGCACCCCGCAAATGCAGGTTACCTCCCTGGACTACTCCTCGTTCGTAGGTCGTATCGCCATCGGCCGTGTGCACCGCGGTACGCTGAAGGAAGGCGCCAACATGAGCTTGATTAAGCGCGACGGCACCATCAAGAAGGTGAAGATCAAGGAGCTGCAGGTGTTCGAAGGCCTCGGTAAAAACAAGGTTTCGGAGGTTAGCTCCGGCGAAATCTGCGCCGTAACCGGCATCGAAGGCTTCGACATTGGCGACACCCTCGCCGACGCCGAAAACCCCGAGGCGCTGGCTACCATCAGCATCGATGAGCCGACGATGAACATGCTGTTCACCATCAACAACTCGCCCTTCTTCGGTAAGGAAGGCAAGTTCGTGACCTCGCGCCACCTGCGCGACCGTCTGTTCAAGGAAACTGAGAAAAACCTAGCCCTGCGCGTAAAGGAAACTGACCGTGAAGACACCTTCCTGGTGTACGGCCGCGGCATTCTGCACTTGTCGGTACTCATCGAGACCATGCGTCGCGAAGGGTTCGAGTTGCAGGTAGGCCAACCCCAGGTTCTGTTCCGCGAAGACGAGAACGGCAACCGTCTGGAGCCCATTGAGCACTTGGTAGTTGACGTGCCGGAGGAAACGGCTGGTAAGGTTATCGAGCTGGTGACCATGCGCAAGGGTGAGCTGACCATCATGGAGCCCAAGGGCGACCTGCAGCACCTGGAGTTCAACATCCCGGCCCGCGGCCTGATCGGCCTGCGCAACAACGTGCTGACCGCCACCGCTGGTGAGGCCATCATGAACCACCGCTTCTCGGCCTACGAGCCCTACAAAGGCGTGATTCCGGGCCGTATCTCTGGTTCGCTGATTTCGATGGACACCGGTGCCGGTACCGCCTACACCATCGACAAGATGCAGGACCGCGGCGAGTTCTTCGTGGATCCGGGCGAGGAAGTGTACGCTGGCCAGGTTATCGGCGAGCACACCCGTCCTAATGACCTGACCATCAACATCCAGAAGGGCAAGAAACTGACAAACATGCGCGCTTCGGGCTCGGATGAGAACGTGAAGATTGTGCCCAAGCGTCAGTTCTCGCTGGAGGAAGCCATGGAATACATCCAGAAGGATGAGTACCTGGAAGTAACCCCGAAATCGGTGCGGATGCGCAAGATCCTACTCGACGAAAACGAGCGTCTGCGCTCAGCCAAGAAAGTCGACTAAACTCGCGGATGCTAACGGGTGGCTCGCCGCTTAAAATGGGAGCCATTTGTCGAATCACGTACGGAAAAAGGCGCGGCCCCAGGGTCGCGCCTTTTTGCTTATGGGCCTCATCGAATGCTAAGCCGGTTCCGTATCTTCGCTAACTGACTATCTATCTACTCCCTATGGATTCTGAAAACCGCAATAAGCGCGACATACCCGAAGTAGTAGCCGACATCCTGATTACGTTGGACAAGATTTCCGTGCGTCAGGATAGAATGGAACAAGAACTAGGCGGCCTGCGCCAAGAAGTGGGCGGTCTGCGCCAGGAAGTAGGCGGCTTGCGCCAGGAAGTGGGTGGCCTGCGCCAAGAGATGAACCACGGCTTCACGCGCATGGAGAGTGCCTTCAACAACATGACGACGGCCGTGCTGGATGCCATGAACCGGCAGACCGACCGTTACGACCAAGTGCAGACCACGCAGGGCACCCAAGAGGCCGAGGTACGGGAGTTGCGGCAGCGGTTAGAAAACCTGGAAAAGGTGGTATACAATAAAGCTAGATAGAGGAACAATTACCGAATTCAATGAGCAGGGCGCGGTGCAAGCTGCGCCTTTGTGCTTTTGGCCAGTATCGGATGACAAGTAACGCTAAATTGCCAGGCGCCCGATGTGGTAGGGGTAGTACAACTAGTGCGCCGAGGTTTTGGAGAAGAGGTTGATTATAATAACGCCAGCTAAAATCAGCCCGAGCCCTAACAGGGCGGGGCATCCGGAATCTGCTTATAAAATACTACCCCGGCTAGAGTAATCAGCACGACACCAATACCTGACCACACGGCGTAAGCAACGCCCACCGGAATGCTTTTCAACGTCAGGCTCAGAAAGTAGAATGCTACCCCATACCCTACCACAACCACTACGCTCGGCCAGAACTTCGTGAATTGGGCCGAGGCCTTAAGCGCCGTAGTAGCTGCCGTTTCAGCCAAGATAGCCAACAACAGAAAACCCCAGTATTTCATGGCTAGCCGCGTTGAATAGCAAATTCCTGATAGCCCTGCACCGAGCCGGTGCTGACTACTACCTGCTCCACCCGCGCTGCTGGCGGCCCCTGTCGGCACCACGCTTCCAGCGCATCTAAGGCGGCGGCTGGCCCTTCGGCTTCGATGGTTACGGTGCCGTCCTTGTTGTTACGGACGCAGCCCGTCAGTCCTAGCCGGCAGGCTTCTGTGTAAGTACTTTGCCGGTAAAAAACGCCCTGTACTACCCCAGAAACTTGAAAAGTTCGGTGTTCACTAGCTGACATAGAAGAGTACGGTTGTAAGGTTTGGCAGCAGATTTCAATGTCCCACGCCGGGCAGTTTTATCAGGCCCCTCCTGCATACGCCCGCCTTTGGTAGGCGTTGCTGCTAACGGCTGGTTAGGCCCTATAAGCGAGAAGATAACGGCGGCACTCTGCCCTACTCATCATTGCCCAGGTCAGGGTAGCAAAATGGGGTAGCACTACAAACAAAACTGCCTCGCAGGTGGCCGCCGGGGCAACTTGTACCAGCAGGCAGGGTCTAAGCCGCTTCTGCAGGTGCTTACGACAACAGAAGTCGGTGTGCGTACCCTGAGCGGGCCAGCTGCCGTACCTTAGCGTCCTTTCACGCCTCATTACTCCCCTGCTTCGTGCGTTATCTGCTCCGCAATTGCATTATCCACACCGGTCTTACCTTGTTGCGTCATCATGCACTACTCGTGGCCGATGGCCGTATTGAAGCCGTTGTCCCTGAAGTAGTTGCTCCCGACGATGTGCCCGTTGTAGATGGAAAGGGACTGAACGTGGCGCCGGGGCTGCTGGATCTGCAGGTGTATGGGACCGCCGGTAAGCTTTTTTCGGTAGAGCCCAGTCTGGAAGCCCTGCACGCCCTGACGGACCACGCGTTTCGGCAAGGTACCACGGGCATACTGGCCACCATGCCAACTAACTCCCTCGGCATGATGCGGGCCGCTTTGGAGGCGGGCCGGGAGTTTCAGCGGCAGCGGCCGGGCCTGCTGGGCATTCACCTGGAAGGCCCCTACATCAACCCCGCCAAGAAAGGGGCGCACCAGCAGGAGTTTATTCACGCGCCCTCGGTAGCGGAGATTGACACACTGCTTAAGGTGGCCGATGGGGTGTTGAAAATGATGACGCTGGCTCCCGAGGTAGCCACGCCCGCTGTGGTAGCGCGGCTGCGCGAGGCGGGCGTGGTGCTGTCGGCGGGGCACTCCAACGCTACCTACTCGCAGGCAGCCGAAGGTTTCCGCGGGGGCTTCGCGGCGGCAACCCATTTGTTTAACGCTATGTCGGCGCTGCAGGGGCGCGAGCCGGGCCTAGTAGGCGCCATTTACGACGATTCAGCGGCCCAGGCCAGCATTATTGCCGATGGCGTGCACTGCAGTTTTGCCGCCGTGCGCATCAGCAAAAAGCTGCTGGCGGAACGGCTGTTTCTGATTACGGATGCCGTAACGGAAAGCCAGCAGGGCGCCTACCAGTTCCGACGGCAAGACAACCATTTCGTGGACGAGCAGGGCACGTTGGCGGGCTCGGCTCTTACCCTACCCCTGGCTGTGCGTAACTGCGTGGAGCAGGTGGGAATTCCTTTAGCCGAGGCCCTACGCATGGCCTCCCTCTACCCCGCCCGCGTGCTAGGCCTTGACGACCAACTGGGGTACTTGGAAGCCGGCTACACGGCTGATTTCTGGCTGTTTGATGACCACCTAACCCCAATGGCTACGGCTCGGGCCGGGGAACTAGTTTGGCACCTGGAAGGCCAATAATTATTGGCAGCCTCCTCAGGTTCAGCCCAGCATCCACATGCTTCCTACTCTTACCTACTACCCAATTTTTACGGTTTGCAGAGTGGCCCTACCCCAACTTCAGCTTCTTGGCCAGTTGGTGACATGCTGAGTTGACGAGCATATTGTACAACAGCAAGCAGTCTGGTACTTTTGAAGGAAGAGTTCGGTTCAGCAGTCCACGAGGAAGCTGGCTGAACTCACTTTTTTATACCTACTACTGAATTGCCGGTGCTACAACGTGTACTCGCTAGTGCTACCCTTAGCTTTCTAATCAGCCTGACGGCCGCTCAGGCCCAAGATGCCGCTGCTACGGCCGCGGCCATGACGGACAAACCTGGACAGTACGAATATCGGCTTTCGGAGCTGGGTTTCGAGGAAACCTTTGGCTTCAACGATACGGCCCGGGCGGTTATTCGACTCTACTACGCCAAGTGGAAAACCGGCCGCCAGATTATGCAGTTTGCTGGCGCGCCGATACCCATTGTAAGCGTGCTGGGCAAGCACTACAACCCCGATCCGCGCACGGGCGGCGTGGCCCCCAACTACAGCTCCTACTACTACGACCCCTGGGTAGCGCCGGTAGCGTACAGCCTGTTGGGCGTATCGGCTTTTGGGCTGGTGAAGGCTACCGTCTGGAACCGCAAGCAACTCTACCACACCATTCGCCAGTACCGGGCCAGCCGGCAGCTACCCTCGCAGGTGACGCCCGCTTTGCTCGCGCCCTACCTACGGGCCGTAGCTGAGGAAGATAACCGCCGCCTTACGCCTCCCGTTGCCGTACCGCCTCAAAAGTAAGAATGGCTGTGGCCGTGCTTACGTTCAGTGAGTCAATGGCCCCGCGCATGGGAATAATGATGGTTTGGTCGCAGGCCTGCAGCAGGGCGGGAGTCAGCCCATCGGCCTCGGTGCCCATTACCAGCGCGGTAGGCCCCCGGAAGTCGCAGGTGGTGTAGGCCACGGCCCGCTCAGTCAGAGCCGCAGCGTAGGTCCGGATACCGTGGCGGCGGCACCAGCCCAATAGCTCGTCGCGGGTGGTGGCAATGGTAGGCACCGTAAACGAGCAGCCAATACTGCTGCGAATGGCATTGGGGTTGAACAGGTCCGTACGCGGGTCGCAGACGATAACGGCCGTAGCCTGGGCCGCGTCGGCAGTGCGTAGAATGGCGCCCAGGTTGCCAGGTTTCTCCACGGCCTCCAGCACCAGCAAAAGGGGAGCGGCGGGCAGGGGTAGCTCTTCCAGGGTCAGGCGCGGGGGCACGGCCAAGGCCAATACTCCGTCGGAACCTTCGCGGTAAGCTACCTTCTCGAACACGGCCTTCGATACCTCAAACCACTCCGTAGCCCCGCCCCAAACAAGGTGCGCAGCTCCTGCTGCCGCCCGGCGCCGGCTAGCTCGGGGCACACAAACAGCGCCGGCACGGCTACCCCCGCACCGTGGGCAATGGTCAGCTCCCGCAGGCCTTCAATAATGGTCAGCCCCTGCGCGCGCCGCTCCGAGGATTTTTGCTGGAGCTTAAGCAGGTTTTTGATGCGCGGATTCTGGGGGCTGGTTATCAGGTCGGGCATGAGTGCAGGGTAAGGACGAGCGGAAAGCTGGGCCCACCGGGGAACCGGTCTTTCGCCGCGAAGATACGCACCGAACCCACCGCGGGCTGCGTACCGGCAGAGCCCGTACCTTGCAAGCCCCTACCCTTCCCCGCCGAATCAGTCTTTATGAGGCTTAAGCTAAATACCAAAATTGTTCTGGGCTTTATCATTGCCGTGGGCGTGCTGCTGCTCACCTCCGCTGCCTCCTGGTACTGTATCCAGCAGCTGGCTTACTACACCCAGCGCGTAGAGCATACCTACCAGGTGCTGCAGGGCACGGCCAACATGCGCTCCAACATCCGCGACGCGCAGAGCCACATCCGCAGCTACCTGCTGCTTAACGATACGGCCGCCCTAACCAGCTTCCGCAGGACGTTGCCCGAAATTCATACCAACTTCGAGTTGCTGCGGCAGCTTACCCTCGACAACCTCAACCAGCAAAGTCGCCTCGATACGCTGGAGCTGGCCACGGAAAACGAAATTGCCTACCTCACTACCTGGACGAAGCGCCTGCCCGGCACGGCGGCGGTGCGGGAGTTGATTCTCGGCGACCGGGACCGGCAGTTGCAAGTACGGGCCCTGCTAGAGCGGGTGCGCCAGGAGGAAGAAACGCTGCTGCTGGAACGGCGCCGCCGCCAGGATTTCTTTGAAACCACTACCCCGGCCGCCATAGTGGTATCGGCGGTGCTAGCGGCTATTATTGTGCTGTGGCTGTTCACCAAAATCACGCGGGAAGTGCGGGCCAACGAGGAGTTGCAGCGCGAGCTGGCCTACAACAACGAGCAGGTCGCGCACCGCATCCGCATCATTGAGTCGTTGGCTAATAAGGTAGTGCAGGGCGACTACACGGTGAAAATATCTGACCAGGAGCAGGACAGCCTGGGCAACCTGGCTACGGCGCTCAACCACATGACCCAAACCCTAGACACCAGCTTCACGGCCCTGGAAAACCGCAACCGGGAGCTTGACCAGTTCGCTTACGTGGCTTCCCACGATTTGAAAGCGCCCCTGCGCGGGGTTGTTACGGTGGTTAAATGGATTGAGGACGAGCTCAGCCAGGAGCTCAGCCCCCAGATGCGCCAGTACTTGGAAATGATTAAGGGCCGGCTGAACCGACTCGAGGACCTGATTAATGGCCTGCTGGCCTACGCCCGCGCCGGTCGCACAGAGCAAAAGCTGGAAGAAGTGTCCGTCGGTCAGCTGGTGCAGGACATCACGGAGCTGGTTGTGCCGCCTACCTTCCGGGTAGAAACGCCTACTCCACTGCCCACCTTTGTTACCGACCGCCTGAGCCTGCAGCAGGTATTCACGAACCTGATGGGCAATGCCGCCAAGTACCACCACCGCCCCGACGGCCTGCTGCGCATCAGCTGCCGCGACTTGGGTGAGTGCTACGAGTTTCGGGTGCAGGACGATGGCCCGGGCATTGCGCCCCAGTTTCACCAAAAGGTGTTTCTGATGTTCCAGACCTTGCGCGACCGAAACTCGGCCGAGAGCACCGGTATTGGGCTCAGCATCGTAAAGCGAATCGTCGAAGAAAAGAAAGGCACCATTCACATCGAGTCTGAGGAAGGCAAAGGAGCCGCCTTCATCTTCACCTGGCCCAAGTAAGTGAATGAGTAATTGAGTGAATGAGCGAGGGGTTATAGCGAGGTGAAGTGTAGGCCATGCTTCTTTTCTTTTGCCTCAACGCTCACTAACCCAACACGCCCTTACGCCAGCACGGACGGTAAAGGCGTGTCACATGCCAGAGGGTAGCACGTTGGTCAGGAAGGATGGCGGCGTGCCTCCTCACTATGACAGTTCACTCAATCCGTCATCCACCAACTCACTAGTTCACCGTCTTACCATTACCTTCCTTATGCGTTCTGTACTGCTCGTTGAAGACGACTTTTTTGATACCATGACGGCCCAGAAGGCTTTCGAGAAATTCAGTGTGCCACACAAGCTCTACACGGCCTTTAATGGGCTAGAGGCGCTGGATTTGCTGCTGGGCACGAATGGTGTGGAGCCCATTCGGCCGCTGCCCGAAGTGATTCTGCTGGATTTGAACATGCCCAAGATGAACGGCCACGAGTTTCTGGCCGAAATCCAGAATTTCCCCGAGCTACGCGCAATTCCCGTGTTCGTCACAACCACCTCGGGCATGGACGTCGACCGGCTGAATGTCCAGCATTTGGGCGTGCGCGGCTACATTCTCAAGCCCCTGGACTTTGAAACCAGCCCGGATATGGTAGACAGCATGAATCTGCTGGAGAAGCTTTTGCGTTAGCTTTCTTTTACTACCCCTTGAGCTTGCGCATGGAACTGGCTTTTGAGAATCCTTACTGCCACATCTATTTTGATCCGGCCGGTCCCATGCTGGTCCAGACCTGGAAGGGCTTTGTGGCGGGGGAGCCCCTGCGGGAAGCGCACGAGGCCACGCTCCGGCTACTCCAGCAGCACGGGGTCGGGAAGGTGCTGGCCGATACCCGGCTCATGCGCGTCATTCCGCCCGCCGACCAGCGCTGGATTGCCGACAGCTTTCTGCCACGGGCCCGGGCGCTGGGGTATCGGCTGGTGGCCGTAGTACTTTCCGCGGACATGTTTAACCAGATTTCTGTGCAGAACATCCTGGCCCCGCTGGCCGAGGAAAACACCCTAACAGTGGAATATTTCGGCAACCTGGAAACGGCCCGCGCCTGGTTGCTTAAGGCGCGGTAGCGTAGTGGTTGCTTGGGGGCGTGCAACCAAAAATAAGCGGGCGGAATCAACAGTAGTAGCGCAAGACTTTTCCCTTCCCGTGGCAGCCCAGAGCCGATCTATACGGGCGAAACGGATTATTTCGTTTGCTTAGCAGGCCGGGCACCTTCAGGGGGTTTCCCCTGTTGGCAAATCCGGGCACTACCCGGCGCGAGACGGACCTTTCACGGCCTGCTCACGCCCAGAAACTGCTCTTCCCGACCACTCTGCTTTACTAGCCTATATGCTGATTCGTTCTCTCTCCCTTTTTCTACTTTGCGCGGTAGCCGCTCCCAGTCTGGCCCAACAAACGCCGCGGGAGCTAAACACCCTGCCCGGCGCACCTGCTCCCACACCGGCGCCCGCTCCTGCTACCCCCCCGCCCCGGCCGCGGTAGTACCTGCCAGCCCTGCCGATACTACCCGGCGCGCGCCCCGGGCCCTGGCCGCCCCGCCTACCGTCCCTGACTCAGCCCGACGGCGGCCGGCGCAAGCCCAGCTGCCACCCGCCAACACCACCCGCTATGCCGTGGGCCTGAAAAGCGGCCAGGTAGTGCGCGGCTACGATGTGGAGCTGAAGCAGCCCCTGCTGGGGCGCACCTTTGTGCTGGTAGATGGGCAGCAGCGCTTCGAGCTAAACGACGTGCGGTACTACGAGGACGAAACCGGCTTTTATGTGCGCACTACCCTGCCGGGCCGCTCCAAGCGCGAAAGTACCCTGCGCCGCGACCGGGTAGGCCGCATCAGCCTGTACTCCATCACCAATCAGCAGTACGTGAACAACCCCTACGGCTACAGCCCCTTCGGTTACGGCCGGTACGGGTACGGCAACCCTTACGGGGCTACGGGGGGTATGGCGGCTACCGCACGGTGCGCCAGGAGTATTTCAGCAAGGACAATGGCCCCATCGAGGACCTGAGCATCCGCAACTTGCAACTGGCCACCACGGACAGCCCCGGGGCCCAACAGCTCCTGGCTAACGCCCGCCGCTACCAAACCTTTACTACCCTGAGCTACGTGGGTGCCGGGGGCCTGCTGCTGGCCGGGGTGCTGTCCAGCTTCAGTGGTAACAATAGCTTTTCCGTCTCGCCCCTGATGTACGCCGCTATTCCCCTGGCCATTGTGCCGCTGGTTATTGGCGGTAAGCAGCAGAACAACATCAAGCAGGCCATTCTACTCTACAACCGCGGGCAATAGCCTTTTGCTTGGCTGCTCTCATACAAAGCCCTGACCGGTCTGGTCGGGGCTTTTTCGTGGGCCAACTCAACCTCGGCAGCGGCAAGTTGCGTAGGCGTAAGCGTGACTGCTTCCCTCCTACCTCCCGCTCCCGACCCTAGCCTGGCTGCCCGCCGGGAGCTGGCGTTGTGGGCGCACGAACGCCTCTGCGCTGAATACGGGGCTCCTTTCCCGTTCTTCAGTTCCAAAGATCCGCTCAGTGAGCTTATTAGCTCCATGCTTTCCCACCGCACCCGTAACCAAGACTCGCACCGCGCCTACCAGCAGCTGCGGGCCCGCTTCCCGACGTGGACCAAGTGCGCGAGGCCCCTACCGCCGAGGTGGAAGCTGCCATCAGCCCGTGTACCTGGCCCGAGCAGAAGGCCCCGCGCCTGCAACAAGTGTTGCAGGAGGTAAGCCAGCGCTGCGGTGGCCCCTGCGACCTGCAGTTCCTGGCTGAAATGCCAATTCCGGAAGCCCGGGCCTGGCTGGAGCAGTTGCCGGGGGTAGGCCGCAAAACCAGCGCCGCCGTGCTGCTGTTCAGCACCCTACGCCGCCCCGCCATGCCCGTCGACAGCCACCACCACCGGGTAGCCCAGCGTCTGGGATTGATTGGCCCAAAGGTAGGCGAGGCTGCCGCCCATGCTTTGCTGGAGGATTTATTGCCGCTTGGCTGGGATGCCCAGCAGGTATACGACCACCACGAGGCCCTGATGTTTCACGGGCAGAAGTGCTGCTACTTTCACACCCCAGCCTGCGGGCGGTGCGTGGTACTGGCGCGGTGCCCCTTCGGGCAAGCCCGCGTGGGAAAAGTAGCGGAGTAACACAGGGGCTGAATAACCGTTTTGGCAGGGCTGAAGGTAGCCGCTCTGCTAGCTGCTTTTTTGCCATCTTACCGGCCTACCCTTATTGCTTTGCTATGAAAATGACGTACGGTTTGCCCGCTTTGCTTTCCGCCTTCTTTCCCGGCCTGGGCCAATTAGTGAAAGGCCAAATTCTGAAAGCCATTGTGATTTGGATTGTGGGCGGAGCCATTGGCTTTTTACTAGGCTGGACGATTATTGTGCCCGTAGCCCTCTGGGCTTAGAATGTGTACGATGCCTACAACGACCCCGCCTAAGCCGTGCCCGTTCTTCACCTGAAAGCC
The DNA here is from genome assembly GCF_022919335.1 of Hymenobacter sp. 5516J-16. Lineage (NCBI taxonomy): Bacteria > Pseudomonadati > Bacteroidota > Cytophagia > Cytophagales > Hymenobacteraceae > Hymenobacter > Hymenobacter sp. 5516J-16. The sequence goes on along the minus strand of NZ_CP095058.1, from coordinate 3,190,434 downwards.
AAGCCCAGTGGCCGACGCAATCAGCTGGAACTAGCCCCCGACAGCAGCGTGACCGTCCGGCTGAACGCGCCCGCCCAAGATGGCAAGGCCAATGCTTGCCTGCTCAGCTACTTGGCCGAGGTGTTTGGGGTAGCAAAATCCAGCCTAACGCTGCTGAGTGGGCACGCGACGCCTTTCAAAAAAGTAGACGTAGGTGGCCTTTCGCCGCAAGCATTCCACATGGTACTGGAGCGGTTTCGGGTTACGAAGGAGTAGCCCGGAGAGGTAGCAAGCACATCCTTCAACAGGGAGGTTGCGTTGGGCAGTTTAGCCCTAGCGTTGCATTAGCGCCGACTGCTTCAGCTCTTTTCTTTACCTCTATATGATGCATTTTCCTACCTGGGCCGTAGCTGGCTTTTGGGGGCTGGTATCGGGCTCCGCCCTGCTGCTGGGTGCCGCCGTAGGCTACTTTGCCCACGTTCCGCAACGCCTGATTGCCGCCGTTATGGCCTTTGGCAGCGGCGTCCTGATTTCTACGCTCTCCTTCGAGTTGATGGCGGAGGCGTACGAAAAAGGCGGCTTCGACTCCACGGCCATCGGCTTTGTGGGCGGCGCAGCGGTATACACGCTGGCCAATTGGCTGCTGGCCCGCCACGGAGCCAAACACCGCAAGCGCTCCGGTGAGCACCAGAGCCAGGAGCGGGCCGCCGTGCAACAGGGCCAGAAGGAAGCCAGCAGCGCCGGCGACGATAACGGCATGGCCCTAGCCATCGGGGCCCTGCTCGATGGCATACCGGAAAGTATCGTCATTGGTCTGAGCATGCTGGCCGGGGGCGGCGTAAGCGTGGCGGCGGTGGTAGCCATTTTTATGAGCAACTTACCTGAGGGCCTGAGCAGCGCCGCCGGCATGCGTAAGGCCGGCCGCACGCCCACCTACGTGCTGGGCCTTTGGGCCGGCATTGCCCTTATTTCGGGCCTGGCTTCCCTGGCGGGCTACTCCCTGTTCAGCGGCTTTTCGGCGGAGGTAGTGGCCGCTACCACGGCCGTGTCGGCGGGGGCAGTACTGGCCATGATTGCCGACACCATGATTCCGGAAGCGTTTGAGGTAGCCCACAATTTCACGGGCCTTATTACCGTACTCGGCTTTTTGGTATCGTTTGTACTGAGCAAAATGGGTGGGTAACACTGTGGATTTTCGGCAAGAATCAAGGCCTATACGTCTGCTACGCGCGGTAAATCTGCGTAGCTTGCAGCTACCGTCTACTTCGCTTGCTTATGTCCGCTACCCCCAACTCGTCCGCTATTCAACCGCTACTGGAAGCCCTATCCTTCTCGCCCGATAACCTCCCCTTGCGCAAGCACGTGGCCAGCCTGCTCACCCAGGCCGGGCGCTTTGCCGAGGCCGAAGAACTATACCGCACCGGCCTGCGCCAAGCCCCAACGACGCCGAGTTGCAGTTGGGTCTGGCCGAAGCATACGCCGAGCTAGGCAAATCCTCGGCCGCCTTTGTGGTAGTAGAGGAGCTGTTGGGCACCCACCCGGAGCACGCCCGAGCCCACCTACTCCACGCCCGCCTGCTACTAGCCGCCGACCAGCTGCCGGCAGCCCGCGAGGCCTACGCTACCGCCCTTACCTACAACCCCACCCTGGAAGACGCCGAGCTAGCCAGCCGCTTGCGGGGGGCCAAACGGCCCAGCCGGCCCACGGCGGTGCACCCGCTACTTTTCCGGGCGGCCTGGGCAGTACTACCTCTGAAGACGACGACTTCAGTGCCATTGAGCACACCCTGTTCAGCGGACTGGAGCGGCCCAAAATTACGTTTGCCGACGTGGGCGGCATGGAAAGCATCAAGGAGGAAATCCGGCTGAAAATCATTCATCCGCTGCAGTTTCCCGAACTGTACAAAGCCTACGGCAAGGCGGCCGGCGGCGGTATGCTCCTGTACGGCCCGCCCGGCTGCGGCAAAACCTACCTGGCCCGGGCCACGGCCGGCGAGGTGCAGGCCAGCTTTATCCACGTCGGTATCAACGACATTCTGGATATGTGGCTGGGCAATAGTGAGCGAAACCTGCACCAACTATTTGAGCAGGCTCGCTTGCAAGCGCCGTGCGTGCTGTTTTTCGACGAAGTGGACGCCCTAGCCGCCAACCGCCACGATTTGCGCCAGAGTGCGGGCCGCACCGTCATCAACCAGTTTCTTTCGGAGCTGGACGGGGCTACCCGCTCCAATGAGGGCGTCCTGATTCTGGCCGCTACTAACGCCCCCTGGCACCTCGATTCTGCCTTCCGCCGCCCCGGCCGCTTCGACCGGATTCTGCTGGTTACGCCCCCGATGAGGCGGCCCGCGAGGCTGTGCTGGGCGTATTGTTGCAGGGTAAGCCGGTAGCGCCATCCATAAACCTGCGCAAGCTGGCGGGCCAAACCGCTGGCTTTTCCGGCGCCGACTTGCAGGCCGTAGTAGACGTAGCCATTGAAACCCGCCTGCGCGAATCGATGAAGGCCGGCAAGCCCCTACCCCTGGAGCACGCAACCTTAGCTGAGGCAGCCGGCAAAGTGAAGCCCAGCACCCGCGAGTGGTTTGCCACGGCCAAAAACTACGCGCTGTACTCCAACGAAGGTGGCATTTATGACGACATTCTGGTGTATTTGGGCATCAAAAAGCCCTCGGCATAGCTGCAGGACCAGAAAGCCATGAAGCACGCCGAGCAAACCCGGTGGCAGGAAACCGTACAGCACCTACTAGCCGTGCGCCGGCCGGAGCAAGCGGAGCAACTCTTGCGGCACCGGCTGGCTATCAACCCCCAGGAAGCTGCCGCGCATGAGTTGTTGGGCCTAGTGCTACTCAACCAGCGTAACCGCAACGTGGAGGCCCTGGCCGCTATTCGGGAGGCTATTGCGCTTGACCCGCAACAACCCGACGCGCATTACTTCCACAGCGTCTGGTTGCTGCGTAACGAGCAACCATTCGAAGCCTTGCGGGCTATTGAGGAAGCACTGCGGCTTAATGCCCGCAATGCCACCTATTTAGGGTACAAGGCAGTTATTCTGAATGCAAGGCAGCACCCAGAAGCGGCGCTTGAAACAACTGCCCAAGGCTTATTCCTAGATCCGGGCCACGTTGAATGCCTCTACCAACGCATCCGGGCGCTCAAAGACCTGGGTCGTTATGAATTAGCCGTTGTTACGTTACAGCAACTAGTGCGCTGGCATCCTAACCTAGCAGTAGCTCACGCACAGCTCGGCGAGGAGGCGCTTCGGACCCACCAATTAAAGGTAGCAGAGGGCCATTTTCGCGAAGCCATTCGCTTGAATCCTACCAATGAACGCACTCAGCGGAAGCTACTGCCGCTACTAGCACAACTAGGCCAGGAAGCTCAGCGGCAGCGGAAGCCAGATGAAGCGCGCCGGTATTTTCTGGAGTTATGGCAGCTTGCGCCCCATGAGCCAGCTGCCCACCACGGCTTGGAGCAACTGGCGAAGGAAAGCTTTTGGCTGAAACGGCAGCTGCTGCGCCTTGATGCGTGGTCGGAAGCGGTGCAGCAAGACCTGAAAAAGGGCCAGCTGCGCGCGTTTCTGCAGCTGTATCTGGTCATGGTACCGCTGATGGCCCTGTTTTGCCTACCCTTGCTCCTGGTTATGCTTTATGCCACCCTGCAGTGGCGTCTGCATCCTGACGTACAGCGGCTGCGGCAGCACTCGCGCCAGGCAACTATTGGCCGGGTGGCTGTGGAGGTGGGAGTAGGACTACTTGGGCTAGGGCTGATTGTGGCATTACGGCTGTGGCTTAATACCGTATCGGATGAGGTTATCCTGGTTCTGCTGGGACTGCTGGCCGTTAGCGTAGGCGTCAACGTGTTCCGCCAGCGGAGAAAAGCTTCTTCCTCTCTGCCCAAATAACGTTTCTCATTTTTATTACTCCCGACGCTCCCTACTCTTCCCATGGAACAAGCCAACTGGCCCGACCGGATTTTACTGCTACTGCGCCAGGGCCGGGCGGCCCAGGCTGAGCAGGAGCTGCGCCGCATTCTGCACCAGGAGCCCAATGATGCCCTGGCCCACGCTTGGCTCGGCATGGCCTTGCTAGATTTGGGACGACTGCCGGAGGGGCAAGAACACATTGAAACAGCCATTGGCCTGGCTCCCGAGTTCGACTTTGCCTACTACCTGCTGAGTTTGGCTCACCAGCGCCAGCAGCGCCTACCGGAAGCGCTGACGGCCATTGAGCAAGCCCTGGCCCTCGACCCAACCGACCCAAATTACCACCACACCCTGGGCCTGATCCGGTTTCAGCGCGGCCAGTGGGAAGGTGCCCTGCGCTCCGCCGAGCTAGGCCTGGCCTACGACCCCGAGCATGTTGATTGCCTGGGGCTGCGGGGCCGTTGCCTGGCTCGCCTCGGGCGCGCTCAGGATGCGGCCGATTCGCTGGAAACCGCCCTGCGCCACGACCCCGACGATGCCGGCACCCACGCCGACGCCGGCTGGGTGGCCCTGGAAGCCGGCCGGCACCAACAAGCCCTCCACCACTTCCGCGACGCCCTGCGCCGACAGCCTACCTCCAACTACGCCCGCGAAGGACTGGTAGAATCATTGAAGGCTCAGTACTGGCTGTACCGCGCCTTTCTGCGCTTTACCGTCTGGACGGAAAAGCTGGGCGGGGCCACCCGGCGCCTGCTCTTCATTGGGCTGTACGTGCTGGTGCGGTTCGTACCCGTGCTATTACCCATTTACCTGCCTCTGGTGTTTATGAGCTGGTTTTCTGACCCCATGTTCAACGGCTTGCTGCTGCTGAACCCCTACGGTCGGCATGCTCTTTCAGCAGCCCAGCGGCGGCAGGCCCTGGTTTTTGCCGGCGTTCTGCTAGCCGCTACCCTCCTGCTGACTGCGGCAACTTTCGCCCACCTGGCGGGGGTAGGCGTGTTAGGCGGCAGCTTGCTGGCGGCCTTATTTCCGGTTACGGTAGCCCTTCGGCCCTACAGCACCCGCAAAGCCCGTGGGTGGGCCGTGGCAGCCACCGTGGTGCTAGTAGGGCTAGGGCTGGCCGGATTGGTGGCGGGGTTGTTTCTTCCGGTAGAAAACCTGCAAAAGGGAATTGTGGGGGCGCTGTTCATTGCCTGGCTAGCCTACCTCTGGTCTACAGCCCTGCTGTAAACCTTGCCGCCGAAAAGCAAAAAGGCCACCGGATTCCCCGCCGGTGGCCTTCACGTAGTTGCCTCTCATTCCTTCTAAACTCACCTGCTACTTGAGAGGCACCCCGGGGTTTTCAGGCCCGAAGCACGAATAGCAGGTGTTGCTCTACGCATTTTCCGGGGCAAACTCCCGCCGGTACGTGCGTTCAAATTCCTCGTCGATGTGGTAGGTTGATTCCTCGTGCTGGCTTAAATCGAGCCCCAATTCTTCTTCTTGAATTTTTACGCGCAAGCCGAAGATGCGGTCGGTAATTTTCAGCAGAATCCAGGCGCCCACGAAAGAATAGGTAATAACAATCAGCAGGCCCAGCAGGTGGTAGCCGAAGGTGGTGAAAGTGCCGTGGATTAGCCCAACCTTATCAGCAAACACGCCCGTCAGGAGCATGCCCACAATGCCGCCCAGGCCGTGGCAGGGAAATACATCCAGGGTATCGTCGATGGTGGTGCGGGAGTTTTGCCAGTGCACGGCGGCGTGGCTGATCAGGGCGGCCAGCACCCCGAACAGGATGCTTTGCCCGTACCCGATGTAGCCGGCGGCCGGGGTAATGGCCACCAGGCCCACCACAGCACCGGTGCAGGCACCCACGGCAGTGGGCTTGCCGCCCCGGGCTACCTCAATGAGGACCCAGGCAATAAGAGCCGCTGCCGAGGCCAGGTTGGTGTTCACGAAGGACAAGGCTGCCAGCTCGTTAGCTCCCAGGGCCGAACCCGCGTTGAAGCCAAACCATCCAAACCACAGCAAGCCCGTGCCGAGTAGTACGTAAGGCACGTTCGGGGTTGAAAAGGAGGAGGTACGCAGATTGGCCGAGCGGCGCCCCAGCACCATGGCCCCGGCCAGGGCGGCCACGCCCGCCGAAATATGGACCACGGTACCGCCCGCAAAATCAAGCACGCCCCATTTGCGCAGGAAACCTTCGGGGTGCCAGGTCCAGTGGGCCAGGGGGCAGTAGATAAACAGGCTAAACAGCACCATGAACGCCAGATACCCCTTAAAGCGGACCCGCTCGGCGAAGGAGCCGGTAATTAGGGCCGGGGTGATAATGGCAAACTTAAGCTGAAAGGCGAAGTAGAGGATGAAAGGAATGGTGGCAGCAAAAGCTGGGTTGGGCGCCGTGCCTACGTTGCGCAGAAGGGCAAACGTGAACGGGTTACCAATTAGTCCGTGCCAGGAGTCGCCGTAGCAGAGCGAGAAACCTACGAAATAGAACAGTACAGAAATAACGCCCAGGGCCACAAAGCTTTGCAGCATGGTACTGATAACGTTTTTGGGCCGCACCATACCCCCGTAAAAAAACGACAGGCCCGGGTCATAATCAGCACGAAGGCCGTGGCCGTGAGCATCCAAGCTACATCGGCGCCGTTGAGCGAGCCAGGAGTGGCGGCGGGGTGTGGCACGTCCACAAAAGCGGCAACAAGGGCCAGCACCAGCAGTACACCTAGCGTGAACAGGCTGAAACCAGGATGAAAGGGAGCTACTTTAGAAGTCATATTGTCTTTTTCAGTATACCGCTGTTATTTCTAGGGTCAATATACTGAAAACATGTACTTATTTTCAAATCATACCTCTACACGGATAGTCTTTTTCAATTTACAAACATGTTTTATCATAAAATGACATCCAAAGCTACAGTCTAGCATAACATCAGTTTACTGCATAATAAACCCTTCGATTTCCTTCACTATCGGTGGGAGAAATCGAAGAGCATAAGACAAGCACCAATGCGAATCGACGTTGGGCAACTGCGGGGCAGTGACTATTAAGCCGTCATTCCGAGCGAAGCGAGGAATCTGGGTTAGCCTCTCGTGAGTGGCCCAGATTCCTCGCTTCGCTCGGAATGACAGCTGTTTCTTAATTGTTTTTCTGAGGCAGCTTAGCCGGTTAGCTGCGCTGGCATGCGTAGCAGGCGCAAGCGCCTTGCTGTTTAGGCTAGGCCAACGATGTTTTCGAGGTACTTCTGGGCGGAGCCGGTATTCAGCAGGAGCACCTGCTCCTCCGGGCGAATCCAGCCGGTGCGTAGCAGCTGGCGGGCGGCCATCCAAACGGCGGCACCTTCCGGGCCACAAACAGCCCTTCTTCCTTGCCCAGCTCCCGGAGCCCTTCCAGCATCTGCTCATCGGTAATTGCCAGGGCTAACCCTTCCGATTCATCCAGCACGTCCAGCATTAATGGCTCGCCGAGGGGGCGGGGTACAGCCAAGCCGTTGGCAATGGTGGGCTTGCCTAGGTAGGCCTGGCAGTTAAGCTGGCGGCCTTCCCGCGTTTCAACCAAGGGGCAGCAGTTGGCAGCTTGCACAGCCACCATGCGTGGAAGCTGGGCCGTAGCAGGCAGCCACCCCAAGGCCTGCATTTCGCGCAGGGCTTTCCAGATGCCGATGAGGCCGGTGCCGCCGCCAGCGGGGTACAGCAGCACGTCGGGCAGGCGCCAGTTGAGCTGTTCGGCCAGTTCGTAGCCCATGGTTTTCTTGCCTTCGAGACGGTAGGGCTCCTTTAGGGTAGAAACATCGAGCAGCTCTCCGGCCGCATTCAGCTCCCGCACCCGAGCGGCGCAGTCGTTGATAAGGCCATCCACGAGGTGCACCTCGGCCCCGTACCAGTAGCACTCCTCCCGAAAGGCCTGGGGCGTGTGGCGCGGCATAACCACTACTGCCCGCAACCCGGCCCGCGCGCAGTAGGCAGCCATAGCTACCCCAGCATTGCCGGCGGTGGGAATAATGCAGCCTGTAACGCCCAGCTCCTTGGCCTTAGAAATGGCCATGCTCAGCCCACGGGCCTTAAACGAGCCAGTTGGGTTCTGACCTTCATCCTTGAGCCGCAGGTCCTGGAAACCGTAATGGGCCGCCAGCCGGGGCAGAGCCAGCATCGGGGTCCAGCCCTCGCCCAGACTGACGCGGTTAGCCTCGTCGAGCAGGGGTAGCAAGGAGGCGTAGCGCCACATGGAGTTTTCCGTGGTTTGAATGCCGGCGGCACGGGTGAGCGGCTCGCGTAGGTCGTAGTCGGCTACGAGGGGCTGGGCGCAGCAGCTAGAAACTCGCTGCAGCGAGAAGGCCGAGTACGGGGCGTGGCAAGCGGCACAATGCAGCTGCTGAAGACAGGAGGCGGTAGCGAGGAGGGTTGACATAGTGCGGAGTTCAACGCAAAACTCCCCGTCAGCTATTCCAAACCCAAACGGCCATTTGGAATAGGCTATTCCGTTTTGGAATAATGGCGCCGGGCAAACTGCACAAAACTCTTATAAGGCATGTTGTTTTCGGTGCCTTTGCGCTGCACGAAATCGAAGTGGCGGACCAGGTTTAGGCCGTGTACGGGCACTTCTACCAGCTCGCCAGCCGCCAGCTCTTTCATTACGGACTGTCGGGGTAGGAAGGCCAGGCAGGTATCTACTCGCACAAAGTTTTTGAGGGCTTCGGTGCCGCCCAGTCGCACTTTTACGGGCAGGTCAGCGAGGCGAATTCCTTTCGCAGCCAGGGCTTCTTCCAGCACGGCCAGCGTGCCGGAGCCAGCTTCGCGCAAAGCCACTGGAATCCGGCGCAGGTCCTGGGCTGCTAGCTCCTGCCGGTGCAGGGGGTTGCGCCCGGAGCAGACGGCCACTACCTCGTCGGTTAGGAGGGGCGTGTAGGTAACGTTGCTGACTTTGTGAATTCCCTCAATGATGCCCAAATCAATTTCGTGCTCCAGCAAAGCTTTGAGGATGTTCTCACTGTTGCGGTTTTTGAGCGTCAGTTGGGTATGCGGGTACTGGCCGAGGTAGGCGGAAAGCACCGGCGGAATAACATAGAGCGAAATGGTAGTGCTGGCCCCGATGACCATGCGCACCTGGGGCGAAAAATCGGGGCTGAGGGCCGTGAATTCCTGGTGCAGCTCGTGCTGGAGCTGGCGGGCCACGAGCAGCTTCTGATAGAGCAGTTCCCCGGCCGGCGTGAGCTGAATGCTGTTGCCCAGGCGCTCAAACAAGCCCGTTTTGTAGTGCTCCTCTAAGGCCTTTACCTGCTTGCTCACCGCCGATTGGCTCAGAAACAACGTGTGGGCAGCCTTGGTGAAGCTAAGCTGCCGGGCAACTTCCAGAAATACTTCGTGCGGGTGGGAAAGCATGCCGACAAGGTAACGAGGTAGGCGGTTAGGGCAAGCAGGCAAAACAGCTTGTAGGGCCTGAAAAACGCCAATAATAAAAATATGTGTAAAATTTTGTCATTCATTTGGTAGTTATCCGCCGAGCAATCTGTATGTTTCGGTCCCTATGCTACTGTGGGCTAGGGGCAGCGGCCTGTGGGTTATCCGCCGCGCCCCGCCCACGCCATTATGGGTCGCTTGCCGGCGGCCGGTTGTGTTTTATCACTTAATCAATCATCTCTATGGGTACTTCCCTGTTGGTGCTGGTCGTCGTTGTGGTGGCCATGCTGTACCAGGACCTTACCAAGCGCGTGCGGGAGCTTAGCCAGCGCCTGCAGCAGCGCGAGGACGAGCACCAAGCGCTTCAGGCTACCGTGGAACGCCTGCGGCAGGAACTGCAGCTACCACATCCTGACTCACCGCCTGCAGCCGCTGCTCCTGCCCCACCTCCGGTAGCCGCGCCGGTACCAGCAGCACCACCTACGCCACGAGAGTGGTACCGAGCATCGGCCCCGGCTGTTCCCCGGCGGCGGCCGTACCGCCACTAGCCCCAGCTAGTGCTTCGCCGGCGGTAATTCTACCGGCTCCAGCGCCGGCCGCTTCTCCAGCCCAGACCGAAGCTGCTTTACCTACACCGGCGTCACCCCTACCGCCCGTGGCCGCTCCCGCTGCTACCCCGGAGGCAACCCCAACAACGCCGGAAACAGCGCCAGTCCCGCAGCCAGTCCAAGCCCCGATAGCGCCAGAGCCAAGGCTAGTTGCACCGCCCACAACCTCAGCTGCTTCAACTACCCATTCTCAGCCTGCAAGCCAAGCTCCGGTCCGGGCCACTTCGGTGCCGGCGGAGTCTGCACCGGTAGGTTCCTCACCGGTAGCCACTTTCACTACGCCTGCTGAACCGAAGGTAGGGCCAGTTAACCCGCCCGTGCCACCGCGGCGGCCGCCGTTGCCCCATGAGACGGAGCCCAGCGGCCCTACCTGGTGGGACCGGGCCGAACAAGTGATTCTGGATAACTGGACCGGTATTCTAGGGGCCGTGGTGCTCGTAACGGGTATTGGTTTTCTGGGCGTTTATGCCGCTTTGCGGGTAAGCGCGCCGCTTCGCTTCGGCATGATAACGTCCTTTGCGGGGCTGTTGCTGGGGCTGCATTATTACCTGCGGCCTAAGCCTTTTGCGGCCCGGTTGCACGTGTGGCTGCAAAGCAGCGCGGCGGCGGTTTTTCTGTTTGCTTGCGTGGGCTCCGTGAGCGTGCCGGGCCTGCAGTGGGCCGAAGCGCCGCTCAGCTACCTGCTGTTGCTGGCCGGCGTGGCGGCCAACCTGTGGCTGGCCTGGGACGCCAGCCGCGAATCGGTGGCGACCTTGCACGGGGTGCTGAGCTTGGTAGCCCTGGCGGTACTGCCGCCTACCCTACTCCCCCTGGCAGCGGCGGCGGGCGTAACTGCGTTCAGCATCGGTATTACCTACCGGCAGCGCTGGAAGTATCAATTGCTGCTGAGCATTCTCAGCTTTTTCGTTTTTCACCAGTACTGGCATTACTCCCTGGCAGCTACAAGCCCGCTCGGCAACAGTCTGCGGCTGAGCGCTATGGCCCTGGTATTGCTGACAGGAGTAGCCGCCGCCGTGGTGCAGTACCGCAAGGTGTACGCCACTACTCGTTTTGATGGGCTACTGTTCTCGGCGCACGTGTTGAACTGGACCTGCCTGGGCATCAACCTCTACCAGTACAGTACTGGCTCGCCCTGGAAAACTGTACCGCTGGGGCTAGGAGCCCTACTAACGTTCGGGGTGGCCCGCCGGGCCCGGCAGCTTGGTATTCCGTGGCTCTTCCGCACCGATAGTATCATTTCCCTGGCTCTGGCGCTGTTTGCAACCTTCTCCTTGCAAGGCTGGCACGCCTCGGGCAGCCTGATTCTGCTCTTTATGCTACTGGAAACCCTACTCGTGGCCTTTATCATGACGCGGGAGCAGGAAAAAATTGTGTCGCAGGTGGCAATGGTTGGGGCGCTAGTGGCGGCGGGGTGCCTGTTAGCCCTCAATATCGGTCAAATCACGGTATATTCACCCGCTGAGCTGCACCGTAACGCCTTTCTGCTGCTGCTTTCCGGTTTGCTGGGCGCGGGCTATTTCTACCTGGTGGGGCAGCAGCTTCGCCCCGATGAGGAGGGTAGCTTCGCTGGCCGAGAGTTGCACCAGGGCTTTGGCGGCATGGTGGGGGGCCTGTATGCTGGGGCGGCGCTGCTGCTGTTGCGGGCCTTATTTGGAGTTCTGAATCCGCCGGTAGCGGCGCTGCTAAGTGGCACGCTGGCGGCGTCGGGCGCCTTGTTCGGGGTAGCCTGGTGGCTGCGCCGCTCTCCGGGCTGGTTTCGCAGTCTGCACTTTCTTAGCGGGCAAGCGCTGCTCATAGTTACCATCGTAGGGTTACATAAGGCCGGTTTGGGCTGGCCCGCTACCACGGCCCTGCTGTACCTAGAAACCCTGCTGCTGGCCGGGGCGCTGGGCTGGCTTGGCGAGCTACTGCTTTACCGGGTGCTGGTCAGCGTTTCTCTGGTGGGAGGAGGCTGGTTTCTGCTCGTCACTACCCACGCGTTTCGCCTACTGCTGGCGCCGGAGCTACACGGGCGGCTACTGCTACTGGTAGTGCTGGGTGTAAGTAGTAGCGGCCTGCTGAGCCTACCGGCGCGACTGGCCCGCTTCACTGCGCTGCTGGCTACAACTTCCCAGCGGGGTTTGCACACCGCTTTGCAGCTGTTCACGGTGCTGGTATACCTGACCGGGACCGGGCTGCTCGCTCAGGCTTTGTTTGGGCTGGCGCAGCCGCCGGTGGGCCTCTTACTTGCTGGCGCTGTGGGAACGGCAGCCGCACTGGGTAGCCTAGCAACGGGGCTGCTGGGTAGGGCCGGCTGGTTTAGGGTGGCTCATCTTCTACTGAGCCAACTGCTGCTGCTGGTCGCCATACTCGGGCTGCACGAAGCGGGCGTATCATGGCCCGCAGTTAGCACGCTACTATACGCGGAAGTGCTGGCATTTGCCTTGTGGCTGGCGTGGCAGTCCGAATCGGGGCTGTACCGGGGGCTGGTGTACTTCGCCCTGGCGTTGGGGGCCGCCTTGCCGGCAGTTGTGTACCAGACTGGCTACCTGCCAGATTCGTGGCGGGCAGCGCTGCTCGTAGGAGCCGCACTAGCCTCCCTTGGAACTCAACTGCTCCTGAGCTGGCGCCAGGCTCCGGCCCACGATGTTCTTCCCCTTTCCTACGTTGCCATTTACCGGGTGCGCTTGCTGAGTTTGCTGGTAGGCGTGCAGATGCTGGCCGCGGGTGGGCTGGTGTATGAGCATACCTGGGCTGGGTGGCTGGCGGCCGGCTTAGGCGGGGCCCTGCTGCTGGCGCGGCGGACGCTGAAAGTTCCGGGCCTGTGGTTAGGAGTGGTAGTGGCCGCCGTGGGGTATCAGGGGTTGCAGTGGAGCCAGGTGCTACCAGCGGGCAATGCGTTCCGGCCAGGCTCGGTGCTTGTATACTTGCTACCCTTGTTGGCGTTGCCCATAATGGGCCTGTTCTGCTCCTGGTGGGAAGGGCGGCAGCAACACGTGCGCTGGCCGTGGCTGTATTTAGGCGGCGCCCAGTTGCTGGTAGCCGCTTGGGCAGCACTGGGCCCGCGCTCCGAAGCCCTCCCCATGCTGGCCTGGACACTGCTAGCCGCCGGGCTAGCCTGGGCGGCGCAGGTAGTGCGAGGTCGTTTTGCCAGCGCCGAAGCCCTCATCCGGGCCGGCTCGCCCGACCGATTCCTGCTTCACCTGACCTACGGGTTGCTTTCCCCGGCTTTACTGGGGCACTTCACGCTATTGGCGACTGATTCCGTTAATCTGCTGGTGGGCATCCCGGCGCGCTGGTTCACGGCGGGGGCGCTGCTGCTAGTGCTGGCTGGCTGGGCCGCACTCCGCCCGCCCGCTACGGCTCCCGTGTACACTTCTTGGCGTTACCTGCACCCGCTGCTGCCGGAAGTTACCCTGCTTTTTGGCAGCTTCACGGTGTGGGATGAGGTGCAGCTGGAGTGGCACTCCCTGCTCTGGATTGCGGCGGCTTTCACGCTCACACTGGCGGGCCGAACACTGCCGTTGCGCCTACGACGGCTGCGGGTGTACGGGCTGCTGTTTTTCGGGGCGGCCGTGGTAGCAGGCAGTTACGTGGCCCTCACCCGCCTCGCGGAAGGACAACTGCTCACGCTGGCAGGCCTCACAACAATGGCCACAACCATTGGGCTTTTTGCGTACTCAGCGGTAGCCCTGCAGCACTTCCCTAGCAACCAAGCCGCTACCTGGCCGCGCCTGCTGGCCCCACTAGCCGCCCTGGGCCGCCTACCGGCTCGAGTACTTATCCCTGTGCTGCTGTACCCGTCCTTTACTCTGCTGACCCTGCTGCTGCTACAATCCTTCGACCGGTCGGTGCTTACCGTGCTGCTGATGCTGGAAGTAGTGGCCGCCTTTATCAGTAGTCTGCTGCTACGGCGCCAAGATTTGCGCTATGCGGCTCTGGCGGGCACGGCGCTATGCTTCGGCCGCCTGCTGCTAGTTGATTTAAAGCAGCACGGCACCATTACCCGGGCCATTGTTTTCATTCTGATGGGGGTGCTACTGCTGGGTATGAATGCCCTGTATGCGCGCTTTAAAAGCCGCTTCGCGCCCTTGCCTCCCGATGAGGAGGAGCCGGAACCCACGGCCTCAGAAGAGAACATAGCGGATTCACTGACTTAGCGCGGGCCGTTACCACAGTAGTAGCCGGGGCGGAAAAGCAGCTTGCTTTTCCGCCCCGGTGTGCTGGCTGGGTTTAACCTTTTGTTCACGATGCGCACCCAGTATGGTAGAACAACGTCGTGCGGAGTTCATTTTGGCAGCTTACTTACGGTGGGCTCCAACGGGTGCGGGTATACTCGCTTAATTTTTCTCACCCCGAAAAGTGCAAACATGCGGCAACTTTTCGGAACCTGCTTATCTTAGCCACAACCTATATTCTTCACGATTTATGGAAGTTACCGAACAGCACTCTGTTGACTAGGTGTACGAATATGCAGCTAAACTTATGGCGCAGGGAAAAACCGACAAGGTTATTCAGGCGGAGCTTATCGACCAGGGTCTTGATTCGGAAAGTGCAACTATCGTCACGCAAAACCTCCGCGACCAGTTCCAGCACCTGCACCGGGAGGTAGCCAAGAAGAGCATGCTCCACGGCGGCCTCTGGTTGCTAGGCGGCTGCGCTGTCACGGGAATTACCTTCGCCCTGGCCTCCGCCGGAGGAGGTGGGTACATCATGACCTGGGGCGCCATCATTTTTGGTGGTTTTCAGCTACTGAAGGGCATCTACCAATATTACCGCCTCAGCTAACACCTACTTCTCCGCTCCTCTTTCAGCCCACTAGCGCCCCGCGCTACTTCACTGTTCCTAATGGCGGGGGCACGAGGTAGCACGGGGCGCTAATAGTTTCCCGACGGCGTACCCTGGCCGCGCTACAATCCTAGCAGCACGGCGTACACCCCGTTCACTACCTCAGCCATGCGCCGGAAGTCCAGGGTGTCGATGGTGTCGGAGGGTAGGTGGTAGTTAGGGTTGCGCAGGAAGGCCGTGTCGTTGATCATCAGGGCTTCGTAGCCGTATTTCCAGTAGCTGCGGTGGTCCGAAAGACCGGCCAGGCCCATTTCCGCGGGCAGGTTGATGCGCTGCACATCTACGTCAGCCTTGGTTTGCATAAGCGCTTGCACCTGCTGGGTGAAGGCTTCCTGACCAGTGCGGCCTACTACCGTAATAAAGTTGCCGGTGTTGGGGTAGCGCGCCGCCAGCTGCTCGTTGGGGAAGCGTTGCGAGCCTGGCTCGTCGCGGAAGTAGCCAATCATTTCGTAGCAGAGCATGGCCCGCACCGGCACCTTGGCTTCATACAACGACTTGGCGTGCACGGCGCTACCCATGTACTCGGTGGCGAAGTACGGCGGCTCCTCGTTGGGGTAGGCCACCAGTTCCACCCGGTACTTGAGGTTGGAGCCGAGCTGCTGCAACAGGCGCGCGGTTTCCAGCAGCCCCGCCACGGCGCTGGCGTTATCATCGGCCCCGGGCGTATCGCCGCACACATCGTAATGCGCGCCCACAATTAGCCGGGGCGCATCAACGGAGCCGAAGGATACAATAATATTGCGGTACTGCCGGCCATCGGCGCGGAAGGGCTGTTCTTCCACCCGGCCGTCATCCAGCTTCTCAAATTCGGTTTTGATATAGTCCGCCGCTTCGTTCAACGACTTCAGGTTGCGGTAGTGGCGCGCGGGCTGCAGCGAGGTCAGAAACTTTACGTCGGCGTAGAGGCGGTTTTGGTCGGCACCCATGGGAGCAGTAGCGTTAGAAGGGGAAGCAGCCGGCGGCGCAGCGCGGCGGGTATCGCAGGCCCCCAGGCTTAGCAGGCCCAACAGCATCCACCTCGTACTGCTTCGGAACAAAGACATAGCTTCCTAAACGGCTCCGCGCCCCGGAGGGTCATCGGATACTGACTTTCTTTCCATCACTCTACGAGCCGTTCCGGTGCCAGCTCAGCCCTCTAGATCAGCTCCCGCAACAGTTCTTGCCCCTGTGGCCACTGCCCCAGCCCAGAGGCCGAGTTGATATGCCCCGCGGCCCCATATTCACCAGCCGGCTACCCCAGGCCTGGGCAAATTGCTGGGCCCGCGCCAAGGTCACGTACGCATCATCGGTACTCGCTACCACGATGCTCAGAAACGGCAGGCGCGCCAGCGGCATGGGCGCAAAGCCCGTCACTTCGGGCGGAAAGTCGGGCCGGTCCACGTCGGCGGGAGCTACCAGCAAGGCCCCTTTGATAGGGTGCTGCGTGGTGCTGGCCCAGTGTGCAATGGTAGCGCAAGCCAAACTATGCCCTACCAGTACCACCTCCGGACCCGCCGCAGCCACGGCCGCTTCAAGTGCTGCTATCCACTCCGAGCACACCGGGTTATCCCAGTTGCGCTGCTCTACGCGCCGGTAGCCGTACTGCTGTTCCCAGCGGGTTTGCCAGTGCTCCGGGCCGGAGCTGCCCAGGCCGGGCACGGTGAGGATGGTAGGAGGCATAGAGCAAATGGTTATCCGGCGAAAGTAGCACCGGCACGTATCTTTACTACTGCGAGAAGAGCGTGACGGTGTACGTGCTGCAGGATGGCCGCTACCAAGTGCGCGGCGAGTTCTACACGCCCGGCCTCATCCCGGTGCATACGCTGCCGGAGTTCAGTATTGAGTGGGTGGAGGTGTTTGAGGGAGTGTAGGAGCTACTTATATCTATTGAAAAAATCTTGACCATCTAAAAAATCAGGTGGATTAATGTGACTAATTACCCCTACCTCTGAGTTCAGACAAGCTTTTAATCTGCTCAGGAAGTGCTGTGCATCCGCCTCACTTCCATCGATGGTTACACTCATTATTAGAAATCCATCTGAGGTAAAAAATGCCCCAACCGTAGGATTATAAGCCCAATCCTTTTTTGATTCCCAGAAGAAAGAGCATGTTGCTATAGGATGCCAGACGTAATATCCCAGCATTGCATCCTCCGAAATAAATTCGTAATCGAGATTATTAAAGGGAACATGCAGACATCCATAGTCACCACGTAAGGGCGTGTGATTTGGCGTGAATTCATTCAATACTGAATAGATTACCTCCTTGGTGCGAACTTTAGCTAAAGCGCAACAACAGATATCTAAATGTATCTCCTTTTCCATATGTGAGCATTGTAAAGATGCTGCAAGAAACTAGGCATACTATGGGCCGAGAGCAAACAATTATCTCTCCCCAAACCTATACATAACATAGCAGAAACGCCGTTTTTCTATACCTTCCGACGTCCCTTTTAGCTCCTCCCTATCCATGTTACTCCGCACTCTTTCCCGCCTGCCGTTGCTGGTGTTGCTGGCCTTGCTATGCGCTTGTTCTAAGTCGGGCTCCGATGCCGGCCCGGACCCCAACGGCGAGGAAATTGACCTCTACCAGAATCTGGTGTTTCAGTTTGCAGATGCCGTGGCCAGCCCGGAGCAGCAGGACCGTTGGGATACGGTGCAAGTGGTGAAGTTCGAGCCGGCCGTGCGCGGCAAGTTCAAATGGACTTCGGATCGGGAGTTGATTTTCTCGCCCAGCACGCCCTTCCGGCCCAGCACCGCTTTCAAGGCCACGCTACATAAAGAGGCGCTACCGGAAAGCAAACGCAACGTAGAGCTGCCCGAGAACCGGCAGAAATTCCACACGCCCTACTTGCAGCTGCAAGAGCCGCAGGCCTTCTGGGGCCGCTCGGAGCGCGCGGCAGGCACGGCCGAAATGCGCGTGGAGCTACCCTTCAACTACCCGGTAAAGCCCGCTGACGTAAAGCCCCTGCTGCGCGTGACCCAGAACGGGCAGCCCGTAGCCTTCGAGGTGAGCGGGGAGCCGGGCCAAGTGGTGCGCGTGAGCCTCAACCAGCAGGTACGCCCCGGCTCCCCCTGACGGTGGCGCTGGGCCAGGGCCTGCGCGCCCAGGGCAGCGACCAAGCCTCGACTTCCGACTACGAAAAGCAGGTGCAGGTTCCCGACCCGGAGGCCCTGGAAGTGCGCTCCATCACCGGCACCCTGCAATCGGCCGACCCTGTCGTGACCATCCTGACCAACCAGCCGGTCACCACTACCGATTTGCAGAGCGCCTTATCGGTGTCGCCGCAGGTGGCCTACGAGGTGGAGGAACTGGAAAGCGGTTTCCGCCTTAAGGGTGGTTTTGAGGTAGGAAAAAGCTACCAGGTGAGCTTGCGCCAGGGGCTGCGCGGCAGCTTAGGCGGGCACTTAAACGAGAACTTCACCCAGACGGTGAGCTTCTCCGATGAGCGGCCGACCATCAGCTTCGCCAGCGCCGAGAAGGCCATGTACCTTGATGCGCTGGGTGGGCGCAACCTGGGCGTGCGCATCAACGAGGTAGGCCAGGTGAAAGTGACCATTGCCAAAGTCTACGCCAACAACATCCAGCAGCTCTTGCGCAGCGGCACCCAGTACGGCTACCCCAGCTACGACGGCGAAGATTCCGGCGAGGAAGAGCAGGACGAAAACGGCGAATACGTGGACCGCTCCTACCAATATTACGACGTAGAAAACCTGGGCAACGTGCTCACGGAGCGCACCTACACTGTGTCGGGCTTGCCGAAGGCGCAGGGGCTGCGGCTGCTGAATCTGAACCTGAAAGACCTGGAATTTGCGGGTGGGTTGAAGGGTCTGTACATCGTGAAAGTGCAGGACACGGAGCGCCAGTGGCTGCAGGTGAGCAAGCTGGTGGCCGTGTCGGATATCGGGCTGATTGTAAAGCAGGGCAAGGCCGGCAGCACGCTGGTATTCGCCAACTCCATCCGCAACGCCAAGGCCCTGAGCGGCGTGGAAATGCGCTTTATCAGCACCAACAACCAGGTGATGGGCACTGGCCTGACCAACGGGGATGGGGTAGCAAAATTCGACAGCACCGCCCAAAATGGCCGCTTCCGCCTGGGCATGGTGATGGCCCAGCAAGGCAACGATTTCACCTTCCTCGACCTGAGCCGCAGCCGCGTGGAAACCTCCCGCTTCGAGGTGGGTGGCCTCCAAAGCAACGCCGCCCGCTACCAAGCCTTCCTCTACGGCGACCGGGACCTGTACCGCCCCGGCGACACCATCCAGACTAACACCGTCATCCGGACCGAAGATTGGCAGGCGCCCCCCAAGGGCTTGCCGGTGAAAATTCGGTTGCTGCTGCCCACTGGCAAGGAGTACGCCAGCTTCCAAAAAAACCTGAACGCGGCCGGCTCTTTCGAGGCGCGCTTCCTCCTACCCCGGCTGTGATGACCGGCCTCTACACGATGGAAGTACTCACCGGCAATGATGTACTACTGACCTCACGCCAGATTTCGGTGGAGGAATTCATTCCGGACCGCATGAAGGTGACCGTGAAGGCGTCTAGGCCAGTCGTGAAGCCCGGCCAGACTATTTCGGCGCAGATTACGGCCCAAAACCTCTTTGGTCCACCGGCCACCGACCGCAAGTTTGAGGTCGAGTTTTCGCTCAAGGAAAAGCCCTTCACCCCGAAAAACTACGCCGATTACACCTTCGCCATCAATAGCGGCGACAAGCAGCGCGGCCAGTACGGCGACCAAGTTTCCACACCCATTTCTGACCGTTTCGAGAAGACCACTCGCGAAGGCACCACCGACGCCGCCGGCCGCGGCACCGCCACCTACGAGGTACCCGATTACAGTGACCTGGGCATCCTGGAAGGCACGGCTTTCACGACGGTATTTGATGAGACCGGCCGCCCGGTGAACCGCCTGGCTACCTTCGAGGTGCAGACCCAGCCGGTGCTGTTTGGGGTGAAGAATATGGACGAGCTGGTGCAAACCCGCCAAGCCCTGCCGGTGCGGCTGGTGGCCCTCACGCCTGCCGGTACACCCACCTCGGCCCAGGCCACGGTGCGCGTGGTGCGCCTGCTCTGGGAAACCGTGATTGAGCGCCAGGGCGGCCGCTACATCTATAACTCGCAGAAGCGGGAACAGGTAGTGCTAAGCCGCACCGTGACGGTAGCTAGCGGTGGCTCTGATGCTGGCCTGGGCTTCACGCCTACCTACTCTGGCGAGTATGAAATACGGGTTTCCAGGCCCGGAGCCGTTACCTACGTGGCCCAGCGCGTGTACGCCTACGGCTACGGCGACACCCAGAGCAACTCCTTCGAGGTAAACAATGAGGGCGAGGTGACTATCGAGGCCGACAAGGCCAAGTATGAGCCCGGCGAAACTGCCAACCTCCTGCTGAAAACGCCCTTCCCTGGCCGTGTGCTCGTGACGGTGGAGCGGAACCGGGTGCTAGACCATTTTTACGTAAACACCGACGAAAAATCGGCCCGCGTGAGCATTCCCATCCGTACCGGCCACGTGCCCAACGTGTACGTAACGGCCACCGCCATCCGCGAAATCAAGGACAACCGCCTACCCCTCACGGTGGCCCGAGGCTTTGTGCCGCTCACGGTGGAGAAGCCCGGCACCAAGCTGCAAGTAGCCATTAAGGCGCCCGCGCAAAGCCGCTCCCAAACTGCCCAAACCATTGAGGTAACCACCGCCCCCGGCGCCCAGGTGACGCTGGCTATGGTGGACGAAGGCATCTTGCAGATGAAGGACTACCGCACGCCCGACCCCTACGGCTACTTCTACCAGAAGCGCGCCCTGGAAGTACAGGCCTATGATGTGTACCCCTTCCTGCTACCCGAACTTGGGACCAGCTCCACCGGCGGCGACGGCTACGACCTCTCGCGCCGCACCACGCCCGTGCCCAACCGCCGCGTAAAGCTGCTCGCTAAATGGAGCGGCGTGCTCACCGCCGATGCCAGCGGCAAGGTGCGCTATAAGCTGCAAGTGCCCCCGTTCAGCGGAGCCGTGCGCATCATGGCCGTAGCATACAAGAACGACGCCTTCGGTTCCGCCGAGCACACCATGCGCGTCGCCGACCCGGTAGTCATCAGCACCGCCCTCCCCCGCTTCCTCAGCCCCGGCGATATGATTGACGTGCCCGTAACGCTAACGAATACAACAGGAAAAGAGCTTACGGGAATAGCCAACCTAATGCTGTCACTTAACGACAGGCTACTAGAGGTAGTAAATGGCGTAGAAATGGATAAATCATTATCGTGGAGTAAGTCACAGAGTGTTAGGCTTCCAGCAGGTGCGGAAAAACGCGTTCTATTTCAAATAGTTGCAGGGAATCAAATTGGTAGTACACCTATTAAAGTAAGCTTTTCGACTCAAAATGAAACCGTCACTTTCACCGAAACCATTGAGCTACCCATCCGTCCGGCTTCGCCGCTGCAGAAGCGCGCGGGGGCGGGCGTGGTGGCGGGCGGCGCGGCCCAGCAGCTGAACCTGCGGACCGACTTTCTGCCTTCCTCGCTGCGGAGCCAGTTAGTGGTGAGTCGCTCCCCGATGACGGAGTTTGCCAAAGACCTGCGCTACCTGTTGCAATACCCCTACGGCTGCCTGGAACAAACCGTGTCGGCCGCTTTTCCGCAGCTGTATTACGTTGATTTGGCAGCTACGCTAGGCCAGAAAACTGGCAAAACCGGTAAAGCGGGCCTGTTCAACCCCAACTACCACGTGCAGGAAGCCATCCGGAAGGTGGAAGCCCAGCAGATGTACAACGGCTCCCTCAGCTACTGGCCCGGCGGCGACTACGACAACTGGTGGTCCACCGCCTACGCCGCCCACTTCCTGCTGGAAGCCCAGCAAGCTGGCTTCGATGTGAACAAGAACGTGCTAGACCGGGTACTGCGCTACCTGCAAGCCCGCGTACGCAAGCGCGAAATCGACACCTACAACATCATCCAGACCGGCGGCGTGATTCAGCCCGTAACGCTGGCCAAGAAGGAGGTAGCCTACTCCCTCTACGTGCTGGCCTTGGCCGGCCGTCCCGATGCCGTCGGCCTAAACTACTACAAAGCCAACCGCTCCCAGCTGGCCGAGGATTCGCGCTACCTGCTGGCGGCGGCCTTCGCGCTGAGCGGCAACCAGCGCGGCTACCAGAGCACCGTGCCCACTCGTTTCGGCGCCGCGCCCCGCATCGCCAGCCGCCAGCTCGACGGCGCTTTCTCCTCCCCCATCCGCGACGAGGCCCTGGTGCTCAACGCCCTGCTCGCCGCCGACCCCGCCAACCCGCAGGTAACCACCCTGGCCCGCCAGCTCAGCCGCCAAGTGAAACAAGCTGGGTGGCTCAACACCCAGGAACGGTCATTCGCGCTGTTGGCCCTGGGCAAGCTGGCGAAGAAAAATGCCGGTAGCACGGTAGTAGCTAGCCTGTTGGCTGATGGCAAGGTTATCGGTAACTTCTCGGGCAAAGACCTCACTGTAAGCAACGTAGCCAACCGCCAGCTGCAGCTACGCACCAGTGGCAAAGGCAGCCTGTACTACTTCTGGGAAACCGAGGGTATTTCGCCCACCGGCCAAGTGCGCGAGGAAGACGCTTACCTGCAAGTCCGCCGCCAGTTTCTGGACCGCAACGGCGCGCCCGTAGGCAGCACCAGCTTCAAGCAAAACGACCTAGTAGTAGTGCGCATCACCATCCAGTCAGCTGAAAGCGCGGGTGAAGTCAAGAACGTGGCTATTACGGACCTGCTTCCGGCTGGGCTGGAAATCGAAAACCCGCGCATCGGGGCCGTGCGCGACCTGACCTGGGCCAAAGACGCCGCCCAACCCGACTACCTCGACGTGCGCGACGACCGGATCAACCTGTTCACTACCGTCACGCCCCAGCCCAAATCGTTCTACTACCTCTGCCGCGCCGTGAGCAAAGGCACCTTCAAGCTCGGTCCCGTCAGCGCCGATGCCATGTACAACGCCGAGTACCATAGCTACGCCGGCAGCGGCGTAGTGCGGGTGCGGTAGAGGCACCAATTTGTTTCTCTCGTTGCTGAGGTTGTTTGTGGGGTGCTGTGCTAGGCCAGTAGTTCTCGGCCAGTGGTTCGTCGAAGAGACACAAGCAGGTGGCTCTATAGCTCAACCGCAGCTTTTCCCTTGTCACCTCGTACACTTCCTTTACCGCTTTTGGCGCAGCCGGCACTTGTTAAGTAGCCGGCTGCGTTGCTATTACACACTTCCGTTACGAGACGATGAAACTGACTTTACTGACTGCTGCCGTATTGCTGCGCTTTTCCATACTACTGCTGCTTGGGGTAACTTTCTTAAGCCCTACTTCCGCCCGCGCCGATATCGTTACGCTCACTGCTAATGACAACGGCAAGCAGGTACAGCTCAATGTGGGTGACCAGCTCACCATCCGCTTGCCTACCATCTCGCCGCGCTTTGGCTGGCGTCTAACCCAATCGTATCCGGGGCAGCTAACGGTGACGACTACCAACGTGCTGCCCGGCATCAGCAGCGGCGTACCGGGTGCGCCAGCTACCTTCGAAATTCACTTTCAGGCCACGGGTACAGGTGGGCTAGACCTTGCCTTGGTATCGGCACAACCGGGCACGGGCTATTCCACGCTCGGCGGCTTTTTTCATGTATTTGTTACCATCGACAAGCCCGGCGTAGCCAAGAACGTGAACATCACGGAGTACGGCAACCACAGCCGGGTGAAGGTAAACCAAGGCGACCAGCTGCAAATCCGGCTCGACAACACGGCTGGCTCGCAGTACACCTGGGAGGTTATGCCCATAGCCAACAATGTAGTTCAGTTGGTAACGCCCTCCCCCACCCAGCCCGCCAAGAAGGCGAAGAGGAAAGCTAAAGCGGGTAGCGACGAAGACATTACGTTTCAATTTCAGGCGCTGAACCCTGGCAAAACCACGCTCCGCTTCCTCTACCGCAACGCCGCCAACAACGAAGCCCCGCCCAAACGCGACTTTGAGCTGGAAGTAGAAGTGCCTGAGCCTCCCAGATAAGCAGTAGATGGCATGCCTCCGTTACTCAAGCCACCCAACAACAAGGGGCCTGCTCTATAGAGCAGGCCCCTTGTTGTTGGGTGCCAAATAAGCTCGGCTTATTGCAGCATGAGGCGCTGCGTGGTGACGGCTGCACCGCTTTTTATTTTGAACAGGTACGCGCCACGGGCCAGGTTACCGGCTTCAAAACGCACCTGATGCAGGCCAGCTTCTTCCGTGCCAGCTACTAAAGTGCGCACTTTCACGCCCATTGTATTATACACCTCCACGCTCACTGGGCCGGCCTGGTTTAGGTGGTAACTGATGGTGGTAGCGCCGCTGAAGGGGTTGGGGTAAGCCACGGTGCTGCGGTCCAGCAGGGCGGCAGTAGCTGGGGCGGCGGTGGCAGCAGTAGCGGCGGCGGTGCTAGTAGCGGTGGGCTGGGTTACAGCGTCGTACTGCGGGAAAGTGCGGCTCACGATGACGGCAAAATCAGCCCGGGTTACATTCTGGGTAGGCTTGAAGGTGGCGTGCAGAGTGGGTTGCAGGTCGTATGGCCCCTGCTTCAGGGTGTAGTAAGCGTTGATGAGGTTCAGCTCCAGGGCAATGCTCACGTAGCCCTTCAGAGCCGCCGGAATGCTGGCAGCATCATCTACCGGAAGGGTCTGTCCATTCACCTGCACCGTAAGCGGCTGGTTGTTGCGGGCCAGAGCCTGCCGCTCGAAGCCCAGGCTTTGCACCAGCGAATAAGCCAGCGAAGTGCGGTTTACCAGGCCACTAGGCGAGAAGGTGCCCGAAGCGGTGGGCAGCATCACGCCGCCGGCCTGATGGAACCGGTCGCGCTGAGCCGCACCCTTTGCCACTACTGATTCCGTCAGGAGCACCTCGGCGGCCGAGGATACGTCGGAGAAGGAACGGGCGCCGCTGAAGGGCAGCAACTGCCGGATACCCTGGCCCATGAGCAAGTAGTCGGCCAGCTGAATGCGGGTAAGCGGGGCATCGGGGCGGAA
The DNA here is from genome assembly GCF_022919335.1 of Hymenobacter sp. 5516J-16. Classification (NCBI taxonomy): domain Bacteria; kingdom Pseudomonadati; phylum Bacteroidota; class Cytophagia; order Cytophagales; family Hymenobacteraceae; genus Hymenobacter; species Hymenobacter sp. 5516J-16. Next base: position 3,165,753 of record NZ_CP095058.1, on the reverse strand, counting down.
GCCGTTGCTCAGGCCATCAACCAGGCGGTTGGTCACGGCCAGCTTAATGGAGGCTTCAGCCGGATGGCCTACAATGTCGCTGAGGTTGGTAGTACCGGCGGCCGTCAGCGCGGAAATGTTGCCGGCAATGGTTTCGGGTAGGGCTACTCCTTGCAGGCCTTCCACTTTCAGCGTCCAGGTGCCGGCTACCGGCGCGGCTACCGCCACGCTACGGTCCGTGGTGAGCGTGAACGTAACGGGAGTACCTGAGCGGTACTGGGTGCCGTTGGGGTCAATCAGGATGAGATTGGTGGGGTTGCCGGTTTCACCCAGCAGGCCCCGGGAGGAAATTTTCACCTCCAGGCTGTTGGTGCCGGCGCTTACCGGGAAGGTAAACTGGTTGCCGGCGGCCAGCGCGGGGTTGTAGTTGATGGTGAAGGGCACCGTAGTGGTTTGCGCATTCACGCTGCTATTGAAGCGGCGGCTGGCGTTTAGCGTGGAGCCGTAGGTGGTGGAGCGGAATGCCTGATCTACGGCGGCGTAGGCATTTACGTAGCCGGCTCCTACCTCCCACGACTCGCGGCCGGGCATGTTGGTAGCGGTTCTCTGCAACAGCTCTTTCACCTGCGCCGGGTTCAGCGTTGGTTTGGCCTCCAGCAACAAGGCCACAATGCCGGCTACGTGCGGCGTCGCCATGGAGGTGCCGCTGCTGTGGGTGTAAAACGGAACCTCGCCGGGCTGCAGCAATTCAATATCCTGCTGGGCTCCCAACGATGATACCGGGGCAATGGCGCGGGTAGAAACGACATCTACGCCGGGCGCCACAATAACGGGTTCATTCTTATAGGTCCAGGTTTCGCCATCCACGGTGAAGGTACCCTGCTCGCCGCGTACGCCGCGCGAGGAGAAGTCAGCCAGCAGCCCGTTCCGGTCGCCGGCACCCACCGAAATAGTCCAGGGCGCAATAGCGTAGGGATTGTGCGTGTCGGCGCCGGGGCCTTCGTTGCCGGCCGCAAATACCACTACCATGCCCCGGTCGTAGCACTTTTTAGTGGCCACGTTCAACGGGTCGTTGGGGTCGAAGTCGCCGCTGCTGCCAAACGAGTTGCTAATAACCCGGATGTTGTATTGGAACTGGTGGGTAAGGGCGTAGTCAAAACCACCTATGGCATCGAGCACCAGCAAGGCGCCGCCCGAGCCGTAGCCCAGCAACGAGGCACCGGGGGCTACCCCCTCATACTTGCCGCCGGAGCGGGCCCCAGTGCCTCCTACCGTGCCGGCGCAATGGGTACCGTGCCCGGAGTTGGTATCCGTGTTCGGCACGCCCTCTAGGTACGTTACTGGCAGCAGGGCGCTAAGCGAGTTTAGATTGGTGGAACCCAGCGTGTTCTGTACTAGGTGCGAGCCAAACTTGATGTCCTCGTGGGTGCCATCCACGCCACTGTCATTGATGAGCACGCCCACTCCCTTGCCCGAAACTGGCAGGCCGCCGTTACGGGCCGTCATCTGCTGATCGGTGCGCAGGCGCTTTACGCCCGTCAGGTGCGTATCGTCGAAGTTGTAATAATCCAGCCGCTTATTAATGTAGAGGGAGCGGACTTCCGGATTCTGCGCCAGTGAATTTACCTGCGCGGCCGTGGCAATAACGCCGGCTACTGGCAGGGCCCGCAGCGTGATGCCGCGCGTAATGCCTAGGCGCTGCAATAGCCCTAGTTGGGCCAGACCGGGCGCCCCATTCCCCTTGAAGGTGACAATGACCTGAGCCGTTGGGTTGGTGCTCAGGGCCTTGCGCAATTCGGGGTCAACGGTAGCTTGCCCAAACGACACACTGATGCTAGCACCAGCCAGCGCAAGCGTGAGAATAAATTTGCTTTTCATGTAGCGGTTGTGAAATAAGGAAGGGATTAGGATGAGGTCGGCAGCGGAGTGTACTTGTCGGGGAGAGAGTGGCCAGCTACAATCCACGACGGTTACCGCTCCTGCTGCTTGGTTTACCTACTTACGCACACCAGAAGCCAGCAGATTTACCCATTTTGAAATAATTGCAACCAAATTTGGAATATGTTGCCAGTTCTTTATTTAAATCATTCATATACCACCATTTAGGCAATTATATTTTCTTTTACTGTAAACCTTAGCATAGTGGCACGCCCACAGGAAGCGGTTATTCCTGCCCATGGGGTAGGCGGCAGAATCTGTTAGCAGCCGGTATATTTGAGTACATGAACCGGCGTGTTGTCTTGCGTATTCTAGGGGCTGTGGGGCTGGTGATGCTGCTTTTCACTGGCCTTGACCTCGCCTTTCCGCTGCCGCCTACCCCGCAGTACTCGCCCATTGTGCTGGCCCAGGATGGCTCCGTGCTGCACGCCTACCTCAATCCGACCCAGAAATGGCGGATGAAAACAGAACTGCGCGAAATCACGCCGGTGCTGCGTAAGGCTATTATGGCAAAAGAAGACCGGTGGTTCCGGTGGCATTTTGGGGTGAACCCCGTGGCGCTGGTGCAGGCCGCGGGGCGCAACGTGTTTGGTGAGGGCCGCACCACTGGCGCCAGCACGATTACGATGCAGGTGGCGCGGCTGCTGGAGCCCAAAGAGCGCACATTGAGCAACAAGCTGCTGGAAATGCTGCGGGCCACGCAGCTTGAGCTGCACTATAGCAAGGATGAGATTCTGCAGCTGTACTTGAACCTAGTGCCCTACGGCGGCAACGTAGAAGGCGTGAAGTCGGCTGCTCTGCTCTACTTCCAGCAAACGCCCGACTACCTTTCCCTGGCCCAGACTGTGACGCTGGCCATCATCCCGAACCGGCCGCGCGGACTAGTGCTGGGTAAGAACAACGCGGCCGTGCTGCAGGAGCGCAACCGGTGGCTGCGGCGTTTCGGGGCCGCGGGCCTCTTTCCGAAGCAGGATGTGGAAGATGCCCTGCTGGAACCGCTGGACGTGCAGCGCCACGCCGCGCCCACCTTGGCTCCGCACCTCGCGCGCCGATTGGTACGGCAGTTTCCGCGGCAGGCCATTATCCGCAGCAGCTTGCAGCGCAGCAAACAAAGCAAAACTGAAGACCTCACCCGCAACTACGTGCGCCGCCTGCATGAACTGGGCATCACGCAGGCCGCCGTACTGGTAGTCAACAACCGCACTCGGCAGGTGGAGGCCTACGTCGGCTCGGCTGATTTTCGCGACTTCGGCAGCCAGGGCCAGAACGACGGCGTGACGGCCGTTCGCTCGCCGGGTAGCACGCTCAAGCCCTTTCTGTACGCGCTGGCCATGGACCGGGGCCTGGTCACACCCAAGCTGCTACTGCCCGATGTGCCCACCAACTTCCAGGGCTACCGCCCCGAGAACTTCGACAAGCACTGCAACGGCGAAGTGACCCTGGAGCGGGCCCTGGCTTACTCGCTCAACATTCCGGCCGTGCGCGTGCTTAACCAGCTCGGTGTGCCCACCTTCACCGACAAGCTTCGTCAAGCCGGCTTCCAAAACGTGACGCGCAACCGCTCCCGGCTGGGTTTGAGTAGCATTCTGGGCGGCTGCGGGGCTACTTTGGAGGAACTGACAAACCTCTACGCAACGCTGGCCGACGGGGGCCGGTACGCGGGGCTGCAGTTTGCTTCACGCCCAGAGAGGGGGTAGGGGTGAGGCCCCACCGCCCTCATTTCGGAAGCAGCTGCTTTTCTTACCACCGACATCCTGTCTCAACTCACCCGCCCCGATTTGCCACTTGGCGCGGCCAGCAGCCTGCGCCTGCCCAAGATTGCCTGGAAAACTGGCACCAGCTACGGCCGCCGCGACGCCTGGAGCATTGGCTACAACCGGGAGTATACCATAGGCGTGTGGGTAGGCAACTTCAGCGGCCAGGGCAGCCCGGCTCTTACCGGCGCCGATGTGGCCACTCCCCTGCTGTTCGACCTGTTCAACGCCCTGGCTTATAACTCGCCTAATAAGTGGTTTGCCCCACCGGCCACCCTGGATTTCCGTTTGGTATGCGCCGAAACTGGGTTAGTACCGGGCGAAAACTGTCCCAATCAAATTATCGACTATTTCCTGCCTACCGTGAGCAGCGGGCAGCGCTGCCAGCATCAGCGCGAGGTGTTGGTAGCAGCCGATGGCGGCTTCACGTACTGTCGGGCCTGCGCGCCGGCGGCGGGGTTTCGGCGGGAGCTGTACCCGAACCTGCTGCCGGAGGTGGCGGCCTATAAGGAAGCCCAGGGCATCCCGTACCGTCGCCTACCCCCGCACAACCCCAATGCCAATTGGTACGCACTGATGCGGAGCGGGCCCCCAGTATTACCTCTCCTACCGCCAACACCGAGTACGTTCTTAACCGCCGCGAAAAGCAACAGCTGCTGCTCAGTTGCACAACCCCAGCGAAGTACGCCAGGTGTATTGGTACGTTAATGATACGTTCTTGCGGGCCGCAGCCGCTACGGAGCGGGTGTTTTTTCAGCCCACGCCCGGGCCACTTAAAATCTCCTGCGCCGATGACCACGGGCGCAACACCGATGTGCTGGTAACCGTGACGGAGCTGGAATAAGCCTTTCTGCCTCTGCCGCCTGGGCAAGCTACACACCAGCAAAAAGGCAGAACGTTGAGGGGTATGGAGAGCAGGCGGCAAACTTTCTTTTGCTTCTACGCTAACATTTCTGTCAGGGCCCGGTTTACCTGCCTTGGAATCTCCGGACAAGACTCAGGTTCAGCCTGAATCGTCCGGGCCGGGTACCAAGCTGACGGCCAGCCGGTCAGTCTTTTTTCACGAATAGCGCACCTGACAGGCAGCGCGAGCCAGGATGAACGTGTCCTTGCGCCTGATGTCGGAACCAGTGACTGGTAGTCCGGAGGGTAGCCAGTGGTGCTTTAGTTACCGGGTGTGGTAGCTGCTTTTACTAGGATATGAAACAGATAAAACGGGTGCTACGGCTGCTTCTCAGTCTTACCCTGCTTGCTCCTGCGTGGGCACAGGCCCAGCCCACAACTCCTCCCCCACCTAGCAGTCAGCTAACCCTGGAGCAGTGCCTGCAGTACGCGCTGCAAAACCAGCCAGTGCTGCGGCAGGCCCGCCTTGATGAGGAAACCAACGAGGCTACCATTCGCATTGGGCTGGCCGGCTGGCTGCCCCAAGTCAACCTCAACGCCACGGGCCAGCACTATTTCCAGCTACCCTACACCGTGTTTCCGAATGCGGAAGGCGTGAACGTGCCCCGTCAAATCGGCCTGAAAAACACCTCCACTGTGGGCTTGGCCGGCACCCAGGCCTTGTACAACAACGATGTGATGCTGGCCCTGCGTAGCGCCCGTCCGTCGCGCCAGTTTTACCAGCAAAACACCATTGGGGTGCGCATTGACGTGGTGACCGACGTGAGCAAGGCCTTTTACGACGTGCTGCTTTCCCAGCGCCAGCTGGATGTGCTAAACGAGGACATTGTGCGGCTCCAGCGCAGCCTCAAGGACGCGCGCGCCCGCTACGACGCCGGTATCGTCGACAAAACCGACTACAAGCAGGCCGAGATTCTGCTCAACAACTCCGTTGTAGCGCGCAAGCAAGCCCTTGAGGCCATCAAGGCGAAGTCGGCGTACTTGCGGGAGCTGATGGGGGTAGCCGGCCAGCATCCTCTCACGCTCCAGTACGACACGCTACGCCTCATGCAGGATGCCTTCGTGGATACCACCGTCACCCTGGACCCCACCAACCGCATCGAGTTTCAGCAGCTCCAGACCCAGAAGGCCCTGCAATCGGCCCAGATTAGCTACTACCGCTGGGGCTTTTTACCGGCGGTTTCGGCCTTTGGCAACTACAACGCGGTATTTCAAAATAACAACTTCGGCGACCTTTACGGCCAGCGTTTTCCCAACTCCTTTGCCGGTTTGCAGCTGAGCCTGCCCATTTTTCAGGGCACACGCCGCCTGCAAAACCTGCGGCGCGAGCGGCTCACCGACCAGCGCATCGACCAGGATATTCTGGCCACCCGCAACCGCATCAACACCGAGTTTGAGCAGGCGTTGGCTACCTACAAAGGCTATTACACCGACTACCTTTTCGGGCAGCGCAACCTGGCCCTTTCCAAGGAAGTGTACTCGGTGGTAAACCTGCAGTACCGGGAAGGTATCAAAACTTACCTCGATGTGATTGTGGCCCAAACCACCCTGCGCACGGCCCAGCTCAACTACTACAGCGCCCTGTTTCAGGTGCTCAGCAGCAAGGTTGATCTGCTCCGCGCCCAAGGCAACCTGCCCGTTTCCTACTGATCATTTGAGAGTGGCCCCAACTCTCAGCCCGTCATTCCGAGTGCCGCGAGGAATGACGGGATAGGGTAGCCCGCTCTGCCTTCAACACTCCTTTCCTTCCGCCGCTCTGCTACCTTAATATGAAAAAAACGATTCTTGTGCTTTCTTACGCTGCCAGCCTGTTTGCCTGGGCCAGCTGCGGCAAAAAAGAAGAGGAAAAAGCGGCCGGTCCGCCACCCGCCACGCCCGTTACGCTCGTCGCCGCCCAAGCTACTGAGGCCGTGTACTACGACGAGTATCCGGCTACCGCAGTAGCCATCAACAACGTGGAGCTGCGCAGCCAGGTAGCCGGCTTTATCACCCAAATCTTCTTCAAGGAAGGCGAGGTAGTAACCAAAGGCAAGCCGCTCTATGAAATCGACCGGCGCAAGTACCAGGCGGCCTATCAGCAGGCCCTAGCCAACCTGAGCGCCACCCGCGCCACCGCCCAAAACGCCCAAATAAACCTGAACCGCTACGAGCGGCTGCTGGAGCAGGATGCCGTGGCCCGCCAGCTTGTCGACAACGCCCGCACCAGCTACGCCACGGCCCAAAGCCAGATTGCCGTGGCCCAGGCGGGGGTAGCCGCCGCCCGCACCGACCTGGATTACTCCCTGATAAAAGCGCCATTCACGGGCCGTATTGGCATTTCGCAGGTGCGCCTGGGCTCTCAGGTCAGCCCCGGTTCTACCCTGCTCAACACCATCAGCGGCGAGGACCCCATGGGCGTTGATTTCGTTATCAGTGAAGCCAACCTAGGCTTGTTTCGGGACATACAGCGCACCGCCGGCGGCGCAGAAGACTCCACGTTTATGCTCGAGTTGCCCGACGGCACGCGCTACAACCAGCCGGGCAAAATCCTGGCTATTGATCGGGGCGTGAGCCAGGGCACCGGTACCGTCCAGATTCGGGTGCAGTTCGCTAACCCCCAGCGCGAACTGAAGGATGGCATGAGTACCGTGCTGCACGTGCTCAACCGGCAATCGGGCCACCGCATTGTGGTGCCTTACAAGGCTATTGTGGAGCAAATGGGCGAAAACTTCGTCTTCGTGGCCGGCGACAGCAGCAAGGCCTACCAGCGCAAAGTGCAGCTAGGTCCCCGCCTTCGCGACCGAATTGTGGTGATGGAAGGTATTAAAGCCGGCGACCAGATAGTGACCGAAGGCCTGCAGCGCCTCCGCGACGGCGGCAAGATTCAAACCGGTACGCCCGCCCAGGCCAGCAGCCCGACCCAAGGAAGCGCCGCGAAGTAAGCAGCAAAAGAATACGAAAGGTCGTCATGTCGAGCTTGTCGAGACATCTCGCGTGTTGACGGCAAAATAGTACGCCATAGTCAGCACGCGAGATTCCTCGCGGGGCCCGGAATGACACGTCATGAACAATAGCTAACGGCCACTGGCTAGCAGCTAATAGCTATAACCCGATGATTGCAGAAACCTTTATCCGGCGCCCCGTCACGGCCATTGTCACCTCTCTGGTGATTGTGATGGTGGGGTGCTGGCCATCCTGAACTTGCCCGTGGGGCAGTATCCGGAAATCACGCCGCCTACTGTATCGGTGAGCGGGACCTACACCGGCGCCGACGCCCAAACCGTGGAGCAGACCGTAGCCACGCCCGTGGAAGTGCAGGTAAACGGCACGCCCGGCATGACCTACCTGCAAAGCAACAGCACCAGCAACGGGCAGATGAGCATGACGGTCAACTTCGAGGTAGGCACCGACATTAACATTGCCGCCCTCGACGTGCAAAACCGCGTGGGCATTGCCCAGCCTACCCTGCCGCAAGAGGTGCAACGTCTGGGCCTGGTAGTGCGCAAGCGGAACCCCAGCATCCTGATGCTAGTGGCCCTGTACGCGCCCAAAGGCTCGCACAATACCACCTTCCTCGACAACTACGCCAACGTGTTCATCAAGGACGCCTTGCTGCGCACCAAGGGAGTAGGCGACATCGTGAGCCGCGCCGATGACTTCTCCATGCGCGTGTGGCTCAACCCCGATAAACTCTCCCAACTGGGCGTAACGGCCCAGGAAGTAACGGCCGCTATTCAGGAGCAAAACGCCCAGATTGCGGCCGGCTCTATTGGCGCGCCCCCGGCCCAAACCGGCCAGACCTTCGAATACATCGTCTTCGTAAAAGGCCGCCTCACCAACACCGAGGAGTTCGGCAACGTCATCGTGAAAACCCGGCCCGAAGATGGCTCGGTGGTGTATCTGAAGGACGTGGCGCGGCTGGAGCTGGGCAAGTTCAACTACGCCAACAACTCCTTTGTCGATGGCAAGCGCGCCGCCTACCTGCTCGTGTACCAGGCCCCGGCGCCAACGCCCTCGAAACCTACGAGAACGTGAATGCCACCATGGAACAGCTCAAAAAGCAGTTCCCCGCCGACCTTGACTACGTGGTACCGTTCGAGGCGGCCTCGGTGGTAAAAGTGTCCATTGAGGAGGTGCTGCACACGCTGGTAGAAGCCCTGCTGCTGGTGATTGTGGTGGTGTACTTGTTCCTGCAAAGCTGGCGCTCTACGCTCATTCCGGTGCTGGCAATTCCGGTGTCCATCATCGGTACCTTCATCCTGTTTATCCCGCTGGGCTTCACGATTAACACGCTTACCATGTTCGGCTTCGTGCTGGCCATTGGTATTGTGGTCGATGACGCCATTGTGGTGGTAGAAGCCGTGGAGCACAACATGAACGAGCGAAACATGAACCCCCTGGACGCTACCCTGGCGGCCATGCGTGAAATTTCGGCCCCGGTTATTGCCATTGCCCTGATTCTGGCGGCCGTGTTCGTGCCGGTGGGTTTCATTCCGGGCATCACGGGCCGCTTGTATCAACAGTTCGCCATTACCATTGCTATTTCGGTGCTTATCTCGGCCTTTGTGGCGCTTTCGCTGACGCCGGCCTTATGCGTGCTACTGCTCAAGCCCCACAAGCGCGACGAGAACTCCAAGGGTCTCGATAAGCTGTTTTTCAAGTTCAACACCTGGTTTGACAAGGTGACGAGCAAGTACGGTAACGGCGTGCAGCGCGGCATAAAGCACTCCCGCTTCGTGGTGGTGATTCTGGTGTGCATTGTGGCCGGTACGGGGTTGCTGTTTGCCAAAAAGCCCTCCAGCTTTATTCCTACCGAAGACGAGGGCCGGATTATCGTGACCTTCAACTTGCCCGAGGCGTCCTCCACGGAGCGCACGGTCAGCACCCTGCACGAGATTATGAAGGAGCTAGGCCAGATCAAGGGTATCCGGCACTACGCGGGTCTGGGTGGTCTGAACGCCGTAAACTTCTCCTCCAAATCGAGCAGCGGCACGGTGTTTTGCCAGCTGGAGCCCTGGGAGGAGCGCAAAGACAAGGAAGTGCAGTTGCAGGGCCTGATTGCAACCGTGCAAAAGCGCCTGAGCCGCCTCAAGGAAGCTAACATCGTGGTGATTTCGCCACCCGCTATTCCGGGCCTTGGCAACACCGGCGGCTTCAGCTTTATCCTGCAGGAGCGCGAAGCCGGCGGCGACATCAAGAACTTCGACGCCCAGCTCCAAAACTTCCTCGGTGCCCTGCGCAAGCGCCCCGAAATTGCCGCGCCCTTCTCCTTCTTCACGGCCAATACGCCCGGTTATCAGCTAACTATCGACCGTGAAAAAGCTAAGAAGCTAGGCGTGTCCATCTCCGATATTGGCACCGCCCTGCGCACCTACTTGGGCTCGGCCTACGTGAACGACTTTACGGTGTACGGCCGCAACTTTAGGGTAGTAACCCAGGCCGACTCCATGTACCGCGGCGACATTTCGAACCTGGGGCAGTACTACGTGCGCAACAGCCAGGGCGGCATGGTGCCCCTGAGCACGCTCACCAGCTACCAGCGCACCGAGTCGGCCCCGCTGATTTCGCACTACAACCTGTTCCGCTCCGCCGAAATCAACGGCAATGCGGCCCCCGGCTACTCCTCCGGCGACGCTATTAAGGCTCTGCAAGAAACGGCGGCCCAATCCCTACCCCAAGGCTACGGTTTCGAGTTTTCGGGTCTGACCCGGGAAGAACTGCTGGCCGGCGGGCAGACGGTGTACATTTTTGCCTTGTCCTTGGCTTTCGTGTTTCTGTTTCTGGCGGCGCTGTACGAAAGCTGGTCGGTGCCGTTCTCGGTGCTGCTGGCCGTACCGGTGGGCGCTTTCGGTGCCATCCTGGCCCTGACCTTCCTGCCCAAGCTCACCAACAACGTCTACGCCCAGATTGGCTTAATTACCCTGATTGGTTTGTCGGCCAAAAATGCCATTCTCATTATCGAATTTGCCAAGGAACGGGTTGATAAAGGCATGCCGCTGGTGGATGCCACCCTGGAAGCTGTGCGCCTGCGCCTACGTCCCATCGTCATGACCTCGCTAGCCTTTATCCTGGGTGTGCTGCCGCTAGTGTTTGCCTCCGGCGCCGGCGCCCAGAGCCGCCAGACCATCGGCTGGACGGTACTCGGCGGTATGCTCTCGGCTACCTTGCTGGCTATCTTCATCGTGCCGGTGCTGTATGTGCTCATCACCCGCTTCGCCTACGGCAAAGAGAAGCTGGCCGAATTGGAAGCCAACTACCAACCCGACGAGGAGCACGGCGGCCACCCAGATGCACCCGGTCAGGGTCAGCACCCCGCGCCCAGCCCAGCGTAGGTAGCTAAATCAGGTTGCGTGAACAGGTAAGAACAGGAACATCATGCAGAGCGGCGCTCTGCATGATGTTCCTGTTCTTACCTGCTCCATCCTAGTGGCTTCTCCCCTACCTTCCCACTATGCGCAAACTTCTCTTCTTACTAGTCTGCCTTCTTATTGTGACGTTCGCTCAGGCCCAAAACCAGCCGGTCATTCCGCTTTACTCCGGCGCTGTTCCCAATTTCAAGGCCAGTAGCATCCAGGAAGTAGTGGATAAGCAAGCCAACGGCAGAATCCGGATTTCTCAGGTGGTACAGCCGACGCTGACGGTATATAAGTCTGCCAAAGCCAACGGCACGGCCGTTATTATTTGTCCGGGTGGAGGATACGCGCGTTTGGCCATGGACCACGAGGGCTACGATGTGGCCCGGCGGCTCAACGAAATGGGCATCACGGCATTTGTGCTAAAATACCGCCTACCGAATGCCCAGAGCCAGACCGATAAATCTGTGGTACCCCTGCTTGATGCCCAGCAGGCTATCCGGCTGGTGCGGCAGCGCGCCGCCGAGTTCGGCGTAAACCCCAGCCGGGTTGGGCTGATGGGCTTTTCGGCGGGCGGACACCTGGCTTCTACGGCCGGCACGCACTTCGCTACCCCCGTCGGCGATACTAAGGATAAAACCTCCGTGCGGCCCGATTTTCTGATGCTGCTGTACCCGGTTATCAGCTTCTCCGACGAGCTCATGCACGCTGGCTCCCGCACTAACCTTATCGGCGAGAAGCCTGCTACAGACCAAATCAGGCTATATTCCAACGAATTGCAGGTAACCGCCCAAACGCCGCCTACCTTCCTGGTACACGCTGCCGATGACCAGACGGTGAAAGTGCAGAACAGCCTAGCTTTCTACGAGGCCTGCCTGCAGCACCAAGTACCCGCTGAAATGCACCTCTACCCCAAGGCGGCCACGGCTTTGGCATGCTCAACAAAACCACCAAAGACAACTGGACCGACCGCCTCCAGAATTGGCTGGATGCCGGCGGCTGGCTGCGCTAAAGCAGCTCTTCCCAGCCTACCTCCTCCCCGCCCCACCATACTTCGGTGCCCACTGGCACGGGCGCGGCACCTTCTTGGGTAAGTAGCAGGGCGCGCATGGCGGACTCCTCGGCACGGGCTATTTCCTCTACCATCGCCACGGCGGACTCCCGATGGCCGGCGGGGTAGTGCAGCAGAAGCCGCAGAGACGTGTGCAAGGCGAGTTTCTGGAGTTTGGGCACCTGCTTTTCAGGTAGTAGCAGTATGCCCAGCCCAGGTAGTGAAATTTTTTTATCAACCCGGAATAATAACGTTTGTTTCATACCTGGCTGTACGCAAAAACCTTGATAACGAAGAAATAAAGCACATTTTCAGCAAATAACTCAGGGTAGAAAAAAGCGCCGTCTTCGCCTACTGTTGGGCTAAACCTGGGGTTGATTCGGTTCGTATTGGCATGGTGCTTGTAAAACTGAGTTCAGGGCTACTGCTTAACCAGCCCACTGAACCTTAAACTTCTCTCGCCATGAAAAAGGTAAGTTTGCTTCTCGCCCTCGTGATGTTCTTCACTACCATCGCCTCCAGCTTTGCCCAGGACCGCAAGGTTAGCTCCAGCGCCAAAGGTGCCATTATTGGTGGTCTGGGTGGTGCCGCAGCCGGTGCGCTTATTAACAAGCGGAACCGCGTAGTGGGTGGTGCCGTGGGTGGTGCCGCTGGTGCCGGTCTGGGCTACAGCATCGGTCGGACCGCCGACAACAAACGCCGCGCCGAGGCAGCCCGCGTAGCCGCCGCCAACCGTGCTGAGCAGCGCCGCGCTGCCGCTTACCGCGCTGGCATTGCCCGCGGCGAAGCTAAAGCTCGCGCCAATAACAACGCCGCGCTGGCTGCTGCCGCCGCTGCCCCAGCTGCCGCTCCGGCCATGATGAACAGCTTCGGCGCTCCGGCCGCTGGTGCTCCTACCTCGCTGGCTATGAGCTCGGCCTACCTGCCTAACAACAACTACGGTGCCCGCGACGCCGCTTATCCGACCTCGGAAGTACGTCGTAAGAGCTGGTAGTCCCGCTTTTTCCTGTAGCTTCAACGCCCAGGCCCCGGGCCTGGGCGTTTTGTTTCCTTCTTTTCTCCCCGTTCTGCCTCACCTAACCTCTGTTCCCATGAAACCTCTTGTTGGTTTTCTGCTTGGGAGTGCCGCACTGCTGGCCTCCTCCTGCTCGGCGCCTAAGCCTGATGACGCCGCTACTGCTGTTGATGTGAAAAGCCTCAACCAGCAATTTATCGGCGCCTGGAACGCCAAAAACACGGCCGCTCTCGATACGCTGCTAGCCGACGACGTGCAGTACGCCCAAGGCGCTACCCGCTTTAATGGCAAATCAGAAGTATCGGATAAGTGGGTGCGCGCTACCATGGGCACGATTGCCGACCTGAAACTCTACGGTACTAGCGCCGGCACCGACGCTAATACGGCTTACGAGGCCGGCACTTTCTCCACGGAGGTGCTACCCGAAGCTCCTGGCCAGCCCAGCGGCGAAGGCGAAGGCAACTTCATTCTGCTCTGGAAGAAAAACAAGAAAAACGCCTGGAAGCTCAGCTACGTGCAGCTCGAAGGCCTCCCTGTGAAAGTCAGCAACTAGCCTTAGCCTAACAAGGCTTCTTTAGCATTGCTAGATAAAGCCTGTCTTTAACTCCTCCTTAAAAACAGCAACAAGCTCTGACCAGTAGGCCAGAGCTTGTTGCTGTTTGTGTTATTATTACACAAACAGCACGCCCCGCTGCACGTGCTCAAGCCTTTTGCCTGCCACCTACGGCACCTAGCTTCGAGCACCGCAAAGAACTTTTGCCCCTAATCACAGCCTTGCTATAAGACTTATTTCCGCATGATGAAGTCTGCTGCTTTGCGCTGGAGATTGAGCTTGAATGGCTATAATCGGCAACTGTCTCCGTGCGGGTTCCAACAATGCTTCTCTGTTTTAGAAGCTGTCCTGCCAACCGAAGGCTTTGCGCCGGACCTATACAAAAAGCAGTACGCGGCAGGCTAAGTTAGCTTCGCTGTTTGGGGGTAGCTGCCAGTCCCTCTTAAAAGTAATACAACCTTCCGCTCCGGAAAGCTGTTAGCTGAGGCCACCCTAGCGGCCTTAGTTAAGCCGCCGCGCGTTACCCGTATGAGAGAAGCAGTAGCGGCTGAAGCTCAGCCCGTGATAGAGGACGCTCGTCCTACCCCTTCCCACCCTCTGGCCCCGGCCCTGGTTTGGCTGATGGCCATTACCTGCGGGCTGGTAGTGGCTAACATCTACTACAACCAACCGCTGCTGGCCGAAATCGGGCGCACGTTTGGGGTGGCCGAAAGCCGGGTGAGCCTGGTGGCTACCATTACCCAAGTGGGCTACACCCTAGGCCTACTGCTGGTAGTGCCCCTGGGCGACAAGCGGGAGCGAAAAAGCCTGATTCTGACCCTGCTACTGTGCGCCGCCGGGTGCATGGCCGGGGCTGCCTCTGCGCCTACCTTTGCTTTGCTGGCCACTGCCAGCTTGCTGATCGGCATTTTCTCGGCCGTGCCACAGCTGCTGATTCCCATGGCGGCCTCCCTGGCCAGCGACGAAGAGCGCGGCCGCGTGGTGGGCAAGGTGATGAGTGGGCTGCTGATTGGCATTCTGCTCTCACGCACCATCAGTGGCTACGTGGGGCTGCACTTTGGCTGGCGCACCATGTTTTGGGTTGGTGCCGGGGTAATGGTGGTACTCACGGGTATTCTGGCCCGCATGCTGCCACGCAACCAGCCCCAGTTTGCGGGTAGCTACGGCAGTCTGCTCCGGTCATTGGGCACGCTCACGCGGGAGCTGCCGGTGCTGCGGCGCTCGGCGCTGGTGGGGCCTGCATGTTTGCCGGCTTCAGTGCATTCTGGACTACCCTCGTGTTCTTCCTGGAAAGCGACGCCTACCACTACCACGCCGACGTAGCTGGTCTGTTTGGCCTTATTGGCGCCAGTGGGGCCTTTGCCGCTTCCTTCGCCGGTAAATCAGCCGATAGCAAAGGCGCCGACTACGCCCTCAACCTCGGCATACTGTTGTTTCTGGGTGCCTACCTGCTGCTGGGCTTTGGGGGTTATTACTTACTTGGGCTTATCATCGGGGTCGTGATTCTGGATGTGGGCCAGCAGATGACCCACATTTCCAACCAAGCCCGCATCTTCACGCTCCGCCCCGAAGCCCGCAGCCGCCTTAACACCGTGTATATGACGGCCTGCTTTATTGGGGCCTCCGCCGGTTCCTTAATCGGCGGTATAGCCTGGTCCCATGTTGCGTGGCCGGGCGTGTGCGGCGTTGGGCTGGGGTTTGTGGCGCTGGCGTACGTACTGAATCGGTTTTATGAGCGGGGCACAGCACCAGTTTCGCGCTAGTTTGCGGGCCGTTTGCTCTTTCAATTCGTAGCCGGCCCTCCTGTTCTCTTCCTGCTCACCATCATCCAGACAATTCTGTCGGTTGTCTACTACAGCAAAAAGGCCCTGCGACGCGCAATACGTGTCGCGGGGCCTTTTTCGGCTCAGTATATTAGGATAAATCTATGCCTCTAGACGGCTCAGACACACCTTCAAACTCTCGCGCCAGTGCGGAATGGCCACGCCAAGCTGGGTTTTGGCCTTGGTCTTGTCCATGACGGAATAGGCAGGGCGGGTGGCCTTGGTAGGGTATTCGGCGGTACGGATGGGAAGGGTGCGCACCGGCGTATTGCTCAGCTCGAAAATGGCCACGGCGAAATCGTACCAGGAGGTCAGGCCCTCGTTGCTGTAGTGGTAGATGCCGTACTGCTGGCTCTGGCTTTCGATAATGGTGAGGATGCAGCCGGCCAAGTCAATGGCGTAAGTAGGCGTGCCGGCTTGGTCCCAGATAACATTCATTTCTTCCCGCTCCCGACCAAACCGAAGCATCGTTTTTACGAAGTTACCGGCGTATTCTGAGTACAACCAGCTGGTACGCAGGATGAAGTATTGGCTGGTGTGGGCCGGAATTACCTGTTCCCCTTCCAGCTTGGTAAGGCCATACACACTAATGGGCGTAGCCTCGTCGGTTTCCAGTAGGGGCGTGTTGCCAGTGCCAGCAAACACGAAATCGGTGGAAATGTGGATGAACGTGGTGCCATGCTCGCCGCACAGCCGGGCCAAGTTCTCGGCCCCGTCGCGGTTTACTTTGCGGGCAATATCCACCTCGTCCTCGGCCTTGTCCACGGCGGTGTAGGCAGCGCAGTTGATGATATAAGCCGGCTGGTACTGGGCAAACACGGCCTGCAGGGCCTCCACGTTCAGGATGTTGGCTTGGTCCTCGGGTAGGAAAACCAAGTTGGTTAGGTTGCGCTCCTTGGCAACGTGTTGCAGGCATTGGCCTAATTGCCCGGAGGCTCCAAAAACGAGCGTAGTAGAACCCATAGAATAGGTAGTAAGGCGGAGGAAAGGCGAAGAATTTCAGAGCCCAAAAACGACAACTTGGGTCTGGAATGGGTGCAAATTAGCCTTTTTCCTCCTGCGGCGCACTACTCCCACTGCCTAGGACTGGCCCACCGGGCTGCACTGGCCGCTTGTTCTTGATGGGCTCGAAGCGCTGCTCCCGGGGCTGCTTTTCGCTGAGGTAGCGCCAGTAACGCAAGGGTATATGGCGCCGGTGCAGCTTCATGTTTTTGCGCTCCGGAATGTTCACGTGGTCAAAGTACGACTGCCACAGAAGCTTGAACAGGGGCTCCCGCTCGTCCAGGACGGTAGCGGAAATGTCGGTGGTCCGCTGCGGGGTAGTCGTTTCAAATTGCACCACATCGGTGCGGGTCAGGTCGTAATACAAACCGTAGCGGCGGCGGCGGTCAAAAATCAGCCAGCGCTGGTCGGCGTAGCGCTTGGTAAAATGAGGGGCAATCAGCGGCAGCACATCAAAGTCGGGGTCGATGGTGGCGTGAAACAGTCCGTCGGAGGTTTTTTCGAAGCGCACGAAGGCTTCCATACGGTGCTTTTCGCGGTACATCTGCTGGGCAATACCGGCAATGCGGCGCACGTTGTCGTCGGCGTAGTTGTCGGAAATGTCGCGGCCGGCGCGCATGGCCAAGTCGGCGTAGCGGAAGATGAGTAGCTCCCGATCAGGCTGTTCACTTAAAAACGTGTGAAACAAGCGGGTGCGCGCTTCCTGGTCCATGTGGCGTAGCAGGCCTTCCCATACCCGCGCCGCCGTGGCCTCGTGGGTATCAATCTGGACGGGCTGGGCAAACAAGCCACCCTGCACTGCCCCCAACGGCTGAATGCTATTGGGCGCCGCCTTCCGGTCGTAGATGTTAAATAGCACCGTCAGCAACCCCTCAAACGAGCCATCATAGGCGTAATCTAGCGGCGGGTTAGTCAGCTGCACCACGGCGCGGCGCGGTGCTACCGAGGCCGGCGCTTTCGTAGCTGGAACACCTTTGCGAGGACGAATGGGCTGAAGCGAACGGCTCATGGCAAGATGAATGGGATTGGAAGTAATAGCGTACGCGCGGGCGTCTTGTCGTAGTCAGAGATATTGCTGCAGGTGCCTCAGCAGTCAGGCTAAGAATACAGCGCCATACGGCCTATAATGCCTCGGCGCCGACGGTAGGCTGCGCTTCTACGGCCGCTGCAGAAACTCTAATAGCAGCTTATTTACTGCTGCGGGCTCTTCTTGGTGCAGCCAGTGGGTAGCGCGGTCGAAGTACGTCAGCTCGCCTTGCTCGCACATTTCCAGGCTTAACTGAGCTAGCCCAGGTTCCAGGAAGGCGTCTTGCTTACCCCAGAGCAGCCGAACAGGAATGGCAATGCGGCCCGGCCGGCCCGTTTGGCGAGCGTTACGAAATGCGGCGCGGTACCAATTAATCATGCCAGTAACGGCCCCCGGCTGGGCCCAGGCCTCCGTGTACATGCGCAGGTCCGCGGTAGTGAACGTACCCGGCCAACTCGTGCCGCGCACCGCACCGCGGCCAAACCGAAACCCGCGCCGCCGGAATAGCTGCTCCGGTAGCCAGGGCAGTTGAAAAAAGAAGATGTACCAGCTTTTCACCACTTGGCGGGGTGTGCGGCGCAGAGCCCGACCGAGTACGGCCGGATGAGGAACGTTGAGGATGGCTACCCGGTGTAGGCGCTCGGGGTAGTGGGCCGCCAGCCACCACGTTACGGCCGCGCCCCAATCGTGCCCTATTACTACGGCTTTTTCCTGGCCGGCTACATCCAGAAGGCCCAGCATGTCGGCTCCTAGTTGCCCGATGCGGTAATCGGCCACGCGGGTTGGTTTGTCGCTGAGGTTGTAGCCGCGCTGATCGGGGGCCCACACGCGGTAGCCAGCCGCCGCCAGGGCCTGAAGCTGATGGCGCCACCCGTACCAGAACTCCGGAAACCCGTGCAGCAGCAAAACCAGAGGTCCACTGACGGGGCCACACTGCACCACGTGTAGCCTAATGCCATTGGTTGAAACGTGGTGGTGTTCAAGGGTGAAAGTCATACGCTTCCTACCCCGCCCACCGCCGCAAGGTTACCGCTTCAACTTTCACATGTTGCTTACGCCGCCTCTGAACGTCGCCCGCTGCGGGCGGCATTGGTGCGGGCTACCTCGCGGTGAAGCTGCTGCACCAGCGGCAACAAATCCGAGAGCTTACAGCAGCAGGCAATACGGGCAACTTTCATGGATTTGGCGGTTTCAGCGGAGGCGGCCGACGCGACGGCGGCGCGGTGAGAAATAGTCATGAGGCTTGGAGTTGAGCTATCAGGTAGTAGCTGCTAATAGTTCGAAGAAAGGTTCATCATCTTGACAGTCAGCAGCTAATACCTAACCGCTACTTAAGACGCTTGCGCGAAAAGGTCGAGCTGCTGGGTAACCAGGGCCGAGCGCACGGAACCGGCCCCGAACAGAATCTGGCGGCGAATGGTCTGCTCGTCGTAGTCGCGTTTTTCCAGAGCCTGCCCCCGACAGGTCAGGAAGAACTTGGCCCGCTTGAGCACCACCCCAAACTTGTGCAGGTGGTCCAGCGTGACGGGCGCGAACCGGCGGGCGGCCACAATGCGCTTGGCCGAGCGGGCCCCTACCCCCGGAATGCGCAGAATCATTTCGTAGTCGGCCGTATTCACGTCCACCGGAAACACGTGGCGGTTGCGTAGGGCCCAAGCCAGCTTCGGGTCAATTTCCAGGTCGAGGAAAGGGTGCGCGGGGTCCAAGATTTCATCGGCCTGGAAGCCGTAAAAGCGCATCAGCCAGTCGGTTTGGTAGAGGCGGTGCTCCCGGATCAGGGGCGGCTGCGTGACCTGGGGCAGGCGGGCGTCGTCGGTGACGGGAATGTAGCCCGAGTAGTACACGCGCTTCAGCCCGTAGCCTTTGTAGAGCGAGTCGGTGAGGCTGATGATCTGCAGGTCGTTTTCCGCCGACGCGCCCACAATGAGTTGGGTGCTTTGGCCGGCGGTGGCAAACTGTGGCACTTTCTTAAACAGGGCCTTTTCGTCCTTATTCTGCTGAATACCGTCCCGAATCTGGGCCATTGGCGTCAGAATCTCCTGGTAGTTTTTCTCCGGGGCCAGGTTCTGCAGGGCCATTTCCGAGGGCAGCTCAATATTCACGCTCAGACGGTCGGCGTACAGGCCAGCCTCCTGAATCAGCTCTTCGGAAGCGCCGGGAATGGCCTTCACGTGAATGTAGCCGTTGAACTTGTGCTCCGTGCGCAGCTTTTTAATAATGCGCACCAGCCGCTCCATGGTATAGTCGGGCGAGGAGAAAATACCGGAACTCAAGAACAGCCCTTCGATGTAGTTACGACGGTAGAAGTTCATGGTCAAGTCCACGACTTCGTCCACGGTGAAGGCGGCGCGCTTCACGTCGTTGCTGCGGCGCGAGACGCAGTAGGCGCAGTCGAAAATGCAGTGGTTGGTCAGCAGAATCTTGAGCAGGCTCACGCAACGGCCGTCTTCGGTGTAGCTGTGGCAGATGCCCATGCCTTCGGCGTTGCCTAAGCCTTTGTCCTCATTTTTGCGCTTGCCGCCGCTGCTGGAGCACGATACGTCGTACTTCGCGGCATCTGCCAAAATACTTAGCTTTTCCTGAATACGCTGGTCGTTCATCGGGCCGGTTTCTTGGCTTAAAAATAGAATATTACGCGCGAATACGCATCATCTTATAAGGCTAATTTCTTTGGAAATGTTCCTTCACTAGAGATTTTCACTCGGCCAGTAATCCGCTCGTTTGCTCCTTATTTCCTTGCCGTTTACCCCCCACTACACGCCGCGCGAAATGCATTTGCGCTGTATCTTGCCAAGACTGGCTAATCGTAATTATGAAGTACCTGGTGTGGATGTGGGTAGTAGTGCTGGGGCTTGCTCTGGCCTCCTCGGCATGGGCCCAAACGCCGGCCCTCCCCTCCCCGATACGACCCGTTTGCCGGGCGCCCGCCCCGATTCCCTGCGCCGCCGCTTCGACCAGGAGCGCATGCTCAACAGCCTCAAGGCGTACACCAAGCGCAAGACCATAGCGGGAAAAGCCGCTTCAGCTCTGTTCAACTTTACCGAGCGGCGCGAAGACCAGGCCGGGCTGGATGCTACCCTGCTCGACCGGCAGTATGACCGGCACAACTACAAGGTCATTCGGCGCATCGACGTGCGCACGCTGGATGCCTTTGGGTACAGCATTTCCGACTCTACCCGCATTCCGCGCAACATTCTGGAAAAAGCAGGCAACACCTTCCACATCAAAACCAACAAGGCGCGGGTGCGCCAGGTGCTGCTGTTCCGGGAAGGCGACGAGTTGGAGCCCCAGGACTTGGCCGAATCGGAGCGCCTGTTGCGCCAGACCTCCGAGATTCTTGACGCCCGCGTGTTTGTGAATGAGCGCACCAGCTCGGCTGACAGCGTAGATGTGCTGGTCATCACCAAAGACGTTTTCAGCCTTAGCGGCACGTTTCAGCTGCGCGATGTGGAAGCCGGCATCATTGGCTTGCGCGACGTGAACTTCCTGGGTCTGGGCCACCAGTTCCGGAACCGTTATGAGTACGGCCGCAGCTTCAACGGGCCTGGGGGCCAAACCTGGCGCTACGACGGTAGTTACTTGGTGCCGTTCCGCAACTTCGTGTACGGGCAGGCGCGCTACCGCAACGAAACCCGCAACCGGGAAGCCGGCGTGCGGTTCAGCCGCGACTTTTACTCCGTGAATACCCAGTACGCCGGGGCGCTGAGCTACGATTTCGTGGACCGGCTGGTAGCTACGCGGGGAAGCGGCACGGCCGAGGACCCATACGTTTTCGATCCGCTGCGCTACAACATGCAAGATGCGTGGCTGGGTAGGGCCCTGCGGTTGAAAAGCTACGATTTGGGGTACGAAAACCCGGGCCGCGTCATTGTGTCGGGCCGGGTTATTCGCACCAACTACGCCCAGAAACCCACGGTTGATTATTTCAACGCCAATCTGGTGCTGGGCACCGTGGGCTATAGCATACGGCGTTACTATAAGGATAAGTACTTGTTTGGCTTTGGGCGCACCGAGGACATCCCGACGGGCACGCTGCTGAGCTTAACTACCGGCTACGAGTTTAATGAGGTGGCCAACCGCCGCTACTACGGCCTGCGGATGGCCTACGCCGGCTACCACCCGCAACGGGGCTACCTGTACCTGAACGGGGAATTTGGCTCCTACCTGCGCGGGCGCGACAACGACTGGCAACAGGGCTTGGTGAGCGGGGAGCTGCTGTATTTCACGCGTCTCTACCACACGGGCAACTACCAGTGGCGGCACTTCTTTTGGCAGCGCAGCAGCCTGGGGCTGAACCGGCGGCCGGGGAGCAGCCGCTCAGCATTGATGGTGAAAACGGCCTGCGCGGTTTTCAGCCCCAGGGCCTGCTACTGGGTACCAGCCGCGTGACGCTCAACTACGAGGCTACCCTGTTCACGCCCGTCTCGTTTTTGGGCTTCCGGATGGCGGGGGTGGCCTTTGCCGACGTGGCCTGGCTGAACGCCCGCACGCCCCGCCAGGTGCTCCCCTTCCAGGAGGCGCCCTACACTGGCTTCGGGCTGGGCCTGCGCTTCCGCAACGAGTACGCGGCCCTGCGCACCTTCCAAATTACCTTCGGCTTTTACCCCCGGGGCATGAGCGCGCCCAATGGTATCCGCGTGTTTGAAAACTCCCGGCCCTACTACGACTTCAGCGACTTTAGCTTCGGGCAGCCCGGGGTAGTGCGCTATCAGTAGTGAGGAATTGGGAATGAAGAACGAGGAACGAAGAATTAAAAATTGTTGGCCAGTAGCTTCTTCGGACCTTTACCGCGCGTAGAACCTGTTGCCTTTCCTACCAAGCCAAGCGAAAGAACGTTGCTTTTAACCTTGAACTCCTCTTTTCCTTTGTTGGAGGAAGGGGCCGGGAGTGAGGCAACCCGCTTAGACAACTCCCCTACAAGAGGACAGGATATTGCCCCTAGGCCTTGGGCCAGCGTTATTCCTCACTCTTTATTTCTCATTCTTCATTGACATATGAATCTTGGTGATTTCAACGAGCTGGAAGTAGCCCGCGAGGTAGACTTTGGCATGTACCTGACCTCCGACGACGGCGACCTGCTGCTCCCGCGCAAGTACATTCCGGCTGGTACGCACGTAGGCGACGTGGTGCGCGTGTTCGTGTACCGCGACTCGGAGGACCGGCTGATTGCCACCAACCTGGAGCCCTACGCGCGGGTAGGCCAGTTTGCCGCTCTCACCGTGCGCGACGTGACGCCCACCGGCGCCTTTCTGGATTGGGGCCTGGAGAAAGACCTGCTCCTGCCCTACCGCAACCTGCGCCGCACCCTGCGCCCCGGCGAGCGGGCCACCGTGTTCGTGTACTTGGATGAAGCTACCGACCGGATTGTGGCCTCGGCTAAGTGGGAGTGGTTTCTGAGCTCCGACCCGTTCCCGGGCAAAGCCGGCGACGCGGCCGACCTGTTCGTGGCCGAGGAAACAGACATGGGCTACAAGGTAATTGTGGATGGCACCCACCAGGGCCTGCTCTACCACAATGAGGTTTTCAAGCCCCTGCGCCTCGGCGACGTGCACACGGGCTACATCCGGCAGGTGCGGCCCGATGGCAAGCTCGACCTCAGCCTGCAGCGCCCCGGCTACGACGAAGCCGTGGCCGCCGCCGAAACCCTCCTGGCGGCCTTACGCCAGGCCGGCGGCACCCTACCCCTCGGCGACAAAAGTGAGCCGGATGATATTTACCGCCGGCTGGGCATGAGCAAGAAAATCTTTAAAAAGGCCCTGGGCTCTTTGTACAAGCAAGGAATGGTGGAGTTGGAGCCCGAGCAAACCCGGCTGGTGCCGGGCAAGTAAGTCACCTTGTTTCGCCTTTGCCCTGGTTTTCCTGGTGCTGCTCTAGCTAGCAGTGCCGGGAAAACTAGGGCATTGTTTTTCCCGGCACTGCCAGTAGGCCCTTGCGCATGCGAGGTTCTTGGTAACGGGCAACCCGGGGCGCGACCCGCGCATCTGCGCTCAGGAAAGGCAGCGTTTCAGCCAGCGGCACGTACCAGAAAAGGCGCCTTTTTTATTGCTCTCATTTTTTGCTGGCCCGTGACCCTCACCTTATGCAAAAAACTGCACTCATAGTCGGGGCCAGTGGCCTGGTGGGTAGCCAGTTGCTACCCTTGCTCCTCGCTTCGGGGCGGTACAACCGGGTTATTGCAATTGGCCGGCGGCCACTCCCGATCATGCACCCCAAACTGGAGCAGCGAATAGTAGATTTTGACCACTTAGAAGACCACCGCCTGCAGCTTATTGCCGACGACGTGTTCTGCTGCCTGGGCACGACGATGCGTCAGGCGGGCTCCAAGGAGGCATTTTACCGCGTCGACTACCTGTACGTGGCGAAGCTGGCGGCCCTGACGGCGGCCAACTTTGCGGCCCAGCTGCTAGTTGTTTCGGCCATGGGAGCCGACTCCCGTTCGCGCTTCTACTATAACCGGGTGAAAGGCGAAATGGAGGAAGCCGTGCGGCAGTTGCCGTTCCGTGCCATTCATTTCTTCCGGCCCTCCTTGCTGCTGGGCCCCCGCCCCGAAAAGCGCACGGGTGAGCAGTTTGGGGCGCTACTGCTGCGCCTGCTACGGCCGGTGCTGGTAGGGCGCCTACGCAGCTACCGAGCCGTGCCAGCTAGTGCCGTGGCCCAGGCCATGCTAAAAGCTGCCCAGCAGGAGGGCCACGGCCCGTACGTGCATCTTTCTGATGCCATTGCCGAAGATGGCTACGCAAGGCCGGTTTAATCCGGTCAATCTTGTACTTTTGCGGGACGTTTAACTATTTACTAGTTTCTTTTTCCGCATGAAGCGTTTCATTTTTGGTTTAGTAGCCCTAGGGCTGTTGGTAACTTCGGGAGGAGCCCAGGCGCAGAGCAAGAAGAAAAGTGGCGGCAGCGGCGCCGGCTACGAAACGGCCATTGGCCTGCGCGGCGGCGGCTGGTCGTCGGGCCTCACGTTCAAGCACTTCTTGAGCGGCAAGAACAACGTAGCCTTCGAAGGGCTGCTCACACGCGAATACCAAGCCCGGGGCGGCCGGCTCACGCTGCTGCTGGAAAAGCACCTTCCCGTCTCCGATTTTAAGGGCCTGCAGTTTTACTATGGCGCGGGCGGCCACATTGGCTCCTACGCCGGCCGCTACTACGTGCTGGATGGGCGCTACGTTCGAGGCAAGAAAAACGACTTCTACTACGCCTACTACCGCGACGACCGGAACTACATCGTAGGCGGGGCCGACCTGATTCTGGGCTTGGAGTACAAAATGGAAGATTTGCCCTTCACCGTGGGCGTCGACTATAAGCCCTTCTTCGAAGTATTTGATGGCTACACCGGTTTCTATAATGATGCGGCCCTGAGCCTGCGCTTCGCTTTTTAAGCACTACCGACATCGTTAGGGCTATAGTTAACCCGGTTCCGCTGATGGTGGGGCCGGGTTTTTCTGTACCCAGTCCTTTGCCAGCCCCCATATGCGGTAGTGTTTGCACAGCAACGCCCCACCAGTACGTTGGCAGGGCGTTGCTGGAAAGGAAAGCGGAGCCGGTTACCGCACCCAGATGTAGCGGTGCGGGCGCACGTTGTAGTACGGACGGGGCGCCGGTACTACCACCCTTCGGCGCGGCTCTACTACTACCACGCGAGGCGGTACCGGGCGGTAATAAGGACGCGGACGGTAGTACGGGCGGGGCCGGTAGCCAGGGCCATAATAAGGTCCCGGCCCGGTAGCAACTACTACTCCCGGCTGAGCGGTAGCCACGCAGCTTGGCAGCGCAGCAGCGGCCAGCAGCAGGACCAGGAATAAGGCAGAGAATTTCAGGAGCTTCTTCATAAGAACGAAATGCCACTTATCAGCGGCTGGTTTCCTCTTAGAAAGGCGTCAGTACCAAAGGTTTAATCCAGCACCGACGCCCTGCCGCTGTTTACGGTGCGGCTGCTTTCTATTTCATGCGCGCCACATGCAGCCAGAGCCTCTGCAAAAGACCATCATGCCAGGCATTCTGCGCATCAAGCAGAGCCGAAATGCGACGGTCAGTATTGTACTGAAAACAACCTCTTTTTCCTGTGCATGGCCAAGCACAACTGCCACGCCGAGCAAACTAGCTTATAGCAAAAACGCCGGCTTCCTTTTCGGGAAAGCCGGCGTTTCAAGATTTATATTCGCCTTGCGACGGGTAGCAGGCTGCTTACTTTTTAGCGCCGCGGTACTCGTCGTTGAGGTGCTTGAGGACCGGGGCGGTGATGTCGAGGTCTTCGCGGCCGTAGGCAATGGTGCCGCTGGGCGCAGCAATGAGAATCAGGCGGTAGCCATTTTGCTTACCGTATTTCTCTACTTGCTTGTTGATGCGCTCCAGCACTTGCTGAGTCATTTTGGCTTCCTCCTCCTGGGCTTGGCGCTGTAGCTTTTCTTGCTCTTGTGCAACCTGAACCTGGCGGCCCTGCAACTGCTGCTCCGTGGAAGCGCGCTGTTCCTGGGTCATACCCTCGGCCTTTTGTTGGTACTGCTGCACGGCCGTCTGGAAGCCTCGCACCAGCGTTTGGTTCTGAGCTTCCCAGCGGCGGGCTTTGGTTTCGAAGCTCTTGCGGGCGTCCTTCATGCCCTGGTAGCCATCCAGCAGCTTACCCGATTCTACGTAGGCCACTTTGTTAGTATCGGCTACGGCTACCACGTCGGCGGGCTCATCCGTGACGGTGGCGGCGCTGGTGGTATCGGTGGGGTAGCAACTACGGCCACTGGTTTCTTGCCGGCCGCGGCAGGTTTGCTGGCAAAATGCAGGTAGAACAGCACGGCCACTGCCAGGGCCAATACCACGTTGATGATAAGTTGAACGGAGTTTTTCATTCAAATAAAAAGGAAGAAGACAAAGCACCGCAGTACGGCCAGTCAAAGTAAAGCAAAATGCCGGGAGATACCGGAACAAGCCTTACCGGGTAGTTGGCATGCAGAAACTACAGGCCCTACTCCCCGTCACGCAACATCTCCTCCCCGGCTTCCTCGTCCTCTTCTTCCGTTTCGAGCGGATTCATGGGCTTTTCCTCAAATGGAGCGCCCAAATCAACCCGGCTCGGCGACAAATCGGTACGGCCTACGTGCACCAAGGCGTCGCCCTGATTGACCACGGGCATATGATTTACCCCAATGATGTAGCCCGCCACCGGCGACTCCAGCCGCACAGAATTTTCCCCATAGGGGTCAGCCACGGAGCCAAACACCTCGCCTTTCTCAATGTACTGGCCCAGATGCACCAGGCTGCGGAACAGCCCCGCGTACTTGGCCCGCAGCCAGGTAGAGCGCATGCACACCACCGAGGGCCGGGCCGGCGGCGGTACGCTAGGCACCATGCCCAAGTGGTGCAACACCCGCAACGTACCAGCAATGCCCAGGTCAATGCCTTCCTCATCGAGGCGCAACGACTCACCGGTTTCGTACACGATAATGCGGCGCCCTTCCTGCATGGCGGTTTCGCGCAGGGAACCGGGGCGCAGGCCGGCGTGCAACGTGAATGGGGCTCCAAACGCTTCCGCCAGCGCATCGGTTTCCGCATCCTGGTGCAGTAGGCATCGAATCTGCGGAATGTTGGCCCGGGCTGCCCCGCCCGTGTGGAAATCAATACCGTAGTCAATCAGGGGCATGATTTCGCGCATGAAACGGTGGGCTACGCGGCTAGCCAGGGAGCCGCGCGGATTGCCCGGAAATGAGCGGTTCACGTCTTTGCCGTCGGGCACCTCTCGCGAGAAGTTCAGGAAGCCGTAAATATTGAGGATAGGAATGGCCAGAATGGTACCGCGCTGGGGCTGCAGCATCCGCCGCCGAATCAGACGCCGAATGGTTTCAATGCCGTTCACCTCGTCGCCGTGCAGACCCGCCATCAGCAGCACCGTGGGCCCCGCCTCAGTAGCCCGGAACACGTGCACCGGAATGTCAATTACGGTCCCGGAAGGCAGGCGCGAAATCACAAGCCGCGTCAGGACTTGCTCGCCGGGGGCAATGGTTAAGCCGTTCAGGTATAAGTCGACGGGTGCGGTGGTGTAGGTAGGCAAGGCAGTGCGGAATAACTTGATTTCTACGGGTCTACAAAAACCCGGCCGACCCTGCTTCGGCGTAAAACAAACAACCAGACTCCCCTAAGGAAACCTGGTCGTTTGCGCTGCCTTCAGGCCCTAGCTACCAGAGCAAGCCGCCTAAGCAGTGAAGCTAAAAATGAAGTTGAGGTGCTAGCCCGGCTGATTATCGGGTAGGGCTTCGGGCTCGGCGGGCTTGACCACGGGTTTCGGCCGCTTTTTCTTTTCCGACAGTTGCTCGGTGTACTCAATGATTTTGCCGGCAATGTTCAGGCCGGTGGCTTTTTCAATGCCTTCCAAGCCGGGCGAAGAGTTAACTTCCAGCACCAGGGGGCCGCGCTTGCTCTGGAGCATGTCCACGCCGGCAATGCCCAGGCCTAGGGCCTTGGTAGCCAGTAGGGCGGCGGCTTTTTCGGCGCGGGTCAGCTTGACGAGGGTGCCGGAGCCGCCACGGTGCAGGTTGGAGCGAAACTCACCCTCCTTGCCCTGGCGCTTCATGGCCCCTACTACCTCGCCGTTTACCACGAAAGCGCGCAAATCGGCGCCCTTGCTTTCGGCAATGAACTCCTGCACAATGATGCGGGCCTTCAGGTTGTGAAACGCCTCGATGACGGACTGGGCCGCCTTAGCCGACTCGGCCAGCACCACACCCAGGCCCTGAGTACCTTCCAGCAGCTTAATGATGACGGGCGCCCCGCCTACCTGCTGAATCATTTCGGGTACTTCGTCGGAGTAATTGGTGAAGGCGGTTTTCGGCATGCCTACCCCGGCCCGACTCAAAATCTGCATGGAGCGGAGCTTGTCGCGGCTGCGCACAATGGCCTGGCTTTCCACGGCCGTGCGCACCTTCATCATCTCAAACTGCCGCACCACGGCGCAGCCATAAAACGTCACGGAAGCCCCAATGCGAGGAATAATGGCGTCGAAGCCTTCCAGCCTCTGGCCTTCGTAGATGATGCCAGGCTTGCCCTTCTCCAGCACCAAATTGCAGTGCAAATGATCCACTACCACGGCCTCATGCCCACGCTGTTCGGCGGCTTCTACGAGGCGGGTGGTAGAGTATAGCTTTGGCTCACGCGACAGAATCGCCAGTTTCATTGGATGCAGGATAGGTATGAAAGAATAGGGGCAGACGCGCCGGGCAAAGATAGGCGACCTAAACCGCAAGCCGGCCCGGGTTAGCGGGCGGCCAGCTTATTTTTATACGACAGGTTGCGCCGGGCCACATCTACCACCAACCGGGCCTCGCGCAACAGTACCCGGCCGATTAGTACGGGATATTTCATGTCGGAGCGGTCAGAAAGCGAAAATTCTGTTTCGAAATCTTCCCCAAACAGCCGCACCGCCGCCCGGATAACGTACCGCTCCTGCACCTCCCCATTGGAGCTGCGAATGTCGCGCAGCGTGAACTCATCAAACTGCAGGGGCAGGCCATTAAAATCGGGGTGCGGCGCGTCCAGGAGCTGCACGTGCAGGCGCGGCCGGCCATCGGTGCCGGTTTCCACGCGAATGTTAGAGCAGTGAATGGCGCCGGTGTAGGCCCCGGTATCCACCTTGGCTTCCACTCCCCACACCTGGAAATGCGGAAAGTCTACTAGTTCCCGCCGCCCCACTGTCCGCTTCGGTCCGCGCTGCTTCATAAGTGGTGAAATTGTGAACTTGTGAAATGGTGAATTAGCCATTCTTTGCCCTGCAAGCGCAATATGCGCTATAAAGCCATTTCGAACACTAACTCACCATTTCACAAGTTCACAATTTCACCACTTAACCCTTGTAGCTAATGCGGTACACAGCATCATTCTGGTCGTCGGAAACCAGCAAGGAGCCGTCGGGTAGCACCAGCAGGCAGACGGGGCGGCCCCAAGGCGTTTGGCCTTGCAGCCAGCCCTCGGCAAAGGTTTCGTAGCTGCGAGCTTGCTTGCCGGTGGCATCGAGGCGCACGAGGCTGATGCGGTAGCCGATTTTGTTGCTCCGGTTCCAAGAGCCGTGCTCCGGAATGAAAATCTGGTTGCGGTACTGGGCCGGAAACTGCTTGCCGGTGTAAAACTTCATACCCAACGCCGCCACGTGCGCCCCCAGCTTGCGGGCGGGTTTGATGTAGGTACTAGCCGATTTGCCTTTGCCAAACTCGGGGTCGGGCACGTCGCCGGCAAAAAAGTACGGGAAGCCAAAATGCTGACCGGGGCCGGCCGAGCGGTTCAGCTCATCAGCGGGCAGATTGTCGCCGAGCTGGTCGCGGCCGTTATCCGTGAACCACAGGGCTTTGTCCTGAGGGCTCCAGTCGAAACCGACCGTGTTGCGCACCCCGTAGGCGTACGTTTCCAGCCCCGTGCCGTCGGGGTTCATGCGGTTGATAGTGGCGTAAATCGGTTCTTCGGGCAGGCAAGTGTTGCAGGGCGCTCCTACCGGCACGTAGAGCTTGCCATCGGGGCCGAAGGCAATGTAGCGGTAGCCGTGCCACTCCTTGGTTGGGAGCTTGCCATATACCACCACGGGCTTGGGCTTTTGCTTTAGGCGGGCCGCAATGTTGTCGTAGCGCAGAATTCTGTTGATTTCGCCCACGTACAGGGCGCCGTTGCGCACGGCTACCCCGTTAGGCGCGTTCAAGCCGGTGGCCACGGTAACCACTTCATCGGCCCGACCATCCTTGTTGCGGTCGGGCAGGGCAAATACCTTGTCGTCTTTGGTGCCCACGTATACCGTACCGTCGGGGCCTACGGCCAGCTCCCGGGCGCTTTTCACACCTTTGGCAAAGTAGCTGATGGTAAAGCCAGCCGGCAGCTTAATTTTACTCAGATTGACATCCGGAGCCGCGGCAACTGGTGCGGGCTTGGGTGCCGAAGAGGTCAGAGCCAGCGGGGCTAGGGCCAGCAAGGGAAGGAAGTGGCGCATATTCATACTGCCACAAACCCCGGGCCCGGCGGTAAGGTTGCAGTTTCGGCCTTTGCCCGCTTTTACACCCGATTGGCCCGCTCGCGCACCAGCCGCTCATATTCCCGCTCCGAAAGCTGCGCCCGTCCCATGCTGCCGTAAGTAGAGAAGCCCTGGATGGCAACCCCAATGCCCCAGAACACGGTGGGCCACACGGGCCAGGGCAGCGGCGTAGCGGGTCGGCCGGTCAGGAGCCAAATGGTCCAGAGCAGGGCGTTGACGGTGATGTAGGTGAACAGGTGAGATTTGAACTTGGCGCGGTCTTTCGCCATGCGCCATAGTTGAGGGTCGCGCTGGGAGGTTTCCATGAGTGCGTAAGGTTTCGGGTTGTTGGATGCTCAAACGTAGGACGCCGATCAATATACGCAAATTCATATCTACTCAAACCGACATTTTCGGGGGCTGAACCGTAAAAAAAGACTCCCGAGCCGATAGCACGCCAGCGTCGCTGAGCCCTTCAAAGCAGCAACGGTTGCCGCGCCGAGGCCGTACCTGTGCCGAACCCCTACCCCCACGGCCATGCCCGGTACCTCCCCTCCCCCGAACTGGCGCGCGGAAGCGCAGCGCTTCGGCCGCATTCTACTTTACCGCGGCAACATTACGCACCTGGATACTGACGCCGTGGTAAACGCCGCCAATTCCAGCCTGCTGGGCGGGGGCGGCGTTGATGGGGCCATTCACCGCGCCGGCGGACCCGAAATTCTGGCTGCCTGCCGGGCCCTGCGCGCTAGCCACTACGGCAGCGGGCTTGCCACCGGCGAGGCCGTCATCACGACGGGGGTAGGCTGCCGGCCCGCCACGTTATTCATACGGTAGGCCCGGTCTGGAACGGCGGCCACAAACACGAGCCGGAGTTGCTGGCCAACTGCTACCGCAACAGCCTGCACTTAGCCGAGCAACACAGCTTGAGCAGTGTAGCTTTTCCGGGCATCAGCACCGGCATTTACGGCTACCCCAAGGCGGAGGCAGCAGAAATTGCCACCCGTGAGGTGCGGCAATTTCTGCAAAAGCATGAGTTTCCGCAGGAGGTCGTTTTCGTGGCCTTCGACGACGAAGGAGTTGAGCTGTTGGCCGGCGCGCTAGGCTAGGCGCAGTTCGGGGTGGCGGCGCAGGTAGGCCGCAACATCATAGATAAGCCCGGCGTGGCCTGCCTCCAGCACCACCGTATGGGCTGCTCGTAGGGAGGCAATAAACCCTTGCAAACCCGCGTGCGGAATCACCCGGTCGTGGCGGCCCAGAAAGAACGTAACGGGCGTGGGCCGGCGGTTTAGGGTAGCCGCCAACTTGCTTAGGTCGAAGGTCAGCTTGCGAAACCCGGTCCAGCTTCGGTACACGCGCAGGCGCTTTTCCCGACTATCAAGTTGCCACTGGGCAAAGCGAATAAGGTTGGCGTCGAGGAGGCGCCGTTGGTGCAGGGTATCGAGGAAGCGAAGGATACGCTGGGGCCGCAGCACCGCCCGGCCCAATACCCCGCGCATCCAGGGCGGGTAAGTGGCCAGGGCGTACCAGAACTGGCGCTGCAGGCCATCGGGCGCAATCAGCCACACCTGCTCTACCTGCTCCGGAGCCCGCTCGGCCAGGGTAAGGGCGAATTTGGCGCCCATGCTGAAGGCCAGCAGGCTAAATTTCTCAATGTTCTGAACCCGCAAAAACTCACTCAGTAGCTCACCGAGGCGCTTTTTGGTAAGCGGCGCATCAGCTTTGGCTAGCTTACTGCGGCCGTGGTAAAACAGGTCGAAGGCGTACACCGTGACATCCGGGCCTAGCGCCTGGATAAACGTGCGCCAGTGGCCTTCTCCCTGCCCGTACCCATGAAATGCCAACACTACCTGCGGCCCTGCGCCATACTTCTGAACATGCAGGTGGGTTTTCATAGTGAATCGGTGAGTGAATTGACATAGTACGTCATCCTGAGCGCAACGAAGGACGTCGTCACGTCAGCACGAGTCGTTGATTGACTGCCGTTCAGGCGTGATAAGGGCCTTCGGCTACGCCTCAGGATAACGTACTATATCAATTCACTCATCTCTTATCCCAGCCTCGATACGCCGCCCGAGACGATGAACTTCATGACTTCACTGCTGGGTAGGTCGAGGTAGGTAATGTTCTGGACCGGCACCAGCACCAACTCCCCGGAGAAGTTGTAGGAATGGGGAAAGTACACGGCCAGCAAGTCGTCGCGGTGAATGGCAGCCATGGTAAGCTGGGTTACGAAGCCCATCTTGTAGGTCTGCTCGGCGGCACTCATGCGCACCAGCACGGGGCGGTTAAACTTCTGATTATCGCCCACAAAGGCGTCAAACAGGTCCTTGAGGCTGGAGTAGATGATGCTAACCAACGGAGTACGGTGCAGCAGCCGCTCCGTGATAATGAGGAAGGGCCGCACCAGAAACGACTTCGCCACGAACCCCACGGCTGAAATCAGCAGGATGGCTACCACGAGGCCCAGGCCCGGCACATCAAAGCTCAGCCCCGCAAACAAGTCGTTGAGCCAGCGCAGCAGCGCGTACAGGATGTAGATGGTTAGGCCAATCGGGGCAACAATCAGAAACCCACTGAGGAAGTAATTAAGCAAACGGCGCATGGCACGAAGATATGGGCCCATACGGAAGCTACCCTTCCCAAACTATTATTCCGAGCGAAGCGAGGAATCTGAGGTTACCCTTGTACGGATAAGCCAGATTCCTCGCTTCGCTCGGAATGAAAGGTTTAGAAGGATGTGAGGTAAGCTATACCGCGTGGGCGGCTACCTCTTCAATCCGGTCTTTTACCCGCTGCATCAGCCACATAGGCGTGCTGGTTGCCCCGCAGATACCCACGGATTCGGCGCCGTGAAACCACTCTTCATCTAGTTCCTGCTCGTTTTCCACGAAGTAGCTGCGCGGGTTGGTTTTGTTTACTACCGAGAACAGGGCTTTGCCATTAGAGCTTTTGCGGCCGCTCACGAAGATGATAACGTCGTGCTGCACGGCAAACTTAGCCAGCGCCGGCTCCCGGTTGCTCACCTGTCGGCAGATGCTGTCATTGGCATCAAACGCCTCCAACGAGCCGCCAGCCGCGCTGATACGGCGCTCTATCACCTCTTTCATGTGGTAGAAGCCGGCCGTGCTTTTGGTAGTCTGGCTGAACAGGGTCACGGGGCGGGAGAAATCCACCTGGTCGAGGTCTTGCTCCGTCATGACGATGATGGCCTCGTTGCGGGTCTGGCCCGTCAGGCCAATTACCTCGGCGTGGCCGGGCTGACCATATATAACTACCTGCCCGTTCTGGCGGGTAGTGGCGTCAAAAGCGTGCTTCACTCGGTTTTGGAGCTTAAGCACCACGGGGCAGGAAGCATCAATGAGCTCAATGTTGTTGCGTAGGGCCAGCTCGTAGGTTTCCGGCGGCTCGCCATGAGCACGGATGAGCACCTTGGCATTGTGCAGCTCCTCCAGTTGCTCCCGGTCGATGATGCGCAACCCCAACGCGTGCAGGCGCTCTACCTCCATGCGGTTGTGCACAATGTCGCCGAGGCAGTAGAGCGTTTCCTGCTGGCCCAGCTCGTCCTCGGCCATTTGAATGGCAAATTCAACGCCGAAACAGTAGCCGGAATTCTTATCGATGGTGACGTTCATGGACTCTAAAATGTGACGCTCCGGCTTGCGCAGCAGCCAGAGTGTCGGCGCGCACGATTCGCTGACCACGAATCGAATAGCTGGTAGACCTACAACAATTCTGCCGCACTTTTGCTCCTGGCAGCGGCTACCTTCTTATTTCTGCTCGTGGCCCTGCCAACTCGTGGCGGCCAAGGAAAACAACGACGCCGACACCCGCTCCAGCACAAAGTCCACCTGCTCGTCAATCATCATGTGGGTTGTGTCGAGCAGAACGGCGTCGGCGGCGCGGCGCAGGGGCTTTCGGTGCGGGTAGAATCCAGGTGGTCGCGCTTGCGCAGGTTTTCCACAATATCTTCCACCGGCACGTGCTCATCTTTCACGGCCAGCTCTTCTTGCCGGCGTAGGGCCCGGGTCATGACGTCGGCGGTCATGAATATTTTCACTTCGGCATCGGGGAAAACCGTGGTGCCAATGTCGCGCCCGTCCATTACTACCCCCGCTTGCGACCCATACGCTGCTGCTGGCGCACCATGGCGTGGCGCACCGCCGGAATAACCGATACCTCGCTCACGGAGTTGGAAATGCGCATCTGCCGAATTTCATCTTCCCGAATTACGCCATCAAGGCAGAGCTCATTGCGGCCGGTTTTGCGGTTGCGCTTGAAGGCAATGTGCATGTCGTGCAGGGCCTGCTCCACCCGCGGCAGATCGTCGAAGCTGATGTTATGCTCCAACAAGTACAGCGTGACGCCCCGGTACATGGCGCCGGTATCGATGTAGGCGTAGCCCAGCTCCGCGGCCACAGCTTTGGCCGTCGTGCTTTTGCCACAGGAAGAGTAGCCGTCGATGGCAATGACGATTTTTCTCATGGCAAGGTCGGTGCTAGGCTCGAGCGGACTAAAAGGACTCACTAAATCCAGGATTTACGGCCCGGCTTGGCAGCCAGGCGCTCAGGTACACCCGCAAAAAAAGTAGCAACCGACTTGGCTTCTCCCTTGGCCAATTGCTCGCTTACGCGGTAAAAAGGATTGAAAAACGAAGTTTGATTGATGCCCACGCCGGTAGTACCATCGGGGCCCTGGGCCCAGGTGCCGCCGTAGGTGTTTACTAGGCACTGGCCCAAAAAGCACCCCAACGCTGTAATAACGCCCTGGCGGTCGGTTTCTTTTATGGTAGGGCGCTGGCCTTCAATGAACTCAGCCAGGCGCGCAACGGCGGCGGCATCAAAGCTATTCACCTGCAACTGCTGGCGCACGGCTTCGGCGGCAGCTACCAGGGAGGCAAGCGGATTGGAATCAGGCATAAAGGGGTAGTTAGTTAGAAGTTGGCAGCGAATTGAGTTTTTGCCAACTGGCATACGTTTGCAGAATCTGCCGCATATGCTGACGTCCTACTTTTCCTTTTGTGATTTGGGCCGCCAGCTCCGGACAGTCGCCCACCAGTGGCAGCATAGTCCTAATAAATGCCGCGCGCCCAGCCGGTACAACTACCGCGTCGCCGGTAACGGGTTGCAAAACCAAATCCATAGCACCCGTCGGGGCAACGAGTTCATCGCTAAAGCCCGGACCACTCGCGCCCGTGTACCGATGGTCAAGCTTGAAGGCAGCCAGTTGGCCGTACTGATACAGCTTCTGAGCAAATGCAGCCGACAGCCGTTGCGACGGCATGCTTACGTTGCGTACCACCCCAAATGTGTCTGTTTTCAATACGAATGCTTTTAGCTCTCCCGCTTGATAAACATTGGCCTCGCCTCCGGTAGGCTGCACCCGCAGGTGCCCGGATGGCTCCAACCGCAATTTTCCGCTCTGCCAGCTACCATCTAGTAGCTGGTAAGCACCCTGGCCGCGCAGAGCATGAGGGTCACCCGTACTGTACCACACGGGTGCTTGCCCGTACACGGTACCCGCGCTGAACAGTAACCCTGTAAGCAACAGCAGCCCAGGCCAGAGAATGTATTTCACGAGTACAAATAGAACTTGACGTAAAGAAACAAGCTGCTCTTACTGTTGTGCTGCCGGCTAGTGACTATCGCAGGGACAAGGCGCCTTGCCGGATTTGGCTTTGCGCTTGTATGAGGCCGTTTTTTTCTGCTGCGGAGTGCGGGCCGCGCAGCCAGTTGACGCCAGGCCAGTGCCCCAATTAAGGCGGCCAGTAGCAAAGTCACAATCTTTCTCACGGCGCAGATTTTCGGCAAATATACGGTTCTTTACCCGTTAGCTGCCTGCCTACCTCAACTTTACCTTTGCTTTCTTCCTGGCCTATGCCCGCTACTTTTCAGCTCCGAGCCAATGTTATCGACCTGTTTGCCAACACCATACGCCCCGCCACGGTGACGGTAGCAGACGGTCGTATTCAGGCCGTTGAGGCCACCGGGGCTACCTCCCCAGATGCGGCCCTGCCCTACGCCCTACCGGGTTTTGTGGATGCGCACGTGCACGTGGAAAGCTCCCTGCTAGTGCCCTCCGAATTTGCCCGGCTGGCGGTGGTGCACGGCACCGTGGCTACCGTCTCGGACCCGCATGAGATTGGCAATGTGCTGGGCGTGGCCGGCGTGAAGTACATGCTGGAGAATGGGCAGCAGGTGCCATTTAAGTTTTGCTTTGGGGCGCCTTCCTGCGTGCCCGCTACCCCGTTTGAAACCGCCGGGGCCGAAATAACGGCCGCCGATGTTGAGTTGCTTTTCCAGCAGCACCCCGAAATCGGCTACCTCGCAGAAATGATGAACTGGCCCGGCGTGCTCAACCGCGACGAGCTGGTGATGGAGAAAATCCGGCTGGCCCAGCAGTACGGCCGCCCAGTAGATGGCCATGCCCCGGCCTGCGCGGGGCCG
This sequence comes from Hymenobacter sp. 5516J-16, assembly GCF_022919335.1. Classification (NCBI taxonomy): domain Bacteria; kingdom Pseudomonadati; phylum Bacteroidota; class Cytophagia; order Cytophagales; family Hymenobacteraceae; genus Hymenobacter; species Hymenobacter sp. 5516J-16. The sequence continues at coordinate 3,128,960 of NZ_CP095058.1, read as the reverse complement.
ATGCCCGTCAGTACGCTGCTGCCGGCATCAGCACCGACCACGAGTGCTTCACGGCCGAAGAAGCCCTGGACAAACTAGCCGTGGGCATGAAGATCCTAATCCGGGAAGGCTCGGCCGCCCGCAACTTCGAGGCCCTGATTGACTTGCTGCCTGAGCACTACGAGCACCTGATGTTTTGCTCCGATGACAAGCACCCCGATACCCTGGTGCTGGGCCACATCAACCAGCTGGTGCAGCGCGCCGTAGCCCGCGGCCAGGATGTGCTAAAAGTACTGCGCGTGGCCTGTCGCAACCCCGTGGAGCACTACACGCTACCCGTAGGCCTGCTGCGCGAAGGCGACCCAGCCGATTTCATTGTGGTTGATAACCTCACAGATTTCACGGTGCAGCGCACCTACCTCAATGGGGAGCTGGTAGCCGAAAACGGCCGTACGCTCATTCCGGCCGTGCCCGTGGCGGTAGTAAATAACTTTGCTACCACCCCCGTCAGCCCCCAGGATTTTCAGCTCCCGGCCCCGCAGCCAGCGGCTACCGTTCGGGTAATGGAGTGCTTCGACGGGCAGCTTATCACGGCCCGCCACGACGTACCGGCCCGCGTAGAAAATGGCCTGGTGCAACCCGATGTGGCCCGAGACATCCTCAAGCTCACGGTAGTAAACCGCTACCACGCAGCCCCACCGGCCGTGGCCTGTATCCAGGGTTTCGGGCTGAAGCAGGGCGCCTTAGCCAGCAGCGTCGGCCACGACTCGCACAACATCACGGCCGTAGGATGCGACGACGAGAGCCTGGCTCGGGCCGTAAATCTGGTAATAGCAGCGCGCGGGGCTTAGCCGTGGTGTCACCCGATGGAGAGGAACTGATTCTGCCCCTACCCGTGGCGGGCCTGATGTCAGACCAGCAGGGTCCGCACGTAGCGGAAGCCTACACGGCCGTGGATGCGCTAGCCAAGCAGCTTGGCTCCCCATTGCAGGCCCCGTTCATGACGCTTTCCTTTATGGCCTTGCTCGTAATTCCCAGCCTGAAGCTCAGCGACAAAGGCCTATTCGATGGCGAAGCCTTCCGCTTCGTAGAGGCAGTCGTGTAGCGCCGTAAGTAAGATTTGCCTAACGCAAAAGCTGCGGTGCTGTCATTCCGAGCCGCGCGAGAAATCTGGATTAGCTTCCAGATTTCAACCCAGATTCCTCGCGCGGCTCGGAATGACAGCAGTTGTGGATAATTACATCAGAAACACTCCGGTTACCCTATCTGGTTAACGCAAAAGCCCGGCATCATATGATGCCGGGCTTCTTGTTGGGGTTAGAGCAAGCTGAACTTACACCGTTACGAAACGCTTTTGCAGCAGCTTCTGCATCTTTTCCTCCGTTAGGGGCTTGGCTAGGTATTCCACGCCTTCGTACTGAGCTACGCGCGCAGTGTCGGCGGCGTGCATGGAGGTAGTCAGCACGGCCATAACGGTCTTTTCCCGGACGGCCTCGGGTAGAGAACTGTAGAGTTTCAGGAACTCGAAGCCATCCATGCCGGGCATTTTCAGGTCCACGAACACCAAGTCGGGGCTTCGTCGCTGGGCTGCTCGCCCTTGCTGCCGCCCCAGATCTGCTGGTAGGCCTGCTCGGCTTTGGAAAAGGTATGCACCTGGTCAGCCACGTCGAGGCGGCTGAGCAGACGGTTATTCAGGAAGCTGGTGGTTTCATTATCATCCACCAACACCACGTTGCGCAACTTCTTTGACATGATACCAGGAGGTTAAGGTTAGAAGTAGGAAGCCAACCGGGCTAACTGATTAAAGCCAGCCCTGCTCGCGCATCCAATCATCATTATAGATTTTGCCGAGGTAGCGGGTGCCATGATCGGGCAGGACGATGACCATTGTATCATCTTCCGTTAGGTGCTCTTTTGCGTACTCCAGGGCTCCGTACACGGCCGAGCCACAGGACCACCCAACAAACAACCCTTCCTCTTTAGCAAGCCGACGAGTCATGATAGCAGCGTCCTTGTCCGTGACTTTGATGAAGAGGTCAATCAAGTCAAAGTTAACATTCTTAGGCAGAATATCTTCGCCGATACCTTCGGTTTTGTAAGGATAGATTTCGTTTTCGTCGAAAATGCCCGTTTCCTTGTACTTCTTGAACACCGAGCCGTACGTGTCCAGGCCTACCGTTACAATGGCCGGGTTCTGCTCCTTAAGGTATTTGGCCGTGCCGCAGATGGTGCCGCCCGTGCCCACCCCGCAGGCGTAGTGAGTGATTTTGCCCTCCGTCTGAGCCCATAGCTCGGGGCCGGTAGTTTCGTAGTGCGCCGCCGAGTTGGAGGGGTTGTCGTACTGGTTGGGGTAAATGGAATTGGGAATTTCCTGGTTGAGCTTCCGGGCCACGGAGTAGTAGCTGCGCGGGTCGTCGGGGGCTACGTTGGTGGGGCACACGATAACCTCCGCGCCTACGGCCCGCAGAATATCCTGCTTTTCCTTGCTCTGCTTGTCGCTCATGGTGAAGATGCATTTGTAGCCCTTCGCAATGGCAGCCAGCGCCAGGCCCATGCCCGTGTTGCCGGAAGTACCCTCTATAATGGTGCCACCGGGCTTAAGCAAGCCCGCCTGCTCGGCATCTTCAACCATTTTCAGCGCCATCCGGTCTTTCACCGAGTTGCCGGGGTTAAAGTATTCCACCTTGGCCAGCACGGTGCCTTTGATGCCATCCGTGACTTTATTGAGTTTTACCAGCGGGGTGTTGCCGATAGCCTCAATGATGTTATTTAGATACATGGGTGAGAGGTAGGTAGTAATGGAGAGAGGACCGCAAAGGTACGGATTTGCCGCCGTAGCCCGAAGGAGCAGGCCATTACCTCTGTAGCGGGCCCGTAAGTCGGGAAAGCAATTCCTTGGTGTGCTGAGGTAGCTTCGGTGTCGGCTGCGAGGTTGCAATTACCCTCATGCACCCGGCGCGGCTGTTTAACCTTGTTCAAGCAGAGCGGAGCCGGCTTGGGGTGCTTTGCAGAAAAGGCTGCCGGCTGCATCGTAGGGGTATTCTGAAGGTGCGGCCCAGGTGGGCATAATTCGGGGGTGACCAGCGCGGGTAGCTGAACTAGTTTCGGCCGGGGCGGCTAGTGGCTGGCTCGGCTGACCTGGTCCTTTGCCCGAATCCGGCAGTAGCTTGCCGCGCCCCCAAAAAAGCCTACTTTTGCACGCCGCTGCCGTATTGGCGGGGGCTAGTTCCCACCCGCAACCCGCATCTTCTTTTTAACCCCGCTTCTATGAGTGTTCTGGTCAACAAGGATTCCAAAGTGATTGTGCAGGGCTTCACCGGCTCCGAGGGCTCATTCCACGCCCAGCAGATGATTGAATACGGCACCAACGTAGTAGGTGGCGTAACGCCTGGCAAAGGCGGTACCCAGCACCTGGACCGGCCGGTGTTCAACACCGTGGCCGAAGCCGTAGCCCAGGCCGGCGCCGATACCAGCATCATCTTCGTGCCCCCGGCTTTTGCCGCCGACGCCATCATGGAAGCCGCCGACGCTGGCATTAAAGTTATCGTGACCATCACTGAGGGCATCCCAACCAAGGACATGATTGCGGTGAAGGAATACCTCAAAGGCCGCGAGGATCTGCGCATGATCGGGCCGAACTGCCCCGGCGTAATGACAGCCGGCGAGTGCAAAGTGGGCATCATGCCGGGCTTTATCTTCCAGAAAGGCCGCGTAGGCATCGTCTCGAAGTCGGGCACGCTGACCTACGAGGCCGTTGATCAGCTAACTAAGGCGGGCCTGGGCCAGACCACGGCCATCGGCATCGGCGGTGACCCCATCATTGGTACTACCACCAAGGAGGCCGTGGAGTTGCTCATGAACGACCCCGAAACGGAGGGCATCGTGATGATTGGCGAAATCGGCGGCGGCATGGAAGCCGAAGCGGCTCGCTGGATCAAAGAAACCGGCAACAAGAAGCCCGTAGTAGGCTTCATTGCCGGCCAAACGGCTCCTCCCGGCCGCCGCATGGGCCACGCCGGTGCCATTGTAGGTGGTGCCGACGACACGGCCGCCGCGAAAATGGCCATCATGCGCGAGTGCGGCATCCACGTAGTAGATTCGCCCGCCGAAATTGGCGACACGATGCTGCGCGTGTTGGGCAACAAGTAATTCCTTCTAGCTACTGATAAATAAAAAGCCCTGGCGCAAGCCAGGGCTTTTTATTTGCGCCAAACCAAACGGTCTGAAAGTTTTAATTTCTATACTTCGTAGCCCTTGGGTAGGATGGGCTTGGATAGTCGCCGAAATTTCCAATGCGGGTATCAGAGCTACTTGCTACATCACTACTTCAAGCCGCTCTGCCCACCCACGTTCACAATCAGCCCGAACTGAAACACCGAGTTGGCAGCCTTCAGGTACTTGCGATGCTTCAGGCCGAAGTTGCTGCCACTGATTAGCTGAAAATCAACGGGGCCTACCAGGTTGATACGGGTGTAGGTAATGGGTTCCAGGAAGATGTTGTCCTCGGAGGCGCGGGCTTGGTTGTCGAGACGGAAGTTGCTGAGGTTGACGTAGCTCAGGCGCAGGGCGGTACCGTAGGTAACGGGCCAGTCGCGGCCGAGCACGTGGTAGGTTTTCTTGTCCTTGGAGGTGTAGTTAGCCTGGGCAAAATACTTGGTCAGGTTACCTTCTAAGGTGCGCGTGATGCCTTCGGCGGGGGTGCGCTCCACCCGCTTGGTGTGGCCCAGCCCGTAGCCGCCGTAGAACTCCAGCACGCGCTTATCCCGAATGCGGGTGAAATATCCGAGGCCCAGCTCCGCGAAATCGTGGTCCTCGGCCCGCTTCTTTTTATCGGTGTGCAGAAAGGATGCCGAGCCCATTACGCCCAGATGGTCAGCAAAGGCGTAAGCACCCTGCACCGACGTGTTCTGGCTGAAATTGGTGTGAATGCCCCACTCCACTCGCCTTTCTGGGTGAGGAGCGGCACCTGAGGCGGCGGCGGAAAATAAAGGGAAGAACAACTTGCCAGGAACGGGAGCAGAAGCGGCAGAAGACAGCGGCGAAGCAAAAGCGGCATAGGCAGCAGAAATGAGCGGTTGGAGGCAGAACGTGGGAACGGCGCTTTCGTTGTGTTAGGCAGCGGGGCGGCGCTTTACCTGGTTGGCGCGTATACCGCTACCGTTGGGCTTTCGGCCCCTTACTCTTGCTTTCTATGGCTACTTCTGTTCGTTACGATGCGCTTATCATTGGCTCCGGCCAGGCCGGCAACCCTTTGGCTACAGCCCTGGCCAAGGCCGGGCGCAAGGTAGCTCTCGTTGAGAAACACTACCTCGGCGGCTCCTGCATCAACTATGGCTGCTCGCCGGTGAAGGCCATGCTCGCTTCTGCCGAACGGATGCAGCAGGTAGCTACGGCCGCCGACTACGGAGTAAAAGCCAGCGCACCCCGGCCCGACTTTCGCGCCATTGTAGCGCGAAAAGATGCCATCATTCAAGCCAAGCGGGAAGGCGTAGAGAAAAATCTGACGGAAGAGCAACCCGGCATTACCGTACTCCACGGCCACGCGGCCTTTACCAGTCCGCGCACCGTGCGCATTGCTTTGCTTACCGGGGAGCAGCAGGTAGTAAAAGCCCCGCTTATCTTCATCAACACGGGCACCCGGGCCGCCGTGCCCCCATTGACGGGCTGGCCGAGAGTGGGTTCATGACCAACGAAGAACTGCTGGACCTCAAGCAATTACCCGAGCACCTGCTGATTTTGGGCGGGGGTACATCGGGCTGGAATTTGGGCAGATGTTCCGCCGCTTTGGCAGCCGCGTTACCATTGTAGATGAGTCTGCTACCCTGCTGGAGCGCGAAGACGATGACGTGTGCGAGGCCCTGCGCGGCCAATTGGAGGCCGATGGGGTTGAGTTTGTTCTCGGTGCCCGGGTTCGGCATGTGTCGCGCAACGCCGATGGTGTGTATACACTCACGGCTACTACTGCTGCCGGCGAGCGGCGCCTACGTGGCTCCCACTTGCTGGTAGCCGTAGGTCGGGAGCCCAACACCGACGACCTAGGCTTGGAGGCGGCCGGCATCGACACCAACGACAAAGGCTACATTCTGGTAAACGAGCGGCTGCAAACCAATGTGCGCGGCGTGTACGCCCTTGGCGACGTCCATCCCGGCCCTCAGTTCACCCACCTCAGCTACGACGACTACCGCGTAGTGCGCGACAACCTGTTGCACCGCAAGCGCCGCTCGGCCAAAGCCCGCCCCCTGCCCTACGTGGTGTTCACCCAACCCCAACTTGGGCGCATCGGCCTTTCCGAAACGCAGGCCCAGGAGCAGCAACTCGACTACCGCGTGGCCACCATGCCCGTGCGCGTAGTGGGGCGCGCTCAGGAAACGGGCCACAGCGCAGGCTTTATGAAGGTGCTGGTGGATGCGCGGGACCACCTCATTGGGGCCACTGTTTTCTGTGAGCAAGGCGGCGAAATCATGTCCATGATTCAGTTAGCTATGGCCGGCAACCTTACCTGCGACCAGCTGCAGAACATGGTATTTGCCCACCCTACCTGGGCCGAATCATTAAACAACCTGTTTGCCAAACTAAAGAAGGCAGATTAACCGGATGTCTTAATCCTTAAACAAGTGCGGGTAGATAACCAGCCCGAAGGAAGTAAAAAGCCGTCCTTCCTTGGTGTCTCTGATAGCCTCATTGGCCGAAAAAATCCGGCCGTTTGTTGGCATTGACAAACTAGTGGCTACCTGCCCTTGCAGCCACGGAATACGCCCTCGCCCACCGAAACGAATAAACAGCATGGGTTCAAGGCGTGTCATGCGCCGCAGTGGTACAGGAACTCCACGGTTTGTAAGAGAGGCGAACCGCACCTGCGAAAAGCGACAGGCTACCCCAAAAGTAGTCCAGCCCGCATCATTCGCCACGTAAGCTTCCGCGAAGAGCTTGCGGAAACGAGCCGCATACTCGTTGCTCAGTACGGAATCCTGGAAGATAGACTCAAAGCCGTCACGGTAACGTCGGCTGCTCTGCCCACTGCCATACCCCATCATTCCCCCAGCAACCACTGCTCATCAATATAGCGGTAAGTGCCGATTCCGGCCTCCAGCTGCCGAATGCGGAAGTAAGTGGAGTCACTGCCGTCGCTGCGTAGGCCGCCGGCTGCGCGCACGATGAGGTGTTTGGCCGGTGAGTAGGCGGCGGAGCCCTCCAGCCTCCCCGTGAGGTAGGCGCTGGCAGCTACTTCGGCCTCACCTTTTTTGTGTACCAGCGGAGCACTGGGCTGCAAGGGAGCGTACACCGAGCAACTCACTAGCAGGCTTCCAATTGCGGCGCTGCCCGCTTTTCTAAGAATAGATAAATAAGCCACCACCGTTTGTATTAGTCTTTTCGATAGGTCAGTTGAATGAAAAGGTTTGCTGCAGGAGCCACACAACACGGCCAGCGTTGCATAACGCATGAAAAAGCCCGCCGCAACAACAGTTGCAGCGGGCTTTTTTTTGCCTAGTTGGCTATTTGGCGTAGGCTACGGCGCGCATCTCCCGGATAACCGTGATTTTGATTTGGCCAGGGTACTGCATTTCCTTCTCAATTTTCTGGGAAATCTCGTAGCTCAGCTCCGCGGCGCGCTCGTCGGTCACGTTCTCGGCGTCTACCATCACGCGCAGCTCGCGGCCGGCCTGAATGGCAAAGCACTGATTCACACCTTTGAAGCCGTTGGCCGTTTCTTCCAGTTGCTTGAGACGCTTGATGTAGCTTTCCATCATCTCGCGGCGGGCACCAGGGCGCGAGCCGCTAATGGCGTCGCAGGCCTGCACCAGGGGCGAAATCATGGCCGTCATCTCAATTTCGTCGTGGTGGGCGCCGATGGCGTTGACTACGTCGGGATGCTCCTTGTACTTCTTGGCCATTTCCATGCCCAGGATGGCGTGGGGCAGCTCGGGTTCCTCGGTGCTTACCTTCCCGATGTCGTGCAAGAGGCCGGCGCGCTTGGCGTGCTTCACGTTCAGGCCCAGCTCGGCGGCCATGGTAGCGCATAGGTTGGCGACCTCGCGGGAGTGCTGCAGCAGGTTCTGCCCGTAAGAGGAGCGGAAACGCATGCGGCCTACCATCTTGATCAGCTCGGGGTGCAAGCCGTGAATGCCCAGGTCGATGATGGTTTTCTCGCCGATTTCGACGATTTCCTCATCAATGTTCTTGCGGGTTTTAGCCACAATTTCTTCGATGCGGGCCGGGTGAATCCGGCCATCCTTCACCAGCAAGTGCAGACTCAGGCGGGCTACCTCGCGGCGCACCGGGTCGAAGCCGGAAATGATGATGGCTTCGGGCGTGTCGTCCACAATGATTTCCACACCAGTAGCTGCTTCCAGGGCCCGGATGTTACGGCCTTCGCGGCCAATAATCTTGCCCTTGACGTCGTCCGACTCGATGTTGAAAATGGACACGCAGTTCTCAATGGCGTGCTCGGCGGCGGTGCGCTGAATAGTTTCCAGTACTACCTTTTTAGCGTCTTTGGTGGCCGTGAGCTTGGCCTGGGCTACTACGTCTTTGATGTAGCTGGAAGCCTGGATCTGAGCTTCGTTTTTCAGCGATTCTACTAGTTGCTCGCGGGCTTCGGCAGCGGTCAGACCCGAAATATTCTCTAGCTGCGTGGTTACTTGGTGCAGCTTGGTGCTCAGCTCCTGGCCGCGCTCCTCCAACTCCTCTTCTACTTCCCGCTCGCGCTGTTCCAGCTTGGCCAGTTGGTTTTCCAGCACCGTGCGGCGCTTTTCCTCCTGGGCATCCAGCTTTTCACGCTGCTGCAGGGCCTGCGTTTCTATTTTTTCGCGGGTTGCTTCCAGCTCTTTTTCCTTGCGCTGAATCTGCTCCAGCTGCTTTTGGGTAGTAAGGGTTAGTTGCTTGATGCTCTGCTCCTGCTCTACTACGGCGGCGCGGCGCTCGGTCAATTCCTGTTCTAAGGCCTGCTTCTGGCGGCGGCTTTCCTGCTCGAATTCCTGCTTAAGGGTGCGAAATTTATCCTTGGACTGCTGAATCCGCTCGTCGCGGGTGCGGGTGGCCTGGGCTTCGGCTTCGGCCAGCAACTGCTGGGCGCGCGCCTTAGCGTCGGCTTCGTGGTCCTGCCGGGCTTTGCCAGCCAGCAGGCGCCCCAGTACCACGCCAACCACAAGGGCCAGCACGGCTGCCAGGACAATATAAAGAGATTCGGACATGAGCTATGAAGGGGTTTTAGGAAGGAAGAAACCCATAGCTCCGGCAGAAACACCAATGTCCGCGCAGGTAGCGGGGCCGATTACCCCGCCCTGCTCGGGCTTACGCTTCGCGCTGCTGCTAACCGCATAACTGGCTAGACCAACACCACTCCCGACAGCAGCTCATCCAAGCGCGCAAGGCGCTCGGTCAGGGCCGCGTCGGTCCCGTCCTTTTCCTTGCTGACCTTGAGTTGGTCAGCCATTGTTGATAATGCAATCATGGCTAGCAAGTCCTGCTTATCCTGAATGCCGTACCGGTCACGAAATTCCTTCAGCCGCTCGTTTAGCAGCCGGCCCGCGAGGCGCAGGCGTTCCTCATCCTGGGGCTTACCCGCATGGGGTAATCCCGGTCAGCAACGCGGATTTTGATGGATAATTCGGACATCAGTAGCCAGTAGGCGGTGGGTTAGGTGGTGGTTACTCCCTCAAATAGGCAAGGCACTTATCTATTTCTCGGATGTATTCGTTGAGGCGAAGTTTCAGCTCGTTAACATTGGCCGGTTCTGCACCAGCTATGGTATTGACAAGTTTAGTGATATTCTCCTGATTCTGGAAATCCTTCAGCTGCCGCTCCCGGTCGCGCACGTCGGCCCGTAGCTGCTGAATGGTGGTGTGGGCATCGGCCAGCTCCTCGCGCAACTGCTGATAGGCAGCCACTAACGTGGTTACCTGCCGCTCCATGCGGTCTAGTTGAGCAAGCTGCTGGGTAGAGGCCATTTTTTGATTTTAGGTTGGTGATGATTGGCTACTTTTAGCAGAACGTCATTTCGGAGTTCTGATTAGCAACCCAATTAGCAAAAACCGCTAACCAAAAACCAAGTTACTTCCGAATCAGGGCCCGGCCTGCTGCTCAAACTGCTGAATCAGGCGCTGCATAACGCCGTCAATAGCTTGGTCGGTGAGGGTTTGGGTAGGGTCCTGGAGGAGGAAGCTCACGGAGTACGATTTTTTATCGGAGCCCAGGTTTTCGCCTTCGTACACGTCGAACACGTTCACCTGCTGAAGGAGTTTCTTTTCGGTGCGGCGGGCAATCTGCTGGAGCTGGTCGAAGGTGATGGTTTTGTCGACTACCAGGCTTAGGTCGCGGCGTACTTCCGGGAACTTGGGTAGCTCGCGGGCCACCAGGTTGTTTTTGTACTTGCGCATCAGCCAGTCCCAGTCCAGCTCGGCGTACCACACCGGCTGCGACACGTCGAGCTTCTTCAGCACGGCGCCCGACACGGCCCCGAGCTGGGCTACCGGCTGGTTTTGAGCCAGCAGCGTGAGGCCACCGGCCAGGTAGGGGTGTTGCACCGGCTGCGAGGTAGGCTGGGGAAGCCCAGGAACGCCAGCACCTGCTGCACTGCACTAGCCAATTGGTGGTAGGTAGCCTTTTCCGACTTCTGCTGCCAGGTTTCAGCGGCTGTATTGCCAGTTAGGTATATGACGAGCTTGTTCTTTTCCTCGTACTGGCCATCGGCCTGCTGGCGGTAAGTTTTGCCGAACTCGTAGAGCTTCAGGTCGCGCTGGCGACGGTTTACGTTGTGGCGCACTACTTCTAGGCCGCTGTGCAGCAGCGTAGGCCGCAGCACGTTCAGCTCAGCGCTATTGTAGTTAAGCAGGCGTACCAGCGCGGCATCCGCTTCTCCTTCCTTCTCGAAGTAAAGCGAGTTGGTAATGGAGTTAGTGATGATTTCCGAGAAGCCCTGCCCGCTCAGCAAGCGCGCCGTATTCTGACGAATAATCTCCGGATCAGGATTCGGGAATTTAGCGAGGTAGGAAGCGGAGTTATGGGGGCGCAGGGCCACGTGGTTGTAGCCGTAGATGCGCAAAATTTCCTCGATGACGTCGGCCTCCCGGGTCACGTCCACCTTGTGCGGGGGCACCGACAGAATCCACTCGGCGTGGCCGGCTTCGTTGGTTAGCTCCTCCGCAATCAGAATATCCAGGTCGGTCAGGATTTGGCGAATCCGCTCGGGCGCAATGAACTGGCCCACTAGCTTCTCCACTCGCGGCAAACGCAAGCGCACCAACGTGTGGCTGATGTGCGTGGGGTACTCATCTACCACCGGGGCGGCCACGGTAGCGCCGGCCAACTCCTGAAGCAGCAGGGCAGCGCGCTTGAGAGCCACCGGCACCATGTGCGGATCAGTACCCCGCTCGAAGCGGAAGGAGGCGTCGGTTTTGAGCTGGTGAGTCTGGCCGGTTTTACGTACCACGGCCGGCGCGAAGTAGGCGCTTTCCAGGAACACGCGGGTAGTAGCTTCCGACACGCCGGAGGTTTTGCCCCCGAACACACCCGCTAGGGCCATGGGCGTGCCGTTGGCATCGGCAATAACCAAGTCTTCGGCGCGTAGGGTGCGCTCTACCCCATCCAACGTGGTGAACTTCTCACCAGCCTCGGCCCGCTTCACCCGGATGTGGCCGCCGGTAATTTGGTCGGCATCGAAGGCGTGCAGGGGCTGGCCCAACTCGTGCAGCACGAAGTTGGTGACGTCTACCACGTTGTTGATGGGCGAGAGGCCAATGCTGCGCAGGCGGCGCTGCAGCCACTCCGGCGAGGGGCCTACCTGCACGTTTTCCAGCAGTAAACCAGCGTAGCGCGGGGCAGCGGTAGCGTCCTCTAAGGTTACCTGGATATTTTGCGCTGCTTCGGCGGGGGCGTGGAAGTGGCTGACGTCGGGTAGGTAGCAAGGCTGGCGCAGCAGGGCGCGCAACTCGCGGGCTACCCCGTAGTGCGAGGCGGCATCGGCCCGGTTCGGAGTCAGGCCAATTTCGAACACGGAGTCGGAGCCCAGGCCGAAGTAATCGGCGGCAGGCGTGCCATTGGGCAAGTCGGTGTCCAGCTCCATGATGCCGGCGTGCGAGGTGCCCAGGCCAATTTCGTCCTCGGCGCAAATCATGCCCTCGGAAGCTGCCCGCGGATTTTGGACTTCTTAATCTTGAACGGCTCGCCTTGGGTGGGATAGAGCATGGCGCCTTCCAGGGCCACGACTACCTTCAGGCCGGCGCGCACGTTGGCGGCGCCGCACACAATCTGACGGGGGTAGCGTCGCCCACGTCCACGGTGGTTAGGCTGAGCTTGTCGGCGTCGGGGTGCTTTTCGCAGGTGAGCACCGTGCCTAGCACCACGCCGCGCAGGCCACCCGGAATGCTTTCCAGCTCCTCAATGCCTTCTACCTCCAGGCCCGAGCCCGTCAGCAGCTGGCCAAGTTCCTCGGCGGGTTTGTCGGTAGGAATGAGCGTGCGGAGCCAGTCGAGGGATATTTTCATCTGTTGCCAGTTGTCGGTTGTCGGTTACCAGTTGCGGCGGTTCTGTTTCAGGTGGCCGCATTACACCGGCAACCAGCAACCAACCACTACCAACTGATTCGCGGCAAAGGTACGGATTCGGGCGGGCGGCGGAAAGCGGCCCGATTTAGTGGTTGTGGCCGGTATGGTCGGTTTCTGGAAAGGCCATTTCCCCGGCCCGAACTTCTACCGCCAGCCGGTTTTCCTGGGGCGGTACGGGGCAGGCATAGGCAGTGCCGTAGGCGCAGAATGGGTTGTAGGCCTGGTTGAAATCGAGGGTAAGCTCGTCGTCGCCCTCGGCCGGCAAGTCTACATCGAGGTAGCGCCCGCCGCCGTAGGTAGTGAAGCCGTTGGTTTTGTCGGCGAAAGCCACGAAGAGCTTGCCGTCTTTCTCATCGGGCCGGAGCAGGAGCACCAACTGCTGGGGCGCATCGGCTAGCTCAAAGGAAGCCCGGCCCCAGCGCAGGTAGGTATCGGCCTTGCCATCGGTCAGCGGAATCTGAACGGTTTCGGGTTTGGCAAACCGCTCTACCTGAGCGCTTACCCGGTAAGTTTTGTCGGGCGCGAAGTAGCGCAGGCTGTCGAACTCGTTGCGCTGCTCGGCGGAAAGCGGCGAATCGGTGGCCCGGCGGAAGGAATCGTTTTTCTCTTTACGAGCCTTGGCCACGCCGGCTACGTACTGGTTGTCGCCCAGCACAAGGTCTTGCAAGGAATAACCTAACACCAGCAGCAGCCCGAGGCCGATAAATAACTTGGGATTGATACGCATACGGCAAAGATACGCCGGCCGCGCCAGCGGCCAGAGTCCGTGGGCTACTACAGCGTGCCTTCGTCGGCGAAGCTGTAGTAGCCCGCATCGGTGTAAATGAGGTGGTCGAGGATGGGTAAATCCAGAAAGTGGCCGGCCTCCTTGAGCTTGCGGGTCAGGGCAACATCGGCGGCGGAGGGGCTGCGGTTGCCGCTGGGTGGTTGTGCACTAGAATGATGGATGAGGCCAGCTGCTCCAGTGCTTCCTTGAAAATCAGCTTCGGATCGGCCACGGTGCCGGCCACGCCGCCCCGACTGACGGCCACGGTGCGCATGACCACGTTGGCCCGGTTCAGGAGCACCACCCAGAACTCTTCGTGGGGCAAATCCTGGAGGTAGGGCCGCACTACGCGGTAAGTGTCGTGGGAGTTGGTGATGGTAGGCCGGGCGGGCACGTCGGCTTCTTTGCGCCGCCGCCCCAGCTCCAGAGCCGCCACAATGGTAATGGCTTTGGCCTCGCCGATGCCTTTTTGGCGCATTAGCTCTTTTACCGAGAAGCGGGCCAGGGCGTTCAGGTCATTGCTGGCGGCATTGAGCACTAGCTTGGCTACATCCACGGCGGAAAGCTTGGTGGTGCCGGAACCGAGTAGAATGGCCAGCAGCTCGGCGTCGGAGAGGGCAGCCCGGCCCTTTTGCAGCAGTTTTTCGCGGGGTCGGTCTTCTTCGGCCCAACTCTTGATGCCGAAGGCCGTTGGAGTTTCGTAGCGGACGGGGGTAGGCAGATTGGATAGATTTTCAGTCAGATTGTCAAACTCTTGCATAGGGCACCGTTGTTGTAACGCCCGGAATTTAAAGCAAAAACCCCGCATCCGCGTCTGTTAGTGCAGCCGCGGCGCCCGAACTAACCTGCCTAGCGCGGGGTAGCCCTTCTACTATGTCAAGATCCGTTCTTCCGTTTATCTTCTTTGCCCTGGTAATTGCCGGGGAGTGGTACGGCTTTCAGGCCGTGCGTACCATGGTGCAGCACGCTTCCCCCGCCACCCGCCGCACTACCCACGCCGTGTACTGGGTCCTGACCGCCCTGATCTGGGGCTTGGGCATCTGGGCCATGAGCAACCGCCGGGAGCATGCTTCCTTCAAGTCCTACTTTGGTGGCCTGCTGCTGGCTATGGTAGCGGCCAAAATCGTCATTATTATTCCGCTGCTGCTAGAAGACGTGGTGCGTGTGGGCCGGTGGGCCGCGCGGGCCATTTCCGGGCCGGCCGGCAGCACGGAGGGCACGGCTATTTCGCGCAGTGAGTTTCTGAGCAAGTTGGCGCTGGTGGCAGGCGCCGTACCCTTTGTGGCCCTGATTTGGGGCATGGTGAAGGGCGGCACCGACTACACCGTGAAGCGCGTGACCTTGCGCTTCCCCAACCTGCCTGCCTCGTTCGACGGTTTCAAAGTGCTCCAGATTTCCGACCTGCACACGGGCTCTTTCCAAAGCAAGGAACCCCTGCAACGGGCCGTGGCCCTGATCAACCAGCAGCAGGCTGACTTGGTATTTATGACCGGCGACCTGGTGAACAACTTCGCGCACGAGGTAGAGGAGCACATCGACACGCTGGCCGGCATCCGGTCCAGCCTGCCCATCTACTCGGTGCTAGGCAACCACGACTACGCCGACTACGTGAATTGGGAAGAGCAGGGCGGGGCGCAAGCTAAAGCGGCCAACCTGGCCCGCATCAAGGTCAACCACGCCAAGATTGGTTGGGAGCTACTCCTGGATGAGGCCCGCACCGTGGAGCGCAACGGCGAGAAAATTGCCATTCTGGGGGTACAGAACTGGGGGCCCGTGGTTTTGCCCAGTACGGCAAGCTCGATAAGGCCCACGCCGCCGCCGACCCTACCGTGCCGTTCAAAATCCTACTTTCCCATGACCCCTCGCACTGGGATGAGCAAGTACACGCCTACGAGGACATCGACCTGACGCTCTCAGGCCACACCCACGGCATGCAGTTCGGCGTGAACCTGCCCTTCCTGAAGTGGAGCCCCGTGCAATACGCCTACAAGCAGTGGGCGGGCCTCTACCAGCGGGGCCGCCAGTACCTCTACGTAAATGCTGGCCTGGGCTTTATCGGCTACCACGGCCGGGTGGGCTTCCTACCGGAAATCACCGTTTTTGAGCTGCGCCGGGCCTAGCAACGGGCACTTGCTACCTACCTGAAAGCCACCGTGAAAACTCGCGGTGGCTTTTTGTTTGCCGACTGGTAACCGCTACAGTAGCAGCGCCGTATAGGTGCCATTAGAATTCTCCAACTCCCCTCTCTCCCATCCATTTTTCTCTCACTGAACTCCTCTCTAATGAAAAAGTCCCTGCTTCTGCTTTCGGCCGCCGCGGCCTTCTCGTTCGCTTCGTGCTCGGAAAATAAAACGGCTGACACCACGGCCACTGACACGACCACCACAACTTCTAGCACCACGACTCCATCCATGGCTACGGCCTACTCGGAGGAAGCAATTCAGCGCCGCGCCGACCGGATTGCCGCTGACATGGCTGCTAAAATGAAGTTCGATGACGCCACCCGCACCAAAATCCGGACGGTGTACCTGACTCGCGGCCAGCGCATTGCTGAGTTGCAAAGCAAGTATGCTACCGATACCGCGGGTATGTCGGCGGCCATGCGCGACGTGTATAACAACTCCGACATGGAGATGAAAACCGTCCTGACTGACCCCACTCAATATTCAGCCTACGAGTCGAGCCGTGTGGAGTACATGGATGACCGCTACATGGAAGACGACACCAACATGGCTACCTCCGACATGAGCTCTTCGGACATGAGCACCTCCAACTCTACGAGCATGGAGTCGGGTAGCGGCTCGGTTGGCACGGATGGCAAAGTGAAGGTAAAGCGTGATGGCGACATCAAAATTAAGGACAGCCAAGGCAACAAGGCCAAGATTGACGCCGATGACGCGACCATGAAAGCCAAGCCCGTAGACGGCGAAAAGATCAAGGTGGAGTAGTCGAACTGCTTACTACCTACTTATTGGAAAGTCCGCACCTGCAACGGTGCGGACTTTTTTTGTCTCTGTTTGGTGTTGTTCCGTCGATAATAACCCGTTGCCGGTAGGTTCTGCTGGCTTTCCACGCCGCTGCTGCGTTAGTTTACCCTGTAATGATTCGTCGCTTCGGTTTTTTGCCGGTTTTCTGGCTGTTGCTCATCGGTGTTCTTTTGGCTGCGGGGGCCGCCACGGCCCAGGTACGCGTAACGGGCAGCATTTCCGATGCCAGCACCCGCAAAGTTATTCCGGGCGCTTCGGTGGTAGTACAGCGCACCCGGCTGGGGGTAGTAGCCAACCAGGAGGGCGACTTCAACATTACGGCGGCCAGCACCGATACGCTGGTTTTTCGGGCCGTGGGTTTCAAGGCTCAGCGCCTACCCCTGGGCGGCTCGGGCCTGTCGCAGCTGATCGTGCACATCAAGCTCCAGCAGGACACCGTGATGCTAGGCGAAGTGCGCGTGACGGAAGGCCGCCCCGACCGGGCCACCATCAACAAGGCCCTGCGCAATATCAAGCGACCCAGCACCGCCCCGAAAAGCTACGTAAAGCGCCCCCCGGCACCTAAACCCCTGTTTGCCGTCGACTCGGCGGCGCCCAAAGCCCCCACGCCTACCCTGGCTAGCCCCGTCAGCCTTATCTACGAGCAGTTTTCACGGGCCGGCAAGGAGCGCCGGAAGATGGAGGAAATTCAGGCTGAGGAAGCCGCTGCCAAAGCGGCGGAGCAAGCTCGCCAAGCCCGCCGCCGCTACAACGCTAACTTCAAGGACAACCGCGGTTATGAATAAGCGGAAGCCCGGTGATTCAGTGAGGTAGCAATTCAGTGAGTGGCAACAGGACGAGCAATTAAGTGTGTAGCAAACAATGCTTGATGAACACACCAAACGCCTGTCATTCATAACTCAATCACCATTTCCCAACTTCTCACGTAAGCTAGTCTATGAGAATAGGCTATCCTTGCGTTAACGAGTCGTTAGACTGTACTTCGACCAGCACTTTCCGGCTGGCTTCTTACTCCGATGAGCGGGTAGAACTGGCCGTAAGCAACAATTTGGCGTGTTTGCAGCGCATTCTGGTGTGGAATGTGGCCCAACACCTGCTGTTTTTCCGGATTGGCTCGGGCATTGTCCCATTCGGTTCCCACCCCGTCAACACCTTTCCCTGGCAGACGCGCTTTGCGGCAGAATTTCGCAGTGTAGGCGACTACATCAAGGCCAACGGCATGCGGGTTTCCTTCCACCCCGACCAGTTTGTGGTGCTGAACTCGCCCGACGCGGGCATTGTAGAGCGCAGCGTGCAGGAACTGGTGTATCAGGGCTCCATGCTGGACTTGATGGGACTAGACAGCACGCATAAGCTACAAATTCATGTGGGCGGCTTGTACGGCGACCGGGAGTTGGCAATTTCCCGCTTCATTGCTACGTATCGTGTTCTGCCCGAAGCCGTGCGAGCCCGCCTTGTCATCGAAAACGACGACCGGCTCTTCAGCCTCCAAGACTGTTTGCGGGTTCATCGGGAGGTAGGAATTCCCATTCTCTTTGACAACTTCCACCACGAGTGCCTAAACCACGGCGAGCCCATGGCGGAAGCCCTACGCCTGGCCGCCGCCACCTGGCACCCTACCCGCGACGGCGTGATGATGATGGACTACAGCTCCCAGGCCCTGGGCGAACGGCGGGGCAAGCACACTACCTCCCTGGAGGAAGACCTGTTCCAAGGCTTCATAGCCGAGCTCGGCGACCTGGACGTGGACATTATGCTTGAAATCAAAGACAAAGAGGCCAGCGCCGGCCGTGCCTGTGGTATTCTGCGCGACCTAGGCCGCATTGTGGCCGCTCAAACCGCATAACCAGCATCTTATTCTTTCCGCTTTATGGCCCTTACTGACCTCCTGAACACCACCACCCAATCTCTGAGCAACGGCATTACCGGTCTGCCCCTGAGCACTGCCATGGACACCACCGAAACCTGGCAGCAACACTTTCTGCAAAGCGGCGACCCCACCCTGCAGAACATTGCCCGCGAAATTGGTAACCTGCAATCCTTGTTGAGCAGCGAAAAAACTGCCGGGCTGGATGGCGCGGCAATTGGCCGCTCGCTCAGCATGCTGGGCTCCCAAACCGCCGAGGTGGCTCGCACGGCTTCTGCCGAAATCCGAAGTGGTCTTACTGCCCTTTCCGATCAACTCCTGAAAGCCGGAGGACAGCTCGAAGACCAATCCTAGATTTCATTTTGGCCAAAAAAAGCCCGCTTAGCATTGCTGAGCGGGCTTCCTTTTTTGATAACAGTAGGCCTAGGGCCGGGTTGTGTTAGCAGGGGTAGCAGAACGGCGGGGCTGCGTAGATTGGGGCGTGGCTCGGCGTTTATTTTCGGGAGTAGCGCGCGAGGCCGGGGTTGTCTGGCGCATGTTCTGCTTGATGGTAGTGGTGGTCTGGGCGGGTAGTGGCCGCTCATCGATGGTCCCTATTACTCGCTGTTGGGGCGGGTTGGCCCGCGTGGGTGTGGTCTGGGAAATGGTGCCGGGGTTATTGGCACTGGCCGGATTAGTTGGCGGCAGGGTAGTTTGGTTTACGCTGCCGCTACGTTGAGGGGCATCGGGGCTGATTTGGGCAGTAGCAACCGTAACAGAACCTAGTAGGAAAGCAGCGGCTAGCAGGAATTTCGTTTTCATGGAAAAGGCAGATTAACAAACGGCACCAACGCAGCGCCCATGCGTTACTATACGCCTTGCCATACTGCCCAGTTGGGGGCGTCACAATTTTATTTGCCAGCAACCTTCTGTTTGACAGTCCTTTACTTGGCGTATAGACGATAAGAACGCCTTCTACCGCTCGTGAACTAAAGCTCACGGGCAGTAGAAGGCGTATTACGGGGCAAGGATTTCTGTACCGAGGCGCAGCTTCACGACCAGCGTTCAACCCACCAGGCCGCAATTAGTGCTTGCCCACTTGAAGTCCTTGTATTTCGCTCGGGTGCAGTATAGCCACTGTCGAAGAGAAGCTAGGCGCCTATTTGCGCACTCCAAACCGGTATTCCGTAGTGGAGTGGAAGGTCTGGCCGGGCTGGAGGATGGTGCTGGGGAACTTGGGCTGGTTGGGTGAGTCAGGGAAGTGCTGGGTTTCCAGGCAGAAGCCGTAGTTCTTCACGTAGGCGGTGTTGCCTTTACCCTTCAGGTTGCCTTTAAGGAAGTTACCGGAGTAAAACTGCACGCCGGGCTGGTCGGTGAGCACCTCCATGGTGCGGCCCGAAACGGGTTCGTACACGGTGGCCGCTACTTCTGGCTTGGTACGCAGCTTATCGGCCAGCACCCAGTTGTGGTCGTAGCCGCCGGGCGCCTTGCCGGGCACCTGGGCAATTCGCTCCCCAATGGCGTGGGGCTGGCGGAAATCCATGGGCGTGCCCTGCACCGGCCGCAGTTCCCCGGTCGGAATCAGGGTAGCATCAACTACCGTGAAGCGGTCGGCATTTAAGGTCAGCACGTGGTCGAGGGCATTTTTGGCCTGGCCGTGGTTGAGGTTGAAATAGCTATGGTTGGTGAGGTTTAGTGGGGTAGCCTTGTCAGAGGTAGCAGTATAGTCGAGGCGCAGCGCGTCGTCGTTGGTGAGCGTGTACACCACCTTCACGGTGAGGTTGCCGGGGTAGCCTTCCTCACCGTCTTTGCTCAGGTAGGTGAGCGTCAGCGTCTGCCCGTCGGCGGACGTACCGGGCTGAGCCTGCCATATTACCTTGTCGAAGCCCTTTTTACCCCGTGCAGGGTGTTTGCGCCGTTGTTCTGAGCCAACGTATATTCTTTGCCATCGAGGGTGAACTTGCCCTTGGCAATGCGGTTGCCGTAGCGCCCGATCAGGGCTCCGAAGTAAGGACCTTCTTTGAGGTAGGAGTCACTGGTGTAGCCTTCCAGGTTGTCGAAGCCCAGCACTACGTCGCCGAGCTGGCCGTTTTTGTCGGGCGTGAGCAGGCTGGTGAGCGTGCCGCCGTAGTTCGTGATGGTGGCTTTCAGGCCGTGGGCATTGGTGAGCGTGTAGAGCTCTACTTCGGTGCCGTCCTGGGTGGTACCGAACGAGGTGGAGGTGGGCATAGCGGTGGTGGTGGCAGCTTGGGTTGAATCGGGGCTGGCAGTGGTACGGGCACTACCGGCGGCCTGTTCAGAAGCAGAGGGCTGATTGCAAGCCGCCAGTAGCAGCAAACCGGCTAGGGCACCGTTCCGGGGGAAATCCATCATAAAACGCAAAAAATAACGGGAGGTAACAGAGAGGGACGTTGGCAGGCAGGGAGGCACACGGTTTACGTCGGGCTACTTGCCCGCTGGCGCATTGCCCCCAGCCTGGGCAGAGAGCAGCTGGTTTTCCAAGCTAAAATCTTCAAAAGCCACGGTAGCCGTAGCGGGCCCTTTGGCTAGCACCCCTACCCGCACGCCCCGGTCCCAGGGTGGCAGGTAAGCGCCGCTGATGGGGCCACTGCCACCCGGCAGGTTCTGCCAGGTTTTTCCTCCATCGGCGCTCCAATCAAAGCGAAACTGCGTGCTGTTCTGCGCCTGCAGGCGCAAGGTCAGGGCTGTGGCGGCTGGCAGCTTTACTTCGCCAATATTCTTCTGCTTGCCTTTCTCGAGCTGCCAGAGCTGGAGCTTGCCGCCGCCGGCCGTGAGGGCCAACGTGTTTTCCGGGTCGCCGTGGGCGGCAATGCCTGCTACGGTGCCCGCAGGCAGTTTGGCGGGGTTCAGCAGGGTAGTCGTGGCGGTGTAGTCGGCGGAAGTGGTGTGCTGGCCGAGCACCGCGCCGCTGTGCTGGGGCCGGGCCGTTAGCTCCAACCGGCCGCTACGCACGGCCACGGTGGGCCGCTCCTCCACTGGCCACTGCCAGGAAGGTAGCAGGGTAGTTTGGTTGAACTCGTCGCGGAAAGTACGGGCCGTGGCCACGGGAGCTTTGGTGGCGGGCATCGAGCTACCCCCCCGGAACTCGGGCCAGCCGCCGGCCGTCCAGGCAAACTCGCTGATAACGCCCTGCCGGCCCACAAACTCGAAACTGCGGGTGTCGTAGGCGTGGTGCAGCATGTACCAGCGGTTGCCGCGGTTGAACACGGTGCCGTGGCCGGGGCAGGTCCACTTCTCGCCCTTGGTCAGAATGGGGTTCTTCTCATACTTTTCCCAGGGGCCCAGCAGGCTTTTGGCGCGAGCTACCCCAATGCCGTAGGTGCAATTATGCCCGCAGCAGCCGTTGCCGGCATAAAAGGCGTAGAAGTAGTCGTTGCGCTTAACCATGCTCACGCCTTCCACCAGGTTGCCTTCCCAAGGGGCCGTGTTGCGAAACAGCTCTTTTTTCTCCCCAAGTAGGGCCGTATGCTCCTCGTTCAGGCGCTGGGCCCAGATGGGCGTCGGCTCGTTCACGCTGTTGCCATCTTCTTTCCAAATTAGGTACAGCTCGCCCTTTTCATCACGCATCGGAAACCCATCGATGGAGCCGTGAGGCTGACCCACCAGCGGCCCCAGGTCGCGGTACGGACCGGCGGGGCTGTCGGCTACTGCAATGCCCACGGCCAGGTTGCCGCCCTTTTTGTGGGCCGTGTAGTAGATGTAGGTTTTGTCGCCTTCCTGGCTGATTTCCGGGGCCCAGAAGTAGTAATCGGCCCAGGCAGGTAGCTCGTTCGGGAATACGTGGCCGGCCAGTTCCCAGTCAGTCAGATTCGTGGATTTGAGCAGGGGAAAGACTGGCCCCCAGTTCGAGGATGTAGCCGTGGCCCAGTACGTGTCGCCTACTTTGGCGATGGACGGGTCGGGAAAGTCGCCGGGTAGCACCGGGTTGGTAATGGAAATAGCTGGGGTTTCCGCCTCCGCCACGGTTTCGGCGGTAGTAGCCGTGGGCGTGCTGACGCTCGTAGTGGTGGCAGACTGGCAGGCGCCCAGCAGGCTCAACGCCAGTCCGGCCACTAGGTGGGTTTTCGTTTTCAGAACCATAGATCAGGAAGCTACAATCGGGTAGGTGGGATACTCAGCGCTAAAGTTGCCGATTATTCGCCGGCGGGTTTCGGCAGGGCCGTGCCTAGGGCCACGGGCGTCCCAAAATCGGGCGTGCCGTCGGCTTTCCAGGTAAACTTCTGCATGCGCGGGCTCCGGTTGTCGCCGCAGCCCTGGCCGGCTTGGGGGTTGGCATGGTAAATAATCCAGTCCTCGGTGCCGTCTTTAGACTGGAAGAAGCCGTTGTGGCCCGGCCCAAAAGCGCGGCCCGCGGGGTTCTTCACGAATACGGGGGTGGGCGTTTTGGTCCAGGAGCTAAGCTTCAGGGGGTCGGCGGTAGCGGAAGCCGTGAGCAGGCCCAGGGCGTAGTCGTCGGTGCTGCAGTGGCTGGCCGAGTACACCACAAAGGTTTTGTCGCCGCGCTTCAGGATTTCCGGCCCCTCGTTCACATCCGGGTCACCGAGCTGCTCCCAGCTGAACTCGGGTTTCGAGAGCTCCACCCGCGACCCCACCAGGGTCCAGGGGTTGCTCATTTCGGCTATGTAAATGCGCTGGGTTTGGGCGCGGGCTACTTCATGGCCCGACCACAGCAGGTAGCGCTTACCGTTCTGCTCCAGTACAGTACCATCAATGGCCCACAAATCCTGACCCGGCACGGCAATGCGGCCCTTATCAACCCAGGTGCCTGTGGTAGGGTCAGCGGAAGAATTTTCCAACACGAAAATACGGTGCCCGTCGCAGCAGAGCGGGTTAGCCGAGTAATAGATGTACCACTTCCCGTTCAGAAAGTGCAGCTCCGGAGCCCAGATTTCAATTTGGTTGATGCCAGCCTGCTGGGGCGTCCAGACTACAGTGCTCACGGCCGAACCCAGCTCCGACATTTTCGCCGTCTTGCGGATAACCAGGTTGCCGCCCGTCGTGCTCATGTAGTAGTACACGTCGCCCCGGCGCACCACCCACGGGTCAGGCCCCACCGATAGCAGTGGGTTCGTGAAAGTGGTAGTGGTAGGCGCGGTTGGCGGGGTCGGGGTGGGCGTTATTGATGGAGAGCTTTTGGAGCAAGCCAGAGTGCCGACCAGCAGCAGGGAAGCCCAGAAGAAGGAACGAAAAAACAACATAACGACAGGCGGGAATGGAAAAGAAAACCGGATAGTAGCAATAAAAGGCCAAGCAGAGAAGCCATAGTAGCGTTACCCTACCCCTTCACTTTAAGCCAAACAGCCGCTGCACCGGAAGGTACAGCGGCTGTGGTACGCTACCCAGTCAGTAAGGTAAGCTTACCATCCGGGGTTTTGCTTTAAGCGACCCAGGTCCACGTCGCTCTGCACTAAGGGAGCAGGCGGGATTTGCCAATCACGAAGTTGTTGAAGTCCGAGTCGCGCGCCTTCAGCAGATTGAGGCCCGTCTGGTTGTCGAGCAGGCCCCAGCGCTGCAAGTCAAACCACCGGACGCCCTCACCCGTCAGCTCCGTTACCCGCTCGTGCATGAGTTGGGTACGCAGGGAGGCCTGGGTAAAGCTACCGGCCGAAAGTGGGGCTAGCCCGGCGCGCTGCCGCACCTGGTTGATCAGCGGGATGGCGGCGGCCATCTGCCCCTGCTCATTCAGGGCTTCGGCTTGCAGCAGGAGCACATCGGCGTAGCGCATTACCCGGTGGTTAATCGGGGAGTCGAAGTCTTCGAAGGTGCGGTAGTAGTCGGTGGCGTATTTGCGCCAGTACACGCGGGCCCGGTTGCGCACGGATACGGCAATTGCCTCTGGCTTGCTGTCAGCCGGCTTGGTACGGTTCAGGAATCCTATTCCATAGGCCAGAGTGTCGGCGTCAACCGGCAGGGTAGTAGAAAATTGGGCTTGGTCGCGGCGGTTGTAGAAGGCCGTTGCCGCCAGCCGAGGGTCGCGCTGTCCGGCGGCAGTGGGCTCTTGCAGCATTTCCCGTACTACCCAGGGCCGAATTTCACCATCGTTGAAGCCGGCACCCGGCACACCCCAGAATTGGGAACGTTGGCCGCCCTGCGAGGAGGTAGCATCGGGGCCGTTGCCAGCATCGTTACCGCCTTTCTTTTCATCCGTAAACTGTACCTCAAAGATGGACTCTGAGTTGTTCTCGGTAGTGTGGCGGAAGTTATCGGTGTAATCGGCAGTTAGCCGGTAGGTGCCGGAACTAATAACCTGGGCAAACTGTGCCTGCGCATCGGCCCACCGCTTGTTCTGCATGTAGGCTTTACCGAGCAGCGTGGTTGCGGCGCCTTTGGTAGCCCGGCCGACATCGTTGCCGGTGTAGGCAGTGGGTAAGTCGGGCTGGGCGGCCTGCAGATCGGCAATTACCTGAGCCCACACTTCAGCCTCCGTGCCCTGCGGATATACCTGGTCCAAACTCGTAGGCGGGGCCAGAGCTAGGGGTACGTTACCATAGAGCGAAACGAGGTTGAAGTAGCTCAGGGCACGCAGAAACCGAGCCTCGGCTAGCACCCGCTTCTGCAAGGTAGCATCCATACCCTGAATGGCGGGCACATAAGCTAGCACCTGGTTGCAGCGGTAAATTGTGCGGTAGTGGTCGCGCCAGATGTTCTGCGATACTTCAAAGTTGTAGTTCGTTTGCACAAAGCGCGTGAAGTCGGCCAGTTCACCCCAGGGGCTTTGGCTGAAACCGGTGTCGTCGCGTAAGTCAAAAGCAAAATTGAGCCAGCGGCGGTACATGCCCAGCCCTTGCAGACCGGCATAAGTGGCCGTGGAAGCCCTCACGGCATCGTCGCTGCTTTTCCAGGATGATTCCGTGGTAGGAAGGTTTGGGTTTACTTGGTCGAGTAAGTCTTTTTCGCAGGCTGTGGCACTAATTAGCAGTGCTCCAGCCAAGCCCAGCCGGGTTAAAAAAGCGGATTTCATATCGGTATGGTATGGAAGTCGGAAAAGAGGAAGGGCCTAGAAACCGGCCTGAATACCTAGCGTGAACGAGCGAAGGTTGGGGTAAGAACCTTCATCAACGCCGCGGGCCAAGTTGTTGCCCAAGGTATTGAAGGCCCCGCTACCCACCGTTTCGGGGTCATAGCCGCTGTAGTCGGTGATGGTGAACAGGTTCTGGCCCGTAGCGAAGATGCGCAGGGAGGCCACGTACTTGGTGCGCTCCAGCAGGGGCTTGGGCACCGTGAAGCCCACTTGCAAATTTTTCAGGCGCAAGTAGGAGCCGTCTTCCAGCCAGCGAGTAGTATTAAACAGGGCGTTATTACCAGGAGCCCTACCCGAATTACCGCCCGCTATCAGGGCACGGGGGGTGGTAGTAGAGGGATTAGTGGGCGTCCAGGGGCTGAAATCAGCCCGGTAGTTTCCGTTGTCGTCGGTCCGGTCCAACCAGTACTTGGTCGTGTTGAACACGTCGTTGCCCTGCACGCCTTGGAAGAAGGCCGTCACATCGAAGCCGCCGTAGCCCAGGTTCAGGTTCAGGCCATACTGGAGTTTTGGGAAGACATTGCCTACGTGGGCTCGGTCGAAGTCATTAATAGTGCCATCGCCGTTGATGTCCTTATAGCGCACATCACCCGCCTGCAAGCCAGCCGGAATATTGGAGTCGCCGCTCTGATAAATGCCATCAAACTGGTAGAGGTAGAAAGAGCCAATCTCGTGACCTACCTCGGTGCGGGTAATACCATTAGGTCCGCCATTGAAGAAGTTGGTAGCTCCCGTAGCTTCGCCGCCTACCGTGCCCAGATCGAGCACTGTATTTTTAATAGTAGTCAGGTTGGCGCTGGCTCCGTAGCGAAACTTCGTGCGGTTTTCGTTATAGCCCAGTTGCAACTCAAAGCCTTTATTTTCCAGCTTACCTAGATTCCGGAACGGATTAGGGCCGGCGTTGCCGAAAGTCAGGGGCAGATCAGGGTTAATCAAGGCGTTGTACGTCTGCGACACGTAGTAATCGGCCGACAGTATCAGGCGGTCTTCCAGGAAGCCCGCGTCGAAGCCAACGTTGGTGGTGCGCCGGTCTTCCCACCGAATATTGTCGCTGGCGTAAGTCGTTTGAATAGCCCCGTTGCCGTTCACTACCGAGCCGTTCAGAGCGTAGTTGGCGTTGGTGTTAATAAAGCCTTGCGATAGGTAGGAACCGCCATACGCCCCGTTTACTAAGTCGTTGCCCAGGCGGCCGTAGGAGGCTCGCAGCTTCAGATCGGAAATAGCAGTTACACCTTGGAAGAAGTTCTCCTTCGAAACGCGCCAGCCCAGGGAGGCCGCGCCAAAATTGCCCCACCGATTATCCGGGTCAAAGCGCGAGGAGCCGTCACGGCGGAAGGCGGCCGTAACCAGGTAGCGCTGGTCGTAGTCGTAGGTGAGCTGCCCGAAGAAGGACTGCTTAGCCCAGACGTAGGACGAGCCGATGGCCTGTGGGGTCTGGCTGCCGGCGTCCAACGCCCAGTAATAAGTAGGTCCGGTGCCGTACCCAAAGTTGACGCCACGAGTAAACTCCTGGCGGAAACGCTGCTGGCTGTAGCCTGCTACGGCCGTCAGGTTGTGCTTGCCAAAGTCCTTGTCGAAGGTAAGCGTGTTTTCGGCCATGCCGAACAGCTCATTGCCCTGGCTTTCGCCGAAGTTGGAAGGGTTAGTGGCGTCGTTGCGGCGCCAAATGCCGAACTGCCGCTTCTGCTGGTCATGGAACCCGTGGTATTCGGTAGCCAAGTTCAGGCGGTAGCGCAGGAAGTCGAAAAGGGATAATTCACCGTACACATTGCCCTGCAGGCGGTTGGAAGTGCCGGTATCGTTGAGCAAGGTTTGCAGCGCAATGGGGTTGGTGCCAAACGTAATGGCGTTATCGTTGCCAATACCAAAGCCTCCGGGCGTGGTAGCATCATACACTGGAATCACCGGCAGCATCCTCACCACATCAATGAAGGGCAGACCGTTGAGGCGGGTTTGGTTGGTACGCGTGAGCAAAGCGTTTTGGCCGAATTTCAGCCGTCCGCGCGTAAAGCCCGTGTTCACGCGCAAGCTGTACCGCTCGAACTTGGGCCCCGCACGGTACCATCTTGCTTAAAGTAGCCCCCGACACGTTGAAGTTCGAATTAGGTCCGCCCCAGAGAAGCCTAAGTTGTAGTCCTGAATGGAGCCGCGCTTGAAGAAGTTCTCATTCTCTTTAAACAGCTCGGCTTGCCAGTCAGTATCAATACCAGCGGGCGGGTTGGCCGCATAGGGCTGAGGTGCAAGACCGGCATTTTGATAGGCCTGCCGGTTGATGGCGGCCCATTCGGCGGCATTCGTCAGGTCCAGCGTGTTCACCAGGCGTTGCACCCCACCGTTGGCACTAAAAGAGATGCTGGGAATCCCGGCCTTGCCCTTTTTGGTCGTAATAATAATTACTCCATTAGCACCCGAAGCGCCATAAGGCGCCAAAGCCGCCGCATCTTTCAATACCTGCACCGATTCCACGTCGGCGGGGTTGAAGTCGCGCTGGCCGCCCTGTCCTTGCACCCACAGTCCGTCAATAACGTAAAGTGGGCCGCTACCACTGGCAATAGTGCCCAGGCCACGAATGTTAATGTTTGGAGCCTGGCCCGGGGCGCCGGAGTTGGTAACAGTTACGCCCGGCAGACGGCCCTGAATGGCCTCCCCTACCGAGGCAACCGGCGCGCGGCGCACTTCTTGGGCGCCTACGCTGGCTACTGAACCGGTTACATTCTGACGTTCTTGGGTGAGGTAGCCGACTACTACTACCTCGTTGAGGGCCTTTGAGTCGGGGGCGAGGCTGATGTTGACGCTAGTGCGGCCACTAACAGGTACCTCTTGGGTGAGGTAGCCGACAAAGGAGAAAGTAAGGGTAGCATTGTCGGCTACGGTGAGGGAGTAGCGGCCATCGGCATCGGTGGTGGCACCGTTGGAAGTGCCTTTTTCCAGCACCGTAACGCCGGGCATCCCTGTCCTTTCTCATCAATAACTCGACCCGTAATGGTTTGGGCAGCAACCCCGTTGCGGCGAATATCAACCTTGGGCAACTCAGCAGCCACCGCCCCGGTGCTGGCCAAAGCCGAAAGAGGCAGAATACAGCGCAACGCCAGCTCGGCTGGTCGGCGCAATCTGAGGTAGGAATTTTTCATGGGAAAATAGTGAGGTGGGAATTTGGTGGAGGTACTCACTGCAAACGTTTGCGCCACTACACGGCAAGCAAACGTTTGCGAGGAAAGTAAAGACCTAGAAACGCAAAAGTCAAAAACCAGTAAATCAGGCTTCCAAGGCGGATTTAGAGCACAACAGGCCGCTATTGCTCTTTACGAAACCCGGAATGGCAGCGTAAGAATAAGCACGATTTCAGGAAATGCCAAGAAATTAATAAGATTAGTTGTCACCATCATGCACATCATATCCAACTACGTACCGTCTAAATTCTATTTTAATCGGGTTATCGTTGAGCCTGGCGCACACCGTTTTTGCGTATTTAGTCAAGTGAAGGTTACTATTTCCAAAAACTAGGCGTATTGTTGCAAACGTTTGCGCAATTGCACAGCAGTTCCAACTCTATGGTTTCTGGCCGGCGCGGCTTATTCTGTTCCTTTTCTTCTACCCTATGCTACCTGATATACTCGCCGCTGCCTTTCAGCAGCAGTTCCATTATGCGCCTCTGGTGGTGCGTGCGCCCGGTCGGGTAAACCTGATTGGCGAGCATACTGATTACAACCACGGGTTTGTGCTGCCCGCAGCCATCAACAAGGCTATTTTCTTTGCGGCGGGGCTGAATGGCACCTCTGCTATTCGCCTTTATTCCCACGATAAGCAGCAGCTCTACACTACGGAAGCCGACTCCATACAACCTTCTACCCTCTTGTGGGCCAACTATTTGCTAGGCGTGGTGGCGCAGTTTCAGAAGCGAGGTATTGCGGTACCGGGCTTCGACTGTGTATTCGGAGGCGACATTCCAATGGGAGCCGGGCTCTCGTCCTCGGCGGCGGTGGAGTGCGGGCTGGCCTTTGCCCTGAACACGCTGCTGCACACCCACCTGGACCGGATGACGCTGGCGCACATGGCCCAGAAAGCCGAGCACGAATTTGCCCTGGTGCAGTGTGGGCTGATGGACCAGTTTGCTAGCTTGTTCGGCCAAGACGGGCAGGTAGTGCGCCTGGACTGCCGTTCCCTGGACTACGAATACTTCCCCTTCGACACCCGCGCGGCCCAGGTTGTGCTCTGCAACTCCGGCGTGAAGCACTCGTTGGCCAGTTCCGAGTACAACACCCGCCGCCAGGAGTGCGAGCAGGGCGTGGCCGTACTGCGGGGCACTACCCCAGCTGCAGAGCCTGCGCGATGCCACGCTAGCGCACGTGCAAACCCACCGGGCTGCATTGGGCGACGTGGTGTACCGGCGCTGCCGCTACGTGGTAGAAGAAAACCTACGAGTAGAAGCAGCCGGCCAGCACTTACTGGCCGGCGACCTGCGTGCCTTCGGCCAGCAGATGTACGCCTCTCACGCCGGGCTGCGCGACGATTACCAGGTAAGCTGCCGCGAGCTGGACGTGCTGGTGGCCGCGGCTCAGCAGGCGCCGGGCGTGTTCGGGGCCCGCATGATGGGCGGCGGCTTCGGCGGCTGCACCATCAACCTGGTAGCCCCGGACCAGGTAGAGCAGTTCATTGCCCACCAAACCGCCGCCTACCAACAGCAGTTAGGCCTACCCCTGGAAACGTACACGGCCACCATTGTCAGTGGAGTAGACACGCTGGAACTGGTAGCGCTCCACTAATATCGGTTGTTTCGGGCCCGGCCGCTGGATGGGGGAGTGGGAACCGCCGCATCTGGCTGGGTCTGGAGCAGCCTTAGCGCGGCGCCCGTAAGGCGGCTGCACGACCAGGAACACCCAAAAACCGTTAGAGTGAGCTGCGAACCTGTTTCGCAGAGAATTTCTCCTGAACTGGCACTCTGGTTTCTCACTTTTTGACTTTTCGCATGGCCTCATTTGACCTCGCCCAGCAGCCCCACCGTCGTTTTAACCCACTTACTGGCGAGTGGCTGCTCGTGTCGCCGCACCGGGCACTGCGGCCCTGGCAGGGCCAGCAGGAAGCGCCCGACCGCACCCAGCGTCCCGCTTACGACCCAACCTGCTACCTCTGCGCCGGCAATACCCGCGCGAACGGGGCAGTGAACCCGGCCTACACGGGCACCTTCGTATTCGACAATGACTTCGCTGCCCTTACCCCGATGCTCCGGCCGGTACAGTGGAGGTTGGGGGCTACTGCGAGCCGAAGCCGAATCAGGGGTAGGACGGGTTATCTGCTTCTCCCGCGCCACGACTTGACCCTGCCGGAAATGAATACGGCTGAAATTCGAGGGGTAGTGGACGTGTGGGCTGAAGAGTTTGCGAGCCTGGGCGCCCGCCCAGATATCAACTACGTACAGATTTTCGAGAACAAGGGTCAGGTGATGGGCTGCTCTAATCCGCACCCGCACGGGCAGATCTGGGCCCAGCGCACCGTGCCCGGCGACCCGGCCAAGGAAACCGTGCAGCAGCACGCTTACTTCCAGCAACATGGCCGCAGTCTGCTTGCCGACTACCTCGACATTGAGCTGAAAGAGCAGCAACGGATAGTGCTGGAAAACGAGCATTTCGTGGTGCTGGTGCCGTTCTGGGCCGCCTGGCCCTTCGAGACGCTGGTGCTGCCGCGCCGCGCTGTACAGGACGTAACTCAGCTCACGGACGCGGAGCGCGACAGTTTCGCGGATGCCATCCGCCGCCTCACCATTCGCTACGACAACCTGTTCCAGACCTCCTTCCCCTACTCAGCGGGCCTGCACCAGCGCCCCACCGACGGGCAGGAGCATCCGGCGTGGCACCTGCACATGCACTTCTTCCCGCCCCTGCTACGCTCGGCCACCGTGCGCAAGTTCATGGTGGGCTACGAGCTGCTGGCCAACCCCCAGCGCGACATCACCCCGAGTACGCCGCCCAGCGCCTACGCGAGCTACCGGAGGTACATTATAAGGAAACAATAGCGCAGGAAGGAGTGTAAACGGGCAGCTCAATTGTACTGACCGCGCCATCTGTTTTGCTCTGGCATTGGAGTACATCTTACGTCATGCTCTTTTGCATAATGCTCGTTTCCCATGATAGCCAAAAGCCTATCATTCTGATTTCATGGAAGATGCTACCACGCCTAATCGAGCTGTTAGTGCAGTGTCGTCCTAACGTGACGAGCAGAACGCGTAGTAGCCCACACGACAACGCCCCGCCAGTTTACATGGCGGGGCGTTGTCGTGTTGCAGGCTTTCTTACTCGCCCGAAGGGCGGGCCAAGAGCTGGCCGGGTGGTACTGGCTTGCCAAAGTTGGGCGTACCATCGGGTTCCAGGTGAAGGGCTGGGCCCGGGGCGAGCGAAACCTGCCGCACCCCTGGCCGGGCTCGTCGTTGGCATGGTAAAGAATCCAGTCCTGCGTGCCATCCGGCGACTTGAAGAAGGAGTTATGACCGGGCGCGTACACCTTAGCCGCCGGGTCCTGCTGAAACACCGGCACCGGCGACTTAGCCCAGGAACCGGGCTGGAGCAGGTCGCTGTCGGCGGAAGCTGTGAGCATGCCCAGGGCGTAGAAATCGGTCCAGCAGCCGCTGGCGGAGTAAATGAGCACCAGTTTGTTGCCGTGGCGCAGTACCTCGGGGCCTTCGTTTACATCGACGTGGGGCGGGTCCTGGGGATTGTTTAAGTCGCCGTTTCGCTCCCAGCTATACACCGGCGTCGAAACCTTGAGGCGCGGGCCGTCCACGGTCCAGGGGTTTTTCAGCCGGGCCAGATAAATGTCCTGGCGACCATTTTCGTCCCCTTCCCACCCCGACCACACGAAATAAAGCTGACCGTTGTTCTCGAACACGGAGCCATCAATAGCCCATTTGTTGGTGATGTCTCGCACTTGGCCTTTGTCAATCCAGGTGCCTTCTAAGGGGTCCGCGGAGCTGTTCTCCAGCACCCAAAGCCGGTGCGTTTGGTTGGTACCCGCGTCGGCGGCGTAGTACAGGTACCACTTGTTACCGATGCGGTGCAACTCCGGAGCCCAGATGTCGCGGGAGTTGGGGCCGGTGGCGGGCGGCGTCCAGACTACTTTGTGCGGGGCCGTTTTCAGCTGGCTTAGAGACGTGGTTTTCCAGAGCGTGATGTTGCGGCCCGTGGTGTGGGTGTAGTAATAGTAGCCCTCGTGGTAGATGCTCCACGGATCGGCCCGGAAGGTAGCAGGGGTTAGAAAAGGCAGTAGCCGAGGTCGTCTGCTGAGCCCAGGCTGGGGCGGCCAGCAGTAGCATGAGGCCAAGCAGCCATCCGAAGTAAGGTTTCTTCATAGAACTCAAAGCAGAAGAGCAGGTCACGTTAGCGCTACGCTGCCAAGGAAGCAAAAGGAACAACGCCCAGCGTTACTAAATAAGCACGTCCTGCTTCGGCGGCGCTCAGCAGCACGTGCTTGTGAAGAGCACAAAAAGCCTACCGGCCATTGAGCTTCTTGATTAAATCGGTTTCGTTTGGGTGGTAGGGCGTGCCGTCGCGACGGAAGACCTCGTGGAACCACTCTACTGGCTCGCCCCCATCGGCAATGGGTACCTCCCACTGGTACTTCGTGTTGGTTTTGCCATCGACGAGGCCCCAGTTGATGGCGCCCACGTTCTGCTTTTTAAGCAGGGGCAGAATGGTCACGAAGCGAGAGTTGCGGGGCCGGGCCATGTACTCGGTGCAAATAAGGGGCGGCCGTGGGTTTCCAGCAGCTCAATCACGCGTTGGTGAGCAGCTACATCGTCGTAGTTATGGTAGGTAATAACGTCAGAGTGCAGGGCTTGGTACTTGTTCAAGGCTTCAAAATCCCAGTTCCAGAGGCCCACACTCAGGGGCTGGGCTGGGTTCACCTCGCGGGCCCAGGCAAACACGTTGCGTACCAAGGGCAGGGAGGAAGTTAGCTTGCCATTGTTGCCGGGCTCATTGTACAAGTCCCAGAGCAGTACCCGCTTATCGGTGGCGAAGCTGCGCATTACATCCTGCACGTAGGGCTTGAGTTTCACGAAAGTAGCCGAGTCGCGGGAGGCGGGGTCGCCGGGGTCCTGCAGCCACCCCGAGTTGTGAATGCCGGGCTTGGGCGCCGGCTGGGGGCCAATTTTCGACTCTTTGTTCCAGCAGTCATCGAAGAACACCAGAATGGTTTGGATACGGTGCTTGTCGGCCAGGCCGAGGTAGGTATTCAGGCGCTCCTTGAAGCCCTTAGGATCCTGCTGCCAGGCCAGGCTGTGCAAAAACACGCGCATGGTATTAAAGCCGATACCCTCAGCCCAGCCCAACTCCCGGTCGATGGTAGTGGGGTCGAAGGTGTCGGCCTGCCACATTTCCAACTGGTTGATGGCGGTGCTGGGGGTGAAGTTGGCCCCGTCATCCAGGGGTGAGCCTTATACCAGGCAGTAGCTTTTTCAGCCGACCAGCGCCGGTCTTGCAGAGCGACCGTGGCGGCCGGTCCCTTGGCCTTGATTTTGGTTTTCTGCGCAAAGGAGCCAGTAGTAGCACCGAGTAGCAGCAGAAAGAGCAACAGCTTCTTCATGCGGAAGTGGGAATTGGGAGAGGAAGTAGAAAGCGAAATGTAAAACGAATGCCCGGCAGCAGATGACCTCGTAAAGCAGCTAGCTTATCACTAGAGAGCTTAAGCTGGAGTTATTGCAAAAACACGGCACCTCGAAGTTGGAGAAGAAGTTGTCGTGGCTCTACACAAAGAGTAGGGCGCGGACTGTACTACTAACACACCTACCGCTGGAAGCTGCTTTAACCTAGCGGCCGGCAGATAGAGTAGCGGCCGTTGATATAGTGCAGCCCTGGTTTGGCGTGTGCTTCATGGGTATAGTGGTAATTAGTTGGAAAGAATTGGACTGGAGAGGTACTTAGGTGTGATAGTAACAAGGCACTTCACAACTCTCAAAACCCGCAGATGCAAACGTTTGCATATGTTGGTTATCATAACCTGAATCATAGGCATAAGCTGATCCGAAGTCATAGGATAACTTATTTGAAAAGAGAAAATAATACAAGCTGACGAAGATTAGCCAGGCGTCATAGTGCTAAGGTATACAGCAATTCTTGTTTACCTCCAATTCTTACGGTTATTTATCTACTTGGTAGCAGGAAAATAGAACTGCAAGAAGTAGTACCTAGCACATATTGGCTAGGACTGGACATTAAACACAATTCACTTTTGTATTCTGTATCATGCAAACGTTTGCAGGTTTATCCGCATCTTGAGACTTGGTTCCTGCGCTACTTACTCCCGCTTCTACTCCTACCCTGCTATGACCCATATCTTATGCCACCTGCTTCTGCTGCTGTTGCTCAGCCTGCCAGGCTCTACCTGAGCCCAAAAATTCAATAACCTCGGTATAGAGCTAGGTAACCCATACCGTTTCTGTGATGCTAAAACCTGGCGCCACAACAGCCGCTATCTGCCCCGGCAAGACGATGTGGCCTCCGTGGCTTACTGGTACCAAACCGAGCCCCACGCCCCTTCCCACTCTACCTTCCAAGGATGACTTGGAAGTAAACCTCGGCCCGGCCCCGCTAGGCTAGTTTGCGGGCCTGCGCCGTGGTAGGCAGCTACTTTGTTATGATACTAACAAAACAACTGAACATGCACTCGAAGCCATGAATAGCAAGCCTGTATTCGTGCTCGACCAAACTTGCAATGTCCCGCAGCATCAAACAGATAATTCGCTTCACTCTGCAAGGTGTTCTCTGTTAGCAATTTAACACCATAGATACTCCGACTCTACGGACATCAAATCAAGCAGAACATGGTCTAGCAAAGTCAGTGCTAATACCTCCTTCTTCTATCTTAGCTTCTACTCAACCTTACTTCTTCCCAGTATGCCCTCCCGTCGTCATTTCCTGCAACAGGCTACCGCTGGCCTGGCTTCCCTCGCGCTGATGCACCAGGCCGCGGCCCAGGCGGCGGCTCGCACGTATACCAATCCGGTGTACGCCGGACAGTTTCCCGACCCATTTGTGCTGCGCCACCAGGGCCGCTACTACGCTTTTGGCACTACGGGCACGGGCCGCACCCCAGACGGCCGCATTTTCACCCTGCTCACCTCCACCAACCTAGTCGATTGGAAACAGGCTGGCGGGGCTCTCACGCCGCCCGCCGGGGCCGAGGGGGCAGATTTTTGGGCGCCCGAGGTAATATTCCACAACGGCACCTTTTACATGTACTACTCCATGGGCGGTGGGGCCATTGGGGCCACGGTGGGCCACCGCTTGCACGTGGCAACCAGCAAAACTCCGCAGGGGCCCTACACGCAAGTGGCCCTGCTGGATGTGCCGGATAGCAAGTTTACCATCGACGCCCACCCGTTTCAGGATACCGACGGGAAGTGGTACCTGTTTTACGCCCGCGACTTTATCGATTCGGACAATGGCTACCGCCCCGGCACTGGCCTAGTAGTCGACCGGCTGCTGGATATGACCCGCTTGGCTGGCGAAAGTCGCACCGTCATGCGCGCCCGTCACGACTGGACGGTGTTCGAGAAAAACCGCACTATGCCGCTGTACGGCGGCAAAACCTTCCCGAGTGGCACACCCTGGAAGGTCCGTTCATGCGCAAACGCAACGGCAAGTACTACTGCTTCTACAGCGGCGCCAACTTCCTGACTTCCCGCTACGGCGTGGATTATTGCGTGGCCGATTCCATCATGGGTCCGTACTCCGACACCGGGGCCGACAAGGGTGCCCGCGTCCTGCACGCGGTAGAGGGCCACGTACGCGGCCCAGGGCACCACTCCCACGTGCTCAGCCCCGATGGCAAAACCGAATACCTCGTTTACCACGCCTGGGACAAGGCCATGAAGGAGCGGCAGTTGTGCATCGATAAACTAGCCTGGACGGCGCAAGGCCCGCGTTGCCAGGGTCCTACCTACACGCCACAGCCCTTGCCGCGCTAAATGGGTGAGCGTGCGGCCCAAGAAAGCTGCCCCGCCTCACGCTGAAGTGGAGAAAGGTTGGATGGGCTTGTGAGTTGCTAGCTTTTGCGCAAAAACTGGATGAGGTTTGCTGCAATTGGTCAAGTATTTGCGTCAAATTTGCGCATATTGTTGTTTACCCATCTCCTTTCATTTCAATACCACGAGATTTTGGCCCGCGCAAAAGCTTCCATTTCTGATCTGGCTCAGCAGCTAGGGGTTTCCGTTTCCACCATTTCCCGGGCCCTCAGCGACCATCCTAGCATCAGCGACGCTACCAAAAAGAGGGTCTGGAAGCTGGCCAAGGAGTTGCATTACCAGCCCAACCATCTGGCCGCGGGCTTGCGCAAAGGACGTAGCAATTTGCTCGGGTTATTGTGCCGCACATTGATGGGCACTTTTTTACGCTGGTGGTTAAAGGCATAGAAACCGTAGCCACCAAGGCGGGCTTCAACGTGCTGATCTGCCAGTCGAACGAAGATGTGGCTCACGAGCGCAAAAATATCGAAACGCTGCTCAGCGCCCAGGTGGAGGGCATTCTGGTGTCATTGGCGCGTACTACCCGCGACTTCAAGCACTTCGAAAAGGTGAATAAACAGGAGATTCCGCTGGTGTTTTTTGACCGGGTGCTGGATGGGCTCAACGTTAGCGCCGTGGTCCTCGACGACCGGGAGGGCGGCTACCAATCTACCAAGCACCTAATTGCGCAAGGCTGCCGCCGGATTGCTCACTTCTGCGGGCCGCTTCATCTGAACATCTACAAGAACCGCCGGCTGGGCTACATTGATGCCCTGCTTGAGCACGGCCTACCCGTGGAAGAAAACCTCATCTTTCACTGCGACATGACGGTGGAGGATGGCGTGCGCGGCATGCAGCAGCTTCTGGCCCTCCGGCAGCGGCCAGACGCCGTGTTTTCGGCCAGCGACTTTTCCATCGTGGGAGCCTTGCAGGAGTTGAAGCGACACAACTTGCGCGTACCCCAAGACCTTGCCCTGGCTGGCTTCAGCAACGAAACCTTTACTTCCCTGACCGAGCCCATGCTGACCTCCGTGGATCAGCGCTGCGAGCAGATGGGCCAGTCAGCGGTGCGCTTGTTTTTGGAAATGCGCGAGGAGCGCGAGGCCAATTTCTCGCCCCGCCGCATTGTGCTGCCCCCGAGTTACTTATCCGGGCCTCCTCCCAGCGCCCCAAATAACGGCTGGGGTGGTTTGCCGGCCGCCATGCAGAAAGTGTTACGCAGTTGATAGCAACCCTTTGTCCTACCCTACTCCAACTGGGTTACTGCCTGAGCAGGACTTTTCCTAGGTTGTTACAGAAAGCACGAATCACGACGACAACTTTTTGCGTAAAGGCACGGTTCGTCCGCTTCCTGCTCTTGGGGCGCAGCTTCCCTTTCCGCCTTTCCCCTGCGTATGCCGCTACCTGACTCCCTGCTGCCCCTCTTTCATGCCTTGCCCGACGCCTATCTGCTGCTCTCCCCCGACCTGCGGATTGAGGCAGCCAGCGACGCCTACCTGGCCGCAGTTCTGATGGAGCGTGGCCGTTTGGTTGGGCAGCCGTTGTTCGACGTTTATCGGGCTACGGCTGATGCGCCGGACGCTGGCTTCGTGCGCGACTTGCAGGCCTCCCTGGCACAGGCCGCCGCCACGGGGCAACCCCACCAGATGGAGCGCCAGCGCTACGACGTACCCGACCCAAACCGCCCCGGCCACTTTGTGGAGCGCCACTGGGCGCCGCGTACTATTCCCATCCTCGATGAGGAAGGCCGGCTGCTGCACCTGCTGCACGTGGCGCAAGACGCAACACCCCAGATACGCCACGAGGCGCAGCTACGCTCCAGCCAGACCCGGGAGCAATCGGCCCGGGATACGGCCGAAGTTCAGGACCAACTCCTGCACAATGTGCTGCACCAGGCCCCCGTTGCCATTGCGTATTTAGAAGGCCCCGGTTACCTAATTACCCTGGCCAACGCCACCGTATGCGAGATTTGGGCCCGTACCCAGCAGCAAGTTATGGGGCTGCCCCTGCTAGAGGCCCTACCCGAGTTGCAAGGTCAAGGAATTGATGAACTGCTGGATGGCGTACGGCGCACGGGCACACCCTACGTTGGCACCGAGCTACCCGTACAGTTGCTGCGCCACGGCCACATCGAAACCATCTACTTCAACTTTGTCTACCAGCCTCAGCGCTCCGGGCAGGGAGAAATAACGGGGGTGTTGGTGGTTGCCAACGACGTCACGGAGCAGGTGATAGCCCGCCAGCAGATGGAGCAGCAGGAGCGGCACACCGCCCACCTCAACGAGGAGCTAGCCTCCATTAATGAAGAGTTGACGGCGGCTAATGAAGAAGTGCTGGCTAACAACAACGAGTTGGTTCGGGCCCAGCTTGAGCTTCAACACCTAAACCAGATACTTGAAGCCCGCGTGGCCGAGCGTACCGCCGCGCTGCTGCGGGCCCAGCAGAAAGCGGAGCATCAACAGCAGCGTCTGGAGCGGCTTTTTCAGCAAGCACCAGCCGCTATTTGCATGCTCAACGGCCCCGAGTTGGTGTACGAGCTAGTGAACCCAGCGTATCAGCAGCTGTTTCCGGGTCGCAGCCTGCTAGGCAAGCCCCTGCTCGAAGCCTTGCCTGAACTGGCGGGCCAGCGGGTTTGGCAAACTCTGCGCAAGGTTTACCAAACGGGCGTATCGCACGCGGAAATGGCCATCCGGATTCCGGTAGCCAAGTACGAAGGAGCCCCGCTGGAGGACTTCTACTTCAACTACATTCAGCAGGCCCGCTTTGATGAGCACGGCGCCATTGACGGGGTAGTAGTTTTTGCCTTTGACGTGACGGCCCAGGTGCAGGCCCAGCACGCCAGCGCCGCCACGGCCCGGCGCCTGCAGGTTCTTACTGATTCTTTGCCCGTGCTCATTGGCTACCTCGACCAGGACCGGCGCTACCAATTTGCCAACGAGGCCTACCGGGCGTGGTTTCGGCAAGATCCTGCCAAGTTACTAGGCCAACCCGTCCGCGAAATAGTGGGGGAAAAGGCCTACGCGGTAACAAAGGGCTACATGGACCGAGCCCTGGCCGGCGAGCATCTGAGCTTTGAGGCCCAAATGCCCTACCGCCAGGACTTAACCAAGCACATTCATACCAGCTACGTGCCCGATGTGCGCGAGGGTCAGGTGGTGGGTTTCTACACCCTGGTAACCGACATTACGGAACAGGTGCAGGCCCGCGAGCAGGTCCAGGCCCTGAATGAGGAACTGGCTGCCATCAACGAGGAGCTAACGGCCTCCAACGAGGAGTTAAGCGAGACCAACCAGCAGCTTACGCGCACCAACCAGGACCTCGATAATTTCGTGTACGCTGCCTCTCACGACCTCAAGCAGCCGGTGAACAACTTGGCCGGGCTGTTTGCCGAGGTGCGCCGGGGCGTAACTTTCCACGACCCCGCCGAGGAGCAGCTGCTCGTTCCGCTCATCGACGGCGCCCTGCATCAGCTCAGCGCCACCATCGACGACTTGGCGGCCCTGGGCCAGACCCAACAAGTTTCGGCCCCCACCGAAAGGGTAGCGCTGAGCCGCGTGGTAGAGGAAGTTCTCCAGACGCTAAAACCGCAGATAAAAGCCACTCAGGCCCGTATTACCACCGACTTTGAGCGTCTGCCCACCTTGAAGTACGCCCGAACTAACTTGCGTACCATCCTGCTTAATCTGCTGGGCAACTCGCTTAAGTACGCGGATCCTACCCGGCCGGCCCGCATCCAAGTCACGGCGTGGCTGGAGGCCAGTCAGCCCGTACTTATGGTTCAGGACAATGGGCTGGGCTTCGATGCGGACAAGCATGGTCCGGAGCTGTTTCAGCTTTTCCGCCGCTTTCACACCCACACGCCCGGTACCGGCGTGGGCCTTTACTTGGTTCACCGCATTGTACAGGCCCAGGGCGGCCACGTTGCGGTAGAAAGCCGGGTTGGCGAAGGCGCGACTTTCCGCGTTGCCCTGGGTCCGGCCTAGCCTGACCGGAGTTGACCCGGCTCCTGACTTCCGGCGCTTTCTTACTTCCCTCTCCCGGCCACTACGTGCTAGCACCTAGCATCATGCCCGCCCCGCTACGCGGCTTTGCAATCATAACAAAGGCGTAGTGTATTGGCAACACTGTTGGGCAGAAACTAAAAATCCCGCCCTACGATATCGTAAGGCGGGATTCAGTGGAGCTGCAGGGATTCGAACCCTGGTCCAGACAAGGAAGCCGTCGAGCTTTCTACGTGTGTATCTATGCTTGAATTTTCGAGACATTCCAGGCGCACATCAGGCCCTTGGTTTGTCCTTATCTGCTGTGGTTTCGCCTTGGAGTCGCAGCGCCCCAAGACTATCCTAATACTTACGACGCCCCGAACTCACCCGTGAAAAGGAAGACGGATGCGGGACGATGGCAATTACCTAATACCTAGATTAGGCAGCCATGGCGTAGCTATACTCGCCGGTTGTTGTTTGGACGACTTTTTAACGGGAGATTCATCCAACTCCCGACACGCTTACTCGCGACCTGCACAAGCTGTCAATTCCGGTCAGCCCCAATTTTAAAAGAACGGTTCCCACCACAAGTAGCGGGGTGCAAATGTACGCACATTAGCAGAAAAACGTTGTGCAGGGGCAAAATTGTTCCCGTTTTCACCTGTCATTCCGAGCGGAGCGAGGGATTAGAGTGCCTAAGCGGAGGTTAGCCCCGTTTGCTTCCTATGGTAGGAATAACAGTTGTATTTCCTACCGGCAACCTACCCACTTCGTCCTTCCAAACCCCGGCTTTTCGGGGTATCTTTGTGGCTAGTCGTATGGAGAATTTCGTTGTTTCAGCCCGCAAGTACCGGCCCGCCACGTTCCGCAGCGTAGTGGGGCAGCAGCACGTTACTACCACCCTGCAGAACGCCATTGTCAGCCAGCACCTGGCCCAAGCGTTCCTGTTCTGCGGGCCGCGGGGCGTGGGCAAAACCACTTGCGCCCGCATTCTGGCCAAAACCATCAACTGCGAGTTTGTGGAGGAGCACGTGCGCAAGGGCCGGCCGGTTTCGGAGCTGCTGCAAACTCAGCCTGGCATCGTGCCCGACGCTCTGCAGAAGGCCGCTGACCCCGATAATACACCCTTCGAGCTAGAGGCTTGCGGCAAGTGCTCATCCTGCCGCGCCTTTCAGGAAAACGCCTCGTTTAACGTACACGAGCTGGATGCGGCCTCCAATAACTCCGTGGAGGACATCCGCAGCCTCGTGGAACAGGTGCGCTACGCTCCCCAACAGGGCCGCTTTAAGGTGTACATCATCGACGAGGTGCACATGCTCTCGAATGCGGCCTTCAACGCCTTCCTCAAAACTCTGGAGGAGCCGCCTTCCTACGCCATTTTTATTCTGGCTACCACTGAGCGGCACAAGATTATCCCGACCATTCTTTCGCGCTGCCAGATCTTCGATTTTAACCGGATTCGGGTCGATGACATTCGCGGGCATTTGCGCTACGTAGCCACCCAGGAGCAGATTCAGGCCGAGGACGATGCCCTGCACCTACTGGCTCAGAAGGCCGACGGCGGCCTGCGCGACGCCCTGAGCATGTTCGACCAAATGGTCACGTTCTCGGGTCACAACCTGAGC
Source organism: Hymenobacter sp. 5516J-16 (assembly GCF_022919335.1). Taxonomy (NCBI): domain Bacteria; kingdom Pseudomonadati; phylum Bacteroidota; class Cytophagia; order Cytophagales; family Hymenobacteraceae; genus Hymenobacter; species Hymenobacter sp. 5516J-16. The sequence goes on along the minus strand of NZ_CP095058.1, from coordinate 3,087,197 downwards.
TACAAAGACGTCATCCAGAACCTGCACATTCTGGATTATGAGTACTATTTCCGGCTAATAGATGCCTTGCTGACCGAAAACCTATCGGGCACGCTGCTACTGCTGGAAGAGGTAATGCAGAACGGCTTCGACCTGCACAACTTTGTGGTAGGCGCGGCCGAACACCTGCGCGGCCTGCTCGTGTGCAAGGACCCCGTGACGGTGCAGCTACTGGAAGTCTCGGACAATATCCGGCAGAAGTATGTGCAGCAGGCCCAGGCGGCCCCGCTACCCTTCCTGCTTTCGGCTTTGAACCTGGTAAGCCAGTGCGACCGGGAATTCAAGCAGGCCAAAAACCAGCGCCTGCACGTGGAGCTGATGCTCATGAAGCTGGCCTACCTCAACAGCGCCGTGCAGTTTGCCCGCGACCTGAGCGCCGCGCCGGCTGCCGCTGCCAGCACCCAACGGGCATCGTCGGATAACGGCGAGGCGAAAAAAAAAAGTAGCGTAACTACTTCTCCGGTTCCCGTCAGCAGCCCGCCTGCCCCCAATGGTAGTGCTGAAGTGCCGGCTACCCCTGCTCCTGGGGCAAGTGGCACCGCTCCGTTACCCGCAACGCCGGCACCCACCCCGGTCCCGGCCGCTAGTTCGCAGCCAAAATCAGCTCCTGCTGACCCTGAGCCAATTGTACCCATTGAAAGAGGGGTAGAAGAGTTGCATGGCACCCCCAGCATCGAGGACGAAGCGGCTACCCAAGTGCCCTTCACGCCCCAGCTCCGCGACTCGGTGCCCCACGTGGAAATTGGCAAGCCCAGCGTAGCCGGCCACGAGCCGGGCCAGCTGCCGGTTACGGCCGCTCCCCTACCCCCGCCCCGCCCCGGCATGCCCACCGGCAAACCGATAGGCCTGGGCAGCAAGTTGCCAGGCTTGGGCAACCTAGCGGCCATGAAGGCCCAGCTAGAACAGCAAGCCGCCGCCGGTAAAGCGGCCGTTGATGCAGAGCCCAGTGGGCCCGTTACGGGCCTACCAGCCATCAACGATGAGGTGCTGCAGCGGGTATGGAAAGAGCTGACCGAGGAACGGAAGGCCATCAGCATGATGCACTACAGCCTGCTGAACCGGCCAGTGCAGGCCAACGAAAACCACCTCATCATGCTCCGGGTGGACAACCCGGTGCAGGAGGACCAGTTCAATGAGTTCCGGGCCGAATTCCTGGGTGAGCTGCGCCGCCGCACTGGCTACCCTCGCCTCAACGTGCAGGCCGAGGTAGTGGAGCGCATCGAAACGGGCCGCAAGCTCTATACCTCCAACGACAAGCTGGAATACTTAATGGAGAAGTACCCCATGCTCACGGCCATGAAGCAAAAGCTAGGCCTGGACGCGGATTTTTAACCGTAAGGCGTTCCTGATAAATCAATAGAGAACTGTCATTCCGAGTGCCGCGAGGAATCTGGGCTGATCCATTGAATGGCTACCTCAGATTCCTCGCGGCGCTCGGAATGACAGTTCGTTGCTTGGCTGAATCATCTTGATCAGCAGTTCTTACAACTTCTCATACGCAAAAATCCGCACTTTGAGGCTGCAGCGGCTTCGTCAAGCTTTTTATTCCCAGGGGGGCCGCCTATCTTTGGCTTCTTGTCCTTTCTGCTTTGCTTTCCGCGCTGGCCTTCCTGTGAAAAAAAACCACTTGCTTTTGATTCCGGCCCTGGCCACCCTGGGCCTGACCCAGTGCCAAACCAGTAAGCCCACTGCCGCGGTAGCTCCTCCCACTACGGCCGCCGCGCCAGCTCCTCAGCAGAAAGAATATACCTACCAGACCGTAGAGGGCGACCCGCTGAAAGCGCGCATCTACACCCTGGACAACGGCCTGACCGTTTACCTCTCCGACTACGACGACGCCCCGCGCATCCAGACCTACCTGGCCGTGCGCGCCGGCTCCAAGAACGACCCCAGTACCGCTACCGGCCTGGCGCACTATCTGGAGCACATGGTGTTCAAGGGCACCTCCCGGCTGGGCACCCAGAACTGGGCCGCCGAGAAAGTGGAGCTAGACAAAATCGAGGCCCTCTACGAGCAGTACCGCGCCCAGCGCAACGACCCCGCTGCCCGCAAGCGCACCTACCACCAGATCGACTCGATTTCCAGCGTAGCAGCCAAGTACGCCGTGGCCAACGAGTACGACAAGGTGATGGGCGCCATTGGGGCCAAGGGCTCTAACGCCTACACCTCGGTCGAGCAGACGGTATACCAGGAGGACATTCCGAGCAACCAGCTGGAGAAATGGGCCGCCATTCAGGCCGAGCGCATGCAGGAAATGGTGCCGCGCCTGTTCCACACCGAGCTGGAGGCGGTATATGAGGAGAAAAACCGCGGTCTGGACTCCGACTTCCGCAAGGAGTTCGAGGCCATGAACAGCAGCCTGTTTCAGAAGCACGAGTACGGCACCCAGACCACCATCGGGACCATCGAGCACCTGCAGAACCCCTCCATTACCGAGATTAAGAAGTACTTCGGCCAGTACTACGTGCCGAACAACGTGGCCCTGTGCTTGAGCGGTGACCTGGACTACGACCAAACCATCCGCATCATCGACCAGTACTTCGGCAAGCTGCAGAGCAAGCCGGTGCCGGCCTTTACTGCCGCCCAGGAAGCGCCCATTACGGCGCCTATTGTGAAGGAAGTGCTGGGCCCCGATGCCGAAAATGTAATGGTCGGGTTCCGCTTTCCCGGCACGGCCACCCGCGACGCGCTGGTGTTGCGCATGGTAGATAAAATACTGAGCAACGGGCAGGCCGGCCTCATCGACCTGGACCTGAACCAGAAGCAGGCCGTACTGAGCGCCGCCTCGTTCACGGACCTCAACAACGATTACTCCACCCACATCCTGTACGCTACCCCCGCCAAGGCCAGAGCCTTAATCAGGTGCGCGACCTGCTACTGAGCGAGCTGAACAAAGTAAAGAAGGGTGATTTTCCGGAGTGGTTAATTCCGGCCATTATCAACAACGAGCAGCTGCAGCGCACCAAGAGCTACGAGAGCAACGAGGCCCGCGCCGGCGCTTTCGTGGCGGCTTTCGTGGCCCGCGAGGACTGGAAAGACTACCTCAAGCAGTTCGACGACTTCGCCACCATCACAAAGGAAGAAGTGATGCGCGTGGCCAACCAGTACTACGGCCCCGGCTACGCCCTGGTGTACAAGCGCACCGGTAAAGACCCGAACACGGTGAAAGTGGTGAAGCCCGCTATTACGCCCGTGCCGGTGAACCGCGAAGCGGCCTCCGACTTTTACAAGCAGGTCACCACCATGACCTCGCCGGAGCTGCAGCCGGTGTTCCTGGATTACAAAAAGGACATCCAGGAAACGAAGCTGGCCTCGGGCCTACCGGTGTACTACACCCACAACGCCGAGAACAACCTCTTCAACCTATACTATGTGCTCGATCTGGGCACGAACCACGACCCCAAGCTGGGCCTCGCTACCGACTACCTGCAGTATTTGGGCACCGGTAAGTACAACGCCGCTCAACTCCAGCAGGAGTTCTACAAGCTCGGCTGCTCCTTCTCGGTGAGCAGTGGCCAGGACCGCACCTTCGTTAGCCTCTCGGGCCTCGACACCAACTTTGAAGCAGCCCTGCAGCTGTTTGAAAGCCTATTGGCCGCGCCTAAGCCTGATGCTGCGGCCCTTAAGAACATGGTGGCCGGCGTGCTCAAAGCCCGTCAGGATGCTAAACTCAACAAAGGCGTGATTCTGAACCAGGCGCTGGTAAACTATGCCAAGTACGGCCAGAGAAACCCCTTCACCAGTCAGCTGAGCGAGAAAGAGCTAAAGGCCCTAAAGCCCGAGCAGCTCACCGCCCTCATCCAGAAGCTCCCGACCTACCAGCACCGCGTGCTGTACTATGGGCCGCGTAAGGCCGATGCTAATGAGCCAGCAGTAATTAAAGGCGACCAAACGCAGAAACCCGAAAATCGGGCGGTAATGCCAGGCTTACTCTGGTCACTGAATCAGTTGCACAAAACGCCCGCCAAGCTCACACCCGTACCGGCTAACAAGGACTTTGCCGAGCAACCGATGACGGACCGCAAAGTGTACTGGGTGGACTATAACATGGTGCAGGCCGAAATCTTGTTCCTGAGCAAAGGACCCGTGTTTGACAAAGGTCTGCTGCCGACGACCAGCCTCTACAACGAGTATTTTGGGGGTAGCATGGGGAGCATTGTGTTCCAAGAACTGCGCGAGTCAAAGGCGCTGGCGTACTCGGCTTCCTCGCGGTTTGCCTCGGCCGATAAGGTAGGGCGCAGCTCCTACAACCTCAGCTACATTGGCACCCAGAGCGACAAGCTGCCCGAGGCCATGGCCGGCATGAACACCCTGCTCAACGACATGCCCGTGGCCGAAGCCAACCTGCAGATTGCCAAGCAAAGCATCCGCAATAGCATTGCCACCGAGCGCATCACCAAGTCCGACATCCTGTTCAGCTACGAGCGCGCCAAGCGCCTCGGCCTCGACTACGATGTGCGCCGCGACGTGTACGAGCAGACCTCTAACATGAGCTTCCAGGACCTGCAGAAATTCCAGCAGGCCCGCGTGAAAGGCCAGCCCCAAACTATTCTGGTTATCGGTTCCAAAGACCGCCTCAACTTTAAGGAGTTGGCCAAGTACGGCCAGGTCCAGCAACTCACGCTGAAAGAAATCTTCGGCTATTAGTGTCCCATGTGAACGTCATGCTGAACGGAGCCGAAGCATCTCTCCCGCTTCGTTGTTAGACCTTCTGATTATTAGAGGTAGAGATGCTTCGGCAAGCTCAGCATGACGGCCAGATGACTTTTTCTACTCAACCACAACAACCCTAAGTACCCAAAGTACCTTTTCAACAATGGCAGAGAAAATCACCATCAAGAACGGCAAGCTGAATGTGCCGGACCAACCTATCATCCCGTTCATCGAAGGCGACGGCACGGGTCCGGACATCTGGGCGGCTTCCGTCCGCGTATTCGACGCGGCCGTAGAGAAAGCCTACGGTGGTTCGCGCAAGCTGGAGTGGAAGGAAGTAATGGCCGGCGAGAAGTCGTTCAAGCAGACTGGTAACTGGCTGCCCAACGAAACCCTGGATGCTTTCCGCGACTACCTCGTGGGCATCAAAGGCCCCTCACTACTCCCGTGGGTGGTGGTATCCGTTCCCTGAACGTGGCCCTGCGCCAGGAGCTGGACCTGTACGCCTGCGTGCGTCCGGTACGGTGGTTTGAAGGCGTTCCGTCGCCGGTGAAGCAGCCGAACCTGACCGACATGGTCATCTTCCGCGAAAACACCGAGGACATCTACGCCGGCATCGAGTACATGAACGGCACGCCCCAGGCTCAGAAAATGCTGGAATTCCTGCAGGATGAGATGGGCGTGAAGAAAATCCGCTTCCCCGAGTCGTCTTCGTTCGGCATTAAGCCCGTTTCGAAAGAGGGCACTGAGCGTCTGGTGCGCGCTGCTATTCAGTACGCCATTGATAACAACAAGCCTTCGGTGACCATTGTACACAAAGGCAACATCATGAAGTTCACTGAGGGTGCCTTCAAAACCTGGGGTTACGAGCTGGCGGAGCGTGAGTTCGGCGACAAAGTGTACACCTGGGCTCAGTACGACAAGGTAGCCGCTAAGCAAGGTCAGGAAGTAGCCGACGCTCAGCAGAAAGCGGCGCTGGAAAGCGGCAAGATCCTGGTGAAGGACAGCATTGCCGATGCTTTCCTGCAGCAGATCCTGCTCCGCCCCGCCGACTACTCGGTAGTGGCTACCCTGAACCTCAACGGCGACTATATCTCCGACGCCCTGGCGGCCATCGTGGGTGGTATCGGCATTGCGCCCGGTGCCAACATCAACTACGTAACCGGCCACGCCATCTTCGAAGCTACCCACGGCACCGCGCCCAAGTACGCCGGCCTCGACAAAGTGAACCCCGGCTCGGTTATCCTGTCGGGTGCTCTGATGCTGGAGCACCTGGGCTGGCAGGAAGCGGCCGACCTGATCTACAAAGGCCTGGAAGCCGCCATTGCCTCGAAGCGCGTAACCTACGACTTCGAGCGTCTGATGGACGGTGCTACCCTGCTGAAGTGCAGCGAGTTCGGCGACGAGATTATCAGCCGGATGTAGTAGCTTGGCACTAGCCAATTAAACCACACAACCCCGCGTTGGCTGCAAGGCCGGCGCGGGGTTGTGTGGTTTAATTGATTAAGTCAAGAGTGTATTCTTACATTACAGCAAGTAAGCATACCGAATAGGCGCAACTACATTCCTGTATGTACCTTACTTACCAACTACAGCTGCGTTTGTGTAGCATTCAACAGCACTCAAATTTGCTTACCCACAACCATACTGAGTTAGTGGCGTGCAAACCATTCACTTCCTGAAGCCCCGGTTGTCCCTGCAGCCGGGGCTTCGTCTTTTCAGATAACAGGTCGCGTGTAAGGTAACGACCGTGCGAGTAGTGCGAGGGCAGGCCCTACCATCACATCTTGAAGGTATGTGAGGCAGCATCCAATTACTGACGGCTCCCTAGGTGCAGTAATGGTCTCTAGAACAGACAGGAGGATGTACTAAGTAAGGCACCATGCATAATTCAATAATTTTGCACTATTCCTTTTAATTATATCAATTATATTACAGTAGAACTATATAGACTCAACTCCCTTTTAAACGGCTTGAGCCAGTGTTGTTAGCGGTAATGATGGTTTGACGTACTAGAATATCCTGCAGGGGCGTAGCGTTACTCAAAACTCATATGTTGCACTATTTACATATATTATATTTATGCCCGCATTTTGTTAACAATTTGGAAATAAGTTAGTCCTAAAACAGGCTTATTTTTGCGGATCTGTTGGGCCTGTGGTTTCATCCGGAACTTGTTTTCTTGTTTTCTTCTTGCGGGTATATGCCAAAAATTTTACGACGTGCTTTGCACGCTTGGTTGCTATTGCCGTGCATGGCGCTTCAACCTCTTCTGGCTGCGGCCAACGTTCAAGAACCTTTTGACACTGGCACCAAGCCGGCCTACCCTGCTGGCACTGTAAGCCTTACCTCTGGCGACTGGATTCTGACGGATGCCGTGCTCGGCAGCGCGGAGGCCGACCGTAAAAATGGAGCGCAAGCCGTACGCCTGCAGCAGAACGGAACGCTCAGCATGGCCTTCTTCCTGCCTAATGGCGCCAATACAGTAACCGTGCAGCACGCCATTTATGGCACCGACGCCAGCAGCAGCTGGGAGCTGTGGGCGCAATCGGAGGCCTGCAACTGCAACAAGTGGACGAAGGTGGGCAACACCGTATTCACGACCACTGCTACGCTACAAACGGCGGCCTTTACGGTGAATATTCCGGGCAAGGTGAAGTTTGAGATTCGGAAAACGTCGGGTGGGGCGGCTCGCCTGAATCTGGACGATTTTGCCGTTACTGACTACGGCGTTGCCCAGCCCTCCCTCGACAACGATCACCTGGCCCTGGGCAACCCTAGCGGCGCTACCGCCGACCCCAGCTACCCAAACAACTACCTGTTGCTCAAGCCCCAATTTGCCGTGGGCTACAACCGCGACCAGGGCAAGCCCAACTGGGTGAGCTGGCACCTCGACATCTCGGACCGTGGTAGCAGCGACCGGCAGGACGACTTCCGCAACGATACCTCCCTACCCCAGGGGTGGTACCAGGTGCAAAGCACCAGCTACTCGGGTTCGGGCTTCGACCGGGGCCATAACTGCCCCAGCGCCGACCGCACTTCTTCGGATGAAAACAACTCGGCTACCTTCCTAATGACCAACATGATGCCCCAGGCCCCGCAAAACAACCAGGGGCCCTGGGCTACGCTGGAAGGCTACGCGCGTACCTTTTTACCCAACAATGAGGTGTACATCGTTTGCGGCAGCTACGGGGTAGGCGGCACCGGCAGCAACGGCGGCCTGACTACTACCCTCGACCAGGGCCGCCTTACGGTGCCTAACCGCACCTGGAAGGTGATTGTGGTTCTACCCGTGGGCGACAATGATGTGGCCCGCATTACGGCCGCTACCCGCGTCATTGCCGTGGATATGCCCAACATCAACACCCTGAATCAGGACTGGAGCACCTACCGCACGACCGTGGACGCCATTGAGGCCGCCACTGGCTACGACCTGCTCTCGAAGCTCCCGATAGAAGTACAGACGGCCATCGAATCGAAGGTTGATGCCGGCCCGGTCCTGTAGTCTTCAGTCCTACTTTCTCATTGATTTTGCGGCGTTTCCGTCACTATATGAATTACATTTCTAAGCAGCACCACGTTGCCGGGCGGGTAAGAAAGCTGATGACTGGGCTTCTGACAGGCCTAGCAACAGCAGGACTCCTAACCACTGCTACCACCGCGCAGGCGCAACTCATTCTAACCAACGCCACACCGGTTACCGAAACCTTTGACGGCCAGGGCAACGCCGCGGGTGCCGTTCCGGCAGGCTTTGTGCTGGCGGCCGGCACAACGAACATCAACTACTTCAACGCGGCCAATGTGGCCGTTACTACCCGGGCTAGCGGCACTGTAGCCCCCGGCGCCCTGGCTAGCAACTCCGCCGGCGCGGCCTACAATTTTGGCAACGGCACCACGGCTACAGCCACCGACCGGGCCTTGGGTTTCCTGTCTTCTGGTAGCTACTTGGCGCCGCGCCACTTGCTGCTAGCCGTGCGCAACAACACGGGCGCTACCATTACGGAGCTGGCCGTGGCCTATGACGTGGAGAAGTACCGCACTGGTACCAACCCCTTCGAGTGGCAGTTCTACACCAGTCCCGATGGCGCTACCTGGACTCCTCAAACCAGCCTGACGATAACCTACGGCTCCGATGGCGCCAATGCGGTTGTCAATCCGCCGAGCAGCACATCCAAGAGCACAGTCCTGAGCGACCTGAACCTAGCCAACGGGGCGACTACCTACCTACGCTGGTCGTACGTGGGCACCCTGGGCAGTGGCAACGCCCAGGCCTTGGGCCTCGACAACCTCAGCCTTACCCCTACCCTCTCGGGCACCGCTAACCCAGCGCCAGCCGCAACTATTACCACTGGCAGCGTGCCCACCGCCGCTTTCTGCGTGACGAGCACGGTGGGTAGCACTGCTTTTCCTGTGGCCTATACCAGCAGCGGCACTTACACTGGCAGCTACAAAGTGCAGCTTTCTGATGCCAACGGCGTTTTCGCGGCTAGCACTACTACAGGCATCATCGGACGGGCACTAGCTCGCCGATTTCGGCTGTAATTCCGGCCGGTACGCCTAGCGGTAGCGGCTACCGCTTGCGGGTGCTGAACGATGCGCCGGCTACCTTCGGCTCCGATAATGGCGCTAACCTGAGCGTTAGCCTGACGCCGGAAGCCAGCTCCGTTACCGTTTTTCCCGCTTCCGTTCAGACGCTGCCAGTTGACGGCACGGGGGCCACGCTTACCGCCTCGGGGCCGCTGGCGCTACGTTCGCCTGGCAGTACGGCACCAGCGACACCGGGCCCTATACTAGCATTGGGGGCGCAACCTCAGCAACGTATCAGCTGAAAGGCAGTGATTTCCCGAGCGCCGGAAGCTACTTTGTGGTGGCGCGGGCTACCGTTACTACCTCCTGCGGCACGGTAAGCAGCGTTAGTGCACCCGTTGCCGTAACGGTAGCAGCGCCAGTGGTTCCGCCGGGTGTACAAGTTTCGCAGTCCAGCCTACCTGCATTTGGCGCCGTGGAAGTTGGCGCGGGTAGCCAGCCAAAAAGCTTCACGGTGAGTGGCAGCAACCTGACCAGCAGTCTTACCATTACGCCCCCGGCAGGCTTTGAAATTCGGACCGGCAACAGCCCGTTTGCCTGCTGTGCCATTGTGCTGGAGCCGGTGGGCGGCACCGTGCCCAGCACCACCATCGACGTTCGGTTTGCCCCTACCACTACTCAGGCAGCGCAGGCGTCTATTCCGGTTGCTACCGCTGGCCTACCGGAGCAAGCCGTAACGGTTTCCGGGACGGGCAGAGTAGCTACCTACCCCGTTACCCTGAGCACGACGGCAGTTTCTGGCCTTACGCCTACCAGCGCCACAACCGGCGGTAGCGTGGTTTCTGATGGTGGTAGCGCCATTACGGCCCGCGGCGTAGTGTGGTCGAAAACGGCCAACCCCGTGCTGGGCATCACCAAAACCGAGGATGGCGCTGGCACGGAGGCTTTCACGAGCACCATCAGCAACCTACTGCCCGGCACTACTTATTTCGTGCGGGCCTATGCCACCAACGCGGCCGGTACTGCCTACGGCGAGGAGCTTTCCTTTACAACGGTTACAGTGCCGTTGGCTCCCGAGCCCACCGTTGCCGGCACACTTACTGCCAGCCAAGTAACCACTACCTCGCTGCAACTGACCCTAGCTGGCGACAACGCCACCAAGCGCCTGGTAGTAGCCCGCCTGGGCAGCGCCGTTGATGCTGAGCCCGTTGATGCCGTTACCTATGCCGCTGACGCCGCGTTTGGCGCCGGCAAGCAGCTAGGCAAGGGCAATTACGTGGTGTATAATGGCACCGGCACTAACGTTACGGTCACGAATTTGCGGCCGAATACGCCATACTATTTCACCGTTTTCGCCTTCAACGACAACGGCACGCCCTACGCCGAGAACTACCTGACAACCACACCCGGCACTCTCACCCAGACCACGCCTGCAGTTCCGGTAGCCCTGTTGCTGGAAGAAAACTTCGAGTACACGTCTGCGTCTTTGCTGACCGCCAACTACTGGTCGGCCCACAGTGGCGCGGGTTCCAAGCCAGTGGCAGTAACGGCAAGTGGCCTTTCCTACCCCAACTACAGCACCGGAACTGGTAAGGCCGCAGCCCTGACCGCCAGCGGCGAAGACGTAAACCGTTCCTTCGAGCCCGTGTATGGCCGCACGCCGGTGTACGCCTCCTTCCTGGTGAACGTCTCCAACGTTTCCGCTGCCGGCGACTACTTCTTCCACTTAGGCCCGAAAGTTATTGGTACCACGTTCCGCAGCCGCGTGTTTGTGCGCAAAACAGCGACGGGCAAGCTGCAATTTGGTATTAGTGGCTCCGGCGCCGCTACCTACGCTCCGGGAGAATACGAGCTAAACACGACCCACTTGGTGGTGGTGAAGTACTCGTTTGATGAGACCGGCAGCGTCAGTCAGCTGTTCCTCAACCCTACCACTACCCTTGCGGAGCCAGCTACAGCCTCGGCCAGCTCCACTGAAACCGGCACCACTCCCGCCGCCCCCAACGACAACATCGGTTCCGTGGCTTTGCGCCAGGGCTCGGCTTCACCGGCGCTGGTAGTTGATGGCATACGCGTGGGTACCTCGTACCGGGCCGTGAAAACCGGCGTGGCCTGCACCGACCCGGAGCTGACCGTGCCCACCCTGGCTACGGTGCAAACCAGCGCTACGGAATGTGGTGCTCCGGTGGCGTTTGTCGCAACGGCTACCGGCGTTCCGGCGGCTCCCATTACCTATTCTATTGTGAAGGATGGCGTTGCTACTCCCATTACTTCGCCCTACTTCTTTCCGGTAGGGACAACCACCGTTACGGCTAGCGTTACAAACCCCTGCGGTACTGACACCAAGACATTTGTGGTGACCGTAGAAGACAAGCAAGCCCCCATTGTACAGACGCAAAACTTAACGGTAGCCCTCAACGCCGGCTCTGCCACCATCACGGCCGACCAGGTGAACAACGGCAGCTCCGATGCCTGTGGCATTGCGTCGATGGTGCTAAGCCAAACGGCGTTTAGCTGCGAGAACATAGGAGCCAACACCGTAACCCTGACCGTGACTGATACGCACGGCAACATCGCTAGCCACACGGCTACCGTAACGGTTACCGGCACGGTACCAACACCCGCTATTGCCATCATTCCGGCTTCTAAAGTGTACACCGGCGGCGTGGCTTCTACCCTCTACTTGGGTTACGGACCGCAAAGCGCAACGCTTGCCGCATCGGGCGGCGACAGCTACAGCTGGAGCCCAGCGGCTGGCCTCAGCAATGCGGCTAGTGCCAACCCCGTGTTCACGGCCCAAACGGCTGGTACGTTCACGTACACGGTCACCGTGACTTCTGCTTCCGGCTGCACGGCCACCAAGAGCATAACCCTGCGCGTAGTGGATGCCCGCTGCGGCAACAAGAACGATATGGTGAGCGTGTGCCACAACGGCAAGGCCCTCTGCCTTTCCGACAATGCCGTAGCGGTACACCTTGCCCACGGCGACCAGCTTGGCGACTGCACAACCGCTTCGCTAACAGCTACGAGCACTTCTTCGGCTCAGTTGGCCGAGGCGGCCGAGCTTGCCACTACCCTGGAGCCGGTGTTCGAGGCTTACCCTAACCCCTTCACCGAACGCACTGTCATTCGCTTCCGGGCTGGCAGCACGGGTCCGGCCCAGCTGCAGCTCTACAACCCGCTTGGCCAACTAGTGAAAACGTACTACAACGCCACCGCTCAGCGCGGCCAGGTGTACGAGTTTACGGTAGAAGGCACCAACCTCACGTCGGGCCTCTACATCAGCAAGCTGCTACTCGACGGCAAAGTGCAAACCTTGCGCATATTGCTTAATAAGTAGCTTTTCGGGGTTACTTCACAAACAAAAGGGAAGCTCGTTAGGGCTTCCCTTTTGTTTGTGAAGTAACCGTTGGCTGCCGCACAGCTGCGTTACCTGCCTCCCTAGGCAGTGCCACTATTGCCTTAGCCGACCGCAGCGTAACTTGCCACTTCATTGATAGTTCATCCTATGCTTTCTTCGTTGCTACGCACTTCGTTAGGCCGCTTACGCGCGGTGGGTTTCCTAGAGGGAGTTTCCTTCCTGGTGCTGCTGGGCATTGCTATGCCGCTGAAATACTTTTTCGGGCAGCCGGCGGCAGTGCGCATCGTGGGCATGGCTCACGGGGTGCTTTTTGTGGCCTACGTGCTGCTGGTGCTACAGGTGAGCCTGGAGCGGAGCTGGTCGTGGCGGAAGGCCCTGTTGGCCCTAGCCCTTTCGCTGGTACCGTTTGGCACGTTCTGGGCCGACATGAAGCTGTTTCGGGAGTAGCGCTGTAGTGCCTGCCCCTTGCTATATGCCACCAAAAAAGGCAGCTGTTCCTGGCAGGAACGGCTGCCTTTTTGCTGTTGACCTAGTCCACTATCTGCCTTCTGAACCCATCAAATAGGCAAATAAAAATATCTTTATTCGTCTGGGCAGTTTATTAAACTTATAATATATAAGCACTTTTAATAAAAATAATACATCTGTTGTGGTATAGTTTTGAATTATTGATACTACTTTGCTCGCATTATGGAAGAAAGTGTTTGACTTTCTTGATGTCCCTCCTACCACAACCAAAACCCAATTTGCATGCGCGCACCCCGTTTCTCTCGCTTGGCTTTCTTGGCTACTCTAGGCACTTTTTCGGTTTTCAGCTGCAGCAAAGACCAGGAGTCGGCGGCTGTACAGCCAGTCGCTAGCCACCAGCAAGACGCAAAAGTAGAGCAGGCCTACCCCGGCCAGACCGGCGAAAGCCGGGCGGGCTACCTCGGCGGCCAGCCTATTGAATACCGCAGCATTAACGGCGAATTGATTTACGAAGGCGACATTATTCTGACAGCCGACCAAGTGGCAAAGTCCACCGGAACGGCCCAGCCGGAAAGTGCTGGTCGCACTTCAGGCCGGTGGCCCTCGGCGGTTGTGTACTACACCATTGACGCCGCCCTTCCCAACCAGGCCCGCGTAACCGACGCTATTGCCCACTGGCAGGCCAACACGCCTATTCGCTTTGTGAAGCGCACCACCCAGGCTAACTACGTTACCTTCCGGGTAGGCTCGGGCTGCTCTTCCAACATTGGAATGGTAGGCGGGCGCCAGTACATCAACCTGGCCTCGGGCTGCACCACGGGCAACAACATCCACGAAATTGGCCACGCCCTGGGCCTGTTCCATGAGCAGACTCGCAACGACCGGGATACCTACGTAAACATCCTCACCCAGAATATTCAGTCGGGCTACGAGAGCAACTTCTCGAAGTACTCGGCGCTGGGCTACGGCGGCACCGATTACGGCATGCTCGACTTTGGCTCCATCATGATGTACGGTTCCTTCTCGTTCTCCTCGAACGGGCAGCCCACCATCACGAAAAAAGACGGCTCCACGTTTAACATCCAGCGCACGGGCCTCTCGGCCGGCGACAAGACGGGCATTGATGCCATGTACTAGGAGTTGTTATCAGGTAGCTCAACCATTGTCGTGCAGAGCATTCTGCCACGCAAAAGCTCTACCTGTTCGCACGACTTAGGCCTGTAATAGTCTGTACTAATAAAAAAGGGCACCCGAAATCGGGTGCCCTTTTTTATGCGATACGCCTTACCCAATATTAGGTATTGAGCACCTCGCCCCATTCGGGTGAATGGCCTGGCCCGTGATGTAGGAGGCGTCTTCGGAGGCCAGAAACACGTAGGCGGGCGCTACCTCGGAGGGCTGGCCGGGGCGCTTCATGGTGGTATCCTTACCGAAGGAGGCGACCTTTTCGGCGGGGAAAGAGGCCGGGATGAGCGGCGTCCAGATGGGGCCGGGCGCCACCGAGTTAACCCGGATTTTCTTCTCGGCTAGCTGCTGGGCAATGGAGCGGGTATAGGCCGTAATGGCGCCCTTGGTCGAGGTATAATCCACGAGCTGCTGGTTGCCACGGTAGGCGTTGATAGAGGACGTGTTGATGATGGAGTCGCCCTCTTTCAGATGAGCCAGCGCGGCCTTGGTCACGCGCACGAAGGAGAAGAAGTTAACCTGGAACGTGTCCAGCCACTGCTCGTCCGGTATGTCGGCCACATCCTGGTTCACGAACTGTTCGGCGGCATTGTTTACTAAGATGTTGAGCTGGCCCAGCTCCTGCACCGTCTGATCCACAATGGACTGGCAGAACTGCGGGTCGCGCAGGTCGCCGGGCAGCGTCAGGCAACGGCGGCCTTCGGCTTCCACCAGTTGGCGGGTTTCGTAGGCATCCTGCTCTTCCTCGGGAAGATAGGTAAAGGCCACATCGGCGCCTTCGCGGGCAAAGTGCACGGACACGGCCCGACCAATACCGGAGTCGCCGCCCGTAATAAGGGCTACTTTGCCTTGCAGCTTCTCGCTACCCTTGTAATTAGCCCGGATGTATTCCGGTTGGGGTGTCATTTCCTGTTCAATTCCCGGTTGCTGATCTTGCGCTTGCGGGGCAGGGTGGTTGGTTTATTTTCCATAGCAGTGGTAAAGGATTGAGCTTTACCCAACGCCAGGAAGGCCCCAGGGGTTATGGTGGAGTCCGGGTTTAGAGTTGCTTTTCAGCTACTTGCTTCGCTTGCAGCCACGCAGTAGCTTCCTGCTCGGCCGTGAATTTCCCCATCTGGAAGGATTGACCTTCGTACGCTTCATCGGCCGGAACTAGCCCGCTCGCTGCCAGCTCGCGCTTCAGGTCTGGGGCCAGCAGGTAAGCCAGGTACACCGTGCCACCTAGCGCCAAAGGCAACTCCGGGTAGTAGCTACCTACCAGCCACTCTACATTGGCAGAATCTACCCGCGGACGCCGCCGGATATCCAGCAGCCAGAACCGAGCGTGGTGCTGGCGCGCCGCTTCTAGCATACGGGTGTACCCCCTCCTTGACTCCTCCAGGGTAATAGGTCGGGTCCAGCGGCCCAGCAAAATCAATAAATCATCGCGGTAGTGCAGCTCTAAAAAATCGGGGGATGGAAGCGGAGTAATCATAGCGGACAACTGAGGATGGGGCAACGCGTACTACTGCAACCTACCCAGAAATTATCCAATGATCAAGCCGCTTCAGAGTAGCATAATTGAATAAGCGGCTTCTTTTTACCCTACTCCTACCCCAGCCCGTACCATCTGGGCCGTTACCAGCAGCTGGCCCGTGTGGCGGGTGGTGTGCTCCGCGGCGTGCACCAGCAGCCCGATTACGGTGCTGGGCAGCCCGGCCCGCCCCACCGGCCGGAACTCCAGCAGCGTGCTCTCAGAGGTAGTGCGCAGGGTAGCCAGCATAACTTCTACTTGCCGAGAAAACGCCTGGAGCAAATCCTGGGTGCTTTCTGGCGGTACGGAGCCTTCTTTTTCCGCGGCTAGAAACGTGAACTGGGCTTCCGTAAGCGGCTGGTGGCGGGCGTAGGTCTGCATCCGGTCGAGCACGCCAGCCAAGTGGCGCAGGTGAAACTCTACCGACGCTACCCCAGCCGGCCGGACCGACAGCAACTGGTCGGGAAAACCAAGGAGGGCGGCCTGGAGTTCCTCGCGGGCCTGCAGCAGGGCGTGGGCTACAGGCTGGAGCAAGGGCGGTACATCGGGCAGCGGGCCACGCAGCCACACTTCCGGCAGATTAGCAACGGATGCAGTCATGGCAGCATAACCGGCTAGCAGGCCACGGAGTTTGGCCCGCGGTACCCGCGGAGGGCCGCGGGGCCCGTCATTGGCCCCGCAGCACCCTGCAATTTTTCGTTTTCAACTACCTGAATATGAAACTTTTTGCTTGGTCATGAGGAGCTACTAGGCCGCCGAGAACTTGCAAATAAGTGGGGCTTCTAGCCCGGAGGCTTATCTTTAAGCCCATGCTTCAGATTTCGCAGCGTGGGCTGGCTCTGCCCCCCTCTCCTTACCGCCGACTCACTCCTTACGCCGACGCGGCCCGGCAGCGCGGCATCACGGTGCATCCGCTCAACATCGGTCAGCCCGATATCGAGACGCCCCCGGCCATGCTGGCAGCCGTGCAGCAGGCTGATATTCGGGTGCTGGAATACGGCCCCACGGCCGGCAATCTCAGCTACCGCCAAAAGCTGGCCGAGTATTACCAGCGCCTGGGCCTACCCGTAGCCGCCGACGATATATTGGTTACTACTGGGGCAGCGAATCCATTTCCTTTGCCCTGCTAGCCTGCCTAAACCCCGGCGACGAGTTCATCGTGCCCGAGCCATTTTACGGGCCGTATCAGGCTTTTGCCATTTCCACGGGTACGCACGTAGTGCCGGTTGCCGCGCACCTGGAGCAAGATTTTGCCTTGCCCCCCATTGCGGAGTTCGAGCAGAAAATCACGCCTCGCACCAAGGCCATCCTCATCTGCAGCCCCAACAACCCGACCGGCTACGTGTACAGCCGCCAGGAAATGGAGCAGCTCAAGGACCTGTGCGTACGCCACAACCTCTACCTGCTTTCCGACGAAGCCTACCGGGAGTTTTGCTACGACGACGCGTACACCAGCGCCCTACACCTGCAAGGCGCTGATAACCACATCGTACTCCTCGACACGATTTCGAAGCGTTACAGCGCCTGCGGGGCCCGTATCGGCTCCTTGGTCACGAAAAACAAGGCTCTGCGCGACGTTATTTTCAAGCTGGCTCAACTGCGGGTTTGTCCGCCGGGCCTGGGCCAGCTGCTGGCCGAAGCCGCTGCCGACTTACCCGAGGACTATTTCGACTACACCAAAGCCGAATACCAGGCCCGCCGCGACCTAATGGTACGCCGCCTGCGGGCCATGCCGGGCGTGCAGTGCCCCCTACCCCGCGGCGCATTCTACGTTCTCTGCCACCTCCCCGTTGATGATGCCGAGCGCTTTGCTCAGTGGCTACTGGAGGAGTTTCAGTACCAAGGACAAACCTTAATGGTGTCGCCGGCGGCGGGTTTCTACGCTTCTGCCCACCTAGGCCGCCAGCAGATGCGCCTAGCCTATGTGGTAAATCAGCACGTCATCAACCAAGCCATGGACTGCTTGGAGGTAGCCCTGCAGCAGTACCCCGGCCGGCAGGGGTAAATCAGTTTAGGCCTCACGCAGAACAGGTAGCGGCCGTGAGCTACCACTAAACTCAACCTGCCGATCCTCCTGATGAAGGGAAGATGACCGGCGGGTTGAGTTTACTGGTTGGGGAGAATATGAAAAGATTCAGACCAACGGCGGTTAGCCAAGGCTGGACAGCTAATTGCTACCCAACGCCTTTTTTCAGTATCTTCTGGGCTGATTCTTGCCTTTCCGTGGCCCAATGAACCGCTTCCCACTTCTTCTGCTACTTCCGCTGCTGGGCTAGCTCCCAAATCCAGCCGTCCTACCCCCGACTCGGTCCGCCTACTTACCCTGCGCATCAACGGGCAGTCAGTACAAACGGACACTATTAGCTCCCGCTTTTATTTGGGCGCCGACCGGGCCCTGCGTCTCAACATTGTGCGGGCTGATGACCCCGATGGAGAAGGCCTAACCATCATCATCGACCGGTTCCCGATTCAGGCGGGCACCTACAGCTTCCAGGAAATCCTGAGTGGCCGTAACCGCGACGCCTCCTACCGCTACGGCAGTACCGCCGCCTACTCCAAATCCTGCCCCGACAACCCCGGCTCCGTAACGATTACCGGCGTCAATGCGGCTCGCCATTGGCTGATGGGCACTTACCGCTGCCAGGTCTGCGAATCGGGCCGCGGCGGCAAGCGCCTAACCTTGGAAGGCACGTTCCGGTATCCGGTGGAAAAGGAATAGGACGTTGATGATACCTGTTAAACCTATTATTGCTTATGCTGTATCAGCTAAACTCGCCTCTAGCTATTCTGATTATTGCTGTAGACTTTCTCATCGTGGGCCTACTAGCCACATTGCTTTTGAGGCCGCGTAGGCTATTGGTCAAGTGGCCTGTTATTCTTACCCTTATCGTACTGGCCATACCGCTAACCGGAATTAAGCTTCTGTTAAGCTCACCGGGTACAGCGGCTTCTACGCCTGGTTCGGTTATAATCAAAAACCCGGAGTACCACATGAACAAGCTGTATTTCCTTCGGCAATACCCTAAAGGAACATGGCAGGTAGATTGGATAGAGTATTTGTTAACTTCTGACAAGGAAATAGTTCTGGAAACAGAAAGTCATAATGGCTTGGAGGTAGCTTACCAACATAGTGGCAAATGGCACTACGCTCCTATCGAGTTTAATAACTCTTACCAGACCGAAATCATTTTTCCACAAGACTTTACCGCCGTAGATATGTCTGGCCGCATTGAGGCCGCTGTAGCGGGCTATACGCTCACTGAATTGGGTAGCTGGCTTTCTAATTTGCTTACAGTTGGCAGTATAGGCTTACTCGCCACGCTATTAGGTCGCCTCTTCTCGTCGAAAAGCCGCCTTGCAACAGCTAGCTAGAGTATTCTTCAGCAAAAAGCCCGACTACCTTATGGCAGCCGGGCTTTTTTATTCTAGCTCATGTCAACTAGATAGTCGCCAAATCCAGCACGAAGCGGTACTTCACATCGGACTTAAGCATCCGCTCGTAAGCCTCGTTGATGTAGTCCATACGGATGAGCTCAATGTCGCTCATGACGTTGTGTTCGGCGCAAAAATCCAGCATTTCCTGCGTTTCCTGAATGCCACCAATTAGGGAGCCGGCAATGCGGCGGCGCTTGGCAATGAGGTTGAAGGCATGCAGTTGAGGCGCTTCTGGCGGTACGCCTAGCAGCACCATGGTGCCATCCACGCGCAGGGTGTTGATGTAAGGGGCCAAGTCCATGGGTGCCGATACGGTGTTGATGATCAGGTCGAAGTAGTTCGACACGGATTTCATCGACTCCTTATCCTTGGTTACCACAAACTTGTGAGCGCCCAGGGCTTTGGCATCAGCTTCCTTGTTAGGCGAGGTGCTGAACACGGTTACCTCGCAGCCCATGGCGGCGGCGAATTTTACGGCCATGTGGCCCAGGCCGCCCAGGCCATCACCGCTACTCGGTCGCCGGCTTTGGCGTTCCACTGGCGCAGCGGCGACCAGGTGGTAATGCCGGCGCACAGCAACGGGGCCACGCGGGCCAAATCCAGCTTTTCGGATACGTGCAACACAAATTTTTCCGTCACTACAATGCTGTTGGAGTAGCCGCCGTAGGTTACCGTGCCGTCGCGGTCAGTGGCGCCGTAGGTACCCACGAAGCCTTCGTCGCAGTACTGCTCTAGGCCTTGGTTGCACTCGGGGCAGTGCTGGCAGGAGTTGACCATGCAGCCTACGCCGGCCAGGTCGCCGGCTTTAAAGCCTTTCACGTGGGCACCTACCTCGGTCACGCGGCCCACAATTTCGTGGCCGGGCACCATGGGGAATACTGAGCCGCCCCACTCGTCGCGCACCTGGTGCAGATCAGAGTGGCAGACGCCGCAGAACAGGATTTCGATGCGCACATCGTGGGCGCCAACCTCGCGGCGCTGAAAATCAAAGGGGACGAGGGGAGCATTTACTGCCGGAGCAGCATAGCCTTTTGCTTCTGCCATAAGAGAAGGGTTGGTTGTAGAGGATTAAGACGCGAGAACGAACCGCAACAACGGTTTCAGGGCTGATTGTTTAAGAAGCTGTTGGCAAGCGCTACCTTACGGCACCTACTATCCTCCCTCTTTTACTGCTCCATGACTCCGCAAACCGAACAAGCCCCACTAGCTACAGGCCCGAAACGCAACTCCTTGGGCCTGCGCCTCTGGCATTGGGCCAACACCGCCGTTATCAGTGGCCTGCTGCTCACCATCCTGTTTCTGTTCGTTATTGTGCAGATGAAGACGGTAGGCCCGGAGTTTCAGAAGGTGCTGGCCGCAGAAGGCGTTACGTTTTCGCGGGAGCAGGTGCGGGGCCTGACGCGCATCGTGTCGCACCGCATCTGGGGCTGGCACATTGGGCTAGGTGTGGCCCTTACGGTGTTGCTGGTGCTGCGCATAGTGGTGGAAGTGGTGCAGAAGGGCGGGCAGCGCTTCGGCGTGAAGCTAGCCGTAGCGCGCCGCGTTTTCCGGCAGCGCGGCCCGAGTTGCAAGACTCTCGCCACTCCCTGCTGGTTAAATATTCCTACCTCGCCTTCTACCTGATGCTGGTCGTGATGGTAGTAACCGGGCTGGCGCTGCTGTACGCCGACGATTTTGAGGCCCTTCATGCAATAGAGCACACCGTGGAAGAGATACACAACATCACAATGTACCTCGTGCTGGCTTTTACCGCCGGCCACCTAGCGGGAGTTGTTTACGCCGAGCTGACCAAGAACCGGGGCATCGTTTCGGATATGATTCATGGGGGCGGCCCCGCGGAGCAAGCGTAGGGCGCTACCTTGCGGCAGCGGCTGCAAGCCGTTTCTCACGTATGAGTTCCTCGCCTCCCGCTGCTGCCCTCCCCTACCGCGCCATGCTACTGGCAACGTTGGGAGCGGTGCTGTTTTCATCTACCTTCCTGCTTAACCGCCTCATGGCCACTACTGGTGGTCCGTGGGTCTGGACGGCGGTGCTCCGCTACGCTTACACGGCCTTGCTGCTGGTGGGGTGGCTGCTGGTGCGCCGGGAGTGGGGTCCGTTCTGGCTGTTCTGGCGGGGCTCCTGGCGGATATGGGTGCTCTGGGGAGCGTGGGTATCGGCGTTTTCTACTCCCTCATTGCCGTGGCGGCACAGTTTAGCCCGGCCTGGCTGATAGCGGGTTCCTTTCAGCTCGTGCTGCTTTCAGGCCTGCTACTTACGCCCGTCATTTACACTGACCACCGAGCCGCACTCAACTTCCCGGCCCTGCGGATGGCCGGGCTGGTAGTGGTAGGGGTGCTCTTGATGCAGGTACCTAACCTAGTGGAGGGGTTTTCGGGCCGGGCGCTACTGGGCTTTGCGCTGGTGGTGCTGTCTACTGTTCTCTATCCCTTGGCCAACCGCAAGGTGCTGGTGTACTTGGAAACAACGGGCGCCCGGATTTCCGCCGCGCAAATGGTGCTGGGCCTTACCCTGGGTAGCTTGCCCTTCTGGGCGCTCCTGAGCATCTGGGGCAGCCTGAGTAGCCCCGGCCCTACCCCCAGCAGTGGGGTTATACCTTTGTGGTGGCGCTGCTAGCGGGCGTGCTGGCCACAGGGCTATTTTACTACGCCTTGGCGCTGGTAGGCCACAACGCCACTCACCTTGGAGCCGTGGAAGCAACCCAAACCGTGGAGCTGTTGGCTACTGTAACCCTGGAGGTCACCCTGCTTGGGGCCCCGTTGCCGCCGGTTATCAGCTGGATTGGAATGGGCCTGGTGGTAGTAGGCATTGTGCTGTACAGCCGCCTGTAGCCGCTCTAGTTACCCTCCGGCCTTGCGAAGCTGCTCCTGGGCGCTGGGCTGACTTGACACGGCCTGCACCGGCGGGCCAGCCTGCGCTGCTGGGGCCCGCCAGCCCTTGCGCAGCACTTCCGTCACCTGCGCCTGCATCCGTTTCAACGACTCCGTGGAGAACTTGCGTTGCAGCCGCCGCCCAAACAGCTTGAATCCCAACCAGTAAAATGGATTACTAATGCGGCCCGTTTGGGAAAACGCGTGGATGTGGAACCGGACCCGGCCCGTGGTGAGGTTTTTATGAATAGTAAAGTCGATTTGGCCCCGCTCGAAATGCCCTTCCAGGGTGCGGTAATTATAGCCCACACGTGTTCCTGCTGCCCGTCTGGGAGCGTACGCACCTCGTCGGTCACGCCCCGATGCGCACCCCAAACCAGAAAGTGAACAGTAGAAACCGTCCCCGCAACACCATCACGCGCTGCTCCAGGGGCTGGTCGGGCAGGAAAATGCCGGTAATCAAGTCGGGCGGCGGAAAGGTATAGTTGCGCAGTACTTCCCGGGCGGCGGCCCAAGAACCGTGCGCATCGGGTGGGCCGGGCGCCTCCAAGGGTAGCTCCGTTTCGTAGTCATCCACGCGCCAGCCATTTTCGGGGGTGTACTCGGCCGTGCGCGTCAGGTCAAAGTTGTAGTTCGCCTGGGTGTAGGCCGCCAGCCGAGTTTTCTGCAGCTCATGCGGCGGTAGCTTAGGCATCGTGGCTGACGTGGGTTCCGGCACTACCCTGCTTGATGGTTTCAACCTGCACTGGCACCAGCTGCAGGCCGCCGCTGTGCTCGGCTACGCGCTGGCAAAACGTTTCCCAGGTCTGCTGCTGCACTTTCCGCCCAATGCCCAGCGTGTCGTAGGTCAGGGCTACCAGCCCGTCGCGGGAGCGGGCCCGGGAGTGAATCTCAAACCGCAGCGTGTCGGGTAGCCATTCGTGGGGTCGCAACGAAAAGCAGATTTTGCCGGCTTCCGGATGGTTTTCCAGGGTAGTCAACTCAAAGTAATCCGAGCCGATTTCCGTCACGCGCACCTCTCCGTTCCAGGGCCCAGAATCTTGATCCGGAATTCGTCGCCTACTTGCAGATTACCAGCCGCGCCCTGCTTTTTCTCGAAATCGGCCAGCAAATCGGGTGAGTATTCGGGTAGGTGGCACTTGATGTGTTGCAGCAACTCGGCCGCCGGTTGGCACGGGTGCTGTACATCAACCCAGTAGCGACGCTCGAAAAACGGGCCGCTGCCAGTGTGGGCAGGTTGCTCAGCTTTGGACATAATAGGGAAGAATAGTTGGTAAACTAACGTACCGAGCTCACGCGGGTTGTAGCCCCTCACCGGGCCAGCCTACAACCCCACCAGCACTGGGCTAGTACAAGTAGTCTCCACCTTGCCCTTCTCCTGATGGCCTATTACCGCCCGCCCGGCCCACCCGCCGACCCCATTATCGTCCGCGACCTTACGCGTCAGCAGGATGAGCTGCGCACCCAGGTTCGCCTGCAACCGCTACCCCAGGAGCCCAGCTCATTGCCGGCTGCGACTCCTCTTTCCCCACGCCGGAAACTGTATTATCTGTTTTTGTGGTGTTGCGGTTTCCTACCTTAGAAATTGTGGAGAAAGTGTACCACACTAGCCCGGTTACGTTGCCTTACATTCCGGGCTTGTTGGCTTTCCGGGAAGCTCCTAACCTGTTACTAGCCTACGATAAGCTCCAACGGAAGCCCGACGTAATTATGGTGGATGGTCATGGCATTGCGCATCCGCGCCGCATGGGCATAGCCGCCCACCTGGGTGTACTGCTCGATGTTCCCACGTTTGGAGTAGCCAAGCAGCGGCTCACCGGCACTTACCAAGAACCTGCCCTGACGAAGGGTAGCATCACCCCCTTACCGAGAAAGGTGGGGAGCTACTAGGGGAAGTAATCCGTTCCAAGGACAAGGTGAATCCGCTCTTCGTGAGCCCGGCCACCGCTGCGACCAAGCCACCGCTACCCGCCTCACGCTGGCCTGCCTGCGCGGCTATAAGCTCCCGGAGCCCACCCGCCTAGCCGACCATTGGGCGGAGGAGTTTAAAAAGGAGTTGCGGTAGTGCTGTAGAGAATAACCAACAGCTGCACTTGTATGCAGGAAAGTTTATGTGTTTCATAGTTTTCAAACGCTCACAGTTCATAGTTACGCCTTGGACTGAAGCTGTAACTCGATTACTACTGCTGAACCAAATGAGCTACTAAGGTTTTTGTGCTAGTAACTGTTTTGCGTGATTCAATATGTACAATTTTTTAAAACACTAATTTTATAACTATTCTAATTATACACTATTTAGCATGATTTTAAAATCACAGACCATCCATGTTTGAATTAGTTATAACATGTCGTTCGCGCATTTTCTTTGTTTCAAAAGAAATTGTCAAAGAACGATTCATATTTATAACTATTTTAATAATCACCCTAAATTATATAAAGTAAGATTGGGTTGGATGCATAAATATTAACAATAGCACCCTATTTTTATCGACACATAGACGCAATGTTTACTTCATTGCAATAGTCACTTAAACACTCCACTTTCAATGAGAAAATCATTACTCATGGGTATCCCTCTGGCTGCACTGGTTGTTGTGCAGGGGGTAGCTCAAACCCGGAGCCTATCTGGTCGAGTTACAGACCGCTCTACTGGCGAAGGTCTGCCGGGAGTAACAGTTTTAGTTAAAGGCACCACAAATGGTGTTTCTACTAACTCTGATGGTACGTATACACTTACGGTACCCGCAAATGGTGGTACACTAGTTTTCTCCTCCGTTGGTTACGTCCCCTGGAACGGGCCATTGGATCTGACAACTCCTTAAACATTGGTCTTGCCTCCGACACGAAAGCTCTAAGCGAGGTTGTTGTTACTGGCTACGGTACGCAGGAACGCCGTGACGTTACGGGCTCTATCGCTTCGGTGAAAGGAGAAACCATTGCCCAACTGGCAACACCCAGCTTTGACCAGCAACTGGCAGGACGAGCTTCTGGTGTGCAAGTAACGACTCCATCTGGCATACTTGGAGAAACCCCTCGCATTCGGATTCGCGGCACTAACTCTATTTCCTCGGGTTCACAACCTCTTATCGTAGTGGATGGGGTACCGGTAGTAACCGGCAACCAGAGCGGGGTAACACCAAACAACCCGCTTGGCGACATCAACCCAAACGATATTGAGTCGTACGAAATCCTGAAAGATGGCTCAGCCACAGCTATTTACGGTTCGCGAGCAGCAAACGGCGTAATCTTGATTACAACCAAGAAGGGACGTTTGGGCCGGGCCAAGATAACCTACGACAACTGGTTCGGCTGGGCAAAAACGGCCAAGCGTTACGAGGTGTTAGGTGCTGAGGATTTCATAAACATCACGAACGAGAAGTATCGTAACGCAGTAGGTGCAGCTGACTATACTCCTATTGCAGCTCCGTTTGAAAATAATGTAAGCACCGATTGGCAGGACTTAATTTTCCGCACCGGTTTCCAGCAAAATCATGCTGTTTCGGTATCGGGGGCAACGGAAAAGACTAACTACTTCTTCTCGGCAGGTTACACCGATCAGGATGCCGTTATCAAGGCTAACTCCTTACAGCGAGCCACCTTCCGGGCTAATTTGGAACAAGAGGTAGTTAAGTGGCTGCGCGTTGGATTGAGCTTAGGCTTGACTCGTACGGAAAACAACGGTTTGAACACCAGCCGCAACGGTTTGTCGGGTAACGTTACCAACGCTCTTTCGCTCTATCCCAACGTACCAGCTCGTAACCCTGATGGCTCTTACTACATCAGCACCACAAACCCAGCCGTACTGGGTCAGGGTAACAACGCTGCTACTATTGACTTCAACTATACTAACATCTTGTTCCCGCTTGAAAACAACGTTTTCAAAGCGACTAACTACCGGATTTTGGGCAATGGCTTCGCCGAAATTGAGCCTATTGCCGGTTTGCGTCTGCGTAGCCAATATGGTACTGACTTCTTCCTCAACGACGACTTCCAGTACAATGATCCTCGGCATGGTGACGGCCGCGGTGCGGGGGCTTAGTATTCCAACAGTTTGCGCCAACTTTCCGTTGGAACTGGCAGAATACTATCTCTTATAACAAAACTTTCAACGAAGCTCATAAAATTGGATTCGTTGGCGGCGTAGAATACCAAAAAACAACTGCTCGGTCGTACTCGGCTACAGGCACGGGTCTGTCTGACCGGTTTTTTGGACCTGAAAACATTATCTCGGGTACTATCGGTACGCCCACCATTGGCGGCGGCTTTGTGCAAACCGGTTTTGACTCTTATTTTGGTCGTCTTAACTACGCTTTCAAAGATCGTTACCTGCTGAGTGCTACTTTGCGTAATGACGCTATTTCCTCGTTACCTGAGGCAAATCGTCGGGGCTACTTCCCTGGAGCCTCCGTTGGCTGGCGCATTTCTGAAGAGTCATTCCTGAAGGATAGCGGCGTGTCACGGGTCCTCTCCGACCTGAAAGTGCGGGCTAGCTACGCCGAAGTAGGCAACGTGGACATTGGTGCCTTCCCTTATGCCAGCTTATTTGGACCAGCTAAGTATGGTTCTCAGAACGGTATTGCCTACAACATCAACGGACAATTTGGTAACCAGAACCTGAAGTGGGAATCTTCGAAGAAGAAGGACGTAGGTATTGATTTTGGCTTCCTAGAAAACCGCTTCACCCTGTCGACTGATTATTATCAGAACAACATTGATGACCTGATTCTCTTCGTACGCACCCCACAGTCGTTGGGTATTCCCGGCAACGGCTACAACGACAACATCGGAGCAATGCGCAACGAGGGCTTTGAGTTTAATTTTAACTCACAGAACATTGCGCGTGAGGGGTTTACGTGGAGTACCAATATTAACTTCTCCACAAACAAAAACAAGGTATTGGCCCTCAATAACAATGAGGACATCCTGAACCCCTATAACGTTACGCGTGTAGGCCAACCTATTGGCGCCATTTATGGCTATGACTTCGTAGGGGTAAACTCACTAAACGGCTACCCAATTTACCGAAAGGGCGACGGCCAACTAGTGCAGGCAAACGTTGACAATAACCGCTATTACCTTTACGACGCAGCTAACCCAGCCGCTACTACTACAACCACGGCCCTAAGTGCTGCTACGGACCGCAAAATCTTGGGTAACTCCAACCCGACCTGGTTTGGTGGCATCGATAACAACGTGGCGTGGAAGAACTTTGATCTGAACATATTTGCCCGTTTCTCGGGTGGTAACAAGATCATGAACGTAAGCCGTCAGCAGTTGCTGCGGATGGACCTAGTGAACAATGGCGTAGAGATTCTCGACCGTTGGACAACCCCAGGTCAACAGACGGATGTGCCGAAACTGGTGTTCCGCAACTCGGACTTCATCAACCTCAACAACGCCGCTGTTTCGCGCTTTGTAGAAAAAGGCGACTTCTTTCGTCTTCAGAACGTGACTCTGGGCTATACCCTGCCTAATAATATCAAGGGCTTATCAGCGCTGAGCCGGGTACGCATCTACGGTCAGGTACAAAATGTCTTCACCATCACGAAATACAGTGGGCTTGACCCAGAGGTTAACTCCAACGGGAATACAAATCAGCAGTTCGGGGTTGACTTTAATAGCAACCCGCAACAGCGCGTGTTCACGGGGGTCTTAACGTAGCTTTCTAGTAAACTGTCCATGACAACGATATCTAACTTTTTGCTTTCCCGCCATTCTCGGTTAGTAGCCCTGACGGCATTACTTTCCCTGGGTTTGAGTGCGTGCGAAGTAACTGACCTTTCGCCCAAAGATGCTCTGCCGGAAAATGCAGCCTTTGAAGACGCCGCCAAAGCTGAATTGTCGGTGGCAGGGATGTACAATGCTGCTCAATCAGGTTATTATGACCCTCTGAACGGAACTGCTATTGCAGTTCGAGGATATCCTTTTGGATCCGCAGCTAGTGAACTCGGCGATGTTCGGGGTGAGGATGTGGTAGATATGGCCGGCTTTTTCGGCATTGTGTACCAGAACACCATCACGCCGTCTAGCCCGAACGTAGTGAATATGTGGTCAACGTTATACGCTGTCATTAATCAAGCTAACGTTACCATCGAAGGAGTGAAATCGGCAGGGACACGGGGCGTACTGGCAGCTGACGTAGCAGCCGCTTATGAAGGAGAGGCCCGGTTTCTGCGAGCCCTGGCCTACCACGAATTGCTGCAGCACTTTGCTCGACCCTACGCCGATGGGGCCGGCAATAAACCTGGTGTTCCTTACCGCGACTTTGCGATCAATACCATTGAAAACATTACGCGGGCTAAGACACAAGGCCGTAATACGGTTGGAGAGGTATACACCAAAATTCTAGAAGACCTCACTTTCGCTGAAACCAATCTGCCGGTTAACCGCACGGGTACCAATAAGGTAACCCGCGCCACGAAAGGTGCTGCCATTGCGCTCAAGCAACGGGTGTATCTGCATCAAGGTAACTGGGCCTCCGCCGTCACGGAGGGCAACAAGCTGATTTCGGCCGCTGCGCCCTTCACTAGTGCTGTCGGTTCTTATACGTTGGCTGGCAGCCCGGCTAATGCCTTCCCCGGTGGTACTACTACCACCAATGAGAACATCTTCTCGATTGAGAACAGCTCTGACGATAACCCCGGCGTAAACGGCGCGTTGCCCACGATGTTCGGTTCGCCAAATACGCCAGCTCAGACTCCTCCTGGCATTCAGGGTCGTGGCCTGATAGCCATCAGCCCCGTGCTGTTTAATGCTCCCTTTTGGACCTGCTCTGATGCCCGCCGGACTCAATTGTTGCAGGCTACTTCCACGCGCTATTTTAGCTTCAAGTACAAGGATGCCAGAACGAACACAGACTTTGCGCCTATCATCCGGTATGCTGAGGTTCTGCTGAACCAAGCCGAAGCCATATCGCGCTTGGGCACTGACCCGGCCCGCGCATTAACACTACTCAATGCGGTGCGTAACCGCGCCGTATCAGGTACCGATCAGTTTTCGGCAGCAAACGGCAA
This sequence comes from Hymenobacter sp. 5516J-16, assembly GCF_022919335.1. NCBI lineage: Bacteria > Pseudomonadati > Bacteroidota > Cytophagia > Cytophagales > Hymenobacteraceae > Hymenobacter > Hymenobacter sp. 5516J-16. Next base: position 3,058,133 of record NZ_CP095058.1, on the reverse strand, counting down.
CGTGCCGGCCGGTGACGCCCTCACCCAAGCTATCCTGAATGAGCGTCGGATTGAGTTCGTAGCTGAAGGCTTCCGCTGGGACGACATCCACCGCTTAGCGGTTGATCCGAAGTTCAGCACTTCCGGGATTCCGCGTAAGGCTGGTAGCGCTCAAGCCGTTATCGCTAATTACAATTGCACTACTCGTCCGACTGTAGCTGGCACAATTGCTTCTATTCCGTACTCGGACTTCCGCTTCCTGTGGCCTATTCCAGCAGTTGAGTTAGCAAATAACCCTACTCTGCAATCACAGCAAAACCCTGGCTACTAACACATATTGTAGCTTGATTGAGCCCCCTCTGTTAGTTTAACGGAGGGGCTTTTGCTTTTTTTAGTAACTATGTAATTATCAGTCTGATACTTCACTTTAGCCTGATTACCTTGCCTTACTAGCTGCTTCAACTCCTGCTAATAACATCCCCAACGATTCTCCAGCTGCTGCGGGTAGCGCCAGTAACTGCGCTACTGCTTGGTATACTACTTGCGGAGTTCCTACCTCATCCATCACTCCGCGCTGCTCTCCGGCTTGGGTTGATTTAGACAATTTCTGACCGGCTGCGTTCAGGACAAGGCCGTGGTGGGCAAACTGAGTTGCCGCGAAGCTTTCTTGCCCAGGCAGATATTGCGTTAGCCAGAGTTGAGCCGCGGTGCTAGGCAGCAGGTCTAGCCCTCGGACGATAAGCGTAGTACCCAAGCTCACATCGTCCACGACGGAGGCGACCTGGTAGGCGGCCGCGCCATCCTTTTTGCGCACCACAAAGTCGCCCAGGCTTTCGTCCAGCCGGAGTGACACTGGGCCTTGTAACCCGTCAGGGAAGTGGACGGGGGTGGGGGTGGGCACGTGGGCCCGCCAAGCCGTGTTGGGCGTTGTAAGGGGTAGTGGCTGATGCTGGCAGGTGCCAGGGTAGCGGCCGTCGGGTAAGGCCAGGCGGGCGAGTTCGGAGCGGGAGCAGCGGCAGGCGTAGAACACGGCGGGGTGGGCCTGTTGAGCGGCCTGCAATACGGCCTCATAGTCGGCCAGAAAATGACGCTGTGAGAAATACCGCTCGAAGTCATCGGGGCCCGTGGGGCCGTGGTCATAGTCGAGGCCCAACCACTCCAGGGTACGGAAGATATTATCGAGGTAGGCGGGCCGGAACCGGGCCCGGTCCAGATCATCAATGCGGAGGTGCAGGGTGCCGCCGGCCTGGCGGGTGAGCAGCCAGGTCAGGGTGAAGTTGATGGCGTTGCCCAGGTGCAGAAACCCGCTAGGGGTAGGTGCCAACCGCGAAACAACTGGAAAATTAGGCAGGTGCATGAGCGAGAATCAGGAAAGCAATGCCCTACCCTGCTAGGCAGCCCGTAGCACGGCCTTGTTCTGTTCGCCCCAGGTCCGGATGGCCTCGATGACGGGGTGCAGGCTTCGTCCGCAGTCGGTGAGGGAGTATTCTACAGTGGGTGGCACGGTGGCGTAGGGCTGACGCCGTATAATGCCGTGGGCCTCCAGCAGCTTCAGCTCCTTAACCAGCATGCGGGCCGTAATGCCGGCGACGTCACGCTCCAACTCCTTGAAACGCAACACCTCGTGCTGAAGCAAACTGTCGATGATGGCAAACTTCCATTTGCCCTCCAGCACATCCAGCGTCTGGCGGAATGCGCACTGCGGAAATTCTTTTGCGCGAGTAGCCATGGTATCTGCTTGATTTTCAGCAAAGGTTACAATAAGGATATTAATATACAGGTGTGTGCCTACTTGCAAAAGTATAGCAAGAGGTGAATCTTTGACACACAATCCATGTATGTACATATGATTGTGCGTTTCGATTCACTTTACTCTTTTACTTACCATGCAGACCTTGCTTCATACGGCCGCCTCCCGGGGCCACGCTAGCCACGGCTGGCTTACTTCCTACCACACGTTCAGCTTTGCGGGGTACCAGAACCCGGAGCGGGTGCATTTTGGGGTGCTGCGCGTGCTCAATGATGACACCGTGGCGGGCGGCATGGGCTTCGGCACCCATCCCCACGACAACATGGAAATCATTAGTATTCCTCTGTCTGGCACGCTGGAGCACAAGGACAGCGCCGGCAACCACGGCATTATCCGGAGCGGCGACGTGCAGGTGATGAGCGCCGGCACGGGCATTGCCCACAGCGAGAAAAACCACAGCTGGCAAGAGGAAGTGAAGTTTCTGCAGATTTGGGTGTTCCCGAACAAGCGCAACGCTACCCCGCGCTACGACCAGCAGACCTTCCGGGCCGAGGACCGCCACAACCGCTTCCAGCAAGTGTTGTCGCCGAACCCCGACGACGCGGGCGTGTGGATTCACCAAGACGCCTGGTTTCACTTGGCTGATTTCGATGCGGGTTTTGCCGCTGCGTATCAAGTGAAAAAGCCCGGTAACGGTGTGTACGTGTTCGTGCTGGAAGGCGACGCCACGGTAGGCGGGCAGGCCTTGCACCGCCGCGACGGATTCGGCATCTGGGACACGGATTCTTTCACAGTACAGGCTGACTCTACTACCCGTCTGCTGCTGATGGAAGTACCCATGACGCTGTAAAGCCACGCAGAGGCCTGCATTATTCCGGCGGGCCGGCGCGTAGGCTTCACCAACAAAACAGCGGCGTCTGCCGACTCCCCGTTGGGGGTCGGCGTGCTCGTTCTACATTCACTGCTACACACCTGTTTTTGCCTACTTCCCGCTCTTTGTTTTGCCTCGGCCTAAACAATGGCGGGAAGTATGGTTTACTAGCTACCATGAAACACGCCCCCACTACTTTCCCCGTGCAGGAAACCATCCGCAAACGCTGGAGCCCGCGGGCCTTTGCCAGCTACCCCGTGGCCCCAGAAACGCTTCAGCAGGTGTTTGAAGCCGCCTCTTGGGCCGCCAGCGCCATGAACGAGCAGCCCTGGCGCTACATCTACGCTCATCACGCCAATCAGAAGACCTTCCAGAAGATGGTGGACTGCCTGCTGCCGGGCAACCAGCCCTGGGCCCAACATGCGCCCGTCCTGATTCTGGCCCTGGCCAAAACTCACTACGACAACGGCAACCCCAACGGCGCCGCCCTCCACGACCTGGGCCTGGCCAACGCCAACCTTATCCTGGAGGCTACTGCCCTGGGCCTGCATGGCCACTTCATGGGCGGCTTTGACGCAGCCAAAACTCGGGAGGCCTTTCAGCTTCCGGAGAGTTTGCAGCCCGTGACGTTCATTGCCCTAGGCTACATGGGAGCGGCCGAGCAGTTGGAGGAGCCCTTTTTGAGCCGGGAAAAAGCCCCGCGCCAGCGCAAGTCGCTCAGTGAAATTGTGTTCCACGAAAGCCTACCCGCCTAACGTTATGCCCTTTCGCCTCACCCGAGCCGCCGACCGCGGCCTGAAAGACATTGGATGGCTGCAAAGCCATTTTTCCTTGAGCTTCGGCCCCTACGCCAACCCCGAGCGTGCTGGCTTCGGGCTGCTGCGAGTATTCAACGATGACTTTGTGCAGCCTGGCAACGGCTTCGGGCTGCATGCTCACGCCAATATGGAAATCATTTCCGTGATGCTGGCCGGGCGCATGAACCACAAAGACTCGTTGGGTTACTCCGAGGAGGTAGGCCCCGACTCGGTGCAGATTATGAGCGCCGGCAGCGGCCTGCGCCACGAGGAGCACAACATTGGCGAGGACCAAGTGAATTTTCTGCAGATCTGGATTGAGCCCAAGCTTCAGAACGTGACGCCCCGCTACCAGCGCCGCTCCTTCCCCCGCGAAAAACGTCGTAACCAGCTCACCACTATCGTCAGCAACGAGGAAGGTACCGCCCACTGCTGGATTAACCAGAACGCCCGGCTCAGCCTAGGGTTCTACGACGCTGGCCAGCACCTGGAGTACCGCCTGAATCCGGTGAATAAGTGCGTGTTTGTATTCGTAATGGAAGGCCAGCTCACCGTAAATGAGCAGGCCGTGGCCGCACGGGAAAGCATTGGGCTGTGGGAAACTGACTTGGTGGCTATTAAAGTGGAAGCCGCTAGTCACTTTGTCCTGATTGAAGCGCCCATCAATCACTAAGCCTTTAGAATCCAGTGCATTCTCTAAAAATGCACTCTTCATGAACAAAGCCTCTGCCCTTGGGTGGGGCTTTCTTGTTTGCGGCCGAATAAGAAAGCTCGGCGCTACGTGATAATGAGGCAAGGAGTTGTACATCCTTTAGAAAATCTGCCGGATTGTACCGTCCTTTGTAGTAATTTTCTGTTGCTTACCTCTTTCTATGAAAATATTTCGACTCACCCTGGCCTTGTGCGTGAGCACGCTGAGCCTGGCTACGGCGCAAGACTTGCCGTACCAAACGCCCCCAGGGCCATTGCCGCGTTGGCCGATGCTGCCCCTACCCCGCGGGTTAGCTTTGCCTCCAACGGGCAGTGGATGCTGCTAATGGATGTGCGCGACATGCCGTCTATTGCCGAGCTAAGCCAGCCGGAACTGCGTCTAGCGGGCTTGCGCATCAACCCGCGCACCAACGGCCCCAGCCGGGCGGCCTACGTTTCTTCCCTGCGCTTGCGCAAGTTACCCGATGGCAAGGAGCTGCTAGTAACGGGCCTGCCCGCCAACGCCCGCATCAGCGACGTGCAATGGTCGCCGGACAACACCAAAATTGCCTTCACCCACACCACCAGCAACCACGTGGAGCTGTGGATTGCGGATGTAGCTTCGGCCTCGGCCCGGCTGGTGCCCAATCTGTTTTTGAACAGCGTTTTCGGCACCCCGTTCGAGTGGGTTTCTGACAACAAAACCATCATTGCCCGCGCGGTGGTAGGCGGCCGGGGGAGGCTCCCAGCGCCACTGAAGTACCCAAAGGCCCGGCTATTCAGCAGAACATCGGCCGCACTGCCGCCGCCCGCACCTACCAGGATTTACTGAAAAGCCCGACCGACGAGCGGTTGTTTGATTACTTTGCCCTGTCTCAGGTAGTAAAGGTGGGCCTCGATGGCCGCATGGCGCCGCTGGGTCAGCCCGGCATGATTCAGCAGGCCGTGCCTTCCCCGAATGGCCGCTACGTGCTAGTGCGCACCCGCCACCGTCCTTACTCCTACACCCTGCCCGTAAGCAGCTTCCCGCAGCGGGTGGAAGTACTGAATTTAGAAGGGCTGGTAGTAAAGGAGCTGGCCGAGCTGCCCTTGGCCGATAACGTGCCTACCAGCTTTGACGCCGTGCCCACCGGGCGCCGTCAGTTTGGCTGGCGCGAGGATGCCCCCAATACCGTGTTCTGGGTGGAAGCTCAGGATGGCGGCAACCCCAAAACCGAAGCTCCGGTGCGCGACAAGCTTTTCGCCCTGCCGGCCCCCTTCGACGGGCAGCCCCAGGAGTTGGCGGCCCTGCCCCTGCGCTTCCGCAACATTCACTGGGGTACCGACAAGCTGGCCCTGGTAGAAGGCTACCGGTGGACTGACCGCAAGGAAACCACCTGGACCCTGGACTTGGCCACCAAAACCTCGCTCACGCCCCTGTTCGAGCGTTCTTCCCAGGACACCTACACCGACCCAGGCACCCCGTACTTGCACCGCAACAGCCAGGGCCGTCAGGTACTGACTACCGATGGAGCCGGCGACGTAGTGTACTTCATTGGGGCGGGTGCCTCACCCGAGGGCGACCGGCCGTTTATCGACGAGCTAAACGTGCGGACGAAGAAGAGCGCCCGGTGGTGGCGTTCTGAGGCCCCTTATTACGAGATGCCCGTCACGATTTTGGACCCCGGCAAGCGGACATTTGTAACCCGGCGGGAATCGGCTCAGGAGTCGCCGAACTACTTCCTGCGCGACGCTCCAAGCCTGAAGCTTACCCCGCTTACCAAATTCCCGAACCCCTACGCCAGCCTCGGCAACTTGCAGAAGCAGGTGCTAAAGTATAAGCGCGCCGACGGGGTAGAGCTGACGGCCAACCTCTACCTGCCCCGAACTACAAGAAGGAAGACGGCCCGCTGCCGACCCTGATGGAGGCCTATCCGGTAGAGTTCAAGGACAAAAAGGACGCCAGCCAGGTAAAAGGCTCGCCCTACACTTTTGCCCGTTTGAACTGGGGCTCGCCGGTGTACTGGGTAACCCAGGGCTACGCCGTGCTGCAAGGCACTAGCATTCCAATTGTGGGCGAAGGCACGAAGGAGCCCAATGACACCTACGTGGAGCAGCTCACGGCTTCGGCTAAGGCTGCCATCGACGAGGGACAGCGCCTGGGTGTGGTGGACCCCAAGCGGGTGGCCGTAATGGGCCACAGCTACGGAGCGTTCATGACGGCCAATTTGCTGGCTCACACCAACTTGTTTAAGGCGGGTATTGCCCGGAGCGGCGCTTATAACCGCACCCTGACGCCCTTCGGGTTCCAGGGCGAGGAGCGGACTTACTGGCAGGCCCCGGAGGTGTACAACACTATGTCGCCTTTCAACTTTGCTGACAAGATCAAAACCCCTATTCTGCTGATTCACGGGGAGGCGGACAACAACTCCGGCACCTTCCCCATTCAGAGTGAGCGGTTTTATAACGCCCTGAAGGGCCACGGCGCTACCGTGCGCTACGTGGTGCTACCTGCCGAGTCGCACGGCTACGCGGCCCGCGAGTCCATCATGCACATGCTGTGGGAGATGAATATCTGGCTTGACACCTACGTGAAGAAAGCCAGCACCACGCCCGCCGCGGAAAATACCAAGGCCGACGTTCGATAAGCGCTGCTTTCCGTTGCGTACACTACCCCCGGGCTGTTGGTTCGGGGGTATTTTTTTACGGTTACTGCATATAGCTTTTTATATACTACACAATACCTAATTGTGTAAAATTTCAGCCAGTATGAAACCCGGGTTTTAGTGCTTCGTTATAAAGCTAAAATTCATCCATTCAGGATTTATCATACTGACCATGAAAACGTTCAAGCTATATGCGGCCATGCTTTCGGCCCTTTTCGTGATGGAAAGCACTGTGGTAACGTCAACTGCCGAGGCGCAGACCACTCCCAAAAAAACCTGGAGCAAAAAAGCTAAGGGTGCCGCCATTGGTGGTGGCGCTGGAGCTGTAACCGGGGCCGTAATCGGCGGCGGCAAAGGTGCCGTGCTAGGCGGCGTGGCCGGAGCAGCGGCCGGCGGCATTATCGGTCGTAAGAAAGACAAGAAAAAAGACCCCGTCCGTTACGATCAGTACTCGCGTAGAGACTAATGACAATGTTGCTGTAGCAACCTTACAAAGCCCCGAATCACCCGATTCGGGGCTTTTTTGTGGGCAGGGCAGCCGCCTACGCTGGCACCTTACTAATCAGCTACCAGCCCCTCCGCGTGCAACCCCCGAGCGGAGTTAGCGAGTATGGCTACTATGCACGTATTCGTTTATTCTGACCTGAACCCCGAAGCGCAAGCTCGCCTGCTGGCGCAACTGCCCCCAGATGTTACCGTTTCCTTCCGCTCTGAACTGGCCGCCTCGGCCCAACAGGAAGAACTGCAGGCGGCGGACGTACTGCTAGGCAACCCACCGGCCGCATGGCTGACGCCCGCACCACCCCGGCTCCGGTTCTGGCAGATTGATTCGGCCGGAATTGAGCGGTATCAGCAGCTGCAGCTTAGCTGCCCGGTTGCTAACATGGGCGACTTTTTCGCCTGGCCCTGCGCCGAAACAATGGTAGCGGGCCTATTAGGGCTGCTGCGCTACGTGCCCGAGCTGGCAGTATTACAGGACCAGAAACAGTGGATAGGTGGCCCCTTGCGCCCGAAGCTAGGGTTACTCCGCGGCAAGCGCGTCCTCATTCTGGGTAGCGGCGCCATTGGGCAAGCCGTGGCTCAACAGCTCACAGGTTTCGGGTGCGACGTGCAGTTTCTGGCTCGCACCGACCCACAGGCTCACCTGCATTCCAAGGAAGAACTGCGCGCTGCTTTGCCCACTACCGACATAGTGGTGAATTGCTTGCCGGGTAGTGCCGAGGGGTTTTTCTCCGCTGACCTGATTGCTACCATGCCCCCGGAGGCCCTCTACGCCAGCGTAGGCCGCGGCAACACCACCGATGAGCCCGCCCTAATTGCCGCCCTGCGAGCGGGTCGGCTCGGGGGTGCTGTGCTGGATGTAACGGCCCAAGAACCGCTGCCTACCAACAATCCCCTCTGGGATTTGCCGCGCGTGCTGCTCACGCAGCATAGTGGCGGCGGTCAGCCCGGCGAAGATGAGGGTAAAGTGGACGTGTTCCTACGCAACCTTGACCACCTACGCCAGCAGCAGCCCCTAGAGAATCAGGTGAATTTGCGGCGGGGCTATTGAAGTTGCTATTCTTGCGTTGCAGTGCAACCATTTCGCGGGTGGGAATACTCTTGCCGTTACCCACTCTTTACTGTTTGCTATGCGCCAACTGTACTCCCTCCTAGTAGGCGGCACGTTTCTGCTGAGTCTTACGGCCTGCCCCATGGTGGAGCCGATTGACCGGGTGCCGCTCCCCTCCTATAAGCCCCTGCTGATGGCCCGAACTCAGCTGGAGCAAGCCGTGGCCGTGCTGCCGCCCCAGGAAATGCACAATACCGGCAAAATCTATCTGCGCGACCCGTACATCCTTATTAATGAGCAGTATCAGGGAGTGCACATTATCGACAACCACGACCCCAGCCGTCCTCAGCCGGTAGCCTTTTTGCGTATTCCGGGTAACGTGGACGTGGCCATGAAAGGCAATTTGCTGTACGCCGACAGCGGCCCGGACCTGCTCACCTTCGACCTTGCCAACGTGCGAGCTGCCCGCCTGCTCCACCGCGTGCGCGAGGCCGTGCCGGAGCTGCCCTTGCCCGAAACCGCCCAGGTACCCGCTGAATACCAGGTAAAAAACCGTCCCGCCGATGCCGTAGTCGTCGGCTGGCAGAAGCTATAATCCTATTTTCTCTGCCACTATGCGTCTACTTTCTACTCTTATATCTACTGCCCTAGCCGGCATTTTCGGCTTAGCGTTAAGCGGATGCTCGGCCCAGAACGACGCCAGCCCCACTAGCGCCGACGGGGGCGACGGCAAAGGTGGGTCCCTGGCCCGCTTTACCGTGCTCAACAACACGCTCTACGTCGTTGACAACCAGAGCCTGCGCCTCTTCGACCTGACCACGCCCACTACCCCGGTCCGCAGCACGGTAGTACCCCTGGGTTTTGGCATTGAAACCATCTACCCGCGCGCGCCCTACCTGTTTCTGGGCACCCAGCGGGGCATGTACATCTTCGATGCCAGCCAGCCGGCCCAGCCCCAGCAGCTCGCTTTCTACCAGCACGTTATCAGCTGCGACCCAGTGGTGGTGGACGACCGGTATGCTTACGTAACCTTGCGCGACGGCCGCACCTGCGGGGGTGGCCCCAACCAGCTCCAGGTTATCGACCTGAACAACCTACGCGCCCCACGTCTGGCCCAGTCCTACCCCATGACGCACCCGTTGGGATTGGGCGTGGATAGTACGTTGCTATTCGTGTGCGACAAAGACCAACTGAAAGTGTTCAGCACCCGCACGGCGCCGATGCTGCCGCCCCCGCAAACGTTTAACGTCAGCGTGTCCGACGTTATTCCGCACCGTGGGCTGCTGCTAGCCATTGGGCCCGGCGGGCTGTACCAATACCGCTACAGCGGCAGCACGCTCACCCGTCTCAGCCACCTGCCCATTATCCCGACCAACTAATGCGCGGCTTGCTTATGTGGGGAGTGCTGGGTGCGGGGCTATTGCGCCTGAGCACTACGGCAGCAGCCCAGTCGGGGGCACTGGGCCGGCCGGCGCGGCTGCACAGCGTAAAGTTAGGCATGACTCCTGTGGCGGCCGGAGGGTTTCATATTAGTGGGGAGAGAATGTGGGGGCCTACCTCCCGCAACGCGTGGGTAGTTACACCCCAACTCTATTACGGTCCCGTTTCCGACTTCACCTCCGACCTGAGTGAGGGACCACAGGACCGGGTGCGCGGCTACGGCCTGGAGGTGCAGCACCGCATCTACCTGGGTGAGCAAACCGCTGGGGTCGAGGGGTTTTACGTAGCCTACGGCCCGAGTTACCAGCATTTTCGTTTGGCGTTCGAGAGTCGCAGTTGGGCGCCGGAACTGGCAGCCAACGGCCTCACCTACTACGAGTACCGTTTGCGCCCCCAAACTGAGGTAATTGACCGGTACGGGATGTGCGCCGTGGTGGGCACCCAAGCATTTTTGCCCCGCACCCCCCTTTTTGTTGACGCTTTCATTGGCATAGGGCTGCGCAAGGCATCCTCCCGCTCTACCGTAAACGGGCCCCGTTACGCGAGTGGCATGAGCGACTATGGCCATGAGGGAAGCTACATTCCGCTGGGTTTCCGGATTGGTGCCGCCTGGTAACGCGCGCCGTGCTGTAGTCCGTGTTCCTACCAGGTACGACAGGAAACGGGCTCCGCGGCTTTCGCGTAACGGCAGGAACAGCAACGCTGCGCCGGTTTCTAGCCGGGCGGTGGGTGTGGCATTCAGTAAACCTAGTTTACAGTGCGGTTCAAACCCAGGAGCGGGTTCCGGGCAGTGCGTTACGCTACCGGGAACCCGCTCCTGGGTTCAGTTTGTGGTAAGGACTAATGACCGGGAATGATGCCCGTCAGGCGCATTACCCAACCCAGCAGATAGACGCCTATGATTACCAGCACGTAGGCCCACCAGGGCATGTGCGTCAGGCGGTAGCCCATGCTCATGTATCGTCTTGGTCTTGTTTCCATGGTGTATCTGGTTAAGTGCGTGCCTGTTAAGATATCTTTTTCGCCAGATAAATCCTACCCCAACCACCTTATTATAACCGGCCTAAAGTTCCTGCTACCCGCTACTCGTTAGCTGCCCCGACTATTGCCTGCATCTGGCGGGCGTTGCCGATGGCGGAGGCGTCAATGTCGTTGTTGAAGTAGAGGTAGGCTTCCCTTACTTGTCCGGCGGCCTGAATCTGGCCCAGCACCCGGCGCAGAAACTCCTCCGGATACGGCGACTTATACAGCTCTGGCACGCCATGGAAGCGGTAGTACACCACTTCCGTGTTGGTTACTACCTCGTCGGGCAGGGCCGGGTGGCTTTGGCCTACAAAAGCAATGCGCCGACGGGCCAGCTCCTGGTACACGTGGCCCAGCCACCAGCTAGGGTGCCGAAACTCCACTACGTTGCGGAAGCTCGGGTCGAGGCTTTCCACGATGCGCGCCAGCCGCTCCTCCGAGTACGTGAGGCGCGGGGGCAGTTGAAAGAGCACAGGCCCCAGCTTTTCGCGCAGACCCTCCTGTACCGTACCATAGAAGTCGGCGAGCAGTTGGGCGCAGTCGTGAAACTGTTTGTAGTGGGTAATTAGGCGGGGAGCCTTCACCGAAAACTGGAAGTCTGCGGGGCTTTGCTGGTACCAGCTTTCTAGGGCTGAAAGTTGAGGAAACCGGTAAAAGGTCACGTTCAGCTCCAGGGTGCGGAAGTGCTGGTGGTAAAACTCGAACCAGCGGCGCTGGGGTAGCTTTTCGGGGTAGAATACGCCTTTCCAGTGCTTGTAGTGAAAACCCGAGCAGCCAATGTGGTAGGTGGTTGAAGGTGGCGCAGCAGCGCCGGAAGAAAGCATTGGCATACTTTAGTCCCGGTAAGCGGTGCGCGGCGTAACATCCCGGCGGCCTGCCCGAATGAGGCCCCAGCCCGCCAGCAGCAGCAAGGCCCCAAACGCCAGGAAAGCCATATCCCAGGGCAGCTTCTCGTCGGTGTACTCATACACGTGATGAAGCCCGAGCAGGGTGTGGTCAATCAGGCCTTCCACCACATTGAACAGGCCCCACCCCAGCAGCAGCCCACCCACCAACGTGCGCCCCGACCACGCCACATCCGGGCGCCGGCTGGCGACCCACAGCACCCGCAGCCCGATGGCCGTGAGCACCCACACCGCCGCGTGAAATACCCCGTCCCAGTACATGTTTACTTTGGCCGCCACCAAGGTGTTGGGCGGCAGTTGGTTGGAGAGCATGTTGTGCCACTGCAGAATTTGGTGCAGCACAATGCCATCCACGAAGCCACCCAGCCCAGCCCCCATCAGCAGGCCGGCGGCAATTAGAGGGGTACGGTGTAGGGGTTCAGTCATGGGCGGAGGGAGAAGTTAGGCGAGCTTTGAGGGTCGGAGCGTAGAACAAGCCCAACCCTACGAGGAGCACTACCGCCACGGGCAGCAGCAACAGGAGTAGGTTGGCGGTGTACTCGGCGTTGTGAATCCCGGCGTGCACCCGGGGGCGGCACACCCGGCAGGCCCAGGCCGCCGGGCCTGTCAGCAGAAGTAAACTGGCAAGCCAGGTAGCAACTACCCGTTTCATCATGGCCGAACAGATACGTGAGGGTACCTGAAGCGTACGTAGCACCCGGGCCGGAAAGTTATGTCGAGCTAGCCGCGCCCGGTGCCTACCCGTACCGGAGGGCGCCAAACTGCCGCTGCTTACGTAGCGCAAAACCAGCTCGACGGTTCCCCAAGTCCGCCCATCTAACCCATTGATTAACAACAGATGAGCTTAACAGTACTGCCGTGGGTTTTTCCGCTTCTAACGCAACTGCGCCTGCCGGGCAGCATACCACTAACGGGCCCGACGCTGGAATTAACGGACTGGTCTGTCGGCCATATTCCCACCACCTAATTTCTACGAGCATGTCTAAGCAATCTGGAAAACGCAGCCAGCACGACCCCAACTCCGGGGCCAACGCCAACGACAAAATCAGCAACCAGTCTTCGGAACAGGCCCAGCATCTAGGCTCCACCGATCAGGACCGGTCGGTGCGCAGTGGCTTGCCGGGCCAAGCCAGCCAGCCCCACGTAGCCGTGGGCAACCGCCCCGAGTCGTTTGAAAACCAAATAGCCGGCGACATGAACAGTGGTACTGGCATGACGGCTCCTACTGAGAAAGGCAACCGGGCCGGCATGAAGAGCGGCGAAGGCCAAACCGGTGAAACTGCTATGAACACGTCTTCTGGCAAGAATCCCACCGCCGGCAACGACTAAGCTGCGCCTCTCGACTCCGCTACCCGCCGTGCCTTCTATACGCCAGCAGAAAATATCCTCCTGCCAGCGTATAGAAGGCACGACGGGTGACCTACCGCTAGACGGCAACCGCACTTTTCTACCTGTCATCCTGCGCAGCGCGAAGGACCTTATCACGCCTGGACAAGTTTCGTAATAACGGGCTCGTTCAAACATGATAAGGTCCTTGGCGCTGCGCAGGATGACGTGTTTTTGAGGTACAGATGGGCTTCTTCAGTTCCGGCTGAAATGACGCGCTAGAAAGTACGTCGGGGCGTTTTAGGGTAGCAAACGCCCGTCAATTTGCGCACGTGGCCTGTTCCTGGGTGCTCTGCTTGAACAGCTGCTGCATTTGCTGGGCATTCAGGGCTCCTACCCCACCGATGCCGTTGTTGAAGTAGAGGTACACTTCCTGCGCTTCCGGGGCCGCGGCAATTTCGTGGGCTACCCGCGTCAGAAACTCCGGGCTGTACGCCGACTTGTACAGTTCCGGCACGCCGTGAAAGCGGTAGTACACCCGCGGCGTGTTGATGATTACCTCATCGGGCAGGGGTAGCGGGTGGCTTTGGCCCACGAAGCTGATGCCGTGGCGGGCCAGCCGCCGAAATACTTCCCCATCCCACCAGCTTGGGTGCCGAAACTCGATGACATTGTGAAACTCCGGGTCTAGCTGCTCGATGATGCGGGTTAAGTACTCCTCGGTGTAGGCGGCTTTGGGCGGCAGCTGAAACAGTACTGGGCCCAGCTTCTGGCCCAGCCCTTCCCGGATAGTTGCGTAAAACTCGGCCAGAATAGGCTCCGCTTCCGGCCCGAACTTCTTGTAGTGCGTTACCTGTCGGGGCGCTTTCACGGCAAACCGGAAGTTTTCCGGGCTCTGCTGGTACCATTGCTCAAAGGCCTTGAGTTCGGGCATTCGGTAGAAGGTCACGTTCAGCTCCAGGGTGTTGAACTGGGTGCAGTAGTAGGCAAACCACTTGCGCGGGGGCAGGTCGGTGGGGTAGAACACGCCTTTCCAGTCGCGGTACGAAAAGCCGGAGCAGCCGATATAGATGGTGGGCATATAGCAAAAGGGAAAGGCGTGCGGCTAGAGCGGCCGGCCCTGGGCCTACGCAGGGCACCTGGCTTGGGGTTCTGGGGAAGCGGCTTTCCGCTAGAAGCAACGGCTGGTGTAGCGCAGACTGGACGCAGCTTTCTTATCTTGCCTGTGACAGTTCACTTACCCCGAAGCACATCTTCTTTCTGCACCCTACTTCCTCACGATGAAAAGACTGTTTCCTTCCCTGGCGGTTCTGCTGGTAGGCTCCCAAGCCGCCGCCCAAGCGCCCATCAAAACCCAGCCCTACCCCCAAACCCGGAAGGTAGATACCGTTACCACCTACTTCGGCACCAAGGTTGCCGACCCTTACCGCTGGCTGGAAAACGACCAGGCCCCCGACACCAAGGCCTGGGTGCAGGAGGAAAACAAGGTGACCCAGGGCTACCTCGCCCAGATTCCTTACCGAGAGGCCATCCGGAAGCGGTTGGAAACCCTGTGGAACTACGAGAAGTACGGCGCCCCCTACAAGGAAGGCAAGTACACCTACTTCAGCAAGAACACGGGCCTGCAAAGTCAGTCGGTGCTGTACCGGCAGGTGGGCAACGGGGCGCCGGAAGTGTTCCTCGACCCGAATAAGTTTTCCAAGGACGGCACTACCTCGCTGGCGGGCATCAACTTCACCAAGGACGGCTCGCTGGCCGCCTACCAGATTTCGGAAGGCGGCTCCGACTGGCGCAAGGTCATCGTGCTGAAAACCGCTGACAAGAGCCTCGTGGGTGATACGCTCAAGGACGTGAAGTTCTCGGGCCTGGCCTGGAAAGGCAACGACGGCTTCTACTACAGCTCCTACGACAAGCCCACCGCGGGCAGCCAGCTAGCCGGCAAAACCCAGATTCACAAGCTTTACTACCACAAGCTGGGCACCAAGCAAAGCACCGATAAGCTGGTGTTCGGGGGCGAGAAAACGCCGCGCCGCTACATTGGGGCCTCCCTCACCGAGGATGAGCGTTTCCTGGTTATCAGTGGGGCGAATACCACCACTGGCAATGAGCTGTACATCCAGGACCTGAGCAAGCCGGGCAGCCCCATTGTGCAGGTAGTGGACAATGAGAAAAGCAACGTGGACGTGGTAGACAACGTGGGCAGCAAGCTCTACATCTTCACCAACCTGAATGCGCCCAACAACCGGGTAGTAACCGTGGACGCGGCCAACCCCAAGCCCGCCAACTGGAAAAACCTGATTCCGGAAACCCAGAACGTACTGAACGTCAGCACCGGCGGCGGCAAAATCTTCGCCAACTACCTCAAGGACGCTACCTCTCTTATTGAGCAGTATGACATGAACGGCAAGAAGGAGCGGGCTATTACGCTGCCTTCGGTGGGCACGGCTGGCGGCTTCGGCACCAAAAAAGAGGAAAAGGAAACCTACTACACCTTCACCTCCTACATCTACCCGCCCACCATCTTCAAGTACGACATTGCCACCGGCAAATCTACCGTCTACAAGAAGGCCGGCGTGCAGTTCGACCCCAGCAAGTTTGAGTCGAAGCAGGTGTTTTACACCTCCAAGGATGGCACCAAAGTGCCGATGATTATCACCTACAAGAAAGGCTTGGTGATGAACGGCAAGAACCCGACCCTGCTCTACGCCTACGGGGGCTTTAACTCCAGCGTCACGCCCGGCTTCAGCACCAGCAACATCATTCTGCTGGAGAATGGCGGCATCTATGCCGTGCCCAATATCCGGGGCGGCGGCGAGTACGGCGAGAAGTGGCACCTGGCCGGCACCAAGCTGCAGAAACAGAACGTGTTCGACGACTTCATTGCCGCCGCCGAGTACCTGACCAAGAACAACTACACCTCTAAGGACTACCTGGCTATTTCGGGCGCTTCGAACGGCGGTTTGCTGGTGGGCGCTACCATGGCCCAGCGCCCCGAGCTGTTCAAGGTGGCCTTCCCGGCCGTGGGCGTGATGGACATGCTGCGCTACAACCAGTTTACGGCCGGCGCCGGCTGGGCTTACGACTACGGCACGGCCCAGGACTCCAAGGAAATGTTTGAGTACCTCTACAAATACTCGCCCTACCACGCCCTGAAGCCCGCCGCCTACCCCGCCACCATGGTAACTACCGCCGACCACGACGACCGGGTAGTGCCGGCCCATTCCTTCAAGTTTGCCTCCAAGCTGCAGGAAAGCCAGAAAGGCGATGCCCCCGTCCTGATCCGTATCGAGACCAAAGCCGGCCACGGCGCCGGCCGCTCCACCGCCCAGGTTATCAGCGAGCAGACCGACAAGTGGGCCTTCTTGTTCCAGAACATGGGCGTCCCCTATCAGGCTGTAAACTAGCCTACCTCTAGCTGCTCTTGTACTAGCTTGCCGGCCTTCTAAAGGTCGGCAAGCTTTTTTATAGCCCGTTCCGAGTTCAACCGTTTGCTCATGCCCCTCATCGACAAAATTGCCTGGCTGCACCTGCACGAAGGCCGCCTGCTCAGCACCCGCAGCCGCGGCAAAGACCGGTACTACATTCCTGGCGGCAAGCGCGAAGCCGGCGAAACGGACGCCCAAACCCTGCTGCGGGAAATCAAGGAAGAGCTAACCGTAGAGCTGAACGCGGCTACTCTGGTACACGCTGGCACCTTCACGGCCCCGCCCACGGCCACGCGGAGGATGTTCTGGTGCAGATGACCTGCTACTACGCTACGTACGCTGGCACCCTGCAGCCAGCCGCTGAAATTGAGGAAGTCGTGTGGCTTACTTACGCCGACCGGCCCAGGGTTTCAGCCGTAGACCAGCTGATTTTCGACTGGCTCCGCGAGCAGCAGCTTCTGGCCGATTGATACGAACAACAAACACTGTCATTCCGAGCCCGAGCGAGGAATCTGGGTTAGCCTCTCGTGAGTATTCCAGATTCCTCGCTTGGGCTCGGAATGACAGGTCGGTCGTTAGTACTACAGCAGACACCGTAATCAACCCTCAAGCACAGCCACACAAATGCAGCAGTAGCACCACCCTGCGCTTGGCTATTGCACCAATTGGGCATGCAGCCGGGCTAGGGTGTCGGCGGCGTTTTCGCAGAGGCCGGGGTGCACGGGCGAGGTTTGCACGACGGTGCTGCGCGTGGCCGTGAGCCAGCGGAAGCGCGAGGCCAGCGGCAGCTGCCCGATGGGGCCGCCCTCCTTCCGGCCCCGGCAAATTCGCTCGAAGGATTGCAGCCGCTCGGTCAGGTCGGTTAGGTCAAGCTGGTCGCCGGCAAAGGCACGCAGCCGGGCCTCGGGCACCTCGAAGCGGGCCTGCAGAAACCCCTGCGCCGAGCAATACACAATCACCCCGACGTTCAGAAATTCTTCGCGCTCCACACGGGGCACTACGCGCAAAACGGCGTACTCAAACAAGTGCTTTTCGGGCATTTTCGGCTTCCTGAACAAAGGTTTCTGATGCGGCGAGCCGGGCGGTGAGAAACCGCACATAGTTCTGGCGCTGCTCTTCCACGGTCACGGAGGGCTCGGCTAGCCAATCGGCGGGCACGGCATCCACAATGGCCTGGATGCGCTCGGGCGTGAGTAGGGCGCGGCCTTCGGCGTCGGCGGCGGCCAACTCCTTGGCCTGGGGGAGGAGCACGTGGTCTTTAATTTGGGCGAAGGGCCGGGGCCGCGGCTCGGCCCAACCGGGGCCGGCGT
Source organism: Hymenobacter sp. 5516J-16 (assembly GCF_022919335.1). Lineage (NCBI taxonomy): Bacteria > Pseudomonadati > Bacteroidota > Cytophagia > Cytophagales > Hymenobacteraceae > Hymenobacter > Hymenobacter sp. 5516J-16. The sequence continues at coordinate 3,040,420 of NZ_CP095058.1, read as the reverse complement.
GGTGCACGTACAGGGCCGCACCGTGGTCAATCAGCCACAATTCCTTATGCCACATAAGCAGATTGGTGTTGCGGGCGGTGCGATCCACGTTCAGCGTCAGGCAGTCCAGCCACACTATTAGGGAAGCCAGCCGGGGCTCAATGGTGGTTACTAGGGGGTCGTAGGTGCTGGCCCCGGAGAGGTAGTGAAGACCCAGGTTTTGGCCGGTGCTGAAGCGGAGCAAATCCTGAATTTCCTCGTCGGGCTCGGTGCGGCCGAAGGCTTCATCGAGTTGGCAAAATACCAGCTCTGGGATCCGCAGGCCCAAGGCTCGCGCCATTTCGCCCACAATTAGCTCGGCAATCAGCGCCTTCAGCCCCTGGCCCGCCCCCCGAAATTTCACCACGTACAGAAAACCGTCGTCGGCTTCCACCAGGGCCGGCAGGGAGCCGCCTTCGCGCAGCGGGGTAACGTAGCGCGTCACGTCAACGGTTCGGAGGGAAAGGTCACTAACCTGCATAGAGCACAAAAAAGAAGGAAATAGGCCCGCAAAGGACGAACAATTCCGGCAGTTTTTGCAGTTGCCGCCGGCTGGCACCTAGCGGCCGAGCCGGCGGAGCCTAGCGGCAGTAGGCCGGGCCTTCGCGCAACCAAGTGCGCGACTACCAGTACATACGCGTACTACCTTGCTGGCGGCCGATCCTTATCCGGCCCCACTCATTTGCTACTGCTGCTCCCATGAAGCCTATTGTCACTCTGACCCTGAACCCTACCGTCGATAAAAGCACCACCGCCGACCAGATTATTCCCGACCAGAAGCTGCGGTGCGCGGCCCCGAAATTCGAGCCCGGCGGGGGCGGCATCAACGTTTCGCGGGCCCTCAAGCGGCTCGGCGCCGATTCAGTGGCGGTATTTCCGGTGGGCGGCCCCAGCGGCGCGCTGCTGCGGGAGCTGTTGGAGCAAGAACACATTCAGCAGCAGCCGGTGGAAACCGTAAGCCGCACCCGCGAGAATTTCATCGTGGTAGATGCTACCACCAGCCAGCAGTACCGCTTCGGTATGCCCGGCACCCCGCTTTCCGTGGAGGAGCAGCAGCAAATTCTGACTACCCTAAAAAGCCTGGCCACGGTACCCGAGTTCCTGGTTATTAGTGGTAGCCTACCCCCCGGAGTAGAACCCGAGTTTTTAGTGCGCATTGTACGGGCCGCCAAAGGGCTGGGCATCAAGGTGGTCATTGATACCTCGGGCCCAGCCCTGCACCAGGTGCTGGCCGAGGGTGTATACTTGGCAAAGCCCAACGTGGGCGAGCTAAGCAAAATGGCCGGGGTTGATGAACTGGACAGCGAAGCCGTGGCCGAGGCCGCCCACAAGCTGGTGCGGGAGGGCAAATGCGAAATTGTAGTTACGTCGTTGGGTCCGCAAGGTGCCTGCGTAGTTACCCAAGATTTGGTAGACCACGTACCGGCTCCGGCCGTGAAAAAGCGCAGTACCGTAGGGGCCGGCGACAGCATGGTAGCAGGCTTGGTGTACGGGCTGTCCACGGGCCTTTCGGTGCAGGAAACGGTGCGCCTGGGCGTGGCTTGCGGCACGGCCGCGACCATGAATCCCGGCACCGAGCTGTTTCGCAAAGCAGACGTGGATAAGCTCTATCAGTGGCTGCTGCAGCAAACCATGCCGGCAAAGGCAGCCTAATTACTGGGTTAATGTTGCCTCCCAGAATAGTACGAATACGGGCCCGGTACAGTGCGTACCGGGCCCGTATTGCGTGTAGGGCCTCGTGTTTGAGTAGGTAGCACGGTTACAGCTACCCTAATGAATTATGCCGCCGACCAATAGTCGCGCAACAGGGCTTGTAAGTTCGCTAGCGTCAGCAAGGAAGACCGGAAGTGAAGCAGCGGGGAATGCACCGGTCCTACTAGCACTTCAATTTCGGAAGAGTCAGAATACCACAGCACGCTGATTAAGGCTCTGTCGAAGTGCCGGCAGATTACGCGCCCTTTGTCCTGCCAGGCAGGTGGGCACTCCGAAGAATCACGAAAGCCTAATTCCAGTAAATCAGCAAGCAACATGAGCAGAAATGGTACGCATTAAGAAAATTATAGAGCAAATTTATCAGCTAGCGCCCTGGACTCCAAAGAAATAAGCATTAGCCAGCTGAATACTACCCCCGGACTTCCCGCAAAGGCCTGCCCAATTCGAAAAAGCCGATTCGCTTCTTTCGCGCCTCGCCTCTGCCAGACGGTTATATACAAGGCAAAAATCCTGACTGCGCTTATGACCTAGTGAGTCATTTCACAGTCAAATTTTCTTCTCACTACTTCTGTCCTTGCCTGGCCTTTCTTGGTTAACGCTTGCTATTCAGCCTATTGACACGTATTTGCTTCGGGTTGGCTCCGGCAGTGGCATTGCGTGAAAAACTGTACATTCGCCTTCGTTAGCAGAAAACACCGGTTTATGTAATAGCTGATTTCTTTCGAAAGTCGAGTAGCTACCCCGTTCCGTGGGCGGCTATATCTGGTTGCTTTTCAAGAAAGAACTTATGCTACTTCTACAAAACCTCGGGTACGCACACCCCAACAAAGACGTGCTCTTCGACCAACTGAATCTGGTAGTAAATCACCACCAGAAGATGGCGCTAGTTGGCAACAACGGCGTTGGGAAGTCTACGCTGCTTCAACTTCTTGCGGGCACTGTACTACCGTCCGGCGGGCTGGTGCACGCCAGTTCCCCGCCGTACTACGTTCCCCAGCATTTCGGGCAGTTCAATGACCTTACCATAGCCCAGGCCCTCGGCATCCATGATAAAATCAGGGCCCTGCAGGAAATTCTGGAGGGTCAGGCCACGGAAGCCAACCTGGCGGTGCTGGATGACGACTGGACCCTTGAGGAGAGAAGTCAGGAAGCCTTACAACAGTGGGGCCTGGCGGCGCTACACCTAACCCAGCCGATGGCTAGCCTCAGCGGGGGCAGAAGACCAGGGTTTTTCTGGCCGGCGTAGCCATTCATCAGCCTGGCATCATACTGCTCGACGAGCCCAGCAATCACCTGGACGGCGCCGGCCGGCACCAGCTCTACGAGCTTATCCGGACTACCCCAGCACCCTGCTGGTAGTAAGCCACGACCGGAAACTGCTGAACCTGCTCGGCTCAGTTGCGGAAATAAGCCGGCGCGGCATCACTCTGTACGGGGGCAATTACGACTTCTATGCCGAACAAAAGCAGTTGGAACGCACTGCGCTCAACCAGGACGTGAAGAGCCGCGCAACTGCCCTGCGCAAAGCCAAGGAAACCGAGCGCGAAGCCCTGGAGCGCAAGCAGAAGCTGGATGCCCGCGGCAAGAAAAACCAGGACAAAGCTGGCCTACCCACCGTTGTGCTAAACCTGATGCGCAACAGTGCCGAGCAGAGCACGTCCCGCCTCAAAGGCATTCATGCCGAGAAGGTAGGCGCGCTTTCTCAGGAGCTAAGCGAACTACGTAAGGAACTGCCAGCCACCGACAAAATCAAGCTCGACTTCGACAACTCTACCCTGCACAAAGGCAAGCTACTCCTCGCTGCTCAGGAGCTTAACTACGGCTACGGTACCCGCCTGCTGTGGCCGACGGCCCTCACTTTTCAGATACACAGTGGCGAACGAGTGGCGCTGCACGGGCTGAACGGCTCGGGTAAAACCACGCTCATTAGGCTGCTGCTGGGCTACCTGGAACCAACGCTCGGGACGATAGCGCGGGCGGCAAACAAGGCCGTGTTCATCGACCAGGAATATTCTCTGCTCACCGACCACCTTTCCGTGTTCGAGCAGGCCTGGCTATTTAATAGCTCGGGGCTGCAGGAGCACGAAGTAAAGATTCGCCTGACCCGTTTCTTGTTTACCAGCGCCACCTGGAGCAAAGCCTGTGGCGCCCTGAGCGGAGGCGAGAAAATGCGGCTGCTCCTGTGCTGTCTGATGATTGGTCAGCAAGCGCCGGACCTGATTATTCTGGATGAGCCCACCAACAACCTCGACCTACAGAATCTGGAAATTCTGACCACCGCTCTTCACGACTACCAGGGCACGCTGCTAGTGGTGTCCCACGACGAGGTATTTCTGGAGCAGTTACGCGTAGAAAGAGCCATCCGGCTGGGGTAGGTTGCTACCCTCTGGTACATAGGCCAAAGAAAATTTATTGGATTTCGCTTGCTTGCTTTGAAAAACAAAGTACTTTTGACTGCGTACTACAACAAGCAGCGTCTCCTCTAAAAATCTGCGGGTCTGTACCCATGAAAAGCGCAGGGAACACAAAAAACGGCACGGGCCGAAAGCGGCAAATTCTAGCGGGTATTGCGGTGCTGCTTGCCGTGGGCGTGGGATTTCTCTTGAGCAAATGGAAGGAAGCCTCAGACCATGGCGGCCAACTGTCCCGGGCGCCATTTCGCATTGCGGGCAACCTGTACTACGTGGGCACCCGGGATGTAACGTCCTTCCTGCTTACTGGCCCGGCAGGCCATGTGCTGATTGATGGGGGCTACCCCGGTACCGCCCCATGATTCTGAAAAGCATTGCTACCCTGGGTTTTGCTATCAAGGATGTAAAAATCCTGCTCAACTCGCACGCCCACTCCGATCATGCTGGTGGTTTGGCCGCCCTGCAAAAGGCCTCGGGAGCCACGCTATGGATTCATGAGCGGGATGCCGACATTGTTGCCACCGGTGGGGCCACCGACCCAACCATTGGGCCCTTCCGGATTCTGGCTGCCGTGGGCCTCCTCAAGTATCCGCCCCCTCGCATCGACCACCAGTTCAAGGACGGCGCCCAAGTACAGCTCGGGCCTATTCGTCTGACGGCGCATGCCACCCCTGGTCACACCCCGGGTTGTACTACCTGGGCATTTCCTGTGCAGCATGGTGGCCGCGAGCTGCTTGCCGTGCTTGCCACCGATATGGTGCTGCTCCCGACTGCCTCACTCGTGGAGCCCGAGAGTTACCCCGGTATTCGGGCCGATTTCGAGCACAGCTTTCGTGTGCTGCGCAGCCTTCCTACTGACATCTACCTGACTTCTCATGCGCGTGCCTTCAGCCTGAAGCGCAAAGCGGAGGAACGCGCCACGGCCCCGGACCCGGTGCTGCCATTCATCGACCGGCAGGGGTATATCGAAGATATTACGAAGGCAGAGGCCGCCTTTCGCAAAGCGCTCAAGGAGCAGCAACAACAATAGCCGCCTACCCTTTTGGCAGCACCACATACTACCCGTAACAACAGCATTTTCTCTACATCTGACCTCCAAAATTCATTAATCATGACACTTACCAAAAGCATTCTTCGCGTTGCGCTGGCCACGGGCCTGCTACTGCTCATTCCTCTTGTGGCCATGCAGTTCACGCACGAGGTAAACTGGACGTTTTCGGATTTCGTCTTCGCGGCGGTTATGCTGTTCGGCACGGGCCTGACGTACGTGCTGATTGCGCGCAAGTGGAACAACCTCACCTACAAGCTAGCGGTAGGCGTGGGCGTTGTCGCCGGGCTCATGCTGATGTGGGCCAATGCCGCAGTGGGATTGGTTGGGAGTGAAGATAACCCGGCTAACCTGCTCTACCTCGGGGTACTAGCCGTGGCCCTGATTGGCGCTTTTGCCGCGCGCTTCAAGCCGCTTGGCATGTCGAACGCCATGTTTGCGGCGTCTTTTACCTACGTGATGGTCACTGCCGTTGCACTGTTCATCTGGACACCCACGGGCGCGGCTGCCGAGCCCCAAGTGCGGTTAGTGAATGTGTTGGTAGCCAATGGGGCTTTCGCCGCCATCTGGGCCGTATCGGGGTGGTTGTTCCGCCGCGCCAGCGCGATTGGCTCTAATCTGAACCAACGCCTAGCCTAAAAGTGCCACGTACGAAACACATCATTCCTACCTTTTACCTACCTACTCCTATGGCCACATCTCATCTTGTAATGGCGGGCATCCTGCTGCTTGTCTTGGGGCTCCTGTACCTGCTGGTAGCCAGCTGGGGCCGCAGCGGCGCGTATAAACTAGCCGCGGGCGTAGCGGTAGCGGCTTCCCTCCTGCTCGTGTGTGGCAATCTGGCCGTGGGTTTCATTGGCAGCGAAGACAACCTCGCCAACCTACTCTACGCCGTTGTGCTGGCTGTGGGCTTCATCGGGGCCATTCTAGCGAAACTTCAGCCGCAGGGCATGGCCAAGGCTATGTTTGCAACCGCGCTTGCGCAGTTCGCCGTTCCGTTCGTGGCAATGGCTATCTGGCGGCCCGAGCTGAACCTGGGAGTGTTGTGGGTGATTGTGCTGAATACCATTTTTGCCGGGTTGTGGGTAGTGGCGGGGTGGCTGTTTCGGCGGGCAGGTTTGGCTAGCGCGGGTTTGGGCCGGTAGTGAGGAAATTACTAGATGAATGTTGCTACTTTCAGCCTCTATGCAATAGCTGAACCCAAGAATTGCCTATATCGTTAAGCCCTTGATAGCAACTACTTTTTGCAGACAATTAGGTAGCTTTGTTCTAATGAAAAACCCAACTTCCACCTCTGCTTGCACCCCAAAGCTGGTTACGCAGCTTAATGCTCCTAAGGCTACGGCTCCTGTGCAGCCGGTAGCCTTCCGGCCAGTACAGCCGGAGGATTTAGCATCTAAGCGCCGTAAGGCTTATCCCTACCTGTTTTGATTCCCGCTGATTTTCCGGGTAATGCTTACCCATTTCGCTTTATTCGTGAAGAGCCGCCCTACTCCCCGGGCGGCTTTTTGCTTGAGCGGTTTATCTGTCCCTTCAAAACCAGAAAGGGACGGCACTACATTATCCAAGTTGAGCAATACCAACACCACATCTACGTGCTCAAATTCTATCTGAAGGAGCACCGTTATCAGCATGACCCAGAGCCAAAATATTATTTTCAAACCAATGATGGGCCGGCCGAAGCTATTCGTATCCTCAATACTTGCCTGTCGGTAATGCTCTATCTACTCAAGCGCAACCCGCTAGCTTCCGGCGGCTTCATTGGCACTCTCAAACCAGAGGAAGGCGAAAACGCCACCAACGGCCAACGTTTCCGCATTTACTCCCAGCTGGCCCGCGACTTTTTTCCACCTGAACGGTGGGAGCATCAGCACAGCCCGGAAACCAACGCGTATCTTTTGCTTAACAAAGCCGCGCTAGGCCACTACCCCGACTTGTTGCAGCAAGCTCAACTTATGTTTCAGGCACTCTACCCCGATTTCTCCAACGCCCTCAGCGACACCTTGCGGCCCGTGGTTCCGCCGATTCGAATTGGATAACCAGCTTTTAACCACTGTCTTCAACAAATTACTTGTACTCACGCTGCAAAAATCATTTAATTAAACTCAAATCCTATGAGCAAGCTTAAGTTAATGACTAAAGAGGATAAATTATTGAAGCTGGATGATGTATTCAGTCCTACCGCTCCTATTGAGAAAAGGGATTTGTTTTATGGTAGGATTGGTCAACTTAGTGATTTGTATAGTGCAGTAACTCAAAGAGGAGCACATGCTGTTCTTTATGGTGACAGGGGCGTTGGAAAAACCTCCCTTGCCAATATGGCCACTACGATGTTTCCCGATGTAGTGGCGACTAAAGTAACATGTAACAGGACTGAGGATTTCAAAACTATTTGGCAGGAAGCTCTGAAGAAAATAAGATTCTACTCAAGCTCCAAGAGCATAGGTTTTAAGGCTGAAATCAGACAAGAGGCTGTTCAGCTTGATTTATTTCTACCTCCTAAAGATGAAATTGATTCATCTGATATTCTTCAGGTGTTCGAAAATTTATCAACTAAGCTATTAATTATTTTTGATGAATTCGATAGTATAACAGATGAAAACATTCGCACAAGAATGGCTGATACGATTAAAGCGTTATCCGACAATGTTCCGAACGTAACTATTTTAATCGTTGGAATTGCAGATAGTGTTGGTGCTCTACTTGGAGAACATCCTTCATTAGAAAGATGCTTGATGCAGATTCAAATGCCAAGAATGTCCGATGAGGAATTGAAAGAAATAATTGATAATGGATTAAAGAAACTAGAGCTAGAAATAATAGACAATGTCAGAGATAAGATAATCGAGTATTCTTCAGGCTTTCCACACTATACGCATGCTATATGCAAATCTTCTGCTTGGTATTCAATCAATCAAGATGTTAACACTATATCCTTACAGCATTTTACCTATGCGGTGAAGAGAGCAATACATGCCACGGCACAGTCTTTAAGAAATTCTTATCAAAAAGCTATAATAAATTCTAAAGGACCTTCACACTTTGAGGAAGTATTAGCTGCATGTGCTTCAGCTAAACTAGATGAATATGACTGCTTCACCAATAGTGCGTCTTTAGCACATTTCAAAGGCAAGAAAAAAACTAAATCAAATATGACGACTAGTGATTTTAGATATTATCTAGATGCTTTGTGCAAGAATGAGAAAGGTCCGATTTTAGAGAAAATTGGGCAGGGTGTTAACCTTAGATACAAATTTATTAATCCAATGATGAGAGCGTTTATCAGGCTTAAGGTTTATGAGAAACGACATGAGTCCAATAAAGTATTCGAGCAAAACTAAGACACTTTGTCTATATGTCATTTTCAAATTACACAAAATAGAGACAAAAAGTCCGTTAAAGTTCTTCTGCACCCCGTTTGCTAAGCATCTCGTAGAACTTCCTAACCCGAAGCACCTACCTAGATCTTAGCGACCATGAACTTTAATAATTATACGATCAAGGCACAGGAGGCCGTGCAGAAAGCCACTGAAATTGCCGGGGGCAACCAGCAGCAGGCTATTGAAACCGGCCACCTGCTGAAGGGCCTCTTCCAGAGCGACGAGAACGTGCTGTCGTTTCTGGCCAAGAAGCTGGGCGTAAACTTGAACATCCTCACGCCCCGCCTCGATGCACTAGTAACGGGCTACCCCAAAGTAAGCGGGGGCTCGCCCTACCTCTCCAACGAAGCCGCCGCCGCTCTGCAGCGCGCTACCGGCTTTCTGAAAGAGTTCGATGATGAATATGTGTCGGTGGAGCACCTGTTGCTGGGGCTGCTGGGCGGTAAAGACGCCGTGGCGACCCTGATGAAGGATGCTGGCTTCAACGAGAAAGACCTGAAAGTGGCCATCAAAGAGTTGCGCGGGGCCGCAAGGTAACCTCGCAGACCGCCGAAGACCAGTACCAGAGCCTCAACCGCTACGCCCGCAACCTCAACGAGCAGGTGCGTACCGGCAAGATGGACCCAGTTATCGGCCGCGACGAGGAAATCCGCCGCGTACTCCAGATTCTGAGCCGCCGCACCAAGAACAACCCCGTGTTGCTGGGGGAGCCCGGCGTCGGTAAGACCGCCATTGTGGAGGGCCTGGCCCAGCGCATCGTGGCCGGCGACGTGCCCGAAAACCTTCAGGACAAAATTATCATGTCCCTGGACATGGGCCTGCTCATTGCCGGCGCCAAGTACAAGGGCGAATTCGAGGAGCGCCTCAAGTCTGTCATCAAGGAAGTAACCGACTCCGAAGGCCAGATCATTCTGTTCATCGACGAGATGCACACGCTGATTGGGGCCGGCGGTGGCGGCGAAGGCGCCATGGACGCAGCCAACCTGCTCAAGCCCGCCCTGGCCCGCGGCGAGCTGCACTCCATTGGGGCCACTACCCTCAAGGAGTACCAGAAGTACATTGAGAAGGACAAGGCCCTGGAGCGCCGTTTCCAGGCCGTGATGGTGGATGAGCCGACCACGGAGGACGCCATCAGCATCATGCGCGGCATTAAGGAAAAGTATGAGCTGCACCACGGCGTGCGGATTACGGACGACGCCGTTATTGCCGCCGTGGAGCTGTCGAGCCGCTACATCACCGACCGGTTCCTGCCCGACAAGGCCATCGACCTGATGGACGAGGCTGCCGCCAAGCTCCGCATCGAGTTGAACTCCATGCCTGTGGAGCTGGACGAGGTGCAGCGCCGCATCATGCAGCTAGAAATTGAGCGCGAAGCCATCCGGCGCGAGGAAAATCACGACCGGGAAAATGTGCTCAACAAAGAGCTGAGCGAGCTGACGGCCAAGCGCGATTCGCTGAAAGCGCAGTGGGAAAACGAGAAATCGGCCCTCACCAGCATTCAGACTGAAAAGGAGAACATTGAGCGCTACAAGCTGGAAGCCGACCAGGCCGAACGCCAGGGCGACTATGGCCGCGTGGCCGAGCTGCGCTACGGCAAGATTCAGGAAGCTGAAGCCAAGCTAAAGGAACTGCAGGCCCAGGCCGAAGCCGATAAAGGCAAGGATGGTGGCTCGATGCTGCAAGAGGTAGTGACTTTCGAAGATATTGCCGAGGTAGTAGCCAAGTGGACGGGCATTCCGGTAAGCAAGATGCTGCAGTCGGACCGCGAGAAGCTGCTGAACCTGGAGCAAGAGCTGGGCAAGCGTGTAGCCGGCCAGACGGAAGCCATTGCGGCCATTTCTGATGCCGTGCGCCGCTCCCGGGCGGGCCTCCAGGACCCCAAGCGCCCGATTGGCTCGTTTATCTTCCTGGGCACGACCGGCGTGGGTAAAACCGAGCTGGCCAAGGCTCTGGCCGAGTACCTCTTCAACGATGAGAACAGCATGGTGCGCATCGATATGAGCGAGTACCAGGAGCGCCACGCCGTGTCGCGGCTGATTGGGGCGCCTCCCGGCTACGTGGGTTACGACGAAGGTGGTCAACTGACGGAAGCCGTGCGCCGCAAGCCGTACTCCGTAATTCTGCTCGACGAAATCGAGAAGGCCCACCCCGATGTGTTCAACATTCTGCTGCAAGTGCTGGATGATGGCCGCCTCACCGACAATAAAGGTCGGGTGGCGAACTTCAAAAATACCATCATCATCATGACCTCGAACACGGGCGCCGACATCATTCAGAAGAATTTCAAAGAGCTGAATGAGTACAACCATGACGAAGTGGTAGACCGCACCCGCGAGGAAGTGGTGGAGCGCCTGAAGCAACACATGCGCCCCGAGTTCCTGAACCGCATCGACGAAATTGTGATGTTCCAGCCGCTGAAGCGCCGCGAAATCCGCCGCATCGTGGACATCCAGTTCCGCCAGATTCAGCAGCGGCTGGAAGAAGCCGGCATCCGCCTGGAAGCCACCGACGAGGTGCTCGACTTCCTAGGGGAACAGGGCTTTGACCCGCAGTTCGGTGCCCGCCCCTTGAAGCGCGTACTGCAGCGGCTAGTGCTCAACGAGCTGTCGAAGGACATCCTCTCGGGCCGCGTGAGCAAGGACGCCGTGGTGGAAGCCGTGCTGGAGGACGAGCACATCCGCTTCGTGAACGTGGAACTCCCGACCGTAGGGTAACCCCGGAGTGCAAACAGTAGAAAGCCCCGCTGGCAGAGTGCCAGCGGGGCTTTTGTATTTAGCGAAATGGCTTCTCGGCCGCCAACCTATTAAATCGAGGATATTCCGTTACCCGGCTTCGGCAGATTCAGCGCCTACTATCCAGAGCCCCTTACATCAGTGAGTGGCACCCTACTACAAGTAGCCGCCCAGCACGAGGTACTGAATGGCATCTTGCTGAGCAGCGGCCACGCCCCCTACTGCCGAACGGTTATGATACTTGTTGTCCTTCTTCACAAGCATCTTGTATGTAATGTCGCGGGCGCCGGGAGAGTCGGCCATCCAGGCTTCAATAGTTACTTCCGCAATGGAGAGGCCGTCTGGTAACACGATAGCCCAGTTGGAGCGGCCCGATTCGTTGCTTACCGGGTTGAGGTAGCCGATTACTTTGTCGCCCTGCACGATTTCGGTACGTTTAGTACGCTTGTTATAGTTGATGCCCGCCTGGTTGCTACGGGAGCGGTCAACCGTTTTGTATTCTAGTGGCTTCGTGTTGTTCTGCTTCTCGGTTTCGGCGGCATATTTGGCGGATAGATTCTCACTGTAGGCTTCGCGGAAGCGCTTGATACCATCCGGGTTGGGCTGCCCGTCGCGCATCACCTCGTTTTTCACTAGAGCTTCGGCTAGCTGCTGGGCGAAATTCAGACCGGTTTTGCTCATTTCGGCTGTTTCGCCGCCGGGTTGAAACGTCATCATGTAATAGATGAAGGTTTCGTTATTCGGCAAGGCGGTAATGTTGCCTTTTGCCTTCATCACCTCTTTGTCATCCAGCGTCAGCAGAGTGTAGTCTTTCATCAGCATGCTTCCGCCTTTGGCCAGCTTAGCGTAGGGCTTCTTGTCTACGGTGATGACGTCGCCCTTGATGGCCACGTTTTGGGCATGCACGCTGAGCGAGAGTAGCATCAGTAGCATGACTGCGCCTAAGCGGCGGGTAGTGCGAATAAAGAGGGTAATCATGGTTTTTAGTAGTGAAAGTGAAGAGAATGCAGCGTACGATAATTTCGAAAATCTCTGCAAGGTAGGGCGCCGCCTGACTCATTCCTAGTCCTATACTTGGTGAGGCTTACGCCAACTCCCGGAAGCCAACCTTCCTGCTACCACTCTGCCGAAAGAGCTATTTACTGCCCTGAAAGTAACGCTGAGCGTAGTCTCTTCTGGCCGAGGCACGTATGAGTAGCTACCTGATTTGTTGACCTTTAACTTAGCTCGTATGCTTGGCTTTACTACTTCCCTTACAACTGCGCCGCGACCTTTGGCACAATATCTTCGGCTGGCAACTCTGGTGCTTAGCCTGACTGGCATGTTGGCCGGCTGCTCTGACGATGAGGATGACACAGCTGCCGAGCCGGCAGCACCTACCCGCATCAATGTGGCCCAGGCCGGTTTGCACCCCGAAGGCATCCAGTATGATGAGGCCAACAAACGGTTCCTGGTCAGCTCCCGCACCAAGGGGCAACTAGGCAGCGTGCGCGACGACAGCACCTACACGCTATTCGCCGATGATGCCCGGTTGATTTCCACCATTGGCCTGAACCTGGATGCCAGCCGGCAGCGTCTGCTGGTGGCCGTGTCGGATAATGGCGCTAATACCAGCCGCTCCACGGCCGCTACGTTGCGTAAGCTAGCGGCCGTGGCTATATATAATGCCAGCAGTGGCAGCCTGATTTCCTACGTCGATTTGGGCGGTCTGCGGCCAGCTGGTAACCATTTCGCCAACGACATAGCCGTGGATGGACAAGGCAATGCCTACATCACCGACAGCCTTTCACCGATTATCTATAAGGTGGATGCTCAGGGCGTAGCTACAGTTTTCCTGGAGAATGCGCAGCTTAGCGGCGGCACGGGCTTTGGCCTGAATGGTATCGTGTATCACCCTGATGGCTACCTGCTGGTGGCTAAATCCAATGACGGCACGCTGTTTAAGGTACCGCTGAGCAACCCCAGCAGCTTTTCCCGCGTGACCAGCGCCCAGAGTTTGGTAGGAGCCGATGGCCTACTGCTGCTCAATGCCCAAACCCTGCTGGTGGTGGCAGGTAGCCAAAGCACCGTGTTCCGGCTAACTAGCTCCGACGCCTGGGCTACGGCAACAGCTGCCGGCAGCTTTGCCACCGGAGCCGTTAGCCCCACCACCATCACGCGCCGCAACCAGTCGGATGCTTACGTGCTGTATCCTTACCAAAGCACTTCGCCCCGCTTCGCCATTGTGAAAGCCACTTTTTAAACTTCCCCAGCTGGCGCAGAACGTAGCTGTAGGGCAGTGCGGGCTGGTGCAGAATTGTGGCTACTCTATTGCATGCAGAGCCCCGTTGCTAGCCTGGCAACGGGGCTTCTGTGTTAGGATGTCCTATGAATAAATGCTGTTTTTTCTGGTAAATGCGCTAGGTGGGCAGGTCTTTTTCTATACCTTTAGATCAATAGTATCCGGAAAAAATATAACGTTGTTTTTTTCTGGGGGCAAGTCTCCGTCATCCTTATTAATAGCACGTTCCAAGTCAGGACTTCTGGCTGAGTTACACTTCTTTTTCCTTTCCTTATCGTTCCCACCCTTACTTCCATCCCTATGATGCGAACAACTACCATGACCAGCCTCGGCCGGCCACTTGCCGTGGCGTTGCTGGGGCTGTTGTCTTTTACCGAGGCATTAGCACAAAAACGACCTATTCCGGCGACGACCGGCGCGCACTACCGGCCCACTACCCGCAGGCAGCCGTCAGCTCTACCGCTACCGGCGGCAACTGGAGCGACGCCGCTACCTGGACGGGTGGCGTAGTACCCACGGCGGCCGACAACGTGACCATTGTGAGCGGAGCAACGGTAACGCTGGACGTGAATGCGGCCTGCGCAGCCCTGACGGTGGCTACGGGCGGCTCCCTGCTGACCTCGGCTACTACCGCCTATCAGCTGCTGGTAGCCGGCAGCCTAACCAACAACGGCACGCTGGACTTAAGTAACCCATCCGGGACGAGCACGGTTGGCTCGGAACTGCGCTTTACGGGTGGTGGCGACGCCAGCTTCAGCGGCACGGGCACCACTGATCTGCAGAGCCTTTCCCTGGGCAAAGCCGCCGCTACGGATGTAGTAAGCCTAGACCTGCCTACCCTGCAAGTACAGGGCGCAGCCGGCACAGCCACCACGGGCACGGGTTTTCTGCTGACACGAACCGGCTCACCCGCGGCCGACTACATGACGGGTATTCTGAAGCTAACGGGCACTGCCACGCTCACCAACAAAGTTTTTCAGACTGTTTCCTACGTCATTCCCGCCACCGGAGGCATTTGGCTCAACAACCCCAATTTCACGGTAGTAGGACAAGGGGCTCCCCCATTAACAACGGGCTGCTGCGCGTATCGGCGGGCACCTACACCATTGGTTCGGGCATGGGCAACTCTCTCAGCTTCGGCAGTGGGGCGGCCCTTACCGTGGAGGGCGGGGCCCTGAACGTGGCCGGCCGCTTAAACGCCGCCGCCTCGGCTCCCATCACCTTTACCCAGAGCGGCGGCACGATTAGCGTAATGACGCAGACGCCGTCGCCTAGCGGTTTTGCCTCGTTTGGCTTGCTGAGCAACGATGCCGGCAGCGTCCAGAATATTTCGGGCGGCACTATCATTCTGGTAAACCGCAACGGGGCCTCTCCTCCCAACAACGACTACAATGTGCTGGGCACGATGAACCACACGGGCGGTACGCTGCAAGTAGGTTCGGGCGCCACGACTACTAACTTCGATTTCCGGATTGGGGTAACGTGCCGGGTTTGGTTATCGATAATACAACCAACGCCAAATCAGTTACCCTCGGGGCTCCTACCACGGTGTACGGCCCGGTAACTATCAACTCGGGTACTACGCTGGATGCCAGCGTGCTGGAGCTTACTCTCCGGGGCCAAGCCTCACCAACAACGGCACCCTGACTGCCTCGTCGGGCCGGTTAGCCTTCACTGGCACCGCAGCCCAAACCCTGGGC
Organism: Hymenobacter sp. 5516J-16; assembly: GCF_022919335.1. Lineage (NCBI taxonomy): Bacteria > Pseudomonadati > Bacteroidota > Cytophagia > Cytophagales > Hymenobacteraceae > Hymenobacter > Hymenobacter sp. 5516J-16. Next base: position 3,025,137 of record NZ_CP095058.1, on the reverse strand, counting down.
GGCTCGGGCACCTTCTCCCCGGTCTCGACGCTTACCCTTAACAACGCCGCGGGCCTAACCTTGGGCACCCCCCTCACCGTTAGCGGCAACCTGGTTCTCACCAACGGCAAGCTCATCACTTCGGAAACAAACCTGCTGACCCTGCAGGCCATCAACCCGCCTACCGGCTCGGCGACCAGCTACGTACAGGGCCCTCTGGCGGTGCAAGTGAATAGCACTGCTCCGGCGGCGCGCACCTTTGCCGTGGGTGATGCTACGGCCTGGCGCCCGGTAGTACTCAGCGGCCTGACCACCTCGGGCACGCAAACGTTCACGGCTACGGTTATCAGCGGTACCCCTACCGCCACGTTGAGCAGCCCCCTCACCTTAGTCAATTCGGTTCGCTACGCCCGCGTGCAGGGTCCGCTCCCGACTACAGCTTCCGTGCAGCTTAGCTACGGCGCCGATGACGTCATTGGCAACTTGTCTTCGGCGGTAGTGGCCCAGGCGTCGGCCCCGGCTGGCCAGTACGTTTCGCGGGGCGGAGCGCCGGCCACTACCCCACCACCGGCTTGTTCTCGACCCTGGACCTTGCCAGCGGCGCGGAGTACTTTGTTTTGGCTAACACCCAGCAGGAAGGGGCGTGCTGAGCACCAGCGTGGCCAGCGGCTGCCCCGGCATTTCGGGCACGCTCACGTTGTCGAATTACAGCGGCACTATTCAGGGCTACCAAGTGAACACCGGCTCGGGCTTCCAGGCCGTACCCGGCACCAACACCTCTCCTACCCTGGCCTTCACCGGTCTAACCCAGACTTCTACCTTCCAGGCTGTTCTGCTCACCCCCGACGGACGCACGGTGTTTTCCCAGCCCGTTACGGTAACCGTGACTCCGGCCCCGATGCTACCCTGACGGCCACTTCAGCTACGACGTTCTGCGGCTCCGGCACGCTTACGCTTACGGCCCCGGCCGGCACGGGCAGCTTGTTTTACCAGTTTCTGCGCAACGGCCAGCCCATTGCCGGCGCTACTTCCGCTACGTATACCACCACGGTTACGTCCAGCGCATCGTACTCCGTAACGGTTAGCAACACCAGCGGTTGCTCGTCTACTTCGGCCCCCATCCAGGTGACGGTAAACCCGGCCACCAGCGCGGGCTTCAGCTACGCCAGCGCCAGCTACTGCACCTCGGGCACGACCAACCCCACGCCTACCCTAACAACGGGGGCCACGGCTGGCACGTTCAGCAGCACCACCGGCCTAGCCCTGGACGCGGCCACTGGTGCCATCAATCTGTCCGCCAGCACGCCCGACACGTATACCGTTACCAACTCGGTCGGCGGCACGTGCCCATCCAGCGCTACCTTCCAGGTAACCATCACGGCTCCGGCCACCGCAGGCTTCAGCTACGCGACGTCCACGTTCTGCACGTCGGCCAGCGGTACCGTAACGCCCGCGTTGGCTACCGGCGCCTCAGCCGGCACCTTCACCAGCACTGCCGGGCTAACCCTGGATGCCGCAACGGGCGCTATTACGCCCGGCACCAGCACGCCCGGCACGTACACCATCACCAACACCGTAGCAGCGGCCGGCGGCTGCGCGGCGGCTACCGCCACGGCCACCGTCACGATTACTGCTCCGGCCCTTGCCGGCTTTAGCTACCCGGCTACCAGCTACTGCACTTCGGGCACAACCAACCCGACCCCGGTACTGGCCAGCGGTGCTTCAGCAGGCACGTTCTCGTCTGCAACAGGCCTGAGCATTGACGCGGCTACGGGCACAATTAACTTGGCGGCCAGCACTCCGGGCACCTACACGGTAACCAACACGGTGGCTGCCGCCGGCGGGTGCGCCGCCGTTACGGCCACGGCTACCCTCACGATTACGGCCCCGGCTACGGCAGGCTTCAGTTACGCCAGCACCTCGTTCTGCTCCGGTGATGCGACCAACCCCACGCCTGCCCTGGCAACGGGCGCTACGGCCGGCACGTTCAGCAGCACCCCTGGCCTGACGATTAACGCTACCACGGGTGCTATTACCTTGTCTTCGAGCACGCCCGGCACGTATACCGTGACCAACACGGTAGCCGCCGCCGGTGGTTGCTCGGCCGTAACGGCTACTACCACCGTAACCATCAATGCTACCCCGGCTCAGCCCACGGTAACGGCCTCCTACAGCGGCGCCACCACAACCCTGACCAGCAGCGCCACAACGGGCAACCAGTGGTACCTGAACGGCACGGCTATTCCCGGTGCTACCAACCAGACGTACGTGGTAAGCGCGGCGGCCCAGTACGGTAACTACACCGTGGTAACCACCTCGGCACAGGGCTGCGCCTCCCTGCCCTCGCAGCCGCTGGTGGTAACTACCAGCCAGAAGCCGCTGGCCGGCTCCTCGCTTACTATTTACCCCAACCCGACCCCGACGGCCGCCTGACCCTGAAGCTGCAGGGCTACACCAAGGCCGTTGAGCTGACGGTGTTCAACGCCGTGGGCCAGCCAGTGCGCACCCTCACGGTGCCCGCCGGCCGCCTAGACCAAGCCCTGGACCTGAGCCAGCTGCCCAGCGGCGTGTACATGCTGCGCGCCCGCACCGAAGGTGGTCTTGACGTCCGCCGCATTGTGAAGGAGTAATCTTTCACAAAAGCGCATTCAAAAAGCCCCGTCGAGGATTCGGCGGGGCTTTTTTATGCTGTAAGCGGCCGGCTCAGTTACCGGGCCACTTCTTCAGCCAGCCTGGGCGCGCTACCCCCGTAGTACGGAGTAAGCCCGACTTTACGCATCCGCCCGCTATCTGCTAGATTTGCCCGATGTCGTCCTCTGTCTTCACTACGTATCTGCAGCTTGGGTTCCACCACATTTTCAACCTGCAGGCCTACGACCACCTCGTATTTCTGCTGGCCTTGTGTGCGCCCTACGTATTGCAGGACTGGCGGCGGGTAGTGGCCTTGGTTACTAGCTTCACGGTGGGCCATTCCGTCACGCTGGCCCTGGCTACGCTGAACGTGGTGCGCTACTCACCCGCACTGATTGAGGTGTTGATTCCTATTACCATTGTGCTGACCTGCCTGCTGAACCTGGCGCGGGCCGGCCGCGCCGCCTCCCGCCCAACTACCCGCCGCGAGTCAACTCACCTGCTGCTGACGCTACCCAACCTGCTGGCAGCCTTGTTTGGGCTGATTCACGGCTTAGGCTTCTCGAGCTACCTGCGCGAGCTGCTGGGCCAGCAGAGTCGGCCGGTGCTGGAGTTACTGAGTTTTAACCTGGGTGTGGAGTTGGGCCAGCTGCTGATTGTGGCCATCATTCTGCTGGTAGGGCTGGTGCTACTGCGCGCCTTCAACGTTGCCCGCCGCGACTGGCTGTTGGTTACGAGCGGAGCCGCTTTGGGCATTGCGCTGACTTTGTTGGTAGGCTAAGTGGTCAAGTGGTGAAATTGTGATATGGTGAATTTGTGAGTTTGATGTTCTGATCGTACGAAGCTGCTCCATACACGCAGTTAGAACATCAAATTCACAAATTCACCATGTCACAATTTCACCACTTGACTTGCAACCCACCGAGCCCGTTTGTGTCTTTCGCCGCACGCGGCGGAGGCCAATCTTTGGACCCGTCATTTTAACCTGATTTGCTCTCTTCTCTTCGCTCTTCCTCTATGCTAAAACCTACTCTGCTGGCCGCCGGGCTGGTGGCGCTACTGGCCTTGCCGGCGGCGGCCCAGTCCACCAACTCCGGCACCGATAAATTTGCCCAGCTGGAAACCCTGCTGCCTACCCCAATACCTACCGGACGGCCTCGGGCGCGCCCGGCAACGAGTACTGGCAGCAGCGCGCCGACTACAACATCCGGGTAAAACTGGACGACACGAAGCAGTCGATTTCCGGCGACGAGGACATTACCTACACCAACCTCTCGCCCGATGTGCTGACCTACCTGTGGGTGCAGCTCGACCAGAACGTGATGGACAAGAACTCCATTACCACCGCCACGGAAGTCGGCCAGATTCAGCCGCGCATGTCGTTTCAGGCCCTGGAATACCTGCAGCAAAGCGAATTTGACGGAGGCTTCAAGATTTCGGAGGTGAAGCTAAAGGGTGGCAAGGCCCTGCCTTACGTTATCAACCACACCATGATGCGCGTGGACCTACCCACGCCCCTGCGCCCGCGGCAAGCCGTGACGTTCAGCATCAAGTGGGCCTACAACATCAACGACCAAACCAAAATCAGCCAGCGCTCGGGCTACGAGTATTTCCCGGAGGACAAGAACTACCTCTACGAAATTGCGCAGTTCTATCCCCGCATGGCCGTGTACTCCGATAATCAGGGCTGGCAGCACAAGCAGTTCCTGGGCAACGGCGAGTTTGCCCTGCCCTTCGGCGACTACCGGGTGAGCATTACGGCTCCTGCCGACCACGTAGTGGGCGCCACTGGCACGCTGCAGAATCCCAACGACGTGCTGTCCTCGGTTCAGCGCCAGCGCCTCGAAAAAGCAAAGAACTCAACCAAACCGGTCCTGATTGTGTCGCCGCTGGAGGCGGAGCAGGCCGAGCAGAAGCGCGCCACAGGCACCAAAACCTGGACGTACGCCGCCAAAAACGTGCGCGACTTTGCCTGGGCTTCCTCCCGGAAATTTATCTGGGATGCCATGGGCATCAAGCAGGATGGCACGCCCGTGATGTGCATGAGCTACTACCCCAAGGAGGGCAACCCACTGTGGGGCAAATATTCGACGGAAGTGGTGGCCCACACCATTAAAACCTACTCGAAGTTCACGATTCCGTACGCTTACCCGGTGGCTATTTCCGTGCACGGCCCGGTGGGCGGCATGGAGTACCCGATGATCTGCTTTAATGGCGGCCGCCCCGAGAAGGATGGTACCTACTCGGCGGACCGGAAATACGGGATGATTTCGGTGATTATCCACGAGGTAGGCCACAACTTCTTCCCGATGATTGTGAACTCCGATGAGCGGCAGTGGACGTGGATGGACGAGGGCCTGAACACCTTTGTGCAGTACCTCACGGAGCAGGAATGGGAGCGTAACTACCCCTCCAAGCGCGGCGAGCCGGCCAACATTGTGGCCTACATGCAAACCGACAAAACCCTGCAGACGCCCATCATGACCAACTCGGAATCGGTGCTGCAGTTTGGCAACAATGCCTACGGCAAGCCTGCTACCGGCCTGAACATTCTGCGCGAAACCATCATGGGCCGCCAGCTCTTCGACTACGCTTTTAAAGAATACGCTACCCGCTGGGCCTACAAGCACCCTACCCCCGCCGACTTTTTCCGGACCATGGAAGACGCCTCGGGTGTAGACCTGGACTGGTTCTGGCGCGGCTGGTTCTACACCGTGGACAAGACCGACCTGGCCATTGAAAGCGTGAAGTGGTACACCGTGGACTCCAAGAACCCGGAAATTGAAAATGCCCGCAAGCGCGAAATCATCAACAAAGCGCCCCAGAGCATTTCCCAGCAGCGCAACCTCCAGGACATCAAGAAAACCCTGGTGGACGACAAGCCCGAGCTGAAGGATTTCTACAACAACTACGATCCGCTGGCTACCACCGAGGCCGACAAGCAGCGCTACCAGCAGTTGGTGAAGGGCTTGAGCCCCGAGCAGCAGCAGCGCCTCAACAGCGGCCTGCACTTCTACGAGGTCAGCCTGAAAAACCGCGGCGGCCTGACCATGCCGGTTATCGTGCAAATGACTTACGAGGATGGTAAGCAGGAAATCATGAACATTCCGGCCGAAATCTGGCGCAAGAACAACGCGGAGGTAACTAAGGTGTTCATCACCGAAAAGCCGGTAGTAAGCTTCGTGCTGGACCCCTTCCTGCAAACCGCCGACACGGACCTCTCCAACAACGCCTGGCCCCAGAAAGCCGCACCCTCGCGCTTTGAGCTGTTCGAGCAGCAGCAGCGCGCCCAGCCCAACCCATGCAGCAGCAGTCGGCCCTGCAGCAAAAGGAGCAGAAGCCAGTGAACAGCACTACCTCGGGCGGCACCAACTAACGGTCATTCCGACGCAGGAGGAATCTGGGTTAGCCTCTGATAAGTGTTCCAGATTCCTCCTATGTCGGAATGACATTGACTTTTCAGCGAAAAGCGCCGGATTACTCTGTAGTCCGGCGCTTTTCTTTTAGCTTCCTTCCAATCTTTCCACCTTACTCCTACTGCTATGGGACTTCTCGATGCCCTCCTCGGCAATGCCGCCGAAACCGACGCCCAAGACATTCAGCTGGAACTCAGCCAGCTGCTAGCGCCCGGTGAAACTGTGCGCAATGCCTACGCCGTAGTGCGCGACCTGCTGGTGTTTACCAGCAAGCGTTTGATTCTGGTGGACAAGCAGGGCGTGACGGGCAAAAAGCGCGAGTACCTGAGCATTCCCTACCGCAGCATCGAGCGGTTTTCTATGGAAACTACCGGCCATTTCGACCTAGATGCGGAAATAAAAATCTGGGTGCGCGGCCAGACCGAACCCATCAGCAAGAACTTCCGCAACGACAAGAACATCCACGATGTGTACCGCGCCCTGAGCGAGTTTGCGCTCTAGCGCCGGGGTAGGCGTATGCAACCTTTTGTCAGGGAAGGAGGCTCCCAGTGTCACATTCTGATTACATCTCGCATGACACGAACCATACTTTCTCTGGGGTTAAGTGGCTTTTTGCTGGCCGTGCTACTAGGTAGCTGCCGGAGCAACGAAGAAGCGGCGGAGCCTGATCTGTCCTGTATTAGCGGACAGGTAGTAGGGCCGAGCTGCAATGGCACACTCATTCAGCTTCCGGCTGATGTGGCACTGGGCAACACCATTTCCTACGCTGATACGTTGCGCCCGCACGTCATTGGAACGTATTCCGAATTGCCGGCGGGCGTGGGCCCAGGCGACAAGTTCACCTTCAGTCTGCGTAAGCCTACCAAAGTAGAGGCTACCCTCGCATCTGCCTTGCTATCTACTCAACCTTCGATGTGCCGCAGATGGTAGTAGAAGGGCCAAGGTGCCAGAGGTAGTCATCGTATTCCTATCTCAAAAAAAGCCCGTCGCAGATTTGCGACGGGCTTTTTTAAATTCATAATCAGTGTTCCATTACTGACCGCCAGCGGTAGTAGTTCCCGTCTTCAGATACTTGTCGTACCAGGCCAGGTACCGCTCGTAGCGGTCCTTCACGTAGCTGGGCTTGCTGATGCCGTGGAACTGGCCGGGGTAGATGATAAGCTGAGTGGGCACTTTCAGGCTTTGCAGGGCCTGGTACATCTGCTCGGTGTTGAGCAGGGGCACGTTGAAGTCCTTTTCGCCGCACAGAAACAGGGTGGGCGTGCTGATCTGGCCGGCATGGAAAAAGGGGTAGGAAATGCGCATCCACACGTCGGTATGCTCCCAGGGCGTGCCCAGCTCGGTTTCGTAGTCGCGGATGTACTGGTCGGTGCCGTAGCCGGCCAGCACGTTGGCAATGCCTGCCCCGCTAGTGGCAGCCTTGAAACGCTTGTCGCGGGCGATGAGGTGGTCGGTGAGGATGCCGCCGTAGCTCCAACCGCCCACCCCGAGGCGGGCCGGATCGGCAAGGCCCTGCTGCACGGCGTAATCGACTACGGCCAGAGCATCGTCGGAGTCTTTGTTGCCCCAGTCGGCGTAGATGGCGCGGCAGTACTCCAGACCACGGCCCGAGCTACCACGCGGGTTGCTGGCTACTACCGCGTAGCCGCGGGCGGCCAGCACCTGCCACTCGGGCGAGAAGCTATAAGCAAACTGCGAGACAGGCCCGCCATGAATCCGGAGCACCGTGGGGTACTTCTGGCCCGCCTGGTAGCCCACGGGCTTTACCAGAAATCCGCTGACCAGCGTGCCGTCTTTGCTCTTAGCCTGCAAAGGCTCCACGGCCCCAAGCTGCACGGTTTTCAGCCAAACGTCATTCTGTTTCGACAAAGGGCGCAGGCTTTTCTTCTCAAAGGCAAACACCTCGTCGGGCAGCAGCGGCTCGCTGTTTACTACCACTACTTGCCCCTTTGGGCCTAGCTCAAACTCCGTGATTTCGCGCTGCCCGTCCAGCACCCGCTCTACCTTGCCGCCGGTGGCCGGCACGCGGGCCAGCACTTGGGCGCGGTCGTCTTCGAGTAGAAAATACAGGCTCTTGCCATCCTTGGACCACTGGGGTTTCAGCGTGTTCCGGTCGAGGCCCTGGGTGAGCAGCTTGGGCGTGCCGCCGGTAGCCGGAATAACGGCTAATTGGTGCAGGCCGTACACGAGCTGCTCTTTGGGGGCACCTTCCACGAAGGCAATCTGCTTACCATCAGGGCTCCAGGCGGGGCGGCCGCTCCAGTTGCTGGGGGCGCTGTCGGCTACATCAGTTGTCGTGAGTTGGCGCGGCTGGGCCCCGGGCGTGGCGTCGATGGCGTAGAGGTCGAAGTTGTCGTGGCGGTCGGGGTCTTCGCCGCGCTTACTCACGAACACTAACTGCCGGCCGTCGGGGCTCCAGGCGGGGGCGTACTCATCAAAGCGGCCGGGCGTGAGGTTTACCAACTTGCGCGTGGCCACCTCGAATACGTACAGGTGTTGGCGCTGCTTGTTGAGGTAGCCATCCACGTCCTGCTTAAACTGAAACCGGTCGAGGACAATAACCGGAGGCGTTTTCTTGCGGGCCCGCTGCACCTGCGTCAGTGAGTCCGGGTCGGCGTCACGGATGATGAGGGCCAGGCGCTTGCCGTCAGGGGCCCACACGTAGTCTTGCACGCTGCCTCTCAGCTTGGTGACTTTCTCGGCCTCGCCGCCGTTGCGGTTTAGCAGCCAGAGTTGAGCTTTGCCTTCCTCGCCCTCGCCGCGGCTGGAGAGAAAGCTCAGGTAAGTACCATCAGGGGAGAAACGGGGGCTGGTTTCGTTGTCGGGGCTGGTGGTGACGCGCAGGTTGCGGGTACCGTCGTAGCGGGCCATCCACACGTCGGCGTTGTTTTTATCGGCGGCGGTATCGGCCTGACTCACCACGTAGGTAACCCACTGCCCATCGGGCGAGAAGTGAGCGTCCCGGACGTCGCGCAGTTGCTGCAGGTCGCGGGCCGTGAGCGGGTGCGGAACCGTTTGCGCCGCCACGGCGGCCGGAGCCAGCACGCCCAGCAGGAAGAACAGCTTTTTCATATAGAGGGGTAGAAAAGAATGCCAACAAGGACAAGGAGCCGCCGGAGAGGTTGCCCCCACTTCTTCCTGAAGATACAACGCCGCAGGGGCCTTCTCCACGGATGAGGTACAAAAAAGACCCCGCCGGGTGGGGCGGGGCCTTTTCATCAACTGTCATTCCGAGTATTCTGCGCATCCAGCAGCGACGAGGAATCTGGGTTAGCCTCTCAACGACTTGGCTCAGATTCCTCGCTCTACTTGGAATGACAGATTAAACTACATGAGCAACAACGCGAGCAGTAGGTCGGTGGAGCTAGGTGTTGCGTTTCTATTATCCTTTTACTACCCCCAACTACAGCGGCAGTAGGCATGGGCACCGAGGGTTATACTGGGGAGTGGAGGCATTTTGCTGGGCAGAGGGTTTGCCCTTATCGTCCTTGAAATCGTTGCGCTTGTAGGGCCGGATGATGAGGCGCAGGGCTTTGTCGGAGCTGAAATAGCTGATGGCCCAGCCTACCAGCGTCACCACCTTGTTGCGGAACCCGACCAGTGTAAGCAAATGCACGAATAGCCAGGTGAGCCAACCCAAGAAACCGCCAAAGTGCCGGTTGCCAGGCAAATCAACCACGGCGCGGTTGCGGCCCACAATAGCCATGCTGCCTTTGTTGAGGTACTTGAAGGGCTTCAAGGCTTCGCCCTGGAACAAGCGCTTGAAGTTGTCGGCCAGCTGTTCGGCCTGCTGGATAGCTACCGGAGCCAGCATGGGGTAGCCGCGGGGCATTTCCTCCGTCACCATGTTGGCCACATCCCCGATGGCGTACACGTTCTGGAAGCCTAGCACCCGGTTTACGGTATCCACGTTGATGCGCTTGTTGCGGGCTACGGCCGCTTCCGGCAGGCCCTCCACGGCGGCCCCATTCACGCCGGCTGCCCAAATCAGGTTTTCGGTGCGGATGTACTCCGTTTCAGAATAGTAGAGCTTGCCGCTCTCAAACCGTTGGGCTTTCATGTTCAGGCGCACGTGAATACCCATGTCTTCCAGGTATTGCTTGGCCTGCACCTGCGAGTCCTTGGACATGGGCCCTAGCACTTCCTCCCCCGATTCGACCAAGTAAATTTCCATCTGCTTCAAGTCGAGCTCGGGGTAGTCTTGGGGTAGTACGTCCTTGCGCATTTCGGCCAGGGAGCCGCAGATTTCCACGCCCGTGGGGCCGCCGCCCACCACCACCACGTTCAGCAAGGCTTGGCGCTGGGCCGGGTCTTCGGTCAGCAGGGCCTTTTCGAAGTTCTGAAACAAGTAGCTGCGCAGGTTCAGGGCGTTGGGTATGCTCTTGATTTGCATGGCATTGCGCTCAATGCTGTCCAGCCCAAAGTAGTTGGTTAGCGAGCCGGTGGCTACTACCAGGTGGTCGTAGCGGATTTCGCCGATGTTGGTCACTACTGTGTTGCGGCCCGTATCTACCCGCTCCACATCGGCCATGCGGAAAAAGAAGTTCTGCTGACCAGCGAAGATTTTACGGATGGGGTAGGCAATGCTGTCGGCTTCCAGGGCGCCGGTGGCAACTTGGTAAAGTAAGGGCTGAAAATTGTGGTAGTTGTTACGGTCGATAACCACCACTTGCACGGGCGAGTCGGCCAGGTCTTTGGCCAGCCGCAGCCCAGCAAAGCCACACCCAATAATAACAATGCGCGGTTGGGAGGTAACCGGAAGATTGGTATCCATAAAACAGTACAGGAAATTGCGCCGCAAGCAGCGCCGCAAACCAAGGCAACAGTGCCAAAATCCTGTACCGAAAAATGCCGGTTGAGGTTGTGAATCGGTGAACTAGTGAAATGGTGAGATGGTGAGTTCTGTCAGGGCGATGTACGACGCCATCCTTCCTCTCTACTGCTGTGACCACCCCAATAAAATAGCAAGCCCTTATCCTCGTGTAGAGAATAAGGGCTTGTCACGTCTCAAGGGGTAGTGCTACGTGGAGGAAGGGTAACGTTGCGCGGCTCGCCCTAACAGGACTTACCAGTTCACCATCTCACTAGTTCACCTAGTAGTCTACCCCTTCTTTTTTCTTGAACTCACCGTCTTTCACCTGTTTGATTAGCTGCAGCCAGCTGAACGGGTTGAGCAGGGGGTTGTTGGTAGCGGGGGTGGGGCCCATGCCCATACGGCGCTGCTGATCGTACTGCTGGTTTTGCATGGTTTGGCGGTAGTTACCCATGCTGGTTACCGGTAGGGTATTAAACATGCGGCGCATTACCTGCTCGTTCAGCTTGTCGGCAGGCGTCCGGTCACTTTCCGTGGGGGCTTTCATGGCCAGGAAGGCTTCCTTGAAAGCTTTTTCGGTGGCGTAGGGGAAGATGCGCACTTCGGGCAGCACGGTGGCGTCTTCCTTGAGCTGCACAATAACGGAGTAGCTCTGGCGCTGATAGTCTTCCGGAATGATAACGTACTGGTTACGGTAGCCCAGGCTCCGAATAACGATACTGTCGCCGGCCAGCACGGGTAGGGAAAAGTAGCCGTAAGGGTTGGAGGCCGTGCCCCGGCCCGCCTTGGGCACGAAAATGGCCGCACCCGGCACCCCCAGCAACGAATCGCCAGAGGCCACGATGCCAGTGAACTGCACCACCCGGCGCTGGCCCTGGGCCCGTGCCTGGCCCGGCACCAGCAGCAAGGCTACCAGCAGAAACCCAAGCAGGGCGGGTAAGAAAGAAATACGAATTCGAGCCACAGCAGACATACAAGGCATTACAGACGACAAAGATACGGCACTTTCAGGGCCGCTGCCCGGTTTAGCCTAAATTCGGGCCCGCCCCAATTGGTTCGGTCCTCCTTCCCTGCTTTTGTCTAAAGATGCGCCTCAAACACTTTACCGTTGCATTTGGCCAGCAACTATTCAAGGCCCTGGGCGATGAGAGCCGGGTGCGCATCCTGCATTTGCTCTGGCGCAACCAGGAAATGTGCATTTCCGACCTGGAACAGGTGCTGGATTTCACCCAGACCAAAACCTCCCGGCAACTAGCGTACCTGAAAAATGCCGGCCTGGTAAATTTCCGCCGCCTCGACAACTGGGTGTTTTATTTCATCAAGGACGAGGCCCAGGATTTTCTGCACCAACTGCTGGGCTACATGGAACGGGACCCGCAGCTGGTACAGGATCAGAAGATTTATCAAACGCTCTGGTCGAACCGGGAACTGGCCGCGTATAAGCTGCAAAACCGCCGCTGGACCGGCTCGCCCGAACCCCGCTAAGCTGGGGCGCAGGCTTCTCTCTTTTCCTGGCTTTTTTAGTGTATGAAATCTGCTTCCGCCGTTACCCGCCTGTTTGTTTGTACTGCCCAGAAAGATGAAATTGGAAAGGATGTAGCGAAGGCGCTGAAGATTGAGCTTAAAAAGCAGGGCCTCAAAAAACTCTTTACCGGCGGCGAAAAGCTCAAAGTACGGGTGCAAACCTGCAACTGCCTCGACCTCTGCAAGCACTGCAAAAAAGGACCCGGGGCGGCCATCATTCTGCATCCGGAAGGCACCGTGTACGGCGACGTAAAACCCAAAGACGCAGCCGACATTGTGCGGGAACATCTGGGCGAGGGCCAGGTTGTCAAGCGGTTACGAATAGAATAAAAGCTCACATACCGGACCTTCGGCCTAGCTCCAGTGCCATCCGCAGCCTACCCTCATTTTTAATTCTCAATTTTTAATTGAAAACGTACCGCCATCTTTTCTTCGACCTGGACCACACGCTCTGGGATTTTGAAGCCAACGCCGACGAAACCCTGCGCCACCTATTCACGCAGCACGAGCTAAGCCGGCACGGCATTACCGCGGAGGATTTTATCCGGGTTTATTCCGACATCAACCACGGGTTGTGGCGGCTGTATCAGGGCGGCAAAATTACCCAGCAGCAGCTACGGGTTACCCGCTTCCCGCGCACGTTCGTAAAGCTGGGTTTGCAGGAAACCGATTCGCCCGAGGCTATTTCAGCCCAATTCACCGAAATTCTGCCTCAGAAAACCGCCGTGTTTCCCTACACCTACGAGGTGCTGGATTACCTGCGCGACAAAGGCTACGCCCTGCACCTAATTACCAACGGCTTCAAGGACATCCAGTACGTAAAACTTAACTCCTCCCGGCTCACCGACTATTTTCAGGAAATCGTGACGTCGGAGTGCTGCGGCCACCTCAAGCCCGACGCCCGCATTTTTCAGCACGCCTTGGAACGCACCGGCGCTACCCCGGTTGAGAGCCTGATGATTGGCGACAACCTGGAGTGCGACGTGCTAGGCGCCTTCAATGCGGGCATCGACCAAGTGTATTTCAACCCCGACAAGCGCCGTCATTTTGCGCAGACCACTTACGAAATCAGCTGCCTAAGTGAGCTGAAGAGCATTCTGTAGCTGTGTCTTTCTGAAACAGCCATCCTAAGCAAAGCCAGGAACCAGAGTTTCTTCCTTACGAGCCCAGTCAACACCCTACCCGCGCTCGGCACATGACAGCTCCACCCAAGACCTAACTCGGCGGGCTCCTTACCTTTGCGGCCATGATACGACTCATTGGCTTTTCGGGGCGCCGCGGCAGCGGCAAAGACACCATCGCCCGCCTGCTGCAGCAGTTGCAACCGGAGCGCCGATGGCATATTCGCTCCGTGGGGGAGCCCATTAAAGCCGTATGTGCCGCACTGGCAGGAGAAGGCGTGGCGCCTTACTTTTCCCAGCAGGGCAAAGCGGAGCGCCTGCCCGCGTTTGGCCGCACCCGCGGCGAAATGCTGCAGCAGGTAGGCCTGGCCCTGCGCCACTGGGAGCCGAACATTTGGGTGCAGGCTTTCTTCTCCCACCTACCGGCGGAGCAATGCACCCTGATTCCGGATGTGCGCTTTCCCAACGAGGCCGACCTGATTCGTAGCCGCGGCGGGCTGATGCTGCGCGTGGAAGGCGACCCGCTCCAGCAGCGCGGCGACGGCACGCGCGACGACCTGCACCTCAGCGAAACTGCCCTCGACGACTACCCCCACTTCGACGCCACCATCCTCAACAACGGCTCATTTCAGGAGCTGGAGCAACAGGTGCGCGAGTTGTTGGAGCGGGTATGAAGTATTTGCTGCAAAGACAAACCACTTGCTAGCAGCCTCTGCTAAGCTAAAGGGTCGGTTACTTACCCACCTACCGGCCCCGGCTGCAGTTGCCACGACGGCGTCCCGCCCGTCACGAGCCGGGGCCAGCCATCCACGTATTCCAACCGGTCTAGCAGCAGCACGCGGCGGGAGAAGCCTTGCTCGTCGTCAATGGCATCAAAAGTCGGCTGCCGGGGGTCGATGGCGTGGTAGGCCAGCCAGTCCTGCCCGGCCGCATCCGCGACGACGCAGTTGTGGCCGGGGGCGTGCCAGTGCTCATTGCCTTCCAGCAGCATGGCGTAAGGGTTGCCGGTGGCCTGGGCCAGGGTTTCAAAGGGGCCCGTGGCGGCGCGCGACCGGGCCACCAGCACGCCGTAGTGCGCATCGGGGCCGCAGCAGTTGTTGCCAGAATAAAACAGGTAGTACCAGCCCTGGCGCAGCACCACCCAGCTGCCTTCCAGTAGCTGGTCGTAGCGGCGCGGGTCGCCGGCTCCGGCGGGCGTCAGCAGCACAATTTCCTGGCTGCCAGAAGCAAAAGACAGCCGGTCCTCCGCTAACTCTCGCACCCGAATGGGGCCAAAGCCGGAACCCCAGTAAAGCAGACGCTTGCCGGTGGTGGGGTCATCAAAAGCCATAGGGTCGATTTCCAGAAAGCCCGTGCCTCGTTGCAACGGTGCGCCCACATCCACGAACGGGCCGGCGGCAGTAGCGGAAGTAGCCACGGCCAGGCACAGGCCCACGCCGGTATCGGGTTTGGCGGAGTAATAAAGGTAGTAGATGCCGTTATGCTCACTTACGTGCGGGGCCCAGAACTTCTGGGTTGTGCTGGCCCAGAGCGGCTTCTGCGGCAGTCCTTCGCCTAGGTAGTCCCAGTGCACCAAATCGGCGGAGCGGGCCACCTGCAAGTTGACAATAAGGTTGCCAGGGCGCTTGGTTTGGGTGCCGTAGGCGTAGTAGAAACCATCCGAAGCCCGGATAATAGTGGGGTCGGGAAAGTCGAAATCCCAGACGGGGTTGCGGTAGGTAAGGGCAGCTTTAGGCATCATGTAAAACCAAGTAAGACAACTCCTAAGCAAACGAGTTCTGGCCAGCTAGGATGCAAAAGAAGGCCGCGAGTAAGCCTGAGCGCAGAACATCACGTGGCCTGGCGCGCATTAGCGGCCTTGAGCAATAATCTATTTTCCGGTTGCTGGCTACCTTTGCCTCTCCCCCATCCACCATCCACGCATCCCAAAACCAGTAACCATCATGGCCAACGGCTTTTTCAACGTTCCCATTCCTATTAACGAGCCAGTTAAGGCGTACGCCCCCAACTCGCCCGAGCGCACCGAGCTGCTCAAGACCCTGAAGGAACTCAAGCAGCAGGAGCGCGACATTCCCATGCACATTGGCGGCCGAGAAGTACGCACGGGCAAAACCCAGCGCATCTTCCCGCCCCACGACCACCAGCACACGCTAGGCTTCTTCCACGAGGGCGACGCTTCGCACGTGCAGCAGGCCATTGACGCCGCCCTAGCCGCCCGCACTGCCTGGGCTGAACTGCCCTGGGAGCAGCGTGCTGCCATCTTCCTGAAAGCCGCTGAGCTGCTGGCTGGCCCCTACCGTGCCCGCCTCAACGCCGCTACCATGCTGGGCCAGAGCAAGAATGCGTTTCAAGCTGAAATCGATGCGGCTTGTGAGCTGATTGATTTTTTCCGCTTCAACGTGCACTTCATGCAAGAGCTGTACGGGCAGCAGCCCCAGAGCCAGCCCGGCATGTGGAACCGCCTAGAGCATCGCCCGCTGGAAGGCTTCGTGTTTGCCCTCACGCCCTTCAACTTCACCTCCATTGCCGGCAACCTGCCTACCTCCGCCGCCCTCATGGGCAACGTGGTGGTATGGAAGCCCGCCAACACCCAGATTTACTCGGCCCAGGTGCTGATGGAGTTGTTTAAGGAGGCTGGCGTGCCCGACGGCGTTATCAACCTAGTGTATGTAGATGGCCCCACCGCCGGTGAGGTTATTTTCTTCCACCCGCAGTTTGCCGGCATTCACTTCACTGGCTCCACGGGCGTGTTCCAGAACATCTGGCAGACCATCGGTCAGAATATCAAGCGCTACAAGAGCTACCCTCGCATCGTGGGCGAAACTGGCGGCAAGGACTTTATTTTAGCTCACCCTTCGGCCCACGCCAAGGCAGTAGCTACGGCCATTACCCGCGGCGCCTTCGAGTACCAGGGTCAGAAGTGCTCGGCCGCCTCACGCGTTTACCTGCCCAGCAATTTGGCCAGTGAAATCCTGGGCTACGTGAAGCAGGACTTGGCCTCGTTTAAAATGGGCGACGTGGAGGATTTTTCGAACTTCATCAACGCCGTTATCAGCGAAGCTTCTTTCGACAAGCTGGCCAAGTACATTGATGGTGCCAAGGCTGATGCCAACGCTGAAATTGTGGCCGGCGGCGGCTACGATAAGTCCAAGGGCTACTTCATTGAGCCTACGGTTATCGTAACTAAAGACCCAAAGTACGTGACCATGTGCGACGAGCTGTTCGGCCCGGTGGTAACGGTGTACATCTACGAGGAAGCAGAGTTCGAGCAGACCCTGGAGGTAGTGGATTCCACTTCGCCCTACGCCCTCACCGGCGCCATCTTCTCCCAAGACCGCTACGCCATTGAGCTGGCCTCGAAGAAGCTGGTGCAGGCCGCTGGCAACTTCTACATCAACGACAAGCCCACCGGCGCCGTGGTAGGACAGCAGCCCTTCGGCGGCGCCCGCGCTTCCGGCACCAACGACAAGGCTGGCTCCCTGCTGAACCTGCTGCGCTGGGTGTCGCCGCGCGCTATCAAGGAAACCTTCGTGCCGCCCGTTGATTACCGTTACCCCTTCATGGGCGTAGAAACCGGCGAAAACCTGAACGTAACCGGCCAGGGTGGCTTCTAAACCAATACCGATTAATTGCAAAAAGCCGCTTCAGTTGTTCTGAAGCGGCTTTTTGCTTTACTAAGTACGGGGCTTGTCTAGTTGGGGCACCATGTCCAGCTCGGTGTAGATATCGGCCAGGGGTAGGACAATACCCAGCTCCGAAATGGTCACGGCATCGTCCTGACTGGCCAGAGGCGTATACGACCACACGCCCGAAGGCTCCCGTCGGTACCACTCCACCAGCCAATTATTGACCGACACCAGTAGATAATGCTGCAGAGAAGACAGCTGGGTGTAACGGCTGAATTTCCACACCCGGTCGTGGCTTTCCGTGCCCGGCGAAAGCACTTCAATAAGCAGGACTGGGTGGTGCATCATCACTTGGTCCGGCGAGTCATTGGGGTGGTAGGTCACCATCACGTCGGGGTAGGTGTACAGTTCCCCTCGCAAGACGGCTAGGCGCACATTTTCCGCGTACACGCGGCAGCCTTTGCCTCGAAGCGAGTTACGTAGGCTCATGACACAGTTTAACACCGTGAGTTTGTGCCCGCCTACCCCACCGGACATGGCGAAGACTTCCCCGCGGTAAAACAGGTGCCGTTCTTCCGAGGCCTCTTCTAGAGCAAAATATTCTTCCACCGTGTAGCGGCGGGTAGTGGCAATTTGTTCCATACCAATCAGCAAGGGGGTTTCCTTCAAAGATACACCTTTCCCTTCCCGCCTGATTTCACCTTTGTTCCCAACTGCCCAAGCGCTACCTTTGCCTCCCATGCCGTTTCTGAGCGGCTTTACTTTGTCGATGCCTATGCTTCTCGCTGTTCCGACCCAATATCAACCCGCTGACTTTCTGCCAATTATTGTGCAGTTTGTTTTAGCCATAGCCTTCGTAGCTTTTTCCATGGTAGCCTCCCACTTGCTGGGGCCGCGCCGCAAGAGCGTAGTAAAGGACGAGGCCTTCGAGTGCGGCATCGAATCGGTGGGCAACGCCCGCACCCCGATTTCGGTGAAGTACTTTCTGACGGCCATCCTGTTTGTGCTCTTTGATGTGGAGGTAATCTTCATGTACCCTTGGGCCGTGAACTTCCGCGCTCTGGGCAAGGACGGCTTCATTCAGATGATTGTCTTTCTGGCCCTGTTGATGGCAGGCTTTGCCTACGTCATCAAAAAAGGCGTTTTGCGCTGGAATGAAGCCCGTTAGGGCAACCTTTAGCCCCTGGCTAGTGTTGCCTACCTGAAGCCTTCTGCTTCCCCAAACTGACTGATCCTCATGGAAAATAGAGCTCCTGAAATCAAAATGGTAGACGCGCCTGATGGCCTGGAAGGCGCGGGTTTTTTTGCTACCTCCCTGGAGAAAGTGGTGGGCATGGCCCGCGCTAACTCGCTTTGGCCCCTGCCCTTTGCTACCTCTTGCTGCGGCATTGAGTTCATGGCAACCATGGGTGCCCGCTACGATATTTCGCGCTTCGGCTCTGAGCGGCCTTCTTTCTCGCCCCGGCAGGCTGACCTGCTGATGGTGATGGGCACTATTGCCAAAAAGATGGCGCCCATTGTAAAGCAGGTATATGAGCAAATGGCTGAGCCCCGTTGGGTGCTGGCCATGGGTGCCTGTGCCTCGTCGGGTGGTATTTTCGATACCTACTCCGTGCTTCAGGGCATCGACCGGATCATCCCGGTCGATGTGTACGTGCCCGGTTGCCCGCCTCGCCCGGAACAGGTACTGGACGGCCTAATGCGCATTCAGGACCTGGCTCGCAACGAATCTACCCGCCGCCGCAATTCGCCTGAGTATCAGGCCCTGCTGGCATCGTACAACATTAAGTAAGCTGTTGGCTGTTGGCTATTGGCTGTTAGCTTCTCTTCTGGAGGCACAGCCAATAAGCCAATAGCTAGCAGCCAACAGCTAATAGCTTACAAAATGGCTGATCAAAACGAATCCCCGGAGGCACAGGAAATGGCCGCAGCTCAAGACCCGGCAGCGCAGAAAAATGCTCAGCTCCTGAGCTTACTGCACCGCTTGTTTGGGGCCGAAACCTTCACCGACGTAGAAGAGCCCTACGGCCTGCTGACGGCTACCACCACGCGGGAGCGGATTCATGACATCATTGCTGGCTTGCAGCAGGATCAGGAGTTACAGCTTAACTTCCTGACTACTATGTGCGGCATGCACTTCCCGAGCGGGAGGGCCAGGAGTTGGGCATGGTGTACCACTTGCACAGCCTGACTCAGAACATACGGTTACGGCTGAAGATCTTCTTCCCTATTGCCGACCCGGTAGTACCTACCCTAACTGACCTGTACGCCACCGCCAACTGGATGGAGCGCGAGGCCTATGATTTTTACGGCATCATCTTCCCCGGCCACCCCAACCTTATTCGCATCCTAAATGTGGAGGACATGGACTACCACCCCATGCGCCGCGAATACGCCTTGGAAGATGGTACTCGGGAGGATAAAACTGACCTTTTCTTCGGCCGCTAGGCCCCTGATACCTTTATCATGGCAGTAAACGACACGCTGGAAGGCACCCGCAAAATTGTGGAAGAAGCCGAGGTGCAGAGACCTAATCTGCACCCGCTGGCGCCTTCCGTCAACGACTTTAACCAGGAACTCACCACCCTGAACCTGGGCCCGACCCACCCCGCTACCCACGGCATCTTCCAGAACATTCTGCAGATGGACGGGGAGCGGATCGTGTCGGGTGTTCCGACCATTGGCTACATTCACCGCGCCTTCGAGAAGATTGCCGAACGCCGGCCTTTCTACCAGATTACGCCCCTGACGGACCGCATGAACTACTGTTCGTCGCCCATCAACAACATGGGTTGGCACATGACGGTAGAAAAGCTGCTGGGTGTAGAAGTGCCCAAACGCGCCCAGTATATCCGGGTTATTCTGATGGAGCTGGCCCGCATCACCGACCACCTGATCTGCAACGGCATTCTGGGGGTAGATACCGGCGCTTTCACTGGCTTCCTCTACCTGATGGACGAGCGGGAGAAGGTGTACGAAATCTATGAGGAAGTAAGCGGCGCCCGCCTGACCACCAACATGGGCCGGGTAGGCGGCATGGAGCGCGACTTCAACGACGTGGCTATTACCAAGCTGCGGGCCTGGCTGAAAACCTTCCCGGCCGTGATGGCTGAGTTCGAGAAGATGTTCAACCGCAACCGCATTTTCATGGACCGCGTGGTTGATGTAGGTGCCATTTCGGCCGAGCGGGCACTGAACTACGGTTTCACTGGCCCCAACCTGCGCGCCGCTGGCGTCGATTACGACGTGCGGGTGATGAACCCTTACTCCAGCTACCAAGATTTCGAGTTCGACATTCCGGTAGGCACCAAGGGCGACACCTACGACCGGTTCATGGTGCGTAATGAGGAAATCTGGCAGAGCTTGCGCATTATTAAGCAGGCCCTGGAAAACCTGCCCGAAGGCCCCTACCACGCCGATGCGCCGCATTACTACCTGCCGCCCAAGCAGGCCGTGTACAAGAACATGGAAGCCCTCATCTATCACTTCAAAATTGTGATGGGCGAGATTGAGGCGCCGGTTGGCGAGGTGTATCACTCGGTAGAAGGCGGCAACGGGGAGCTAGGGTTCTACCTGGTTTCCGACGGAGGTCGCACGCCCTACCGCTTGCACTTCCGCCGCCCTTGCTTTATTTACTACCAGGCTTACACCGAAATGGTAGTGGGCCAAACCCTCTCCGACGCCATCGTGACCCTATCGTCGATGAACGTTATTGCCGGCGAGCTGGACGCGTAGTTTTTTGCTGAATTTGCCCCTTATGGAGACGACTGCCGTCAAGCCACAATTTTCCGAAGCCGCTCAGGCTGAAATCAAGCGTCTGCTTACCCACTACCCCGACGACCGCCGAAAGTCGGCTTTGTTGCCCGTGTTGCACATTGCGCAGGCTGAGTTTGGCGGTTGGGTAAGCCCCGAGGTTCAGAACCTAGTAGCGGAAGTGTTGGACATCAAGCCAATTGAGGTGTACGAGGTTTCCTCCTTTTACACCATGTTCAACCTCAAGCCGGTCGGCAAGCACGTGCTAGAAATCTGCCGGACGGGTCCTTGCATGCTGCGCGGTTCCGACGAGCTGACGGCCCACCTGGAGCGCATTACGGGGGCCAAAGTGGGCGGTTCGGCTTCGGCCGATGGCTTGTTTACCTTGAAGGAGGTAGAATGCCTGGCAGCCTGCGGCTTCGCTCCTATTGTGCAGGTGCGCGAGAAGTACTACGAGCAGCTGGATACGCCGGACGCCGTGGATGCTATGCTCTCGGAACTGCGCAACCAAGTACACCGCCCAGCCTTGCCTTGGGAAGAAACCGGCCTGCCGAACGCGCTGGCCAATAATTAGGCTGTTAGCTATTAGCTAATAGCCCTTCTGCCCCGAGTAATTTTGTTGGTCGGATTCATTCTGACAGCCTACTTACCTAGCTAACAGCCATCAGCTAACAGCTACTAGCTCCAAAGACATGGGACGCAAACTGCTGACCGAACATATTAACGTTGAAGGCATTGATACCTTCGAGGTGTACCGCAAACACGGCGGCTACCGCTCGGTGGAGAAGGCCATCAAAACGATGACCCCCGACGAGGTGGTGGAAGAAGTGAAGAAGTCGGGCCTGCGGGGCCGCGGCGGCGCAGGCTTCCCCACTGGCATGAAGTGGAGTTTCCTGGCCAAGCCTGAAGGCGTGCCGCGCTACCTCGTCTGCAACGCCGATGAGTCGGAGCCAGGCACCTTCAAGGACCGGCAGTTAATGTCGAAGCTACCCCACTTGCTCATCGAGGGCATGATTACGAGTTCGTACGCGCTGGGCGCCAACACCTCGTACATCTACATCCGCGGCGAGTTATTGTACGTGCTGCGCATCTTGGAAAAAGCCATTGCCGAAGCCTACGCCAACGGTTTCCTGGGCAAGAACATTTTAGGTTCGGGCTATGACCTAGACCTGCATGTGCACCCCGGTGGGGCGCCTACATCTGCGGCGAGGAAACGGCCTTGCTGGAGTCCTTGGAGGGTAAGCGTGGCAACCCGCGCAATAAGCCACCGTTCCCGGCCGTGCAAGGTTTGTACGCCCGCCCGACAGTAGTAAACAACGTGGAATCCATTGCCGCCGTGCCCGTCATCGTGAATGAGGGCGGCGACGAATACGCTAAAATTGGCGTGGGCCGGAGCACTGGCACCAAGCTGATTTCGGCCTGTGGCCACCTCAACAAGCCCGGTATCTACGAAATTGAGTTGGGCCTACCCGTCGAGGAATTCATCTACTCCGACGAGTACTGCGGCGGCATCTGGAAAGGTCGGGAATTGAAGGCAGTAGTAGCCGGTGGTTCTTCCGTGCCGATTCTGCCCAAAGAACTCATTCTGAAAACGGCAGCTGGTGAAAACCGCCTGATGACCTACGAGTCGCTTTCCGACGGTGGTTTCGTGACGGGTACCATGCTGGGCTCCGGTGGCTTCATCGCCATGGACGAAACGACCTGCATTGTACGCAACACCTGGAATTTCTCTCGCTTCTACCACCACGAGTCGTGCGGGCAATGCTCGCCCTGCCGCGAGGGTACGGGCTGGATGGAAAAGGTGCTGCACCGCCTAGAGCACGGCCACGGCCACATGGAAGACATTGACCTGCTGGTAAGCGTAGCCAAGCAAATCGAGGGCAACACCATTTGTCCGCTTGGTGAAGCCGCCGCTTGGCCAGTTGCCGCTGCCGTGCGTCACTTCCGCCACGAGTTTGAGTGGCATGTGACGCACGCCAAGGAAGCAGCCCAACCGGGTGCCGTGTACCGGGCTAACGCCGTGCTGGTGTAATTTTTTAGTAGTAGAACGTCATGCTGAGTGCAGCGAAGCATCTTGCGTGGCAGCGTTGTAATAGTAACTCTAACGTCAGCACGCGAGATGCTTCGCTGCACTCAGCATGACCGACGACTTTAACAGTCTTCAACCTAAATGGCTAAAATAACTTTCGACGGCGTTGAGGTAGAAGTTCCGGACGGAACCACTATCCTGAATGCAGCCCGCCAAATTGGGGGTAGCATTGTGCCCCCGGCCATGTGCTACTATACCCCGCTGAAAGGCTCGGGCGGCAAATGTCGCGCCTGCCTCGTACGGGTAGCGGCCGGCTCGGCTAAAGACCCGCGCCCCATGCCCAAGCTAGTGGCTTCTTGCGTAACACCGGTACAAGACGGCATGGTAGTGGAGAACACTACCTCCGAGCAGGTGCTGAACGTGCGCAAGGGCATTGTGGAGATGCTGCTCATCAACCACCCCCTGGACTGCCCCGTGTGCGACCAGGCCGGGGAGTGTGACCTGCAGAACTTTGCTTTTGAGCACGGCGTGAGCACCACCCGCTACCAGGAAGAGCGTCGTACCTTCGAGAAAATCGACATTGGGCCGCTGATTCAGCTGCACATGACGCGCTGCATCCTGTGCTACCGTTGCGTGTACACAGCCAATCAGATTACTGATAACCGCGTGCACGGTGTACTGGGCCGCGGCGACGCGGCCGAAATTGGCACCTACATCGAGAACATCATTGATAATGATTTCTCCGGCAACGTCATTGACGTATGCCCGGTAGGAGCCCTGACTGACAAGACGTTCCGCTTTAAATCACGCGTGTGG
The DNA here is from genome assembly GCF_022919335.1 of Hymenobacter sp. 5516J-16. Lineage (NCBI taxonomy): Bacteria > Pseudomonadati > Bacteroidota > Cytophagia > Cytophagales > Hymenobacteraceae > Hymenobacter > Hymenobacter sp. 5516J-16. Next base: position 3,001,429 of record NZ_CP095058.1, on the reverse strand, counting down.
TTCACCAAACCCGTGAATGCTCACCGCGATTGTCCCAAGTGCTCTGGCAACGTAGTGCTCTGGTACAAAGGCAAGGACGTGCTACGCACCACGGCCCGTAAGGACCAATACGGCGAAGTAAAGGAGTGGATTTGCAACGAGTGCCGCTTCGAAAAGAAGGAAACCTCCGACTGGACGATTGAGGGCCCCGCCCATATCGACCGTTCTTCGGTGATTTCGGCTAACCACTACGAGCTACCCGTGCTGAACCAGTCCGTTATTGCTGACCTGCCCGAAAGCACCCAGCGCGAGCTGGCCCAGAACCCGCCGCTTAAATTAGGCTCATAAGTAAGCTGTTAGCTAATGGCTGCTAGCTGTTAGCGTCTCTTCATTCCATTCCGAACAAAAGCTATTAGCTACCCGCTAGTAGCTAACAGCTAAAAAAGAATGATTGAACTACCCGCATTAGGCTGGCAATCCATTGTCATCTTCGTTGTTTTCGCGCTTTCGCTGCTGATTGCAACCTACTGCACCTACGCTGAGCGCGTTATTGCAGCCTTTCTCCAGGACCGCGTTGGGCCGGACCGCGCCGGTCCTTACGGCCTAGCCCAGCCCCTGGCTGATGCCGTGAAGATGTTCACGAAGGAAGAATTCTTCCCAGGCGGTGCTAATAAGGCCTTGTTCATTTTCGGTCCCTGCTTGGCCATGATTACAGCCCTGATGTCATCGGCGGTAATTCCGTTCGGCAACAACATGAGCTTCGGCAACAATGCTTTTTTTCTGCAAGGCATTGAGGTTAACATTGGGATGTTGTGGGTGTTCGGCGTCGTTTCGCTGGGTGTTTACGGTGTCATGATTGGGGCTGGGCCTCCAACAACAAGTTCTCTTTGTTAGGAGCTGTTCGGGCTGCTTCCCAGAACATTAGCTACGAACTGGCCATGGGCATGGCTCTGATTGCCGTGCTGATGATTTCGGGCACGTTGAGCCTGCGCGACATTACCCTGCAGCAGTCGGTGGCGGGTGAATGGCACTTCTGGAATATCGTGAAACAACCCTTGGGTTTCATCATTTTCTTGGTGTGTGCCTTTGCTGAAACCAACCGTACGCCCTTCGACTTGCCAGAATGCGAAACCGAGCTGGTAGGTGGGTACCACACGGAGTACTCCTCCATGAAGCTGGGTCTTTACCTCTTCTCGGAGTACGTGAACATCTTCGTAGTATCCGCCGTGATGAGCGTGCTTTACTTCGGCGGCTTCAACTTTCCGTTTCAGTATGAGCTGCGCGACTGGTTGGTAAGTAACCACGGCTGGGAGCTGGCTTCGGCTCAGAACCTGATTACCATACTTGGCACGGTTGGCCTGTTCCTGAAGATTTTTGCCTTCATCTTCTTCTTCATGTGGATTCGCTGGACCCTACCGCGCTTCCGCTACGACCAGTTGATGCGCCTGGGCTGGACCATCCTGATTCCGTTGGCAGTTATCAACATCCTTATCACCGGCGGGCTCATCCTGTTTGGAGTGATTAATTAACTTTCCTTGCTACCGCGTCATTCGTACCGCTACGGTAGAATGACACTTGGTCTGACCATATGCAACTCACGAATAGAGCTAAGAAACTAGAAAAGAAGCCCATGACCCTGGCCGAGCGGGCCTACCTGCCGGCTATTTTCCAGGGTCTGAGCATCACGATGCGTCACTTCTTCATGAAGAAGGCGACGGTTCGTTACCCAGAAGAAGTTCGTCCCTTCGCTCCCATTTTCCGGGGCTTACACGTGCTTAAGCGCGACGAGCAGGGCCGGGAGCGGTGCACCGCCTGCGGCTTGTGCGCCGTAGCCTGCCCCGCTGAAGCTATTACCATGGTAGCCGGCGAACGGAAAAAGGGCGAGGAAGGCCTGTACCGAGAAGAGAAGTACGCCATCAGCTACGAGGTGAACATGCTGCGCTGTATTTTCTGCGGCCTATGCGAGGAAGCCTGCCCCAAAGCAGCAGTCTACCTGCAAGCTGATAAAATCGCGCCGCCTCGTTACGAGCGGGACGAGTTTATCTACGGCAAGGACCGCCTCGTGGAGCCCGTGTCGCCGGATGAGCGCTCAGTGCGTGGCATTCAGCTGACGCCGGAGCAAGCCGATGCGCTTCGCAATAAGCTAGCCCAGCAGCCGGCGTAACCTACTTATTCATGGGAAGGAGCAGGCGGGAAGCCTCGCCAGTTCCTTCTGCATGACAAACTCCTTGTCTATGTCTCCTCTTTTCCTCTTCCTGGCTTTTGTGGCGCTACTTAGCGCATTGGGTGTGGTTTTCGCCAAAAACCCAGTGCACAGCGTGCTCTTCCTAATTCTGACGTTCTTCGCTTTGTCGGGTCACTACCTGCTGCTGAACGCACAGTTTTTGGCGGCGGTAAACATTATTGTGTACGCCGGCGCCATCATGGTTCTGTTCCTGTTCGTGATTATGTTCCTGAACCTGAACGTGGACACGGAGCCGCATAAGCCTGCCCTGGCCAAGATTGCCGCCGCAGTGGCTGGGGGGTCCTTGCTGCTGATTTTGGTGGTGGCCTTGAAGGATGTGTTGCCTACCGGTGCCCCCATCGACGTTACCTTCGACTCACAGATTGGGATGGTGAATCGCCTGGGCCTGGTATTGTACAGGGAGTATTTGCTGCCCTTTGAACTGGCCTCGGTGCTGTTCTTGGTTGCCATGGTAGGAGCCGTTATGCTCGGCAAGCGTGAGGTAGGCGAGCGAAACTTCTAGCATGACCCTGCCGAACCGGCAGAACAGAAAGCGGCTACTGAACTATCAGTAGCCGCTTTTTTTATGTTTGCATGATGGAAGTAAAGCTGTACAAGTCTCGGTGGCGCGCCATAAAGCTGCTGATTGGTTGCTCAGGTTTCGTTGCGGTAGGCTGCGGACTGTTGATTAAGGGCACTACTCCGCAGTGGGGAGCGTGGGCGTGCATCCTGTTTTTTGGGCTGGGCTATCCAGTGGGCATCTACCATTTGCTGGACCGCCGGCCCCAGATCATCCTGAACGAAGCCGGTATTTTCGACCGGATGGCGCATAAGGTATTCATCAACTGGCATATTATTGAGGATGCCTACCTGGCTGAAGTACACGGGCAGAAGTTTATCTGCTTGGTTGTGCGGCCCGAACTGGAGCCGTCGCGCGGAAAAGGAAAGCTGGCCCAAAAGCTAGCCCCAATTTCCAAGCACTTAGGTTTTCAGGAACTCAATATTTCCTTAGGCCAAATCAACGTCGATGAGGTGAGGCTGCTTGAGTTTATCCTGCTCATGTCGAAAGCTAGCACTGATGTGCGCGTACCTTTGCTTGAGGACTTTTACAAGAGAACTTGATTTGCAATATCAGTGATTAGCTTGTCAACTTCTTTTAAAAATTAAACTTTATCCCGCAATCTACTTACCAAATTCTCCATATTATCTAATAAAATTGTAAGTCTGCTAGAAGACTGCAGCAGCTGTATTTAGCTGTTATAGAGACTATTTATCAGGTTGGATTTGTGAAGAAGTTGCTGGCCCTACTGCTGGGCTTGCTGGTCTACCCGGCCTGGGCGCAAACGGGTGCATCGGCGCCCGAAACGGCACCGTGTGATGCCGTTATTCAAAAGTTCATGACTCGCTGGAAGCTCCCCGGTGCTTCCGTGGCCATCAGCCGGCAGGGCCAGCTGGTGTACGCCCGCGGCTTTGGCTACGCCGACCTGGCCAAAAGTCAGCCCTCGACGCCCGCCACCCTGTTTCGGGTGGCCAGCGTGTCAAAGCCCGTAACCTCTGTAGCCATTATGAAGTTGCTAGAAGAGGGCCACCTTGATCTTCAGCACAGAGCTTTTGGCCCCAGGGCTACCTCGATAACCCCTATTACACCAGCGTCATCACCGACCCGCGCATCTATACTATTACAGTGCGCCAGCTACTAGAACACACCGCGGGCTGGAACCGCGACGCAGGCGTGGATGGCTTTAGCAGCTCCGACCCCATAGACTTTCCGGTCCATGTGGCGCAGGTAATGAACGTGCCCAATCCAATTGGCGACTCCACGTTAGTGCGCTACCTACTGAGCCAAGGGTTAAATTTCACGCCCGGCAGCCGGTTCGCTTACTCCAACATCGGTTACCTGATTCTGGGCAAAATTATCGAGAAAGTGACTGGGCAGCGCTACGAAACGTGGGTCCGCACCCACGTTCTGGCTCCTAGTGGTATTCGGGAGGCCCACCTGGCCCGCAACCTGCGGCCGGATAAGCAGGAAAACGAGGCGGAATATTTCTGTCCGCTCATGGGTGAATCGTGCTATGGCACGGGTAAGCAAGTGCCTTTTGCCTACGGCGGGGCTAATCTGGAAGCCATGAATGCCCACGGGGGCTGGCTTTTCACGGCACGGGATTTGGTGCGCCTCCTGCTCTCGGTGGATGGCTCCCCTACCCGCCCCGACATCCTGCAGGCATCCACTCTGGACACTATGACGGCCCCTTCCCAGGCAACCCGGCGCTACGGCAAGGGCTGGATGCTCAGCAAGCGCGGGGTGTGGTGGCATACCGGTTGCCTCAACGGCTCGACCAGCCTGGTAGCCCGCACACCCGATGGCTACACCTGGGCCCTGCTATTCAACGCCTGCCCCAACACCAACCGCTTCTGGAATGACGTGGAGGAATTGGGCTGGGACTGCGTGAATAGTACCAACGCGTGGCCATCCGTTGATCTGTTTCCGCCCGAACAACACGCCACTCGGTTCCGGGTGAAGCGGACCACTGCTAACTCAGCTACTCTGGCCTGGAGGAATGGCAACGGCACGCACCGGCTGGTAGTAGTGCGCGAAGGCGCCCCGGTCAATGCTTTTCCGCTGGATGGCCGTACCTACGCCGGGGGCGCATACTAGGTAACGGGGCCACCCTGGGCCACGGTAACTACGTGGTAGCCGCCGGCCCCGACAGCACTGTGCAGGTAAACGGCCTGCTGCCCGGGCGCACGTATTACGCCCGCGTAATGGAGTATCGGCTGGGTGAGCAGACGGGCATGCAGCCGGTGTACGCCTTCGACGGGAACCCGAGCATTCACTTCCAGCTTCCTGAGTCGGCTCCGCTGGCTAAAGCAAAGGCCCGGGGTACTTCCTACAAGAACACCTTGGCAAGTAAAGTGCGAGCCAAAAGTTCTCGGGTGGCCTCGCCCGCCCTACCCTCCCGGCCTAAGGCGCAACCTACCTCGGAGCAGACCTCTTACCTGGGGCGCCTACGCAGCTTGCTCAGCTGGCGCAAGGAATAAGAAGTTACGTGTATTTCAATAAAAAAGGCCCTGGGTGAATAACCCAGGGCCTTGTCGTTTAGAGTGGGGAAGTGGACGGCTCCTCTGCGGGGGAGCGACGCATCCAGGCCGGGCCACAGCTGGCACGCATCTTCTGCCGGAACTTCTCCTGCTCTTCCGGGGTCAGGCCCGCCATCCGAGACTCCATCTTTTGCTTCCACAGGCGCCGCCGCTGGGCCCAAGCTTGGCCCCGGCCCCCGCGGCCCCACCCGCCAAACAGGATGCGGGAAAGCAGCAGTAGCCCTAGGGTTTGCCAGAACGTGATGGTGGGTCCGTGGAACAAGGCTGGCACCAGCCAATTCCACAGGTACATAGTTAGGTAGCCGGCTACGGCCACGAACAAGGTGCCAAAAAGTATGAATTTGAGGCCGCCAAGCAGCCAAAAGGAGCGGTTCATGTTATGTAAGTCAAAAGCAGAGAAGAAAGGAAAGACAACGCCTTGCCGTACTTTTCAGATGAGTTAGTCAGTAAACAACTCGGTGTATAGCGTTTGCAGGCGCTTGCGCAGGTGCTGCACGGCGTAATGCTTGCGCGAAATCAGGGTTTTTAGCGGAACGCCGGTTTCCTCTTCCATTTCGCGAAAGGTTTTGTCTTCCAACTCGTGCCAGATGAATACCTGCCGCTGGGCTGCTGGTAGCTCCGCCAGCGCGTCGGAAAGGGCCTCCATGAGCGTCTCGCGCAATAAGCGGTTTTCCGGCGCATCGTCGGGCGCGGGCAGGATGTCGGCCAGCAGTAGCGTATTTTCCTCCCCGTCGGCCGCATATAGGGCCATTTCATCTTCCAACGAAACCGGCTTTTTGCGGCGGTACAGGTCCGTAATTTTGTTGCGGGCTACGCGAAACAGCCAGGCGGCCGCCTGCTCCACCGGTTTCAGCATCCGGTAGCTCTCCACCAGTTCCGCAAATACGTCCTGGAGCACGTCTTCAGCCTCGGTTTCATCGGGGATGCGGCGGCGAATAAAGGCCAGCAGGCGTGTGCGCTGGGTGCGTACAGCTTCCTGAATTTGCAGGTCCTGGTGGCCAGCCGTCATCAGTGAGGCGTCGAGTGGGTAGGCAATAGTTTCCATTCTACTCCGGCAGACGCGGGAGCCTTCTGAATACTTTATCCTAGGTAGTAATTATTTAAGGATGCCCTCAGCCCGCACGAATTCAAAAAACGCCCTGGCAGCCGAAGGCTCTCGTTAAGCTGGAATTGCTAAGAGGGAAATACTAGCGCCCTTTACTGCGCCGGATTATCGAAATGATACAGGAAGGTGATAATGCCTGTATACGCGGGTTTACGGCTGCCTTCAATATTCAGTGCTACCTCGATGCGGGCCTTAGCAATGCCGCGCAAATCTTTCACCGACAGTAGCTTAGCCCGCAGCTGCACCTGGCTATCCACCGTTACAGCTTGGTTGAAGCGTAGGCTCTCGATTTCGTAGTTGACCTGCATCTTCAGGTTCTCAATGGCTACAATCTGGTTCCAGAGGTAGGGCAGCAAAGCTACCGTGAGGTAGCCGTGGGCAATGGTAGCCCCGAAAGGCGACTCCGTTTTAGCGCGCTCAGCATCCAAATGAATCCACTGAAAATCGAGCGTGGCGGCCGCAAACTGGTTGATTTGCTCCTGCGTGATGCGGTGGTAGGGCGAGATTCCCAGCTCTTGTCCTTCGTACTGCAACAACTCGGTCAGGCTGCCAATGGTAATGCTCATGCGGGTAGAAAATTGGGGTGAGGATACGAAGGTAGGAAACGGGCGCCAGCGGCCCGGCCTGCAAAGATGGGGTTCAGGCGGGAAATGAAAACTACCGTTACTAGCTGCCCAGCCCCATCCGGCGCCCCGCCGGCAGCGAATCTTCGCCTCGCGCCAGCCCAGAAAGGGTCAGATTTTGCCGTGGCGTTTTCCAATTTTCAGGATACCTTTGCCGGCTAGTTGTCCTGAACTCCTCTATAGTTCGGGCGTCCTTTCGCCGTCAGCCTTCCCGCATGGACCAGAACATACCGCAGGTCATCCAAACGGTACCCCTTCAGTACTACGTTTTCTTTGCCACCGCCTTGTTTTCCATTGGGGTGCTCGGAGTACTAACCCGCCGAAATGCCATTATCATCTTTATGTGCGTGGAGCTGATGCTCAATGCCGTGAATGTGCTGCTGACGGCTTTTTCAGCCTACCGGGCCGACGCGAACGGGCAGATTTTTGTGTTTTTCATCATGGCTGTGGCCGCCGCGGAAGTAGCCGTGGGCCTGGCCATTATTGTGATGATTTACCGCAACCTGCAAAACACCGACGTTAATCTGCTTAACCGACTGAAGTTCTAGGTTTGAGCCTCAAGAGCTTAAGGCCTTGGATGCCCGGCTTTTCTGTTGAACGGAAGTAGCCAATGCAAGCCAAGCCGTTGAGCCCTAGGCCCCAAGACCCCATTCATATGCAAGAACAAGTATTACCCGCTGCCAGCGCCCCGTACGCCACTTTTCTGTACGTGCTGATTCCGCTGCTGCCGTTTCTGGGTTTTCTCATCAACGGGCTGCTAAACCGGCGGCTTTCTGGCACAGTAGCCGGCCTGATTAGCTCGGCGGCTGTACTCGGCTCCTTTGCTATTTCCGTGTTCCTGTTCCTGAATTTTCAGTACCAGTACACCGTCACGCTCTTCGACTGGATTTCGGTAGGCTCCCTGCAGATTCCGTTTTCCTACCAGATTGATCAGCTCAGCCTGATTATGCTGCTGCTGGTAACGGGCGTAGGATTCCTAATTCACGTCTACAGCATCGGTTACATGCACCACGACGAGAACGTGGGCAAGTTCTTTAGCTTCCTGAATCTGTTCGTGTTCAGCATGTTGGTGCTGGTGCTGGGGGCTAACTTCGTGATTCTGTTTATCGGCTGGGAAGGCGTGGGGCTCTGCTCCTACCTGCTGATCGGCTTCTGGAACAAGAACCACAACTACAACAACGCCGCCAAGAAAGCCTTCATTATCAACCGCATCGGTGACTTGGGCTTTCTGTTGGGCATTTTCCTGATCTACCTCACCTTCAACTCAGTGCAGTTTGGGGAGGTATTTCAGAAGGCGCATTTGGGCCAGTTTGGTCCCTACACCGTGAGCATCGTCACGGTGATTACCCTGCTGCTTTTCGTGGGCGCCACTGGTAAATCGGCCCAGCTGCCGCTCTATACCTGGCTGCCCGACGCCATGGCAGGCCCTACCCCCGTATCGGCCCTGATTCACGCCGCTACCATGGTTACGGCGGGCATTTACATGATTCTGCGCGCCAACGTGCTGTTCACGCTGGCCCCCGATACACTCGAAATCATTGCCATTATTGGGGCCGCCACGGCCCTGTTCGCCGCTACCATCGGGCTGGCCCAGAACGATATCAAGAAAGTACTGGCCTATTCCACCGTTTCGCAGCTGGGCTATATGTTCTTGGCTCTGGGCGTTATGGGCTACAGCACTTCCCTGTTCCACGTCCTGACGCACGCCTTCTTCAAGGCCCTGATGTTCCTGGGCGCGGGCTCCGTGATTCACGCCATGAGCAACGAGCAGGACATGCGCCGCATGGGCGGTTTGCGTAAGGCGCTGCCCATTACGTTTATCACCTTCCTGATTGGCTGCCTAGCCATTGCCGGCATCCCACCCTTCTCGGGCTTCTTCTCCAAAGATGAAATTCTGCTGCACGCCTACCAGCACAGCAAGGCCCTGTACGCGGTAGGCCTATTTACGGCTTTCCTGACGGCTTTCTACATGTTCCGGTTGCTGTTCCTGACTTTCTTCGGTGAGTTCCGCGGCACGGAGGAGCAGAAGCACCACCTGCACGAGTCGCCGGCTTCTATGACGCTACCGCTCATCGTGCTGGCTATTCTGGCTGCTGTGGGTGGTTTTATGAATGCGCCACTGCTGCTGGGCGAAGGCAACGGCTACCTCGCTAATTACCTCGCACCTCTCTTTACTTACTCTAAACAGCTAAACCCCGAAGCATTCGGAGTTGAAGTCGACCACGCCACCGAGTACATGCTCATCGGCCTTTCGGTGGGAGCCGGCGTACTGGGTATCATCTTCGCCTACGTGCAGTACGTAAGCCGTGGCGTGCGCCCCGCCGAAGATGAGGCCCACCGTTCGGCCCCGGAAAATGTGGTTTACCACAAGTACTACATCGACGAGCTGTACAATACCTTGTTCGTGCGCCCCATCATGGGCCTCTCGCGCGGGCTCTACCGCTACGTGGAAAATGGCATCATTGACCCGGTAGTGAACGGCTTCGGCCGCCTGACCATGGGCGGTGGGCAACTACTGCGCTACGTGCAAACTGGTTCCGTGGAAACCTACCTCATCTTGATGGTAGTAGGCATTGTGCTGGTGCTGGCCTTGAACTACGTGAAGTTTTAGGTACATGCAGGGCGCATTACTCCTAGCAGATATACTCGAACCAGGCTTTTCCTCCACCGGAGCCTTGTTCATGCTGACGTGCTACTTAATGCCCGCCCTTTTCGGTCGTGACCAGCAGAACGGTCGGACCATATTCTTCCTGAATCTGCTTTTGGGCTGGACCATCATCGGGTGGTTCTACGCTCTTCATCTTGCGCTCAAACTGTCGCCTGCTGATCGGGAAGCTGCCGCTTCACACGGCTTTTGGCGTCAAAAGAACAACCTGATTAGCTAATGCTGACTGTCCTTCTCCTACTCTGGCCCGTGGCGGCCGCTCTGTTGCTGCACTTCTTCAAAGGGCGCACGGCCCGGGTCGCGGCCTTTGGCGCGGCGCTGGTTGAATTTGTGTTGGCGGCCTACGCGGCCTTCATCTTCAACGCCAACAACTCCGGTCAGTTCTCGCTGAACCTACCTTGGATTGCCTCCGCGGGCATCAACTTCCACGTGGGCATGGATGGTCTGAGTTTGCTGCTGGTGCTACTGACGGCTTTCCTGGTGCCAATTATTCTGCTGGCCGCTTTCCGCCGCAACTTCGAGAACGAGTCGGTGTTCTACGCCCTGGTCTTGTTTATGGAAACCGGCCTGATTGGCGTCTTTACCGCTCAGGATGCGTTTCTGTTCTACTTCTTCTGGGAGGTAGCCCTCATTCCGATTTACTTCCTGGCCGGTGTATGGGGCGGCGCGAATCGGGCCAAGGTCACGTTTAAGTTTTTCTTGTATACCATCGTCGGTTCCTTGTTCATGCTGGCCGGCTTCGTGTACCTCTACTTCCAGACTGGCCCCGCCGCCAATGGCCTAGCGGCACATAATTCCGACCTAGCTTCCTTCTACAACCTGAACCTGCCCGCTGAAACCCAGGCCTGGCTGTTCTGGCTGATTTTTGCGGCCTTCGCCGTGAAGATGCCCATCTTCCCCTTCCACACCTGGCAACCCGACACCTACACCGAAGCCCCGCACCGGCTACCATGCTCCTGTCGGGCATTATGCTGAAGATGGGTATTTACGGTTGCATGCGCTGGCTGCTGCCCGTGGTACCCCTGGGCGTCGATCGGTGGCAGAATCTGGTGCTCATCCTGGCCGTTATCGGTATTATTTACGGAGCCATCATTGCCATCCGTCAGCAGGACGTGAAGCGCCTGATTGCGTACTCCTCCCTCTCGCACGTAGGGCTGATGATTGCCGGCGTGTTTTCGCTGACGCAAATGGGCTTGCAGGGCGCTAGCATTCAGATGCTGGCCCACGGCGTAAACGTAGTAGGTATGTTCTTCATTGCCGATGCCATTGAGCGCCGCACCGGCACTCGCAGCATTGCCGACCTGGGTGGCCTAACCCGCCAGGCGCCGGTGCTTACGGTGTGCTTCCTGGTGTTGCTGCTCGGTACCGTGGCCCTGCCTCTGACCAATGGATTCGTCGGTGAATTTCTGCTGCTGGCCGGCGTGTACCAGTACAATGCCTGGATGGGCGCCGTGGCCGGCGTGACCATCATTCTGGGCGCGGTGTACTTGCTACGCATGTTCCAGCGCGTGATGCTGGGCCCGGATTCCTCTTTCACCGCTACCTTCACTGACCTGACCGGCGCGGAACTAGCCTTGCTGGTGCCACTTATCGTGCTGGTATTCTGGATTGGCTTGTTCCCGAACACCTTCCTGCACCTGTCGGAAGGCAGCGTACTGAGCATTCTGAACGAGGTAGTAAAACGCTAAACTGACGGTAGTCCGCGGCGGCTTCCGCCGTGGCAACTCCCTCCTACGCTAATGTATTCAATCATTCTACTTTCCGTTCTGGGCCTAGGCAACCTGTTTCTCGGGTTTCGCCGCTCCAACCGGTTGCTGCTACCTGCGGCCATGCTCATGCTGGCCGTGGTATTCGGGGTAAATTTCCTGGACTGGGGCACTACAGAGTCGTTTTTTAACGACATGCTGGTTGTCGACAACTTCTCGGTAGCCTTCACCGGAATTGTAGTCCTAACGGCCCTGCTGCTGCTACCCTTCTCTCAGAAGTACGTGCACGACGGCGAAGCTAACCTTGCGGAGTACTACTCCCTGCTGCTTTTCTCGCTAGTGGGCGCCATCATGATGGTGTCATATAACCATCTGCTAATGCTGTTCCTAGGGATTGAAACCCTGAGTATTGCTATGTACGTGTTGGCGGGTTCCGATAAGCGCAACCTGCGTTCCAACGAAGCGGCCCTAAAGTACTTCCTGATGGGAGCCTTCGCCACCGGCATTCTACTCTTTGGCATGGCCCTGGTGTACGGTGCCACTGGTACTTTCGTGCTGCGCGACATCAGCTTTGCGGTACAGAACCCCGTCAATGCCTCGCTCACGCCTATGCTCTACATCGGCATGCTGCTCATGCTGATTGGCATCGGCTTCAAAGTATCGGCCGCGCCCTTCCACTTCTGGACCCCCGATGTGTACGAGGGCACGCCTACCTTTTTCGCGGCTTTCATGAGCACGGTGGTGAAGACGGCGGGCTTTGCGGCCTTCCTGAAGCTACTGGTGCAGGCCTTCCCGGCCGCTACGGCCCAAGGTCTGTGGCTGCCTACCCTCACGGCCATGTGCGTACTCACCTTGCTAATTGGCAACGTGGGAGCCGTAGCCCAAACCAGCATCAAGCGGATGCTGGCCTACTCTAGCGTATCGCACGCTGGCTACCTGCTGATTGGCCTGGTGGCTTTCAACGGACAATTGGAAGGAGCTTCCGCTAACGGCGTTTTCTTCTACTCCCTAGCTTACTCCGTAGCTACTGTGGCCGCTTTCGGGGTACTCAAGTTGGTGGCTGATGTGCGTATGCGCGAGGACTATAACGGCCTGAATGGCCTGGCCAAAACCAACCCGCTGCTGGCCTTTGTATTGACGGTGGCCATGCTGTCGTTGGCTGGAATTCCGCTTACGGGTGGCTTCTTCGGTAAATTCTTCGTGTTCTCGGCCGCCGTAGAGAATGGCTACATTGGCCTCGTGGTGTTCGCCGTGGTGATGTCAATGGTTAGCATCTACTACTACCTGCGGCCCATTATTGCCATGTACATGAACGACCCTGATGCTACCACCGCCGAGCCAGTGCCGGTTAGCGCATTCCAGTCGGCGGCCCTGCTGCTGCTGGCCTTGCTAACGGTAGTACTCGGCGTACTGCCGGGCCTGGTGAGTGGCATCTTATAAGCGCCGTAGCGTAACAATCGACAGCACATAAAAAAAGCGCAGCCCAAGGCCGCGCTTTTTTTATGTGCTGTCGATTGTTACTTCTTCACTACCCGAATGCTGATGCGCCGGTTTAGAGCCCGGCCCTCGGCGGTATTGTTGGGTGTAACAAAGTACTTGCTCCCGTAGCCTTTGGCTTGCAGGCGGTTCAGGTCTACGCCCTCGCTGGCCAGCACTAGCATGGCAGTTTTTGCCCGCTCCTCACTTAGCCGGAAGTTTTTGAGGGCGTTACCGGTACTGTCAGAGTAGCCGCCAATCTTCACGACTGAATTAGGAAAGGTTTTCAGGATGCTGGCTACGTTGCGCAGTTGCTGATACGATTCATCGGTGAGCGTGGTCTGGGCCGTCTCAAAGTACACCCGGTCGAAGTTGATCCACCCGTTGGTGCGGTTCACGGAGTCAACCTGCATGCGGGGGTCGGCCAGGAAGGTGTAGAGGCGGTTTTCTGTGGAGCTGGCTCCTACTTTTTGGGTGGTACCATCAGCTAGCCGTAAAATCAGAGGCTGCCCCGTGTCATAGATGTACTTATCATTGATGGGGTCATAGCGGCCAGATGTAGCAGCCTTAGCGGGTGCGCTAGCCGTTGCCGTGCTGGTAGGTACCAGCCCCGCCGTGGCGCCGTTCTGCGGATTCTCTCCGGAGTCATGACCAAAGAAGTAGCCCAGGCCAACTGCCGTCAGTAAAAGCACGCCCCATACCCACGGCTGGCTGGCAATTTGGGTAGCAGCGGAGGGCGCAGGCGGTGCGGGCGTAAACGTGCGGCCCCCGCCTACCGCGGCCCAGGAGCCGGCAGTAGTTGCCATTTCGGTGCCTACTCCCAGGGCTACTTCTGGTAATGGAGTAAGCTCCCGGCCGGTTTCGGTGGGGGTAGGCAGGCGGGTGCCTCCGGCCAGCAGCAGCCGGCGAAACGTGGCCTCATCCTGTTGCAACCACTGCGCCAGTCCCGTCACATCAAACTTCTGTTCCTGGCTGTACTCGCCGGCTACGCCTAGTGCCGCTACCGCAGCCACGCTGAACAAGTGGTGTACCGCCGATGAGTTGATGTTGGCAGCAGAAGCTATTCGCAGGCTGGTTATGTTGTAGGATTCCCCCATGAGACCCCGCATTAGGGCCTCGCCCCGTTGCAGCCACGCCTCCTGGCCTGGCTCCAAGATGGTTTCGGGCACGTTGGCACCGTAGGCTTCCCGGCTCAGCTTCCACACTGCTTCGGGTCCATCAGGACCACTGATGCGCCCTACCAGCGCGTGTACCACCGTCGGGACTATTTGGCCCAAAGCCACCCAAATACCAGCTTGGCTTTCCTGAGTTTGCTCGGCCAGCCGATCTACAACCTTACTGGTGAAAAATACTTGTGAAGTGTGCGTTACGGTGTGTTCCATAATAATCCATTCCCTTACAGTCCAACATGACACAAAGTACAATTATTTATAACAATAATTACGTAAAATGATTAAATCTTACACCAACTGCTTGCACCAAAAGCCCGTCGCCTTTCCTTGAGCATCAGAAACTTAGCAGTACTATCTAGCCCAAATACCCTACTATCAGCTTGCTTTCGATAGAAGAATGCTTGTAAAGTATCCTGCACCTGCCGAAGCCTAATTCTACATTCAGTGTATGCCACGCTTCGTCGCTGTAGCACTCATCCCAATGCAATTCTTGGAGCAAACGAGCTATAGTAACTATGTCCTTAAGCTGGTACCAGCGTGTGGAATTATGCCGGAACACACTTCGGCGCCACTACTTATAACGCGACGTTCCACCTCCCCGCACGTTCGCGCCACACAGCAATACCATCGGGTAAACTGCATGTGGTGCGACCGTGCGCAGAGGTGGAACGTCGCGTTACGATTATTTACTTCCCAACAACCGCCGTAGCAATGCTCAGTTCCTTTAATTGAGCATCTGAAATGGGCGAGGGCGAGTCAATCATGACGTCGCGGCCAGAGTTGTTTTTCGGGAAGGCAATGAAGTCACGGATGGAGTCGGCGCCGCCGAAGAGGCTGCAGAGACGGTCGAAGCCGAAGGCGATGCCGCCGTGGGGCGGGGCGCCGTACTCGAAAGCGTCGAGTAGGAAACCGAACTGCGCTTTGGCTTCTTCATCGGAGAAACCTAGCAACGAGAACATACGGGCCTGCACCGCGCGGTCGTGGATGCGAATGGAGCCGCCCCCTACCTCCACCCCGTTAATAACCATGTCGTAGGCGTTGGCGCGCACTTCCCCGATGGTTTCGGGCGAGTCGAGCAGGGCTACGTCTTCGGGTTTGGGCGAGGTGAAGGGGTGGTGCATGGCGAAGTAACGGCCTTCTTCCTCATTGTATTCCAGCAGCGGGAAATCGACTACCCACAAAGCCGAGAAGGTGTCCTTGTCGCGCAGGCCGAGGCGTTGGCCCATTTCCAGGCGCAGTTCCGAAAGGGCTTTGCGGGTTTTATTCGGCTCACCGGCCAGCACCAGCAGCAAGTCGCCGGGCTGGGCGTTGAAGGCCGCTTTCCACTGCTGCAGCACTTCCTGGGAGTAAAACTTATCCACCGACGACTTCACGGAGCCATCGGCTTCCACGCGGGCGTACACGAGGCCGGTCGCGCCAATCTGGGGGCGCTTCACGTACTCAGTCAGCTCATCAAGCTGCTTGCGGGTATAGCTGGCGGCGCCGGTAGCGTTGATGCCCACTACCAGCCCGGCGGCTTCAAACACCGGGAAGCCATAACCTTTTACTACCTCGTTCAGCTCCACGAAGCGCATTTCAAAGCGTGTATCGGGCTTGTCGTTGCCGTAGTAGCGCATGGCGTCGGCGTACGTCATGCGGGGCAGCTGGCCGATTTCCAGGTTTTTCACCTCCCGGAAAAGGTACTGTACCAGGCCCTCAAAGGTGTTCAGAATGTCTTCCTGCTCCACAAACGACATTTCGCAGTCAATCTGCGTGAATTCGGGCTGGCGGTCGGCGCGCAGATCTTCGTCGCGGAAGCACTTCACGATCTGGAAGTACCGGTCGAAACCTGACACCATCAGCAACTGCTTGAACGTTTGGGGGCTCTGGGGCAGGGCGTAGAACTCGCCGGCATTCATGCGCGAAGGCACCACGAAGTCGCGGGCGCCTTCCGGAGTGCTTTTGATGAGCACGGGCGTTTCTACCTCGATGAACTCCTGCCCGTCGAGGTAGCGGCGGGTAGCTTGGGCCACGCGGTGGCGCAGCATCAGGTTCTGGCGCACGGGTGAGCGGCGCAAATCGAGGTAGCGGTACTTCATCCGCAGGTCGTCGCCGCCGTCGGTGTCGTCCTCGATCAGGAAGGGCGGCAACTTGGCTGGGTTCAGCACCTCCAGCTTCTCCACCCGAATTTCAATGTTCCCGGTGGGCATCTTGTCGTTTTTGGAGTGACGCTCGGCCACCCGGCCCGTAACGGCCAGCACAAACTCGCGGCCCAGCTGCCGAGCCTGCTCGCGCACCTCGGCGGTTTCTACCCCTTCTTCCAGGGCCAGCTGCGTGAGGCCGTACCGGTCGCGCAGGTCAACCCACAGGATGCCGCCTTTGTCGCGGGTGCGCTGAACCCAGCCGCAGAGCGTAACGGTTAAACCAATGTGTTCGGGGCGCAATTCGCCGCAGGTGTGAGTCCGGAGCATGAGGTACAACTGAGAAGTGAGAGCCTAGAACCGAGAAGAAAGGGAATAAGCAAGCCCCATTAAGGTTCGCTTTTCTCACTTCTGACTTCTCAGCTCTGAGTTCTATAATAGGGCGAAGGTAGGCAGGAAAATCAGTCGAATGCTGAAAAAACCTCGACTTGGGAACGGGACTTACCGGGGCTATAGTTGAGGAAAACTAGGATTTACCAGATAGAGGCTCCTTTTTTGCAGGCCCGGCCCAAATCCGGCACGGAGTATGCAAACTACCCCATACCAACCATTTTCCACGTGCCACAACCTTCTTTTACCCATATGAAACGCCCCGTTCTGCTCGCCCTGGCCGCTACGCTCTTGTCTTTCTCCGCTGCTCAGGCCCAGACCAAGGTTAAAACCAAAACCAAGTCCGACAACGGCACGGAAATCAAGACGAAATCGGAGGTGGAGCCCGTAACCCTGAACGGCCCCATCAAGCGGGTAGAAACCCTTTCGGGCATCGACGTATTTCCTTCATCCAGCGGGCAGAGCATCATGCTCAGCTTCACCCAGCAGTTCACCAAACCCGGCACGCTGGTGATGACCAACTATAAAAAGCAGCCCGTGTACACTACCGAGCTCGACCCGCAGAACAATACCGGCGAGCCAGTGGACCTGGGCCGCATTCCGGCGGGCACCTACCTGATTGAAGCCAAAACCGGCAACTACGTGTACTGGAAGAAAGTGAGCATCAAGTACCCGTCGGTGTCGGTTTCGAAAAAGCGCCGCTAAACCACAGATTAAACGGATTGGTCGGATTGCCCGGATTCGTTTTGGCTATGCTGTGCGCGTAGCAGATTTTTTTGCGCTCCGAAGTCGTTGTGGCTTCGGAGCTTTGCATTTGCAAGGTATCGTTTGCCGCTCCCGTCCCGCTGGGGCACGGCTTCTACCTCCTTTCTTCCCTTGATGATGATGACGCCCCGATTTTTCCGCCTTGCCTCCTTACTGCTCGTATTCGGAGCCCTGGTGGCCTTTGCTGGCCCCAAGCTGAAAAAAACTCCCATTGGCCAGAATATTACCCTGGGAGTGCCTGAGGGCTTTGCGGCTCTGCCCGACGATGGTATTGCCGCCAAGTATCCGGCCGCTCGCAAGCCCCTGGCCGTGTTCAGCAACCCCAGCGGCCGCATCGACCTAAGCGTAGCCCAGAAGCCGACCACCTTCAGCAACCGCGACTACGCTCTGCTGCTGAAAATTTACAAGGCCAGCATCCAGAATATGTACTCGAAAGTGCAGTTCCTGCAGGAAGATATCCGCACGGTAAACAAGCGCGACTACGTGGCCCTGGAGTTTGTATCGACGGTTACGGACAACCGCCGCGGGGGCAACCTGGCCCCCATCCGTAAGTACCAGTTCGTGCAGTACGCCATCGAAGGCGACCAGTTGTTCGTTTTCACCTTTGTAGCCCCCGCCGAAGAACAAGCCCAGTGGCAGCCCATTGCCAAGGCCGTAATGAGCAGCGTGACGATGAAGTGAGATGGTGAGCTGGTGCACTAGTGAGTTTGATGTTCTATTTGTACCCTTGAAACCAGCCGAACATCAAACTCACTAGTTCACCAGCTCACTATCTCACCGCCTATGACCCTTTCGCTTTATTCCGACGAGCATTACATGCGGGAGGCGCTCAAGCAGGCGCGCTACGCTTTTGAAGAAGAGGAAATTCCGATTGGGGCGGTAGTCGTGCTGGATAAGCGCATTATTGCCCGGGCCTACAACCAAACCGAGAAGCTCCAGGACGTGACGGCCCACGCCGAAATGCTGGCCCTCACGGCCGCCGCCAACCACCTGGGCAACAAATACCTCACCGACTGCACCTTGTACGTGACCGTGGAGCCCTGCGTGATGTGCGCCGGTGCCACGGCCTGGTCGCAGGTGCGGCGGGTAGTGTATGGGGCCTCGGAGCCGAAGTTTGGGTTTCGGCGCCACGGCAACCTGCTGCACCCCCGGGCTGAGCTAGTGAGCGGCATCCTGAGCAACGAGAGCGAAGAGTTGATGCGGGAGTTCTTCGTGCAAAAGCGGAAATAGTCTACTTTTGGCCGCTTCCGTAACCCTGAGGCCACCGCGGCGGTTATAGCTGCAAGTACCCCGGAGCGGATGCGTCCCTTCCTCTTTCCACCAATCAACCCCTTCTGTTATGGCCTTCGAACTGCCCCAACTGCCTTACGCCTACGATGCCCTGGAGCCGCAAATTGATGCGCAAACCATGGAAATTCACCATACCAAGCACCACCAAGCCTACGTTACCAACCTCAACAATGCCATTGCTGGCACCGAGTTGGAAGGCAAAAGCCTGGAAGAGCTGATGCATAACATTGCCGCCGCACCGGCCGCCGTGCGCAACAACGGTGGGGGTCACTGGAACCACTCCTTGTTCTGGACCATCCTGGGTCCCAACGGTGGCGGAGAGCCTACTGGCCCCATCGGCGAAGCTATTACCAAGGCGTTCGGCAGCTACGAGAAGTTCAAGGAAGAATTCACGAAGGCCGCTACTACCCGTTTCGGCTCCGGCTGGGCCTGGCTCTGCAAGCAGGCCGATGGCTCGGTGCAAATCTGCTCCACTCCCAACCAGGACAACCCCCTGATGCCCGATTCCGGTTGCAAAGGCACTCCGGTACTGGGCCTGGATGTGTGGGAGCACGCCTACTACCTTAAGTATCAGAACCGCCGCCCCGACTACATTGCGGCCTTCTACAACGCCATTAACTGGGACGAAGTAAACCGCCGCTTCTCGGAGGTAGCGTAATTGCTGCGTTTTCTGCTGTATCTGGAAAGGCTACCACTTCGGTAGCCTTTCTTTTTTGGCTTAGCCTCGTCCACTACGGCTGCTGGGAGCCAACACGGGCTTTACTATCGGTTCAGCGGCCCAAATCCTGTAGCCTCAGGCTGAATTTGCTGAGCCGCTAGTTTTGCCCGCGCTGGAACTTACCTGCCCATTTCACCGGACGGATTTCTTGTATCTTTAGGTTCAAAATTCTGTTCCCCTTCCTTTCTCAACGGCATTTGCATGAGTACCAAGCTGCGTCTCATTATCCTGAGCTTTCTACAGTTTTTCATCTGGGGCTCGTGGCTGATTACCATTGGAGCGTACTGGTTTCAGACCAAGCAGTGGCCAGGAGGAAAGTTCGGTGCCGTATTCGCCACGATGGGTGTTGCTTCTATTTTTATGCCCTCCATCATGGGCATCATCGCCGATAAGTATGTGAATGCCGAGAAGCTCTATGGCATCCTGCATATTCTGGGTGGGATAGTACTATGCTTCATTCCGTTGATCGACGACCCGGATCAACTGAAATGGGTAATGCAGTTGAATATGATTTTCTACATGCCCACGCTCTCTCTCTCTATTGCCGTCTCTTATTCGGTGCTCAAGCGCGAGGGGCTGGATGTGGTGAAGGACTACCCCCCATCCGGGTGTGGGGTACCATTGGCTTTATTGCGGCCATGTGGACAGTAAGCGGGCTGGGCTTCGAGAAGTCGGCTAATCAGTTTTACGTAGCAGCCGCGGCGGCTTTTGCCCTTGGTTTGTACTCGTTCACGCTGCCCGCCTGCCCGCCGCCATCCAAGGGTACTCCGAGCCGTTCTTTGGTTGATGCGTTGGGGTTGAAGTCGTTTGCTTTGCTGCGCGATACGAAGATGCTCACGTTCTTTTTGTTCGCGCTGCTGCTAGGCGCCGCCCTGCAGCTCACCAACGCTTACGGCGACACGTTCCTGCACGATTTTGACAAGGTGCCGGCCTACCAGGATACATTTGCCGTGAAGTACCCGGCCGTAATCATGTCCATCTCCCAGATTTCGGAAACGCTGTTCATCCTGGCCATTCCGTTTTTTCTGCGTCGTTTCGGTATTAAACAAGTAATGCTGTTCAGCATGATTGCCTGGGTGTTACGCTTCGGCCTGCTGGCTTATGGCACGCCCGACCACCCCGGCATCTGGCTGATCATCCTCTCGTGTATCGTGTACGGCATGGCCTTCGACTTCTTTAATATCTCCGGTTCACTATTCGTAGAAACCCAGACGGCTTCCTCCATTCGGGCCAGCGCCCAGGGTCTGTTCATGATGATGACCAACGGCTTCGGGGCGGTGCTGGGCTCCTCCGTCAGCGGCATCGTCATTGAGAAGTACTTCACCAACCCCGTTGACCAAACCAAGGACTGGCATAGCATCTGGCTGACCTTTGCGGCCTACGCGCTGGTTATTGCCGTGCTATTTGTCATCCTGTTCAAGCACAAACACAGCTCGCAGGAAGTTGAGGCTACCCACGCCGAGCCCCTACTCGCGGTGGAGTAAGTCAGCCTTCTTTTTCAGCACAAAAGCCCCGGCGGTATCTTTCCGTCGGGCTTTTTGCGTTTGTTTCAACCTGTTCAACTAGTTATAGAGAAGTTCGTCGGGCATATATCTGGCTGCTTTATCCTGCCAATTCGCCCCTAATTGCCTATCTATGCGGAAAGCCTCGCACTACTTTGGAAAAACAAGCTACCGCGCCCCCTCCCCCGCCATGGTATCAGGTCTGGAGTCAATGTTTGACACAGCCTTCTACTTTCAGCCCGTTCGTTATTTCTACCAGCGCTACGGCAAGCTGCCGCGCCGCCTGAACTTTCAGCTTTCCGGAAAGGCTGACCGTCAAACCCTGCTCACGGAGCTAGGTACTCTCTATAACTTAGAAGCTTCCCTAGTAGCCCACACCCAGTCGTATGAGAAGGCAGGCGAAGGGCCGGAGGTATTAACGACGGCCCTGCTGCTGGCGCCGGAGCTACTGCTGCTTTTCGGCGACCGGAGCGGCTACGGCGACCGAGGCGCCTTCGTGTTTTATTCCCCTGACACCGACCGGCAGGAGCTGGAGCGCGTAACTAAGGTGCTTACCAGCTTGCTCGATGCGGGCGAGCAGGAGCGCCACCGCATTCATGTGCTGCGCCTAGCATTCAACGACCTGGAGTTTACGCCCCTGAGCATCAAGATTCCGGAGCTGGACTTGGCCACGCACTACAACGATGACCTATTGCAGGCCCACGAAACCATCGTGCAGCGCCTGCGCCAGCCCCAGGACAAAGGCATCGTGATTCTGCATGGGCAACCGGGTACGGGCAAAACCAGCTACATCCGCCACCTGTGCGGCCTCACCGACAAGCCCAAGCTGTTCATTCCGCCTAACCTGGCTCCGCGCATCGCCGATCCAGAATTCATCAATCTGCTACACGACAATACCAACTCCGTGCTGCTCATTGAGGATGCGGAAGAACTCCTGCTCAAGCGCGACGGGGGCCGCGGTAGTAGCGCCGTTAGCAACTTGCTTAACCTCTCGGATGGCTTACTGGCCGACTGCTTCCACATCCAGATTGTGTGCACGTTTAACACCGATCTGGCCCGGATTGACAATGCTTTGCTGCGCAAGGGCCGCCTGATAGCCGCGTATCACTTCCAGCCGCTAGTGCAAGAAAAGGCCCAGGCCTTAGCGGCCTCCTTAGGGCAAATGGAGCCCGTTACTACCCCCCTAGCCTTAGCCGACATTTACAACCGTGACGCTCCCATCTTCGAGACGACTGTAAATGGGAACCGTATTGGTTTCAGCCGCTAGCCTCCTCGCCTTTAAGTTTTAAATTGGTATAAATCTAGTCTATAAACAGTCTGTTTGTAGCACACAAAAAAACCGCTTCACAGCATTGTGAGGCGGTTTTTTTGTTCTTTTCGCTAAGATAGAAGTCGTTCACTGACTTACTAGCGAGCAGGCGGCAAAAAAGCTTAGAATTGCTCGTCAGCGGTGAAGAAGAAGTTGCCTTCGATCTGGGCGTTTTCGTCGGAATCCGAGCCGTGCACGGCGTTGGCTTCAATGCTTTTGGCGTACTTTTTCCGAATGGTACCTTCGGCAGCCTGGGCAGGGTTGGTAGCACCAATCAGGGTACGGAAGTCAGCTACGGCGTTGTCTTTCTCCAGAATAGCCGCTACAATGGGGCCCGAAGACATGTATTTAACCAGGTCGCCGTAGAAAGGACGCTCCTTGTGTACTTCGTAAAACTGGCCGGCGCGCTCGGGAGTCAGCAGTACTTTCTTCAGGCTAACGATGCGGAAGCCGCCTTCCTCAATCATGCTCAGGATGCCACCAATGTGGTTTTCCTGGGTAGCATCGGGCTTAATCATCGTGAACGTGCGGTTCGTGGCCATGGGCTCTGTCGTATGGTTGGGGGTTGAAATGAGTTCTGCGCGCGAGGCACTGCCTGTTTGCGGGGGCAAAAGTAGCGGGTTTAGCCGGCATTGCGAGGTGGAACTGAAGCATTCCACAAAAGTGTCTTGCTATTCCAGGGCGCATAGACCGCCTTAAACGCACCTTTCCAAAAGGTGTTTTGTTGGAACCCAGATTATTTACGACTTTTGCCGCCTTTGTACGCGGCCTAATCGACCGAAATTCAGTCACCTACCCCGTAGGCAATGTCCACAATATCTGAGCTGAAGGAGCTGCTGGCGCAACCCCGACAGATTTTCATTACTACCCACCACAAGCCCGACGCTGACGCCCTGGGCTCGTCGCTGGGCTGGCCGGGTACCTGCGCAAGAAGGGCCACTCCGTTACGGTCGTGACGCCTTCGGACTACCCGAACTTCCTGGCCTGGATGCCCGGCAACGACGAAGTAGTTGTGTATGAGCCACGTGAAAACGACGCGCAGGTCCGCGACATCATCGGGACGGCTGAGGTGCTCTTCTGCCTCGACTTCTCCTGCCTAGGCCGCATCAACGAGCTGGGCGAATACATTCGGAACGCCCCCGGCACCAAGGTCCTAATCGACCACCACCAGGAGCCGGAGCAGTTCGCCGATTTGGACTACTCTAATTCCAAAGCCGCCGCTACCGCTGAGCTGGTGTTTGAAGTAATCCGGGACTTGGGCGACCAGAACCTGATTGACACCGGCATTGGGGAATGCCTATACGCCGGCATCATGACCGACACGGGTTCCTTCCGCCACCCGAGCACCTCCCGTAACGTGCACCTGATTATTGCTGAGCTGCTTAGCGCCGGCATCAACCTCTCAGACGTGCACCGCCGCATCTACGACTCGCACTCCGAGGAGCGCCTACGTTTCCTGGGTTTCGTGCTGAAGGACAAGCTCACTGTTTTGCGCGAGTACAACACGGCTTACATTGCTATTACGGCCGATGAGCTGCGCCAGTACCACTCCAAAACCGGCGACACAGAAGGGCTGGTCAACTTTGCGCTCAGCATCGAGGGCATTGTGTTTGCCGCCATTCTCATCGACCGGCCCCAGGCAGTAAAGATTTCTTTCCGCTCGGTAGGTGATTTTTCGGTGAGCGAGTTTTCACGGCGCCATTTTCAGGGCGGTGGCCACCACAACGCTGCTGGCGGCATCAGCCACGACCCCTTAGAAGACACCGTGCAGCGCTTTTTAGGGCTGCTCCCCCACTATCAAACCCAACTGGTAACGGCCCCACTGGCCATTACGCCGCCATCGGTATAATTCGGTGTAACTTGGGCCCACATTCCGTTTTAACGCTAAACCCTTTCATGCTCCTTCAACGCAACTTTTTGAGCCTGGCCCTCGCTGCCGGCGTCCTGGGCCTCGCCTCCTGCAACAAAGGCGGTGATTTCAGCAAGACGAAATCGGGG
This sequence comes from Hymenobacter sp. 5516J-16, assembly GCF_022919335.1. Lineage (NCBI taxonomy): Bacteria > Pseudomonadati > Bacteroidota > Cytophagia > Cytophagales > Hymenobacteraceae > Hymenobacter > Hymenobacter sp. 5516J-16. The sequence goes on along the minus strand of NZ_CP095058.1, from coordinate 2,977,288 downwards.
ATTGAATACAAAGTTTTTAAAGGCACTAACGGCAAGTACGATGACCGCGAGGTTAGCGCCGAAGGTGATCCTACCTACAAAGATCGGGTAGGCAAAATCATGGCTTTGCACGTGGAATACCGCACGGCCAAGGATTCTATCCTGTTTAACTCGCGCAAGCAGCAGATGGGCTTCCCGGTGCGTGTGCCCCTGGACTCGGTGCGCAAGGAGCAGCGCGGCGGTTTGGAAGAAGCTATTTCGCTGTTGCAGCCCGGCGACTCGGCCGTGTTCCGCTTCAACGTGGACACCATCTTTGCGAAGTCGTTCCGCCAGCCGGTGCCGCCCTTCATGAAGAAAGCCGGCAACACGATGACCATGTACGTGAAGGTGGACAAAGTCCAGACCCGCGACGAGGCCATGGCCGACGTGCAGAAAATGCAGGTGGAGCAGCAGCAGAAAATGCAAGCCTACGCCGAAACGCAGCTCAAGAAGGACGACGTAACCCTGCAGGACTACATCAAGAAAAACAGCCTGAACGCCCAGAAGGACGCCTCCGGTGTGTACGTAGCTGTAACCCAGCCCGGCACCGGCCCCAAGCCCAAGCAGGGCCAGGTGGTATCGGTGCAGTACAAAGGCACCCTGCTCGACGGCAAGGAGTTCGACTCCTCGGCCAAAGGCAACCAGGGCAAGCCCATTGAATTCCCGATTGGTGTGGGCCAGGTTATTCCCGGCTGGGACAAGGCTATTCCCCTGCTCAATAAGGGCTCGAAGGCAGTGCTGCTGATTCCTTCTTCCCTGGCCTATGGGCAGCGCGGCGCCGGTGCCAACATTCCTGCCGATGCTATTCTGCGTTTTGACGTGGAGCTGGTAGACGTGAAAAACGCGCCGGCAGCTCCTGCTGGCCAGCCTAACGCCGCTGACATTCAGCGCCAGCTGGAAGAGATGCAGCGCCAGCAGCAGGGCAAGTAAGCCCGCTGGTTAACGCCTCCAGAAAAGCCCCCGGTCCGGTGCAACCGGGTCAGGGGCTTTTTGCTCTTGTTGACAACACCGCTTTTATTCCGTTGCGTATGTACACCGCTTTTTTCCGCACCTACCTGTCCCGGCTACCCCTGCTGTTGAGCCTGTTTGCCTTGCTGCTGACTGCTTGCCAGAAAGAGGAAGAAGATACCACCGACTACGCTGCTCGCGACGAGGCCAGCATTCAGGCCTATATTGCTGATAACAAGCTCACTGGTTTCCAGCGTCAGCCCTCGGGCTTGTACGTGGCCATTACCCAGCCTGGTACCGGCGCCACTGCCAAAGCCGACCAAACCGTTTCGGCCAAGTACAAGGGCACTACCCTCGACGGAAATGTGTTTGACAGCAATATGAGTACGTTGGGCTCGTTTTCGTTTGTACTCGGTAAAGGCCAGGTTATTGCGGGTTGGGACCAGGGCTTCGCGCTGCTAAACAAGGGTAGCAAAGCCATTCTGCTGATACCGTCTGATTTGGCCTATGCCGGACGGGCAATGGGCACTATTCCGGCGCATTCCATACTGCGCTTTGATGTGGAAGTAACCGACATTAAGTAAAGATGAGGCAACTCTCGGTGCGGGCAGATTGGTTTTCTGGTTGATTTCGCCGCGTACTACCACGCCCCAGCACCTTGTAGTAGTTGCAAACCCCGCCTTTTTATATCATACTATGTCCACCGCTTTTTTCCGCTCCCGGTTAACCCAACTGCCCCTGTCCTTACTGGGCTTGTTTATGTTGCTGCTCAGCGCTTGCCAGAAGGAAGATAATACTGATTACGCCGCTCGCGACGAGGCTAGCATCCAGACGTACATTGCCGATAACAAGCTGACGGGATTTCAGCGCCAGCCTTCGGGCCTGTACGTGGCTATTACCCAGCCCGGTACCGGACCAACCGCTCAAAAAAACCAGCTAGTGTCGGCGAAGTATAGCGGCAGCTTTCTTAACGGGACGGTGTTTGACAGCAACACTAGTTCCTACAGCTCGCTGGACTTTCCTTTGGGGCAGAATATCATGATTCCGGCCTGGGAAGAGGGCTTTACCTTATTGAACAAGGGCGCCAAAGCTACTTTCCTGGTTCCTTCTGCTCTGGCTTACCGGGAGGTAGGAGCTGGCCCGATTCCGCCCAATACGGTGCTGCGCTTTGATGTGGAGGTTGTGGACATTGCCACTACCATTGACTACGCGGCCCGCGACGAAGCAACCATTCAGAAATACATTGCCGACAAAAAGCTCACTGGCTTCCAGCGTCAGCCCTCCGGGCTATATATAGCCATTACCCAGCCGGGCACCGGCGCTAACGCCAAAAAAGGTCAAACGGCCGCAGCCCGCTACACCGGCACTACTCTGGACGGAAAAGTGTTTGACAGCAATACCTCGGCTGCTAGTCCATTCTCGTTTGTGGTGGGCAACGGCCAGGTCATAGCCGGCTGGGATGAAGGATTTACTTTGCTCAACAAAGGCAGCAAAGCTATTCTGCTGCTTCCCTCTTCGTTGGCTTACGGCAACAGAGCGGTCAGCACGATTCCGGCAAATTCCATTCTGCGTTTTGACGTAGAACTGGCTGACATCAAATAAATTAAAACAGGACGAAATAGCAGTAGTCCGTTACCTTTTGCGTTTTCCCATGAAGAAGTTTGCGCTGGCCCTTTCCCTGTTGATTTTGCCGCTCCTTACCGTGCCGGCCCTAACCAGCTGCAACACCGAGCCTGATTATATCAAGCAGGTCCGCCAGCAGGAAGAGGATCAGAAAAAAGCGGACGACGCCACCATTCAGGCCTACCTCACCCGGCATAGCATCACCAACTACACTCGCCTACCTTCGGGAATTTACTTGGTACCGCTGGTCGACGGGCCGATCAGCACCAGCAACCCCCTAATCAAAGCCGGCAACAAGGTGACTACCAAGTACACCGGCAAGTTTATTGGCGCTGACAACGACGGGCAGGTATTTGACGCCTCCAGTAATAATCGCACCGCCTGCGGTTGCTTCGGCTTCGTTAATGGGCAAGCCGGAGGGGTTATTACGGGCTGGAATACGGCCACCCTGCAAATGCGCAAGGGCGACCGGAAGTTGCTGCTAATTCCGTCGTATTTAGCTTATGGCGTCAACGGCTCCGGTGCCATTTTCCCGAATACGCCTCTGCTCTTCGACATGGAGATTCTTGACGTTCAGTAACGTGTACCTTTCTACGCGGCACTCCTACCTTGGCATTCTGGGCTTGCTGCTGAGCATTGCTCCTTTCTGGGTGCAGGCTCAGCAGGTCTTGCCTGTTGCCGTACCCACTACCACCGACAGCCTGCTGGCGCGGGCCGTTACTACCCCTTCCGGGCTGCGTTACCTGATTCGACAGCCGGGCTCTGGTCCGGCGGCCCGTGCCGGGGAGAAAGTGACCGTGCACTACACGGGTTTTCTGATGGATGGGCATATTTTCGACGCTTCAGTAAAACAGGGTGGGCCGCTGAAAGTGCGGGCGGGCCGTGGGGAAGTGGTGCCGGGTTGGGACGAGGTGCTGCTGCTGCTACCCCAGGGGAGCCGGGCGCGGGTCTGGGTTCCGGCCGCTCTGGGTTACGGCCCCGAAGGCCGTCCCGACCCGGACAACGAGGAGCGTTACCTGATTCCGCCCAATGCTGACTTGGTGTTCGAGCTGGAGGTGTTGAAAATAAAATAAGAACCGGCCCAATAGTAGCGCACTGTTGGGCCGTTTGTTTTGGGCAAACCGGCTGCTGATCTGGTGCTACCCCATACCCCGGCTTGCCCGTAAGCCCGTATCTTAAGCCGCTGAATTCCTTTCCATCCGTATGCAATTTTTTTTATCCCGCTTGCCCCTGCTTGCTTCTGCCCTCTTCATGGCGGCCGGTCTGATGAGCTTTCAGGGAGAACCCGCCCCCTTCAACAAGCTGCGCTCCGGCCTGGAGTACCGAATTTACCGCCGGGAAAATGGGCGGTACGTGCTGCGCCCGGCCCTGCCTGCTACCGGTGACCCTACCTACGCCGCCCGCGTGGGCCGCATCATGAGCCTGCACCTAGAGTTTCGGACGGCCACGGACTCCGTGCTGATGCACTCCCGGCGGCAGGGCGGCGGCCAGCCCGTGCGAGTGCCCCTGGATACAATACGGCGCGGACAGGCGGGCGGGGTTGAGGAAGCACTGTCGTTGCTGCAGCCCGGCGACTCAGGCGTGTTCCGCCTGAACGTGGATACGGTCTTTGCTAAGTCGTTTCGCCAGCCGGTGCCGCCGTTTGTGCGGCGGGCGGGCGCAACGCTGACGGTACTGGCCAAGGCTGAGAAGGTGCAGACGGAGGCCGAGGCCATGCAGGATGTGCAGCGGCAAATGCAGCTGGCCCAGGAGCAAGCTAAAAAGCAGGCTGCCCAGCAGAAACTAAAGGACGATGCCCGCATTCTAGCCTACCTCAAGCAGAACAAGCTGAAGGCTCTGAAAACCCCGAGCGGGGTATACTACGTCGTGACCAAGGCCGGCACGGGCCTCAAGCCCAAGAAGGGACAAACCGTTTCAGTGCTCTACAAAGGTCTGTTGCTCAACGGTAAAGTTTTCGATTCTTCGGAGCGAAATGGAAATAAGCCCATTGAATTTCCGTTGGGTACGGGCCAGGTGATTCCCGGCTGGGACCAGGGCATTGCCCTCCTCAATAAGGGTAGCAAAGCCATTCTGCTAATTCCTTCCGGCCTGGCGTATGGTCCGCGCGGCGCCGGCACCGACATTCCGCCGAATTCTGTGCTGCGCTTTAATGTAGAGCTGATAGGCGTAAAATAACCCCTCGAAGCTCTCATGCCTCACTTAAACACACGGGCCCGACTCAGCAACTGAGTCGGGCCCGTGTGTTTAAGTGGAAGAGGTAGTAGTTCCCCTACAGCTCGGCCAGCACCTCCGAAAGAACGGCGAGGGAGCGAATGTCGCCTAAGTGCTCCACGTGGAGCTGGTAGTAGCGAATCAGCACGCCCAGCAGCTCCCGGCGTACGCGCCCATTAGGAACGGTAGCGGTAGCAGGCCCCCGAAGTAAAGCGTCAAAATGCTGCTCAAACTCCTGAAAACGCATGGCCGTAGCGCTAATGCTGACTGCGCCGCCCGGTACTTCGGAGGCAAAAGCCACCTGAGTAGTAATCTGCTCCCCATTTTCGGGGCCGAAACCTAGGTAGTGGCTGAGCCCCAGCAGAAACACCAAGGCAAAGTTCTCAAAGCCTTCCTCCTGCCGGTCGAAAGCCAGAATGGAATCGTGCAGGAATGTAAATAGAGGCTCATTCTTTTCTTCCTCCTGCAGCACACGGCCCGTAATTTCTGCCAGAAACAGAGCAATGCTGCTCTTGCGTACATCGTAAGGCAGGGTGCGGAACGGCTCGGCGCACCGGTACTCCGAGAGGCGAGTGAGGCCGCCGCTACGGGAGGTGTAGGCCACCAGCTCTAGTGGCGTGAATGGCTGAAACAGGGCAATTCGGCCTGGGGGTTTGGCCTTGCGCACTCCGTTCACAACGTAGCTCTGCAGCCCCAACTGCTCGGTGTAAATGCGCGCAATGATGCTGGTTTCGCGGTAGCGCATGTAACTCAGAACGATACCACGGGTTTTTATAAGCATGAAGCAAAAGCTACTGATGAATAATAAGCCGGCTTAGGTGAAGGCAGCGTGCCGGGCGGTGCTATGGCCCGCACCCAGGCCCGCGGGCGGACTCCCGAAACTTCGGCTCTGATAAAGCAGAACAAATGCAAAGGCCTAATTAACTCCTCACCGCGCCGCAAAATTCAGGCAGAATTGAGCTCTAGCGCTCTACTACGGCTACTTTGCTAACGCAGCCATTCTTTCCGTCGGCATCCGATGACAGTACTAGATACACGCCCGACTGCACCCGGCGGCCGTTGTAATCGGCCAGGTTCCAGGTAACAGTGCCGCCATTGGCGCGGGTTTGATACACGAGGCGGCCTGCCACATCCGTGATTTTAACAGTGGCGTTGTTAGCCAGCCCAGAAATACCTACCTGACCCGTAAAGTCCGTGCGAACTGGGTTGGGGAACACGCTGGCGCAGCTAGGCTTACCCTCCGTGACGGTAGCGCCCCCGCGGTAAGACACCACCCCGGCATCGGTTACCACGAATACCTCGCCGGTTTTGTCATTCACTTCCACGTCCACAATCCGATTGGAGGGTAAAGGGCTGTTTTCGGTGGTGAAGTGAGCCAGGGCTTCATCACCATCTTCGTTGAAGAGCCACAAGCCCCGGTCAGTGGCAAACCACTTGCGGTTGCCCCCATCCACGGCTATGGCGCGGATTACCTCGTCTCGCAGCGCAGCAAAGCCCGTGCCTTCGCCACGCTGCACGATAGGTGTGGTAAAGCCTAGCCCTAGCGAAAGGTCGAAAGCGGAGCTGGGGTCGGTGAATACCGCTGGGCCTAACTTGGTAGCCACCCAGATATTCCCGTTACGGTCTTTCACAATGTCATACAGCTCTCCGGAAGGCAACCCATCAGTAACACCGAAGTAGCGGTTCTCGTTGGTAGTCAGGTTGAATGCATTCAACCCCAGAGTGGTACCCTCCGGAGCGCGGGACCGTGTTACCCACACGCCTCCCACGTCGTCATGGACTAGTCGCTCCAGGTTGTCACTACCATTGAAATAAGGAACAGTTGTCCAAGTAGAAGCAGCTGGATCGAAGATGAACAGGCCCGATTGTCCGGCTACCTGGTGACGGTTCACTACCCACACTTTTCCGTCAGTATCAGCCTTTACATCGGTTACCCGCGTGTAGTTAAGATCGGCAATAGCGCTACGTAGGGGGTTGGGCAGACTAGAAGTAGGATTGAATAAGCGAAAGTTGCCGGGACCTTTCCACTCCAGCAGCCCGTTGCCGTAGCTAGCCACGTAAAGTGTGCCATCGGGAGTGCGGGTCCCACGGGATACGTCCTTGGGGTTAGGGTACTGGGCGGACGACAGCGTAGCGCTTGTGATGTTGTCCCACTGCCCATTCTTGTACTCAAAAAATCCCCGGTAAAAGTCTTGCTGTTTGAATCGCTCTTCGTAGCCTCCGCTGAAGATGTCCACGGTGTTGGTGCGGGCGTCAGCTAGCACACTGTAGGCCTGGGCCTGAGCTGGCGCGTTGGTAATGAACTGTTCTGCCTGCTGTCCGTTGGTTGTTTTCAGCAAGCCGTTAGAAAAATCAGCCAGGAAGTAGGCGCCGTCCCGGGTGCGTAGGGCGGCGCGCGGGTCGCGCAGCTGGGCCGGCCGTAGCGTGGCCGTTACCGCGCCGGTGGCCGCGTTCAGCACCGATACCTTGGTATTATCTGTCACGAGTAAGCCGGCCCGCGAAGGCGTCAGCTGCCGAAATTCCACGCCCCGCAGGGAAGCGGCTACGGGTTGCCAGCCCGTAGTGGGGTAGCCGGGTTGTAGCGGTATAGTTGGTCGCCGATGCTGCCGGCGAATACCTGCCCGTTCTGCACCGCCACCGTACGAAAGGAGTCGCCGCGGTTAGACAGGTCGGTGGTCCAGGCGCGGTAATCGAGCAGGTTGGCGGCCAGGGGGGCACGCATCAGGCCATTGGAGGTAGCGGCAACCAGCTGGTTGCCGGCCACGGTCGTGGCGTACACCTGCACTACCGTTCCACCCGGCCCAATATTGGTGTACGTATCCCGGATTTCGAGGCGGGCCAGATCCAGGGCTACGATTCCGAAGCTGCACGAGAGGTAGGCCGTTTTACCCGCCACGTGAATGTGGTTGATGGTTTTGGTGCCACTGATTTCCTTGCGCAGAATATCCGGCAGGTTCAAGATAGCCCCATCCTTCAGGCGCAGAATATCCAGGTTGGTGTTACGGTAAGCCACCACTACCTGCTGGCTGACAGAGTCGTAGGCCAGGGCGTTGACGCCCACGTCGTGCAGACCGTCGCGGCGCGACAGAAGCCGGGTGGTGTTCAGGCCCTTATCGAAGTAGAAGAAGGCGTCCTCAGCCGCCACGTACACTCGGTCGCCCGCTTCGGCCAGGGCCTTGGCCCGGTTGGTGGGTAGGTGCAGCTGCCAGTCGCCGTAGCCAGCCGTCGACTGGGCGCGGGCAGCGGAAGCAGAAACGGTCAGGAAGAAAGCCGCGAGGATAGCCCCCGGCGCAGGCGTAACATTAGAGTCATCGGCAGATACGTACGGCACCCTACAAAGTGCAGTGGCAAGATAACGCCGCCGGCGGGGCTTTAGTGCTGGCTAGTGGGTCGGGCAGTCGCGGCGCTAGCGCTGGGACGGTCCGCAGGCTTAGCGTGCTTCGGCCTGGCTGCTTGGCTCGGTTGCTTTTTCGCGCATGCCTTCCTGAAAACAGTAACGGCAGCGGGCTTCGTAGGCGTCGGTTTCGCCCAGCAGAATTTTGCTTTCGGAGGCAGCAACCCGGAAGGAATAAGAGGCTATTTCGCCACAGCATACGCACACGGCGTGCACTTTCGTAACAAACTCCGCCACGGCCATCAGGGCGGGCATGGGGCCGAAGGGCTGGCCCATGTAGTCCATGTCGAGGCCGGCCACAATGACGCGGGTGCCCCGGTTGGCCAACTGCACGCACACTTCTACCAACGACTCGTCGAAGAACTGTGCTTCATCTACGCCCACTACGTCGCAGCCAGCGGCCAGCAGCAGCATTTCCTGGGCCACGGGTACGGGCGTGGAGCGGATGCTGTTTTGGTTGTGCGACACCACGTCCTCGGCGTGGTAGCGCGTATCGAGGGCGGGCTTGAATATCTCGACCCGCTGACGAGCAATTTTGGCCCGGTTCAGTCGCCGAATTAACTCCTCCGTTTTGCCGGAAAACATAGAGCCGCACACAACTTCAATCCAGCCCCGGCGGGCAATATCACGGCCGGTACCGACGCGGGGTTCGATAAACACAGGAGAGTGGGTAAGAAGGTGAGCAAATACGGGAGCGAGCAAGCCGGTGGGCCAGCGCGGTACCGAAATTACGAGTTTGCTTCCGGATACCAGCAACCAACCAGCCTGGCTACTGCTGCGCTGGCTCGCTCCGCCCAACAGTTTCGTTAGGCTTAACAGCTCATACTCTGCGTGGTAGGCTAGCTTAATTTTCTCGCCTTTTTCCGGGGCCCGCTGAAGCTGGTCGAGAATGAGTACTGCTACTAATGACGCCCGGGCGGCGCGCCGTTTTACTCCACATACTGAACGTGGGGCAACTTGGTAGCTTCCGGCACGCGGCCCGTGACCTCGCCGGCGGGTAGGCGCGCCTGGCAGGTGAGACGCTCGGTGGGCAACAAGCGGCCGGCCGCCCGGTAGCGCAACTCCGGCTCAGTGGGCGGCGTTAGCAGGTCCGGGCCGCTTACCACCTGCAGGCGGCAGGTAGTGCAGCGCCCCCGGGCCCCGCAGGCATGGAGCCAGTCGTGGCCGGCGGCCTGTACGGCGGCTAGCAGGGTAGCGCCGGCGGCCACCGGAATAGGCCCGCCGGGCAGATTTTGCACAAGTAGAGTGGGCATCTTTCCCTAAATTGCCCGTTGAATCAGGCTTTTCATGAAGACCAAATATAGCCACGCCAAGCGTGAACAATACGGCCGCCTGCTGGCCTCGCTGCTCTGTGACCAGCACTTCGGGGCCCGCCCCACGGCTACCCTCGATGGGCCGGCAGTACTGCGCTTCACCCCTATTCGGCAAGTCAACCTGTTCGTCGTGCAGCAGCTGCTGGGCAAGTGGACGGCCGAAATGACCAAGCTGCGCAGCCCCTACTTCGACTTCGAGGACGTTGATGTGCGGCAGGCCCTAACGCAGTTCATGAACATTCTTTCGCGGCGCATTAAGCTTAGTCGGCCCGTGTTTGAGCCCCTGCTGGCCCAAGCCATTACCGATACACTCGGCGGGGCCCTAGCTCCCACGGAGATGTTTACCCATAAGCTGCTGGGCGAAGCTACCACCTGCACGCCGGAGCAGCTGCGCGAAGGCCTGCGCTACCTCGACCTGAACAAGCCCGTCTTCGAAAGCTTCCTGGCCACCTTACCGGCCCAGCAGGAACAGGAGCGCGACTACCTGGTAAGCCGCTTCCGCTTGCACGAGGAAGCCTGCGCCGCTGAGCTGCAGCCGCTGGCTTCTGTGCTGGAATCGTTTAACGTGCTGCTTCCTCTCTCTGAAAAAGAGTTGTATGAGGAGCCTGCGGCCCGGAGGCAGCGCCCCCGCTCAACCAGCGTCGTCTGGGCCGCTTGTTCAACCGGCACCACCAGCACCCACTGCCCCCGCTCCTCCCGCCCCAGCACCCGTCGTACCGGAACCCGCACCAAGCCCCGTGGCCTCGGCCGTACCCGCCGTACCAGCTACCCCAAAGTCTACCCCGAAATACCAGCGGAACCTCGTCGGCCCCTGGCGGATTCGGTGGCCGGTGGGGCAGTTCCGTTGTATGAGAAGCTCAAGGCTGAACAGCCGGCGGCGCCCAGCCTGAGCGAGACGCTGCGGCAGGAGCGGGTCAGCACCACGCTGGCCGAGAAAGGGCCCCGGGTGGAATCCTTACGCGAGGCCATTTCCATTAACCAGCGCTTCAGCTTTATCAATGAGCTGTTCAACGGGGAGAATATGGAGTACCACGCCGCCATTCAGCACCTAGACACCCTGCCCGACGCCAGCACCGCCAAGCGCTACGTTACGGAGAACCTGACGGAGCAGTACGGCTGGGTGCGCAAGGATGAGCACATCAACAAGCTCCTGAAGCTCATCGACCGGAAGTTCAGCAACTAGAGTCCTACCCTACTACCGGGAGGCCGCAGCTTCGGCCGCATCAAGGGGCTCCCGGTTCAGGTCTCATTACCCGCAGCGGCCGGTTGGCATTACGTCGGCCGGCCGCTGCTGAATTTAGGAGGAAGGCGAGAAGTAGAATAGGAGTTTTATTTTTTTAGGTGGAAGTCGCCAGCCTTTACACGCCATGTATGTTGCCTGATTTGCCTGCTTCTCGCTCCTGGGCTTTGCGCTGGCCCCGGTGGCTGCTGGTGTACGTGCTGGCCCTGGGGCTAGTGGCTGGACCGGCCTACACCATGTACGTGCACTACGACTTCTCCCACTCTCTGGACACGCGCAGCTACCTGCGAATTGCGCACGGGGAGTTTGCGGGCGTGAGTATTACCCGGCGCTACCGGGTGCTAGTACCGTGGGCAGCCGCAGCCGTGGCCTGGCCCCTGGAGAAAGTGTACGCCCGCATCTGGCCCCAGCGGGCAGCCAGCGAATGGCCCCTGCGCTTGGGGTTTTACGTGGTTAACTGCCTACTTATGGCGGGCTTCGGGTTGGTGCTGTTTCGCACCTGCCTGCTGTACGGGGCCGCGCCGCCAGCCGCCGCCCTGGCCGTAGCGGCCGTGCTAACGAGCCGATGGGCCGTGTACACGGCCGGCCTACCCTTGGTAGACAGTTTGTACCTGCTCGTGTTTGCCCTGGCTTTTCACGGGGCGCGCAGTGGCTCAGCAGCAGCTTTGGTAGCGGTGTTCCTGCTGGGGCCGCACGCCAAGGAGTCGTTTGTGTTTCTGGTGCCGTGGCTGCTAGTGTTTGGGCAGCGGGCTTTGCGCTGGCCGGCCCAGCTAGGGTGGCTAGCCGTAGGCAGTGCGGTAGCGCTGGGCCTGCGCCACTGGATTGAAGCCCGAGTAGGCGCCCCACCCGCCGAAAGCCTGCACAACGCCCTGGCTCACCTGGAAAACCTACTGTACTCCTTGCGGCGGCTATTTTCGGTGAAGGGAGCCGGAGAAATCTTCAGCATTTTTGGCTTCTGCAGCCTAGCGCTACTTGCTGGGTTGCGCACCCAGGAAGCGCGCCGCGCCTGGCTACCCTCCCTGGGCTGGCCGGCGGCGGGGCTGCTAGCCGTGGTGGCGGCCCACATGCTCCTTTCCGGCGACCTGGGGCGCATGGGCTACGTAGCGGCGCCGGTTTTTGCAGTAGCGTTTAGTCTGATTGTAACCCACCTGCCACTTTTTCACTGGCTAAGCCGCTCGTCTACCGACGAAGTTCTGCCGGCGAATTAGCGCGGCCCTGGAGCCCGGCTCCGGCGGCAGCTAGTAGCAGAGGTAGCACCGGCACTGCAAAGCGGGAAGCACCCAGCGGCCCCGTTAGCAAGGCAACGTACCCAATAATGACCACCAGCAGCCAGCGCGCCGGGCTGCCCGCGTTCCGCCGCAGCAGGAAGCGCAACGCCAGAATCAGCCGCGCACCGTTAGCCAGCAGTACCAGCAGCAAGCCCGCTACTAAGCCCGCGGGTAGCTGAGGCATATACCCAAGGATGGCGCGGTAGCCATGCTCATTGAGCCGCTGCAGCAGACCCGTGCCCGCGGTATCTGGCAAACCCAGAAAGTATACCAAATCAAACCGCCCCGGATCCAGGAAAAAGCTGATTGCACCGCGTAGGTGCTGGGCGGCGTAGGCCACCGGATGCCGCCGGAGCACGGCTACGCTGGCCCGCTGAATGTAGTGCTGCTGTTCCCGGAAGGTAGGCAGGTGCTGGCTGGCCGCTACCGTACTGCGCACGAAACGCTCCGCTGCCGCGGGCCCCTCCGTGGCCTGGAGTACGCCCCGCGTGTTGTAGCGCAGCAGATTTATTTCGGCAATGCTGGAAAAGTGGAAGTAGCCCGTGCGCGCCTCATTGCGTCCCATCCAGAGTAGGGCTACTAGCAGAGGAACGGCCCCCCAGACGGCTAGCACCGGCCGCCGCCGCTGCCACCCTACCACCATTCCCAGCCCCAACATCAATGCGGCGGCGGGAAAAAAAACCGGCTTAATCAGTAGGGCCGCCGCCGCCGCCAGGGCCGCCCCAGCGAAGTACCGCGTTGGGCGAGCAGACTGCCAAAACGCCACCAAAGCCGCCCAGAGAAGCACAATGGTGGTCTGCAGCAGTACCTCGCTCATTACTACGTTGGCGTAGATAACCTGCGCCGGAGCTGTACTAACGAGCAGCAGCACCAGGGCCCACTGCCTGCGGCTAAGGCCCCGCTGGGCCAGCCAGCGGAGCACCATCCCCAAGTTAATCAGACTCAATACGTTCTGTAGCAGCAACGTAGCTATTGGCAACGAGGTAGTCGCCCGGGTGCCACCAGTAAGCAGCAGCACTACCGGGTAGCCCGGCGGGCGGATACTATATTCCTGGACTCGCAACAGCGCCGCCGGCAGCGGTTCTGCGTACAATACGCCGCTGGTTTGCAGGTTGCGCGCCGCCTCCACGTACCGGCCGGAATCAGGAAAGAGGGGCTGCTGGTGGTGCAGCTGCCACCCCAGGGCCGCGGCGTGCAGCACCAGCAGCCCGGCCCACACCCACGCGGGCACGCGGCCAGTAGTACGCGGGGAGGCGGTTGACTTCATGGGTGCAAGTTGTTACGGCTGAGCCACGGAAGCAACGCTACCCGTTAATAGCGCTCCAGGTCCTGCTTGCGGTAGGCATCAAGGGCCAGCAGGATGAAGAGCAGAGTAGTGAAGGACCAGAGCGAGGAGCCCCCGTAGCTGAAAAAAGGCAGCGGAATGCCCACCACAGGCGCCAAACCGATAGTCATGCCGATGTTGACGCAGAAGTGAAAGAAGATAATGCTGGCCACGCAATACCCGTAGGTGCGCCCAAACACCGATTTCTGCCGCTCCGCCACGTACACAATGCGCACCAGCAAGGCCATAAAGAGCACTACTACTAGCGTGGTACCCAGCCACCCCCACTCCTCGCCTATGGTGCAGAAGATAAAGTCGGTGCTTTGGGCCGGCACGAAGTCAAACTTGGTTTGGGTGCCCTGCAAAAACCCTTTGCCAGCAAAGCCGCCCGAGCCAATAGCAATTTTCGACTGCGTGACGTTCCAGCCTACCCCCAAGGGGTCGGCGGAAGGGTTGATGAGCACTTCGATGCGTTTGCGCTGGTGGGCTTGCAGCACGTTGTTGAAGAAGAAATCAACCCCGAACACCATGCCAATCACCACGACCCATATACTCATTGACAAGGGCAGATGGTGCCGCCAGAGCTTGGAGTTGAAGGCAAACAACAAACCCAGCACCAGGGTAAATGCGCCCACCAGCCACAGCTTGGGCACCAGCAGCGCCAGAATAAGAATAACCCCGCCAGCAGCCAGAATCACCAGAATCAGCGGCGACATGCCCTCCCGGAAATATGCCAGCAGGAAGGCGGCAAATACCAGCGCCTGCCCGGTTTCATTGGCCGCCAGGATAAGCAGCGGGGCAACAAGGTGATGCCCGCCAGTACCAGCTGGTCGCGGAAGTTTTGCTGGCGCAGATTGATACTTGCCATGTAGCGTGACGCCGCCAGGGCCGTCACGAACTTAGCTAGCTCAGCCGGCTGCAGGCGCATGGGCCCCAACTCCAGCCACGACCGGGACCCCCCAATAGGCCGGGCGATAAATGGGGTAATGACCAGCAGCAGAATCATGCCCCCGTAGAGCACAAAAGCAAACGTGTCATAGGCCTTGTAATCAACCACCAGCAGGATAACAATTAGCACTACGGCGGTGGCTACCCACAGAATCTGCTTAAACCAGTCGTAGGCCATCAATTCCTGAAAACTCAGGGAGCTGAGCGGACTGGCCGGCGCGTCGGGCGAGTAGCTGGCCGCATACACGTTCAGCCAGCCCAGCCCTACCATCAACAGGTAAATCAGGACGGTAGGCCAGTCGATGCTGCGCGAATACCGGGCGGGAGAAGAGTTCAATTAAAAATTGAGAATTAAAAATTAAAAATTCGCTTCTACTCTGGCTTGGTGTTCTGGCGGGATGAAAGAATTATAGCTGCCAACAGCTTTTTTAACTCTTCGGCTTCTTCCAATAAAGAGTCGGCTAATCGTATCTCCAAACAATCCGTGTCACGCAACAGACGCAACCAAAAGTGTGTTTCTCGCGCTTCTTTATAAGCAATACTGCACTTGGCCACAAAGTCGCGTTTGGAAAATCCACCCACTGCTTCTTCTACATTAGCACCCACTGCCGTACCACTACGAAGTACTTGTACGGCCAAGGGTGGCACTTCTCCTTGCTGTCGTAAATGCTTATATAATCGAACAATTCGCACCGCAAAGGCATAACTCTTTAATAAAACTGCATTATCCTGTTTCACCGATTTTTAATTTTTAATTCCCAATTATCTTCTAACGGTGTCGGACGAATTTTTCGGCGGGGCCCTGGAGCCAGAACTCCCAGCGCTTACGCCAGGGGCAATGTTGCCCCGAAGGTATTTTTCCATCATTAGGGCGGCCATGGGGGCGGCGGAAGTGCCCCCGAAGCCGGCATTTTCGATGAAGACGGCAATGGCAATCTTGGGGTCCTCGGCCGGGGCGAAGGCGGCGAAGGTGGCGTGGTCGTCGCCGTGGGGGTTTTGCACTGTTCCGGTTTTACCGGCCACTGAAATGCCAAATTCGGCCAAGGAAGCTAAGCTGCCCGTACCGCCGCGCCCGTCTACTACCGCCTGCATGCCCGGAATCAGGGCCTCGAAGTGCATTGCATCAACGCCCACAGTGTGCCGCTCCCGAAACTGCGGCAGCGGGCCGCCCTGTCCTACGCTTTTTACGAAGTGGGGTGTGTAGTAGTAACCGCGGTTGGCAATGGTAGCCAACACATTAGCCATCTGCAGGCCCGTAATACCAATTTCGCCCTGCCCAATACTGAGGGAGTACACCGTGCGGTAGTTCCAGCGGTGAAAGCCGTTGCGTTTATCGTAGAAATCAGGCGAAGGAATCAGGCCCTTCTTTTCCTGGGACATGTCTACCCCCAGCCGGTCGCCGAGGCCGAACTTCATTACCTGCCGGCGCCACTCGCCCAGGCCCAGGCGGGCATCCTCGAAGCGGTTGGTGGAGCGCCCGCGCATGACGGCGGCCCGCATCACCTGGTAGAAGTAGGGGTTGCAACTGTTCTTGATGGCAATGCCCACGTTGCTAGGGTGCTCGTGGTTGTGGGTGCAGCGCACCAGCCGCTGGTTGCACGGGAAGCCGGTGTTAGGCAACACCACCCCCATCTGCAGGGCTACCAGCTCATTGACCAGCTTAAACACCGAGCCGGGCGGGTAGGTAGCCATAAGGGGCGGTTGAACAGGGGCCGCTCGGGGTTGTTGAGCAGCTCCATGTAGCGGTTGCCCATGCCCTTGCCTGAAAGCGTAGCCGGATCAAACATCGGGGCCGATACGAAGGCCAGGATTTCGCCGGTTTTGGGGTCCAGGGCCACAATGGAGCCCCGCTTGCCCTGCATCAGCAGCTCCCCGTAGGCCTGCAGTTCCGAGTCAATGCTCAGGTGCAGGTCCTGCCCGGCCACGGACAGGGTATCGAACTCGCCACCGCGGAAGGCGCCTTTCTCAATGCCGCGCACGTTCACCATGCGATACTGCACCCCGCGCCGGCCCATCAGCTGCTCTTCGTAGTACGACTCTAGGCCGGTAATGCCCAGAAACTCACCGGGCTGATATTTGGCGTACTTAGGCTTTTCCAAAAAGGCCGGCGTGATGGAACCCACGTAGCCCAGGGCGTGGGCCATGGAGTGGGTGTTGTACGAGCGAGCCATTCGCGACTTGATGCTGAAGCCGGGAAAGTCGATGAGGTTGTCCTGAATGGCAGCCAGCTCGGGCGTACTCAGGTTTTGGAGCAGCGGCGAGGCCTTCACCCGGCTGAACGCCCGGGCGGCTTTCATGGCGGCGCGCACTTCTTCCAGGGGCAGCTGGAGCAACTGAGCAAAGCGTACGGTATCCAGCTGCTTTACTTCCCGCGGGGTTACCATCAGGTCGTACACGGGCGTATTCTGCACCAGAATCTGGCCCTTTCGGTCGTAGATGAGGCCCGGTAGGGCGTCTGCACAATGCGCTGCAGGGTGTTGCGGTCGGCGGCCAGCTTGTAGCTGCCGTCCAGCACCTGGATGTAAAAGAGGCGCGTCGCAAACACCAGCGCGACGGCCAGGAAAATTGCCTGGACTACGTACTTGCGGCCTTCGAGGTATTGCAAAGCAGAAAAATCTGAGAGGTAATCAGTTCCGGCTTCCGCGCCGGATTTACAAAGATACGACGCAGTGAAATAGTGAGATAGTGAAATGGTGAGTTGATGTTCGGCCGGCGCGGTTTCGAGCCAGCCAAACATCAACTCACCATTTCACTATCTCACTATTTCACCTGTTCCGGCGGCGGGTGGGGAAGAATACTAGCTGGATGATCAGCAGCGTAAGGCCGGTATAGAGGGTGCTGACTACAATTTTTGCCAGCGTGATACCCGGCACTTGGAAGGAGCCGAGCTCCAGCAGGAAGAAAGCCGCGTGGTGCATGGCCGTTAGCATGGCCAGGTACACCACCATCCACTGCCAGCCCATCTGGTGAATGTTCACTGAATCCTGGGTATCGTAGCCGTCGCGGGGGTGAGCAGGCGCAGCACCCAGGGCCGCAGGTACATCAGCAGCACGGCCGCGGCGGCGTGCACCCCACCGGTATCAAAGAAGATGTCCAGCGTAACACCCGTAATGAAGCCCAGCAGTAGCTGCACCACAATAGGGGTAGCAATGGGTAGGAATAGCAAGAAACCCAGGTAAATAAAGCACCAGCCCAGGTTAAACAGCACGAAATCAGTGCCACTGATCAGGAGCACGTACAGGGCAATATAGCCCACGCCGCGCAGCAACTGCCACACAATACCTAGTACACCTCCCCTCATGGCTTCACCTCCCCTTCCGGCAACACGCCTGCCCGCGCCTCCACCGTGTCGCGTTCTACTTTGGGCCGGCTCGTGACTAAGTACACATAAATCAGACGCGAAAAATCCACGGCCAGCTTCACCCGTACCGTCCAGAAGTTTTTGTCTGGTTCCTTCACAAACGAGTCGATGGTGCCAATGAGCACGCCCTCGGGAAACACGGCATTGTAGCCCGATGTCACCACGGTGTCGCCGCGCACAAGCTTGTTTTGGCGGGGCACTTCATCGAGCAGCACGTGGGTAGGATCTTCGCCCAGCCAGCGGATGGTGCCAATGGTACCGTCGCGCTGAATACGGGCGGAAATGCGCGTTTTGGAGTGCAGCACGGACGTAATGGTGGTGTAATGCTCGGAGGCAACCTTCACGCGGCCTACTACCCCGGCCGCCGATACTACCCCATGCCTTCTTTCACCCCGTCCGCGGTACCTACGTTCAGGGTCAGGTAGTTATCAACCCGGCGCAGGGTACCGCTTACTACCCGGGCGGGCAGCAAGGGGTAGTCGGGGTCGTGGGCGGGTAGCTGGCGCAACCCCAGCAGCAGGGAATCGGGGCGGCCCACCTGGGCCAGCCGCGCCTGGGTTAGGCTGTCTTTGCTGACGGGCAGCGAATCGGCCTGGCGGGCACTCAGGTCGGGCGGTAGAGCTGCTGCCGCAGCTGGGCGTTTTCCTTCATCAAGCCCTTGTTCACCTCAATCAGCCGAAAATAGTCCTGCACCTGAGTACGCCAGTCCAATACCTGCCCGATGTAGGCATTCGAGGAGTTAAAAAACGCCGCCCGCTGGTAGGTGCTATTGCGAATTAGTAGGTATAAGCTCGCCACCTCCAGCACCGCAAACACGAGGATACCCCGGTAGCGAAACAGAAAGGAGAGGAGATTATTCATGGAAGGAGAAAATGAGGAATGAAGAATGAGGAATGAGCAGTCGGAAATTCCGGCCAATGCTCATTCCTCATTCTTCATTCCTCATTACAATTACGTCAGCAGGACGCTGCGGAAGGCGGGAATATTCTTGATGGCGGCGCCGGTACCCCGTACCACGGCGCGCAAGGGGTCCTCGGCAATGTGAATAGGCAGCTTGGTTTTGGCCGCTAGGCGCTTGTCGAGGCCGCGCAACAGGGCCCCGCCGCCGGTCAGGTGAATGCCGTTCTCGTAGATGTCGGCTGAGAGTTCGGGCGGGCTGATTTCCAGGGCCTTCAGTACGGCTTCCTCAATTTTGGCCACCGACTTATCCAGGGCAATGGCAATTTCCGAGGACGTCACCTTGATTACTTTCGGAATGCCCGTCATTAGGTCGCGGCCGCGCACTTCAAAGTCGGCGGGGGTTACTTCCAGCTCCGTGAGGGCGGCGCCTACTTCAATTTTGATGCGCTCGGCGGAACGCTCTCCAATCAGTAGGTTGTGCTGGCGGCGCATGTAGTCCAGAATATCCTGGTTGAACACGTCACCGGCCGTTTTGATAGACTGGTCGCAGACAATACCCGACAGGGCAATTACCGCAATTTCAGTGGTGCCTCCTCCAATATCGATGATCATGGAGCCTACGGGCTGCTCTACATCAATACCAATGCCGATGGCGGCGGCCATGGGCTCCTGAATCATCCAGACTTCCTTGGCCCCGGCGTGCTCAGCAGAGTCGCGCACGGCGCGTTTTTCTACTTCCGTAATGCCCGACGGGATGCAGATGACCATCCGGTGCGAGGGCTGAAACAGCCGCGTCCGGGTATCAATCATCTTGATCATGCCCTTAATCATCTCCTCAGCGGCGTGGAAATCGGCAATTACGCCGTCCTTTAGGGGCCGAATGGTTTTGATGTTGTCGTGGGTTTTTTCGTGCATCTGCTGCGCCTGCCGCCCCACGGCAATTACCTTGTTGGTCGTACGGTCTTTGGCAATGATGCTCGGCTCATCCACCACGATTTTATCGTTGTGAATGATGAGGGTGTTGGCCGTGCCCAGGTCAATGGCAATGTCGCTGGTCAGAAAATTAAAGAAACCCATCGAGTAACGGCAAGTAAATGAGAACGGGCTGGTTGCGCCCGTCAAAAGTGGGGGCAAAAGTAAGCAAGTTTCAGCGAAGCCCGATGCCCCTTCCCTGGGTTGGGCAAATCAGCAAGCGGCACAGCACCCCGCAGGGCAGGCCTAACGTACACAGGGCTAGCCTTCGTACAGTTGCTGCTAAATTCTGCCTACCTCAGCGCTGTTTTATTATCTGATTTATTCTATATTATAAAGAAGTTTCAACGCGCCGCTTTCCCGAATCTCGTTGGCTTTGAGCCACTTGCTCCTGTCTCACCTGCTCCATCCTCTCCGCCAGCCACAACTTGCCCAACTACGCACCCGTGGTCTGCCCCTCTAGTTTATGCGTCGCACTACCTCCTCTCCCCCGGCCAGTCTTTTGCCCGCCGCTGCCCCGGCTACTGCTTCCGCCCCCACGAGGGGCTGCTGTCGTATGCGGCGCTGGCGGAGCGCTATGAGCAGTTGCGGCACACCTGCGCCGAAGCGGAGGCGGCCCAGGCGCACTACCGAAGATTATACGAACAGGCGCCAGTAGCCTACTGTACTCTCAGTGCCGACGGCTCCATTGTGGAGCTTAACTACCAGGCCGGCGTGCTGCTCGACCAGGACCCGAGCCAATTAACGGGAATTGCCTTTGCTACCCTGGTGGAACCGATTCAGCGCTGGGACTTTCTGTACTTGTTTGGGCAGTTGCTGGCAACTAGCCTACCACAAAGCGAGGTAGTGACGTTGCGCACGGCCACCGGCAAGGCCCTGACGGTGCAGCTGGAGAGTACGCTGCTTACTTCTGCGGCGGGCAAGCAGCAGTGTTTGCTGGCCTTACTTGATGTTACGGAGGCGCGGCAGGTAGCTCTGGTGCTGGCCGCCAGCGAACAGAAATTTCGGCGCTTGTTCGAGCAGAGCACCGATGCCGTGGCCCTAATGCAGAACGAGCAGTTTGTAGACTGCAACGCGGCCGTGCTGCAACTACTCGGCGCCACGGATAAAAATCAGATTCTGGGCCACTACCCTTGGGACCTGGCCCCGGAGGAACAGCGGCCCGGCTTGCGCTCGGCTACCTATTTCCGGGAATCCGTAACGGCAGCCCTGAAATCGGGTTCCAAGCGCTGCGAAGGCGTGCTATGCCGACTATCCGGGGAGTACATGTGGGTAGAAGCCGTACTCACGCCCATCAAGACGGAAGGAGAACTGCTGCTGCACGTGTTGTGGCGGGACATTACCACCGAAAAGCGCGGGCAGCAGCAGCGCCACGAGTGCGAAGCGCAGTTGCAATTGGTGCTGGACGCCACCACCACCGGCCTGTGGTGGTGGGACGTTATAACCAACCAGTTTCACTGCAACGCGCACGCGCGGGCCTGCTTCGGCTGGCCGGCCACGGAAGCAGAAACGCTAACCCTGGACCTACTGCTGACGGCTATTCATCCCGACGACTGCGCTACCTTTCAGGCAGCATTGGAGCAGGCCACCCAACACGGCGACCTGCCCGCTCACTCCTTGCGCGCCCTCTGGCCCGATGGCACCATGCACCCCGCCGTGCTAAGTGGCAAGCTCATTACCAATGAGTTTTATCAGCCCCAGCGCATTCAGGGCGTGGTGTATACGCCGTGTGCGCAGGTGCTGGAACAGTAAACCCGCCACGAATCAGCCGCCGGTAGCTACCATCCGTTTTGCGGGGTAACTACCGGCGGCTGATTCGTGGCGGGCCGGGAAGATCCGTTTGCGCGGGAGAATTAGTGTTTGAAGTGCCGCACGCCCGTCAGTACCATGGCCATGCCGAGTTGGTTGGCGGCCGCAATGCTGTCCTGGTCTTTGATGGAGCCGCCGGGCTGCACCACAGCTCGGATGCCAGCCTCGCCAGCAATTTCCACGCAGTCGGGGAAGGGAAAAAAGGCGTCGGAGGCCATAACCGCTCCCTGCAGATCAAAGCCGAAGGCGCGCGCCTTATCAATGGCCTGGCACAGGGCATCTACCCGCGAGGTTTGACCAACCCCGGAGGCGAGCAACTGCCCAGCGCGGGCCAGCACAATGGTGTTGCTTTTGGTATGCTTGCAGATTTTGAGGGCAAACTCCAGCGCCGCTACCTCCTGGGCCGTCGGTGCTGATTCCGTAACGGTCCGGAACTCGTGGGCTCCTTCTACTACTTGGTCGAAATCTTGCTCAATAATGCCATTAAGCAATGTTTTCACTTGCTTAGCGGGAAATGCAACGGGCTTCTGGCGCAGCAGAATGCGGTTCTTCTTGCTTTGCAGAATGGGTAGCGCGTTGGGGGCAAACTCGGGCGCAATCAGCACCTCGAAGAACAGCTTGTTCAGCTCCTCGGCAGTAGCAGCATCCACGGGCTTGTTCACGATAAGTACGCCCCGAAGGCCGATACCGGGTCGCAGGCCAGGGCGTTGAGGTAGGCCTCGCGCAGGGTTTCGGCCTGGGCTACTCCGCAGGCGTTGGTGTGCTTAAGGATGGCGCAGGCGGCGGGGCCCTCCGCCTGGAATTCCTGCATGAGCAGCACGGCCGCGTCTACGTCCACGAGGTTGTTGTAGCTGAGTTGCTTGCCGTGGAGCTGGTCGAACAGGGCCGTTAGGTCGCCGTAGAAGGTGCCGGCTTGGTGAGGGTTTTCGCCGTAGCGCAACGGGGTAGCCGGCTTTTCGCTGAGCTTAAGGCTGGCTCCGCTAAGCTCCGTGCCTTGGGCCATGTAGCGGAAAATCTGGGTATCGTAGTGCGAGGTAGCCTCGAAGGCGGCGGCGGCGTAATGGCGGCGGTCCTCCAGGTCGGTGGCGCAGCCTTTCGCCTGCAGCAGCTCGGTTACGGCCGCGTACTGGTCGCGGCTGCTGACTACCAGCACGTCGCGGAAGTTTTTGGCGGCGGCCCGCAGCAACGAGATGCCGCCGATATCAATTTTCTCAATTACTTCCTGCTCGGCGGCTCCGCTGGCGACGGTTTCCTCGAAGGGGTAGAGGTCCACAATCACTAAGTCGATGGGCGGAATTTGGTGCTGCTCGGCCTCCTGCAAGTCGCTGGCTTCGTGGCGGCGGTGCAGAATGCCCCCGAATACTTTCGGGTGCAGGGTTTTCACGCGCCCCCCAAACACGGCCGGGAACCCCGTCAGGCTCTCCACGGCCGTAACTGGCGCGCCCTGCTCCTCAATAAACTGCTGGGTGCCCCCCGTTGAATATATGGTCACGCCGTGCTCTTTCAGCAGCGCTACCAAGGGCTCCAGGCGGTCTTTATAATAGACGGAAACAAGGGCGGAACGAATAGGCTGCGACATGACAAGCTAAGAGTTGGTGAAGAAGTGAAACGCGCCGCGAAGGTAGGCACGCCCCTGCAGAGGGAGGTTACGGAATTGTTACGGGCGGGGCGGCTATTGTATTCAAGCCCGGAAAGGGTAGCGGGCAGGGAAGCCTGTAGCAGGTACGCTACGCTTAGTATTTCAGTACGAAGGGCAGCCAATGACCCGCACCCGGCCCGCACGCAACCAGCAGCACGTTGTATCCCCCAGTTAATATTCTGTAAATCAAATTAGTAACAATAACATGGGCTAATTGCTAACCACTGTATTTCGGCAGATTTCCTGGCTTTTCTAGCTGCCTGAGCCAGACAAGGTGGAGGCGTTTTTTACCTACTGACAACAAAACGCAAACTCAACAATTATAGTAGGTAGAGCTCAACTGTATCCGTAAGTGCCATTTTATGCCTACCTCAACTCTAGCCGCCTCGCCTAAACAACGGCAGCAAACGCCGGTAACTGCGGAAGCGGCTGCACTGGCCCTTGCCCGCGCCTTTTTCAGCAGGCTCCTTACTCTGACTATGAAGGCGGATTCCCGACGGAGGAGTTTGAATGGTTGCGTGAGGCCGGCCTGCTGGCGGCCCCCTGGCTACCACCCTGGGCGGGAGCGACCTGGGCGAGCCGGAGCAGGTGTACGCCCTGCTGAGCACCCTGCGTCACATTGGGCGGGGCAACCTGGCGGTGGGCCGCCTCTACGAAGGACACGTAAATGCCCTGCAGCTTTTCCAGCGTTTTGGCCGGCCCGACCAGATCAGCCACTGGGCCGCCGATGCGCTGGCCGGGCACTTGTTTGGCGTGTGGAATACGGAGGCGGAGGATGGAGTTCGGCTGGAGCCCTTACCCAATGGCCGGTTTCGCCTGCAGGGTAGCAAAACGTTTGGCTCGGGGGCCGGACACGTTACCCGCCCCCTGCTCACGGGCACCCTGCCGGATGGCGGCTGGCAAATGCTGATTCTCCCACTTGACTTGCAGCAGCCCGAGTACAACGCCAGCTTCTGGCAGCCCCTGGGGATGCGCGCTTCGGCTAGTTTCCAGGTGAACCTGAGCGGCCTGGAAATTGAGGCCACCGATTTGCTGGGCAAGCCCGGCGACTATTACCAGCAGCCGTGGTTTAGCGGCGGGGCCATCCGGTTTGCCGCCGTGCAGGTGGGCGGAGCGGAAGCTATTTTCGACGAGACAACCCGGTTTCTACGTGCGGTAGGCCGAACCGATGACCCCTACCAACGCCAGCGCCTCGGCGAAATGAGTATGCTCATTGCCACGGGCCAACACTGGCTGCGGGCGGCGGCCGAGTTTGTGAAGCGCCCAGGAGCCGCCACCAGCCCTACTCTGCCCAGCTACGCCGAAGCCACCGTGGCCCACGCCAACCTCATGCGCTCCGTGGTGGAAGACCTTTGCCTGCGCTTGCTAGCCCTGGCCGAGCGTTGCGTAGGAGCCCGCGGCCTGCTCCGGCCCGAGCCTTTCGAGCGCCTCCACCGCGACCTGACCCACTACTTGCGCCAACCCGCCCCGATGCGGCCCTGGCCGACGCGGGCCGGTACGCCCTGGCCCACGACATACCCGCTCACCGGCTCTGGACGTAGGTAGGTAAGCCACCCGTTGCGTACTGACACCCGTACAGCTTCCTTCTACTTGCCCGTGGGTCGGCCCTTCTTCTGCTTCTCTCTTGACTGCTACTACCGCTTCTCCCTTCTCTTCCTATCCCATCCGGCCGGCGGCTACGGCTGCCGCACTCGGGCCCACGGTGATAGTAGCGCCCCACCCCGACGATGAATCCTTGGGCTGCGGTGGGCTGCTGGCCTTGCTACGGGAGGCGGGGCAGCCCGTGTGGTGCGTGCTGGTCAGCGACGGCACCATGTCGCACCCGAATTCGCAGGCATTCCCGCCCGCGGCCCGGCAGGCCTTGCGCGAGCAGGAACTGCGCGATGCCCTGAGCATTCTGGGGGTGGAACCTACCGCCCTGCTCACGTTGCAGTTGCCCGACAGCCAAGTGCCGCTGCCGGATACCCCCGCCGGCTTTGCGGCTGTACAGCAGCTGCAGGAGTTTCTGCGGGAGCACCAGCCAGCCACTCTACTAGTACCCTGGCGCCGCGACCCCCACCCCGACCACCGAGCTACCAGTCAGCTAGTAGCCGCCGCGCTGGCAGGCCTACCGGCGGCTCCGCAGCGGCTGGAATACGTGGTGTGGGCCTGGGAACGAGCAACGCCCGCCGAGTGGCCCCACCCCGAGGAAGTGGTTGGCTGGCAGCTCGACATCCGCTCCGTGCTTGAGCAAAAGCAGCGGGCCATTGCTGCTCACCGCTCCCAGCTGCCCGGCTCCCCCATTCACGACGACCCAACGGGCTTCACGCTGGCGCCTTCCATGCTTGCCCACTTCCAGGCTCCCACGGAAGTATATCTGGAGGCCCCACACCCGTAGGGCGCCGCTTTTTGGGTGCTACCTTTTACCCTACCACATGCTTCCTAATCCAAACCAACCCCACACCCTTCCGCCCGATTATTTTGCCGACGTGTACCGCGCCAACGCCGATCCGTGGCATTTCGAAACCAGTCCGTACGAGCGAGAAAAATATGCCACAACCCTGGCCGCCTTGCCTCGCACGCACTACCAGCGCGCCTTTGAAATAGGCTGCTCCCTGGGCGTACTCACGGAGCAGTTGGCTGCTCGCTGTGGTCATTTATTAGCGGTTGATGTGGCCGAAGCGCCGCTGGCCCGGGCCCGACAGCGTTGCGCCCACCTGCCCCAGGTAGAATTTCAGCGCCTGCGGGTGCCCGAAGAATTCCCCGCTGGCGCCACCTTCGACCTCATTGTGCTGTCGGAGGTAGGGTATTACTGGAGCCCTGCTGACCTGGAGCGGGCAGCCGCGCAGTTGCTAGCTTCCCTCACAGCGGACGGACAGCTGCTGCTGGTTCACTGGACCCCACCGGTCCACGACTACCCTCTCACGGGTGACGATGTACACGAGTTTTTCTTGCAAGCAGCCCAGCCCAACTGCCCCTTGCGACACGTAGCAGCCCAACGGCACGAACAGTACCGCCTCGACTTACTGGAGGTGACGAAGAGGTAGGCGCTACGTACAAAGCCGGCCCGCCACCGCCGCCGACGGGCGGCTATCTAGAGCGGCTACTTGCTCCCGTAGCATTCGAATGGCCACTGACAGAGGAACGGCCGGCCAGCGCCTGGTGGTGTGCACTAGAAACCGGCCCCTTATTTTTTCCCACAGCTGCCCGAAGCTGCTGGCTCGGGCTAGCTCCCGGCGTAGGGCGGCACGGCTCAGCCCAGCTGCCGCCGGCCACGAAGGCAATGGCAGCAGAGCGCCGGACGTGGCAGCGGAACTATACTGTTGCCACGTCTGGCGAAGCTGCGCGCGAAGCTGCCACTCCGCTAGCAAGCGTTGGGGGTTATCAACTAAAGGCTCGCGCTGCGTTTGTTGCAACTCGGCCCACTGCCGCAGCTGCCACGACAGTCCCACGGCCACCCGCCCCTGCTGCCGGCCTGAGGTGAATACCTTTACGGTAGGGCTGTGGCGCACCCGCAAGTCGTGGCGAACCAAGCTTTGCACCAGGGCCTCATCCTCTAGGTAGGGCACCACCGGCAGGCCTCCCACGTGGCGGTAAGCCCGCGCCGTTAAGGCCAGGTTGGCTCCAAAGTGCTGGTGGTGGCGCGGCCAGGGGTCGTAGGGCGTGGGGTCCAGGTGATCTTCCAGACGGGCCCGCAGCAGGTAGTAAGCGGCGTCGCGCAGTTGGCAGCGGCGCACTGGGCAAGTGGGGTCGGCGTTGTCCATCAGAATGCGCCCTCCTACCGCATCAACCCCAGTAGCTAGCTCCGCCGCAATGGATATTAGCCAGGTAGGCGATACGCGCGTATCGGCATCGGTACTGGCAATGAAGGCCCGCGGGTGCCCTCCCTGCTCTAGCCGGCGGCAGGCTTCATCCATGAGCAGGCGCCGGGCCTGCCCCACGTGGGCCTGCGCCTTGGGCAGTTTTATTTCGGCCACGTGCAGGCGCAGCCGCGGGTGCCGCGCGGCAAATTCGCGCACTACCCGCGCTGTCTGGTCGAGGCAATTATTAGCCAGCACCAGCACTTCAAAACTGTGGGGCAGCAAGACTTGCCCGTGCAGATCCGTTTGAGCGGCTAAGGCAGCTAGAGTGGCCGGCAGGTTTGTGGCTTCATCCTTAGCCGGGATGATTACGCTAGCCTGCACACCCCGGGCGGGCGGGGGTAGGGAGTGCCACATTGCTCGGGTATCAACTTCCCGAAACGAACCGGTCTGGCTGGCTTGCCCCGGTTTTTTGCTCGTGGGAACAACGCGTACGGCTGTTTTGGGAGGAAGTGGGGCCATGATTAAAGAAGACGCCTCCGGCCGGAACCAACCAGCGGCGCAGGAAATGACATCCTGCCTATGCCCACGGGCTGGCCCCGGCCGGAGGCGCGGGCAAAAAGTTAGAAGGCCTCGCCGACGGCGAAGATGATACCAGAGTTACCGCCCGAGCCCACACCATAATCCAGGCGGATGTTGAGCCGGTCGCGGCGGTTGAAGCGGAACCGGATGCCGCCGCCGCCGGCGTACTTCATGTCATCGAAGGTATAGTCGCCGAGGCGGGGTGCCACTTGGCCCACGGCCCGAACAAGGCCCCATCAAAGCGCCAAAACAGCTTCTGCCGAAGTTCGGCCTGGAACGTGGAGAACTGCCGGTCACGGAAGCGAGCTTCGTAAATCCCGCGCATCAGGTAGGCATTGTTATAGAGCGAACCGCCGAGGGTAGCGCCCATGCCGCCCAACTCGCGGAAGGGTACGCGACCCGTGTGGTACTGCCCCAGAAACTGCGCTGCCAGAATGCTGTTGTTGGAGCCAAAGAGCGGAATGAAATGGCGGGCATCCACCATGTAACGGGTAAACTTGTAGTCGCTACCCAGGCCACCGCCATTAAACAGCATGTGGGCATCCACGAAGCTGCCACGGTAGGTAGCCAGCACGTTGTCGCGCCCATCGTAGAGCAGGGCCGGACCGACTCCAGAGGTGGTGTAGCCGTTGCGCTCCTTAGAAGTTAGGGCGTAGTAGGGTGCCGTATTTCCTTCGTTGTCTTTGAGCTTTACTTCACCCAGGTTGGTGAACCGGTAGCGCACCCCCACGAACAGGTTCGGTACTACCTTAATCAAGGCTTTTTCGTCGAACACCCACAACGGATACTGAATGTGCGACTCGTTGCTCTTGCGGGTGTCGTTGCCGATGCCGTAGTAGTTGAACGCCAGATCATAGTAGCTCAGCTCGCCCGAGAAAAAGAACTTTTCCTCCTTGGTGAAGATGGTGTGAGTGAGCTGAACGGTAGTCTGCTTTTTCTGGGAAATCCAGGCAATCAGGCGGGCGTTGGATTTGCGCACCGTGGTATCGTCGCCGAAGCGCCACACCGGCAGAATAGCAGCGCCGCCAGCAAAGCCCGTTTCCTGCTGGTAAAAGGCAATCGGAACCGGAATAAAGCTAGGCTTATCGGGGTCGTCAGGGGTAAGCTTGATGGGCGCTACGGGTGCCAGGGCACGGTTCAGGCCCACCGGTGCGCCAACAGAAACTTCATCCTGTTCGGGTGCAGTTGGAGCCAAAGCAACCAAGGAAGCGGCTGAATCGGGGGTAGCGGCAACGGACTGCGCCTGGGCAGTGGAGGCGGCTAGCGTGCTGAGGGCTAGCAGCGGGTAGAGAAAGCGCATACGTGGATGGCTGGGGTCAAGAATAGGGTTCGGCAACCAACATATACCGGCTGTTAGCAGCGGTATGGGCTGGTTAGGCGGCCAGCCGTTATCGGTAAGAAAGCTAACGGAACAGTAGCCCCTGCGGTTGTCTTGGCCCTGAGCAGGTTACATGGCCCCTACTATTTTACGCGCCAACTCTTACTTGCTTATCACCATCATCGACAGCACGCCAGCCAGCATAATCCACTTACACCACGCGCTGAGGTGGGTGAAATCACGCTTGCGGTCCGCTCGTCGCAGCTTGTACCCTAGCCCAACCAGCGGTGCCAACACCAGCCCCAGCAGCCAGGTTGCTAGTAGAGACCGGTTGGAAACCACAGCATTATAGCTAGCTCCCAGCAAAAGCAAGCCTAGGCACCCCAGAAAAAAACTTACCACCCATTTCGTGCGGGCCACTCCCCACACGATGGGCAGCGTGCGGCAGTCGTGCTGGGCGTCGCCGCGCATATCCTCCACATCCTTGACAATCTCCCGCACTGTCGTGAGCAGAAAGGCCGCCAGCGCATAGGCCCACACGGCGCTAGTGCCCGTCCGGATTTGTAACTCGGGAAGAAGCACCAAGGCAGCCGTGAGCGTTGCAATGCTAATGTTACCAACCAGCGCTACCCGCTTGAACCGCACTGAATAGCCCCAGAGCAGCAGGGCCGAGCCCAAATTAACCAGGCCTAACAAGGGCGACAAGGCCCCGCTCACGACTACTCCCAGACCCGAAAGCAACACATGAGCCAGCATGGCGTGGCGGCGGTTTACTACCCGGCCCACCACCAACCGCCCGGGCCGGTTAATAGCGTCAATTTTGACGTCGTAGTAATCATTGATGATGTAGCCGGCGGCGCCTACACTCAGGGCGGCCAGTACGAGCAAGCCAAATGAGGGTGCCAGCACTTGCCGCCACGGCGCAGCGGGCAGCAGCAGGCAGGCGCGTACTAGCACCAGGCACAGCCCCATAATCAGGAGGTTGGGCAGGCGCACCAGGCGGGCCAGCTGCTGCCAGGTGCCCGGCTCCGGAGCCGATGACGGGCCCAGTAGGGCACGGAGAGCAGAACTCAAGGAAGCAGACATTCTTGGAAACCCAGCAACACCACAGGCCGGCGCGCAAAGATGCACTACCCCACGAAACCCACATAAGAAAGCCCCTCCCGAATTCGGAAGAGGCTTTCCAGGTATGCTAAAAAACCTAAGTAAACGTGCGTTTACAGTTTCTTCACATTTACCGCGTTAACGCCCTTACGGCCTTCCTGAGTGTCAAACTCTACGCGGTCATTCTGTTGGATCTGGCCCCCGTTAAGGCCGGTAATGTGGACGAAGAAATCTTCCTTCGTACCGTCTTCCGTAATGAAGCCGTAGCCCTTCGACTCATTATAGAATTTTACGGTTCCTGTTTTCATGTAAAAAAGAAAAAAAATAAGGTGAAAGATGGTTGGGGTAAATATAGAGGGATTTTAGAAAAGCACAACTCCACTCCCGTGAAGTGCAACTATTGCTATAAACATAAACTTACAGCCACATATTTTGGGCTTTGAGGACGGCTTCAATCAGCTCCCGCACGGCCCCGTGGCCACCGGGCCGGGCGGCGGTGTAATTGCTGATGGCGTGCACATCGACGGCAGCATCGGCGGGGCAAGCGGCCACGGCGCACCGGCGCATTACCTCCATGTCTGGTACGTCGTCACCCATATAGGCTATGTGGCTGGGGTCGAGACGGTAGGTGTTGATGTAATTGTTAAAGATTTTCATCTTGTCATCAACTCCCAGAAAGATGTCGCGCACATCCAGGGACTCCAGGCGCTTGCGGACTCCTTCCTCTTCCCGGCCCGAAATCACGGCAATCCGGTAGCCCTTGGCCAGGGCGTGGCGCACGGCAAACCCGTCGCGGATGTGGAAGGTCCGGGCCTGCTCCCCGAGTTTAGGGCCAGCAGGGTGCCGTCGGTAAACACCCCGTCCACATCGAAAATAAACGCCTTAATGGCCGATAAGTCGGGAGGGGTAGCAAGTGATGTCATACTAGCAAGAGGAAAGCAAAGAGGGGTATGCACGCCGCAGCGGCAGCGCGGCGGCTATTGGTTGTCGCGCCACTCGTATACCCACTTGGCCTGAATTTGCTCCAGGTGGCCTTCGGTGGCTTGTTCGCGGGTGCCCTCAAAGTTGGGCAAGCTCAGCACCCACTCCAGCAGCTCCGTGAAGCGAATACGGTAGATTTTGGCCTCGCTGAAGTCGTCGCCAAACTTCTCGTACAACGCCATGGCAATATCCTCATGGTCGCTCCACTTGATGGGGGGCTCGAAATGGTTCATCTAGAAAAGGGTGAAGAATGGGGAATAGACTGCAGGTGAAACTACCGGTAGGCGTAGCTCCCCCAGCCGCTTTCACTTACAGCCATCTTAAAACTTAGTGGCCTAAAAACTCCTGAGTCGGGATGAGGACTACTACATCCTGGTTGCCCTGCACTACGCATTGGCAGCCCAGGCGGGAATTGATGCGCGGGTTTACGGCCCGGTCAATAAAGTCTTCTTCTTTGTCCGAAATTTCGGGCAGGTCGTTTTCGCCCTGCAGAATATACACGTGGCAAGTGCTGCACCCGCACACCCCACCACAGTTGTGCTGGAGCTGAATATCGTTGTTGAGGGCTACGTCCAGTACCGATTCGCCTTGAGCGGCCACATGGGTCTGGTCGGGCTGGCCGTCCTGAAACTTAAAGGTGATGTTTACGGCTTTCACGGCGTAACGCTAGGAGAACGAGGCAAAAATGCGGGTGCGAAGGTAGTCATACGGCCACCCGAATCAAAGCTGCAAGCCCACCTCATTGTTTGCCGCGGGCCCGGCCGCCGCTTGTTGTATACTATCCGTCAGGCGCTTATATAACCCCTGCCACTCCGGGTGGCTATTCAGGGCCGCTTCGTGCCGGGCCAGCGTAGCCCGGTCGTGGCGGACAGCTGGCCCGGTTTGTACGCTGAAGGGCGGGTGAGCTAGGGCTTTGGCCATGGTTTCCTCGATGAGTGGCCGAAGCAATTCCCAAGGTAGACCTGCTTCCGTAAGCAGGGTGTGGCTGATGCCGAGCAAATGGTTGGGAAAGTTGCAGGCCCAAACGGCCGCCACGTGCAGTTGCAGGCGCTGCTCGGAGTTCACCCACCGCACATCTTGGCTCAGCGAAGCGGCCGTGTTTTCCAGCAGATCAGCATCGGCCGCATCTGCTACCTCCAGGCACAGAGGCACTGTTTTCCAACTGATTTGTCGCCCCGGACTAAAGGTTTGCAGCGGGTACAGCACCCCGCCGCGCACGTAGGGGTGAGGTGCGAATACGGCTAAGTTTAGCGCCCCCGCCGTGTGCACAACTAGCGCCCCAGAGGGAAAGGTAGCGGCGGCCAACAGCTCAGGCACGGCGCCATCCGGCACGGCTACTAAGTACAGGTCAGCGGGGGGTAGGGCCGCGGCATCAGTACCGGCCGTTGCGCCCGGAATGCGAGCGGCTACCTGCTGGGCGGCGGCCAGCGTCCGGCTCCATACGTGCACCACGCGGTGGCCAGCTGCCGCCAGCGCCGGACCTAAGTGCTGCCCTACCCGGCCCGCTCCCAATAAGACAATCTTGTAAGCTATCATGGACTTGCTGAGCAAAGTAAACAACCTGGACGCCGGCCAGCACGCTGCCAGCAGCTGAGTTACAGTGGCTAACGCGGCAACGAAGAACGTAGCTGCTGCCGCTCGCAAGCGGGCACATGACCAAACCGGTCAGGACGAAACTAGGTAATCTGGCCGGGGTATTTGTCTTGTCGAATGTGAGGCTATTTCAATTAAATGCTTTGCCAAGCACATAATTGACAGTTTACGAACCAGAAATAAATAAATATTACATCAGATGTCGCCAAAAATGGGTTTACTTTGAAAAGGGAAGGCTTCTAACTCCCTAGGCTTTTGCCACACGTTCCTGTCCTCCTCATTTTCACACCTTATTTTCTCTTCATGTCGAAATTTTACCCGAATCTGCTCACTGCGAAGAAGTTGGCTTTGGCCGCTTTGCTGAGTGTGGGCACGTTGTCGGCTCAGGCACAATTTGCCTATACGACTCTTTCTAGCCTTTCCGGCCAAGGCACATACACGGACCTAGCTAGCACTGGAACCGTTATTGCAACGCCCAACACGGATGACGCTAATTCGGCTGCCACGCCAATTGGCTTTCCCTTCCAGTACAATGGCCAGACGTTCACGGATTTCGTGCTCAATACCAATGGCTACCTGAAGCTGGGAACCACTGCACCAATGGCTCCTTATTACTACGACGGGCCACAAAGCCCTTTAAGGGGCCCTTGGATAACGATGCTGAAACAAACCTGATTCTACCGTTTAACCTGGATCTGGAAGGTTCAGCAACTACGGAGTATCGGGTGTTTACTACTGGTACAGCGCCTAACCGCATCTGCACAATTCAGTGGAAAGATGTAAGCGACAAGGCTTTGGGCAGTGTTACCAAGCAGTATGCTACCGCTAATTTTCAGGTGAAGCTGTACGAAACCCTCAACCGGGTTGATTTTGTGTATGGCACCTTCACAGCTAACCCTAACGCAACTGACGCCCTGCGCACGGCTGCCGTGGGCCTGAAAGGCTCCGGCCCAGCGCCAGGCCAGGCCCTTGTCGTTCGCAAAACCTCAACTATTGCCTGGGCCAGCGCCACCTTTTTGGCGGGCAACTACATTGGTGACGTTTTCAACGTGCGCAGCACTTCGCGCCCGACCTCAGGCTTTATATACCGTTTCAGCGCCTCCCAGCCCCAGGACGCTTCCGTACAAACCATTCACACGCTAGGAAAGCTGGCAACGCCTTACTCCTTGCCTCACTCAGTAGCAGCCGCTATCCAAAACCGAGGCCTTAATACGCTTACCAACGTGCCGGTTACTTTAACCGTGGCAGGGGCCAATACTTTCACCAGCACCAAGACCGTAGCCATCCTAACCCCAGGCGCTATAGCTACCGTCACGTTTGACCCGTACCCAGCCACTCTGACCCCCGGCACCAACAACCTGACCGTGGCCGTAGCCAACGACGACAACAATGCTAATAACAGCCTTCCCTACACGCAGGTAGTAACGACGGGTAGCATAGGGTACGTGGATGATACCCGCGCCTTTAACACGGCCGGGGTAGGAGTAGGGGCTGCTGGTGGCTTGCTAGCGGTTAAGTATAATGTAAGCCAGCCTACCTATGTTAATGAGGTGAAAGTCAAGTTCGCAGCGTCCGCTGGCAATGTGGCCTCCTACCAACTCGTGCTGCTGGATGCGACCGGAGCCGGTGGTACCCCCAACGCTGTTCTATACTCAACCCCAGCCCGGGCTCGGACGGCAGTAGTCAGTGATGTTACGTTACCCGTACCAAGCATTCGTGTGACGGGAGCCTTCTATGTGGCGATTCGAGAGCTTACAACCAACGCGTCTGTTGCCTATCAGGTAGAAGACCCGTTGCGGGCATCTACTTTTTACTTTCAGGTGCCGGGGGGAGGGTGGACCGCCGTAAACACAACTGCGCTCCGGACACGCATTGCCTTGGATGCAACCGTTGGCACTCAGTTGAGCTGCCCTATCGTAGCGGATGCTAGTTTCTCTGCTATTACCGGCACCTCGGCTACTCTTACTTTATCGGGCGTACCTAGCACTGGTACTGGCTACACGGTTATTTACGGGCCATCTGGCTTCGACCCCGCCTCCGCCGGAACTACGATAACTGGTACCGGACCAACCTTCTCCCTAACGAGCTTAACAGTCGGTACAACTTACGACGTATATGTGCGCAGTGCTTGTGGCTCTACTGATCAAAGCGCTTTAGTTGGTCCTTTCAGACTTACTACGCCATTCCCAGCTATTACCACTTTCCCCTATAAAGAAGGGTTTGAAGGGGTAGCTGCTGGTTCTCTA
This sequence comes from Hymenobacter sp. 5516J-16, assembly GCF_022919335.1. Lineage (NCBI taxonomy): Bacteria > Pseudomonadati > Bacteroidota > Cytophagia > Cytophagales > Hymenobacteraceae > Hymenobacter > Hymenobacter sp. 5516J-16. Next base: position 2,942,717 of record NZ_CP095058.1, on the reverse strand, counting down.
CCAAATGGAATGACGGTAGCCAATGTCAATAATGATGCACAGACTTGGCGGGTAGCATCTTCTTACCTGGAAGGTACTACCAGCCTCCCCTTGGTGATGCTTCCACAAATGCTATGCTTTACCGCTTTAATGCTGCAGCGGCCGCCGATGATTGGTTCTTTACGCCTGCGCTATCATTACAGGCAGGGACGCGTTATCAGTTGTCTTTCCGTTACGGCATGTATAATATTTTCAATACCGTATATCCTGAGCGGATGGAGGTGAAATATGGTACAAGTGCAACCCCTGCTGGTCAGACCAGCCTGTTATGGAATAATGATAACATCGTCATTCCATACGTTAATAACTCTCCTTATCAAACTGCAAATGCCACTAGTACGCCTAGTGTAGCTACCATTACACCCACTACTTCCGGCAACTATTATATTGGCTTCCATGCTAAAAGCACAGCTAATCAGTACTTGTTGATGGTAGACAACATTGAAGTAGCAGTATCCACCGTTACAGCTTCCTCCGAGGCCCTAACGCGTGCCATTACGATGTTCCCGAACCCAACTGCTGGCGAATTGGCTATTGATGTGCGGGGCGCGAATACGAAAGGCGCTCTGCAGGTGGAGGTGCTGAACATGCTTGGGCAGCGCGTGCACACGGCCAGCATTCGGAATAACTTCGAGAACAAGGTGAACCTCTCGAACCTGGCCAACGGCATGTACATCGTGAAGATTCTGGCGGACAATGAGTACATGGTCGGTAATGTGACCATTCAGAAGTAGCACTACCTTCTTTTCATCAACAAAAAAGGCGGCCTTCTTGGCCGCCTTTTTTGTTGCTTGCTTACTACCGCCAGGCACCGCCTACGACTGGCTGGCCCCGTTGCTGGTATCTCTTGCCCGTTCTGGCTTGGCCAGAACACGTAGCCAAGCAGATACTACCCTGCATGCCAGCTAGTAACCTCAATCTACTTTCGACTTGAACTGCCTAGATAACAGCAACGCCCCGACCACACTGGCCGGGGCGTTGCTGTTATTGCCTTGGAATAAGCTTAGGCAACCTGCCGGGCTTTGGGTCGTGGCTGCAGCGTTGGCACTGCCTCAGCCTCGGTGGGCTCAAACGCAGCTTCCGTTTCGCGGCGGCGCTTGTAGATGGCCATGCCAAAACCAATAGCCATTAGCAAGGTACCACTCCAGAGCAGGTTGATAAAGGGTTTTTCCACGGCCTTCAGGATGATGTAGTCCTTCTGAGTAGTGCTTACGCCGAAAGTAAACTTACCCTTTTGGGGGTCTACATTCAAGAAGCTTAGGCGCAGGCCCAAATCTTCTACCTCATCCGGCACGCGGCCAATTAGGCGGTTGCGCACCACAAACACCGGGTGTACGTGGTACTGCTTTTTCTCACCAAATACTAGGAAGTCGCCTTGAATGGCTAGGTCGCCTTTGGTCAAGCCCAGGCCGGCGGTTTGGTGGGCCGGCTCTACGCCGCGGAATACGGCAAAGTAATCATTGAGGAAAATGGTGTCGCCAACGCTGAGCACATGCTCCTTTACCTCGCTCCAGTCCTTCTCCTTGTCGGGTGGGGGCACGGCACTGATATGGGAGTAGATGTCGTGGTCAGCGAACCGCTTAATGTCTGGGGACGCGAGCAGGCCCTCTCCCATTTCCTCATTTACCTGGCCGCGCGGGTAAAGCACGAAGGCCTCCCCGGTTTTGCGGTCCTTATACTCCACGCGGTAGTAGGTGTTTTCGGGCAGAATATCGACGGTGTCGCCAGCTTTGTAGTACACTTGGTCGCCGCGTTTGATGTCGGCGCGGGCCAGGGCTTTGTATTCATCGGCAGTACGGAAGAGCAGCTGCTTGTCTACGTAGCCGGGCACGCCGGGAGCGTCCAGATACTGACCGGTATAGCTCACGTCGTACTTGCCCATAGGGGCCTTATCGTTGCGCCAGAGCAGGACGTTGTCGCGGTTGGTGGTTTCGTCAAACTCGCGCGAGTACAGTAAGCCCGAGACGTTCTGGCTGATGATGTTGGAGTAGCCAGCCGAAGCCAACACCCCCAGCAGCATCAGGGCAATACCGATGTGAGCAATGCCGCCACCTGAGAGGCTCACCTTACGCTTCATCAAGGTGAATACCATTCCGAGGTTGGCCAGCACCCCGAAGAGGGCCGTGGTCAGCAGCACGATATAGCTCACCTCCATTTTCAGGCCATAGTACTGCACCAGCAGAATCACGAGGGCGGCTCCGAGCAACGTCAGGATGCCGGGCACGGTCAGGGAGCTAGTCAAAGACTCCTTGTTATTCTTTTGCCACCACATCACCTGGGCTAGGCCCGAGAAGAAAGCCACCCCTACCCCCATCCAGAGCTGGATTTTGGTATAGTGTTGAATCTGGTCGGCGGGCAAAGCCAGGTTGGATTTGATACCAATAAAGCCCAGGAAAGCATTGTACACCGGAATACTGGTGGTAACCAGCACCTGGAAAGCACCGAGGCAGAGTACGGTAGCGCCCACGAATACCCACAGCTCGGCATTGTAAGTCGTCAGCTCTTTCGGTGATATTGGAATTTGCTTCCAGCGCCATACTAGCAGGCCAATAGCTAGTACCACAAAGGCCATCAAGTAAATGATGAGCTGCCCGGAAAGGCCCAGGTCGGTGAAGGAGTGTACCGAGGCATTACCCAGCACACCGCTTCGGGTCAGGAAGGTGGCATAGAGCACCAACAGGAAGGTGGCAATAACCAACACAAAAGAAGTGCGCAGGGCCGTGCGACTGCGCTGCCACAGCACCAGACCATGCAGGGAAGCCACCAGCACCAACCAAGGGATATACACGGCATTTTCTACCGGGTCCCAGTTCCAATAGCCCCCGAAGTTCAGGGTTTCGTAAGCCCAATAAGCACCCATCACGATGCCTACACCCAGCACGAGGCCGCCCCAGAGCGTCCAGCGCATGGCTGGGCGCACCCACTTGGTTAGCTCGCCCTTCCAGAGGCCGGCAATGGCATAGGCGAAGGGTACCAGGGTCAGGGCAAAGCCGAGGAACAGGGTCGGCGGGTGAATCACCATCCAGTAGTTCTGGAGCAGGGCGTTCAGGCCGGTACCGTCCTTGGGTACGAAGTCAGGATTGAGCTTGAAAACCGGAAGGTCCGGCATAAAGTCGCGCAGCAGAATGAAGGGTGAGGAGCCAATCTTCAGGTCGCCGAGCACTACCCCCAGAATCATGGAGGTCAGGAATAGCTGCACGCCGGCGAAAATGCTCATAACGGGCGCCTCCCAACGACGGCTGTAGCGCATCAGTATAAAGCCAATGAGCACATGCCAGAAAATCCAGAGCAGAAAGCTTCCCTCCTGCCCTTCCCAGAAGCAGGAAATCATGTAGTACACTGGCAGGTGGTTACTGCTGTGGCTCCAGGCGTAGTAGTATTCGTAGCGGTGGCCGTGAATAATACCGAACAGCGCCCCGATAATGACGAATACCGCCAAACCGTGCACGGCAAAAGCCGCCCGTCCGATCCGGAGCCAAGAGGCATCCGTGTCGCCGAGGGTCCGGCCCTGCGCCGCCTTATAGTAGGAGTACGCCGCTACCGTAGCCGCCACAAATGCCACGATGACACTCAGGTGTCCAACGTCGCCGATTACTGTATTCAACATGTGCTACTGCGTTGAAGAGGAAATGTTAGCCCGACGGTATACTACCCGGCCAACACGAACTTGTTTTTAAGTGTTAGGGTGCCGCTGCCCAGCCAGGCGTTTCATCCGGGCCCGGTGGCCGCGCCGCTCCCAGCTTTGCTGGGCTTTGGCGGCCCGTTTAGCTCCTTCGGCGGCAGCCTGTACCTTGTTTTTGTCGGACTGCAGCAGGGGTAGACTGTAGGCATACCATTGCTGCTGCACCACGGCTGGTGCCGTGCCGTCAGCAGCCTTCGTAATTACCCGGTAGAGGTAGCGGCCTGGCGCGTTGAGCGTATCGGTCCAGACATACTCGGGGCTGGTAGTGCCGTAGGTAGTGCGCTGCACCAGTACGGTGGCAACCTCCGAGGCCCGGAAAGCGGCCGCTTCGCGCCGCAACACCCGGAACTGCTGGACAGCGCCCAAGGAATCGGGCAAGGTCCAGCGGAGGGTGAAGCTGCTGCTAGCGGAGGGCGCTACGGAAGCCAGCGCCGGCGCAAGTTGGGCAGGCACGCCCTGCGCTTTGTCACTGACTGTCAGACTGAACTGACAGAAGTCTTTGAGGTAGCCATCCACATCCAGCAGGTAAGGCTGCCCGGCGCGCAGGGAATCCAATGTCACAAACACATCATCCTGGCTACCCAGCGACGTGCAGGAAAGCACCCGGTAAGTGGCTGGCTGGCAGGGCTGCCCCGTCAGCACGACAAGCTGCACCCCGCGGGTATCCCGGCATTTCTGCCCGCCAATGTTCACGTAGTACCGGCCCGAGGTGCGGGGCGTAAACTCAAACCACTGGTCGTTATGGTATTCTATGCACTTGCCAGTAAGCTTTTCGTCTACGCAGGCCCACTGCACAGTGCAGTCGGTGGTGCTAGACACAACAGCTTCGTTTAAACTTAGTACCCGCCGCCGCTCAATGTTGTCGTTGGGCACCTGGGCTTTGGCTGCCAGTAAGGAACCCGGCAGTAGAAACAAGTTGCCAATAACCACGCGCCACCAACGGGGAAACTCTCCCCGGGTAGTTGCAGTGGCTGTTGGCAGCTGGTTTCTCATGCGGTTGTATTAGTTAACTGAAGCGGTAGCGCCCTTGATATCTTTCTCCACGTACTTGGAGGGCACTTGAGCAAGATCTTATCGGCCACGAACAGGTTGTTGCGCATGGCGCCAGTAATTACTACCTGCTCCGACTTGTCGAAGTCCTGGGGCTTGGGGTTGAAGTACACCACGCGCTGGGCAATGCGGTTGGTGTCGACCAGAGTGAAGGCGAAGTAATTGGGGTCGAGGGTAGGATTGTACTCCAGACCTAAAATGTTCTGCTGCCCGTCGCGGGGTAAGCGGCCGACTACGTGCACTTTCGTGAGGTTTCCATCGGCGGCTCGCTCCCGGGCTTCCTTAAAGGAAACATACACGCTAGCATCACCGGCAGCACTCATAATGATGCCAATAGCCACGGCAATGACAGTAATGGCGAGAATGTGGGCTTTTTTCATGTCGGGGTACAACAGGCTGGCTCCACCCGGAGCCGAGGACATTCAGAACAACAAAAACAACGGCAAAGGTCCACTAAAAATGGTGAAATTGTGAGATGGCAAACTGATGAGGTATCGGTTAAGAGGCCCTACCAAGGCCACTTGTGCATACAGCTCATTAAACTCATTATTTCACTATTTCACCACCTTATTGCTTAGTCCTTTACCTCTTTTTCCAAGCGACTGAGCTTGCGGTCTAGCGAAATCAGGAAAAGTAATAGGCCCGCCAGCACTACCGTGATGACGGCAACTACCACGTAAATCTTGCCGTTCTGGCGCAGGGCATCGGCCATTTCGGGTGTGTCTGCGGTAGTGGTGGCTTGGGCGGCTACCCGCAGGGCCGGCAGCAACAGCGTCAGCAGTAGGAGCAGCGCGGCGCGGAGCTTAGGCAAGCTGTTTTTCATATACTTTCAGTTTAAGCAAGGAAACGCGGCTAGCTAGTTGCGCCAGCCAGAAAGCCAGTAAAGTCCAGCCGATTACGGCCGGGTAGAACACCATGCGCATGTCGCTGTCAAGGTCGTACCGGGCAAAAGCTGGGTTGCCGCCGGCCCCGGGATGTAAGGAGTCCGTGAGGCGGGGCAGAATGTAAAACAGCGGCATGGCCGTAGCAAAGGCGAAGATGTTGTAAATGGCCGAAATTCGGGCTCGCTGCTGCTCATCAGTAAAAGAGGAGCGCAGTACAAGGTAGGCTCCGTATATCAGCATGGCAATGGCCGCACCGTTGAGCTTGGGGTCATTGGTCCACCAGGCGCCCCAGGTGTACTTGGCCCAGATGCTACCGGTGGCCAGCCCGACGCACCCCATCAGAATGCCAATGCGCGCCGACTCGTGGGCGCGGATGTCCAGCTCGGGGGCAGGGGTGCGCAGGTAACGCACGGAGTAGTACACGGAGGCAATCAGGATGAAGGTCATGCCAAACCACATGGGCACGTGGAAGTACAAATTGCGGATACTCTCGTTGAGAATGGCCAGGCGCGGCACCGGCATCAGGAGCCCCGCCACGGCTACGTACAGCAGCAGCACCACACTCAGGGCTTTCCACCAATTGTGTTTCATAAAGCTGTAAGCTACTAGCTGTTGGCTGTTAGCTTCGTAAGGTGAAATGTATTAATTACCAGAGAACAGAAAAAGCTAGAAGCTACTAGCCATCAGCTAGTATAGTAGCTTGACATCAGCTTCGCCACAGGAAAGGGAACAGCAGATAGGACACGGCCCCTACAATCATGTTCAGGGCAACCAAGGTAAGCAAGGAGCTTTGGCTGGCCTCGAATTCCAGCCCATCCAGGGCGTTTTTGGATACTTTGATGAGCAGCAGCAGCATGGGCACCATCAGCGGGAAGCCGAGCACGGCCATCAGGGTGCTACTGTTGGTGGCTTTGGCCGCAATGCCCGATACCAAGGTTAGGGTGCTGGCGAAGCCCACGGCCCCTAACAATACGTTGCCCATGAACAGCGGCGTATCTTGAACGGGGTTGCCCAGCACCACCGCGTACAGCCCAAATGCTACTAAGGCCAGGCCCAGTAGCAACAGGGCGTTATACCCAATTTTGGCCAGAATTACGGCCTGGGGCCGTACTACCGTGTAGTAGTACAGCATACGGCCCCGACTTTCCTGCAAAAACCCTTTCGCTACGGCATTCACTGCCGAGAACAGCAGCACAATCCAGAACAGGGCATTCCAGGCCGGAGCCGGCAGTTGCCCACCGCGGAGCGAGAAGCTGAGGTAGCAGACAAAAACGGTGCTACCTACGTACAGGAGCATGCCGTTCAGGGCCGCGCGCTGCCGCCATTCCAGACGGAAGTCCTTCTGCATCAACACCCAAATTTCGCTGAGGAGCGTCACGGTAACACGGCTGGTAAAAGGACCGTAAAGATACAACCCAACTCCCGGATTACCCCGCATCGACCGGGGAATACCGCAACCTACCCGACCAAGCCTGCGTTGAAGGCACTTTTGGCTAAAAACCAGAAGGCCTTTCACTGATGCAGTGAAAGGCCTTCTGGTTTGATAAAGTAGTTGCTTACTGCTTTCGGCTAGAAGTCGTAACCCAGGGTTACGTAGAGCTTCGGTCCTTTTTCGGTGTACTGCTCCCGGCCCCAAGCCACGTCGCCCTTCACGTAGAAGCCCAGCATGGTAGTACGGATACCCGCACCGTAGCCGTACAGCATGGGATTAGCGAAATTGATAACCGTACCGGTGAAGCTGTTGCCATTGCCTAGGTTGCCGGGGTTCACCTGCGTATTGATGGAGTTATTGACACTGAATGGGTTAGCTCCCGAATACGTGGTACCCAAATCCCCAAAGGCCGTTAGCTGTAGGTTGCGGAAGAAGCCCGATTCAATAGGATTGCGCGAGAAGTACTGGATGATGGGCAGGCGTAGCTCCGTGTTCAACAGCACGTACTTCTGGCCCACCCGTTTGCTGTAGTCAAACCCGCGCAGGTTGGTGACGAACTGCTGGTAGAACATTTGGGTAGGCGGCAGCTGGGCCGGGTCAGGGCTGTTGCCGTTGGAGTCAATGATCTGGTCGTCCTCGTAATCGTAATTCAGCCAGTTATCCATGCCGCCGAGGCGGAAGAAGGGCTGCGAGGAGCCGCCCCCGATGTACTGCCCAAAGCTCACGCGGTTGGCCCAAATCAGCTGACGGTGAATCTTCTGGTAGTGACGCAGATCCACGTAAATCTTGGTGAAGTCTTTGTCGCTGCCGGCTACGTCGTACAGGCGGGTCATGCCTATTTTCATACGGGTGCCCTGCAGCATGTTCACGCCCGTAGCAATGGAGTTGTCGAAGACTAGTTCGCCGGCGCCCCCGAGGTAGCTGGTGTTGCTGTCGTTGGTTCCGTTCAGGTCCGTGAAAGTTTTGCGGCTTACGTTCACGAAGCGCGGGCCGCCGCGCACACTTAGGTTGTGCGTGAGCGGGTAGGCAATGGTAGGCGCTATTTCGTGGCGACCGAACCGCGTCCGACCCGTCGTCTCATTATCAAAGAAATAGGCCTGTTTCTGATACAGAATACTCCAATCGTAGCGGTGTTTCAGGTTCGTGTACTCCGCGAAGATGTTACTAGTCCGCAGGTCGGTCAGGCCGAAAATACCGGCCCGAATACGGTGGTCCTCCATCAGGTCCGACATGTTTACCTGTCCCATCAGCCCTAGGCCCAGCAAGGGGTCAGAGTAGAGGGAGGAAACGACGTTGTCGATGCTGAAGCGAGTATCGTAACGGAAGGGGCCGACTAAGGAAGCGGCCTCGCTGGGTGCGGCCTGGGGCAGGGCCACTACCGTAGCAGCGCGGCGCTTGACGGGGGTAGTAGGGTTGGCCCGTGAAACCGGAATGTCCTCGTCAAACTCGTAGTCGCTGGTATTGATGCGCCCACCGGATTTTGCGGGAGCTGCGGCCGGCTCCGTAGTGGCTGGGGCGGCTTGTCCGGTAGCGGGGGTTGTAGCGGGAGTTTCCGTTTGCTGAGTGGCGTTGGCAATGGTAGGCCCCGGCCGGGTAGCAGCTGGTACGGCGGCTTTGGCTGGTTTTGAGCGGTCTTCTAGGGTTTCCTGCCGGGCCGTTTTGTAGAGCGTCAGGTTGTCGGGCAGCGAGTAGCTCGGGTACAAATACACGTAGTCGCGCGCCTCGTCGGCGGCCACAAATCCCAAGGTGCCCGTGGTAGCGTTGTAGTCGTAGTCCTCGATGTTGGCCAGGAAGCTGGTAACGGGGCGGTACTGTTTGGTAGCCAGCGTGAGGCGGTAGAGGCTACGCACCCCGCTTTCTTCGCTCAAAAACAGAATTTCCGAGTCGGAAATAGCCCGTGGGCGGCCTTCGTTGGAAATGGTATTAGCTAGCACTTCCACCGGCTGAGGCCGACCGTCGAGGTGGCACAGGTAGAGGTCGTAGTTATTGACAACGGCGCCAAAGCTTCCCTTCGCCGTACCGGCCGAATCAAGCCAGCGGTTGGAGCTAAACACGATGCCCCCACCGCCGGGTAGGAAGCTGGGCTCCACGTCGTCGAAGACATCGTTGGTCAGCTTTTCCGGCGTTCGGCTACCGGCTCGCAACAGGTACAAATCGTTTTGGCCGTTGCGCACCCCACTAAACACCAACGACTTGCCATCGGGCGAATAGTTCAGGTCGGTAATCTGGGAGAACTGTGCAAACAGGGACGTAGAGCGGCCGAAGCTAGGTAGAAGGCTTTTCAGGCGGCTCACCATATTCGAGACGACTCCATCGGCGTCGCGCAGCTGCAGCGTTAGGTTGCCCTTGCTCATTTCGGCTACGGCCAGCTGGCCGTTACCGCGCCAAGCCATTACCGGCAAACGAGTTTCTACCTCCTGATCGGGGGTTTTGTACCCGCCCCGATGCACCACGTCGCGGCCACGGCCATTCTTGTCTACCACTACTACCCGGTAGCGGCCCTGATCATTTTGCACGTAGGCTAGGCGCTGCCCGTTGGGGCTGAGCACCGGCTGGCTGTAGATGGTATTTTTGCGGTTGTTGCGCACCACCCGCCGGGCCTCGTCGGCCTGCTGATAAGGCGTTTGCGGCTGGGAATTCAGCTGGCGGTAGTACCCAAGCCAATCTTTCAAAAACACCTTGTACGGCACGTTCAGAGAAGAGCTAATGCCTACTTCCACGTCGCGGGTAATGCGCGTCAGGTTCAAGATGTTTTGCACGGAGGTGTAGCCGTAGCGCTCCGCAATGTAGTTCCAGATGCTCTGGCCGGCCAGCTCGGGGTTGCGCAGGAAGAACGGGGCCGTGCGGTTGCCCTCGTGCTCCTTAGTCATGGTGCGCATGTAGTCGTCCATTTCCACGCTCCAGCCCTGGGCCGCGTAGGCCGAGGCCCCGCTGATAAACCAGTTGGGCAGCTGAAGCAGGTAGGTGCTCTGGATGACTTCCTTGAGCGAGCCGCCGTACATCATGTCATTGAGTAACACGCGGGTGATGCGGCTGCTCAAGTCTTGCTTAAAGCGGGTTTGCTGGCCCTGGAAGGCTATCTGCACCTTGGTAGAGCGCACCAAGGATGTTTCGCCGCCGGTGGCGTACTTGTCCGTGTCGAGGCCCACGTTGCTCTGCCGCAGGTCGCCTACGGAGTTATAGAGCATGATGGTCGTCTTCGAGTAGGGGTAGTACCCGATTAGGCCGGTGATGCGCTGCAATTCCTTTTCGGCGTACTCAGCAGCGTGGCGGGCGTTGGCCTCGCCCCCAGCGTAGTAGTAAATGTTGAAGTTCTGGGTGCTGAGCTGCAGCCAGTCGAAGTTCTTGTACTGAATCCGCACCCGCCCGAAGGGCTCCTGGGCCGTTTGCGCCCGCGCGGTTTCGCCGGAAAATGCCAGCCCCAGCAGCAGGGCCACCACGCTAGCCGGACGACCAACATGGCGCCGGGAAAGTAAGGATATGTGCTTCATAGGAGAAAGCTAGGAGCGGGGAGCAGGAGTAGCCAGGCCGACCGAAGCTGGGCCCGGAGAATATAACGTAAAATACCGCCGAATATTGACTTCGGGCCAGGGTTCGATGCCTTTTTCCAGCCAATCGGCCAGCACCTGGGCTAGGCGAGGAGCCATCATGACCCCTTTGGAGCCCAAGCCGTTGAAAATATGTACGTTCGGCAGCGCCGGATGGGTTCCTAACAAGGGCTTCCGGTCGCGTACGGCAGGCCGCACGCCGGCCCGCTGTCCCGTCACCCGAAACGACTGGTCGGTCATGTCGTGGAGGCGTTGGCTGAGTTCCTGGCGGGCTTCGGCCGTTATGCCTTCGGCAAACGGCGGCCAGCGGTAGGTAGCTCCCACCCGAAACCGATGCTCCCCGAGCGGCACCACGTAGGCACCTTTGTTGAGTACCTCCAGCTCCGGCAGCCCGGCGCATTCCACATCCAGCACCTCCCCTTGGTTAGGGGTTATCGGTAGCCACTGAAAATACGGGTTATGAACGGCTGCCGCACCTTCGCAACACACCACATGCTGGGCTTGCACGCGGCCGGCGTAGATAAGGCTACCATCCGGCTGGGCAACAAGCTGGGACCAATCAAAAGTTTCGTGGCGCAGCCACCCTTCCCGCTCTCCTTCCACAGCCAGCGCACTCAACAGTTCTTCCACCCGCACGTAGCCCCCGCGCCGAATGCGTAAGCCACCTAGCGCCTGCCGCACGCCCGGCCGGGCTGGCAGTTCGGCGCCCGGGTCCTCCACGAAGTCCTGCCAGGGTTGGTCGGCACTGCGGGCAATGATGGTGTTTTGCTCTCCTACCGAAGAAAAGAGTTTCAGAATAGGCAGCTCAAAGAAAAACCGTTGGCCTAGCCGCTGCTCCTGAGCCTGGTAAAATACGGCCGCGGCGGGCAAGAGCTCGTCGGCCCGCCAGGCCAGGGCAAAACGCTTACCAGCTACCGGGTTCATCAGGCCAGCCGCTACCCGCGAGGCCGAATCTGGCTGGAAAGTATCCAGCACGAGCACCTGGTAGCCGCGCGCCCGCAGCTCCGCGGCCAGGGTAGCCCCGGCAATGCCGTAACCCACTAATAAATAATCAACGCGTGTCATTACGGGCAAGGTAAGGGAGAAACGCAGAACACTACCGGAGGCCACGGTACGTTACGAGCCCAACCTAGGGTTAGTGTGCCTGCCAGGTTCACGCCCCAATTACTGATCCGCTCCTGGCGCACGGCTGGGGCCGGTCACTACCCTTTCATTCGCAGCAAGACTCGTAACTTACCCTCCTAAATTGATTCCTGGCTACGGGCCGGCTCCTTTTCCTTCGCGCATGACTGTTTCTGGCTTTACCTTCAACGCCTTTTCTGAGAACACCTATTTACTGCACGACGCCACGGGCCAGTGCGTTATCATCGACCCCGGCTGCTACGAGCGGGCCGAGCAGGAAGCCCTGCGTAGCTTTATTGAGGAGCAGGGCCTGCAGGTGGTGTTGCTGCTGAATACCCACTGCCACATCGACCATGTTTTCGGTAACCAGTTTGTGGTGGACACTTATAAGGTGCCGTTTCTGATTCATGAGGCTGATTTGGCTACCCTGCGCTCGGTGCCGGCTTACGCTCCCAGCTACGGCTTTGCCCGCTACACTCCGGCTGAACCAACTGGCTTTCTGACGCCCGGCGAGCCATTGCGCTTCGGAGAAACAGAGCTGGAGGTACGATTTGCGCCGGGCCACGCGCCGGGCCACGTAGTTTTCTACCACGCCCCAAGCAGCACCGTTATCGGGGGCGACGTGCTGTTTCAAAGCAGCATTGGCCGCACCGATTTGCCCGGCGGCGACCATGCGACTCTTATTGCCAGCATCAAAAGCCAGTTGCTAACCCTACCCGACGAGACCGTTGTGTACCCCGGCCACGGCCCGGCCACCACCATCGGCCAGGAGCGCCGTACCAATCCATTTCTGAAGTAAGAAGCAGCTTTTGCTGCGCTTTTCTCCGCGTATTCCAAGGCATACTTTCCCCTCTCCCTTGAAAAAACATCTTCCTAACGCCGTTACCTGTCTTAATCTGTTTTCCGGCTGCCTGGCCCTCTGCCACATTTTTGCGGGCGAGCTGGAAACGGCCGCGTATTTCGTGGGGCTGGCCGCAGTTTTCGACTTTTTTGACGGCTTGCTGGCGCGGGCCCTGCACGTCTCCTCCCCCATCGGCAAAGACCTCGATTCCCTGGCTGATATGGTATCCTTCGGCGTGGTGCCGGGTGCTTTCCTATTTGATTTGCTGCGCCAGGCCGGGGCCGATCTGCCCACCTGGTTACCTTACGTAGGCTTTCTGGTCACGGTATTCTCGGCCCTGCGGCTGGCTAAGTTCAATAATGACACGCGCCAGTCTGACTCCTTTATCGGCTTGCCTACTCCCGCCTGCACCCTGGTAGTAGCTTCCCTGCCCCTCATCATGGCCCACGACGACTTAGGGATAACCAAGCTTATCCTGAATCCCTGGCTCCTACTCGCGCTGACGGTGATTTTGTCGGGCTTGCTAGTAGCGGAGCTACCGTTGTTTGCTCTGAAGTTCAAGTCTTTCCGCTGGCAGGATAATCAGGTGCGCTTTATCTTTTTGCTGCTGAGCGTGGGGTTGCTACTGGTGCTAGGTGCCGCCGCTATTCCGCTCATTATTTTGCTGTACGTGCTGTTATCCTTGCTCACACGGGCCAAAACAGCTTGAGGCTACCTGAGAGGAGGCTAGCATCCAAATTTTCAGTTGCTTGGGCCAGGAATATTTACCAATCCGAGTGCCCGCGCTACTGCGTTCATGAAAGCGTAATTTTCTGGTCTCAGGCCGCAATAATTCGTAGGCTCGGCAGTTACCTACTGCGCGCTGAACTGAGTTACTGTCTATCCTGTTGCCTGCCCAAAGCTGCGGCTTTTATATTGTCCTGATTTCTGCGCCTTGTCTATGCGGTTTTTTACTTGCTGGTTGTTGCTTTTACTAGGGATAAGCATGGGCGGCCCACCGGCCCGGGCCCAGGCAACGGAGCAAGTTGTGCGGGCCCGTATTGCCTGGACGGGCACGGAACCAGTGGTCATCCGGGGTCAGCAGCGGCGGGTCCCTTCGTTTCGGGGCGCTTTTTTCCGCCTGAACGAGCAGGTCGGCACTTATCAGCTCCGGCTACCTGGCACCGTAACCGAGGGCAACCTGCGCGAAACCGTTTATGAGCCCGTACCGGCCGCCGATGCGCGCCAGTTGGACCTAGCGGCGCTGCCTGCTACCCCAACCACTGGGCTGGTAACGGGTTTGGAGCAACGCCAGCCCGTGACGCTATTGGCCCTGCAACCCCTGCGCCGCAACCCCCAAACTGGCCAAGCCGAAAAGCTCGTTTCCTTCGCCTACGCTTATTCTCGGAACGTAAACGCCCAACGGCCGGCCGCCGGCACCCGCACCTACGCCCGTTCTTCAGTTTTAAGTCAGGGCGACTGGTTTAAAATCGGAGTTCCGGGTAGCGGCATCTATAAGCTGGATAAGAAGGCCCTGGCTAGCCTGGGGCTCAACGTGCAGGCCCTGGATCCGGCCCGCCTGCGCCTGTATGGCAACGCCATGGGCACCCTGCCCCAGGCCAGCCAAACCTTCCGGCCCGACGACCTGGCCGAAAACCCCATTCGCTTCGTAGGCGACGCCAACGCTACCCTTGACGACAACGAGTACTTTCTGTTCTATGCTCGCGGCCCCCACACCTGGACGCGGGCCGGCGGCGCGGCGCGCTTTCAGCACCAGCTAAACCCCTACACCGATACGGCCTATTACTTCCTGACGGTGGGTAGTACTGCCGGCCGGCGCGTTGCCGCGGCTCCCGCAGTTACGGGTAGCGCCACGGCCCGTATCACCACGTTTACAGAGCGGCAGTTCTACGAGCTGGAATTGCTGAACTTAGCTAAATCGGGGCGAGTGTGGCTGGGGGAGCAATTCTCAACTTCCGACCAAAAATCGTTTTCCTTTACCGTGCCCGATCTGGTAGCCGGTACTACGGTGCAGGTAACGGCATCGGTGGCGGCCTCATCGGCGGCGGCTACTTTTTTTCAAAGCAGCCTCAACGGACAGTCCGCCACTACCCAAGTAGTGCCGGGCTACTATTGCACCGGCGGCTTAGGATGCTACCCGAGGTAGCCAACACCAACCTCACCACGCTAAGCTACGTGGTGCCTGCTTCGGTGCCGGCCGCCATTAAGGTAGACCTCACGTACAACGGCAGCAACGACCCGGCCGCCAGGGGCTACCTGGACTACCTAGAACTTAATGCTCGCCGCCAGCTCCGGTTCGCAGGCAGCCAGCTGGAGTTTCGCTCCCTCGAAAACATTGCCCCTGGCGCCATTAGCCAATACGAACTGGCCAATGCTACTGGCGTTACCATCTGGGATGTCAGCAACCCGCGCCGGCCGACCGAGGTAGTGGCTCCTAGCGGTAGTTTTCTGGCTCGCACTGATACTGTTCGGGAGTTTGTGGCCTTCAGCGGCAGCAACTTTCCGGCCCCCCGCAACTTTGGCCGGGTTGCTAACCAGAACCTGCACGCGCTGAACCTGGACAGTAAGCTGGAGCTGGTTGTTCTGACCCATCCGGCTTTCCTAGCGCAGGCCAACCGCTTAGCAGCTCACCGCGCCGCGCACGATGGCCTGACCACCCAAGTAGTCACGACCAATCAGGTGTACAACGAGTTTGGCTCCGGCGGGCAGGATGTTACGGCCATCCGGGACTTTATGAAAATGGTGTACGACCGGGCCCCGGCCGGCAAACGCCAGTACCTGCTACTGTTCGGCGACGCTTCCTACGACTACAAGGCCGATCCTAGCAACCAAGCGGATCAATTGCCTACGTGGTGGAAAAACCGGCTCCCGGCCAACGCCGACAAAATCAACCAGAACTTTGTGCCGGTGTACGAATCGGTAGAAAGCTTCGATCAGATCATGGGCGCGCGGCCGGGCAGCCAGGGCATTACATACTCCTCCGATGACTACTACGGCCTGCTCGACGATACCGAAGGCAGCTGGGCTCCCAACTCTAACAACGAACTGCTCGATATTGGCGTAGGCCGCCTACCCGTACGAACTACCGACCAGGCGCGGCTCGTCGTTGACAAACTGCTTGCTTACGACTCGCCGGTCAGCTACGGAAAGTGGCGTAACCGCCTTTCCTTCGTGGCCGATGACGGGGACAATAACTTGTTTACTACTTATACTGAGCAGCTTACGAACCCACTCGATACGCTTGCTACTGCCCAGGGCTACAACGTGTATAAACACTACCTCGATATGTACCCTCAGGTAATTGTGGCAGCGGGTCAACGCTCTCCAGCCGCTGAGCAGTCCATTGATGAGGCATTTGAACAAGGTTCGCTACTGATTAACTACATCGGGCACGGTGGCCCTAAAGGCTGGGCTGAGGAGCAGATTCTGACGAATTCTTCGGTGTTGCGGCTGCGGAACAGCAACCGTTTGTCCTTCTTATTCACGGGCACCTGCGACTTCAGCACCTACGACAACCCCGAGTTTACCTCGGCCGGCGAACAGTCCCTAACCGACATTGCAGGCGGCGCTATTGGCTTGTTTACTACTACTCGGGTTGTGTATGCTGACCGGAACCAGAACATGGCTGTAGAATTCTTCCGCGACCTGTTCACGCCGCTCGCCAACGGCAATATGCCCCGTATTGGCGACATCTGCCAGGCTACCAAAAACGCAGCTGTATCCGGCGACAACAACCGTAATTACGCCCTGCTCGGTGACCCTTCCATGCGGTTGGCTTACCCCGAGCAAGAAGCTGTGGTGACAGAGGTAAATGGCAAATTAGCATCCCTGGCTCAGCTTGATACCCTAAAGGCACTGCGGCAGGTAGAAATTAAGGGCGAAATCCGGCACGCGGGGCAACGCAACGCCCGTTTTGCGGGTACTGCTCAGGTGCAGATATTTGAGAAGAAGTCCACGGTCATGACCCTCGGCAATGAAGCAGGCGATAAACCGACGCCGATAGCCGTGCGGGAGAACGTGCTCTACGATGGTCCTGCTACGGTCAGCAACGGTCAGTTTAAGCTGCAGTTTGTGGTGCCCAAAGACATCAATTACCAAGTGGGGCTGGGCAAGATCAGCCTGTATGCGGCCGACCCCACGGCCCGCACTGACGCCCATGGTCAGCGTCTTATTCCCGTGGGCGACGCGGCTCAGCTGGCTTACCGCGACACTATTCCGCCGCGTATCCAGCTGTTTATGGACAACGAAACCAGCTTCGTGTTTGGGGGCCTCACGGGGACTACCACTACGTTGATCGGTAACCTGCGCGACGCCAGCGGCATTAATACAGCGGGCACCGGTATCGGCCACGACCTCACCGCTACCCTCGACGGCGACCCTTCGAAGGTTACCATCCTCAACGAGTTCTACACGGCCAAAGTAGACAGCTTCCAGGCTGGCCAAGTAAAATACCTGTTCAAAGACCTTAGTCCGGGCCCCATGAGCTGCGCGTGAAGGCTTGGGATACCTGGAACAACTCGGCCGAGCGTGCTATTGAGTTCATTGCGGCGCCCACCGAAAAGCTAGCTCTGCAACACGTTCTTAATTATCCGAATCCCTTCGCCAGCGCGACCACCTTCCACTTCGATCATAATCGTCAAGGCGAAGAATTAGAAGTGCAAGTGCAGATCTTTACGGTATCCGGCAAACTGGTTCGCACGCTGCAAGCCTCGGCACTTAGCAGTGGCCCCACGTGGCTTCCATCACCTGGGACGGCCGCGACGAGTACCAAGATCAGTTGGCGCGCGGTGTTTACGTATACCGCGTTAGCGTCCGCTCGCCACGTGACGGTTCCACAGCTTCCAAATTTGAAAAGCTAGTTTTGCTTAACTAGAAGCAAAAGCTTGCGCATTTCGCCTACCTTCCGCCTCTATTTTTTCTTCGTTCCCCTATGACACTGACGAAACTGACCTTGCGCTCCATGCTGTTGCCGGGTCTGCTAGGCCTGGCTGCTACCGCCCAAGCCCAGGACCGGGTTATTCCAATTACTACCGCTGTTCCCATCCTGACGGTTAGCCCAGATTCGCGCTCAGGAGCCATGGGAGAAGTTGGTGCTGCCATCAGCCCGGATGCCAACTCAGCGTATTATAACCCAGGCAAATTGGGCTTTGTGCGCTACCAGCACAGTGTTTCTACCTCGTATACTCCTTGGCTAGCCGGCGTGGCCAATGACATGGGCTTGGCTTACTTGAGCGGAACGACAAAAATAGGCGAACGGGCTACGCTTGCCGCCAACCTGATGTATTTCGACCTGGGAGAAATCCAGTATCGGACTTCAACGGGAGCAGCCAACGGCACCTTTAACCCCAAGGAATATGCTGTGAGTGTGGGCTATGGGCAGAAGCTCAGCGAAAAGTTTGGAGTAGGCATTAACGCCCGCTATATCCGCTCTAACCTTACGGGAGGCAATATTGACAGCAACCCTGGTAACGCAGTTGCCGTGGACCTTGGTGCTTACTACAATACGGACCTTATTATTGGCGCCGGGGAGTATAGCTTGGCTTTTGGTGGCGCAGTTTCTAACATTGGCAATAAAATCACCTACACCGACCCCAATCGTCCTGACTTTCTACCAACCAACCTGAAGCTAGGTACCGCCATCACGAAAGAGCTGGACGCATATAATAAGATTACGCTGGCATTCGACGTCAACAAGTTGCTAGTACCCAGCCCTTATTTTGAAGATGGGGTGCCTTCGAATGACCCACGTATCATAGCAGAAAATGTGGAGCGGGCTAACTACGGCATTGTCCGTGGTATCACTAGCTCCTTCGGCGACTCTCCCGACGGTTTTAAAGGAGAACTGCGCGAGATAAACCTTTCTGGCGGTCTTGAGTACACGTATAATGATTTGCTGATGGCCCGGGTAGGCTATTTCTACGAGAACCCCAACAGCGGGGGCCGTCAGTATCTTAGCCTCGGGGCTGGCGTCCGCTACCAAGTATTTGGGGTTGATGGCGCCTACCTGGTACCCAATTCCAGAGCTAATCCTTTAGCCCAAACATTACGCGTGTCGTTGCACTTTAACTTCAATGAACTGAGCGAAGCCTTCGGCAGCTCCGGCGACACGTCCAACTAACTTCTTCCTTTTGATGCTCGACCGCAAAGTCGCTCCTCCCGTTCAGCCGCTGGCCCGCGTAACGCTGCCCGCGGCTGACGTGTTTTCGCTCCCTAACGGAGCCCGTCTGCATGTGTTGCGCAATGATGCCCAGCCCGTAGTCCGTCTTCAGGTAGTATTCAAAGCCGGCAAATGGTATGAACCAGCTCCCGGTATTTCGCTGCTCACGGCGCGCATGCTGCTCGAAGGCACCCGCACGCGCACAGCCCGCCAAATTGCCGATGAAATAGCGTTTTACGGGGCCTCCCTAGAATGTGAGCAAGGGTTTGATCGGGCTACACTCACCTTATACTGCCTAACTCGTCACCTGCCGAAGCTACTTCCCTTGGTATTGGATGTACTAACGGAACCCACGTTCCCGGACCCAGAGCTAGAACAGCTAAAGACCCGTACAATTCAGAACGTGCGGGTTGAGCGCCAAAAATCCAGTTACTTAGCCGCTGAGCAGTTTTCGCATAACCTATTTGGCTCTACGTATCCCTACGGCGTCAAATTCGATGAGAACCTCTTCCGTCTAGTTACTGCTACTCAACTTCGAACGTTCCATCAGCAACGGTATCAGCTGTCACAGAGCGAAATATTCCTGTGCGGTGATGTTGCAGATGCAGACCAAAAATTAATTGGTGAATTGCTGGGGACGGTGGTGCTCTCGTCAGAAGTAAAACCCACACTACCTGCTGTAGCACTAGCAGCAAGTGCGCCAGCCCAAGACTATGTGTTACTGAAAGGCAGCCTGCAATCCTCATTGCGCATAGGGAAGCTTTGGCCAGCGCTAAACCACCCACAGACGCACGAATTGCAAGTATTAGTTAAAGTGCTAGGCGGCTACTTTGGCTCACGCCTGATGCGAAATATCCGTGAAGACAAAGGTCTGACTTATGGCATCTACGCAAGCGTGAATCCGCGCGAACATGCTTCCAGCTTTGTTATTGGCTCAGATGTCAATGCTACCAACACGGAAGCCGCCATCAAGGAAATTCACTTTGAACTGAGCCGCCTGCAAACTGAGCGTATTCCGGAAGACGAACTGCAAACCGTCAAGAACTACATGGCCGGTAAGTTTGCCAATGAGCTCAGCACAGTGTTCGAACAATGTGATAAGTATATGAACCTTGTTTTTCATGATCTTCCAACTGCTTACTATAGCGAGTTTGTCGAGAGAATTCAAGACGTTCAATCAAGCAGTTTACTGACTTTGGCCCAAGAGTACTTATCTATTAACTCAATGATAGAGGTGGTAGCTGGACCAAGAGAATAAGAGCCTTACAATAAAACGCACATAAAAAGGGCCGCTTGTATTAGCAAGCGGCCCTCTTTATGTGCTTAGAGAAGGACCGTTTGGGTACACGAATTCAACTAGAATTTTATAACCTCTGCCATAGCCCATTAAGTATTGTTTTGTCCTTGTCGCTTTATAACGCTCTACTAAGTGACGTTGATCCAGTAAAGAAGATACACACAAAGACTAATTCCAACCGTTCCCTCTTCCTCTCTACCGGGTGGAGGCAAGGGGAGCAGGGGGTAGGGGATAACGCACGTCGGCCCCCGCAGCACGAAGTCGCGGGGGCCGAGGCACATAAATGATAAGGTTGGCGGCGACCGACTCTCCCGCCGGTGAAGGCAGTACCATAGGCGCTCCGGGGCTTAACGACTCTGTTCGGAATGGGAAGAGGTGAACACCCGGGCTAAAGCCACCATTATCAAGCCAGCGTCCTGTCCACCGAAGCGGACAAGGGCTGTCGTATTTTAACATAGAGGCAGAGTAGGAAAAAGAAAGAGGTGAGCTACGTATGCTACAGAAGTGTTCGAGTCCTTAGTACCCCTCGGCTGTGCGATTTCGCGCTCTACACCTAGGGCCTATCAACGTTGTGGTCTCCAACGACTCTTATATATCGGATATCTCATCTTCAGGTGAGTTTCGCACTTAGATGCTTTCAGCGCTTATCTCATCCCAGCGTCGCTACCCGGCGCTGCAACTGGCGTCACAACCGGTGCACGAGCGGCTGGTCCAACTCGGTCCTCTCGTACTAAAGTCAGGTCCTGTCAAATATCCTACGCCCACCACAGATAGGGACCGAACTGTCTCACGACGTTCTGAACCCAGCTCGCGTGCCACTTTAATCGGCGAACAGCCGAACCCTTGGGACCTTCTCCAGCCCCAGGACGTGACGAGCCGACATCGAGGTGCCAAACCTCCCCGTCGATATGAGCTCTTGGGGAGATCAGCCTGTTATCCCCGGCGTACCTTTTATCCTTTGAGCGATGGCCCTTCCATGCGGAACCACCGGATCACTATATCCGTCTTTCGACCCTGCTCGGCTTGTAGGCCTCACAGTCAAGCCCGCTTCTGCTATTGCGCTCTGCGTACGGTTACCAAGCGTACTGAGCGGACCTTTGAAAGCCTCCGATACATTTTTGGAGGCGACCACCCCAGTCAAACTACCCAGCAGACACTGTTTCCGTTTCCAGATTAGGTGCCAAACAACACAAGGGTGGTATTTCAACGTTGGCTCCCCAGACCTGGCGGCCCGGGTTCACAGCCTCCCACCTATCCTACACATGTGTTGTCCAGCATCAATGTCAACCTATAGTAAAGGTGCACGGGGTCTTTCCGTCCCGTGGCGGGTACTCGGCATCTTCACCGAGACTACAATTTCACCGAGCTCATGGCTGAGACAGCGCCCAGATCGTTACACCATTCGTGCAGGTCGGAACTTACCCGACAAGGAATTTCGCTACCTTAGGACCGTTATAGTTACGGCCGCCGTTTACCGGGGCTTCGATTCAAACCTTCGCTTGCGCTAAGTTCCCCTCTTAACCTTCCGGCACCGGGCAGGTGTCAGGCCTTATACTTCCGCTTACGCGTTCGCAAAGCCATGTGTTTTTGTTAAACAGTCGCCTGGGCCTTTTCACTGCGGCTTCTTGCATTGCTGCAAGGAAGCGTCCCTTCTCCCGAAGTTACAGGACCATTTTGCCGAGTTCCTTGGCCATGATTCACTCGAGCGCCTCAGGATTCTCTCCTTGACTACCTGTGTCGGTTTGCGGTACGGGCTAGCAAGCAGTAAACGCTTAGCAGGTTTTCTTGGCAGTCTGATTAGGTACACTATCCCGTTGGCCGAAGCCTCCAGGTACTATCAGGTTTCAGCAACCTCCGCGTACTTGACTACGGTGGTTATACCTACACCCTTTAACGAGCACTTCCGTCCGCTCGCGGTACTTTCACTTCTGCGTCACTGCATCACTCCACTTACTAGGTGCGGGAATATCAACCCGCTGTCCATCGACGTAGCCTCTCGGCCTAGCCTTAGGTCCCGACTAACCCTGCTCCGATTAGCGTTGAGCAGGAAACCTTAGTCTATCGGCGAGGGGGTTTCTCACCCCCTTTATCGTTACTCATGCCTACATTTGCTTTTCTGGCCGCTCCAGCAACTCTGACAAGTCACCTTCACCGCTGACCAGAATGCTCCCCTACCACTTAGCTATAAGCTAAATCCATCGCTTCGGTACCGGACTTGATGCCCGCGTATTATCGATGCCCTCTCGCTCGACCAGTGAGCTGTTACGCACTCTTTAAAGGAATGGCTGCTTCCAAGCCAACCTCCTGGCTGTCAAAGCAAGTGGACCTCCTTTGTTCAACTTAGTCCGAATTTAGGGACCTTAGCGGATGGTCTGGGTTCTTTCCCTCTCGGCATGGGACCTTAGCACCCCACGCCTCACTGCCGAGTATATCAACGGGCATTCGGAGTTCGTCAGGATTCGGTAGGCTGTGACACCCCCTAGTCCTATCGGTAGCTCTACCTCCCGCTGACTCCACCTCGACGCTGTACCTAAATACATTTCGGGGAGTACGAGCTATTTCTCAGTTTGATTGGCCTTTCACCCCTACCCTCAAGTCATCCAAATCCTTTTCAACGGAAACTGGTTCGGACCTCCAGTTGGTGTTACCCAACCTTCATCCTGCT
>NZ_CP095058.1:2465000-2917500 GCF_022919335.1 Hymenobacter sp. 5516J-16 | reverse complement strand
GTGGGCCATTACCCCGCCAACTAGCTAATGCTACGCAACCCCATCCAGATCCGATAAATCTTTACCCATTACATGATGCCATGTTGTGGGCTTATGCGGTATTAATCCGCCTTTCGGCGGGCTATCCCCCAGATCTGGGCAGGTTGGTTACGCGTTACGCACCCGTGCGCCACTAGTGGTATTGCTACCACCCGTTCGACTTGCATGTATTAGGCCTGCCGCTAGCGTTCATCCTGAGCCAGGATCAAACTCTCCATTGTATAAATTACTGCACTAGCCCGAAGACTAGCTGATGTCAAGTGCTGATCCGACTCGTACTCTTGACGAGCTGTGGTGCTCTGTCTTCTTGTACGCGTAGTATATGACGGCGTGTCTACTTCTTCTCCCGAAAGAGAAGTAGAAGGCCAACCGCCTACCTATTTGTTGTCTTTTCCAATCATTCAAAGAACGTGTGCCAGACCCCTGTTGGGTCTAACCGTGCGCCTCTAGAAAGAGGCCGAGTGTGTTAAGCAAGCTAGCTTCCGTTCGAAGCGGGTTGCAAAGGTAACACCTAGTTTTTATTTCGCAACCGTTTCGAAAAACTTTTTTTCTCGAAGCGAGCGGCTTTCTTTTTCTCGCGCCAGCTTCCGGTTGAAGCGGGCTGCAAAGGTACAACCCGTTTTCCTTTTTCCAAGTTCACAGCGGAAAAACTTTTTTCGTTTTTCGCAGCCTGCTTTCTCAGAACCCGGTTTCTCGTTCGAAAGCGGGGTGCAAAGGTACCACCAACTAGTTGGCTTTTGCAAGGAAGTAGCGAAAGTTTTTTTCGTCTTCCCGGGCCCGCTTCCGGTTGAATCGGGGTGCAAAGGTAGCGCTGTCCGTGTCAATGTTGCAAGCCTAGCAGAAAACTTTTTTTTCATCCGTTTCCTACCCGTCCCATCGGTTACTGTCTTCGTACCAAAGCAAGTCGCACCGCGTGTTCGCTCAAGCCCTCCCGCGTTTCGGTTTGGGAGTGCAAAAGTGGCGCTTCAAATTCAGTTCTCCAAACCCTGCCCACACTTTTTTCGTTAAAATTTGCTTCGTTGAACGCCTCGCGAGCGTTTCCTGCAGATTATCAATTGTTTGCTACCAAGCATCTGTATTACATTTTACTGGCTTGCTCTCATCTTACCTGCTTTTGAGGAAAGGATTCATTCAAGAGAGGGAGTATTGGTCGTGCACGCGAAGCTTCATACTGACTGACCACCTGACCGAGGGCTGCTAAGAAGGGTAAACCAATGGACTCATACTCGTAGGCCCCATCATTGATTACGCCATCCTTATTCACATACAAGACGGCGCTAAGCATGAACTCTGTATGCTGGGTAGAGTCAGCGAAGTACGCAACGTCGGCGAGGTAGCCATGTGACATGCCTACTACGTTGTACATGTGTAAACCTGCGTCAGCCTTGGTGTTTCTGCTTCGACCGTAGTAGAGGTACTTCTTGTATGCGTCGAAATAGCTTGGAGCTCTGTAAGCAGTGTAGCCTGAACTGTGCGGAGTGTGGTGGAGGTAATAGCGCAGAAAGGCATAATCGGTGGTGGTGAGGTTGAAACGCCGTTGAGCGAGTACTGCTTCCGGAAACAAGATGACCTTGAGCATATCCGTAACATCTTGCAACGGCAGGTAATTGGCAGTGGTAAAATCGTATGGTTGCGGGATGATGCGGCCCCCGGCCTGATAGGCGCGGCCTTTCATTACGCGGCCTAACGGATGCGTCAACGGAACTCGATTCACTGTAGGCGGCTGCTGGTAGCATACTTGGCCCGTATTTGGGTTTCGAAACTCAATAGGATTGGTGTATCGATTGGCTGCGGTATCACAGGGGGCAAAGCGTCGGACAATTCGAGCATCAGGATACCCTAGCTGGCGGAGACGAGCATTGAGCGGGCCCTGCCCCAGAAATTCATATAATCGATTATAGGCCTGATTATCACTCACCAGTAGCATGCGCTTGATGTAATTGCCGACAGTATTGATGCGGTCAGAATCAGGAGACACTATATAAGGAGCAGCCGTCTGGCAACGAAAGCCCACGCCGGTGGCCATTGGGGAGCGACGAGACAAGCCCGGTTGCTGCAGTTGATTTAACTTTTCGAGAGCTAAAGCGGCGGTGGGTAGCTTAACTAGACTGGCCGGATTGAAATACCGGCCGGCATCAAGGCGAAAGTTGTGCTGAACGAAATGAGGCCGCTGTTGAGCATCTCGGTTTATTTGTGTGTAAATGATCTGCAACTCGTAGTTGGCGGCGCGCTGTACCACTGGCCGCAGACGCGAATCGGAGTTCAGCAAACTATCTAGCAAGCGGCTGTTCGCAACTGGAGTTACAGCGGGCAGAGGCAATACAGAATGCTGGTCCTCATTGGATGTGAAGCGCAATAATGCGGCTATGATGGGAATGAGAATGATGTGCATCATATAATAAGGTAGCAAAAGACCTCTCCCCTACCCCAAGCAGTACCTGTCATGTGTGCTTTAACGCAACCGGCGAGCCGCATCTATATGATACGGCTCGCCGGTTGCTGATTTTATAATGAGTTATTGAACAGTGATTGTCCGCTGGGCTAGCAAAAGGTTGGAATCGTTTTGACGCCAGTTGTAGCCCGTGCCAAACGGTAGGGGGCGCGGGCGGTTGGCTGAGTCGGTGTAGGCAGTCGTCAGTTCGGGCTGGTAGTGTTTGGCGAAGAGGTTGATAGGACGCTTATAGGTCCCGTAGAAGGTAAACTGCCAATCGGTGGCAGGACGGAAGTACTTCATGGCAATGCCTGAATCGTCCTGGAGCACGTAGTTGCTGCGCGCTAAAATCAGATTGCGGACTTTGCTGAAGTAAGGCTTGTGCATCAGATACGTAGCCGACTTTACGTAGGTGGTGAGCGGCCCTAGCGTTTGGACGTATTTGAGGGCGGCTTCCTTGGTAACTCCTAGCTTCCAGTCGCTGAGGTCGGCGGAGAGGTAGACCACCTTTTTCGGCTGGCCCTGCGCAGTACGCAGCTGTACTTCAACCCCGGGTACCACTTTTAAACCAGGCCGTCGAATCGTAGCGGTGTCGGCTTCTACTACCTCGCCCTCCGGAGTGAGCTGGATATAGCGCACAGCTTCTACTTGGTGATTAGTACGCGTGGCGAACAGCATCAGCAGCGGCAAGGCTCCGTCGAGTTCAACCGACTTCAGATCAACGGCCATGTCATTCGTGCGGAAAAAGCTGAAGTTGAGCACCGACCAAAGCGACGCTTTCAGGGCTGTGAACAGCTTGGGATTTTCTAGGGTAGTAGGGCGCGGCACGGTACCAACGGGCTCCAGACCCATCAGTACGTAGGTCTGGCTACCGGGAAACATCGTCGTGACGTTGAGAAAATCGGGGCCGCTGAAGGGGTAGAAGATGGTAGGACTGGTGGCCCGCACCGAGTCCAGCTCCGTTTGAGCCCAAGCTTCAATTTTGGCCGTGCGGGTAGTGTGGTAGTTGGTCCAGCTCTGGGCGGCGTCGGCGGCGTAGGCCTGCCAGGCGGGCTGGGCTGTGAGGGCCGCAAGTTGCCAGCGCGGCTGGTAGGCAGTCCTGCTAGGTAGGCGGCCACATCGTGGGTAGCGGAAGTGTCGGAGGCAGCGGGTTTGGGGGCAGCTGGTAGGGTTGCAACCGTATCGGTGGGGGTAGCGGCTGGCTGCTCAGTGGTGCTTGGTTTTTTATCGGAGCAGGAAGCCAAAACGGCCAGCATAGCCGGCATGATAAGCCGGGTGACGGAAAAACGCATAGGTGCTAGGAGTTGGAAAGGGCCGAAAGGTAGAAAATGTAGGGCGGAGCTTTCTACACCTAAAGCTTCTCTCCGCACCGCCAGCAGTATTCTGCCTCGGGCCGGTGTTCCGTGGCTTGGCACACATGGCAAATAACCTGCTTGTAAGTAGGCGGCGAAGAAGCTGGAGCAGCCGGCGTTGCCATCTGGGCCGATACAATCCCTGTGGGCACGGCAATAATGGCATAGCCCAGAATCATGAGCACAGAGGCCAAGCTTTGCCCGAGCACCGTTACGGGTGAAATGTCGCCGTAGCCCACGGTTGTAAGCGTAACAATAGCCCAATAAATGCTCTTTGGAATACTGGTAAAGCCATTTTGACCGCCTTCAACCACGTACATCAGGGTACCTATCACGACTACCAGTGTCAAGACAGCCGTCAGGAATACCAAAATTTTAAAGCGGCTGGCTTTGAGGGCCCGTACAATAAATTCTCCTTCGCCCACGAAGCGGCCTAACTTAAAAATGCGGAATACACGCAGTAGCCGCAACGTGCGGATCGTCAGTAGGTATTGGCTTCCTGGCAGCACCAGACTAACCAGGGTAGGCGCAATCGACAGAAAATCGATGATGCCCAACAGACTCAGGGCATAGGTGAGCGGGCGGCGCACTACCACTAAACGGGCAATGTATTCGATTAGGAACAGCACGGTGAAAGCCCATTCCACCGCCCGAAGGTAGGGGCCATACTGGGCATTGATGCTCCGCACGCTCTCGAGCATGACCACGACTACACTCAGCAAAATAGCCCACAGCAGCGCAATATCGAAGGTTCGTCCGGCGGGCGTATCGGCTTCAAAAATGACGCTGTAGGCTTTCTGCTTCCAGCCAGGAGCTGCTAGGGGCGGGCGTGTTTCCATACCGTATAAAACTCAGCTTACGGCCGGGAAGCGGGTTGGGGTTGAGCTGAAAAGCGCTTTCCCACGAAGTATAGCACCAGTCCTACGGCCAACGTGGCTACTCCGTATACCGTCTCTTGGGGTTGCGCTGGGCAATGAAACGGAGCGTCCAGCCATTGAGTAGCAGAAACAGCAGGGGCGTAACGGGGTAGCCCCAGGCCCGGTAAGGCCGGGACAGCGCGGGCTGGCGCCACCGCAGAATGAACAGGCCTAGCACCGTCAGAAACGTAAACAGGCTCAGAACAAAGCCAGCGTACAGCAGCACTTGCTCGAAAGTGGCCGTCAGAATAAAGAGAATGGTTAAGGCGGTCTGAAACAGGGTAGCTCGCACCGGAATACCCGCCGAGCTTAACTGGGCCAGTGGCCGAAGTGCGGGTAGGTCCTCCCCCATCACCTGCACAATACGCGGACCGGCAAATATCATGGAGCTTACCGTAGATACTAACAGAACGGCAATGGCTCCGCCCATAAGTCGGCCCGCAGTGTCCCCGAATAAGTGGCTAGCCACAACAAAACCGACTTCGAGCTGGCCACTAATCTTGGACAGAGGAGTTGAGTAGAGAAAAACGAAATTCAGCCCTACATATAAAAGGAGTACGAGGCTGGTACCGAGCAACAAGATGCGGGGCAGATTACGCTGGGGTTGCTCTACTTCGCCCGTAAGGTAAACGGCCGCGTTCCAGCCTGAATAAGCATAGGACACATACACCAACGATACGGCAAAAGCCGGGCTTAGCAGCTGCTGCCAGTCGGCGGCCCCATGAGGCGCAAAGTGCAGGGGCTGAGGCTGGGCCACCAGCAGGCCTACCCCAATAAACCCAGCCAACACCAACACTTTTATGGTCGTTATAACTACCTGCAAGCGACTCCCGGCCCGTCGGCTCGTTATGTGCACCGTCGCTAATATGAGCACGACAACTACTGACAAAGCGGAAGGCGAAACCGTAGGCCATACGCTTTGAGCGTAACGGCCCAGGGCCATGGCTGCCAAGGCGGTAGGCGCGGCAAACCCTACCGTAGCCGAAACCCAG
Source organism: Hymenobacter sp. 5516J-16 (assembly GCF_022919335.1). Classification (NCBI taxonomy): domain Bacteria; kingdom Pseudomonadati; phylum Bacteroidota; class Cytophagia; order Cytophagales; family Hymenobacteraceae; genus Hymenobacter; species Hymenobacter sp. 5516J-16. The sequence continues at coordinate 2,911,769 of NZ_CP095058.1, read as the reverse complement.
CCCGATAGAAACCCCAGCGCCGGGTGATAAATACGCGAGAGGTAGTGGTACTCGCCGCCGGAGCGGGGCATAGCGGCTGCTAGCTCCCCATAGCTCAAGGCCCCGCACAGGGCAATAATGCCCCCTACGGCCCACAGCATCAGCAGCGCAAAACCACTCTTGATGTCCAGCACCTGAAAGCCGAGGCTAGTGAACACGCCAGTACCTACCATACTAGCCACTACAATGGCTATGCCCGTCATAACACTGATTTTATATGAGCCAGAAGGATTGGGTGCGGGCATATGAGCAGGGTTAAGAAGCCAAAGATGCACAATGTGCCCCCTGCATCAGTTCGCAGCCTGAGTTTTAGCCACTGCGAAAGTGCTGCGTTCCGCTGCATAACTGGCCCATACCTGCCAAGCATACAGCTACCCTTTAGCGTCCGTAACTTCCACCCCACCGCGGGCGGTAAGTGCTTCCGTTGAAGTGTCGCTTACTTCTACATCCAGATTGCAAGGCTAAGTTGGTATAGAAGTAACATGAAAAGAGCCCACTTGCCGGGCAAATGGGCTCTTTTCAGTAAAAATCAACCGCTAAACTTCGCGTAAGCCGAGGCTACACTTTCGGGCGCTTGTATAGCGGCACAGTACTGCACGGCTCCCCGTACATAACGCTGCTGACAACGGGTAGCAGCTTCTGCATGATGGCCACGTAGGCGTAAGTTGGCACGGGTTTTTCGCCGCAGCCTTTTACTACCACTTTTGCGTCGTGGTACTGCTCCACGTCGATGGCCGCAATGGCCTCGTGGAATAGCTCCTGCTCCAAGGCCTCTAGGTTACCAAATACGTAGCGATGCGCGTGCTTTTGCAGCTTGGTTGCCAGCAACATATAGGCCCACGTGGGCACAATAGCGTCAGCGGAACAGATAATAGCTACGTTCTTTCCGTCGTACTGGCTCCAGTCGTGGGTTTTGATAAACTCGCGGAAATCCTTTTCGCGAAGCATCAGCCCATGAAACAGATTTTCCTTGATATCATATACCACCCGCTCCCCTGGGTGAATAAACTCTTCGAGATTAAGGGTAGTAAGGGCGCTTTGCGCCACGCGGTTGATAAATTCTTCCATGCTCAGCGCCGCAGCAGCAGCGAATTAGTAAGATGTCGTTCCCTATGATTGCAACAGCGTAGTGGTACCTCTACGAGCCGGCTTTGTTCTTTGGAGTTGTGGTATAGACTTCCTTCAAATAAAACGGCTCATAGTAAGCTACGTTCTGAAACTCCTGGCGCTGGTAAGCCGCTACTCCCAGGGCGCCTACCGCTATGGCTGAGGGCTCAATGCCTGGCAAGAAACCAGCTCGGGCATTGTTAGCCACCAGCGGATGAAATTTCGTGGCTCCGCTACCAAAGAACAACAAGGAGTGGTGGGCTAAATGTTCGGCCAAGGCGGTTTCGTCTAGCACCAAGGGGGTAGGTGCCAGTACCTCGGCGCCATCGTGGCGGTAGAGGGCCGTGTACACTTCCATCCGGCGGGCATCCAGCATGGGGCAGTATAGGTACTGCTCGGGCTGGGCGGTGTACGTAGCTACTTGGTGCGCCAGGCTTTGCAAGGTGCTCACGGCCAGTAGCGGAATATCCAGGGCATAGCATAGCCCCTTGGCCGCCGCCGCCCCAATGCGCAGCCCGGTGTAGGAGCCCGGCCCGTCGGAAACGGCCACTGCTGCCACATCCTGCAGGGTGTGCAGGGTATTTTCCAGCAGCTGGTTCACGAGCACACTCAGGTGCGAGGAGTGCGACTTTTCCAGACGCAGTTCCGATTGTCCGACCAATGTACCATCCGCCACGCGGTGCAAGGCAACGGAGCAAACTGGCGAGGACGTTTCCAAGGAGAGCAGCAAGGTAGGCATAAGACAAAGGTACGGCGGCTCTTGGGAAGCGTACTACAGTGCTTGCTCATCAGCGCCTATCCGCCGCAAGGCACGCTCTTCCCACTGCTTCTCTTCCCATAGCTTATTCAGGCGGGGCTGTATAAACCACACTCCGACTGGCCAGAAAAAGCAAAGCAGAAAGCCTTTTACAGCTTGAGCAGCATCAGGACGGCGGCCTGTTTGACTAGCATAAAGCAGGGAGCCAGGAAACCAATGCATGTGTAAGTAGGCAAAGGCAACATAAAAGAAGATCAAACCACCAACCCCATCGGCATGCCAACTCGTTGTTGAGATATGAAAGTGAGGATCTTCGGTTGCTACGCTGTAGCCCCATGCGCCCAGGACTAGAAAGGCATCGAATAGAAACCAGTTCATATTATACCCTTCCTGCTTAGGACGAAGCCGCATCAACTCATTCGACTGCAGGATCAACCATACTATTAAGGAGAAGGCGCCCAAAAAATCCAGCACACTATCCAGAAAGAGGTCTTCCGTGTACCAGGATAGAAAGTGAGGAATAAGCAAGCACAAGAATACCTGCCAATGTTTGGCACGTAGTACAACGTCGTTCATCTTACTTCAACATAACATAGAAAAAGCAGCCCCAAGATGAGGCTGCTTTTTCTATTTACAATTCCAAGACACCTATTTGCCGCCAGCCGTGCTGCGCTTGGCTTCAGGGCGGGTTTTGGCTTCTACGGTGCCGGGCTTTAGCAAAGCTGAGTAGCGCGGCTGGTCATTGAGCACGTTCAGGGCCATCAGGATGTTGGGGTCATCGTCGAAGCTGGCTTCTACGCTGCCCTTCTGGAAGTAGTAACGCGACACAATTTCCTGCTCCAGCAACTCCCGAATTTCTGGCTTGAAGCGCATCAGGTCGTTGGCCTTGTTGGTCGTCACCTTTTTGCGCATGCCTTCTAGCTCGGTTTTCACATCCTCGTAGTGCTTTTCCTCCTTTACTTTTTTGGTGAGGTCAGCCAACGCCTTTTCCGCGTCGGTGCTGTAGCTGATGTCCTTGCCTTTGAGGTAGTCTATGAACTTCTGGTAGTCGGCGTCGGTGAGCTTGAACTGGCGCGCAGCGGCAATGGTCGGGTGCTCGGCGCGGTAGCGGGTAGCGTAGTCGAAGAGGTAGCTTTTCTGGAGCAGCACGCGGGTGATGTCGGCTATTTCGCGGTCCTGCACTTCCACGTCGGGCGCTACGCCGCCGCCGTCGTATACGGTGCGACCGGCCACGGTTTTGAAGGCTGTGCGCAAGGAGTCGGGCACTTTACCCAAGGTGCCATCATCGGCGCGGTGGGTGTAGTCGATTTCCTGAATGCACCGGCCGCTGGGGATATAGTACTTAGCAGTGGTTACTTTCAGCTGGGAGTTGTAGCTCAGGGGTCGGGTGGCTTGCACCAGCCCCTTGCCGAAGGTCCGCTCCCCCACCAGCACGGCCCGGTCGTAGTCCTGTAGCACGCCCGAAACAATTTCCGAAGCCGAGGCAGAGCGGTTGCTGGTGATGACCACCATCGGAATTTGGGTATCCAACGGCGCATCCAAGGCTTTATAGGTTTTGTTCCAGTCGGATACCTTGCCTTTGGTGCTCACGATGTCTTTGCCCTTGTCCACAAACAGGTTGGAGATATTCACAGCCTCGTTAAGCAAGCCGCCGGGGTTGTCCCGAATATCAAAGACGAGCTTTTTGGCGCCTTGCTCCTTGAGCTTGGCTACCGCTAAGCGCACTTCCTTACCTGCATCCACGGTAAAACCCGAGAGCTGAAAGTAGCCAATTTCGGGCGTCAGCATGCCGTAGTACGGTACATTGTCGACCTGAATTTTGTCGCGGGTAATGTTGACTTCCACCGGGGCTTCTTGGCCGTAGCGCGTCACCATCAGCTTCACCTGGGAGTTAGCCTGGCCCTTGAGCAGCTTGCTGATATCGGAGTTGGACTTCTTCTCCACCGTCACGCCGTTGATGCTCAGAATTTCATCACCGGGCAGCAGACCCGCCTTTTGGGCAGGATAGCCCTCGTAAGCTGCCTGCACTACCGTTCTGCCGCTACGCTTCACGACTACCGCCCCAATCCCGCCGTACTGGCCTGTGGTCATGGTGCGAAAGTCCTCAATATCGTCCTCAGGAATATAGTTGGTGTAGGGGTCTAGGGACTTGAGCATGGCGTCAATCCCGGTTTTCACCAGCTTAGCCGGCGGCACCTCATCAACATAGTAGGTATTCACCTCCTTGAAGAGGGTAGCGAAAATGTCGAGGTTCTTAGCAATTTCGAAATACCGCTCGTTGTCAGAGGCCGGGCGGAAGGATACGAGCAGCGCAGCGCCGCCAAGCAGGGCAACAGCTGCCAAGGATTTTTTACGCATATACGGGGCTGAAATCAACTAAACGACCCTACAGTGTGCCTCGCTTCCGGCTTGCTGTTTCTACCATGAACAGCCGGAGGACAAGTCATTTGTACCTAAGAACCGGCGACTCGCGAAGGAGTTGCACCGGCTTCGGTGAGCAAACGCTCTAGCCCTGAAATTAATTTTTTTTCAACCAGCGTGAAAGGCTTTTTTTCCTTACCCGTGTAGATAATCGCCAATCGCCCGAGGCAGTGGCCTCCTTCGGCTTCCAGCAGCCGGTATTTGTTAAGCCGGTAAGCCTCGCGCAGCAGGCGCTTAAGGTAGTTGCGGTCAACGGCGCGCTTGAAGCTGCGCTTACTTACGCTGACCAGCACCTGTGGCGGCGCGGTAGTAGGTGTTTCCGTGGGCAACCAGATCAGCCGCAAGGGGTATAAACCAAAAGAAGAACCCCGGCCGAAAAGCTCTTCAATGAGCTTTTTGCGACACAGATGTTCTTCTTTCGGAAACGAATAGGAGCGCCCGCCCGGCATAGAATCCATGGACTCAGACTCAGAGAGCGGCGACTGCACAGAAGCCGGCAGCGGCTTAGCGCTTATGACGACCTTCGTCGGATACGGTCAGGCGCTTGCGGCCTTTGGCACGACGACGAGCGATTACGCTGCGGCCGTTAGCGGACTCCATGCGCGAGCGGAATCCGTGCTTGTTGCGGCGCTTGCGCTGCGAGGGCTGAAAAGTACGTTTCATGGTATTGTTAAGTGACTCAGTAACAGGTAAGGCCGGCAAAGGTAAGGGGTTGAATCGGAAAAGACAATGCTTTCCCGCGCTTTTTCCTTTCTGACTAAGTGGATTTTACCGGAAATGGCCTCACGGAATGCTGGTTGTTTTCCGCCTGCAGCCGTATGAAAACCACGGGTATCCGCCCCGCAAATTCGTAGCTTTACGTTCAGGTTTACCGGCCCTTGCCGCCGTCCGCGCTTCCATGATTCACTACCACGTCTCGTTCGAGAACCCGCTTACCTTCTACGTTCAAATTCAGATGACCTTTGAGGTAGCCCAAGACGCTACTTCGGAGTTGGAACTACAGCTGCCAGCGTGGCGGCCCGGACGGTATGAGCTGCAGAACTTCGCCCAGAAGCTTCAGCACGTAGTCATTGAAGATGCAGCCTCCGGCGAAGCCCTTTCTTCCCGCAAAATCACCAAAGACCGGTGGCAGGTAGCAGAGGCCGCCGGCCGCACCGTGCGGGTGCGCTACAACTTTTACGCCCACCAAATGGACGCCGGCGGCTCCTGGCTCGACGAAGGCCAGCTCTACCTGAATCCCGTGCAGGGCTTTATGTACGTGGAGGGCCGGCAGCAGGAAACCTGTCAACTATTGCTAGACCTGCCGGAAGGCTGGCAAATTGCTTGCGGCCTCCCCCAAAGTGGCCCCAACACGTTGCAAGCGCAGAGCTTCGACCATCTCGCCGACTCGCCCCTCATTGCCAGCCCTACCCTGCAGTATCGTAACTACGAGGTAAATGGGTTGCCCTTTTACATCTGGATTCAGGGTGACTGCCCCGTGGACTGGAAGCGCGTGGTAGAGGATTTTCGAGCGTTTAGCGCCGAGCAGCTGGCTTTGTTCGGCTCGTTCCCGGCCCAGGATTACCACTTCCTGAATCAGATTCTGCCCTATAAGCACTACCACGGCGTGGAGCACTTGAACTCCACGGTCATTACCCTGGGCCCGGCCGAGTTGCTGATGACGGAAGGACTCTATAAGGAGTTTCTGGGGGTAAGCTGTCATGAGCTGTTCCATGCCTGGAACATCAAGAGCATCCGGCCCGCCGAAATGCAGCCCTATGATTACGCCCGGGAAAACTACTTCCGCACCTGCTTTATTGCGGAAGGCATCACCACGTATTACGGTGAGTACCTGCTGGCCCGCGCTGGGGTCCGTACTACGGAGCAGTATTTCCAGGAGTTGAACACGGTGTTGCGCAAGCACTACGACGACTACGGCCGCTACCACCTCTCCGTGGCCGATGCTAGCATGGACCTCTGGCTCGATGGCTACAAACCCGGCATCCCCGACCGCAAGGTGTCGGTGTACCACAAAGGCGCGCTGGTGGCTTTGCTGCTGGATTTAACGCTGCGCCAGCTTTCCGGCAACAAGCGCAGCCTCGATGACGTGATGCAACGGCTGTGGGAAGAGTTCGGAAAAACCGGCGTGGGCTACACCGAGGAAGACTACCTCCGCATCGTGAAGGAAGTGGCCGGGCGCGACATGCAGGCCTATTTCGACAAGTTCATTTACGGCACGGCCCCACTGGAAGAACCCTTGAACCGGGTGTTAGGCTTTGTGGGCTGTCGTCTTCGCCTCGACGAAAATTTGTCGGTTTCGGAGGGTACGTATGGCTTCCGGACGGTAGTGAAAAACGAACGCACGGAAGTCACGGATATTCTGCCCGATTCGCCCGCGGCGCTTAGCCTGACGGTTGACGATGAGGTTATAGCCGTAAATGGCCGGCGCGTGGATATGAACCTGCAAAACCTGCTCAGCGACGGCGCCGACCACCACGAAATCACCGTATTCCGGCAGAATCGTTTGCTAACTGTTCCGTTGGTAGCAGATCCGGCCCACCGGTTCTGGCAGAAGGTAACGGTAGAAAAACTGGCCGCCCCTACCCCCGAGCAACAGGCTAGCTTTAAGCAGTGGCTGAAACAGGATTTTTAAGGTAATACCCTTTTCAGAGCCTTGCTTGCCGATCAGCTAGTCACTTGCCTTCTTACGCAGCCTCCGCGCTTTTCACCCCAGAATATTTCGCATAATCAGTGCTTGGCGGAACTCCCTGCACGCGTTTTCTTTTTCGCTCTTTGTCCACCAGACCTCGCGCATTTCGAATCAAGCCTACCCCTATCATGTTTCGGTTTCGTACCGTGGCGGCCGTGTTGCCGCTAGCCATGGCTTTGCCGGCTTGTTCACTGCGGATGCAACCGGCTGAGAAGCCGCGCCCGGGCATTGCAGTACCGCCACTACCCGCGCCAAAGCCCCCACGCATCTACCGCCTCGAGCATCTGGATACGCTGGTGCAAGTGCCCGGCCGCGTGCTGCGCATTTACCCGGCGGCCCGGCCCGTGTATGAACGGCTGCCCAGCCCGCACTGGGTTTTGCCGCAAGCGGCCTCGGCAGCCGAAGAAGAGTCGTTTCTGGACTTTGCCGCTGAGGAAAAGCGGCGGCTACTGAAGGCTGGGCCGCGAGTATTTCGGAAAGGCCGAGCTTTGTACCTACGCCCCACAGCCAGCCGGGAAGTTCGTTTGGTAAACAACCCGGTAGAAGATGAGCGTAACGTTGCCTACGAATACCTAGCCACTCTTCCCGAGATAAAGCAGTGGCTGGTATCGGTGCACCTGTACGAAGGCGGCTACTATATGCTGATTGACCAGCGCACAGGCCACCGCACCCAACTCATGGCCCCACCCGTTATTGCGCCCGATGGGCAGCATTTTGTGTGCGGCAACTCCGACGTCCTCGCCCGTTTCGAGCCCAGCGGTCTGCAACTCTGGTCTATGAATGATGGGGTGCCCCATTTGCTGTGGGAGCGACAAACAGAATGGGGGTGCACGCAGCCCCGCTGGCTCGACAACAAAACCATTCTCTTTGAGCAGGACTTCTTTGATAAGGGCGACGTAGACACCCGCGTAGTACGACTTAAAGTAATTCCGTAGCGCCATTACGCGCTTACGCTCTTATACACCAAACGGCCTTCCTGAAGTATATCAGGAAGGCCGTTTGGTTTGTACTCGTAATTATTTCTGCTTTTGCTGGCTGGGGTTCGGGTTGTGGCGAGGCTTATTTGCTTGCGTGGTCCGCTCCTGCTCACTGTCGCCACCGCCGGGCGCATTATTCCGGGTGTGGTTGCCCGCCTCATTGAGGCCGTTCTGGTTGTCGTTTTGCACCTGAGTACCGCCGGACTGTCCGCGCGTATCGGGGTCAACTGAGGGAGCGTGCTGCAGGGCATCGGGGCCCATGGCCGAGTCGCTTTTTTGATTCGAGGCTGGGGAATCTTTTTTATGCTTAGACATGGCAGTAGAGGCTAAGAGTACGTGAACAATCTGCCTTCTTTTACCCAGCCAGTACCCGTAGGGTTGTAAAAAAGGAGCGGACTTTTCGCAAGCTAAACAGTAGGCAAACCGAACTCTTACGCTCTATTCACCTACTGTTTACTTGCGAAAAGTCCGCTGTAAACACTCCGCTGGGAGGTTACTTAGTCAGCCTTTTTGCCCGGTCCTCGCTGGTTACCATCTACCGACATGGGCTGGTTGCCCTGCGGATTGTTGCGAATGGGCGTGGTTTTGCGGGGCTCATTGCCACTGGAGTTGCCGTCGGTGGTATTGCCGTGCGCCGATACGTTGCTCACGTTGGGGTTCTGCACCTGGGTGCTTTTCTTCTTGGTATTCGCAGCCGGATTAACCGAGGTTTGCTCGCTGGTCAGGTCGGTTTGTTTTTTGCTCATGCTCATGGCCGTAGGGGGTTACGGGTGAATAGATAGAGCATGTACCTCATCAGTAGCTGGCAGGTTACGGTAAAATTAGGGCCACGCATAAGCCCTGGCCGCTACTAGCAACCAGGGCTTGCTACCGTTGTCGGTGAATATTGCGCGAACCGGGCCGCTTTACTGGGCCACCGCCGAAGCCGGCACAACGGCCACCAAGTCGGCAAATTGCTGCTCGCGGGCTTCAATTTCTTCTTGGGTTAAGTTCAGCAGGCGCTCCGTGCCAAACTTCTCCACGCAGAACGAAGCCATGGCCGAACCGTGAATCACGGCGCGTTTCATATTGTCGAAGCTGATGTCATCGGTAGCGGCCAAGTGACCGATAAAGCCGCCCGCGAAAGTATCCCCGGCGCCGGTCGGGTCGAATACTTCTTCCAAGGGTAGGGCTGGTGCGTAGAACACCTTGTTTTTGTGGAAAAGCAAAGCGCCGTGTTCCCCTTTTTTGATGATGAGGTACTTCGGCCCCATAGCCATGATAATTTTGGCGGCTTTCACCAACGAGTGCACCCCAGACAGTTGCCGTGCTTCCTCATCGTTGATGCTGAGCACGTCCACCATTTCAATGGTCGTTTTCAGCTCATCCATGGCCACGTCCATCCAGAAGTTCATCGTGTCCATCACGATAAGCTTGGGCCGATTCACGAGGCGCTGAATCACGAGGCGCTGAATTTGGGGCGTTAAATTGCCCAGCATCAAATACTTGCAATCCTGGTAGGAGTCGGGGATAATCGGGTCGAAATCAGCCAGCACGTTCAGTTCCGTTACCAGCGTCTCACGCGAGTTCAGGTCGTTGGAGTACTTGCCCGACCAGAAAAACGACTTCTCTCCTTCCTTGATCTGCAGGCCTTCTGTATCCACGCCGTGCTCCTGAAGCAACAGAATATCCGACTGCGGGAAATCGTCGCCAACTACTGCCACTACCTTCACAGGCTTCACAGAATAGGAGGCCGATAGGCCGATGTAGGTAGCGGCGCCGCCTACAATTTTGTCGGTTTTGCCGAAGGGCGTTTCCAGGGCGTCGAAGGCCACCGTGCCGATAACAACCAGACTCATAGATCAGAGGGGGAAAAGTGGTTCATGTACTATTATTACTGCTCCGCAACGTTGCTCAAGCCGAAATCCTTCCGTAACGCGGTAAAAACACCCAAGAGTGAGCCACCAAGGCAAACAAAAAAGGTCTCTACCGAGACGGAGAGACCTTTTTTGACAGTGGGTAAATAATGGGGCTCGAACCCACGACCTTCGGAATCACAATCCGACGCTCTAACCAGCTGAGCTATATCTACCGTGTGGAGTATTGTGTCACAAAAGTAGCTGGTGCCGGGTTATTTGCAAACGATTTGGCGAGATTTTTCTTCTAAACCCAGAAGTAATAGGTCGGCGACTTCCTCGGTCCGGCGGCTTTAAATGGCCGGAACGCGGGTAGCCAGCGGCGAATCAGCCTACTAATTACTGCTCCGAGAGCTACCTTATTTCTGAACCTCCACTGCGGGGCAGAATACCCGCCGCCCGGATTACCCGTACCTTTGGGGCTCGTAATACCCTTTTGCCATGTCTGATACGCCGCAGCCCGTTTCCTTTGCCGACTTTAAGCTCAACAAGCAGCTCCTGACCGCCGTGGCGGAAGCAGGCTTTGAGCACCCTACCCCCGTGCAGGAGCAGACGATTCCGTTGCTGCTGGCCGGCCACGATGTGCTCGGCATCGCCCAGACGGGGACGGGCAAAACTGCCGCCTTCGGCCTACCCCTGCTGATGAAGGTAAAGTATGCCCAGGGCACTCACCCACGGGCACTTATTCTGGCGCCTACCCGGGAGCTAGCCATGCAACTGGAGGCCCACCTGAAGAAGCTGGCTACCTACACCGACCTGCGCATTTTTGCTATTTACGGGGGCCTGGGGCCGAAAACGCAAATTGAAACCATTGCCCAAGGCGTAGATATTCTGATTGCTACCCCCGGCCGCCTAATGGAAATCTATCTGCGCGGCGACTTAGTGCTGAAGGAGCTGAAAACCCTGGTGCTAGATGAGGCCGACAAAATGATGGACATGGGCTTTATGCCCCAAATCCGGCGCATTCTGGAGGTAATTCCGCGCAAACGCCAGAACGTGCTGTTCTCGGCTACCATGCCCGAGAAAGTAACTACCCTTAGCGAGGAGTTCCTGGAGTTTCCGGTGCGGGTAGAGGTTACGCCGGCCGCTACCTCGGCCCAGAACGTTACCCAGAGCTTATACGAAGTACCCAACCTGATTACCAAGATCAACCTGCTAGAGTACCTGTTTCTGGACTGGGACACCTTTAGTCGGGTTATGATTTTTACCCGCACCAAGGAGCACGCCGAAAACGTAGCCAGCTTCCTGCAACGCAAAGCGCACGGCGAGGTGCGAGCCATCCACGGCAACAAGGGTCAGAATGTGCGCATCAATGCCATGGAGGCTTTCAAAGCGGGTGATGTGCGGTTCCTGGTAGCTACCGACGTAGCGGCCCGCGGCATCGACGTGCCACAGGTAAGCCACGTTATCAATTTCGACGTGCCGCTGGTGTACGACGACTACGTACACCGCATTGGCCGCACGGGGCGCGCCCAGCACACGGGCGCCGCCATTACCTTCGCCAACGAGGCGGAAATGCACCACATGCACCAAATTGAGGAGCTAATCCGGCAGCAGATTCCGGTGTTGCCCCTTCCGCCGGAGGTAGTTATTGCCAAAACTTCCTTTGAGGAGCAGCAGGGCATGGACCGGGAGAAAGATGAGCGGCGCAAGCGCGAAGACCCCAACTTCAAAGGTGCCTTCCACGAGCGCAAGGAGTGGATCAAGCCCGGCGTTACGATTGACAAGCGCACGGGCCGCGAGTTTGTAGCCGGCCCAAACCGCAGTCAGAAGGGCAGCAAGGCCAATCCTTCCAAGGGCAAAGCCTCGTCTCACTCTTCCAAAGCCTTCCGCGCCGCCCAAGGCCGCGCCCGCAGCCGCCGTAGTAAGTAAGTGGTGAATGAGTGCTTGAGTGAAGGAGGGGTACAGTGAGCGGAGCGCAGCCATCCTTTCTCTCATTCGCTAGACACTTGATAATGCGAGAAGCCCTTGACGCCAGCACGGACGTCAGGGGCTTCTCACGTAGTACAGGGGTAGTACTTTATGAAGGATAGCCACGCTTCACTCGCCGTACCCCTCCTTCACTCAAGCACTCATTTACCAGTTCACTACTACCGGTAGTGGTCGAAGATGGGGAGGTGGCTGAATTTGACAGCTAGCAGGGTGAAGGTGATGCCCCACAAGGCCGCGCTCCAGAGCATGTGCACCAGAATCCGCCAGCGCGGTACGTGCAGTTGGGTGGCAATAACGGTTCCGCCGACGGGGCTGAACAGAATCGGGGTTAGGAAGGCAATGCCTACCATGCCAAAGCGCCGGTAAATGCGCACAATAGTTCGAGTACGGCGGTTGAACAGGGGCTTGCCCTTTTCTTCGCGCCGGCGGCGCTGATGCAAGGCCCAGGCCCGTCCTAATCCGGAAATGAGCACCACCGTCGTCATCATACCCGCCACCGACAGGCCCCAGATCAGCCCAGGCTGTAAGCCGGCGGCAACCCCAGCAATGGGCGCCGCCACAAACTTGAACATCCCAATGGCGAAAACGGAAGCGTATTTAAGAAGAGCAGGCAGCACGGTAGTACGTGAAATAAGCGGAAGGCAATGTGCTTAAACGCACCCTTGAAGATAACAGATTTACCTCGACCAGTGGCTTTGCTGGTGGTTAGCCATGTGTTACTAAACCTCACCCAACTAGTGGCCCTACCCTTACAGCTTGCTACCGTACGACAGGTCGCCGGCATCACCCAGGCCCGGAATGATGTAGGCTTGGTCGTTGAGGCCTTGGTCGATGGCAGCTACCCACAGCGTGGCCTCGGGTACTTCGCGGGTTACGTACTCTACGCCCTGGGGGCTGGCAATAACGGCGGCAATGTGCACCTGCCGGGGCGTACCGAAGCGCAGCATAGCCCGGTAGGTTTGCACCAAAGATTTGCCGGAAGCCAGCATGGGGTCGGCCAGAATCAGTACCCGCTCGTCCAGGCTGGGGCCGAGAGGTAGTCGACCTGCACTTGCACCTGGGCCGTGCCCTCAATGCGGTAAGCGGCGGCAAAAGCCGAGGGCGACTGATCGAAGTAGTTCAGGAAGCCCTGGTGAAACGGTAGGCCTGCCCGCAGCACGGTGGCCAGCACTGGAAAATCGTGGAGCAGCTTGCCACTGGACTCGCCGAGCGGAGTGCGCACGGTTTGGTCGGTGTAGCTGAGTTGGGAGCTGATTTTGTAGGCAATGATTTCGCCGAGGCGCTGCAAGTTTCGGCGGAAACGCAGTGAATCCTGCTGCACCGTTACGTCGCGCAGCTCGGCTAAAAAGTGATTGGCAATGGAGGGCTCAGCGCACACCTCGTGCACGCGGCTGTGGTCGGCGGCGGGGGTAACGGATGCCGCGGCAGCCGCCGAAGAATCAGGAGTGGGGGTCAGCGCATCCATTTCAGATACCAGGGGCGTTGGGTGAACGATAGGGCCGCGTAGGGCACGGGCTCGGCCCCGAAATTGGCGAAAAAACGCGCAATAGACGGTATCGTGCCGCCTTCAAAATCCAAAACCAGCTCTGAGGTGCCAGCGTGTTGCTGAATAACCGCATCTAGCAGCAGCAGCGGGGCCCCGGCCTTTTTACCGGCCAGCGAGGCGGCCGCAAACAAATACACCAGCTTGGTGCGGTAGCGCACGAACAAGGCACTGGCCAGCAGCTCGCCGGTTTGGGGCTCCCGTACTTCCCGAATATCTAGCAACTGCCGCAAGCTAAGCGCCGCTACCAACTTGCGCATGAGTATATAATGGCGGGTTTTAAGGCCGGCCTCCGGACCCTTCGTCTGCTGAAAGAGCTGCAGCAGCGGCTCCACATTCGTCGTTTCCGTAACGCGAAGGGGACGGCCGGCCGCCTCATAAAGACGCAGGCGGCGGCGGTAGTCGGCGGCATAGGCGCCCCGCAAGGTTTCGTAGGGACTGTCCAGCCGCAACTGATAGGTATGTCGCTGCTGAAATGCTACCGGCAGCGGCGCTTGGGGAGGCAGCTCATTCGCCTCATTAAGTTGGGTGTAACAGCGGGAGTAGTGCGCGAGTAGGCTGTCGAGGTTCATCAGCCCACCAGAGCCTAGCGGCTGCTTTGCATTGGTTGAGGCGAGCCAGCCTAGCTGTTGAGTGAACGGAGGCTGATGAATCTCGCGGCCCCAGGGGCGCCACTTCACGGGCAGGGGCCACACGCTCAGGTAGCGGCCACTGCTTTCTTCCAGCTCTACCACGGCATCCCAGCGGCCAGCCGTAGCCTGCAGCCACCACGAGCAGGCGTAGGGCACTACCTGCCGGGCCGCCCCAACGCAGGCGTCCCAGGCGGCAAGGTCGATTTCGTGGTGGCGGAGCAAGCGCGTGGGCATGAAGCAAAGGTACTGCGGCGCAACTTCCGGCGTTACTGGACTCCTTACCCGAACTGAATCTTACCGTAACTCCGTAGGTTTGCCTACCCGCGCGCCGGCTTCGGCGTAAACGGCTCTGCTTATGAGAAAATCCTACCTTCTACTGCTGGCTTTGACCGGCCTGCTTACGGCTCCGGCCGCCGCCCAGGACACGCCCACGCGCCCCTCCGACGGCAAAGGCACCTGGCTTGATTACTCGGGCGCGCCCAAGCCCTACCGGCCGGCCGCCTGGAACCTGAACTCTGATGAGCCGGCCAAATCCACGATGGGCACTACCTACGTGCCCCTGGACGTGGATATTTACCGGCTTATTGATCGGTATGCCATCAAATACGGCTCCGATTCCCTAGCTGATCCGCACACCTCGGTTCGGCCCTACACGCGGGCGGCCGTAGCCCGGCTGGCCGAGCGCATCCTGCGCGACTCCACGGCTGGCCTGTCGCGCCAGGACCGCTTTAATGTGCGCTACCTGTTGCGCGACAACTGGCACGACGCTCGGCAGGACTCGGCCGTGAACCTGCGGGAGCAACCTATTTTGAAGCACTTTTACGAACGGCGCTCCGACCTCTACAGCCTGGAAACGCCCGATTTCTCGTTGCGGGTGAACCCCGTGCTGGGCCTGAGCCTGGGCAACAGCGACGGCAGCAAAAGTTATAGCTTCCTGAACACCCGCGGGGTGCAGGTAGAAGGTACCATTGACCAGCGCTTGGGCTTCTATACCTTCCTGGCCGACAACCAGATGGCCGTGCCGCTCTACGTGCAGCAGCGCATTGAGCGCGACCAAGCCGTACCGCACGAAGGGTTCTGGAAGCCATTCAAGAATACGCCCGGCCAGTACGATTTCCTTTCTGCCCGGGGCTACCTGACGTACGCCGCTGGCAAGCACATAAGCCTGCAGCTGGGCCACGACCGAAACCAAATCGGCAACGGTTACCGTAGCCTCACCCTGTCGGATTACGCCTCGCCCTACCTGTTTCTGAAGGCAAACACGCGCATCTGGAAGTTTCATTACCAGAACCTATTCGCGCAGATGACGGCCGATGCGCCCAACTTGGATGCAGAGTACGACCGGAAATACCTGGCTTTGCACCACTTAAGCTTTGATGTGCTACCTAACTTGAATGTGGGTGTGTTCGAAAGCGTGGTATACAGCGGCTATTCTTCTACCTCTGACAGCGTGCTGGTAAATGGCCGCCCAGTGATTCAACCGCGTCGCCGAGGCTTCGAGCTGCAGTACCTGAACCCCATCATCTTTTACCGGGCCGTAGAGCAGGGTACGGGTTCTGAGGACAACGCCATTCTGGGTCTGGATTTCAAATGGAACATCAAGCGGCAGGTGCAACTCTACGGGCAGCTGGTGCTGGATGAGTTTGTACTAAGTCAGATCCGAAGTGGCAACGGTTGGTGGGCTAATAAACAGGCTTTCCAGCTCGGTGGCAAATATGTAGACGTAGCGGGTATCCGGAACCTCGATATCCAGGGCGAGTTCAACTACATCCGGCCCTATATGTACCAGCACGAAGACCAGTTTCGCAACTACCAGCACAACGCCCAATCCCTGGCCCACCCCATGGGCGCCAACCTCTGGGAGCTAGTGGGCATTATAAGTTATCAGCCCTACCCCGCCTGAATGTGGTGGCCAAGGGCTTTTACGTCAAGCAAGGCCTTGATCCGGTGGGACAAAATTACGGCTCCAACGTGCTGCTGCCTTACACCAACCGCCCCTTGGATGCCAATGGCAACCTGCGTGAATACGGCTTTGTGGTTGGCAGCGGCCCCACCTCCTACCTCTTCCACGGCGACTTCACCGCCACCTACCAAGCCGCGCACAACCTCTGGCTCGACGGCAAGCTGATTGTGCGTCACCGAACCTTCGACCAGCCCGTGCCCCATTTTACCGCCGGCACTGATGCCCTGGCCTCCGTGGCCCTGCGCTGGAACATTGCCCAGCGCCTGCACGAGTTTTAATAGGTGGGGCTAGGCATATCCAGCGCAGCTTATTCCGCCGGCCGAAACAGATAGCTTATTCTTTTTGCTACCCGTCGTACTCCCTGCTTACTTTTTATGCGCCATGAATCTGCCACCATGCTGCTATACCGGCCAGTTAATCAGCAAGAATTAGATTTGATTGCCGCCTCGGGCTGGCTGGAGTTTCCGCCGCGCCTACCGGAGCAGCCCATCTTCTACCCCGTGCTGAATGAGCAATACGCTGCCCAAATTGCCCGGGACTGGAATGTGCCTTACTACGGCGTGGGCTACGTGCTGCGCTTTGCCGTGGACGCCGACTATGCCGCCTCATTTCCGGTGCAGAACGTAGGCGGCCGGGAACATGAGGAACTGTGGGTGCCGGCCGAGGAGCTAGCCGAATTCAACCAGCACATCGTCGGCCAGATTGAGGTAGTAGGCATGTTCCAGGCCTGAGAGTTGGTGGGATTGCACTTCAGTTTTGCGTAGAGAGCCTTTTGCCACCCTGGCAAAAGGCTCTTTTGCTTGCTATCAATGTGCTTACCTATGGCTCAGGCCGGCTTGCTGACCTGCCACATTGGTAGCGCGTCGGATGCTGTACCTTTGTGCTTCCAATGAAGACCTACCTCCGCATTCTGCAATACGCCCGCCCCTGGGCTGCCTTTCTGCCGCAATACCTACTATTTACCTTGCTGGGTACAATATTTGGAACTGCCAACTTCACGCTAGTTATCCCACTATTGAGCGTACTGTTCGACAAATCGGAACAAGTTGCATTTCAGGCTCCGGCTTCCCTTCCCAGCTTTGCACCAACCCTTGATTGGGTAAAAAACTCCTTCAACTATTATTTCGCTGACGTGCTAGCACAGCATGGCGAAATGGGTGCACTGACATTTGTTTGTGGAGTCGTCGTCGTTTCTGTGCTTCTCAGCAATGTATTTCGCTACCTGAGCCTGCGAATTTTAGCAATGGTTAGGGCGCGGGTAATCAGCAATATGCGGCGTGATTTGTACTACCGCATCATCGATCTGCCGCTTAGCTTCTTTGGGAAAGAACGCAAGGGCGATTTAATGTCCCGTTTCACCTCCGATGTGCAGGAAGTAGAAACGTCAGTGGTGAACACCTTAACAGCTGTTATTCAGGAACCTCTGCGCATTATTGTCTACTTCGCACTGCTGTTCTACATTTCCGTACCCTTAACTCTATTCGCGCTAATTTTGCTTCCTATATCGGGAGGGCTCATCGCAGGGGTAGCTAAACGGTTGCGCACCCAAGCGAAGCAAAGCCAAAGCACGCTAGGCTCTATGTTGTCGGTGATTGATGAAACATTAGGCGGCATCCGAGTCATAAAAGCCTTTAATGCTCAGACGTATATTAAAGGCAAGTTTGAGGACCAGAATGACCAGTACGCTCGCACCTCCCGCAACATTGATAATACTAGGGATTTGGCGTCTCCTTTCTCCGAAGTTGCTGGGGTAGCTGTGGTAGTGGGCTTATTGTACTTCGGGGTACATTAGTATTAGGAGAACAACCTACACTTACTGGTCCCACATTTATCGGCTACGTTATCCTGTTTTCGCAGGTGCTCACGCCGGCTAAGGCGCTGTCGTCGTCCTTTGGCAACATTCAGCGCGGCTTGGTGGCCGGCGAGCGGGTGCTGAGCATTATTGACACGGAGCCAGTAATTCGGGATAAGCCCAACGCACAACTCCTGCCGACCTTTGAGCAGCAGATTGAGTTGCGCAACCTGCAGTTCAGCTACGGCGATACGCCCGTGCTGCAAGATATTAACCTCGTCATCCAGAAGGGCAAAACCGTAGCGCTGGTAGGGCCTAGCGGCGGCGGCAAAAGCACCCTGGCCGACCTACTTCCCCGCTTTTACGACCCTACCGGTGGACAGCTGCTCATTGATGGCCACGATGTGCGCGACTGTACCATTCACTCCGTCCGCGACCAGATGGGCATTGTGACCCAGGAAAGCATTTTGTTCAACGACACCATTTTTAACAACATCCGCTTCAACACCCAGGCCACCGAGCAGGAAGTGATGGAAGCCGCCCGCATTGCCAACGCCCACGACTTTATTATGGCCGCGCCGGAAGGCTACCAAACCGTCATTGGCGACCGGGGCAGCCGCCTGTCGGGTGGGCAGCGCCAGCGCCTGAGCATTGCCCGCGCCATTCTACGCAACCCGCCCATCCTGATTCTGGACGAGGCTACCTCCGCGCTGGATACGGAAAGTGAGAAACTGGTGCAAGAAGCCCTGACGCGCCTGATGCAGAACCGGACTTCCCTCGTTATTGCCCACCGCCTGAGCACGGTGCAGCACGCCGATGAAATTCTGGTGCTCCAACACGGGCGCATTGTGGAGCGCGGCACTCACGAGCAGCTGCAGCAGCGCGAAGGTGGCCTCTACCAGCGCCTGAGCCTGATGCAAACGACTAACGCCGCCTTGGTATAGGCCCGGAAATCTCGCTCTGTTATCGGCTACTCAGCCGTTAACTGCTTGCCGCACCAAAGCTGAAAGTAAGCGCGAACTAAGGCACACCAAGCCCTTACGGGTTTCCCATTGCGAAAAACCTATATTTAGTCCGCGAAGTTGGCTGTCCCGTATGAGGGCTAGTTCTGTACTCCACCACAACCTGCTACAACTCATGCTTGCTCTCAAACGTCTGGTTACGATTCTGGTCATGGTGTTCCTGCTGCTGGCGCTGCTAGTGCTGCTGCTGCCTTCCGTGCGCGCCAGCTTCGTGGGTATGGCCGGCACTGCGGAGGCTCTGTATTTTGCCCTGCTTATTGCTGCAGTAGTGTTACTGGGCCTGCAGTTGATTACCGAAAACCTCGACAGCACCCTGCTGCGCCGGGAAGTAGCCGTTCGCGAAGCCAAGATCAACGAGTTGAAAGCCCGGCTCTACGACCACCAGATGGAGCAGCGCACCTCTGCCGACCGCCCGCTGGGTGCCCCGCGCACCGGCACCACTACCCTACCCGATGGCTACATAGCGCCGGCATCGTCGGGTGTGCCTCCTTCGGATGCTGCCAACCAGCCCTTGGCTTAACCTTTACCGCGTATCGTGTCTTCCCTTTCTGATCTTATTCGGGCCGAGCTAACGGAGGCCCAATCGGTTCTCGAACGTTTTCTGCAAGATTCTGCCAACCTCGGAGCCATAGAACAAGCGGCCCGCCTAATGGCTGGCTCTTTAAATCAGGGCGGTAAAATCCTGACCTGCGGCAACGGTGGTTCCCTCTGCGACGCCCAGCATTTTGCCGAGGAGCTAACGGGCCGCTACCGCCAAAACCGCCGCGCCCTGGCTGCCATTGCCCTCACCGAGGCTTCGCACATGAGCTGCGTGGCCAATGACTTTGGCTACGACCATGTGTTCAGCCGCTTTGTGGAGGCGCTGGGCCGCCCCGGCGACGTGCTGCTGGCCATTAGCACCAGCGGCAACTCCCCCAACGTATTGCTAGCTGTCCAGGCTGCCCGCGCGGCTGGCATGCAGGTAGTCAGCCTGACGGGCAAGGATGGCGGCCAGTTAGCTGCCATCAGCGACGTAGAAATTCGGGCCCCGCACAGCGGCTACGCCGACCGGATCCAGGAAATTCACATCAAGGCTATTCACATCCTGATTATGCTCATTGAGCAGCTGGTGAAGTAGCACGTAGTGAGTCTTGCCACAAGACACTACTGCCTCCTTGTACAGTTGAAGTAGCAAAAGGCCGAATCCATGTAGAAAGACGTAGTACTACGTCTTTCTACATGGATTCGGCCTTTTGCTGCCTATATCAACTTCTTACCGCTTTATTTCTCGGTTCAGTTGCTGAGTGCGAGCAGCTGAAAAATGCGACTCTGTTATGCGCCTGCTACATTTATTCTACCTTCGTTATTTCCATTCTCTTACTAATGTATTTCCTGGGTTATGCTCACTAAAACCTTCGGCTCGGCCGTGCAAGGGGTTAATGCATATACTATTACTATTGAAGTAGTTGTATCACAAGGCACGGGCTTTTTCGTGGTAGGCCTACCTGATAACGCCATCAAGGAAAGCCAGCAGCGGGTAGAAGCAGCTCTGAAGTTCCGAGGCTACCGGATGCCGCGCACGAAGGTGGTCGTAAATATGGCCCCCGCCGATATTCGCAAGGAAGGTTCCTCCTACGACTTGCCCATTGCTCTGGGCATTCTGCATGCCTCCCAGCAGCTGACCACCGAACGGTTAAGCGAGTACATCATCATGGGTGAGTTGGCCCTGGATGGGGAGCTGCGGCCGGTGCGGGGTGTGTTGCCTATTGCCATTCAGGCCCGCAAGGAAGGCTTTAAGGGCTTTATCCTGCCCCGCGGCAACGCCCAGGAGGCAGCTATTGTCAACAACCTGGACATCATTCCGGTAGATACCATGCAGGAAGCCGTTGACTTTCTGGAAGGTCGCCAACCTATTACGCCCGTTGTGATTGACACCCGGGACGTGTTTCAGCAGATGGCTAACCAGTACACCGCCGATTTCGCCGATGTGCAGGGCCAGGAGAACATCAAGCGGGCCCTGGAAATTGCGGCGGCTGGGGCCACAACGTCATTATGATTGGTCCGCCCGGCGCGGGTAAGACGATGCTGGCCAAGCGCCTGCCTAGCATTTTGCCTATTCTGAACATGCAGGAGGCGCTGGAAACCACGAAAATTCATTCGGTGGCGGGTAAGCTGGGGGCCGATGCATCTTTGCTCAACACCCGGCCGTTCCGTTCGCCTCACCACACCATCTCCGACGTGGCCTTGGTAGGCGGCGGGGCAACCCACAGCCCGGGGAAATTTCACTGGCCCACAACGGGGTACTGTTTCTGGATGAGCTGCCGGAGTTTAAGCGCACGGTGCTGGAAGTGATGCGTCAGCCTCTAGAGGAGCGCCGCGTGACTATTTCCAGGGCTAAAATTAGCATTGATTTCCCGGCCAACTTCATGCTCATCGCCAGCATGAACCCCTGCCCTTGCGGCTACTACAACCACCCTGAAAAGGAGTGTGTGTGCGGCCCCGGCGTAGTGCAGCGCTACCTCAACAAAGTCAGCGGACCGCTGCTGGACCGCATTGATTTGCACGTGGAAGTAACGCCCGTAACCTTCGACCAGATGACGGAAACACGGCGTTCGGAGGATAGCCGCGCCATTCAGGAACGGGTAGAGCAGGCCCGGCAGCGGCAGGCTGGGCGCTTCCGGGAGTTTCCCGAGATTCACTCGAACGCCATGATGCCTTCCCAGATGGTTAAAGACATCTGCCGCATCGACCAAGCCGGCCTAACCCTACTCAAAACAGCCATGGAGCGCCTCGGCCTGTCGGCCCGGGCCTACGACCGAATCCTGAAGGTAGCCCGCACCATTGCTGATTTGGCTGGCACTGAAGAAATCCAGATTCAACACCTAGCCGAAGCCATCCAGTACCGCAGCCTCGACCGGGAAGGCTGGGCGGGGTAATAGTGGTGCAGTAAGCGAGTAAGTGAATGAATAAGCTGCTACACGTAAGATGTTGTTATTCTTAACAGAGCAGAGAGTCTGGATGAATGGCTTTCGTTGTAGCGACTCGTGTCAGTGCAACAGGTCCTTCGCTCGGCGCAGGATGACACTTCACCCATACAACTTGTTCACTTACCCGCTCAACCACTATTTCACTGCGTCGCTAACTCACCTTTTCCCATCTTTGCGGCATCATGTACAAAGCGCTGCTCAAACCGCTTTTCTTTCGACTTGATGCGGAAGAGGCTCACCATCTGGTTTTTAATAACTTGAAATGGGTGTACCGCCTGCCGGGGGCCCAGACAGTGCTGCGCGGCCTCTACGAGCACCAGCACCCCAGCCTGGAGCGGGAGGTGTTTGGGCTGTCCTTCCGAAATCCAGTAGGTCTGGCGGCGGGCTTCGATAAAAACGCGGAGTTGACAGATGAATTAGCGGCGTTGGGATTCGGGTTCGTGGAAATTGGGACGGTTACGCCCCGGCCCCAGCCGGGCAACCCGCTGCCACGCCTGTTCCGGCTGCCCAAAGATGAGGCCTTAATCAACCGTATGGGTTTTAACAACTCTGGGGCTGAGGCTGCTGCTGCCCGTCTGCGCCGGCGCCGGGCTCCCGGGCTGATCATCGGGGGCAACATTGGTAAGAACAAAGACACACCCAACGAGTTGGCCGCCCAGGACTACGTGGCCTGCGTGGAGGCCCTGCACGAGGTGGTTGACTATTTTGTGGTAAACGTTTCCTCGCCTAACACTCCCAACCTGCGCCAATTGCAAGAGCGGGAACCCCTAATTGCCTTGCTGCAACAGGTACAGGAGCGCAACCAGGCCCTACCCCAGCCCCGCCCCTGTTACTTAAAATTGCCCCGGACCTAACTGATTCTCAGCTCGACGACATCCTACTAATTGCCCGCGAAACCGAGCTCAGCGGCCTAGTAGCTACCAACACCACCATCAGCCGCACCGGCCTGACGACTCCTGAGTCCCAGGTAACGGCCGCCGGAGCAGGTGGCCTCAGCGGACGGCCCCTGCGGCGGCGCGCTACGGAGGTTATTCAGTATTTGAGCAGCCGAAGCCGCGGGCAGCTGCCCATTATTGGGGTAGGCGGTATCCACTCGGCCCAAGATGCACAGGAAAAGCTGGCCGCCGGCGCAGCCCTGGTTCAGCTATATTCAGGGTTTATTTACGAAGGGCCGGGGCTGGTAAAGCAAATCAATCAAGCTCTTACTAGGGCCTAGTTTTCGGCGTTTGTTCGCTAATTCTACTCAGTAGTCTTGCCCGACTACCTTGCTGAAAACCGCTGACGGGTAGTGCCGCCAACGTAGCACTAGGGCTTTGGGACTAGCCAAGTCTTCTAGAGTTTCATGCCTAGGCGCCACTCAATAACGTCGGCCGCACCGCGGTGTACCTTCAGGTCTACGTTGCCAAAGACTCGCTCGGTGAAATGGTATTTTAGCCCGAGCCGCTCGTAGTAGAAGTTGTTGGATTTGTAGGGGTTATATACGTAAAAGCCCAGGTGTGACACGAATGCCAGCCGGCCAAATAGCAGCTCATGCCCGACGTAAACGCCCGCCTTTTTTACGTCAGGTAGCCGCACGCTGACGCGGGCAGTATCCCGCAGCTGCGCCCGCAGGCTCCGGTCGTAAAATCCTTCGAGGCCCGCTGTTAGGTTGCTTTTGCGGTTCACGCGCCGACCCACTGCCAGGGTCACGGAGTTTACTAGGTAGTTTTGCGAATCGGTTTCATTGCGCTGCTTCCAGCCCAGCGAGGCACTCAGGTTCAGAAAGTTGCGACCAATATCAGTGGGCGCTGGCGCCGGGGTGTAGCCAAGGGGCGCAGGGGCCGTTGCTGATGGTAATTAAGGCCCAGCACCACGGTAGGCAGATTGATGCCAAAATTAGGTTTGGTGGTAGCGCCGTTGGAATAATGATTGAGGCCCACCCCCAGCAGTAAGCCCAGTTGTTCGCTCAGGGCCACATCATACTCGAGGCGGGTTTGGAGGGTAGCGTTGAGCCGGGAGCTAATAATGGTGTTTTTGTGGTTCGTGGCCTGGTCGAACCGCTTGGAGAAATAGCCTACTCCCGTCCCGATGCGGAAGCTTAGCTCCTGGCGCTGTGTCCGCCAAAAAGCTTTATTAATGTAAACGCTAGCCGCGTAGGACTGGCCCAGCCGGGGGTTATGATAGTCGTAATACATCAGGGCTACACCCACTTTGGGGTAGCGGTACCAGGCGTGCCAGGGTTCCCCACCATGCGTCTGACGCTGCAAGTTCACCTCCACACCCGTCGGGTGCGACACAGCTAAGTGCTTGACGGCCGGCGTGTGGGCCATGATAAAGCTGCCTTGAGCGTAGGCTCCTATCACCAGCGGGGCCGACTCTGGGTAATGAGTTCCGGGGTCGTTTGCGCCTGGGTGTTCGTTAGTCCACTTCCTGCCAGTGCCCCTACTAATAGCACCCCAAATCGAATCATCATAACGCGGAAGGCCAACTGCCCAAAAGTAACAAAACCTGTTGGAAGCCATGCGCCAAAGCGGTGCGTCAGATTCCTACTTGGCGCTGTTTATTGGTATGGTAACAAGTTGCTGGTGTTGCACTTCCTCATGACGAGCTGCATTATCACTAGGATAATTCTAAAGTAATTCTGTACTCATCCGCAACCAACTGAGGCTTTTTTGCGCTATGAGGCCTTGAAACCACGAGGAACGTGGCTGTGCTGGTCAGTGAAGTGGTCTTTGTAGGCATTTTCCCCATCCCCCTATCCCATGAAAAAATTTGCAGCTCTTACGTTGGCTTTGGCCTCAGCTGGTTCAATTGCTCACGCTCAGGATGCCGGTGGCTTCCGCATTGGCGTGAAAGCTGGTGCCACTTACTCCAACATTTCCGGCGACAATGTTGGGCAGATTACCGGCCCCAACTACAGCACTGACCTAGCCGACTACAAGCTCGGCTACAACGCTGGGGTGTCCTTGACGATTCCATTGAGCAGCGACGGTTTCTTCTCTTTCTCGCCAGAATTGCTCTATAACCGGAAGGGCTACGAAATTCAGACGGAACAGAATTCGGGCTTCGCCGCTGGCTCTAACATCACCAAAATTGAAGTAGAGCAGAAGCGGGTGCTGCATTACGTAGATGTGCCACTGCTGGCAAAAATCAACGCTGGAGGCCTGTTCTTCGAGCTGGGTCCGCAGGTAAGCTACCTGTTCGGATCGAAGAATAAGCAGCAGACCACCACCAAATATTCGAACAACCAGAAGGACAAAGTGGACGCCAACAGCGGCTTCCAGGACTACACCGGCATCAGCCGCGACGAAGCCTACAAATCTGACCTGTCGCAATTTGACATCAGCGGCGTAGCCGGCCTGGGCTACATGACCGATGGTGGTCTGAGCATCGGCCTGCGCTACGCCCGTGGCTTCAACTCCCTGATTGACACAAAAGACCAAGATAATGAGCCGAAAGCGTTCAACAATGCCTACACGCTGCAAGTTGGCTACCTGATTCCGACCAAGTAAGCACTTGGCTCACACCATAAAAAAAGGCTACTCCGCAAAGGGTAGCCTTTTTTTATGGTGCGCAACCTAGCTGCAGCCTAAGTGAAGTACAGCTAGCCAGCGTTTTTATGGCTGAGCTACTGGCTCGGGCAAGAGTTACTACCGTGGGAAAGTGATTGGAGCGAGAAGCATACTCAACTGACTACCAGGTCATTTTAAAATAAAAAATCCAAGTAGGGAACTTTCACGAGGAGGAATCTACACGCTGGCACACTTTTCGACGTTAGCCCGACAATTCCACTTTCTTTCACCTGTGGAGTTGTCACTCAACCCTATTTGCACCATGAAAAAGACCGTCTTATTTGCCGCTGCCCTGCTGGGTGTAGCCGCTGTTTCGTCCTCTTACGCGCAAGGTGTTCGTCTGGGCCTGCGCGCCGGCACCAACTACTCCAACCTGGCCGGCAACGTTCAGAACGAGAATACTTACAACAACAAATTTGGCTTTCTGGGCGGCGTTATGCTGAACGCCGATATCACCGGCGACGGCTTCTTCTCCATTCAGCCCGAAATCCTGTACTCACAGAAGGGCTTCGAAAATAAGCCTACAGAATATACCAGCACCATACTGGGGTAGGCTACACGGAGAAGCGCGAGGGCAAGGTTAACTACAACTACCTCGACGTGCCCGTGCTGCTCAAAGTGAATGCCGGCGGCCTAATTCTGGAAGCGGGCCCGCAGTACTCCTACCTGCTCAGCGCCAACGATGAAACGAAAGTGACCCGCACGCGCCAGCCCAACGGCACGCCCAC
Source organism: Hymenobacter sp. 5516J-16 (assembly GCF_022919335.1). Classification (NCBI taxonomy): domain Bacteria; kingdom Pseudomonadati; phylum Bacteroidota; class Cytophagia; order Cytophagales; family Hymenobacteraceae; genus Hymenobacter; species Hymenobacter sp. 5516J-16. The sequence goes on along the minus strand of NZ_CP095058.1, from coordinate 2,885,755 downwards.
GGTAGCCGAAGCGGAAAACAAGAAGGATGTAAGCGGTTTCAAGCGTAGCGAGCTGGGCTACGTGGCCGGCGTGGGCTACCAAGCCGACAATGGCCTGAGCCTGAATCTGCGCTACACCGGCGCCTTCAGCGACTTTGTAAAAAGCGACAATGGCAACTACTTCAACGGCGACCTGGCCAACGCCCGCCACTCCGCGTTTCAACTCTCGCTCGGCTATCTACTTCCGAGCAAGTAAGCTTGATCTACGATTAACTACTGCCCGACTTGCGTGAGCTGGTCGGGCAGTTTGCGTGAGGTTTGTTTCGGTGCGCCCGCCTCTTTACGTGCCTCTATTCTATTCATTCCATGCCCCCTACTTACTGGACTTAATGCGGCTTTTTTACGGATTTTTTGTTACTCTATTCGTATTGGTAAATCATCATGGCACAGCGCAACGCATACAGTTAGGCCTCAGAGGCGGCGGGGTAATCACCCATGGCATAGGGGCCAATGCTACTAACAGTTCCCCTCGGTTTGGAGGTGAAGGTGGGGCCCTGATTCGGATAAAAATTACGCAGCAACTGGCCCTGCAGGCCGAGGGGCTCTACGCACAACGTGGCGACAAGAGCACAAGCTATGGCCCCTCCATCATGCACCGCCTGAACTACCTTTCGCTTCCCGTACTGGCTCAGTACCACTACGGTGATGTTTTCTTCGAGGCTGGGCCTTCTTTTAGCCAACTGTACGCTGCTACCCCTACTATAGCACAGTCTACAAACAGCAGTGGCACCGTTTTTCGCTCTCGCGAATTGGGGTTTATAGTGGGTATCGGCTACCAGGATAGCACCGGCTTGATGCTGGGCTGGCGCTACAACGGCGGACTAAATAATGTGTACCGACGGGTGGACTTAGCAGGCAGCAGCCAAGTACAGTTGCGCAATAGCGCTATAGAGTTTTATTTGGGGTATTTGTTCGAGCCTAAAGAGGCTGCCCACCTTGCTGTGGGTAGCGCCAAGCTGGCCTTTGTTACTACTCCTGTCCTTCTGTTTAAAGGCAGCAAATTTCTGTTCTACACAGCTCCGGGAAAGCTCTTTCGAGGCATAGGAAAAAAGCGTAGGCAAGCTACTACCGACGTGGTTTCTCCGCCCAATGAAGTCGAACCAAAGTAAGTACTTCTCTCGCGGGTGAGGTAGCGAGTTTAGTGGGCAGCATCGGACCTCCTCGATTGTTTTGGGCTACTTTTATGCCCCCGTTATCTCTTTTCTATGAAAAAGATTTTCTTTTCCCTGGCCCTGGTTGCCGGTGTTGGTGGCTTAGTGCAAGCGCAGTCTGTGCAGGTAGGCGTTAAGGCCGGCGCTAATCTGGCTACCGTTGTCGGCGACGATGCTAGCGACGCCAATGAAAGCAAAGTAGGGCTCAATGCCGGCGTGGCCTTCCGATTTGGACTTGATGCGGAAAATCAAGTGGCCCTTCAGCCGGAGTTGTTATACTCCGTGAAAGGCACTCGCTCGCAAGACGGAAAGAACAAGTCCGACTTAACCCTGCACTCCCTCGATATTCCGGTGCTCCTTCGCCTTGATGCCAAAGGCCCTTTCTTCGAATTGGGCCCGCAGCTAGGGTTTTTACTAGCTGTCAGAAGTGAGTTGAGCGACGGATCTTCCTCAGTTGTTGGTCGGAACAAAGACGCGTACAACAAAGTAAGCCTTGGTGCCGTGGCCGGGGTAGGCTACCAGTTCAGCAGCGGACCGAGCGTTGGCATCCGCTATAATCGGGACTTTAGCTCTGTATATGAGAAAATACAGGGCACCCAAGCGCAGCATTTCAACTCTGTATTTCAGTTTCAACTAGGCTATATATTTGGCCGTTAGCCTCAGACGGCAGCTAGCTTGAATACAAAAAGGCTCGTTTCCGTACTGGAAACGAGCCTTTTTTTATGCACATGTTTTCCGCGCCGCTTACTTGGTAGCGGCGGCGTAGTTGCGGTAGAAATGCGGAATGGTTTCGATGCCCTTCAGGAAGTTAAACACGCCGTAATGTTCATTGGGCGAGTGGATGGCGTCGGAGTCGAGGCCGAAACCGAGTAGCACCGTATCTAGCCCCAATTCCGATTTGAACATGGCCACAATGGGGATGGAGCCGCCACCGCGGGTAGGAATGGGACGCTTGCCGAAGGTAGTTTCCATGGCATCGGCGGCGGCTTTGTAGGCTACTGAGTCGGTAGGCGTTACTACCGGCTCGCCGCCGTGGTGGGGCTTTACCACTACCGTTACGCCGGCCGGGGCAATGCTTTCGAAGTGCTGCTGGAAAATCCGCGTGATTTCGTCGGAGGTCTGGTTTGGCACCAGGCGCATGGAGATTTTGGCGTAGGCTTTGGAGGCAATAACCGTTTTGGCGCCCTCGCCGGTGTAGCCACCCCAAATGCCGTTCACGTCCAGCGTCGGCCGGATGCCAATGCGCTCCACGGTGGTATAACCGGCTTCGCCATAGGTGGCGGGCAGGCCGATGCTTTGCTTGAACTCGTCATCGGAGTGCGGCACCCGGTTTAGTTCGGCGCGCTCCTGCTCGCTGAGTACGGCTACGTTGTCGTAGAAAGCTGGGATGGTAATGTGGTTATTTTCATCGTGCAGGGAGGCAATCATCTTGCAGAGCACGTTAATGGGGTTGGCCACCGCGCCGCCGTAGAGGCCGGAGTGCAGGTCACGGTTGGGGCCGGTTACTTCTACCTCGTGGTAGCTCAGGCCGCGCAGGCCTACCTCAATGCTGGGCTGCTCGTTGCTGAGCATGCCGGTATCAGAAATCAGGATGACATCGGCCTTGAGCTTCTCCTTGTTGTTGCGCACGAAGATGCCCAAGTTGTTGGACCCAATTTCCTCTTCGCCCTCAATCATCACCTTCACGTTGCAGGGTACGCCGCCCTCCTGGTTCATCAGTTCCAGGGCTTTCACGTGCATGTACACCTGGCCTTTGTCGTCGCAGGCACCGCGGGCGTAAATCTTACCGTCTTTGATAACGGGCTCAAACGGCCCGGAGGTCCACAGCTCGTAGGGGTCAGCGGGCTGCACGTCGTAGTGGCCGTACACCAGCACCGTGGGCAGGCTGGGGTCGATGAGTTTCTCGCCGTAGACAATAGGGTTGCCGGCCGTGGGGCACAGCTCCACGTTCTCTAGGCCTACTTCCTCGAAGCGGGCTTTCAGGTACTCGGCGGCGCGCAGCACGTCGCCGTGAAACTTGGGGTCAGCTGATACGGAAGGAATGCGGAGCCAGTCAATCAGCTCATTCAGGAAACGCTCTTGGTTCTGCTCGAGGTAGGAAGCCATGCGGCGGTGGGGTTGGTTGGAAATGTGGAGGTAAAAGTAGGGAAGGGATAGATAGAAGGAAGGATAGTTACGCTAATGTAGAGGGCGAAAATCTGGCAGCAGTTCGTAGTTAATGATGATAGAGTCGCCTTCCTTGCTTAACAGTCAGAACCAGCGGTTGGGAGGGAAAAAGACCTATGGCTCCTGCCTGTAGCTTATGTTTTCCAGATGACAATGGCAACACATAATAACTGTTTTCGTCAGCTATAACGTAGGGCTGCCGATCCGCCCAGCTAACGGCCCCAGGGAATGGCCGTGAAGTTTTATTGCTTTCCAACACCGAAATGCGCCCACATGCCACAGCATTCTGGACTGGGTTTCTCCGGCGAAGGCGGGTATAGACCGTAGGCGGCGGACCGAGGGCTGCGGTTGAGTGACGGAGGATGCGGCGCATCTGCTTTTTTTCCAGCGTGGCAGGATTAGCTGCCTCCCGGGTAAGCACCAAAGTTTGCCGACACGCAGAAAGGGTAATCGATAATAGCAGTGTTATTACAATCTTATAATTCATAGAATGATACATAATACGCGCTTACCTCTTATCCCACGGCATGGGCACGCGGCTTTCGGTGCCGGCGCGCAGGCGGCCGATGTTGGCGCGGTGGGTGTACACGAGCAGGGCGGCCAGCACAAAGCCAAACCAGAGCAGCAGGGAGTTATCGGGGCGGAACTGGGGTAGCAGCTGGAGCAGGGCAAACACGATTCCGGCCGTCATGGAAGACAGGGACACGTAGCGCGAAATCAGCAGCACCGTGATGAACACCAGGATGCACACGCCTACCGTAGCGGGGGCAATGGCCAGCATCATGCCCAGCACGGTGGCTACGCCCTTACCGCCCCGGAAACCCGCCCAAATAGGATAGATGTGGCCGACCACGGCCAGCACTCCACAGGCCAGTTGGTAATACAGAAGCTGGTCGGGCAGAATGGCGCCCTGGTTGAGCATTACCTGGGCCAGGGAGGTAGCCAGCCAGCCTTTAAGCACATCTACGGCCATCACGAAGGAGCCGGGCTTCTTGCCTAGCACCCGGAAGGTATTGGTAGCCCCAGCGTTGCCAGAACCATGCTCCCGAATATCCAGCCCAAAAAACGCGCGGCCGACCCACAACGCCGTTGGAATAGAGCCAATAAGGTAAGCGGCCACCAACAGGCCAAGCACTAAGGGGAGATTCATGGAAAGGATGGGTAGCGTTTAGTCGATACTGACAAAGATATCATTGTCATTCCGACCGTAGGGAGGAATCTGGGTCCATGGCTACATGGCAAACCCAGATTCCTCCCTACGGTCGGAATGACAAAAAAGCCCCGGCAGAAAATCTGCCGGGGCTTTTCAGATTACTCGTCGCCGAAGGGTCGTTGGCGTCTTTCTTCTTTTTCTTCTTGGATTCCTTTTTTGGCTCCTCGGTGGGGGCGTCGGTGGGCGGAGCGGCTTCTACGGCCTCATCCTTTTTCTTCTTTTTCTTGCCCGTGTCTTCTACCGGAGCGGCGGGGGTGGAAGTAGGAGCGGCTTCTACAGGCTCGTCTTTCTTTTTCTTCTTTTTGGCGGGCTCTTCCTCGGCGGGCGGGGCGGCGTTGGGGTCAGCCTCCAGGGCTTCGTCTACCGCATCCTTTTTCTTCTTTTTCTTCTTACCACCATCCTCCATGAAGTCGAAGTTGCCGGTGCTCTGGGGCTGGGTCGTGTTGACTTTGCGCTTGCCGGTTTCCTTCAGGTAGTCCTTGCGGAAGTGGTTGAGGAATGTTTGCACCTCCATGTCGTCGCCGAGGAAGAAGCCGTACTCGGTGGCCGTGTTGTAGTCACCTTTCGCTTTCAGACCAATGATTTCATCGAAGGAGCCATGCTGGGCCTTGGCCAGCATCACGTTGTTAGAGTACTTGAGGTAGTACCAGGTCTGGGGCTCGGCTTCCAGGTACAGCTCCACGGCGTCGCCGGTGCTTTCCTTCTTGATTTCGATGTAGCCGTCAATCAGGGCGTTGATGTCCTTCTTGCCCACACTCACCAGGCCAATTTTGCCCACCGAGTACCACGACTTGAATTTCTCGTTCCAACGCAAGTTCACCTGGCTCAGCACCACCGTGTGCAGGAATTTGGCCGATACCTTCTGCAACGGCACGTAGCCCCCTTGCGGGTGCTGTAGTCCTGCACGGCCTTGTTACCGATGAACTCGCCCATTTTGTAGAGCTGGGCCGGCGAACCATCCAGCGCCTCCGGCGCGCCCTTGGCGTTGGTAGCCAAATCGGCAGCCATGGCTTCCACGGCCTTTTCCGGCAGGTTGATGTCGAAGGTCAGGAAGGTGTTCAGGTCGTAAATGGCGCTGTCGGGCTTGGCGTAGCCCAGGCCGGCGGCCGTCAGGGTGTAGTCTTTGTTGGAGTTGATCAGGTTGAGCTTGCCCCGGAAGTCGAGCGCGCCCGTGGAGTCGGTTAGGGTCAGCACCGAGCCCTCGTACACGTCGGGGTCAGCGGGGTCGTGGCGGCTGATGCTGTACTGGCCTTTCTTCTGGTTGAAGCGCAGGTCACCATCTACTTCAAACAGGTTCATGTCCGTCACGCCAGGCTTAGTGGCCACAAACAAGGGGTAAATTTTGCCCGTTCCTTCCGACATAAACAGGCCCGACAGCATGGGCGTACCATCGTCCGACTTGGGCCCGTTCAGCTTGATACGGATGCCCTTGGGGTCAATGGTATCCTGCACGGCAAACCAGTCGGAGGCCGTCGTCGACTTCACAAAATTAAGCTTGGCCTGGCCGTCGAAGGTGAAGCCTTTCTTCTGGGAGTTCATGGTAACACCACCCCGGTAGGCAATGCGCGGGGCCAAGTGAAACTTGTCGGTTGCCTGCAGGCTGGCCACGGCAATGGTGGGCGGCGAAGCCGGCTGGTCCTCCTCCGAAGGTCCGCGTTTCAGTAGTCCTTTCATGCCGCCCTTAGCTGCGCCGTTCTTGCCCAGTGAGGCCGTCATGGTCGCCATCGAATCGACGTGGAAGTTGGCAAACTTGATGGCGAAGGAATCGGCCGAGGCGTTCTTGTAGCTATACAGCGCGTTACCCGAGAAGGCCATGCGTGAAAGCACCCGGATTTCGCCCTTGTACAACTGGTGATACTTGCGCAGGGTATCCATTACAATGCCTGCGTTCTGGAAGGCGCGCATCTCGGCATTGGGCAGGATGTACACCTTGCTAGAATCTGGCGTAATCCAGGCGTCGGCCGAGGAAATGCGGGGTACGCCGCCGGCTACCAGCCGGTAGCGGCTCAGGTCGTACTGACCGGTAGCAGCCTGGAACTTGAGGCCTTTCTGCTCGGGCTTGGTACTGTAGAAGAAGGAGCGCGACGAATCGGCGCCGGGCGCTACCCGCAGCTGCACCAGCTTCTTTTTGAAATCCCACTTCCCCCCGAAAGGGTGGTGCGGTACTGGGAGTACGGCAGGTCAATGCTCGACTTGTTGTCGCCTTCCTCGCGGGCAAATTCCGTGTTGCCAGCCTTCAGGTCGTAGGTGAAGTTTACGTTGTTGGCCGTGAGGGCGGGCTTGTTCACCTCCGCCGACTTGATGTTCAGCGTGGCCTTTTTACCCGTGTAGCGCGTAGGCTTGAAGGCAAAAGAAGTAGACCGGATAAAGGACTGGGGCCCGTCCATGCGGCCGTCGCCGTAGAGGCCGCCGGGGTATAGGTAAGCGTGCCTTTAAAGCCGTTATTAACATCATAGAGCTTGAAGGCTTCTCCCTGGGCCTGGGAGGTCAGGTACATGGAGTCCTGCTTCACGGCCCATTTCATCTGGTAGCCGGGCAAAAGGCTCACCTTGGCAAACTCCGTCCCGCTGAGCGGCCCCGGCAAAATAGTCCCGCTCTTGCCCACAGTCACCACTGAGTCGCGGTAGAACACAAACTGGTCGCTTTGGAAGTCGCCGGTGAGGTACTTTACGTTCCCGACGCCCTGCAGGCCCTGGTTGTTCATGCGCACCTTGTTGTACAGGCGCCCCTTGCCCCCGTACAGCGGAAATCCTTCCTTGGGCACGTTGTACACGAAGCCCAGGGAGCCATCTTCCTGCATACTCAGCTTGGTCTGGAAATCGGGCATGATGCCGCCCGACACAAACGTGCCTTTAAAGCCCACGGCTACCCGGTTCTTGTTGTTCAGGGAGTCGAGTTTAAAGGGCGGAATATCGAAGTACAAGGTCGTATCGTAAGCGCCGCCGAGTACCTCGGGCTTGTCGAAGTACACGTAGGCCCCGGTGCTGGCGTCAAAGGTGGGGTAGGCACCCAGCTTCTTGCGGCCCGACTTGTTGTTGGGCGCGTTGATGTAGAGGCGGCCGGCCGAGTTCTTTTTCTTGTTGGTCAGGGTCCAGTCGACGTCCTTGCGGGCTTTCATTACGGAGCCTTTCGAGCCCTTGCCCTTCACAATGATGGAGTCAATCTTAACCAAGTCGATGTAGAACCCGTCGTAGTCAAACTTAAACTCCTTGCCCTTGAACACGAAGGCCGAGGCCACCACGGTACCATTGAACAGCACGCCGCGGTTTTTCTGAATCCGAATGACGCTGGAGTCGGGCTTCACGAACACCGTCACGGAGTCGTCGGAGAAGTTAAAACGGTCCACGCCCCGCACAATCAGGTCGTTGGTATTCAGGTCGAGGGTAGCGTTTTTGCCCGAGGGCGAGAGGCTCTTGATGGCAATGTGGTCGTAGTCTTTTTTGCCCCGCGAGGAATTTACGTAGTGCATGGCCTTGGGCAGCAGCACTACCTGGTCGGTTTGGGGATACCAAGCCACGTATCCATCACGGGCTAGGCCGGCCACGGCGGTGCGCACGTTGTCGGGCTTCAGCTTGCGGAAAGTGGCTACGTCCTGAATCGTGAACAGCCTTTTGTTGCCGTTTTCCATGCTGTAACCCACCACCATCTGGAGCGGGTGCAGCTTGTTGATGGCCTTGATTTGCTGGTAGCGGGTGTTGGTGTAGAACTCCTTGGACTCGAAGTTGGCCGTTACCTGGTTTTTAGCCGTCAGGATGGAAAAGTCGATGAAAGGAGTGCGCACGGGCCAGGTTAGCAGCTCGGCCGTTACTTCCATCTGGTGGTAGGAGTCGTAGTAGGGCGTGGTTTTGTAGAGGCCGCTTTCCCGGGCCAGCTGCAGCACTTGCTTGGGCTTGTTATACTTCAGTTTCACGCCAGGGTGAGTCAGCGAGTCCTGCTTGTCCTGGAAAATGGTCACGGCCGCGTGCGAGGCCGTAATCACCGAGTCGCCCAACTCGTAGGCCCGCGAGGAAGCTCGGAACTTCGGCTTGCCATCTACGTCTACGATAATGCGCGACAGGGCCCCGTCCAGCGAAGCCGACAGCGCCCGGCTACCCGACAGCGAAAAGCCGCCGAAATAGCGAATGTTCTGCCCAATGTTTTTTACTCGTGCATCGTTGGTATTAGACACAAAGCGGGGGTAGCCCGTATCGGTAGTGGGCGTTTTGCGCTTCACGCTGCGGTAGGCCAGCCAGCCCTGCACGGGCTGCTCCAGCACGGCCGGGTAGGTGAGGGTAACGGGTTGGGCCGTAAACTCCGGCCGGGTAATATCGAAGTCGTACGTGGTCAGGTCGGCCGTTACGGGGTTGGCGTTTACTTGCCACGCATATTGCCCGCCGTAGCCCACAAACCGGTTGCGGGTAGGCACTACCGCGCCATTGGTTTTGCGAATCAGTACGGAGTCGCCGGAGGAGGCCAGAAACAGGTCGGCATCCTTGATGAGCAGCACTGGGCCGCGGGTAGAAGGCGCTACGTAGGAGCTGTAAGAAGGCGTTTGGTCGGTCCAGCCGCTGCCATCGGCAGATTTGGCGGCCGTGCCGCTATCCGTGTTCCAGGGGTCTTCGTCGCCCCAGCCGTTGTTTTTCTTCTTGGTATCCAGCTTCTTGGTGGAAACGGTAGCTGGGGCCGGCGTGGGCGCTACCGGGGGCGCGGGCGGCGCCATAGAGGGCATGTCGGCTTCGTTGTAAGCAAAGCTGAACGTGCCACCCACTACGCGCAACGTGCTGTAGCGCGAGCGGTACAGAGAACGGGTATCCAGGAATTGCGCAGCGCTGGCCATGAACTTCTCCGCATCGGTGGGCTGCTCCTTTTCCAGGGCTTTGCCCACTACGCTCAGAAACTCGGTCATCTGCTGATCCGAAAAGTTCTGGACCAGCGCCCCGGCCGCAATGGCCGTGTAGAAGTGCTCAAAGTGAGGCTTGGGCCGAAACTTGCGGGCCAGCATGTACTGGCTCAAAGACACGATGTAGCGCTGCTGGGTAGCGGTAAGCTTGTTGCTAGCCCAGAGCTGCTGCATGCGCGCGCCAGCAGCTTTGGCTGTGGCGTTGTTGGTGGTTGCCATCATCGACTGCACGTCCACCATGAACTGCTCCGGCTCGGAGCTGAGCTTGCCCGTGAACTTGGGCAGGGCTGGCGCGGCTGCCGGAGTACCGGCCGGTTGTTTGGCGGGTTGCGGTTTCTGCTGCGCCCAGGCCGGAGCATGTACTCCCAACAGCAGCGCGCAAACCCATCCAACTAGAGTACGCTTCATATCAAATTCGTCAAAGCCTGATTAATCGCCTACAATTTCGACAAAACCCAGCACTTTTCGCGCCGGATTGCCCCGTCCCTCGCCACAATCATAGGGCACCTTTTTTTTATACCATTCTGATCATCAGCCTAGTTCCTATCATACCAAGTAGAGCTTGCCCTGGGTCAAGGGGTAGGCAAAAAACGACCAGGCCCAGGCAAAATTGTTGCCTGGGCCTGGTCGTATAATTTCTTCTAACCGCGGCTGCCGGTACCCGTTAAACCGTCATCCCGAGCGCCGCGAGTAATCTGGATTAAGCCGTTGAACGGTAACCCCAGATTTCTCGCGGCGCTCGGAATGACAGGGATTGGCTATACAGTTGGGTTCTAGATGAAACCTACGCCGGCTGCCGGAATACGGCCGAAACCCAGTGATTTTGGGTGCGGTGGTTTTCGTACTGGAAGCCAGCTTTTTCGGCAGCGGCCTGAATCAGGGGTAGGTCATCTTCGTAGAAACCGGAGAACAGAATCGGGCCACCAGGTTTCAGGTACTGAGCGTAGGCACCCATGTCTTCCAGCAGCACATTGCGGTTGATGTTGGCCAGAATAATGTCGAAGGGCTCCTCCCCTCCAGGGCCGTTATGTCGCCGAGGCGGGCTTCTACCTTATCCTGCACGTTGTTTTCGGCGGCGTTGTCGGCGGCGTTTTCCGCGGTCCAGGGCTCCACATCCACGGCCAGCACGTAGCGGGCCCCGAGTTGCACGGCCATTACGGCCAGAATGCCGGTACCGCAGCCCATATCTAGCACCCGCTTACCTTGGTGGTCGATGCCGAGCTGATTGGTAATCATGAGGGCCGTGGTATCGTGGTGGCCGGTGCCAAAGGACATGCGCGGCATAATCACGATTTCGTGCTCCAGCTCAGGCCGGGCCTCGTGGAAGGGTGCCCGCACCGATACTTTATCGGCAATGATTAGGGGCTGAAAGTTCTTTTCCCACTCGGCATTCCAGTTCTGGCGGGTAATTACGCGGTGCGAAAATTCCAGCTCGCCCAGGCCTTCGTACCGGCTCATTACCTCGGCTACGGCATCGGCCGAGAACTGGTCTTCGTCGATGTAGGCACAAAAGCCTTCGTCATTGTCTTCGAAGGTGCTGTAACCTACCTCGGCCAATTCGGCCACCAGAATATCCGACAGCTCGCGCGGAGCTTGTACGCGTACTTCAACGTAATCCATCTTCAACAACTATCAGGAGTCAAGCAAAACAAAACCGTCCCGCGCACCAGAGGCACGGGACGGCAAAGGTCGCAGGAAAAACCGGGCGGCCCTACTGCTTCCGGCAGCCGGCAAAGGCCCGGGCTTTGGTATAGTGAAACGAGAAGTCGGCCAGGTTGCGGTTATCCGTCACGAAGAGCACGTAGTCGGCGAAGTCGCGCGAATCGGTCAGGTACCATAAGCCTACCTTGTCGGCGAAGAGTTTGTTGGTTTCCTGGTATACCAGCACATCGGCAAAGGCCTCTTCCGGCTCCTGGTACACCACTCCGAAGCACTGGCTTCGGCGGCGCGGGTCCGTTTCCAGGTACACCGAGCCGTAGAGGCGGCACGGGTCGACGGAGGCAGCTACCGCGGCCGCCAGTGGGGTAGGCAACTCGGCTGGGGCGGGCCGGAACGGGTTCAGGGCCAGCAGGCCGGAAAGGAGAAAAGTAGGAAGCATGAAAGAGCTGAAGCAGCCTAAAAAACGTTTGTCATCGGGAGGCGGTAGCCAGAGGACCTTGTCACGTCAGAACGTCAATTTTCGTTCCAGCGTGACAAAGCTCTCCGACTACTGCCTCCGGATAACAGATACCTAGCGGCTACGGATTGGTACAGTCCTTAAAACGACTTGATAATCTCGGTGAAGTCGCGCGACTTGAGGGAGGCGCCGCCAATAAGGCCGCCATCTACGTCGGGCTGGCTGAACAACTCGCGGGCGTTCTGGGCGTTGGCCGAGCCGCCGTACAGAATGGTGGTGTTGTCGGCTGCCTGAGCGTCGTAGGCGCGGGCAATTTGCTCCCGGATGAAGGCATGCACTTCCTGGGCCTGGGCGCTGGTAGCGGTTTTGCCGGTGCCAATGGCCCAAATAGGCTCGTAGGCAACAACGACCTGGTCAAACTCCTCATTGGAGAGGTGAAATAGGCCGTCCTGCAGCTGCTTCTCAATGAACTTAAAGGTTTCCTCGGCCTCGCGGGTTTCCAAGGATTCGCCTACGCAGAAAATAGGCTTCAGACCAGCAGTCAGGGCAGCTTTCAGCTTCTGGCTCAGCAGCTCGTCGTCCTCGCGGAAGTACTGCCGCCGCTCCGAGTGGCCCAGAATTACGTATTCGGCACCTACGGATTGTAGCATCTGAGCCGATACTTCGCCGGTGAAGGCGCCGCTTTCTTTCTGGTGGCAGTTTTGGGCGCCGAGGTGGAAGCGGCCGCCGGCGGGTAGCTGCTTACCAATAACCGACAGAAACGGAAAGGGCGGGCACACGACTACCTCTACCTGGGAGCCGGTTACTTCGTCCTGCACCATGTTGACGATTTCGGAAATTAGCGCCTGGCCATCCTGGAGAGTGGTGTTCATTTTCCAGTTGCCGGCCACAATATTCTTACGCATAGCGGAAATGGTTGAGGGTAGGAGTTGGCTTGCAAGTTATGATAATGAAGAGTTAGGAGTGAAGAACGAGGCATGAGGACGCAAGGCAAGAGGACACTTGACTCTCTATTCCTCACTCTTTATTCCTTCTTCTCACTTCCTACCCTATCCCTTGCGCCTACCCCACCAAGCTAGCCCAAGCCCGCCAAGCACTACCAAACCCGCCGCGGCCAGCGCCATCCAGGCTAGCACGAGCGTATCAGCCTCGGCGCGCCGGGCCGCCCAAATGCCCAGCAGGCCCCAGGCAACTGCTGCCGGGTAGGCCAGCTCCCGAAACTGCTTGGTCACGTTCAGGGCCAGTCCGGCCGTGATGCCGACTACTACAATGGCTAGTTCAATGCTTTGCTCCGCGCCCGGCCGCCATTGCGTGCCCAGGACCAGCGTCAGGTTTACTACCGTCGCCACCGAAATCCAACCCAGATACAGGCCAAAAGGGACGCTGGTGTACCAGGGCGCTTCCCCCGCTGCACAAAGTGGCGGGCCCGCCCATAGACTACCGCCAAGCTGGCCAGAATGCCCAGCATCACGACCACGCTCGGGACCAACAGCTCGTAGGCAAAGACCACCAGCCAAGTGGCCGTAAGTACGTTGGCTAGCACCAGCGGGCGGGCCACGGCGTCGGGCAAGGGATTGTGCCGCTGACGAGGCAGCAGCTGCCACCCGGCGTAGCAGGCCAAGCCCAGAAAAATAGCGCCCCAGATGCTAAACGCGTAGCCGGCCGGCGTGAGCAGCGTGGGGTATTTGTAGGATACTTGCGCGTTGGTTTGCCCATTGAAGGGGTAACGTTGCGAAACGTAATTTATCCCCAGGTTGCCCGCAATGGCCACCGCTACCGCCCAGCGCCAGGCGCGGCTTTCTGTGGGAGCCATGAGAGTATCGAAGGCGGCTTGGGAGGTGGTAGAAACCGGCATAGGTAGTAGTAAGGCAGCGAGAGAATAGGCCGCAAGTACGTACGCAATCAGGGAAATTGAGGTGCTGTTGCTTCCGCTTTACGCTTCGTTGACCTCGCTTGCTGGTAGCCATCAAATATTCCCTAACATTGCTACTACAGGCTGCCTGTTCAGTTGAGTTATCATCCTATTTCACCTTCATTTTTCTTGTATGCGTAAACACATTCTCTCTGCTTTGGCTCTCACGTTTCTCGCTGGTTCGGTAGCAATAGCCCAAACCGCGCCGGCGGCAAAAGCCGCTCGTACTACCACCGCTACCACCAAAAAGACTACTGCCGCCCGCCCAACGCAAGGCGCCGCTGCTGCTAGTCCGAAAGCCGCTCCCAAAGCCGAGGCCAGCACACCAGCTAAGTCCAGCAAGCCGGCCGCCGCAGCCCAGGATTACTAGGCTCCAGCTACTACCAAAAAAGCCCCGGTACCTGCAGGTACCGGGGCTTTTTTGGTAGTAGCTGAAGTAAGCGCCTACAACTTTTCGGCTAGGAAGCGGGCCGTGTGGTTGGTGTCCTTGAGCTTCACCATTTCCTCGGGTGTGCCTTCGAACAGCAGATGGCCACCGTTGAGGCCACCCTCAGGGCCGAGGTCAATCACCCAATCAGCGCACTTGATGATGTCCATGTTGTGCTCGATGATAAGTACCGAATTGCCTTGCTCCACCAGCGCATTCAGGGCTGTCATCAGCTTGTTGATGTCGTGGAAGTGCAGGCCGGTGCTGGGCTCGTCGAAGATGAACAGGATTTTGTCGTTCTGCAAGGTGTTGCCTTTGGTCAGGAAGGAGGCCAGCTTTACGCGTTGGGCCTCGCCGCCGGAAAGCGTGTTGGCCGACTGTCCCAGGCGGATGTAGCCCAGCCCTACGTCGTCGAGGGGCTTGAGGCGCTCTACTATTTTGGGCTGATCCTTGAAGAACGTGATGCTGTCCTCAATAGTCATTTCCAACACCTCGTTGATGCTCTTGTTCTGGAATTTCACGTCCAGAATATCCTGCTTGAACTTGCGGCCCTCGCAGGCTTCGCAAGTCAGGTAGATATCGGCCATGAATTGCATTTCAATCTTCACCTGACCTTCGCCCTGGCACACCTCACACCGGCCCCCGTCGATGTTAAAGGAGAAGTGCGAAGGTTTAAAACCGCGGGCTTTGGCTAGCTGCTGATCGGCAAACAGGCTCCGGATGGCGTCGTAGGCCTTCACGTAAGTTACCGGGTTGGAGCGGCTGCTCTTGCCGATGGGGTTCTGATCCACGAACTCTACGTGCGTTACCTGCCCGTTCACGCCCGTCAGGCGGTCGAATTTGCCGGTTGCCTCGCCAGCACCGCCCCCCAGCTGCTTGAGCAGGGCCGGAGCCAGAATCCGCCGAATCAGGGTAGACTTGCCCGAACCCGATACGCCCGTTACTACCGTCATCACGTTCAATGGGAACTTCACCGATACGTTCTTAAGGTTGTTCTCGCGGGCGCCGGTCAGCTCCAGGGCGTTGCGCCAGGGCCGACGGTCTTTCGGCACCGCTACCTCCAGGCGGCCGCTCAGGTACTGGCCGGTGTAGGTGTCGGAAGCCAGCACCTCGGCGTAGGTGCCCTGGAATTGGAGAATGCCGCCGCCGCTACCCGCCTCGGGGCCGATGTCGATAATCTGGTCGGCCTGCTCCATCATCTTATCCTCGTGCTCCACCACAATGACGGTGTTGCCAAGCTGCTGCAAGGAGCGCAACACGCCAATGAGCTGCTCAGCATCTTTGGGGTGCAGGCCAATGCTAGGCTCATCCAGAATGTACATGGAACCCACTAGCGCTGAACCCAAGGACGTAGCCAGAGAAATCCGCTGGCTTTCTCCGCCCGAAAGCGTGCTACTCAAACGGTTCAGGGTGAGGTAGCCCAGGCCTACGCGGTTCAGGTACTCCAGGCGGTTGGTGACTTCCGTCACGAGGCGCTCGGCTACTTTGGCTTCGTGCTCCGGCAGGTCGAGGTTCTGAAAAAATTCCAGGGCCCGGCTGACGGGTAGCAGCACCAAATCCGTAATGCTTTGGTCCTGGATTTTGACGTACTGGGCGTCCTTGCGCAGGCGGGTGCCGCGGCAGTCGGGACAGGTAGTGCGGCCCCGGTAGCGGCTTTGCAGCACACGGTACTGAATCTTGTGGGTTTGGGTAGCCACCCACTTAAAGTAGGCATCAAGGCCCTCGAAGTACTTGTTGCCCTTCCAGAGCAGTTGGCGCTCGGCCTCGCTCAGCTCGTTGTAGGGCCGGTGAATGGGGAAGTCGAAGCGGATACCGTTTTTCAGCAGGGGCTTCAGCCACTCGCTTTGTTTGTCGGTGCGCCAGGGGGCAATGGCGCCCTCGTACACGGTCATGCTCTTATCCGGGATGACCAAGTCCTCGTCAATGCCCAGCACCGAGCCGAAGCCTTCGCAGGTTTGGCAGGCACCGTAGGGGTTGTTAAAGGAAAAGAAGTTGACGCTGGGCTCCTCGAACACCAGGTCGTCCAGCTCAAACCGGTCGGAGAAGGTGCGGGTTTCCTCGTCGAGCTTGGCCACGCAGGTGCCATGCCCTTCGAAGAAAGCCGTTTGCACGGAGTCCGACAGGCGAAACATCAGGTCTTCGTCGCCGGGCTGAATCACGGCCCGGTCAATCATGATGTACACGTCGCCCTGCACTTCGGGCTGACCTTCGGCAATCAGTTCCTCAATGAAAGCCGTTTCGCCATTCACTACCACGCGGCTGTAGCCTTTCTGCAAAAGCAAATCCAGCTCCTTGCTCATGGGGCGGCCATCCTCGCTGGGTAGCAAGGGCGAGAGCAGCATTACGCGGGTACCTTCGGGCAGGCGGAAGAGGTAGTCTACCACGTCGGCCACGTTGTCCTTGCGCACCTGCTCCCCACTCACGGGCGAGTAAGTGCGGCCCACGCGCGCAAACAGCAGCTTGAGGTAATCGTAAATTTCGGTGCTGGTGCCCACGGTGGAGCGGTTGTTCTTGATGCTGACCTTCTGCTCAATGGCAATGGCCGGCGAAATGCCCCGGATGTAGTCCACGTCGGGCTTGTCCATGCGGCCTAGGAACTGGCGGGCGTAGGAGCTGAGGCTTTCCACGTACATGCGCTGCCCCTCGGCATACAACGTATCAAACGCCAAGCTCGACTTGCCCGAGCCCGACAAGCCCGTAACTACGATAAACTTATTGCGCGGCAGCGCTACGCTCAGGTTTTTGAGGTTATGAACCCGGGCGTTTTTTATCAAAATAAACTCGCGCGGATCGAGCTGGTCAATGGGGTCGGCCGCGGGGGCGGCTACTTGCAAAGCGGAATTGTCGGCCATAGGTCGTTCAACAGCCCGGGGCTAGGGTTTGGTTTCCGGCCGGGGTAGTTTGGGCAGGCGAAGGTACGGCGGGGACGGCCTAGGTTGGTAGCCAAGCTACCCAGGACCTTTAGTCTGTTACCTTGCATAGGACGAGCAGCCACTGTTATGAGCAGCGGCAGTCAGACTATTAGTAACATGCACAAAATGTCCGCAATCTATGAACCTGATAAAACATATTGCCCAGCACTTCCGAGCAGTGTATTTCGGCGGTAACTGGACTTCCGTTAACCTCAAGGACAGCTTATCAGACGTAAGTTGGCAGCAAGCCACAACCCAGGTTTACTCCCTTCATACAATTGCCGCCCTCGTTTACCATACGAACTATTACGTTGGTGCCATCTTGCGTGTCTTGCAAGGAGGTTCGCTTGACGCCAAAGATCAGTATAGTTTTGACCTTCCATTGATTCAGTCAGCGGAGGATTGGAACAAGCTCTTAGCCAAAAGCTGGAGCGAGGCAGAGCAATGTGCCTCGCTGATTGAACAGTTACCAGAGCAAAGACTTGAAGAATGTTTCGTGGACGAAAAATATGGAAACCACTATCGAAACTTACAGGGAGTAATTGAGCATACTCATTACCATCTGGGTCAGATTATACTACTAAAGAAGCTGTTAGCACAGTCATCTAACTCTGCAACTTAGGGCACAGCAGCCCATAGGCTGCTGCCAGAAGTGGTTTGCTACAACCCGAGCTGACGTGACCAAGCCTTGCTACGCACTCAGCCTCTTTAACGAGCCACGGAGGCTAGCATCTAAAGTTGAAACAACATCCTGGAGAAGGTATTACGGCTTGCTTATTAGCGGCTGCATTACCCCCTTCCACAGCTCATACCCTGCGGGCGTCATGTGCAGGCTGTCCGCCACGAACAGTTCCGGGCGGGGCCGGCCATTGGGCCCTAGCATGGGGGTAGCCACATCCATGAAGCGTAGGCGTTTGGGGTGGGCGGCAATATATTCCCGAATGAGGCGGTTGGCTTCCTGCACTTTCGGATAGAGCGCCCAACGGGAGGGGCTGGGCTTAATGGCCAGAAACACCAGCGGCACTTTGGGCAGCTTCCGCTGCATTAGCTTCTCGAAGGCTAGAAATGACTGAAATACTTCTTGCGCGGTAGCCCCAGACCCAATGTCGTTGTCGCCCTCGTAGAGTACAACCTGCCGCGGCTGGTAGGCGACAACCAGCTTGTCGAAAAAGTACAGGGCATCGGGGAAGCGGGAGCCGCCAAAGCCACGGTTGAGCACGGGCTGGCCTGGGAAGTCTTGCCGCAAGGTTTCCCACTTCCGGATGGATGAGCTGCCGTAAAACAAAATAGGCCGCCTGGGCGGGGGCGCAAGACTATCCTGGCGGGCGAAGGCGCGCAGCTCGGCGGCCCATTGAGCCGGGTTGATGGCCGGAGTCTGGGCCCGGCTATGGTGGGCAGCAACGGTGAAAAGCAGTAGGAGCGCCCCGGCTCTCACCCAGCGCATAAGTAAGTAAGGCATCAGCTCAGCATGAAGAAGTACGTGAGGTAGGGCAAGGTAACCCGGAACCAGCAAAGCGCCTGCAAGCGCAGCACGCACCATAGCAATAATACTGCGCTACCTCCCGGACTGGGTAGCACCAACTCACTTTTTGGCTTCTGAACTAGCAAGTTCAGGCCGGAGTCAATATAGAGGGCATCAGATGTTCACAACCTGAACAATAGACGGGAGGCGCTAAAAAATTTTAGCCCTTCTCACTACCTCTAATCGGGTTCTGCGGTTGCGGGCGTAACTCTGGCTGGTATGTATGCGTCAAGTTTGATATTTTCATACCTAGTATGCGCGCTTAGCGGTAAAATACCCCTGTTGACTTTCATTTTATGAAGAAAACCCTACCCGCACTTTTCCTGCTTTGGCTCCTGTATTGGCTACCGCTGACCTTGTTAGCGGCCGGCGACCCGCCTACCCTGAACGGCCAGTGGAAGGGCCCGTTGAAGGTACCGGGCGGTCAGCTGACGCTGATTATCACCCTGGTTCCGTTGTCTAATGGTGCCTACTACGCGGCGCTTGATGCTCCTCAGCAGCGCATCAGCCGCATGCCCGCCGAGGTAACCCTGAAAGGCGCTGACATTACCGTTAGTATTGAGCAGGCTGGTAGCAAGTTTGTGGGCAAAGTGAAGGACGGGGGCACCACATTCCAGGGCACCTGGTCCCAGCCCGGCCTCACGGCTCCGCTCACGCTTACGCGCCTCAAGCCCGCAACTCAGCCCGTGGCCGCCAGCAAGCCCCGCCTAACCCCGCCCTACCGCGAGGAAGACGTTAAGTTTCTGAATACCAAAGCCGACCTGGCCCTGGCTGGCACCCTCACTATTCCGGCCGGTCCTGGTCCTTTCCCGGCCGTGGTGCTGCTCTCCGACAATGGCCCCAGAACCGCGACGTGGAGCAGCAAGATTACCGCATGTTCGGGTCGTTGGCCGACCACCTCACCCGCCGCGGTATTGCCGTGCTGCGCTTCGACGACCGGGGCGTGGGCAAATCACAGGGCAACCACTTCACTACCACCACCGTGGATCTGGTATCGGATGCCCAGGCCGCCATGGTATACCTGCGGGCCAAACCCCTCATCGACCAGCGCTACATTGGTCTGATTGGTCACGGAGAGGGAGCTAACGTGGCACTCTTGGCCGCCGCAGAGCAGCAGCCCGCTACCCCAGCCTTCGTGGTAGCCTTGTCGGGCTACGGGATTCCGGGCCGCGACGTGATATTGCGGCAGCAGGTGGAGATTATGCGCCTAATCGGCTCAAACCCGGCCCAGGTGAAAGCCGCGTTGGAGCTGCACAAAGAGATGGTAGAAATCATCCGACAGACACCCAACGATAACCAGGCCCGTGGCAAAGTAGCCGCTACCCTGCGCTTCAACAACACCGATATGGACCCCCACATGGCCCGGGCTCGCGCCGTGCAGCTCACCTCGCCCTGGTCGCGCTACTTCCTCGATTTTGACCCGACCCGCAGCTTAGCCGAGGTGAAGTGCCCGGTACTGCTGCTGGGCGGCTCCAACGATTTGCAGGTAGACCCCAGCCAAAACATGGGCCCGCTAAAACAAGGACTGAAGAATGCTAAAGTGAAATCGGCAAAGCTGGCGGGTGTCAACCACTGGTTTCAGCCCGAAATGAAGGACTGGCCCTGGTTAACGGGGAGCAAACACCAACCTTCTCGCCGAAAACCCTGACAACGGTTCGGGAATGGATATTCGAAAATACGGAGCGGCCCCAGCCCCTACCCACCTCGGACACCAAAACGGCTACTACCCCAAACCCACTAAACGCGCCCCGAAATCGGCCCAGGCCAGTCGCTAACGTAGCGCGCCGCTCAGGCAAAGAAAAAGCGCCGCGGCTGAGCTGCGGCGCTTTTTCTTTGCCTGCCATTCACGGAACCTCCGCCCTGGTTTCGGACTTATAGTCAACCATGCTAGCGCTGCGCACCGACTTACACGACATCCTCACCTTTGGCATGCTGAGCCGCCACACGCTTGACATTCTGCGCCACAAGCACGGAGTAAGTGAGGGCGAGTTGTTTTCGGCGCTGATGCAGGTGCTGCGCGAGCAACGAGCCACATCGGCCGCGCCCTACCCCACCCCGGATCAGTTAGTATGCCGAGCCGACGAGCACGTTTGCCGCCACTGCGGGGAAATTCTGCCGAAGAAAGATGCCACGAAGCACCTCTGGCAAGCTCATGACCTAGTAGTGCGCCTCCGGCCCGAAGACCACTACACCACCGATGTGCGCCTAGCTGCTCTCTACCGCGAAGCCCAAGCTGCTGGAACTGACCCTGAGCCGCTGGTAGCGGCCTGGGCCACGGCGGAGCAATTTCAGGAGCAGTTTACGCCTGCCCCTGGGGCCGGCCTGCGCCGCTACTTGGTGCGCCGCCGAGGCTACACTATGCTGCTAGTAGGAGCACCCTCGCTTAATAGTGCTTATCATCGGCAGGACCTGAACCGTGACAATCAGCGACGCGGCTTTGTGCGCTGCCTGCAAGGCACCTTTCTGTTGGTTCCGATGCGGGCCTAGCACTGGCGTAGGCAAATAGCTTACCATGTGCATAAACCCTGTGTTATCCACACACTTATCCACAATTTATAGAATTATCGGGTTCAAACCGGCTATTTGGTATCTATTGGAAACGAGGCTGCGTAGGAAATTTTCTCCCTACATGTTCTGCTTATGACTTTCTCGCACTCACTTTTAGTTGCTGCCAGCGGCTTGTGCCTGCTGGCTTCCTGCCAGGGCCGGGAGCAACCTTTTGGTACTGGCTCTGAAAACGCAGCCGCTGACAAGGATGCGGGTGCCGCTACCCTCCCCCTGGCCGGCATCTACGCTGATACCATGCCTTGCAACGACTGCCAGGGCATCGCCACTCGCCTTACCCTCCGGCCCGACAGCTTGTATGAGTTGCAAGAAGCCTACCTCGGGCGTACCTCGCCGGTTAATTACCGCCGGGGCCCGTGGCGAGTCCGGGGGCAAGTGGTTACCCTAGAACCCAGTGGCAACGACCCTGTACGCCGCTACTCCGTGGAAGCGGACCAGTCGTTGCGCTTGCTGGATGCCACGGGCAAGCCCATGCAGGCAGCCGGCCAAGACTACACCCTGAACCGCACGGCTAACAGCGACCTGAGCGCCGCTGGCACCCGCCGGGAGTTCACGGGTAAGTTTACCTACCAATCTGATGCTGCCAGCCTAATCGAATGCGGTTCCGATAAACGGTACACAGTAGCGCCAGCTGGGCTTACCGCTGATCTGCAACGCCGCTACACCACTACCCGGAAAAAAGACGGCCAAGCCGTTTTCGTGCGGGTGCTGGCTACAGTACAAGGTCCACAATCGGGGGCTGAGGAGGCCTTGTTAGTAGAGAAAATCCTGGAAATGAAGCCGGATCCTATCTGCCCCCAAGAGCAGAAGCAGGCCTTCCAGAAGTAACCTACCTTATTCATGCCCACAAAAAGGCCCGCTCGAACTACGTTCAGGCGGGCCTTTTTGTGGGCATACTTTTTGGCGCCTACGCTTTCTGGGACTGGGGCGTCAGGTCCAGCTTGCGCAGTTTGTTGGCTTTCAAGGCCGTAATTGCCACAACCACCAACGTCATAGCGCCCCCAAATACTACGGAGTTTACCACTCCCAGTAGTTTGGCCGCGGCCCCGGACTCAAAGGATCCAATTTCGTTGGACGAGCCAATAAAGATGTTGTTCACGGCCGATACGCGGCCTTTCATGTGCTCCGGCGTAAAGGTGTGTAGCAACGTAGAACGCACAATTACTGACACGGAATCGAAGACGCCGGTTAGGAATAGCAGCCCCAAGGAAAGCCAAAAGTTGGTGGATAGGGCAAAACCGATGGTGGCTAGGCCAAAGCCGGCCACGGCCCACAGCAGTTTGCGCCCGGCCCACTTCCGAATGGGAAAGTACGTAAGGCTCATGGCCATCAGTACCGAGCCAACGGCCGGCGCAGCCCGCAGATACCCCAGCCCTTCGGCCCCAACTTTTAGAATATCATCGGCGAAGATGGGCAACAGGGCCACAGCTCCGCCAAACAGCACCGCAAACAAATCCAAGGACAAGGCGGCTAGCACCAACTGGTTCCCAAAGATGAATTGTACCCCACTCAGTAGACTTTCCTTCAAGCTGAGCTTCTCGCCCTCCCGCGCTGGCAGGGGCCGGCCCGCAATGCTGATAAAGATGCTAAGTGCCACGGCCATCAGCACGGCATCCACGGCGTAGGCCGTAGAAATACCAGCGTCGGTTTGGTGCCGGCCGGCCAAGCCCACAATTAGGCCCCAATAGCCGGTCCGATTACGGAAGACGCCTGCCAGGTAGTGCTGTTCCAGGTAATGGCGTTGGACAGCACCTGCCGGTCGGGGAGCAACTGGGGCATAAATGAAAACAAAGCCGGACCCAAAAAGCCCCGGGCAATGCCGCTCACGAAAATAACCGCGTACAGGGGTAGCGTATAAAAAGCGTCTTTCTGCAACAACGTCAGCCCCGCTGGCCGCGACAGTAGCCATAACGAGACCGAACAGAGCAGCAACACCGCCACCGCTGACACGATAATGTTTTTACGGCGTACTGAATCGGCCACATGGCCGGCGTACAAGGACACCACAATGCTAGGAATGGCCTCGGCCAACCCAATCAGGCCCAGAGCCAGCGGGTCGTTCGTGAGCTTGAACATCTGCCAACTCACCACTACCCCTTGAATCTGGGTGGCCATCACCATGGCCGCGCGGGCCGAAATCAGCCGCCGAAAATCAGGAATGCGCAGGGCGGCGTAAGGATCATGGCGAGGGGTAGCAGAAGTGGACATAGAACGGAAAGGCGAAAACCAGCGAGTGAGCAAAGGTAGCTCCCCTGGCCGGTGTGGGCAGGAGCAACACGGTACTTTTACAGGTCCTCTGTGCCGAGCTCTTGCCTTACGCAAGCCGTTTTACCTGCGTTATCGTATAAAACAACCTTCGCCGGCTTGCATTACGGGCGCCATAGGTTTCTGGCAAAGCGGCTCCAATACCAATTTTGTGGTTGCCGCGCGCCGCCTGCTGTTCCATCTACCTGTTCTCCGTATGCCTCCATCCCAGCCCCCTACCACCCTCGATTTTGTGGAGTTTCGCCGCCCGGATGAGCTAGGAGTGCTTATCATTCGCTGGACGCGGCCGGTTTCGGCCGCTGAGCTGCAGCAAAGTTACGAGGCGGCCCTGACCGTAGCACGGCCGGCGGCGGTTAGGTATTGGCTGGCCGACTCGCGGGGCCGAGGGCCGGCCAGTGAGGACGACACGCATTGGGTATTAACCCAGTTTATTCCGCGCGTAGCTACCTCTTTGCGCGGCCGAATTTATTTGGCGTTCCTTGTTTCAGCCGCGCAGCTTAGCCCTGAGGAGCAGCAAACTGGCTCGCCTATGGTCCTCAGCAACCTTGCCCACGTTCGGCTCTTTGCCGCGGAAGAAGCTGCTCTTTATTGGCTGCATAGCCGCCAGCACCTACACAGCGCCTAGCCTGTAGCATTGGGGTTAGCCGCAAGTCGGGGCTCCCCCGTATGCTAGCGTATTTCTCGCTCTTTCCCGACTTTCTATGCTCACTCCCGCTATGCTACTTCGCTCTCTCATGCTGGCTGCCCTGTTGTCAGGGGTCAGTACTTTTTCTGCTGTTGCTCAAACTAGTAAATCGGCGGCTACGGCGGCCACACTCAAAGACGGAGCCTTTGCTCGGAATGGCAAGATGTACCGCCTACAGGCGGGGAAAGTCACGCCCCTAACTAGCCCCTTACGCGTTGGTAATGACCTAACGCTGCAACCCGATGGCACCCTGCTCGGCAAAAACGGTTCCCGGCGCCGCCTAACTGATGGTAAAGCCGTGAACATGCAGGGTGACGTGGTGCTTTACCGCGACGACATGATGACGGCCGCGGCCATTGAGCGCCACGATGAGTTGACCACCGGCTCGAAACCTACCGTGGTAGAAATTCCTGCTACCGCCAACGTAACGGCCCTAGTCCCGGAGTTGCAACGCACCAGCCAGCGCCTAGAGCAGCTTCGGCAGCTTACTGATTTGCTGGCGGAGCGAGCTACGGGCGCCGCAACAGGCACCAAAGCCACGGCCGCTTCTGAGCAGCAGATTCAACAGCTCAGTCAGCAACTTCAACCGTAGTGCACGGTTTTTGCTTTTAGCTGTACAAGGGTAAACCGAAGTTCCTACATCTTAAGAAGCTTCGGTTTATTTATTTCATTGTCAATAAGTTATATATTTAAATACACTATTTAATCTAGAATTGTATATACTGAATATTTTGGTTTCAGATGTTGCGAAAAAAATTTTGGCTTTTGCGGGGCCAAGGCATTGTGTTTGGGCCAGCGGTTCTCTACATTTGGATTCACTGAGTTTTTCTCTACTCACTTCTTCTCCTTTTCACTGGCAACTGCACTCTATGGCCTAAAGCTCTACGTCCCCTAATTTTCGTAGTCTTTATGGAAACCATGCAGCCGAGCGACTCCGCTCTTATTTCGCTTTATATTGCCGGCCAGGAAGAAGCCTTCGCTCAATTGCTTGAGCGGCACAAAGCCCGCGTATTTACTACTATTATGCTGATCGTGCGCGACGAAGATGTTGCCGAAGATCTGCTGCAGGATACCTTTATCAAGGCCATTCACACCATGAAGGGTGGCCGCTATAATGAGGAAGGAAAATTCTCGTCCTGGATTTGCCGCATTGCCCACAATTTGGCTATTGACTGCTTCCGTCGGGAAAAACGCAGCCCTTTGTTGAACCTTGATACAACAAGTCATGCGTTCAACTCGTTGTCGTTGGCAGAAGAGGGTGCTGAAGCTGCGCTTACCCGGGAAGAAACCCACGCGCGGCTTCGGGAGCTGATTCAGGAGCTGCCCGCGGCGCAGAAAGAAGTCCTGATCATGCGCCACTACGGCGACATGAGCTTTCAGGAAATTGCCGATGCAACGGGGGTCAGCATTAACACAGCGCTGGGGCGTATGCGTTACGCGCTGATTAACCTGCGGAAAAAAATGGCCGCGCAACCCGTTTTCTATGATCAAAACGTTTACCCACGAGAAGCTGCTCCGGTACGTGTACAACGAATTGCCGGCTAATGAACAGCAGGAAGTAGAACAAGCTCTGGTACACGACCCCGAGCTGGTCGCCGCCTGCGCCGATCTGCTGTTGGCCCAACGTACCCTCGATGGAGCCCGGTGTACGCCCAAGCAGAGCACTACTAGTTCTATTCTGCAATACTCCCGTACTTTTTTGAAGGCCGGGTAGCATCTTCTTAGGGGAAAATTCTTGTCCTTACCCGCCTATGTTTCTAGAAACATAGGCGGGTAAGGACTTTTTTTGCGTGTATTTTGCGCGGTATTCATTTGTTGCAGCATGCGTAAGCCTGAGCGGTACCGCCTTTTTTTAGAGTATTTCACCACCAATTTTCCGGAGCCGAAAACGGAGCTGGTGTACTCGAACCCCTACGAGCTGATTGTGGCTGTGGTACTAAGCGCCCAGTGCACCGACAAGCGAGTAAACCAGATTATGCCGGCCCTGCTCCAGCAGTTTCCTACTCCTGAGCAGCTAGGCGCCGCTTCTGCCGAGGATATCTTCCCTTTTATTCGTAGCGTTTCTTACCCCAACAACAAGGCCAAGCACTTGGCGGGCCTCGGCCGCTTGCTTGTAGAAGAGTTTGGGGGCGAAGTGCCGAGCACCATTGAAGAATTGCAGCGCCTGCCGGGCGTGGGCCGCAAAACGGCCAATGTAGTTGTCTCGGTTATCTATAACCAGCCGGCTATGGCCGTCGATACGCACGTGTTTCGGGTATCTCACCGGCTAGGCTTGGTGTCCCGCACGGCTACTACGCCCCTAGCGGTGGAAAAAGAGCTAGTGCGCTACATCCCCGAAGACTTAGTGCATAAAGCCCACCATTGGCTTATTCTGCACGGCCGCTACATCTGTGTGGCGCGGCAGCCCAAGTGCGGCATTTGCCCCTTAAGAAGTTGGTGTAAGTATTACGCAGAGGTTGTGTCAAAGCAGGAGCCCATCTTGCAAAAAAAGCCTCAGAAAGGCCCTAAAACCCCAATTTCACCGAATACTAGTACAACATAGTATATAAGTAGTTATAGGCAGTACATAAGGATGTAACTGTCTTGTCAGCGGGCTTGCTCAAGAATGCGCTGAATGGTCTGGCCTATTCGCTGGCGGTCAAATTGAGTAGCGGCAACCCGCTGCCCCGCCGCCCCTGCAGTCCGCAGCTGGGCGGGGTTACGCAGTATTTCGGCCAGCCGCTCCGTGAGTTTTTCCGCGTTGCCGGCGGGCGTGAACCAACCGCATTTGTGCTGCTCCACCAAGCTCTTGGTCCACCCTTCATTCGTGACTATAACTGGAGTTCCAACGGCTAGACTGTCGTAGAACTTGGCAGGTGAATTAGCATCGAGCACTGGCAGCCCGAGAAATGAAACGACCGATACATCTGCCAGCCGAAACCAGGTAAATACCGCGTGACGGGGCTGGGCCGGCACCAGCCGAATGGCGGAGCAACGGCCAGCCGCCGCTCGTAGCAAAGGCTCATCGTAGCCGTGGCCCATGAATAACCAGACGACATTCGGACACACAAGCGCCAGACGTTCGGCGGCCGCAACCAGCGTAGGAATATCATTGGCGCGCCCGAACGTGCCAGCGTACAAAATTACCTGCCGTCCTTCCAGCCCCTGCTCCTGCCGCAAGGCCGCTACTGCCGCATCGGTGGCCGTGGCTGCTAAGTCTAGGTCGGTTCCGTTCAGAACCGTGTGCACCTTGCCGGGGGCAAAAGCCCAACGAGAGGTAGCGCCAGTCCCAACCTGTTGCACATAGTTTGTCATGTCGGGCGAGAGGGTCATAATGGCCCGCGCTTGCTGGTAGAGCTTGCCTTCTAGCTTGTATAGCTCCCGCCGGGCCAACTTGCTGGGCACCGCGCCCATGGCAATGGGAAAGGAAGGCCACAAATCCTGCACCTCAAACACCCACGGTACCCGGCGCAAACGGGCCACTTGCGCAGCGGCCCAAGCCGCCGTAAGCGGGGTGCTGATACCCCAGATAACGTCGGGCTTGTTTATACGCAACCCTTCCCGCAGGGCGTAGGCAGCGTACTGCCCAAAGGAAAGCACGCGGCGGGCGGAGCCCATGTTGTTCTGGTAAGGCACCGCCGCGGCCCGCATTTCCACTCCTTCCGGTAGCCACGGAAAACGCTCCGTCAGGCGCTGGGGCTCCCAGGTACGGGTGGTAATAAGCGTTACGCGGTGCTGCTGGGCTATTTGGGTCAGCAGCGAGTAGTGCCGGCTGGTGGCTGGGCAGTCGGGGTTGGTGTGGTACTGGCTGAAGACGGCAATATGCATGGCTAGCTGATCCGGCCCCGGTTCTGCTTCGGGCGGTAGCGCGACTCGTTCAGGATGCGCTGGGCGTTTTTCTCGGCCATCAGCTGCTGCAGGGTAACGTTCGGGTGGTCGGCCATGTATTTGCGCACAATCTGCCAGCCAATCCAGGCCCCTACCCTACCGGGACAGGTCTTGTCAATTTCCGGAATATTGGGCCGCTCCCCGATGTACTTCTGAATGGTGAAGGGCGCCGTGTTGTAGAGCAGGTTTTTGTCGATGAAGTGAGCCCAGATCTTTCCTTCGTTGAAACTCACTCCGGCCATTTCCTTGTCGGTGTAGCCCATAATCAGGGAGTCGGGGGTGCAGGGCAGCACTTTTTCAGCGAAGTACAAGGACTTGCCAAACTGCACCATCTCGGCCAGCATGGTTTGGTTGGTGAGCTGCTTCTGGTTGTACTTGCTGCTGATGGCCAGCGCCGCGGTAGGCAGCACGTGCTCCGGGGTGTAGCGCCGTTGAATGTAGCCCGGCACGTTGGGGCGGTAGGCAGCTTTTGGCCCCACAAAGAAATCGGTGCTAATCACCAGCAGACTGTCGTTAACAAACAAATCCTGGCTCAGGCCGCTCACAAAGGTTTTCACGGGCGGCACCCGGAAGCTAGGGAAGTAATAGCGGATGTGCTGAAACATGGGCTGCAACTGCTGCTGCAACTGTTCTGCGCGGAAGGTAGTATCGGCCTGGGTGCCTAACTTTTGCAAACCGGCATTGGTAGCCAAGCGGGCCAGGGTAGTGCTGAGCACACTAGTCGGGTACTGCGCGCTCTGCAAGAACTGCCGGGCAAACAAGCCGTGCTCTTGTATGAAACGCTCGGCGTCCGCCGGATTCTTGATCTGGAAAAAGGGCTTCTCCAGGCGTTCCAGGGCCACCGGAGCCGAAACCTTAGCTACCTCCGGGTTCAGCTCACAATTTTCTTGACCTTCACTACAGGCGGTTAGGCCCAATCCGGCGGCCATTAGGAGTGCCAACAAGGTCCGCATACGGGCAGGAATGTGCATCACGCTTCTATCTTTAAGGCGAAATTAGCCAAAACGAAACGGCTCACCGCCGCGGCTTCGTGTTTCCCTCACTGTAATTCCGCAGTTGCCATGAAAAAAGCCCTGCTCGCCCTCTTAATTAGCGGTGCCACCATCGGCGCGGCCTCCGCTCAGGTTGAAATCGGCCTGAAAGTTTCTCCTTCCATCACGCACCTCCGCGCTAACTCACTCGAGAATGGTCTGCAAAACGAAAAGGCCAAACTCAGCCTGGGTGGCGGCCTTATTGTTGATTATTTCTTCGGCGAAAACTACGCCTTTAGCACTGGCCTGGAGCTAACTGGCAAGGGGGCACTATTAGCTACTTCGACCCCCAGCTTAATGCGCGGCAGCAGCAGAAAATCGGCCTACAGTACTTGCAGGTACCCGTTACGGTGAAGCTGTTCACCAACGACATTGCCACCGATACCAAGCTGTATTTCCAACTTGGCGGTACCCTGGGTGGCGTTATTGCCGGCCGGATTGGAGGCGAAAAGTACTACACCGACCCCGCTACTACCGAGAAGAGCAAGGCCTCCAAACACGTTATCATTCCGGACGCAGGATTACGGGCCGGGCTGGGCGTTGAGCGGCAGTTAGGAAAAAACACAAAGGTATTGGCAGGCCTAAGCTACCACCGCGGGCTGCTCAACATTGATAACTACTTTGAGGACAGCCGGGGCTTCAAGGAAGTAGAGCTGAAGAACTCTGAATTTGCTCTAGACCTAGGTATTAAGTTTTAACCTAGCCCCTGAGCACATAAAAGGCCCGCGTACACTCTTGTACGCGGGCCTTTTATGTGCTCAGGAGCTGGGTCTAAGCGTCATCATTCCACCACCTTTAGCTGGAGGGGCTCAGGTTCCGGGTCAGGAACCGGGCTTACTGGGTGCGGGCATCGGCTGGCAGCTCCTGAGCCAGCTCCTGAAGGGCCCGGCGAATTTGGCTTACTATATGATCTGTGGCGGTTGTGCTGGCCGCCGCAGGCTGCCCAGTGGGCGGAATGTCCTGTTCCAGCTGTTGCATGGCGGGTAGTACCCCTTGAATACCCAACGACTCCACACTGGGCTTTATGTGGTGAACCAGGGCGGCCACCTGGGCCCAGTTGTGGCTGGCGGCGGCAGCTTCCAACTCAACCAAGCTGGCGGGCATGTTGGTCAGAAACGACTGAATGATTTTGTCTACGAAAGCAGCGCGGCCACGGGCCATGGTCTGCAATTTGGCCAGGTCGTAGCTAGTCCCAGAGGCAGGAGTGGCAGGTTGAATTAGGGCCTCCAAGTGCCGGTACAAGTCCTCTTCTTCAAATGGCTTAGTCAGGCAGGCATTCATGCCGGCGGCTAGGTAGCGGGCATTATCAGCCCGGAAGGCGTTGGCCGTTAGGGCCAGAATGGGGATGTTAGCTTGGGCCGGGTCGGGTAGTTTGCGGATGATGGCTGTGGCTTCCAACCCGCTCATGCCGGGCATCTGAATGTCCATCAATACCGCATCATAGGCCCGGTGCTGAAGCATTTCTACACCGACCTGACCATTTTCGGCCTCGTCCACCGCTACTCCCCATTCCTCCAGCAGCATGCGGGCTACGTCGCGGTTGATTTCGTTGTCTTCCACCAGCAGCACGCGCCGCCCGCGCAGGGCGCCGGTATCGAAGGCTGAGTGCACGGCGTCCTGGGTTACAGCGGGCGTACGGGGGAAATCCAACACAAACCGGAAGCGACTACCCTTTCCCGGTTCGCTTTCCACCAGTAAGGTACCTCCCAACTGCTCCACAATGGCGCGCGATATACTCAGTCCCAGCCCCGTCCCTCCGAAACGACGGGTGGTATCGGCGTAAGCCTGGGTAAATCCTTCGAAAATGCGCGTCTGCTGCTCCGGCGGAATGCCTATGCCGGTGTCGGCCACCACAAATTCCACGGTAAGCGTATCGGGGGTAGAGGCCAGCTGGCGGCTGCTGACGGTGATATGGCCGCCAGGCTCCGTGAACTTGATGGCGTTGGCCACCAGATTAATCATAACCTGGTTGATGCGGTATGGGTCGGCGCTAACCCAGGGCAAGGGACACGTGTCGCGCAGGGGCATGGCCGTTACGGTCAGCCCCTTTTCCACGGCCTGCATCACCAGCGGCTGCAACGACTCGCCCAGGGAATCACAGAGGTTAAAGGCCGTTTGCTCGAATTCCAGCTTCCCCGACGTGATTTTGGCCATGTCCAGCACGTCGTTGATGATGGTAAGCAGATGCTGGCCCGAGCTGCGGATAATGCGCACAAACTCCTGCTGGCGGGCATCGAGGCGGGTTTTGGCCAGCTGCCCAGCCATGCCCAGCACCCCGTTCATGGGCGTACGGATTTCATGGCTCATGTTGGCCAGAAAATTCTCCCGGGCCCGCACGGCCGCCTCGGCCTCATCTTTAGCCCGGTTCAACTCCTGCTCTACCAGAATGCGCTTTGTAATATTGACCAAATACAAGTTAGCGTACCCTTCCTCCCCGAAAGGGGCCACAAAAACCGTATAGAAACCTTCGCCTACAGAAATATCCACCTGCCAGGGCTGGCTATGCTCTAAGGCAGTAGCCGCTAGTCCCTGGGCCTTGGCCAGCAACCGAGTCTGGTCGGCTTCGCTCAGGGATTTGAATAGAGAATTGGCCGCTTGATTGGTGTAGAGCAGCTGCCCTGTTCCATCCAGGCGGAAAATAGGGTTAGGGTTCTGCCCCGGAATGCTGGCTACGGCCCGCAGCCGATCCGTGGCCTGGCGATATTCCGTAACGTCGCGCAGCCGGATCAGCACGTTGCTACCCGTGCCAGTATCGGTGGGAATGGGCATAAAGTCCCGCTCTAACACGCGGCCATCGGCCAGCTCCACGGGGTCGTTAAATACGGGCGCTCCTTGCTGCCGCTTGCTATGCACGGCTTGGGCAAAGCGCCCGGGATCTGTGGTAAGCGGCATCAGAATAGTGGTCAGTTCTTGCCAGGGCCGGCCTACCCAGTAGCTGGCGGGCTCCTCTAGCTCCCAGAGCGCACAAAACCGGTCGTTAATCAACGCTATTCGGCCCGCTTCATCCGTGAGCAACACCCCTTCCTGCAGATGGCTGACCAACTGATCCAGGCGGCGTTCGGCGGCGACGGTGGCAGAGGAGGCCTCACGCAAAGCTTCTTCCAGCGCCTGAATCCGCAATTGAGCCTGTTCTAGATCCAAAGGCGAGTCGGCGGCAGTAGCGGAGGTGGAATTCATAGCGGAAGAAACGGCGTCCCCGAAAGTACTAGCTACCCTGCTCAACGGTCCTGAACTCTGGCTGAATGGCTCTTTTTACCCAGCCAATAGGGAGTTCAGGCAAGCGAATAGCTTAGCCTACCCTGAATGTACTACCCGTACCTACCGGCTTAAACCAAAAAGCCCGCGTTGCTTCCTTGCAACGCGGGCTTTTCTTCTATCAGGAGGAGTTTTCTCGCAGAAAAAATCCGTCAGTCAGTTATTTCCAATTCCCGGTCCTGCAACCGGCTCATGGCCGCCGCGGCCGAGTGCAGCTCGATTTCCTCGCCGTGCTCGTCCTCGATGCGGTACTCAGTGAGGCCCAGACTTGTGTCTTTCATCACCTTTACCCACTTGTAATACTTCAGGTACCATTTCATTTGCCGACTTACCAAGCCTTTGGTGTAGTAAGCATGCAGGAAAGGATGCACCGAAAGCGTAATACCCGACTGGTTTTGAGCTACCAGCAGGTCGTCAATGCTGTTGTCGATTTCGTCCGTCACGAGGATGGAAGCCGAAATCTTGCCCGTGCCACCGCAGGTAGGGCACACCTCACCGGTGACAATGGCTTCGGCCGGCCGCACGCGCTGCCGGGTAATCTGAAGCAGGCCAAACTTGGTAATGGGGAGGATGGTGTAGCGGGCCTTGTCCTGCTTCATGATGTGGTGCACCGCATCTTCCACCTTTTTCCGGCTCTCGCCCGACTTCATATCAATGAAATCGACGACGATAATGCCGCCCATGTCGCGCAGCCGGAGCTGGCGGGCTACCTCTTTGGCGGCCGCGAGGTTTACGTGCAGGGCCGTGGCCTCTTGGTCGCCTTCCTGGTTGCTCTTGTTGCCGGAGTTTACGTCGATGACGTGCAGGGCCTCCGTGTGTTCGATGACCAGGTAACCGCCGCCGGGCACGGTCACGGTTTTGCCAAACAGCGTTTTCAGCTGCTTCTCAATGCCGTGCTGCTCGAAAACTTTCACCTTGCCGGTGTGCAGCTTCAGGAGCCCGAGCTTGTCGGGGGCAATCTGCTGCAGGTAGCTGCGCATCTCCTCGTACATCGTCGATGAGTCCACGGTAATGGCATCGAACGATTCGTTGAGCATGTCGCGCAGCATGGAGCTGGTGCGGCCCAGCTCGCCCAGTACCTTGTCGTTGGGCTTGCCCGCGCGCAGGTTCTGGAAGAGGGTTTCCCACTTGCTTACCATGCTTTGCATGTCCTTGTCGAGCTCAGCCACCTCGCGGCCCTCGGCCACGGTGCGGATAATCACGCCAAAGTTGTCGGGTTTGATGGAGGCAATGAGCCGCTTGAGCCGCTCCCGCTCCGTCTTGCTGACAATCTTCTTGGATACGCTGATGGTATTCGAAAACGGAACCAGCACCAGGTAGCGGCCGGCCATGGAAATATCCGTGGACAGGCGCGGGCCCTTGGTGGAAATTGGCTCCTTTACAATCTGAACCAGCAGCTGCTGGCCCTTCTTGAGGGTGTTGTCAATTTTACCGACTTTGTCGAGCGTCCCGTCAAACTGGAAGGTTTTCAGGGGCCGACGGTAATTTTCTGCGATTGTACGCCTTTGCCCCACTTCACCAGGGAGGGAAAATTCTCCCCCAGGTCGCCGTAGTGCAGGAAGGCGTCTTTTTGGTACCCAATGTCAATGAACGCGGCGTTCAGACCGGGCATAACTTTCTTGACCGTGCCCAGGAAGATGTCACCGACTGAGTAGGCGGTGTCGTTGCGGTCGAAATGATATTCGATGAGCCGCTTGTCCTGTAGCAGGGCAATCCGTTCTCCGTCCTGAGTAGAATTAATGATTAATTCGTTACTCAATGGATTAAGCGGTTAGAGTAGCACCCGGCGAAAGCAACTGCCCTACCTCCCCGAAACCCGTAAAGGGAAGCCAGTGCATAACAGCACCGGCTTCCCTTCCAAGCCAGGGGGAAAGCATATAGCTAGCCACTCTCCGAGATACTAAGTGAGAGATAGACGAGGACGTTTCCCACAGGAAATCCGCGCCAGCAAACCCCGGAAGGGCTTACTTCTTCTTGTGACGGTTCTTGCGCAGACGCTTCTTCCGCTTGTGAGTGGCAATCTTATGACGCTTTCTCTTTTTACCGCAGGGCATGAGTTGAGATGGTTAAGGGTTGTAAAAAATACTTAGTTCAGCTTTTGCAATTGCTCATCCACTGAAGCCGCCAGAGCGGGGTCGGTGCTGAGGCTTTTGGCCTTCTGGAAGGCTTTGCGGGCTTCTTCTTTGGCCCCGGTCTGGGCTAAAGAGACGCCAAGATAGAACTGTCCGTTGACGTTTTCAGTGTTAACGTTCACCAGTTCCCGGAAACGCTCCACGGCCTTATCGTACTGGCTGCTTTGAATGGCCAGTAAGCCAAGGTTATACAGCGCCTTTTCGTTGCGAGGATCCGCGGCCAGAACTTCTCGGAGCAACGTAATGCCCTGCACCGGATTGTCGCTGGCCATGTAGGCCATACCCAGGTTGGTTTTGGCGTCAAGGTTGTCGGGATTGTTTTTCAAGACTTTCCCGTACAGTTCCTGGCACTTGGCCCCCAGCAGTTTCTGCCGCTCCTCCGTAGCCGCGAAGCTGTAGGCTTCGAAGTACTCATCGGCGGCCCGCTGCCAGGCTTGCTCACCGGGGCGAGCAATGGCAACCTGCTCGAAGTAATACCCGGCGCTGTCGAACTTCTCGACGGCCTTGTACTTGGCCGCCAGCTCCTGAGCCAACCGCAGGCGGCCCGTCAAGTCGGCGCCCGAGGCCTCATACTTCGCCAGCAACCCATTGATTTCCTGGCGCTGAGCAGCAGGCACCGTCATGTGCGGCTGCTCAGGCCCAACCGTTGTGGGCTGCTCTCCGGAGGAAGCTATGGCTTTGGAACCGTTGGTAGCAGGTCCGCCGCCGTCGCGGTTGGCAGTTTGCGCCGCATCTTGGGCCAGTTCCCCTCGCCCTTCTTTGGGCTTGACAACTACCTTCGGCAACAAAAACAAACCGGCCACCAGCGCAACCGCCAGGGCCAGAATCAGGAGTTGGTGCTTGGAAGAATTGGTAGTCATTAGCAGGAAAAAAAGCCGGCCGCCGGAGTTCCGAAACTGGAATTCCCGGCGGCTCAGCCGGCAATATTACAACAAGTGCGGGTTAGGCGTTGGCCGTTTCCTTGATCTTCTTGCTGTTTTTGATTTTGCCGATGAAAGTTTTCGACGGCTTGAAGCTCGGGATGAAATGCTCGTCGATGATGATCGACGTGTTTTTCGAGATGTTACGGGCGACTTTCTTCGCGCGCTTTTTGTTCACGAAGGAGCCAAAGCCACGCACGTAGATGTTGTTGCCGTCGGCCATGGAGTCCTTCACAACTTTGAAGAAGGCTTCTACGGTAGCCGAAACGTCTGCCTTTTCAATGCCAGTTTTGTCGGCAATTTCGGCGATTACTTCTGCTTTAGTCACGCTGGTAAGTGTACTAGGGAGTGAAAAATATTGTGTTGGCAAAATGATGCCGTCCTCAAAACGTAAGCACTTGCCCGGTAAGAGTTTGCCTACGTTTTGAGGGCACAAAGGTAGCCCCCTTTTTCGGTTTTACAAATGGTTTTCGTGCAATCCGTTCTGCTTCCCCGGTTGCATCCAACTTATTCTTTCTCAAAGCCTTGACATTTTCTTTAACTGCTCCTAACCAATCGTGGTTCGCGGGGGCGCTGCTGAACTGGTATCCGCGCCACCGCCGCGACCTACCCTGGCGTCATACCCGCGACCCATATGCCATTTGGCTGTCGGAGGTAATTCTGCAGCAAACCCGGGTGAAACAGGGCCTGCCCTACTACCTCGATTTCATCACCAGCTACCCCACCGTGCACGACCTGGCCGCGGCTCCGCAAGATGAGGTGCTGCGCCACTGGCAGGGCCTGGGCTACTACTCCCGGGCCCGCAACATGCACCACACGGCCCAGCAGGTAGTGCAGGAGTACGGCGGGCAGTTTCCGGGTTCTTATGGGGAGTTGCTGAAGCTGCGCGGTGTGGGCCAGTATACGGCCGCCGCCATTGCCTCCTTCGCCTACGATGAGCAAGTAGCAGTGCTCGATGGCAACGTGTACCGGGTGTTGGCCCGGGTGTTTGGTCTGACCCAGGACATTGCGGCGCCGGCCAGCCGGAAGGTGTTTCAGCAACTGGCCGATACATTGATTCCGGCGGACCACCCAGCGGAGTTCAACCAGGCTATTATGGAGTTTGGAGCCATTCAGTGCACGCCTCTGAAGCCAGATTGCCTGTTTTGCCCGCTGCAAAGCCAGTGCTACGCCTTCCAGCACGGCATGGTGCAAGAGCTACCCGTAAAGAGCAAGGCCAAAGCCGCCCGTACCCGTTATTTCCACTACTTGGTGCTACGGCACGGGAACACCCTGTATTTGCGCAAGCGCGGCCCCAAGGATATCTGGGAGGGCCTGTATGATTTTGCCTTGCACGAAGACGATACGGCCGAACTACCCGCCCCAACGCTAGTAGAAGCGGTAGAAAAGTTAGGCGGCCGGCTGGCGGCTAACCACGCGGAGGAGCCCGTGCGCAGCTTGCGCCATGTGCTAAGCCATCAGAAGGTAGAAGCCAAGTTTCACCCGGTGTGGCTGGCGGAGCCCCTACCTTCCGCGGCGTTACTGGCTACCGGCCTGCTACCCTACCAAGCGGCTGAGATTGAGGAACTGCCCAAACCCATGCTTATAGCTAACTATATTAGCAATATTAGCACCTAACCAACTAAATTATTTGGTATTTTAAATAGTAATTCGTATATTTATAACAGGAAATACATCTTCATTTACAGCAATAACCAACTCACTACCAATAGCATGGCAGGCGTAAACAAAGTTATTTTAGTCGGTAACTTAGGCAAAGACCCAGAAGTACGGCACTTGGAAGGTGGTACCAGCGTAGCCCATTTCACGCTGGCTACCAATGAATACTACAAAGACAAGCAGGGCAACCGCGTAGAGCGTACGGAATGGCACAACATTGCCGCGTGGCGGGGCCTGGCGGAGCTGGCCGAGAAGTACTTGCGCAAAGGCCAGCAGGTGTACGTAGAGGGCAAGATCCGGACCCGGCAGTACCAGGATAAGGACAACCAGACGCGCTACATCACGGAAATCATTGCCGATGAAATTTCCATGCTGGGCGGTCGGCCTCAGGGGGCGAAAGCGCTTCTCCTCAACCGGCCACCACAGAAGCTCCTACTACCTTCCGCCAGGAACCGGAACTAGACCAGTTGCCGTTCTAAGTCTGCGCAGCTTAACCCTTCGCACAAGCCCCGGTTTCTGCCGGGGCTTTTTGCGTTTTCGGGCGCGCGCTTGGCCAGGGGCGAAAACGGTGAACCTCTGCGCTGCTTTCTTAGCTACCTTTGATTACTCATTTGCTTTTGCTTCGCATGGCCGTTTATCCAATGCTGCGTGCTGGGGGTGCAGTTCTCGCTTTGCTGGCCCTAGCCGCCGGCTGCACCTCTACCCCTGACTTTACGCCCAAGCCGAAAGGCTACAACCGCATCGACCTGCCCCCGCATGCCTACCAGCAGTTGGGGCCCGGCCACCCGTATCAGTTTGAGTACTCGCGCTACGCCAAGATTCTGCGCGACTCCTCCTACCTGGCCCAACCCCACTGGATTAACGTGTACTACCCCTCGTTGCAGGCTAACGTGCAGGTGACATACGCCAGCCTAGCCGGCAAGCCCCAACTCTACAGCAAGCTGCTGGAAGATGCCCGCAAGCTCACCAGCAAGCACGAAATAAAAGCTACGGCCATCGACGAGAACGTGCTCAAAACGCCCCACGGCATGCGCGTATCCGTGTTTGAGCTGCAGGGCGAGGTACCTAGCCAGTTTCAGTTTTATACCACCGACAGCACCAAGCACTTTTTCCGGGGCGCCCTCTACTTCCGGACTGCTACCGCTAACGATTCGCTGGCGCCGGTGATTGATTACGTTAAGCAGGACATCGTGCGCATGCTGAACACGCTGCACTATCAATAAGCCACTGGGTTATCGTCACTGGCTGTTAGCTTTGTTTTGACAGCATGTAGAGTCCACAATCATCAATAACAGCTAACAGCTAACGGCCAACAGCTAACAGCTGATTAGAATGAGTAACTTCTTTCAAACCAAGATAGAATTTCTGCGCGGCGTGGGGCTGCAGCGGGCTCAGCTTCTGCAGAAAGAGTTGGGCCTGTTCACCTACGGCGACCTAATTCAGCGCTACCCTTTCCGCTACCTCGACCGCACCCAGTTCTACAACATCTGCGACTTGCACGATGACCTGCCCTACGTGCAAGTGAAAGGCATCCTGCGCGGGCGGGAGGTAGTAGGCGAAGGACCCAAGAAGCGCATGGTAGCCAAGCTCGCCGATGCCAGCGGGGAGCTGGACCTCGTGTGGTTTAAGGGCGTGAACTACCTGGAAAAGATCATCAAGAATCACCAGGAGTACATTGTCTTTGGCAAGCCAACCATGTTTAACGGGCGGCCCCAGATGGCTCATCCCGAGCTGGAGGAGGTCACGGAGGCCAAGGCTGGCCAGAGCTACCTGCAGCCGGTGTACAACACCACCGAAAAGCTCAAAAATTACCATCGGGTTGACAGCAAGGCCATTGCCCGCATGGTGGCCGACCTGCTCAAGCTGGCCCTGCCCCAGGTGCACGAAACCCTGTCGCCGGACCTGATTCAGCAGTACGGGCTGATGGAGAAGGCCATGGCGCTCCAGCAGATTCACTTCCCGCAAAGCACGGAGCTTCTCCAGACGGCCCGGTTCCGGTTGAAATTCGAGGAGCTGTTTTACGTGCAGCTCAAGCTGCTACGCCAGAAAGATCAGCGCAAAGTCACGCTGGCCGGCCAGATTTTCAAGGAAGTGCCTACCCTCGTGCACTTCTACAAAAACGTAATGCCCTTCGATCTGACGGGCGCCCAGAAGCGGGTTATTCACGACATCTACAAGGATTTCTGCTCGGGCCAGCAGATGAACCGCCTCCTACAGGGCGACGTAGGCTCGGGCAAAACCATTGTAGCCTTTATCAGCATGCTCATGGCCGCCGACAACGGGGCGCAGAGCTGCCTGATGGCGCCTACCGAAATTCTGGCCGATCAGCACTACGTGGGCCTGAAGCACTTTGCCGATATGTTGGGGCTGAAAATTGGCAAGCTCACGGGCAGTACCCGCACCGCTGAGCGCCGTGTCCTGCATGAGCAACTCCGCTCCGGCGAAATGCACATGCTGGTGGGTACCCACGCCTTGCTGGAAGACGTGGTGCAGTTCCGGAACCTGGGCCTGACGGTGATGGACGAACAGCACCGCTTTGGGGTAGCGCAACGCTCCAAGCTTTGGCAGAAAAACCCCCACGTAATTCCCCACGTGCTGGTGATGACGGCCACGCCTATTCCGCGCACCCTGGCCATGACCCTGTACGGCGACCTGGACGTATCGGTGATTGACGAGCTACCGGCCGGCCGTAAGCCCATCGTCACGGTGCACCGCTTCGACTCGAACCGACTGAAAGTGTTTGGCTTTCTGCGCGACCAAATCAAACTTGGCCGCCAGGTCTACATCGTGTACCCACTGATTGAGGAAAGCGAAACCATGGCCGACTACAAGGACCTGATGGATGGGTACGAAAGTGTAGCACGTGCCTTCCCGGAGTTCCAGATCAGCATTGTGCACGGACGCATGAGCGCTGCCGAAAAGGACGCCGAAATGCAGCGGTTCGTGAAAAACGAAACCCAGATTATGGTAGCCACTACCGTTATCGAGGTAGGCGTAAACGTGCCCAACGCCTCCGTAATGGTGATTGAGAGCACCGAGCGGTTCGGTCTCTCACAGCTGCACCAGCTGCGGGGCCGGGTGGGCCGCGGGGCCGACCAGAGCTATTGCATTCTGATGAGCGGCTACAAGCTCAGCAAGGACTCGCGCACCCGCATTGAGACGATGGTACGCACCAACAACGGTTTTGAAATTGCCGACATCGACCTGAAACTGCGCGGCCCCGGCGACCTGATGGGCACCCAGCAAAGCGGCGTACTAGATTTGCTGATTGCTGATCTGGCCAAGGATGGGCGCATTCTAACTGAGAGCCGGGCGGCCGCGCAGCAACTCATTAACGAAGATCCTGGCCTTAGTAAACCCGAAAACCTGGCTATTCGCCGCCACATTGAGAGCCTACCTGCTACGGCCGTTAACTGGAGCCGAATTAGCTAAGCCGGGCGCAGCACTAG
Source organism: Hymenobacter sp. 5516J-16 (assembly GCF_022919335.1). Taxonomy (NCBI): domain Bacteria; kingdom Pseudomonadati; phylum Bacteroidota; class Cytophagia; order Cytophagales; family Hymenobacteraceae; genus Hymenobacter; species Hymenobacter sp. 5516J-16. Next base: position 2,845,590 of record NZ_CP095058.1, on the reverse strand, counting down.
CCAGGAAATAAAGAAAAGCCGTCCCGGCTGGGGAAGTAGTACTTCCCCAGCCGGGACGGCTTTTTGCCGGAATGGACACAAAAAAAGCGACTTCTAAGAAAGTCGCTTACCGGTAGCTAGATTATTCAAGCGTATTGGCGGTTGTTGCGGGAGCTGTGGTTTGCCAGAAGCGGGAACCACCTCCCGGAATCTGTCGCTTGACCGAATTCTGGCCCTCCGACAAGGAAGCATTTTGAACTGGAACTTGCCAGCTACTGCGCACTGCCTTGGCCGCCACCGGAACGGTTGAATGCTGGCTTAGTTTGCCGAGGATGACAAGCGAAATCATGAGAGAAAAACGAAGTAAAGATTTCATAGCGTATTGCTGATTTAGGGCGGCCCGAGGGCTTACAAACTTCGAGCCAGACTAGCTTCGGTTACAAGGCGTTAGTAGTGAAAAAGGAGGAAGAAAATCCATATAAAACGCTGGCGTGCAGGCATAAACAACGAAAATATTCGTGTTCAGGGCTCGTCTTTACTACCTCATTTCCTGACTGATTTTTCCGGACTCTTTCAGTATCGGGTGCAAAGATCAACTATTCCCTGGGCTTTTTGCTGCCCTCAGAGTTAAGCCTGCATGAATATTCCGTTATCGGGCCAAGGGCTGACTTACCCGGCGCAAGGTGTAGGAGAGTGCCGCTGAAGTTGGATATCTTTGGAAGATATAGTTCTCATTTTTCGCGTCTTCGCTTACTTAATTCCCTTTTTCCGTGCGTTTTTCCTTTGTACTCGCAGCCGGTTTTTCGCTGGCTAGCCTACTAACGAATCTGACCCCAGCGGTAGGACAACGGGTGAAATCAGCGCCCTTCAGCTACGTGCCAGAACGCGCCGACGACCGGTACAACCAGCGCGTGACCCGGAAAACCCTGGCTCTACCCTCCGGTGGCTTCGTGATACTGGCGCATAAATCGGGTACGGAGTACGCCGTGGAGCGCTACGACGCGGACTTGAAGCGTCTGTGGAGTACGCCCCTAGCCCTGGCCGCCGGCGAAGCTGTGGACGGATTTGCGCGCAGCAGTGGGCAAGCGCTGGTCGTGACGCACGCCACCGGAGCCGCCCAGCAGCTCTCAGCCTATAGCCTAGACCTCAGTAATGGCCAGAAAAGCCCGGTTAAAAAGCTGACTGAAACCGGCCCGCGCGACCGGCGCCCTGGCGTGGCCTTCTCCCCGACGGTACCAAGCTGGTGGTGTGGCGCTACCTCACCCGCAACGAGCAGATTAGGGCCATCAGCGCTAGCGTGTACGATGAGAAGCTGCTCAAGCTAAAGGACCGCACCTATGATTTCCATGATCAGGGCGGCTTCTTTTCCACTACCGTGGAAGTCGGCAACGATGGTTCGCAGTTTGTGACGCTCGTTAGTGACGGAATGAAGAAGCTTACCGTTCGCCGCTACCGCAACGATTCGCCGGAAGTTAAGGTGATGTCCGTGTCGGTTGGTGGCACGTTCGGCGGCAAGGAAGTCAACGTATTTGACTCCCGTTTTTCTCTGCAGCCCGACAACATCCTCTACGCCGCCGCCATTTGCAACGAGCGAGAAAGCGGCCTGTATCACAGCCTGAAAGTGGTAAAGTTTGACTTTTCGGGTGAGGGTGAAATGAAGTTTGCCCCCGAAGTGAAGTTCAGTCCTGAATATTTGGCGGAAACCAACAAGGTCACGGGTGCCACGGCCAAGCGCCTGGAGGATGTGTACCTGACGGACCTGCTGCTGACTGACGAGAAGCAGCTGGTGGTGGTATGCGAAAAGAAGTACGAGGAAGGCGGCGACGACTCCCCCGGCCACACCCGGGAACTGCACTTGTTCGGTTACAACGAGTTTCAGACGCCTTCCTGGCACCGCATCATTGCCAAAGACCAGGTAGCTCCGGCCGCCGAGGGCTTCAGCAGCATCGGCTACCGGGCCGCCGTGTTCGGGCCCGATATTCAGGTGGTGACCTGGGAAAAAATCAAAAATAAGTCAGACCTGTACCTGCGCCGCGTGAACGCGCAAACGGGCGCAGTGCAGGAGCCGAAAGGCCTCGGGCTCAACGTGGCTTCCGACCAAAATCCGTCGTACGTCAAGGATTTTACTACCTGGCTCGACGCCAAAACAATTATTGGCGTCAGCCGGCCCAGCAAGAAATCTGCTTCGCTGATGCTGAATAAAATTGCCGTAAAGTAGGCGTTATTCCCGCAATAAAAACACGGTGGCTCCTTCACTAAACAGGCCGCTCCCGGTGTCGGGAGCGGCCTGTTTGGCTTACTTAGGTTGCGTGGATAACAGAAAATTTTGAGTTAAGAAAGACCGTCATGCAGAGCCGGAGGCGAAGCATCTCGCTTGAATTGTTGGGTTACCATTGCAGCCTCAGCACGCGAAATGCTTCACCTGCAGCTCTGCATGACGGTATTCTAAATTCACTGCCCGCACAGCTTAGAACTGGCCGACGGCTTACGGAAAGATGCCCAGCGACTGATAGCTGACGCCAATCTTCTCGATGGCGCTGTAGAAGGCAGCCGTGCGTAGGTCTGTAATGCCGTTTACCTCATCCATCACCTTCCGGATGTTCTGGTAGGCCGTAATCATGGTGTCTTCCAGGCCGGAGCGCACGAGGTCAATCTCGTCGGCGCCGTGCACAATGAGCTGGCGTTCCTCGGGGTAATGGTCTTGCCCGTGGTGCGCTCAATAGTGGTTACCAGACGGCGCATGGCGCCTTCCTCGGCCCGCTTGCCCATCCGCCCGAAGCGCACGTTCGAGAGGTTCTTCAGCCACTCAAAGTACGATACGGTTACGCCGCCAGCGTTGAGGTAGAGGTCGGGTAGAATGACGATGCCCCGCTCCAGCAGAATCTTCTCGGCGCCCTGGGTGGTAGGACCATTGGCTCCCTCGGCAATGATTTTGGCTTTAATATTCGCGGCGTTGCCCTCATGAATCTGGTTTTCAAGGGCGGCCGGCAGCAGCACGTCGCACTCCCGTTCCAGTAAGTCCAGGGAGTTTTCCACGTTCTCCGCTCCCACGAAGCCCAGGATGGAACCCGTCTCTTCCCGGTGCTTGAATACGGCCGCTACATCTAGCCCACTAGCGCTGAAAATACCGCCCTCCCGCTCTGCTATACCCGTAATGACGGCTCCCGCCTCTTGGCAAAAGTGAGCGGCATAGTACCCCACATTGCCCAGGCCCTGCACAATAATACGCTTGCCAGCAATGCCGCTAGGCAGGCCCATCTTCTCCAGCATGGGCTCGTCCAGTAGCAACTCACGCAGCCCATAGAATACCCCCAGGCCGGTGGCTTCCGTCCGGCCCCGAATGCCGCCCTGGCCCACCGGTTTACCAGTCACGCAGCCGAGGGCGTTGGTGTCGCCGTACTTAAAGGTCATGTACGTATCGGCAATCCAGGCCATTTCCCGGCTGCCCGTACCGTAGTCGGGAGCGGGTACATCCATGCCGGGGCCAATCAGATTTTTCTTGATCAGTTCACTGGCGTAACGGCGCGTAACGCGTTCCAAGGTTTGCACCGAGGTAGTACGCGGATTGATTTTTACCCCACCTTTCGCGCCGCCAAATGGCACGTCTACCAGGGCGCACTTGAAGGTCATGAGGGTAGCAAGGGCCATTACTTCCTCCTCATCCACATACACGCTGTAGCGGATGCCGCCTTTGCTAGGCAGCTTATGGTGGCTGTGTTGCACCCGAATGCCCTCGAATACTTGCACGCTCCCATCTACCTCAACCGGGAAGTTCACCTTATAAATACTGTTACACACCCGAATCTGGGCAATGATGCCGGGGTCCAGCTTCGAGAAGCTGGCCGCATGATCATAAAACCGCAGCACACTTTCGTAAAAGTCCTTGCCTTTTACTTGCTCGTTGGCGTTGCTCATAAGAAGTGGAAGGTTGATGGTGGGTAGTCTACTATGCAACGGCTGAGATAAGTGCCGCGTTGTCGTTGAGTAGCCCCTCCCTGCCTCCAACTTACCTACCGGGCAATATGAGCAGACCAACAAAAAAGCCGCTCCCGAACACGGAAGCGGCTTTGAACGCACCAGGAGCGTAAGTTGGGGAGCCGCCTGCCAGCAGCCCTACCCTTCTCTGCACCCGATAAACTAGTGAGTTAGTACACGTACTCGTTGGCGGCAATCAGCACGTCGGCAATGCGGCGGCGGGCGTCCTTGGCGTTGTAGAGGTCGGCTTTGGTGAAGCGCTTTAGGCCCATGGCTAGCAGGCGCTGCTCGTCGCCTTCGGTCATGGAAGCAATGGCGTCCTTGCCGAACTTGTTCACCAGGTCTACCGTGTCGTAGAGGTACACGCGGGCAATATCCATTTGGGTGGCCAGTGCCTCCTCGCCTTTCACACCCGCTTCTTTCTCCACGCGCAGCAGCGTGCTTTCGGCCGTGTACACTTTAATAGCCATGTCGGCAATGTTCATGAGTACTTCCTGCTCCTTAGCCAGGGAGTTCATGTACTTCTGCACGGCCGTGCCCGCTACCATTAGAATGGCCTTCTTCAGTTTCTGAATGGTTTTCTTCTCGGCGGCGAACAGACCGGTTTCCTCCTCGAGGTTGAAATCCGGAATAGCCATCAGCTCCTGCTGCACGGCCTGGGCGGGGCCCATCAAGTCCAGCTCACCTTTCATGGCCTTTTTCAGGATCATGTCTACGGCCAGCATGCGGTTGATTTCGTTCGTACCCTCGAAGATGCGGTTGATGCGCGAATCCCGGTAAGCGCGGTCCATGGGGTAGTCGGCCGAGAAGCCGTAGCCACCGTACACCTGCACGCCTTCGTCCACTACGTAGTCGAGCACCTCGGAGCCTTCTACCTTCAGAATGGCGCACTCCACGGCAAACTCGCGGGCCGCACCCAGCAAGGCTTCGTTGTGGCTCTGACCCTTCGCCAGCAGTTCCTGCTCCATGCGGGCAATGTCCATACCGGCGCGGTAAATAGCCGACTCCACGGCGTAAATGCGCACGGCCTGCTGGGCCAGCTTGTACTTGATAGCACCGAACTTGCTGATGGGCAGCTTGAACTGTACCCGCTCGTTGGCATACTTCACGCTCAGGGTAGCGGCCATTTTGGTGGCGCCCAAGCAAGCAGCGGCCAGCTTAATGCGGCCAATGTTCAGGATGTTGAAGGCAATGAGGTGGCCTTTGCCAATTTCGCCCAGTACTGCCGACTTCGGCACTTTCACATCGGACAGAAACACTTGGCGGGTAGAGGAGCCCTTGATGCCCATCTTGTGCTCCTCGTTGCCAAGGCTCAGACCAGGCGTGTTCCGCTCCACAATGAAGCCGGTGAACTTGTCGCCGTCTACCTGCGCAAACACGATGAATACGTCGGCGAAACCACCGTTGGTAATCCACATTTTCTGGCCGTTGAGCACGTAATGCTCGCCGTCCTCGGTGGGCATGGCTTTGGTTTTGGCGCCCAGAGCGTCGGAACCGGAGCCAGGCTCAGTGAGGCAGTAGGCCCCCATCAATTCCCCACTGGTCAGGCCGGGCAGGTACTTGGCCTTCTGCTCCTCGTTGCCGAAGTACAGAATAGGTAGCATGGCAATACCGGTATGAGCCGCAAAAGCCACCGGGAAAGAGTGGCCGCCACCAACGCCTTCCGTCACGCGCAGGGAGGTAGTGAAGTCCATATCTAGGCCGCCAAACTGCTCCGGAATGCTCACCCCGAACAGGCCCAACTCGCCAGCTTTTTCCATCAGGCCGCGCATCAGTCCTTCTTCGTGGTTGTCGAGGCGCTCCAGCAGGGCTGCACTTCCTTCTCCACGAAGTCTAGGGCCGTCTGGTGCATCATGTTCTGCTCCTCCGAGAAATCGGCGGGGGTAAATACGTCCTGCGCGGCGGTTTCTTTAATGATGAACTCGCCGCCTTTCACAAGCTTGTTGGTTACTTCCATGACCGGGTGAGATGTTGGATTGGAGAAAATCGAAGTCGAAAAAGAAAAGAAGATGCTCGGCTTGCCTACTATTTGGCGGTGAGCTAGCCGCGCTGTTCTGTTGTACCGAAAGATACAAAAATATGTTATGCTTGCCGACTACTTCACGAAAAGAAAACCCCGGTTTAGCGGGGAATCCTTTCTGAGTGTACTGCCGAACGAAGTAGAGACACAATGGTTAAGCCTCGTCGTTATTGACATTGCTTAACCGGCGCGGTGCCAGCCGTTCAGCTTGTGCCGTGAGCGGCTGAGTTTTCCGCCCCCACTTGGTTACGGACCGCTCACGGCACAGGCTGCAATGGGTACTACTTCAGCAGCTCGTAGATGCCGGCCACGCCCTGGCCGCCGCCTACGCAGGCGGTTACCATGCCGTACTTCTGGCCCCGCTCGCGTAGTTCGTGGAACAGCTGAATGCTGAGCTTAGCGCCGGAGCAGCCCAGCGGGTGGCCCAAGGCAATAGCACCGCCGTTCACGTTCAGCTTGCTCTCGTCAATATCCAGCTCGCGGGTAATGGCAATGGACTGGGAAGCAAAGGCCTCGTTCAGCTCAATTAGGTCAATGTCTTGGAGCTGCATGCCGGCCTGCTTCAGCGCCTTCGGAATGGCCTTAATGGGCCCCATACCCATGATGCGTGGGTCGATGCCCTCAGTGGCATAGGTAATCATGCGGGCAATGGGCTCCAGGTTCAGCTCCTTCACCATGCGCTCCGACATCACCAGCACAAAGGCCGCGCCATCAGAAGTTTGTGAGGAGTTGCCGGCCGTTACCGAGCCGTTTTGAGCGAATACCGGGCGCAACTTGGCCAGCGCTTCCAAAGAAGTATCAGCCCGGGGACCTTCGTCGGTATCGACTACGTAGGAGCGGGTTTTCTTCTTGCCGGTGGCTTGGTCGAGATAGGTTTCCTCTACCGTGATGGGCACAATCTGCTCCTTGAACTTGCCCGCCTGAATGGCTTTGATGGCCTTCTGGTGGGAGTTGTAGGCAAACTGGTCCTGGTCCTCGCGGGACACTTTGTAGTCCTGCGCCACAGCTTCGGCCGTGAGGCCCATGCCGAGGTAGTAGTCGGGGTGTTGCTGGGCGAGCTTGTAGTTGGGCACCGTTTTCCAGCCTACGGTGGGTACCATGCTCATGCTCTCGGTTCCACCCGCCACAATGCAGTCGGCCATACCCGCCGTGATTTTGCTGGCGGCCATGGCAATGGTTTCCACGCCGGAACCGCAATAGCGGTTCACGATGAGGCCCGATACATTCATGGGCAGGGCCAACAGGGAAATCAGGCGGCCCATTTGCAGGCCCTGCTCGGCCTCCGGCACGGCGTTGCCCACCATCACGTCGTCAATGCGCGTGGGGTCGAGGGCGGGCACGGAGGCTACCAGGTGCTTGATAACGTCGGCGGCGAGGTCATCGGGGCGGGTGAAGCGGAAACCACCGCGGGTGGCTTTGCCCACGGCCGTGCGGTAACCAGCTACGATATATGCATTCATGTTTTTAGAAGTTAGAGGTGAGAACTTGGAGCTTAGACTCTAGTAATTAGTTCTCAGGTTGAAGACTTTTTTGAAAGCCGTAGAGCATTCTTTGTAGTTCTGATAATTCAGCTGTGACTACTTGCAATTGTTCTTCCCTTATATACCCGAAGTCGGCAGCTAGAATGAACTGGGTTTCCAGTTCATAGGCAGATCCGGTAGCAACAGAGAGAAACTGGCTGAAATCCTTAGCTGAACCGCGACCAGCACCTTCCGCAATATTAGAGGGGATAGAAACAGCCGCCCGACGCATCTGTGAGGTTAAGCCGAAACGCTCATCACTGGGAAAGTTGGCACAACACTGATAAGTCAGCTTGGTAATCAGCATCGCCTTCTGCCAGATCTTTAAATCTCGAAATCGATGCCGACTTACCATACAGAACAACTCTAAGTTCTAAGCTCTCAATTCTCAGGTCTAATTACGCAGCGGTTTGCCCGTAGTCAGAATCGACTGGATACGCTCCAAAGTTTTCCGTTCGCCGGTCAGCGAGAGGAAGGCTTCGCGCTCCAGATCCAGCAGGTACTGCTCCGATACTTCGGTGGGGCTGCTTAGGTCGCCGCCGCACATGATGTAGGCCAGCTTGTTGGCAATCTTCACGTCGTGGTCAGAGATGTAGCGACCTTCCTTCATGGCGTGTACGCCGGTCAGGAACATGCCCAGGGCTCCTTTGCCCTGTACCTTGATGTTGGTTTTCTGCACCGGCTGGGTGTAGCCGTCTTCGGCCAGCTCAATGGCGGCGGCTTTGGCTTGCGCAATGACGCGGTTGCTATTTACTACTACCTCGTCGCCGCGGCGCAGGAAACCCAGGTCGAAAGCCTCGGCTGCGGAGGTCGAAACCTTGGCCGTGCTGATGGTCATGAAGGTGTTGCGCAGCAGGTTGTACTCCGGCTCGCCTTCCTCGTATTTCAGAGCAGTGCGCAGAGTCATTTCCTTGGTGCCACCGCCGCCCGGAATTAGGCCTACCCCGAATTCCACGAGGCCCATGTAGGTTTCCGCGGCCGCTACTACCCGGTCGCAGTGCAGGTTCAGCTCGCAGCCACCGCCCAGGGCCAGGCCGTGCGGCGCGCCTACCACCGGAATGGAGCTGTAACGCATGCGCATCATGGCCTGCTGGAACTGGGCAATCATCAAGTTCAGCTCGTCGTATTCCTGATCCAGCGCGAACATGTATACCAAGCCCAGGTTGGCACCGGCCGAGAAGTTCGGCGCGTCGTTGCCAACTACCAAGCCACGGAAGTCCTTTTCCGCCAGCTCCACGCCCTTCAGCAGGCCCTGAATTACGTCGGAGCCCAGGGCGTTCATCTTGCTGTGGAACTCCACGTTCAGGATACCATCGCCGAGGTCCAGGACCGAAGCGCCGGCGTTTTTCCACACCACTTTGCCGGTAGCGCGCAGGTTGTCGAGGATGATGAAGTTCTCTACCCCTGGAATGGCCTGGTAGCTCTTCGACTCGATGTCGTAGAACTGCTTCACGCCCTGCTCATTCACTTTATAGAACGAGGTATTGCCGGCGGCCAGCATTTCCTGCACCCACGGCGCTACTGTTTTGCCTTCAGCCTGGGCTAGTTCCAGACCTTTCTGCACACCTAAGGCATCCCAGGTTTCAAACGGTCCCATTTCCCAGCCGAAGCCAGCGCGCAGAGCGTCGTCAATCTTATAGAGCGAGTCGGTGATTTCCGGAATTCGGTTGCTCACGTAGGCGAACAGGCCCGCGAAGGTTTTGCGGTAGAAGTCGGCGGCTTTGTCGTTGCCGGCTACCAACATCTTGAACCGGTCCGCCAGCTTTTCAATCGGCTTAGTCGTTTCCAGGGTAGCAAACTTCACCTTGGCGCCGGGCTTGTACTCCAGCGTGTTCAGGTCGAGCGCCTGAATTTCCGACTTACCGCCTTCGCCTTTTACTTTTTTATAGAAGCCCTGGCCGGTTTTGTCGCCCAGCCACTTGTTTTCGGCCATCTTCTTGATAAAGTCCGGCAGCTGGAACACCGCTTTGGCTTCGTCGTTCGGTAGGTTTTGGGCCAGGCCGTTGGCGACGTTAATCATCGTGTCCAGGCCTACCACATCCGAAGTACGGAAGGTAGCCGACTTAGCGTGGCCGATAACCGGACCGGTGAGCTTGTCCACTTCTTCTACCGTGAGGCCGAGCTGGCTCATCACCTGCACCACATCCATAATGGCGAAAACACCCACGCGGTTGGCAATGAAAGCGGGCGTATCCTTGGCTAGTACAGTGGTCTTGCCCAGGTACAGGTCGCCGTAATGCATCAGGAAATCCACTACCGCTTGGTCCGTGTCCGGGCTCGGGATGATTTCGAGCAGCTTCAGGTAGCGCGGCGGGTTGAAGAAGTGAGTGCCGCAGAAGTACTTTTTGAAGTCGTCGGAGCGGCCCTCCGTCATCATGTGAATCGGGATGCCTGAGGTGTTCGAGGTGATGAGCGTGCCAGGCTTGCGGTACTGCTCCACCCGCTCAAATAAGCTCTTTTTAATGTCGAGACGCTCTACTACTACCTCAATCGTCCAGTCGCAACCGGCAATGTCCTTGAGGTTGTCGTCGAAGTTGCCGGTTTTGATGCGGCTGGCGTCGGCTTTGCGGTAGAGCGGCGAAGGGTTAGCTGCCACGGCTGCCTGCAAGGAGCTGTTCACGATGCGGTTTTTCACCGCCGGATTGTCCAGCTTCAGGCCTTTGGCTTCTTCGGCGGGTAGCAATTCCTTGGGCGCGATGTCGAGCAGCAACACTTGCACGCCGATGTTGGCGAAGTGGCACGCAATGCGCGAGCCCATCACACCGGAGCCCAGTACGGCTACTTTTTTGATGGTACGGTTCATTCGTGGGGTGAATGAGGGGGTGAGAGATGAATTTTTTAGGCTGCTAGCTATCAGCGTTAGACTGGTAACATTTGAAGTTACTCGTCATGCCGAGTTTATAATCATGCTTTATTTCTTGCTGGCTTGCGTTCTTAACGGCCAAAAAGAAAGCTATCAGCTAAAAGCCAATAACTAAAGCCCACGCATCAAGCCGGCGACTCGGAGCGGAGCGGTTTCGGTTTAAAATCCTCGTACAGTGTCTTGCTCTCAATCATGCCCGTAATCTGGGCTACTACCTTGAAAAACACGTTCAACTCATTCTGCGGGATTTTCTCGCGCACTTTCAGGTTGAAATGACGCACGGTCTGGCGGGAAATTTCCTTACCGCGCAGACCTTCTTCCGTAAGAAAGATGCGTACCGAGCGCTTGTCCTGAGTATCGGCCTGCTTATAGATAAGGCCTTTCTCCTCCATGCTGCGTAGAATGCGCGTTAGGGAACGGGTTTCTAGGCCTAGCAACGGAGCTATTTTGGTAGCGGGTGTGCCGTTCTCCTGGTCAATGTTCAGCAGCACAAAGCCGATGCTCGTGGTAATGTCGTGCTTGGCCGCCTGCGTGTTGTACATCCGCGAAATGGCGTGCCAGGCAACCTTTATGTTATAATCAACGGTTTCTTCGGGAGTCATGGGGTAGTACGGCAAGTCCGGTAAACATACAGAAATATGTTATGCTTGCATACTAAGTTAACCAAAAAAAGTTTGGGGTCTGATTAAGAGTTATCCTCTCATCAAACCCCAACCTATTAGTAATTTACAAGCTTTGCTTATCTACGGCACGATGAACGCTACCGTATTGGAGGCCACACCAAGGCCCATGTACACGGTCCGGCCGGTGGCAGGATCGATGTATGAGCTGAAGGTATTTGGCACGCCGTACACCACTACATAAGCAGTTCGGCCCGAAGCCAAGCCGACTGCGTTCAGACTTGCCCGGGTCAGGACTTGCGATGCATAGGAACTACTTGTGCCGTAGGTAGTATTGGCATATAACGTACCCGTTTCAGTTGTTACGTTAGGCATAGAACCTACGTACATCTGGTAGCGGTAGAGCGAACCTGTAGGCATTACAGGGTTGACCAAGCTAAACTGCAGGGTAGCTGTTCCGGAGTATGAGTTGCTCGATACGGTGGGGTTAAGAATGCGAGTTGAAGAGGACTGCGTAAGGAAGGAGGTAAAGGCGAAGGTAGGCTGGTCACCCCCAACGTGTCCTACGCTCACGCGCCGGTAGGTTCCTAAGTCCGGACGGGTATACGTCAGGTTGTAAGTACCTGCTTTTAGGTTAGCAAACTCGAATCGGCCGTTGGCATCGGTGCTGACGGTAGCAGCGGGATTCGCCCCATCCAACGTTACTCATACACCGCTCTTGGCAGCCGGATTGCCTAGCTCATCTACCGGATTGACGAATCCGTACAAGTTGCCGGTCAGGCTCGGAGTTGCCTCGTCGTCTTTGGTGCTGCACCCTACGAGCAATGAGGTAGCACAGATGGCAGAGAATAAAAGTGACGTAAATTTTTTCATAAAGAACTGTTGAGATTAATACGGCGCTAAAGGTACTGCAGCAGGTAGGATTATTCGTTGTAATCTGGACTTTCTACATAAAAAAACGGTCCCGTAACGTTGCGTTACGGGACCGTTGGCTTAGTGCTTTTCTGCGTGTTGGTAGAGGCTTTCAATTATGGCCTTGTTGTTTTCGGTAATGGCCTTGCGCTTGACCTTCATGGTGGGCGTCATTTCGCCGGTTTCCACGGTCCAGAGCTGGGGTAGCAGCACCACTTTTTTCACCTGCTCCCACTGCGCGAAGTTGGTGTTGTACTTGTGCACCAGGTCTTCGTACATCTTTACCACCTTCTCGTTTTTCACCAGTTCTTCGTTGGAGCAGTCGCAGTTCACGTTGTTGCGCTTGCACCAGCCTTTTAGGGCATCGAAGGACGGAATCAGGAGGGCCGAGGGAAACTTCTGGCCGTCGCCGACCACCATGCACTGCTCTACCAGCGGCGACTCCTTCAGCTTGCCTTCTATCACCTGCGGGGCAATGTATTTGCCGCCCGAGGTCTTGAACATTTCCTTTTTGCGGTCCGTGATTTTAAGGAATTTGCCCTCTACCAGTTCGCCAATGTCGCCGGTATGGAACCAGCCGTCCGCGTCAAACTCCTTAGCGGTCAGTTCCGGCTTGTTGTAGTAGCCCTTCATTACCGATTCCGACTTGGTCAGAATCTCGCCATCAGGGGCAATTCTCACTTCGGTATTGTCAATCACGGGGCCTACGGTACCAATCATGTTGTTTTCCGGCTCGTAACCGCCCACGGCAATAACCGGGGAGGTTTCCGTTAGGCCGTAGCCCTCCATTACCCGAATGCCGCCGGCCCAGAACACCCGCGCCAGCCGGGGCTGCAGGGCCCCGCCTCCGCTCACAATGCAGCGCAGGTTGCCCCCAGCGCCTCGCGCCATTTGCTGAAGATGAGCTTATTGGCCAGAGCTAGCTGGGTGTTGTACAGGAAGCCGCCATCCTTCTGGTTGTCGTATTTCAGCCCTAGGTCCAGGGCCCAGAAGAATAGGCTTTTCTTGACGCCGGTTTGCTCATGCCCTTTAGCGACAATCTTATCGTAGACTTTTTCCAGCAGGCGCGGCACGGTAGTAAAGATTTCCGGCTTCACCTCCCGCAGGTTGTCGGCAATGGTTTCCATGCTCTCGGCATAGTAAATACTCACGCCGTTGATAAGGTAGAGGTGAGTTACCATCCGCTCGAAAATGTGGCAAAGCGGCAGAAAGCTCAGTGCTTTATCGTCCTTGGTGACGGGCACAAAACGCTGGGCATTGCGGCAGTTGCTCAGGATGTTGTTATGGGTCAGCATCACGCCTTTGGGCTGCCCCGTGGTGCCGGAGGTATAAATTAGGGTGAGCAGGTCATCGGGCTGCACGGCAGCCTTTAGCGGCTCTAGGTCGGCGGGGTTGCCTTGCTTGCCCAGTTCTAGCAGCTCAGAAAAATGACGCGCCCCCTCAATTTTGTCGAAGGTAAAGATATTGTCCGCCGGAATGTTGAGCCCCTGCGTGGCTTCCTTCACCTTGTCGAGCAGCTTTTTGTCTGACACGAATACAGCTTTCACTCCAGCATCGGAGAAGATGTATTTATAGTCTTCTACCGTGATGCTCGGATACATCGGCACGCTGGTAGCACCTAGTTGGGCAATGCCAAAATCGGCGAACATCCACTCGGGCCGGTTCATCGAGATAATGGCGACTTTATCGTCTTTGCCAATGCCCAGGCGGCGCAGTCCCAGGCTTACCTGGTTTACTTGTTCCACAGCCGCATCGGTGCTGATGGGCGTGTATTGGCCGTTTATTTTAACAGCGAAGCAGTCAGGCTTATTGTACTTCTGCTGGAGATGAGGCAGAATATCGAACGTACGACGAATGTCCATGCGGCGGGAAAGCACTAAGGTGGGGTTAGTGAACAGGAAAAGCCAGCTACCGGCTGCTGCAGTGCGCTTACAGAAGCCGAACAGAAAAGGCTGCTTAAATAACTACTTTTTTCGCGGGAAAGCTTCTATGCTCGACAGAAAGCAGGTAGGCTGTGGCCGGCTTTTGCGTAGCTTTGTCGGAGTCTGCTACGGCGCGTACGATGAATCTGGCCATCTTTTTTGATCCGCTCCCCGAAGAGCTGGCCGGTCCGGCCACCGTCCCGACCACGCTAGCCGCTTATGCCACGCCTTTTCTAGACACGTTTCCTGACTGGCGAGGAGCTGACTTGGCCCTGATTGGCCTGAACGAGTGGCGCGGTAGTGCCGCTGGCGCCCCCGCCACTCAAGGCGCGGATGCCGTTCGACGCCGCTTTTACCAACTTCAAAAAGGTACTGGACCGATGCGGCTGGTAGACCTTGGCAATCTGCGGCCGGGCCTGACCCTGGACGATACCTACCAGCGCCTGCGGGAAATTATTGCGGCTTTACTGGAGCAGAACACTGTCCCGATTCTGCTGGGTGGCTCTCACGACCTGGATTACGGGCAGTTCCTGGCCTACGAAACCCTGGACCGGGCCGTGAGCTTTGCCACCGTGGACGCGCGCGTGGACATGGCAGAGGTAGAAGGAGCCGCGCCCGAAGACAGCCACCTGCGCCGCATGCTGCTCCACGAACCGAGCTTCCTGTTCAACTTCGCTCAACTGGCCCACCAGCAGTACTTGGTAGCCCCCGATGTGCTGGCCGCGCTAGAAAAGCTGCACTTTGAAACCCTGCGCCTCGGGGCCATTCACGCGGATGTGCGCCAAGCTGAGCCCCTGTTGCGGCAGGCCGATTTTGTTAGCTTTGATGTGGCTGCGCTGCGCTGGAACGATGCGCCCGCCTACTGGCCTGCCAACCCTTTCGGGCTTACCAATGAAGAGGCCGCCCAACTAGCCTGGTACGCCGGCCACAACGACACCCTGACCTCCTTCGGGCTCTACGGCTACCGCCCCGAGTACGACCCTCACGGCCTGGCCGCCGCTACGCTGGCTACCATGCTGTGGTACTTTGTGGAGGGCTTCTACCACCGCCGCCAGGAAACCGATTTTCAAAGCCGGCGCTTTATGCGCTACGCTGTGGGCCTGCCCGGTACCCCGGCCAAGCTAGTTTTCTACAAAAGTAAGCGCACTGAAAAGTGGTGGCTGGAAGTTGAAAGCCTCGCCGATAGTGACGTGAAGCGCATTGTGCCCTGCAGCTACCAGGACTACCTGCGCGCAGCCCAAGGCGACCTACCGAACCGCTGGATTTTAACTCAGGCCCTCCTGGGGTAGGCCGCCCGGAAGTACCCTGCCGGGCTGCTACACCATCAAGTATAGAACTCACTTATGAGCCTCATTGCTGATCCAAATGACACGCTGACTACCTATACTAAGGCGCAGCTAGCATTGCGAAATGGGCAGGATCGGGACGAAATATGGGTGGTGTATCGGGGCTGATCTACGACGTGAGCCGGTCGCGCCTGTGGCGCCGTGGCAACCACTATGAGCACTGGGCTGGCCAGGACCTAACCAAGGAGTTAGAAAAAGATGCGCCCCATACCCCCAACGTCTTCGATAACTTTCCCGTTGTGGGCAAACTGGCGTAAGCCCCGCCGTGAAGGCCGCGCAGGAGCAAACAGCATAATGCTGATACTTCCTCTAGCGGCCTTGCATTACTTCTCTCTTCCTTTCCATGAGCACCACTGAAAGCCCCTCCCTCTTCAATAACCTTGAAACCCTTTCCACCCACGAGCTGCTCACTGGCCTCAATAGCGTAGACCAGACGGTACCGCTGGCGGTAGCAAAGGTCCTCCCCCAGATTGAACGATTGGTGGAGGCCACCGTGGCCCGTCTCGGGGCTGGGGGGCGGCTGTTTTACATTGGCGCCGGCACTAGTGGGCGGCTTGGCATCCTGGATGCCTCTGAGTGCCCACCCACTTTCGGGGTGCCGCATGGGGTAGTGGTAGGCCTAATTGCCGGGGGCGACACGGCCATTCGCAAAGCCGTGGAAAATGCGGAGGATGACGCTGAGCAGGCTTGGCAAGACTTACTGGCTCATAACATTACCAACCAGGATATTGTGGTCGGTATTGCCGCTTCCGGCCGGACGCCTTACGTAATCGGGGGCTTGCAGCAGGCCCGCAGCCAGGGCATTGCTACCGGCTGTATTGTATGCAACGCCGACTCCGTGGTGGCTGCTACCGCCGAGTTTCCCGTGGAGGTTATAACCGGACCGGAGTTTGTGACGGGCAGCACTCGGCTGAAAGCAGGCACGGCCCAAAAGCTCGTTTTGAACATGCTCACAACAGCCACGTTCATTCGGCTGGGCCGGGTAAAGGGCAACAAGATGGTCGACATGCAGCTCTCTAATGCCAAACTGGTAGATCGGGGCGAAAAGATGCTCATGGACGAGCTTGGCATCGGCCACGAGCAGGCTGCCGCACTCCTGCACCAGCATGGCTCTGTGCGCGCGGCCCTAGATGCGCATAAGTCGTAGGCTAGCGCCGGGCTACTGTGATAGGAGAACTTGCGGATGCGTACTACCGGACTGGTATGCTGCAACTTGCGCTGCTCATTCTGGTTGGGTCCGATGACGGTGTAACGGGTTTGGGAGGCGTAGAAATTTACTTACTGCCCACCACAGCGCGGTTACTAATAATGGCATATGCTGCCCTGTTGCGCGGTTACTGGCTAACGGCCTTGTGCACCATTGTTCCCGCTTTTCAGGTTTCTTTAGGGTTGTTTTATGTATGGCTGCAGTGCTTGGCTAGCCCCAGGCGAACAGACAGCAGGCATTCCGCGTTAGGCCATTACACGCTCGCCCAACCTTTGCCAGACGAAGGGCTTGGCGCTAATTCGACCCTAGCATGCACACCATTGAGCCGCATTATGCGTGGCTGGAGCACTATTCCGCCACTGAAGACCCTCGCTCCCCCTCTTTGAGGCTGAAAATAGCCTTGATGCTTATGTGAATACCATCTACGGCTATTACATCCATCCGCAGTGGGACAGCCTCGATTCAGATACCCTGTACCTGAAGATTCTATTCGTGGATTATGACCTGGGCATTAGCGTCATCGAGTTCATCGGCGAGTGGAACGACGCCATCGAAAACGACGTGATGCAACTCAAGCGCAACATCATTGACGTAATGACGCACGAGGGTATTCGCAAATTCATTCTCATTGGCGAAAACGTGTTCAATTTCCACGGTTCCGATGATTCCTACTATGAGGAATGGTTTGAGGATGTGGAAGATGGCTGGATTGCGGGCGTTAATTTTCAAGAGCACGTCATCCGCGAAATGCGCCAGTACAACCTCGACAGCTACATTAATTTTGGCGGGCAGCTAGATGAGCTTCCCTGGCGCACCTACCAGCCGCGCAAGCTATTCGAAGTGGTAGACGGACTTTTGCAGCGCCGGTTGGGCTAGATTCTTGTAAACTACTTGATGTACGCTCAACAAAAAAGCCGCCCTTAAGGAGCGGCTTTTTTGTTGAGCCTAGTTAGCTGACTCTATTGGAACCGAATCGGTTGGGCTTTCCAGGGCGGCGGCTTTAGCATCGGCAGAGTCCCGAACAGCATTTGCCCGCTCTTCCATGGCGTCAAGTTGCGCATCTCCCGAAGACGCTGTAGTATCAACGGGCTGCGTAGTACCTTCCTTCTGGCCGTCGCAGGCCGTAAACGATAAGACAACGGCGACAAGGGCGAAATAAGGTGCTTGTTTCATGATGGCGGCAGTATGGAAGAGATAAAGCCAAGGCGTGTCCAGGCTTTCTGAAGCACGACCAAGCCGCACCAGCGCAAGTAAGCTGGTAACAAATACGGTTGCCAACGTACTTATTCCACTTCTTATTCCCTGCTTTCATCCATAAAATAAAAAAAGGCCGCCCCGGTAGGAGCGGCCTTTTCTCTTAGCACCGGTCGGTGCGTCAGCTTACTTAGCGTCGGTCGAGTCAGCAGCGTTTTCGATGGCATCAGCCTGAGCTTCGGTAGCGTTTTCTACCGAGTCAGCACCAGCTTCGTTGCCAGCGTTTTCCATAGCGTCAGCCTTGGCTTCGCCACCTTCTTCTACTTGCTCAGCCTGAGCTTCAGCAGCGTTTTCAGTTTTGCTGTCGCAAGAAGCGAAAGAGAAAGAAACAGCAGCCAGAGCAAGGAACAGTACTTTTTTCATGGTAAGGGTACGTGAGAAATTGAAATTCAAATGAGGGATGACTTCGCAGTTTCTAGCCGGAAATCGGGGCTTTATATCAGATTCAGCAGAAGGTAACCCGACAGTAGAAAAACATTTTACTTTTTTTCTGCTGCCAGGCTACTGCTCATCTTACTTCTTCCGGAAAACAATACCAATAGGCACGCCTGTAAAGTCGAAATGCTCCCGCAGACGGTTTTCAAGGTAGCGAGTGTAGCTCTCCTTTACATACTGCGGCAGGTTGCAGAAAAAGGCGAATACCGGATTGTGGGTCGGCAGCTGCGTGGCGTACTTGATACGCACCAACTTGCCCTTCTGAATGGGCGGTGGGTACTTCTCAATCTCCTTGAGCATCACCTCGTTCAGCTCGGAAGTTGGGATTTTACGGCGCTTGTTTTCGTACACCTGCACGGCCGTTTCAATGGCTTTGTGCACGCGCTGCTTGGTAAGCACCGAGGTAAAAATGATGGGCGGATAGCTGATGGGCGCAATCTTCTCCCGGATTTTCTCCTCGAACTCCTTGGCCGTGTTTGTTTCCTTGTTCTCGATCAGGTCCCACTTATTGACCAGAATCACGATGCCCTTGCGGTTTTTGTCGGCCAGGCCAATGATGTTCAGGTCTTGGGCCTCAATGCCACGAGTAGCATCCAGAATTACAATGCATACGTCTGACTCCTCCAGGGCCCGCAAGGAGCGAAGAACGGAGTAGAACTCCACGTCTTCGTGCACCTTGGTTTTGCGGCGCAACCCGGCCGTATCCACCAGAATAAACTCGTGGCCAAAGGCGTTGTAGCGGGCCTGAATAGAGTCGCGGGTGGTGCCAGCAATATCCGTAACAATGCTACGGTCGGTGCCGAGCAGTAGGTTTACGAACGAGGACTTGCCCACGTTCGGACGGCCTACTACGGCAATTTTGGGTACGCCAGCATCAGGCTCTTCTACCCCTTCCTCCTCAAAGTGGCTGATAACGGCATCCAACAAGTCGCCGGTGCCGGAGCCGCTTTGAGAACTGATAGGATAGATTTCGCCGTCGCCGAGGCCGAGGGAGTAGAACTCGCCGGCGGCGTGGGCGCGGGTGTTGGTATCAGCCTTGTTAGCGACGACGTAGATGGGCTTCTTGCCCTGGTAGCGGCGCAGTACGTTGGCAAATTCTTCGTCTAGGTGGTGCAAACCGGCGTCCACATCCACCATAAACAGCACCACGTCAGCCTCATCAATAGCCAGCTTTACCTGCTTGTTGATTTCGCCCTCGAAAATATCGTCGGAGTTGTGCACGTACCCACCCGTGTCGATAACGGTGTAGTACTTGCCGGTCCAGTCGCCGTAGCCGTAGTGCCGGTCGCGCGTTACGCCGGACTCGTTGTCCATGATGGCTTTGCGCTGGCCTACCAGGCGGTTAAACAGTGTGGATTTGCCCACATTGGGGCGGCCCACAATGGCAATGGTATTTTTCATATTGTCTGACTCCAGCCGCCGGCCCGACCAATTTCGGCAGTGCCCGGAGTAGTTAAGTGAAGAGTGGTCGGAAGGTTTTTAGAGCAGGAGGGTATGAAGGTAGGAGGGTAGGAGTTGCAGGCAAATTCAGTACGAATCCTACCCTCCCACCTTCATACCCTCCTGCCCTATTGGCTATACCCGAACCGGTTTAGGGCTTTGGGGTCGGTGCGCCAGTTTTCATTGACTTTGACGTGGATTTCGAGGAAGACCTTTTTCTGAAAGAACTTCTCCATTTCCTCGCGGGCCCAGGTGCCTACCTTTTTGAGGGCAGTACCTTGCTGGCCGATGATGATGCCTTTCTGGCTGGCTCGTTCCACGTAAATCGTGGAGCGCATCCGAATGATGTCTTCCTCCTCCTTGAACTCGTCAATGGCTACCTCGCAGGAGTAAGGCACTTCTTTTTTGTAGAGCTTAAAGATTTTCTCCCGAATCATCTCAGCGGCGAAAAACCGCTCGGGCTTATCCGTCAGCTCATCCTTGGGGTAGTAAGGCGGGTGCACGGGTAGGTAGCCCAGAACCAAGTCCAGCAGCTCTCCGGTTCCAAATTTCTCCAGCGCAGAAATAGGTAGCACCCGGGCTGCGTTAGGCAGGTGCCCGCGCCAGTACTCTACTTTGGCTTCCACTTCGGCTTGGTCGGCCTGGTCGATTTTGTTTACTAGCAGCAGAATGGGGGTATCCTGCATTTTGCGCAGGCGCTCCACCACCGGCTCCTCGTCGTGCTTTTCGTAGATGTCCGTCACGAACAGAATCACGTCAGCATCTTCCAAAGAGGAATACACGAACGACATCATGGCATTATGCAGCTCGTACTTGGGCTGAATGATGCCGGGCGTATCGGAATATACCAGCTGAAAGTCGTCGCCGTTCAGAATGCCCAGAATGCGGTGGCGCGTGGTCTGGGCCTTGCTGGTCACGATGCTGAGCCGCTCACCCATCAGGGCATTCATGAGCGTGGACTTACCCACGTTGGGCTTGCCGATAATGCTCACAAAGCCAGCGCGGTGCGGAGTTGGTTCGGTATTCACTTCAGAATCTGAAAATTGGCCTGCAAAGGTACAACTTTTAGCCCGCCCAGCCGCCGGTCCTTGAAACAACGGCTACCGGAAGATTGTCTGTAGCCCGAACAGCAAGAACATGCCCTGGAAGTTTTACTTGGCGCAACGTTGTGCGACCTTTGCAGCCGCGAGCCGGTAGCTACTTACCGCAACGTGTTCTTACGACTCGTCACGTACTAGTATTCTATGCCCACCACTCCTTCTTCTACTAAAGGCCGCATTGGCGTCCTGCTCGTCAACCTTGGCACGCCGGACTCGCCCCAAACCAGCGACGTGCGCCGCTACCTTAATGAATTCCTGACCGATGGCCGCGTGATTGACATGCCGGCCGCCGTACGCTACCCGTTGTTTCAGGGGCTCATTGTACCGCTACGGGCGCCGAAGTCAGCTAAGATTTATCAGCAGCTCTGGACCGAGCGAGGTTCTCCCCTGCTCTACCACGGCCTGGATTTGCAGAAGCTGGTACAGGAGCAACTAGGCAAAGAGTACTTGGTGGCCTTTGGCATGCGCTACCAGAACCCCAGCATTGAGAGTGCCCTGCAGGAGTTGCGCGACGCGGCCGTGGAGCGGATTATTGTGCTGCCCTTGTTTCCGCAGTATGCGGCAGCCAGCACGGGCTCGGTGCAGGAAAAGGTGATGGAGCTGGTCAGCAAGTGGTGGGTAGTGCCCAGCATCAGCTTTATCAGCACCTTCGTCGATGACCCCGGCTTTATCAGCAGCTTTGCTACCCTGGGCAAGGCGGAAATGGCCAAGCGCGACTATGACCACGTGGTGTTCAGCTACCATGGCATTCCGGAGCGCCACGTACTAAAGGGTAGCCACAAGGGCTACTGCAAGCTGGGCAACTGCTGCAACAACTACAATAAAAACAACCGCTACTGCTACCGGGCCCAGTGCTTTGAAACCTCGCGGCAGCTGGCCCAGGCGCTTGGCCTTGCACCTGAACAGTACACTACCTCCTTCCAGAGCCGCCTGCAAAGCCGCCTCCGCGACCCGTGGCTGCAGCCTTACACTGACGAAGTACTGAAAGAAATGCCGGCCAAAGGCATCAAAAATGTGCTGGCCTTCTCTCCCGCCTTCGTAGCCGATTGTCTGGAAACGACCATTGAGGTGGGCGAAGAGTTTAAGGAGATGTTTGAGGAGGCCGGCGGTAGCCACTGGCAGCTGGTTCCTTCGCTCAATTCCAATCCGGAATGGGTGCAGGCCGTAACCTCCATGATTCGGCGGAACTAGTTTACTTCCTACTAAATGATAAATGCCACAGCGGCTGTCTCCTGCGGGGAGGCGGCCGCTGTGGCATTTATCGTTATGCAGCTTCTACCCCAGCCGACGGCGCTGGTAGAAGGCGTGGTCATCATAGCCGGGCTGGCTATAAAAATCAGTTGTGGCAGTTTGAGCCAAGGGCAGGTTCAGGGCCCGAAGCATGGCTTCTTCGTACTGGCGGCTGATCTGGATTTCAACGTAGGGCGGGTATTCCAGTACCGAGCGGGCCGTAAGTGAGGGAACGAACACGTTGTCGGCCTCCTCATCGAGGGCAGCCACGCCAATGGGCAGGAGAATGTGCCGGTCTCGCTCGTTGATGTTCAGCCTTTCATCCAGCTCCACATCCAGGTAGCGCACCTTAAGGGCATCCGTGTCTACTATCAGCTCGTGCACCTGACCAAACTGCTGGCCGTCAGCACCACGAACTGCCCAACCCCGCACGTCGGGGTTGCCGTCCGCTACTTCAAAATCAGACAAGTCGCGCAGACGACGCAGGTGCAGGCCTTGAGCGGAGGGAATAGAATCGATGGTAGGTTCCATAGGAATATAGAGTACAAATGAGCCTGCTTAACGGGCAGGAGGCTGATTTAATGCTTTAACCATACTGGCCGCCCGGGTAAGATAGGCGCGCGTTTGCTCCTGATCTTGGGCCGTAGCAGTTCGACCGCTAAGGTTAGCAGCCTGGCTGGTTAGTTGATTCATTTCGGCCTCCAACTCCGGGTAGCCTTGTTGCTGCATGGCCTGCAGCAATGCCGTGGCCGCTACATACCCCGGCCGTAGGCTGGTGCCGGCTTCGCCCAACCGGGCCGTGGCGCTGGTCAGCTCGTCGCGCCGGGTGGCAATGGCGGGCTCCCGAAAATCGTCCCGGTCAGCTAAATCAACCAAAGAAGCCGTGAGCAGCCGTAGCCCCTCCCGACCGTACTGCGGCTGGGTAGCGTCACTCTGGGCAAAAGACGACAGCACCTCCGGCGTCACGGGAGCTGGTTCCGCCGCCATATTTCCTACGGCATCCGTCCCGGAAGGACGCGGCCCCGTTTCAGCACCCGTACTACTATCTGGTGGCACGGGCACCCCTGCTTCTGCCGGTACGGGAGCCGGAGCGGTGGGAGCTGCCGAATCGGCCCGCAGGAGGAAATAGGCGCCAACGGATACTACCGCCAGCACCAGCAAGATGAGTAGCCAGGGGCTAGGCGAAGACTTTTTACGCTGAATGTTGATGTCGGCCATAGGGAGGTGAACAGGTTTGGGGTTCCATACGCAGCAAGGCTCTAATATGATACCCACTGCATCTTACCCCGCGCCTGCGGAGCTATTATTGGGGCCTAATTTTGTGGAACAGTAAGCCAATAGGGCGCCTCTACGTATAGCCAATTTCACTATCGTAGCGTTTATGCATCGGAACCTTGCGCTTACAGTCCCTGCTGCCATTACTGAATCCTTATCAAAACAGCTAGTTGAGATTGAGGATGTTATTAGCTTAAGCGTCCAAATTGGCGCCTCCCGCAAACCCGTTGGTGACATCATCACGGTGCAAGTGCTCAATCGTGGCGCCGATGAGGTGTTGCGCCAAGTCCGGGCGGCGGTGGCTAGCCCGGAAGAGCTATCCATATCAACAGCCGAGTTAAGCAGCATCATTGACCCCGTTCATGGGGAACAGGTGCTCAACGACCGGGACGAGGCCATTTGGGAAGAAGTAGAAGCCGGATTACGCCACCAGGGCCGACCAACCCCGAACTATGCCGCTCTTATGGCCCTGGGCGGTGTTATGGCTGCCGTGGGGCTCGTCTCGGACCCGGTACCGCAAGCAATAGCTTTTATTGCTGCCAGCATTATTTCACCTGGCTTCGAACCCATTGCGGCTATTCCAATGGGGGTAGTACTGCGGCGGTGGCACGTGGTGGGTAGAGGCATGAGGTCCGTGCTTATTGGCTATGCTCTGTTCATACTCACGGCGGGGCTTACCATGCTTTGGCTGGTAGGAGCCGGGGAAACCTCCGCATCGGCCCTAATAAATAACCCAGAAGTGCGTAACATCTCCAACCCTTCCCTGAAAGAGTTGCTAGTGTCTGCCTGTGGGGCGGCGGCAGGTATTGTCATCATTGCCGCCTATCGTCGGAGTGTTATTGCCGGCGCCCTAATTGCCCTCATTCTCATGCCTGCCGCGGCTTTGATAGGCTCCGGTATTGCCCTTGGTCAGTCTCATCTGGCCCTCGAAGGCCTCACCCGCTTCGGCATTGACGTAGGCTTTGTCATTGTGCTGGGTTTGCTGATCTTCTATATAAAACAGAAGATAGTCCACCGCCGCGAGTCACTGGAATAGCAAGTTAACAATAGCAAAGGGGCCACTGTGATGCACAGTGGCCCCTTTGCTATTGATGATGGTACCTTGGAAATCAGATTTTCAAGGGCTGCCGCCGATACATTTTGGCTAGTTGCTCTACGGCATAATCTACTTCCTCGGTGGTGTTGTACTTGCTCATCGAGAAGCGGATGGTGCCCCGGTCCGGATCGGCGTTAAGGGCGCTGAGTACGTGGGAGCCGGCGTTGGCACCACTGGTACATGCGGAGCCTCCTGACACGGACACCTTGTTGATATCGAGGTTGAACAGCAACATCTCATTCAGCTCCGACGGCGGCAAGCTCACGCTCAGCACAGTGTACAAACTCTGGTCAGCCTCAGCAGAAGTGCCGTTAAATTCTACCCCTTCAATTTCCGCCCGCAGCTTGTCGATAAACCGGTCTTTCAGCCCCTGAATATGTCGCTGATGCGCGGCCATGTCGCGGTAAGCAATTTCCAGCGCTTTGGCTAGGCCAATAATACCGTACACGTTTTCGGTGCCCGCCCGCTGGTTGCGTTCCTGGGAGCCGCCATGGATTAGGGCATCTACTAGCAGGCCCGACCGGCGGTACAGGAAGCCAATGCCCTTCGGACCGTGAAACTTATGCGCTGACCCGACCAGGAAATTCGCTTTAAGTTGCTGTACGTTGTGGGGGTAGTGGCCCATCGTCTGTACCGTATCCGTATGGAACACGGCATTGTGCTGGGCGCACAGCTCCCCAATAGCTACAATGTCATTGAGGTTGCCAATTTCATTATTGGCGTGCATCAAACTCACGAAAGTGCGCGGCTGGGTAGCCAGCAGTTCTTCCAGGTGCGCCAACTCAAAGCGTCCTTGCGCGTCGTGGCGCACATAGCTCAGTTGAATGTCGCCGGCCTTCTGTAGCGCCTGCAGGGTATGCAACACCGCATGATGCTCCAGCGGGGAAGTAATAGCATGCTTGAGGCCCAGCGTCCGCACGCTGCCGAAAGCGGCGTAGTTGTCGGCCTCCGTACCACAGGAAGTAAACACGATTTCGGCCGGGGCGGCATTGATTAGGTGGGCAATTGTCTTGCGGGCATTTTCGATGGCGGCCCGAACCTGTCGGCCGTGCCCGTGTATGCTGCTCGGGTTGCCAAAATGGTCCCGCATGAAGGGCAACATAGCATCCAGCACTTCGGGGTCTAATGGCGTGGTGGCGGCATTATCGAAATACACGTTCATGGGCAAGACAGGCGTAATCGTGAGTACGGAGAAAGGAAAGGCTCTGCAAAAATACAAGATTCCGTTGGGGTAGCCGGAATTCTGTACGTTGCCTACCTTGTCCTGGCTTTTACTACTAACTGAAACAGCCTGCTTCAAACCGCAATTTGGCTTGAAGCAGGCTGCTGAGTTGGTCTGACAAGCAGTCCTTATTTGCTGATGATTTCTTTGATGTCGCCGATGATTTTGTTAGCCAAATGATCAGCGGTAGCATTTGAATCCGACTCGGCGTAAATGCGGATAATCGGTTCAGTGTTCGATTTGCGCAGGTGTACCCACTCTTTGTCAAACTCAATCTTAACCCCGTCAATTGTGTTGATGGGCTGCTTGGCGTAGCGCTCTTCCATGCGCACCAGTACTTCGTCGGTGTTGATTTCCGGCGTTAGCTCAATCTTATTCTTTGAAATAAAGTAGTTCGGATAGGAAGCTCGCAGGCGGGTCATCGTCATGCCCGTTTTGGCCAAGTGGCTCAGGAAAAGCGCAATGCCTACTAAGGAGTCACGGCCGTAATGCAGTTCCGGGTAAATGATGCCGCCGTTGCCTTCGCCCCCAATGATGGCGCCGGTTTCCTTCATCTTGTTCACTACATTGACTTCGCCTACGGCAGCGGCCGCGTAGCTACCCCTTGTTTTTCAGTGACGTCCCGCAGGGCACGGGTACTGCTGAGGTTACTCACAGTGTTGCCTCCCCCACTTTGCTGCAGCACATAGTCGGCAACAGCTACTAGAGTGTACTCCTCCCCGAACATCGTTCCGTCTTCGTTGACTAGGGCCAGACGGTCTACATCCGGATCCACGACAATGCCGAGGTCAAACGAGCCTTTTTCGAGTACCCGGGCAATGTCGCGCAAGTTCTCGGGTAGCGGCTCCGGATTATGAGCAAAGTCGCCGGTAGGTTCACAGAACAGCTTTTCAATTACCTCTACCCCCAGCTGTTGGAGCAACATAGGCACTGCAAACCCACCTGTGGAGTTAACGGCGTCTACGACCACTCGGAAGTTCTTAGCTTTAATGGCTTGCTTGTCTACCAGTGGCAGGGCCAGAATAGCGTTGATGTGTTCCTGGAGAAAAGTATCGTCGGTGGTATACTTGCCCAGCTTAGTAACGGGAGCGAAATCAAACGCTTCAGCGTCGCCGAGGGCCAAAACCTGTTTGCCGTCCTCATCAGAAATAAACTCGCCGGCTGCGTTAAGTAGCTTCAGCGCGTTCCACTGCTTGGGGTTATGCGAAGCCGTCAGAATAATACCGCCCCCGCATTTTTCGCGGGTACAGCCATTTCTACAGTTGGCGTAGTACTTAGCCCCAAGTCAATTACGTTGATGCCAAGTCCTTGGAGGGTAGCCGATACCAACCGGCTCACCATATCCCCGATAAGCGGGCGTCGCGACCAATAACGATGGTGTTATTCTGCGTTTTTTCTAATACCCACGTGCCAAAGGCAGCGGCGTATTTAACCACATCGATAGGAGTCAGACCGTTTCCGGCTGCTCCTCCAATGGTTCCTCGTATGCCCGAAATCGATTTAATCAGTGCCACTGTGCTGTCCGTATGTTGAAATACTCTGTAATCAGAAGGAAGAAGGGGCAAAAGTAGGCAACCGCCCCTGCTTTCCCTACGTGGAAATTAGTCTGGCGGGTAATCAGAAGCTAGCAGCCATCCGTGTACCCACAATTGATGATTCGTCTCATTGTATATTTGACCTAATGGAAGATACTATTGCCGCCCGCCGCCCAGCCCAGCTAGAGGCTTTTGGTCGCCTGCTCGATGTACTAGACCGCCTCAGAGCTGAGTGCCCATGGGATAAAAAGCAGACCCTGGAAAGCTTGCGCCACCTCACCATTGAAGAAACTTACGAACTCAGCGACGCCATTATCCGGGGTGACTTAGCTGACTTAAAGAAGGAACTAGGTGACGTACTGCTGCACCTAACTTTCTACGCTAAAATCGCCAGCGAACAAGGCGCTTTTGATATTGCTGACGTGCTGAATGCCCAGTGTGAAAAGCTTATTTTCCGCCATCCTCACATCTACGGCACCGCCAAAGCAGACAGTGAAGAGGAGGTTAAGCGTAACTGGGAACAGTTGAAACTGCAAGAAAAAGGGAACTCCTCGGTGCTGGGTGGCGTACCTACCTCATTACCGGCCTTGGTAAAAGCCATGCGCATCCAGGAAAAAGCCAGAGGCGCTGGTTTCGACTGGGAACGTCCCGAGCAAGTATGGGAGAAGGTACAGGAAGAACTACAGGAATTCCAAGCAGAATTTGCTACCCCGAACCTACTCAAGCCAGCCAAGAGCGAGCCGCCGCTGAATTTGGCGACTTATTATTCTCCTTCATCAACTTCGCCCGCCACGCCGGCATTAACCCGAAGAGGCGCTCGAACGCACTAACCGCAAGTTCATTACCCGCTTTCAGTACCTAGAAACTGCTGCGGCTCAAGACGGCCATCAACTCCGCGACCTTACGCTCGCTCAGATGGATAGCTATTGGGAAGAAGCCAAAAACCGACCCGACGCTACGTCTAAAACTCCACGCTCGGAATAGCCTTTTTTGGAGGCACGCATTGTTTTAAAGCGTTTAAACCCATTTTTCATTTGGCGACACACAGGTTTTTAATTAGGTTTGCCAAGGCTAGATCTATTTTCGAACCACGCCCCGCACACGAGCAGACCCACGCTATCCAGACTTTTCAAAGTTATGCGTGCGGGTGAGCGGGGTTTCCCCGTCTATAGGCTAGTCACTTATTTCCACTTTTTTACTCGTACTTCAACCTTTCACCAACAACCCCCTAATTCTCCGGAACAATGGAACAAAAGAATGCCATGAACAAGCCCGCGGCTCGGCCCGCCGCTGCTGCAGCGCCGAAAGGCGAAGCTAAGGGCGGTGGTTCGTCCCTGTTTGCCATTCTCGCCATCGTATTGGCGTTTATTGTAAGCGTGATCATCTACAAATTCGTCCTAGGTGATGCCAGTCACTTCCAAGGTGGTAACAACGAGAATAACCCCATTGGTGGTGACTACTTCGGTGTAGTGTACAAAGGTGGTCCTATCGTACCGCTACTAATGACGATGTTCCTGTGCGTAATCATCTTCTCGATTGAGCGGGCACTCACTATCAGCCGCGCCAAAGGCAGCAAGAGCATCGAATCATTCGTGCGCACTATCCGCCAGAAGCTGAACGTAAACGACATCACCGGTGCTATTGCCGCCTGCGACCAGCAGAAAGGTTCAGTAGCTAACGTGGTAAAGGCTGGCCTGGGCAAATACCAGGAAATGGCCCGCGAGCGTAACCTGGAGAAAGACCAGAAGATCTTGGCTATCCAGAAAGAAATCGAAGAGTCGACGGCTCTGGAACTGCCCATGCTGGAGAAAAACCTAGTTATTCTGTCCACGCTGGCTTCTATCGCCACGCTGGTAGGTCTGCTGGGTACGGTATTCGGTATGATCAAGGCCTTCTCGGCACTGGCTCAAGGTGGTGCTCCTGACGCAGTAGGTCTGGCTAACGGTATCTCGGAAGCTTTGATCAATACGGCTCTGGGTATCGGTACCTCGGCAATTGCCATTGTGGCCTACAACTTCTTCACCAGCAAAATTGACGAGCTGACCTACAGCATCGACGAGGCTGGCTTCAGCATCATTCAGACCTTCGCTGCTCAGCACGGCGAAACCGAACACCACACTGCTTAATTTTAGCGCGACAACGCACTAAAGCATAGGTCCCTTCGTTTCTGAATTACGCTAACTAACAACACCAGCAATGCCCAAAGTAAAGCCCCATAGAACGTCACCGTCGCTGGATATGACCCGATGGTGGACTTGGCCTTCCTGCTGGTGACTTTCTTCATGCTCACCACCAAGTTTGCCCCGGAAGAGGCAGTGGTGGTAGATACGCCCTCATCCACCTCGGAAATTCGTTTGCCAGAGTCGCACGTAATCACGATTGCGGTCGACAAAGACAAGCGCGTATTCTTCGGCGTAGATGATGACGCTATCAAGTCGGATTTGCTGACGCAGGTAGGAGCTAAGTACGGAGTAAGCTTTACTCCTTCTCAGATTCAGGCCTTTAAAGGCGTCGCTTCAAGCTTCGGCACCCCTATCGAAAAACTGCCTGCGCTGCTTAGCCTAGACAGTGAACAGCGGAAGTTGGTGAAGCAGGAGGGTATTCCTGCTGACTCTGTCAACAACCAGTTCATCGAGTGGGTACAAACCGCCCAGGCCTTGAGCCGCAAGTCAGCTTATGGTAAGCCTTCCTACGTGGCTATCAAAGGCGACGGCAATGCCGACGTACCGACGGTGAAAAGAGTCATCAAGCTGATGCAGGATAAGAACATTAACCGGTTCAACCTGATTACCGACCTGGAGACTAAACCAGTGGCTGGTAACTAACCCGCACAGACATGGCAGAAATACAACAACAAGCCGACTCCGGTAAAGGAGGTAAGAAACGGGCCAAGAAAATGTCGACCAAAATCGACATGACCCCGATGGTGGACTTGGCCTTCCTGTTGCTTACCTTCTTCATGCTCACAACCACCTTTAGCAAGCCCACCGTAATGGAGGTTGCTATGCCGGTGAAACCCAAACCGGGTGAAGAGCAGCCGCCTATTAAGGCGTCGAATGCTCTGACTCTGCTATTAGGCGAGAACAATAAACTGTACTATTACGATGGTTTGTTGGATGGTACTACTAAGCCAGAGTTGAAGCTTTCTAACTATGGTGCTGATGGTATTCGTAAGGTGTTGCTTCAGCACAAAAGCAACCCACAGCTCGTAGTGCTGATCAAGCCAGACGATAAATCGGCTTACAAGAATATGGTTGATATTCTTGACGAGATGAACATCACGGAAACCAAGAAGTATGCCTTGGTAGACATCTCTAAGCCTGATCAGGAACTGATTAAAACTTCTGGATTATGATGGACAACTCGCAGTTGGCCAAAGCCTCTCTCGATGACATCGTCTTCGAGGGGCGCAATAAGGCCTATGGAGCCTACGTAATCCGGCGGGTGTATGGAAAGCACGTAACCCGAGCAGTTCTCATTGCCGTTGCCCTTTTCGCTCTCATGATTGCCTTCCCTTTGGTGGCGCGCATGATGAAGAAAGATGAGGTAGTGGAAGACGAGAAGATGCTGAAGGTGAACGTACTGGAGGCACCGCCGCTGGATGCGACTAAGCCCCCACCACCACCGCCGCCGCCACCAGACGCGCCGCCACCACCACCACCAAAGCTCTCCACGATTAAGTTTGTACCTCCTGTTGTTAAGAAGGACGAGGAGGTGCAGAAACAGGAAGAAATTCCAGATCAGGAGGAGCTAAAGGATAAGGTGGTAGCTAACGAAACCGTGAAAGGCAACACCGATAATCCAGCTGACCTGGCTGGTTTGGAACCTGGTGAAGGCACGAAAGCGGTAGAGGAGGTAGTGGAAACCAAGCCTTACACTTACGTAGAACAGATGCCGGTTTTCCCTGGCGGACAAGAAGCGTTGCTGCAATACATTGCCAAGAACATCAAGTATCCGGCAATGGCATTGCGCAATCAGGTTGAAGGTCGCGTTTTCATTAAGTTCGTAGTAGGCCCTGATGGAGCTGTTACGAATGCCGAAGTGCAAAAAGGTATTGGTGCTGGTTGCGACGAAGAGTCGCTCCGAGTTATCAAAAACTTGCCGCGCTTTACTCCTGGTAAGCAGAATGGCCGGGCAGTGTCCGTGTACTACACGGTGCCTGTAACCTTCGCCATCAAGTAAACTGATCTGTTACTGGCTTAGCCAGAACATAAAACCCGAATCAGACTCCGGTCCGATTCGGGTTTTTATTTGCATTCGTATTCACATAAAAATATATAGTCGGCACGCATAATAACCCGCTATTTAGCAACGTTGAATACAGTGAAAGCCAGGAGGTAGCGTTAGATATAGTGGTAAGTATTGGCTTGAATAGTTTAGGTATGTATTAGCCCATTGTTCACTTAATTATATATCCCATGACCACAGCCGCGCACACCTCCCTCCCATCCCTTGATGACATAGTCTTTGAAGGGCGCAACAAGGCCTATGGCGCTTATGTCTTGCGAAAAGCCTACGGTCGGCACGTAACCACCGCTATTGTTATTGCTACTGCTTTAGCTGCTTTGCTCATTGCCATACCATTGCTAGTTCAGCGGCTGTGGCCTGCCATCACGGAGGTTCCAGGGACTATCCCTAATGAAAGAGTTAATATTGTTTTGCCTCCTCCCATCTTCCAACAAAAACCCATCACTACCCCTCCGGCGGGGCAGCCATTACCGTGCGTCCGCCAACTCCCGCTACGGCTACCCGGGTAGTTCGCGACGACTTAGTGAAGACACCGCCTGTTGATACAGATGTAAAGCCGCTGGATGGTCCGGCTATTACTGGACCCGTTGCAACAGCAGGTGATGACATATCAACCGTACCTGGCGGGGTTGTTGGTGGTAGCGACACAGTTACGCAACCAGCGGCTCCGGCCATAACGGAGCCATTCGTACACGTGGAGAACATGCCGGAGTTTATGGGTGGCGATGCGGCACTAGCCAAGTACTTTCAACGCAACCTTCGCTACCCTCCGCAGGCTCTGCGAGCCGGCATAGAAGGCAAGGTGTATATGTCGTTCACAGTTAACTCCGACGGTAGCATCACGGATGTATCGGTGTTGAAAGGGCTGGGCTACGGCACAGATGAGGAAGCCTCCCGCGTAATTCGGCAAATGCCGGCCTGGAAACCTGGTTACCAAAACCACCGAGCAGTTCCAGTCCGCTACAACCTCCCCATTACATTTAAATACGAATAAGTAGGTTCTTGCTATATATTCGCATCTAGATTAAAATTTAAACGCCCAAAGTCGTTCGGTTGCGTACAAACCGAACGCCTTTGGGCGTTTTTGCCACCAATTTTGCAACCAACCACAGCGTCATTCACTTCAAAACGAACAAATAAGACTTTGTTTAGCGTTTGGCTATTACACACCGATTTAGTTTCTCATGCTTGACTTACCCACCACTGAAGAAAGAATAGGTAGTCATAAACAGCAATCTTGGGTCCGCTACTTCACCTTGCTGATGTCGATGGTGTACGCAGGGTTGGGGCTGTATTTATGGTTTGCTCCCGCGGGCACACTTACCTTAGGAGACACCCCACGCCGTCTGCTGGCGGCTGTCTTTGTATTTTACGGAATTATTAGATTTGTCCGCACCTACCAGCAACACTTCAAAAAGAATAAGAATGACGCGCGCTAACTTTTGGGTTTTAGGAGTGGCCTTGTGCACCAGTATCGGAATGGTTAGCTGCGGCAACGACGCAACTAGTACCCAAGCTACTGACACACCCACGAGCGGATCTATTCGGATTGGGGTTGACGAGACGTTTGAGCCTATTCTAAAGTCTCAAGTGGACACTTTTCAAAAGCTCTATACCAGCGCCCACATCAATGCAGCTTACCAGCCGGAACTGGACGTAATGCGGGCATTTATGGCCGACAGCATTCGGTTGGCGGTGGTATCTAGAGAACTCACGGCGGAGGAAAAGGCTACCTTACAGCGTCTTAAGTTGGAGCCTTTTTCAGTTCGTATTGGTGTAGACGGGGTAGCCATCATCATGCACCCAAGCAACCGCGACAGTTTGTTAACTACGGCTCAGTTGAAAGGTATTTTTACCGGGCAACTAGCTCAGTGGAATCAGATCAGCCCAGGCAACAAACTAGGTGCCATTACGGCCGTATTTGATAACAACAACTCCAGCACTGCCCGTTACGTGCAGGATTCCGTTAATAACGGCGCACCGCTGGCGAAAGGTGTTTTTGCCTCGAAATCGAACCCAGCACTCATCGATTACGTTGCAACTCATCCGAATGCAATTGGGGTAATTGGTATTAACTGGATCAGTGACCGGGACGACCCCAATGTTCCGAAGTTCTTAAAACGGATACGGGTTGCTGGTATAAGCCCCAAAGCCACGGGTTCTACTTCAGCAGACTACGTACAGCCTTATCAAGCATACTTAGCCCAGAAGCTGTACCCACTGCGCCGTAATCTGTACGTTATTAGCCGCGAAGCGCGCACCGGACTTGGCACCGGTTTTGCAACCTTTGCAGCAGGTAACAAAGGACAACTTATCATGCTAAAGTCGGGATTGATGCCTGCCAAGGGCCAAATCCGGATGATGGATGTTAAGCCCTCTCTGTAGCCCTACTTGTCTCCTTTCCACCGCATTTTCACTAAACCTTTTGCTCATGAATCTCAAGCCCTGGAAGCTTACGCTCCTCGCTGCTTTGTCTGTTTCGGGTTCTGCTGCCCTTGCCCAATCTTCGGGCGCCCAAAAAGCCATTGAGCTGGAGCGTTACAGCGAAGCCCGCGCCGCTTTGCTGCGGCAAGGCCAATCGAATGAGACGTCGTTCGAACTTGGTCGTTTGTATCAACTGCGCGATATGCCCGATTCAGCGGCATACTATTTCAACCGCATTGCTCTGAACCCGAAGGATGCCATGACCCAGATAGCTGCCGGCCGTGCCGCGTTAGCTCAGGGAAAAACGGCCGAAGCTGAGATTCAGTTTGACAATGCCGTGAAATCCTCGAAGGGCAAAGACCCGAAGGTATACACGATGATTGCTCAGGCTTACGCCGAATCCAACGTAAAAGACGTTACCAAGGCCCTTACCTACGTTAGTGCTGGCGAAAAGCTCGGCAAAGGTAAGGACGACCCAGCGCTGATGATTGCCCGCGGCGACTTGTACCTGAAAACGGAGCAGGGCGGTGGCGAGGCCATGAACAGCTACGAGCGTGCTACCTTGGCCGACCCGAACAATGTGAAGGCTTACGTGCGTAAAGGTCAGCTGAACATGCGGGCCCGTACTTACAACGAAGCCAAAACGAACTTCGACAAAGCTATCAGCCTCGACCCGAACTACGCACCGGCTTACAATGCCTTAGCCGAGACGTACTATTTCGCTGGCCGTTACGATGATGCTCTGGCCCAGTTCCAGAAGTATTCTTCGCTGGCGGAGAAGTCGTCGGATACGGATGCGAAATATGCTTCGTTCCTGTACCTGACCAAGAAGTATCCTGAGGCACTGGTGGAGGTAGATAAGGTTCTGGCTAAAGACCCGAACAACCTCACCATGAACCGTCTGCGGGCTTACTCTCTGTACGAAACCGGCAAGAACGATGAGGCTTTGGCTGCTATGCAGAAATACATGCAGCTTGCTAGCGCTGGCAACAAAGTGATTACCGAGGACAACGTGTACTACGGTAAGATGCTGATTAAAGGTGGCAAGACCACGGAAGGCGCAGCCATCATTAAGAAGGCTATTGATGCTGATCCGAAGAAAGCCGCTGATCTGCAGAATGAGCTGGCTCAGGCTTATATGGCGGCGAAAGACTACCCCAATGCCATTTCTACGCTCAAGGCGCGGATGGCAGCTACCAAGGGTGGTGAACTAACCGACAAAGTATACCTGGGCCGGGCTTACGAGCTGAACAGCCAATATGCGCAAGCTGACAGTCTGTACGGCCTAGTAGTAGCTGAGCGTCCGAACTATGTTCCGGGCTACCAGATGCGTGCCCGCGCCAACGCGAATATCGACAAAGACTCGAAGCAAGGCCTTGCCAAGCCTTATTACGAGAAATACATCGAGGTAGCCGGTGCTTCGGCTGACGCCGCCAAGTATAAGAGCGGTCTGCTGGAGGCCAACAAATATCTGGGGTATTACTACTACCAGAAAGGCGACAAGACCACTGCTTTGCCCTACTGGCAGCAGGCCCTGGCCTTGGACCCCAACGACCAGCAGGCTAAAACGGCAATAGCCGAAATTACCAAGCCCAAAACGGCGGCTAAGCCCGCTGTGAAGCGCAAGTAGTAAGCGTTTGAGAAAATAAGAAGGCTCCTTACCGATGGTAGGGAGCCTTTTCTTTTTCGAGGTATTGGCTATGCGCTTGACTTAGCTTTTTGTAGTGGCATATTCTTCCCATTTTGCTAATAACTCCTGAAAATCGGCGGGAAGCTCGGCCTCAAAATGCAAGTGCTCGTGGGTGACTGGATGCTCAAAACCTAATGATTTAGCATGCAACGCCTGCCGGGGCATGAGGGCCAGCATCTTTTCAGCAAAGGCCTTGTAGGAGCCAGTGCGCTGCCCATACACTATCTTATCTCCGCCATAGGTAGCATCACCAAACAGTGGATGTCCGATGTGCTTCATGTGAGCCCGAATCTGGTGCGTACGACCAGTTTCTAGGTTGCACTGGAGCAGAGCTACTTTACTGTCGAAGGACTGCAGCACCTTATAATGCGTTACGGCGTGCTTGCCATGCTCGCCTTCCGGGAATACTGCTTGCACCTTTCGGTCTTTCAAGCTGCGCCCAATATGCCCTCGAATGGTGCCCTCTGCCTCCTTGGGTACACCCCACACCAGCGCCAGATATGTGCGCTCAATGGTGTGATGAAAAAACTGGTTGGAAAGGTGAGTCATAGCCCACTCGGTTTTACCTACCACCAGCAAGCCCGAAGTATCCTTATCAATCCGGTGTACTAGGCCCGGCCGAATTTCTCCATTGCGGCCCGTTGGCAGGTTCTGCAGATGATAAGCTAGCCCATTCACTAGGGTGCCATTCCAATTACCATACGCCGGATGCACGACTAACCCAGCCGGCTTATTTACAAGTAGCAACTCGGCGTCCTCGTAGCGGATGTCCAAGTCCATAGGTTCGGGCAGGACCTTGAACTCCCGTGGTGGCTCGGGCAGCGTAATAGTTATAACATCGAGTGGCTTAACGCGGTAGTTAGATTTAACGGGCCGGTCATTCACCTGTACCGCCTCCGCCCGGATGGCATTCTGAATGCGGGTTCGGGAGGTACTAGGCAGGCGGTTAAGCAGAAACTTATCTAGCCGGAGCAGTTCCTGCCGCCGGTCGGCCCGGATGCGGTGATGCTCGTATAGTTCATCCCCTCCTTCGTCATCCTCCTCAGCCAGTTCCCCTGCGTCCACAGGTGGGTTGCCGAGGCTGCTCTCAATAAATTCTTCTTCCGGCTCCTGCATTATAAAAGCAATGAATTTAAAGGCTATTGCTTACTGCTCTAGACTTAGGGTAGGCATCCATATAACAACACCGCCGAAGCAGGAGCTCCGGCGGTGTTGTTGGTAAGCGCATGAAGTTTGAGCTTATTACACCTTACTTCTTTGTCTTCGTTTTCGTCTTGGTAGCCGTAGGAGCAGCAGCTTGCGTAGAGGCTGCTGCCGGCGTAGCTACTTTAGGAGCGGCCGCAGCAGCGCCCGGGGTGATGCCCATTTTCTTCAGAATCAGGTCTGATACGTCACCATCCTTCGGGCCGTGCAACAGCAAAGGACTGTCACCATCAGAGTTCAGAATGTATGTATAGCCGTTCTCATCGGCCACGGCATCAATGTTTTTCTGCAGTTTGTCCAGAGCGGGCTTTAGCAGCGTCTGCTGCTTTTGCTGCAACGATACTTCTGCATTCTGCTGGAACTCCTGAATCGACTGCTGCAGGTTCTGGAGTTCTTTTTCTTTATCAGCCTTAACTACGTCCGTCATAGTAGCGCCACCTTTCTGGTAAGCTTCTACCTTAGTGCGGAACTCCGTGCTTTTTGCATCCAGCTGGCTTTTGAGCTGCGTGCTGTAGTCCTTCAACTGGGATTCAATCTGCTTGCTCTCAGGCATCTGGCTCAGTACGTACTGAACGCTAGTATACCCGATCTTCAGCGGTGCGGCCGTCTGTGCCATCGAAGCCGTAGCCGTAGTGAAGGTAAGGGCGGCAGCAGCCAGTGCAACGCGGAATTTGTTCATGGTGGTCATCAAAAAGAGAAGTGTCAGAGAGTTAGATGCGCAAAGTTAATTTTTTCGGGTTGCCGGCCGCGTGGTAGTCCGAGTCGGCTGTTTAGGCCGGGTAGCAGCAGGTTCGTCTTCTACCACCGCATCACCCGCCGGAGCCTGCGGAGTAGTCACCGACCGTACGGCGCCTTTCTGGCCGGGCTGGTTGCGCTCCTCCGAGGCCAAACCCAGTTCTTCCATTACAAACTCCGTGTAATCGTGCACCGGGTTAGTGTAGAGCATGGTCAGGTCACCAGATTTATCGAAAACAATAGCGAGTTGTTTCTTCTTCGCTACCTTCTCAATGGCCTCAAATACCTGATCCTGCACCGGCTTGGTAAGCTCTTGCCGCTTCTTAAAAAGCTGCCCTTCAAAACCGAAGATCTTGTTGGAGTAAGCCTTAATATCCTGCTCCTTCTTCAAAATCTCGTCCTGACGCTTCTTCTTCATCGGCTCAGTTAGAACGACTTCTTCGGCCTGATAATTCCGATAAAGCTTATCCAAGTCCTTTTTTTGCGTCTCAATATCCTTCTGCCAATTGCCGGAAAGGGTATTGAGTTCCTGCTGAGCCTGCGCATACGCCGGCATCTTACCCATGATAAACTCGGAATCGACGTAGCCGAATTTCTGGGCTAGTACTGTTTGGGGCAAGCCCCCACTAACAGGAGTGCGACGGCCGCTACCCACGAAAACATCTTGTTCATATGGTAAAATAAGATGAAGTGTTGACGGCCGCGCCGCCGGGCTTAGCGGATCTGCTGGCCGATAATAAAGTGGAAGATGCCCTTGTCCTGCTTCTGACCGGGAGTGTAGATCGGCACTTTATCAAAGCCCCACCCGTAGTCAAACCCTAGCAAACCAAATGCCGACATGAAGATGCGGGCTCCGACCCCCGCTGAGCGGTACAACTTATAAGGATTGTACTCGGAATAGCGTTCAAAAGCGTTACCAGCTTCTGCAAAGCTGAGCACGTACACAGTAGCGGCCGGGTTTAAGCTAACCGGATAACGCATTTCCATCACGAACTTATTGTACACCACGCCACCACTAGAACCATTTGTACCAGTTATAGAGGTAGGTAAGGGGAAGTGCTGGCATCGCCTGGGTCCGCGTAGCCTCTTAGGCCAATGTATTCAGTGCCAGCTATAAAGTTTGCTGACCCACCGTAGCCCAGACCCGAGCCACCCAGCTTAAAGCGTTCAAATGGTCCGATTGGGCGGCTGCTGTTGTAGGTGCCAATGAAACCGAAGTGGGCGCGAGTATTGAGAACCAGCTTGCCTACCACCGGCGAAAACCAAGAGGCGTCAAACATCCACTTGTGAAACTCTACCCACTCACCTACGCTAGGGCTGGACCCCGGGAACAAGGAGTAAGGTGGCGTCAGATTCACACTCAGCGCCAGCGAAGAGCCCCGGCGCGTGAAGGTGGGGTTGTCGATGCTGTTACGGGAAAGGGTTGTGTTAAACGTTATGTTGTTCGCGTTACCTGTACCGTTAGGAAAGAATTCAGAGCCTAACGCCGTGTAGTTGTTTAGTTTGTACTGGGTGATGGACAGGGCATTACTCAGCGTGAAATAGTCATCGGGCCAACGCAAACGGCGGCCTAAGCTTACACTAGCACCATTTGTTTTAAGGAAACTACCCGTTTCGGCGTCGAAGTTGGTACCTAGCCGATAAATGGTCTTAGTTAGGCTTACGGATAGAGAGTTCGGCTTGCGGCCACCCAGCCAGGGTTCCGTAAACGAGAAAGAGTAGGCCTGGTATTGCAAGCCATTCGCCTGCACGTTCAGCGACAAACGCTGACCATCACCGGCGGGCACCGGCGTCCAATTGCGCAACGTACCGGCTTTGCGCAGGGAAAAGTTGTTAAACACTAGACCAACGGTACCAATAAAGCCGGCGTAACCACCCCAACCACCCGACAGGGTAATCTGGTCGGAAGGCTTCTCTTCCACCGTGTAATTGATGTCAACCGTACCATCAGCCTGGTTAGGAACCGGGTTCAACCCAATCTTTTCCGGGTCGAAGTAGCCTAGGGTAGCAATTTCACGCTGGCTGCGAATGAGCTGCTCTCGGCTGAATTTGTCGCCGGGCAGCGTGTACAGGGAGCGGCGCACTACGTGGTCGGAAGTTTTCGTGTTTCCGGCAATGTTCACGTCCTTAATGCGCGCCTGTACACCTTCCGTAAGACGCATCTCAATATCAATTGAGTCGCCTTCTACCTTGGTCTCTACTGGCTCAATCTGGAAGAACAGGTAACCGTCGTTCATGTAGAGCGAGGTTACGTCCTGACCCGTTGGGTTGTAATTCAGGCGTTTATCCAGGGTTTCCTTGCTGTATACGCTACCTTCTTTAATGCCTAGCACGGAGGCCAGGGTCTTGTCATCGTAGAGGTAGTTGCCCTTCCAGGTAATGTTCCGGAAGTAATACTTGGGGCCCTCATCTACCTTGACAGTGAGGCGCAGGGCATCCCCTACCCGCTCCAGCGTATCGGAAACTACCACAGCGTCGCGGTAGCCTTCGCTGTTGTAAAATTCCAGCAGCTTGGCTTTGTCCTCTTCAAATTCTTTACTCTGAAACTTACCGGAATTGAAGAGCTTAGGAAATTTCTTCTCTTTGGTTTTCTTGAACTTGCCCTTCAGCTTACCATCCGAGTAGGCTGTGTTTCCCTCAAACTGAATGTCATTGATTTTGACCTTAGAGCCCTTATCAACTTTGATATTCAGCACGACGCTGTTAGACAGCGAGGAATCAGGAACCTGGGTGATGGTAACCTTACTGTCTAGAAAGCCTTTGTTGGTATAGAACTTCCGAACCTGGGTACGAGTGTTGCTCAGCAGCGCATCCGTTACCACCTTCCCGCGGATTAGCTTAATCTTATTCTTAAGCTCATCGGCCTGGCTTTTACCGATGCCCGAAAACTCAAACTTAGACAGCCGGGGCCGCTCCTTTAAGTTAAAATCAAGAAAGATGCGGCTGCCTTCTGTGCGCGCAATGCTCACACTTACGTCGCCCAAAATACCCTGGTCCCAGAGCCGGCGGATGGCTTTACCGATTTCTTCGCCCGGAATTGTAATTGGGTCCCCACCTTCAACCCAGTCAGGCCGATTAGCGTATTAGGATCCAGGTAACGGGCGCCGCTTACAGTGATGCCGCCCAGAGTGTAACGCTGGGGCTGCTCGCCGGCAGAAGCAGCCGGCACCTGAGTTTGGGCAACGGCCGTGCTTACTGGCACTGCGCCCAAGGACAAGGCCAGCGCGGCAGCTGGAATAAGTTTATGGTAGGAAGAACTCATGTTCTGTTATTACGAAACGGTTAGCTGCTCACTGGTTTTCCCGAAACGACGCTCCCGCTGCTGGTAAGCCCGCAGGGCATCGTAAAAATGCTCCCGCCGGAAATCAGGCCACAGCAAATCGGTGATAAACAGTTCCGTATAGGCCAGCTGCCACAATAAAAAATTACTGATACGCTGCTCGCCACTCGTGCGAATCAGCAATTCAGGATCTGGAATGCCTGCTGTTGAAAGAAAGCTGGCTATCGTTTGCTCCGTGATTTGCTCCGGCTGCAGCCGACCAGCTGCTACCTCTTGAGCCATTCGCTGCGCGGCCTGCGTTAGGTCCCACCGGCCGCTGTAGCTTAGAGCTAGCAGCAGAGTAGTTCGGGAGCCTTCTTTAGTTAGCTCGATTGCCTCCGCCAATTCCTTTTGGCAGGAAGCAGGCAAATTTTCAATCTGGCCGATTGCTTGAAGGCGGATGCTGTTTTTGAGCAGCGTAGGGGTTTCTTGCCGGATGGTATGAACCAACAACTGCATAAGCGCCATCACCTCGTGCGCCGGCCGCGACCAGTTTTCGGTCGAGAAGGCATACAAGGTTAAGTAGCGCACCCCCACTTCCGCGGCGGCCTCTACTGTTTCGCGCACGGCCTTGATGGCGCTCTGGTGCCCGAAAATGCGCAAGCCCCCCTTCTGCTTGGCCCAACGGCCATTGCCATCCATTATGACAGCTACGTGAGCGGGTATATTCTGGGAATCTATCTCGGACCGGACGGCCATCAGTACTTTTTGCGTAAAGAGGCTGCAAGTTACGCAAATGGTTGCATTCGCCTCTGCTCAATAACAAGTTGCGCTCAAGGGCCTTAATACGAACAGCCCCCGGCACCTAGTATGTCGGGGGCTGTTTGCGGCAAGACTTGTAGCCAACTACTTATCAGTAGTAATTAGTTTTTCTTTGCTTTTTCCTGGCTAGGGTCAGGACAGCGAATTTTGTAGAAGGTATAGGAAATGCTCAGGCCGTTGTAGAAGTACCAGTCCTGATCATGCGAATTACCAATCAGG
This sequence comes from Hymenobacter sp. 5516J-16, assembly GCF_022919335.1. Classification (NCBI taxonomy): domain Bacteria; kingdom Pseudomonadati; phylum Bacteroidota; class Cytophagia; order Cytophagales; family Hymenobacteraceae; genus Hymenobacter; species Hymenobacter sp. 5516J-16. The sequence continues at coordinate 2,804,039 of NZ_CP095058.1, read as the reverse complement.
TCGTTTTGCCCCCGAGATTTGCCGTCAATATGGTCCAATTGATCAGTGAAAGTTTTGCGCGCCCCAGCTTCCAAGCCTAGGTTCCAGTGGTCGGAAAGGGCATATTTGAAACCTAAGCCCGCTGGAATAGCCAGATTGATCATGCCCGCCTTGCGGTCTAGCTGAGGGTTAGCACTACTAGCTGTCTGAGTATTGGCATAAAATCCGGCCAGTCCAACGAATACATAGGGCGTGAAGTGGACCTTGTCGCGCCGGTCGTGGTAATCAAAGAAATTATATTCTACTACGCCGGATGCTTCCAGCAGGCTACCTTTCATGTTAGCATTGCGGTATTCGGCTAACGGAGCAATTCTTCCATTAACACCCTGCACGTTACCATCGTCGGCACGTAACAAACCAGCTGTGAACCCTGCCCGCAATGTTATGGGTGCAGACACATCCTTTCGGTAAAAGGCTGTCAGGGCCGGGCGGTTGTTGCGGAATTGGTAGTTCGGTGACAGCTCCCCTTTATAGGTTAAACCGCCCAAGCCTATTCCTATCTCGCTAGTGTTCTGAGCAGTTGCCGTGTAGGCAAAAAAAACACTCCCTACTGGCAATACGCCAGCAAGGAGTGTTTTGAAGAGCTTCGATTGAGTCATTAGACTGGCTGTTGGTGAAAAAGGACAGCCAGTTTACTGGCTATCGGAATTTGGGGCTTCTTACTCGAGGAGCAAGGATATAGTTTACCGACACACCCAAAGTAGTGTACCAGTCTTTTTCAGAGCTTTTGCCGCGCATCTCGCCACCTTGAACGGCTTCAGTATATGTGCCTGGGACCTCTTTCGTAATATCCCAACCGAAATACTTAGCAGCAGGAGAAGAGAGAGCATCCCGGTTAGCTACGTAGTTACCGCTTACGTCGTCAAGATAGTCGGTAAAGGTTTTACGGAAGCCAAGCTCTAGGCCAATATCAAACTGCTTGTTCAACTTGTAACGAGCCCCAGCACCGAAAGGAATAACGAATTGGGTCAAAGAGTAGCCCTCCGACTGTCCCTCAGTTCTCAACGCTTGCAGAGCAACATAATTGCCTTCTGCGTCCAAACCTTTCGGATTATGACGCATTACTCCGATACCACCGAATACGTAGGGTACAAAGTCAGGACGCTTGATGTAGTTGTTGCGATTCTCAATCAGATCAAACATGCCTACTGCCGCAAACTCCAAAATACCGTTGCGGAAGTTCATGTTCCGGTTGAAGCGGAACTTAGCGTCCGCATCGTTCTGATCAGCAGCTTTCGAGTCGTCGCCGCTAATACGACCGTATGTCAAAGAGGCGCGCCCCGATATACGCGGAGCAAAACGACGTGTGAATGTCAGACCTGCATTAAGACGAGTTGCACCGGGACGGAAGCTGGGAATACTAGGCTTGGGAGTAATATCTCCAAAGTAGTTCATGCCAGTTACGGTCAGGCCAACAGAGTTGTACTGCTTCCGCTTGCTGAATTGCTGCGCACTCGCTTCCGTCGCTACCAGTGCGAGGACTAGCAGCAGGGCCGTAGTGTAGGTGAAGAGTTGCTTCATATTAAGCGAAGGTTAGAAAATATTCAAGTTCAAGAATGCGAAAATTGTACAAGCACGGTCGCAGTCAGCGACAAAAGTAGAGGATGACGGGAACTTTAAAAATTATTAGTGGAAAATCTCTATGCTTAAATAGGTATGCCAGCAGGGTTCCGACGGTCCAGACCCCAGTTTAACTTACTGCGCAAGGTACTCAGGAAGTTAACATGGTTAAGCTTTACCAGGCGAGCATTAAAGTTTTCTCGGCGAACAGCAATCTGAATTCCGGCCTCTACTGTTTCGGAGCGGGAGTCAAGTGAAAGCAAAAAGTTGTTGCTTCTGCCTTCAATTTCAAAGGAAATTACACTCCGGTCTGATACAATTAGCGGCCGTACGTTCAGATTGTGGGGACATACGGGAGCGATAATAAAATTGTTTGTTTGTGGTAACATAACGGGTCCGCCGCAGCTCAGCGAATACCCAGTAGAGCCAGTGGGCGTGGCCACAATCAGGCCATCTGCCCAGTAGGAGTTCAGGTACTCTCCATCGATGTAGGTATGTACCACAATCATGGAGGAGGTATCGCGCTTCAGGATGCTGAACTCATTGAGGCCGAAGTTAATAGCGCCAAAGGTATCGGGGTCTGTATCAACCCGAATCAGGCTTCGGTCTTCTAGTACAAAGTGCCCTTTGAATAGGGAGTCCAAGGCGGGGCCAATCTTGTCGGGGGAAATGGTGGCCAAAAATCCTAACCGCCCGGTATTGATGCCGAGGATCGGGATTTGAAGGGCTCCGACGTAGGTAACGGTGTCGAGCAGGGTACCATCGCCTCCAATGCTGAGCACGAATTGCATGCCCCGTAGGGAGTCGCCGCGCCGGAAGGTGGTAATGCCCTCAGGTAAATCAACCCGCTCACTGAGGTAAGCATGAAACGATTCCAGAACGCATACTTCGGCCTGCCGACGCGTCAGTTCTTCTACCATTTCACGCATGAAAGGCGTTAGCTCCTCACTAAATGGCTTACCTAGAATGGCAATTTTCATAACAAAAGCTTAATCTGATGCCTCTTTGGCAGGAAGATTAAATGGGGAACTGCGTACGAAAAAAGAAGCCTCCCTCCCGCTCCCGGGTACGGGCATACTCCAGAGTAAGCACCCAATCGTAGTACGTTACCAGGTGTAAGGCAACGCCGGTGGAGGCCAGCAGCTTATTGGGCAACCGATTCGTAGGCCGGGGTGCTGGTGTCTGCACGTAGCCTACGTCGGCAAAAGTATTCAAATAAAATACGAGGGGAATGGTGTTGAACTTAGTAGTGCGCACTCCATTGAGCTGGAGTTGGCCTACATCAAGCAACCGATACGTAAGCCCTTGCTGCACGAGACCGTAGTGGCGGCCATCTATTACGTAAGCGTCATAGCCGCGCACCAAGACATCATACCCGAATGCTCGGTTGTCGGCGTAGCCTACGGACCGGGCTAGGCGCACTTGCGCGGCTGTACCAATGGTGTAGTAAAACGGACCGCCCAGGGCTAAATAGCGGGCGTAGCGCCCCCGTAGCGTAAGTACATCTGGTGTGCCTGGTGTAACAAACGTGCGGTAGGATAGGGCAAGTTGCGCGTACTGTCCGGTTAAGGGGTAGGCAAATGTATGGCGCTGGTTGAGGGTGCTGACTAAACTGAGCTCCACGTATTCCCGGCGCGGTCCGTGCAGGTAGTAGGTTGGGTTGTAGTAGAGCACGGAGTCGGAGACTTGCTCGCGGTGGTACGACACATCTAGGGCCGTGAGGTGCTGCACGGTACGGCGCCAACGCAGCCCTAGGGTGGCATACTGTCGCTCAATAGGGAAATCATTTTCCTGCCGCAGATTAGCGAGCCTATCTTGCACCGTGGCATAGTCTAGGGCATGGCTGCGGTAGTAGGACAATCCGGCCCCTAGGCCAATACGGCGCCGCCGACCGTAGCCTGGCGCCTCATAGAACACTTCGTATTTGCGGTTGAAGCCTAACTGCACGTTGGCCAGCAGTTGCTCGTTCCGGCCCCGAAAGTTACGGCGCACCAGATGCAACCCGTAATCTACGCGCTGCCAGCGGTCCGCACGGTCGAGCCAGGAGCGAAAATTGCGGTCGGCCAGGGAGAAGATGGGTACAGGAAAGGTGTACCACCGCTCTTGCACGCTGTAGAGAATGGTTACTTCGCCGTCGCGACAGACGGCCTGCAGCAGCACCTGGTGGAAAAGCTGCAGGTTAAATAAGCGGCGGCGGTTGGCTTCCAGTCGTTTACTGAAGGTAGCGGCCCGTAGCGTATCGCCTTCCCGGAAATCCAGCTCGGCTCGTAGCACCGGCTCTTTCGTTACTTTATTGCCCACAAACAGAATGCTGGCAACCCGCAACGTGGGGTAGCCGGGCATTGCAAGCTAATCACACTGTCGGTTGCGGCGCGGCGGAGCGAATCAGGGGGAGCCGCGGAAAGGCCAGCGACAGGCATAGCTGCCGGGGCCGACGGTAGCAGGCCTAGCAGCAACGTCAATACAATAGCTAGCACTTCTCCTACCTGCTCAGATGTTCAGGTAACGCAGCAGGGCATCGTAGCGCTGCTGCTCGTCTTCGCTCACTTCCTCGGTGCCGCTGAACTGAGCCGTAATAGAATACCCGAACCGCTCTAGAGTAGCAATAATGCGGGTAATATTGGGCGTGTTCAGCTTCAGAGTGAGCCGGATCCGGTAGGGGTCGTGTTCGTCCTGAGCCACGTGGGCGCTTATGATTTTAGCGTTGTTTTCCTCTACGTACCGGCTAATCTGGGTTAGGGAATAGTCCCGCTCTTCCATGGCCAGCACAATAATGCCCTGCTGGTTACTAGCAACGGGCACTTTACCGAAGGCCGCCAGCGTGTCGCTTACGGTTACCACACCCATATACTCCCGCTGCTCATCAAGTACGGGCACTAGCTGCACTTTATTTTGCACGGCCAGCTCAATGATATTGTAGAAGTGCTGGTCGCGCTGCACGTGCACATCAGCGTAGTTCAAGGCAATATCACTGAGCAGCTGCTTATCGGCATCCTGATCCATCAGGTCCGATTCCGTCACCAATCCCAGGTACAGCCGATTATCGAGCACGGGCAGCTGGCCCACATGGAATTCCTCCAGCCAGCGGGCCGCCTTTTCCATAGAGTCCGTCACCTTCAGGGCGGAATCATCTGATTCAGTAAATCCTCGGCGATAATGGAGTTCATGGGAGGGAACTAGGAACGAAGATAGAGGTAGGGCACACTACCAAAGAAAGAAATTCCAGCCATACATACGTACGTGGCTGGCTAAAAGAGCGGGTTCACCAGACCAACAGTTGCATTTATTTGGCGAAAGCCTCGGCGGCGCGGAGCTTACCCGGCTACCGGAACAGCTGTGCGCGCTAAAAACTGGTGCAGTAGCTGGTTGAAAGCAGTTGGGCGCTCCATCATGGGCGCATGACCGCAGTGGTCCAGAAAGCGCAACTCAGAGCCGCGGATGAGGCGGTTAAACTCGTGGGCTACTACGGGGGCGTTATCGTGTCGTTCAGCCCCCACACTAGCAGGGTAGGTACGCGGATGTGCTGCAATTCCTTGGCTAGGTTATGCCGCTGCGCCGAGCGGGCAATGCTAATGATGCGCAGGCATTTCGCGTTGGAGTTGGTTACGCTAAATACCTCATCAACCAGTTCCTGGGTAGCAATAGCAGGGTCGTAGAAGGTATAACCCACCCGCTCTTGCACGTAGGCATAGTTACCACGCTTAGGAAACGAACCGCCCATGCTGTCCTCAAACAAGCCACTGCTACCCGTTAAGACCAGCCGGTTTACGCGGCCGGCGTTGCGCAACGTGTACACTAGGGCAATGTGCCCGCCGAGGGAGTTGCCGAGCACGGTGCACGGTTCGGGCAGCTTTACTTCCGCCAGGAAATCTTCGACAAAACCTACCAGGCCGGGCACGCCCGCTTTGGTGAGCGGCATGTCATAAATTGGCAGGAGCGGAATTACTACGCGGTACTGGGCGCTAAACTCGGCCACTACGTCTTGCCAATTGCTCAAGGCTCCGAACAGACCGTGCAGCAGCAACAGCACTTCGCCGGAACCTTCATCTACGTAGTGAAATCCATTCTTTTCCTTGATCTGCAACGCCATCTTCTCAGGGAATATACTGCCGGGCTCAGGGCGCCGGAGCAGGTTGTGCAATGATACAATTCTTGACCCAATTGCCTAGCAGGGCCAGGCCGTTGGGCGTCAGGAGAGCTTCCGGATGAAACTGCACCCCGTACAAAGGCAGTGTACGGTGACGCAGCGCCATGATTTCCTGCTCGGTGGTAGTAGTACGGGCCAGCGCCTCCAACGACGGGGCAGCTGATCTAGTACGAGAGAATGGTAGCGCGTGACGAGCATGCGCAGCGGTAGCCCTGCATTCAGCGGGCTCGGGGCCAGCCATTCTACCTCCGATACTTTGCCGTGCATGGGCCGATTGGCCCGGCTGATCTTGGCCCCAAAAAACTCGCCCAAAGCTTGGTGGCCCAGACATACTCCGAGCATAGGCAGCTGCTGGTGGTAGGCCTCGATGACAGCTGGCATCACGCCTGCCGCCGCCGGCGTGCCCGGCCCCGGCGACAAGACGACACCATCGAAGGATAAGTCCTGCAACTCAGTTAAGGATACGTCATTACGCCGCACCAGCACCTCACAGCCTAGCTGCCGGAGGTAGTCCAGCAGATTATAGGTGAAGGAGTCGAAGTTATCTAGTAGCAGCAAACGCATGGGCAAAGGTAAGGGTAGGTGTACTAACCAAGCAGTTGGTTACTAGTTCCGCCCCGCGCCTACATTCCATGCAGGATGGCTACTAAAACACCTCGCGCAACTTATCCAGCAGAGTGCCAGCGAAGGGCAACACGAAGCTTACGATGCTCAGGGCCAGCGGCGTGGCTTCCCGCACAACGGGTAGCACCTGCGAATCGGCCAGCAGCTGGGGTGAAATCAGCTGCAGACCCGCCATACCTACCCCGTGCAGTAATAAGCTGAGGCCGAGTACCCATTTCAGCACGCCGCTCACCGCGCCGCCCAAGCTATCCAGCACGCCCAGCGGGGTCAGGTGCACGGCCGTGCGGATGACGCCGCTCAGCAGATGCACACCCCAACCGATGGCGGCAAACACCAGCACGAACGACACCAGCGGCAGCAGTCCAAAGGCCTCCCCCACATAGTGACGCACCAGTGGAATGGCATCGTTTAGCAACAGCAAACCACCCACTACCCCAGCACCAGCGCCAGCAACGAGGCTACCTCCAGCAGCAACCCGCGCCGGTAGCCTTTCACCGCGCCAATGCCCAGCGGAATAAGCAGCAGGATATCAAGGGCGGACACAAGGTGGAACAGTGAAGAAGTGAACAGGTGAGTTTGACGGGCTGTCCTAGCAAGGACGCAGATGGCGGTGACCCATCTGCACCCTTTCGCTACCCATTATTGCCCTCTTACAGATTCGTGTTGTTAAGCAGGTTATTTACTACCTGTGAAATCTGCCGGCCATCGGCCTGACCTGCCAATTCGCGGGCGGCTACCCCCATTACCTTACCCAAATCAGAAGGGCCGGTGGCTCCTACGCGCTGGATGATGCCGACGAGCTTTTCCACCAGATCAGCCTCTGACAGTTGCTGGGGCAGGTACTCTTCGATGATGGCCAGCTCTGCCAGCTCTATTTCTTCCAGGTCAGAGCGGAACTGCTTCTGGTACATTTCGGCGGCTTCGCGGCGCTGCTTAGCCGACTTGGTTAGCAGCTTCGTTTCGGCCTCAGGAGTTAGGGCCGCGCCGTGTTGTCCTTCGGCCGTTTCCGCCAGCAGGATCTGGGATTTAATGCTGCGCAGGGCGGTCAGACGAACTTTGTCTTTGGCCAGCATAGCCTTTTTAATATCAGCGTCGATGGTTTCTTTCAGAGCCATGGGAAGGAGAATAAAGGAGGTGCAAGATTACGGGTTATTCCCGACAACGGGGTCGACAAGGCCCTTTTTCAGCTGCGGGAGAACTGCTTGTATAGGCGGTAACGTAACGTTGGGGTTAGCAGCATGACCGGAAACGGAAAGCGAGGTGGGCTGTTTGAGGTTGTATCTTTGACCACGTACCTCCCGGCCAGCCTACCCTACTATGACGAAGCTCAGCGTAAACATAAATAAAATAGCCACCCTGCGGAACGCCCGCGGCCACAACCGCCCCGACCTGTTGCAGGTAGCCCGCGACTGTGAGCGGTTTGGCGCCCAAGGTATTACGGTGCACCCGCGGCCCGACGAGCGCCATATTCGCTACCAGGACGTGCACGATCTTAAGCCCCTGGTTACCACGGAGCTAAACGTGGAAGGCAACCCCACCCCTGATTTCTTAGCCCTGGTGCGCGCCGTGCGTCCGGAGCAGGTGACGCTGGTACCGGACGCACCCGATGCCATTACCTCCAATGCCGGCTGGGATACGGTCCGGCACCAGGAGTATCTGCAGGATGTGGTAGCGGAGCTGAAGAGCTTTGGGGCCCGCGTCAGCATCTTTCTGGACCCGGTGGTAGAGCTGGTGCACGCAGCAGCTAGCACCGGCACCGACCGGATTGAGCTGTACACCGAAGACTACGCCCGCCGCTACCACACCGACCGGGAAGCAGCTATTCGCCCCTACCGAGAAGCCGCGGAAGCTGCCCAACAGCTGGGCCTCGGCCTTAATGCCGGCCACGACCTCGACCTGGACAACTTGGCCTACCTTCACCAAAACCTGCCGGGCCTGGCGGAGGTGAGCATCGGCCACGCCCTGATTTGCGACGCTCTGTATTTGGGTCTGGAAAACACCATTCAGTTGTACCGGCGCCAGCTAGCTTAGGGGATTACCAAGAAGGAAGTAACCATTCATAATCGGGCCGGTAGGCTATATGCCGCTTCAGTTGGCGCCCGGTGGCACCGGCCACTTCGTACTTCTTCATTCCTCATTTTTGGTTCTTCATTCAACAACATGCCCCGCTTGTCCCTCTCCGACTTCCTGCAAGGCCCCGCCGAAGCTCCCATTCTTGATGTGCGGGCGCCGGTTGAGTACGCCCAGGGCCACATTCCCGGAGCGCTGAGCTTTCCGCTGTTTTCGGATGAGGAGCGGGCCCGCATTGGCACCACGTATAAGCAAATGAGCCAGGAGAAGGCCGTGCTGCTGGGCCTCGACTTGTTTGGGCCGCGCATGAGTCAGATGGTGCGGCAAGCGCAGAAGCTTGCCCCTCACAAGCAGGTGCGCGTGCACTGCTGGCGCGGCGGTATGCGCAGCGGGGCCGTGCAGTGGCTGCTGGAGTTGGCTGGCTTCCACGTGCATCTGCTGAACAAAGGCTACAAAGATTACCGGCATTGGGCCCTGGCTGAGTTCGGGCAACCCCGGTCGTTGCTGGTGCTCGGCGGCCTAACCGGCTCGGGCAAAACCGACGTGCTGCAGGCCCTGGCCGCCACTCAGCAACCCGTCCTCGACCTGGAAGGACTGGCCAGCCACAAGGGGTCGGCGTTTGGCAGCATCGGGCAGCCACCTCAGCCTACCCAGGAGCAGTTTGAGAATGAGTTGGCGGCGGTGCTGGCTACCCTGCCGGCGCAGGTTCCTATCTGGGTCGAGGACGAAAGCCGCACCATCGGTAGCATGCACGTTCCCCCGCCCCTATTTGCCCAACTGCGCACGGCCCCGCTGATTTTACTGGAAATTCCTCGTGACGTGCGAGTGCGGAAGCTAGCCGAGGAATACGGCCGTCACGACCCAGCTGCCTTGGCTACCAGCATCCTCCGCATCCGAAAGCGCCTGGGTGGCCTGGCAACCAAGGAAGCCCTGGCGGCCATTGGCGAAGACGATATGGAGAAAATGGTCAGCCTCGTGCTCGACTATTACGACCGGACTTATACGCACGGACTAGCCGACCGCCCGGTCGTGCGCGTAGCCTCCGATACCTGCGACCCGGCTATTAACGCCCACCTAGTGCAGCGGGCCGCCCAGGAAGCTGGTTTTCTGACCACTCATCGGCCTACTTCCCATGGTTCCTAAGCTGCGCGTAGCTCGCCCTACCGATCAGCTAGCAGCCGTAGTACGGTTTTACCGCGACGGGCTAGGCCTTCAGGAATTAGGCTCTTTTGCGGGGCACGAGGGCTTTGATGGGGTAATGCTAGGGCACCTGCAGGCCCCCTACCACTTGGAGTTTACTTCTCAGCCCGGGCACTTTGTTGGCCGGGCTCCAACGGCTGATCATCTGCTCGTATTTTACCTACCCGACCGGCTGGAATGGCAACTGGCTGTTGACCGGCTGCAGGCTCAAGGGTACCCATCAGTGCCGGCCGCTAACCCGTACTGGGACAAGCTTGGGCTTACTTTCGAAGACCCGGATGGTTACCGGGTAGTTTTACAGCAAGCCGCCTGGAATTATTAATCACGCGCCTCCTACCACCTCTATGTCTTCTGTCTCCAACCCCACCGACCACATTCGCCTTACTCAGTATAGCCACGGCGCGGGCTGCGGCTGCAAAATTGCGCCTAAAGTGTTGGATCAGATTCTGCACACCAGCATTCCGCAGCCCCACAACGACAAGCTGCTGGTAGGAAACTCCTCCCGCGACGATGCCGCCGTGTATGATATCGGGGGCGGGCAGGCCCTGATCAGCACCACTGATTTTTTCATGCCCATCGTGGATGACGCCTACGATTTCGGGCGTATCGCTTCGGCCAATGCCATCAGTGATGTGTATGCCATGGGCGGGCGGCCGGTCATGGCCATTGCCGTGCTGGGCTGGCCCATTGACAAGCTGTCGCCCGAGGTTGCTCGGCGCGTAATTGAAGGTAGCCGCAGTATCTGCGCCGAAGCTGGTATTCCATTGGCAGGGGGCCACAGCATTGATTCGCCGGAGCCCATATTCGGTCTGGCCGTTACCGGCCTACTCGACATCAGCAACCTAAAGCAGAACGATACCGCCACGGCCGGCTGCGAGCTGTACTTGACCAAGCCGCTGGGGGTAGGCATGCTCACCACGGCCCAGAAGCGCGGCATCTTGCGGCCGGAACACGAGCAGCTGGCGCCCCACAGCATGATGCAGCTCAACAAAATTGGGGAGCCGCTGGGCAAGCTCCAGGCCGTGCGCGCTATGACGGACGTAACGGGCTTTGGGCTATTGGGCCACCTTGCCGAAGTGTGCGAGGGGAGCAACCTGACGGCCGAGGTAGACTTCAGCAAAGTACCCCTGCTGCCGGAAGCCGAGCAGTACCGCGCCCAAAAGTCGATTCCGGGCGGCACCGTCCGGAACTGGGATTCTTACGGCCACAAAATCGGGGAAATTACCGAGGAGCAGCGCCAGTGGCTCTGCGACCCGCAAACTTCCGGTGGCCTGCTAGTATGCGTGGAGCCTGCGGGCCGAGACGCTGTGCAAGCCATATTCGCGGAGTACGGCTTAGCTTTGGAGTCTTTCGGCCGGCTGCGCGAGCACGCGGCCGGGGAGCCCTGGATTCTGGTGCGCTAAGCCCGATAAATGAAAGTGTTGCCCTTTCTGCGGCCGCTGCTGGAGGCGGCGGCCGCCATTACCCTAATGGTGGTCGGTCTGCGAGTAATTACCGGCTTTTTCACCCGCAAAAGTCGGGTGTACCGCCCCACCTTTCTGCGGCAGTTTGCGCTATTGTTCTGGCCGTTACTGTGCCTGGGGTAGGCTTACCTTTTCTAGGAACCTTTTTCTACGCCGGTACGCTCTCGAGCTACGAGCTGGTTCTGCTGACGGCCGTGGCGGCCGTGGTGCTGGGGTTTTCCGTGCCGGCCTTCCTGCTGCATAGCCAGTACTACGCGCGTAACCTGCACACTACCCTTGTTTTCGACCCGAAGCAAAACGTGTTGGAAGTGTACGAAGGCCGGGTTCGGATTCCGTTTGGCAAAAAGGATATTGCGCGGGTAGAGCGGGTGACTTGTAAGTCGGAGCGGCTTTTCTGGAGTAACTACACGTACCTGAAGCTGCAGTTGCAGACCGGCGAGGTGCTTACCCTTACCTCCCTGCTGACTAATTTGGAACCCGTTACGGAGTTTCTGCGCAACACGCCTCTGGAGAAAAAACAGCGGTGGTTTTGCTGGGCCTGAGGCGAGAGAAAGTTAGCCGTATCGTGCGCCAGCCTCCTCACCCGAAACAAGCTAAACCATACTAATATAAGACAGTTGCTGCCTTCTTATTTAATAGCAACTCCTCTATATTACGCAATCGAACCCCTGCCCATCCGGTACCCATCAGGAGCCCGGCCATCTTATTGCCCCGTTGCTGATGCAGCGCCTGCTGATTCTCTGTTTTTTATTCTGTATTGCCTATACGGTAGCCTCCGCCCAATCAACGGAAGCTACGTTGCTGCGGAAGCTCCGCACCCAACCCGCCGATACGGGCCGGGTGCGGCTGCTCAATGCTTTGTGCTACGAACTGCACGACAGCGCGCCCACCCGCGCCCTCACCTATGGGGAACAGAGCAGGGCGCTGGCCCGTCGTCTTCAGGACCAGCCGGGCCTGTTACAGGCCTTGCTCAACCTGGGTAGCTGCTATGCTAACCTAGCCGACGGCCCGCACGCCTTGCAGTTGCAGCAGCAAGCTCTTCAGCTAGCCCGCCGCCTTAACAACGTAGATGGTATTGTGCGCAGCTACGCGGGTATGGGCGGCGTCTATCATGAGCGTAACGACACGGCAGCGGCCCTGCTGAACTACCGCCGGGCCCTGGAACGAGCTTACGAACCCCGGGTGACCGTCCGGACCCAACTCATGCTTTTCGGCAACCTGGGCAACCTCTACTTCAACCTGGGGCGCCGCCAGGAAGGGCTAGTATTCACTCGCCGGGCCTTGCAACTGGCCCGCCGCACCGGCGACCGGCCCGGAGAGTCGCTGTACCTAGCCGATTTGGGCTCCTTCTACCTGCAGATGAACCAGCTGGAAACAGCGGAAGGATTGCTGCGCCAGTCGGTTATGCTGGTTGAACCGCTCAATATTCCTCGTTTCGAGGCGGGCCACCTGGAGCTGCTGGCAACGGCCCTACTACTTAAGTCGGAGCTGGAAGAGGCGGAGGAGCTTACCCGCCGGGCACTGGCCCTTTCCCGCCGCATCGACTACAAAGAGCGGGTATTGGATGCCTACAGCTTGCTGGCCGAAATCAGTGCCAGCCGGCGCAATTTTGAACAGGCGTTTACATGGCAAAATCGGTTTCGGGACCTGAATGACAGCCTCAACAGCCGCTCACGGGTGCAAACCTTAACCGCCCTGCAAACCCGCTACGAAACAGCCGAAAAAGAAGGCCAGATCCGGCGGCTTACCGAGCGTGGCCTAGCCTCCCAGCAGCGCAACCGGGCCCTTTGGGGCACTATTGCGGCCCTGGTGCTGGGCTTGGGTGGCATGGGCCTGCTGTACTTTAAGCTGCGGCGCAGCCGGGAGGCCCTGGCCGTTAACCACCGCTTCTTGGAAGAGGCCACTAAGGAGTTGCGGCAGGTAGCCGCCTCCAAAGACCGGCTCTACGCTATTGTGGCCCACGACCTACGCGGCCCCGTTACCTCGTTTGCGGGCGTTACCGAGCTTATTGATTTCTACCTCAAGCAAGGCGACGAACAAGGCCTGCGGCGCCTGCCTGACCTCGTGCGCCAGTCGGCCCATCAGCTCAACCATCTGCTGGATAACCTGCTAAACTGGGCCGTTAACCAAACCGGCGAGTTAGCTTTTCGTCCTGAGCGGTTACCCGTGGTGGAGCTGCTTACTCAGGCGATACAACTTTACACTAACACGGCTGAGGCCAAGCAGATTACGCTCCGGCTGGAAGCTCTACCGGAGGCAGCAGTGTGGGCAGATGCGCACATGACCCAGACAGTGCTGCGCAATTTGGTAGGTAATGCGCTGAAGTTTACCCCCAGTGGCGGCACTATTCAGCTCGGGGCGGAAGCGTTGCCCGGTTCCGGGGTGCGGCTAAGCGTAACCGACACGGGCGCTGGCATGGATCAGCGCCAGGTCACGGCCCTGCTTACGGACGCCGGACCCACCAACCACCCCATGCGCGGCCCTCGTTCCGGTACAGGACTGGGCCTGCTGCTCTGCCGAGCCTTCATGCACCGCCAGGGCGGTAGCCTCGATATTAAAAGCGTGCTGGGCCAGGGAACTACCGTGGCCATTACCCTACCTGCCGCCCGGGCCTGAGGCTGACGACGGGCCGTTGCTACTGCCAAAGTCCCCATCTTTGCAGGGTTATGCTGCAACTTCACTTCCGCGAAATGGGGCAGGGCGCCCCACTAGTAATTCTGCACGGCCTGTTTGGCACCCTCGACAACTGGCAAACCCTAGCCCGGCGCTGGGCCGAGGCGGGTCACCGCGTTATTGTGGTGGATTTGCGCAACCACGGTCGCTCCCCGCACGCCCCGGAACACACCTATGCGCTGATGAGCGAGGACGTTCTGGGCCTGTTCAATCAACTTCAGCTCGGCCCCGACACGACCCTGATGGGCCACAGCATGGGTGGCAAAGTGGCCATGCGCTTCGCCCTCGACTACCCCGCCCGCCTAGGCAAACTGGTGGTAGTTGACATTGCCCCGCGCTTTTCCGACATGCGCCACCAGGACGATATTCTGGCTGGTCTGCACGCGGTGCCACTAGCTGCTCTGGAAAACCGACAGCAGGCCGACGAAGCCCTGGCCCGTTACATCCGGCAGGTAGATGTGCGCCAGTTTCTGCTGAAAAACCTGTACCGCCGCGAGGACAACTCTTTTGCCTGGCGCCCTAACCTGGAGGCCCTGACTGCAGAAATGGAAGACATCGGCGCCGAAATAACGGCTGAGCAGCCCTTCCTGAAACCTACTCTGTTTATCCGCGGCGGCAAATCAGACTACGTTACGACGGAAGACAAGCTCTACAGTATTCCGGTGCTATTCCCGAACTCCCAAGTAGAAACCGTGGTAGACGCGGGCCACTGGGTGCACGCCGAGAAGCCCGAGGAAGTATTTGGGCTGGTGAAGGCCTTTATTGAACAGTAATTGCTAGCCGAATTGTGAAAGGCACCCTCTACCTTATTCCGACCGTGCTGGCTGAAGACACGGCCGCCCAGGTCCTGTCCCCGCAAGTAGCTACCCAGGTGGCCGGGCTATCCTACTTTCTGGTGGAGAATGCCCGTACGGCCCGGCGCTTTATCAAAGGCGTAGCCCCGCAGCAAGTCATTGAGGAGCTGCGCATCAGCGTCATTGACAAAGACAGCACCGAGGCGCAGATTCAGGCGGCCCTGGCCCCGGTTGCGGCCGGCCAAGATGCAGGCGTCATTTCCGAGGCTGGCTGCCCCGGCATTGCGGATCCCGGTGCCGAACTGGCCCGCCGGGCCCACCAACTCGGCATTCGTGTAGTACCCTTGGTAGGCCCTTCCTCCCTACTGCTGGCCCTGATGGCCTCGGGCATGAATGGCCAGAGCTTTGCCTTCCACGGCTACCTGCCCATTGAACGGGCCAAGCGCGTAGCGGCTATTAAAAAGTTGGAGCAGCAAGCACTACAGCAGCAGCAAACCCAGCTCTTCATCGAAACGCCCTACCGCAACTTGCCCCTGCTCGAAGACCTACTCCAGACCCTACACCCCGGTACCCGCCTATGCGTGGCGGCCAGCCTCACGGCTGAAAACGAGCTGGTGCGAACCGATACCGTAGCGGGCTGGAAAAAGGCCGGACCGCCCGATATTCACAAGCAGCCGGCCGTATTTCTGATTGGGCACTAACGCCACAGGGCCGCCGGACAAGTGTCCGGCGGCCCTGTGGCGTTTATTTTTCTGGCTTATTTCAACACCTGATACACAATCAGGGACGACACGTAGGCTAGCCCTGTCATGTAAAGCATCTGTAGGATGGGCCACTTCCAGCCCTTGGTTTCGCGGTAAGTAGCAGCCAGGGTGCTCATGCACTGCATGGCAAACAC
The DNA here is from genome assembly GCF_022919335.1 of Hymenobacter sp. 5516J-16. Lineage (NCBI taxonomy): Bacteria > Pseudomonadati > Bacteroidota > Cytophagia > Cytophagales > Hymenobacteraceae > Hymenobacter > Hymenobacter sp. 5516J-16. Next base: position 2,788,571 of record NZ_CP095058.1, on the reverse strand, counting down.
GTAGAAAACGAGCAGGGAAAAGGCCCGGGCTGGCGTGAAAAATGGCTGCCCGTTTTCATCCTTTTCAGCAGCTAGCTTTTGCTGCACCGTCTGCTGATCGGCGTCTTGGCCTACACTATAGATGGTAGACATGGTGCCCACGAACACTTCCCGGGCGGCAAACGAGGTAATCAGCGAAATACCAACCTTCCAGTCGAAGCCCAGGGGCCGAATACCCGGCTCGATAAAGTGGCCGAAGATGCCAGCGTAGGAGCTTTCCAGCTTTTCAGAAGCTACTCGGGATTCTATTTCTGCCGGACTCAGCCCTTGCGCCCGTCCTTCGGTAGTAGCCTGGGTTTCGGCCCGCTCCAGCGCGTCGCCCGGACCGTAGGAGGCCAGCACCCAGAGCATGATGGAAATGGCCAGAATAACCTTACCCGCCTGGAAAACAAAGGCTTTTACTTTTTCTACGATGGTAATGCCCACGTTTTTCCAGCGGGGCCAGCGGTACACCGGAAACTCCATAATGAAGTAGCTCCGCTCCGTGGTTTTAAGCAGCAGCTTCATGGCCCAGGCCGAAAGAATGGCCGCAAAGAACCCCAGCAGATATAGCCCCATTAGGGCTACCCCGCGCAGGTTAAAGATACCCAGCACCGGCTCGTCGGGCACGACCAGCCCAATCAGCACGGTATACACCGGAATCCGGGCCGAGCACGACATAAGCGGCGTTACGAAGATGGTAATGAGCCGGTCCTTGCGGTTTTCAATGGTGCGCGCGCTCATAATGGCGGGCACGGCGCAGGCTACCCCCGAAATCAGGGGCACAATGCTTTTACCGTTCAGCCCAAACCGGCGCATAATCCGGTCCATCATAAAGGTCACGCGGGCCATATAGCCGGTTTCCTCCAGCACGGCTATAAAGGCGAAGAGCAGGGCAATCTGGGGAATGAAAATTAGCACGCCGCCCAGGCCCGCCAGCACGCCTTCCGTCAGCAGGTTAATTAGCGGCCCATCGAAATTACTCTGGATGAGTCCGTTAATCCAGGCTACGCCCTGATCAATCAGCTCCATGGGGTAGCTGGCCCAGGCAAAAACGGCCTGAAACATCAGAAACAGCACCCCGAAGAAAATCAGGTAGCCCCAGACCTTATGGGTCAGAATTCGGTCGAGACGGTTGCTGTAGGGCTCGTTTTTCTCGGTGCGCGTAACCGACACGCAGTTAAGCAGTATCTCGTTGATTCGCTGGTACCGGTCGATGGTTTCCTGGGCCTGCCGGGCTGTGGGCTCAAAACCGTACTGCTCAGTCAGCTCCTGGATATAGGCCCGGTCATCGGCCGTCAGAAAGCTGATGTGGCGGTACTGATGGGCGTAGTGCAGGGCCAAGTAATCGTTGTGCAGATTGAAGTAGTAACGAATCTGCCGAATCATGGGCAGCAACTCTTCCTCCGGCTCGTAGAAATGGGCCTTGGGGGCACCCAGCGTCTGGGCCATAACAATCTTGAGCGCGGCAATGCCCACGCCCTTGCGGGCATTCATTGGGATAATGGGCACGCCCAACTCCTCCTGTAGGGCGGCCACATCAATCCGCACGCCGTGCTGCTCGGCCACGTCCATCATGTTCAGGGCCAGCACCGTGGGTAGGCCCATGTCGGCCAGCTGGGTGAACAGCAGCAGATTACGGCGCAGGTTGCTAGCGTCGGCCGTTACCACCACGAAGTCAGGGTACTGCGCGCTGGTTTGGTCATAGAAAAGGTCCGTGATTACCTTTTCATCCAGGCTTTTGGGGTAAAGGGAGTAAGTACCCGGCAGGTCAATGATTTCGGCCCGGTGCTGTGAGGTAAGCTGGCTGGTGCCGGTTTTGCGGTCCACCGTAACGCCCGGGAAGTTGCCTACCTTCTGGTTGAGGCCGGTGAGCTGATTAAACAGCGAGGATTTGCCGGAATTGGGGTTACCAACCAGCGCAATGCGCGTCAGCGGGCCCGGTTGGCGCAAAGCATTCACGTCAAGCGGAGCACCTGCTACCCCCACGCCGGCCCGACCGGAAAGTAATTGCCCGCCTACCATGTACTGAGGTTATTTCAGAAGAATCGTTGCCGCCTCACTTACCCGCAACGACAACGTATAATCGGCCATATCTCCCACCACCAGCGTAATAGGGCAGCCCAACGGTGCCCGGCTGTTGAGCCGTACCTGCGTGCCCGGAATGCAGCCCATTTCCAACAGCTTCAGGGCCATCTCAGGATCTTTCAGGCAACAAATAGTGCCGCTCTCCCCCAGCTGGAGGTCTTTCACGCTGCGAGGCGCGGCCGGCGTAGGAGCAAGAGGTTGGCGCTTGGACACGGGTGGGGTTATTTAGATTTACTTCAAACAAAGGTACCACCCTTTTAGGTTTCGGCCAAAATCAGGTTTTTCCCAGATTATAGTTCGCCACAAACCGATGCTACTTCCTAACTGGCTGATTTGTAATTATTCCGCAGACAAATTGCATTGGTATAAATATTCTCAGAACACTTGCATTTAGTGCCCGGATTCATTGTAATTTTGGGATATCATATACTGTCTGCATATGCTCCAACGCGTACTTTCTCTTCTCTTTTTTGCTTTGCTTCTTCCAGCACTAAGTTTTGCTCAGGAGAACAAAATTTCGGGCCGCGTCGTCGATGAAAAGACCAAGGAGCCCATTCCATTCGCCTCTATTGGCCTGAAGGAAGAACAAACCGGTGCTCTTACCAACGAGTACGGTTATTTCCAGATAGCCATGCCGGAGAAAAACCCCCAAGACTCCCTGGTGGTAGTAGCCCTGGGCTATTTTCACAAGGCGGTTCTGGTTAAGCCGGGCATCAAGATTCAGGATATGATTATTGAGGTTCCTAAGCGCGCCATCGAGCTGAAGGAAGTTAAGGTAATCAGCAGCGCCAAAATCAAGAACCTTGACCTGGGCTCGAAGTCAAATACGCCGGGCGAGGGTATGATTCAGGGTATGCCGGGTAGCCAGTACGCCTTCTTCGTGAAGAACGATAAGGCGAAGAAGCTGGGCAACGTACGGTCGGTATCCTTTTACATCGGTGAAAACGGCTTCCCCGCGAGCCTTTCCGCGTCCGTCTTTATAAGGCCGACGGTAACTACAACTCGCCCAACACCGACTTGCTCACGGAAAACATTGTGGTTTCGGCTCCCAAAGGCGGCGAGTGGTATACTATCGACCTGACGCAGTACAATATTGAGGCGCCAGTAGAAGGTTTTTTCGTGGCCATGGAGTGGATTGTGAGCGGTGACAAGTTCTACACCACGAACTTCATGGACAACTACACTCCCTACGGTCAGATTCTGCGTCCCACGTTTGAATTCAAGGAAAGCCGCACTTGGAACTACACCATCGGCCGGGGCTGGAGCCTGATTACGCTCGCCAACAACGGCATGCGCTACAACGCCATGATCCGGGCCGAGGTTGACCAGATCAAAGACTAATCACAGATTTCCACGGAAAAAAGCGGATCGGTCGGATTTCGTAGCCGGCGCTCTTTACCGTCAATAAAAAAGGCTTGCCAAATGGCAAGCCTTTTTTATTTCAACATTATTTGGGTCTACCGAATCGTATTGGGGCATTTATAGAATCCGCCCAATCCGCTTTTCTCCGTGGAAATCCGTGAGCTTATTTGCGCACGGCAATTTCTACCCGGCGGTTTTCCTGACGGCCGGCGGCGGTAGCGTTGCTAGCAACGGGAGCAGCTTCGCCCATGGGCTCGAGGCTTACTTTGTCGGCGGCTACTTGGCCATTTTTCACGAGCCAGTCGCGTACGGCGGCGGCGCGCTGGGCGCTTAGCTCGCGGTTGTAGTTTTTGTCGCCGCGCGAATCAGCGAAGCCCATTACCTGAATGTCCTTGCCGCGGTGGCGACGGGCAATAGAGGCGCTGATTTCGGACAGGGCCCGGGTAGCGGTAGGCTTGATGGTGGCTTTGTCCGTATCAAACAGTACTTTTTCTTCCAGGGCGTACACGTTGTATTGGTCGTCGCCGCGGACGCTAACTTCCGGCAGGTCAATTTCTTCCAGCTTCACGTCCGCCAGCTTGGCTTTCGTCATATCCCAGGCGTTGCTTACGGCGTTGCCTGCTTTGTCAGCGGCGTTGTCGACAGAGCCAGCTGCGGTGGCAGCGGCATCACCGGCCGTCTGGCCGTCGCGGTATACCACGGCGGTATCGGCGGTAGCTTCTTGGGGCTGGTCTTTTTCCTCGGGCTTTTTCAGGTCAGAGCAGGAGGCGAGCAGCGTAGTCGCTGCTAGCAGAGAGAGCAGGTGCTTTTTCATAAATAGGGGGAGTGGTTGTGTATCGGTCAAACTACGGGGAAAGATGGGTAATGTTAGGCTAGCGGCCATTACTCGGTTACAAATACGCGCTTGACCCGCTCGCTCACGTTGGTAAGCAACTCGTACGGGATGGTGCCAATGCGGGTCGCCAGTTCCGTCAGGGGTAGCTCCTCCCCGAAAATAACTGCCGGGTCGCCGGCTTGGGCCTCGGCAATAGCAGTTACATCCACCATGCACATGTCCATGCACACGTTGCCGATCAGGGGGGCGCGCCGACCCCGAATTACTACCTCGCCTACCCCGTTGCCAAAGCGCCGGTCGTAGCCATCGGCGTAGCCAATGGCCAGGGTAGCAATGCGCCGTTCGTAGTCAGCGGCCTGGCCACGCCGGCCGTACCCGACGGTAGCGCCGGCGGGCAGGGTTTTGATTTGGGAAACCGTGGTGCGCAACGTGCTGACGGGCCGCAGCGCATCCGGCTCCTGGCCGCTGGCTTCAACCCCGTACAACCCAATGCCCAGCCGAACCATGCTGTGCTGGGCCTCCGGAAAGCGCACAATGCCGGCCGAATTCAGGGCGTGTTGCAGAATGGGGTAACCCAGAGTCGCTTCCAGCTGGGGCACCATGCGCTGGAAGGCCGCTAGCTGCTGCCGGGAAAAATCGTTGTGCTGAGCTTCGTCGGCGCCGGCCAGGTGGGTCAGGGCGCTGGCCACGCGCAGGTGGGCGGCATTGTCGCGCAGCAGCTGGCAAAGCTGAGGCACGTCTTCTTCGGCAAAGCCCAGGCGGCGCATCCCGGTATCGAGTTTGAGGTGAATGGCGGGCAGGGCCTGCTCCCGGGCAGCCGCTAAGTAGTCGTGCAAGCGCTCAAAGGAGTAGATTTCGGGCTCTAGGTGGTACTGACGCAGCTTCTGGAAGGCATCGGGCGAGGGGTTCATCACCATCACTGGCAGACTGATTCCATGCTGGCGCAGCTCTACGCCTTCGTCGGTGTAGGCCACGGCCAGATAGTCGGCGCGGTGGAACTGGAGCAGGTTGGCCACCTCGTAGGACCCGCTGCCGTAGGCAAAGGCTTTTACCATAACCATGAGCTTCACATCGGGCTGAAGCCGGTGGCGGTAGAAGTTGAGGTTATGCACCAGGGCATCAAGGTTGACTTCCAGCACCGTACCGTGAATTTTCTGCTGGAACGCGGCCACAATTCGCTCAAAACCATAGCGGCGGGCGCCCTTCACCAGAATGGTTTCGCGGCGAAACTGTTCGGGCTGAAACTCCAGCAAAAAGGCTTCCGTGTCGGGGTAGAACGCCGTGCTCAAGCCCTGAAAAACAGCCCGATGCTGGCTGATATCTGGCCCGATACCCACGAGGCGGTCGACGCCGTGGGCGGGCAGCAAGGCGGCGGCGCGGGCGTACAGCTCGGCCCCACCCAGGCCCGACTCCAGCACATCGGACAGAATAAGGGTGCGGCGGCCGCGGCGAGGCTGGCGGGAAAGGGCATCGAGGGCGAGGCGCAGGCCGGCCAAGTCGTTGTTATAGGTGTCGTCGAGGACGTAGCAGTCGTTGAGGGCCTGCTTCATTTCCAGGCGCATGGCTACCGGCTGGAGCCGGTCGAGGCGGCGCTGAATTTCGCTGGGCACTACTTGGCGCCACAGCAGCACGGCTAGGCCATGCAGGGCGTTTTCCACCGAGGGCTCGTCGGCGAAAGGCAGGGTGAACGTGTACTCTTGGGGCCGGGGGCGGGCCCGCTCCAGGCGCACCACCGTGCGGTCGGCGGAGGCTTCATGAATAGTAACCAGCAGGTCGGCTTCCTGGGCGTCGAAGCGGGCCCGCTGGCGCGTCCAGGCGCTGAGTACGGTGCGCGTGGGTCGCAACTGCTGGCGAGCCGCCGCGTGCACCAGGGCGTGGTCAGCGCAGTAGAAGAGCGTATCCACATCCTCAAACAAGCGCATTTTCTCGGTCACTTTCTCAGCCGAGGATGTGAAGCCCGCGTCGTGGGCCGTGCCGAGGTTGGTGAAGATGCCAAGGGTAGGCTGAATGATGCGGGCCAACCGCCCCATTTCGCCGGGCTCGGAAATGCCCGCTTCGAAAATGCCCAGCGTGTGCGTCTCGTTCAGCTCCCACACGCTCAGGGGCACGCCCACTTGAGAATTATAGGAACGCGGGCTTTTGCAGATTAGCTCGTCGGGACTCAGCAACTGGGCTAGCCACTCCTTTACAATGGTTTTGCCATTGGAACCCGTGATGCCGAAAACCGGCAGGTGAAACCGGCGACGGTGGTCGGCGGCGGTGGCTTGCAGGGAAGCTAGGGAGTTAGCAACCAGTAGGAAGCCGGCTTCGGGGTAGGCATTTATTTCTCCCGGCACCAACGTTACCTCTTCGACCACAAACAGCCGCACGCCCGCCTGATACAACTCAGGCAGGTAGCGGTGGCCGTCGTGCTGGGGGCCGCGCAGGGCAAAGAACACGCTGCCGGCTGCGGTGGTTACCTGCCGGCTGTCCAGGAGCAGGCGGTGCACGGGCGCCGGCGAGGCGGGCAGCTGCAGCAGAGTGCCGCCGGTAAGCGCAGGAAGGTCAGAGAACTGGAGCATAGCGGCGTAAAGGTAAGGCCGCGGCGCGCAGAGCCGGCAGCGCGTATCTTTGCCGTCTTATTTAGTATTCAGTGTCTCTTTCTCGTCATCACCTGGCGGCCCTGGCGGCCTTTCTCATTTGGGGTTTCTTCCCGATTCCGTTGCGTTGGCTGGCTGGCTACCCCAGCGGGCAAATTCTCTTCTTCCGGATTCTGCTTTCCTTGCTGCTCCTGCTGCTGATCCACGGCCTGGGCCGGCGGGCTACGGTGCGCGCAGTGTGGGCTCAGTGGCAAGCCGCCCCACCCGCCGAGCGCCGACAAGTGGCGCTGAGTACTGGAGTAGGCGGTTTGCTGCTGACTTCTAACTGGCTACTGTTCATTTATGTCGTTAACCAGGTGAGTGTGCAGGCGGGCTCGTTTGCCTACCTCATCTGCCCAATTCTTACGGCCTTGCTGGGCTTTGCGCTGCTGGGCGAAAAGCTCCGGACCAATCAGTGGGTAGCCATTGGCCTGAGTGCGTTGAGCTGCGCCCTGCTGGGCGCCGGCCAGCTGCATACGCTGCTGATGAGCCTGGTGGTAGCTTCCACCTACGCCATCTACCTTATCAGCCAGCGCCGCCTGCAGGGCTACGACCGATTGGTGCTGCTGACGGTGCAGCTGCTGCTGGCGGCCTTTCTCATCTTGCCCCTGGCGCCGCTGTTGGGCGCCCAACCCCTGGCCGGCCTGCACGACACGCACCTATTGCTGGTTACTGGCCTGCTCAGCGTGGGCTTTACCGTGCTACCACTTTTTCTGAACCTGTATGCCCTGAATGTGCTGCCATCGGGGCGGTGGGCATCATGATGTACCTGAATCCGCTGGTCAGCTTTGCCCTGGCATTTCTGTATTTCGGGGAGCGAGCTTCTACCTCGCAGCTGGTTGCCTACGGCGTAATTTTACTGTCAGTGGTGCTGTATAATCTCTCTTTCCCGCGGCGGCCACAGTCAATAAACAGGTAAAAACGGGTACCTTCGGGCTGCCCAGCCGGGCCGTGGGGCGCTGGCAGGCAGTTTTCCGACTCGTAGTAAGCCGAATGACAACTCCTTTCCGTCCGGCCACCGCGCCGCTCTGGCGCCGGGTGCTGCCGCACCTGCTGGCCGTCCTGTTTTTCCTGGTGCTGGCCGCCGTGTACTTCTCCCCCATCTTGTTCGAGGGCAAAACCCTGGCCCAGCACGACATTGTGCAGTTCAACGGTGGGGCTCATGAAGCGGCCCAGTACCGGGAGCAAACCGGCCAAGAGGCCCTCTGGACCAACTCCATGTTCTCGGGGATGCCGACCTACCTGATCAGCACCCGCTTCCCCGGCGACCTGAGCGTGTACCTGCACAAGCTGTTTACGCTGGGCTTGCCGGCCGTGGTAGCCAACTTGTTCCTGGCCCTGGTGTGTGGTTACGCCCTGTGTATTGCCCTGGGCCTCTCGCCGCTGGTAAGCGTGGTAGGAGCCGTAGCCCTGGGTTTTACCAGCTACAACCTGATCATTCTGGCTGCCGGCCACAACACCAAGAGCTTGGCCTTAGCCTACGCCCCCCTGGTGCTGGCGGGTTTGCTGGTGGCGTTCCGGCGCAATAAATGGCTGGGCACAGCCCTATTTGCCCTGGGCCTGGCCATGAATGTGCGCTCTAACCACCTTCAGATAACCTACTACCTGCTGCTGCTGGTGCTGGTGTTTGGGGTAGTGGAATTGGTTTTCGCGTCCCGTGAGAAGCGTTTGCCTGACTTTTTCACCCGCACGGCTTTGCTGGCCGTAGCTGCCCTGCTGGCCGTGGGCGTGAGCTTCGGCCGCCTCTATACTACCCTGGAATACAGCAAGTACAGCATCCGGGGCAAATCGGAGCTGAAAACGGCAGCCCCGACTGCGCCGGGCCAAGCCGCTACCCCTGCCGACGACAGTGAAGGCTCGGGCCTGGGCAAGGAGTACGCTTTCAGCTATAGCTACGGTATCGGCGAAACGGCTACCCTGCTCATTCCGAACTTCTACGGCGGAGCTTCGCAGATGAAGCTGAGCGAGAACTCCGAAACCGGCAAGGCCCTGGCCGCGGCCGGCGTACCGCCCGTGCAGCTCACGGACTACCTGGCCCAAATGCCTACTTACTGGGGCGACCAGCCCATTACTAGCGGCCCGGTGTACGTGGGTGCGGTGGTGTTCTTCCTATTTGTGCTGGGCTTGATGGTGGCCGACCGCCGCACTCGCATCTGGCTGCTGGCCGGCACGTTGCTGTCGGTGCTGCTGGCCTGGGGTAAGAACTTCGAGACGTTTAACTACCTGATGTTCGACTTCTTCCCCGGCTACAACAAGTTCCGGGCCGTGAGCATGGCCCTGACCATTGCCCAGTTGACCATGCCCCTGCTGGCCGTGCTGGCCCTGGCCCGCGTGCTGCGCGGCCGTACCACGGCAGCGGCCCCAGTAGCCGCGGCTCCGGTAGCCGCCAGCCCCCACCCGAGCCTGGCCGCCCTGGCCGGTAAGCCCGCGGATGATGCCGACACGGCCGCGCTGAAAAAGCAGGTGCTACGGGCGCTGGCCATTACGGTGGGCCTATGCGCCCTGGCGTTCTTGGTTGGGCTGGTGTCCGACTTCGCCGCCCCCATTGACGCGCAACTGCAGCAGCAAGGCTTCCCGCTGGACGCCCTGCGCGCCGACCGCGCCTCCCTGCTCCGCACCGACGTATTCCGCTCCTTATTTTTTGTGGCCGCCGCCGCTGGGGTACTCTGGTTTTTCCTGCAGCGCAAGCTCTCGGCCGGGCTAGCTGCTACACTAGTAGGGGTACTAACTCTAATTGACCTGTGGGGAGTGGACAAGCGCTACCTCAACGACGGTAACTTCCAGCAGGAAACTATTGCCGAGCAGTTCGTGCCCACTCCCGCCGACCAGCAGATTCTGCAGGACAAGGACCCTAACTACCGGGTGCTCAACGTGCAGAACCCCTTTAATGAAGCCCAAACTTCTTATTTCCATAAGAGCATCGGGGGCTACCACGGGGCCAAGCTGCGCCGCTACCAGGATTTGATTGAGCGGCAGATTTCGCAGAACAACACCCAGGTACTCAACATGCTGAATACGCGCTACGTCATTGTGCCCGGTCAGCAGGGCCAGCCCCAACAGGTGCAGCGCAACCCCGGCGCCCTCGGCAACGCTTGGTTTGTAAGTCAGGTGCAGAAGGTGCAAAACCCCGACCAGGAAATCAGTGCCCTAACCAGCTTGAACGCCGCTACCACGGCCGTGGTGGACGCCTCCAAGTTTCCGCAAGTGAAAACCTCTTACCCCACCGCCGGCGCCAGCATCGGGCTTACCAAGTACTCGCCCAACGAGCTGACGTACCGCTCTAACGCCCCCGCAGAAGGCCTAGCCGTTTTCTCGGAAATCTACTACCAGGATGGCTGGAACGCTTACATCGACAGCAAGCTCGTGCCCCACTTGCGGGCTAACTATGTGCTGCGAGCCCTGCCCGTACCGGCTGGTTCGCACACCATTGAGTTCAAGTTCGAGCCTACCGAGTACGCCATTGGCAACACGGTTTCCATGATTTCCTCGGTGCTGCTGATTGCCGCCCTTCTGGGCGCCCTGTTCTACGCCCTCAAGCGCCGCCCCGAGCCCCACTCCATTCAGGACACTATGCTGGCCTAGTAGTGAAATGGTACGTTAGCAGGTAGAAAATTGGTCATCCTGCGTAGCGCGAAGGACCTTGTCACGCGTAAACGAGTCGTTGTTACGATGTCGTGCTGCCGCGTGATAAGGTCCTTCGCGCTACGCAGGATGACGTGTTATTAAAGCATTAATTCCTCTATCTCACGCTTCGTCTTTCTCTATGCTTCTTCAGCCGCTGCATGAGCCTGCCGCCGATAAGGCGGGTGTTCGGCTGCTCCTGCTGCGCGACGATCTGAATCATCCTGAGTTGCCCGGCAATAAGTGGCGCAAACTCAAGTATAACCTGCAGGAAGCGCGGCGGTTGGGTCATGATACGCTACTCACCTTCGGGGGCGCGTACTCCAACCACCTGGCGGCCGTAGCTGCGGCAGGCCGCCTAACGGGGTTGCGCACCATTGGCATCGTGCGGGGTGAAGAGCTAGGTAGCCGGCCGCTAAACCCCACGCTAACCCAGGCCCGGGCCGATGGCATGGAGTTGCGTTTTCTGGACCGTGCTACCTACCGCCGCAAGCAGGAACCGGATGTGGAGGCGGCCTTACTCCAGGAAACGGGTCCGGCCTACGTACTGCCCGAAGGCGGCTCCAACATCCTAGCTCTGCCGGGCTGCGCCGAGCTAGTTGCAGAGCTTGCGCACCTCACTGAGTTTGACACCCTCTGCGTAGCCTGTGGCACCGGCGGCACCCTGGCTGGCTTACTCACGGGCCTAGCCGGGCAGCGCGAAGCTCTGGGTTTTGCGGCCCTGAAAGGCGCCGATTTCCTACGGGCTGATATCGACGCGCTAACCCAGCAAGCAGTGGGGCGCAGCTACGCCAATTGGTTTCTCCACACGGCATATCACGGTGGTGGGTACGCCCGTTTAAGTCCGGAACTGCGCCGCTTTATTCAAGAGTTTGAGCATCGTCACGGCGTTCTGCTTGACCCCATTTACACCAGCAAGATGATGGTAGGCATCCTAGATTTGCTGACCCGTGGCTACTTCCGACGGGGTAGTACGGTAGTCGCCATTCATACCGGCGGTTTGCAGGCCTGGGCCGGTTTTGGCGGTAGCGGTGCATAAAATCACTTTGCGTACTGCTTCTCTACGCTAATTGAAAATACAGCCTCAAGCAGGGCATCTTGCGGGCTGACGCCAGGTTTGCTGCTACAACATCAACCCGCAATGCGCTTCGCTTCCAGCTTTGCATGATGGCCAGCACTGCGTCAACCACAACTTTTACTACCTGCTTTCACCCTCTGATACCTCCGCAATAAGTGACGGGTGACTGCTTTTCTCCAGCCACTGCTGGGCCCGCCGCCACAGGGGTAGGGCCCCCAGAGTGGCCAGGGCAAACACGTAGGGCAACACAGGACCCGAAAACCGAATATCGTAGTCCTCAATGGTGAGCGTGATGATGCCGGCCTGCACTACGAAACCGGCCGCCAGAAACACCCGCATGGGCCGTGCCACGAAACGGTAAGCCAGTCCGCGCAGCGCCAGCCAGTAAACCAACGGCAGGGTCATAAACTGCCAGAAAATGTGCAAGGCCGAAAAGTAGGGCTTGGGAAAACCCATAAAAAAAATTAGCTTCCAGATAGCCAGCTGCCCGAAGTAGCGCGGATTATGCAGGATAAAATATGCCAGCCGTTCTACCGGCGTAGCATCCGGCGCGGGCAGCGCTAGCGGCCCAGTCGGGTGCATCAGGATGCCATCGTACATGAAAATGATCATGCCCTCCCGGTAGGTTTTTATCAGTTGAAAAGTAAGTAACAGCTGGTTGAGCGCCGTCCAGGCCACTGGCAACAGCAGTAGCGCCGCCCCTAGCACCAGCCACTTCAACCGGCGCGGCCCCCGCTGCTGCACCACAACGGCCAGGGCTAAGGCCGCTGCTACCAGGGCCACAAACCCGTTGGGCCGTACGCTCACGGTGATTAATAGCACGAGCAGGGCTAGGGCCCCACTGCCAACCGTACGCACGCGTGCCACTGCCCAAAAAGACAGCAGCAGCAGACTGGTAAACAACGACTCCGTCAGTAGAAAAGCGTTAAACCGTTGAATGTCGGACCACCCGATGTAAAGCAACGTTGCTAAAAAGGCTGGCTCCCAGGCGCCGCGACCTAGACGCCGGACAGCGCGGTAAAGCGCTACGGTGGCTACGCCGGCCACCGCATATTGGCCTAAGGCCATGGCCGTGCGCCCCAGCCCTACCTTCAGGAATGCACTCAGAAATAACGGGTAGCCAATGTAGCGGGTGTAGTGCACCTTCACGAAGTTGCCTTGCTCGGCTATTTGGTGGGCGTAGTCGAGGTAGTGGACACTGTCGCCATAGGCGTGCGGACTGTGGTTTACGTGCCAACTCACCACTTGCACCCCCAGCCAGCATAATACCAGCACCGCCACGTGGTAGCGGGCCAGCAAGCGCAAGCCGCGCAAAGCCAGCGCACTAACACGGGGTAGCAGAAAATTAGGAGCAGCGGCCATCAACGGTAACTAATATGCCCTAAAGCTAGGCTGCCAAGCCGGAACTGCGCGCCCCGGTCGTCGTTGGGCCAGTAGCTTGCGTATACGGGGCCATTACTGCTCTGCTTCTGTATGCCTCTACCGCGTTTGCTACGCCGCCTGCTGCCCTTAGCTTTTCTGCTGGGCCTGGGCTGGTTTCTCTGGCTGAAAGTCCGTCCGGTCTTGTCTGAGTTGGACAATCCGCTCAGCCCCACCCCGCGCATTACCGTGACGCACAATACCGTGCTGCAGAAGGTAGAAAGCCTGGGCCGACTGGAGTTGGTGCGCTACCAATTTAGGGATGTAGTGGAGTACAAGAAAAGCACTTACCGTTTCCTGCCCGACGCGAAAGTGGCGCTCATTGTAGCCGGCAATGCCGTAGGCTGCCTCGATTTGCGCAAAGTGCGCCCCCAGGACGTCGTGCTGGAAGGCGACTCGGTGCTTCGGCTGGCCCTACCGGCGCCGGAGCTATGTACTTGGCAAGTCGACCACGCCAAGAGTAAGGTGTACAGCGTGGAAAACGGCTTTTTCCAGGATGCAGAACTGGTAGACGCCGGCTACAAGTACGCCGAAGCCAACGTGCGCACCGCCGCGCTGCAGTCCGGCATTCTGGCCCAGACCACCCAAAACGCCGAGCAGATTCTGCGGCCCATGCTTGAGACGATGACTGGCCGCCGAGTGGTGCTGGTGCCCCGGCTGGAAAACCCACTCCTACCCGCCCGCCGGTAAGTAAGGGTCTGACTAAGCACTGTAAGCTGTCATTCCGACCATAGGGAGGGAATCTGGCTTAGACACCAGAAGATTACCCCAGATTCCTCCTTACGGTCGGAATGACAGTAGAACATTACGTAGGCCTGTGGCCCCCAGAGTCATCGGCTAGTTTTCCTCTTCTTCGGGAGCTTTACCGAGGTCATTCAGAGCCATTTTTATCAGGTCCTGCTCATAGCCCTTGCCCACGAGGTAAAGCTGAATTTTTTGGCGGCGCTTACCCGGATGGCGCTCCTTTTCCTGGCGGTCCTTTTTCTCCAGCACGTCCACCAGGTTCTGGTAGTACTCGTCTCCGTCAATTTCCTTCATGCCGGCTTTAATACAGTACTCCGACAGGCCTTTTTGCTTAAGCTCCTGTTGAATACGGCGGCGGCCCCACTTCTTCTGACGTACGTGACCCCGCACAAAGCTCTTGGCGTAGCGCTCCTCGTCCAGCAGGTTTTCCCGACTCAGCCGGATCATGATTTCCCCCGCCTCATCCTCAGTCAGGCCGTAGTCGCGCAGTTTGCTTTCGGTTTCCTTGAACGTGCGCTCCTGGTAGGTGCAGAAAGCGGCAATTTTTTGCAGGGCCTCGGTGGGAGTATAAAATTTCTTCTTGGGCTGATTAATCATGGGGCAGAAAACGGAGTAGCGCGGCGGAAAGGATGTAAATAACCCAACACGGCCCAGCCTGCCTTGATTCCGCAGGAAGGCATAAGTCGGGAAGTTTGGGCAGCTAAGGTGCTTTGGGCTGGCGCAGTGAAGAATCGGGAGCTGTGGCTAGTATCGGGGCGCTGGGCAAGGTAGCGGAAGATCTATTTTCATCCTCAGCCAACCATTGCCGGCGCTATTTCCTCTATCTTGATACCACTTGTGATGATTCCGCAAATGCACCGCTATTTCCTAATTTTACTTCTACTGCTACATACCGTTGCGCCCGCTGCCGCCGGTATCGTCCGGGGCCGCATTACTGATGCGAAGGGAGAAGGCCTGGCGTTTGCCAACGTGGCCGTGCGCGCCAGCACCACCAGCACCGCCTCCAACGAACAAGGCAACTACCAGTTGCGCCTGCCCGCCGGCCGCTACGAGTTGGTGTTTCAGTACGTGGGCTTCAAGCCCCGGCTCGAAACCGTGCGCGTGGCCGGCGGCGACACGGCCACGGTACTCAACATCACGCTCAGCCCGGAAAACTACCAGCTGCGCGAAGTCATTGTGCGCTCCACCGACAAGGACCCCGCCTATACCATCGTGCAGCAGGCCATGCAGTGGCGGCGCTACCACCAGCGCGAGGTAGCGGCCTTCAAAGCCCGTACTTACATCAAAACCCTGGGTCGCTTTACCGATGTACCGGGCAAGATTCTGGGCCTAGTGAAAGTAGGGCCCGACATCAAGCCCGGCATTTTTTACCTCTCCGAAACCGTATCGGAAATGAGCTTCCGCCAGCCCAACGTGGTGCAGGAGCGCATGATTTCCTCCCGAGTCAGTGGCGACACCAAAGGCATCAGCTTCAACCGGGCCAGTGCCGGGCGGGGCCTGAATTTCTACCAGAATGTGCTGAAAAGTGGCTTTTCGGAGCGGGGCTTCGTCTCGCCCATTGCCGCCAATGCCCCGCTGTTTTACCGCTACGAACTGGAAGGTAGCACCCGCCAGGGCGCGCTGCTGATTCATAAGATTAAGGTGACGCCGCGCCGCCGCACCGACCCCGTATTTGCGGGCCACATCTACATTGTGGATGGCACTTGGCGACTACACTCCGTGGCCCTAAACCTGAGCAAGGATGCCCAACTCGACTACGTAGACAACCTGCACATTGAGCAGATTTTCGCGCCCGCACCCGGCCCGTCGGATGTGTGGGTCATGCAGTCACAGAAGGTAACGGTGGGCTTCACGGCGTTTGGCTTCAAGGGCAACGGCTACATCACGGCCATCCTCTCCAATTACAAGGTGACCCCCACGTTCCCGAACCGCCCCGCTCCTACTACCCCCGCGCCCGCCCCCGGCCCTGATGCGGCCGACGAGGCGCCGGCGGTAACTCGCGAAACGGTGGCTCAGGTGAAAAAGCAGAAGCCCAAAGTGGATGGCCTCAACCGCACCATGCGCCGCCAGAGCCGGCAGGTGGCCACTACCCGCGACACGAGCAGCCTTGCCCTGGGCCAATTGAAGCGGGGTGAGGTGATGCTGGTGGAAAAAGGCGTGAATGAACGGGACACCAGCTACTGGACGTCCATTCGGCCGGTGCCGCTCACGGAAGAAGAGCAGAAAGACTACCAGGTAAAGGACAGCACCGAGGTTATCCGCAATTCTCGCCCCTATCAGGATTCCTTGGACCGCAAGCGCAATGAACTCAGCCCCAGCAAGTTTCTACTAACGGGCTACGTGTACAGCAACACCTTCCGCAAGCGCCAGTGGTACGTGGCGCCGGTGTTCAACATTGTGAACTACAACACGGTGGAAGGGCTGGTCATCAACCCCCAAGCTACCTACACCCAGCGCACCGACGACCGGCGGGCCTGGTCCGTGACTCCATCCTTGCGCTACGGTTTCAGCAACGAGCTGCTTAGCCCCAGCGTAGCCGCCTCCTGGCAGCTCGACGCCGTAAAATTAGCCCGCATAAGCGTGGTGGCAGGCCGCACCATCGAGAATTTTGACCCCAGCAGCCAGCTTACGCCGTTTATCAACACGTACTACACGCTGCTGCAAAACCGCAACTACGCCAAGCTCTACCGCCGCGACGGACTGCAGCTAGGCTACCAGTGGGAGCCCCTGAACGGCCTGACCGTGCAGACGACGGCCAGCTATTTCACTCGCCACGAGCTACAGAACACTACCTTTAAGCTGCTCACTGACCACGAAGACCGCACTTTCACCCCGAACGAACCCGTCAACGCGGAGCGGCCCGACGGCACTCGTTTTGGCCGCAGTCAGGCACTTACTACCGAAATTACGGCTTCCTTCCGGCCGGGCCAACGCTACATCACCCGTCCCGATGGCAAGTTCAACCTCGGCTCCAAGTACCCCACCTTCTCCCTGACCTGGCGGCAGGGCATTGGCGGTATTTTGGGTTCCGATGTGCGCTACACGCTCCTGGAAGCCGGTGTGCGCCACTCTGTTAGCCTGGGGTTGTTGGGCACCAGCAACTATCGGGCGGCAGCCGGTTTTTTCCCCGGCTCACCCCGGCTGGCCTTCATGGATTTCCGCCACTTCAGCGGTAACCGCACCTACCTCACTGAGGACTTCGCCAAGTTCCAACTGCTGGATTACTACCGCTTCAGCACCGCCGATAAGTTTCTGGAAGCCCACTACAACCATCATTTCAATGGCTTCCTGCTGAATAAGATCCCGTTGCTGCGGCGTTTGCACTGGCAGGAAGTGGCCTCGCTCAACTACCTCACCACGCCTACTGCCAACCATTACCTGGAGCTGGGCGTGGGCGTAGAGCACGTATTCAAAATTCTGCGCGCCGACTTCTACACCAGCTTGCAATCTGGGCAGCGGGACGGCACGGGCGTCCGGATTGGAATTGGGTTTTAACCGCAGCAAAAAGGGAGTGAAGTTTAGCTACTTCACTCCCTTTTTGCTGCGGTGGACTAGCTATTTAACGTCCTCGAAGTCCACGTAGTCACCACCGGTAAACTCTTTAGGTTTCTGGGGCTTCTGGCGGGGCGGCACGTAGTCGACGTGAACTTGGCCGGAACCTGGACGGGTAGGGCCTGGCCCGGGGCGAGGCGCCTCGAATGGAGCGCCACCAAACTGCTGCCCAAAGCGCTGGGCTTGCTTTTTAACCAACTTGCCGACCACCAACCGGAGCACCAGCGGCATTACGAAGCGCATGATGAGCCAGAGGACCAGCAGAATGAGCAGTAATTTTACCATTAGCGAAGCTCTAGAGTGGGAGCTGGGGAAACGGGTTGAAAGTAGAAATCAGCCGTGACGGTGCTGCTTAGCTGCGCTTCGGTGCACGGCACAAGCTCAAAACGCTCGGACAAGATAAATGGTTTATACCCTAGCGTGGCTAGCAACCCAGCCACGGCCCGGCGGTTTTCCAGTCCATTTAGCTCGGTTTGAATAAGGGGTTGAAAGCGGCGTAGGGTAGCCTGCATATGGCGAAACACCTCATACTCAAAGCCTTCCACATCACACTTCACGAAATCGAGGCGGGGAAGGTTCTGGAACAGCGCATCGGGCACGCGCATGGGCACTTCGTAGGTGCGGGCATACTGCTCCTGGGGGTTGCTGGCGGCCACTTTCGTCATGCCATGATGCAGGAGGCCGTCGCGCTCCGGGGTGCCCATTTGCACGGTGGTTTGTTCGCCGCCCAGGGCGTAGGGTAGCAGCGTCAGGTTCTGGTAGCCGCTCAGGCGCACATTGTCCTGCCAGATAGCCTGAAAAGCAGGAATGGGTTCCACGGCTAGCACCTGCCCTTGCGGCCCTACCAGCCGGGAAAGGGCCACGGAATAGTAGCCCAGGTTGGCCCCGATGTCAATGCACACGAAGCCAGGCTTTACAATCCGCTCCAAAAAGAACAGCTCCGGGTATTTCTGCCGACCCCAGCCCGCACCCACCAAACGCAGGTACACACGACTGACCAGGCGGATATAGCGCTCAAAACCCAGCGTGCGGACCAGTAGTTTGCGCAATTGTTTCATCATAGCGGCGCAAAGATGCCGGAAAGACGGGAATCCGAGCTGCCGCGCCGGGCTTTCCTGCTACTTCTCTTCCGTAGTTGCCTGACTCCACCACGCCGAGGTGCCAGCCGCTACCAGTCCGCCCAGCAGGTACCAGGCCACGGTCATGGCTTTGGTTTGCGGGGTGCGGTTGCTTGGGCCGTCGCCCAGACCTAGGGGCCCGGGCAGTACTACGCCGCCTACCCCAGCAGCCAAGCCCAACGCTATACCGCGCCACCACACGCCCTGGCCCGTGCCTACCAAACTGTAATACAGCCCATTGCTAGCAACGTCCCCCAGCAGCGTGAGCCCATAAGCGGTATTCTCATCGGGCTGCGGAGCATTGGCTTTGAACAAAAGCTTGCGCAAGCCTCGCTCGCCCAGAATGTCCATGCGTGGGGCGTCCACGGGGCGCAGTTGTCGCACCGACTCGTGCACGATGTTTAGGACTAGGGCGCCGGCCAGGCCACTGCCAAGGGCCTGCAGAAAGGAAGAGGAAGTTGACTTCATATGGGTAAAGCAGCCAGCGGTTAGTAGACGGTGGTTTCTAAAAATTTACGACGAGTGCTTGCGCGTTGTTCGCTGGGCTTTCTATCTTTGCTGCCCCTGACGGATACGCCGCCTCGGAAATGCCTCTTTAGCTCAGTTGGTAGAGCAGCTCATTCGTAATGAGCAGGTCGTTGGTTCGAGTCCAATAAGAGGCTCACAAGTACAGAAAGTCCGCCATTCTCTCGCACCAAGCGAGGAGTTGGCGGACTTTCTGCTTTACTGGCCTTACTGGAAGGCCTAGTTAAACAGTACCGGCGTTAAATTTTGCCCAGGCCCCGCACGTACTCCTGCACGACGGGTAGCAACAGAGGAACGGCAGCGTCCAGGTAGTCCCGCTCGGCGGCAGTCCAGTGACGCGGGTGCCCGAATACGCAAGGCTGCAAAATCCCCCACAGCTGGCCATTATACGTGATATGCGCATGTACTAAGGCCCGGTGCCCGAAAGTGCGGCGCTCAAACTCTTGGTTAAGCACTTCGGGGCCCGCTTCGTGCACATCCTCCACATACACCGAAGGACGGGCGGCCAGAGCGGCCCGGAACAACGGATCCTGTTTCGGCAGCTCGCCGGTGTCATCTTGCCAATCGTGGCGCGGATCGGGCACGGCTTCATCCAACCGCCAGACCAAGGCAATGCGGCCCCGAGCCTGAGTCGGGTCGCGGACGTAGAGGAAGCACCGGTCGGCGCGCAGGTGGGGGCCAATCAAGTTGAGGGCCCGTTGCAAGGCCTCGGCCGGTGGGCTCCCGGCAGCTAACACGGCCGTAAG
This sequence comes from Hymenobacter sp. 5516J-16, assembly GCF_022919335.1. Classification (NCBI taxonomy): domain Bacteria; kingdom Pseudomonadati; phylum Bacteroidota; class Cytophagia; order Cytophagales; family Hymenobacteraceae; genus Hymenobacter; species Hymenobacter sp. 5516J-16. The sequence continues at coordinate 2,768,847 of NZ_CP095058.1, read as the reverse complement.
TTCGGCTAACGGTGAGACAGACATTGTTTTCTTGGCAAAGTTGTAGGCGTTCTTTCTTGGTAATTATCTGCCGTTCCGTGCCTTCCCGATAATCGGAAACCACACAGAGCTGCTGGGCTTGACTGAGCAGTACGTTGGAAACTCCGCCAAAAAAACCGGCCCACGAGAAATTTCTCGCGGGCCGGTTTTCTACTCACGTATCAGCTGGGGCTGACAGTGGGTTGCTTACAAATCGGAAGCGTAATCGTCTTCGCCGTAGCTGCGGGTAGCGCCCCGGTACACAGAGTCGTTGGCGCTGTCCCACTTCGACGACGAAGCGTTTGACTTGCTTGACTTATCGGATGAGCCGCGGTACGAGCGGTAGGTTTCGCCTTTGGCGCTGCTGCTCTTCGAGCGCAGGGCCAGCCAGCTCAGGCCGCCTACCAGCAGCGCGCCGCCCATTACTTTTTGGCGGGGCGTCAGCTTGTTTACTTGGTCCAGCGCCTTCGTGCCGAAATCTTTGATCTGGTTAACGTCAATGTTTTTCAGCCACTGCTGTTGATCCAGCCATGACTGCTGCTGGCCCGACTGGCCTGACCGGCCCGAAGTGGAAGCTTTGCCTTGGGAGGAACCGGCGTTGCTGGGCTCATTGTAGACGGAAGAAGCAGAGTTGTCTGTGCCTTCGGCCGAGTTAGCGGCGTCCTGGGAGGTTTCGCTGGCAGGAGTGAAGGTGACGTGCTTATGGGCGGGAGCGCCGGGCTGGTTGGACTTTTGCGTGCTCATAGTGGAAAGGGTTGGGAATGGAATCTAACCTGAACCAGACCAGGGGTCAGTTCCCTCCCCTATTCGTGAAAAGTTAACGTAAGGTTATAGCCAGTACTAAAAATTATCCTGCTCAGGGCCAGGCACAACCTTGCCGGCCCGATGCTAGTAACAGCAAGGTTTTATCACCTGCTTGGTACTACAGCCATCCACAGTTAACCGCTCGCCACATGCCCTTTTCGCCCGTTGCCGATCCCGCCCGCCGCTTTCAGGATAAGGTTTGCTTGGTTACGGGTGCTACTTCCGGCATTGGGCAAGCCGTGGCCGTTCGGCTGGGCCGGGAAGGCGGCCGCGTGGCCGTGCTGGGGCGCGACGCTAAAGAGGGCCAGGAAACCGTGCAGCTCATTCAGCAAAGTGGTGGGCAGGCGCTGTTTGTGCGCACCGATGTGGGCAAAGACAGCCAGCTAGTGCACGCCGTGGAGCGCACCGTCAAGGAATGGGGCCGCATTGATGTGTTAATCAATGATGCGGGCACGATGACGTTTGAGCCCATCCTGAAACTCGACCCCAAGGCCTGGGACCAACTCATGCTGGTTAACCTGCGGGCGTTGTTTCGACTAACCCAGCTGTGCCTGCCTCACATGAAATACGGGGCCATTGTGGCCGTCAGCTCCGTGCACGCTCAGCAAACTACCGCTAACGTGGTGCCCTACGCCACCAGCAAAGGAGCCATGGAAGCCTTCGTGCGCGGCCTCAGCCAGGAAATACCGCACACTCACGCCCGCATTAATGCCGTAGCGCCCGGCGCCGTGGATACGCCCATGCTCCGAGAAAACCCGAATGTTAAGAGCGGGAAAGAAAAGATTACCGGCCAGGTAGGCACCCCAGAAGAACTAGCAGCTGCTATCTGCTTTATTGCCTCTCCCGAAGCCAGCTTTATCAACGGCACCACCCTAGTAGCCGACGGCGGCCGCCTAGCAGCGCTGTGATAGGTGAATGAGTTACTGAGTAGAGGGAAGTACTGTCATAGTGAGGGCACCGAAGCCATCCTTCCATTCTTGACCAGCCTAATAACCAGACAAGCCCCTGACGCCAGCACGGACGTCAAGGGCTTGTCATATTTCTAGGGTAGGCGTTGGTCAGGACAGATGACGTCATCGTGCCTCCTCGCCATGACACACTTCACTTAGTCATTCAGTTACTAACTCACTTTCGGCGTAGGATGTCGTTCAGCTTCCCCAGGCAAGGGCCGACCTTGGGCGTAGAGGTGGGCTTTTAACTCGGCGGCTTCCCGGGCGGCTACCTCAAACGGAATGTTGTAGTAGCCGTAGCGCACCCAGTCGCGGAGGTAGCGGGCCAAGAAGCCCAGGCGCCCATACTGTTCGAATTGCTGGATATGCTCCATCTCGTGAGCTACCCAGAAAGGGTCACGTAGGAACTGGTCCCGACTAACCCCACTCAAGTGGATGCTGGAGCCCAGCACCATCGCCACATTGGGAGCCCCGAGCTTTAGCCGAGCCAGGCGAGCGAGGGGCGAATTCTCGACGATACGGGGGAGCTTCATGGATAGGAAAAAGTTGGCCGGAGTATACGGAGAGTATTCCGAAGCGGTTGAGGAATTCGATATGATTCTTCCCCGAGTATCGTGTGCTATAAGAAGAATTTTATCTTAAATGAGGGGGTAAACTTGGTACTTCAGAATTTTTGGGCCTAGCTTTAACCAATAGCCGTCGGACTGGACTTCAGTTTCAGCGACTAAAAAGTCCCTTTTCGTCTCCCTTTTGCTTGCCGGATTTCCCGGTTGCTTATCGAAAAAAAGAAGCACGCTTACGCTGCTCGGCTGACCCGACAGCGCTCCTACCACCTCCCGACGGACAATGAAAAACAGCATTCTCTATTGCCTCGCCGCGGCCTCGATGGTCCTCTCTTTTTTCTTCGACAGCTCCTCTGCTCGCCCCGCTGCCTCAGCAGTGCCAGCCCCCAGGAAGCTTCCTTCATCAGCACTTTACTCTCCGGCTCGGAGGAGCCCCGCTTGCTTACCGCCTCCGATTCCGTTGCCTACAACAAAGCAGCTCATCAGCTAGGCATTGAAGCTACTTATACGGCCGACCAATCATTGCTGGAAACGGTGGTATCGTGGTTGGGCACTCCCTACCGCTACGGCAGCAACAGCAAAAGCGGTACCGATTGCTCGGGCTTCGTGACCCGTGTATTTAAAGAAGCTTACGGCATTACGTTGCAGCGCAGCTCCCGCTCCATGTTCAGCAGCGTAAAGCACGTGCAGAAAGAGGAGATGCAAACCGGCGACCTAGTGTTCTTCCGTCGGGGCCCCGGCCAGCCGATTTACCACGTCGGCATCTACCTGAAAGATGGCAAGTTCGTGCACTCTGCTACCAACGGTGGAGTTATGGTAAGCTCCCTCAATCAGGCCTACTACAGCCGCAATTTTTACGCCGCTGGCCGCGTAGACCACTAAGCTTTTTCCGACCTGATTTTTCTGACGCCCCGCTTTGTCAAGTGGGGCGTTTTTGTTTTTGCCCCGATCTTGGGGCTGAAAACCATTTTACTTTAACGGAGTATAGCACACCGCTGGGGCACCAGTCTGCTCCTTTCCCACTTCTTCTCTTCTTACGCTCTATGGACAAGCAAACCCCTAACGGCGAACATATTGCCTCTTCGCCCCTCTTCAAAAAATTTGTTGGCAAGGCTGAAGAATACATCAAGAAGCCTACGCGCATGAAGCAGCTGCTGAATGATGCCTACCAGAAAGCTAGCGAAAAGAACGACGTAGGCTCTATTGCCCACGAGGCCTGGGATACGCTCCAAACCCTGTTTCGTCTGATCCGCACTTCGGTTTCGGGAGAATACACGGGCCTACCAACTACCACCGTTATAGCGGCCGTAGCGGTTACCATTTACTTTCTAAGCCCCATTGACGTCATTCCGGACTTTATTCCGGTGCTGGGCCTCCTAGATGACGTGGCCTTGGTTGCCTGGTTTAGCACCACCATCAAGGAAGAAATGGACAAGTTTCTGGAGTGGGAAAGAACTCGGCCTTCCCTGGTTTCGGATGCCGTGATTGTGGAAGACAAAGTAGCGGCTTCCCCCTCCATGCCTCCGGTAGAAGCACCTCCTATTGGCACCACCTCGTCAGCTAACACTGATTCTGGCATTAGCTCGCCCAATAGCAGCAAGCCTGCTCCAGCCAGCATCACTGATGCTACCCCAGCAACAAACGTTACTCCCCGCACTGACACGGCCGGCAACACCACCGATAGCAGCCGGGAGCCTCACCTAAGCGCCAGCTCGGGCCGTGCTAGTGGTGGCGACCCAGGCGGCAACGTTCGCTAACGTTTCAGCCTTCCCCACGCAAAAGCCCCCGCGGGGCGGTAACTCCTAGGAGTTGCCGTCCCGCGGGGGCTTTTGCGTGGGTCAGAAACAGTACCAGTTGATAACGTAACCGATAAGGCTGGTAGGCTAGCCTGACCAGCAATAATCCGATTCTGGCTGCTTAGGCAGCCTTGGCGTGCGAGGCCACATAGTCCACGAAATCACCAACGGTAGCCAGGGGTACTTCGTCGGGGATGGTGATGTGGAAGTTACGCTCTAACTCCAGGATAATGTCGACAACGTCGACTGTGTCAAAGCCCAGCTCTTGGCTGAGGCTGCTACCGATACGCAGGCGACGGGCCTTGATGGCCTTGCGCTTGCTAATAATGCGCAGTACTTGCTGCTGAATGGATTTGGGGGCGGTAGTCGTTGAGGTGAACATACGGGGGAAACGACAGGGTAAAAGGGGGCTTGCAAACAAAGCGGGCCGGTAGGTCAGCTGCTACCCCGCCCGTTCGGGCGAAGGAGTCCTGGACCCGGCTGCATGGTTGCAAGCACCACCAGAAAAATCAGGGAATGTGCCTAGAAAGCTGCGGTCCATCGGCCCCGGCCCGGACTTCCGCGTTGGGTGCAACGAGGTAATAAGTCCGGGCCGGGGCAGAGGACGTCAGAAGCCCTAGTATTCGGCCAGCACCGGAGGGCGGGCAGCCGCTACCTCTTCATCGGAGGCAGGGGTTTCAGGGGTCTTTTTGAGGCGCAGCTTCAGGCTTTCACTCATCAGGTACATCACCGGCACTACCAGCAGGGTAACAGCCGTAGCAAACACCAGACCGAAGATGATGGTCCAGGCCAGCGGGCCCCAGAATACGACCGACTCACCTCCAATGAAGAAGTGCGGGTTGCCGGAAGCGAACAGCTCGTAGAAGTCGATGTTCAGGCCAATTGCCAGCGGAATCAAACCCAGCGTAGCGGCTGTAGCCGTCAGGATTACCGGATTCAGGCGGGTGCGGCCGGCCAGTACAATGGCTTCGCGCAGGGGCATCCCCTGGCTACGTAGAATGTCGGTGAATTCAACGAGTAGGATACCGTTTTTCACCACGATACCTGCCAGGGCAATGATGCCTACCCCGGTCATAACGATACTGATGTTCATGCCCGTTATGGCCAGGCCCCAGAACACGCCCGCAATAGAGAACAGCACTTCCGAGAGGATGATAACCGGCTTGCTAAACGAGTTAAATTGCGTTACCAGAATCAGGAAGATGAGGGCCAGAGCACCCAGACCAGCCATAGGCAGGAAGTCGGTGGTTTCCTTCTGGTCTTCCTCGGCCCCACCCATTTTAATGGTGTAGCCTGCCGGCGTGGGGAAGGACTGCAGAGCCGTGCGGATGTTGGCTACCACGTCGGGGCCGGTGTAGCCGTTGAGCACGTTGGAGCTGATGGTGATGACGCGCTTGGTGTCTTTGCGCCGGATGCCGCCGTAGGTGGAACCGTAGCTTACCTGGGCAATAGACGAAATAGGCACCTGACGCACGGCGCCAGTAGCGTCGCGGAAGGTCAGTGGGGAGTTGATGATGGCATCCACGTCGTTGCGGTAGGGCTTGGCGTAGCGCACCTGCACGGGATACTCATCGTCGGGGGTTTTGAATTTGCTGGCTTCCGCGCCGTAAATGGCCGTGCGCACTTCCAAACCAATCTGGCCGGTGCTGATGCCTTCCCGGTTGGCCCGGGTCCGGTCGATGTTCACGGCAATTTCCGGGTTACGATCCTCCAAGTTGGAGCGCAGGGCTTCTACCCCACCAATGTTGAGCGAATCAACGTAGCGGGTTACTTTCTTGCTGAGCTTAGCCAGGGTGGGGTAATCGTCGCCGATAACCTCAATGGCAATGGGCTTCTGCTGGGGCGGGCCGCTGGCTTCCTGGTCGACGGAAATTTCGGCGCCGGGAATCCCTTTCACTGCCTCCCGGATTTTATCCATGTAGGTACCGGTCGCTGGTCCGGTCCGGTCGCTAAGTTCCTTGAAGGCCACGGCCACTTTGCCCATGTTCGACATGGCCGTACCACTCGACGAGGATGCGTCGCCGGGGTCACCGGCGCCAATGGCCACGTTGCTGATGACGGACTCTACGTCGGGGTTATTGCGGCCAACGACGCCATAGATGCGGTTTTCCAGCACTTTGGTGATGGAGTCCGTGATTTCTACGCGGGTACCCACCGGCATTTTCAGGTAGGTATAGATGAATTTCGGGTCGCCTTTAGGGAAGAAGTCCACCTTAGGGCTGCGCATGCCAATGGCCACAAAAGAGCCAACGAACAGCACAATCACGCCCACCATCACCAGGGCCGGGTGGCTGATAGCCCAGCGCACCAGACTGGCATAGCCGTTCTGGAAGCGCGGCAAAGCGCGCGTCTGGAACCAGGCAATCATCTTCACCAGCACAAACTTATCGAGCAGGATGAAGCCGGCCAGGGCCAGGCAGATGTTGCCGATGAAGTGGCCCATCAAGCCGCTGGTTTCGCCGTCGGGACCTACCTCTGGGGTAGCACCGAAGGCCAGCACGTTGAACAGCACGCCCAGCACCACCAGTACGCCTACGGCAATAAGGAGGCCTTTGCTCAGCTTGGGTTTGCTGTGCAGGTCTTCCTCGAAGTGCTCCTCGCGCTCCATGAAGCTCACGGCAAATACCGGGTTCATGATGAAGGCCACCACCAGGGACGACATCAGGGTAATGATGAGCGTCACGGGCAGGTAGTACATGAACGAGCCCACAATACCGGGCCAGAACATCAGCGGCACGAAGGGCGCCACCGTGGTAAGCGTACCGGCCAGTACCGGCACGAATACTTCCCCGGCCGCAAATTTGGCGGCCTTTTCGGTGGTCAGCTCGGGGTGCTCATGCAAGAGGCGGTGGGTGTTTTCAATTACCACAATGGCGTCGTCCACCACAATGCCCAAGGCCAGCAGGAAGGCAAAGAGCACAATCATGTTCAGGGAGAAGTCGAAGCCCGGAATGATCAAGAAGGCCAGGAACATCGAAATCGGCACCGAGAGGCCCACGAACATGGCGTTGGTGGTGCCCATGAAGAACAGCAGAATGGCCGTTACCAACAGGAAGCCGATAACGATAGTGTTAATCAGGTCGTGCAGGGTTACGCGAGTGTCATTGGAGGTATCACCCGTGATGGTCACTTTCAGCTCGTTAGGCAGCGTTTTCTCGGCATCCTTTACCAGGGCCTTGATCTTGTCGGAAGCGTCAATCAGGTTTTCACCCTGGCGCTTTACTACGTTCAGGGTAATGGCGGGCTTGCCATCGAGGCGGGCGTACGACTCCCGATCCTTGAAGCCATCCTCCACGGTAGCAATGTCGCCGAGGCGCACGGCGGCGCCGTTGAGGTTCTTCACCTGAATATCGGCAATGTCCTCGGCGCGCACGTACTGGCCGGCCACGCGCACGGCCCGCTTCTGAGAGCCCACATCCACGGAGCCGCCCGAAATGGTCACGTTTTCACGGGCAATGGCATTGCTGATATCCGAGAAGCTCAGGCGTGAAGCCCGGAGCTTGTTCAGGTCCACATCCACGTTCACCTGCTGATCAAGGGCCCCGACGATGTCCACGCGGGTAATTTCGGGTAGGGCCTCAATCTTATCCTGGAAGTCGTCGGCGTACTTTTTCAACTGTACAGCCGGCAGGTTACCGCTCAGGTTCACGAACATGATGGGCTGCTCCGAGATGTTGATTTCCTTAACCGTGGGCGGCGAAGGCAAATCGTTGGGCAACTCGGGCGCGGCCTTGTCCACGGCGTCCTTCACCAACTGCTTGGCGTACTGCACGTCCACACCCGAGTTAAACTCGATGTCCACGATGCAGTAGTCCTGGTTGGAGGTGGAGTTGATTTTCTTTACCCCGTTCACGCTTTTCAGCTCCTTTTCGAGCTGGCGCGTCACCAGGTTTTCAATATCTGCCGGCGAGGTGCCGGGGTAAATGGTGGCCACGATGATGCGCGGAATAACGATGTCGGGGAATTTCTCTTTGCCCAGCTTGATGTAGGCAAAAATCCCCGCCACGCACAGCAGCACCGTGATGATGTAAATGCTGGTTTTATTATTAATCGACCAACTGGTCGGCCCAAACTCTTTCTCTATGTCCTGCATGTTGTTGGGTTTTTGGCGGTTGAGGTGACGCCGGTTAAATCGTCACCAATTGACCTTCGTTCAGGGTCTGGTAGCCAGCCGAAATCACCTGGTCGCCAGCCTGCAGGCCGCTGGTTACTTCCACCTTGCCGTTGTAGGTCTGGCCGGTCTGGATAACGCGCTTGGCAGCCACTTTCTTGCCACCTTTCTCACTGACTACCAGCACGTAGCTGTTCTGCTCATCCTTCTGCACCAAGTCCACGGGCAGCACGGTGGCATTCTGACGGTCGTAATTCTGGATGCGGACGTTGGCCACCATGTTGGGGCGCAACTGGCCGGCTTTGTTGCCGCTTAGGCGCAGCTCAGTAGTGAAGGTGCGGCTGGTGGGGTTAATGGTGCTCGACACCACCCGCACGGTAGCGGGCAGTTCCTCACTACCCAGGTCCGGAATGGTTACCAGGGCCTTGTCGCCGGCCTTGATGCGGGAGGCGTAAGCTTCCGACACATCCGCCAGGATTTTGCCCGTGCCACTGCTGCTGATGAGCTTTACTACCGGCGCGCCGGGTGCTACGGCTTCGCCCAGTTTGGGCAACACATCATCTACAGTGCCCGCAAACGGAGCGACTACGGTATACAGAGCACGCTGCTGGTTAAGAGTGCTGAGGTTGCGCTGCAAGGCCTGGTAGTTATTCTTGGCCTGCAGGTACTGAATTTCGGTACCAATTTGCTGCTTCCAGAGGCGGTCCTGCTTCTCGTATACCACGCGGGCCAAATCCATGCGGGTGCGCAGCTCAGCAATGCTGGCGTCGAGGATGCTGGCGTCCACGGTAGCCAGGGTCTGGCCTTTGCTTACCCGGTCGCCGCGCTGCACGCGCAAGCTGGTGAGGGTACCGGCGGCGCGGGCGGCTACGGTGGCGTTCTGATCGAAGTCAACGCGGCCCTGCAGCTCCAGGTAGCTCTTAAAGCTCTCGGGCGCTACGTTGATGACGGATACGGGCGTGGTCTGGGCAGCCGCTCCTTCGGCCTTGGCGCCAGTTTTGGCTTCCAACTCAGCAATTTTAGCCTGGTTGGCGGCTTGTTCTTTCTTCAGCTCGGCCAACTCTGCTTTCGGGTCTTTCTGACCGCCGCAGGCCGCCGTGAATATGCTGATAGCTACTAGCGGATAGCTGATAGCTTTGTTTAGAGAAAAGTTCATAGGAAGTCGTAGGGAGAAGTTCCGAGGAAAAAGCTAACAGCCAGCAGCTATCAGCCAACAGCTTATTTCTTGGCTTGGTTGTACAGCTCGCCAGTAGCTTTGTCGCGGTCCACTTTGGCTACCAGCACGTCGTAAAGGGCGGCGTAGTAGTTGGTTTGGGCTTCGCGCAGGGAGGTTTCGGCGGTTACTACCTCTAGGTTGGAACCCACGCCTTCTTTGAACTTGATGCGCGATACGCGGGCTACCTCGTCGGCCAGCTCCAAGTTGGCTTTCTGGTTGTCCAGCACATCCAGGGCATTCACGAGGGTAGTGCGGCTCTGGGCATCCTGCAAGTCAATGCTCTGGCGCAGGGTTTCGAAGCCCCGCTCAATGGTTTGCTGGGCAATGCGCGCCTGCTGCACCTGGTACTTGCGGCGGAAGCCATCAAACACCGGTATCTGCAAGCTCAGGCCCACGTTGCCGAAGCCAAACCAGTTCTGGTTCGGGAAGCCATTTGCCGCCCGGGAGTCGGGCCCACGGAAGGCAAATAGGTCGCCGGCAGTATTAGCCGAACCCGTGAAACCATAGGCAGCCGTAGCCAGCAGACGGGGGTAGGCGCCAGCCCGGCGGTTGGCCAAATCGAGACCCGCCAGTGCCTGCTGGGTTTCCAGCGTGCTAAATTCGATGCGGTTATTGTAGTTGAAGGCGGCAGCCAACTGGCCCGTGCGCGCTCCACTCAGGGCCGTTTGCTGGTCCTGGCGGTTTTGCGCATCGGTATTGCCAGTGGCCGGAGCCGGGGCGCTCGGCACGCCAGCCAGGCCACTCACACCGCCACCCGTAGTCGGGCTGGCTACCCCAAGGCGCTGGCGCAGGGCACCGGCATCTACTACGGCGGCTCCGAGGGAGTCGGTGAGTTGCACGGTCTGGTCCTGGGGTAGGCCCATCTGGAATTTCAGCAGAGCCACGCTCAGGTCAGTGAGGCGAGCCGCTTTCTGCTGCTCCACCACCAGGTTATTGCGCTGCACCTGCAGGCGCTGCACGTCCAGCTTCTCGGCAAAACCAGCCTTGAAGGTTTGATTCGTTTGGTAAAGAATTGTGTCGAGGCGCTGCACGTTGCGGGCTAGCAGCTGCAGCCGTTCCCGGGCTACCAAGGTGCTGTAGTAGGCCTTGCTTACCTGCTCCACTACCTCAATTTCTGCCTGCTGGGTTTGCTTTTTGGCGAGCTGCTCGTACACTTTGGCGGCTTTCAGACCAATCAGGTAAGAACCATCGAACAACAGCTGCGACACCGAGGCACTGGTGTTACCGGCGTACTGCAGGCCGAAAGCCAAAGCCTGAGGCGGCGCGGGCTCGGAGGGCAACACGACCGTCGACAGGTTGACGGTTTGCCCGCCTTGGGCTGCGGCAATATCGGTGGGCGTTAGTTGGGTAGCTGTTGAACCACCGGCGAAGGCACCAAAATCCACCAGGCTCTTCTGGAGCTTGAAGTTGTCGGCCAGGTTAGCGGCCACGTTCACCTGGGGCAAACCCGCCGACTTAATCTCGCCGACCCGCGCCCGCGCCGTCTGTTCGCCTAGGCGCGTAGCCAGCAACGACGACTTATTTTTAATAGCGTAGTCAACGGCCTGTTGCAGAGACAAGGCCATGTCGCCCAGGGGCGCCGACTGGCCGGCCACGGCTGGCCGGGGTGCCGGCGTCTGGGCTAGCGCGGCGCTGGCCGGAGCCAGCAGCCCCGGCCCGGCGGCCAGCAACAAAACGCGGAGGTTATTCTTCATATCGGAAAGCAGGTGTTAGAGCTTATTCTTCTTCCGTCACGTGACGGTACTCGTTAATGAGCTTGTGGCCTTTCAGCGTTACCATGCCCAGCAGAAAATGCTCGTTGCAGGCTATCTGCACGCGGGGCTGGTCAAACTGGGCGTGGGGAAATATTTCGGGGTCAAACAGCACGTCGATCTGGGCCAGGCGCAGGCGCGAGAGCACCTCAATGTCGAGGTCGGCACGGTAGAGGCCTTCGGTTACACCCCGGCGCAGGTTGGCCTGAATCTGACTCAGGATGTACTTGTTCTTGTGGGCATGAAACAGGTTCCAGGCAGCGGGGTAATACTTGCGCAGGTCATGAATGGCCGTGGGATTCACGTTGGCAAACTGCCGCTTGGCCCAATCCATCATCTGTACCATTTCGTCCACGGCATTGAGAGCATGGCCAATAATGCCTTCACACTCACCCTGAACCCCGTTTAAATGGTTGCTGATGACAGCTGATACAATCTGGTCCTTGTTTTCAAACCACTTGTAAAGCGTCTTTTTCGAGATACCCAAGTGGGTAGCAATATCATCCATCGACACGCTCTTAATCCCATTGCGGGTAAAGAGGCCCATGGCTGCGTGTAAGATTCGGTCTTTGATTTCCATGACTACGGGTGCAAAGATACAATGGAAACTTTTAACGACTCCCTAGTTTCCATTAATTTTCTGCTATTCTTTTTACCTCGTAGCGAGTGGCCCTTTCTGCTTGACGGGTGAAACGCGGTTTTACTTTGCCGGCCGTTGCTTTTTTTTGCCGTAGCGCAACGGCGCTGGTGCCGTACCTTGCTACCCTGTTTCCTACTTCCCCTACCCCATGAAAATCCGGACTGGCTTCGGCTACGACGTTCACCAACTTCAGGAAGGCCTGCCTTTCTGGCTCGGCGGCATTCAGGTGCCTCACACCCACGGCGCCCTCGGCCACTCCGATGCCGACGTGCTCATCCACGTCATCTGCGACGCGCTGCTGGGCGCGGCCAACCTGCGCGACATCGGCTTTCATTTCCCCGATACCGACCCGCAGTACAAAGGCATCGACAGTAAGCGCCTGCTCTCGGAGGTAGTGCGTTTGCTCCAGGAACGCGGCTACAGCATCTCCAACATCGATTCCACCATCTGCCTGGAAGCGCCCAAGGTCAATCCGCACATCCCCCAGATGCAGCGCGTGCTGGCCGAGGTGATGGGCATCGAACCCGACGACATTAGCATCAAAGCCACTACCACCGAAAAGCTCGGCTTTGTGGGCCGCCGCGAAGGTGTGGCCGCTTACGCCTCCGTGCTCATCATGCAACCCTAAGTGGTGGATGCGTGACTGAGTGAATGAGTGAGGTGGTGCTTTAGTGAGCGTCATCCTGAGTTCAGCAAAGGACCTTTTCAACTGGAGCGAGTCGTTGTGACGAGGTTGTGCTGACGTGGTAAAGTCTTACAGCTACTACCTCAGGATGGCGTATCTTTTCACTACTCACCCATGCACCAACCTACTTAGCCACCCAGTCCTCAAATCACTTTTTCCTACCCAATCTTTTCCTTCTAATGAAGAAAACCTCCTTTCTGGCCTTCTTGCTGGCAGCAGGCGTAGCTACCTCCGCGGTAGCTCAGCAGGCGCCCGAGAAAACCAAGGTCAAGGTAAAGCGCAAGAATAAAACCGAAGCGCCCGCCGCTACGGCCGAAACCGCGCCTGCCCAAGCGGCCCCAGCTGCTACCGCCGACTTTGCTCGTACCTACGCCGAGAGCATCACCCAGGCCGATTTGCGCCAGCACCTGACTGTGCTGGCTTCAGATGCCTACGAAGGCCGCGAAACCGGTGAGAAAGGCCAGAAAATGGCCGCCGAGTACATTGCCAACCGTTTCAAGGAACTGGGCCTGCAGGGTCCGGTGCAGGGCTCCGACAACCCTTACCTGCAGCACTTCACCATGGTGCGCAGCACCTGGGCCGATGGTGCTACCCTCAAAGTGGGCGGTCAAACCTACAAGTGGCTGACAGATTTCTACGCGGCTGGCAGCACTGGTTTCGCGCAGGAAACGGCCATTCAGCCAGTATTTGCCGGCTACGGCATCGAGCAGGATGGCTACTCCGACTACGCTGCCCTCGGCGACGTAAAAGGCAAAGACTTGCTAGTTCTGATTGGTGAGCCCCAGAACAGCAAAGGCACTGCCCTGCTGGGCAAGGATGGGCAGGGTAGCAAATGGGGCCAGGACTACCGGGCCAAGCTGCAGATGGCCACCCAAAAAGGTGCCCGCTCGGTCTTCTTCGTAGATTTTAACCCCAACAGCAACTTTGAGAAGATGGCGGCGCGCATGACGCCTTACATCAGCCGCCCCAGCATTGCCTTCAAGGATGCCGCTCCCGGCCAGACCCGCGCCACGGCATTTTTTGTGTCGCCGGCAGTAGGCTACAAGATGCTCGGCGCCACGGCTCCGGCCGTAACTAAGTACACTACTAGCGTAAATACGGCTGGCAAGCCGGTGGCAGGCCCATTCAAGCCAGCCAAGATTTCGGTAAAAGCCGCAAAGAAGACGGAAGACTTCACCACCGAAAACGTGCTGGGCTACCTGGAAGGCACCGACAAGAAGGACGAAATCATGGTTTTGTCGGCGCACTTTGACCACATCGGCATTATCAATGGCGAGGTGCACAACGGCGCTGACGATGACGGCTCGGGCACGGTAACGGTGCTGGAAATGGCCGAAGCCTTCACCAAGGCCAAGGCCGAAGGCCGTGGTCCGCGCCGCAGCGTGCTGTTCCTGACGGTAACGGGCGAGGAAAAGGGCTTGCTCGGCTCCGAGTACTACACTGACCACCCCATCTTCCCGCTGGAAAAGACCATGGTCGACCTGAACACCGACATGGTGGGCCGCACCGATAAGGACCACGAGGGCAAGGGTGACTACGTGTACGTCATCGGCTCCGACAAGCTTAGCTCCCAGCTCCACCAGGTGCTATTGGATCAGAACCAGAAGTACACCCAAATGGACTTAGACTTCCGCTTCAACGACCCCGAGGACCCGAACCGCTTCTACTACCGCTCCGACCACTACAACTTCGCCAAGCACCGTATTCCGGTGGCCTTTTTCTTCAACGGCGTGCACGATGACTACCACGGCCCGGGCGATGAAGTTGACAAAATTGAGTTTCCGCAAATGGAGAAGCGCGCCCGCCTGGTGTTCTACACCGCCTGGGACCTGGCCAACCGCGACCAGCGCATCATCGTCGACTCGAATAAGAAGTAGAGAGGTACTGGGTGAAAAGTGACAGGTAAGGAAGTGACGGGCAAAAAGAACGTCATTCCGAGCCCCGCGAGGAATCTCGTGTGCTGACGTTATACGTTAGCCAGCGGTAGAGATGCTTCGACTACAGCTGCGCCTCTGCATGACGACTTTTACTTCCTCTTTCCCTTCTTACTAACCAAAATAAAAACCCGCCGAACCTCCTGGGGCCCGGCGGGTTTTTATCTTTGCTAAGAACCTGTTGTACTTTGTGCTGCCATGAACCCGACGACCACCACTCCCCTCGCCCTTACCAAAGCCCACCAGTTTCTCACCGATTCGGACCGCAAGGCCTTTGACCTGGAGCACCGGCGCAAGATTCGCTTCAACATTGGCAAGTACAACGCGGCCGTACAAACCGGGTTGGGCTTCTACCAGGACCACGAACTGGCGCGGGCGCGGGCTTCCTACCTCAAAACCCAGGTCATTAACCGTCTCGATGAGTACTTGCTGCAGTTTGAGGAGAAGTTCACGGCTAAAGGCGGCAAGGTTATTTGGGCCCAGAGCGCGGAGGAGGCCTTGTTTGAGGTGGGTAAGATTATGGAGCGTCGCAAGGCCCGCACCGTGGTGAAGGCCAAGAGCATGACTACTGAGGAAATTCACCTGAACAAATACCTCGAAAAGCGTGGTATTGAGTCGGTGGAGACAGATTTGGGCGAGTTTATTGTGCAGCTGAACGGGGAGCGACCCTACCACATCGTGACGCCGGCCATGCACCTGAGCAAGCTCGATATTGCCGACATTTTCGTGAAGCACCTGGGCATTGAGTACACCGACGATGCGCAGAAGCTAGTACTCACGGCCCGCCACCTGCTCCGCGACAAGTACACCACGGCCGAGGTAGGCATTACCGGTGGTAACTTTCTGGTGGCCGATACCGGTGCCGTATGCGTGACGGAAAACGAGGGCAACGCCCGCCTTTCCGCTACCTTCCCGAAAACCCACATTGCCATTGCGGGTATTGAAAAGGTGATTCCAAGGCTGCAGGACCTAGATTTGTTCTGGCCCCTACTTAGCACCAGCGGCACCGGCCAGCAGGTTACAGTGTACAACACCATTTATACCGGCCCGCGCCAACCCCTGGAAAAGGACGGCCCGGAGGAAATGTTCGTAATTCTGCTTGACAACGGCCGCACCAACTTGCTGGCCCAGCCCGACAAGCGCGAGGCCCTGAACTGCATTCGGTGCGGGGCGTGCCTGAACATTTGCCCGGTATATAAGAACATTGGCGGCCACACCTACGAGGCTACTTATTCCGGCCCCATCGGCTCGGTTATCACGCCCCACCTCTCGGGCATGGCCGAAAACAAGCACCTGAGCTACGCCAGTAGCCTGTGCGGGGCCTGCACTTCAGTGTGCCCGGTTAAGATTCCGATTCATAACATTCTGCTTAGAAACCGCCAGCAGAGCGTGCAGGAGGGTTTAACCGATAAGGAGGAGCGACGGGCTATTTCGCTGTGGTTGCACGGCATGAAGCACCGCTGGGTCTGGGACCTGGCCCCGGCTTCGGCTAAAAACTGGGTACTCAGCCGCCTACTGGGCGAGGTGGGTTGGAGCAAGCGCCGCGACGCCGTGCAAGTAGCTCCCAAAACGTTCCGGCAGCTCTGGAAAGAGCGAAAGTAAGCGGCTTCCTAGTGCAGCGCTTGCTCGTACGAGCGTAATCTGCGGAGTTGTTGCCAACCCTGTCATACAGAAGCCAGTACACAGCAACCGGCAGCAGTGCCGCTTACTTTGTACAAAGCCTTTATGCTGGAAATGGGATTACGGATACTGGCTTTCGGGGCCGGAGTATTCTTGGTGATTACGACAGTACTGGCGGCTATTCGCTCGTTTGTGCTGCCCCGCAACGAGTCGGTGCTGCTCAGCAACTGGGTGTTTTCCGGACTTCGGCGCGCGTTTACGGCCATTGCCAAGCTAGGCCGCACCTACAGCCAACGCGACAAAGTAATGGCCCTGTACGCCCCAGTAGGGTTGGTGGCCCTGCCCATTGTGTGGCTGGGCGTCGTGAGTCTGGGGTACACCATTATATTTTGGGCGCTGGACGAAGGCAGCCTGGAACGGTGCTACCGTCTCAGCAACAGCTCCTTGCTTACGCTAGGCTCCGAGGAGCCCACGGAGGGCTTTACGGCTAGCTTCATGTCCTATTCCGAAGCTACGCTGGGCCTGTTTCTAATGACCCTGCTGATTTCCTATCTGCCTACCATCTACCAAGCTTTTTCGCGGCGAGAATTGGTAGTTGCCCGGCTGGAGCTGCGCGCGGGCACCGAGGCTTCGGCCGTGGAGCTGCTGTGCTGGCTCAACCGTAGCGGCTCGCTCCAGGACGACCGGGAGCAGTGGGAAATTTGGGAAGAATGGTTTGTTGAAATTGAGGAGACTCATACTTCCCTACCGGTGCTTTCCTTTTTCCGCTCGCCTCAGCCGGGCCGCTCCTGGGTAATGGCCGCAGCTATTATTCTGGATGCCGCGGCCCTGCTCATCAGCGCAGTTGAAATGTCACATGCCCCGAACATCACCCTCTGCTTTAAGGCGGGCTGCGTGGCCATTAATCGGGTGTCGCGCTTTTTCAAATTTGAGGCGCAAACCAAAGCTCCCACTCCCGTGGATGGCAAGGAACCCTTGGAAGACCCTGAACGCCAGGACTTCGAGGATGCTTGCGAGCAGCTCAGCAAGGCCGGCATCCCACTCAAGGCCGATGTGGAGGGCGCCTGGGAACAGTACCAGCAACTCCGAATCAAGTACGCCGGTGCCGTGGACTACCTGGCCAAGCTCACCATGGCCCCCGTAACCAAGCCTATTTAAAACGCAAGCGTGAGGCCCGAACCGAGGAACGGCTACTCTGCCTATTGGCGGGTAGCCATTCCTCGGTTCGGGCCTCACGTGCACTTCTAGAAAGCTGCTAGTTCGCGTCTTCGTCGGGCAAAATCTGTACGTCCTGCACCAGCACCATCTTCTCAATTTCGCGGCCTTTGGGGTGTTGGCAAGGCCGCCCAGAGCCGTTTCCTTGTAGCGAGTTTCCATGCTCTGGCCTACCTCGCCTAAGGCAGCCACGCACTGGTCCACGGGAATCACCGGGTCGACGCCGGCAATGGCAATTTGGGCTGAGCTGAACGCAATGGCGGCTGCCGAGGCGTTACGCACCACGCAGGGCACTTCTACGAGGCCAGCTACCGGGTCGCAAACCAGGCCAAGCATGCACTGAATGGTAATGGCAACGGCGGCAAAAGTTTCTTCCACGGAGCCCCTAGGCAGTACACAATGGCCCCACTACCCATGGCGGCCGCCGAACCAGTTTCGGCCTGGCAGCCTCCTACGGCACCAGCCAGGGAGGCATTCTGCTCGATAATCAGCGCAATACCGGCCGCTACTAGTAACCCTTCCAGAATGGTGCGGTCTTCGAGCTTGTGTAAATCCTGGAGTGTCACGAGCACACCGGGCAGAATACCGGAGGCACCGGCCGTTGGGGCCGCTACTACCCGGCCCATGCACGAGTTAACCTCCTTAGCCCCCAGCGCCCGGGTAACCAGTTGTTTGAACTCCGGCGACAATACAGTTACGGGTGAGGCGGCAATCTTCTTGGCCCCGTTGTTTACCATGCCCGAGCGGGAGGTCATGTTCTGGGTAAGGCCCGTGTGCACGGCGTCGCGCATTACATCGTAGGCCCGCTGCAGGCCGTTCCAAATTTCCTCTTCCGTGCGGCCTTTCTGCTCTACCTCGTAGGCTAAAACGGGTTGGTGAAGCGGTTCGCCGGTAGCCGCGCAATGGGCCTGCCAGCTGGCAAAGTCAGTGAAAAGAAGGGACATTGGGCGGGTAGGAAAAAAGGGTGGGAAAGACTAGTAACAACGCCTGCTCCGGCTCAGTTCGGGCTGGCGGGCCACGAAAATCGGGATAAAATTAACAGGCTCACTACCGGCGCTGCTTGGCGGCCCATTGGCGCTAGATCAGGAGCTTTGGTATTTACGAAAAAGGCCCCTCTGCGTGGAGCGAGGGGCCTTTTTCATGGTATAGATGAACCGGAGTAGCTAGCTTACTTTTTCGTTTGCGCTAATCAGTTTCACGGCCGCCGAGTTGATGCACAGGCGCAAGCCGCTGGGGGCCGGGCCGTCGGGGAAGACGTGGCCCTGGTGAGCATCGCAGACGTTGCAGAGTACTTCTACGCGCGTCATGCCGTAGCTAGTGTCCTTCTTGTAGCGGATGGCGTTTTCCTGCACGGGCTGAGTAAAGCTGGGCCAGCCCGTACCCGACTCAAATTTGGTGCGGGAATCATAGAGCGGGGTGCCGCAGCACACGCAGGCATACAGGCCGGCTTCGTGAGCCTCGCAGTACTCGCCCGTGAAGGCCCGCTCAGTGCCGTGCTGGCGGGTTACGTGGTATTGCTCGGGCGTGAGTTGGGCGCGCCACTCAGCATCGGTTTTTTCTACTCGTTTTTCGGGGGCGGGGCTGCCGTGGTTGGCGAGCCGGATTACATCGTTCCAGGTTTGCATGGGCCAGAATACGTAGTTCGAGGGGTTAATAGGTAGGAAACGCGCCGAACCAGACGGAAGTTTTCTACGGCGGAGTCGATTACGCAAGACAAGAAAAGTATTCCGGCTTCATCGAGGCTAAACCCGGCTGTCTGGAAAGAATACACTGTCATAACGATATAGCTGAGCAGGACCGATATAACAGAATTATTGCCTTGATCTAGCTTGCCCCGATTTTTGATACTTCCCGGCTACCGTCAATTTACTTCCTGCTATGAAGATACTTACTGCCGCCCAAACCCGCCAGGCTGATGCGGCCACCCTACTAGCCGAGGGCATTACCTCCGCGGAGCTGATGGAGCGGGCGGCCACGGCTTTCTGCCACTGGTTGCAGGAGCGTTTGCCCGCTCACAGCCAGCGGCCCATGCACATCTTCTGCGGCCCCGGCAACAACGGCGGCGACGGGCTGGCCATTGCTCGCCAGTTGCACGAGGCGGGTTACCAGCCCCAGGTATGGACGCTGCCCGCTGCCCAGCCCTCGGCTGATTTTACGCTTAACCGTCAGCGCCTGCCGGCGGGCCTGCCTTGCCATGAAATACAGCCGGAAACACTGCCGCAGCTCCCCGCTCGCGCAGTGGTAGTTGATGCCCTGTTTGGTACCGGCCTGAGCCGGCCGTTAACCGGCGCAGCAGCAACGCTAGTAAAGCACCTCAATCAGTCGGAGGCTACTGTTGTGGCCGTGGACATGCCGTCTGGGTTACTGACGGACGCTCCGCAGAGCCCAGACAGCCTGGTAGTACGAGCCCACCACACTGTCAGCTTTGAGCTTCCCAAGTTGGCTTTTCTACTGCCCCAAAACGCAGAGTTTGTTGGCCAGTGGGAGGTGCTACCTATTCACCTCGACCCCGCATTTATCCACAACGCCCCTGTGGATATCTACTTCGTGAATGATAACTTCATTCGGGGCCGCCTACCTGCCCGGAGTAAGTTCAGCCACAAAGGCACGTTTGGGCACGCCTTGCTGCTGGCGGGCAGCCGCGGTAAAATTGGGGCCTCCGTACTGGCAGCAAAGGCCTGCCTGCGGGGTGGGGTTGGACTGCTTACCGTGCGCACCCCGGCCGTTGGCTACCCCATTATGCAGGTTGCGGCCCCGGAAGCCATGGCCCTGGCCGACTCCGCCACCGATTTCGTGACCGAGCTACCAGACCTGAAACCGTACGCCGCCATTGGTATCGGGCCGGGGCTGGGGCAGGAGCACGCCACCTGCGAAGTGCTGCGCCAGCTGCTGCGCAAGGCCAAAGTGCCGCTAGTGCTAGACGCCGATGCGCTAAACCTACTCGGGGCCAACCCCAGCTTACTGAAGCTACTACCCCGCGAGTCCTTGCTTACCCCCACCCCAAGGAGTTTGAGCGGCTGGTGGGCAAACCCGCCCGCGACGATTACCACCGCCTGGAGCAACTACGCGCCTTTGTGCGGGAGCATGGGTGCTACTGCGTGCTGAAGGGTGCTTACACTACCCTAGCGGCCCCAGATGGCACACTTTACTTTAACAGCACTGGCAACCCCGGCATGGCCACCGGCGGCAGCGGCGACGTGCTAACGGGCTTGCTGCTAGCCCTGCGCGCCGACAAGCGCCTCTCGCCCCTCGATGCGGCCCTGTTGGGCTTATATGCCCACGGCCGGGCCGGCGACCAAGCCGCTCAGCAAACCGGCGAAGCGGGCCTGGTGGCCGGCGACCTTATCCGCTTTATTGGCCCGTGCTGCAGGAACTCACAACTCCCCTACCCGGCCTTTAATCCGCTGAACCGTCAGTTTCGTGCAGTGGTATCCGGGGTAGAAAAAGTTACAGTAACCTGGCAGCCACTCCCGTGCTGGCCCACCACACCGCCAGGAACTGCACCAGCATAACCCCGTCGGTGAGCAGGGCAAAGTAGTAATCAGGCCTCGACTCCTCAGCAAACCAGATAACGGCCGCGGCGGCTAGCAGCGGCATTAGAAGCACGAAGTCGTGGCCGGCCGGAGTTCCTGGCGGCACGAGCAGAGCTGCTGTGGTTAGCGCAGCCAGGGCTAGGAGCTTGGTGGCTTGAATCCCGAAGACGCCTGGAAAAGTGCGGGTGCCCGTCAGGCGGTCCTTGGTGTAGTCGCGGATGTCGAACACAAAGGCTAGGGCCAGAATAAACAGAAAGCGCCGCCCAAATAAAATCAGCACGACCGGCTCCTGTAGGCCGCGCCCCAGGTACAAGGCCGGAATCCAGACGGTGACGGCCGCCCAGACGTAGCCAATCAGGAAGACCTTCAGCAGGGGCAGGTCGCGTAGGGCCCACCACCGCCGGTTGTACTTGACCAGGGGCATGGAGTACAACACCGAAATAGCGCCCAGATGCCCCAAGAACAAGGTAATGCTCAGACGCGCATCGGTCAGGAACAGGCCCGCCGCTATTAGGCCGGCTACTGCGGCTAGCCCTAGCAATTCCCGGCGGTGCCCCCGCATCCACTGCTTACGCTTCGAGAGGCCCGGCTGCTGCCCGTGTTTGTAAGGCAGCACACTATCGAGGTTGTATAGGAAAAGAGTAGCCGTGAAGATCAGGGCGCCCAGCCGCGGCGGAATGTGAACCCGCCAGAACAAAAAAGTGGCCCACATCAGCCCCAGTGCCGCCAACGACAGCCACGTGCTGCTGTACAGCAAGGCGTCTGTCAGTGGTCTGAGGCGCTGAGCATGGGCACGGGCAGACGGAAGCAACAAACGAACGGACAGCATACGCGCTAACTCAGGGTGAGCTGGCACCCGCCTTCACCATCCCCGAATATACTGGAGCGGACTACTTCCCGGTTTCGGTGTGGGCCGCGTCTACCTGCTTGGACTCCGGCGAGCCATGCTGACGCAGGAAGATGGACAGCCCCACAATGGACACGATGGAAAGAAACTCGCTCTGCCAGTTCTGAAACGACTCAAACCAGAACCGGCTGGTGGTCATGTAGTCCAGGGTACCAACGGCGGACTTGCCATTGTGGACCTGCTCAATGCTGTAAACCTCAGCACCGCCCTTGGCGTGTAGCCAGAAAGACCCGAAAAACAGCAGAAAAAACGCAATGCTTAACGACCGGCGGTACAAAGCCAACTGCCAGCCGCCGCGCTTCACGGGGCCAGGGGCATCTTCCTTGGTTGGGTTGGGTTCCTGATCCACTTCCTCTTCCTCATAGAGCTTCTTGGATTCAGAGGAGCCCCGCTGCCGCAGCCAGATGGTCAGCACTACATACAGGCCCATCTGCAGAAACTCACTTTCCCAATTCTCAAACGTAGCCTCCAGAAAGTGTCCAGATTGCGCGTACGCACCCAGGGTAAGAGGTAGCAGCTCCATGTCCTCCAGCTCCGAGTTATAGTCGTGCCACCCCGTAAAGAGCTGCCCAATTAGGGTAACCAGCACCAGCAAACCGCCCACCAGTAGGAGGCTGTTTTCGTAGAGAAATTTTAGAACATTGGACTTTGGGGGCTGTGTCGGCATACCCTGCTTCATACGCTAAGCGAAGCCCGAAAGGATACTACGCTTGAGCTTGCCAGGCTTCCGCGGGCCCCAAAACACAGCAGCGCCCGACGGTCAGGTAGACCATCGGGCGCTGCTATGGGTGTAGAGAGGTTATGTACTCAGATTAGCTCAGGGCCTCTCTTACGTCTACCTCGTTCTGGGGGTTGCCTTTCGGGAAGGTTTCCTCATATAATTTAATGCTGTCCTCGATGATGCGGTAGGCATCCTCACGGCCCATGAACCGCTCCACGCTTACTTGCTTGTGCTCCAGGGCTTTGTAATCCTCGAAGAAGCGCTGCATTTCCAGCAGGGTATGGGGGGTAGGTCGGCAATGTCGTTGTAGTGGTTCACCGACACATCGTTGGCAGCCACAGCAATGATTTTATCGTCTTCCTCATCCTGGTCAATCATCTGCATCACACCAATTACTTTGGCGTCTACCAGGCACATCGGCACGATATCCACGGAGCAGAGCACCAGGATATCCAGCGGGTCCTTGTCGTCGCAGTAAGTTTTCGGGATGAAGCCGTAGGCTGCCGGGTAATGCACGGCCGAGAACAGCACGCGGTCCAGCTTGAGCAGGCCGCTGTCTTTGTCCAGCTCATATTTGCCTTTCGAGCCTTTCGGAATTTCAATGATGCCGTTTACAACTTTGGGAGCGTCTTCGCCACGCTCTACGTCGTGCCAGGGGTTAAAATGGGCCATTTTTTAGTAGCTGTTAGCTGTTAGCTGTTGGCTATTAGCTGAAAATTGAGAGAATGAAAACGTGTTATGACCAGCCATGAGCTGTTAGCTGCTGACTGCGGGCTTCGTTAAACGGAAAGCTAGCAACCAGTAGCTAACAGCTCATGGCCAAAAATTAAAAGCCCAGTACTTCGGGCAGCGGCTGCCCGGTGCACCCGTCGGGCTCCTGAATATGGAGCCAGCGGGCCAATGTGGGCGCAATATCGGTAATCTTTGCCGGAGCCGATGACTGTCCGTGCTTTACGTGCCAGCCCCAGAATACTACCGGCACGTGCGTGTCGTAACTACCCGAGGAGCCGTGGGTGGTGCCTTTGTTAACGGGGTACTGATACGATTCCAGCCAGCCCGGCTCCAGAATCACCAGCACGTCGCCGGAGCGCTTGGGGAAGTAGCCATTTTCTAGGTACATCAGCATCCCGCTTTCCCAGTGCGACTTCTGCACATCCTCAGCGGCCAGGGCCCGCGTAACGCCGGCGTAGCCCAGCATGATGCCGGCCACCTCGCGCTGCATCTGGTAGAGGTCAAGGTTTTTTTCGCGTAGCAGCGGCCGGTTCAGGTATACCTGCTGGTTTTCGTAGCTGAGCACCCACTTACCGGGGCCGTGCAGACGCACCAGCTGCTGCTGCAAGGAGTCGCGCATCAGGCCCGGACCCACAGAACCAGCCGGTATTTTCTTGTCAATCAGGAAATTAGGCGAGTGGGCCGCTCCGTGGTCGGCGCTGAGGAATACCAGGGCCTGCTTCTTTCCTACCGTTTTATCGAGGGTGGCGAACAGGCGCTCCAGGTCCCGGTCCAGGCGCAGGTAGGTGTCTTCGGCCTCAATGGAGTTGGGCCCGAACTGGTGGCCTACATAGTCGGTGCTGCTAAAGCTCAGGGCCAGAAAGTCGGTTTGGCCGCGCTGGCCCAGCTGCTCGGCCCGCATGGCTTCCAGGGCAAAGTCCAGGGTCAGGGAGTTGCCAAAGGGCGTGGAGCGAATCAGGTCTAGGTTGCGGGGGGTAGCGGTGGGCGCCTTCTCGCCGGCGGCTTCCATATTGCCTTTTACCGCCGTGGTGGGCGCTGCGCTCAGCGTCGGTAGGTCGTGGGGGAATACGGGCTTGGCTTCGCCCTTAAAGGCTCCTTCCCAGGCCACGTCGTCGGGGGAACTTTCGGTGTACTGCGCAATGGGCAGCAGCGTGTTCCAGGCCTGATCCAGGTACTTGGCGGCCCGGTTTTCGGCGTTGAACTTGGCTACCCACTCCGGTAGCTGCTGGGTGTAGAAGGTGCTAGTAATAAACGCCCCGTTGCCGCCATCGTACCAGTAGGCCGCGTTGGCCGCGTGCCCGGCCGGCAGCACGGAGCCCCGGTCTTTGATGCAGACGCCAATAACCTTGCTCTGGAAGTTGGTAGCCAGGCGCAGCTCATCGGTGATGGTGGTCGTCAGCATGTGGCGCGGCGACTGTTGCCCAGCCGCCGCCGAGCCGCCTACCGCCTGCACGGTTTTATCCTCGGTTACGTAGGTGCCTTTGCCTTCCTCGCGCACCAGCCAGTTATTACCAATAATGCCGTGCACCGAGGGAGTAGTGCCGGTATAGATGCTGGCGTGACCGGGCCCGGTGTAGGTAGGCACGTAGTTGTAGTGGGCGTTTTCGTAGCTGAAGCCTTCCCCCAGCAGGCGACGGAACCCGCCGCGGCCGTACTTGCTCCAGTAGCGGTAGAGGTAGTCGTAACGCATCTGGTCAACCACAATCCCGACCACCAGCTTGGGGCGGTCCAGGGGTTTACCTTGTTTCTGTGCGAGGGCAGGTACAGCCAGCGTAGCGGCCAGCAATAGGCTCAAACTCTTTTTCTTCAAAGTGGACAGGACGTTATGACGCTACCCTGCGGGCGGCGCCGGATTCGGCGGGCGCAAAGATACTCCGCGCGGCCGGGGAACCAGCTCGTCCACAGTCAAAACCGCCCCGTGCGCGTAGGCAAGAATGGGCGTTCCGCTGGCGTCTGACTTGCCGGCGCGTCGTTCTTGCTGCTTTACTGCATTCCTCATCCTTTTTGCTATGCCTGCTACCCCCCAGCCCTACGCGCTGATCTTCGATATGGATGGTACCATCATCGACAACACGGCCTTCCAGGCCAAAGCCTTTCAGCTGCTGTTTCGCGACTTAGGCCTGACCACCAACGCCCGCAAACTGCTGAACCGGCTCAACGGAATGCCGGCTACTAACATTCTTAAAACCGTCTTTGCCCATCCCGTCCCCGATAAGCAGCTCAAGGAGTACGCCGCCCAGCGCGAGTTTCTGTACCGGGTGCTGTACTGGGACAAGCGGCGCGAAACGGCTGGCCTCACCGCGTTTCTGCAGGCCGCCCGCGCCGCCGGATTTAAAATTGCTCTCGGCACTGGCTCTGCCGCCGACACCATCGGCTACATCATCGACCACCTAGACCTGCGCCGCTACTTTGATGTGGTGGTAGGCAAGGACGACGTGGACCGCGGCAAACCCCACGCTGATACCTACGTGGCTACCTCGCGGCAACTGGGCATTCCGCCGGAGCGCTGCCTGGTATTCGAGGATGCCATTATGGGTGAGCAAGCCGCATACAAAGCGGGTATGCGCTGCATCACCCTAACTACCACTCTGAAAGCCGCTGACTTCCAGGCCCCTCTTGCCGTCATCAAGGATTTCACGGAGCTTACCCCCGACAAGGTGGTGGAGTTGCTGGAGCAGCACCCCGCAACGCCCAAGCCCAGCAAGGAACTGGCCAAGCGCCAGTACATGCAGCTGTAAAAGCGCACCTTTGGCGCCTCATCGCAGCTGATTTCATTCCCCTTGAACAACCAACGTAGCCGGGCTACGATGAAACGCGAAAGGTCGCGCCCTTACAACTATTCTAACGGCACAGCAACAGCACGAAAAGGCCCGCTTCCTTGCGAAAGCGGGCCTTTTCAGTAATGTCTGAGCTATATCCTTACCGGCTGGCAGCCAAGGCTTCAGCACCACCCACGATTTCGAGAATCTCGGTGGTGATGGCGGCCTGACGGGTCCGGTTGTAGGTTAGCTTCAGTTGTTTCAGCAGCTCGCCGGCGTTGTCGGTGGCCTTGTCCATGGCCGTCATGCGGGCACCGTGTTCCGAGGCGTTGCTTTCCAGTACTGCCTTGTAGAGCTGCACCTTCAGCGACTGAGGAATCAGGGTCCGCACGATTTCCTCCTTCGAGGGCTCAAAGATGTAGTCCACATTCGAGGTAGCGGGCGCGTTAGTAGGCTGCTCGGTGGGCACCAGCGGCAGCAACTGCTCAGTCCGGATGATTTGGGTAGCAACGTTTTTGAACTCGTTGTACACCATCACCACCTCGTCGTACTGACCGGCCCGGAAGCCGTCCATGACCTGTTCCGCCGCTTCCCGGACGGTATCGAAGGAAAGCTTGGTGAAGACGTGCTGGTAGTCACCGAGCAGGGGCAGGCGCTTGCCGAAGTAGTCGTGAGCCTTGCGGCCGATAGCCATTACGGTTACGTTGCCAGCCGCGGCCTGGGCCGCGTAGCGCTCCTGAATCACGGCGTTAGCGCCTTTGAACACGTTGCTGTTGAACGCGCCAGCCAGACCCCGGTCCGAGGTAATGGCAATGATCAGCACCCGGCGCACATCACGCTGCTCCGCGTACTCGCTCACCACATCCTCGCCAGCCAAAGCCGTCAGGTTGCCTAGAATGCTATTGAGCCGCTGGGCGTAGGGGCGCATGCGCAGGATGTTGTCCTGGGCCCGACGCAGTTTGGCCGCCGCTACCATTTTCATGGCTTTGGTGATTTGCTGCGTGCTTTGCACCGACGTAATGCGGCTCCGAACTTCTTTTAAGCTAGCCATCTATTTCGAATTAAGAATGAGGAATGAAAAATGAAGAACTGAGGTCAAGCCATAACGGTGTCACGACGTACTTCCCCATTTCTTATTCCTCATTCCTCACTCTTCATTAGTAATTACTTAGAAGCGTAAGCGGCCGACAGATCTTTGGCAACCTGACGGATAGCGCCGGTTGTCTCGTCGTCGAGCTTGCCAGCCTTCAGGCCTTTCAGCACCTCGGGGTAGCGGGTGTTCATCACCTGGGTGAACTCCTTTTCAAACTCACGCACCCGGTTTACTGGCACCAAGTCCAGCAGACCATTGGTAGCGGCGTAGATGATGGCAACTTGATCCTCTACCTTCTGGGGCGAGAACTGGGGCTGCTTCAGAATTTCAAGGTTACGACGGCCCCGCTCAATTGTGAGCTTGGTTGAAGCATCCAGGTCCGAGCCGAACTTAGCGAAGGCCTCCAGCTCGCGGAACTGCGCCTGGTCAAGCTTCAGCGTGCCGGCTACCTTCTTCATCGACTTGATCTGGGCGTTACCACCTACGCGCGATACCGAGATACCTACGTTAATGGCGGGACGCACACCCGAGTTGAAGAGGTTGGTTTCGAGGAAGATCTGGCCGTCCGTAATCGAAATTACGTTGGTCGGGATATACGCCGAAACGTCACCAGCCTGGGTTTCAATGATGGGCAAAGCCGTCAGCGAACCACCGCCTTTCACGAGCGGACGAATGCTGTCGGGCAAATCATTCATGTCCTGAGCAATGGCGTCGGAAGCGTTGATCTTCGCGGCGCGCTCGAGCAGGCGGCTGTGCAGGTAGAATACGTCGCCAGGGTAGGCCTCACGTCCGGGAGGACGACGCAGCAGCAGCGACACTTCGCGGTACGCCACAGCCTGCTTCGACAAGTCGTCGTACACCACCAGGGCCGGACGGCCCGTGTCGCGGAAGAACTCACCGATAGCAGCGCCCGTGAAGGGAGCGAAGAACTGCATGGGAGCCGGATCAGAAGCCGAAGCCGATACCACTACCGTATAGTCCATCGCACCACCTTTGGTCAGGGCGTTTACTACCTGCGCTACGGTGGAGGCTTTCTGGCCTACGGCTACGTAGATGCAGAAAACCGGCTCGCCGCGCTCATAGAACTCGCGCTGGTTCAGGATGGCGTCAAGGGCTACCGTCGACTTACCCGTCTGACGGTCGCCGATGATTAGCTCGCGCTGGCCCCGGCCGATTGGAATCATGGCGTCGATAGCCTTGATACCGGTCTGCATGGGCTCGTTTACTGGCTGACGATAAATTACACCGGGAGCCTTACGCTCCAGGGGCATATCGTAGGTAGCGCCCTGGATGGGGCCCCGACCGTCGATGGGCTGGCCCAGCGTGTTTACCACGCGGCCAATAATGCCGTCACCAACCTGAATGGAAGCAATTTTATTGGTACGACGTACCGTAGCACCTTCCCGGATTTCAGAGTAGTCGCCGAGCATTACGGCGCCTACGTTGTCTTCTTCAAGGTTCAGCACAAGGGCTTGGAGCCCGTTTTCAAATTCGATCAGTTCCCCGACTGGGCTTTGCCCAGGCCGTAGATGCGGGCTACACCGTCGCCTACCTGCAGAACCGTACCAACCTCTTCGAGTTCGGCTTCGGTTTTGAAGTTAGACAGCTGCTCCCGCAGAATGGCGGATACTTCATCCGGACGTACTTCTGCCATGGTGGGTTATAGTTGGGGTTGGTAGGGATTCTTCGAGAATTCGTTGCGCAGCTTGCGCAACCGGTAGCTCACGGAGTCGTCAATTAGCCGGTCGCCGATGCGCAGCACAAAGCCGCCGATCAGCGAGGCATCTACCTTTTCCGTGAGAGTAACATTGGCCAGGCCAGATTGCTGACGCACTACCTGCCGAAGGTGCTCACGCAGCTCCGCGGTTAGCGGGGTAGCGGTGGTTACTTCCGCCGCCTGCATGCCGCGCAGCAGGTTGTACTGGGTCAGAAACTCGGAGCCGATAAACTCCAGCGCGCTTTCGCGGTTGTGCTGGGTTACAATAGAGAAAAACTTCTCCGTCAGGGCCGACACCTTACCGCCAAACACGGCCTGCAGAATAGCAAGCTTCTTGTCGTGCTTCACGATGGGGTTGCGGAGTAGCAGGCGCAATTCACGGTTCTCATTCAGCGTTTTGCTGAACAGGTCCATGTCCTGCTTTACTACTTCCAGCTCGCCGCGCTCCTCGGCCAGATCCAGCAACGACTTTGCGTAGCGGGAGGCAACTCGTAGTTCAGACATTGTTAGGGATCTTAGGGTCTTGGGGCTTAGGGTCTTGGATAAAGCAATGGGTCAGGATAACCCAAGATCTTAAGCCCCAAGACCCCAACAACCTAATTCAACTTTACTTCTTGCAGGTACGAGTCCACGAGTTGCTGCTGGGCTGGCTGGTCGGCCAGTTCGCGGCGCAAGATGCGCTCGGCAATATCAATGGAGAGCTTGGCAGCAGTGTTTTTCACCTCGGCCAAGGCAGCGTTTTTCTCGTTCTGGATGGCTTCGCGCGCCTGCACAATCATGCGGCTACCTTCTTCCGTAGCCTTGTTCTTGGCCTGCTCAATGAGCTGGTTAGAAACGTCGGTGGCTTCTTTCAAAATACGGTCGCGCTCCATGCGAGCTTCGGCCAGCAACTTCTCGTTGCCCGCCTTTAGCTGCTGCATTTCCAGCTTGGCCTGGTCGGCCATGCGCAGCGCACCTTCGATTGAGCTTTCACGCTCTTTCAGCGAGCTAAGAATTGGTTTCCAGGCAAAGGCGCGCAGCAAGAGCAGCACGATGCCGAAAATCACTAGCTGCCAAAAGATAAGGCCAAATTCGGGCGTTACAATTTGCATCGTAGAAACTAGTAGGTAGTGAGTGATAGGTACCGGTAACTCGGGCGGTGGAGACGGAAGTTCCGCCTCAGCTTAAGGCCGCCGGCTGGTACCGGAAAAGCCAAGACAGCCCGCTACGCCGTGCGCTGAAGCGACGCGCGCAGCGGGCTGCTCGTGTACTACCTCTATTCCTAGAGATTGAACGAAATCAGCAGGCAGACTACTACTGCGAACAGCGCCAGACCTTCAATCAGAGCGGCTACGATCAGCATGGCAGTTTGGATCTTGCCCGAAGCCTCCGGCTGACGACCAATGGCTTCCATAGCCTGACCACCGATACGACCAATGCCCAGACCGGCACCCAGAGCAACCAGACCAGCACCAATAGCAGCACCGAATACGGCCAGACCAGCAGAATTAGTAATGGCCTGCAACAACAGAGAAAGAAGCATAAAAAAGAGGTTTGTGGGGAATGAAAAACAAAAAAATCAGGGGTGAGAAAGGCTTAGTGGCCGTGAGCCGGCTCGGCAGCGTCGCCACCACCTATCTGGTAATCAGCGTCGTGATGCTCCTCTACCGCGCCACCGATGTACATGGCCGTCAGTAGGGTGAAGATGTAGGCCTGCAGAATGGCTACCATTAGCTCCAGCGTGTTGATGAACAAGCCGAAAGCCAGCGAAACTGGGGCAACACCAATGTTGCGGAAGATGAAGATGAGCGAGATAAAGCTCAGGGTTACAATGTGGCCGGCCGTGATGTTGGCAAACAAACGAACCATGAGGGAGAAGGGCTTCACGAAGATGCCAATCACTTCTACCGGAATCATGATGGGCAGCAGGGCCTTGGGTACGCCGGGCGTAGCGAAGATGTGGTGCCAGTAGTTCTTGTTGGAGCTGAACAGGGTGATGAGCAGCGTCAGGACAGCCAGGGTCAGGGTAACGGCAATGTTACCGGTGAGGTTAGCGCCGCCTGGCAGCAAGCCCAGCAGGTTGTTAAACCAGATAAAGAAGAAGATCGTCAGCAAGTAAGGCATGTAGCGCTCATACTTCGGGCCAATCGACTTTTTGGCTACTTCGTCGCGAATGAACACGATAATAGGCTCGAAGAAGGACTGAATGCCGCGGGGGCACCGCTGCCGCGCTTGGCGTAACCACGAGCTACAGCCGTGAAAACGAGGAGCAGCAGCGCGGCGCTCAGCATCAGGGAGGCTACGTTTTTGGTAATCGAGAAGTCGTATACCTTGCTACCATCCTCTGATACTAGGTGCTCGTGCTCCAGCTTCAGGCCGTCATAGACTTTACCTTCCGCCAAGCGAGAAGAGGAGAATACGCTCAAGCCTTGCGTGGGGCGGTAGGCAATAACGGGCAGCGGAATCGTGAGGTGCGTACCATGCTCTCCGCCGCCGAGGGTAGCAAAATGCCATTCGTGGGCGTCTCCGATGTGGTGCAAAATCATCTCACCGGGTTTGAAGTCCTCCGTGTCGGTGGCTTCTGCGGTAGTAGCCGCCGGTTCGTTGGCGTACACCGAGAACGATAGGAAGCAGAAGAGAGCTAAAAGTAAGCGCTTCATTCAGAGGGGCTTAGGGCTATATGCACAAAATCTTCATTTTGTATTTTCACCCGGTTTTGAAAACGGGCGCAAGTTACTCAGAACGCTCCAGACTTCAAACCCAGCAAAGAGAAAATACAGGATGAAGAAGCTCCCGAGGAAGGCCCAGCGGGCGTCGCCTTCCTTACCGCCGCCCCGGAAAAGGTACACCAGCACTAGCGTCAGGGACAAAAGCAGGCGTACTACCATGGTCCCGAAATAGGCTACCATAAAATTATCGGGATTGGCTTGCACCAACCGGGCCGTGACGCGGTAGGTCAGAAACGTCAGGATGGCGAAGAAGGCAAATGTGTAGGGCGTGAACGGATGAATGACCCGCGGCCCAAACTGGCTGTACAGGGCGTACAGGATTGCCCCAGTCAGCAGGCAGAAGAGTAGGTAGGGACGAAGGAAAGGCTTCAAGGCAAGTAGAGGAGAGGGTGCGTATGGCTGATATAGCGGAGCAGATGGGAAGCTTTTAGCAGGTCAAATGAGGTGAAATCCTCCTCGGACGCTTCTTGAACAGTCCGCCAATCGTCACTGAGCTGGCCTATGGTCAAGTCCTCAGGGTTCTCCTCCACGAGGTAGAGTTGTTCTTTAGGAATATCCCAATAGAAATCCTGTTCTAGTGGAATATGACCGTCCTGCCCGTATTGGTGCTTCAGAGCTTGTAAAGAGAGAAGCAGCACTTTCTCTAGCTCAGCAATGGCAATAGAAGGTGTAGTGTCGCTCATTACTGTTCCCTAGTAACAGAGCGAATGACATTATATAAGGCGGCAAATAACCCGAGCAGCATCAGGCCCAGGGTAAACCAGGGCGTCTCGGTGCGGTAGTGCTTATCAAGCCAGTAACCGGCCCAAGTGCTCAGGCCAATGGTTGCCATCATCTGAACCGCAATGCCGGAATAGCGGGCGAAGGCACGCATTCGGTCGGAATTGCCCTCGGAGTCGGGGCGCCGGGGGGCGAAGGTGTGGGACTGGACATGAGGCGGGGGTAGCGGTGAGTGATGCAAAACTACGCGGCGCAGCGTTAGGAGTTGGCCCTGGACTGCCGACAATGATGGGTCCGGGCAGAAACCTGTACTTTTACCTACCATGCTACGTTGTGGGAAACACCCGGCGGCCGAACGATTCGGCGGGGCCGCTGTGTTTTCTGTTTGCACCTTTCGCCCTGAGCTCTTTGCTGCTTTGACGACGACAACTTTTTCGCTTCTACGCCTGCTTTCCGCTCCCACTGCTGCCTTCCTCCTGCTGGCGGCGGGCTTGGCTGGATGTGCTTCCGAGCGTCCGTCCTTGATTGGGCACGCGTACGATAATGTGGTGGCGCGCGACAACGCGTATTTTCTGGCCCGAGAGAAAATGCTGGCTACGGAGGCAACCTTATATAAGGCCCGCGTTAACGACTACAACCGCGTTCTGCCGCTTTTCCCTACCCTGAACGATGCCACGGTAACTACGGTCACGGCCGACCTAGATGACATCATCAAGAAGGCCTCCCTACCCATCCAGCACCGCCCGGGCTCCGACTGGACTGATGACAGCTACCTGTTAGTGGGTAAGGCTCGCTACTACAAGCGCGAGTATGAGGACGCGGCTAAGACGTTCAGGTACATCAATACCACCAGCAAGGATAACAACGCCCGCCACGAGGCCCTGATTTGGCTGATGCGCACGTTCCTGGCCACGAAGGAGCTGGAAAATGCAGCGGCCGTATCGGATTTGCTGGACAAAGAACAAGGCACAGAGCGTAATGCACGGGAGCTGTTCCTGACGCGGGCCGAGTTTTTCCTGCTCACGGGCGAGCAGGCCCGAGCCATTGAGAACCTGGAAAAAGCTATTCCCTATATCGAGCCCAAGAATGAACAGTCGCGCACCCGCTACATTCTGGCCCAGCTGTACCAGGCCCAGGGTGAGGATAAAAAGGCGTACGCGCAGCTCAACCAGATTCTGAAGAAGAACCCGCCCTACGAGCTGGACTTTTTTAGCAAGCTCATGCTTGGCCAGGTGTCGGACCTGAACCAGACTGACCGGGCCCGGCTGGACAAGTACTTCGCTAAGCTGCTCAAGGACACAAAGAACAAGGAGTACCGCGACAAGATTTACTACGAAATGGGGCGGCTGGAATACCGTCAGCAGCGCTACCCCGAGGCGCTGGCCCTTTTGCAAAAAGCAGCCCGCACGCCTTCCACAAACCGAGTGCAAAAGTCGTATGTGTACTTGCTCAGCGGCCGGATTTACTACGAAAACCTACAGAAATACCGACTGGCTGCCGCCTACTACGACAGCACCGTGCAGGCTCTGCCCGCGAGGCGCCAGAATACGCGGCCATTTCTGAGCGGGCAGCCATTCTGAAAGACTTTGCCCAGCAGCTCACCATTGTAGAAACGCAGGACAGCCTGCAAGCCTTGGCTCGGCTGGATTCTGCTACCCTGCGTACCCGCCTAACAGCTTATGCTCAGGCAGAAGTAGATGCTCAACGCAAGGCTGCGGAGCAGCTAGCGGCCCAGCAGGCCCGGCAGGAGCAGCGTTCTGGGCAGGCCCTGGGAGGTATTAGCGCGGGCCGGGACTTGCAGCCGGAAGTGAACACCGACGACTTTCTGGCGGCTAATACGGGCGTTAAGTGGTACTTCGATAACCCCACTGCTTTAGGTACGGCGCGCAACGATTTTATCCGGCGCTGGGGCGACCGGCCGCTGCAGGATAACTGGCGCACGGTTAGTCAGGCGAGCAGCTCGCCGGTCACGAACCGGGGCGGCAATGTACCGGTCAGCATAGCCGGCAACGCCAGCACTACCGTAAACGGTGCCGGTGGGCTGGGCACAGCGGCTACCCCGGAGGCCGACCCAGCCGTGCAGTTGCGGACCCTAGTGGACCGCTACCGCCAGAACATTCCTCTAACGGAGCCCCAGCGCAAACAGTCAGATGCTCTGACGGAGGAAGCCTTGTACGCCTTGGGTAGCATTTATAACCAGCAGCTTCGGGAGCCAGTGCGCGCCGCCGAAACCTATGAAACGCTGCTGACTCGCTATCCGCAGGGCCCGCATACGCCCGAAACGCTTTACATTCTGTACCTGATTTATAAGCAGCAAAACAATTCGGGCAAGGCCGAAGGGTATGCGGAGCGTCTACGCCAAGCTTATCCCAACTCTTCTTATGCCCGCTTAGTAGCCGACCCAGAATACCTGCGGCGCACTTCCGTAGCTAATGCTCAGGTAGCTGTTCTCGTTGATTCGGCTTTCAGCTTCTACAAAAACCAGGATTTCAAGAAGGCCGGCGCTGTGCTGGTCCGGGCGCGTAAGCAGTACCCCGAAAATGACCTGAATGACCGAATTGCCTTCCTCAATACCCTGCTGACTATCCGGACTCAACCGCCGCTTACAGCTAAAGCAGCCGTAGAGAAGTTTTACAAGGATTACCCCGAAAGTCCGTTGGCTCCGCAAGCTGCTACTCTGCTTAATACATACAAGCAGCAGGCCGAGGGGCAGATAACCGGCGCTCTGGCCTCTACTGACAAGCCGGTAGTATCTGTGTTCAAGCCGGGTGAGGTAGAAAACCGCATGCGGATTTACTATGGGGAAAATGAGTCGCCGGCCGCGCCAGTTACCCCGAACCCTACTACCTCTTTACCTGCCCCCGCAGCTTCGCCAGCTCCTTCTGCGCCAATTACCACCTCTCAGCCAGAGCAGCCAGCCGCCGTTACACCTGCCTCCCCTGCCACTACTCCCCCGTCGGAGGTTTCACCCCAGCCTGCCTCCTCCACTCCCCCACCGGTAGTAGATGAGGCCAAAGCAGCCCGAATGGCCGCCGCTCAGGCTCGTGCCCGCGGCAAGAAAGCTCCCGCTGCCTCAAAAACAGCTCCCCCGCAACTACTTCTGTAACTACCCCACCTGGCCCTGTGGCCGGAAACACTTCTGTTTCTGCGCCTACCCTACCCAGCACCGCTGCTACTACGGTAACGCCTCCTGTTACGAGCACTCCCGCTCCTACGGCTCCGGTAGGTACGCCCTATAAGGCCACCCCGGCAGCAGCGCACGTAGTCGTGCTGGTGCTAGCCAAGGATGCCCCGGCACTGCAAGGCTTATCCGAACAACTCAGTGCTTACAACAACCGGTACTTCAAGGCCAATAATCTGCTGGTGCGGCAGCAACCGTTGGGAGCTGGGCAGGAGGTAGTGCTTATCGAATCATTGCCCGGCGTGAAAGTGGCGCAGAGCTACGCCTTGAAACTGCGCGGCCCTCAGTCGCCGCTGAGTAAGCTGCGGGGAACGGGTTACCAAACCCTCCTGATTAGTATTGATAACTTGCCGCTCCTGCTGCAAAGCCAGAACCCTGAGGAATACCAGCGCTTCTACCAGCAGAACTACTCTAAATAATTGCCAGTGGCCCCGGTTCAAAGGCTGTCTTATAGCCTCCTATAACCGGATTTTCTTGGCCCCTGGCACGTAGCACCTTTTTTTGCAATGGCTCAATCTGCCACGAAAACCAAGTCCTCCTTTCGTAAAACCAACCAGCCGGGCGCTATACCGGGTGGGCCCGCCTGCTATGGATTATTTTCGGCGCGGGTGTTTTAGGCACTGTGCTGTACGTACTGGCCGTTAGCGTAAACTTTCTGAACCTGTTTGGGCGAATGCCCAATCTGAAAACGCTGGAAAACCCGCGTAGTGAGCTGGCCTCGGAAATCTACTCCGCCGACGGAGTGCTGATGGGCAAGTACTTCCGGGAAAACCGCACGCCGGCGGAGTATGAGGACCTTCCCCAGCACCTGGTAGACGCCTTAATTGCCACTGAGGACGCCCGCTTCGAGGAGCATTCCGGTATCGACCCTAAAGCTACCGGCCGGGTAGTAGCGGGCCTACTCACGGGCGGCAGCGGCGGCGGGGGTTCTACCCTAACCCAGCAGCTGGCCAAAGTGCTGTTCCGGACCCGGGAGGACCTAAATGACGGCAAGCTCAACGACGTTCCCGGCGTCCGGATGCTTATCACCAAGACCAAGGAATGGATTTTGGCCGTTCGGTTGGAACGCAGTTACACTAAGCGGGAAATCCTGCGCATGTACCTGAATACCAATGACTATGGCTCTAATGCCTTTGGTATTAATACGGCCGCTAAAACCTTCTTCAGCAAAACGCCTAAGCAGCTCACCCGCTCGGAGGCTGCTACCCTGGTAGGCGTGCTCAATGCTCCTTCCCGTTTCAGCCCCAAGTACAACCCCGCCCGCTCCAAAGCGCGGCGCAACTGGGTGCTCCGCCAGATGCAGAAGTACGGCTACGCGGACGCCCAAACCCTGCAGGCTGACACGCTGAAACCCATTGTTCTGCGTTACAACGTTGAAAACCAGAACGAAGGTATTGCGCCTTATTTCCGGGTAGAGGTGAGCAAAATGCTGCGGCAGTGGGCCAAGGAAACCGACCATGACCTGTACTCCGACGGCCTGAAGATTTACACGACCATTGATTCGCGGATGCAGAAGTACGCTGAATCGGCGGTGGCCGAGCATATGAAGCTGCAGCAGAAATGGTTTGACGCCCATTGGAAAGGCCAGCAGCCCTGGCGCGACGAGAACGGGCGCATTATCCCGAACTTCCTTTCTACCTCTATTCAGCGGACGGAACGCTACAAGTCGCTTACTAACCGCTTCGAGGGCAACCGAGACTCCATCAAGTACCACCTTAATAAGAAGTACCGGATGAAGGTATTTACCTGGAACGGTGGGGAAAAGGAGGTGCTCATGTCGCCGATGGATTCGCTGGCCTACTACAAGCGGCTTCTGCATTCTGGGTTCATGGCCATGAACCCACTGAACGGCCAAGTACGAGCCTGGGTGGGCGGCATCAACTTCAAGTACATCAAGTACGACCACGTCAAGCAAGGCAAACGCCAGCCGGGCTCCACGTTCAAGCCCTTTGTGTACGTAGCCGCCATCGACCAAGGCTACTCCCCTTGCTACCAACGCCCCGACGTAGCAACTACCTTTCCGGCGGAACGTGGCCGGGCTGCCTACACGCCCAAGAACTTTGAAGGCGGTTATTCGGGGCGCGTTTTCACGTTGCGCCAAGCCCTGGCCCGGTCCATGAACTCTATTACGGCCTGGCTGGTGCAGAAGCTAGGCCCCGAAACCGTAGTTAGCTACGCCAAGCGGTTGGGCATTACCTCCCCATTGAAGCGGTACCGGCCGT
Organism: Hymenobacter sp. 5516J-16; assembly: GCF_022919335.1. Taxonomy (NCBI): domain Bacteria; kingdom Pseudomonadati; phylum Bacteroidota; class Cytophagia; order Cytophagales; family Hymenobacteraceae; genus Hymenobacter; species Hymenobacter sp. 5516J-16. The sequence goes on along the minus strand of NZ_CP095058.1, from coordinate 2,731,251 downwards.
AGGCTTTGGCTCCTCCGATGTCAGCATTTATGAGTTATCAGGCGCTTACAGCACTTTTGTTAACAAGGGCATCTGGACGGCTCCCATGATGGTTACGCGCATTGAGGACAAGAACGGTAACGTACTGCGCGAATTCACCAGCCAAACCCGGGAAGCCTTAAGCGAAGAAACCGCCTACCTGATGACGCACATGCTACGCGGGGCCACGGAAGAGCAGGGCGGTACTAGCATCATTCTGAAGGGCGGCTTCAAATTCCCCTACGAAATAGGTGCCAAGACGGGCACCACCTCCAACTACTCCGATGCCTGGTTTATGGGCCTCACACCCGACCTGGTGTGCGGTACCTGGGTAGGTGGAGAGGACCGTAGTATCCACTTCCGCACCGGGGCCTACGGGCAGGGCTCCCGCTTGGCGCTGCCCATTTATGGATTGTTTATGCGCAAAGTGTACGCCGATAAAAGCATTGGCATTAACACCGGTCCTTTCCCGAAGCCGACTCAGCCCCTGAGTATCGAAATTGACTGCTCCCGCTACTATAACGGAGCCGGCGCCCGAGACACAATTCCGTATGAGCAGAAGCTAAATCAAGTAGAGCTGGACGACCTCAACGAGGAAGATATTTAACCACCTCGTTGAGCCCAGCATATTTTCCAGAGCGTGGCCGGGACTTCCCGGCCACGTTTTTTGTTAGAACCAGTGCCTCTTACACTCGTGGGCTGAACCTTGGCCGCCACGCTTTGCGTACCTAACTTCCTACCACCCTCGCTCTTTTAGCGTTTTTTCTGCCCCTTATGGCTGCTAACGCCCAGTTACAGGAACAAATCCGTCAGCTTCCCCACCGGCCCGGTGTCTATAAATACTTCGGCGACGAGGATACAATTATTTACGTGGGCAAGGCAGTCGACCTCCGCAAACGCGTCAGTAGTTACTTCACCAAACAGGACCATAATAAGAAGACCCAGCAGCTGGTAAAGAACATCCGTCGGATCGAATTCACCATTGTTGACTCGGAATCGGATGCTTTCTTGTTGGAAAACAACCTGATTAAGCAGCACCAGCCTAAGTACAACATCCTGCTGAAGGATGGGAAAACCTATCCCTATTTACTGCTGACCAATGAGCGTTTCCCACGCCTAATTCCAACCCGCAACAAGCGCCCCGGTGACGGCCGGTACTACGGCCCTTACGCCAATGTAACCGGCATGAACCTGCTGCTAGAACTTATCCGGGCACTGTATCCGCTTCGCACCTGCACTTATAACCTCTCGTCTCAGAACGTGGAAGCTGGCAAGTTTAAGGTGTGCCTGGAGTATCACTTGGGCAACTGCAAAGGCCCCTGCGAGGGTCTTCAGGATGAGGAAACTTACACTCAGCACATCCAGCAGATTCAGCAGATTCTCAATGGCGACCTGCGTTTGCCCAAGCAGTACTTCCGCGAGAAGATGATGCAGGCGGCCCAGGAGCAGCAATACGAGTTGGCTCATCAACTTAAGCAGAAGCTGGACAAGCTGGACGAGTTTCAGGCCAAGAGTACCATCGTCAATGCCAACCTTACCAACATTGACGTGTTCAGCATTGCTTCCAACGAGAAGTCAGCCTTCATCAACTACCTTAAGGTGATGAATGGTAGCATTATCCTCACCCAATCGGTGGAGGTACAGAAAAAGCTCGACGAACCCGACCATGAAATTCTGGCTCCCATGATTATGCAGATGCGGGAGGAGTTCGAAAGTCAATCCAAGGAGATTCTGACCAACGTGGCGGTGCCCGACCTGCCGCTGCCTGGAGTTAGCATTACTCAACCGCAAATCGGCGACAAACGAAAGCTGCTGGAGCTCAGCATCAAAAATGTACTCTACCTGCGCAAGGAGAAGGAGAGCATGAATGACCGCAGTAAGGACCTCAATGAGGTGCGGATTATGGAAACTATGAAGAAGGATTTGCGCCTCACCGAGCTGCCCAAACACATTGAGTGCTTTGATAACTCTAACTTCCAGGGCGATAACCCAGTGGCCGCTATGGTGTGTTTCCGCAATGCTAAAGCTAGCAAGAAAGACTACCGCCATTTCCACATCAAGACCGTGGTAGGCCCCAACGACTTCGACTCCATGTACGAAATCGTGACCCGTCGCTACCGCCGCTTGCTCGATGAAGGGGCCAGCCTACCTCAACTCGTCATTGTAGATGGCGGCAAGGGCCAGTTGGGCATGGGGGTTAAAGCGCTAAAAGACCTTGGCCTCTGGGGACAGATACCCATCATCGGCATTGCGAAGCGCCTGGAGGAAATCTACGTTCCAAATGATCCACTGCCCCTATACATCGACAAAAAGAGCGAAACCTTACGCCTAATTCAGCGCATGCGCGACGAAGCGCACCGCTTCGGCATCACGTTCCACCGCTCCCGCCGCGACGCTGCTACCCTCAAAACCGAGCTAACGGATGTCAAAGGGTTAGGACCCATTACGGCTGATAAACTTCTGACCAAGTTTAAGTCTGTTAAGAAGATAAAGGAGCTAACTGAAAATGAACTGATAACAGAGGTAGGCAAAGCCAAGGCGCGCATCTTACTTGAATACTTTAGCCAGCAAGATGCTGTGGCCACCAATGAACCAAGCGAATAAGTTAGTAGATACAATCAGGTATATAAACAAAAAGCCCCTGCTAAATAGCAGGGGCTTTTTGTTTATTCTAATTCTGTGTACCTCAAGTAATCCGGTTAATCCGTGATTTTAGAAACTCCACAGGTTGTACTCGTACTCAATCAAATCGGCCGCAGCCTGCTGAGAAGCAAGGATACCTTGCTGCTGACCACCATAGATTTCATCTAGGCGAGCATCATTGGGGTTCGACACCTTCACGATGTACGAGTTGAACAGCCACAGTTCGAAAGCATCCGCAAGGTTCTTGTGCTGAGCGTCGTTCTGGGGGTTAAACCAAATAGCCTTATCTGGGTTAGCCCGGAACACTCGTACTAGGTCGCTGTACTTGAACGTGCCAATAGGCTTCTCAATACCAGACGTGTTAGCACTCAGCGTAGAGGGAACCAATAGCGTGATGGCTTTAATATCGTGATACATCCGCGACCGTTTCTTGTCGAAGATCATATCCTCTTTCATCTCCATCTGGTAGATGTCCTTGGGGCGATACTCGTAGCTCGGTGGCGCGGCCGGAGCAGCCTTAGCTGTTGATTTGCCTTTGCCTTTTTTCGCTGGAGCACCCCAATCGTCACCTCCGCCCAGGTCACTGTCAGAGAAGCCAGCGGCCTTCTCCTCATCACTCAAACCAGCACTGGCTTCCACAAACGACATGTTTGAGGTTACCTCAGCACCAGAGAGGGTTGTGGTTAGAGAATCATTCCGATACGCCTGTAGCTCACCGCGCTTCACTGCGTCCAGGATTACACGGCTGATTTCCTTGCCCTCCGAGAACATAGGTTTGTTCTGCTTCTCGCGCAGGTCAATCGCACGCGTAATGGTCTTGCGGAACAAAATGTCCGAGGCCGGAATGGGGCGATACGAGCCATTGCTGCTCGCGGTGGTAGCTTGTTCCTGAGCCGAGGCTGCCACCGACAGCGTCAGGCCGGCCGACAGAGCGGCGAAGGAGAGGAATTTGTTCATACCGTGATAATCAAAAAAGCGCAGTACTTGGTTCAGGTAAGAACGCTTAAATCAGCGGAATATTGAAGGTCTTCGAAACGTTTACCGTTTCCGTGTTGCCCTGGAAGTTCATACGCTGTACCTCTTTTACTTCAATATACAGACGGTCACCTTCACGAGCGGTATTCACTACGTCGTTCAAGTTGGCTTCAGGCCCGTTGATAGGACGGGTAGGCATAGCCGGACGCTTACCCCGTACCAGCGTGATTTCGTAACGAGTAACGCGGTAACGAGCATCCTCGGGCAGGAAGGTAGCGAAGCCAGCATCAGCAATAGCGCGCAGCTGCATGTTGCGTACTGCCGTAATTGGAGTGCCTTGCTTTTCATTAGCCTCACGACCACCTACTATGCACTTGATGTCCGGCTTAGGAATGGGACGAACTTGGAAGGTTTGCGAGCCAATGGGGTTACCACCGCTGCTTACGCTCAAAGTCACTTCCCGTGAGTTCGGAATCAGGGTTACCTCGCCCTTAGCCGAACCTTTGATAGTAGAAGCACCCGAAGCCGAGAAGCTAGGATCGTACTGAGCACCTAAGGCGGGAACCTGTACGCTTAGCTTGTTACCACACTTGAAGTACAGCGCCTGCACCGATGCCGACTGAATCTGCATTACGGGCTTGGTTACCGTGTACTCCACCTTTTTAGTAAAGGTAGTGTCGCGGCCGTTCTGCTTGAAGCGAATTGTGCCAGTCCAAGAAGCTTTGGCATTTCCAGAGGCATCAAAGCCACCAGGGCGAGCCGTGAATTCTACAATGCCATGACCATTCGGATCAACACGCAGGGGCGAACCGTTTAGCGTCATGGTAGGACGCAAGTCCGAAGCCGATGCAGTCAGGAAAAGTTCTGCTTTGTACTTAGTACCAGCTGCTACCGTATTCGACTCAGCGCTAGCAAAAGCACCTATTTTGTCGAATACGATGGTAGTAGCGCCAACCTGTGCCGCCAGCTTGTTCAGGGCGTCAGCCTCGTACTTCAATACCTCCGTTTCTTTCTGTGACAGTACTGCCAAAGCAGCTACCACCGGTGTGTTCTCGAAGTTCAACTGAGCAAAGTCCTTGGACTTCTGATCAGCGGTTACGCTCTCGTCATCTTTCGGCTCCAGAGCCAGGGCCGGAGCGGTAAAGCCGGGCACCATTTTCTGCAGGTCAGAAGCATAAGCATTCAGCTCGTCCTTCATCTTGTAGCCCAAGCCATTGCGGCTACCCGCCCCACCGAGCATTACGTTAGCTACCTTATCGGCAGCTTCCATATTCTTGTACTCGTTCTTGCTTTTGTTTTCCGTGGCGTCCAGCAATTTGGTGCGGATGTCACGGAGGTAGGCGACCATTTTAGCCGTCCGCTCCCGTACACCTTCGCTTTGCTTTAGAATAGCAAGGTCTTTGGCTTGGTTACGGTTACGAGCTACAATTTCCTCAATACCTTTTACGGCACCTTGGTTGGTTTTAGCAGTCTTATCGTTTACCCCGATCAGGCTGTCATCTAGAAATTTGAACTTCAGCAAAATAGCTGAATTCACTTGTAGGGCGAGAAGTGCAGTCAGTACCAAGTACATCATGCCAATCATCTTCTGCCGTGGAGTTTCTTTTCCTCCCGCCATCGTATCTCTCTGTGTCTATAACTGCTGAGTAGAAAGAAGAGCGCCCAAGGTTTGCTCGGGCACCATCATTACAATCTTGGCAAATTAGTTGGTAGCGCGCATAGCGTTCAACATGTTGCCGTACACGCGGTTGAGCGAGCTCAGGTTCGAAGTCAGGCTGGTTACTTCCTGCTTGAACTGATCGGTTTCTTTGCCGGCCTCCGTCAGGTTTTCCATGGCCTGGGTCAGGGTGCCATAGAACTTATTCATAGACTTCAAGTGCGTATTGGCGTCCTGAAGTTCCATTTCGTACACAGCATTCAGAGCACCCAGATTCTTGGTTACATTCTGAACTTGTACGTGATACTCGCGGGCGTCATTGGTGGCATCGGCCATAGCCGTCATAGCCTGGGCCGTGTGCGCGTATGACTCGTTGATACGCTCGAGCGACTGGGCAGCGGAACGAACTTTCGAAGTGTATTCTTCGGTAGCGTTAGTAGCATCACCCAGGGTAGAAAGCTGCTGCGTAGTGGTGCTGAGGCGGTTCAACCCCTGGCCCAGCGAAGCAATAGCCTCGGGAGTTACGTTGGCATCCTTCAGCATATCGTCCAGCTTGCGGGTCAAGCCCGTGCCTCCATTGTCAATAGCGTTGGTGCGGAAGCTGGGGTTGCCAGTGGAAGGGTCATACCCCTCGCTCAGTTCTGGGTAAACCAACGACCAGTCTACTTCTTTGGGATTGGGCTGAAAGGCACTTAGGAAGAAGATCAGAGCTTCTGTTCCCAAACCAACGATGAGCATTTCGTCAGCACCCTTCAAGTGAAGAATTTTAAATAGAGCCCCGATAATTACGACTGCAGCCCCGATGCCGTAAATTTTCGGCATCACCACATCGTAGAAAAAGTTACCGCCCTTTGCTGCCATGTTGTAAAAGATTGAAAAAAGGTAGTTGGAGTGATTGTGAAAAGTCGAAACGCAAGTCAGAGAAAAGCCGCAGCCGGCAGAACGGGTAAGGAAACCGCTTAGTTTAAGGCTCCGTTGGAACCCATACCAATCTGAATCATGGCCGTGCGGAAACCGATATAAGAGCGGGCGGAATCCTGATACTCAAAGTTGCGGGTACCCGTCTCAAGGAAGTAGGCAATGTCCTTCCAAGAACCGCCGCGTACTACTTTGCGCGGTTCGTTGTCGTCCGGGTTAGTTGGGTTCATATCCCATACTACAGGCACGGAAGCCTCCATATAGGCGTCATCACACCACTCCGATACGTTGCCTGACATATCGTACAGGCCGAAATCGTTCGGGAAGAAAGCGCCAACTGGCGAAGTATAGGCATAACCGTCAGAGGCGTAGTCACCGCGGCCTGGCTTGAAGTTGGCCAGCATGCAGCCTTTCGAGTTACGCAGGTAGGGGCCGCCCCAAGGGTAAGTAGCTAGGTCACGGCCACCGCGGGCAGCGTACTCCCATTCTGCTTCAGAAGGCAAACGAAAGTTCGGCGTGGGAGCCAAGCCAGCCTCGGCGTTGGCGGCGTTCTTATTTTTGGTGCGCCAGTTGCAGAAATACTTAGCGGCAAACCAGTCTACACCTACTACCGGGTAATCATCGAAGGCAGGGTGGGTGTAATAGTACTCCATGAGCGGGTCACCCATGTGATACGTGAAGTCACGCACCCACACGGTAGTATCCGGGTAAAGCTCCGTCATCACGTACTCCTCGCCGAGTACATCGATAGAGTCTTGCCGGATGGCATTCATAAACTGACGGTATTCATTATTGGTAATCTCCGTCTCATCCATGTAGAAGCCGGCGATGGTCACCTGCTTGTTCATGTTCACCATGGAAGCCGAGATATCCTGGTCCGTCTGGCCCATATGGAAGGTGCCGCCGGGGCAAGGCACCATACCGAAGGGAACTTCCTGCGGGTTAAACTCCGGACGGTCCTCCGCCCCGACTAGGTCGCCTTGCGGTCCAGTACCGAAACCACAGCCCCCAGGATAAGCGTCGAAAGCGCGACGAGAGGCAATAAGAGAAACTTGTTCATGTGAGAAAGAAAAAGACTGTCTAGGCGGCGATACCCAAAGATTACAATTTTCCGAGCTGGCAAATCTAGCAAAACATCCGGTCGTAAACAAGCCAATCGGCCAACACTAACAGTTTGTCTACGAATCACTTTCACAACCAGCTTAACGAAGAAGGCCAGCAATTTATTGAATGCCCCATGGAGATACAATGGGCAAACCATTGTAAAAGGGCTATTTTCTATTTAAAAGCCCTAAAATTAGAAGCTGTACCGTGGAGTATGGATTGCCGGCTTAATTTTTAAACCGGGTTTTGGCAGCCGGTATCCCAACATTATTTCAAATGAGCTAGATGCTTTCGCATCTTGGCCAAATGCAATTATGTCATAAGCTAGTCCCAACCGCAATGCATTATCCTTAGCAAAGCTAATCCCTCCCAAAGCGGTAAACGCGTCCCCAGATCGGTATCCTAGTCCTCCCAGTACCGATCGTCGAAAGTAGCCCTTGCGCCAAGCTCATATGAGTTATTACGCAGGGAAAACTTATCCTCATCCCCAAATTCGCCCGGCAATACCATCTTCACAAGAACAGTTGGTGTTAGGACAACGGATGAAGTCAGGTCAATATTGTAACCTGCTGTTAGATAGGCATGATTCTCATTCAAATATCGGGCCGAACGCCCGCTAGTAGCGACCTGGCTATTGAATTTATACTCCGAGCGTAGCAGATTATTAACGCTTAAGCCTGCATACAGCCTGGGTGCCTCATACCATAAACCAGCTCCTACATCAATCTTCCCATCCGAACCTTCTAACGGCACATAGATATCGTTTTCGTCGTTGGCTCTGAATTTACCTTGGTAGATATTATTAAATACACCTTGGATACCCAAGCCTAACCGGCCTTCGCCAATGGTAAGATGCCGAGAGTAAGACAGTTGCACGTTTGTTGTGTTGAGCTGTGCTATTCTATCTCGATAGACACCGATGCCTATGCCACCAGCCAAGATAGGTAGGGGCAACGATGCTGTAATAGAAGCAGTGGTAGGCGAGCCGCCCTCATCGAAGGTGCCGTTGTAGCCGATATATTGCGAGCGGCCAAGAGCAGTAATTTCACCGTAACCTTTTACCCCAGCGTATGCAGGGTTGAGGTACATGCCGTTAAACCCATAGTGGCTGAACTGAGGCTGCTGCTGAGCTACAGCTTTACCCATGAACAGAACTGCACAAAGGCAGAGTATACTTCTCTTCATATCAATAAACGACAAGCCAGGAACAGATGAAAAACGGCAGGCAGGACGTCTTCAAATGTAACGAAAAAACTGCCTAGAACATTTCACGGCGTATACGCAAGAGGAGCAGTAGTGGCTGCTCCTCTTACCCTATTACTCAGATACTTTACTTGTTACTCTTTTTCTCTTTCATGGCATCTGCTCCGTGGTGCAGACGGATGTAAGCCTCAATAGCCCCCGTCATGGATGGAGCATTCGGCTGAGGAGCCTCAATATCTAATTCTAAACCTGCTTCGAGCACAGCTTTGGCGGTAGTGGGGCCAAAAGCAGCAATGCGCGTTCCATCCTGCTCGAAATCAGGGAAATTGATGAACAACGAGCTGATGCCAGACGGGCTGAAGAATGCAATGCAATCGTACTTCACATCGGATAAATCCGACAAGTCGCTGGCTACAGTGCGATAGATAACTGCTTCCGTAAACTTGAAGTTGTTTGCCCGCATAAACTCCGGAATATCATCCTTCCGAATATCGGAGCAGGGGTACAGAAACTGCTCGCCTTTATGCTTCTTGATGACATCGAACAGATCGGCAGCTGTCCGCTGGCCCACGAAAAGCTTACGCTTACGCAGCACGATGTATTTCTGTAGGTAATTAGCCGTTTGCTCCGAGATGCAGAAGTACTTCATTTCTGCAGGCATCTCAATTTTAGCCTCCTGGCAAATGCGGAAGAAATGGTCAACGGCATTGCGGCTCGTAAAAATAATGGCCGTGTGCTCCTGAATGTTGACTTTCTCTTTGCGGAAATCCTTGTAGGAAACCGGCTGAACCTCAATAAACTCCCGAAAGTCTACCTTGATGCCGTACTTCTCGGCAATGGCAAAGTAGGGGAAACGTCGCTAGAGGGCTTTGGCTGGGTGACAAGAATGCTGGAGATACGCTTGGCATGACGGCCCGTCCCCGGTTTGTCTTTGCTCTCGGCCATAAGGTAGAAAAAAGGGTAAATCTAAGGCAATAAGGAGAGGGTGCGGGCAGAACCGGTGCAGGCCGGTACAAGGTGTGTCAGTAGGTAAAAACGATCAGCTTGAGCAGAACGATCAAAGGAATCACTTCTGTGGCGCAAAGGTACGAAAACAAATGTAGATTTAGTAGGGATGTCTTATGATGCAAGGTGCGCCCAACCCGGAGCACAGTACCAATCAACAGCAAGGAAACCACCCCGTTGGAAACCCACAGCACCGTCTCAGGTAGGCGCTGATTGAGACCCAAATACAGGAGCATAACGGCGGGCAGGAACAGCCCATAAACAGGATGGTGCGGATAAACTCGCGGTACTGAATAGTTACTAAATCCGCTACATCGAAAATGTAGCCCATCAACTCCAAAAACAGGTATTTACCAAGTACAAACCCCGCCACTAAGGCCGTGTACAGCAATACCCGCACAACAATTGCCGATTCCGCCACATCAAATAGGCGACGCAGAATAACTATGCTTTGGATGTTGGTGTGGATGGCAACGAGCAGCAAAGCAAAGGAAAGCGCGAAGAGCAGCACTAACACTAAGTTCAGCCAGGTTAGCGTGGGCTTGATTAGAAAATCCTGCTCAGCGGAGCCTTTGCCCCATAAGCCCTCTAGCTGATAGATGCGGGTGAAACCTGGCTGGTAGGTAGCCCGCAAACCACCATAACACAGGCCAATCAGCAGCAGAAAGCCAACGAATACATTCTGGCCTTGATGCCCGCGCGGACGGGGTTGGGCGTCGAGGGGAAGGGCGGCGGATTTGCCCGCCTGCGTAGGCTTAGCAGGCACGGCGTTTACAAAGGAAGCCAGGTTGGGCGAGGCATCGGGCTGCCACACGCACAGCAGATGAGGGCCTGGCACGCTACCCGGGGGTAGCAAACGGGCTAGGTCCAGGGTATAGGTGGCTGGCGTCTGGGCGGTGAATACGAGCCGGTTGTCAATGAATAAGCTCAGCCTTTCCCGGGCCGTAAAGCTGATGAGCAAAGACTTGGCAGGCCGAATTGACAACCACTGATAGTAGGCGTGAGCCGGCGGATGGTAGTCGGATAGGTAAAGGACCAGGCGGTTACGTGCTTCGTCGTGAATCAGCCAATCTTGGGTTAGGCCCGCGCGCGGAGCCGGCGGCAACGGCCGGTATTCGGCGGCCCGAAGCAATAGCGGAAACAGGCTCAGACCAGTTAGCCAGAGCAAGGCCCAAAACCGACGAAGGCTGCTGCTACGCACTGATAAATGGCGTACTAATTTGAGGCTACCCGCTGCCGCTCTGCCCGGCTGTGATACACCCCCAGGAATACGCTCAGTACCAAGGAGAAAGCAACTAGCGCACAGATTAACAAGGTGTTACCCAGGTAGGCAAAGTTAATAACGAACAGAATCACTACCACATTCAGCAGGCCCAGCAGCACCACCGTGCTGATTTGCTGAAAACCCATGGCTAGAATGCGGTGATGCACGTGGTTCTTATCAGGGGAAAAGGGCGACCGGCCGGCCATCATCCGAACAATAAATACCCGTAGGGTGTCAAACAAGGGCACGAACAGAATGCCGGCCGCTACGGATGGTGCCGAAGAAGCAAAGGGCTGACCTACCTTCAGGCCCATCTCGATGAATTGAATGGTCAGGATGGATACAATAAAGCCGCAGACCAGGGAGCCGGTATCACCCATGAAAATCGTGGCTTTGTGGAAGTTGTAGCGCAGAAAGCCCAGCATCCCTCCTACTACACAGACGGATACGAATACGTAGTTACCAAACTGCTCGCCCCGTACTGGTAAAAGTAATAGCCGAATGTGCTGACGATAATCAGGACGATGGAGCCCGCTAAACCATCCAAGCCATCAATCAGGTTAATGGCGTTGGTTATTCCAACGATGGCAAAGAAGGTAAAGGCGTAGCTAATGCCCACTGGCAGTTCTTGAATGCCTAAAATGCCTTGAAAGCTGGTGATGCGCACATCCGCCATTATCATGACGATGCCGGTAGCTAGGAGCTGACCCACAAACTTCTTGGAAACCGAAATACTTACTAGGTCATCTTTCAGACCCACAAAAAACAGCACGATGCAGCCTGCTAGCAGTTGCTGTACGCCGTTGTTGAGGGGAGCGAAAATGGTAAGGGCCGACATAAAGCCAGCGAATACAGCTACTCCGCCCAAACGCGGAGTAAGCGACTCATGCACGGTCCGCACATTGGGCGTGTCGAGCATGTTTTTCAGGTGGGCAATGTATATAATGGACGGAACGGCGAACAATGCCACCAGAAACGCCCATAGGGAGGACAGACCCAACTGAATTCCGAGTGCATTCATTGCGGTTCGGCGCTTACGGTAAGATGTATCCCAGGATGGGATAGGTAATTGAGAGGCAAAGATACGGCTAACTATGCAGTACGCCCGGCCGCTCCAGCAAAGCAATGTGCGTTAAGTTGTCAGAAACGATGGAGTCGGGAACGAAGATGAATTTTTTATCAAAAATCTTCGAGTCAACATAGTAGCTCACCCAGTACTGATTGTTCAGGTGGAATAAGGCTGGGTCAATGGGCTCGATTAGCACAGCAGACCGCGGCTCTACTTCCAACATAACGTGCCGCAGGGTTGAGGTGCGGATTGGTTCTCCTTCCGGGTCAACCCCGTAGCCATTAGAGCTTACAATGACATTCTGCAAGGCGAAGTCGTTGTGATTCAACAGGTACACCTGCCAGCCCAACTGGTTTTCTGAGGCTTCTGTCGCGTTGTCGTCGGGCACTACGGTGATGGACACTCCTTCAACGGGGTCGAAAACGATGTCTTTTTTCATGGGTTAACTGTTCTCGTACATCTCGGCACCTAGCAACTGGCTCAGGTGCGGAAGCAACCGGTCCTGCACTTCTGCTAGGGTACGGGCCGTCCTAGTTCTTGCTCCAAGGAAGTCACGGCCTTATCAGTGATGCCACAGGGCACGATGTGACCGAAGTAGGCCAAGTTGGTATTGACATTGAGGGCAAAGCCGTGCATGGTCACCCAGCGGCTGCACTTCACGCCCAGCGCGCATATTTTCCGCGGGTTAGCAGCCCCCTCCTCAAAATCAATCCAGACGCCCGTCAGGCCAGCAATCCGACCAGCTCGTACGCCATACTCGGCCAGAGTAAGAATGATGGCTTCTTCTAGCACGCGCAGGTAGCGGTGAATGTCAGGGAAGAAGTTGTCGAGGTCGAGGATGGGGTAGCCAACTAACTGCCCGGGACCGTGATACGTAATGTCGCCGCCGCGGTTGATGCGGTGGAATGTGGCCGCGTGAGCCGTTAGGCCAGCTTCATCTAGGAGCAGGTGCTCGGGTTTACCGCTTTTTCCCAGCGTGTACACGTGGGGTGCTCGCAAAGCAGTAAGTAATTAGGAGTTGGCTCAGGCAAGGCACCAGTTTCGGCAGCTTGGCGGTTGCGAGTTTTCACCGCTAAGGTATCGGCTAGTAGTTGCTCCTGCAGGTCCCAAGTCGGCTGGTATTCACCTACTCCCAAACGCCGTACTTCCACCCGGCGGTTTTGTCCGGTGGCAGCTACATTAACAGCACCGACTGGGGTAGGAGGAGTGCCCGTAGAATCCGAACTAGCGCAGGCGGAGTACATGGTCATGTGGCAAAGCGAAAGGAAAGGGGCCCGAAAGGAGGTAGCCAACAGCTACGGTTTCTTGGCTGTTTTCTCCTTGCTTTTCAAGCCTGGCAAGCTCCCCATTAGCGGGTTACATCCGCGCCTGAAGAACTCACCTTCTCCGTGTAGAAACAGTCAAAGGTACTAGATTTAGTCCCAAACCAGTATATCTGGCTGCTGTTCTCCTTGGCTTACCCAGCTTTTGTCATGCGTATACCCTCCCACCAACTTGGGCATGATGGTGAAGAAATTGGCCTGCGCTACTTGTTGGCGCAAGGATATGAACTGGTATACCGCAACTACCGCTACCGCCGGGCGGAGGTAGACCTAATTGTGCGGCAAGGCACTCAGCTACTAGTGTTCGTGGAAGTTAAAACGCGTTCCTCTGTTCTGTATGGCCACCCCGAAGAATTCGTCACGGAGCGCAAGCGTCAGTTGTTGCGCCTGGCTGCCGAGCAGGTACAGGAACAGCTACAGTGGCGCGGCGACATTCGCTTTGACATCTTGGCCCTGCAACCCACCCACGAAGGGCTACGCGTGGAGCACTTTCAGGATGCTTTCTATTAAGCTGTCATTTTCACGACCCAAACGCACGGCACTACTTTAGTTTTTAGCACCCGGACGAGACGTGTCGGGCTTGTCCCGGTTATCGAACTTGTCCTTCTCGAAAATAGCCACGCCGTTGCGGTTGTACTCTTTGACCAGTACGGGCTCCGTCACTTCTGGCTCGTAGCCAGACTCACCGTATTCATACTCGTACCGCAGGCGGTTGCGGGTGTTCCGAAAACCCCAGTAGCGGTTCCAAGTTCCGATGCGCTTGCCATTCTCAAACTGTCCTACCCACTCCAGTTGGCCGTTTTCATTGTAACGCACGTAGTCGCCTTCCAGCTTGCCGTTCACGTACGGGATAACCTCCTTTACCTGCTTCTGGCCCGCATCGTAATACGTGACGTTGGCGTCTCGCGGGAAGCCCATTTCATAATGGGTTTTGCTGACTAGAATATTGTCGCGGGTGAATTTCTCCCAGCGTAAGTGGCGGGTGCCTACGGCATAGAAACCGGTTTCAACCACTTTCCCGCCCTGCATTTTCTTGTAGGGCCCGTGCAGCACTTTTAGCTGGCTGCCATCAACCTCGCCGGGCGGCGCTTTAAAAATACGGCGCTTCTTGGGGTCAAATACGTAACGAGCGGGGGCGTACACATTGGGTTGCTGGAAAGCACGCAGGTAATAGAAAATTTCAACCGCCTGGTTTTTACCCTTGGGTCCAGATTTCACATAACCCTTCTTGATTTGCTCTCCCAGGAAGATGTTCTTTTTCTTGCGGGGCTTGCGCTGAGCTGCTTTTTCCTTCTCCTTGGCTGCCCGCTCCTGCTCCTTGGTCATGGTTACGCGCTGAGCTTCCAACGACGGGGCATTAGTCGTGTCACGGGCCTTGGTCAGCGTGTCCGCAAGGGCAAGCCCCCGGCTGCTTCCGGGCGGCTATTAAACGATACCGTTTTTTTGGAGCAGGCTCCTACGGCTAGTACCAGTAGAAGCAATAGAGCATACGGACGCAACAGACGCATTAAAGTAGAGGGCAGGATTCGCAGCATCGAACGTAAAGATATAGGGATTTGGTGCCCAGTTGCGACGCCCTTGCATACTCGAACCCATAGGCAAGTGCACCTAAACAACGGGCGCATTCCTTACAACGACAAAACCCCAGCAACCTAAGCCACTGGGGTTTTGTACCAACATAGACTTTAAAGACTTTCTAAGACTACTCCGCGGCTAGTAAATCGGCGCTGCGCTTCACAAAGGCAGTTAGCGCCTCGCCTTTCAGCAGGCCTTGGGCTAGCAAAGCCAAGTCGAACGCCTGACGGGCCAGCGTAGAGCCTGCCTCACCTTCGGCCTGCAGTACACGCTGGGCTACGGGGTGGTTGGCATTCACGCTTACGGTATAGGAGTCGGGTAGGGAGCCGAACATCTGCATACCTCCCCCACCGCCTACTCGCTGCATGTCTTTCATGCGGCGCATAAACTCAGGTAGTGTGATAATCACCGGCGCATCCTGGGGCGACAGGGCTTCTACCTGCACGTGCATGTGCTCATTGCTGATGGCCTGCTTGAACACGTCCTGCAGCTTGGTCTTGTCATCGTCGCTCAGCACGCTTTCTGTCGCCTCGTCCTTTTCAATAAGCTTGCTAACCGTATCAGCGTCAACCCGCTTGAAAGTGGTCTTTTCAAGCTTCTGCTCCAACTGCCCAATGAAGTGCGGGTCCAGTACCGCATCTAGCTTTAGCACGTCGTAGCCCCGCTCCGTAGCCGACTGCACGTAAGCGTGCTGGGCCTCCGGGTCGGAGGTGTATAGCACAACGGTCTGGTCGTTCTTATCCTTCTGGTTGGCCTGAATAAACTCTTGGTATTCAGGCAGCGTGAAGTATTTACTGGCCATGTTCTGCACCAAGGCAAAATCTTTAGCCTTATCGTAGAACTTCTCGTCCGAGAGCATACCATACTTCACGAACAGGCCAATATCGGACCACTTCTCCTCAAAGCCCGCGCGGTCCTTGCGGTACAGCTCGGCCAGCTTGTCGGCTACCTTTTTGGTGATGTAGGTATTGATCTTGCGCACGTTTGCGTCGGCCTGCAGGAAGCTCCGCGACACGTTCAGCGGAATATCCGGCGAGTCGATAACGCCGTGCAGCAGCATCAGGAACTCGGGCACTACGTCCTTTACCTCGTCGGTAATGAACACCTGGCGCGAGTACAGCTGAATCTTGTTGCGCTGAAACTGCAGCTCGTCCTTCACTTTCGGGAAGTACAAAATACCCGTCAGGTTAAAGGGGTAGTCTACGTTGAGGTGAATCCAGAACAGGGGCGGCTCCGAGAAAGGATACAGCTCCTGATAGAACTTCACGTAGTCCTCGTCGGTCAGTTCCGAGGGTTGCTTGGTCCAGATGGGGGCCGTTTGGTTGATTACCTCGCCCTCAAACTCAATTTCAACCGGTAGGAACTTGCAGTATTTGTTGAGAATCCCTTTCAAGCGCGCCGCTTCCAAAAACTCATCGGAGTCTTCAGCTACGTGCAGGACCACGTCGGTACCCCGGTCGGCCTTGTCGGTCGTTTCAAGGCTGAACTCGGTGCTACCATCGCATACCCAGTGGGCGCCTTCAGTATCGTCTTTGTAGCTCTTAGAGAAGATTTCTACCTCTTTAGCCACCATGAAAGCCGAGTAGAAGCCCAAGCCAAACTGACCAATGATTTGGTCTTTAGCCGCCGCGTCCTTCTCCTTGTACTTCTCTACAAACTCAGTGGCCCCGGAGAAGGCAATTTGGTTGATGTACTTTTTAATTTCCTCGGCCGTCATCCCCAGGCCACGGTCCGAAATGGTGATGGTGCGGGCTTCCTTGTCCACGCTTACTTTCACCTTCAGCTCCCCAGCTCGCCTTTGAACTCCCCTAGCTGCCCCAGGCTTTTCAGCTTCTGCGTGGCATCTACCGCGTTGCTTACCAGCTCGCGCAGGAAGATTTCGTGGTCGGAGTACAGGAACTTCTTGATGATGGGGAAGATATTCTCGGTATGAATCGAGATGCTACCTTTCTCTTGCATAACAGGTCAGGAAAGTTGAATGAAACGAAAACCATGACGACTTGCCCGCCTTGTGGGGCGGTAGCCGTGCCGGCAGCGCGTTTCAAACCTTGTTCCAGCCCCGTACGGGCTGCCAGCTTGGCAGCCCGTGGCCTTATGTGCAGTGTAGAGTAGAGTGTATTCGCTAGGCAGCCTCGTATGCGTTGTGTGACACTGTCCACCGCGTGCCTTCCGCGTTACTGGATTGTTGCAGCCATTCCAAGGCCGTAGCGCTGTCGTCGAAGACCTGCATATCAAAGGGCGGAGACACCACGCTGGACTCCAGCAAGGCCTGATGCTGCATGTACGACGTGAGAACCAGCGCCAGCTGCTGCAACTGCAGGCCCGGTAGCTGCTGTTGCACGCGCTTCTCTAGCACGTAACAATCTAGCACCGATAACTCAGGCATGCCATCTAAGTTGAGCAGCAGGCGCTGAATACGTTGGGCGCGTACTTTTTCCAGCACACCCAGCAGGCAGTCTTTTGCCTGATGCGTGGAGGATAGCGCCCGCCAATGCACCTGTAGTAGACCGTGGTCTGTTTCGTACCAGATCTGGAAACAATCGTTATTCACTAGCTTTTCGTCCAAATTACCCATAACACCATGCGCGTCGCCAACAGTTTTGCGGCGAATAACAAGTCAATACTACTAGGTCGAAAACTTGCAAATTAAGCAACTCGGCCACCTCAAGTCAACACCCGGTCAATTGCACATTTTAGCAGACAAACCTGTTATAGTCGAGATTATAAGGTATATCTGCCTGACTTTATTTAACTTTCCCAATCTGAGAGCATCTCAGCTATGGTCGTTTCAAAGTTGGATTATCAGGTAGTAAAGCGCAACAGTTACTCGCGGTCAAGTTGCTTCTTACAGCAACAGCAGGCTCTCGGCAGTAGGCTGCAACTTCGCGTGTTCCCACTGCCGCTCTAAGTCAAGGGCCTGCGCAACGGTAGGCGCAAGCCAATCGAGGGCGGCCGGAATATCTGAGAAGAATTGCACCTCAGCCCGCGCATACCGCCGCCCATCCGTCAGGACGTTCTCTACTACCAGCTGGTTGTGAAGGCCCAAGGGCATAATGAGGGCCACAGAATGAATTCCTACGGTGGCAAATTCGGCCAACCACGCCTCACTTAGCCACGCCTGCTCATCGGTGCCAACCGGAGCCATGCGGGACACATCCGCCAGCCAGCTAGTTACCTGATGGCGCTTCGAGTATGCCACTAACTTCTTAAATACAGCTTGAAACTCGCCCGTTGAAGTAGGCCCGCACCACTCCCACCGTAGTAACTGTAGTGTTGGCTCCAGATGAACCAAAAGCGAACCAAACGCAAAAAACATAACAAAAAGCAAAAACCGGGTACTATTACTACGTCAACAACCATAAAAGTAAAAAGTGCTTATCTGAATAAAATTACATTTCGTCAATCCCTATATTCTGCTCGACAGATACCCTGATTATGCCGCTTGAGTTAGAGCAGCCTCTCCCGATGGGAACGTTCAACCAAAACAAGTAATGGCACCTTACCAGGCTTTATTGCCTGATAAGGTGCCACCAGCTTACCTAAGATCAGTTTTTAGAATGTTCTCCTTCCTACATCTCAGATAGGAGACTACACAAATAGTTGCTCCTGGTCTGACTTTTCCTCTTGTTTAATCTGAGGACGCAGGTAGCGCGCTATGCGTAACAACAGACGAGCTTTCAATGCTTTCATGTCAATTTCTGTTTATCTTGATACATACAAAGCTATGATTGTATTATTTCCTTATCACTGCGTAATTATTATGCTATCATGACTACGCAATTTTTTTACGCTACTCTTTCGTAATTCGCTTTTACCAGTACATTTGCTTTACTGCTGCTACAACGTTGCAAATGCGTACTTTTCGTTCTCGTCTGGCTCTTGTGCTGCTCCTGTGCTTTGTGCGGGTGCTGCTGCCCGACGCGTGGGTACTAGCCTTGCACGCTCACCAGCACACCACCGAAGAGCCCACGCAGGCCCTGAAGTGGCCGAAAGGCAAGGCCCTGCTCTCAGCCAAGCACCAGCACTGCGACGCAGATCAGTTTTTTAAGTCGGCTTTTGAGCCGGCTGTACTCCCGGCGCTGCTTGATGGCAGCGCCCCGCAATTCGCTATTCTACCCCGCTAGTATCGTCGGTAGTTTGGGCCGCCGTTTTGCCGGCTACCGCCTACCTCCGTGGCCCGCCGCGCGAGGCGTAAGCGCACTGCTGCTCCAGCAGTTTTTCAATTCCAGCAGTGAGCTGCGGCGCCTTTAGCGTCGTCAGCATCTTGTGCGCTCCGGGCTATTTCTGGCCAGTTGAGCGGTGGTAGCTGGTTGTTCGTCCATACTCAAGTGCCCGTTGAGGTTACCTCCGGCACGCCCAGCGCCACCTAGCGCAAGCAGGCGGTTGCCTCGCTTTCTTCCTCTTCTGTAAAGCTGCGGCGGGCATTATGTGCCTTGTCTGGCTTAGCTGGCGCCCCTGTTCGTGGCGCTGCACAACTGCCAACGCAGAACTCAGCCCGGTTCGCTTCCCCGATTTTCAGCGTTTTTCTCCCTGTTTGGTTGTGGAGAAACTGAGGGAAGGCATCGGTTTCTGGCTGGTGCTTTCCTTGGTTTCGCCCCGGGCAGCTTTTCCCATTCACCTGCCATTCATTGGCTTCGGGTAAATAACCTTTCTATGCCTCAGTTTTCCTTAACTGCCGGGCTGCTGCTGCTTTCTGGTAGCGTAGTGGCACAAACCTCAGTTGTTTCGCCTAGCCCTGCGGCGCCCGCCAACCCAGTGCCGGTGCGTGCGGCCCGCGTGGCCGCCCCACTTGTAACCGGCCGCGTTACCGATGCCGCTACCGGTGAGGTGTTGCCGGGTGCTACCGTTGTTTTCCCTGACCTGCGGCGGACCACCGCGGCGGGCACCGACGGTACGTTTCAGTTCGCTAACCTGCCGCGCGGGCGCTTTCTGATGCAAGTGCGCTTTGTGGGCTACACGGCTGTGGTGCGCACCATTGATACCGGTACAGGCCAACCTTTGGAAATAGCCCTCACGCCCGCTGAAACCGAGATTGGGCAAGTTGTTGTCACGGGCGTTTCGGCTAGCACGGAAATGCGCCGCTCGCCCATTCCCACCAACGTAGTAGACCAAACCCGCCTGCGCCAAACGGCCTTTACCAACGCCATTGATGCCATTGCGCACACGCCCGGCCTCAACCAAATTACTACCGGGGCCGCCATCAGTAAGCCCGTTATTCGGGGCTGAGCTCGAACCGTGTCATCACGCTTAACAACGGCGCTAAGCAGGAAGGCCAGCAGTGGGGCGACGAGCACGGCATTGAAATTGACGAGTTCAGCATTGATAGAGCCGAAATTATTAAGGGGCCCGGCTCCTTATTATATGGCTCCGATGGGCTGGCGGGCGTTATTAACTTTCTGCCCCCGACCCCGTAGCGGACGGCCGCATTCTGGGCTCGGTAACGGCTAACTACCAAACCAATAACTACCAGCAGGGCTACTCCGTCTGGAATGCCGGCAACCTCAACGGCTTTAACTGGCAGGTGCGCGGCTCGGGCAAGGTAGCCGCCGATTACCGCAACCGCTACGACGGCCGGGTATACAACTCGGGCTTCCGGGAGCTAAACGGCAGTGGCTACGTGGGCCTGAACAAAAGCTGGGGCTATTCCCACCTTACCGTCAGCAGCTTTAACCAAATTCTGGGACTGATTGAGGGCGAGCGGGATTCGGTATCGGGGCGGTTCCTGCGCACCAACGACCTGGGCGAAACCCAAATAGTAACGGGCAGCGGCTTTTCGGGCTACGGCTTGGATGTGCCGCGTCAGCAAATCAACCACCTACGCCTGGGCACCGACAATAACTTTATCCTGGGTCAGCACCGCCTAACGCTTAACGTGGGCTGGCAGCAAAACCTGCGGCGGGAGTTTGGCAACCCGGAAGATTATTACGAGAAGTCCCTGTTCTTTCAGCTGCGCACCGTAGACTACGCCTTGCGCTGGTTTCTGCCTGAGTTAAACGGCTGGAACTCTACGTTTGGCACCAGCGGCATGCAACAGCAAAATCAGAACAAAGGCGTGGAATTCCTGATTCCGGCCTACCGCTTGCTGGACGGGGGCGTGTTCGGCGTCACGAAGAAAACCTTTGGTAAGCTGGATATAAGCGGCGGCCTGCGCTACGATATCCGCCGTATTACCGCCGACGCGCTGTACCTGGACGCCAACGAGCAGCCCGTACCATCTGGGCAGGGCGACCAAAAATTCGAAGCCTTCCGAAGCACCTTCCGCAACGTGAGCGGCAGCGTGGGCGGCGCTTACAGCCTCAGTGACAAGCTGCTGCTGAAAGCCAACGTAGCCCGGGGGTTCCGGGCACCCAACATTGCTGAGTTGGGCTCCAATGGAAAGCACGAGGGCACGGTGCGCTACGAAATTGGGGAGCCCAACCTGAAGGCCGAAACCAGCTTCCAGCTAGACGGAGGCCTGAACTTCACCTCCGACCACGTCAGTTTTTCGGCCGATGTATTCCGCAACCGCATCAGCAACTACATCTTCCCGCGCAGCTTGGCTACCCCTAGCGGCGCCGACTCGGTTTCCCTGGAAGGTGACCGGGTATTCCGCTACGGCCAGGGCGACGCGCGCCTGGCGGGCGGCGAGGTCAGCGTGGATTTGCACCCCCACCCGCTGGATTGGCTGCACTTTGAAAACTCCTTTTCCATGGTGCGGGCCGTGCAGTTCGACCAGCCGGAGGGCCAGCGCAACTTGCCCTTTATTCCGGCCGATCGGCTGCAGTCGGAGTTGCGGGTGAATTTCAGGAAGGTTGGTAACTCGCGCCTGCATAACCTGTACGCCCGGGGCACAGTGGAGCATAATTTCGCCCAAAACCGCATCTTCTCGGCCTTTGACACGGAAACGCCTACCCCTGGTTACACCCTGGTAAATGCC
Organism: Hymenobacter sp. 5516J-16; assembly: GCF_022919335.1. Taxonomy (NCBI): domain Bacteria; kingdom Pseudomonadati; phylum Bacteroidota; class Cytophagia; order Cytophagales; family Hymenobacteraceae; genus Hymenobacter; species Hymenobacter sp. 5516J-16. The sequence continues at coordinate 2,709,582 of NZ_CP095058.1, read as the reverse complement.
GGGCTGGGAGCGGACATCGTGTCGGCCAAGGACCGCACGCTATTCTCGCTGTACGTGGCGGCTAACAACCTTTTCGATGTGGCCTACCAAAACCACCTGAGCCGCCTGAAGTATACGGCCGTCAACTATACCACTGGCCGGCAGGGCGTGTTTAACATGGGGCGTACCCTGAGCGTGAAGCTGGTGGTGCCGCTGAGCTTTAAGTAGCCTACCTTGAACTACAGCCAGCACCCGGCTTGTTTTCCAGATCCGCGGCAGAAATAGCGTATTTTTAGCAGGATAGAAATACGCTATTTCTGCCGCCGGCTTTTGGTACCGTTGCCACTTAGTACGGTCCGTTCCTTTTGTCATTCCAGTTTTTATGGCGCACCACCATCACGGCCACGACCACGCGCATCACCACCATGGCCCGCCCGCGGACGGCAACTTCGGGCCGGCTTTTGCTGGGGGTATTGCGCTGAACCTGCTGTTTGTGGCCGGCGAGGCGGCGGGAGGCTTGTGGGCCAACTCCTCCGCCTTACTTTCCGACGCGGGCCATAATCTGTCGGATGTGCTAAGCCTGGCCTTGGCGTGGGGGCGGCGCTGCTGGCTAAGCGGCGTGCCACGGAGCGCTACACTTACGGTTACAAGGGCGCTACCATTCAGGCGGCGCTGCTCAATGCTGCCCTGTTGTACTTGGCCCTGGGCTTCATTCTCTGGGATACTATCGACCATCTGCGCAGTCCCGCACCGGTCAATAGTACCGTGGTAATGGCGCTGGCTGGGCTGGGCATCCTGGTTAATGGCTTCACGGCCTGGCTGTTCCGGCGCGGGCAAAAGGGCGACGTGAATGTACGCGGGGCCTATCTGCACATGCTCACTGATATGCTCGTGTCGGTGGGGGTAGTAGTGGGCGGGGCGCTGGTGTACGTTACGGGTTGGCTTTGGCTCGACCCGGTTATCAGCTTCCTGATTCTGACCGTGGTAGGTGTGGGTTCCTGGGGCCTGCTGCGCGAAACGGTACAGCTCGGGCTACAGGCAGCCCCCGCCGATATTGACGTGGCCGCCGTCCGGCGTTTTCTGCTGGCCCGGCCTGGGGTGCGTAGCCTCCACGACCTGCACATTTGGCCCCTCAGCACCCAGGATACGGCCCTCACGGCCCACCTGGTGCGCCCCGGCGGCCAGAACGGCAACCTTTTCCTGCGCGAGCTGCAGCACGATTTACTCCATGAATTTAACATCAGCCACTGCACCATACAGCTCGAAGACGACCTTCCCCTCATGGGCGCCCACGGCTGCTGCGATGAGCAGGTAGCGTAAGACGTGTTCGAGTTTCCGTGGTGGGTGCAACGGAATAAATAGAAGAAGCAGCCAGGAAATACAACCCCTCATGTCATGCTTCGCTATGCTGTGCACGACGTTCTTGTGGGTATTTACAGACTGCAATTGTTTACATAGTCTGGTTCTAAGAGGAGCAACGATACCGTTCTATAACACCTCCATACCCTACAAAGCGGTAATACGCAACCTCTGGGCATTTCACTGCCGAAAAAAACTCGTAATCTGCGGGCCCCAATTTTCTCCCGCATGCAGACGAATACTTCGCCTTCTCCTACCCCTACCCGCCCCACCGGACTGCTCAGCGCCATTGTGGTGGTGGCCGCCTTGGGCTACTTCGTGGACATCTATGACCTGATCCTGTTCAGCATCGTACGGGTACAGAGTTTGAAAGACTTGGGCATCACGGCCGCCGAAGAGCTTACCAACCAGGGTCTTTACCTGATTAACATGCAAATGGGTGGCATGCTGCTCGGCGGTATTCTGTGGGGCATTCTGGGCGACAAGCGGGGTAGGCTTTCAGTGCTATTTGGCTCCATTCTGATCTACTCCCTTGCTAATTTGGCCAACGGCTTCGTGCAAACCATTGAGCAGTACGCTTGGCTGCGCCTAATTGCCGGCATTGGGCTGGCCGGCGAGCTGGGCGCGGGCATTACGCTGGTTTCCGAAACCCTACCCAAGGAAAAGCGCGGCTACGGCACCATGATTGTGGCTACGGTGGGCGTATCGGGGGCCATGCTGGCGTACTGGGTTGGCGAGGCTCTGGGCTGGCGTAACGCTTATTTTGTGGGTGGCGGCCTGGGCCTGGCGTTGCTGGCCTTGCGGGTGGGCGTGTACGAGTCGGGCCTGTTTGAGCAGACTAAGAAAAGCGAGGTGGAGCGCGGCAACTTCCTGGCCCTGTTCACTAACCGCGCCCGGCTAGCCCGCTACGTGAAGTGCCTACTGATTGGGGTGCCACTCTGGTTTGTGGTGGGCATCCTGATTACGCTGGCTCCAGAGTTTGGCGCTGGTCTGGGCGTAACTGGCCCCGTTACGGCGGGCCTGGCCGTGTTCTGGTGCTACTTCGGCCTCGTGTTCGGCGACTTTGCCAGCGGCACTCTCAGCCAAGTACTGCGCAGTCGGAATCGGGCCTTGCAGTTGTTTCTCGTGTTCTGCGGGCTGCTGGTGGGAGTGTACTTATTTGCCCTGCGGGGAGCCTCGCCTACTGCGTTTTATACCGCCTGCTTCGTGTTGGGCATTTCCGTGGGCTTCTGGGCGCTGTTCGTGACGGTAGCGGCGGAGCAGTTCGGCACCAACCTGCGGGCTACGGTAGCAACTACGGCGCCCAACTTTGCCCGGGTTCAGTGGTGCTGCTAGTGCCGCTGTTTCAGGCCCTGCGCGGGCCGGCTGGGCTGGTGGGCAGCGCTGCCATTCTGGGCTTTGTATCCCTGCTAATTGCCTTTTGGGCCGTGAGCACCCTGCCCGAGAGCTTCGGCAAAGATTTGGACTACGTTGAGCGCTAGCCCTTTCGCACCCGCGCGTTTTCAGTAAGTGCCCGAGTTCAGGGGATTTTCGTATTAGCGGCTAGAAACTCACTTGGTTTCTTCCCCTCTTATGAAAAAGTTTCTTCTCCTTACGGCCCTTGCTACCCTGCTAGGTGGCTACGCGGCCCAGGCTCAGACGGCCCCCGACTCAACCCAAGCCCGCTTGCAGATGCAGCAGCAGCGCGCTGCCGAAGCTCAGGCTGCCCTCGACGCTCGCAAGCAGGAAGCCGCCGCAACGCGCAGCAGCGTGGAGCAAACCAAATCTCAGGTGCGGGACCAGGAAAACGCCATGCGCGAACAGAAACGGCAACTTAAAGAGCAAAAGCTGGAGCTGAAGCGCCAGCAAAGTGCAGCCAAAGAATCCCGCCGCCAGGAGTCAGCGGCCAAGCAGGCAGCCCGCGACGAAAAGCGCAAGGCCCGTGAGGCTCGCAAAGCAGCCTCCCTGTAGCCCACGCCACCACTCAGTACTGAAAACTCCGGCTCCGGTCGGAGTTTTCTTGCTTCCTGCTTTCTCTTGCCTACAGCTCCTTCCCAGCAGAACGTAGTTTTCCTATTTTGCCGGTCCTGCATGGCCCTTTGTCCCTAGGCCAAATCCGTTTTTTTACCAGTCCGACCCCTTTTTTATATCCCTAACTTCCTGTTCTATGCCTCCTGCCCAGCCTACCAAGAACACGCCCATGTATTACCCGCTGCACCACTTTGTGTTGCTGCCAGCGGCGCTGGTGTTATTGATCTACAGCGTCCGGCGCTACCTGGCCGTAGCCGGCGACGACTCCGAGATTTCACGGCTGTGGTTTACGGTAATGCTGTTAGCAGTAGTTGGTTTTGGCGCCCTAGTGATGCTGCGCCAGCACTACGCTCTTACCCTGCAAGACCGCCTTATTCGGTTAGAAGTGCGGCAGCGCTACTTCGAAATTACTGGCCAGAGCTTGCGCCCGCTGGAAGAGCAACTGCAACTCAAGCAACTGTTGTCGCTCCGCTTTGCCGGCGACGATGAGCTACCGGGCCTAGTGCAGGCGGCCATTCGTGAGAAACTATCGGCCAAGGATATTCAGGCCCGTATTCAGGCTTTTCACTTCGACCACATGCGGGTTTGATGGCTCGCACTGGATTTTTTGGCTGATTTTTGTGTTCTCCTATTCTGCTGCTATATAAAGCAGTGGCTCTTTGGCCCTTCATCAAGCCCTAACTCTCATGATTCTTTACAACGTTACGACCAGCCTCGACCCGGAAATTGCCGACCAGTGGGTGGCGTATATGCGGGATACGCACATGCCTGACGTAATGGCAACGGGCTTTTTCTTGAAAAGTCAGCTCTGCCGCCTTCTCAATGAAGAAGATAACGGCATTACCTACGCCGCCCAATATTACTGCGTAAGCCTAGAGCAACTCGAAGAGTATCAGCAACTAGCTGCTCCTGCCCTGCGCAACGAAATCGAAAAACACTTCGGCGGCCGCTACGCCTCCTTCCGCACCATGCTTGAGGTAGTAGACTAAGTGGTGAACTAGTGAGCTGGTGACATGGTAAGTTTTATGTTCACCTAGCCTAATGCTAGCCCTAGCGGGCTAGCATACCAGTAGCGCAACCGCCACCCAAACAAGCAAAGCCCTCCGCGGGATGACCACCAGCCGTTCAATGGCTAGTGTCGCCCCGCGGGGCTTTGTTCTTTTACTCATTATGCATCCCACTGATATGCCGCCTGGCGAGGCCAGCAGAACGAAAACTCACCATGTCACCACCTCACCATTTCACTAGTTCACGACCTCCGCGGGTAGGCGTGGATTTGCTCAGCGGTGAGGTTGCCGTTGTGCCATTCGGGTCGAGGTTGGCGCCTATTTTCTGGTAGAAGCCAATGGCGGGCTCATTCCACTCTAGCACCTGCCACTTCATGCGGTGGGCGCCGGTGTGGCGGGCTTCGGCCACTACGGCATCAAAGAGGCGCTTGCCAATGCCGGTACCGCGCAGCTCTTCCGTCACGACCAGGTCTTCGAGGTAAAGCATGCGGCCTTTCCAGGTAGAGTAGGCCGTGTAGTACAGGGCGATGCCGATGATGCGGCCGTCGGGCTGCTCGGCCACGAAGAACTTGAAAATAGGCTCGGGCCGAAGCCGTCGCGCTGCATGTCGGCCAGCGTGTTGGTGACTTCGTGCGGGGCGCGCTCATATTCGGCTAGTTCCTGAATCAGGGCCAGTACCTGGGGCAAATCGGGCTCTTGGCCGCGGCGGATTGTAAGCGTCGACATCGGAAGAAAGGTAAGAAGGAAAGCTGCCAGCCAAGGTAACACGGGCAGCCGTATCGTGCAGCTGCAAATGGCAACGCCCTTCCGCGGGTGGCGGAGGGGCGTTGCACGGGTAGCACAGCCGAAGCGGCAGTGCTTACATGGTGGGCTGCATTTTCTTGATATCCTCGGTGGCATTTACCGCGTTGATTTCGCGGGTAGCCTCGTTAGCAGAAGGCGTTTTACCACCCGTAGTGTCGGGAGCGGCCGGAATAGGAGGCAGTGGCGTGGTGGCTACGTCTTCATCCGATTTGATATCGGGGTTTTTGCAGGAAGTAGCGGACAGCATCAGCGAACCGGCCAGCAGACCGAACAGGAACGTTTTTTTCATATCTGAAAGCAAAAGAACAGAGGCAAGTACGGGAGTTGCGGCCGCGAAGATACGGCAAATGAGTTGCCAGTAGATAGTTGGCGTATGGAATAGTTGCTACTAAACTGGTGCCAGCGGGCGGTCATCAAGTGTCAGGGAACAGCAGGGCCAGCTACCTGCCGCCCTGCCCTCAGTGTCTGCTGGCACTTGATAACTCGCTACTAGCAGCTTATTTTTTATAGGGCTTCACGCCCATATTCTGGTAAGCAAAGGCCCAGATATCAGCCCATTCTTCAATTTGGAGCTTGGTGCTCTTACCGGCCCCGTGGCCCGCATTCACGTCAACGCGAATGAGCTGGGGCGCGAACCTTCGTTGGCAGCCTGCAAAGCGGCGGCAAACTTAAAGGAGTGAGCCGGCACTACCCGGTCGTCGTGGTCGGCGGTGGTGATGAGGGTAGCGGGATAGCTGGTGCCGGGTTTGAGGGTGTGCAGGGGCGAGAAGCGGTAGAGGTTCTGGAACTGCGCGTAGTTATCGGAGGTGCCATATTCCGGGGCCCAGTTCCAGCCAATAGTAAACTTCTGGTAGCGTAGCATATCCATCACGCCCACGGCCGGGAAGGCCACACCGCAGAGGTCGGGGCGCTGGGTCATGGTAGCACCCACCAGCAGGCCGCCGTTGGAGCCACCAGCCATGGCCAGCTTTTCGGTGCTGGTGTAGCCGGCTACTTTTAGGTACTCGGCAGCGGCAATAAAGTCGTCGAATACGTTCTGCTTATTGGGCGTCATGCCGGCTTGGTGCCAGGCCTCACCATACTCGCCCCCACCCCGCAGGTTCGGAATAGCCAGCACCCCACCGTTTTCCAGCCACAGCATGCGGGCCACGCTGAAACTCGGCGTGAGCGAGATGTTAAAGCCCCCGTAGGCGTAGAGGTAGGTCGGGTTCTGGCCGTCGAGCTTCACACCTTTTTTGTGGGTGATGAACATAGGCACCTTCGTGCCATCCTTGCTCTTGTAGAACACCTGGGTGGTCACGTAGTCCTCGGGTTTCACATCTACGGTAGGCGCGCGGAACACCGTGCTGGTGTTCGTGGCTAGGTCGTACTTGTAAATGGTATTGGGGTAGGTAAACGAAGTGAAGGCGTAGTACACCGTTTTGGAAGTGCGTCGCCCCCGAAACCCGCGGCCGTGCCAATGGCCGGCAGGGCCACATCGTGCTTGAACTCGCCCTTTTCGGTGTACACTTTCACGAGGGAGCTGGCATCCTTGAGGTAGGAAGCTACCAAGTAGCCGCCCACCTGGTCCACGCCCTCCAACTTATTCTCGGTTTCGGGCAGCACCTCTTTCCAGTTAGCTTCGTGGGGCTTTTTGGGGTCGATGAGTACGACGCGGTAGCGCGGGGCCTTGTAGTTGGTGTACACCAGCAGTTGCCCGCCCACGTTGCCTACCACCGAGTTGTTGTACTCGTAGCTGCTGATGAGGGCGTGAAGGCGTTGGCCTGCTTGGGGTCGGTCAGGTCCCGCACGGAGAGGCGGTTGCCGTCGGCTTTGCCGTCGGTGAGGTAAAGCACCAGGAACCGCTCGTCCTCGGTAGTGCCCACAGTGCGGAAGCCCAGGGGCATCTTGGGGTTTTCGTACACCAGCTTATCAGTGCTCTGGGGCTTGCCGAGCTGGTGGTAGTACACCTTGTGAAACTCGTTTTTGCCCGAAAGCTGATTTTCGCCCTTCTTCGGCGCGTCGTAGCGGCTATAGAAGAACCCATCCTTGTACCATGCCGCCCCGGACACTTTCACCCACTGCAATTCATCGGGGAGGGGCTGGCGGGTTTTCAGGTCCAGCACTTTGAGCTTCTGCCAGTCGGAGCCGCCCCAGAGGTAGCGTAGGCCAGGTACCGGTGGTCGGTGGAGAAGTAGGTGCCGGCCAGGGCAGTAGTGCCGTCCTGGGAAAACTTGTTGGGGTCGAGCAGCACGTCGGGCTGGCCTTCCTGGCCATTCTGCTGCACGTAGAGTACGGCCTGGTTTTGGAGGCCGTCGTTTTTGCTGAAGTAGAGCTGGCCGCCCTCTTCCTCGGGCACTCCAAACCGCTCGTAATTCCAGATTTTGGTGAGCCGCTCCCGGATTTTGTCGCGGAACGGAATCTGTTCCAAGTAGCCGAACGTGACCTTATTCTGCGCCTCTACCCAGGCCTTGGTTTCCGGCGAGTCGAGGTCTTCAAGCCAGCGGTACGGATCGGCTACAGTGGTACCGAAGTAATCGTCTTTGTGGTCTATTTGCTTGGTTTGCGGGTATTGCACAGCAGAGGAAGATGAGGTGACGGCTCCTTTGGCCGCGGCCGCCGAGGTAGCAGCGCCGGCTCCCGGAGCACCAGACTGGCTAGAGCGGCACGAAGCCAGCGCTGCCAGAGCTAGTACGGAAATCGTAAGTTTTTGCATGCAGAAATAGCGTGGGAGAGCCCCAAGATAACCACAGACCAGGTACCTAGCCTGTTCAGGCCCATAGTTCTGTCGGGGACAGCCTTCCCTCCCCCACCGGTTTACTCCTACTGAATCCGCCCGATTTTCGGAATCACCTGAATCAGAAAGCGTTTGTTGTCGCCCTCGCGGCGGCCACTGTAGCGGCCGGTACCATAAAAGCCACTACCCCCAATAATCAGCTCAATTCCCTTGTCTTGCCCGAAGTTCAGGCCGTTCTGCTTCCAGAGGTTGAGCAGGTTCAGGGCGCGGCGGTAGCTGAGCTGGTAGGTATTCTGTTCTTCCAGCCGGTTGCGTGGGTCGCCCCGGGGTAGCGCGCGGCCATGCCTTCCACAATCACGAGGTAGCGCACGGGCTGGTCGGTTTTGATGTTTTTGAGCACGGTGCGCAGGCGCCGACCAGCTTGCAACAAAGCTGGTTTGTAGGCCTCCTGAATTTCGTCGCGGCCGGCCTTGAATTGCACCGGTACCAGCAGTTCGTGCCGCTCGTTGGTGGGGTCGTAGCGGAAGTAGCGGCCCTCCAATTGCTGCAAGGAGCGGCGGATTTTAGTAATCTGCTCCAGCTCGGCAGCCCGCACTTTTAGCTCGCCGTTGGCCTGCTTCAGCTCCCCTTCCCGGTCCTTGAACAGCTTGAAGCTGTACACGAACAGCACCAGCATCACCACAAACAAGGACGTCATCAGGTCCACGTAGCTGGGCCAGAAGAAGTCGTTGCTTTGGCGGTTGTTGGAAGTGGAGTTGTTCATTTTTTACAAAACTGTCATCCTGAGCTGAGCGAAGGACCTTGTTACGCGTGGACGAAACCGCTTGGTGGTAACTCAGACGTGATAAGGTCCTTCGTCGCCGCTTGATGCGCGGAATGCTCAGGATGACAAACGAATATTGGTTACTGCGGCCGAACGCCGCCAAACAGCTTATCCATGAAACGCTGGAAACGGTTCTTGGAGGTAGCTTTTACCAACACGGTATTCAGGTTGGACAGTTCGGATAATAGCTTGGCTTGAATCTGGGAGTCCAGCTCGATTTTGCGCAGTAGTTCGCGCTGGGTGGCCGTGACGTCGCGGCTGAGGTCAGCTTGCTGGGTGTTGAGGTTTTGGAAGGGCTCCAGCTGTTTCAGCAGCTTCTCGAAGATGTTGTCGGCGTTGAGCTTGTCGAAGTATTGCTGCCACTTCTCGTAAGCGAGCTGGGCCTGCCGCTCGTTTTGGGCCTGGCGCTGGGTCATAATGTCGGCCAGAGAAACGCCGGCCTGGTCGATGTGCTGTTCGGCGCGGTCCTTAAGGTTGCGCAGCTCTACTTGGTGCTTCTGGAAGAAATCCAGCATGAGTTGCACCGAATTGTTATTGCCGCCAATATACTGCCCCAGGTCGTTAATACCTTTCTCGAAGCCGCGCAAGCGGTCCAGAATGCTGTTCACGCTTTGCGCCGACTGGTAGCCGTTCTGGAGCATTTCGTTGAGCCGCTGCTGGTAGCCCGTGAAGGCGGCAAACATCTCTGCCGACTCGCGCACCTTCTCAAACACCAGGATGTTGGCCGCCGCCATCTTATCGTAGCCAATGGTATCGAGCCGTTCCAGGAAGTCGCTCTGCACCCGAATGTTCTGGGTAACCTTGTCCATGAGCGGATTGAACAGCTCCACCTGCCCTACAAACTGCTGGTTAAAGGCATCCAGCACCGACTTCAGGTTGGTCAGGGAGCTGGCCATGTCGGCGTGCAGCACGGGCAGCAAGCGGGCCTGCAAGAAGGTGTAGTACTGGTTCTGGAGCCGGTCGAGCTGGTGACGGGCCTGGCGCAACACGCCGTTGCCCAGCAGCGTCAGGAGCAAACCCACGAAGGAACCCGTCATGGCAATGAGTACCCCAGTCAGGAAGGGAGTCAGCGCGTTTTCGTCGGATACGCCATTGCGGGCAATGCCCACCAACCCCAGGATTACACCCAGAAACGTGCCTAGCAGCCCTAGGTAGAGCGGCGTGGCCACGTCGGCCTGCACCTCATTGTCCAGCACCTCGCTTTGCCGCTCCGAAATGTCTTTTAGAATCCCGAAATCAGCGGCGGCGCCTTTGTTGTGGCGTAGGTAGTCGTTGGTATCAAGGAGGATAGCCTGAAACTCAGGCGAGGCGTTTTCGGCCTTGATAAGGCTAGAAGTAAAGGATTCTGGGGGCGCATCGGCGGCATAATCGGGCAGGTCGCGGCCATCGGGCAGCACAATGCGGTGGTCCACGCGCAGGGCCTCCTTGGGTGGGTACAGCTGAGCCAGCCGCAGGGCATTGGCCCGCGTCCGCAGAAACGTGCGAATCTGCAGGCCTACCACCACCGCTACCACGGCTACTTCGAGAATGATTTCAAGCATAGCGTGTAAATAACGGTATTTCGGCTTTGCTGTTCAGCAGCCGGTCTTAGGCTAGGGCTCATTTCACTGATTCCAGAAACGAAGTACTGAGGTAGACCCAGAGCATGTGGTAGGGTTTGCCGCAATTGGTGGTGCGACCTGTTCCCCTCCCTAGCCGGCCACTTGCAAGGTAGTCAGGGGTGCAATTCGGTAGTTGTTAAACGCCAGGGTGGCAGGCCGCTTATTTATTACGATTAATTCTAAATAACTATTTAGAATTAATCCATTTAATTATACTTTTGCGGCCACAACCACCCAAGCTGAACCGTACCACCCACCCTATGTTTCCCACCCCTACACTCTTACTTTGCACTACGCTGGCAGTTACGGCCCCAGCCCTGGTGCCGGCCCCAGCCAGCGCTTACGTCTTGCCCGATGCGGCTAGCCTTGAAACCGGCCGGGGCGCCACCCTCACTGGTACCGTGCTCGACCGCACCGGGCAGCCGGTAGAAGGCGTGTTAGTGAGCGTAGCTGACCGCTCGGCCCTGACCGACGCGCGCGGCGAATTTCGCCTCTATGGTCTGCCCGCCGGCGAAGTCACCGTTACCGTCACGGGCCTGAGCATCAAGCCGGTAACGCAAACAACCACCCTGCAAAACAGCCAAGCCCAAACCCTGCAGCTTACCATTGAGGAAGCCGTGCGTGAATTAGCGGGGGTGACGGTGGCCGCCAAAGCCACGCGCTATGCGCCGGAGGTGGATGGCACCACGGTAACGGCAGGCAAGAAGAATGAGGTGGTGCAGCTCAGCAAGCTCGACGCTAACCTGGTAGTGAATAGCAGCCGCCAGGTGTTTGCCAAAGTGCCCGGCATAACGGTATGGGAAAGCGACGGCTCGGGCCAGCAAATTAACGTGGCCACGCGCGGCCTCTCGCCCAACCGCTCGTGGGAGTTCAACACCCGCCAGAACGGCTACGACATTAGTTCCGACCCCTTCGGCTACCCCGAGGCCTACTACAACCCACCGCTGGAGGCCGTGGAGCGTATTCAGATTATCCGGGGCGGGGGCTCGTTGCAGTACGGGCCGCAGTTTGGCGGTCTGCTGAACTACGAGCTCAAGCGCGGCCCCCGCGACAAAAAAGTTGAGTTTGAAACCAGCAACTCGGTGGGCAACAACGGCCTATTGAGCACCTACAACTCGCTGGGCGGCACCGTGGGCAAGGTTAGCTACTTCGGTTACTACCAGCAGCGCGTGGGCGGCGGCTGGCGCGACAACTCGGAGTTCAACATCCGCAATGCCCATGCCAACGTGACGCTACAAGCTACCGATAAACTGCGTCTCGGAGCCGAAATCAGCCATCTGTACTACGTGATTCAGCAGCCGGGCGGCCTTACCGACGCGCAGTTTTACCAGGACAACGTGCGCCGCAGCAGCCGCGCCCGCAACTGGTTCAGCACCCCCTGGACCATCCCGGCCTTCACGGCCGACTACCAGTTTTCCGACCGCACCCGCCTGAGCCTGAAAACTTTTGGGCTATTGGGTGAGCGGAATTCCATTGGGCTAGCCAGCAGCGTGGGCGTGAACCAGCCCGACGCGGTAAACCCGGCCACTGGCCAGCCGGCCAACCGTCAAATTGACCGTGACCGGTACCGTAATCTGGGCGCGGAGCTACGCCTGCTCACCGACTACGGCCTGCTGGGCCAGCAGCACACGCTGGCGGCGGGCTTGCGCGGGGCCGGCGCCTACCTTACCCGCCGCCAGCTAGGCAAGGGCGACACCGGCCGCAATTTCAACCTGGACCTGCAAGCCCCGCGTTTTGGTCGGGAGCTGGACTTCCGCACTCGCAACTACGCCGCCTTCGTGGAAAACATTTTCCGCGTGGGCTCGCGCCTGACCCTGACGCCCGGCCTGCGCCTAGAGGTAATTGACAACGAAGGCCGGGGCTACCTAAGTCTGAACGCCGACGGCTCGGAAAACCGCCTAACGCAGGACTCGCGCCGCCGGGTGCTGCTTTACGGAGCCGGGGCCGAATACCGCCTCACCGACCAAACCAACCTGTACGCCAACTACTCGCGGGCCTTCCGCCCAGTAACCTTCGGCGACCTAACCCCACCCGCTACCTCCGACGTTATCGACCCAAACTTGCGTGACGCCACCGGCTACAACGCCGAGCTAGGCTACCGCGGAACCTGGGCGGACGTGCTTACCTTCGACGTAGATGCCTTTTGGCTGCACTACAACGACCGGATTGGCACCCTACGGCGGCCCGTGCCGGGTAGGGCAGCTGGTCAGACCCAGCAGTTCCGCACCAACATTGGCACGAGCGTGCACAAGGGCGTAGAGGCCTACCTAGAGCTGAACTTGATTCACGCCCTGACGCGCAACTTCCAGTTGCCCCGCCTCGATGTGTTTGTGTCGTCGGCGGTGCTGGATGCGCGCTACACGCAGCTGCGTACCACTACCCTAACGGCCGGCAACATTCAAGAGGGCGACCTGAAGGATAACCGCGTGGAATATACCCCGAAGTACACCCACCGCGTGGGGGCCACGTTTGCCTATAAGACATTCTCGACTACGGCCCAACTCACGCGCGTGGCCCAGGTGTTTACTGACGCCAACAACACAGTGGCGCCTAATGCTGCCGCTACCACCGGCCGCGTGCCCGGCTACTCTGTCACCGACGTGTCGGCTACGTACCGTTTTGCCAAGCGCTTTACCCTACGTGGTGGCGTCAATAACGTGTTCGACAAGAATTATTTCACCCGTCGCTCAGGCGGTTACCCCGGCCCCGGCCTGCTGCCAGCCGACGGCCGTACCTGGTTTGCCTCGGTGGGTCTTAAGCTCTAAGGGCTACCGACAACACACTGCCGGCCGCCGGATTCTTCATCGAATCCGGCGGCCGGCAGTGTTTTAAGGGCTGCGCATAGTACACAGGCACTTAACAATGAACTGGTCTGCAAGGGAAACAGCCGAAGCGGCCCGGCGCAGTTCCTTAAGCGGTAGAGCGGACAGCATGCGTCAGCCGTTGCTTACCTATACAATAAAGAGAAATGCGGCTACGACACCTAACGCAGTGTGCCGTAGCCTGCATGATTTACTCGAATCGAATAGCCGCCTTCTGCTCAATCTGCCAGGTGCCGGCCACTTTGCGCAGCACACCCTCTTCTTCCGTTATGATGCGGGTAACCGGGCCAGTAGGCTGCTGATACTTACAGGCTTCGCGCAAGGAGTACTGCGCACTCTGAATGGCGTAGGCGTGCACCGCCGAGTTAGAAGTTACGCTGAAGGTAGCCAGCTCGGGCCACTGCGGATCCAGATGAATCTCGTAGATGCTGTCGTGCTGGGGCTCGTCGCTGAAGTCATACTCGCTAAAAGCACCGTTGACGGGCACCTTGACGTAGCGCGTTTGGGGTAGGGCAGCCGCCGGAACCGGGGGCGCGGGCAGCTGCACCGGCGGAACCAAGCTGTCAAATTCATCCTGCGGAGAGGCGGAGGGCGGCCCGGCAGGTGTCAGGGGCGGTACCGCCGATAATTCCGTGGGCTGGGCCGGAGCGGAGTACACGGCCGCCACTTGCGCAGCAACTGGCGCCGCAGGCTGTGGTAGCGGCGCTGGCGCCGGAGCAGGTGCGCTGGTGTTGTCTGGCTGGGAAGGCGTTGCCACGGCAGCAGCTGTGGCAACGGCGGGCGCTTGTCCTCGTAGCTTTTTCATTTCCTCCTCCACGCGCTGCTGCACTAGCTTCTCCACTTCGCGCAGTTGGGCTGGTGTCAGCCGGTCGGCGGCTGGTGTCCCAGCAGATCGGGCTCCACTACCTGCCGGGGCACTTTGCAGGGCCAGTATCTCGTCGCGGCGCTTGTCGATGCGGGCGCTAAGCTCCTTTTGAAACGCCCCGATGTTTTTGCGCATCAAGGCGTAAAGCACCAAGCTGAGCAGCGAAAGGATGAGTGCCAAGGGCCCGAAAAGCTTATTCATAAGGCTCTCCCCTGCTCCACTGCTTGTTTGAGCCACGGGAGTAGCTACGCCAGCTTCCGCTAAGCCAGCATCACCGGGCGTAGCGGCGGCGGTGGTTTCGTCGGTGGTGGCAGTGGTATCAACTGTTTCGGCAGCAGCGGCTTCGGAGGGAGCCAGCTCACCGATGGGCGTACCGTTCTGCACGTAGCCGTTCAGCGCCGTTTCTAGGGTCGCCACGTTCTGCATGCGGGCTGGGCTGGCCCGGCGAGCCGGCGACGACTTCAGCCGGTTAATGATTTCCGTGGTTAGCTTCTGCAGACGGGACGAGTTGGAGCCCAGGCCCTTGTACATGGTCCCGCGCGCCTCCAAGGGCTGATACAGCGCCGAGTACACCCGCTGGCTGTCGGCCTTGATGCTATTCTCAAACTCTTTTAAAGAGCCCCCACAACGCAGACTACCCTTGAGGTTGGGCCGGCCAGTATCCTCGTACACGAACTTGGCCGTAGCGCACCAAATCTGCACCTTCTGCTCATCCAGCGTAGGCTGACCGAGAGGCGTTTGAGCGTGGCTGCCCGCCGCCAGAAGCAGTAGGCCGGTAAGCAAAGAAGCAGCGCGACGGGAAAGGGTCATAGGGTGTTGGGTAGGTCTGGAAAAGTTAGAGCTAAAGCTAGTTCCTCTCCTTAGAAAGGAGGAGTTGGGGGTGGTTGATGAGGGTAGAACAGTTTTTAGAGTTAGCTCTAGTGCTCGTTCAACACTTCGGTCAACCACCCCTAGTCCCTCCTTTCCAAGAAGGGAACTAGCTCCTAGCTTTAGCTATTAGCTATAAAATGGTTGTTCAGCACTACGCTTGTAACTCGCGGCTCAGGTTGTACAGGGCCTGTTTCAGCGGCAGGAAGAACAGGGTTTCCGGCAGGGTTTCGTCAGAGGAAAGCTGGCGCTGGAACTGGTGCAGGCCTAGGCTTAAGCTGTCCTCAATTTCGCGCTGCAGAATGTCCTTTACGCGCTGACGGTCTACGTCCACGCCTACTTCGCGCAGGTAGGGCGCTACTTCATCGCCTTCGAGCACGAGCGTCAAATACTGCCGCACGTTTTCCAACACTTGGTCCTTCAAGGCAGCATCTACCTGCGGGAGCTTGAGGCGCTGCTGGTTTAGCTCGGTGCCTTCCACGGTGCCGCTGTACTTCACGGGTTTGATGCTGTCGTAGTCCGAAGTGTTGCTTTTCTCCTCGAATAGCACGCCGCCATTGGTAGTAGCCTCTTTGGGGTTATCGGCCAGGATGACGCGGAAGTTATGGGGCGGCTCGGTGCCGGTTACGGCGTGGAAGATGGCTTTGGTAATCTTCTCAATAGAGACCAAAGAACTGCCACCAGCCAATAGGCGCAGGTAGAGGCTGCCTTTGCCGGAGAAGCAGAGGTAGCGCGGCGTTTTCAGACCGAGGTGCTTGGTCAACTGCGCCGTGTGGTAAATGATACTGGTGTAGTGCAGGTAGAACAGCACCCGCAACTGCCGGCCTTTACCGAGGCCCAGGGCCTGGGTAAAGCGTAGCGCGTCATCGTACTTGAATAGCAAGCTGGTCACGTCAGCAGAACCAAAATCAGTATTGCTAAGGGCAGCACGCAGGTAGCCTTTATACTCCTGATTTTGCTCGGAATCGGGCAGACTTTCCACATGGCCGACGCCCAGGCGAAGCAGGCCGTTTTGCTTGGGCGCACCCTGCACGCGGGCATAACCGTCGCCCCATAGGTCGTCGCCGGCGAAGCGGAACGAGGTGCTGTAGGCGGGTTTCTGGTCGGCGAAGAGTAGCAAGTCGGTGGTGCCGCCGCCGATGTCGATGTTCACCACGTTTTCGTCGCGGTTGGGCACTACCTGGTTGGTGGCGGTGAGGTAGTAGTACGGGGCCACCGATTCGGTGAGGCAGATGGTGGGGCGGCGGGCCTTGAACACCTGCTGGAACGACTCGTCCCAGACTTGCTGGAACTGGTTGCGCAGGAACCCATCAAAGCTCAGCGGCGCAAACCACACCACGCGGGTATCTTCCAGAATGCCACCATGCAAAGCCGCCTTATGGCGCAGCAACAGCAGAATTTCCTTGAAGAAGGCCTCAATGCGCGACACGCCCTGCGGGTCCAGCTCCGCCGACCATTTCAGGTTGGTAATGAAGCGGTTCTGGGGTAGCTCCGAGGCGTTTTCGGTGTTGATGCTAAAACCGATGTTGATGTTGCTGAGCACCTTGGCGGGCTCATTGGCAAATGACGTGGTTTCGCAAACCGCCGTCCGAATCGGAAATTCATACACCGAGCCGCCTTCACCCACGAAGGAGGGCACAAACTCGCGGTTTTGCAGGGTAGCAATGTAGGTCCAGATTTGGCCGGCCCCGGTGCGGTAGCGCTGGGCCGCTGAGAGGCCCGCATCGGCTACCGGCGCGTGCAGCCACTCCACTTGCACATCAGCCTCGCCAATAGTGAGCGGGCGGGGGTGCGCGGTGGGCGAATCGGCGTAGGCAATGTGGGTGTTGGTGGTGCCGAAGTCTACCGCGAAAGTGAAGCGGCGGGTACCACGGTCTAGCTCGCGCCAACGCGGTACGAACAGGCCGCGGGCCGGCTCCGCGCCGATAGTAGCGGGCGGGCAGGTCAGCTCGACGAGGTCGAAGTGGGTGCCGGTCACCTCGTAGTAGGTGCTGCCGGCGGTGGCCATGCTCTTCTGGGTACGCTCGTAGCGCGTGGCGCGGCGAGCGGCACCCTGCTCCGTGATTCGCTCCCCGTTCACGAAGAACTGCAGGTCGTAGCGGCGGCTGAGCATGGTGGGTGAGTTGTCGGCATCCACCAGCATTACCTTGTAGAGGTCGTTGTACTCGGGCTGGTAGCGCACTTTGTAGAAGGGGAACACGCCCACGCCCACGGTGGCTTTCACAATGCGACCCTTCTCCAGAATCTCGCGGCCCTGGGCATCCTTCGGGTTCTGCGGATTGGTGTAGTAGCTGCGCTCGAAGGTGATAAAGCGCCCCGCCTGCACCGGTACCCGCAGTTGCACGCGCACGTGGCTGAGGTCGATGGTGAAGGTGAGCAATTCGGCCAGCTCGTTCTCCGTGAAGTACTCGAAGAAGGCTTGCTTCAGCGGGAGCAGGTAGGGGAAACGGGCCCTGCCCTGCCCGTCGGCGCCGTACTGGAAGGTGACTTTGCCAGTGTGGAAACGCTGGGTGTTCAGCTCGTAGGGCAGTTCTACCAGCGAGTCTTCCAGCAAGTCGCCTACGGTGAGGTAGGGGTATTTGAAGCCTTTGCCGGGCAGCACGCGGTTTTCCAGGGCCACTTCATCATGGTAAGGCACTGGCGTGCGGTCGTCCCAGGGCTGACCGTTGAGGTAGTTCGCGCCGGGCATCGTGAGGTTCGGACGCAGCACCAAGGGGCGCGGCCGCCCGCCCACAGCTTCCCGGGTAGGCTGAATGAACAGGTCGGAACTGGTCACAGCCGATTGGTCGGCGCGGCCGGGTAGCGGCACCCCTTTCACGCTAACCAAGTTGCCGTGCACGTCTACCAGCGCGGGGTAGCGGCTGGCGAACTGCTGCGCGCTCCGGTCGCCCTGCATCTGGAGCTGGTTGATTTTGCTCCGGTCGAGGCCCGCGTACACGCTGCCGGCAAACTCGCGGCGCTGCAGCTGCGGGTAGGCCAGGAATAGCTCATACACGAACTCCCGGAATTGCGGATCCCGGTCTTCGAGCAGCACGGTTTGCTTGTCGAAGTAGTGGCCGCGGGCCTGGGGGCGCTCCAGGTCCAGGGGCTGCACCTCAGGGCCGGTGAACAGGATGGTCAGCGGCGAGGTACCGCCCAGCAGGCGCGTGCCACCCGCCAATTCCGGCGACTCATAGTACACCAGGTACATGTCGGTGAAGTCACGGAACCGTTCGTCCTGCATGTAGAGCTGCAGGGTTTCGCCCAGCAGGCGCGTACCTTCACTCTGTCGCATCCGCCGGATTTCTGCCTCGGCGTTCCAGCGGCGTAGCGTGATTTTGCGGCCTGCTTGGGTGTAGAGGTGGTAGTTGTAGAGCAGTTCCAGCAGGTCCCAGAAATGGGTCGTCAGCTCGTGGTACACCGAGCCCGGGTTGCGCTGCCCTTCGCGGGCCAGGAAATCGAAGGCCGTTTCAAACAGGTGCATCCGCGCAAAGGGCGTCGGAATGCTCACGGCCAAGTTGCGCGACTTGCCCCCGGCCGGGTCCGTAACGGTGTTGATTTCGGTGCTCGTTACCGGCGCCGTTTTCTGCCAGCCCTGAACTTGCTGGGAGCCATTATTATGTAAGCGAAGGACTTTGGCCATATCGGGACCCCACCCCCGGCCCCCGGCCCGGTGGGGAGGGGGTGCCAGACGACTATGGGAGGTTGTACGGGGCGTTTTACTGCTAGAAACTACAACTAGAAAACTAAGACTAGAGCCCCTCCCCACCGGGGAGGGGTTGGGGTGGGGTCACACCACCTTCACCTTCTCCTCAAACGCCTTATCAGTCACCTCATAGAACAGTTCCAGCATCTTGCGGAAGCTGTCGGGTTCTTGGATGGACTTCTCAGTTTTGTTGAGGTTGTCGAGGAGGTAGTTGTGGCTGAGGCCTTTGTTGAAGAAGTCGTTCCACTTCTTTTCGACGGGCTTACCCAGAATCATGGCGTTGAAGTCGTCGGTCTGCAGGTCGAAGGGACGGAAGGAACGGCGGTTTTGGGCCAGTTCTACTAGCCACTGGTCGGCGCCCAGGTCTTGGCCGTGCAGAAAGGTGTTCAACTCCCGGAAGATGGGCTCGTTGCGCATGGCGTAGTCCAGCTTCAGGTTGTCGGCGTAGGGCGCTTTGTCGGTGGGCAGGTGTTGCTTGTGGTAACGCGTGAAGTACAAGAACTGCGTGAGCTGCTTGGCAATGATTTCGCGCGACTCATCGGGCAGGTGGCTAAACTGAATTTCTGGCGCGTCGGCCTGCAAGCCGTACTCGTGGAAGTGCGGGCCGCCGGTGCGCAACTCCGTGGGCGAGTAGCGCATGAAGTCCACGATGCTCAGGGCCGCCAGCAGCTCAATTACGTGCGCCTTGTTTTTCTGCTGGGTACCGCCGGGCTGGTTTTCGTAGGGCGTATCAGGGGTGTCGGCGAGGTAGTACAGCGCGTCGAGGCCCTGGAGGTTGTGCTCGTAGTAGCTGAGCGCCGCCTTGGTTTTCGTCAGGAAGTTGTTGGAGTCGATGACGGCGTTGTCTTCGCTCTGGAGGGCAAAGTAGGGCATCACCGTTACGGCGCCGGTGGGGGCGTCGCGCAGGTAGCGGGCGTTGCTGAGGCGGGTGTTCGTGTCCTTCAGGTTCTTGAGCATGAGCGGGAAGCCCGCCGCGCCCGTACCGCCGAAGATGCTCGACACAAAGAACACCCGGTCGCCGTCCTGGAAGTTATCCGCGAAGAACCGCATTTCGGGGCTTTCCACCAGCTTGTTCAGCACAATACTGCCTACGTTCGGGGAGCCGCGGAAGCCAATGGTCAGGGGGCTTTCCAGGTTGTCCTGGGTGAAGAGCAAATCCACCAGGCCCTTGGAGTCCACCGACAGGCCGTCGTAACTCAGGTACTGCCGGAAGCTCTGGTTGATGCCGCCGAAATCGAAGATGAACGTATCCTTTACCGAGCCGTTTACATCCTGCGAAATGCCGCTCAGGGTGCTGATATCGGTTTTAAAGAAGCCTTCTTCCCGCGGACCGAGGCGCTTGTAAATCTGCTGGTAGCTCTGCAGCAACTGCACCGTGCGGTTCATGTCGCCGTTGTGGGCGTCGGGGTCGATGATGATGGGCACTACCCGGTCGCAGTTGGGCAGATCGACGCCCGCGGCCAACAGCATGGTAAGCGAGCGAATCACGCGGGAACCCGTGCCGCCAATACCGAATAAAAAGAGTTTAGCCATGTTGGGAAGGAGGAGCTGAGAACTGAAAGCTGAGAGCTGAGAGTCTTTCGGACATTTAGACTGATATCCTATACGATTCTAAGCTCTAGGCTCTCTATTCTCACTTCTAAATTTAAAAAGGTGTCGTGCTGGCATTAGTAGAACCCTTCCGTAAAATCAAGGAGAAAAGGAAAAACCAGATCAGGCCGAGAATGGCGTTCCAGGTAGCCAGCCAGTAGATGTAGCTATGGTCCGTAACCTGTTGGGCGTGGGCCTGGCTAATAGCAATTCCGAAAGCAATCAGGGCATTAAGCACCAGGAAAATAGCCCAGTGCCGACCCTTATTAAAAGTAGCCACCCCCATCATCCGGTTGATGACATAGTAGAAGATAACCACTAGGGCCAGCGAAATACCAATGTTCAGCAGGCCGATGTTGGGGAATACGACGTCGCGGTACACGGGGGTATCGGCGGGTGGCTGGGGGGCACCGATAAGTTCGTAGATGGAGCGGAACAGTGCTTTCATGGAAGGGAGAAGGGCCAACTAGCCGTTGGCAGTTCGTTGAACGATAGGGACGGAACGAAATTGTAAGCACAGCCGCAGCTCAGATACTACGGCATTCAGATTCGTTAATGAACGAAAACCATTCCAATTGCGCTGCTGTGGGCGGGCTGCGCCGGATGGTTGAAAGCTCCTGTGGCGTTATTCGCCTGGCTGTAAGGTCAATGGCAACTCAAAAATTGACTTTTTTTCCGCGCCGCTTCGCGCTTCTAGTCCATCGAGTAGGGAACTTAGCGCAAAGGTTCTGGGCGCGGGCGTTGCATCGTTCTTGGTAGTCCACTGGGCTACCCAGGTGGGGCGCTGGTCCTGGAGCTTGAGCACCAGCGGGCGGGCAGCTTTGGGCGGGGTAGTCAGGCGCACCTTGGCAAAGTGGGTGAACTTGCTTTCTGGGCCGCTGCTGGCCTTGGTTTGGCTGGTGGCCGCCGTCACATCTAGTAGCTTGGCGTCGGTATCCACACCTTGTAGCTTCAGGTTTTGCTTGAGGTAGGCCAAGTCGCGGTACTGGCCGGGCAGGGTCGTCAAGTCCATTCCGACCACAAACTCCACGGGCTGCTGAGCCGAGGCTTCGCTTACGGCTACTACCCGGTAGCTCTCGGCGTTACGCTTACTGGCGCCCGCGTCGCCGTAGTACCAGCTGCCTTTGTTCTGAAACTTGCTGAGCAAGGAGTAGTTCGGCTGGGGGTAGGTAACCCCGAAATGTGCCTGTTTGCTGGGCTGTTGCTCCAGCAAAGACTGGTCAAACTTCCGGACCGCATCGGCGGGACCTACCACCCAGATGTAGTAGGGAATTTCCGTGTCGCAGCAGTTGGTTTTCTTGCCCGAAGCTACCAGCGCCGGGTAGTAGGTACCGCGAAAATCCGACGTGTAGCCGTACACCGACACCGCCATTTCGGGGCGGCTGCCACTACGGGTTAACGCGTCGGTAATGTCGGTTTTGATGTAAGGTATGGCGCCGGCGTTTTTCGGCGAATAAATAAAGTCCGAAATCAGGACGCTCACGCTACCGGGCTGGTAGTAGTTGCTCATCAGCGTATCCAGCACCGAGGGAATATCAGTGCTCTTGGCAGGCTGTTGAATACCGCTACGCACGGTGGTCGATATGCCCTGATAGGAATCTTTATAGGGGCGCTCCTTGATGCGGTAGAACGTTTTCTGTCGGGCCGCCGAGGTGCGGTTTACTTCTGAGAGAAACTGCGCTACGTGCTGCTGAAACTTGGTATTCTCGCCGCTGGCCCCAGTTTTAGGCATAAACCCTTCCATGGAGCCTGATACTTCCAGAAACACATTCACGGCCTGCAAAGGCTGCGCAGTAGCCGCAGCGGCTACCGCCGGCTCTGGGGTCCTGACTGGCACGGCCCCGGGCACTTCCGTTGGGGCTACGTCCGTGGGAGCTTCCTTCGCGGCCCCTTCTTCCGTCTTTATATCGGAGCGGGAGTAGCAGCCGGGCAGTAGTAGTAAGACAAGCCCAAGGGCAGGCAACAGGCGGGAAAAGGAAGTCAGGTGGCGCATCGGGCTAAAGTAACGACAATCTGCCCGTGCCGGATACATGGTGAAGTGGCGAAGTGCTGATTTTGCTGTTTTGACGACGCCAAACTGCGCCACTTGCGCCGTCAGCACGTCAACTCACTGGTTCACCATCTCACCGCTTAGCTATAGTCAATTTCGGTGTTGTCGCCGATGTTGAGGCTGTGACGGGTGCCTTTAAACAGGGCGTCGGAGCCTACAATACAGTCGTGCATAACGGCAGAGCGCAACTCCGAATAAGAGCCAATGATGGACTCGCTCAGAATCGTGTTCTTGACAATGGTTCGGTCGCCGATGGCCACGTTGGGGCCGATAATGGAGCCACTGATCTGACAGTCTTTGCCGATGCTAACGGGCGGGATGATGATGGTATCGGGAAACTCGGGGTAGTCGCGGCGCTTCAGGAACTCGGTGCGGTTAAGCAGGCGGGCATTGGCTTCAAGCAGACTGTCCTTACGGCCGCAGTCAAACCAGTTATCTACGGAGGTAGTCACCATTTCGGCCCCGTCCTGAATCATGAGCATTAGGGCATCCGTGAGTTGGAACTCGCCGTGGGTACGCTGGTCCTGATCAATGATGCGCTCCAGGGCCGAGGCCAGCCAGTCGGGGTTGGCAATCTTGTACAGGCCAACTAGGGCGTAGTTCGACTTTGGAATGCGGGGCTTCTCTACCACTTTCGTGACGCGGCCGCTGGCCCCAGTTTCCACCAAGCCAAACAAGGAGGGCGTCTTTACTTCTTTCACGGCCAGCACGTTGCCTGGCGTCCGCATCATCTCGGGCAGGTCAATGTCGACAATGGTATCGCCGAGCAAAATAAGAATGCCATCCGCCTCGTAGCGAAACTGGTCGCGGGCCAGCCACAGGGCATGGGCAATGCCTTCGCGCGGCTCCTGCACTACAAAGGACGTGCGCAACTGCGGATACTGGCGGCGCACGTAGCTTTCCACTTTCTCACCAAGGTAGCCGATGATAAAAACGAACTCCTGCACGCCAGCCTCCACCAGCCGGTCGATGATGTGGCCCAGAATGGTATTGCCCGCTACTGGCACCAGCGTTTTGGGCTGGGTGTGCGTGTGGGGCGTAAACGAGAGCCAATACCGGCTACGGGAATAACTGCTTTCATGCGAGAGAGAAATCGGGAAGCACCGAAGCGCAAAATACGGAATGAACCCGGAGCAGCACCTATCACAACCGCACTGGCTTGAATTCGTACTTTGCTGCGATGAAAAGGTGAAGCGCGGAAAGGCGAAATAGGTTTCGGAAATACCTGTAATACTCCCGCCCTGCTTTTCCCCTGGCCTCTTTCACACCCTTACTCCCTTATTTTTTCACCTCTCCCAACCAATCATGAAACGCTTTCTGCTCTATTTTGCTGGCCTCGTACTGCTGCTCTCGCAGTCCTCGTGCGGCTATAACTCCATGGTATCCAAGGATCAGGCCGTGAAAGCCCAGTGGGCCAACGTGCAAAGCGCCTACCAGCGCCGCTCTGACCTGATTCCGAACTTGGTGAATACCGTGAAAGGCGCCGCCAACTTTGAAAAGTCGACTTTGACCGATGTAGTGAATGCCCGCGCCAAGGCATCGAGCGTGCAACTGAATGCCGATCAGCTGACGCCCGAAAATATTCAGCGCTTCCAGGAAGCTCAGAGCCAGCTGAGCAGCGGGCTGGGCCGCCTGCTGGCCGTGTCGGAAAACTACCCCGAGCTGAAAGCCAACGCCAACTTCCAGGAGTTGCAAGCCCAGATTGAGGGCACGGAAAACCGCATCAACGTGGAGCGCAACAAGTTCAACACGGTCACCAACGATTACAACGGCTACGTGAAGAGCTTCCCGAATAACCTGTTTGCCGGCATGTTCGGCTTCAAGGAGAAGCCTTACTTCGAGGCCGATGCTGCCTCGCAGAAAGCACCTACCGTTCAGTTTTAATTAGAGGTTGGGGTCTTAGGGCTTTGCAGGCTTGGGTACTGTTCTGGCCGAATTACGCCGGACGAAACCAATCCCCAAGGCTTTAAGATCCCAAGACCCTATCATCTCATGACCAATCCTCTCACCCCCGAGCAGGAAGCCGCCCTGGTAGCTGCCATCCGGCAGGCGGAGCTGCGCACCTCCGGCGAAATCCGGGTGCACCTGGAAGATACCTGCCCTACCCCCGAACCCCTCGACCGAGCCGCGCAGGTATTTGCTGAATTGGGCATGCACCGCACGGCTCAGCGCAACGGGGTGCTGTTTTACCTGGCCTGGCACAGCCGGCAATTCGCCATTATCGGCGACGCGGGCATCAACGCAGCCGTACCCGACGATTTCTGGGAAATGGCCAAGGAAAACGTATTACAACACTTCCGAACCGAGAAATACGTGGCGGGCCTGGAACAGGGTATCCAGCTGGTAGGAGAACAACTCCGCCGCTACTTCCCCTATAATGCCGCCACCGACCAAAACGAACTCGACGACTCCATCTCGTTTGGCGGCACTCCGCCCCCGCGCGCATGAGGTCGATGCTACCTTCTTTTTACTACCCCATGCCTACGCTCCGCCTCTGGCTGCTTAGCCTGCTACTGGCGCTGACCCACCTCACTGGCCTGGCGCAAAATGTTCCGCCTCGCCCTTCCCCGCCCCGCCTGGTCAATGATTTGGCGGGCATGATGCGCCCGGAGGAAGTGCAGCGCCTGGAGCAAAAACTGGTAGCCTACAACGACTCCACCTCGTCGCAGATTGCCGTTGTGACAGTGCCTACCCTCGGCGACTACGACATCTTTGATTACGCCCAGCAGCTTTACCAAACCTGGGGCATCGGGCAGAAAAGCAATAATAACGGCATCCTAGTGCTGATAGCTCAGCAGGAGCACAAGGCCCGCATTCATACCGGCTACGGGCTGGAAGGAGCCATTCCGGATGCGCTGGCCAAGCGCATCATCTCCAACACCATTGTGCCGGCCTTCAAGGAAGAGCAGTACTACGCGGGCCTAGACCGGGCCACGGACCAGCTCATTGCCCTGGCCAAAGGCGAATACAAAGCCGACCAAACCACCCAGCCCCGCCCGCGTCGCTCAGATGATTCCAGCGGCTCGGGAATTGGCTTTTGGGTGATTATTGCCGTGCTCATTCTGTTTATCCTGTTCCGTAACCGCGGTGGCGGCAGTGGTGGCCGGCGGAGCGGCGGCTTCGGTGGAGCCATGATACCGCCCATCATCTTCGGCGACTTCAGCGGTGGCCGCGGCGTGTTTGGTGGCGGTGGCGGCTTTGGTGGCGGTGGTGGAGGCGGCGGTTTTGGCGGCTTCGGCGGAGGTAGCTCCGGCGGCGGCGGCGCCTCCGGCGACTGGTAAGCGGTGAACTAGCGAATGAGCGCATGAGTGAAGTGTCAGGGCAAGCCACGAGAAGCCATCCTTCCTCTTTTTATGACAAGTCTATTAATGCTGACAAGCCCTTACTTCCAGAGCGGAGGTAAGGGCTTGTCACATTTAGAAGGGTAGCACGCTGGTCAGTAAAGAGTGGCTTCGGGGCCATTGCCAGAACAGTGCTTTACTCAATAACTCATTTGCTAGTTCACCTCCTTATATATCGGCAGTTCATAGAAAGGGCGCAGCAGCTGCACTACGTCCAGGGCGTCGGCTAAGGCTTCGTGGGCCACGGTATCGTCTTCGAAGCCGGCGCGGGCCTTGCAGATTTGCATGGTGGGCAGGCGGGTGTCTTTGCGCCAGTTGAGGTAGAAGGCCGCCGGATCGAGCATGGCTGGCTCAGCCCGCACCAGGGTACCGTAGCCGGGCAGCTCGCGCAGAAAACCCAGGTCGAAGGAGGCAATGTTCTTGCCGGCCATAGTCACGGTGACGCAGTTCTGTTTGTCGGGCTTGAAACCATGGGCCAGCAGAAATTCGCGCAGCTGGGGGAGCAGCTCCTCGGGGGTGCACAGCTCGGGGTTGGGCTCCTTTTTGGCCAACTCCTGGAGCAAACGGGCGTTCAGGGCCAGGGCGCCGGCCGTGCCTACGTACTCGGGGTGGCGCACTACCCGCCGGAAAGCCGGCAGCTCCGCCAGGGGTAGCAGCTTCTTGGTGTCTTCCACCACGGCGGCCAGCTCCAGCACTTGGTGGCGCTGGGGCTTGCCGCCGGAGGTTTCCAGGTCGAGGGAGAGGTAGCGCATAGGTTGAGGTGTACGGAACCCAGCGGGGGGCGTTGAACCACGATCTGCCCCAGGTACACCAGGGACTAGGCTAGCCGCAACTTCGTAGCACTGCAGAGCATTCCAGTTACCGACCTAGCACCAACTCCACCATCGGCGTGCAGTAGCCGTTACGGCAATAGGCCAAGCGTCAACCAGTTAATGGTCGCTCATTACACCCGCCTGAACGGCTATCCGCAGCCGGTTTTCGGCGGGTGGTACAGGACAGGAGTACTGCCCACCGTACGCGCAGTAGGGGTTATAAGCTTGGTTGAAGTCCAGCACTAGCTTTTCTCGCTGAATCTGGCCCCGCCGCAGGTCCAGGTAACGGCCACCGCCGTAGCTGCCATGCCCGTTGGTGCGGTCGGTGAAGGGCACGAACAGGTAGTCGCGGTACTCGGGGTTGCGCTGCAGGTCCAGGCTTTGGTACACCACCAGCTGCTGCGGTTTGCCCTCGAAAGAGAAGTACAGCACACCGTACTTACGATACTGGGGCCGGCGGGCAGTGCTGGTCACCATCTGAAAAGGTGCCCCCAACGAATCCGCCTCAAACCGGGCTTCTACGCAGGCCGCGTAGTTGACCGGGTAGAAAGGCAGCCCCGTGAAACTCTTCTGGGCTTCCGCCGATAAAGGAGACTCCGCCGGATTCCGATACTCGGCGTTCAGCTTCTGCTGAAAAGTTGCCACCTGCTGGCTGTGCTCCGCCGCAGACGGCCGCCCGGCCGGGGTAGTCGATTGGGCTGCGCCCGTAGCAGCGCCCAAAGCCAGCGGAAGAGCCAGCAGCCAATGGTATGTGTTCACGCCCGAAAGGTAACGCAGATTTGCCAGCCAGCAGGGCCCCTACCTGAACATGACGCGCCCCAGCCCGTTTACATACTTCGCCCTGCCTACCGCTTGTATCTTCGCCCCACTATGACCGACGCCGCTTCTGCCCCCAGCCCCACAAGCTCTTCCTGCTCGATGCTTTTGCCCTGATTTACCGCGCCCACTTTGCCTTTAGCAAGAACCCGCGGGTGAACTCCAAGGGCCTGAACACGGGCGCCATTCTGGGTTTTACTAACACCCTGGTGGAAGTGCTTCAGAAGGAAAAGCCCACGCACATTGGGGTGGCTTTCGACGCCCAGAAGAAAACCTTCCGCCACGAGCAGTTTGCTGATTATAAGGCCCAGCGCCAGGCCATGCCCGAAGATATTGGCTTGGCCATCCCCTACATCAAGCGCATCATTCAGGCTTTTAACATCCCCATTCTGATGGTGGACGGCTTCGAGGCCGACGACGTAATTGGCACCCTGGCCCAGCGCGCCGAGCAGCAGGGCTTTGGGGAAGTGTTTATGATGACGCCCGATAAGGATTACTGCCAGCTGGTCACGGACTGCATCAAGATTTACCGGCCTGCTTTCATGGGCAACGCCGCCGAGGTGCTGGACGTGCAGCACGTGCTAGAGCGCTTCGAGATTGAGCGCGTGGAGCAGGTAATCGACATTCTGGGCTTGCAGGGCGACGCCTCTGACAACATTCCGGGCATTCCGGGCATTGGGGAGAAAACGGCCAAAAAGCTAGTGCAGGAATTTGGCTCGGTGGAAAACCTGATTGCCAATGTGGACAAGCTCAAGGGCAAGCAACAGGAAAACGTGCGCACCTTCGCTGAGCAAGGATTGCTGAGCAAGGAACTGGCGACCATTCACCTGAACGTACCCATTGAATTCCACGAAGAAAACCTGCGCCTGGAGCAGCCCAACACCAACCAGCTGCGGCAACTGTTCGAGGAGTTGGAGTTTCGGCAGCTGGCTGCCCGCGTGCTTGATGGCGGCAGCGCCGCCGGTACCAGCGCCGCCCCTACCCCCCGCGGGGCTCGCCGACCCAAAGTAGCTGAGGGCCAGGGCAGCTTGTTCGGCTCCTCCGCCGACGCGGCCGTGGGCATAGCCGCCGAAGAAGGCACTACCGGCGCGTTCGGGGCACCCGCGGGCCCTCGCCTGACCTTGCAGGACGTGCCTCACCAATACCACTTAATCGATACGCCCGAGCTGCGCCAGAGCCTGCTGAAGTTTCTGCTCCAGCAAACCGAAGTCAGCTTTGATACCGAAACTACTGGCCTCGACACCATGACGGCCCGGCTAGTGGGGCTGTCCTTCTGCTGGCTGCCCGGCGAGGCCTATTACGTGCCCGTACCCCACGACGACGCGGCCGCCGCCCAGGCCCTGATTGATGAGTTTCGGCCGTTTTTCGACGCCGAACAGATTGTAAAAGTGGGGCAGAACATCAAGTACGACCTTACGATTCTGCGGCACTACGGCGTGCGCATGCGCGGCCGACTGTTCGATACCATGCTGGCCCACTACCTGCTGGAGCCCGACATGCGCCACAACATGGATGTGCTGGCCGAAACGTACCTGCATTATACCCCCGTGAGCATTCTGGAGCTGATCGGCCCGAAAGGAAAAAACCAGAAAACCATGGCCGACCTACCCCCGCCGAGGTGTCGGACTATGCCTGCGAGGATGCTGACGTAACCCTGCAGCTCAAGCACGTATTCGAGCCTCTGCTCAAGGAGGTAGGCCTGCTGGATTTGCTAAATGAGGTAGAAAACCCGCTGGTGCCTGTGCTGGCTGACATTGAGTACGAGGGCGTGAAAATTGACTCCTCAGCCATGGGTGAGTACTCCGCCGAGCTGCAGGGCTACATTCAAGACATCGAAAAGCAGATTTTCTCGGAGGCCGGGCAGGAGTTCAACATTGGCTCACCGAAGCAGCTGGGTGAGGTATTGTTTGATAAAATGGGTCTGGGCGGCGGCAAAATCAAGAAAACCAAAACCGGCCAGTACGCCACCGGCGAGGAAATCCTGAGCCAGCTGGCCGCCGACGCCCCCGTTGCTGGCCTGATACTGGAGCACCGCCAGCTCACCAAGCTGCGCTCTACCTACGTGGAGGCCTTACCCCAACTAGTCTGCGAGGCTGATGGCCGGGTACACACCTCCTTCAACCAAGCCGTGACGGCCACCGGTCGCCTCAGCTCTACCAACCCCAACCTCCAGAACATTCCCATCCGGACGGAAAAGGGCCGGGAAATTCGCAAGGCCTTCGTGCCCCGTGACGAGCAGCACGTGTTGCTGGCCGCCGACTATTCCCAGGTGGAGCTACGCATCATGGCCGACTTTTCGGGCGACAAAACGATGATTGAAGCCTTCCGCCAGGGCCTCGACATTCATACCAGCACGGCTAGCAAGGTATTCCACGTGCCCCTAGACCAAGTGGATGGCGAGATGCGGCGCAAGGCAAAAACCGTCAATTTTGGCATTATCTACGGCATTTCGGCTTTCGGGCTGGCCCAGCGTATTGGCATCTCGCGCAAAGAAGCCACCGAAATCATCGACACCTACTTCCAAGAGTTTTCCTCGGTGAAGCAGTTCATGGACGACAGCATCAATAAGGCGCGGGAGCTGGAGTACGCCACTACCCTGCTGGGCCGCCGCCGCTACCTGCGCGACATTAATTCCCGCAACGCTACCCTACGCGGCTACACCGAGCGCAACGCCATCAACGCCCCCATCCAAGGTACCGCCGCCGACATCATCAAGAAGGCGATGATTAACATCCACGAGTGGCTGGTGCAGGAAAAGCTCGGCACCAAGATGATTCTGCAGGTGCACGACGAATTGGTGTTCGATGCCGTACAGGAAGAGGTAGAATTCATCACGCCTAAGATCAAGGAGCTGATGTCCAATGCCTTACTCCTACCCCACGGTGTGCCTCTGGAAGTAGAGGTAGGTTCTGGTCGCAACTGGCTGCAAGCCCATTAAACGGACGAGTATCAACACCAAAGAGCCCCGCTTCTAGTTAGAAACGGGGCTCTTTGGTGTTGATAACTAGCCGAATTACTGCGCCGTGAAAGTCTGGCGAGTAACGATAGTTGGCGTACTGCTGGCATCTGTCATTTTCACTACCAGCTTGGTATCCGTCAGTTCCTCAATGTCTCCTTTCTGCGTGCTCGACAGCAAACCCGTGCCAAAGAAACCGGCCTGGTATGCTACCTTTTTGTCGCCCTCATACAGGGCCCAAACACCCGTGGTGCTGGCGGGGTCAGATGAGCTGTAACGGGTAGCTCCCTCTTCTGAGATAAAAACGTTGTTGGCCTGAAACTTATA
Source organism: Hymenobacter sp. 5516J-16 (assembly GCF_022919335.1). NCBI lineage: Bacteria > Pseudomonadati > Bacteroidota > Cytophagia > Cytophagales > Hymenobacteraceae > Hymenobacter > Hymenobacter sp. 5516J-16. The sequence goes on along the minus strand of NZ_CP095058.1, from coordinate 2,679,152 downwards.
AATGTTGTCCTTCTCGTACGATTCGTAGTCATCGTAGGTGTTAACGGGGGCGGCGGTGCCAGTAGCTTCGGTTTCCGCCGTGAGCTTCCAGCTTTTAGCCATCAGCAACTCACTGGCCGACTTGCTCGGTGACGGATTGTTCTCCTTGTCGTCACTGCTGCAGCTCGTGAAAAAAGTGCTGGTAGCCAACGACAAGGCTAAAAGGGTAATACGTTTCATGGATAACAGTAAAATGGAATTGAAATACGTGATGTAGCGCAAAGATATAGTTTATCTATAGTATATCTACTGTATGATTTACCTATAGCCTACACCACCTGGGTAGCAGGAGGCCACCCGCGGCTATAAAGCGCTGACCCTCATGTAGGCTCCCACACCGGCCTTGAAATGAAAATTTTCTAGCAGAATGCGTAAAACTGAAAGCGACCTTTCGTGGTACTACATACCATGTCTGAAATTATTGCTTTTGATGTTGTGGTGATTGGGGCCGGGCCCGTGGGGCTGGCCTGCGCCATTGAGGTCCAGCGGCGTGGGCTCACGGCCTGTGTGTTGGACAAGGGCGCGCTGGTGAATTCCATCATTGGCTACCCCACTAATATGGAGTTTTTCTCAACTCCGGAGCTATTAGAAATTGGGGGGCATCCTTTTCCAACCAGCCATTACAAACCCCTACGCGAGGATGGCCTGGACTACTACCGCCGGGTAGCTTTCACCGAAAACCTGCACTTGCGTCTCTATGAACGAGTTACGGGCCTAGAGGGTGAGCCAGGTAGCTACCAGGTAGTAACGGAGAAGGGCCGCATCAACTGCCGCTACGTTATTGTGGCTACGGGCTTCTATGATGTACCCAACTACCTACACGTGCCCGGCGAAGACCTACCCCACGTAACGCATTACTACAAGGAGCCCTATGCCCACACGGACCAGGACGTAGTAATCATTGGAGCCAAGAACTCCTCGGCCAAGGCAGCCTTGCAGCTACTCCGGGCCGGCGCCCGCCCGGTAATGGTAGTGCGCGGCGAGGCCATCAGCGAGTCGGTGAAATACTGGATTCGGCCGGACCTGCTCAACCGTATCAAGGAAGGACGCATCAAAGTGTATTTCAATTCCAGTGTGCAGCGCATTACGCCCGAAACCGTGGAAATCCAGACGCCCGCGGGGCCTCAGTCGCTGCCCGCCTCCTACGTGTACGCCCTCACCGGCTACCATCCTGACTTCCGCTTCCTGGCGGCCTTGGGTATTACCTGCCAGCCCGACGCCGCCCAAACCCCTACCCACGACGCCGATACGCTGGAAACCAACCTCCCCGGCGTGTATTTAGCCGGCACCGTATGCGGAGGCCTAAATACCAGTCGCTGGTTTATTGAGAATGGCCGCTACCACGCCCAGGTTATTGCCGCGCGCCTAGCCGGCGAGGCTGCGCCCGAGCTGCCGGAAGTGTTGCAACCGGTGCAGCTTTCCTGACCCGAAACGACCAGACGCAAAAAAGCCCTTCCCGAACCAGGGAAGGGCTTTTTTATGGTCTATTCTAAAAATTACTGCGGGAAACGGACGCCGCGGTAGTCGTTAGGGTTTACCGTGGGCACGCTGGCGTTATACTTCGAGTTGATAGCCCGAATCATTTCGTTGGCAATTACCGCGTAACCGCGGGGCGTAGGATGCACACCATCCAGTGAGAACAGGTTGCCCGAAATAAAGGCCGCCGTGTTCGTTACCCCGTTGGTGGTAATACCCGAAGTGGCTACCCGTGCGAAGAATGCATTGGAGTCAAAGATGGCCAGGTTCTTCTCGTTGGCTTTTGTTACAATAGCGTTGTTAAAGGCTGTAGTTGCCGTACGCACGGCCGTTTGCTCGGTAGCGTCTAGCACAAACTGGTTAGGAACCGGATTCGACTGCCCAACGCCAGTGCCTACTCCAGCACCTACCGGGAACGGACTGCCAGTAGTGGTGGTCCCGATAACGGCCGAGGAAGGCAGCGTCAGCAAATCAGCATCCGTAGCGAGGCGCACTACCTGTGCCCCAGCCGTACCGGTGGTCTGGATGTACACATCCAAAGCAGAGTTAGCCGCCTTGAAGCGGGCCCGGATATCAGCTACGCGCACCGTAGTAAAGAACGGAATATTTGTTACGTCTGGCAGGGTAGCAACCACACCTTTAGCGCCGTTAGCCGTCAGCACGTTGATGATGCGGTTGTTCTTGAGCGTGAACGAATCGGTGCGGGTGATGATGCCGCCTACGCCGCCCGTGGTGGCATAGCCCAGCACGTCGTTATTGCCCAACCAGCTGGAGAAGAACGTGGCCGTAGCCGCCTCTGCCTTTACCCGCTGGAAGTAGGTTTGGTTGCTACCGTCTGGCGTGATACGCTCAAAGAATGGGTTAAACGTAGCAGCATTCAACGGGGTCGTTTGCACGTTGCCGTACCCAGCCGTGTGAATGTCGGCGAGGCGAATTCCGGGTACGCCCAAGTTGTTAATGGGAGTAGTAACCTTGGTGTAAGGCGCGGAGCCAGGCGTGAGCCGGCCCGCGTTGCCGGGTACGCTGGCCGTAATGGGCGTGCCAGCAGCCGTGAAGCCAGTCAGGCGCAGGTAACCCGAGCCGTTACTTTGTGCTTCCGTAAACAGGGGCTGCACAAACTCGCCCCCGCCCGCCGTGCGAAATTGCTGGGCCAGCAGGTTAGGGTAGGAATTCAGCTGGCCCTCTAGGTAGAGACCATTGTCGCCGTAGCCGGCAGTCAGTGAGTTGCCGACAGCAATGTAGCGAGAGAAGTCAGCGGAGCCTTTGTTGGGCTTGAAGTCGTCTTCCAGATCAGGCTGGCAAGCGGTGATGCCCAGCCCGAGTAGCGCCGCCAGGGGCGTGAACTTGCGAAACAGAAACGTATTCATGGATCAGGGAGCGAGTCGCGGTTAGAAAGCGTAATTCAGGCCGATGCCCGGAATAACGATGTTAGTTTTATAGGTTCCGGCAATCCGGTCCGTGGTGCCATTATTGAGCAGTTCCGTCTGAGTTACCGTCCGCTTCATGATACCCACGTACTGAGCCGACAGATCAACCCCAAACTTGCCGAAGGTGTACGAAGCACCCAGGGTACCGCTGAGTCGGTCGTTGTCAGGAGTTTCGGGCGTTACGTACCCGTCCCGCACCGGCGTTTGATCGTAGGCGCCGCCAGCCCGAACCGTCAGGCCTTCCGTCAGCTTGTACTGCCCGCCCAGGCGGAACGTGAGGGCGTCTTCGTAGAAGCGTTTCGATTCGCTGGAAGTAGAGCCGTTAATTTGCTGGTCGAAGTCGAAGCGTAGCACGCGGTATTTGCTCCACTGAGCCAGGCTGGCGTCGAAACCAATCGTAAGCTTTTCGTTCGGCATAATGCCCAGGCCAATGCTGGTGGTAGCAATCAGGGGCAGCGTGGCGTTGAACTTAGTGGCCTGGAAGCGCGAGCTGAACGAGGCAGGGATGCCCGAGAAGGTTACGTCCCCATCTTTCACTACGGCATCAATTTTTGAGCGGTAGTTGATGCCCAAGGACAGCTTATCGGAAGGCTTGAAGAAGATACCAGCGTTAAAGCCAAACTTCGTATCGGCTTTGCCATCCAGCTCAATATGCCCGTAGGAGTCCGGCAGTGCAATGTCGCGTTGCAGATTTACGGCTCCGTAAGCCAGCACTACTAGACCTGCGCCCACGCTAAGCTGATCCGTAATGGCGTAGCTGATGGTGGGCTGCACGAATACGGATTTCAGGTCGATGTCAGTTAGCGAGGTACGACCTTCCCATCCATCGGCGTACTGCAACTTGCTTCCGAAGGGCGTGTACACGGCAATACCCGCCCGGAATTTACCCTCGGCCGGCCCGAACCCCGCGTAGAAATTCAGGGGAGTAGTGTAGCTGTTGCGCAGCTCCCGCTGCTGGTTGCCACCTTCCGCCACGAAAGCGTTGCGGGCCAGGGTCAGGTTTACGCCTACTTGCACGCCACGGTCCTTTACCATGGCCAGCGCACCGGGGTTGTAGAACATAGCAGCCTGATCCAGCGACAAGCCCACGCCTACGCCGCCCATACCATTGTTCTTCTGACCAGCCAAGGTTACCTGGTAGCCACCCGCCGAAGCCGCCGTACCCGAAAGTAGCGCTCCTCCCGCGAGGAGTAGAGATTTTAGATTCATACGAAGAGATGAGTGAGAATTTGGGGGTTTATGGCCTAAATGTAGCGAGAAAAACGAAGTTTAGTCGGCACGCCGACTAAGTTTAAACCTGTCTTTTTACCCCTGTGGCTACTTTTTTACCGGCGGCGCCCCTCAACCCAGACTTGACCTGGCTGTTGCTCACTAGTTTTTAGAGAAGCCGGGCAGTAAGTAATTACTCACGCTTTGCCTGCTACCACGGTCCGCGAAGCCATGTCCAGCTGCTGCCCCGCTACCAACAGGTGCACCCGGAAGTTCTGCCCGCTTACGGGCTCACCCCGCCGCGCACGGCTCAGGTTGCTTCCTTGCAGGTCATGACCATCAATTACCGTTACAACTCCATCCCCGAAAACCTCGGCGTAGCGTCCGCCCCGAATGATAACGCCGGTTTCTTCGGCCAAGCCCACGCCCAAGCACGTGGGATGAGTTAGCAGGGCGTGCGCCAGCCGACCGAAACGCCCCCGCTCCACAAAGTGCTGATCAATCAGGAGTTCAGCAACCAAGCCTAAGCCGGCACTGGTTTGGGTGCCGCCCTTGCGCAGAGCCCGCCAGCCGTAGCCTTGCACCACCATGTACTCGGGCATAACGGCCGCGCCGGCACTGGTGCCGGCAATAATAAAGGTTGCCTCCTGCTGGTACCGCTCGCGCAACACGCTTAAAAACTCCGTTTCCTGCAAAAAATCAGTGATGCGCTCCTGGTCGCCGCCGGTAAAGAAGATGAGGCCGGCCCGCCGCAGCCGGCGCAACGTATCGGGGGAGTCGGCGGGGTGCTGCTCACTGATGCGCAAGTGGCGGGCGCCGGTGCAGCCTAATTCGCGCAGTGCCCGCTCGTAGGCCCGCCCGAGCGGGTATCGTCGCGGGAAGCCGCCGTGATAATTTCAACCGGAGCGCCTACTTCCGGCAGTAGGTCGCGGAGCAGGGTCAGCATGGCATCGTCGTCGCCGCCGCCGAGAGCAACCAGCGTACCGAGGGGCGAAGCAGTGGAGAGGTGAGCCATAGAAAAAACGGAAGAGTGGGCTAAAAGTAGGTTGGAGCCCGAAGGGAGGAACTGCCTAACGCAAGGCAAGGTTACGGTTGGGCTTGGCAGATCTGGCTTTCCTGGGCCAGGCGCACGGGCCAGCCGACCTTGGATGCGCTGCGTACACGGCGGCAACCGCCCGCAGAAATATCCCCGCCCGACTACCAAGCGGGCCCGGAAAAGGCTACTTTTGCGCGCCGGTTCGGCCCTGTTCACCAATTCCCTTCTGCCTAGCGAAAAACACCCCTCTTGCAGTTCATGAATCAGCACCCGACTACCGACCACATCACGTCCCTGATTCAGGAGGGCGAGTTTTTCAAACTCAAAGAAGTACTCAAGCGGTTTGAGCCCCATGAGGTAGTAGAGCTGCTGGAGCAGGAAGAAGAACGTGAGCAACTGATTATTTTCCGGCTGCTACCGCTGAGCTTGGCCACGGAGGTATTTGAGTATCTCGACCTCGACATTCAGAAGCACTTCCTGGCCAACCTCTCCCAGGATAAGATAGCCGACATTCTGAACGAAATGTCGCCCGACGACCGGACGGCCCTGCTGGAGTTTCTGCCCGATGAGTTGGTGCGGGAGCTGATCCAGACCCTCTCGGAGCCGGAGCGCCGCGTGACGCTGGAGTTGCTGGGCTACCCCGAATACTCCGTGGGCCGCCTGATGACGCCCGACTACATTGCCATTCGGGAAAGCTGGACGGTGCAGCAGGTGCTGGACTACATCCGGCGCCACGGCGGGCAGTCGGAGACACTGAGCGTGCTCTACGTAACCGACGAGCGGGGCGTGCTCATCGACGACATCCGTATTCGGGAGTTTCTGTTGTCGCCGCCCGAGCGGCGCGTAACCGAGCTGATGGACCACCGCTTCGTGAAGCTCAACACGATGCAGGACCAGGAGGAGGCCATCGACGTATTCCGTAAAAACGACCGGGTGGCCCTACCCGTGGTCAACGACGAAGGCGTGCTGTTCGGCATCGTAACGATTGACGACATCCTGGATATCCGGGAAGAAGAGGATACTGAGGACATCCAGAAGCTGGGCGGCTCGGAGGCCCTGGATGAGCCCTACTTGGCTACCTCCATCTGGAGCATGGTAAAAAAGCGGGCCGGCTGGCTGGTCATTCTGCTCATCGGCGAAATGCTGACTACTTCGGCCATGCACCACTTCGAAGATGATTTGCAGAAAGCGGCCGTGCTCGGGCTGTTTATTCCCTTGATTATTTCGGCGGGCGGCAACGCCGGCTCCCAGGCTACTTCCCTAATTATCCGGGCCATGAGCCTGGGCGAGTTTACTCTCTCGGACTGGTGGCTGGTGCTACGGCGCGAAATTATATCGGGCTTGCTGCTGGGTGGTATTCTGGGGTAGTCGGATCCTTGCGCATCGTGCTGTGGGCTACCACCATCGACCCCGGCTACTTCGGGCCGTATTGGCAGTTAATTGCCGTCACGGTGGGCTTCTCCCTGCTGGGCATTGTGCTGTGGGGGGCGCTTTCGGGGCTATGCTGCCCATGCTGCTCAAGCGCCTGGGCCTGGACCCGGCCACGGCGTCGGCCCCGTTTGTGGCGACACTGGTTGACGTTACGGGCCTGATCATCTATTTTTCAGTGGCCACATTCGTGCTGAGCGGCACGCTGCTGTAAACCGGCGTTTAGCTTGTTCCTATGCGTTTCTCTCTGCTCTGGGTACTCGTTGGAAGCTGGTTGCTAAGTGGGTGCGCGGCCGTGGGCAAGCTCCCTACTTTGGAGCCCGGCGACTACCAGTTCTTTCGTACCAACGACCCCACCTTGGCCGCCACGGTGGGCAAGGACCGCGCCTTTCACGTGGAGCAGCACCAGGACTCGCTCACGTTTCTGTCGCAGCCCGAGCAGGACGGTGCCCCGCGTCGCTTCAGCTACGCCCTGCGCCGGGGCCAGCATGTCATCCTGCTCGACCGAAAGTTCGACCTCGACGTTTTTACAATTCCCTTCAAGGCCCGGCCGCCCCAAGGGCCGGTGCCGGTGCAGCTCAACACCAACTTCAATGCGGCGCTCTACTTTGGCCGGCGGCTTGATTTCTACCACGTAAATAGCCGCCAGCTGCTGGCTGGCCGGCAGGAGCCGCAAATTCGGACGGTGGGCCTGGGCTACGGCCTGTTCACGGGCCTGGGCTCCACCATCATCAACCCCGACGTTACCAACCAGCAAGCCCAGATAGCTGAATACGAAGGCTTTGTGGTGCACGTCGGAGCCGCCGCCATCTACGATGCGCGCATTTTCAACCTGGGCTTGGCCATCGGCGCCGACCAACTACTGGGCCCGATGGCCGCCACTGGATTTATCAGCGCAAGCCCTGGTTTGGGGTGCTGTTCGGGTTGGATTTGAACTGAGAAATAATTTGAGCTACCTATTCGGCAGCTTTCCAGCAGTCTACCCAAGCAAGAAGCACGGCCAGCAGCACCGGCCCAAGCCAGAGGCGGAGGTAACTCCAAATTCCTCGTCGCTGTTTGACGCGCAGAATACTCGGAATGACAATTACCTGCTTTCGTGGTTTTTGAATATAGTTTAAAAATCAACCCGGCCGCGGTTGGCCTTTTTGTCGCCGTGCTTTTTCTTGGACTCTAGGCGCTGACGCACGGCTCCTTTGCTGGGTTTGGTGGCTTTGCGGGCTTTGGGCTTGTGCAGGGCTTTTTGCAAGGTTTCGTAGAACTTGCGCAGGGCAATTTCTTTGTTGCGCAGCTGGCTCCGGTCTTCCTGAGCGGCAATGAGCAGCTCCCCTCGGTCGTGAGTTTGGAGGCCAGCTTTTGCAGCAGCGTCTGCTTTTGCTCCTCAGTAAGTAACTCGGAATCGGCCAGGCGGAAGCGCAGTTCTACCCGGGACTCTACTTTGTTCACGTTCTGGCCGCCTGGGCCGCTGCTGCGGCTGGTTTGAAATTGGAGTTCGGGCAGGAAAGCGTCGGGGGGAGGAAGCATATAGTACTAGTGATATATACAGAAAAGCGGGCAGAAACGAGAAGCAGAACCCGCCTTACCCAACTTTATCGGCCGCAAAATGCAGCATTTTCCAGAGCAGCCAGCCCAGCACGCCTGCCCGAACAGTCCAGGCCAGGGTGCGAGGCCAGTTGGTGCGCACTAGCCCGTCGATGGCCACGTAGTCATAGCCCTGGGCCAGGCGGTTATGAAACGGCACGCTGATAAAGAACGTGGCCACCCAGGCCAGCACCACCAGTACCAACTGCCACCAGCGGGCCGCCCCCAGGTCGTGGCCCTGCCAGGCCAAGGCCAGCGCCAGTAGCAGTTCCAGCACCATCGGGCCATGACTACCCAGCTAATGCGGCGGGAGTGTTGCTGATGAAAAGCCGGGAATGTTTCCTGGTTGGCCTGCGCAAAGCAGGGGTAGTGGGCCAGCTGTACCGTCCAGATGACGCCCGTGAGGTAGGTGGCCAGCAGGAAATTCAGCAGCAGAAGTTGGGGCAGATTCATAAGCAGGCAACGCAAAAGATGGACGGCTGTCTTTGCGCCTACGTGAACCGAACGGTTCGCGCTACATTCGCCTACCATATCGTTCATTTCTGCTTCTCATGCACCTTTCCCCTTCCTTGCGCCCCTGGCTGCTGGCGCCTCTGCTGGGCCTGGCTTTCACCGCCTGCCAACCCGGTGCCAACTCCGCCGCCAACCAGCCCGACCTGATTCGGGCCAACATTGACACGACCGTGCGGCCCGGCGACGATTTTTACAACTACGCCAACGGCACCTGGTTTAAGCAGCACCCCATTCCGGCTTCGGAAAGCAACTGGGGTATTGGCAAGGAGGTGCAGAACGAGGTATACGCCCGCCTGCGCAAGCTCAACGAGGAGGCTGCCAAAACCAAGGCCGCACCCGGCTCGGTGCAGCAGAAAATCGGCGACTTTTGGGCCACGGGCATGGACAGTGTCACCATCAACAAACAAGGCATTGCGCCCTTGAAAGGCGAGCTGGACCGCATTCAGGCCATGAAGTCGGTGGCTGATGTGCAGGCCGTTATTGCCCACTTGCAGCCCTTGGGCGTGAACACCATTGTGGGCGGCTACGTGGGTCAGGATGCCAAGAACAGCGAGAAAATGGCCCTGCAACTGTGGCAGTCGGGCCTGGGCCTGCCCAACCGCGACTACTACTTCAACAAGGACGCGCGCACCAAGAACATCCGCCAGGAGTACACCAACCACCTGGTAAAAATGTTTACGCTGCTAGGCCAGGACGCTGCTACGGCCCAGGCCAGCGCCAATCGGGTAGTGCAGCTGGAAACCAAGCTGGCTGCTGCCTCGCGCAAGCTCGAAGCCCTGCGTGACCCGTACGCCAACTACAACAAAATGGCCGTTTCGGGCCTGGATAAGCTCACGCCCGGCCTGAGCTGGAAGCCCTGGCTGGCCCAAATGGAGCTGGGCAAGGCCGACACCGTAATCGTGGGTCAGCCGGAGTTCTACCGCGAAGCCGGCCGCCTGCTCCAGTCGGCCCCGCTTGACGACTGGAAGGCCTACTTGCAGTGGCAGCTGGTGCACGCCTTCGCCCCTACCCTCAGCCAGGATTTCGACAATGAGAACTTCCGCTTCTACGGCACCGTGCTGCAGGGCGCCAAGGAGCAGCGGGCCCGCTGGAAGCGTGTGCTCGATGCCGAGGAAAACGCCATTGGTGAGGCCCTGGGCCAGCTATTCGTGCAGGAGTACTTTCCGCCCGCTACCAAAAAGCGTTACGAGGAGCTGACGGCCAACGTGGTGGCTTCCTTCCGGGAGCATATCAACGCCCTGGACTGGATGAGCGACTCTACCAAGCAAAAGGCCCTGGTGAAGCTCACCAAAATTACGCGCAAGGTAGGCTACCCCGAGAAGTGGAAGGATTACTCCTCCTTACAGATTGACCGTAGCTCCTACGCTCAGAACGTGATGCGCGCCAACCAATGGGCCTACCGTTATAACATCAATAAGCTGGGCAAACCCGTGGACCGCACCGAGTGGGGCATGACCCCGCAGACCTACAACGCCTACTACAACCCCAGCAACAATGAAATTGTGCTGCCGGCCGCCATCTTCGCCATTCCGGGCCTGCTGGACGCCAACGCCGACGACGCCATCATTTACGGCTACGCCGGGGCCAGCACCATCGGCCACGAGCTGACCCACGGCTTCGACGACGAGGGTAGCCAGTTTGATGACAAAGGCAACCTGCGCAACTGGTGGACCAAGAAGGACCGCCAGCTGTTCCAGCAGCGCGTGAACGGCATTGTGCGCCAGTTCAACGGCTACACCGTGCTCGACTCCCTGCATATCAACGGCAAGGCCACGGCCGGCGAAAACATTGCCGATTTGGGTGGCATCGTCATTGCCCTGGATGCTTTCAAGAAGACGGAGCAGTACAAGAAGGGCGAGAAGATTAACGGCCTCACGCCGGTGCAGCGCTATTTTCTGGGGTACGCCCTGGGCTGGCAAACCCACCAGCGCGACGAGCGGCTGGCCCAGTCCATCCTCACTGACGTGCACTCGCCGGCCCAGTTCCGCATCAACGGCCCCTTCGCCGACGTGCCCGAGTTCTACGAGGCTTTCAACGTGAAACCCGGCGACAAGCTCTACCTCCCCGACTCAGCCCGGGTGAAAATCTGGTAGGCGGCTCGTTATTACTCTACAACCAAAACGCCTTTCCGCGCCGTGTGCGGAAAGGCGTTTTCACATCTGCTCTTCCTTCATCCTTCCGTTTTCCGGGGAATGTTTCACGGTACGGCTTGGGCACTATATAGGCCGGTAGTAATTCTTTTCAGTCAGCAGGCAACGGTTTAGAAGCCAGTGTCATCTATTCTGCCAGACGTCCACCTTCACTCTTATTTTGTTATGAAAACCTTGCGTACTCTTTTGCCCGGCCTGTTGCTGGCCCTGCTGCTGTTCTCGGCCTTCCGCCTGGCCGATACCCGCGAAACCCGCTCCGTGGGCGCCTTCTCTTCCGTAGGGCTCGGGGCTCGATGAAGGTAATCCTGCGCCAGGGTAGCCCCAAAAAGTGGAAGTCACTGGCGACGCGGAGGACCTGGAAACGGTAGTAAGCAACGGGCGGCTGCGCATTGGCACCAAGAAGGAAGGCTACTTCAGCTCTTACAACTACAAAGGCAACGTGACGGTGTACGTGACCATGCCTACCATTAAAGCGCTGGCAGTAAGCGGTTCGGGCAACATCCGGGCCGCCGACCCCATTAAAGCCGACAACCTGGACTTGGCCGTGAGCGGCTCGGGTGGTCTACAACTGAGCAGCGTTACGGCCAGCAAAATCAGCTCGTCCCTGTCGGGCTCCGGCACCATCGAGGCGGCCGGTGTTGCTCCCGACCATGCTATTAGCGTGAGTGGCTCCGGGGGCGTGAAAGCGGGTAAGCTGCAAAGCAAAACCTGCAGCGTGAGCATCAGCGGCTCCGGCGACTGCCGGGTACAGGCCACCCAAACGCTGTCGGCTAGCATTGTGGGCTCCGGCGACGTGTACGTAACCGGCAACCCCAAGTGAAAAGCTCGGTGGTGGGCAGTGGCCGCGTTCATCGGGAATAGAATCTGCTACCTCACACCAACAAAAAGGGTCCCGGCTGCTGCAGCCGGGACCCTTTTTGTTGGTGTGATATGCAAGTAGTAAAAACCTTCGGTGCAAAGCCGTCATGCTTCGCTCCGCTCGGCATGACGGCTCTGTAAGGCCTTACTGCACTTCTATGCGTTGGGTAACAGTACCCTGAGCCGAGGTTACGCGCACCATGTACACTCCCGGGCGCAGCTGGCGGGTAGGGAAGGTGTGTTCCGTTGTGCTGGCGGCGGGCAACTGCTGGCGGTACACGGTTCGGCCGGTCAGGTCCAGTACCTGCAGTTGGGTAGCGGTGGCCGCGGCCTGCTCCAGGCGCACGGTGCAGGTTCCGGTAGCCGTGGGGTTGGGGAACAGGGTCAGCTGCAGACCATTGGCGCTGGCATTCCACTGCGTATTTACTACCCCTGAGAGGTGGGCCGTACCATCCTTGTCCAGTTGGCGCAGACGGTAGTAGTTCTGGCCGGCAAACGGGGCGCGGTCGGTGAAGCTATAGAGCTGACGCTGCTGGGTGGTACCCGCCGCGGCTACCCGGCCAATCGGCTCGAACACCTGGCCGTTGGCCGAGCGCTCCACTACAAACGTGGCGCTGTTAAGCTCTTGCGAAGTTTCCCAGCTGGTTACTACTCCCGTTTTGGTGGGCTGCACCCCGAAGCGAATGAGAGTAACGGGCAGGGGCGCGTTGGAAAGCGTAGTGCAGAGGCTGCCCGCCGATACGAGCTGACGCGACACGTTGGCGTCGGCGCTTTCGTACTCCAGTCGCAGCACGTTGGGCCCCACGGCTTCTCCGTACAGAATCAGAATATCGTGCAGGCCAGCCGTGAGGTTTACCACCCCTGATTTAGTAATAGCCTCGTGAATGCCACTGTTGCTGATAAGAGCCGTGCCCGGAGTAGGCGAGGATGCCAAGGCTGCATTGTCCAGCCAGAGGTAGGCGGCGTCGTCGGAGGTCAGGTGCAAGGTGTAGGTACCGGTGGTGGGCACCAAGATGCGCCCCCGGAACCGGGCACTGAACCCGTCAGGATCCTGCTGCCCCGTAATCTCAATCCAGCTTGCGGCGCTGCTGAAATCAATGGCCTGGGTGCGGTTGGTGCGCGTGGCCGCTGTGGAAGAGAAGAAGGTCAGATCATCGTTGAAGTAGCCCGGGAAATACTCCACGAACAAGCCCGAAGTAGCTACGGCGCTGTTGGCATCTACGCCGGCGCAGCCCACCGGAGCGGCGGCAACCACCTGCACGGTAAGCACTTGGGCAAATACGGCCGTACCACCAGAGTTGCGGGCGGCCACGCTTACGGCGTAGCTGCCTTCGGCTACCCCTGCACTAACCGAAAGCTGACCAGTAGCCGAGTTGATGGTAATGCCGGCTGGCAAATCGGCCGCGTTACTTATCAGGTATTCTACCACGGCCGAAGAGCTGGTGGCCGTGGGAGCTACCGAGGTACCGCTACGGCCAGTTGCCACGCGCAGGGTAGCAGGCGAGTAGTTCAGGGCCACTGCCAGCGGCAGCAGAGGCTGCACCGACGTGCAGAACAGGCTGCTGGGCACCACGGTCCGGGCCAGGCTCAGATTAGCGCTTTCATATTCTAGCAGCAACGTATTGCCCACGCCTTTGTCGCCGTAGAGCAGGGCAATATTGTGCAGGCCGGCGCTGAGTTTCAAGGTAACGGCTACGGTTTTGGCCGAGTGAACTCCGCCGTTGTTGATGGTAGCATTCTCCAGCACAAGCGGCGAGGCCAGGGCCGCGTTGTCTAGCCAGAGGTAGGCGGCATCATCGGCAGTGAGGTAGAAGGTGTAGGTGCCGGTTGCGGCCAGGTAGAGGCTACCCGCTGGCGCAGGCTGAAGTTGTCGGGGGCCGTTTGGGAGCCCGTGGCTACGGGCAGCAAGTTGCCAAAGCTGTCTTCCAGGGGAAGTTTATGTGCGCATCCGTGCGTACCAAGCCGGGGGTAAGGCCGGTGAAGAAGTTCGGATCGTCATCGAAGAAGCCACTGAAGTACTCGGAGTACAGACCAGCCGCTGCGGTCTGCCCGCCGGGGTCAGTTCCGCCGCAGCCCGTAGGTAGGGGCGCCGTAACGGTGAAGCGAAAGACGTTGCGGAAGGTGCTGGTACCGTTGGCGTTGGTAACGGCCACGGCCACATCGTAGCTCCCTTGGGGCACGCTGCCGGAAGCCGTTAGCACACCGGTGGCGCTGTTGATGCTGATGCCCGCGGGCAGAGCGGCCACGTTGGCAATGGCAAAACCAGTGGGGCCGCGCCGCCCGCCTGCACTACCGGGGTGCCGGAGCTCAGCGTAGTACCCGCCGGGAAGGCCCGCGCCGCCGGGCTATAGCTAATACTTTGGGGCACAGGAGGTACCGGCACCAAGCCCGTACACAGCACCGAAGAAGGCACTACCTGGCGCGCGATGCCTGGGCCTTCGTATTCCCACACCAACACGTTTTCGCAGCAGTCGTCGCCGTAGAGAATCTGCACGTTATGACGGCCGGCCGTCAGGGTTACGGTAGCAGTGCGCGTTAGGGCCGGGCGGCTGCCCTGAATGGCAATCAGGGCCACATCCGGGTTAGGCGGAATAGCGGTTGCCTCGTTGTCGAGCCAGAGGTAGGCCGCGTCGTCGGAGGTGAGGTAGAAGGTGTAGGTGCCCGTGGTGGCAATGTTAAGGCTACCGCGCAGGCGCAGGCTGTAGCGGTCCGGGTCCTGGGCCGTGCCTTCCGAAATGGGCCGTAGGTCACCGAAGCTAGCCGCGGTCGGGAAGTTCACCTGGGCCTCCACCCGCCGCAGTCCGGCCGGATTGGCATTGTCGGAAAAGAAACCAGTGTCATCAGCAAAGTACCGGCTAAAGTACTCCGCATATAAGCCGGTAGTGGCCGCTTGCCCCGCCGGGTCGGTGCCGGAGCACCCGTCCGCTTGTGCCTGTGCCTTTTGGGCCGGCAACCACCACAAACCACACAGTAGCACCACTAACCAGTAGTGCTTACAGGAAGAGAAGAAGTATTTCATCTTGTTATGATTTTGTATAACTAAGCCAGTATTTTTCTGCTACTAAAAGTAGATATAAAATATTTTGTTGCAAGATTTTAATTTTATATTGTATTAATTAGACAAGACGGTTTTCATTATTCTAAGCCCGCTGCACTGTCGCCACTTGGTTAAAATGCTTTTCCGGCTCAGAATATCAAGCTTTTATCTTTTTTATAGGACAAAATTTTTTATTTCTATTACTCTCCGAATATTTTCCCTTTTTCGGACTGAACATAGTCTGCGTGGAGTGGCATCTATGGTCTGATAGTGGGTTTTTACTGGCGTAAGTATCTACCAAACAATACGGCCCACTCCCTGCCGCCTTAGAGGCTAGGGAGTGGGGCCGTGCTTTCTGCTGTTACCAAAAAAAGCTACGCTGTTAGTTAGAAGTCGAACAAGCCGCGCCGAGAATTGCTCTTTTGCTTGGTCTTCTGTTTCTTCTTGTCCTTGTCGCCACCGAATAGGCCGTTAAACAGGCCGTTGTTTTTTTCCTTCACCAGAATATAGCGCACCGATAAGGCGGTAGGGAAACGCGCCCAATCGTCGGAGTTAAACTCGATGGTGGGTTTGAAATCAAGGCTGAGCACGAAGGGTGTAAAAGCCACCTTGTACTCTACCCCGCCAGCGCATCAAGGCCCCGAAGCCACCCGTGTCCTTGTTATTGCCCAGGTGGCCGCCGGCCCCGAAGTAGTAGTTCAGGCTGGGGCCCAAAATGCCGAAGTGCTGCTCGGCCAGCAGGGTAGCGCTGACCTCCCGCGAGCCTACCAGGGCCAGGCCTTCCAGGGTAGTTTTTTCCAGAACCTTTTGCTGTACGGTGAGGCCGTAGTTGTTCTTACTAAAGCGCAGGCCCGCGGCGGTGCGGTACTTCTGAGCGAAAGCGGAAGACGCTACCAAGGCGCCCGCCGCTACCAGAGCGGCCGTCATTACCCGTCCCGGATAAGGAGAAGAAAAGAACATCATAATCTTATAGAGAGCCCACTGAACCTGAGCCGCTGGTGCGCGTTGAACGAGCAAGGCGTGCACAAAGTACGGGCCGCAGCCGGAAAAGGCGGCAACTTGCAGCGCAAGCGTGTACCTTGCCGCCTTATTCCTGCATTGCCTCACCCCTGCTTTCCTACCCGTGTACATTCATCAGGTGGCGGCCTATCTGCCCGCCGAAGTCATTACAAACGACCATTTTACGCGGCTAAACGGCCTTTCACACGAGTGGATTACGGAGCGTACCGGCATTAGGGCCCGCCGCAAGGCCGCCAGCGGGGAAAACACCAATACCATGGCCTTGGAGGCCACTCGCCGGGTGCTTAGCCAAACCACGGCCTTGCTTTCCGCTGAAGTAGACCTGATTGTGGCCGGCACTTATACGCCCCACGACACTATTTATACGGTAGCCCACGCCGTGCAGCGGGAGCTGAACGTGTCGGATATTCCGGTGGTCAGTATTTCCTCGGCCTGCTCCTCCCTGCTAAACGCCGTGGAAATTGTGGAAGGCTACTTTGCCATGGGCAAAGCTAGCCGGGCCCTGGTAGTGGTAAGTGAGCATAACACGGCTTATAATAATGAGCAGGACACCGTAGCTGGTCACTTGTGGGGCGACGGCGCGGCGGCCCTGCTGCTCACCACAGAGCGCCTAGCTCCCGCTGACCTGCACGTGCGCAGCGTCCTGACTGGCGGGGCTGGTAACGTGGGCAAGGCCGACCATGCCGTAACCCTCAAGCCGGTAGAAAAAGGCATTGTGATGCCCCACGGCAAAGACGTATTTCTGCACGCCTGCACCTACATGACGCGCGTTACCCAGCAGATTATGGAGCGTAGCAATCTGGCCGTCAGCGACATTACCTATCTGATTCCGCACCAAGCCAATCTGCGCATTACCAAAAATGTGCTGCAGCAACTGGGTTTGTCGGAAGACCGGGCCGTTTCCAATATTGAAGAACTGGGCAACACAGGCTGCGCCGGCGCTGCCATTGCCCTAGCCGACACCTGGGCCCAGCTACAGCCCGGCCACAAGGTAGTCGTAACCGTATTTGGCGGAGGCTACTCCTACGGGGCCATGCTGCTGGAACGGTAGATAACTGTACTTACCTTATAAAAAAACCCGCTTGGCCGGCTGTAGCAGTAACACTGCTACAGCCGGCCAAGCGGGTTTTACTTGGGGTATACTACTTGTTTATTCGATTTTTATGAGCGGCACAGTGCCCTTCGGGCCGTTGGAATCGTTCCAGCGCACCAAGTAGTAGCCTTGGCGTAATGGCGGGGGTACTACTCTCAGCCGGTTGAGTCCGGTTTGGTAATTCACCAATGATCCTCCTATATAACGCCCTACGGCATCATAAAAGCGGACGGTGAGCGTACCACCCGCAGCACCGATGTACTGCAGATTCAGTTCCGTACCATTGCCAGTCAAGGGGTTAGGAAAAACCTGGAGTGTATTGACGGCGGTAGCATCGTCGGTGACGCCAACGGGTACGGCAGTGTCCAGGCTGTTGTCGGGCGGCGCAGGCGGAGGCGGTAGTAGTTCAGGCCGGCGGGAGCTTGCGGATCGAGCAGGCGGTACTGGCCCGAAGCAGCGCCTGCCGGCACCGAGCCTACTACCCGCCAGCCGGCCGTAGTATCAGATGAGGCCCGCTCCACCACGAAGCCACTCAGGAAGCACTCGTTCTGGGTAGACCACTGCACGGTGGTTCCGATGCCTGCCACAAAGCTGGCGCTCTGCCGCGTTAGAGGAGCCGGCAGCATGGCGCCTACCTCACAAATTGGCGGCTGGAAGCTTCTGGTACGCAACACGTAGCGCCCCCCGGCAATATCGCTGGCGGCGGCCAACACCCGGCTGCGCTGCCCGCGGGCAATGGCGTAGTGCATCACGGCGCTGGGCAGAATCAGGTGGGAAAGCTGCTGGGCGTGGCCCAACTCGTGCACCGCCACCGACTCAAAATCGATTTGCGAAGCGGCCGGATTTGCTGGTCCAAACTGCCAGTTCGTTCCATCATCGAACTGCATATCCAGTTCATCCACGTAGAATGTTACGTTCCCGTTGGGCAGGTAGCAGCCCCGGTAGTAACTGGTTGTGCGGCCTAATACGTTGGTGGGCAGCTCCGAGCCACTGTCAAAACCCACGGCATTCTCGCCGTCGTCGGTGGCGCCGCGGTTGGTACGCGGGGCGCCCACTTCCCAGTTAATGCCGGTCTGGCAGCGCCACGTAGCCAACGCCCGTTGCCAGGCTGCCGTAGCCGCTGTATTGGCCGTGAAGGCTGTTTCAAACCGAAATGAGATACCCCCATTTTCGTTCTGGCCGCGGTGCGCAGGCACCACGCGCTGCCGGGTCCGGTTGTCCTGCACGTTGGAGGCGGCGTACACAATTTGCACCGCTTGCAGGCTGGTGACCAGCAGCTGGTCGGCGGAGGTTACGCGCACCGGCCCGGTACCGGCCGGGTTGCCCGTAGCGCTGGAGGAAGGCACGCGCACCTGAATCCGGGTGTCGGACCAGCTCACGTAATCGTCGTCGTTGACCTTGGTGAAGGTAGCCCCGCCGTCATCGGCATTCCGGAACTCCACCGAGCCGTTGCCCCGAGCGGCCCCAAAGCCCGTGCCCGTAATGGTTAGCACCGCGCCAGTACCGGCCGTCAGGCTAGTCGGCGACAGGCCCAGCACCACGGGCGCCAAAACCTTCGCGGCCCCCGCCGGGGTAGCCCGGCGTGTTAGGGCAGCTTGCAAGGCCTGGTTAGGTCGGACTTCCCGAGGCGTGGCCCCCGCCACGGTTTGGTAGAAGGCGGGCGTAAGCGTGGGGTAGCGCCGGAAAGGCTCGGCGGCGCTTGCAGTGCGCAAATCGTACTCTATAAATCCTTGCTGGCTGGCATACACGGCCCACTCGGAGCCGGCCGGCACACCGGGAAAGGCGGCGGCTTCCAGAAAAAACACGCCCTGCTGCCCAACCCGCAGCGCCAAGGTGTTAGTGAGTAGTTGTCGGTCGAGGCCAACGGTGCCACCTTCAGTCACGACGGTGAGTTGAGCGGGCGCAGCGCCTTTCACTTTCAGCTGCTTAAATACTTGCAGTTGATGGCGGGTGTAAATACGACCGTTGGCGGCCCGAAAGCCTTGGGCATCGAGCACCTCCGCCTCCACAATAAGGGGCACGTGGGCCGCGCGGGCGGCGGGGTTTAGGGGTACAAGCAGGCAGTGCGTTTCTGACTCGGGAGGAGCGACGGACGGGGCGGTGGCCGATTGCCCGCTCGCAGGCAAGGCAAACCAGCTCAGCCCGGAGGCGACACACAGGAAGGGTAGAAATTTCATATGGCAGAAAAGGCCCCGGCGGAGCATGCCTGAAGGTACTGGTTTTGCCGGGCGAATGGTTGAGGTTTCAGCTTCTTTTTTACTTCTCTCCCTGCTACGTGCAACTATTCACAACGGCTGAAACTCCTCCCGCTGATTCCCTTCCAACCTCCTCTACCCTATGCTAAAGTTACCCCTAGTTACGCGCGGCACGCTGGCTGTCAGCTTGTTCTGCTTATCTGCGCAGTTGGCCGCTGCCCAAGCGCCCGATAGTACGGTCAGCGTCGCGCCGGCCACGTCGCAAGGCAGTGGCACGTTGCTTAAGCTTGGCACTGGCATCACCCGCGGCTTTTCGGTGGGCGGTTTCTCGGGGTTACGTTACCGTTGGTGCTTGGGGCTGAGCATCATCTTAGCCCGGCTATATCTGTGTATGGCAATGCCTTCAGCGGCTTTTTTCTGGGCCCAAACCCGCGCCGATCCGACGGTTCCAGCCCTTACATACTAGGTGACTTCGGCTTTGATGCTGGCGTACGCTATTATTACGGCCAGGAAAAACGCCGGCGCCAGGGCAGAGTTACGGGACCATTTGCGGGCAATTATCTGGCCCTGCAAAGCACCTCGCTGTTCAATTCTCACTACGTTGACTCGCCTTACCGCTACTCCACCCTAACCTTATTATGGGGTATGCAGCGCCGCATTGGAAAGTATGGCTTGTTTGATGCCTACGTAGGCGCGGGGCTGGCCCGCGAGCGACTGTATTATACGGGAGGATTTAGCCCGGCATCTTCTCGAATCCGCACCAGCTTTGCCCCCGAAATCGGCATTAAATTCAGCCTGGGAAGCCGGCTGACCTCCAACAAGTAGGGCGCCCCTAGCAACTTACCAAGTTGTATTACTCTGCTATTCGGAATAGGAGCAAGAAATTTAGGGTAGCCCCTGACTGGGCGCTCAGCTTCCGTACTCCTGCTCGGAATGACGTAGTAACACAGCGTTTCAGACAGAGGTTAAAAAGAAGGCCCTTGACTACTTGTAGTCAAGGGCCTTCTTTTTAAAACAAGCTACCCTGCACCGGTTGCGGAATTACGCGGGGCGGCTGCACGGCCATGCCCGTCAGCTCGTGCAGGCGGCGCAAGAAATGCTCGGCCCAGATGGGGAATGCATGATATCCTTTTGATGAATAAACACATAGGCAGTGTGCAGCCCGGCTTCCAGCCACCCAGCAATGCGCGCGGCCCAATCATCAGCGCGGCGGAAGTCGGAGTCTACCAACCCGTGCCCATTAAGCCTTACGAAAGCTACCGGCGTGGTTAGGCGCATGTGCAGGGCATCACGGCGGCCGGCCACGTCACTGAGTACGAGCGGTTTGTTGAGCGCCTCTAACATGGCTGTAACAGAAGCCAGCAGCTCCCGATTAGCAAACCAAGCCGGATGGCGCAACTCTACGGCCAGGGGCACATAGTCGGGAAAGTCGAGCAGGTAGCGTTCCAGCCGGGGCAGGTGCTCCGGCCCGAAGGTGGGTGGCAGTTGCAGAAAGGCGTGTCCCAACGTGGGCCCCAGGCCCTCAATGGCCCGGCAAAAGCTCAGCGTCAGCTCATCGGCGTTATACAGGGCCCGGTCGTGGCTGATGATTTGGGGCAGCTTGGGGCAAAACCGGAAGGTAGCGGGCACGGCCTCCCGCCAGCGGCGCACGGTAGTAGCGTCGGGGATGCGGTAGTGGGTAGTGTTCAGCTCGATACCATTGAACTGCCGCCCGTAGTGATGGAGGTAATCAGCATCCCGAATGCCCAGGGGAAAGTAACTGCCCAGCCAAGCCTTATTGGTCCAGATGGGGCACCCTACGTGCACGGCCGGGGGGCCGGCTGCGTAGGTAGTGCCCGGGCCAGCACCACCGGGGTTTCGGGGTGGTCGGCGGGCAAGCGAAAGTCAACGTAGCGTAGGTCGGAAAGGCGGCCAAAATCCATTCCCGAAGGTACGGCGAAAGCGCCGTAAAAGCGTACCGCTACCGGGGCCTCTAGGTTGAAATCCGTACCTAGTGCTTAGCATATTCCCGTGACTTTTGCAACCTCGCTGTGAAGCATCTGCCAGCCAAGAAGCCAAAATTTTTTAACCGGCAGATAGTCTTATTTCAAACCGGCCTTGGAAAACAACTAAAAAGAGTGCAAAAGTCGACTTAGGTAAACACAATCAGGTATTTTACACCGCTATAACTGATTATTTAAATGCAAAATTTATTAGAAAAGGTCAATTTTAAATTAGGAGACATCTTGCATACGGACCTCTTTGGGTCCCGGGTTAGGTAGACGGTTCTAGCTTTGTCATACTCACCAACCAATGAGAATGGATGAAGTTGAATCTACGACTGCACATCTCGGGCTTGATGACGGCCATGCTCTTCGTGCTGCTAACGGCCTTCTCGGTCTCGGCACGTTCGATGGGCGTATGTGAAGATGAAAAAGCCCCCGCGGCCGCCGCTAAAAAGGCGACCGTCCTCCGTGGCCGAGCCTCCTGGTACGGCCGCGAACATCAGGGTCACCGCACCAGCAACGGCGAGCGGTTCGACCGAAACAAGTACACTTGCGCCCACAAAACCCTGCCTTTTGGCACCAAGCTGCGCGTTTCTAACCCCGCTACTGGTAAGTCGGTGGTGGTGCGTGTTACGGACCGCGGACCGTTCCGCCACCAGCGCATCCTTGATTTGTCGGAAGTAGCTGCCCGCCCTTTGGGCATTGTAACCCACGGCGCCGTATCGGTGGTTGCGGAGGTAGTAACACCAGAAACGCCCCTGGGCCCCACGGAGGCCCCCACCGACTTGGCCACCCTGGCCTCCGACTCGACGGTAACCATTGGCCTGCTCACCGATATCCGGGCGGGTTCCTCCGAAGCGCAGGATGTAGCCGTTACGCCTGAGCCAACCGCTACCTTTATTATTCAGGCCGGTACCTTCGGTGACGTACGCAACGCCCAGGCAGTAATAAACAAAATCCAGGGCGCTGAGCCCCAACTGTTGATTACGAGCGTAGCCGCTAACGCCCCGATGGCCGCGCCCTGAACCGGGTAGTAGTTGGCCGCTTTGCCACCCAAGCCGAGGCCGACGCAGTGCGCCAGCGCCTAGCCCGTCTCGGCATTGCTGGGCTAGTCCGCCAGGGCGAAAACCTATAACTACGGATTCAGGCGAATTTTTGGGCTTACACCCATTCGTTATAAATGCCCTACCTCCTTCTGCCAGCAGAAGGAGGTAGGGCATTTATAATAGACTCTTTACAGCGTATCAGTATACCAGAACGCGCGCGGCGGCGTTAGCGCCAGCGTAACATTCAACTTCTATATATGAATATCTTACCTATCGGCATTCTGGTCGGTATGCTTGCGGCTAGCTCAGCGGCGGCTCAAACTGAAAAAGGCCACACGTATCTGCGGCTCAGTGCCGGCAACCTCAGCTACTCGAACCAGGATCAAAATCAGTTTGGGAACGAGTACCGCCAGATTTTCGGGTCGCTCTACCCGGCGGTCGGCCGGTTCGTGGCCGACAACTTCCTGGTGGGCGCCGAAATTCCGCTCAGATACGGCCACACCCGCTATGAGGAAGCGTTTATACAGATTCCAGGCGTTAGATCCGCAAGTCAGGTTGACGTTGGATTGGGCCCTTTTGTGCGCTACTATCTGCCTGGAACCAGCAACCACCGCTTTTTTGGGCAGCTAAACGGCAGCTTGGGTTGGCAGCGGCAACGCCAGATATCCACCGATGACTACCCCACCGGCACCCGCACGATCAAATTTGAGCGGACCATCGATTACCAGACCTACGGCGCGGCCCTGGGCTACAACTACTTTATTACTCCGGGCGCGGCCCTGGAAGTAGCGGCGGGGTATGTGCGCAGTACCCTCGGCCCCGACCGCACCAACGGAAGCCTAGATATTCGCGCGGGAATAGCTGTGGTATTACCCGCCGACTAGCACATCGCTTTATCAGGTACAAGACGCGGCGTTACCTGCTTACAGGGGCAACTTGTTGCCACCGCCACCCGGGACGAAGCTGACACCGGGTGGCACTGCCCGGCCCGGCTTGGTATTACGGAGCAAGTCCGGCAAGGCGAGAATTTATAAACTGTCCTTCCTTTTCCGACCTACGCAGAAAAGCCGCTGACCCAAGGGGCCAGCGGCTTTTCTGCGGGTAGCCGTTCTCATTATCCCGCTTGTTCTTTAGATTTAGCAGTTTTTATATATCCACTTTTTTCCAATGAAAAAGATATTACTACTTGGGCTGAGCAGTACGTTAATGGGCGCGGCTTTCGCGCAAACCGAGAAGAGCAGCACTTATTTAGGAGCTAACGTAGGCAACTTGAGCTACCGAAACGACGGAGGTAGCAACGAATTGGCCGTAAATGTGTATCCAACGGCCGGTATTTTTCTGGCCGATAATCTTTTGCTGGGTACCGGCGTACAGGTGGGCTATGAACGGCTGTCGTTCGACAACTCGAGTCAGAAATACCGGGGCTATACCACCACGTTAGGCTTGTTACCGTTTGTGCGCTATTACCTGCCGGGTACCGGGTCCCACCGTTTCTTTGGGCAGGCACAAGGGGGCGTGGTTTGGACACGTTCCCAGGTAACTATCGACTACAGTACCGGCGAGAACGACGAGCGGAAAGCCAAAAACCATAACTCTGCTTTTGGAGCAGCGCTAGGGTATAATTATTTTCTGACGCCCGGAGCTGCTCTTGAAATTACGGCTGGCTACCAGCGCAACACCAATGGCCCTGAGCGCACCATCGGGCTGCTGGACATACGGGCGGGCTTTGCAGTATTCCTACGAGGAAAGCAGGCGGCCATTACGGCTCAGTAATCCGCCCAGCTTAGGGAAAGCCGGCGCGCAACTACTCATTACGTTGCGCGCCGGCTTTTTTTGTCGGATGTTGAGTGAGCTTTAGACTTTGTTCTCTGCGTATGCTACGTTTCCTTAGGCCTGGCCTGGCTCTGCTCGTTACGCTTACCCTGACGTGGGTGCTAACCACCAAACACGGCGACGTGCCGCCGGTAGCTCGCCTGCTCAGTCCCTACCAAGGTTTCTGGCAGAATGGTGAAACGGCCGCTGATTTTCCGGCCCAGCAAACCCTACAGCTGCCGGGCCTGCACCAGCCCGTTCGGGTTCGGTTTGACGACCGACGGGTGCCCCACATCTTCGCTCAGAACGACCACGACCTCTACTACGCCCAGGGCTACCTCACGGCCCGCGACCGGCTCTGGCAGATGGAGTTTATGACCCGGGTAGCGGCCGGCCGTATTTCGGAGGTAGTAGGCCCCAAAGCCCTGGAATACGACCGGTTTCAGCGGCGCATGGGTTTGCCCTATGGGGCCGAAAACTCCCTGCGCTCCATGCTGCGCAATGACACCACCCGCCTGGTGCTAGAGTCGTATTCCGAGGGCGTTAATGCCTACATCAGCAGCCTAGCGCCTCAGGACTACCCCTTCGAGTACAAGCTGCTCGACTACGCCCCCGAGCCCTGGCAGCCCCTAAAGTGCGCCCTGCTGCTCAAGCTCATGGCCTGGGACCTGAGCGGCCGCTCCGACGACCTGCGCATGAGCAACATCCTGCGCAAATACGGCCCCCAAGTAGTGCAGGACCTCTTTCCGAACTACCCCAACCGCGAAGACGCCATTGTGCCTCCTGGTACACCCCTGGAATACCCGCCCCTACCCGTACCAGCCACACCGCCTTCTTTCACGGCGGCCCTGAGCGGCCGGCTGCCCCAACAGGAACCCGACCCGGAGCTGGGCTCCAACAACTTTGCGGTGGCGGGCCGCCGCTCAGTCTCGGGGCTGCCGCTGCTGGCTAATGATCCGCACTTACAGTTGAATTTGCCCAGCATTTGGTACCAAGTGCAGCTGCATGCTCCGGGACAGAACGTGTACGGAGTTACCATTCCGGGTGCGCCCGCTGTTATCATCGGCTTTAATGAGGACGTGGCCTGGGGCGTAACCAATGTGGGTGGCGACGTGCTGGACTGGTACCAACTCAAGTTTCGGGATGCCAGCCGCCGCCAGTACTGGCACGATGGCAAGTGGAAGCCGGTGCGCCAGGTAGTGGAGCGCATAGCCGTGCGCGGCCAGCCCGACCTCCTCGATACGGTCCTGTATACCCACCACGGCCCGGTGGTGTACGACCAGAACGAGAAGGTTTTCAACAAGCAGACGCCCATCCGGCACGCCATGCGCTGGACCGCCCACGACGGGGCCAACGAGGTGCAGACCTTTTATAAGCTGAACCACGCCCACTCTTACCAAGATTACCGCCGCGCCCTGCGCACCTACGGCTCCCCGGCTCAGAACTTTATCTTCGCTGATAACCGCAACGAAATTGCCATTCAGCCCAACGGGCGCTTCCCGCTAAAGTGGCCCGACCAAGGCAAGTTCATCCTCGACGGCACGGATGCGCGCTACGATTGGCAGGGCTGGATTCCGATGGAGCAGAACCCGCACGTGAAAGACCCCGCCCGGGGCTTCGTGTCGTCGGCTAACCAGCCCTCCGCGGGCCTCGACTACCCCTACTACCTCGGCTGGGATTACGCCCCTGCTGACCGGGGCCACCGCATTAATGAGCGATTGACCCGCATGCAGCGCGCTACCCCGACAGCCTGCGGATGCTTCAAAACGACAACCTGGGCATCACGGCGCGACAGTTGCTGCCCCGGCTGTTGTCGTTGCTGGCGGCCGCACAGCTTTCACCGGCCCAGCAGCGGGCGTACGCGGAGCTGCAAAAGTGGAACTACCACTACGAAGCCCAGGCCATTAGTCCGAGCATTTTTGAGCTGTGGTACCTAAACTTGGTAGAGCAAGTCTGGGATGATGAATTCGGGAGCGAGGCAACGGGCCTGGAAATGCGGTATCCATCCCGGGCCCGCACCAACGACCTGCTACTGCGCCAGGATACCAGCCGCTGGCTAGATGACCACCGCACGCCCCAGCGCGAAACCCTACCCCAGTTAGCCCTAGAATCTTTCCGGTTTGCTACTGATTCCTTGACGCGCAAGTTTGGCCCCTGGGGCCGAAGTGGGCCTGGTCTAACCAGAAAAGCACCGATATCAACCACTTGGCCAACCTCACCGGCTTCGGGCGGCAGGATATTGCTTGCGGCGGCAGCCCCGTGAGCGTGAATGCCACTGGGCCACGCAACGGGCCCTCTTGGCGCATGGTAGTGGCGCTGGGGCCGCAAGTAAAAGCCTACGGCATCTTCCCCGGGGCCAGAGTGGCAACCCAGCCTCCGCCTACTACGACGACATGATTGACACTTGGCGGGTAGGCCAGCTCGACGAGTTGGTGTATCTGCGGGCCGCCGACGAAAACCACCCCCGTCTGCGCGCCGCCTGGCGACTGGAGTAGCCCGCACCAGCAATTTGCGGCTGCTTTTCCTCTGACTTATTACCCGCTTTTATGTCTCGCTTTTGGTTTCTGACTTTCCTGCTTTTTGTGCTGTGCTCTTTGGCGCAGCTGGTGCTGCCGTGGTGGAGCATTGTGCCCATCTGTTGTGGGGTAGCGGCCTGGCGCGGCGATAATGGGGGCCGGGCGTTTCTGGCGGGTTTACTGGGAGCTGGCCTTAGCTGGTGGCTGCCGGCGTTGTGGCTGCACACCCACGGGGCGGCCCGCTTGGCAGCTCGGCTAGCTACCCTCCTACCCCTGGGAGGAAATGGCTGGACGCTGGTGTTTGTGAGCGGGCTGTTGGTTGGGCTAGTTGGCGGCTTAGCCGCTCTTAGCGGGGCCTGGGCTCGGCAAGCAGTAGCACCTCACGCCGAACAACCATCGGCTACTCGTTTCTAGCAAGTAATCAGCGCGCAAAAAAGGCCCGCCTGCTGAAGTAGCAAGCGGGCCTTTTTATAAAGTGTTATCAGACAGCTTTAATACTGAGAAATGAAGGCAAAGGCCTGGAGCGTGTAGGTACCCACCGAAGTAAAGTGGTTACCGCCCTGAATGGGCTTTAGCTGCACCTGGGTGGCTCCGCGGGCCCGCATGGCATTGTAGGCATCCTGGGAGTTGAAGAAGGGCACGTAGTCATCGGCGGTGCCGTGGAAAAGCGCTAGGGGCGCTTTGGGCCGCCAGTCGTGGAGGTCGTTGTCGCGGAAGGCGGCCGTGAGGGGGCATCGGTGTTGTTGAGCACTGCCTGCTTAAAAGAATCGGCGAAAAGCTGGGAAGGCAAGCTGGGGACGGAGCTGAACGGATCTGCCTGCAGGCGGGTGGCGTAAGGCTCTTTGAAATAGGCGGACAACGGCCGGTTCAGCCCGTACACGCGGTTGTACGTCGTCAGGACCCACACGTAGGTGCTCAGGAAATTCAGGGGCTGATCCGACTTTAGAATGTACTGGGCAAAGGCCGTTTTGTGGTAGGCACCCGCGCCGGGGGCACTGGCCGTAACCGGCAGTTCAGCGGCGTACTTCTCCTCCAGCAGCTTGTGCAGGGCCATAGTGGCGTAACCGCCCTCCGAGTAGCCCAGCAGGAAATTCTTCTGATTTACGGCAATGTTCTGCTGCTTACAAAACTCCCGGGCGGCCCGTAGCATATCGGCTGAGGCCGAGGCCAGGGAAGCCCCATGCTCGTAGGGGTGGGGCTGGGCCTTGGAGGCGCCGTAGCCAATGTAGTCGGGAGCCGAAACCACATAGCCCGTAGAAGCCAGCACTGAAACCGCCGACCACAGCTCGCTGCCGGAGTTGTAGTAGGAAGGCGCCCGGTCCTCATCATCGGGCCGCAACGTGCCGTGCTGGTAGCTGATGACCGGCAGCGCCTGCGTGGTTACGGGCACCAGCACCGCACCCGAAGCCGTAATGGCCTTGCCATCGGTGTTGCGGGTAGTATAAGTGAGGCGGTACACCTTAATGGGAAAACGGGCCAAGGCCCCTACCAACGGAATGTCGCCTACCCGCCCGGCCAGAGTAGCCGTGCTGTATTCCCCGATTAGGGTGCTGCCAACCAGTACCGTAGGGGTAGGTTCCGGGGTAGGTAGGGGCGCGGTTGGGCTAGCCGCCGTGGGCTCCGGCGAGTTGCTTTTGCAGCTAGGAGCCACGAGCAGCAACATGCTCAGCCACAGCAGGCAGTTGCCCACCGGACGAGCCAGGGCGCGGCGTAAGGAAGGTATAGTCACAGAGGAAGGTTTTGACAATGAAGTATCTGGAGCCTTAACACCGTCGGCAGCCAGGCTTGTTCCTGCTTTACTACTATCGGGTACTATTTACACGGCCAACTAGAACGGTAGCAAGTACTTTTTTAGGCTGGGCACACGGCACAGTACACTATATAAGGAGTGCCCAGTCAGTAGTTAACAGTCTACGGGCCGCAGCTGTGGTGCTTGCCCGAATTAGGGGGTAGGCTGGCGGCGTCAACACGCCAGTTGATTCAGCTGCTGCGCAAGCGCATCTTCTCTGGAAGATAACGCGCACTGACTACCTGAAAAATGACTTCGAACATCCTTATCTAAATAATTAGTTGTAAAACTAAAAATATAGTCATACATTAGAATCACACTAGCACCTTCTCTATGTCTGACCCATCTTTTCCGGAGCTTACCCGCGCCGAAGAACAGGTAATGCAGGTACTGTGGCTGCGCGGCCCTTCTTTCGTGAAGGACGTGGTGCCGGAGTTGCCCGCCCCTACCCCGGCCTACACTACCGTTTCCACCATCATCCGCATTCTGGAGCAAAAGGGCTTTGTGGGCCACGAAGCCTTTGGGCGCACCCACCGCTACTACCCCTCATTGCCCAAGACGAGTACCGCCGCTTTTCCCTGCGCAAGCTGCTGGGCGGGTACTTCGGCGGGTCGTTTACCCGGCTGGTTTCCTTTTTCGCCAAAGAAGAAAACCTCGATACCCAGCAGCTCGACGAGCTGCTCCGTCATGCCCAGTCATCTTCTGCTACCCCGCCGCCCGATGCTGACCCTCCTACTCCCGACGACCCCAACCGGCCTGCTTAACTGGCTGGTGCAAAGCACGCTGGCCTTGGGTGCAGGGTGGGCCTTTTACTACCTCGCCCTGCGCCGGGAGCGGTGCTTCCACTATAACCGCCGGTTTTTGCTGCTAACTCCCTGGCTAGTGCTGGCGCTGCCCGTGCTGCTGGAAGTTGCGGCCCCGGCACTCACGGGGTTACTCCCGCGCTGGGGAGTTTTAGCAGGCAGCTCCCTTCTGGCTGGCGGCCTGCTACCCACCGTACGCATCACCGCTACCGGCACCCGGCCCGAGCTTTCGGATGCGTACTTGCTGGCTTGGTTGCCCTTGCTCTATCTGCTGGTAACTCTGGGGCTGCTAGTCCGGCTTGGCCTGCAGGTGCTGCAGTTGTGGCTAACTACCCGCCGCTGGCCGCGGCAGAAACGCCCCGATTACATCCTGTTGCTTACGGGTGGGCAGCGGCCAGTTAGCTCTTTCGGGCGCTGGGTGTTCTGGGATGAAACTGCTTCGCTCACGTCCGCCGAGGCGGAAGTCGTGCTGGCCCATGAGGTAGCGCACGTGCAGCAGCGGCACACCCGGCAGCGGCTGCTGCTGGAGGTGGCGCGGGCCCTGCTCTGGCTCTGCCCTTCGTGCACTTGTACCCCGGGCTCTGGAAACTACCCACGAATTTCTGGCCGACTCAGCCGCGCTAGCCCCTTCTGCCGAGGCCACACCTACGGCCGCCGCCGAGCTGTACGCGGCGCTACTGGCGCGCCTGGCCCTGCGCCAGTTCCACCCTACGTTACCGCTTACCCATTCCTTCACTCAATCTCTCACCCTTACCCGCATCCGTATGCTTACCTCTCAATCTCCTATTCGGCGCTGGAAGCAGTGGCTGGCCCTGCCCTGGGGGCGGTACTGCTGCTAACCGTTGCCTGCGAAAAAGCCACGTCTCCAGCCAATCCGGCCACCGCCGCCCAAGACAATATGCCGGCACCGCCACCGTCGCCGCTCGCTGAGGAAGCTCCGGCCCCACCGCTGCCACCCGCCTACACCTATGTTGAGCAGATGCCAGAGTATGCTGGAGGTTCAAAGCAATTGCTGGCTGATATTGGGAAGCTAGCCCAATACCCCGCCGTGGCGAAGGCAGAAAAGTTAGGTGGCCGAGTGTTTATAACATTTATAGTAGCCGCCGATGGCTCCCTACAGAATATTCACATCCGGGAAGCAATTCAAGGCCAGGTTAAGGACTTCGGCGCAGATGGCGAGCAGATGGTAGCTACCCTTACTACGCCCGCGGCACAGGCCTTGAATGAAGTAGCGCTGAACGCCGTACGTAACCTACCAGGCAGATGGCAGCCTGGCCGTCAGGATGGTAAGGCCGTGGCTGTGTTATATACTGTTCCTATTACCTTTACCCCTAAAGCCAAGGTACCTCAGGCCCGCCTTCCGGCTTCAGGCGTTGCCAAGCCCTGAAACCGGGAGGCGGCGTTGCTTCCCATTAAAACCCTATTAAATACTAGTTGAAGACCACCTACCAGAAGTATATATTCCACTTTTCAGCCGGAAACCCGCTACCTTAGAGGCTGTCTTCGCCTTCAATTCGTTTTCCTTCAGTGTCTTATTTCCGGACCTTCACCCGCCTGACGGCCCCCGCGCTGGCTTCCCTGGGCCTCGCCTTTACCCTCACTACCTTGTCTGGCTGCGGCTCCCGCTCCGGCACCGACGCGGAAACTCCCTCCACCGCCGCCGACTCGGCCAAGCCCGTGGTAGTGGACACCGTCGCGCTGAAACGGGCCGCCATGCAGCGCGACTCGCTTAAGGCGGACTCCATTGCCAAGAAAAACGGCCAGCTGCCCGGCGCCATTCTGCCCGGTCACCGCATTGTGGCTTTCTATGGTAATATCCGCTCGAAGGGCATGGGTATTCTGGGTCGGGAGCCTAAGGAGCAGATGTTCCGCAAGTTTGCGGGCGTGCTGAAGGAGTGGCAAGAAGCCGATCCATCGATTCCGGTGCAGGCCGCTTTGCACAACGTAACCATCACGGCCCAGGGCACGCCCGGCAAGGATGGTAAGTGGCGCCTGATGAACTCCAAGGCTACCATTGAGGAAGTGCTCAGCTGGGCCAAGGAGCACAACTGCATCCTGTTTCTGGACGTGCAGCCGGGTCACAGCACCCTGGAGGCCGAGTTGCCCAAGCTGGAGCAGTACTTGAAAGACCCCATCGTGCACTTGGGCATCGACCCTGAATTTTCGCTGGCCACTATGCCCGGGGTGCGGCCCAACCAGAAAATTGGCACTCTTGATGCCAAGGACGTGAACTTCACGGTAAACTTCCTGGCCCGCATTGTGAGCGAAAATAAGCTGCCGCCCAAAGTACTGACGGTGCACCGCTTCACCCGGAAGATGATTACCAATTACAAGAACATCAAGCTGGACCCGCGCGTGCAGATTGTAATGCACATGGACGGTCACGGCGAGCCAACCCTAAAGAAGGACTCCTACCACGATTACATCCAGACCGAGCCGGTGCAGTACACGGGCTTTAAGCTGTTCTACGAGTACGATGCCCGGCCCAAGCCCCACCACATCATGACTCCCAAAGAGGTGCTGTCCGAGCTAACGCCCAAGCCCCTCTACATCC
This sequence comes from Hymenobacter sp. 5516J-16, assembly GCF_022919335.1. Classification (NCBI taxonomy): domain Bacteria; kingdom Pseudomonadati; phylum Bacteroidota; class Cytophagia; order Cytophagales; family Hymenobacteraceae; genus Hymenobacter; species Hymenobacter sp. 5516J-16. The sequence continues at coordinate 2,647,588 of NZ_CP095058.1, read as the reverse complement.
AATATCAATAGTCTAACCAGCAATCAGCCAGCATAAAAAACCCCTCCACGGTACCGTGGAGGGGTTTTTTATGCTGGCTGATTGCGCAACCCATGGGTTACTAGCCTAGCTGGCGGCTTAGAAAAACAACCACCGGTGCCGTTTGGTGGGGCAGCGGCGGCCATTTCTGGCTCGCGCGGCACCAGCGTTACGTTCTGGGTGTAGCTGCCCCGCAGGGAAAGCTCCTCGTCGGCGTAGCCGCCGTAGCCATATTGCAGCTTGGTAGCTTGGCTGGCTGGTAGGCGCAACGCGTAGTTACCCTGGGCATCGGTGCCGGTACCGCGGCCGGTAGCTTTATCGAGCACCGTGGCTCCCACCAAGGGGCGGCCATTTTCATCCAGAATGCGGCCGTGCACCGTTACCATTCGCATGTTGGCTATGCTGCTGGCCTCTGCTACTGCAGCCTCGCTAAGGGCAGCTTCGGTGGGGGTAGTGCCAGTGGCGGGCAAGTTGGTAGCCGCCATAGAAACGCCCGCCAGCAGACCGGCACCGGCCACCAGTGTAGCCGCGCGCCGCCGAAAACGCTGGGGCTCCGTCCGAATCAAGTCAAACTGACGCTGCACCCAGCCCACGGGCCGTACTTGCTCGCCGTCTTGCTTCATTTCATGAAAGCGCACCAGGGTGTTGTCGGCCAGTTGGTGGTTGCGTTTCAGGTACTTATCTACCGCCGCAATGTTTTCGCTTGACAAATCGCCGCGCAGGTAGGCGTCGCGGTACACGGGCAATAATTCACCCGTTTCAGGATGAAAAGGAGAAGAGGTTAATTTCATGCTCTGCTGGTTTTTAAGGGTGAATAACTTGTAATACACAGCACTTGCCCGGGTAGTCCGAAGCTGGTTTGTGGGCGAACGACTGTATCTGGTTCTCGCGTTGTTTGAACGCCTGTCTACAATAGTGAAGAACCCAGAAAACGCCGTTCAGCCACCTCAAACTGGCCGTCGCTACCGCGTCGCCGGCTACCTTATTTGAGCAGTTCGGCCTGCTGGCGCAGCACGTCGCGGGCAATAGCCAAGTTGGTGTCGCGGGAGTTCACGGCCAGGTAGATAAACTTCTTACCGCCTTCGGCCAGGTTGATGAGGTGAATCTGGTTGGTGAGCGTGATAAGGATATCATCAATGCTTTCACCCTGCAGCTTCAGGGCCGTCATGGCCTTCTGCTTCTGACGCACAACCTCGGTGTTGTAAGCGGCGGCCGTTTCGGGGTTCAGCGAGGCAGAGTTAGAGTGGGAAGCCAGCGACATGCCCGACTGCACGTCGACGATGGCAACGGCTAGCAGTTGAGGCAAATCATTGATGATGTTCTGGACGGCCTGGCCGGCGGCATTATTAGTAGAGTACGCCATGAAAAAAGTGTGGTAACGGGGTTGAAATGAAGACTTAGGAAGTGAAAGAGGTGCGTAGCGTAGGCTAGTGGCTGTGCGTGCGCAGCACGTCGCGGGCAATGGCCAGGTTAGTGTCTTGTGGACTAACGACCAGATATAAGAGGTGCCGTTCGTCGTGGGTAACGCGCAGCAGGTGTAGCTGCTCCCTTAGCGTGATGAGGATGTCCTCGATTTTCTCGTCGGGGAGGGCCAATGCCTGAATAGCCCGGCGCTTTTGGCGTACCACCTCAGCGTTATGGGCTGCCGCTTTAGCGGGCGCTAGCTTCGGCGAATTGCTATGAGCTGCCAGTGCCTGCCCACTGTCAATGTCGATGACGGCTACGGCCAACAGTTCCGGCAGGGCCGCCCGGATTGCCTCCAGCCGAGCTTTGGCTTTGGCTTGCTGCCCCGACTCGCCCGGCGCGGGTCCGGGCTTTACTAACTCCTGCAAACGGTTGAGAAAAGGGAGAGCCATAAGTTGTCTAATTCCCTGATTCAGATACTCGTCAGAAGAACGTGATGCTAAGGTGGCGGGTGTTCACCCGTTTAGCAACCAGCATCCTAAGTAGCTGTCTCTATTTTAGACAAGTGAGCGTCAAAACCCCGCCAATGAATGCAATAGCCGGGTAGAAATATTTCCCAAAAAGAGAAAAATTGTACCAACATGCTTTCCACCTCTCTCATCATAATCATACACCCTTAAACACCTCACGTAAAAAAGCCGGTCCCGCTGGGACCGGCTTTTGCATGGTGTTTGGCGTGCGGTATTTAGTGGGCCGCGTTCAGGTCTACTTTCTCTCCTGGCTTGGGGCGCTGCACCAGCAGAATTAGGGGTAGGCACAGCAGGAAGAAGGCACCAATCATCAGGAAGGTTTGGGCGTAGGTGATGATGGAGGTCTGCTTCATAATCATACCGCCCAGGGCCGCGTAGGCCTGTTGTTGGGCATCGATGAAGCTGGCGCCTTTGCTCATGAAGCTGGCCGTGAGGCCCTGCAAGCGCTGCTGAGTTTCGGGGTCATAAAGGGAAACGTTGGAGGAAATACCCTCTCGGTTCTGGGCAATGGAGCGCTCCAAATACGTGCCGACCAGCGCTACCCCAAACGAGCCGCCGAGCTGGCGAATCATGCCGGTGAGGCCCGCGGCCTGCCCGGCATCCTTGCCACTGATACCCGACAGCGACATGGTGGTGATGGGCAGAAACAGCAAGGCCAGCCCAAACCCGCGCAGAATAAGTGGCCAAAAGAAGTCACTCTCACCGGCCGTGGGTGAAATCTGGGTGCTCATCCAGTAAGAGAAAACGAAGAAGACCGTGAAGCCGACGGGCAGAATGTATTTCTGCGGGACGCCGCCCTGAATCATCTTGCCCACTACCGGCATCATAAAGCCCGAAAGCAAAGCCCCGGCAGCAATAGGTAGCCCGTCTGCTCCGCCGTGAAACCCAGAATGCGCTGGCAGAAAATCGGAAATACGAACACCGAAGCAAAGAGCCCGAACCCCAGAATAAACGACAGAAACGCTCCGATTGCCAGGTTGCGGCTGCGCGTGAGCACCCGTAGGTCTACAATGGGCTGCCGGGCCGTCAGCTCACGCCAGATAAAGCCCACCATCCCAACCACGGCCATCAGGGTAAAGAAGTTGATGTACAGGCTCTCGAACCAGTCCTCAGTTTCGCCCTGTTCCAGCACCAGTTGCAAGGAGCCTACCCCAGAATCAGCAGGAAGATACCCGCCCAGTCGATTTCGCGCAGGGGCCGCGGAATGGCGTTTCTGATGCGCTCCGGGTCGCGGATAAACAGCACCGTGAAAATAGAGGCGAGAATACCCACCGGCACGTTCACGTAGAAAATCCAGGGCCAGTCGTAGTTATCCACAATAAAGCCGCCCAGGGTAGGACCAATGGTAGGACCAATGATGACGCCCATGCCGAACAGGGCCTGCCCAGGGGTAGCTGCTTGGGCGGAAAAGTGTCAATGAGAATAGCCTGGGAAGTAGCCATGAGGGCGCCGCCACCAATGCCCTGAATAAAGCGAAACGCCACCAGCTCCCAAATGTTGGTGCTTTGCCCGCAGAGCATGGAGGCAATGGTGAACAGAATCACGGAGAACAGGTAGTAGTTTTTGCGGCCGAACTGCTCGGCCAGAAAGCCCGTCATCGGAATGACAATTACGTTGGCAATGCCGTAGGAGGCCACCACCCAGCTTACTTCCTGCTGCGTGGCCGAGAGGTTGCCCATCATCTGGGTTAGGGCCACGTTTACAATGCTGGTATCAATGAGCTCCAGCAAGCAGCACATCACCACCGTAATGACGATGATCCACTTGGTAAATCCGGTTTCCACTCTTTGTATAGGGTATGAGGGTATGAGGCTGAGCGGGCAAGAGTTGTTTTCTTTGAAGAAGCAATTCCTACTTACTATGCCGAACAGTGTGTCGAACTTTGATTTCGCCGAGGAGTTTCGGCAGCGCACAAAGGCGTTTGCGCTACGGGTTATGAAATTAGTAGACCGACTAACCACTGAGCCTTCCTGCCGCGTTGCCGGCATGCAGCTCTTGCGGTCGGGCACTTCGGTGGCCGCTAATTACCGGGCCGCTTGCCGAGCACGCTCCGAACGAGAATTCAATGCCAAGCTGCACATTGCCCTAGAAGAAGCGGATGAGACGGTGCTGTGGCTGGAGCTTTTAAATGAGGGTGGCGTATTACCTGCCGGCAAGCTGGATGACCTCCTGACCGAAGCACGGGCTATCATGTTTGTACTCGGAAAAGCAGAAAAAACGGTCCGGGAAAGGCGACAGAAGACAGGCAAGGCGTAATGTGCTGGCGAATAGGGAAGGCATACGAAGGACACAACGAATTCACAAGAGAAGAAAACGCCTACCCTCACACCCTCATACCCCGCTACCCTAAACCTATTTCACCTTAACAGTCGCTACCACGCTCATGCCGGCGCGCAGGGGGTGTTCGGGGTCTGCTTTGTCGAGGACGATTTTAACGGGTACGCGCTGGGTTACTTTCACGAAGTTGCCGCTGGCGTTATCGGGCGGCAAGAGGGCAAAGCGGGCGCCGGTAGCGGCCGAGAGCGACTCGATGTGACCCGAAAATTCCTCGTTGGGGTAGGCGTCCACTTCTACGCTCACGGGCTGGCCCACGCGCATGTTCTCGAGCTGGGTTTCCTTGAAGTTGGCAATAACCCAGGTGTTGCCGCTGGCTACCAGGCCCATAAGCTGCTGGTTGGGGCTTACTACCTGGCCGGGCTGCACGTTCTTTTTGCTCACAATGCCGTTGCCGGGGGCCGTAATGGTGGTATAGCTCAGCTGCAGACGCGCATTGTCCAGATCAGCCTGGCGCTGCTTTACTACGGCTTCGGCCACGGCTACCTGCTGGCGAGCGGCCGTTACCTGCTGCTGGGCCACGCGCACCTGCTGCTCAGCCGTAGCCCGCTGGGCCGTCGTCGACTTCAGGTTGGCCTGCACGGCGTCGTACTCGCTTTGCGGGATGATGTCTTCCTTGCGCAGAAACTCACTGCGCTTCAGATCTTTCTGCAGGCGGGCCCGGTTGGCCTCGCTTACCCCAATGGTCGTTTGGGCGGTGCTGACGTTGGCCGTGGCCGTACCTACCCCGGCGCGCGCGGCTACTACATTGGCCTGGGCCGCTGCCAGAGCAGCTTCGGCGGCATTTACGCGCTGCTGGTAGTCGGCGGGGTCAACGGTTACAAGCACGTCGCCTTTCTTCACGGGCTGGTTGTCCTCAACTTTCACTTCGAGCACCGGACCCGAGACGCGGGCAGAATTGGGTACACGTCGCCTTCTACTTGGGCGTCGTCGGTTTCCTCGTGGGTTTGGCCGAACTGGTACCGCTGCCAGCCGAAATAGCCGCCCACCAGCAGTACCAAAGCCAGGATGATAAAGATAATTGGGCGCTTGGAGCGGCCTTCGGGCTGCTCGTCTACTACCGGCTCATGAGCCGCGGGTTGGGTAGGCGCTACGGCCGAATCGTGTTGAACGGGAGTTGCCATATGGGTACTTGGTTGTTCGTTGTCAGATGGTAGGAAGGGAGGTCCGGCGTTCAGTGAACGAGGACGTTCAGGGTACTAGGCCGATTGGCGGTAGGCGGTGGGGCAGCCGGGCTTTACCAGCAGCGTCACGCAGGAGGCAGTTCGCACCACGGTTTCGGCGGTGCTACCCATCAGAAAGCGGGTAAGCCCCGTTTGGCCGTGCGCTCCGATAACAATGATGTCGGCCGGATGGCGGCGCGCTTCTTCCACGATTTCGCGGGCGGCTTCACCGCGCAGAACAACGGTAGTTACTTGAGCGCCAGCTGCCTGAGCAGCTTCCCGGCACAAAGCCAACTGGCGAGCCAGCGCCACGTCATGCCCCCCACCAGCGGTAGGGCTGGGCTGCGGCTCCAGCACGTGCAAAAGCCGCAGCTCAGCCCCCGTACCCGCCGCCAGCGCCGCCGAGTACTTCACCACCGCAGCAGTAGCAGCCGAAAAATCAACCGGACAGAGGATGGTCATATAGTGAGGTGGTGAAATAGTGAAATGGTGAGTTTGATGCGTTAATGGCGCGAACAGGAGAAGCTGAACGGCAACTCACTATTTCACCATCTCACAATTTCACCGCTACCAAATCTGCTCGCCGGTGGCGCGGCGCAGCTGGTACTGGCCAAGGGTGTAGTTGTAGATGGCTTGCAGGCGCGAGAGGCGCGACTGAGCCAGCTGCGTTTCCGCGTCCAGTACATCCAGGTTGCTGCCTACTCCGTAGCGGTAGCGGGCTTTGGCGCGGGTTAGGGCGTCAGCGGCCTGCCCGATCTGGACTTGGGAGTTGTCGTAGCGGGCGGTGCTGGTTTGCATGTTGTTCACAGCCTGCAGCACATCGGCGCGCACTTGCTCCTGGGTGTCTTGGGTGCGAGCCTGGGCGCCTTTGATGGCCGATTGCGCGACTGCCCGCTGGTAGCGGTTCCGGTCGCCGTCGTAAATCGGGATGGAAAGCTGGGCGCCGGCTACCGTGTTAAAACGCACGCGCTCCAGGTTGGGCACGATGTAGCCGTTTTTCCCTCCGGCCTGAGCTAGCACCGTGAGGCTGGGCTTGTTGCTAGTTTCGGCCACGCGCAACTGGGCGGAAGCAGTTTGCTCGGCGTCCTTAGCCAGCTTTACTTCGGGCCGGTTCTCTGCGCCTTTGGCCAGCGCGTCCTCTACGTTCACGGGTTGCGGGTTGTACTCAAAACGGCCGCGCACCGGCGTTACCGCCGACTCGGGGCGGTGCAGCAGGCGGGCCAGCTGAATTTCCTGGTTGCGCAACTGGTTTTGCAAGTCGATGCGGCGGTCCTGAGCCTGGGCAATGCGCACCTGCGTGGTTGTCACGTCGAAGTTGGTGCTTACCCCACCTTGCACCCGCTTCTCCATTTCGCGCTGGTGCTGGCGCAGGGAAGCAATTTGGGCGTCCTGCACCCGAATGGCTTCACGGGCGAACAGAATGCTGTAGTAGCTCTGGGCGGCGGCAAAGGCCAAGTCGCGGCGTGTAACGTTGATTTGGTCGGCGGCCGTGAGCGTCCGGCTCCGGGCCGCTTCAATGGCTGCGTTGGCGCGCCCAAAGTCCAGCACCGTGTACCGGGCCGTTACGTGCCCGTCGTAGTTGTTATTGGGGGCCAGCTGAAAACCGGGCTCATCGGGGTTTAGCTGCAACTTCACCTGCGGATCAACGCGGGTGTAGCTGACGGTACCATCTACCACGGGCCGCAGGTAGGTACGGCTCTCATCGAGGCGACTTTGGGCCTGGTTTACTTCTTCCTGCAGGGCATTAATGGCGGGTTAGCATCAAGCACCGAACGCACGGTAGTTTCCAGCGACAGAGAATCACTAGGAGTTGCTGCGGATAGCGGCACCTGTGCGTGTGCCGCACTACCCACCAGCAACCCGAGGGTAGCTAAAAATGGGGCAGCGTATTGAGGTCGGAAAAGCATATCTGAAACAGCGTATGGATGTCCGCCTGTTACCCAACTACGTGCCAACCCGTTAAAACCATTTTAATCTGGCTCAAAAACACTGATTCCAATCAGTAGAGTCACAAAATAATTTTATGTAGCTACCTAGTTAACTTATTAAAGCTTGACCTGATTTCCTTATATATCAGGATATCCTATGTATATTTCCTGAAATTTAAGGAATAGTTGCGCGCATTACCTCCATTCGCCGCTTTGCCATGCCTGACCAAGATGATTCGCTTCTTCTGTATCTGAATGATGCCATTGCTACCACGCGCAACAAGGAAGACCTGTTTCGGAGCGTAACGGAGAAGCTACGGCTGATTTTTCCCTTCGACGCCATTACTATTCTGACCCTGGACGCAGAACACCAGTACCGCCGGATTTTTCTGCGCGACTACCTAGGCGAAGTGCTGCTGCCCGATGTGCATGCGCACCAACCAACTCGTACATCGGTAGAGGGCACGCCCATTGCGCTTTTTCTGCGTCAACCCCGCCTGCACCAGTATGATTTGCAGGAATTTATGGCGGAGCACGGCGAATTTTCTCCCTTCCGCAACCTACTGGAACGGGGCATGCGCTACATCACGGTGGTGCCCCTACGTACCAGCGGGCAGCTGATTGGCCTGCTGTCGTTGGTGGCCCGGCGGCGGCCCGAATTGTCAGAATTAGACGCGGATCTGCTGGAAAAAATTGGTAGTCTGGTAGCGGTGGCCGTAACCAATACGCTGGCGTTCGAGGACATTGCCCGCCGGGAGCAGGAAAAAACCATGCAGCTGGCCCTCAACAATGCCCTGCTGAGCATCAAGGAGCGCGAGGAGCTTTTCCGAACTATTGCCACCGAAATCAACCGGGTAGTGCCGCACGACTACTTCGGTGTGCGGGTGCGGGAGTCCCGCTCCCCGGTGCGCGCCTTTGCTGAGTTCAACAAGCAGCCCGATGGCACCTTTCTGGCCCTCGCCGAGAACCGCTACGATGATTTGCCAAAGTCGGAAGCTAGCAAACAGGCGGTAGTGGAGCTGTTTTCGCGGCCCGGCGTGTACGTGGGGGCCGATTTTGAGGACCTCGCCCAGCGCTACGACATGCTCCGTTACATTCGGGAGCAGCGCGGCACCCGCTCTATTCTGTGCGCGCCCCTAGATGTGGGCGACGAACAAATGGCGGCCCTTATTCTGGCCAGCCACCAGCCGCTGGCCTTCACGGAGGAAACTCTGGAGCTAATTCAGACCCTGGTGCCCCAGATTCGGCTGGCTGTCCAGAACGTGTTTGCCTTCGAGCAGATTGACGCCCTGCGCACCCAACTGGAGCGGGAGCGGACCTACCTCATCGACGAAATCAATACCACTGCCGCTGCCCGCCTCGACGATTTTGTGGGCGGCAGCGGCGTGATGCAGCAAGTTTACACCCGTCTGGCCCAGGTAGCTCCCACTGACACCACCGTGCTCATTACCGGCGAAACCGGAACTGGCAAGGAGCTGGTGGCCCGAGCCCTGCATAACCTGTCGCCGCGCAAAGAGCGGGCCCTGATTAAAATCAACTGCGCCGCCTTGCCCGCCCAGCTCATCGAAAGTGAGCTATTTGGCCACGAAAAAGGCGCCTTCACCGGGGCCCACGACCGGCGCATCGGTAAGTTTGAGCTGGCTGACAAAGGCACGATTTTTCTGGACGAGGTAGGGGAGCTACCCCTCGATCTGCAAGCCAAGCTGCTGCGGGTGCTGCAGGAAAAAGAGTTCGAGCGTATTGGTGGCCGCCGCGTCATTCCGACCGATGTGCGGGTAATTGCGGCCACAAACCGGGTGCTGGAAGACGAGGTGGCCGCCGGCCGTTTCCGCGCCGATTTGTACTACCGCCTCAACGTGTTTCCCATTAAGCTGCCGCCCCTGCGCGAGCGACCCGAGGATGTGGAGCCGCTGATGCGCTACTTTCTGGAGCGCTTCACCAAACAGATGGGTAAGCCTGTGCGCGGCCTGCGCGAGCGGGACCTGAAAGCCCTGCGCCAGTACGGCTGGCCCGGCAACGTGCGCGAGCTGGAGCACGTGCTAGAACAGGCTGTTATTGTCAGTCAGGGACCGTTTCTGGAGTTTGCGGGCTTCTCCGCCGCTGCCCAAGTAGCCCCAGCCACTCCCGAAACAGGCGGCCCCATCAAAACCCTCAAAAACCAGGAGCGCGACCATATTCTGGCGGCCCTGCGCCGCACGGGCGGCCGCGTCAGCGGCCCCAACGGTGCCGCCGTCCTCCTCGACATCAACCCCAAAACCCTGGAAGCCCGCATGAAAAAGCTCGGCATTCAGCGTACGGTGGAGGTGAGATAGTAAAATAGTGAGTTGGTGAGTGAGTTGTCATGGCGAGCAGAGCGACGCCATCTTTCATCTCATGTGCCCTAAACCTAGTAAAGTGACAAGCCCTTGACTTACGGTAGCGTTAAGGATTTATCACATCTGGAGAGGTGTACAGTGGCCACGACGGATAGCGTCGGACCTCCTGGCTATGACAACTCACCATTTCACAATTTCACCAACCCTCCGGGAGCAAACGCGGCGGCAAATACGTTTTGCCCGTACTTTAGAACCGGATGCCGACTCCCGACCTCGACCCTACCCACCTCACCCGCGACCAAGTTATTCGGGCCCTTCAGCAGATGGACCTGGATGGTCCGCGCATGCCGCTGAGCACCGTCTACGACCTGGTGTTTATGGGCAAGCGCTACGCGCCGCGGGCCGTGGCCCAACTGGCGTTCCGGCTGGCACTAGGCCGCCCCGATGCGCCCTGGCCCCTGCCGGCTGGTGCGCCTACCAACCGCGTGCTGGAACAGCTCGACTTTACCATTGCCACCAAGCGCCCTACCCTCGAAAACTCGCCCCTGCTGGATGGCGATGTGGCCGCCCAAGAGCAAATGCAGGAACTCTACACCGGTGCTACCCGCGAAACGCCGCCTGCCAAAGCCAAGGGAATTAAGCAGGTAGCTCCGACCGAAAAATATCCGGCCGAACCAGCTTCTGCCTCTGGCCCGCTACCTGCGTTCGAAGTACAGGAACCAGCCGCCTCCTACCAGCATTCCACACCAGAACCCTACGACCAGGCAATGGCGTTGGCGGAGCTGTTTATCTCGGCGGAAAAGCTGGCTGCCACCCTGGCAGCTCTGCGCCGCCGCCGCAACCTGATTCTGCAGGGGCCGCCCGGTACGGGCAAAACGTATTTGGCCCGGCGGCTGGCCTGGCTGGAACTAGGCGCTACCGACGCGGCCCGCGTGGAGCTAGTTCAGTTTCACCCCAGCTACAGCTACGAGGACTTTGTGCAAGGTTTCCGGCCCGATGGCGCAGGTACTTTCCGGCTCCAGAATGGCATCTTGGTGGATTTCTGCCAGCGAGCGGCCCAGGACCCGGAGCGGCCTTATTTTCTGCTGATTGACGAGTTGAACCGGGGCAACGTGGCGCGTATTTTTGGGGAACTGCTGCTCTTGCTGGAAGCCGACAAGCGCGGCCCCGCCCACGCCGTGCGCCTACCCTACGCCCCGGCCGGTAGCCCGCCCTTTTTCGTGCCGGCCAACGTTTTTCTCATTGGCACCATGAACTTGGCTGACCGCAGCCTGGCCCCACTCGATTACGCCCTGCGGCGGCGCTTTGCCTTCGTGAGTCTGGAGCCGGAGTTTGGCGCCCCCCTGCGCGAGCTGCTGGCCGCCCAGGGCGTACCCGCTGCTGTCAGCCACCGGCTTACCACTCGCCTGGCCGCTCTCAATCAGGTAATTACCGACGACCCGGACCTGGGCCAGACTTCTGCATCGGGCACAGCTACTTCTGCCAACCGCCCGCTGAGCCTGCCGCCGCTGCGGAGTGGCTGCAATTGATTCTGGAACAGGAAATTGCGCCTCTTCTGGATGATTACTGGCTCGACCAGCCAGCCAAGGCCGCCCAGCAAAAGAAAAAGCTGCTAGCGTAAGCCGTGCTAGGCAGATGCTACTTGTCCTTCCGACACAGGAGAAATCTGAGTTTATCTGGATGATTACTGGCTAACCCAGATTCCTCGCCCTGCTCGGAATGATAATGTTAGGAGGCCCTATCCTCACACACGTTTCTTTGTATGATTCCCATCCAGAACCTGTACTACCTGCTCTGCTACGCCTGGAACCGGCTGCCGGAGCAGCAGGAACTGCTGGCAATCAACACGACCACCTTCCACCGGCCCCTGGAACTGCTCACTCACGTCTTGCTGACGGGCACGCGCCGGCTGGTGCACCGGGGCCTACCGGTGGCGTACACGGAGCGCACCGAGGAGCTGACGGAACTGCGCGGCCGGGTGCAGTTGGCCCCACCCTAAGCCAAAACCTACTGTCGCGCGGCCGGGTCATTTGCACCGTAGATGAGCTAAACCAGAACACAGCCCTGGCCCGACTGGTACTCGGCACTTTGCAGCAGCTGAGTCGTACTCGTAGCCTACCCGCTGCTTTGCGCCAGCAAGTACGCGCGACCATGCGCCGCTTCCCAGATGCGGTGCTGCCCGAACTGCCCAGCGCGGCTACGTTGCGGGCCGTGCGCCGCCTGCGGCCCACTGGGCTAGCAGGTTTCCTACTGAACGTGTGCGAGTTAATTCAGCAGAGCGCCCTACCCACTCCCGATGCCGAAGGCCCAACCCGCTTCCGCGACTTCCGGCGCGATGAGCGGCTGATGGCGCTGCTTTTTGAGCAGTTTGTGCGCAATTTTTACCGGCTAGAGCAGCGCCAGTTTCGGGTGCTTTCCGAAACGATTCAGTGGCAGGCCGAAGCCGAAACGGCCGAGGCCCTGCACCTGCTGCCGGCCATGGTCACGGATACTACCCTGGAAAACGAGCAGCGCAAAATCATCCTCGACACCAAGTATTACGCCGCCGCTCTTAAGCCCCGCTACGACCAGCACAAGCTGATTTCGCCCCACCTCTACCAGCTCTACGCCTACCTTCAGAACCAGCCCCGGCCTGCCGAGCAGCAGCTAGAAGGCGTCCTGCTGTATCCGGCCGCCGCCCACGCCGTGGATGTGCGCTACACGCTTGGGGGCATCCCGTCCGCATTGTTACGGTGGACCTGGCCCAGCCTTGGCAGCAGATTGCCCACGACCTGCTGGCCTTGCTTGATTAAGGATTTGGCAACGGATTCCGAGGTTCTTTGCCTATAATGCAGCCTCGCTACGGCAATTGCGTCGTTTGGTTGCAATTGGCGGGCCTTTGGCCTTAACTTCCTTCGAATTTCCTTCCTCCATCACCCAAACCATTACCTTCTTGAAACGACGTGACTTTGTGGGGCTGACCGGCCTCGCTACCGGGGCCATGTTCCTGCCCGCTATTCCGGGCCTGGGCGGCGACCTGGTAGACCCTGCCCGCCTGCTGGAGCAGGTAGATCCGGCTATCAAAAAGCGCCTGGCCGACGCGGCCTTGAACGCGGCCAAATCGGCCGGCGCTTCTTATGCTGATGTGCGCATTGGGCGCTACCTCAACCAGAGCATCTTCACCCGCGAAAAGCAGGTCCAGAACATTGCCAACGGCGAAAGCTACGGCGCGGGCGTGCGGGTGCTGGCCAACGGTACCTGGGGTTTTGCCGCCACCAACACCGTAACCGAAGCCGGCATGGCTAAGGCCGCCCAACTAGCCGTGCAGATTGCCAAGGCCAACTCCAAAGTGCAGAAGGAGCCCGTGAAGCTGGCCCCCCAGAAAGGACAGGGCGAAGTAGCCTGGAAAACCCCGATTCAGGTAAACGCTTTCGAGGTGCCGATCAAAGACAAGGTGGACTTGCTGCTGGCCGCCAACGCCAAGGCCCTCGACAACGGCGCGAGCTTCGTGAATTCGGCCCTGTTCCAGATCAACGAGCAGAAGTACTTTGCCAGCACCGACGGCTCCTACATCGACCAGGATGTGCACCGCATCTGGCCGAACTTCAGCGTCACGGCCATCGACCGGGCGTCGGGCAAGTTCCGCTCCCGCGAGGCGCTCAGTTCGCCCATGGGCATGGGCTACGAGTACATGCAGCCCAAGGCTCAGGACCAGATTGCCGGCCCCGCCGGCACGGGCCTGATTGGCTACAAGTACAGCTACGACATGCTAGCCGACGCAACGCTGGCCGCCAAGCAGGCCAAGGAAAAGCTCACGGCCAAAAGCGTAACGCCGGGCAAGTACGACCTGGTGCTGGATCCTAATCACCTGGGCCTGACCATCCACGAATCGGTAGGGCACCCGCTGGAGCTGGACCGCGTGCTGGGCTACGAAGCCAACTACGCCGGTACCTCCTTCGCTACCCTCGATTGGCGGGCCAAGAATCAGCCTTACGGCTCCAAGCTGGTGAACATTGTGGCCGATAAGCGCCAGCCCGGCTCCCTGGGCGCCGTGGGTTTCGATGACGAAGGCGTGCCGGCCAAGGAGTGGAACCTCATCAAGGACGGCAAGCTGGTGGACTACCAGAAAATTCGCGACCAGGCCCACATCGTGGGTCAAAACGAGTCGGATGGCTGCTGCTACGCCGACTCCTGGAGCACGGTGCAGTTTCAGCGTATGCCTAACGTCAGCCTCAAGCCCGGCACCGCCAAACTCAGTGTGGATCAGATGATTGCAGGCGTGGACAAGGGCATTTACATTGCCGGCCGCGGCTCCTTCTCCATTGACCAGCAGCGCTACAACTCCCAGTTCGGCGGCACGGTGTTCTACGCCATCGACAAAGGCAAAATCACGGGCATGCTCGAGGACGTCGCCTACCAGACCAACACGCTAGAGTTCTGGAACTCCTGCGCCGCCATCTGCGACGAATCGGACTACCGCCTGTTTGGCTCCTTCTTCGACGGCAAGGGCCAGCCCTCGCAGGTGTCGGCCGTGAGCCACGGCTCGGCTACTACCCGCTTCAACGCCGTGAACGTCATTAACACCGCCCGCAAAATCGGATAATCACAATGGCTCTTAGCTGCTAGCTATAGGCTATTAGCTTCTGTTCGGAAGCCCAGCCCATAGCTAGCAGCTACTAGCCAACAGCTAATAGCTCAACATAACATGGCCATTCTTTCCCAAACCGAAGCCCAGGGCATCCTCAAAAAGGTGCTGAGCTTCAGCAAAGCCGACGAGTGCGAAGCCACGCTCAACGGCCAAACGGGCGGCAACGTGCGCTCGGCCCGCAACGCCATCAGCACCAGCGGCGGCATCGATAACGTGGCCCTGACGGTAGAGTCGCGCTTCGGCAAACGCTCGGGGTAGCGACCTGCAACCAGTTCGACGACGCTACCCTGCGCAACTGCGTGCAGCGGGCTGAGGAAATTGCCCGCCTCGCCCCGGAAAGCCCCGAGTACATGCCCCTGCTCGGTCCCCAGAAATACCTGACCTCGCCCAACAGCTTCGCCAAAAGCACCGCCGACATCACGCCTGACTACCGTGCTACCCAGGTAGGCGCCAGCATGAAGCTCTGCGACGAGAAAAAGCTGACTTCAGCCGCCTTCCTCAACGACTCAGCCGGGTTTGTGGCCAAGCGCAACAGCAAGGGCCTCGAAGCCTACCAGCAGGTATCGGGTTTGGAGTTCAGCATCACGGTGCGCACTCCGGACGGTACCGGCTCGGGCTACGCCACTGCCGACTACAACGACGCCAGCAAGTTTGACGCCCGCCGCCTCACCCAAATTGCGGCCGACAAAGCCGCCGGCTCGCGCAACGCCCAGGCCCTGGAACCCGGCAAATACACCGTGATTCTGGAGCCCGCCGCCCTGGTCGCCAACACCGATGCCTCCCTGTTGGCGGCGCTGATGGGTGCCCTCGACGCCCGCAACGCCGACGAAGGCCGCTCCTTCCTGAGCAAAAAAGGCGGCGGCAACCGCAAGGGCGAAAAGCTGTTCGACGAGCGGGTAACCATCTACTCCGACCCGATGAACGCCGAAATTGCCGGCCTCGGCTTTTCCGGCGACGGTCGGCCCCAGCAGAAAATGACCTGGATTGAGAAGGGGGTAGTAAAAAACCTCTATACCTCGCGCTACTGGGCCCAAAAGGCCGGTATTCCGGACATTCCACGCCCCGGCGGCTGGATTATGGAGGGCGGCACCCAAAGCACCGCCGACCTCATCAAAGGCACCCAGCGCGGCATCCTGGTCACGCGCCTCTGGTACATCCGCCCCGTTGACCCCCAGACGCTGCTATACACCGGCCTGACCCGGGACGGAACCTTCTACATCGAGAACGGCAAGATTAAGCACCCGGTGAAGAACTTCCGCTTCAACGAGTCGCCGATTATCATGCTCAACAATCTGGAAGCTATTGGCAAGCCCGTACGGGTAGGCGGCAACCTGGTGCCCCCGCTGAAAATCCGCGACTTCACCTTCACCAGCCTCTCCGACGCGGTGTAGTTAAGCAGCTCATCAGCACTGTTATTCCGAACGGAGTAAGGAATCTGGGTTTAGCCTCTGGAGTTCAACCCAAGTTTCTCACTCCGTTCAGAATGGCAGTGCTGGTAAAACGATGACCGTTATAAAACGACTTCTCCACTCTCAACTTCTACTCCTTTGAACAGACGTGATTTTGTGGGCGTAACCGGTCTGGCGGCCGGGGCGCTCTGGCTACCGTCGCTGCCCAGCTTGGGCGGCAACCCGGTTGACCCGGCCCAGCTCCTGGAAGGGGTAGATGTGGCAGTGAAAAAGCGTATGGCTGATGTGGCCCTAAACGCGGCCAAGTCGGCGGGGGCTACCTACGCCGACGTGCGCATTGGGCGCTACCTCAACCAGGGCGTATTCACCCGCGAAAAGCAGGTCCAGAACATCGTTAACTCGGAAAGCTACGGCGCCGGGGTGCGCGTTATTGCCAACGGTACCTGGGGCTTTGCGGCCACGAATACCGTCACGGAAGCTGGTATTGCCAAGGCGGCTCAGCTGGCCGTGCAGATTGCCAAAGCCAACGCCAAGGTGCAGAAGGAGCAGGTGAAACTAGCGCCCCAAAAGGGTTATGGTGAGGTTTCCTGGAAGGCCCCATCAAGCAGAACGCTTTCGAAGTGCCGATTAAAGATAAAGTGGACCTGCTGCTGGCTGCCAACGCCAAGGCCATGGAAAACGGCGCGAGCTTCGTCAACTCCGTGCTGTTCCAGGTGAATGAGCAGAAGTACTTTGCCAGCACCGACGGCTCTTACATTGACCAGGACATTCACCGCATCTACCCCACCTTCGGGGTGACGGTGGTAGACCGTAGCTCAGGCAAGTTCCGGAGCCGGCAGGCGCTTAGCTCGCCCATGGGTCTGGGCTACGAGTATCTTACGCCCAAGGCCGAGGACAAGGTAGCGGGTCCCCAGGGCTCCAACGTCATTGGCTACAAGTACAGCTACGACATGCTGGAAGATGCCGCCCTGGCCGCCCGCCAGGCCAAGGAAAAGCTCACGGCCAAGAGTGTAACGCCCGGCAAATATGACTTGGTGCTGGACCCTCACCACCTAGGCCTGACCATTCACGAGTCGGTGGGCCACCCGCTGGAACTGGACCGCGTGCTGGGTTACGAGGCCAACTTCGCCGGCACCTCTTTCGCTACCATGGAGTGGAAGGCCAAAGGTCAGCCCTATGGCTCGAAGCAGGTAAACATCGTGGCCGACAAGCTGCAAACCGGCTCCCTAGGTGCCGTGGGCTACGATGACGAAGGCGTGAAAACCAAAGAGTGGAACCTCATCAAGGACGGCATTCTGGTCGATTATGAGAAGATCCGCGACCAAGCCCACATTGTGGGTCAGAACGAATCGGATGGGTGCTGCTACTCGCAGTCGTGGCAGGACGTGCAGTTCCAGCGCATGCCCAACGTGAGCCTACGCCCCGGCCAGCAGAAGATGAGCGTAGACGACATGGTGAAAAACGTGGACAAGGGCATTTACATTGCCGGCAACGGCTCCTTCTCCATCGACCAGCAGCGCTACAACTCCCAGTTCGGCGGACAGGTGTTCTACGCCATTGAGAAGGGTAAGATTACCGGCATGCTCGAAGACGTAGCTTACCAGACCAACACACTGGAGTTCTGGAATTCCTGCGCCGCTGTCTGCGACCAGTCGGACTACCGGTTTGCGGGCTTTTTCAACGACGGCAAGGGTCAGCCCAGCCAGAGCTCCGCGGTAAGCCACGGCTCTAGCACTACCCGCTTCAACGCGGTGAACGTCATCAACACCGCCCGCAAAATCGGCTAGCCTTTCTAGCTGTCATTCCGAGTGCAGCGAGGAATCTCGCGTGCTGACGTTGTAATGGTAATCAAACGTCAGCACGCGAGATTCCTCGCTGCACTCGGAATGACGGTCTGGTTTTCTCCCACATTCTGTCCATTCAATAACATGGCCATTCTTTCCAAAGACGAGTCACAGGCTATCCTGAAAAAGGTGCTGAGCTTCAGCACGGCCGATGAGTGCCAGGCCAGCCTGCAGGGACGCACCACTGGCAACGTGCGCTACGCCCGCAACTCCGTGAGCACGGCTGGCGGGGCCGATAACGTGTCGCTGGTGGTAGAATCGAGGTTTGGCAAGCGGGCCGGCGTGGCTACCTGCAACCAGTTCGACGATGCTACCCTACGCCGCTGCGTGCAACGGGCCGAGGAAATTGCCCGCCTCGCCCCCGAAGACCCCGAATACATGCCTCTGCTGGGTCCGCAGCAGTACCTGACCCCGGTCAGCTACGCCGCCAGCACCGCCGCCATTACCCCGACTTTCGGGCCCAGGTGGCCGGCGACAGTATTGCCCTGTGTGCTGCCAAGCAGCTCACGGCCGCGGGCTACCTCGAAGATGGGGCTACCTTCCAGGCCCTGCGCAACAACAAAGGCCTGGAAGCCTACCAGCAGAACACGAACATCGACTTTTCGGTGACGGTGCGCACGCCCGACGGTACCGGCTCGGGTTACGCCGTGGCTGATTTTACCGACGCCAGCAAGTTCAACGCCAAGGCCCTTACCCAGGTTGCGGCCGACAAAGCCGCCGGCTCGCGCAATGCCAAAGCCTTGGAGCCCGGCAAGTACACCGTGATTCTGGAGCCCGCCGCCCTAGTTTCTGATGAAGGTCTGCTGAACAACTTGGTGTACAACTTCGGGGCCCGCGAGGCCGACGAAGGCCGTTCCTTCCTTAGCAAGAAAGGCGGCGGCAACCGCACCGGCGAAAAGCTCTTCGACCCGCGCATTACTATCTACTCTGACCCGCTGAACGCCCAAGCCCCGGCTCGGTGTTCGATGGAGAAGGACTACCCGTAAAGCGCATGAACTGGGTAGAGAAGGGCGTGGTCAAGAACCTGTACTACACCCGCTATTGGGCCCAGAAAACGGGTAAGCAGCCGACGGCTTTTTCCGGCAACTTCATCATGGAAGGCGGCACCCAAAGCGTGCAGGACCTGATTAAGAGCACGGCCAAGGGCATTCTGGTGACGCGCCTCTGGTACATCCGCGACGTAGATCCGCAAACGCTCTTGTTCACCGGCCTGACCCGGGATGGAACCTTCTACATCGAGAACGGCAAGATTAAGCATCCGGTGAAGAACTTCCGCTTCAACGAAAGCCCCGTGATTATGCTTAACAACATTGAGGCCATCGGCAAACCCGTGCGCCTCGGCGGCAACCTCGTGCCCCCGCTGAAAATTCGAGACTTCACCTTCACCAGCTTGTCGGACGCGGTGTAACAACACACATGAAAACACTGTCATTTCGAGCGAAGCGAGGAATCTGGATTAACCTCTAAAGGACAACCCAGATTCCTCGCTTCGCTCGAAATGACAGTGTTTTCATGTGTGGAAGAATAGTCTTTATTTCTGGCTGAATACGTGCCATTCCAGCGTCCTTATGAGGAGATTTCCGACGAAACACCGCCTCTTTCGGGGAGTTACCAAATAAGGAGGAGCAAAGCTTGGTATCCGTGAAGCAAATAAGGAGGACACCGGCCATATTTGCCCTATCTACATCTATTTATCTCTGTTACCCTTATGTACGCATTCGTGCGCTTTGCCCTCGTGGTTGGCTTTATTGGCTCTGTGTCCTTATCGACAATTTCTGCGGCCAGCGCCCAAGCACCGTCCGATTCCAGCGCCTGGCACGATACCAGTTCCAAAGCTCGGCATGGGCTGGCAGTAGTCAGGACCACAGATGGCAAAACTGTTCGGTCGTATTTCCCCGTCAACTGCATTGGGTTCGAGGAGAAAATAAGCTACTTCAGTCGTAGCCCCGAGGTGCGGCCCTTTCCGCGCATTCAGTACGTGGACGTTAAAAAAATAGCTTCGGCCACTATCCGGGGGCATCAACTGGAAAACATGGCCGCCGCCGGCGCCCCCGATGTGCTGGCCCTACGCCTAATAGAAGGCCCCGTTGAGCTGTTTGCCTTTAGTGGCTCGGTGGGTGACCAAGTACCCCTTATTTTCTCGGTACTGAATCCGGCCTTGGCCGCTCCTACCTTGCTGGCTCACTTGGGCGGCAGTGCTATTGAGCGCAACCGATGGTTTGTGCGCCGTAACGGCCAGCTATTAGCCCTTACCCACGGTAATTTTCGCCGACTTATGAGCGAGTATACCGCCGATTGCCTGGCCGTTAGTACGCAAATCAAACAGGGCAGTGAAGGTTTTCACTACAAAGACACGCCCCAGATTATCAACCTCTACAATCAGTTTCTGCGGGAAACGGCCACTCGGTAGGCCGTTTTAGTCATTATCAAACTGTAGGGCCACGTAGGCCTGAATTACGCGGTTGCGCAGGCGGGAGTCGTTGGCGCCGCTCAGGTTTTTCACGTCGTTGATGTCGTTGACGCCGGCGTTGAAGCGCCCGCCCAACAGGAGGTTACCCAGCTTAAGCCCGCGCCCGCGCACAGGCTTAGGTCGCCACGCTTGTAGCCGCTGTAGGGGCCGTTGCCCGAAGACGACACGTTCAGGTCGCCGCTGGCATCCTTGCGCAGCAGCAGCCCAAATTGCGGCCCCGCCTCCACGAACACCGGTCCAACCGTGACTTTGGCTAGTACCGGCAGGTTGAGGTAATGTAGCTTGGCATCGTAATTCCCGACGGCATCCTTAAAAGAGCTTCCCTGCAGGGAGTACAGCAGCTCCGGCTGAATGGATACGGGCCCAATTAGCTCAGCCTCGTAGAAGACGCCGGCGTGGTAGTAGGTTTTGTAGGTGGTAGAAGTAGACCCCAGGTTGTCGCCATCGAGCACGGCGGCATTGACGCCAGCTTTGATACCAAATTGGGCGTGGGCCGATGTTGCCAGTAGCAGGGCCGTGAGGAAAAGCAGGACGTGTTTCATAGTGCAGGTAGTGAGGAGTTTATAAAAGAACCACTTGCCTGCTCTAACGAAGCCAACGCCCCTGGGGGTATGGCCGCGCTTTGCAAAACGCAACCCTTTGGGGCCGGGCCCGAGAAAAATCTATCTTCGTTGCCGCCCTGGTAAGCCACCTTCCGGGCGGGGCGGAGTCTTTCGGCCGTTTTCCTATCTAGCTTCCTTCATGCCCGCTCCTTTTACCTTCGTGCGTCTGCAATACCGCTCCGGCGACTGGGATGCGGTAGATGAGCGGATGCCAGCCAACCTGCTGCACTCCCTGGTGCAGTACACCAAGGTACCCGTGACTGCCAAGGAAAAGGTAGTAGCCCTCGACTCGCCGGAGTTATTTCGCTACCCCTTCTGCTACCTCTCGGGCCACCGGCTGGTGCAGTTCTCGGCCCCGGAAAAAAAGAATTTCGAGCAATATGTACGCGGCGGCGGCTTCGTGTTCGTGGACGACTGCAACCACGACATCGACGGGCTGTTTGCCCGCTCCTTCGAGGAGCAGATGCGGGTGTGCTTCGGGGCCGGGACGCTAAAGAAATTGCCCAAAACGCACCCGATTTACTCCCAATTCTTCAAGTTCCCCGAAGGACCGCCCAACACCGGCTTCGAGCTCAACGGCTGGGGCGACGACCTAGTACACGACTACCTAAAGGGCATCGAAATCAACGGCCGCCTAGCCGTGCTCTACTCCAACAAAGACTACGGCTGCGAGTGGGACTACGACTTTCGCAACAAGCGCTTCCTGGCCGAGGACAACACCAAGTTTGGCGTTAATATCATCCTCTATGCCCTCACGGCCTAGCTTTAACCGCCCCGCTGCAAGCAAGGGCGGCTTGTGCAGTTAGCTAGCTCGCACTAACAACCAAGACCTAGGACTTTCTACTTAGGATGGGTTCTAACTGAAAAAGAGCAGGAACTTGAGCTTGGGTTTGACGCATATGTTTCGTCACCCGAACCGGATACTAAGTGTCCCGCTTCAATCGTTTACTTATTAGGGGAACGTCAGCGCCCGAGCGGCTCGGCATAATGGTTCTATTTCCTACTTCTACCGGACTGTTTGTGGGGCCTGGATACTGCATTCCAGTTCAATGAGGCGGAAGTAAAGGGGCAAGAACTTCGTCTAGCACTATTCGGACATTAGGTTGCACAAACCTGGCCAACAGTGTGTAGCTTTACTGAAACCGGCTAGCAGCTCTTTTCTGCAGAAACTGACCATTAGGCTCCGTTTCTGCAAGGCGGTTAGTGCTACTTTTTTTTACCGCCTACCTGCTTCCCCGTCCTCCCACTCACCTGCCCCACTATGCGCGCAGAACTATCGTACCGTACTCATAATCAGCTCTTTCTTCTATCCACGCTTAGTCGGCTGCTACGCGGCTGCACCCGGCGCTTGAGCGGGCAAACGCGTCCGGCAGCCTGGCTGCTGGCGCTGCTGCTGCTGAGTGGCACCACCACAACCCTGGGGCAGACCACGCCGTCCTCGCCGGAGTGCGCGGCCGATGAGAAGTTTGCCAACACATGGTACTTCGGTTTCAAGGCGGGGCTGGACCTCAACCAGGCCTCGGCCGACTCTCTTCCGAAAGTACTCACTGATGGAGCGATGGATGCCCCCGCCGGCTCGGGGGTGATGTCGGATAAGGACGGTAAAATCCTTTTTTACAGCAACGGCGAAACCGTTTGGAACGGCGACGGCACGGTGATGACCAACGGCACGGGACTGGCCGGCAACCGCTTCACTACCGATGGCCCCCTACCCCTCAAGATGCCGGGTATCCCGCAGCCGGGCCAACCAACGCGCTACCTGCTCTTCACTTTGAATAGCACCGTGGGCCTGAGCTACTCGGAAATAACTATTCCCGCGGGTGGTGGGCCGGGCACCGTGGTGGCCGCCACCAAAAACACGCCCCTGGCCCGCGGCACGGCGGAGAAACTCACGGGCGTATTTCATAAAAATGGCTGTGATATCTGGGTTATCACGCACGGCTGGGGCGACGCCAAGTCCGGCAATGACAACAGGGGCGACGCCTTTCTGGCCTACCGCGTGCGGCAAGCAGCCGGCTATGTAGGTCCGGTTCTCATCGACGCGCCGATTCCCTCCACGGTAGGCAGCCTGCACGCGCCGAGCGTGTCGGCCCTGGGCTACAAAGGCCAGATGAAGGTGACTCCCGATGGCCAGCGGCTGGCCCTGGCCCGCTACAGCGAAGTAGTAGGCGACAGCAGCAGCACCGTCGAGCTGTTTGGCTTTGATACCAGCACGGGCCAAGTGAGTGCCAACCCACAGGTTCCGTACATCGTGGACAGCGGCGAAGGAAAATACTATGGGGTGGGATTTTCACCCGGTAGCTACCTCTATGCCACGGTACGCAACCCGCCCAAGCTGCTGCAATTCGATATCAGCGGCCGCGGGCCAGTTACCAAGCAAGACATTCCGCTCAAACAGAAGACTCCGGCCGACCTAGGCTCGCTGCAGGCCGCGCCCGATGGCAAGATTTACGTGGCCCGCGACAACCAGCCTGCGCTGGGCTTCATCTCCTATCCAGACTCGCTGGGAGCCAAGGTCGGCTACGCCGACGACAGCCTGCAGCTGGGCGGCCGCCTGAGTGGCCTGGGCCTGGTCAACTTCAACCAAAGCTCCTTGCTGCGCGTGGGGCCCAGCGCGGAGATAACGGGTTGTCGGCAGATTACTTTCACGGCCCCGCCCATTGACTTCGATAATAAGAGGTACCTATGGACGTTTGGCGACGGCACTACCTCAACCGAAGAGAATCCTGTTCATACGTACGCTACGCCCGGCAACTACACCGTAACGCTGCGCATCACAACCGACTGCTTTTGCCGTGAAAGCTCAGGCCTTATTCAGGTACCGGATTTGCCAGTACCGGGTAGCATTGCGGCACCTCAGACACTGTGCGCCGGCACTGCGCCGGCCACTCTTACCAGCAGCGCCAGTGCTTCCAGCGACGCCGACCTGCCGCTCACGTACCAGTGGGAATCCTCGACGGATAACACCACTTTCACGGCTATTACTGGAGCGAATGGTCCTACCTACACGCCCCCAAGCTCGCTGCCAGTCGGCACAACCTATTTCCGTCGGCGGGTACAATTGCTGCTGCCTGACCAGTCAGGTCCTTACTGCGAATCCCGCACTACCGCTTCGGTAGCCATTACGGTTCTGCCCGCCCTGACGCCGGGCAGCATTGCCGCCAACCAAACCGTGTGCGCCGGCAGCCCCGTGGCGCCCTTAACCAGCACGGCCCCGGCCACGGGCGGCACCGGCACGTTCGCCTACCAGTGGGAATCATCGACGGATAATACCACTTTCACGGCCATATCCGGCGCTACGGGCGAGACCTTCACGCCTGGCGCACTAACGGTTACTACCTATTTCCGCCGCCAGGTACTTTCTGGGGCTTGCACCACCACGCCTTCCAACGTTGTGACAATAACGGTGGTGCCGGCTTTGGCGGCCGGTACCATTGCCGCTAACCAAAGCATCTGCGCGGGTGGTACGCCTGCTCCCCTCACCAGCGAAACCCCAGCGACGGGTGGCGCGGGCACCATTGACTATCAGTGGGAATCGTCGGCGGATAATGTGACTTTTGCCCCAATTAACGGGGCCAACGGGCCAACGTTTGCGCCCGGTACGCTCACGGCCACTACCTACTTCCGGCGGCGGGCAAGCTCAGGTACCGCCTGCGCTCCGGTTGTGTCTAATGTGGTTGCCATCACCGTGGCACTGGCCCTGACAGCGGGTACTATCGGCTCGAATCAGATGCTGTGCCCCGGCGCTACCCCCGCCCCGCTCACCAGCACGGCTCCGGCTGCGGGCGGCACCGGCGCGCTGGCGTATCAGTGGGAATCATCCACGGACAATACTACTTGGACCGCTATACCCGGAGCTACCAGCGAAACCTTCGCGCCTGGCCCACTGACGGGTACTACTTACTTCCGACGGGCCGCGACGTCAGGTGCCTGCGGCCCCGTGTACTCGCCTACCGTCACCTTGACGCTACTACCCGCGCTTGTTGCCGGCAGTATTGCCGCCGACCAAACTGTGTGCGCGGGTGCAACGCCGGCCCCGCTCACCAGCGCAGCCGGAGCCAGCGGTGGTACGGGCACATTCGCTTACCAGTGGGAATCATCGACGAATAACTCGACCTGGACGGCTATAGCCGGGGCGACCAGCGCCGACTACGCGCCGGGCCCGCTCACGGCTAGCACGTATTTCCGTCGCCGGGTTACGTCGGGAGCCTGCGGGCCGGAGTACTCTCCTTCCGTCCTGATTACGGTGTTGCCCGCCCTGACAGCGGGTACTATCGGCTCGAATCAGACGCTCTGCCCCGGCGCTACCCCCGCCCCACTCACCAGCACGGCCCCGGCCGCCGGTGGCACCGGCGCGCTGGCGTATCAGTGGGAATCATCAACGGACAATACTACTTGGTCGGCTATTGCCGGAGCCACTGCCGAAACCTTTGCCCCTGGCCCACTGACGGGTACTACCTTTTTCCGGCGGCGCGTAACTACCGGGCCCTGCGGGCCGGTCTTTTCCAATGTTGTCACGCTCACGGTGCTGCCTGCCCTCACAGCCGGTACCATTGGCAGCAACCAGACGGTGTGCCCCGGGGCCACCCCGGCCCCGCTCACCAGCACAGCTAGCGCCGGGGGCGGTACGGGCGCGTTTGCCTATCAGTGGGAATCTTCGCTGGACAACTCGACCTGGACGGCAGTAGCGGGTGCCACCGGCGAAACCTTCGCCCCCGGTCCGCTCACGGTTACTACGTATTTCCGCCGCCGGGTAACATCGGGGGCGTGCGGGCCGGAGTATTCGCCTTCCGTGGTGCTGACGGTGCTGCCCGAGCTTCTTGCGGGTAGCATCAGCGCCGATCAGGACGTTTGCGCGGGCACTGCGCCTAATCCGCTCAGCGGCGGTGGAGCCAGCGGTGGCACCGGCACGTTTGCCTACCAGTGGGAATCTTCCACGGACAACTCGAACTGGTCGGCTATTGCGGGGGCCACTACCCCAACGTTTGCACCCGGTCCGCTGCAAGCCACTACCTACTTCCGGCGGCGGGTAACGTCGGGCACGGGCACCTGCGCCACGGCGGTTTCCAACGTCGTAACGATTCGGGTGACGCCCCTAGTGACGCCCACCGTGACCCTGGCTACCCCGCCCGTGCAATGTCCTGGCACACCGTTGACCTTCACGGCTGTGGCAACCAATGCGGGTACTGCGCCTACGTTCCAGTGGTTTGTTAACAACGTGGCCGTAGCCAGCGGCCCTACTTTCACGAGCAGCACCGTAGTAACCGGCGACCAAGTGCGGGTGCAGGTGACGCCCACGGCGGGGCTGTGCAGCACGGGTCCGGCCGTGGCCACGGTTACTGTTACGCGCACCCCTACGCCCCAGCCCACCCTCACGATTACGGTGCAGCCGGGCGGGCCCGTGTGCTTGGGCGCCCCGCTTACCTTCAGCATTGCCAACGTGACGGAGGCGGGCCCTACCCCCACCTATCAGTGGCAGGTGAACGGCAGTGACGTAGCCGGGGCTACGGGCCCGGTATTCACCAGCACTACCCTGCGCGCGGGCCAGATCGTGACCCTGCGCCTGCGCACTACCAACATCTGCGCCCAGCCCGTAACGGCCGTTTCTAATGGCATACCCGTTCAGATTCAGCCACCAGTTGACGTGGATGCCGGGCCCGATCGGGAGATTCTGGCCGGTACCTCCATCACGCTGGAAGGCCGCGCCGATGGTACCTACCCCGTGCGCTGGACGCCCGCGGCGGGCCTAACCTTCCGGGGCGACTCCTTGCGGCCCGTGGCCGCGCCCAGGGTAACAACGACCTACACCCTCTCGGCCGGGGCCGGTGGCTGCGCCGATTCTGACCAGGTGACCATCACCGTGCGGCCAGCCATCCGCATTCCCAACGCCTTCTCGCCCAACGGCGACGGGCGCGACGACACCTGGCAGATTGAGTTCATTGAGCAGTTTCCCGACAACACGGTCAGCGTGTTCAACCGCTGGGGCAACCGGGTATTCTCGGCCAACAACTACGGTCGGGCCAGCGAGTGGCGCGGCGACATCAACGGCCAGCCCGCGCCAGTGGGCACCTACTACTACGTGGTCGTCACGAAAGGTCCGCTGGGCAAGTCCTACAGCGGGTCCATTACCATTCTGTATTAACGAAGCGCCCGGCCGGGCTCAGGAGGTCTGGCCGGGTACTTTTTTCGACAAGACTTTACGGCAATTTCTGCTATGAAAAAAGCCCTACTTCTACTGCTACTTCCGCTGCTGTTGCTGGCGGCCGGGCCGGCCCTGGCCCAGCAGCAGGCCCAGTACAGCCAGTACATGAACAATAACTACATCCTCAACCCGGGTACTACCGGCGTGGAGGATTACATCGACGTGAAAACCAGTTACCGCACCCAGTGGACGGGCCTGGAAGGCGCACCCAAAACCTACTACCTCACGGCCAGCTCCTCGCTAGGCAAATGGCGCAGCACCAGCAAGCGCACCCTGCACGACCGGCGCCGGCCGTTCCATGCGGTGGGCGGCATGGTGTATCGCGACGTAACCGGCCCCACGAGCCGCACCGGCGCCTACCTTTCCTACGCCTACAACTTGGTGCTGACTCCTAAAATTAGGGCGGCGCTGGGCGTGTCGGCGGGCATGCAGCAGTTTGCCGTCGATGGGCAGCAGCTGCGCTTCTACGACACGACCTCCTACGCGGGCAGCGCCGCCTCACGGGTGTTGGATGGCTCCATTGGCCTGTGGGTGTACAGTTCTAACTTCTACGTGGGCATTTCGGGAGCACAGCTGCTGGGCAACAAGCTCGACTTCTCCTACGAACTCAACGGGGAGGGTGCGGG
This sequence comes from Hymenobacter sp. 5516J-16, assembly GCF_022919335.1. Taxonomy (NCBI): domain Bacteria; kingdom Pseudomonadati; phylum Bacteroidota; class Cytophagia; order Cytophagales; family Hymenobacteraceae; genus Hymenobacter; species Hymenobacter sp. 5516J-16. The sequence continues at coordinate 2,620,116 of NZ_CP095058.1, read as the reverse complement.
CACGGGCAACACCCTGAAGCGCCACTACTTTGCCACGGCCGGGGTGCGGGTGCCCCTCAGCGACGATTGGTCGTTGGTGCCCTCCGTGCTGGTGAAGGCCGTAAATCCCGCCCCGCTCTCCCTCGATATCAACGCCAAGCTCAAGTACCAGGATCTACTCTGGGTTGGCGCATCGTGGCGGGCGTTCGACTCGGTGGTGGGCATGGTGGGGCTAAGCTACGAGCAGCTGACGGTGGGCTATTCTTACGACGCCGGTCTTTCCGAACTGGCGGGCTACCACGGCGGTAGCCACGAGGTACTGGTGGGCCTGCGGTTAAAGAAAAAAGCCCAAGTGGTATGTACCAACCGGTTCTGGTAGAATCATAACCTACTACCTAGCAGGCAAATAGACAGGACGAGCGTCTCACTAGTTGTTCTGGCTGGGTTAAGTTGACAGTTAAGACAAGCACGTCATGCAGAGGCGGAGCCGCAGCAGCTCGCGTGGTGCCATTGAGGTAGTAACTCTAGCATCAGCGAGCTGCTTTGGCTCCGCCTCTGCATGACGGTCTGTTTATTTGGAAGCTGACTTTTGCGTCCTGCTTACCTAGCTCCTACAGCTTACTACCTCGGCAAGCTGCCCGGTGAAAGCAAGAGGTGAAAGCTAGCCTAACCCAATGAAAACGGCGGGAGTGGTTGCGTATTACGGTTTGAAGTAGATACTTGCGGCGCAGGGCGCTACCTAATCAGGCAGTTTATGGGTTAGCGGCCGAATAAAATGAGCCGTTACCCAGCGTCCGACGCATCCTTGCGGCGCTATATCTGACTTTGTCCCAGCGCATCCTTCTTCTCTCCCGATTTTCAACGCCGTTTCCGTGACCGAACAAGACGTTACTCGCCTCCTTCAGAAAATACCACAGCTCAAACAGGAAATCGGGAAGGTCATTGTGGGCCAGCAGCAGGTGCTGGATGAAGTATTAGTAGCCCTGCTCGCGGGGGCCACGCCCTGCTGGAAGGCGTGCCGGGCCTGGCCAAGACCCTACTGGTGCGCACCCTGGCCCAGGCCACCGACCTACCCTTTCGCCGCATCCAGTTCACTCCCGACCTGATGCCGACCGACATTCTGGGTACCGAGATTCTGGAGGAAGACCACGGCACCGGGCACCGCTCCTTCAAGTTCAACGAGGGACCCATTTTCGCCAGCCTCGTGCTGGCCGACGAAATCAACCGAACCCCGCCCAAAACTCAGGCGGCCCTGCTGGAAGCCATGCAGGAAGGCCACGTGACGTACGCCGGCCAGGAGCACGCCTTGCCCAAGCCCTTCTTCCTGCTGGCCACGCAAAACCCGATTGAGCAAAGCGGTACCTACCCTCTGCCCGAAGCCCAGCTCGACCGATTTCTGCTCTACATCCGCATTGGTTACCCCACGGAGCAGGAAGAGCTGGCTGTGCTCAGCGGCACTACCGGCACCGTGCGCCAGCAGGTGCAGCCCGTGCTGGGTGGCGAAGACGTGCGCCAGCTCCAACAGCTTACGCGCCAAGTGAGCATTAGTGCGGAGCTGCTGAGCTTGGTAAACCGCCTGGTGCGCGCTACCCGTCCGGCTACCTCAGAAGTCAAGTTCATCCGCGACTACGGCCGCTGGGGTGCGGGTCCGCGCGCCGGGCAGGCCCTGATTTTATGCGCCAAAGCCCGGGCCCTGATTCACGGCCGCTTCGCCGCTACCCTGGAAGACTTGCAGACGCTGGCTCCGGCCGTACTGCGCCACCGGGTGCTGCTGAACTTCAACGCCGAAGCCGAAAACCTGACCACCGATGACGCCGTGCGGGAGCTACTAAAGGCGGTTTCCCTGTAAGGGGTGAAAGTAGAAGTTGGGAGGTAGTTTTTAGTTGTCAGCTGTCAGAGGGTAGTTGTTAGGGATAGTTTTCGCTGACCCCCGAAGGCCGTCATACTGAGCTTGCCGAAGCATCTCTACCACTTCATTGTAGTAATAACCGAACCCGGCGGGAGAGATGCTTCGCTACGCTCGGCATGACAGCCGTAATGGTAAACAGTTTATAATCAACAAGTAGCAAATTCTATCTAACAACCAGCAACTCCTACCCTCTCCTCCTTCCTACCCTCATACCCTATTTAAAACATGCTGACTCCCGAACACCTGCACGCTTTGCACAACCTGCCCCTGGCCGCCAAGCGGGCGGCGGAAGGGCTGCTGCACGGGGCCCACGCCAGCCGTCGGCGCGGGCGGGGCTGGAGTTCAGCCAGTACCGGCCCTACCAGCCCGGCGACGACCTGCGCCGGCTGGACTGGCGCCTGGCCGCCCGCTCCGACCGGTACTACCTGCGCGAGTCGGAGGTAGACACCAGCCTAGTCGTGCACCTCGTGCTGGACGCCACGGCCAGCATGAACCACCGCGACGATAACGGCCTGACCAAGCTCGATTATGGCCGGTTGCTGTGCGCGGCCCTGGCCTACGTAGCCAGCCAGCAGGGCGACGCCGTGGCCCTTACCATTCTGCACCCGGCCGGCCTGCGCCACCTGCCGCCCCGCGCCGATGCCCGCCAGCTCCCGCGCCTCTACCACGCCCTGGAAACGGCGGAGGCCGCCGGCTCTTTTCCCGATGCCGCTACCTTGGCCCCGCTAACGGCCCGCCGGCAGCCGGCCCTAACCATCTGCGTGAGTGATTTGTACGAGGAAGAGGGGGAGATTGAGCGGCTCCTGACCCGCCTGCGTGCGGCCTCCGGCGAGGTGCTGCTGCTGCACTTGCTGGCCCGTAACGAGTTAGCCTTCACCTTCCGCGGGGCCGTTACCTTCGAGGATTTGGAAACCGGCCGCACCCTGCAACTCGATGCTGATCAGCAGCGCCGAGGCTGGCAGCAGCACCTGCAGCAGTGGCTCCGCGACACGGCCCAGCGCGCCCGCACCCACGGCTTCGACTACTACCAGCTTAGCACAGCCGAGCCGCTTACCAGCGCCCTGCGCGAATTTCTGCGCCGCCGTAGCCTCGCGTAGGCAGTGGATGGCCTAAGTTCGGTCGAATATTTGCTTCACCTGATATTCTACTTATTCCCTCAGGTATATGAAGCATTATCTTCTCCTTCTTGCTCTCAGCATTATTTCTCACGTAGCTCAGGCCCAGCGCGTACGCCCGCTGCCGGTAGTGCCCGTGGACAGCGCCAGCCAACGTATCTGTTATCGGGGCACCTTGGCCACGCCGGCCCTACCCGCCACCGAACTCTACGGCCGGACGCAGGAGTGGCTGGCCCGGCAATTCGAAGACTACGACGCCGTGGTAAAGTTCTCTGACCCCGGTCGGGGCATCCTGATGGGTCAGGCCATTGTTCGGGCCCACGGGCCGGCCCAGAAAAACCAATTTGCGCGGGAGTTTAACCTACTGTTCCGCTTTTGCTTTCGGGTACAGGCGGGCACCCTGCGCTACGAGCTAACGGATATCAGCTACCCCCGGTATACAACCACTTCCGCCGCCGTCGATGCGGGCAACGGGCTAGCGGCGGATGGGCTAGTGGGCTGGCTGCGGCAAGATGAGTTTTCCCGCATCAGCACCACCGAAGCGCAAACCTACCGGCAGCCCGTGGAGCCGGAGTTGCGCGACTACGACCAGTATACGGAGAAGGGTGCGCCCCGGCCCCGCATGCTCCAGCAGTGCCAGGGCATTCAGGAGGCCATGACTACGCTGTTGGCTTCGCTGAGCCAGGAGCTGGTTAGCCCCCGCCTCTAGAGCAGGTAGGGAGCCTGCATTTGTCTGGTAGTTGGTGGGTAGCCGCAACGCCCGTGGTTAAAGTTGTGTCTGTGATTCGGTTTGACCTACTTGTAGCCCCGTTCCCTTCTTCCGCACCTAGCGCCCGGCTGGGCGCCTGACCAGAAACTGCTTTTCCCTTGCCCCACCTCTTTTTTCAACATGCCACCGCCGGTTGGCTGGCCTTATTGGGGCTGGTGGTACCGCTGGCTATTTACCTCTGGAACCGGCGGCCGGGGCGGGTGGTGCAGGTGGGCAGCGTGCGGTGGCTGGAAGCGGCAGCCAACCGGCGCCTACGCAACATCAGGCCGGAGCAACTGCTGCTGTTCCTGCTTCGCGCCGGTATTCTGGGGCTACTGGCTCTGGCCGTGGCAGGTCCGGCCCAGCGCCAGCCCCTACCCCCGCTGCGTGGACAGGTGCTGCTTAGTGCGGAAGCAACACCCGAGCAGGTAGCCACCGTGCGGCCGGTGCTAGATTCGCTCCGGCGGCGCGGCTTTGAGCTGCGGCGGCTAGGTTCCCACCAACCCATCGGGGGCCCGTTGCCTGGGCTACCGTGGGGCTCGGCGAGGCAGGCACAGCCCCCAATTCAGCTTCTTCTATTTCCACTGCCCCGCCTACTACACTTCCGCTCAACCTTTGGAGCGCCGCGCAACAAGCCGCTGATTCTTTGCCAAACCGGCCGCTGGTGGTAGTAGCGCCGCTTACGCTGGCCTCTTTCGCGGGCACCCGCCCATCCTTGCCCGCGGCCGTGCAGTGGGTGCCTCTCCCCCTCCCCGATTCCGTGACGTGGCCCGTAGCGGCTTGGCGCCCCCACCCCGACAGCCTTGGGTTGCTGCTGGCTAGCGGTGTCGAAACGGGCATTGCCTTCCGGCGCGTCCGCCGCTCGTGGCCCGCTACTAGCGGCCCCATTACCGGGCTGGGCCCGGGGTGCAGGTACAATTTAATGCGGAGCGGCAGCAGTTTACAACGAAGAACGCCCGCAATATCAGCCAATCATTGCCTCTCCTGAATCGGCCCCCGCGGCTGGCTGTAAGCTATGACGCGGCCCATGCTTCTTCGGCCCGGGTGCTGGTGGCGGCGTTGCGGGCGGCGGGCTCCGTGCTGCCGCTACCACCGCAGCTAGCCGTTGCTACCACCGCTCCGGCCGCTACCGATTCGTTGGACTGGCTTTTCTGGCTGCGCGACTCACCCGTTCCGGCAAGCTGGTCGGCGCGGGTTGGGGCAGGGTTGCGGGTGTGGCAGGAGGCCCGGGGCGGTGGGCAGGCCATGGCTAGCAGTTTTTTGCCCCCGGCAGCGCCGCGCCCATTCGGCTGCAACGGCTTGACACCACCCAGGCCCTAAATTCAGCCGCCAATATCTGGCCTTTGGCTACGGGCCAGCCGCTACTTTCCCTGAGAGCAGCCGGCACGGGCGGCTGGTACCACTTGCGCACCCGTCTCGACCCTACCTGGAGCGAGCTGGCCGACAGCCCGGAGTTGCCGGCACTTTTCCTACCCTGGCTGCTGCCTCGTACTACCGCCGCTTCTTCCTTTTCTGACCCGCGGCCCATGCCCCTGGCCCAACTCCAGCCCGGCCCGGCTGCCCAGCGTCCAACCGTTTCCGCGCCGCCCCTCCGGGCACCGGAGCGTGACTTAGCGCCGTGGGTAGTCGGTGCAGCCGGGGTATTGTTTGGCCTAGAGCGGCTGCTGGCTTCCCGGCGGTCCAGCCAGCAGGCCGCCTGAATTCATTTCTGAACCCGCTGCCTTTTCGCATGAGTCCGCTCACCGCCACTGTTTCTGCCCCCGACACCGCGCTGCGGGCTGCTCACCGAGCCTGGGCCGTGCGCCGCACCTTGGTTCTGCTGATGCCAGCCGGGGCGGTAGCTGCATTGCTGCTGCTGACGTACCTGGGTTGGCCGGCCCTGCAACCCGCGGTGCTGGTAGCCGGCGCCGTGGCCGCGGCAGGACTGGGCTGGTTGCTGTGGCGCATTTGGCAGAGCCCCTTACAGCACGTAGCCCGCCGCCTGGATCGGCTGCATCCTGAGTTGGAAGACAGCACAGGCTTACTCCTACGTCCCGGCACGAGTCTGAACTTGTTGGAGCAGCTGCAGCAGGAGCGAGTTGTAAGCCGGCTGCCTCAACTAGCTGCGGCGGCCCCCTTATTCCTGTTCGGTTCAAAGGCCCCTTGCTAGTTACGGCCGTGGCGCTCCTGCTGGCGGCCCTGGCCTGGTGGCAGCGCCCCGCCGGACTCGTTACGAGTAGTGCGGCGGCTGGCAAGCCCGTACCGGTTCGGTTTGAAAACCAGGCAACCTTACCTGAATCGGCGGCCCGCATCCTGGAAACCCGCTTGTGGGTAGTACCGCCCGCGTACACCCGGCGGCCCGCCCTGGCCCCAACGGAAGCCTCGTTCCGCTGCATTCAAGGCAGCCGAGTGCGCTGGACGGTGCGGGTAAGCCGCCTCGGCAAAACCCCGCCCGTGCTGGAGTTGGGCCGGCGGCAGTTGCGCCTGCGCGCGGTGCCAGGTCGCCCCTCCGAATTCGTGGCTGAGGCTACCCTGTCGGCTTCCACTTTGTACCGGCTGCGCTTTGCGGGGCAGGTTTCGGAGGAATATGCCATTGAAGTACAGCCCGACCAAGCCCCCACCATTCGCCTAATTACTCCGAAAGCCTACACCCTGGTGGAGTTTGGGCGCCCCCGCAGGTGGCAGTGCGCGCCCAATTGCAGGATGATTACGGCCTGACGCGCGCCCGGCTGGTGGCCACCATTGCCCAGGGCCAGGGCGAAGCCGTCAAGTTTCGGGAAGTAGCCACCGACCTGAGTGCGGCGTTGCGTGGTCAGCCCGCGAGTGTCAGCGTACAGCACCTGCTCCGGCTGCCAGCCCTGGGCCTTACGTACGGCGACGAGGTGTATTTCTACCTGCAGGCCTGGGACACTCACCAGCAGCTTACCCGCTCCGACACGTACCTGGTGCAGTGGGAGGATACCACCGTGCAGGAAAGCGCCCTGGATGTTTCCCTGGGCGTGAATGCCAAGCCGGCCTACTTCCGCAGTCAGCGCCAGATCATCATTGACACCGAAAAGCTGCTGGCCGAACAAGCCAGCCTCCCGGCGCCTACCCTGCTGGAGCGCGCTAACGGTATAGGCTTCGACCAGAAGATTTTGCGCATGCGCTACGGCAAGTTTTTGGGCGAAGAGGCCGATGAAAATATTGGGGGCGCTACCCGTCCGCCGGTGGCAGATGAGCCGGCCGAGGAGCCGGGCCTGGGCTCCGTAGTGGCCGAAGACCACACCGAAGCCGCGCCGGCCGCTACCCCCAAGCTCACCGACGGGCACTCGGCCGATGATGGCCACGACCACGGCCACACTCCCCGTCAACCGATGCCCCGGCCGGCGCGGCCCTTACTGCCGAGCTGATGGAGCCCTACATCCATCACCACGACGATTCCGAAACGGCCGACTTTCTAGAGCCGGCCGTAAAGGCCAAGCTGCAAGCCGTGCTGAGCCAGATGTGGGAAGCCGAGTTGCGCCTGCGTACCGGTCGGCCCGCGAGGCTCTGCCCTTCGAGTACCGGGCCCTGCGCCTGCTAAAGCAAGTGCAGCAGCAAACCCGCGCTTACGTTAAAAAAGCTGGCTTCACGCCCCCGCCCATGCCCGAAGCTACTACCCGCCTCACCGGCGACTTGGCCGGCACGGCCGCTCCCCAACTTCGGCGACAGGTGGCGGCCCCACCCCGCCAGCCCGTGGTGCGGGCCGCTCTGGGCGTGCTCACCCAGCTGCGCGAACAGCACCGACCAACCGGCGCCGCCACCACGCTTGACCAGGCCGGGCAGGAATTAGCCCGCGCGGCCCTGCAACAGCCGGGTCGCTACCTCAGCGCCCTGCGCGAGCTACGCCGCCTGAGCACGGCCTTGCGCACTGGGCAACCCGTTCCGGAAGCGGCCCTACCGGGCATTGAGCGGGCCCTGACGGAGCTGCTACCACCCGCGCCCGTTACGCCGCCCCATCCGCAGGCTCCAAGCAACCGCTTAGCCCGGCGCTACCTCCAGGAGCTAAGTCGCTGAGGTAGCAGCGGCCCCTACCCGCTCCTATCTTGGTCTTATTCACCCATTTCCCGCCGCTGAACCTTTTTTCTTACCGATGCTGTACTTTCTTGCTTTCTGTCTGCTGCTGGCGGTGACGCTAACCGTGGCTGCCTGGCGCCGGGCTGACCGCCGACGGCGGGTGTTGCGGATAGGAGCCGGACTACTAGCAGTTGCGGGGCTTTGGCTGGCAGCTTACCCTCCGGTTCGCACCCAACAGCATCCGGCTACCCAGGCAGCTATTCTTCTCACTGATTCCTATTCGCCGGATACTTTACGCCAGCTGCTACGTCGCCTGGCTCCGGGTACGCCCGTGTGGCGCTACGCGGCCACCGCCCCCGACACGCCTACCCTTGGCAATCTGCTTGCCTTACGTCAGCGCCTGCCTCAGTTGCGTGCCGTGCATGTGCTGGGCCAGGGCCTACCCGCCGCCGACGTGTCGGCGCTGCAAGGCCTGCAGGTCGTCAGTTATTTACCACCCGTGGCCGCGGCTTTCCACTCAGCTGCTTGGCCCCGGCAGCCTGAACTGGGCCAGCCGTGGTTTATTGAGGGCTACTACCAGGGAGAAGCTGGGGAGCCGGCCTGGGTTAGCTTACGGGCCGCGGGCGCGGGCCGCGACTCGGTGCAGCTGCCCAAAGGCCGCGGCAGCTTCCGGCTCCGCTTTACTCCCAAAATGACCGGGCGGGCGGTGTATACCCTAGTTGCGCGCCAAGATGGCCGGCGCCAGGCTCAGGAGCCAGTGCCCTTGGAAGTACGCCCTACCCGGCCCTTGCGCGTGCTGTTGTTGGCGGCCGCGCCGTCGTTTGAGGTTCGGTTTCTGAAGAACTACTTAGCGTCCCAGCAGCACGCCGTGGCCTTACGCACGGGACTAAGCCGAGGCCTTACGCAAACCGAATTTCTGAACTTTCCTACCCCCCAGACCTCACGCGCGTCACCTCCCCTTTGCTAGGCCGCGTGGAAGTTGTCATAACCGATGCTACCTCTTTGGCTTCTTTAAGCGGCACCGAGGCCGCTGCCCTTGCTCAGGCAGTGCGCACTGGCGCGTGCGGGCTGCTGCTGATAGCGGATGCGCCGGCCTTGCCGCGAAGTTTACCAGGAGGAAGCAGTCTGTTTCAGCTGCAACCCCAGCCGGCAGCGGCTATGGCCTCCCCGCAGCTTCTGGCCTGGCCGGAGGCGCCGGCTCGCCTGGCTACACTGTTGCCGGCAACGCTTCGCGCTACTACTGGTCTGCGGCCGCTTATTACAACTTCGCAGCAGCAGCCAGTTGCCGCAACCCGCCGCATTGGGCTGGGTCAGGTAGTTGTCACGACGGCTACGGAAACGTTTCCCTGGTTGCTGCAGGGCCAGCAGTCGGCGTACGGCGCCTACTGGAGCCGCTTGCTGACGGCTGTGGTGCCCGCCGCGCCGGCGGCATCGGGTATTCAGTTGGCTACCTCCTGGCCGCGCGTACATACGCCCCTGCTGGTTCGGGTTACAGGCTCCGCTAGTGCTGCGCTGCGCCTGCGAGCCGCCGCGGCGCAAACGCCCGTCCGGGTGGCTTTGCGCCAGGATGAGCACGTGCCAGAGTGGGCGTCGGCGCCGTACTGGCCAGCAACCAGCGGCTGGCACGAGGCCCAGGCCGGAACTGCCCGCGACTGGTTTTACGTGTTCAGTCCCGCGCACTGGCGCGGAATTGCCCAGCAAGAATGGCAACGTCAGCTGGCGCTGTTGCCTACCACGCTACCCCAGCAGTCGGTTACGGAGGCCACAGTTACTACCCACACGGCTTGGCCTCGTTGGTGGGGATACCTGCTGTTTTTGGTATGCGCTGGCCTGCTGTGGGTAGAGGAAAAGCTGTAGACCTCGGCCGCTGGCTAATAGCGGATATCGGGGTGCCCGCTAAGTTGCTCCTGCTGGGGGCTGCCAATCAGGTATTCCCCTACCCACAGCAAGTGCGCGGGCACTGAATCAGGAGCGGGAGCCGCTAGGGCGGCGCAAGGAATGCTGGTAGTAGCACTGCTGGCAGCAGTAGTAGCCGGCTCTTCTGAGGATGATAAAACGGACAAGTTGGTACGGAACAGAAGGAAGCGGACCCAGGCTGCGGAGTCCGGAAGATAGAGCCGCGTGTGGACGGCATCAGCCTACCGAAAAGGCCCGAGCTCCGCTGTGCGGAACTCGGGCCCTAGGAATAACGTACCGGCCAAACCGGCACGTAATTACTTCTGCTCGGTGGTGGTAGTCGTGGTGGTGCTAGCCTCCGTGGTAGTAGCAGCGGGAGCAGCAGTAGCAGCAGCCGTGGTGTCCATGGCAGCAGCCGTGGTGTCGGTGGTAGCCGGAGCCGTAGCCTCTACCGAAGTAGCTTCAGTGGAAGTGGTAGTTTCTTCAGCTTTCTTCGACTCGCAAGAAACGAGGGTAGAAGCGAAAACAACGGCCAGGGCGGATACCTTCAGGAGGTTCTTCATTTTGGTAGTAGGTTTGGAAAATTTTGTCCGAAAAACGCCCTTCATACCCGTAATAACGAATGGTAACCCAACAGTAGAAATTATTTTTTTACTGGGTTACCAAGCCGGGCTCAACGTATTAAGCAACAAAGCGAATGGGTAAGGGACAACCTGCCTACACTGATGAGGAATTCGTAGCCGCCATCCGGCGCGACGATGACCGGGCACTGGCGCAGCTCTACCGGCTGCACTTCCCGATGATTTCGCACTACGTGCTGCAGAACAGCGGTACCGAGGACGAAGCCAAGGACGTGTACCAGGAAGGAGTCATGGTATTCTATGAGAAGGTACGGGAAGGCTCCTTGGAGCTCAGCTGCCAGATCAAAACATACCTCTACGCCGTATGCCGCCGCCTCTGGCTGAAACGGCTCACCGAGAAAACCCGCTTTGGCGGCCGCCTCGATGACCATGAGCCCTACCTCGAGACCGGTGCCGAAGCCGACCTGGAAGTAGCCGAGGAGCGCGACCGGCAGCTGGGCACCATGAGCCAAGCCCTGGAACGGATTGGGGAGCCCTGCCGCTCGCTTTTAGAAGGATTTTACCTGCTCGATAAGTCGATGCAGCAGCTTACCGCGGAGTTTGGCTACACCAACGCCGACAACGCCAAAAACCAGAAATACAAGTGCCTGGTACGACTTAAAAAACTGTTTTTCAGTCAGTATCAGGAACACGAGACCTAGCCACGGTGGTTAGCAACAGGGAAGTAACGGCTTATGTGGCTACTGCTTTCCTTGCCCTGACTGCCACCCCCGAAATGAAAACCGAAGCTGATTATTACGCTTTATTTGATGCTTACCGCGCGGGCACTCTCCCCGACGATGAGCGCGCCGCCCTGGAGCGCCGTCTCAGCGCCGACTCCGAGCTGGCCCGCCGGCTCCAGGAATTTGAGGAGCTGACCGGTACGCTCACGGCCTACGGCCGCCGGCTGGCGCTGCGCCGAAAGCTGCATGCCATCCACGCCGACATGGATGCGGAGCAGGCCGTGCGCCTGACCCCGCTGGCCAAGGTAGCCGAGGAAGACGAGCGCCACGAGCGGTTTGCCAACGGACAAGCTCCCCGCCCCGCGCTGCGTATCTCGCGCACCGAGCAGAAACTCCGCGCCTTCTGGAACAGCCACCGCGCCACCATGATGGTAGCCGCTTCAGTGGCAGTAATGGCTGTGTTTGCTACCCTTCTGGGGTTGGAGTGGTGGCGGGCTTCCCAAAAGTCGTCCCTGTACGGCTATACGGTCCTGCGCCGCGAGGTAGAGCGCATCAAGCGTACCCAACGGTCTATGAACCGGACGCTCACCCAGATTGAGTCGCAGCCGGAGCGCAGCAACCCCGGCAAGTTCAGCGGCACGGGCTTCGCCCTGACGGCCGACGGCTACTTGGTGACCAGTTACCACGTTATTCAGGGAGCTGACTCCTTACTGATAGAGGGCCACGACCGGCAGCGTTTCCGGGCCGAGCCGGTATTTACTGATGTAGCCCACGATTTGGCCATTCTGCAGATCAAGGATAAGGGGTTCAAGGGCTTTGGCCGTTTGCCCTACGCCTTCAAGCGGGGCCAGTCGGATTTGGGCGAGAAGGTGTATACCCTGGGCTACCCCCGCGAGGACCTAGTATTTAACGACGGTTCCTTGAGCGCCCGCTCCGGGTTTGAAGGCGACACAGGTTTTTATCAAATCAGCATTCCAGTAAACCCAGGCAACTCGGGCGGCCCACTCCTGGATGATAAGGGTAACCTGATTGGGGTTATTAGCGGCCGGCAGATGGACGTGCAAAGTGCTGCTTTTGCCACTAAATCATCGTATTTGATGCGGTTGGTTGACTCGTTGGGTGCTGCCGGTGCGGGTGAGCCTTACAATATGCCCCGCACTAATCAACTCACCGGTACCTCGCGGCCCCAGCAAATCCGGAAGCTGCAAGACTACGTGTTTGTAGTTAAGGTGTACGAATAAGCAGTTACCTCCTGATAAGGTGTTCCAAGGCCTCGCCAAACTGGCGAGGCCTTTTTTATGGCCTTCGGGAGAAGGTATATGTTGCGGGCAGTGGCGATGAAAAGCTTGCGCAGGAAATTACGGGTTATAACTAGCTCACTGGCTTTGCGTTACTACCGAACTCCTAATGGAGTAAACTGCTATTGTTGGCTCAGCTATATCAAAAATGTGCGGTCTTGCGTACAGATTTTTCGGTGGTCACCCCACTGCTCTCCAAGCTTCTTCCTTAACCCGTTTCCTACTTGCCCGCTATGAGCACTCAACTCGCCAAAGACATCGAAAAAATTGCCCCCGAAGATATCATCAACACCCTGCAGAGCGCTTACAAGGTGTTTCAAGGGGAACATGACCAACTAGACGACCTGCTCAAGCACGGTGGACAGCTCATGCGCAAAGTAACGCAACGCTTCACTCCCACGCAGCTAATTGTAGGCATTGCCGTGGTAGCCAGCATCGCCGTTATTGCCGTGGCAAAAGCTACTGAGCCAGACGACCACGCCGAATAAGCTTACGCATCTCTATTTTAAAAGCTCCCTACCTAGTGGGGAGCTTTTTTTGTGTTATCTATTTATATGGTTTTTTAAATAAATAATTTAACATATACTTGCAACACGTCAACCAAACATTTCTTTCGTTATGAAAATCTCTACTTTCGCCGTGTTGGGAGCCGTGTTGCTGCTGGGTACTGATGTGGTAGCTGCTACTGCCCCGCTGGAAGAAACTGTCACACCCGTTACCATCATTCCTACCCTGAGCTCGAGCACCGATGCTGCCTCGCACAGAGGCTGGATTAAGCGCAAGAAGCGCCGCGTTACGCCGGCCTACCGGCGGACTATGCGTCGGCGGTAACGCACGCTGATTGCTAGTAGCGTAGCCTGGAAACCAGAAAAGCCCTGAGTTACCCCTACTGGTAGTAGTGGATGGCTCAGGGCTTTTTATGGATTCAGCATTTAAATGGCACTGATAAGCCCGCTTGCGCTGGGAGCAGTATGCAACTCCGCGAGAAGCTGAACAGTTACTTGAGCGTGCAACTTTTCAAGCTTAGATAGTAGCGGTGCATTACATCATTATATTTTATATGGTATAAATAAAATATTTTATTTACCATTGCATATAAGTTCAACTTTATACCTGCAAAGTTCCATGAGAAACCTGTTTACTTCGCTCGTCTTTCTGGTGACCTTTAGCATCATCGTCCCCGATGCAGCCCAAGCAGCGCCGGCTAGGCCTACCCCGGGCGGTGGACAGCGCGTAAGAACTGGCTTGTTTGGCAAGGCACTGAAAAAACGCCGTCCGCCAGTGTTGCCTTACGAGCGGGCTTTGCGCCGGAACGAGCTGTTCCGCTAGCCGTTACCTTTTACCTGGTTAGTTCAACCAGTAGCGTCACTTATCTTAGGCAGCGGGCTCCAATACGGCAGGCTCGTTGTGGGCCGGAGAGTTTACCAGGGTGCTTACCACGTATTCCCGCATGGCCTCAGGAGCGTACGGGCGTAGTAGTTCCTGGTGCGCGGCTACCCCTGCTCCATCGTCGAGCCAAGCTAGCTCCGCCGAGCGGTCCGGCAGCAACACGGGCATGCGGTTATGAATCGGCTCCATTAGGCTGTTAGGCGCCGTGGTGATGATAGTAAAAGTAGGTAGTACTTCTCCCGTCTGCCGATCCAGCCACTCATCCCAGAGGCCGGCGAATGCAAAGGGCTCCTGGGAGTTAAGCAGGATGCGGTGCGGCACCTTACCATGGTCGGTTATCTGCCATTCATAAAAGCTATCAGCTAGCACCAGGGCCCGCCGACGTTGCAGCAGCGTCCGGAAGGACGGCTTCTCGCTGAGCGTTTCGGCGCGAGCATTAATGGGCCGGGGAGCTTTCTTTGCATCCTTCACCCAGCCCGGTAGCAAACCCCACTGCATCAGCTGAATGCGGCCAGGATCGGTGTTCAGAATTACGGGTAGCTGTTGGGAGGGCGCCGCGTTGTAATTGGGTGCCGAAGGACCGGCAAAAGTGGCTTCGAAACGGGCTTCCAGCGCCGCTGAGGGCGGGGTGACAGTATAACGGCCGCACATACACTACGTTGGGGTTGGTGAAACCTGTTTTACGTAGGCCGCCCCGCAATAGCCATCAAAAAGCCCCGACTAACCCAAAGCCGACGGTTTGCATAGAAAATCCGGGTTTTGCCAGGCGTTTACGTTGCGTAGCGGGCGAGCAGGCTAGGCCGACTCCTGCCGGGGCAAGCGGATGAAGAAGGTGGTTCCTTTCCCCTCCTCGCTCTCAAACCAAATGTGGCCCCGGTGTAGCTCCACAATCACTTTAATAATGGACATGCCCAGGCCCGTGGTCTTCTCCCCGCGCAGGCCCGGCCGCCGGGCCGGCGTGAACCGCTCAAACAGCCGGTCCTGAAACTTCTGCGGAATTCCGATACCAGTATCTACCACCGTAAGCAGTACCTCACTACCCTGATCCTGAAGCCGGACGTGGATGTGGCCGCCATCGGGGGTGAACTTCAAAGAGTTGCTAAGCAAGTTGTTAACCACCTGCATAAACTTGTTACGGTCGAGGTGGAGGTAGCAGGTTTCCGGGCTTTCAAAGGAAACGTGCTTATTTATCTCGGCTTCGGATTTCTGAAACTCTTGCACTATCTCCCCAACCTCAGCGGCCAAGTCTACGCGTTCCAGCTTTAGATTGACACCGGAGGACTCCAAAAATTCATTGTCTACGAAGTCCCGAATCAGGTTTACGCTGTCCTGGCAGGTAGTCTGCATGGTGAGCAGTAGTTCAGAGAGCTGCTCGTCGTGCAGGGTTTCAATCCGCTCACTGACGTATCCCGCAACCTGCTTTATCATAATGAAGGGACCGGCTAAGTCGTGAGACAGAATTTCAAGGGTAGTGTTCTTCTTCTTGTTGAAACGGTCGGCGTTGTCCATGTACTCGCGGGTGCGGGTGGTATCCTGCACGGTGCCGCTGAGGTAGGTTTGGCCCGGAGCCTGCTCCACGCGGCCCACCGTCAGGCAAAGCCACTGGGGCCGACCCTCGGTGCCGGGCGGGGGTAGCAGGCGCACTTCCACGTCTTCCACAAACTTGCCGTTGAGCAAATGATTCAGCCGGGCGGCAGCGTATTCCTGGTCCTCGGGGTGCAGGCGGGCTAGTAGCTGCGGCAGTTCTTCATTAACGGCCTCGGGCTGGTGCCCCAGGATGGTTTCGTAGGCCGCACTCACGTACTCTACCTTTTTCGCCTCCACGTGGTATACGAAGTATAGCGACTGGCTACGCTCAAACAACGGACGAAATAGAGCAACAAAATCAAGCATAGCTTTGCGGGAATATTTAATTACACATACGCAGGCGGAAGCGGGGCGTTTCCGACGGTTCTCCAGGTCGGCTACATCCTAATAAACCCTGCTTGCGTGCGCATGATCCAAGAAGGGAGGGCTCGGTTTCTTGCTCCGTGCCCAGGCGAAGGTACTCGGCTTGGGGTAAAGCAGTTCTCACGCTTCCTTCAGCCCCTGATAGTGCCATCACACGCCATTCAGCAGGTAGCGTGCCTAGAGCAAGGGTAATAGGGAAATAAGTAGGGCAGCACAGAATCAGCAGCAGAAAAAACTAGCGCCGCTCGGGCACAGCCCAGCGTATGCGCCTACTGGTTAGTACGGCGAAAAGCGCCTGGGGGCTGCTGTTGAGCTAGCTTACGGGCCTACGGACTGCCTTTGTTCGGCATCTATCAAGAGCCGTGTCCCGTACTCAAATGAGCTGGCTTTTCAGCTTACGCTTGCTGCCTTTGCTTACGATGAAAAACCGTTCCGTAGTTTTCCTGGCCGGCCTGGCCCTGGTAGTAGTTGGCAGTGCGTACCTGCTGCCCCACCTAGCAGCGGCTCCGCGCCAGACAAGCCCCTTATTGCCCCGCAGGCCACGCCGCGACTGGTAGCCAAGCAGTTCAAGTTTACGGAAGGCCCCGCCGTGGACAAGGCAGGCAACGTGTTCTTCACCGACCAGCCCAACAACAAAATCTGGAAGTACGGCACCGATGGGAAGCTGTCGGTTTTTTTGGAGCCGGCCGGACGTGCCAACGGTCTTTATTTCGACAAGCAGGGCAACTTGCTGGCCTGTGCCGATGAGAACAACCAGCTCTGGTCCATCAATCCGCAGGGCCAGGCCACGGTGCTGCTGCAAGACGTGCACGGCCACCGCCTCAACGGCCCGAATGACTTGTGGATCAGCCCCCAGAGTGAGGGTATTTACTTCACGGACCCGTACTACCAGCGCACATATTGGGCCCGTACTACCCCGGATGCCGGCCTGGGCGGGCAGAACGTGTACTACCTAGCCAAAGGCCAGCGCCAGCCCGTGGTGGTTGACGACCAGCTGCAAAAACCCAACGGTATTATTGGCACGCCCGACGGCAAACAGCTATACGTGGCTGACATTGACGCCAACAAAACCTACCGTTACCAAATCGGACCCGACGGGAAACTGACCAACCGCCAGCTATTCGTGGAGCAGGGTTCCGATGGTATGACCATTGACAACCAAGGCAACATCTACCTGACGGGCAAGGGTGTAACGGTGTACAGTCCGTCCGGGCAGCAGCTCACGCACATTCCCATTCCGGCCGAGTGGACCGGCAACGTGTGCTTCGGGGGCCCGGACCGGCGCACCTTGTTTATTACGGCATCCGAGGCAGTATATACCCTGGCCATGCGCGTGCAAGGCGTGCAGTAATCCGAACACATAAACGAAAGCGGCCCCGCAGGTAGTAGCTAGCCGCATCCAGCCTAGCACCGCTAGAGGTTTCGGGCTGGCACGCGGGGTTTCTCAGCAGTACGTGACCCGGCATTCCGCCAGCCACGCCATAGCGGGCTGCTCATCCGCGAAGCGACGGATATGATACGGTAGGTTGTCGAAGTAGGTGAGAGGCGGCACGGAAGCATCGGCTTCCAGCTCTGCCAGATGATTGGGCACGAACAAATAAGCTATAAATACTTGGCCTCCCAGGCGCGCCATTACCAGGGGCAAAAATGTTTCCATCATCCAGGCCACGCCCTGCTGGTTGGCATTGGTACGGCGGCGCCCATCTACCAGCCAGTAGCGACAACCCGGCTGCTGGGCTATGGCTAGCACGGCGCGGTATCCTTCGTGCAGTTCCTGGGAGGAAGGCTGCCGGAGCCAGCGCACAATAAGCACGTCCAGGTCGGCACGGTGCGTCACCTGCAGGTAATCGGAAATAGCCGGAGACACCATAGGACAGAAGCAAGTGAGGACCAGACAAGATAACCTATCAGCCGGCGCTTTGCAACCGCCCGGCTAGGCACCAACGCGGCGCATAGGCTGGGGCGGGCCACGTGGCACTGCACGCACGAGACCACACGCAGCAACCTTCTCGCCTTCAACAAGAACAGAGCTTAACTGAGTAGGTCTACTGACCGGGCCAGGCGCAGGGCCGCTTGTCCGGCCTCATAGTCGAGGGCATCAATGCGCAGCTCCAGCAGGGCCTGCGCGGCCGGCCCGCTCCGCTCAATTTCCCGCAAAGATTCTTCCTCCCGCAACGCCAGCCACGCCGCATCTTTAGGCGCGCCACTGGCTGCTGCCAGTGGGCGCAACAGCGGTAGCAGCTCCCCTAGCACCGCTTGATGCCGGACGGCGCGGGCCCGCAGCAGTACCAGCTCCTGCCGCAGCCGAGTTGCCTCGTGCGTGCAGTCGCGCAAGCGGCCTTGCAGGGCCACCCGACTGGTCGCATCAAGGGCAGTAGCAGCCGCACTGGCGGCTGCTGGGGTCTCCAGCACAGCCATAAGAGGTAGTAGCTTGGCCCACGTGGCGGCGGGCAATACCCGGCGGCCCTGCTCAGCCATGGAAACCTGGGCGCGGGAAACCGAAAGATATTCCGCTAATTGCGCCTGCGACAGGCCATAGCGCGCCCGCAATGCTTGCAGCGTAAGTGGAGTAGGATCAGAAGCCATAAACTGGCTAACGAGAATAAGGCTTGTTTTGTGTCACTCAATTATAAATTACCACGAAATGACACAAACATTTGTGTCGAGTATTGGCGGTTATTTTAAGTTTGACACAAACTCGATTGTCATTGATATCCAGGTTTTTAGTCTTGTGTCATTAATAAGGCAGCAAGTAAGTTGGCTAGAGTCCATTGCATTTCACTTATCATACCGGAGTGTATTCGCAAGGGTACTGCCTATCTGGTCAGGGGCTAAGTGGAAGGATGACAACGGTGGTAGTGGAATGCAGGCGCCCGCATAGCAAAGCGTTTCGGCTAGGCCTTTTGCACTAGCGGCTGCTTTCCGTGTGCTATTTAGGAGGCCAACGTGGGTTAGTCGGGTAGGCAGGGGTAGGGGCATAAAAAAGCCGCTGCCCGAGGCAGCGGCCTTTTCCGTCGCATTGGCCGGCAATTATCATTCATCCACCCTACTCCTTTTGCCGGAGCCAACACTACGCGGTACGAGTCTTCCTTTCCATAAACCCTACGCGCGCTGAATACTTAATGAGTCAAAGGTATGGCTGCGTCCAGGCCCGCGCTGTAGTATTGGACCAATGGAGTCTGCGCCCAGGCCAACGCACTGATCTACACGGCGGAAGCGAAAAATTACAGCATAGCGTCATGAGTTGCGGGTGCAGAGCAAGGCGGTGTGTAACTCAATGAAATAGCGCAGATTCTGAGCAGCATTCGTGTTGTTCACTTTCTTCTTAGGCTTAAAGCAGGTTTCTGAGCCGAGCTGCCCCGCTTCGCTTGCACGGTAAATTTCCTCGGGTTATGCTGGTTGGCTGCGTTCAAACAGTTTTTATAACTGCCCGGCCTAACTCATTATAGGTTGTCATTCGCACGCTACTCAGTATAGTTCGCAGGGCGGCCTGCTTCGGGTGGCTCTGACTAGCGCGCTTTGAGCTTACTGGAACACTACCTGATATATGAAGTAGCAGAACGTCTACCCCGCTATACGCGCACCTGTGTGTACGGCTACTTACGACTAGGAATAGTGCTGTTTCATTTGCTTGTATATCATAAGATATGGCTATACAAACGGTATTGTTCAACTTATTAATTATAACCTTCTACTTTTGCGTAGCAATCCGACTAGGTAATGCGCCGATTTGCTCAGAAGGCAGTTTTCAAATTTTTACCAGACATTGCACTAATTCTACTTTTTTTTAACTATATTCAACTTTCCTCGTTTAATACCACACGTTCTATTACGTCACTACCCATACCCACCGCTTATGCGCTCTACCTTACTCTTCTCTTCCCTTGTTGCCCTGCTAACCTTTTCCTTTACCGCATCGGCTCAGACCACGGAGCCTGCAACGGAGCGCTTAGCCCTGGCAACAACCACTGCCGCCGCTGCACCGGCCGCCCGGCTGGAGTGCACCCAGTTTACCGGCCAAGTGCTCAACGACGAGGGCAAGCCTCTGATTGGAGCTACCGTGCAGCTGGTGGGCAGCCGCATTCCGCAGATTACGAACTCAGAAGGCAAATTTGTGATTAAGGACCCTGTTTATCGGGGCCAGGTGCTGCATGTGGCCGCCGCTGGTTACGTCGACCGGGACTTCCCGCTCGCTACCTGCGAAGCGCCGGTAGTAGGATTGGAGCTGGCTGAAGGCACCCGTATTAAGCGCAACGGCAAGCATGCGGGTCAGATTATTCGCTCGGGCCAAGCATACCGTCAGTAGCCCAACGCCCCAACTATTGTGCTGTTGGTGCAGCCGAAATTAGCGGAATAGCTACCTCTTCCAGAATTCTACCTGGCTCACGGAATAAGGTGAGTTTATAAAGTCGAAAAGCCGCCTTAGCCTGGGCGGCTTTTTGCGTTCTTCACAAGGCTTACTATACTTTATATAGAAAGCTGTTCCTCAGAACTTTGACTTAGGCTGCCAGGCTGAGGGAGATTAGACAGTCGGGGTAATTGCCACTAGGCAAACGTAGTTCTCCTACCCTACTCAGGATGCTAGCCAAAAGCACTACTAAGCGCGGGCCAGCTGTAACCATAAGCTGCGCGGCTTCGGCTTGCTACGCCCAATCAAGCTAGCGAGCCGGGCGCTTTGTGGCGGGGTCGCAGTTCGGTAGCAAGCATTCTTATAAGAAGGATGTGATATTGCTGCTGCATCCATACCTGCTCTTTCATGCACGACAACGCACTACACGGAAATATTCTGCTGGTTTTGGGGTTGCTGTTTGCCATGCTGCTGCTCGTTATGCTGGGCCAGAAGCTGCGCATCTCCTACCCTATTTTTCTGGTGCTGGCCGGGCTAGCGCTCAGCTTCGTGCCCGGACTGCCGACCATTGTTATCAATCCGGACCTGATTTTTCTGATTTTTCTGCCGCCTCTGCTCCACCAGGCCGCCTGGGATACTTCGTGGCAGGACTTCTGGCGGTGGAAACGCCCCATCGGACTATTGGCCTTCGGGCTGGTGTTTTTCACTTCTACTATTGTCGCCTACGTGTCCAGGGCCATGATTCCGGGCTTCACCCTACCGCTGGGGTTCCTGCTGGGTGGCATCATCTCGCCCCCGACGCGGTAGCGGCTACTTCCGTGCTGAAAGGTATCAAAGTGCCGCGCCGCGTAACCAGCATTCTGGAGGGAGAAAGCCTGATTAATGACGCCAGCAGCCTGATTGTGTTTCGGTTTGCACTGGCTGCCGTGGTCTCGGGGACGTTTTCCTGGCACGAGGCCGTTGCCAGCTTTGTGTTGGTCAGCGGTATGGGCTTGGTAGTGGGGCTGGCCGTAGCCTACGGCTTCTACCTGATTCACCGCTACCTACCCACTACGCCTAGCATCAATACGCTGCTCACCTTTCTGGCGCCCTACGTTATGTACTTGCTGGCCGAGGAGTTTCACTTCTCGGGGGTGCTGGCTGTGGTCAGTGGCGGGCTGCTGCTTTCTCACCTCTCTCACCGCGTATTCGATGCTGACACCCGCCTGCAGGCCACCAGCGTGTGGGCCAGCGTGGGTTTTGCCCTCAATGGGCTGGTGTTTATTCTCATTGGTCTGGAGCTGCCCGTGGCCGTGGAAGGCCTGGGCTCCTACTCCTTGCAGCAAGCCATTACCTACGGACTGATTATCAGCGTCATGGTAATTATCATTCGACTAGTGTGGATGTATCCGGCGGCCTTTATTCCGCGTTGGCTTAGCCCCCGTATCCGCGCCACAGAAACCAGTCCGGGCTGGCAGGGGACGCTTATTTTGGGGTGGGCGGGCATGCGGGGGTAGTATCCCTGGCCTCAGCCCTGTCGGTGCCGCTGCTGCTAAACAACGGACAGGCCTTCCCCCAACGCAACCTGATCCTGTTCATCACTTTCGTGGTTATTCTGGTGACCCTGGTGTTTCAGGGCCTGACCTTGCCGGCTCTTATTCGCTTTACGGGGGTAGCGGAGCAGGAGGAGCGCATGCCGCCCGAAGAGCAGGAAGCTGGCATTCGGCTGCGCCTGCGGCGGGTGGCCCTGGCCCACCTGGCCCAGCAGTACGCCCCGATATCGAGAACAACGAGCTCATCAGTGCCCTGCAACACCGCATGCAGGCCGAGGCCCAGCGCACCGGCAACCTGCTCGAAGCCCTCGACTACGACGAGACAAAGCGCCGGGCGCTGCAGCGCTACCATCAGGTGCTGCTGGATGTGCTGCACGTGCAGCGGGAGGAGCTATTTGTGCTGCGCCGCGAGAATGTATTTGAGGAAGAAATGCTACGGCACCAGGAGGCCCAGCTAGACCTGGACGAGGCCAAGATCAGCCACATGCCGCATTAGGGTGTGTAGACAGCAAGAACTTTTGCTTCAAAAAAGAACGTCATTCCGAGCTTGTCGAGGAATCTGGCGTGCTGATGTTAGAATTACTATTGCAACAACAGCACGCGAGATTCCTCGACAAGCTCGGAATGACGTTCTTTTAACCTCCTGTCCATACAGCCTGATTGCTGGGCTGAGACTTTCGCTTACACTAATACTGCTACGAGTACGTCGGCAGCTCCCGAGCAGTGCATATGCCTAGCAGCTAACATCAGCCCGGGTCCGCTGTTGCCCTAAACCTATAGTCGCTGAGCTATCAACTCAGAAGTAGCACGAAAGACTGCTCAACCATTAACTACCTGGCTTACAACCCGTACAGACAAACTGGTTTTTCCTTTCCGCTTCTTCACCTACCCTCTTGCTATGGATCAGAACGAGCATAACCGCACCCAGGCCCAGGCGGCCAACGACGGCACCGCTGCCTCCCGCCCCGAAAACGCGCACGGCGTAAGCGGCCAGCAGCAGGGCGCTGCCAACCAAAACACGGACAAGCCCAACGATACCAGCGGCCGCCACGGCGGAAACCACGGCAACGACGGCGGCGAAACTGTTCGGGATGCCAAAGGCAGCAGCCACCGCGGCGACGAGCCCAACGCCGAATCGGAAAACACGGGCGGCGGCGACGATAACCAGGGCAAGCACCACACCCAGCATAATACCAAGGACCAAACCAGCTACGGCACCGGCAACGCCGCTCCCAGCACCGCCAACGACGGCGGCAAAATAGACGACGCAAACAACCAGTAGCCCAGCCAACTCGCTTTTTAGCTCATTACATACCCCGGCCCCACGGATACGTATTCGTGGGGCCGGGGCGGTTTTATTAGGGTGCGTCTCCGAACAAAAAAGTCCGTTCTGCCGCGTGCAAGGAGGCATTTCGCTCGAATCATTGGGCAGGAACTTCAACGTCAGCACGCGAGATGCTGCATTGCGCTCAGCATGACGAGCAGCTAGCCTACTGTCTGCTTAACTGCGAACTTGGGGCGCCGCGCTGCTTACCCCGCCACGCTCGTTTCGCGGTGGTACTTGCTGCGGTATTGCTTGGGTGAGAGGCCGGTTACGCGCTTAAAGGTGAGACGGAAGGCTTTCGGATCGGTGTAGCCCACGTTGTACATCACCTCGTTCACGTTTTCCCGCGTCGATTCCAGGCTGCTTTTGGCAACTTCTATTTTCACCCGCTGAATATACTCGACCACAGAGTTTGAAGTAGCTTTCTTGAACCGGCGCTCCAGGTTGCGCCGGCCCAGCGCCAGCATAGACGCCAGTTGATCCACGGTTATTTTCTCGCGGTAATTTTCCTCGATGTAAGTCTGGGCTTTTTTGATGGGCTCATCCTCGTGCGCCTTCTGCCCATTGAACACCACGAAGGCGGACTGACTAACCCGTTCAATATCAATCTGAAACACTTTAGCGCAGAACACGGCCATTTCTCGGCCGGCGTACTTCTCAATCAGGTAGAGCACCAGGTTGAGGTAGGAGAAAGCGCCCCCGCTAGAATAGATGCCGTGCTCGTCGGTAATCAGCCGGTCTTCCCGCAGCTCCACTTCCGGAAACATGCGCCGAAACTCGTTGGCAGCTGCCCAGTGAGTGGTGCACTGCCGCCCCGCCAGCAGGCCGGTGGCCGCCAGCAGGAAAGCGCCCATGCACAGGCTGGCTACTTCCGCGCCGCGTTGGTACTGCTGCACAATCCAGGGCAGGAACTCTCGGTTCATTTCCAGGGCCTGGGCTAGGTCCCCATCCACGGCCGGAATAACAACCAGATCAGTACGGGCAACTTCCGATAGCAGCAGATCAGCCGCTACGGTGTAGCGGCCACCGCACACGCGCGTATCGTGGCTGAGCCCCACTAGTTGAATTTGAAACAACGCCGGCCGGCCCATGCGCTGTAGTAGCGCATTTACCTCGGCAAACACCAGTCGGGGCCCCTCAATGCTGCCCAGAATGGCCCCCTGAGGAACCAGAATTGAGATGTGCTTCATGGTAGGGAAAGCTAAGAAAACGGGATGTCGCAATCAACCCTGAATTAGTCGGAATCAGCCCTGCTAAAGCAAACGCGGCTTTGCTAATTTTGTTGGCGAACAAAGATAGTCAGGGGCCAATATTACTACATTCGTTAGTAGCAACACCCCACTAGCTAGCCCGCTTTTTCTCACTTTTTTCTTACTACTTACTCATGAGCACGTTCCACCTCACCCCCTACCTTACCTTTCCCGGCACCTGCCGCGAAGCCATGACCTTTTACCAAGCCTGCCTGGGCGGCGAGCTAATGATTCAGCCGTTTGCCGGCTCGCCCGCCGCTGAGCACGTAGGCGAGGAAGCCCAAAATGGTGTTCTGCATTCCAGCCTAACCCGCGAAGGTTTCACACTGATGGCCTCCGATGAGGGCATGCATAAGGTGGTGAAAGGCACTATGGTGTCGCTGTCCTTGAACTGCACCAGCGAGGAAGAAATCCGGCAGTACTTTGATCGGCTTTCCGAAGGCGGTACCGTCACGATGCCCTTGCAAGACACTTTCTGGGGCGCCACCTTCGGCATGTTCACCGACCGGTTCAGCATCGACTGGCTACTCAACTACGACAAGCAGCCCCAGCAATAACCGCCTCATCCCTACCCGAATAGCGCATGAGTAAGCTAACAGTTGCCATGTACCTGACCCTGGACGGCGTGATGGAAAACCCGGCCTGGACTAGCCCCTACTTCAACGAGGAAGTGGGCCAATTGCAGCAAGAGTTACTTTTCGCTAGCGACGCCCTGCTGCTGGGTCGCGTAACCTACCAGGGCTTTGCCGCCGCCTGGCCCACCATGCAGGACGAGGATGGCTTCGCCGACCGCATGAACCGCTTGCCCAAATTTGTGGCCTCTACTACCCTGGAAACGGCGGCGTGGAACGCTACCTTGCTGCGGGGCGACGTCGTGCAAGAGGTAGCCAACCTAAAGCAGCAGCCCAACCAGAACCTGCTGCTGTATGGCAGCGCCGAGTTGGTGCGCACGCTGCTACCCCACCACCTGATAGACGAGTTTCGGCTGATGGTGCACCCCGTGGTACTAGGCCAGGGCAAAAAGCTTTTCACCGAGGAAAGCCAAGCCACCCTTACCCTCATTGACAGCACAACTACCCGCTCCGGCGTGCTGCTGCTCACCTACCGGCCCGTCCGTTCCTGAGCCCACCGCCGGGGTAGCGTCCGGGCGGACATAATTCACTGCCAGCAAGTCGATTGTCATTTTTTTAGCACGCCTGCGTCATGGTCGAAGTGTTTAAAACCAACGTCAGAGCCCGGCGTCACGCCCGGCTGATTCTGGACCAGATTCACCAGAACTTTCAGGACTACCACGCGAATTTCGACCTAGAGGACTGCGACAATATTCTGCGGGTAGAATGCCGGGGCAGTTTTATTCAGCCTTCCCTCCTGATTCAGCTGCTGGCTGCAGCTGGTTTTCGGGCGGAAGTGCTAGCCGATGAAGTATAACCAGCGCCCACCAACACGCCCCAAGCTCCACCTGCAGAGCCGCTTCTGAAGGTGAGGCTTGGGGCGTGCCCCGCTGCAGATGAGGCTTAAGGTTAGTAGAGCAGTTGGCTGCCTTTGTTCTAGGGCTGTAAAGGCGCGGGCGGCAGATTACCCGGCCACGGACAGGGGTAGCTCTATAAAAAAGGTGGTGCCTCTACCCTCCTCGCTTTCAAACCAAATGCGTCCTTGATGCAGCTCAACAATGGTTTTGATGATGGACATGCCCAGGCCCGTGCTCTTCTCCCCGCGCAGGCCCGGCCGGCGGGCCGGCGTGAACCGCTCAAATAGCTCCGGCTGCACGTCCTGGGGAATTCCAATGCCGGTATCAGTAACGGTAATTACTAAGCGCGTGGGCTGCTGACGTAGCGTCACGCGCAGCAAGCCACCATCGGGCGTGAACTTCAGCGAGTTACTGAGCAGGTTGTTGATGGCCTGCAGAAACTTGTTTTCATCTATTTCGGCGTAGATGCTCGGGTGGGAAGTCTCGAAGGAAAAGTGCCGGGCCGTGGCCTGCTCCCGCTCCTGGTAGTTTGCAACCAGTATGCGTAAGCGCTCCGCTAAATCAATGCGGGTCAGGTGCAGATCTACCTGGCTGGACTCCATAAACTCCTGATCCACAAAATCCCGAATCAGGTTTACACCCTGCTGGCAAATGAGGCGCATTTCCTCCAGCATCACGTTAAGTTGCTCATCGTGCAGGCCCTCCACTTTCTCCTTAATGTAGCCCGACATCTGCTGCACCAGCACCATGGGCGCGGCCAGGTCGTGAGACAGGATTTCGAGCATGGAGTTTTTCTTGGCCTGGTAGCGGTTGGCTAGTTCTACCATGGCACGGGCAGCCGTTACGTCGCGCAGGTGGCCACTAATGAGCATCCCGCCCGTTGCGTTGCCGCCTTCGGGCAGGTAGCCAACCGCCGTCAGGCAGAGCCACTGCATTTTGTTGTCGGAAGTATGTAGCCGCAGCTCCAGATCCTGCACCAGCTGGCCGGTAGCTGCGTGGCACAATTGCTCTGTTAGGTAGGTATGGTCGTCGGGGTGCAGGCGGGCCAGCCACCCAGGTAATTCTTCGTTAACGGCTGCCACTTGGCCGCCTAGCTCTCGTTCATAGGCTTCACTCACGTATAGCACCCGCTGCTGGGTAGGGCAGTAGCAAAAGTAGACCACGGAATCGTGCGCGGCCAGAGGCGCGAACAGGTGGGCATAATCAATCATGGAGAGAGTACAGAAAAACGTAGTGTTCAGCTATACAACGACTAGTTCTATTTCGTTGCAAGGAACAACTACCCGAATACAGCATTAGAACTTTGCCCAACGCAAAAGCGCCGCCAGAAGAATTTCCGGCGGCGCCACTTAGCTGAAATACACCAACTTCAGAGGTACCTACCCCAGGCTGCGGTAGCGCACGCGCTTGGGCTCCACGTCACCGAGACGCTTGCGCTTGGCTTCCTCGTAGTCAGTGAAGTTGCCCTCAAACCACACTACTTGCGAGTCGCCCTCAAAGGCCAGAATGTGGGTAGCGAGGCGGTCGAGGAACCACCGGTCGTGGCTGATGATAACGGCGCAACCGGCGAAGTTCTCCAAGGCGTCTTCCAGGGCCCGGATGGCATTCACGTCCAGGTCGTTGGTCGGTTCGTCGAGCAGGAGCAGGTTGGCACCCTGCTTGAGGGTAGTGGCCAGGTGCACGCGGTTCCGCTCCCCACCGGAGAGGCTACCGACCTTCTTTTCCTGGTCGCCGCCGCGGAAGTTGAAGTTGCTCACGAAAGCGCGGGAGTTTACCTGCCGGCCGGCCAGCAGCATGGTTTCCGTACCGCCCGAAATGGTTTCGAACACCGTTTTGTTGGGCTCCAGCGTATCGTGCTGCTGGTCTACGTAGGCGGTTTGCACCGTGGGGCCTACCACAAAGGTGCCCGCATCAGGCTGCAGCTGATCGGTGATGAGGCGGAACAGGGTGGTTTTGCCCGCGCCGTTCGGCCCAATGATGCCCACGATGCCGCCCTGGGGTAGGCTGAACGAGAGGTTCTCAAACAACAGCTTGTCGCCGAAGGCCTTGGTCAGCCCCTCAGCCTCAATCACTTGGGAACCCAGGCGCGGCCCGTCCGGAATGAACAGTTCCAGCTTCTGCTCCTTCTCGCGGGAGTCTTCGTTCACCATTTTGTCGTAGCCGGCCAGGCGGGCCTTGCTCTTGGCCTGGCGCGCTTTCGGGGCCATACGCACCCATTCCAGCTCGCGCTGCAAGGTTTTCTGGCGCTTGCTCTCGGTTTTCTCTTCCTGGGCCAGGCGCGACGCTTTCTGCTCCAGCCACGAGCTATAGTTGCCTTTCCACGGAATGCCTTCACCGCGGTCCAGCTCCAGAATCCAGCCGGCTACGTTGTCGAGGAAGTACCGGTCGTGGGTTACGGCAATGACGGTGCCTTTGTACTGCTGCAAGTGCTGCTCCAGCCACAGCACGCTTTCGGCATCCAAGTGGTTGGTGGGTTCGTCCAGGAGCAGCACGTCGGGCTCTTGCAGCAGCAGGCGGCAGAGGGCCACGCGGCGCTTTTCCCCACCCGACAGGTTGCCAATGATGGCGTCGGCCGGGGGCGTGCGCAGGGCGTCCATGGCGCGCTCCAGCTTGCTGTCTAGGTTCCAGGCGTCGAGCTGGTCGAGGCGCTCCTGCACGGTGCCCTGGCGTTCCAGCAGCTTGTCAAAGTCGGCATCTTCGGCCCCGAAGGCTTCGTTGATTTCGTCGAATTCCTTGAGCAGGGCTACCGTTTCGGCGGTACCTTCCTGCACTACCTCCAGTACGGTTTTGGTAGCATCAAGCTGGGGCTCCTGCTCCAGGTAGCCCACGGAGTAGCCCGGCGACCACACCACGTCGCCCTGAATCTGCTTATCAACGCCGGCAATAATCTTGAGCAATGACGATTTACCCGAGCCGTTGAGACCGAGCACGCCAATTTTGGCTCCGTAGAAAAACGAGAGGTAGATGTTCTTAAGAACCTGCTTCTGGGGAGGGTATACCTTGGTTACCCCCGCCATGGAGAAGATGATAGTGGGTTGGTCGCTCATGGTTGAGTTAGAGTAGGGCGGAATCATGATGGGCCGGAGCCCGTGAGAAGAGCGCAGAGGCTGGCCGCTTGCCAAGCTGCTTGCTAGTTCAGCAGAGGTTTCTATTTTGCGCAACAATACGGCAGCGGGCCGTATAGGCAGCTCGGGCCCAGTAGGACCCTGCTCCCTGTTGATTTTCACGCGTAATAACCACGCTGGCTGTCCGTTCGTAGCATCTCCCGGCGAGCTGCTACCGCTCGGTTCCGGCCAGTGACACGTGCGTTGCCGACCGGAGTGCCAAAGGTAGGTAGCTCCCGTAAACATTCCGCAGCCTGGGCCGGGCGGCGGAATTAGTCAGCAACCCGTAAACTTGTACAGTCTTTTGGCCTAAATTCCGACCTTTCCACCTATTCGCTCCCCGCTATCTGATTATGGAACAACAAGACCACTTGCTGGCCGAAGCCCGCCGTTATGGCTACATTGAGGGCGACCAGGTGTGGCTTCGCCCGCTATTAGACCTGCCCGCCCGCCACGTGGGCCAGGTCAAGGAATCCGCCGATGCTTCGCTGCTTTATTTCGCCCAACGCTTTACCTTATTCCGCACCAAAGTAGAAGACCTGCTCCAGAAAATTGAGGAGTCGGACAACAAAGGCTCTTTCCTGATGAAGGCCCTGCACCTCAAAGAGCAGGTAGGCAGCTACGACGCCCTCGGCGACTTTGAGAGCCTCTACCGCCGCCTAACGGAGGCCGAGGAATCCATTAAAGTAACGATTAACCGCAACCGCGAGAAAAATCTGGCCACCAAAATCAGCCTGATTCAAGAAGCGGAGGCCCTCCACGATACCATTGACTGGCAGGCTGGCAGCGAAAAGCTGAAAGACCTGCGCCAGGGTTGGATTAAAACCGGCCCGGTAGAAAAGCACCTCACCGACGAGCTGGAAGTGCGCTTCCAGGCTGCCGTGGACGCTTTCTTTGCTCGCAAGAAGGACTTCCTGGCCGAGAAGAAGGCCATGACCAATCGGGTGTACGACCAATACAAAGACCTGATTCACAAGTCGGAAGCCCTGCAGAACTCCAACGAGTTCGAGGAAACTACCCGCAAGCTCAAGCAGCTGCAGCAGGCCTGGAAGGAAATTGAGGGCACCCTACCCCGCAAGCAGGCCAACGACCTGTGGACGCGCTTCCGGGCCGCCCACAACCACTTCTTTGAGCGCCTGAAGGTGCACATTGAAAGCAAACGCCAGGAGCCGGCCGTTTCCACCGGCGGCGAGGACAACCTGAGCCGTAAACGCGCCCTAGTAGCCGAGGCCCAGGCGCTACTCAATCAGCCCATGTCGCAGGCCGTGGCCCGGGCCAAAGAGCTGCAGGCCGCCTGGAAAAAGGTGGGCCCCGTGCGCGGCGAGGAATCGGACAGGGTGTGGGAGCAGTTTATTCTGGCTTGCGACAAGGTGTTCGAAATGAGCGCCTTAGAGCACTACGTACGTAAGCGCCAGCCCGCCGGCCCGGAGGCCAACTCCCCCCGCGACCAAGCCAATGTGCGGATTCAGGCCCTGCGCGACTTTATCAAGTATGACAAGCAGGAGCAGGAAGTGCTGGAAGAAAACCTGGGCAAGCTCAACGACTCGCCCGGCAACGACGCTTTCCGTACCATGCTGCAGGGCAAGATCCGGGCGTTTGAGCGGAAAATCCGGACCAAGAACGAGCTGATTGCCATGTTTCAGCAGCGCGTAACGGGCTAGCCCAACTTTACTGCCTATTTTACGTTGTCGTCAGCAAAGTGCAACCCCGGGCCGGTAATGGTGTCATGCCCCCACCATCGGCCGGGTTTTTGCTGCCGCGAACTTACTTTTCGACCACTTTTTTTCAGTAGCACACACGACTATGTATTGGACCCTGGAACTTGCTTCGTACCTGGAAGATGCACCCTGGCCTGCCACCAAGGATGAGCTAATTGATTACTCTATCCGCTCGGGTGCCCCGATGGAGGTAGTAGAAAACCTGCAGGCTCTGGAGGATGATGGTCAGCCCTACGAGAACATCGAAGAAGTATGGCCGGACTATCCGACCAAGGAAGACTTCATGTTCAACGAAGACGAGTATTAAAAAAGAAGCTAGAAGATTGGAGGTGGAATAAAGCTGATGCCGAACAAATCTGCAGAACGGCCTACTTTAGTTTCTAGCTCTCAGCCTCTGGCTCCTTTGCTGATAAACAACCTAATTGCGGGGTATGGACAGCGTGTCCTACTCCGCAATTTGTGTTTTACGGTACCTGAACCCGCCTTTGTAGCTGTAGTAGGCCACAACGGTTGCGGCAAAACTACCCTGTTTCGGGCCTTAACGGGGCAGTTGGCCTACCAGGGCCAGGCCCTGGTGCTAGGGCAGGATTTGCGCACCATTCGGCGGCCGGCGGCTAGTGGCCTGCTGGCTCACCTACCCCAGCGCGGCAGCGTGGAGTTTGCCATTCCCGTGCGGGAGCTAGTGGTGATGGGGCGCTTTCGGCACCACCGTTTTCTGGGCGCTTATTCAACCCAGGATTACGCCCTAGCAGAAGCGGCCTTGGCCCGCGTGGGGGCGGCTCATCTGGCCCAGCAAGACTTCACGCTTCTTTCCGGCGGTGAGCAGCAGTTGGTCTGGTTGGCCCAACTTAGCCTCCAGGATGCGGCCCTCTACTTACTTGATGAGCCCACGCAGCAGTTGGACGTGTACTACCGTCGTCGGGTGTTCGACTTGCTGCACGCCTGGGTCACGGAGCAGCGCAAAACCATTCTCTGTATCACCCACGACCTCGACAACCTAACCACCTTGCCCGGCTATCTGCTCAACCTTTCCGCTCCTACCCCCACGTTAGAGCCGTTAACAGCAGATACCGTGCGCAAGGCAAGAGAGTACTTGGAAAGTGAGGAAAGCTTGGCAGTAAAGTGGTAATTGAGAAATTTAGCTCACCAGTTCATTACTTCACCGCTTTCCCGGCCGGCCCCGGAGTACGTGCCCGATGGAACGCAGGAAGGGCCAGGGCGACACGGAATTCATGATTTGCAGGTTTTCCCAGGGCGAAGTTCGCTCGTCCAGAAAATCGAAGATGCGCTCTACCGGATTATGACGAAACAGGTCCGTGAAAATGTCGCGGCTGATTTCGCCTTGTCGCTGCATTATGTCGAGCAGCAGCGTGTCGAACAAGCCAAACTGCCACCGGTCGCCGGTCAGGTCCTGGGGCGGGTGACCTGTAGCAGCCAAACCCTGAACCAGCCGGGCTGAGTGCGCCTGGATGCGCTTGAAGGCGTAGCCCGTGCTAGGCTTGGCCCGCCCCGCCCGGGTACCCAGGTTGATAATGTGCTGTCCAGCGCGGGCGGGCAATGGGTGGTCGGTCATGGGAATGGCCCCGACCTCTTCCGCTTCCACCTGAAATTCCCGCACTCCTAACCGCTGCCGCAGGTACTGCCGGATTTCAGTTTCGTATGCTTCCTTAGGCAGCACTTCGGCCGAAAAGAGCGTGTACTCCACTAAGGCCCGACGGGTGCTAGAGGGTAGCACGTATATAAAGCGCGCTTCCTGGTGCTGCTCGCCCCGAAAATCCATGAACTCCACCGTGGTAGGGTCGAACACATCCTGGTCCGTGGCTACCTCCCACCCGACGAAGTGCTGAAGCAAGTAGCGGTGCTTTTCTGGTTGCCGGAGCTGCTGCAATTCCGGCGGCCGACTATCAAAGGCGTAACGGGCCGTGAACGAGCCGACCGGCGTACTGGCTTTTGCGCCGCCCTGGGGCATGTTTTCCAGCGCATCCACGGTGGTTTGCACCCAAGTGAACTGCGAATTCTGATCCAGAGCCGCGTGCACGAACTGGTAGAAGTCCAGGCCCCGAATCATCTTGTAGCGGTGGCGGGTCAAATTGAACACCCGCTCAAACCCCGGACTGCGAAAGGCCAGCCGGTCCCACTCGTGGGCAACAATACTGTCGAACAGCGAAGGCTCATCAGCCCAAAACGACCAGGTACGGTCGTTTTGATCTTTGGCGGCCGGCTCCAGCACCAGCACCCGCTTGCCAGCCAAGCGCGGCTCCTGGCTGATATGGTAGGCCAGGCTTAG
Organism: Hymenobacter sp. 5516J-16; assembly: GCF_022919335.1. NCBI lineage: Bacteria > Pseudomonadati > Bacteroidota > Cytophagia > Cytophagales > Hymenobacteraceae > Hymenobacter > Hymenobacter sp. 5516J-16. The sequence continues at coordinate 2,587,481 of NZ_CP095058.1, read as the reverse complement.
CCCCGCTGCCCCGCCGCCCGCAATGAGGTAGTCGAAATCGGGAAGTGTATTCATAAAAAGCGGCGGCCCGAGAGGAGCCGCCGCCACAAGATAGGACCTGAAGTCCGATTACTGCTTAGTAACTGGCCATGGGCGAGAGGGCACCGGCCAAGTCGCGCACGGCATCGCGCACGTCAAAGTCGAGCTGGGCGCTGAAGTGCTGGCGGCCCGGCAGAATGCTCACGCGGGAGCGTAGGCGCTCTACCCACAGCCGCTCGTTATCCTGGTAGCCAGAGGTGTATGGATCATCATCGGAAAGCAACACAATGAGCTTGTCCTCCGGAATCAGACGACGGGCGGCTTCGTAATTAATGGGAGCATCCATCCAGTTTAGGATATCCTGCCACGGGCTATCTACTGAAAACCAGCCGGCTACGCACAGCACGCCACCTACCGGCTTGGCTTCCGGGTGTTGCTCGGCTAGCCGGGCTAGGTAGTGCAGAATAGCCAGGCAGCCTACGCTGTGCCCCACCAAGTACACGTCAGGTCCCACTTTCTCGGGCGGCAGTATGGTCATCAAATAGTCTACTGCTCGCTCAATAACCGGCAGGTCCCAGGCGGGCATGGCCAGCGTGTGCACGTTATAGGTATGGCCATCTTCCTGGGCTACGGCACGCAGCTGCTCCCCCAACCAGGGGTACCAATCGTCGTGGGGGCACCGGCCCAGCGGGGCACAATAAAGATTTGCTTTTCCTGAAGGTGGGGTAGGGCTGCGTGCATATTTCAATGGTTATCTTGAACTGTATCCAATGTACAGCGCCTCTTTTGGATATATCAATGATTCTTTAACTATTTTTCTAAGCTCAACCATAGAAAAGCCCCTGACCTCTCCTCTTAAAGGAGGTAGCCAGGGGCCAATCAAGTATTTATCAGCGCCTTAGAAGTTGGGCGAAAGCAGATATTTGCTGTAGAAGTCGTCAATAATTTTTACCGCTGACTCCGCGTCATCCACCAGTTGCACCAGGTTCATATCCTCGGGCGAAATGTTCTTCTCGTCTTCCAGCATCACCTGCTGAATCCAGTCGAACATGCCCTGCCAGTAGCGCGTGCCCACCAGCACGATGGGGAAACGGCCGATTTTCTTGGTCTGAATCAGGGTAATAGCTTCGAATAGCTCGTCGAGGGTACCAAAGCCGCCGGGCATGCCAATGAAACCCTGGGCGTACTTCACGAACATCACCTTCCGCACGAAGAAGTAGTCGAAGTTGATGATCTTATCGGGGTCGATGTAGATGTTGTTGAATTGCTCAAAGGGTAGCTCAATGTTGAGGCCCACGGAGCGGCCCCCCTCGGAGTGGGCGCCTTTGTTACCGGCTTCCATAATGCCGGGGCCACCGCCCGTAATGACACCGTAGCCGTGGCGCACCAGCTTGGCCGCAATTTCCTCGGCCATTTGGTAGTAAGGGTTATCGGATTTGGTGCGGGCCGAGCCGAAGATGGACACGCAGGGCCCAATCTTGCTCATCTTCTCGAAGCCCTCTACGAACTCAGCCATTACTTTAAAGATCTGCCAGGAGTCGGCAATCTTGATTTCATTCCAGTCCTTATCCACAAAGGCGCGCCGGATGCGCTGCTCGTCGTCGAGCTGCACGGTCCGCTCCCCGTGGGTCTGCTCGCGGATATCACTGATGGTCTTGACCTTGTTATCGTTGATGTTGGGCTGAACGATGGTTTGGCCGCTGCCGGCGTTCAAGACTTCATCGGCAACTTTGGTGCGACTGGTTTTTTTAAGCTTTGACATAACAAGCTACGCTAGAAATGGGCGCGGATAGCCGGCTGACCCACGGGCCGCCGACCAAGGTGGGAATCATCCGCACCCGGGTAAAAAATTAAGAAAAGGGCAAAAAGAAAGCCGCCCTCACGGAAGGAAGGGCGACCCAAGGTAGCGACCGGCAAGTTAACAATTTGTTAACATTACGCTAAGAATATAATGTAGCTGAAGCCTAGGGCGGAGTTACTGCTTACCCTCTCGTCTTCTTTCCTACTTCGCCCGGATGGCAATAACTGGGTCGAGGTTAGCAGCCAGCACGGCCGGAATGATACCGGCCAGGACACCAATTACCACCGACACGGTGAGGCCCAAGGAGATATTGCCCCAGGATAGGAACAGCGGCAAGGCATCCTGCGGAATGAAAGCAATTAACCATACCAGGAAAATACCGGCGGCTCCGCCTAACAGGCACAGAAACACGGCCTCAAACAGAAACTGAAACAGGATAAAGTAGTTTTTGGCCCCCAATGACTTCTGAATGCCGATGATGTTGGTGCGCTCCTTCACGGACACGAACATGATGTTGGCAATGCCAAAGCCACCCACGAGCATGGCAAAGGAGCCGATAACCGCTCCGGCAATGCCAATCACGGAGAACAGCTGCGTAATGGCATTGGCCAGCATTTCGGGGCGGTTCAGCGCAAAGTTGTCCTCGTCGCGGGTTTTAGCCCCCGGATGTTCCGCATGGTGCCCTTTAGCTCATACTCTAGGTCCAGCAAGCCGGGGTCCTCGTCGGTGCCCTTCACGGCAATAGTGGGCGATACGCCGCCCATGCCGTTGGTGCTCAAGGCAAACATCTTGGTAAACATCCCGAAGGGAATCAGACAGTTGGTGTCGTTGCTGGGAGTGTCCAGCAGCTTCTTGCCTTCTTTCTGCATCACCCCAATCACCACAAACTTTTGGCCACGGGTTTTAAACTCCTGCCCCAGTGCCGAACCGTTTGGGAACAGGTTTTCGGCAATATCGGCCCCAATAATGGCTACGTTGCGGGAGGCGTCTATTTCCTGGGAAGTGAAATAGCGGCCTTGCACTACCGGCACATCCGATACCTGACGAAAATCAAAGCTTACCCCTGCAGGTTGCAGCCTTCCATGCTGTTGTTAGCCGCCTGAAACAGGTTGCCGCTGGTATTGGCGAAGATGGCAATGCCGTTGTTGTTAGGCCCCAGGTTGCGCTGCAACTCCCGAAACTCGCGTACCGTGGGTACCGGCCGCTTGAAGTATTTCCACCAGGCAAAATCTCGCTCAAACACCCAGGGCCACTTATTTACATAAATCACCTTGTCGCCCACAAAGCTCATGCTTTGGCGCACGTTGGCTTCCAGGGAATCAACAACCGTGAATACGGCAATAATGGCAAAGATGCCTACCGTCACGCCCAGCAGCGAGAGAATAGTACGGAGGAGGTTGGCTTTCAGGGCTTGCCACGCAAAGCGAAAACTCTCCAGGGTCAAACGCAGCGCTTTCATGCGGAAGGGGTTCAGCGAGGGACGTAGCAGGGGCAATAAGCAGATTTCGGGCGAAAAGTAAGGATTAATCCGGCGGTAATACGTACTTTTGCGGTTCGATTTTTTACACTAGGTTACCCTCCTACTGCCCTGTCTGGCCCATGAAACTGTCTGAGTTCAAATTTGACTTGCCCGAAAGCCTGCTGGCGCAGCACCCTGCCAAGAACCGCGACGAGTCGCGCCTGATGGTGCTGCACCGCGACAGCGGCAAGATTGAGCACCGCGTGTTCAAGGACATCATCGAGTATTTCAACGACGGTGACGTGTTCGTGGTCAACGACACGAAAGTATTTCCGGCCCGCCTCTATGGTAACAAGGAAAAGACTGGTGCTCAGATTGAAGTGTTTCTGCTGCGGGAGCTAAACAAGGAAATTCACCTGTGGGATGTGCTTGTAGATCCCGCCCGTAAGATTCGGGTAGGCAACAAGCTCTACTTCGGCGAGTCGGATATGGTAGCGGAGGTGATTGATAACACGACCTCCCGGGGCCGTACTATCAAATTCCTGTTTGATGGCTCCGACGAGGAGTTCTACAAGGCTCTGCACGATTTGGGCGAAACTCCCATTCCGAAGGAGTTTATTTCCCGCGAAACTGAGGCCGCTGATAAGGAGCGGTACCAGACGATTTATGCCAAGCACACGGGTGCCGTGGCCGCCCCTTCGGCCGGCCTGCACTTCACGCGCGAGGTAATGAAGCGCCTGGAAATCAAAGGAGTAGACGTAGTGCCAGTAACCCTGCACGTAGGTTTGGGCACGTTCCGGCCGGTAGACGTGGAGGACCTGACCAAGCACAAAATGGACTCGGAAAACTTCATTGTGCCGGCCGACTCCGCAGCGGTAGTAAACCGGGCCCTGGACGCGAAGAAGCGGGTATGCGCCATCGGTACTACCTCCATGCGTGCCATGGAATCGTCGGTGTCGGCTCACGCCCGCCTGAAGCCTACTGAGGGCTGGACCGACAAGTTTATTTTCCCTCCCTACGAGTTCAAAATCTCCAACGCTCTGCTGACCAACTTCCACACGCCGGAAAGCACGTTGATGATGATGGCTTCAGCCTTTGCTGGTCACGAGCTTCTGATTGAAGCCTACCAACTGGCTATTAAGGAGAAGTATAAGTTTTTCAGTTACGGCGACGCCATGCTGATTCTCTAAGCCAATTCAGCCCGTCAACAGGCTGCCTATATTCTTGAAAGTCCGGCCGTTTAAGAACGGCCGGACTTTTATTTTTGCCCGCGTCTTTCCCTTCAATCCGTTTGCTTATGTCAGCTGCTGCGTCGTCCTCGGTTTCTCGGTTTGTTATTCTCGTGGCGGGCGGTAGCGGCACGCGCATGGGCGCCGACCGGCCCAAGCAGTTCCTGCCCCTGGCCGGCGAGCCAGTGCTGTTACATACCCTGCGCCGCTTCGCCGAACCAGCCTTGCGCGTGCAGGAACACATTCTGGTGCTGCCGCCGGATCAGTTGGAAGCCTGGCAACAGTTGTGCACGCAGTACGCCATAACTCTGCCCCATACGGTAGTGACAGGGGGCGCTACCCGGTGGGCTTCCGTGCGCAACGGGCTGGCCGCCCTGGCCGCTCACCCCGCGGGAGTAGTAGCCGTGCACGATGGCGTCCGGCCACTTACCCCAGCTAGCGTCATCGAAGCTACGTACCAGGCGGCCTACAACCATGGCACGGCGGTAGCGGCAGTGGTGCCTAAGGACTCCGTTCGGAACTTGAGTCAGCAAGGCTCCTACGCCTTAAACCGGGCACGGCTGCGGCTAGTACAAACGCCCCAGTGCTTTGAAATTGAGTTGCTACGCCGGGCCTACCAATTGCCCGAGCTTTCCACTTTCACGGATGACGCCAGCGTAGTTGAAGACCTGCACCCCATTCACTTGGTGGAAGGTGACTACCGCAATCTGAAAATCACGACTCCGGAAGATCTGCTGGTTGCCGAGGCCATTCTGACTACCTTCCCTACGTAGCGAGAAGGCAGTCAGAACACGCCGGCAACCAACGCCACCCCTTGCTTACAGCCTACAAGCCGCGGCCTACGCGAATGGTGCGGGTGGCACCGTTGATGGTAATAGAGGCGAAGTTGTCGCAGGCTTGGGTGCCCGTGGGGTCGTAGTTCAGTAGCAGTTCCTTCTCCTTGGCAGTCTTGATCCGGACGGTTCCAGCCACGAACGTGCGGGCGCAGCCAGCCTGAATCTTCTTAAGCAAAGGCTGCTCGATGGTAGCGGTATAGCTCACGTTTTTACGGTTGGTGCCGCTGGCCTGGCCTGTCACGGTGTACTCGTCGTCGAGGATGGTGCGGGTGCCGAGGCCGGCGGTACGGGTGTACTGGCGCTGGGCAACCCAGGAATGCGTACCCGCGGCCGTGGTGACACTGGCGTTCTGGACCTCCAGCTTCCAGGAGCCACTCCCTAAGTTGGTAATGGTGCGGGTGCCAGTGTGCAGATTATCGTTGCGGTGATAGTTTACTAGCGTAATGGTTACGGTGGCGCCTGCCTGCCGGTACGGGCCACTGAACACGGCCACGATTTTACCCCGGCGCGCTACTCCATTGGGACCCACGCAATTCGTTGGTCCGAAGTCGAGGGTGAGCGTGCGGGTAGCTGCCTCATACGTGCGGGTAAAGCAGGCCCCGGCTATTCGGGCTAGGTCGGCGGACTCGGCCGCGGGCTTCCTGTTACGCTAACATCCGTTGGGGACCCGGCTTCTACCAGATCGGCAACGGTGGCGTTTTCATCTTCCGCGAGGCTCTGGTCTTCAGCAGATACGGTCACTTCCGTGGCAGCCTGCGGGTCGGCATTTTTGGTGCAGGCGGCGGAGAGCAAAGCAGCGCCCACAACGGCAGTGACACCTAAAGTGCGCAGTACATGAGTTTTCATGGGAAGATGAAGTAATGGTGGGTAGAAGTTTTCGGCGGTTAGAGCTCCACAATAAAAGATAGTTTAATCAGAGGGGGAACTTTTTTCCGAAATGGTAATCCAAACCTGAACCACTGCTGCGCGTATAGCCCAGCACCCCCTTCCAATTAACTGATCCTATGTTGTTTCCTACCCGGTTCTTTGCGCCGTTGCTTCTGCTCCTGACAGCAGCCTGCTCATCGGGTGAAAGTAACAAAGACCCCATCTTCAGCGCTAAGTTTCAAAATGAAAAGCGCATTGACGAAGAGGCCGTTACCAAGCGCCAACTGCGCGACGCGGAGTTTCTGGTGGATGCGGCCAGCCGGAAGATGCAGCTACTGGAAATCAGCCAGATTGCCCAGCGCAAAGCCGCTTCGCCCGATACCCGCTTCGTAGCTCAAAATCTGGCGGCTACCACGGCCCCGCTGCTGCGGGAACTGCAAGCCTTGGCCCAACAGAAAAAGCTAGTGCTGCCCACTGGCCTGGGCGAGGAACAGGGCAAGCAGGTAGGCGAGCTAACCGCCCTAAACGGAGCAGCCTTCGACCAAAAGTTCGTGGACTTGCTTGGCAGCATCAGCAACGAAGATGCCGAGGCGTATGATGACATGGGCGAAGAAGCCTACGATGGCGACATCCGGGCCTTGGCCGCTCGGCAGCTTCCCATCCTGAAAGACCAACACACCGCGGGAGAAACACTGCAAGACAAGCTCAAGCCGTAGCCCCGTTCCTATTCTTTCCATTCTTTCCTACCACCAATGAAAACCCGATTCCTTCCCTTCCTGACCTTGGGCGCCGCGCTGCTCCTGGCCAGCTGCAACAACGCAGAAACGCGCACCGATGGCACTGCCGGTGAGGCCGTAAGCGACATGGATAAAGCTGCTGACGAAGGCGGCGTAAAAGCCGACGCGGTGGTTATCGATAACAATGCCGGCCCAACCGTAACTGCCGACGCCGATTCGGCAATGGCTGCTGACTCCGCCGGTACTACTCGCTAGCCGAGAGCCGGCTAGCCCAATTGTAGCTTCGGCTACTTATCTGTTCCATTCTCACAACCCTTCTCCTATGAAACGTATTCTGTTTTCCGTCTCCTGTCTGGGCCTCTTGAGCCTGGGCTCCTGTGGTAACTCCTCAACCGAAAATGCGGCAGCCGATGGCGGCGCTACCGGTACTGAAGCAACGGGCGCTAACACCGCCGATACAGAAATGGCCTCGGCTTCTACCATGCCTTCCTCCGACACATCGGCCGCTATGGCTACGGATGGCCCCACGGCTCCTCACTCCACCGACCCTGAGTTTATGATGTCGGCCGCGCACAGCGACCAGAACGAAATTCAACTCAGCAAAATGGCGCTGGAAAAAGGCGTGACGGGCATGGCGAAAGACCACGCCAACCAGATGATTACCGACCACACCAAGTCGACGGCTGACCTGAAGCCGATTGCGCAGAAAAAAGGCGTAACCCTACCTACCGACATGGACGCCGAGCACAAAGCCATTGCCGCGCAAATGAAAAACCTGTCGGGTAAGGAATTCGAAACCAAGTACATGGCTCAAATGCTGCTGGACCATCAGAAAACAGTTAATACCATGATGGCCCACAAGCAAATGACCCAGGACGCTGACCTGCAAGGCTTCATCACCAAAACTACCCCCGTGGTACAGGCTCACTTGGCTATGTTCAAGCAGCACGCCGGATCGGCTGCTGGCAACATGTAAACCATTTGCTCCAGCAACACAAAAGGCCGCTCCGGTTTCGGGGCGGCCTTTTGTGTTGTTTGGCTACAGAAGCTTCATGATAAGAGGCGTAGGAAATTCTGGCAGACTACTTACGGTTGCGCTGAAGTAGGGAGCTTTTGCCAGCCCGCCACAAACTGGTATCAGGCGGCATCCTTACTACCCGGCGTTTCCTCAGCGTACTTACTAGTGCGCAGCTCCTCGGCCAGAAAGCGGCTGGTATGGCCCTTGCCCGACTTAGCTACCTGCTCAGGCGTGCCCTGGGCCACAATGGTACCGCCACCGGCCCCACCTTCCGGCCCAATATCAATCAGGTGGTCGGCTACTTTAATCAGGTCGAGGTTGTGCTCGATGATGAGGACGGTGTTGCCCTTGTCGGCTAGTTTGTGCAGGACTACGGCCAGGTGGTTGATGTCCTCGAAGTGCAGGCCAGTAGTCGGCTCGTCGAGGATGTAGAAGGTCTTGCCGGTGTCCTTTTTGCTGAGCTCCGTAGCCAGCTTCACCCGCTGAGCCTCACCGCCCGAAAGCGTAGTGGCTTGCTGCCCTAGGGTGAGGTAGCCCAACCCTACCTCGTTCAGGGTCTGTATCTTACGCAGGATGCGGGGCTGAAACTCAAAGAACTCCACGGCTTTTTCCACCGTCATGTCGAGCACGTCGGTGATAGACTTGCCTTTGAAGCGCACTTCCAGCGTCTCGCGGTTGTAGCGGCGGCCTTTGCAGGTTTCGCAGGGCACGTGCACATCGGGCAGGAAGTTCATTTCGATGGTGCGCATGCCAGCGCCCTCGCAGGTTTCGCAGCGCCCGCCCTTCACGTTGAAGGAGAAGCGCCCCGGCCCGTACCCGCGGATTTTTGCCTCCGGCAACGACGAAAACAGCTGGCGAATTTCAGTAAACACGCCCGTGTAGGTAGCCGGATTGGAGCGCGGCGTACGCCCAATCGGCGACTGGTCAACCTCAATTACTTTATCAATGAACTCCAATCCTTCGATGGTGCCGTAGGGTAAGGGCTCACGCTTGGCGTTAAAGAAGTGTTGGTTCAAAATGGGGTACAACGTGTCGTGGATGAGCGACGACTTGCCCGAGCCCGATACGCCCGTCACGGCAATGAGCTTGCCCAGCGGAAACTTAGCGGTTACATTTTTGAGGTTGTGGCCCTTGGCGCCTTTCAGCACTAGCTCATTGCCTTCACCGGCGCGCTTCTTCTTGCGCAGCTCAATGTGCTTCTGCCCGCTGAGGTATTGCGAGGTAAGGGAGCCAGAGTTGAAAATTTCCGTGGGCGTGCCTTCGGCCACAATTTGCCCGCCGTGGATGCCCGCGCCGGGGCCGATATCCAGCACGTGGTCGGCGTGCATAATCATGTCCTTGTCGTGCTCTACCACAATCACGGAGTTACCTAGGTCGCGCAGGTGCTGCAAGGCCTTGATTAGCCGTTCATTGTCGCGCTGGTGCAGGCCAATACTGGGCTCATCCATGATATAGAGCACACCTACTAGCTGGGTACCAATCTGGGTGGCTAGGCGGATGCGTTGCGACTCACCGCCCGAAAGCGTACGCACGGAGCGGTGCAGGTTCAGGTAGTCCAGCCCCACTTCCAGCAGGAAGCCGATGCGCTTGCGGATTTCCTTGAGCAGCTCCCGAGCAATCAGGTTCTGGCGCTCCGAGAGGCGAGTTTCCACGCCTTCAAACCAACCAGCCAGCTCGTTCAGGTCCATCACCGACAGCTCGCCAATGTGCTTGTTATCGAGTTTGAAGTGCAGGCTTTCCTTTTTGAGACGGTAGCCGTGGCACTCCGGGCACTCCTGGGCCTGGGTGTACTGCTGAATCCACTCCCGGATGTTTTCCGAATCAGACTCCATCTGCCGGCGCAGGAAAGGAATAATGCCCTCGAAGGGCTCCGTGTAATTCGCTTTTTTCGGGTCGGCGTCCTCATCCTCGGGCACGCCGTGGAGCAGGCGCTCCACCAGCTCCGTGGGCAGCTTCTCGATGGGCGTGCTCAGGCTGGCCTTGTTCTTCTTGACAATGAGACTGAGCTGCTGGAAAATCCAGATGTCGCGGTACTCCCCCAGGGGCGCAATACCCCCGCGACTGATGCTCAGCTTCTTATCCGGCATCACCGAGTCCTCGGTGATTTCCTGCACCTCGCCCAGGCCGTTGCAGGTAGGGCAAGCACCGTAGGGTGAGTTGAAGGAGAAAGTGTTGGGCGCCGGATCGTCGTAGGCAATGCCGGTGGCCGGGTCCATGAGGAAGCGGGAGAAGAACTGGGTGTTGTCCTTCTTCTTGTCGGGGTCAAGCACGAGCATGGTGCCCTTGCCTTGGGTCAAGGAGTTCTGCACCGAACCGGAGAGGCGGAACCGGTCTTCTTCCTTCACCACCAGCCGGTCAATCACGATTTCGATGTCGTGGATTTTGTAACGGTCCACCTGCATCTTGGGCGTGATGTCAAGCAGCTCTCCATCGACACGCACTTTAGTAAAGCCCAGCTTGGCAATCTGTTGAAACAGCTCCCGGTAGTGACCTTTGCGACCCTTTACTACCGGCGCCAACACAATAAGCTTGCGGCCGTCGTACTCTTTTAGGATATAATTGATAATCTGGTCGTCCGACTGCCGGATCATCTTCTGGCCCGTGGCGTAGCTGAACGCCTCGGCGGTGCGGGCGTAGAGCAGGCGCAGAAAGTCGTAAATCTCGGTGATGGTGCCCACGGTGGAGCGGGGGTTGCGCGAGGTGGTTTTCTGCTCGATGCTGATAACCGGCGACAGGCCCTCAATCTTGTCCACGTCGGGCCGCTCCAGGCCGCCCATAAACGAGCGGGCGTAGGCCGAAAACGTCTCCATGTAGCGGCGCTGACCCTCGGCATAAATCGTATCGAAAGCAAGCGACGACTTGCCCGAGCCTGAAATGCCGGTAAACACCACCAGCCGCCCGCGCGGAATCTGAATGGATACATTCTTGAGGTTGTGCTCCCGGGCCCCATACACCTCAATGTAAGGCGCTTCCAGGTCGGCGGGGCCGGTAAGCTGGCCGGTTACCCGGCTTTCTGCCACGGCCTCCGCTACTTCTCCCAAGCGAGGTACGGCCTGCACGGCAGCGGTAGTATGCTGATTAGCGTTATCGGCCACGGCAGCAGCAGTGGAGCGTGGGATCTTCTTTGGTTTGGCTGGGATAATAGCCGGAGCCGCTGCGGCCTGCTTCGTCGCTTTGGCCGGTCGAGTGGCTTTGGCAGTTGGGGCGGCAGATTTATCAGCAGGAGAAGAAACGGAAGCGGCAGTTGTTTTTTTAGCCATGCAGCAGCGAAGCGAATAAGTCTGCAAAGGTACGCAAATCAGGCCCCAACGGCTACCCCGAATAGCTTATTTGCCAAGCATAATAGTGGAGTGAGGTAAGGGCTGAACAACGGGCAGATGGGCTACAACACGCACTGCCGGGGAAATGTCCCGACCAGCCTTAAACTTCTTTTAAACCTAGGGGCGCATTTCCGTCTAACTCGCAAATTATGGTGCGGCTTTTGCCTTACGTCCAGCCTCTCCCTTTTGCTTTCCTTCTATATGAAAACGTTGTTTAAATCAGGCTTGGTGCTGGCCCTCGGACTGCTACTCTACAGCAGCCGCGCGCAGGCGCAGGTGCAGATCAATGTGCAGGTTCCGGCCTGGGGCCCCGCCGTAGGACCGAACGTGCAGTACTACTACCTCCCGGAAATTGATGGCTACTACGACTTGTACACGCAGTCGTACCTGTTCTTCGACCCGGTGTATGGGGCGTGGGTTAGCTCGCCGGTGCTACCGCGCGCCTACGCCGGCTATGATCCGCGCTTCTTCCACCCGGTGGTGGTGCAGTACGTGGGCCGGCAGCCCTGGGGCTATCTGCGCGACCACCGCGCCTACTGCGACCGGTGGGGCGTGCAGCCCGGCCGCTACTACGGCTCGAACTGGCCCGGCCACGGCTACGTGGTAGCGCCGCGCCCAAACTACGGTCCGGGCGGCTACTACGATAACCGCCCTTACAACCAAGGCGGCTACGCCCGCGGTAATTACCGGGACAGCCGAGACTACCGCGGCAATTACGGTGGCGGCTATGACGGCCGTTACGATGGTCGCCGCGACGATAACCGCTCCAACCAGAACCCGGGCGGCTACTACGGCCGCAACGACAACCGCGGTGCTTACGACCGTAACGGCCAGGGTAGCATCAGTAGCCCTAGCAACCCAGGCGTTCAGCAAGGTAGCCAACCAAGCCCAGGTGGTTACACCGGAGGCCGGGGACGTGGCCGCGGCATGTAAGAGTTCTTAGGTTACCGCTCTCAAAAAGGCCTTCTGCTACTAGCAGAAGGCCTTTTTCGGTTTAGGAGCTTACTGCTTTAACACAAGCCTACCTCCTGCCGTAAGCTCGACACTATGCAGGCGGGCTCCTACGCCTTGTTTCGTTTGGCCCCGTTCTTGCCACTAGTTTCTTGTTCCCATCATTTCACCTACCTATTCAGCCATGAAACTGCTCCCTAAAGTCGCTTTATCGGGCCTGTTGGCTCTTTCATTGTCCGGGCTCACCCATTCGGCCCAGGCTCAGGTTACCATCAACGTGAACCCGCCTTCCTGGGGCCGGCCGCTCCAGCAGGCACCCAGTACTACTACATTCCGGAAGTAGGCGGCTACTACGACCTGCGCGACCAGCGCTACCTTGTGCAGCGGGACGGCCGCTGGGCTCGGGTAGCTACCGTCAGCGGCTATTCGCCTAGCTCCTTCCACCCCGTGGTTATCGACTACGTAGGCGCTCAGCCCTGGACCCAGATTGGCCGGCACCGGCAGCAGTACCCAGCCAGCCTGCCCCAGGCCAGGTGAAACGTCTGGAAAGCGGCAAGGGCTTGCCGCCCGGCCAGGCCAAAAAGCTGGGCTATGGTGGTCCCGGCGGCAATGGCAAGAGCCACGGCAAAGGCAAACACTAAGACATCTCAACCCCAGCTACATACTACCCCCAGCTTCCTACTAGAGTAAGCTGGGGGCTTTGTTATAAATTGTGAGTAATCCAGACAGTAGTTTTTTCTTAACATACTCTTACTACCTGGCCGCATCTTTTTATAGTTCAATCCGTTCAGGTCGCTATGCCTACGACCCAACATCTATTTCACCGCGGTCTGCCCCTTGAGCTGCAAGCGCTGATTGGGGAAGGCCGGCGGTGCCTGCTGGTGTACCGCACCCCGGGCACTTCCGCCGAGTTTTGCGTGCGGGGAGTGTTGCTGGGGGTACTGCGGCGTGGTCAGGTTGATTACCTGTGCTTGGCCAACGGGTGCGAGCTGCGTCTTGACTGGTTGATATCCGTAAATGGGCACCGACTAGCCGCTTAGCGCCCCATCTATGGGCGGTGGTTTTTCGTAGGTGAGAAACGCACTTTTTCCACCCTCCAATGTCCAACTCCACGTACCGCCCCATCAGCTGCTCCTTCTACGATGAACTGGAAGCCCGGGCAACCACCGGCCAAGTCTGCAGCCTCACCTACCGCACCCAACCCGACACGCCTCCTAGCACCTACCATGGCACCATCCAGGATTTATTTATCCGCGACAAAGTGGAATACCTGCGATTGGCCGATGGCTTTGAGCTGCGCCTGGACGCCCTAGTAGCAGTCGACGATAAGGAGCTGCGCAACTACTGCTAATACTGCTACCTTCCAAAGTCCTTGTGCACTGGCGCTTCGCCGGCGAGGGGCTGGTGGACCTAACTCACGGGCGCTTTCCAGAATACTGGCGGGCTTGCTACCTTGTGCTGAATTCTTACGTTGCCGCGCATGGTTTTTAGCAGTACGCTGTTTCTATTCTATTTTCTACCAGGTTTTCTGCTACTCTATTTCCTGGCTCCAGCCCGGTTCAAGAACGTGGTGGCGCTGGTGGCCAGCTTATTATTCTACGCCTGGGCGGGCTTAACTTCCTCGCCTTATTTCTGGCTTCCGTGGTTATCAACTTCGTGTTGATCCGGTTCATGGACAAGGCCCAGAACTGGCAGAAGCGCATTTACTTGATTCTGAGCATTGTCCTGAACGTGGCCATGCTCTTTTACTTTAAGTACGCTAACTTCTTTCTCGAAAACGTGAGTGCACTGGGCGAAGCAGCGGGCAGCTCCCCGCTCACCTGGGAAAAGGTGGTACTACCCATTGGCATTTCGTTTTTCACCTTCGAAAAGCTCACGTACACCATCGACGTGTACCGCGGTGTGAACAAGCCGCTGCGGAGCTTCTGGGACTTCATGCTCTACATCATGCTGTTTCCCAAGATGATAGCCGGGCCCATTGTCCGTTTTCACGAAATAGCCGATCAGCTGACGGACCGCACCGCCTTTGACACCGTTGACCAGAAGCTGGCGGGCCTGTTCCGCTTCATGATTGGCCTAGCCAAGAAGGTACTGATAGCCAACGTACTGGGCGAACAGGCCGATGCTATTTTCAGCTTGCCGCCCGCTGAGCTGCCGGTAGCTCAGGCCTGGCTCGGGCCGTAGCGTACACGTTCCAGATTTACTTCGACTTTTCGGGCTACTCCGATATGGCCATCGGGCTCGGGCGACTGATGGGCTTTCAGTTCCCGGAAAACTTCAATAATCCGTACATCTCGCGCAGCATCACCGAGTTTTGGCAGCGCTGGCACATCACGCTGGGTCGCTGGATGCGCGACTACCTCTATATTCCGCTGGGCGGCAACCGCGTGAAGCCGGCCCGGCTCTACGTGAACCTCTGGACGGTGTTTATTTTGTCGGGCTTCTGGCACGGGGCGGCCTGGAACTTCATTGCTTGGGGGCGTACCACGGCCTGTTTCTGATTCTAGATCGACTTTTTTTACTACGGCTTTACCGCAAGCTCGGCGCCCTAAGCATCCTACCCACTTTTGTTATCACGGTAGTAGGTTGGGTGCTGTTCCGGGCCGAAACCCTGGCTGGTGCGCTGGCCTACGTCAACCGCATGCTGGGCCTGGGAGCCGATGTTACCGCAGCTCTGCCCTACTACACCCGCGAGTTCTGGTTTACGCTAGTCCTGGCCACCGTCTTCTCCTTTATGGCCGCCTTGCCCCGCATTGAGCGCTGGGAAATACGCACGCTGGCGGCGTCTCATTTTTCCGTGCGGGCGGCCGCGGGCATCACGGCGGTAACTGCTTTGTTGCTGCTGCTGAGCATGGGCTACATCGTGGGCAGCTCGTTTAACCCCTTTATCTACTTCCGCTTTTAGCTCTCTTTCGTTAGCCTTCCTTGGAAAGCGCTATTCCTTTTCTGTGACGACGTTGTTCAAGAGACTTCTGCTCGGGCTGTTGGTGCTCCTACTGCTGTTGCCCGCCTTGCAGGCGCGGCTGCGCTTCTATCCGGAAGGGGAGCTGGCGGGCGCTTTCACCCGGGCCCCGCACCCAGAGTTCAGCTGGGAAGGCCTACAAAGCACCGCCTACCAAGAAGCTCTGGGCGGTACGTAGAAGACCGCCTGGGCTTTCGCACCCTGGCAATCCGGCTGCACAATCAGCTTTCTTTCTCGTTGTTCCGGGTAGCCGGCCTCACCGACCTGACGGTGGGCGAGCACGAAGTATTGTTCCAGCCCGGCCCCATTGCAACATATGCCGGCCAAGACCTGCTGGACGAGGCCGAAGTACGCTTCCGGGTGCGACGCCTCCGCATAGTGCAGCAGGAACTGGCCCGGCGCGGCGTCAAACTCCTATTCGTGCTGGCGCCTAACAAGGCCCGTTTTCAGCCCGAAGACCTCCCGCTCCGCCTACGGCCCGCTCCCGGCACCCTCACCAACTACGACCTGTTCACGCGGGCCATGCGCGCCGATAGTCTGGCCCTGCTGGATCTGGTGCCCGTATTTGCCCGCTGGAAAACCACTAAGCCCTACCCTCTTTTCCCGCGGGCCGGCACGCACTGGAGCGGGTACGGCGCCACCCTGGCCGCCGACACGCTGCTGCGGCATCTGGAGCAGCTGGGCGGCCTGCGCTTTCCGCAGGTGCGCACTGTAGGCTCGCCCCGCATCATCAACTCCTCCGACTCGCTTCTAGCTACGGATAATGATCTGGGCTGGCCCCTGAACCTGCTGTGGCAGCGCGAGGCAACTCCGCTGGCTTACCGGCGCTTGGCGTTCCTACCTCCACAAGCCGGCCAAACTCGTCCTTCGGCCTTGTTTATCGGCGACAGTTTCACCTGGGGCCTGATGCAGTTTAGCCCCTACATCCAGCGCGAGTTTTCCGAGGATACCCGCTTCTGGTATTACAACAACGAGGTGCACCTGCCCGACAGCACCTACCACGATACGGGCGAGCGAGTAGCCAAGCTCAACCTGCAGCAACAGCTAGAAAGCCGCCGCTTCGTCATCCTGCTATTTACCGAACACAACCTGAAGGACCGGGAATACGGCTTCACTGACCAAGTGTACCGCCTGTACCATCCGCTTACGGCCACCGACCAGGCAGCTATTGACCAACTCGCGCAGAAGCTAACCCGCGAGGCTTCCTGGGAAGAGCAAACCAAAGACCTTGAAGGCTTTCAGCAACGCATCCGCGCTAAAGCCCAGGACCTCTACGAGCGGCAATTACTGCAATAACCAAGCGCCGCAAAACGGCCAGCACGCAAACGGCAGCCCCATCTGAGGCTGCCGTTTGTCTTATACCAATCCGTGCAATCCGGAAAATCCGGCTACGTCCGTGATTAAAATTCTGCGCTTTTGGGGAAGCGGGGGAAGGGAATGACGTCGCGGATGTTGGCCATGCCGGTAATGAACAAGATGAGGCGCTCGAAGCCCAGGCCGAAGCCGGCGTGGGGAGCGGTGCCATACTTGCGCAACTCCAGGTACCACCACAGTTCGTGCTCGGGCACGTGCATAGCGGCCATACGGGCCTGCAGTTTGGTCAGGTCTTCCTCGCGCTGGGAGCCGCCGATGATTTCGCCAATGCCGGGGAACAGCACGTCCATGGCCCGCACGGTTTTGTCGTCGTCGTTGAGCTTCATGTAGAAGGCCTTGATGTCCTTGGGGTAGTCCGTCAGGATAACCGGCTTCTTAAAGTGCTTCTCCACCAGATAGCGCTCATGCTCGCTCTGCAAATCGGTGCCCCAATCCACGGGAAACTCGAACTTCTGCTTGGCAACTTTCAAGATTTCCACGGCCTCGGTGTAGGTAAGGCGCTGGAAATCATTCTCTACCACAAACTGCAGGCGGCTCAGCAACTCCTTGTCGTACTGCTCGTTGAGGAACTGCAGGTCGTCCTGGCAATGCTCCAGGGCGTAGCGCACTAGGCTCTTGAGGAAGTCCTCGGCCAGGTCCATGTTGTCCTGCAGGTCGTTAAAGGCCACTTCGGGCTCAATCATCCAGAATTCAGCCAGGTGGCGGGCCGTGTTGGAGTTTTCGGCCCGGAATGTGGGACCGAACGTGTACACCTTGCCCAGGGCCATGGCCGCTACCTCGGCTTCCAGCTGCCCGGAAACCGTGAGGTTGGTTTGCTTACCGAAAAAGTCCTGCTTGTAATCTACCGCCGACTTGTCTTCCGTCAGGGGTGGGTTTTGGTCGGGCAGGGTAGTCACGCGGAACATCTGGCCCGCGCCCTCGGCGTCGGAGCCGGTTACGATGGGCGTATGGACGTAGTAGAAGCCCTTGCTGTTGAAGTAGTTGTGCACGGCAAACGCCATGGCGTGCCGGATGCGCAGCACCGCCCCGAACGTGTTCGTGCGGGGGCGCAAATGGGCAATTTCGCGCAGGAACTCCAGGGAGTGCCCCTTCTTCTGCAGGGGGTAGGTAGTCGTGTCGGCCGAGCCGTACACCGTAATTTCCGAAGCTTGAATTTCTACGGTTTGGCCTTTGCCCTGCGAGGCTACCAGCTTACCGCGTACCTGCACCGCGGCCCCGTTTTCTACCCCGTCCGCCTTTAGCTTTTCCTCCGGAAACTGCTCGGCATTAGCCACCACCTGAATGGAATTAAAGCCGGAGCCGTCATTCACGGCAATGAACTGCACGTATTTGTTGCCGCGGCGGGTGCGTACCCAGCCTTTCACCAGCACTTCACGGTCCAGGTCGGTGCTGCGGAGCAGCTCCTGCACGCTGGTTTTTCGGAGGTCGGACATCGGGAGGTTGTTCTTCTGAAAAGGTAAATCACTAAGAACGGCAAAGGTAGAAGTTTTCAGGGGCGCGAAAACCGCTATTTGTTGGTCAGAATAAAGCGCAGCCCCTCTCCTGCCCGAAACCGCCAGCCGCCGGCGCCCTACCCCTGGCACGGCAGCAGCACTTTGCGTCGTCCAAGCCAACAAGGAAAGCCAACATTTTCGCCCCAATTCCAGTACAGAAAGGGCTATATTTGGCCTAACCACCCCGTTTCCAAACCGGCGGGGCGTACGCGTTTTTGGAGTATGCAACGACTGGACATGAAACAGCTTCTCTCGCAGAAGCTGAGCCCCCAACAGATTCAATTTATTAAGCTCCTGCAAATCCCGACGGCAGAGCTAGAGGCCCGCATCAAGGAAGAGCTGGAAGTGAATCCGGCCCTGGAAGAAGGCGACGAGCCCGAAGATGAGTTTGAGGACCAGGACCGTGATGACTCCAGCGACTCGGACGAGGACTTCGACAACGACCCCGACGCAGAGTTTGATAATCCGGATAATACCCTCGACGAGGATTTTGACAGCGGCCAGAGCGAAGAGCAACCCGAAATAGAGCTGCCTACCAAGGAGGAGCCCGCCGATAATAAGGAATCAGCGGACAACGACGACCTGGACCTGAGCGACTACCTCCACGACGACGAAATAGCGGGCTACAAGATGCAGGGCGATGGCCCGGGCGAGGACGAGGACGACCGGGAAATGCCCCTGGCCGACACCAGCGGCTCCCTGATGGACAACCTGCTGGACCAACTAGGCTTTGCCAACCTCGACGAGAAACAGGAAGCCATTGGCCGCCAGCTGATTGGCTCCATCGACGGGGACGGCTACATCCGCCGCGACTTGTCGGCCATTGCCAACGACCTGGCATTTTCCCAGAACATTGAGGCCACGGTGCCGGAAATTGAGGGCGTGCTGCACGTTATCCAGTCGTTTGACCCGCCTGGCATTGGGGCCCGCGACTTGCAGGAGTGTTTGCTGCTGCAGCTGGAGCGCCGCCCCCAGGACGAGGCCACGGAGCACGCCGAGCAAATCCTGAACGAAACCTTCGACGAGTTTACCAAGAAGCACTACCCCCGCATTCAGCAGAAGCTGGACCTGGAAGACGACGAGCTTAAGGAAGCCATTGCCCTGATTCTCAAGCTCAACCCCAAGCCCGGCGGTACCGGACCAGTGGGCATGGGCAAGGTGCAGTACATCATCCCCGACTTCATCCTGACCCACGACAACGGGCAGTTCAACCTGACCCTGAACTCGCGCAACGCCCCCGACCTGCGCGTGTCGCCGGCCTACACGGATATGTTCCGGGCTTACGACAAGGCCTCGAAGAAGGACAAGAAGATGAAGGAAGCCGTGACCTTTGTGAAGCAGAAGCTGGATTCGGCCAAGTGGTTTATTGACGCCATTCGGCAGCGCCAGAACACCCTGCTGCGCACCATGGACGCCATTGTGCGCTACCAAAGCGAGTTCTTCGCCGAGGGCGACGAGAGCAAGCTCCGTCCCATGATTCTGAAGGACATAGCCCAGGAAATTGGCATGGACATCAGCACCGTGAGCCGGGTGGCCAACTCCAAATCGGTCCAGACGGAGTTCGGCATTTATCCACTCAAGTACTTCTTCTCCGAAGGCATTGCCACTGACTCGGGTGAGGATGCCTCCAGCCGGGAAGTAAAGCACATTCTAAAGGAAATCATTGAGGGCGAGCAGAAAAACAAGCCCCTCTCCGATGACAAGCTGGAGAAAATGCTCAACGCCCGTGGCTATAACATTGCCCGCCGCACGGTAGCCAAGTACCGCGAGCAGCTGAATATTCCGGTGGCCCGCCTGCGGAAGGAACTGTAAGCCGCCTGCCGTCCGGCAAACCAAACGAGCCCCTGTTAGCGTAGCTACGGGGCTCGTTTGGTTTTACGGGGTGGCTGGGCCGCTGCCCTGTAACCGCCGGCCATTGTACCTTCGTTTGCTTCTGCCCTAGCTCTGCCTATTCGTGACGCGTGGTTTTGCCACGGCCCTGTCGGCGGTGTTTCATCCGCTGCTGGTGCCGTTTTACCTGTTCTACATCGTCTGCTACCAGCTGCCGGGAGTGGTGCTGCTGCCGCCCCTGCCCGACCGGTGGCTGGTGCTGGCGGTGGTGTGGGGCTTCACGTTTTTGCTACCCTCCCTGGGCACGGTGGTACTCATGAAGTTCGGGCTGGTCGATTCGTTGCAGATGCCCGAGCGGGAGCAGCGGGCGTGGCCTTTGCTGCTGGCGGCCAGCAGCTTCGGGGCGGCGGCCTGGCTGCTGCACCGGCCGGGCCTGTTCGATCCGCTGCTCCCCCGCATGATGGCCGGCATGACTGTGGCCGTCCTGCTCACCTTCCTGATTACCCTGCGCTGGAAGATTTCGGCCCACGGCGTAGGCATGGGCGGGGCGGCCGGGCTGCTGGCGGTATTGCACCTGAGTGGGGCCGACGGCGAGCCGACCGTGTGGTGGCTGGCCGGCACTATTCTGGCGGCCGGAGCCGTGGGCAGCGCCCGGCTGGCCCTCAATGCGCACACCGAAGCCCAGGTATGGGCTGGCCTGGCGCTGGGCGCGGGACTGGCACTGGGAGTAAGTGCGGGGCTGGCCTTGGGCTAGCCCGGAATCATTCCTATCTTTCCTATACCAACCGGCATTCTCGCTTGTCGGCTCTACTCCCTTCCTAGCCACTGGTTAGCGCCTTAGGCTGCCGCTGCCCGATTCCGCCACTTTCTATGTCTTCCTCGTCTTCCTCTGATTCAACTATTGACGCGGGTACCCTGGCCGACCAGCTGGCCCAGGAGCGACGGGAACGAATGGTGGCGGAGCGACAGGTGCAGGCGCTACGCCGCCACCTGACGGCTACCCAGCGGGTTGTTGGCCGCCTGACGGGCAGCATTACCCGGCTAACCCAGAACCTGCGGGTGGCGGTGCTGGTGGCCCACCAAAACGGCAAAGTAGTACTCCTGAATCAGGAGTTTTGCGACTTGTTTGGGCTGGAAGACGCCTCGTCGGGCATGCAGGAGCAGCCCGCGGAGCCCCTGCTGGAAGGCCTCATCAACCAGGCAGCCCGGCCCGAGGCCATGCGCCAGCGCCTGGAGGCCATGCGCGCCGTTAACCAGCGGGTGCTGGGCGAAGACCTGGAGCTGGCCGATAGCACGGTGCTGGAAATGGACTTTATTCCGCTCAGCGGCCCGGACGACCTGGTACCGGCGGGCTTTATGCTGTCCTTCCGCGACGTAACCCAGGCCCGCCGCGCCGAGCAGTACCTGAACTCCCTCTCCCGGATTCCGGGCCAGAACCCCAACCCCGTGCTGCGCTTGCACGCCAACGGGCGCGTGCTGTACGCCAACCCGGCCGCCGAGGAGCTGCGGCAGGAATACCTTGACCCGCGCGAGGAGCCGGCCTTCTCCCAGAATCTGTACCAGGCCGCCACCAGCGCCCTGGCGGCGGGAGTGTCCACCCAGGCTGAAATCGGCTTTGCCGACCACTGTTTTCAGCTGGCCATTGTGCCCTTCGTGCACGACCAGTACGTGAACCTCTACTTCACCGACATTACCCAAGTGAAGGACGCCGAAAAGCGCCTGGTGGAGCAGCAGGGGTTTTACGAGACGGTGCTCAACCAGCTGCCCGCCGACGTAGCCGTTTTGGATACCCAGCAACGCTACCGCTACGTGAACCCTCCGCCATCCGGGAGGCAGCCCTGCGCGAATGGATTATTGGCCACAACGACTTTGAGTACTTCGAGTACCGGAACCGCCCGCTGGAACTGGCCCACCGGCGGCGTTCCATTTTCCAGCAGGCCGTGCAGCAGCGCCGCCTGGTGGCCTGGGAAGAAACCCTGGATACGCCCGAAGGGCAGCGCCTGTCTTTGCGCCACATGCACCCCGTATTTGGCCCGGAAGGCGACCTGCGCATGGTCATTGGCTACGGGCTCGATATTACGGAGCGCCACGAAGCCGAGGAGAAAGTGCGGCGCAGTGAGGCCCGCCTGCAGGAGCAGCAAGACTTTGTACAACAGGTAGTTAACACTACTCCCATCATTATCTGGGTGTGTGATGCGGAGGGGGAAACGCAGTTTTCCAACCAGGCTTTCGAGGATTTGATGCGCACCGGCCGCCACCGCACCACCAGCTCGGCCAGCCCGAAGACCCGGTGGCCACCGAAAACTGGGCCCACGAACAAAGCATTCAGCAAGTGCTGAAAACGGGCCAGGAAATAGCCTACGAAAGCTCCTTTACCCAGCTCAGCGGCGCCGTGCGGTGGTTCCAGACCATAATCCGGCCCTTGCTTCGGGCCGATGGCAGCCTCAACGTCATGGGCGTGAGCACCGACATCACGGAGATAAAGCAGGCCGGCACTACCCTGGAGCGCACGGCCAAGCAGTACCGCGACCTGATGCACTACTCCCAGGCCCTCATCTGCACCCATGACCTGCAGGGCGTGCTGCTGTCGGTGAACCCCGCGGCGGCCCAGCTGGTGGGCGTGGTGCCGGAGCGGCTAGTGGGCCGCACCCTGCACCACGTGCTGAGCCCCGAGCTGCACCCCCAGCTGGAGCTATACCTGGAGCAGGCCCACCAGCAGCAGGAGCTCATGGGCCTGATGACCCTGCACGGCGCCGACGGCCGCCCTCACCACCTGATGTACAACAACTACCGCGTGGAGGAGCCCGGCGAGCTGCCCTACGTCATTGCTTACGGTCAGGAAATAACCGAACGAATTCAGGCCGAGCAGGAGCTGTTGCGCGCCAAAGAGGAAGCCGAGAACACGGCCCGGGCCAAGGAAAACTTCCTGGCCAACATGAGCCACGAAATCCGCACGCCCATCAACGGCATTCTGGGCATGGCCGGGCTGCTGGCTAAAACCTCGCTCGACCCTGCCCAGCAGGAACACCTGCGCATCCTGCGCAACTCGGGCCGCCACCTGCTCACCGTCATCAACGACGTGCTGGACGTGGCCAAGATTGAGGCCGGCAAGCTGGAGCTGGAACGCATGGCCTTCGATATCAACCAGTCGATTCAGGATGCGGTGCAGAGCCTGGCGTTTCGGGCCGAGGAAAAGGGCATTGGCTTCCGCCTGGAGCTGCTGCCGCTGCCGCACCCCGTCGTCATCGGCGACCCAGGCCGCATCAACCAGATCCTGCTTAACCTGCTCAGCAACGCCGTAAAGTTCACGACTCGCGGCGAGGTAGCCCTTACCTCCCGCCTGCTCGAGGAAACCCCGACGGAGCTAACTGTGGAGTTTGAGGTGCGCGATACGGGCATTGGCATTTCGCCGGATAAGCAGGACACCATTTTCGAGAGTTTTTCGCAGGCCTACGCCGATATTTCGCGCCGCTTTGGCGGTACGGGCCTGGGCCTGACCATCAGCCGCAGCCTGGTGCAGCAGCTGGGCGGGCAGATGCGGGTGGAAAGTGAGCTGGACAAGGGTAGCTCCTTTTTCCTTTCCCTGACCTTGCCCCGGGCCCAACACGCCCTGCCTGAACCCACCCGCCTACCCCCGCCCGACTACGGCAAGCTGCGTGGCAAGCGCGTGCTGCTGGTGGAAGACCACCCCGTAAACCAACAGTTGGCCCTGCTGATTCTGGAAGGCTGGGAGGTGGAAACCCACGTGGCCTCCGATGGCAACGAGGCCCTGGACCAGCTGGAGGCCCGCCTGTACGACGTGGTGCTGATGGACATTCAGATGCCCGGCATGAGCGGCCTCGACGTGACCCACCGTCTGCGCCAGCACCCTGACCCGCTGCGCGCCGCTACCCCCGTTATTGCCCTCACGGCCAACGTGATGCGCTCCGACAACGAGATGTACCGAGCCGCCGGCCTGGACTACCTCTCCAAGCCCTTTGAGGAGGACGACTTGTTTCGCAAGCTGGAAGCCAACCTGCGCCCCGTGGCGGTGGCCGTGCTGGAAGCCCAGCCGGCCCCGGCGCCTACCCCAGCCACCGAGCCGGTACTTGCCGGGGCCCCAACCGAGGCCCCGGCAGAAGCACCGGCCCCGCTGTTCGACCTCACCCGCCTGCGCGACACGGCCCACGGCAGCACCATTTTCATGCAGAAAATAGTGGGCTCCTTCCGAACCCATACGCCGGCCGCCGCCGCCCAGCTGCGGGCCGCCGGGGCCGCCGCCGATTGGCCGGCCGTGGGCGCCGTGGTGCACAAGCTGCGGCCGTCCTTGCAGTTACTGGGCATTGAGGCCGCCCAGGAATTAGTAGCCGCGCTGGAGCCGCTGTCCAGGCCCAACGCGCCCATCCTGGCTACCCCCGACCAGCTTCCGGTTCTGACCTATCAGCTTGCCGATTTGCTGGAGGCCGCCGTGGAGCAGCTCGGCAACGCCCACATTGAGTAGAAAACAGAGCCCAAAAACGTTGAGCGGGCTACCTTTCCGCACCTGCTGGAAAAGTAGCCCGCTCAACGCTTTCAGGGGGAAGCCCGGGAAATACTAGATGCGGTTTAGCTTCCGGAAGAAGGCTTCCTGGTACGATTTGCCGATGGGCACGTGCTGGCCGCCCGGCACCACGGCGGCCCCGTCCTCGATGGCCTCAATCCGGCGCATATTCAGGATGTAGGACCGGTGTACGCGCACGAAATGGTCGAAGGGCAGGCGGGCGTCCAGGGCCTTCATGGTGGTGTACACAATGTACTTCTGCTTGTCCGTGACGATAATAACGTAGTCCGAGAGGGCTTCAATGTAGAGCACCTCGTCGAAGTTAATACGCACCATCTTGTTGTTGACCTTCACGAACAAGTCGTTGTCGGGGGCGTGGGAGCGGCTACGGGGCTGACAGCGGCGGGCACCGGGGCAGTGTGCTGCTGCAGGGCCCGCTGCACGGCCCGGCTGAAGCGGGCGTAATCAAAGGGCTTCACCAAGTAGTCGGTCACGCGCAGGTCAAAGGCATCAACGGCGAAGTCCTCGTGGGCTGTTGTCAGAATGACGATGGGCGGATCGGAGAGCACGCGCAGCAAATCCAGGCCGTTGAGCTGGGGCATCTGAATGTCAAGAAAGAGCACATCGACCCGATTACCGGCCCGGAAGTAGTTCAGGCCCTGCAACGCATCGTCCAGAGAAGTAACGAGTTGCAGCGAATCGGTGAGGGAAATGTAGTGCTCCAGCGTCAGCCGATTGATTTCTTCGTCATCAATAATAGCACAGGTCAGAACGGGGGCAGTAGCCATAAGGAGCGGGGAAAGGAAACCAGAGCGTGTACCACCTCCCTACCCATTGACACGCAAGATGTACCTGTCAGACAAGCGGTTCGGTGCTGTTTTGAATAGCTAAACTACTCTACTTCGAGTAGTCAATCAAATTAATTGTATTTCTTCTGTCCTATTATCTCATTCTTGGACACACCAGGAGTTAGGTAAGGGGCAAAAGAGCCTTTAGAAGCCGTTGTACTGGTTCAGCTTGTCCAACCTGCTACCGTATTTTCCCGGATTGGGCTGCCCCTACCAACGAATTGTCCAATGATTTGGATTGCCGGAATGGAGTCAGAATCCTGTGTTTATTCAATCTCAGGCTAGCGGCGCTCCATCTCCGCCGCCACCAAAGCCTGCACCTCGGGCCGCTGGTAGTCCTCTTCTGACTGAATATGGGGCATGAGCCGCTGCATGATCTGCTCCTGTTGCTGGCCGTTGGCCCAGGCCTCGGCGTAAGGCAGGTGGGAAAAGGTTACCTGCGAGTACAGGGGTAGCCACTTGCTGGGATACTGGGCGGAAATTTTGCTCTCGATTTTTTTCTGGAGCAGAAACCGCGGGTCGGCCACCCGGTCGCGCATCTCCTCGAAATTGTACACGGCCAGGTCGGCCATGGCGTCGGCGTTGGGCTTGCGCACCTGCTGAAACTCCTGAAAAATGGCGTTCCAGTCGTGGCCATGCCGGGCGAGCAGTTCGTGCAGCACGGTGCAGTCTTCGAAGCCGGCATTCATGCCTTGCCCATAAAACGGCACAATGGCGTGGGCCGCATCGCCCAGCAGCAGCACGTCATCGTGGTAGGTCCAGGGGTAGCAGCGCACAGTTACCAGGGAGCTGGTTGGGTTGTCGAAGAATTCGGTTTCCAACTCCGGCATCAGCGGCACGGCATCAGGAAATTCTTGCTCAAAAAAGGCGCGCACCTGCGCGGGCGTTTGCAGGGCAGCAAAGGAAGCGGGGCCTTCAAACGGGAAAAACAGCGTGCAGTTAAAAGAGCCGTCGAGGTTGGGCAGGGCAATCATCATGTACTGCCCGCGGGGCCAGATGTGCAGGGCGTGCTTTTCCAGGGCCCAGCCGCCCCCGGGCGCCGCCGCAATGGTCAGCTCCTTATAGCCGTAGTCGAGGTAGTGCTGGGAGTAGTTGAAGCGGTCCGTGCGCTGCAGGGCGGCCCGCACGGCCGAGTAGGCCCCGTCGACCCCAAACAGACGACGAAAAGAAACGGTCCGGCTCTGGTTTAGCTCCGTATCGAGTACATCCATGGTTTGCTGGCGTAAGTCAACGCGCTGGCACTGCTGGTTAAAAGCCACCCGAATGCGCGGGTTCTGCTCCACTAGGTCCAGCATGCGGCGGTTGAGACCCGCCCGCGACACCGAATAGATTGATTGGCCTTCCTGCCCGTAGGGCTGGTACGTGAGCTGGCCCTGCACGCTGTGCATAATGCGCCCGTGCATGGCCACCGCCACATCCCGCACCGACTCGGCAATGCCTACCCCTTCCAGGGCCCGCCACCCCCGGTCGGAAAGGGCCAAGTTGATGGAGCGAGCCTCCACGGACCCGGCCCGCCGGATGTCGGGCCGCCGCTCGAACATCTCCACCGAGTGCCCGTGCTGGGCCAGATAAAGCGCCAGCAGAGAGCCGACCAAGCCGCCGCCCATTACGGTAAGGGTTTCAGTTTCAGGGGCAGTAGATGCAAATTCGGCCATGGGGCGCACAGGAGTAAGCGGAACAGGAAGGAGCGGATAGACCAACGAAAGTAACCGATTCTGCTGGTATCGATTGGCCGAGAATCCAAGGGGGTTGAACGGGCAGAATACCAGGGTTGAACGGGAGAGGGAGAATCGGGGCCGGCAAGCTCGCTTCCTTTGAATTATTAAACGATTTAATATTCATTAATACGGACACCATGCCAGCCAAACCTGCTACCTCTCGCCTGTTGACTGGGGCAGCCTGCTACCATTATTGGCCGGCAACACCCCGCTACATTCGCCTGGTCCGAAAAGCGGCTGCGCGCACCGGCACCGAGCCCGGCAGCGTTGGCCCCCGCAAGCCGCTCGCCCGCTCCGTAGATACTACCCCACAAAAGCCACCGGTGTTGCGCCTCGGCGACTATGCCATTGGCGACGAGGACTGCCCTTTTCTGTACGGCCCAACTGATTTACGGTACTAAGCTTAGAATCAGGCTTTAGACAGGCCTCATTACAATGGGGTATAACAATGCTGGAATACAATTGTGAAAAAACAACAACTATAAGGTTATCAATTCATTACCATAGGATATTCTCTCTCCACCCGATACATTTGTAGCCCTTTCTGAGTAGGAAGGGCTTTTTTCATTTTTGTAATTTTTCTTGATATGGGAAAACCTTACCGTTTTCTACTTCTTATTTTGGGAATACTATTGGGGGCAACCCCAGCAGCTTTTGCGCAGGAATTGGGGACTGTGGCTGGTTTGGTACAGGACCAGGCCGGGGAACCGATGCCCGGAGCAACGATATTTATACGGGGTACTTTTGTTGGCACCAGCACAAACCGGGAAGGCAAGTTTTTGCTGCGCACCGACTTTAACCAGGGCCCCGTGGTGCTGTCTGTTTCATTTGTGGGCTACGAAAGCCGGGAGGTAACCCTACCCCAGCCCGACAACGCGGTAGTTGTGCAGCTTAAGGTGAACCCCACCCAAACCAACGAGGTAATTGCCTCTGCCTCACGGGTAGAGGAAGGCATTTTGCAGGCGCCCGTGACGGTAGAGAAAGTAACCTCCCAGCAGATTCTGCGGCTGCCGCCGCCCGATGTGCAGGTGGGCCTCAACCAGTTCAAGGGCATCGACGTGAACAGCACCAGCATGCTGATGAACTCCCTGAGCACCCGGGGCTTCAACTCGGCCAAGTCGGAGCGCCTGATTCAGCTGACGGATTATTTCGATACTCAGTCGCCTTCGCTGAACATCAACGCCGGGACAGCTGCGCTACGCCAAGAAAATCGGAGACAAGCTGGCGTTTAAAATTACGGGCGCCTACCTCACAGCCAACGACTGGCTGGCCAGCAACTACGCCGCCACCAGCACCCGGGTGCAGCAAAACAATAACGCCCAGGGCTCTGCGCTGGGCTACGACGCCGTGAACCGCTACGGCGACGTGGGTGTCACGTATGGTCTCACTGGCGGACTGCTGAACGGTCGGACCGCTTTTATGCCGGGCTTCGAGGAGAAAATTCTGGTGGGCGACGACAACAAGGCTACGTCGCTGAAAATACATCCTTCGCTTTCCTACCTGCTTACCAGCACCATCAAAGCGACCGTGGGGGTGAACTACAACCGAGGCGATGCTAGCTACCAGAGCACCAGCCGCTACCGGCTCAAGGACTTCGGCACCAACCAGTACCACGGCGAGGTAAAGGGCGAGCGGTGGTTTGTGCGGGGCCAGTCGGTGCAGGACTTTGGCGGCACTACCTACGATTTGAGCTTCCTGGGGCTCTTTATTCAGAACTCCCCGGTACCCGGCCTACTCGACGCCAACGGCAAGCCCGTTACGTACGCTCAGCGTTATTTCAGCGAGTATGCCAGGGTATACAACACGGCCCGCTTGCGCGATGGCAAAGCTGATGCCGATGCCCAAGCCCTAGCGCTGGCCGCCGCCCAGCCCTTGCAGCTTTCGCCCGTCAGTGCTGAATTTGCGGCCCTACGCGAGCAAATTGTGCAGGATGCTACCCCTGGCCGCGGCGCGCGCATCAACCCCAGCTCCCTACTCAACGAAGGCAACGCGCAGTACAACGTCAACCTAGGCGAAACCACCGACCTGATTGTGGGGGCCGCTTACCGCAAGTTCCGCCTGGGCTCCCAAGGCAACCTCTACTCCGACGTGGATGGCCGGATTCAGAACCACGAGGTAGGCGGTTACGCGCAATTCACGATAAAGCTGCTGGACGAGCGCCTGAAGCTGGCTCTAGCCGGCCGCCTAGACGCCTTCAAGAACTTTAAGCCGGCGTTTTCGCCCCGGGCTTCGGCCGTGTACTCGGCCGGCAACCAGCGCCAACATAACTTCCGCGCCAGCTACGGCCGCGCCTTCCGCTCCCCCACCCAGCTCGATCAGTACATCCGCCTAGACCTGGGCCCAGTGCTACTGCTGGGTAACGTTGGTAATGGTTTCCAGGGCTACAGCCTCACCAATGGTCAGGCCGTGAACGTGGCAGCTCTGGAACTGGAGCGCCTGAGCAGCTATGAGGTAGGTTACAAAGGTGCCTTGAGCGAGAAGCTGGTGCTGGACGTGAACTACTACCGCAACTACTACAACGACTTTATTGGGGCGCAGCGCTTTGTGGGCAGCGCCGATGGCAGCCGTCCTGCCACGCCGGCTGCCGGCCGCATGCTGCAGGTATGGACCAACGCCAACCAGGAGGTACGCACCCAGGGTGCTGCCGTGGGCCTAAACTACGCCTTCGCGCCCTTCCTGAACGTAGCGGCCAACTACTCCCTCAACGTGCAGGACCGCAGCGACGTGCAGGACGCGGAGTTCCAGACCTACTTTAACACGCCCAAGCACAAGTACAATGTGGGCGCTAACGGCATTGTTGTTTCGCACCTGAGCTACGCCCTGAACTACCGGTGGGCCCAGGGCCACGAATACGGCCTACCCTTCGCCGTGGGTCAGCTCTCCGATTACAGCTCCATGGATGCCTACTTAGGCTATAGCTTCTCTAAAATGGGCCTCACGCTGCAGGGTGGCGCCTCTAACCTGCTCAATGCCAATAACATTCAAGTATACGGCGGCCCTCAAATTGGGCGGTTGGTGTACGTAGGCGTACAGCTGGATATCAAATAAGATCTGCCATACGCAACGCAAAAAGCGCGGCCTTCCGGGTAGGAAGGCCGCGCTTTTTGCGTTGGCTTACGGGGCTTGGCTGCTACCTCACTTCCTCGCTGCCTGCTCGTGCGGTTAGGTAAGAAGACAAGACGCTACATCATCACCTTACTGCCTCCCTATTTCACCGCCACCTGCCGAAACGTAAGGTTCAGCCGAGGGCCGACCGGGCGGGTGGTTTTCGGCAGGGCGTGCAGCCAGTGCTGCTGGGTGGGGCCGCGCATGAGCAGCAGGCTACCCGACGTGAGCAGAAGACTCAGGGGCGCGTGCGGCGTGTGCTGGGGATGGCGGGGCTTAAGTCGAAAAGTGCGGGTAGCGCCCAGCGTGACGGAGGCAATAACGGGTTCGGGGCCAAGCTCCGGCTCATCGTCGGCGTGCCAGCCCATACTGTCTTGGCCCGTACGGTAAAGGTTGAGCAGCACACTGTTAAAGGAAGCGTCGGCGGCAGCTTCTACCCGCTGGCGCAGGTTACGTAGCGCCGGGCTCCAGGGCTTAGGTTGCAGCTGCAAGCCGGAGTACTGGTAGGCGGCGCCCAGGTCGCCGTGCCAGGCTGTGAGCCGGGGCTGCAGCACCTCGCGGCCGAAAAGCCTAATAGTTTCGTGCCGCCAGGGGGTGGTATTCGTTAGCTCCGTCAGCAAGGCGTTTGCCTGCGCTAGGGGTAGGAAAGCCGGATCGAAAAGCAAATCGGCGTCCGGCAGCGGAATAGAGGTTAACCCGTGCTTCACGCCTTACTACAGGGTAGGATTCAGGCCAAAGCGCACGTACAGAATGGCGTAAACCAGCGTAATCAGACCGCATACTAGCAGCGCCCCGCCCCACGGACGGCTTCGGTACGGCGTCAGCCCGATGTAGCGGGGCCAGAAAACCACGTTATACAAGACGATGGCCACAATGTTAAACACCGAGCCCAGCCACATGTATTGGTTGCCATATTGCTGCTGCAGCCACTGCAACGCAAAGTGAGTGCCCGCCACGTAAGCCACCACAAAGCCAATTACCAGCCACGATTTTCCGAAGCGGCGCAGGGCCCGCAGGTTCAGGGCCAGCAGCACGCCGCCGGCCGCCATGCTGAACAACACGGAAAAAATGGTGATGGTGCTGGGCGAATACAGGGCCGGGCCAGTTTCTTCGGCTTCCTCGGGGTAGTCGCCGCGCATGCGCCGCCGGGCCAGCTCGTTCTCAGCTTCCCGCTCCCGGGCTGCCTGCTCCCGCTCGTTGGTTACCTGCTGGCTAACCTGCAATTCCTGAATGATGGAGGCCGCGCCCGGTTCGGGCATACCGCGCTGGGCCAGCTCCTCCAGGGCGGCCAGCACGGCTTCCTCCCGATACTGGTAGCGGTTCGCCACGTAGTCGCGCAGCTCGGCGTCGGTTTTACGGCTCATTTTCGCCGCGAAGTCTTCGGCCATGATTGGGTAGTGCTTAATTCAGAAACTAGAACAGCTGGAAAGCTTTTCCCTCTACGGATAACAACGCCTACCAGTGAAAAACTTCCCCGCCGGCACCAAATTGTGTTATTAGTTGCGGCCGGCCCACTCGGCCAGCACCACCCCTACCCGGTACACATCCTCGAAGGTATTGTAGAGCGGCACGGGCGCCAGCCGAATCACGTTGGGCTCCCGCCAGTCGCCGATAACGCCTACGGCCATCAGGTGCTCAAATAGGTCGCGGCCGCCCTGGTGTACTAGCAAGGAAAGCTGACAACCGCGCTGGGCAGGGTCCTGGGGGGTAATGATTTCGAGGCGGGTTTTGGGTAAGTTGAGGCGGGTGATGAGAAACTCTAGGTAGCCCGTCAGCAGCTCGCTTTTGCGGCGCAGAGCCTCCATGCCACCAGCGGCTTCGTGAATGGCTAGGGCCGCTTCGTGCACGGCCATCGTCAGGATGGCCCCGTTGGAAAGCTGCCAGCCGGCTGCCCCACGCATGGGCCGGAAGCCCTTTTTCATCTTGAAGCGCTCCTTCTCATCGTAGCCCCACCAGCCAGCCAGGCGCACCAGCTCGGGCTGGTCGGCAAACCGCTCGTGCACAAACGCCCCGGACACGCCCCCGGGGCCGGAGTTCAGGTACTTATAGGAACACCAGCAGGCGAAATCCACGTCCCAGTCGTGCAGGTGCAGCGGGATGTTGCCAGCGGCGTGGGCCAGGTCGAAGCCCACCATAGCGCCCACGGCGTGGCCGGCCCGGGTAATGGCAGCCATGTCGTACACCTGACCGGTGTAGTAGTTGATACCGCCCATGAGCACGGTAGCCAGCGAATCGCCCAGCTCCTCAATTTTGGCCAGAATGTCCTCGGTGCGCAGGGTATGCTCGCCGGGGCGGGGCGTTAGCTCCACCAGGGCTTCGTCGGGGTCGAGGCCGCGCATGCGCACCTGGGTTTCCAGGGCGTATTGGTCGGAGGGAAAAGCGCCGCCTTCCATCAGCACCTTGTAGCGGGTAGCAGTGGGCTGGTAGAAGGATATCAGCAGCAGGTGCAGGTTGGTCGTGAGGTTGTTCATCACGACCACCTCCACGGGCTTAGCCCCCACAATGCGAGCCGAAGCCGCCTCCAGGCGCTGATGAAAGTGCATCCAGGGCGTTTCACCCTTGAAGTGCCCTTCCACGGCCAGCTGCTGCCAGTTCTGAAACTGTTGCTCGGCGGCGGCGCGGGCCGTGCGCGGCTGCAGGCCCAGGGAGTTGCCGCAGAAATACAGGCACTCCTCCCCGTTGGGCGCGGGCGGAATCAGAAACTGCTGACGAAAATCGCGCAACGGGTCCTGCGCATCAAGTTGGCGGGCAAAGTCGAGGGTGGGTTCGAAGGTCATCGGCAGTAAAGATACCAGCGGTGAAGTTGTGAAGTGGTGAAATTGTGAGTAGGTGCCAATGGCGAGCAGCGCGACACCATCCGTCCTGAAACAGGACAAGCCCTCGACGCAACCATACATCAAGGGCTTGTCACTTTACTACGCTGGTCACATGGAGAGGACAGGTGGCTTCGTCGTGCCTCCTCGCCATAACAACTCAGTCAATAACTCGCTAAATCACTCAACCAACTCACCGCTTAAAGCGCGAGGCTTCCAGACCCAGCCAGTCCAGGGCGTTCTGGCCCAGCATGCGAGCTTTCACATCGTCGGGGTAAGGTAGGGAGCGAATCAGCTCGCCCGGCACGGCTTCGCCCAGGGGGAAAGGGTAGTCGGTGCCGAGCGTGATTTTGTCGGGTCCGATGGTTTGGGCCAGGTAGTCGAGCAGGCGCGGGTCGTGGACTAAGGAGTCTACCCAGAAGCGGCCGAGGTAGTGGCTCGGGTGTACTGGATTGTCGACAGCGCACAGGTCGGGGCGCACCTCGAAGCCGTGGCCGATGCGCCCAATGGTGGTGGCGAAAGTGCCGCCGCCGTGGGCCACGGCCACCCGTAGGCGCGGCAGCCGCTCCAGCACGCCCCCAAAAATCAGGGAGCACAGGGCCCGGGTGCTTTCGGCGGGCATGCCCACCAGCCAGGGCAGCCAGTACTTGGGCATCTGCTGCTGGCCCATCATGTCCCAGGGATGAATAAACACGCAGGCGCCCAACTCCTCAGCGGCCTGAAACACTGAGAACAGCTCCGGGTCATCCAGGTTCCAGTCGTTAACGTGGGAGCCGATCTGCACGCCGGCCAGCCCAATTTTCATGCAGCGCTCCAGTTCTCGCACGGCCAGGTCGGGGGCTTGCATGGGCAGGGTGCCGAGGCCCACGAAGCGGGTAGGGTAGCGCCGCACTACGTCGGCAATGTGGTCGTTGAGCAGCTGGCTTAGGTCTAGCGTATCAAGGGGGCGGGCCCAGTAGCTAAACATGACGGGCACGGTGCTAAGCACTTGTACTTGAGTACCCAACTGGTCGTACTCGCGCAGGCGCACCTCGGGGTCCCAGCAGTTATCCTGTACTTCGCGGAAAAACCGGTCGTCCTGCATCATGCGGGCGCAGCAAGGCCGGTGGTGTTCCAGCCGAATAAAGCCGCCGTACCCATACCGCTCCCGCAGGTCAGGCCACCGCTCGGGCAGAATATGGGTGTGGATGTCTATTGTTAATGAGGAATTAGGAATGAGGAGAGAAGAATTCTGCTGCGGGTTCATAGCTAGTGGCGCTGGGCAAGCGGGTTCAGGATGGTTCGGTATCCTGTTCTTTCTCCTTTTTGATGCGGGTGGTGTTCAGAATGGCACGTAGAATACGACAGAGTTCTTCGCAATCCGTTTGAATGCTGGTAAACGCTGCGGGGGTCAGTGTATTAGTGGCTGCTAATAACTTCAACCAATAGTTTGTTTCGCGGGCTTCTTTATAAGCAATGCTGATTTTATGGGAGAAATCAGCTTTAGAAATGCCACCAATGGCTTCCTCTACGTTGGCCCCAATAGAGGTACCAGAACGCAGTAATTGCTTAATCAAGACATATTCGTGCTGATCGGTCCGCAAATGCCTGCACAGCCGCACGATTCTAACAGCAAAAGCAAACGACTTGGCGGCCACTACATTCTCCGCCTCCATAGGTAGTTAGCGTCTACAGCAAGCTTATTCTTCATTCCTCATTCTTCATTACAGAGCCGGGCGCTTCCATGTAGGTGCCGCATACCTGGCAAGTGCGCAACGCATCGGAGGCCCAGAAGCGGTTCATGATGGGCGGCAGCTGGGCCACGATGTCGGTGATTTCGGCAAATTCTTCGTGGAGCTTGTGGCCGCAATTTTCGCAGTACCACTGGAAGCCATCCAGCTCGCCGGGGGTGCGGTAGCGCTCCAGCACCAGCCCCACGGAGCCGGCCGGGCGGCGCGGGGAGTGGGGCACGCCGGCGGGCAGCAGGAACATGCTGCCGGCTTTAATTTCGATGTCGACGGGCTGACCGTCTTCAATGATTTTCACCACTATGTCGCCCTCCAGCTGCAGAAACAGCTCCTCGCCCTCGTCCACGTGGTAGTCTTTGCGGGCGTTAGGGCCGCCCACTACCATCACAATGAAATCCTTGTTATCCTTGAATACCTGCTGGTTACCAACGGGCGGCTTGAGTAGGTGGCGGTGCTGCTCAATCCACTGCTGAAAGTTGAAGGGCCGAATCATAAGGCAAAGCGCTGGGGTGAAGACGTAGGGGGACAACGGGTGCGTCACGGCAAATAACGACATTCCCGCGTATCGGGACTACCGACTTTGCCCGCATATTTGGCACGCATCCTCATTCTTTCCTTTATTCCCTTACCCCCAATTCACTAATGGACTTACGTTCTCGTCGCGCCCTGGTGGGCGGCAGCACCCAAGGAATTGGCCGGGCCGTAGCCGAGGAGTTGGCCCAGCGCGGAGCCACCCTCACGCTGGTAGCCCGCAACGAAGCCGCCCTGCGCGAGGTAGCGGCGGCCCTGCCCACACCAGCCCAGCAAAAGCACGATTTCATTGTAGCTGATTTCAGTCAGCCCGCTACCCTGGCCCAGCAAGTACGGGAGTACCTGGAGCAAACCTCTACCGGCTTCGATATCCTGGTCAACAACACCGGAGGGCCTGCCGGCGGACCCATTCTAGACGCTCCCGTGGAGGCATTCCGGGCCGCGTTTGAGCAACATTTGGTGTGCAACCACCTGCTGGCTCAGGCCCTGGTGCCGGGCATGCGTCAGCGCCATTGGGGCGTATCATCAACATTATCAGCACCTCCGTAAAGCAGCCGCTGCCGGGCTTAGGTGTGTCGAATACTATTCGGGGGCCGTAGGCAACTGGGCCAAAACCCTGGCCAACGAGTTGGCCGCCGACGGCATTACGGTTAATAACGTGCTGCCGGGGGCCACCGTCACGCAGCGCCACACTTCCTTGATTGAGAAGAAGGTAGAGCAAACCGGCCAGACCACCGAGCAGGTGGAGGCAGCCATGCTGCGGGGCATTCCGGCCGGCCGGTTCGGACAGGCGCAAGAGGTAGCGGCGGCTGTGGCCTTCCTAGCCTCGGAAACGGCCGCCTACATCACCGGCATCAATGTACCCGTGGATGGGGCCGTACCAGCAGCCTGTAGCCCTGTAGGGCCTGAGCCCTACGCGGCCTAGAGTCTGCAGCTGGGGCTAATGCAGTGCCAAATGCCCTGGTTTCTGGGTGCTACCGATATCTTTGGTTGTTCTTTGCCTTTAACGCTGCTGCTTTTGGTACCCTTCCGTACGCTTTCTATCATCATTCCGGTTTATAACGAGGCCCGCACTATCCACCAAATTCTAGATGTGCTGCGTGAGCTGGAGCTGGTCAATAATATTGGAAAAGAGATTATTCTGGTCGATGACTGCTCCTCTGATGATTCGGCGACAGTAATTGAGGCGTACGCCGCCCGTTACCCCGCCTTAGGGCTTCGGCTGCTGCGCCACCGCGTAAACCAGGGCAAAGGCGCGGCCCTGCATACTGGCATCCGGGAGGCGACCGGCGAGTACGTGATTATTCAGGATGCCGATCTGGAGTACGACCCGGAAGAATATAACCTGCTCATCCGGCCCATTCTGCGGGGCATGGCCGACGTAGTATTTGGCTCCCGCTTTATGGGCGGCCGGCCCCACCGCATCCTGTTTTTCTGGCACAGCATCGGTAACGGGCTTCTCACCTTCCTCTCGAACATGGTGACCGATCTGAACCTGACCGACATGGAAACCTGCTACAAGCTGTTCCGCCGCGACCTTATTCAGGGCTTGCAGCTGGAGGAAAAGCGCTTTGGCTTTGAGCCCGAAGTAACGGCCAAAATAGCGCGGGTACCGAATGTGCGCATCTACGAAGTCGGGATCAGCTACTACGGCCGCACCTACGCCGAGGGCAAGAAAATCGGCTGGCGCGACGGGTTCCGGGCTATATATTGCATTCTGAAGTACGGGCTGCTGGCTCGCTAGGACCGGCAGCAGCACCGGTTTCTTCTTTGTTCGGGCCCACCACCATGCGCCCTTGCCACCCCAACTATGCTTCTTTCTAAACAATATGCCACCCGGTGGCCGCTGCGCCTGGCGCTGGCTACCATGCTGGTTCTGCTGCTGTTTGCCTGGCATTTTTACCTGGAGCGGGCCGCCTATTACGACCTGGCCTACCACCTGTTTATCTACCTAAAAGACAAGGCGCTTTTCGTGCAGAATCGGCGCTTCGTGGCCATCGTCACCCAGCTACCCACACTGCTGGCTTTGAAAGCCGGATTGCCACTGGATGCCGTGCTGCGGCTGTACTCGGTGGTATTTATTCTGTACTACCTGGGGTTTTTCTGGCCTGCGCCTACTGGTTTCGCAACGAGCAGGTGGCCCTGGTTGTGGCCCTGCTCTACGTGCTGCTAGCGTCCCGAACTTTCTACTGGGCGCAGTCGGAGCTGCCTCAGGGCCTGGCGGCACTGCTGCTGTTTTACGCTGGAGTGGCCCGACAAGCTCCTCTGCAACTGCGGTTTAGCACCCTGGCTCTGGCGGCGCTGGTACCGGTTTTTATTTTCGGGCACCCGCTTATCATCCTGCCGTTTCTCTTTATCTGGGCCTACGATTGGCTGCTGAACCGCCGGTTTCGGGATTGGGCGTACTATGGCATGCTGGTCTTGGCCCTGGGCATGTACCAGTTGCGCGCCATGCTTATTCCGCCTGGCTCCTACGAGGCGACCCACATGACCTTCACGCCCAATTTGGTAAAGTACTTTCCGAACTACCTGGCCATCGGCAGCTTCGATACTTTCTGGCAGCTGTGCACCCACGGCTTCTTGGCTTTGCCTTTGCTGCTGCTGGCACTTACCGTGTTCTACGTTTGGCAGCGTACTTGGCTGGCCTGGCTCCGGCTGGGGCTCATGTGGGGCTTTGTGGCCGGCTATACCTTTATTATTAACGTCTCGAACCCGGGCTACACCGAGGCTACTTACCTAGAAAACCTGTACCTGCCGCTTACGCTTTTCGTGGCGGTTCCCTTTGCTCTGGAGCTGCTGCCGGCCCTGGAGCGGCGCTGGAACGGGCGCGGCCCCGTGCTGGTGGCTTCCTTGCTGGCGGTGGTACTAGTGGCCCGGCTCGGGCTGATTTGGTACCGCCACGTGCCGTACACAGCGTATCAACAGTGGCTCAACCACTTGCTGGCTTACACCAGTACGTATCCGGAGCGAAAGTTCATTATGTACCCCGATAACGTGGACCCGCACCGCCTGCGGGCGGGCTGGCCCTGGTGGGCATCGGCCAGTGAAACCATGATGGTCAGTGCCCGGCACAGCCCCGATTCGGTGCAGACCGTGCGGGTAGGCTGGGATATTGATCAGCTGGCCGAGGCTGGCTCGCGCCCGGGCGTGTTGCTGGGGCCCTTTGAAACCATGAACACGGCCGACTTGCCCGCTACCTACTGTCGCTTCCCAAACACCGCCGTCTACCGCGTCCTCAACACCCCACCCCCACTCGATACGGCGGCCCTGCGGCCCTACATTGCCGCGCATCAGCAGGTGAAATTGTCGCTGCCCGGCGCAGTGCCGACTACGTGGCGGGCCGGCCGTCAGCAAACGGTACAGGTGCAGATAAACGTACCCGCGGCAGCCCAGCCCCTGCACTCAGGCACGCGGGTTCCCCACCCCACCCTGTTGCGCACGGCATTCTACAAGTCGCACGACTGGCCTTCCGACACGAACCCTATGGAAGTAGCCCTGGAGGTCGACGTCTGGCAGCCCTGGACGCAAACCGTGCCGCTGCAGGCGCCGCGCCAGCCGGGTCGTTATACCTTCGAAATCAGCCTCATCAGCAAAGATTACCGCGACTGGCCCGTGCGCTTGCGCCTGCCGGTGGAGGTAGTCAACTAAGCAGCGCCCTCACAACACAGATCGGGCAGCAGTGGCAGAAATAAACAATTTTCCGCCGCTGCTGCCTGATCTGTCAGTTGCAGACAAGTTATTTCTGACCGGCCAGCGTGATTTTCAGGTCGTCGAGGTAGACGGGCTCTTTGCTGTCGGCGCGCCATAAGTACACCAGCAGGCGGCTATCGGGCTTGGCGGTAGCGGGTAGGGTAATGGTTTGCTCCACGTACTGCCATTTGTTGAATCCCTTGGCCGCTTTCGCCAAATCAACTCCCACCCAAAGCAGAGAAGGTTCTTTATCCGTGGGGCCTTTCACCTCGGTAACCAGTTTGGCGGCGGCCTGCTCGCTGGGCAGCAGTACCCAGCCTCCTATGGTGAGTTGGCCGGGCCACTCGGGGAGAGGCGGCTCAGCGCGTTCATGTAACCCAAGCTGAAATCCTGCCCCGGGCCTACCATGGTGCTGTAATTGCCCGTGTGGGCTTTGTCGCGGGTGAGCGTGGTGCGGGTGGGCAAATCGGCCAGCCAGCCATCCAAGTTCTCGAAGCTGGTAGCGGCGAGAGGCTGCGCGCCAGCCGTCACTTCCGCTTCAGGATTCGAGGAGC
The DNA here is from genome assembly GCF_022919335.1 of Hymenobacter sp. 5516J-16. NCBI lineage: Bacteria > Pseudomonadati > Bacteroidota > Cytophagia > Cytophagales > Hymenobacteraceae > Hymenobacter > Hymenobacter sp. 5516J-16. The sequence goes on along the minus strand of NZ_CP095058.1, from coordinate 2,548,081 downwards.
AACCGGTCAGCAACAGGGCCGGTAGCAACGCCGCAGTAAAGGCATGTTTAAGCATAGCAAGTCAAAAAGAAATTGGCTGACGAAAGCGCCGGACAGCAACAGGATTTCTACTCTAAACCAATCAGTTAGTAGGCGACAAAGACTCATACTGAATCTAGTTGTGCTTCAGTATGATTCAGGCCTATCTATTCCAGACGGGTTAGGGTCAGGTCGTCGAGGTAGGCGGGTTGGGCGGCACTATTGCGCCATAGGTACACGCGCAGCTCCTTATCGGCCGTGAGGCCAGCGGGTAAAACAAACTCCCGTTTGAAGGGCTGCCACTGATTTACTTCCTTGAGTTCATCGGCGAAATTGATGGACTGCCAGAACAGCTGTTTGCGGTTCTGGGCGGGGTCGGTTATTTCGATTACCAGCGTGGCAGTGCCATCTTTGCCGGCCCGCATGGCCCAGCCGTTTATCATCAGCTTGCTGATGCGGTTGGTGCTGGCCTTCCCCAAGGCGTTGGAATAGTTGAAGCTGTACTCCTGCGCGCCATCAACTTTTATTGAAAACCGGCCGGAGTGCGCTTGCTCGGTAGTCAGGGACGGAACGGGAGTACCCCAGCCGTCTAGGGCTTCAAAGTCATTAAAGGTAATCTGTTCGGCAGAGGCAGCATTGGGGCGGGGGCTGAGCACGCCGTAGCTCCCGCTAACAAAGTGGCACCCAGCAGCCGGGGAAAGCAAAATTTCAGCATACGTAGCAATAAGGCCGTAAGGAGCCCGGCAAAGATAGAAGCTCCTGGAAGCCGGCCAAGCCGGAGTGCTAAAGCACGATAAGGATGTGGCACTTCACGGGATATCCCGTAGTTTTGACCACCGCGGGCACCCCTTTTTATCCATGGTCGCTCCTTTCCGCGTTCCGCATTTTAGAGGTTCTTGCTTGCATGAAGATATCCGTTGTTATTCCGGCCTATAATGAGGAGGAAAACCTACCGGAAATAGCGGCGCGGGTAAAAGAGCACCTGCCCGGCCGTTACGAGCGGGAGCTTATTTTCGTGGATGATGGCAGCACGGATGGCACCCAGCGCATTCTGCGGGAACTACGGGCCAAGGATTCCGAAATTCATTACGTCCTGCTTTCGCGCAACTTCGGCCACCAGAGTGCCCTGCGCGCGGGCATTGACTATGCCACCGGCGACTGTATTATCTCTTTGGATGCCGACTTGCAGCACCCACCCCGGTTGCTGCCTGAGTTGCTAGGGCACTGGCTTAATGGCTACGATATTGTATATACCCAGCGTGCCGACGATGAGCGCCTGCCGTGGCTGAAGCGGCAAACCTCGGCCGCCTTCTACCGCCTGATGAACAGTCTGTCGAGCGTTGATTTTGAGCCCGGCACGGCCGATTACCGCCTGATCGACCGGCGGGTAGCCGAGGCCGTGCGCAACAGCCCCGACGTGGATTTATTCCTGCGGGGCTTCGTGCATTGGGTGGGGTTCCGGCAGAAGCGCGTGGCTTACACGCCGGATGCGCGCTTCCGAGGCAAAACCAAGTACACGGTCCGCAAAATGGTGAAGCTGGCCCTCAATGGTATTACCTCGTTTAGTGTTCGACCCCTGCATTTCGCTACCCTGGCCGGCATGGGCATCTCGGTGCTAGCGTTTTTGTACGCCTTATATGCGCTTTATATTCTGGTGTTCACCCAGGATGCCGTGCCGGGCTGGGCCTCCGTGCTAATCAGCGTGCTCTTTATTGGGGCATTCAGCTGCTGGTGCTGGGCATCATGGGCGAGTACTTGGGTAAGCTCTTCGTGCAGGCCAAGCAGCGCCCGCCTTACCTGGTACGGGAAACTGACCCGGGCCTGGCCGACCTGCGCCCCGTGCGCCCCCCTTCCGATTCCTTGGCTTCTGACTCCGCCCTATGATTTCGCCCCGAACACTACCGCGCCCTACCACTACCGACCGGTACTGGCTGGCAGCACTGGTAGCGCTTCACCTGATTATACTCTGGCTTCGGGTTGGGCCCCTGCTCCTGCATCCTTCCCAGTACCTGTTCACTACCGGCGGCGACGGTCTTAAGTCGTACTTTTCCCTGCTCTATTACCTGCAGGCCGACCACGGAATGCAGTTTACGGGCATGCACTACCCTTACGGTGAGCTGCTTCTCTTCACCGACGGCTTCCCACTGCTAGCCTGGATTCTCAAGGTCTGGAAAAACTTGTTTGGGCTAAGCCTGCACGATGCCCTGGGCGTTTTCAACCTTACGGTGCTGCTTTCCTCGGTGCCGGCTACTCCGCTGGTGTACACCCTAATTCGGCGGGGCGGGGTAGCGCCTTGGTTTTCCGCCCTTAGCGCCCTGTGCATTGTCTTTCTTTCACCCCAGTTTCACCGCATTGGGGGCACTATACTCTGGCTATTCCGGTGGTAGTGCCGCTACTCTGGTACGTGCAGCTGCGCGTAACGGAAGCGGCTACGCTGCCGGCTCGGGTTCGGTGGGTAGTTCTGTATACCCTGGCCACGGTGCTGCTGGCCCTGATCCATCCGTATTATCTGCTGCACGCGCTGCTGCTGCCCGCCGCTACGGCTCTGGTGCTGCTGGTTCAACAGGCCGCGAGCTGGCTGCCGCGGTGGTGGCATATGCCGGCTTGGCTGCTGGCTACGGGGCTGCTGCCGGTGGTGCTTTTTCAGGCCTGGATCAGCTGGCTCGACCCCATCACCGATCGGCCTACCAACCCTTACGGCTTCTTTGTGTACCACTCCAGTCCGGCCGCCGTGTTCGGGCCGGCTATTGAGCCATTTAAGTCCGTCTTTCGGTTTATTTTCCATACCGGCGACCCTGCTTTTGAAGGCGTGGCCTACGTGGGCTTGCCGGTAGTGCTGGGCCTAGTGCTGTGGATAGTACGCGTAGGCTGGCACCTGGTACACCGCCATTGGCGGCGGGTGCTGCGCCCCACCCTCCCCAATTCTTTGCAACCCACCGTATGGGCCGCGGGGCTGGTGCTGGCCTTTGCCATGTGTCTGCCTTTTAAGCTACCCGGCTTCGAGCCCTTGCTAGACTGGCTGCCCGCACTTAAGCAATTCCGCTCCCTGGGCCGTTTTACCTGGATTTTCTACTACGTAGCCGCGGTGCTGGCCGCCGTGCAGTACTGGCAGCTCTACCGGTTTCTGCGCCAGCGCGGTGCGGCCCGGGTGGGGCTGCTGATCATGGTGCTAGTGCTGCTCGTCTGGGGGTTAGAAGCGAAGTATCAGCTAGAAGCTATTACCCGTCCCCTGCTGGCTAACCGCGTGGCCGATACCTTCCTCCGGCCCGGCAACAACTACGCTGAGCTCCTCGCCCGCTCCGGCCACTACCCCGATCAGTATCAGGCTATTCTACCTATGCCGTACTTTTCGCTGGGCTCCGAGAAGTTTGACTTGTCAGGTATCATCGACGTAAGCGCGGCCGAAAGCTTCCGGGCGGCACTCAGCCTGCACCGGCCGGTGGCCGCCACCATGATGTCGCGCACCTCCACGGAGCAGACGCTACGCCTGCTAGAGCTGTTTTCCTCCGACCTCACGCCTAAATCGTGGCCTAGCCAGTTGCCTTCCCAGCAGCCATTGTTGGTGGTAGCCTCCCGCCGTGACGCCCTGCGGCCCGCCGAGCAAGCCCTGCTCCGGCGCGGGGCCAAGCTGCTGACGGAAACGCCCCTGGTTCAGCTCTATGAGTTACCCCTCTCGGCCTTTACTACCCAGCGGCCGGCCACCGAGCGCGCCTGGTTTACGGCCCACCAGGCGGAGCTGCTTCGCGAGGGGAAGTGTGGCGCACGGCCCCCGGACCGGCGGTTATCTGGCGCAGCTTTCAGGAGAAAACCGCGCCCGGCGGCGTAAGCTTCACCCGCCCTGGCGCCGCCCACGCCGCCAAAGGCATGCTTCCCATCTTCGATGGTTCCCTACCCGGCGCAACGGACACGACAACCTACGAACTGAGCATCTGGGCCTACGCCAAAACTTCCGACTGGCTGCCCTACATCAGCTACCGGCAGCTAACGCCCGAAGGCCAAGAGCTGGAACGCCTGGACTTGTCTCTGAAGGAATCCACTGAAATCCACGGCGACTGGGCCCGCTTCAGCCTGCCCATTCGCCTGCGCAACCCGGCCAACCGAGTAAAGGTAGAAATGGGTGGGGCCGATATTGTGGTGGATGACCTGCTGATCCGGCCCCGCAGTACCCACGTGTACTGGCTTGATGCTCAGCAGCAACCCGTGCTCAACGGCTTTCCGCTAGCGAAATAGTCCTTGACCACTGAAAAGTCCGGCCGGTGCAGTTCCCCCAAATCAGGAAGCTGCACCGGCCGGACTTTTTACTACCTGCTGCCAGGTATTTACTCAACAGCCGTTACGGTCAGGTCATCTAAGTACACCGGGGCCGAACCGCCGGTGCGCCATAGGTACATCTGAAACTTGTTGGTGGGTGTCACACTCTCGGGCACAGTCAGCTCATTGCTGATTTCCACCCACTTCCCATACTGGCCTTTCACGGCGGCTACCACGTCGAGGCCATCCCACACGGCGGGCTTGGCATCGGGGGCCGGATCAGTTATTACGGTCACCAGTTTGGCACCGGCCTGGGCGCCAGACACGAATACCCAGGCGTTGATCTTAAGCTTTTTAGGCCGGGTATCGTGCATCTTGCCCAGCTGGTTGGTGTAGGTCCGGCCGTATTCGGTGGTGCCATCTACTTTCAGCGAGTACTGGCCAGAGTGCGCTTTTTCGCGGGTGAGGGAAGTGGTATTCAAGTCGTTCACCCATCCTTCTAGGCTTTCGAAATCGTTCGAAATCAAGGTGTCGTGGTTCTTGGGGAGGCTTTTTCGCCACAGCCAGCCAGGCTCAGCACCAGCAGGGCCCAGGGTAATTTTTTCATCACGCGAAGAAGTGCTAATAGGTTCAGAATGTAAAAGTAAAGGTATTTGCCAGCCATCAGGTTACGCTTTTGTAATCTACCGCATCAGTATAGCGGGACGTGAGTACCGGCGTTTAACAACGGGCGCTGCTACCGGCGAGCTAGGGAAACTGCTACCCGTATGGCACACCTGACCGCGGGTTGATGCTGGAAACCAAACGTAGCGAGCTTAGCCATTAGAATCTGACTATCTGCTCACTACGGACAACTCAGCCTGGGTAGCAGGCATGGAGTTAACTCATTCCGTACTTTCGCCTTATGCAAGTTCAATACGAGGCTCTTTATCATCAACTAGAGGAAAATCACTGGTGGTTTCGGGGCGGCGCGACATTGTGTTTGACCAGATAAAGCGCCTGGGTTTGCCGGCTACGGCGGCTATTTTGGAAATTGGGTGCTCTGGCGGGCCCCTGCAGCAGCAGCTACGAGAGGCCGGCTTCCATAACCTGACCGGCATCGACATCAGCGAAACAGCCATTGCTTTGGCCCACCAGCGCCAGATTCCGAACGTGTCGGTAATGGACGGGGCCCGGCTGAACTTTCCGGATGCTTCCTTTGACCTGGTAGTAGCCTCCGATGTATTGGAGCACATTGAGGACGAGCATCAGGCCCTGCGCGAGTGGCGACGGGTGCTGCGGCCTGGCGGGCAGCTGCTGGTGTACGTACCTGCGTATCAGCAGCTTTGGAGCCAGCACGACGTGGTAAACCGCCACTTCCGCCGCTACACCGGGGCTACCTTGAAGCAGGCCCTCCAAACCAGCCAGCTGCAGGTGCTGCGCCATTCATATTGGAACTTCTCCCTGTTTTTCCCAACCTACCTGATCCGGCAGGCCCAGCGCCTGACCAGTGGCACGAAGCCCGCGGAGACCGGCGGTACCGGGGACTTGGCTGCCCTACCCCAGCCCCTGAACCGCTCCCTAATCTGGCTGCTGCAGGCTGAAAACCGCCTGCTGCGCCACCTGAACCTGCCGGTGGGCGTGAGCGTGTTTGCCCTGGCCCGTAAGCCGGTTTCCTGAACATGCACCCGCTTGTCTTCCCACCCGCCCCACCCATGGACCTGTCCGTTATCATTCCCATCTACAACGAAGAAGCCAACATTCCGGCCCTGTATGAGCGGCTGCGGGACGTGCTGGACCCCATGCAGTTGCCTGGCGGCTACGAGTTTATCTTTATTAACGACGGCTCCCGCGACCATTCCCTGGCCCTAATTCAGACCCTGGCCCTGCGCGACCCGCGGGTGCGCTACCTCGATTTCAGTCGCAACTTTGGGCACCAGATTGCCGTGACGGCTGGCCTCGACCGGGCCGGGGGACAGGCTGTGTGCATCATTGATGCCGACTTGCAGGACCCGCCCGAGTTGATTCCGCAGTTGCTGGAAAAGCTTCGGGAGGGCTACGAGGTAGTGTACGCCAAGCGCCGCTCCCGCCAGGGCGAAAGCGCCGCCAAGAAGCTTACTGCCAAGTTATTTTACCGCATTCTGGCCAGCATCACCCACATTTCCATTCCCGTAGATACCGGCGACTTCCGGGTTATTTCGCGCAAGGTGGTAGAGGCCCTGCGCCGCATGCCCGAGCAGAACAAGTTTATTCGGGGGCAAATTTCCTGGATTGGCTACCGCCAGACCTACCTGGAGTATGACCGGGCCGAGCGGGCGGGCGGGGAAACTGGCTACACCTACCGCAAAATGTTCAAACTGGCCCTCGACGGCATCACGGCCTTCTCCGATGTGCCCCTGAAGGCGGCTACCGTCAGTGGCTTTATCGTGTCGGGCATTGCGTTTCTGGTCATGCTCTACACCCTGTACTCCCGCTTCGTCACGAAAGAGTACGAGCCCGGCTGGCCTTCCCTAATGGTGAGCATCCTGTTTTTGGGCGGTGTACAGCTGATTGCCGTGGGTATTATCGGTGAATACATTGCCCGGCTTTCCGCCAACGTGCGCCAGCGGCCCCTGTATATTGTGTCGGATTCCAACTTGCCCGAGCCCCCGGCCCAACCCCAGCGGTAGGCGGGCGGCGGGGTCTTACGCCCTTCTGCTCATGCTGCAGCTCTGCAACTTCATCAACGGCAAGCTTCAACCACCCGCCGCCGGCCGATACCTGCCCCTGCTCAACCCCGCCACCGGCCAGGTGTTCGGGCAGGTACCCGACTCGGATGCGGCTGACGTGGACAGGGCGGTGCAGGCCGCTACGGCCGCTTTTCCAGCCTGGCGGGCCCTACCGGCCGAAGAACGGGGCCGCCGGCTGGTGCGCCTTGCGGAGTTGATTGACCAGAACCTGGAAACCCTGGCCCAGGCCGAAAGTCAGGACAATGGCAAACCGCTGAGCTTGGCCAGCACCCTGGACATTCCGCGAGCGGCCAGCAATTTCGCTTTTTTCGGCACGGCTGCCCAGCATTTTGCCACTGAAACCTATCTGCAGGAAGGCGTGGCGCTCAACTATACGGTACGCCATCCGGTGGGCGTAGTGGCGTGCATCTCGCCCTGGAACTTACCGCTCTACCTCTTTACCTGGAAAATAGCACCAGCCCTGGCCATCGGCTGCTGCGTGGTAGCCAAGCCCTCGGAAGTCACGCCCTACACGGCCTTTCTGCTCAGCGAGTTAAGCCGAGAGGCCGGGCTACCGGCGGGAGTACTCAATATTGTGCACGGTACGGGTCCGGGCGCTGGCCAGGCCTTGGTGGAGCATCCGGGTATCAAGGCCATCAGCTTTACCGGCGGCACGGCTACCGGGGTCCACATTGCCCGCACGGCCGCCCCGCAGTTCAAAAAACTTTCCCTGGAACTGGGCGGCAAAAACCCTAACCTCATCTTCGCCGACTGCGACCTGGACGCCGCCGTGCAAACCAGCATCCGCAGCTCCTTCGCCAACCAGGGCCAGATTTGCCTCTGTGGCTCACGCATCTTCGTGGAGCGCAGCGTGTACGAGCCGTTCAAAGCCGCCTTTCTGGCCCAGGTGCAGGCGCTGACCGTTGGTGACCCGCTGGAGGCTAGCACCCGGCAAGGGGCCATTGTTAGCGAAGCACACCTGAATAAGATTCTCTCCTACATCGACTTAGCCCACCAGGAAGGCGGCCGGCTGCTGGCGGGCGGACAGCGGGTGCAAGTACCCGGTCGTTGCGCCGAGGGCTATTTTTTGCAGCCCACGGTATTCGAAGGCCTAGCCCCTGACTGCCGCGTGAACCAAGAAGAAATATTCGGGCCCGTTGTTACGCTTACTCCTTCGACCACGAAGAAGAAGCCCTAACCTGGGCTAACAGCACTGACTATGGCCTTTCCGCCACCGTCTGGACCCGTGACCTAGCTCGGGCTCACCGGGTAGCCCACCAGCTGCAAGCCGGCGTGGTATGGGTAAACACCTGGCTGCACCGCGACCTACGCACGCCGTTCGGGGCATGAAAAACTCCGGCTTGGGGCGGGAAGGCGGCCTGGAAGCCCTACGCTTTTTCACTGAGGCGCAGAACGTGTGCGTGAAGCTCTAAGAAAGGGACTTTCTACCCTTCTAACACACCCGCGTAGACATCCGTCAAGGCAATGCGGCAATTAATGCTACTCAATTCCAGGACTGTTTGACGGTCAGAGGTTTCAACGAGAATCCAGCGCCCTTGCTCATCCCGGGTGTGCAACTCGGCGTGGACGCTTTGGGAGTCAAGCAACAGGTACTGCTGCAGGCCCGGAATCTGACGGTACAGAAAGAATTTGTCGCCCCGGTCGTGGCTTTTGGTAGTCGGCGACAGTACTTCTACTAGCAACGTGGGATTAAGCAGCGTATCAGGCTTGGTGTTATCCTCAAATCGAGGCTGACCGCAGACCACCGTCAAGTCTGGATACACAAACGTGGACTCACTCAGGACCTGCACGCGCTGGTCGCTGCCCACCACCGAGCAGTTTTTGCCTTTGAGCTGGAAGTGAATCTCACCCCAAGATTGGCGGCTATCCGGTTGTGGGCAAAACTGGCCCCAGACATGGCCCGGATTTCGCCGTCCCAGTACTCGTGTTTGTGTTCAGCTTTGCGTTCGGCTTCGAGGTAGTCCTCAGGCGAAACGTAGGATAGTGGTGTAGCGGGCAGTCCCATGGTGCAGTAGAAAAACGTCAGGCAAGATACCAATTCTGCCCTGGCGGGCCAGCCCTACCTGTCGGCCCAGTTGGGAGTGCACGGCCTACTTCAAAAGTGCTTTTAGCTGGCCGTGTTCAGAGTAAAAACTTCGGTTGGTTCTTTACCGGTAGCTAAGCCGTCATTTTACCCGAAAAAATCTGCTTGAGAGCTTTATGTCAGCTAGTCCAGCTTGGCTAGGGCAGCTTCCAGATCAGTGAGGGTGGTTTCCTGGAAGTGCAGCGTATCGGAAGGAGCGCCGCCGGTGGTAGCCTCCCGGCGGGCCAGGAAGGGCGTGCCGTTTTCGTAGCGTAACCCAAGCACTACCACGGCCGCCCCACTGGGAGCCGTAGCAAATTGGTAGCCAGCGTCCTGGGGAGTACCAGCCAGCACTATGCGGCGGCCCGGAATGAGCAGGCGCACGGTGGTATGGTCCCCGTCGGCGGGGGTAGCGGAGGGCACGTAGAGCGCCGCCGCCGACCCGGCCCACGGCTGCCCCACGGCCAGCCAGCCCAGCTTGGTGGGCTGCAAGGCATTTGGAGCCGGGGCCAGTTCATCCGAAGCAGCCAGGGTTTCCTCTTCCTCCGCTGGCTCAGGCAAAGCGGCCGGCTCCGGGGCCGAGGCCATACCAGCTTGAAAATTAAAGCGAATGGGCAAAACCATTTTCACCTTCACGAAGCGTCCATCCTGCTGCCCCGGGGTCCAGCGGCCGGAGGTTTGGCGCAGCACCCGCAGCACTTCTTCGTCGCAACCGTCGCCGAGGCCGCGCAGGATGCGGGGCGCCCGAACCCGGCCGGCCTCATCCACCACAAAAGAGGCGAAGACCAGTCCCTGCGTCTGGCGCTCCTGGGCCTGGCGGGGGTAGCGAATCAGGCGGTTAATATCGGCGGGGCCTTGGCCGTAGCGGGGCATCTGCTGGGCCGTGGTGTATATCTGTTCCGAAGCCGCAGCGGTAGCCGAAGTCTCACTTTCCAGCCACCGCACTGGCGCGGCTGGGGCCGCTTGCCCGTAGAAAAGCGGGTGCGCCGAGTGGCCGCCGGCTAACTCTAGCTGCAAGCTGCGACCAGTTGCCAGCAGTAGCTGTTGCCCTGCGGCCGTGGCTCGTACCAGCACGGCCCCGGTCAGTTCCAGGGGGGCGCCAGCTAGCGTTTCGGTCAGCAGGTTAGAGAGCAGCATGTCGGAAGCGGCGTAGCACTCTTTGAGTTCCACCCACACGGCACCAGTAGCGGGCCGCTGGCGGCTATCCACCAGAGAGCCGGCCGGAATGCGGACAACGGTACCTTCGCGGCCGCGCACTTCGGCAGGCTTGGTGGGGTCAATCTGGAAATACTCGCTGGCTTTCAGGGTCAGGTCATGAAGGCGGGCTTCGGCGGGCGGCGCTTCGGCCCCAAGCCGGCGGGCCGGCGGGTGCTGCCCCGGTACACAATCAAAGGGGCCCGGCGGCTGGTGGGCTGCTCCAGACGGTGCCAGTCGCGGCGCACGGGGGTAGCGCCTACGGGCTGGGCCAGAGAATCGTAGGCTAGGGAATCGGCCAGAGCGGGAGCAGCGGCAGGCTCGGGGCGTTGGGCGGTGCGCTCCGGCTGACAGGCTGCTAGCAGCGTACCGGTTATGCTCAGAAAAAGGAGACGAATTGGGGTAGACATCGGCATAGGGTCACTCTACGCGGTAAACACCGGTTTTATTGATCCAAGGTTACGCTTTTCTGCTAAATAGTTGAGTGAAAATAGGTTTAGTTCTATTCATCTTTGCTTCTGCGGCCCGGCAGAGCGTCTGCTGCTACGGCCAAGTCCTTTTCTTTTAGCCTTTCCGCGTATGCTCGACCTTGTTATTGATGCGCGCCAAGCGGCCCTGAGCCCCGGCTTTGAGGTGCGCCGCATTCTGCCTTACCGCCTGCGCCGCATGCTAGGCCCCTTCATTTTCATGGACCACGCCGGGCCAGTTAATTTCGCCCCGGAAAAGCTGCCCGAGCTGGATGTACTGCCTCACCCCCACATTGGCCTGAGTACGGTTAGCTACCTGTTCGGGGGCAGGTCACGCACCGCGACAGCCTCGGGGTGGAGCAAATTATTCGGCCAGGTGAGGTCAACTGGATGACGGCCGGCTCGGGCATTGCCCACTCTGAGCGGTTTGAGGACCCGGCCGCCCTGGCTGGCGGAGCGTTGGAAATGATTCAGACCTGGGTGGCCCTGCCCGAAAAAGACGAGGAAACTGACCCCGCTTTCACTAACTACCAGCCCCAGGAGCTGCCTATCTTCACGGAATCCGGCGTGTGGATGCGCCTGATTGCCGGCGACGCCTTCGGCCTGCGCAATGAGGTACGCACTCATTCGCCGCTGTTCTACCTGCACGTGGTGCTGCAACCCGGGGCCCGGTTTGGCCTGCCCCGCGGCCACCCCGAGCGCGGCGCCTACGTGGCCAAAGGGCTGGTAGAAGTGAACGGCCGCAGCTACGGCTCCGGCCAGCTGCTGGTCTTCACCCCCGGCATCGACCCGGTGCTAGTAGCTCGTGAGGCCAGTACCTTGATGCTGCTGGGCGGCGAGCCACTAGGGGAGCGGTTCATTTGGTGGAACTTCGTGTCCTCGAAGCGGGAGCGTATTGAGCAAGCCAAAGCCGACTGGCAAGCCGGCCGCATTCTGCTACCTCCCAACGACAACCAGGAGTTTGTGCCCTGCCCCAGGACAAAACCCGCCCTGCCGGTGCCGGCTCACCGCCCCGCAGGCATTGTCGTAGGGCCTCACCCCCGGCCCCCTCTCCCGTGGAGAGGGGGAGCCTGACGATTCCGGCAGCGCCGCCCCGTCGGCTCGCGCCTCCGGAACAGCTACCGGCTTCTACATGGGGGTGAAGCCTATGCTATGTAACGCGAAGTTCCACTTCGCGACCCGCTAGAACAGTCCTCGTGTGAGTGCCATTCAGGTGGGTCGCGAAGTGGAACTTCGCGTTACAGGTACAAAGAGGTAGCAGTGCTTGAGGCGCGAGCCGAAAGTGCTGCGTAGAACGGCCTACGTCTGACTCCCCCTCTCCACGGGATACTGCGCATGAAGCAGTTGCGGGGCCGGGGGTGAGGCCCTACAAGTTCTTCAGCACGAAATCCGTCATCTGGCGGTAGAGGTGCAGGCGGGTGTTGCCGCCATAGATGCCGTGGTTGCGGTTGGGGTAGTAGAGCGTCTGGTAGTCTTTGTTGGCCTTAATCATGGCTTCAGTGAAGGCTACCGAGTTCTGGAAGTGCACGTTGTCGTCGCCGGTGCCGTGCACTAGCAGGAGCTTGCCCTTCAGCTTGTCGGCGTACTGTACGGGCGAGTTGTCGTCGTAGCCCTGGGGGTTCTGCTGGGGTGTTTTCAGGAACCGCTCGGTGTACACGGAATCGTAGTAACGCCAGTTGGTTACGGGTGCTACCGACACGCCCATCTTGAAGATATCGGCGTTTTTGGTCATGGCCAGGGCCGTCATGTAGCCCCCGAAGCTCCAACCCCAGATGCCAATGCGCGACTTGTCCACGTAGGGCAGGGTAGCCAGGTACTTGGCGCTTTCGGCCTGGTCAATGGTTTCCAGCTTGCCCAGGTTGGCGTAGGTGCTTTTCTTGAAGGCCGCGCCCCGGGCGCCGGTGCCGCGGTTATCGACGCTCACAATGATGTAGCCGTTCTGGGCCAGCAACTGGTGCCAGAGGTAGTTAGTGAAGGCAATGCCGCCGCCCACATCGTCCTTCACGGTCTGGGAGCCGGGGCCGCCGTACACGTACATGAGCACGGGGTATTTCTTGCTGGCATCGAAGTTAGCGGGCTTCAGCACCGAGGCGTTCAGCTCTACCCCTTCGGCCGTTTTGAAGTTGATAAACTCCAGCTTGCCCAGGTTGTATTGGGTCAGCTTCTGGCGCAGGGCGGCGTTGTCTTCCAGCACTTTCACCAGCTTACCGTCCTGACCGTTGCGCAGGCTTACTACCTGGGGCTCACCGGCCTGGGAGTGGTAGTTGAGGAAATAGCGGGTGTCGGCGCTCATGTTCACGGCGTCGTTGCCGGAGCCGGCTTCGCTGAGGCGGGTTTTGCCTTTGCCCTTCAAATCTACGCGGTAGAGGTGGCGCTGCAGGGGCGAGGCTTCGGTGCTCGTGAAGTACACCAGGCCCTTCTTCTCATCGAACCCATCAATGCTGGTGATTTCCCAGTTGCCTTTGGTCAGCTGGCGCGTCAGCTTACCGTTCATGTTGTATAGGTAGAGGTGGCGGTAACCGTCCTTTTCGCTGCTGAACAGGAACTCCTTGCCACCGGCCAGGTAGCGCAAATCGTCGTTTACTTCCACGTAGGCCGGGTCCGTATCGGTCAGGACTACCGTGGTTTTGCCGGTAGCAGCGTCGGCGTGCAGAATCTCCAGCTTGTTCTGCAGGCGGTTCATGCGCCGGATGCTGAGCAGGTTGGGCGTCTGGGTCCAGATGATGCGCGGAATGTACTGGTCCCGCTCCGGGCCCACGTCCATTTTGGTGTTTTTGCCGGCGGCCACATCATAGGTTGAAATGCTCACGATGGAGTTTTTTTCGCCAGCCTTGGGGTACTTATAGCGGTAGTCTTTGGGGTAGAGCGGGCCCCACTCCTGCATGTTGTACTCAGGCACCTCCGTTTCATCGAAGGTGTAGTAGGCCAGCTGCCGGGAGTCGGGCGACCATTGGAAACCCTGGGCAAACTCGAATTCCTCCTCGTACACCCAATCAGTACCGCCGTTAATGATGCGGTTCTGGGCTCCGTCTGTCGTCACGGCGGTTTCCTGCATGGTAGCCAAATCGACTACAAACAGGTTGTTGTCGCGCACGAAGGCCACGCGCTTCCCGTCGGGCGAGAAGGTGGCGTAGAGCTGCTTGCCGGCCGTTTTGCTTAGGGGCACCAGTTGCTTACTACCCTGGTCGTACACGAAGAAGTACGACTTGCTAGAGCGACGGTAGATCGGCTCGGTATCGGTGCTGAACAGGATTTTGGTTTCATCGGCGTTGAAGCTGTAACCGTCCACGTCGAGGGGCTGGCTCTGGCCGGGCAGCTTCAGATCAGCGCCATTGACCAAAGTTTTCACGGGTTGGCCGGTCGTCACGTCGTTCTGTACCAGGTTGCCCTGGCTGAGCGAGGAGTAGTAGCGGCCATCCTTCATCCAGTTGAAGCCGGGCACCGAACGGGCCTGAAAGGTGCCTTTCTGCCAGATGTCTTCGAGGGTAATGTTTTGTTTTTGCTGGGCAAATGCGGCGGGCGCGCTGCCGGGTAGCACGGCCGGGCTGGCCGTCGTCAGAAACAGGGCCAGGCCCAGGGAGCGGAAATTCATGCGGGGTTAGGTAAAATGTCGGCGGGAATCAGCCGTTAAGGTAGGAAATGCGGGCAGCATGGTTGCACGTGGCCGGGGTTTCTGGCTGAACCGTGCCCCGCTCCCGACCGTTCCGCCAGGGCGTTTGCCCTTGCTGCTAACTAATCAGGCCCAAATTCCGACCTTCGTGGCTATGCGCTTTCGTTTTCTAGTTCTGCTGCTATTTCCCGCCCTGTTCACGGCCTGCGAGCCGGGCCTGGAGTCGGGGCCACGCGTTGATTTAATCGGGAGCTCCCGCTTCAGTACCGCCGACCGCCGCCTCACCAGAGCCGGGGATACCGTGGCCGTCAAGATGTTCGCGGAAGCCGATGACAGTCCGATTACGCGCCTGACCATCACGGCGGAATACTTGCCTGTGCCGGAGCCCATTATCTATCCTACTACCACTGACGAACTGAACAACCTGAGGCCGCGCACCTACACCTATCTTGATTCGGTGCTGAACCCGGCCACCAGCAATGCAAACCGTGTGGCGTTTGAGCACGTGCTAAGCTCGCGCACCACGGCCGGGCTGGAGGTGTGGCGCTACGAGGCCACCGACGAAGAAGGCCGCAGCGGCAAGCGCAGCCTACGCCTGCGCTACAGTCGCTCTGATTCGGCCCAGGCTTACCATAGTTACTCCGTGCCAGTCCAGGCGCCGGCGCGAGGAACTTTCGGCCGGCGCAGTTTCCTAGCCCTGCGCGAAGGGCTGGTGTTCCCTAAATTTTCGGTGCACAGCCTAGCCGCGAATCAAGCTATTGTCGACCTTGTATACTTGCCTGCGCGTGGCACCAGAGCCCCTACCCTAGCCACTGCCCTCGATGATACGTTGGGGTTGAAATGGAGCACGCGCCGCGGCACGCTGATCCGGCGGACATCACTAAACGCGGCGGCTTTTTCGGGTGCCGCTACTCTTACCGCCTTCACCACGGCCTTTACCCAGGGTGCCGAGTTTACCCCGCGCACTACCAGCACAGGAACGCTGACCAAAGGCCAAGTTATTGCCTTCCAAACCCCAGCCCCTGACAGCAAGTACGGCTTGGTGCTGGTGCAGGACATCATCACCACCGGCATCCCGACGCTGGTGCTGGAAGTTAGAATCAGCAAGTAATCGGGCCCGGAGCCTACGTAGCGCCAGGGTCCATACTAACACAAGGGGCTCCTCATTGAATGAGGAGCCCCTTGTATTGGTGCATAGTATATAGCAGGCGCTAGAATAAGAAGCCGGCCGTGAGGGTAGTCGTGAACCGCTTGTCCTCCACATCGATGGCAGGCGTTTTTTGCGGATTCGCTAGCTCGTAGGGCGTGTATACTTGGTTGCCCGAGGAGTATACCCCGGCTACGTCCAGGAAAAAATTCTTTTGGCGCAGCCCTAGCCCGCCTGTGTAGAAATTCTGGCTTCGGTCTATACGACTGTTGTTTTTGTACGGGTCGCCGTAGTGGGCGAAGCCGGCCCGAACCCGAAAGATATCGAGGCGCAGTTCCCCACCTACCCGCAGGTTTACCGTCGACTGATACTGCTGCTTGATGGCATCGTTGGTAGGGCCCAAGTCGGTAGGATCTACGCCGCTGCTATTGGTGTCAGTGTCATCGTAGCCAAAACGAGCCTGCCCGTAGTTCACGTATTCTGCGTCGGCACTCACGAAACCATATTTACCCAGCACCAGCGCCGCGCCCCCCGTAGCCCGGAAAGGCGACGTGAGGGTGTAACCCAAATCCTCGGCCGGAAAGTTGGCGTTGCCCGAGGAGAAGGTGCTGCCGTTTGGCAGCGTAATAGGTGTATCGTAGGCTACGTCCAGGGAAGCGCTGTACGTTTCGACCAGTTGGGAGTAGGTAGGCGACTGCACCGAAGCGCCCAAACGTAAGACGTCGTTAGGTCGGTAAATGACCCCGAGGCGGGCATTAATACCTGTGCCGCGGGTTTGAATATTTTCCCGCAAATTCAGATTGGCAAAGGCAGTGCCGGGGGCGCTGCTAGGCGCCGCTGGGTCAGTGGCTGTTAGCGTAGATACCACGTTGTAGCGTGTGCTCACAATGCCAATGGCTCCGCCTACGTACAGCTTATCTTGGTAACTATTCGCGTAGCCGAAGTCAAACTGCGTCTGGCCACCGCTGCGCTGAATAGTCTCGCGTTGCGTGAGCTGACCCGTCGCGTCGTAGTCCCCTGGAATGTAGGCTCCTTCATCATCCCGCTCCGTTAGCAAGGCCTCGTAGGCGAGGTCGTCCAGAATCGTTAGCTGATCAAGAGGCACATTATTAAGCCGCTCCAGAATATCCTGGTCCAGGGGCGGGGTAGCAGAGTAGCGCAGGTTCTGGTTGAAGTCGTTGATGCGGTTCAGGCCAAAAGCAAAGGTTCCACCGCGCCACGGGGTAGGGTTGTCCCCATCGGGCCGGCGGCCAGAAAAGGCAATACCTAAACTTCCGACTTGCAGGTAGTTACGCGAGTCGGAGCTACTGGTACCAAAGGCTTGAGTGGAGATATTGCTAGAACCAAACCCAGGCGAGAAACTGATTTCTGAGCGCTGAAACAGGCCTAGCCCCGCCGGGTTAGTCAAGATGCTTCCGAAGTCGGCACCCACCGCGGAGCTGGCGCCCCCGATGCCCAGGGTACGCGCCGTGCCGCCAATTTGCGTACGGGAAAAGCGCAGCGCGTCCGATGCGCTTTGGGCAAAGCCGTAGCTAGCCGGGCCGAGCAACGCCGCGGCCAGGTAATATTTCAGGTTTTTCATGTGGGTGAGAATAAGCGCCGGCTCCCTTTGGAGCCGGCGTTACACATAAAATAAAAATGAGTTGCCCGAGGGCCCGGTTACTTAGTTACCCCGGCCCCGACCGCCGCTGCTGCTTCCGCCGCCTCCGCTGCTGCGGGTTCCGCTACTTCCGCCACTGTTGCCGCCGCCATCAAAGCTGCGGGAAGGCTGGGAGTAAGAACGTGAGGGCTCAGAGTATGAGCGGGATGGTTGCGAGTACGAGCGGCTCGATTCCGAAGAGCCCGAAGACTCAGAGTAGGTACGGGTAGGCTGCTGGTACACTCGCTCCCGACGCGGCTGCGCAACGGTTCCGCCGGCCTCGCTAGCCTGGCTGCGCGTGCCCGCCGTATTATCCCAGGCGCGGCGGCTACGGGTGGGCTCGGTGCCAGCTTCCGTGGCGGCTCCCGTGTTGTTTTCGCTGAGTACGCGCCACCGGCGCGCGGGCGGCGCAGTGGTAGCGGGTGTAGCCTCCGCTACCCGACCCTCAGTTGAGGTAGGCGAAGTAGGCTGAGCCCTGTCGGTAGGTAAGGTTTCCCGGTAGCGCCCCCGCCCGCCCGTTGGCGAAGCAGCAGGCGTGGCAGTAACGCCCGCCGAATTGCTGGCGCCGGGTGCTACCAAACCGCTTTCGGCCATGTCACTGCGCGTGCGGCTACCCGTTGTGGCGCGAGGCGTGTTGCCCGTAACGCCACCCGTGGTGCTGTTCATCTGGCTGCGGGTGCCCGTCACAACGGAGCGTTGCACTCGGTCATAACCTCTACCCCCAAAGTAGCCGCCCCCGCCGTAGCCGCCACCACCATAGTAGCCACCGCCATAGTAGTTACCAAAGCCGCCTCCGTAGTAGCCGCCCCAGGGCCGGCCAAAGCCGTAACCGTAGGGATTGTACCTGTAGTAATCGTAGGGGCTATAGCCGTAGCCACCCCACGGACGGTACCAAGGCCGGCCGAAGCCAATGTTGATGTTCACGTAGGAACCCAGACCCCAGTACGGGCTATAGAAGGGGTCGTAGAAAGAATACGCCGGGCCACCGTACCAAAAAGGATCGGTGTAGGCGAAATCATAGTAGCCTAGGCCTAAGCCCCGGTATGAGGGCTGGTGGAAGCGCCGCAGGCGGGCTGCGTAGTAATCGTCATCGTAGTACTCTGAGCTGCCGCTGGAGCGGGAACTAGTAGGCCCGGCGTAGTCGGGGTTGGCTACGTCGCCACTCGTATCGGTAGTTTCTTCGGTGCTGGCTACAGTAGTAGTTTGCACGGCCGTCGTGCGGTCCTGGGAATAATAAACACCGTCCGTCTCCGTGGTGGAGGTGAGGGCCGATGTGCCCGCACAGCTTCCTAGCGTAAGCAGGGCCATGGCGGGTAACACGGATGGAAATAATTTTTTCATGGCTGCTTGCGCGTAAGGAATGATCCGGAAGATGAAGAGCGAAGATGACCCGGCGGCGCCAGGACCAGAAACGGGCCTTCACCTCCGAATTTAATAACGTAATTTGGACCCGAAACGGTGCCCTTTTTTGTGCGACAAATCTTGTACCAAAAAAAGGAACTTTTTCACTACCTCTAAGATACTCTGAATATGAGCAAAAGTTTGCCCAAGCGCAGTGAAGATTACTCGCTGTGGTACAACGAGTTGGTAAAGCGTGCTGGTTTGGCCGAGAACTCCTCCGTGCGGGGCTGCATGGTGATTAAGCCCTACGGCTACGCCATCTGGGAAAAGATGCAGCGCACCCTCGATGATATGTTCAAGCGCACTGGCCATCAGAACGCGTATTTCCCGCTGTTCGTGCCCAAAAGCTTGTTTGAAGCGGAGGAAAAAAACGCCGAAGGATTCGCCAAGGAATGCGCCGTCGTTACGCACTACCGCCTGCAGAATGACCCCGACAAGCCAGGTAAGTTGCGCGTTGATCCTAACGCCAAGCTAGAAGAGGAGCTGATTGTGCGCCCCACTTCGGAGGCCATCATCTGGAGCACCTACAAAAACTGGATTCAGAGCTACCGCGACCTGCCGCTACTGATCAATCAGTGGGCCAACGTAGTGCGCTGGGAGATGCGTACCCGCTTGTTTCTGCGCACCGCCGAGTTCCTGTGGCAGGAAGGCCATACGGCCCACGCTACCGCCGAGGAAGCCCTGGCCGAAACCCGCCAGATGCTGGAGGTGTACGCCCAGTTTGCCGAAGAGTGGCTGGCCCTACCCGTAGTGAAAGGGGTAAAAACTGAAAACGAGCGGTTTGCCGGCGCCCTGGAAACCTATTGCATTGAGGGCTTGATGCAAGATGGCAAGGCCCTGCAGGCGGGCACTTCTCACTTCCTGGGTCAGAACTTCGCCAAGGCCTTTGACGTGCAGTTCGCCAACAAGGCCGGCGGCCTGGAGTACGTGTGGGGCACGAGCTGGGGCGTGAGCACCCGCCTCATGGGCGCCCTGGTTATGGCTCATTCTGATGATGAAGGCCTGGTGCTACCCCCAAATTGGCCCCGATTCAGGTGGTGATTGTGCCCATCTACAAAACCGGCCAGCTCGACGAGCTGATGGAGCGCATCCGCCCCATGCAAATGGGCCTGATTGAGCGCGGCATATCGGTGAAGGTAGACGACCGGGACACCGAGCGCCCCGGCTTCAAGTTTGCCGAATGGGAGCTGAAAGGCGTGCCCGTGCGTATTGCCGTGGGCATGCGCGACCTGGACGCCGGCACCCTGGAAGTAGCTCGCCGCGACACCAAGGAGAAGCTGACCCTACCCCTTTCGGACATCGTGAACAGCGTGGACCAGTTGCTGCAGGACATTCAGCAGAACATCTACCGCCGGGCCCTCAACTTCCGCGAGGAACACACTACCCGCGTGGAAAGCTACGAGGAGTTCAAGCAAGTGCTCGATGGCAAAGGCGGCTTCGTGGTGGCCCACTACGATGGCACCTCTGAAACCGAGGAGCGCATCAAGGAGGAAACCAAGGCCACCATCCGCTGCCTGGCCCTGGCTGAGCCGGAGGAAGAAGGCGTTTGCATCGTGACGGGCAAGCCTTCCACGCGCCGCGCCCACTTCGCCCGCGCTTACTAAAGCTACCTTGAGTAGCAAGTAAAAAGCCCCTCATCCTGAGCAGTGCTTAGGATGAGGGGCTTTTCTTTTTACCGGGCGGCGGCAATGGCTTGCTGCAACTCCTCATCCGACAGGTTTTGCTGCCAATCGGAAGCCAGCTCCAGACGCACAGTTTGGGCGCCGCCGCGAGGAGTACATACCACCGTTACCCCACCTTGGTTGGTGGCGCTGCGCTCCACGGCCTCGGCTGTGGCGGCGGTTTCTACTCCGGCGTAAGCTTGTACGCAGGTCCAGGTAGTATTATGAGAGTCGGTTACTTCGCGTTGTTGCATCATGCGCGGTAGTACGCCGGAGCCGCCGGCAGGTTCCCTACCCATAAATAGGCTCGCTTAGTCCTGCCCGTAGCGGATAGCTGCTACCTCCATTTCCTCCGCCTTGGCACCGAGCCGTACCTGCACGCGTTGGCCTAGCTTGGCTCCCTGCACGGCGCGGGCAATGGGGGCAACAAAAGCCACTTTGCCCGCCGCGACTGACGCTTCGTCTACCCCCACGATAGTAAAGCGCCGCTCAGACGCGTTGCCGCCGCCAACTGGCCGCAACGTAACGGTAGCGCCGAAGCGCACTTCCTTAACCGGTTGGCTGCGCGGGTCTACCACTTTGGCGCTGGCCAGGCGCGAGTTGAGGGCGCTGAGTTGGCCGTTGAGCACGGTGAGGCGGCGGGTGCGGTCGGCATCGTTTTCCCGGTTGGCTTCGGCTAAGGTGCGTTCAGCTTCCAAGGCCGTTAACTCCTGGCGTAGCAGTTCCAAGCCTTCGGGGGTGACGTAGTTGGGCGTACCCGGCGGCAGGGCGGCGCGGGGTGGAATAATGGGGGCCTCCAGCGAATCGTCTTCCTTAGTAAATGCACGGCTCATAGTTTCTGCTAACGCGCCAGTCAGGGTGAGGTTGCCGCGGGCCGCTGCCTAAACTTCCTGTGCCACTGAGCCAGCTTCTGCGTATCTTTTCTCAACCTAATCTCCTACCGTTATGGACTGGCTCACGATTGCGCTGCTGCTTGTATTTGGCCTGCTGTTTCTGGTAGCCGAAGTGATTTTCATTCCGGGCACTACCGTGGTAGGGCTGGTAGGATTTGGCCTGCTGGCGGCCGGAATTTGGTTTAGTTACCGCGACCTAGGCGCTACTACCGGCCACATTCTGCTGGGTAGCTCCACGGTGGCTATCGGGGTGCTGGTGTATCTGGGGCTGCGGCCCCGGGCCATCAACCGGGTGGCCCTAACCAACGTCAACCACGCCCGCGTGCAGGATGTGCGCCACCCCGATGTGCAGCCCGGTACCACCGGCCGCGCCCTCTCGGCCCTGCGCCCGGCTGGTACGGTACTCTTCGACGATGACCGGCGCGAAGTAACCACGCGCGGCGAATTTGTGCCCGCCGGTACCCAGGTGCGGGTGCTGGGCATTGAGCACAACCGCATTGTAGTAGAAGGCGTGGCCTAAGCAGCGGCCACGTTCTCATTTTTTGGTTGTTAGTTGCCGTCTGGCACTACCCTTCTTCCCTTTTCCCATCTCGCATGGACTTCCCCTTCTTCCCGATTGTTGTCGGTGGCATTGTGCTGCTGGTGTTTCTGTATTTTTTCCCTATCAGCCTCTGGATTACGGCGCTGTTCTCGGGAGTGCGGGTTAGCTTGTTTCAGTTGGCCTTCATGCGCGTACGCAAGGTGCCGCCCTCCCTTATCGTCAACTCCCTGATTACTTCCACTAAAGCGGGCTTGGAGCTGACAGCCAACG
This sequence comes from Hymenobacter sp. 5516J-16, assembly GCF_022919335.1. Lineage (NCBI taxonomy): Bacteria > Pseudomonadati > Bacteroidota > Cytophagia > Cytophagales > Hymenobacteraceae > Hymenobacter > Hymenobacter sp. 5516J-16. The sequence goes on along the minus strand of NZ_CP095058.1, from coordinate 2,526,219 downwards.
ATTTGGAAACCCACTACCTGGCTGGCGGTAACATTCCCAGCGTTATCAAAGCCTTGATTTCGGCCGATAAAGCCAACATTCCGCTTAGCTTCAAGCAGGCCACGGCCATTGACTTGGCTGGGCGCGACGTGTTCGAGGCCGTGACTACCTCCGTGAATCCCAAGGTAATTAATACGCCCAATGTGGCGGCGGTGGCACAGGACGGCATTCAGCTGATTGCCAAGGCCCGCATTACGGTGCGCGCCAACATTGCCCAGCTCGTGGGCGGGGCCGGCGAGGAAACCATTCTGGCCCGCGTGGGCGAAGGCATCGTGACCAGCATCGGCTCGTCCCGCTCCCACAAAGAGGTGCTCGAAAATCCTGACAAGATTTCCAAGCTGGTGCTCAGCAAGGGCCTTGATGCCGGCACCGCCTTCGAAATTCTCTCCATTGACATTGCCGACGTGGACATCGGAGAAAATATCGGGGCCAAGCTCCAAACCGACCAAGCTTCCGCCGACCTGCGCGTGGCCGAAGCCCGGGCCGAGGAACGCCGCGCCATGGCCGTGGCGATGGAGCAGGAAAACCGCGCCAAAACGCAGGAAGCCAAGTCGCGGGTAGTAGAAGCTGAAGCCGAGATTCCCAAGGCCATTGCCGAAGCGTTCCGCTCCGGCAACCTCGGCGTGATGGACTACTACAAGATGCGCAACATGCAGTCAGACACTGACATGCGCGACTCCATTGCTAACCCCGGCGGCCAAAGCGGCAGCACCAAACCCGGCCGCGACGAAGGCCGGCTGAGCTAAATCAGTAGCTAATACCTAAAGCTATAAAACCCCAAACCCACCTAGCATCCTTTGCAAGCTCAGGATGCTAGGTGGGTTTATTGCTTCTCGCTCCTTGCAGCGTGAGAAGAGCCTTACTTCTTCGTAATCCGGAACTCTACCCGGCGGTTGAGCTTGCGGGTTTCTTCCTGGTCGTTGCTGGCAATGGGCTTGCTACCGCCGAAACCCTCGGTGGTAATCCGGTTGCCGCTGATGCCTTTGCTAACCAGGTACTTCTTTACCTCGTTTACGCGGTCCTGGCTGAGCTTCACGTTTAGTTGTGGGTCGCCTTGGTTGTCGGTGTGGCCTTCCAGCTTGATTTCTACCTGCGGATAGTCTTTCAGGATGCGCACTAGGCGCAGCAACTCGGGGTAGGAGTTTTCGCGCAGGTAGTACTTGCTCTGAGCAAAGAAGATGTTGTTCAGCTTGATGCTCTGGCCTACGGCGAAGGGCACTAGGTACAAGTCCTGGTTTACCTCCGAGTACTTCTGGCGGTCCGTCACGTCCAGGTTGTCCGATTCGGCGAGGTAGTCCTTGGCCTCGGCCCGGTAGCCATAGTGGGCACCCGAGGGCAGTACAATGGTGTAAGAGCCGTCAATGGGACTGGTTTCGGCCACCCCAATTTCCTCTCCGGTCAATAGGTTTTCGTAACGGATGGTAGCGGCCACCGGCTTCTTGGAAGCGGCATCCAGCACCTTGCCGCGCACCAGGGTTACGACCTCCGGGCGGAAGGTAGACGTCAGGCTAATGCGGAAAATGTCCTTGGAGCCGCCAATGCCGTTGCGCGCCGATACCAAATAAGCATCTTCACCCGCCGCCGATACGGTGTAATAGGCGTCAAAGTCGGGGAGTTTACGCTGGCGCCCAGGTTGCGCGGTTTGGTCCAGTTGGTCCAGCTGTCATCGAGGCGCTTGGAGTAAAATACATCGCTCTTGCCGTAGCCACCGTGGCCCTCCGAGGCGAAGTACAAGGTTTTGCCATCAGCGGCCAGGAAGGGGGCAAACTCGGGCTTCTTGGTGTTGATGTTGGCTCCAAGGTTTTTAGGCTTGCTCCAGGTTTTACCGTCGGCCTTCATGAAGCTCACAAAGATGTCCTGCTCGCCCTGCCCGTCGCGCCGGTCCACGGCCATGAGCAGCACCTTACCCGAGGTAGCGAGGTAGTAATCCACGTTTTCCTCGTCGTTGTTGTAGAAATCCTCGATTTCAATCTTGACGGGCTGGCTCCAGCCGGTTTTGGTGCGTCGGGCCAAGCTCAAGCCCTTGGGGTCCAGGGAGCCGTCGGGGTTGTACACGTTAATCAGTACGGCCGTATTACCATCCGACGACACCGAGGCCAGTCCGTTGGGGCCGGTGGTGTTGATGGGACTACCGATGTTCTTGGCTTGGTTCCAGGTTTTCTTCTGGGGGTTGCTCAGGTTGCTGTACCACACGTCCTGCACGTCTTTGGCGCCGCCTACGTTCTGCGGGCTTTCCTGACGGGCAAAAAACAGCGTCCGACCATCGGGCGAGATAACCGGGTGGGTGTCAACATACTTGGAGTTGACGTTGGGGCCCAGGTTCACCATGGCCGAATCGAAGGTCACGCCGGGCTGCTCGTTCTTGAACTCCTTTTTCACCATCGTCTCGGCCACATCGGCAATGCCGATGGCGTCAATCTGGTTGACGCCGTTCACGGCCTTGGTGTTCATGGTAACTACTACCCCAATGGTGCGGTACGTACCCGGCGAGAACGTGACTTGCAGGGAGCGAAACTGCTCGGGCACGGGCCCGGGGCTGTCATTGGTGTACACCTGGTGCTTGGCTCCACGGGTGTCCACCAGCTCGATTTTAGAAACGGAGCCCGGATTGAAGTTTTCCACGACCGTCACTTGCTTGGCTACCAGCGACTTGCCAAAGCGCACCTCGATAAACTCGTTGTTGCTTTCCTTTTTCGGAATCCAGGCCTCATTGCTGGCCTGGCCCAGCGGGGTAGCATTTGGCTCACCCAATACTTTTTCCGGCGAGAAGGGCTCCTTGCCTTCCGTTTTCTGCGACGAGACGGCTACAATTTTCGCCGCCCACACGGCGTGTTGCGCCCTAGCCAATGTATTCACCCCGACAACCAACCCCAGCGACAACAGTAACTTAGTAACGTTCATACAATCAAGGCCAAAACAAAAGCTTTCGGGAGATACCTCCTGTTAAATGGACGTCCAGAGTCCTCAAGACGTCCTGAACCGGCCGGAAGTTTCGGGGCCGGGGAAAGCGGCCTTAAAAGTACCGCCTATCAGCCCGGAGTTTTATTAATTCCTTGTTAAAAAAGAAAATTGTGCCCCGGCTACTTCCACCGCGGGTACTGGTTTTTCCTGCCACCCAGCCAACCTGGCCGACTGAGGGGAAAATTAGGTTGCCGAAACCCAACGCTACCAGACTCAGTTCTAAAGGTAACAGTTGCACCCCGATGTGTCTCGGACCGGAGGCAGAACTGGGCACTTCGGGCATTTTTTGAGTACCTTGCGCCCCTCGTACCGTCCCCCCACAAGTACCATTTTCTCTTCACAATGGAAGAAAAGCTGCTGGAGGTAATTCCCTCCCTCGATTTGGCTGATTTCCGCTCCGGTGACCCTGAGCGCAAAGCCCGCTTCGTACAACAACTCGGCGAAGCTTACCAGAACATCGGCTTCGTAGCCCTCAAAAACCACGGTCTTTCCAACGAGCAGACCGAGAAGCTCTACTCCGATGTAAAGTCCTTTTTCTCGCTGCCCGACGACGTAAAGCGCCAGTACGAAAAGCCGGAGCTAGCGGGCCAGCGTGGCTACGTAAGCAAGGGCAAGGAGCACGCCAAGGGCCGCAACACCGGCGACCTGAAGGAGTTCTACCACGTCGGCCAGGAAGTGGACGATGCCAATGACCCCATTAAGTCGGAATACCCCGACAACATCTGGCCCAACGAGGTAGACAGCTTCGCCGATACTTCGCTGACTACGTACAAAACGCTGGAGGCCGCCGGCAAAGATGTGCTGCGCGCCATTGCCCTGTACCTGCAGCTGCCCGAGAACTACTTCGACGATAAGGTGCGCAACGGCAACAGCATTCTGCGTCCCATTCACTACTACCCCATCGAAAACCCCGACGCTGTACCCGCCGACGCTGTACGCGCCGCCGAACACGGCGACATTAACCTGATTACCCTGCTGATGGGTGCCTCAGCCGATGGCCTGCAGGTGCTGCGCCGCGACGGGAAGTGGATTCCGATTACGGCCCTACCCGACCAGATTGTGGTAAACGTAGGCGACATGCTGCAGCGCCTAACCAACGGCGTGCTCAAGAGCACCATTCACCGCGTGGTAAACCCGCCCCGCGAGAAAATGAACTCCTCGCGCTACAGCATTCCCTTCTTCATGCACCCGCGCTCGGAAATGAGCTTGGCCGCCCTGGAGAGTTGCGTAACCCCCGACAACCCCAAGAAGGAGGCCGACATTACCGCCGGTGAGTTCCTGAATGAGCGCCTGATTGAGTTGGGCCTGAAGAAAAAGTAATTACGATTGTCTTTTCGAGCGGGGCAGAAAGGTTAGGTGGTTTACTCAATGATACTACCAGACTTTCCGCCTTCCTCGGAAGAACACAGCTAACTTTCCGGCCCCGACTGCTTTATGTAGCCGGGGCCGGTTGTTTTTCCGGCGGCTTTCCGCTTCCTTGTTCGGTAGCCACCCGCCTTTGCCTTCGCCCTTGATTCCGCAAGAAGATATTCAGTTGGCCCCGCCTTCTCGCCGTTCGGAACGGGTAAAGCGGGTGCGCAACATCATTTTCCTCAAGGACGTGGCCGCCCTGGGGCTCTCGGCCTTTGGCGGGCCGCAGGCGCACTTGGCCATGATGCTGCGCCTACTGGTGGATAAGCGCCGCTACCTGACGGCCGCCGAGCTGCTAGAACTCACGGCCCTGTGCCAAATTCTGCCCGGCCCCACTTCCACCCAAACCATTACCGCCATCGGCTTCCGGCTGGGCGGACCTAACCTAGCCTACCTCACCCTTTTGGTTTGGATGCTGCCAGCGGTGTGCATCATGACTGCCGCGGGTCTGACCATCAGCTATTTAGACAAAGCCCAAGTGGCCCGACTGGTGCAGTATGTACAGCCGGTAGCTATCGGCTTTGTGGCGTACTCCGCCTACAAGATTGCCGAGAAGGTAATTCACACGAAGACCTCCGTGGCCCTGATGGTAGTAGCTGCCATGCTGGTGTACCAGTTTCAGGTGCCCTGGCTGATGCCGTTGCTGCTGCTGCTGGGTGGGTTGGTAACTACTTTCCGCTACCGGAAGCTTCCGCAGGAGCCCAAGGTGCCCCTGCGCATTGAGTGGTCGAACTTTGTGTTGTGGCTGGGTGTGTTTGTGGGGGCGGCCGTGCTGGGCCAGTACACTCAGCTGCTCCCGTGCGCCTGTTCGAGAACTTCTACCGCAACGGCAGCCTCGTGTTTGGGGGCGGGCAGGTGCTAGCACCCCTATTTTACACCGAGTTCGTGGAGTTTAAGCACTACCTCACGGCCGAGGAGTTTCTGTCGGGGCTGGGTATGGTACAGGCGCTGCCGGGCCCCAACTTCTCCTTTGCCGCCTACATTGGAGCCCTAGCCATGCGGCGCGACGGTAGCGGCCTGGATGGGCAACTGCTGGGGGCCTTAGTCGGGGCCGTAGGTATCTTCATGCCCGGCACACTGCTTATCTTCTTCCTGATTCGCTTCTGGGATCAGCTGAAACGCTACCGGGTTATCAAGGCCTCGCTGGAGGGCATCAACGCCGTATCGGCCGGGTTGGTGTGCGCCGCCACTTTTTTGCTCTACCACCCCTTGCCCGATACCTCCGTCAACCTGATTCTGATTGCCGCTACCTTTCTGGTGCTCCTCTGGGACCGGGTGCCTTCCTACCTGATTGTGCTGGTAGCACTCGGGGCAGGCATTGTATTTTAAGCGAGACTCTTGACAACAGCTCACGTTACCAGCCGGTAGCAAACCCAACGGCCCGGTTCTCAACTTAGAGGACCGGGCCGTTGGGTTTGCGAGTCAGTTACTGCGCTAGCCTTTCACTACCAGTTGTTCGGGCAGGTGCATGAGGTAGTCGCCGTAGCCGCTTTTGCGCAGGGGCTCGGCAATTTTGCGCAATTGGTCGGCGTCGATAAAACCCTGACGGTACGCTACTTCTTCAATAGAGCCAACCTTCAGGCCTTGCCGCTGTTCAATTACCCGCACAAACTCACCGGCTTGCATCAGGCTCTCGAAAGTACCGGTATCCAGCCAGGCCGTGCCCCGGCCCAAGATGCCCACTTTCAACTTGCCCCGGCGCAGGTATTCCTGGTTTACGTCGGTGATTTCGTACTCGCCGCGGGCGCTGGGCTTTAGGTTGCGGGCAATTTCCACTACCTCGTTATCGTAGAAGTAGAGGCCTGGCACGGCGTAGTTGCTCTTGGGCTGCTTGGGCTTCTCCTCAATGCTGAGGGCTTTGTTATTCTGGTCAAACTCTACTACCCCATACCGCTCCGGGTCGTGCACGTGGTAGGCATATACCACACCGCCGTCGGGGCTGTTATTGGCTTTGAGCAACTCCTCCATGCCTTCACCGTGGAAGATATTGTCGCCGAGCACTAGGGCTACCTTATCGTCACCGATAAAGTCGGCGCCGAGCACGAAGGCCTGGGCCAGCCCGTTAGGTACTTCCTGCACCACGTATTGGAAGTTGCAACCCAGGTTCTGGCCGTCGCCGAGGAGCTTACGAAACTGCTCTTGGTCGTGGGGCGTCGTGATGATGAGAATATCCTTGATGCCGGCCATCATCAAAATCGACAAGGGATAATAAATCATCGGCTTGTCGTAGACGGGCATGAGCTGCTTGCTCACGGCCAGGGTAAGCGGGTGCAACCGGGTGCCGGAGCCGCCGGCGAGGATAATACCTTTCATGGGGAGGGCGGTATGTCTGGGGCGCTGACTGCGCTGTTGAGTAAGTAGTTAGTTTCGCTCGGCAATAAACTCCTGATGGGTTTTAAACCATTCCAGGGTTTTTTGCAGGCCTTCTCGAATACGAATCTGAGGCTGGTAGTTGAGCAGGTTGTTGGCCTTACTGATGTCGGCCAGGGAGTCGCGGATGTCGCCAGCACGGTCGGGGCCGTACTCGGGGGTGATGTCGGAGCCGGCTTCTTCCTTCAGAATGTTGAACAGGTCGTTGAGCGAGGTACGGTCGGCCACGGCCACGTTGTACACCTGATTCACGGCCTCCGGGTTCTGCACCAGCGCCGCCTTGATGTTGGCTTGCACGCAGTTTTCCACGAAGGTGAAGTCGCGGGTCTGGCCCCCGTCGCCGTTCATGCGGGGCGGACGTCCCTCCAGCACGGCATCGATAAAGAGCGGAATAACGGCTGCATACGCCCCGTTGGGGTCCTGGCGCGGGCCGAAAATATTGAAGTAGCGCAGCCCAATAATCTCCATGCCGTAGGTTTTGCCAAACACGTCGGCGTAGAGCTCATTGGCATATTTGGTCACGGCGTAGGGCGAGAGGGGCTTGCCAATGCGGTCCTCAACTTTGGGCAGGGCCTTATGGTCACCGTAGGTAGAGGACGAGGCCGCGTATACGAAGCGCTTCACACCCGCTTCCTTAGCGCCCACCAACATATTCACGAACCCACCTACGTTCACATCATTACTGGTAATGGGGTCATTGATGGAGCGAGGCACGGAACCTAGAGCCGCCTGGTGGAGCACCACGTCAATGCCTTGACAGGCATCAATGCAGGTCTGCCGGTCCCGGATGTCGCCTTCAATCACGCGCAGAGCCGGATTACCTTCGAACAAGGCTACATTCTTGCGGAAGCCATTCGAGAAGTTATCCAGCACGCGTACTTCTTTGGCGCCGTACTTCAGCAGGTATTCCACCAGATTAGAGCCGATAAAGCCGGCCCCACCGGTTACCAAGAAGGCCAGGTTATCAAGCGGCTGGTCATGAAAAGGAGTGTTATACACGTCGTGTTAGGTAAGAAATGGGGAGTGAGAAAGGCAGAATGAGGGCTAGTGAACCGAGCTAAAGCCCTTCCCTTTCTCTTTTAGCGCGCGGCGTACTGCTGCTGGTAGTACGTTTGGTAGGCGCCGCTCGTCACGTTATTAAGCCACGCCTGGTTTTCCAGGTACCAGTCCACCGTCTGGGAAAGCCCTTGTTCGAAGGTTACGGAGGGTTTCCAGCCCAGCTCATTCATGATTTTGCTGGAATCAATGGCGTAGCGCAGGTCGTGGCCTGCGCGGTCCGTCACGAAGGTGATAAGCTTGCGCGAGGTGCCTTTCTCCTTACCGGTTTTCTCGTCCAGCGTATCGCACAGCAAGTGAATCAACTCCAAGTTGGCCCACTCGTTTACGCCCCCGATGTTGTAGGTTTCGCCTACCTTACCCTTGTGAAAAACGGCGTCAATGGCGGTAGCGTGGTCTTTCACGAACAGCCAGTCGCGCACGTTTTCGCCCTTGCCATATACGGGCACCGGCTGGCCGTGCTGGATGCGGTGAATGGCCAGCGGAATCAGCTTCTCGGGGAAGTGGTTGGGCCCGTAGTTGTTGGAGCAGTTGCTCAGCTTCACGGGCATGTGGTAAGTATGATGCCAGGCCCGCACAAAGTGGTCCGACGAGGCTTTCGACGCCGAATAAGGCGAACGGGGGTCGTAGGGCGTATCCTCCGTGAACATGTCCGGGCCGAAATCCAGGGAGCCGTACACTTCATCAGTTGACACGTGGTAGAAGACTTTGCCTTCGTAGCCCAGGGGCTTCCACAGATTTTTGGCCGCGTTCAGCAGGTGTACCGTACCCAGCACGTTGGTTTTCACAAATGCCAGCGGATCGGTAATGCTACGGTCCACGTGCGACTCGGCCGCCAAGTGAATCACGGCATCTGGCTCCTCGGTAGCAAACAAGTGGTCCACGAAGGCCTGATCCGTAATGTCACCCTTCACCAGCCGGTAGTTAGGTGCCGATTCAATGTCGCGCAGGTTTTCCAGGTTGCCAGCGTAGGTCAGGGCATCCAGGTTCAGAATCTGATACTCCGGATACTTCGTCACGAACAGGCGCACCACGTGCGACCCAATGAAGCCGGCCCCGCCGGTGATGATAATCTTCATGTTATTGAGCTATTGGCTAGTAGCTGACAGCTACTAGCCTTTTTTAGATGATGCGTAACGCAAAAAGCGAAGAGCTAACTGCTATCAGCCATTAGCTAAAGAAAGCTGCCACTTCCAGGCACTGGCTAGGGCTTCTTCCAAGGTAGAACTGGTCTGGAAACCAAGCTTCTGCACCGATTTGGTTACGTCGGCGTAGATGGCGGGCACGTCGCCGGGGCGGGGCGGACCGATGGTATAGTTCAGCTTCTGGCCGGTAGCGCGCTCGAAAGCCTGCACTACTTCCAGCACCGAGTTGCCCCGGCCGGTACCCACGTTAAAGGTTTCCACGGTGTCGCCAGTACCATCGAGCAGACGCTGCACGGCTACCACGTGCGCCTTGGCCAGGTCCACCACGTGCACGTAGTCGCGGATGTTGGTGCCGTCGGGCGTGTCGTAGGTATTACCGTGAATCGTGAGCTTCTCCCGGATGCCGGCCGCCGTTTGAGTAACGTACGGAATCAGGTTCTGCGGAACACCCAGGGGTAGCTCCCCAATTTTGGCCGAAGCATGGGCCCCAATGGGATTGAAGTAACGCAGCAGAATGGTGCGCAGCCCGCCAGCGGGCGCCGCGGCTACGTCGCGCAGAATATCCTCGCACATCTGCTTGGTAGCCCCGTAAGGTGAGTTAGCCTTTTTGGTCGGTGTCTGCTCGGTTACGGGCAGAGCATCAGGCACGCCGTACACGGTGCAAGAGGAAGAGAAAACCAAAGAAGCTACCCCAAACTCGCGCATCACTTGCAGCAAAGTCAGCAGGGAGCCCACGTTGTTCTGGTAGTATTCCAGCGGCTTCTGTATCGATTCGCCCACGGCTTTGTAGGCGGCGAAGTGGATAACGCCCTTGAGGCTACCTTCTTCGGCAAAGACGGCTCGCATGGCCTCTATGTCGTTGCAGTCGATGCCGTGAAAGGGAATTTTCACGCCCAGAATCTCCTCCACGCCAGCCAGAGCCGACTGCTGAGAATTGCTGAAGTTATCGATGATGACGGGCTGAAAACCAGCTTCGTACAACTCAACCACTGCGTGCGAGCCAATATAGCCAGCGCCACCTGTTACGAGGATTTTGGTTCTTTCCATCTGTCAAATTGTGAAGTGGCGAAGTAGTGAAATGGCGAGTTGCTGTGCAGATAACGAATCAGCAAACTCACCACTTCACAAGTTCACTATTAATTACAGGCTCCAGTAGGCCAAATCCTGAATTTTACCGCGGAACAAGCCTTTGATGTCAATTACTACGGCAGGCTGGTTGGTAATGCTTTTGAAGTAAGCCTCGTCAAGCTGGGTGTAAGGCTGGTGGCTTACCGCTACAATGATGCCGTCGTAGTCCTTACGCACCTCACTTTCGGGCGTCAGCCGGAAGCCGTACTCGTGCTGCAGCTCGTCGGAATCGGCGTGGGGGTCCACGATGTCCACGTTTACGCTGAAGTTTTTCAGTTCCTGAATGACGTCGGCTACCTTGGAGTTACGAATATCTTCCACGTTCTCCTTGAAGGTAGCGCCCATCACCAGCACCCGGCTCTTAGAGACGTCCTTGCCCTGCTTAATCATGGTCTGCACGGTCTTGCGTGCAATGTAGGCTCCCATGTTGTCGTTGGTCGTGCGGCCCGACAAAATCACCTTCGCGTCGTAACCCAGTTCCTTCGCCTTGTAGGTCAAGTAGTACGGGTCAACGCCGATGCAGTGGCCGCCCACCAGACCGGGCGAAAACTTCAGGAAGTTCCACTTGGTGCCGGCGGCCTCTAGCACCTCGTAGGTGTTGATGCTCATGCGGTCAAAAATCATCGACAGCTCATTCATCAACGCAATGTTCACGTCGCGCTGGGTGTTTTCGATGATTTTGGCGGCCTCGGCTACTTTAATGCTGCTGGCACGGTGCACGCCGGCCTGCACCACTAGCTCGTAGGTTTTGGCAATTTCCTCCAGTGACTCGGCGTCGCAGCCGGCTACTACCTTCACGATGCTGGAGAGGGTGTGCTCTTTGTCGCCGGGGTTGATGCGCTCGGGCGAGTAGCCTACCTTGAAATCCTGGGGGAACTTCAGGCCCGAAAGCTGCTCCATCACCGGAATGCAGTCCTCCTCGGTGCAGCCCGGGTACACGGTGCTTTCAAATACCACGTAGTCGCCTTTCTTCAACACTTTGCCTACCGAGGACGAAGCGCCGAGCAAGGGCTTCAAATCGGGTTGGACGTGCTCATCAATGGGCGTAGGTACGGCCACAATGTAAAACGTAGCCTCGCGCAGCACGTCCAGCGAGTCGGTAAACTCAATGTCACAGCCTTCGAAATCCTTGGCCTCCAACTCCCCGCTCGGGTCAATGTTGTTGCGCATCATCTCGACCCGCTTGGCGTTGATATCAAAGCCAATGACTTGGATTTTGCGGGCGAATTCGAGGGCGATAGGCAGGCCTACGTAACCAAGGCCGATGACGGCCAGCTTGGCCTTTTTCTGGAGAAGTTGCTCGTACACGATAGCGGAACTTAGGAACTTGAAGACTTAGGATCGGGGCTTGGTGAAAGCCGGAAAACTGAAACTTACCGCCGGCTAGCCGGGGCTGATACGGGAAACGCGGCCATCGGTTAGCTGGTACTGCTCCTGGCCCTCCGGACAGGTAGCGCGACCGGCTTCGTCGAAGGTTAGGCGGTGGCCCCGGGCGCTCATCCAGCCGCGCAAGCGGGCCGGATTGCCGTACACTAGGGCGTAGGCTGGTACGTTGCGGGTTACCACGGAGCCTGCGCCCACAAATGCATATTCGCCGAGGATAACCCCACACACTATGGTGCTGTTGGCTCCAATGCTGACTCCCTGGGCTAGGCGGGTAGGCTGGTAGTGGCCGGGGCCCCGGCGCGGCACCGCAGCGCGTGGGTTGAGCACGTTGGTAAATACTACGGACGGACCAATAAACACGTCGTCGGCGCACTCTACGCCGGCGTACAGGCTTACATTGTTTTGGACTTTCACGTTGCGGCCCAGCGTTACGCCTTCGGCCACAAATACATTCTGACCTAAGGAGCACTCCGGCCCCAATTCTGCGCCGGCGCTTACGTGGCAAAAATGCCAGATCCGGCACCCGGCACCAATACGGCAGCCCTCGTCGAGGACGGCAGTAGGGTGCGCATAGTAACCAGAAGCGTCGGGCATGCCGAAGGAATTGATGAGCAGAATTTCAGCCGGCAAAGGTAGGGGTTTTGGATGTGTGATAAGAATTTAATGCCACACTTCCGCCTGAATGCCGGCTGATTGCCTTCGTAATCTAATCCGGCGGGCAGTCGCCTACCCTAGCCAGGTAGCTCGTACCAGTCGGGCTTTTCCAAATAAATCGAGGCGGGGTTCGGCTTCTTGGTAGCCCAAACCCTGCAGCATGGCCACGGTTTCGGGAGCAAATTGCTCGTTTATTTCGAAGTACAGGGCGCCGCCAGCGGCCAGTAACTCGCGGCCTAGTTCTGCAATGCGCCGGTAGAACAGCAGCGGATCATGGTCGGGCACAAACAGGGCCGTGGCTGGTTCGTACTGCAGCACGTTGGGCCGCATCAGGGGCCGCTCTTGTTCCAGCACGTAGGGTGGGTTGCTGACCAGCACGTCCAGCGGTGCCTTTAGCACCGGCCGCTCCCGCAGAATATCTACCTGCTGAAAGTCGATGGCTACGCCGTAGGTAGTGGCGTTGCGCCGGGCCACGACCAGCGCTTCGGCTGAGATGTCAAGAGCAGTCAGGTGAGGCGTTAGGAGCTGCTGGGCCAGGGCTAGCGGGATGCAGCCCGAGCCGGTGCCCACGTCCAGCACGCGCAGGCCCGCGCGGTGACCTTGCTCCTGCACAATTAAAGCCACCAATTCCTCCGTCTCGGGCCGTGGAATGAGGGTAGCGGGCGTTACTTCTAGCTCCAGTCCGGCAAAGTAGGCCACGCCCAGCACGTATTGTAGGGGCTCGTGACGCAGCAGGCGGGCCTGCAGGGGGGCAAGGGCGGCTAGCTTATCGGCCGGCACCGGCTCGGGGGCCTGCACGCGGCGCTGTAGGGGCGAAAGGCCCAACAAGTGTTCCAGCACCTGCCCAGCTATGGCTTCGGCCTCCGGGGCCGGGTAAATAGCGGTAAGATTAGTGGCAAGGCGGGCCGTAAGCTGGCGAAGCGTGGGCGTAAGCATAAGGCAAAAGTACGCGGGATTTGCGGCCAGCCCGGCGGGTAGGTGGTGGTTTCGCGCGGGCCCGTATCTTCACCGCCTGACCTCTCGCCTACCTTCCCGCCCATGCCTACCCCTACTTCTTCCGATGAGCTATTCATGCGCCGCGCCCTGGACCTGGCCCGTCTCGGCACCGGCCACACCCGGCCTAACCCGCTAGTAGGCTGCGTTATTACGCACCAAGGCCGCATTATAGGCGAGGGCTGGCACCGGCAATATGGTGGCCCCCATGCCGAAGTCAACGCCGTGGCTGCCGTCACGGACTCGCAACTCCTACCCCAAAGCCGGGTGTACGTCACCCTGGAGCCCTGCTCCCACTTCGGCAAAACTCCACCCTGCGCCGATTTGCTCATTGAAAAGCAGGTAGCGGAGGTTGTTATCTGTAACCTCGACCCAAACCCACTGGTGGCGGGCCGGGGCATTCAGAAGCTGCGGGATGCTGGGATTCAGGTAGAAACGGGCGTGCTGGAAGCCGAAGGGCGGGCCCTGAACCGGCGCTTCTTCACGTTTCAGGAGCAGCAACGGCCTTATGTGGTGCTGAAGTGGGCCGAAACCGCCGATGGCTACCTGGCCGGCCCGTACTTTCAGCCCGTGGCCATCAGCGGCGAGCTGGCCCGGGTGGCCGTGCACCAGTGGCGAACCGAGGAACACGCTATTCTGGTGGGCACCCGCACGGCCCTGCACGACAACCCCCGCCTGAACGCGCGCGAGTGGCCCGGCCCCAATCCCATCCGGCTAGTCATCGACAAGAACCTGAGCCTGCCGCCTACCCATCACCTCTTCGATGGTAGCCAGCCTACCGTCGTGTTTACGTACCGGGAACGGGCATCCCAACCCAACAACCTGACCTACGTGACACTTTCGGAAGCCGAAGACCTGTTTCCGCAGATTTTGCACCACTTGTACCAGCAAGGTGTACAGTCGGTATTGGTGGAAGGCGGACCAACGGTGCTTAACTCCCTACTCAAGGATGGCTTGTGGGACGAGGTCCGGGTAATCCGCAGCCCCCGGCGGCTGGGTGGGGGGTAGCGGCCCGCGCATCGGACTAACCGGCCTGCGGGAACAGCTGACGCTGGGGCCGGACGAAGTGTTTATTTACCAGCGCTAAACGGTGAGCAGAACGGTGCTGTTAGCAACCAATAAACCCACCCCGGCTACTACCGCTACCTTTGTGTTGTTTACTGCCTGCATCGGAGCGTAGTCGCTCCGTCGTGCTTTTTACGTTTTTCTCTTTTCCTTCCTCATGGCTGAAGAACTTCACCTCGATACTACCGTCAGCAAGGCGGAACAATACCGTCAGCTTCTCCCCAAATTGTAGCCCTTACTACCGGCGAGCCCGACCGGGTAGCTAACCTGGCCAACACGGCAGCGGCGCTGCGGCAGGCATTTGGCTTTTTTTGGGTGGGTTTCTACCTGGTGCAAGGCCAGGAGTTGGTGCTGGGCCCGTTTCAGGGTCCGATTGCCTGCACCCGCATACGGCACGGCAAGGGCGTGTGCGGTGCCAGCTGGGCGCAGGCTGCTACCCTGCTCGTGCCCGACGTGGAGCAGTTTCCCGGCCATATCGCCTGCAGCTCCGATTCAAAATCTGAAATTGTTGTGCCTGTGCTTAAAAATGGGCAGGTAGTGGCCGTATTGGATGTGGACAGCGACCAGCTAAACGATTTCGACCAAGACGACCAGCAGGCTCTGGAGCAGCTGATGACGGTAGTGGCGGAGTGGTTTTAGCGGGTGAGGGGCGGCGAAAAATAGGATAATCCGCTGGCTGGTGCTGATCTACCGCGCTCGGCGGCTTAACTTACTCCGCACAACCCCACTCCACCCCCACCCATGCGTAAAGTAGTATTATACATTGCCACTAGCCTCGATGGCTACATTGCCTCCCCGACGGATCCGTTGAGTGGCTGCCCACGCCACCCCCGGGCGAGGATTACGGGTACGCCAACTTCCTAGCTACCGCCGACGCCACGCTGCTGGGCCGGGCCACGTACGAGCAGGTGCTTTCGTTTGGCGAATGGCCCTACCCCACCCTCACCAACTACGTATTCACCCACCGCCCACCCGCGGAGCCGGCCCACGCCTCGGTGCACTTCGTGACAGAAGACCCTACCCAGTTTGTCACCCAGCTCAAGCAACAGCCCGGCAACACTATCTGGCTGATTGGGGGCAGCACCTTGGCTTCCCCGCTGCTGGCCGCCGGCCTGATTGACGAGCTGATGCTGTTCATTGTACCCCAGCTGCTGGGCTCAGGCATTCCGCTGTGGCGGGAACAACCCCGGCCGCGCGTTCTTACCCTGCAACGCACCCAAACCTGGCCCGATGGCACCACTCTGCTGCACTACCTGCTGCCGGGTCTCGTGAAAAGTCAGGTAGAAAGCTAGCAAGCCGTTCTACACCAGCCCTATCTTCATTTCTACAAAAAAGCTGAGCCCCGCTACCTAGTAACGGGGCTCAGCTTTTTAACTTTATTCTTCTGTTTAAAACAGGCTGGGTGCGTCGGTTTTGAGCTGGGCAATGATGGTTTGGCCACCTTTTACTTTTTCCCCAATCTGCACCTTTACCTCCGTGTCCACGGGCACGAAAATATCCACGCGGGAGCCGAACTTGATAAAGCCGAACTCTTCGCCCTGGCTTACCTCGTCGCCCTCGTTCACGTACCACACAATGCGGCGGGCCATGGCTCCGGCAATCTGGCGGAACAGTACAAACGGGCCCGCCTCCGACTCCACTACCACCGTCGTCCGCTCGTTTTTGGTGCTGCTCTTGGGGTGCCAGGCCACCAAGTAGTTACCGGGATGGTACTTAAAGTAGCGCACAATGCCCGAAATAGGGTTGCGGGTGATGTGCACGTTAATCGGCGACATGAAGATGCTAATCTGCTTGCGCTGGTCGTCGAAGTACTCCGGCTCATGCACGTTTTCGATAACTACCACTTTACCGTCGGCGGGAGCAATTACCAAGTCTTCGTGGGTGAACAGGCGCCGGGCTGGGCTCCGGAAGAACTGCAGCAGCGTCAGGAAGACGATAACGGAAATACCCGCGAAAACTTTGTTAAAGCCGTCGTTTTCGGCGTTGTAGCGGAACAGCAGCAGGTTGGCGGCCAATAGGGCCAGCAGCGTAAAGAACAGAATACGTCGTCCTTCTTTGTGGATCTTCATATATCACTGATTAGCGCCGGATGAGCAGAACTTCCTGCCAGAGGCGTCAATACAAGCTAACGGGAAAGGCGGCAACGAAAGTTGCCCGGAGTGGGAAAACAACCGGTCCTCGGCTTACAAAGATAGCCCGAGCCGTGAGGCCCGGGCTATCGGAAAGCAAATATACGTGGCGAAAAGGTGAGATAGTGAATTAGTGCGTTTGTCGTACCAGCGAGTCAGCTTTGCTAGCCCGATAAGCTCACGAATTCCTCATCCAACCATTGCACGGCTAGAAGCCGCCGCGGAACTTGTAGGTCTGGGCTACTTTGTCGATGGCTACCACGTAGGCGGCAATGCGCATCGGAATGTTGTACTTCTGAGAGGTGGCGTACACTTTCTCGAAGGCCTCGTTCATGATGCGGTCGGCGCGCTCAGTCACCATGTCCTCGCTCCACTTGAAGCCCTGGCGGTTCTGCACCCACTCAAAGTAAGAAACCGTTACCCCGCCCGAGTTGGCCAGGATGTCGGGTACTACCATGATGCCTTTTTCATTGATGATGGGGTCAGCGGAAGCAGCCGTAGGGCCGTTGGCCCCCTCCACAATCAGCTTGGCCTTGATGGCGTGGGCGTTGTGCTCAGTGATTACGTCTTCCACGGCGGCCGGCACGAGCAGGTCTACCTCGGAGGTTAGCAAATCATCGGCGTTGTCCATGAGGGTAGCGCCGGTGAAGCCATCGAGGCGGCCTTTGTGCACGTTTTTGTACGCCACGGCCTCGTCGATGTTGATGCCGTTCTCGTTCCAGTAAGCACCGCTTACGTCGGAGATGCACTTAATTTTCACGCCCTGCTCGCTGAGCAGCTTGGCGGCCCAGGAGCCTACGTTGCCGAAGCCTTGTACCGCCGCCGAAGTCTGCGCGGGGTTCATGTCCAGCTTTTTCATGGCGGCCAGCGCCGATACCATTACGCCGCGGCCGGTAGCCTCGGTGCGGCCCAAGGAGCCACCCATTACCAGGGGCTTGCCCGTAACTACGGCCGGGGAGGTAGCGCCCACCGTTTTGCTGAACTCGTCCATGAGCCAGGCCATTTCGCGGGGGCCGGTACCCATGTCGGGAGCCGGAATGTCACGGTCGGGGCCGAACACGTCCTTCATGGCCAGGGTGTAGCCGCGGGTGAGGCGCTCAATTTCGCCGGCGCTCATGGTGGTCGGGTCGCAGATGATACCGCCCTTGGCTCCACCGTAGGGAATATCCACCACGGCGCACTTCCAGGTCATCCAGGCGGCCAGGGCCTTCACCTCGTCGAGGTGCACGTTCTTGTCGTAGCGAATACCGCCTTTCGAGGGGCCCAGAATGGTATTGTGCACCACGCGGTAGCCTTCAAATACGCGCACCTTGCCGTTGTCCATCGTCACGGGAATGTGCACGATGATTTGCTTGTCGGGCGCTTTCAGGACGTTGTAGGTTTCATCATCGAGCCCGAGGATTTCCGTGGCCACGTTGAAACGCGACATCATAGATTCCAGGGGATTTTCGGCATCGACGCGGGGAGCCGGCTCTTTGTACACCGTGGTGGCAGCCATACGGGGTTGGGGTTGGGGTGGGTGAGATTAAAAAGTAGGCGACTCAAGCGGTGGGAGCCGAAGTCGCGCACGAGAAAATTGGGTGGTCAAAGGTAGTAGGTTTATGCCATACGGCAGGTAGCGCGCGTAGGGTACAGAGGACCAGCCAGCTGCCAACTGATTACCTTCTCATCGAAGCCCGATGTTCGCTGTTAAGGTTTGCATCTGCCAGCACCAATACCTGCTCGTATTCACAAAATTTCTGGGTGCATCCTCCACGAAAAAAGCCGAACGCCCGGCGAGGCATTCGGCTTTTCTGTTTCGAGCGGAGAGCTACCCTACCCCAGCAGCAGCCGCAGCAGGGCCAGCACCGGCAGAATAAACAGGAAGGCATCGAACCGGTCGAGCAGGCCGCCGTGCCCGGGC
This sequence comes from Hymenobacter sp. 5516J-16, assembly GCF_022919335.1. Classification (NCBI taxonomy): domain Bacteria; kingdom Pseudomonadati; phylum Bacteroidota; class Cytophagia; order Cytophagales; family Hymenobacteraceae; genus Hymenobacter; species Hymenobacter sp. 5516J-16. The sequence goes on along the minus strand of NZ_CP095058.1, from coordinate 2,507,980 downwards.
ATGATGCGGCCCGAATCCTTAATATCGACGCTGCGCTTGAGCATGGATTCGGCCAGGTCGCCCAGGGGCCCGAATACGGCCACCACGCCGGCTACTACCAGGCGGTAGGTTAGGGAGAGTTCGGGCAGGAGGTAGCCCAGGGCCCAGCCCATAACCAGGGTAAGCAGAAAGCCGCCCACGGCGCCTTCCCAGGTTTTACCGGGTGATATTTTCGGAGCGAGTTTGTGCTTACCGAAGGTTTTGCCCGCAGCGTAGGCTCCAATATCTGACGACCACACTAGCAGCAGTAGCGCGAAGATGCGGCGGTAATCGTAGCCGGTTTGGGTGAAAGCTAGCACGTTCAATAGACTCATCGGCAGACTCACGTACAGCAAGCCTAGTAGCGCCACACCCACGTTGGCAAAGGGCGAAAACTGCTGATTCTCGCGCGGCCACGCGGCCATTTCCCGCAGAATGAGGATAACGGGCAGGAGAAGAAAAAATCCGAACCCTAGTTTCAGCAACAGGACTTTATCTTCATCAATAAAATTGGGATTGAGTGCTCCCAAAGACTGTTCTCCTATATAAATATCGTTTAAGTAATCAGGTAAGGCGCATACGTATACTGCACCCATGAAAACGAATAAACTTATTGCTCCACCCAGCAGGGCTGCCGGCTTATAGCCTACCTCCCGCATCATGCGGTAAAATTCCCAAAGCATCCGCATCTGCACCAACCCGAAAAACAGCGCGAATGTCCAGGCGCTGTACCACACGCTACCCAGCAGCAGCACAGCCCCGATAACGCCGAAAATGATGCGCTGGGTTAGGTTCGACATGGCGGGCTTGCCCGCTGGGGGCTCCGTAGTAGCAGGGGAAACGGGCGTGGGAGAGGTCGACAAGCGGGCAGTAATAAAGGGTAGGAATATGGGTCGGGAAGGGGTTGTAGGAGGCAGTTCTACTGGCTGTGTAGGCTAGCCTTCTGAGCGGGTGGCATCCACGCCGTCGTGGCTGAGGGTACGGGCCACGGTGGGGGTAGCGGCGGCCTGGCGGGTAGCCACGCCGCTACTACCCAAGGTGCGCAAGTGGGTAGGCTCGTCCTCGGCGCGGGGCCCTTCCATCCGCTCCCGCAAGTACCAGAGCAGGACCGCGCCAACTACCAGGGACGCCAGTACCAGGTACCAGGGCATACTTTCCGTAGAGTCGGGGTCGAAGCTGGCCGCCGACCACTGGCGCTGCTGAGCGTATAAGATGAGCAGTTGGAAAGCATTTTGGGTGAAGTGTGCCGCCATGGGTACCAGAATGTTACCGCTCCACTCGTAGAGGTAGCCCAGCACCAGTCCCAGCACAAAGCGCGGAACAAAGCCAAAAAACTGCTGGTGAATGGCGCTGAAGATGGCCGCCGCCAGCCAGATGCCCACGTGACGGGAGTTAAACCACTGCACCAGATTGCGCTGCAAAACCCCGCGAAAGAACAGCTCCTCACTAAAAGCCGGAATAACGGCCAGCACCACCAGCGCCACCAGCAGCCGGGCGGTGGAGTTCAGGCGCGCCAGAAATTCCGTGGCCTTTTTCAACTCCAGTTCTTTGGCCTGAGCCCACTGCTCAAAGCCGCTTAAAAAGCCGGGAAAGTGAATTCCTTGATTCCACTCAATAAGCACGGCCATAGCCGGCAGGCTACTGATAATCAGGAGGGCCGCCGGCAGCAGCCACTGAACCCGCACCGGCCGGCGGGGCGTGAAGTACTCGGCCCAGCGGTAGCCGGTTACGGCCGCAAACCCCAGCGCCGCCCCGCCTAGCATCACCAGCAGCGTAACGCCCTGGGAAAGCATGAGCACACCCCAGCCGTTGGGGTGGTCCTGGGGTTTTGCGCTACGTTGCCCAACTCCTGCATCCCTACCCCAAACAGCAGCTTGTTAAACACCATGGTGAAGAAGCCGGCAATGCAAAGCGTAGCAACAGTAATGAGCAGCAGCAAGGCCAGATTGGCGAAGGGGTGCAACCGGCTGGAGACGAAACCTTTCATACAAAGTTGGGGTCTTGGGGGCTTAGGGCCTCGGGGCTCGGAAACCGTGCAACGACTCTACGCGAGTGCGTCAGCCAAGAACCTAAGCTCCCAAGACCCTAAGACCCTGAACTAATCGTAAATTTGCGCAAAATACTAGAATAGACTGCCGTGGTACACATCCGCAATATTGCCCTGCCCGATTTCCCCTTACTGCTCGCGCCCATGGAGGACGTGTCGGACCCGCCGTTCCGGGCCGTGTGCAAGCAGGGCGGCGCCGATTTGATGTACACCGAGTTTATTTCCTCGGAAGGCCTGATTCGGGCGGCGGCCAAAAGCCGGCAGAAGCTAGACGTGTTCGATTACGAGCGACCCATTGGCATTCAGCTGTTTGGCTCCGATGTAAACACCATGGGCGAGTGCGCCCGCATCAGCACCGAGGCTGGCCCCGACCTCATCGACATCAATTATGGCTGCCCCGTGAAGCAGGTAGCCTGCCGGGGCGCCGGCGCGGCCCTGCTGCGCGACATCCCCAAAATGGTGGAAATGACCTCGGCCGTAGTAAAGGCTACCCACCTGCCCGTCACGGTAAAAACCCGCCTGGGCTGGGACGAAACCACCAAGAACGTGGAAGAGGTAGCCGAGCGCCTGCAGGACATTGGTATTGAAGCCCTTACCGTGCACGGCCGCACCCGCGTGCAGATGTACAAGGGCGAGGCCGACTGGCGGCTGATTGCGGCCATCAAAAACAATCCACGCATCAAAATCCCCATCTTCGGCAACGGCGACATCGACTCGCCCCAGAAGGCCGTGGAGTACAAAAACCGCTACGGCGTAGATGGCGTGATGATTGGCCGCGCGGCCATCGGCTACCCCTGGATTTTCCGGGAGGTAAAGCACTACAATGCCACCGGCGAGCTACTGGCACCGCCTACCGTGGAGGAGCGGGTGCAGGCCTGCCGCATGCACTTCGAGAAAAGCCTGGAGTGGAAAGGCCCGCGGGCCGGCGTGTTCGAGATGCGCCGCCACTACGCCCAGTATTTCCGGGGCCTGGAAGGCGCCCGCCAGTGGCGCAGCCGCCTGGTAGAAAGCAACGACCCACTAGAAATCCACGCCATCATGGATGAAATTATTGCCGCCGAGCCAGTTTTGGTGGGGTAATTCGTAGTTGGCTTGTATCCGTTTGAACGTCATGCTTCGGCTGCGCGGACGCCAGCTCACGCATGACGTTCTTTTGTTGCTCATATTATAGTTCGCTCTGACCACCCCATGCCTACCGCCCCCACCCCGGCCGTTGCTACCGCTCCTACCGCACCGGTTGTTGCGCCGCCCCCACCCCACCGAACGCCCGCCTCGGCCTGGGTACTGCTGCTGATTCTGGCCAGCATTTGGGGCACGTCCTTTATTCTAATGAAAAAAGGTCTGGTCGTGTTTTCGGCCCTGGAGCTGGGAGCTACGCGGGTGAGCGTGGCGGCGTTGCTGCTGCTGCCGTTTGCCCTGAAGCACCTTAATAAGGTAGACCGCAGCCATTTCAAGTGGCTGATATTGAGCGGGGTAGTTGGCACGCTGGTTCCGGCGTTTCTTTTTGCTTACGCCGAAACCCAGCTGGCTTCGGGCCTGGCCGGCGTGTTGAATGCCCTAACGGCCGTGTTTACCCTGGTGGTAGGCGCCTTGTTTTTTGGGCAGCAATTGACGGGCCTACGAGTGGCCGGTATAGCCCTGGGTCTGGTGGGTACGGTGGTGCTCATGCTGCTGGGTGGCAGCGGCGGCGACGCTACCCCGACCGGCGAGGGCAACGCCTGGTACGGTTTGTACATTGTGCTGGCCACCCTGGGCTACGGCGTGAGCGTGAATGTCATCAAGCACCGCTTCCACGGTATACCGTCGGTGGCGGTTACGGGGCTGTTGCTGCTGTTTATTGGCGGGCCGGCCCTGGCCTTTCTGCTGGTGGGCACCGAGTTTGTGCATAAGCTAGCCACTGTGCCCGGCGCCTGGACTGCCTTTGGCTACATTGCCCTGCTGGCTACCATGAGCACAGCCGTGGCCATGGTGCTTTTCAATAAGCTTATTCAAAGCTCCACGGCATTGTTTGCAGCCTCCAATACCTACCTCGTGCCGGTGGTGGCGCTGGGTTGGGGGTTGCTGGATGGGGAAAGTTTCAACCTATGGCATCTGCTGGGCATGGGTATTATTCTGCTCAGTGTATTCATTATCAACCGGGCCCGGTAACCACGAAGCGCCCGGTGCGTCTTACATAAGCCTACCCATCTACCATACACCGTAGATGGGTAGGCTTTTCTGTTGATGCAGTGGCGTAACTACTACACTCGCCAACGGCCAGACGACAGCAAAAAGAATGTACCCTGCTCACGCTAAACGGAGTGGGTAGCAAGAACTGTGGAGTCAGACAAGAATGTCATGCAGAGCGCAGCGAAGCATCTCGCGCGCTGAGGTTGGGGTAGCACTGCAACAATTCGAGCGAGATGCTTCGCTGCGCTCTGCATGACGGGCTATTGGCTTAATATCCACACAGCCTAGTGGGTTAAAATCTATGCTCGAAGGCGGGGTGCGCAGGCTACATTCAGCAGGTAATTACCTGTATTACATTGGTTTGCTGATTATTTTTCAGACTCTGGAAACCAGCTTACTAGAGTTGAACTGAACGCCCTGTTGGGCCGCGTAAAACATGGCTCAAAATCAATAGCTTATCAATAATATAGGTATGCTTACCGCTAATTTTGTGTATATTATCCCTTCTACTCTGCGTCACCATGCTCTACTCCGCTGCACACACCTATGTCACATGTTTCACCGGCTGCCACGGCCTTCCCCAACCCCGAGCTGGTTGTCAGTTATGCTGACGGCCTACGCTACGTAAAGCACCGACTCAACTCCTTTGCGCATGGTGCGCTCAAGCCCTGGGCCGAAAGCCAGAGCATGAACTACACCATGGTAGTAAACCTGAAGAACTCCCAGCTGACCAAGCAAACCCCGCTGCTGGTGCAGCGCATTTTGCTCACGTTCGGCTTTGACACGGACCCGATTCGGCTAATGCAGGGCGGACAGCAGACCTACCAATTTTTGTTTCGCACGCCCGAACAGCTGCAGCTGTTTCACGCCCAGCTTTCGTTTTACGAACCAGAAGGGCCGGCCCCTTCCCAACCCCACTAACCCCACCACCTCACTACCCATCCGCTTTCGCAGCAGCCAGCTTACCTCCTCGATGACGCAGAGCAGGTGGTTGCTGCCCAAAGCCGCTACGGGTAGGTCGTGCGTTCTGCAAGGGCTCTACTGCAGCTGCGGTAGAGCCCTTTTGCATGTTAAACGGCCGGTTTTAGCACGCCGTTCACCTCTAGCAAGCTGCCTTGCTCCAGCAAACTGGTCAGCACGGGCTCCAGTTGCTGCCGCATTTCTTCACTGAGGCGGGCAAAGCCGAGCAGGCGCACCGCCGGCAGAAACACCGCCTCTCGGGGCAGGGCAAAGCTTTGCTCCACCACGGTGCGCAGGGCACGGGCTAGCTCCTCGGGGGCCACGAAGGCCAGCTTGCGCGAGATGGCCGGCAGCTGGCTTCGGTCCCGGAGCGGGGGCTGCTGCATGCTGTTGTCCCAAAGAAAATCACCTTCCCGGCGCAGATGTCGCAGGTTATGGGCTAGCAGAGCCGCGTCTTGGCCAGCCTTGCGAATGCGGGCCCCTACTTGCGTGGCCCCGCTGGCCTGGGCCAGCCGTCGGGTGGCCTCCTCCAAGTGCACCGGACTTTCAATGCGGACTACCTGGGCCAGCCACAACGCCAGTTGGCCCAAGCTATGCTGGTGCAGTTCGCGGTGGCCCACGGCGGCTGGCAGCTGAGCCACCTGATAGGGTTCGGCCAGGGCTACGGGGGTAGTGGGTGCTTGCTCCCGCGCAATGCCCGCAGGCGTTTCGAGCTCCAGCGCCGGTAGTTCTTCCGGCTCATCGGTCTCATCGAGGGTAGTCAGGCGGCGGGCTTCCTCAATGGCCTGTACGGCGCGCTCGGTTTCGGCGGTGGGGTCCCGGAGCCAGTCGGTGCTCCAGATGCGGTGCAGGCGCCAGCCCACGTTTTCCAGTACCTGCTGGCGCAGCCGGTCCCGGTCGCGGGCCGAGCGGGCGCTATGGTACATGGCCCCGTCGCACGCAATGCCCAACACGTAGCGCCCCGGCTGGTCGGGGTCGACGACGGCTAAATCGAGGTAGAAGCCTTGAGAGCCAATTTGGGGGCGCACCACGTAGCCGCGGGCCGTGAGGGCGTGGTGCACGGCCTCTTCAAACGGCGACTCCATCGCCCAGCCGGTTTCCACGTTCTGGTTGAGGCGGCCGTGCTGGGCAAAGCCTAGAAACGTTTTGAGCGCCGCTACGCCCCGGGCTTTCGTGCGGCCCAGGTCCAGGTCGTCGGCAGTAAGGTTGGTGAAAACTTCGCAGCGCTGCTTGGCCCTGGTGATGAGCACATTCAGGCGCCGCTCGCCTCCCTCGCCATTCAGCGGCCCGAAGCTCATGCTCAGGTAACCCTCCCGGGTGCGGCCGTAGCCGATGCTGATCAGGATGACGTCCCGCTCGTCGCCCTGCACGTTTTCCAGGTTTTTGACGAAGAAAGGCTCGTGCGGATGGCGGTTAAAAAACTCCTCGGTTTCGGGGTGCTGGCGGCGCAGCTGTTCCAGCGCATCCTGAATGGCCTGGCGCTGGGCCGTGCTGAAGGCCACTACTCCCAGCGTGAGGCGTGGGGTAGTGCGAGCATGGAGCAGTACGGCTTCAGCCACGGCCTGGGCCTCCAGGGGGTTGGTGCGCGTGGTGCCCCGCTCGTAGTGAGTGCCGGGCAGGTGATGGTAGACCAGCCCCAGTTGGCCCTGCCCGCCGGGGCTCGGGAAAATCACCAGCTTGTCGTCGTAGAATAAGTGGTTGGAGGCGGCAATCAAGCTTTGGTGCAGGCTGCGGTAGTGCAAGCGCAGCATCCGCTCGGGCATCTGGCGGGCCTTGCACAGCTCCAGAATGCTCTGGATATCAGCCGTTACGTTTTCCTCATCGGTATCCTCGCCGGCTCCCGTCAGCAAATCGAAAAAGGAGGTAGGCGGCAGCTGCTTAGAGTCGCCGACGACGACTAGCTGGCGGCCGCGGGCAATGGCGCCCAGCGCTTCCACTGGCTTCACCTGGGAGGCTTCGTCGAACACCACCACATCGAACTCCACGGCGCCGGGCGGCAGGTAGCTGGCCACGGACAGCGGCGACATCATGAACACCGGCTTGATGGCCTGCACCGCCCGCCCGGCCTGCTGCATGAGCTTGCGCAGGGGCAGGTGGCGGGCTTTCTTGGCGAATTCGTTGCGCAAGAGCAGCATTTGGCCGCCGGCTTGCTGGTTGGGCAGCTGCTCGAAGTGCTGCTGCATGGCCCGCACCCGATTGTGATAAAGCGAGTCCTGGTCGGCCTGCCGGAAGCGGGCAACTACTTCCTCGTGGCTGGCGCGCTCAAACTGCCGCAGGGCCGGGTGCTGCTCATAGGCCAATTTCTGCAGGTACTCCAGCCAGGTTTGGCGCAGGGCCGCTACCAAGTGGTGGGCGGCCGGCTCCCAGCGCTCGGCCAGCAGAAGCAGTTCCGGCAGCCCTTCGGCCTGCACCGCCGCCATGTTGTTCCACTCGGTGGTGAGGTGCAGGGCCGGCAAGTCAGCTTGCCAGGCGGCAAGGGTGGCGAGCTGGACGGCGAAGGGCTGAAACTGCAGGCGACCATCGGGACCAAACCGGCGGGCTTCATTGAGCTGCAGGGCGTTGGCTAGAGCTTGCAGGGTAGTGCGGTGCTGCGTTAGGGCAGCTTCGAGAGCCGCCAGCTGGGGCGCCAGGGTTTCGGGCTGCGGCGGCCGGGCCAGGTAGTCAAGCAAAGCTGCGGGCAACTCCTTCCGACTGATGCGCTGGTAGGTGCGCGACAGGTACTCGTGGGTTTTTGCCAACATCGGCCACTCCGAGCGTACGCCCTGCCACGCATGACCGAACAAACTGCGCATCAGCCCACTAGCTTCCGTAAGAAGCTGCTCGTGGCGGGCGGTTTCATGAATAGCATCGATGGTGCTGATTACCGCATCCGCTTCAGCGGGAAGCGGGCCGCGCCAGAAGCTTTGCAGGCGCTTTTTGGCTTTGCGATAGTCGACATTCAGAAATTTCCACCACTTGTCACCGTAGCTCAAGTAGGCCGCGCGTTCCGGAAGCAACTCCTGGCCCCAGGCTTCGGGTAGCAGGGTGGCCTCGTGCTGCTGATGCAGGCTAGTGTAGGTTGCCCCGGCTGCCAGTGTTTCTTGGATGCGGCCGGCCTGATCCAGCCAGCTTGTGTTAGTTACGGCGACTCCGGCCAGGTTGGGCGCCAGCAGGGCGTGGCGGGCGGCGGGTAGCAGGGCTTCGGCCGCGGCGCGGTCAGCGGGAACAGGTAGCAGGCCCAGGTGTTCAGCCAGAGCGGCGGCAGCGGCCTGCAGGGCTGCTACTGCTTCCTGGGCTTCGCGCAGGTGGCGTGCCAATTGCTCCTGCGCGGCGGGCAACAGCACCAGCAGCTCACTACCCCAGAACAGCAGATCTTTGGGTCGGCCTACCTTCTGCAGGGTAGCCTGCACGCGGGCAGCCAGAGTTTCGGCGTGGGCGGCGTCGGCATCAGTCCATTCGGGCAGGCGAGAAATTCCGAGCCGGGGCAGCTCCACGGCACCCCGCGCTTCACGTAGCCGTGCCAGCTCACCAACTACCTGCTGGGCGGTGCGGCGGCTGCGGCCCAGCGGAGCATTCACGGCCAGGGCGTAGTCGTTGAGGACGGCCCGGTAGCGGGGGAGTTGGGCCACTTGGTCTTCCACCAGGGCCGCTGCGGCCGGACGGCCGAGACTTATGGTTTGCTTCAGTTCCTCGTGAAGGGCTTTCTTGTTGGCTTTGTGGCTGTGCAGTTCCAGGCAAGCCACGCCCAGACCCAGGGTATCGAGGCGGCGCTTCACCACTTCCAAGGCCGCCATTTTTTCAGCCACGAACAGCACCTTCTTGCCCGCGCCAATGGCTTCGGCTAGCAGGTTGGCAATAGTTTGCGACTTGCCGGTGCCGGGCGGCCCCTGAATCACCAGGTTACGGCCTTCGTGCACGGCTAGCAGGGCTAGCAGCTGCGAGGAGTCGGCATCCAGCACTTGGTGCAGCTCGTGAGCGGGGCTTTCGGTATCGAGAAACGTGGTATCGTTGAGGGTAGGTGGAGCATCCTGAAAACCCGTGTCGGGGCCGAGCAGCGCGGCGATAGCCGGGTGGCTGAGCAATGGAGCATCGGCGGGCCAGAGCGCGGGGTCTAGGTCGCGGTAGAGCATGAACTTGCCGAAGGAAAAGAAGCCCAGGGCAATGCTGTCGGGCTGCACTTGCCAGCGCGGCAAGCCAGTCACCAGACGGCTTACGCTGGCGAAATACTCGGCTGGTCGCAAGTCATCTTCGGCTTCGGGCAGGGGCAGCGCTACCCGAAGCTGACCCGCAGCTTGGCCTGCAAGGAGAGGTTGCCTTCTATTTCGGCGCCGGTGTGGCGCAGCCGAAACCGCTCGGCGGCGGTGCCGCGCTCCAGCAGCACGGGCACCAGCAGCAGCGGCGCGCAGTGAGGTTCCAGGCTACTATTAGCCTCATACCAAGTGAGTTGTCCCAGGGCCAGGTAGAGAATATTAACACCGGTTTCCTCTAGGCTGGTGCGGGCCGTGTAATACGTATTGAGCAGCCGATTCTCCAGCTTATCCACTGGGTCGGCGGTTTGCAGCTTGTTGTCGGTGAGCAGGGCGTGGCGCTCCACTTCGGTTAGTTCCGTTGGCGACGGTACTGGCTGCTGGGCGGCTTTATAATACGCGTCCCGTTGGGCTTGAGCTTCGGCCTCACTCAGTCCCGCTGCGGCCGCTTCCAGGGGGGTAAAGCCACTCATGAACTGCACCGAGTCGGGAGACTTTATGGTCTTTCGAGAACCGGGCGCGCCCTGGAAGTACATGGTTTTGCCCTGGCGCACCAGCACCTCGTACACCGCCCCGGCCTCCTCGCCCACCACCAGCACGCCCCGGGCAGGTGAGGGCCGAAAGTTGAGCAGGGGGTTGCGTAGGCCCAAGTCCAGCAGCTCCTGGCGGGCGGCTTCTAGGCGGGTAGCAAGGGTAGCAGAAGGAGAGGAAGCAGTAGCAGCAGCCGACATAAACCGTATAGATACAAGTCGAAAATTGATCAGGCTAGAAAGTAGCGGACATACAAAACCCGCCGGCTGCCAGCGCCGGCGGGTTCGGGAAAGGTACCGGACAACGGCTGAATTTACCGGCTTACGGCTACTTTTTTCAGGCCTAATCGGCTGTGCTTGTAACCGTAGTTGAAGTATAGCACCAGACCCAGAACAAGCCAGCCAAAGAACAGCAGCCAGTTGTTGATGCCCAGCTGGGTCATCAGATACAGGTTAGTGAGCAGGCCCAGGGTAGGCAGCAGAGACAGGCGCTTGCGAAAGGACAGCCAGGCCAGCCCTAGACAGAACCCAATAAACACCAGCATGGGAATGTAGTGGCGGAACTCCTCGTAGCCTCCGTCGCCGCGCACGGCGCTGCCGAACGCCTGGAGCCCCTCCTGGTTATAGACAAACAGCAACCCCAGCCCCAGCAGCATAACCAAGGGCACCAGAAACTGCCCGTTGATGTAGGGCACCTTGAAGCGGGCCTCGCTCTGGCCATGAGGGTCAATGATAAGAATGCCGCCACATACCAGCGCAAAGGCAAATAGGGTCCCGATGCTGGTCAGGTCAATTACCAGGTCCATGTTCAGCAGCAGGGCCGGCACGCCCACAAAAAAGCCCGTGACAATGGTGCTAAACGAAGGCGTGTGAAACTTGGGGTGCACCTTGGCAAACACCGGCGGCAGCAGCCCGTCGCGGCTCATGGTCATCCAGATGCGGGGCTGCCCGATCTGGAACACGAGTAGCACGGAGGCCATGGCAAACACCGCCGATACGGCCACTACCCCCGCCAGCCAGTTCAGGCCCACTTTCTGGAACACAAAAGCCAGCGGGTCGCCCACGCCCAGCTCCTTATAGGAAACCATGCCCGTGAGTACCAGCGTGATAATAACGTAGAGCACAGTGCAGATGATGAGGGCGTAAATCATGGCCCGGGGCAGGTCGCGCTGGGGATTTTTACACTCCTCGGCCGTGGTGCTGATGGCATCAAAACCGATGTAAGCAAAGAACACGGCCGATACGCCCTTCAGCACCCCACCTACCCCATTCGGGGCGAAAGGAGTCCAGTTGCCGGGCTGCACGTAGAAGGCACCCACGCCAATGACGGTGGCCACCACAATCAGCTTGAGCAGCACCAGCAGATTGGAGGCGTTCTTAGACTCCTTAATGCCGATGTAGACAATGGCCGTAATTAGCAGCGTAATCAAGCCGGCGGGCAAGTCGACCACCAAGCGCAGGCCTCCAAAAAGCTCGGGCGCCGAGGTCCAGGTCTGGTAGCCAGCCAGTTGAGCCGGCGAGGCTTCGGCCAGCGGTTTGCCGGCCTGCATCAGGGCCAACACCTCGTTGTAGTGCTTGTGGGCGCTTTGCATGCCCATGGTCAGGTAGCTCGGAATATGCACCCCAATGCCATCCAGCAGGCCCGTAAAGTAATCGGACCAGGATATGGCCACTACGATGTTGCCCACGGCGTACTCCATAATCAGGGCCCAGCCGATAATCCAGGCGGCCAGCTCCCCGAAGGAGGCGTAGGCGTAGGTATAGGCCGAGCCGCTCACGGGAATAGTGGCCGCAAATTGAGCGTAGCACAAAGCCGAGAAGGCGCAGGCAATGGCCGTAAACACGAACAGCAGCGACACGGCCGGCCCGCCGTCGTGGGAGGCGTTGCCGATGGTGCTGAAGATGCCCGCTCCAATAACGGCGGCAATGCCCAGAGCCGTTAGGTCGCGCACGGTTAGGTGCCGGGCTAGGCCCCCACTCTCGCCGGGGCCGTGGCCTTCGGCATCAGCGGGCGGATTATGCAGAATATCAGTCAGGCTTTTGCGGCGAAACAGGCCGCTGAGGCGCGAGGGCGGGAGAGGTGTAGACAAGGCCGTAGTGAGAGGTTAAGGGGGCAAAAGATACAGAATAATGCGCGGGGCTGCACGCCAGGGCTCCGCCCCGCTACCTCAGCCGCCCCGAAAGAAGATGCGCTGCTCTCGTCTTACGGAAGAAGTTTGGCGGTTTGGTGTGGAATGTAGTCGGGCGCGGCATCAACCCAGCAGACCCTTAATTTTCTCGTTTATGCCCCGCCCTACTCTCTCCGTTCCTAAGCCTTGCCACGAAAGCTGGCAGGCTATGACGCCCGCCGTTCAGGGCCGCCACTGCGCCGCTTGTGATAAGGTAGTCGTAGATTTCACTCGCATGTCAGACGCCGAGCTGCTGGCTCACCTAGGGCAGCCCAAAGGCTCTGGCTCTACTTGCGGCCGCTTCCGGGCCAGTCAGCTCGAGCGGCCGTTGCTACCCGCAGCACCAGCCCCATACTACTCCCGCCTCATGGCCGCGGTTCTGGCTTTTGCTGGAGTAGGCGCGGCGGTGGCCCCGGCCGCGGCACAGTTGCGGCCCAGCACGCCGGTGGAGCAGCGCCGCATTACCATGGGCATGATGGCCGCCGCTCCAGCTCCCCGCCTGGCCCTACCGCCCGTGGTGGTGCGGGGCATTGTGCTGGATTCTGCTACCCAGGAGCCGCTGCCAGGCGTTACGGTGCTGGTGCAGGGCACAATTACCGGCGTCAGCACCGGGTCTGATGGAAAGTTTGAGTTACAACTGCCGGCCAGCACTGAGCCAGCCGGCCTGGTAGAGGTACAGGTTAGCTCTGTTGGTTACGTCAGCCAGCTTCTTACGCTGCGTTCTGCGGCGCTACATCAGCCCCTGACCGTGACGCTGGCCCCTGACGGACGCGTGCTTGGTGGAGAAGTAATCATTGTAGGCGGCTACAGCATGCCCCCCTGGTACACGCCCGCGGCTTGTGGTGGAGGCTTACGCAGCCGTTTCGGCGGTAGCAAAACGCGCCGGTAGTCAAACCTTTCGGCCCCGAAAAACCTTATTGCGGGGTATGAAGAATTTGCTGTTTGCTACCCTGCTGCTCCTGTTTACTACTGCCGGCTGCGCCCTCAAGCCCACCAACAAGCACGATGTATTTTCCGAGCGCGCCCAGCTGCCCCAGGAAGAGGCGGTGCATAAACAGAACTCCTTGGAATGGTGGTACTTCACGGGCCACTTGCGCGACAAAGCCACCGGCGAAACGTTCGGAGTAGAGTATGTATTCTTCCACTTCAACATCACGGGCAAGAAGGACTGGCAGATGGTGAACTTCGCCCTCACCGATCCGCAGCAGCAGCAATTCCGCTACGATTATAAAGTGGAGCGCCTGCCCCAGTTGCTAGCTCCTACCCTGCCACTCCGCTTAGTGACCCAGAAACAGGCCCAGCGCTGGACCCTCAGCGGGCAGGAAGGCACCTACCACTTGCAGGCCCGCATGGCCGCCCACACCGGCCACGCCATCGACCTAACGACTACCCCCACCAAGCCCGTACTACTGCACGGGGCACTGGCTACGAGCACTATGGGCCCACCGCCACGGCTGGCTACTACAGCTACCCCGCCTGCAAGCCAGCGGCTCGGTTGAAATCAACGGCAAGGTGCGGCAGGTAGAGGGCGAGCTGTGGTACGACCGGCAGTGGAACTGCAACAGCGTAACCACCAAGGACCTGGGCTGGGACTGGTTTAGCATTCAGCTCGATGAGCCCCGCGAGGAAATTATGGCCTACCAGCTCTACAATAAGGCCACCGGGCAAAGCATTGGGGGCGGCTCGCACTACGGAGCTCAGGCCCAGAACATCCACCTTGGCCAACAGGACTTTCAGCTGGAGCCCCTGGCTTACTGGACCAGTCCGCACTCCAAGCTGCGCTACCCCAACAAGTGGCGCCTGCGCATTCCCAGCCAGGGCTACGACCTGACCATTACCCCGTCATGCAGGATCAGGAGTTGACCCTAAAACTATTTGCGGGCATCAAAATGCACTATTGGGAGGGCATGTGCCGGGTAGAAGGCACCCACCACGGCAAGCCCGTGCGCGGCAACAGCTACGTAGAAATCACCAACCGCTCGGAAGTAAAGAAGATCAGGGAAGGGGCCGAAGAGGTGGCAACCCAGGACCAGAAAACCGGCCGGAGCGAGTAGCGCACTGGCCGCGGTAGCAGGGTAGGCTAACTAGCTGCTAGGTTACCCGTTCAGTATCACCCGGAAGGTAGTGCCGCGGCCTACCTCGCTCCACTTCACGAAGAGGCGCCCCTTGTGGTAGTTCTCGATGATGCGCTTCGCCAGAGCCAGCCCCAGGCCCCAGCCCCGCTTTTTGGTGGTGTAGCCGGGCAGGAACACGCTTTCGAGCTTGCTTTTGGAGATGCCCTTGCCCGTATCGGTGATGTCGATGGCAATTTGGGACTTGTTGCGCACGGGGCGGCGCAGGTGAATGGTAATGCTGCCGCGGCCGTCCATGGCATCCACGGCGTTTTTGCAGATGTTCTCAATGACCCAGTCGAAAAGCGGGATGTTGACTTGGGCGGGCGTATCAGTGGGCAGGTCGGTTTTTATCTCGAAGCTCACCTTTCTAGACACCCGGCTCTGCAGGTAGCTGATGGCATTCTGGGTGACGCGCAGGATGTTTTCGTCCTTGAGCACGGGCACCGAACCGATGTTGCTGAACCGCTCCGTAATGATTTCCAGCCGCCGAATGTCCTTGCCCAGCTCCTCCACAATAGGCTCATCCTTAAACCGTTCCGACTCGCGCAGGTAGGCCTGCCAGCCCACTAGGCTGCTAAGCGGGGTGCCCAGCTGGTGGGCCGTTTCCTTGGCCAAGCCCACCCACACGCGGTTCTGCTCGGCGCGGCGAGAGTAGCTGAACGCGAAGTAGGCAATAACGCCCAGGCAGCCGATAATAGCCAGCTGCACCAACGGGTAAAACCGCAGCTGCGTCAAGAGCGACGACTCCTTATAGTAAATGAAGTTGCGCACCCCGCCCCAATCTCAATGACAATGGGTGGGTGCTGCTCCTTCATCTTTTGCATTTCCCGTTGCAGGTAGGTCACGCGGGCCGTCTCGCTCAGACCCTTCGGAACGGGTAGGTTCTGGGCGTCGAGGGGGTAGCCACTGTCATCGGCCCAGATGACGGGAATGGTGGTGTTGGCCTCAATAATCTCATCATACAGGAAGGACACGTTCGATTCTTCCTCGGTGTTGATGAGGTAGCGCTGGGTTTTGGCGTAGAGGTCAATTTGCTTTTGCTCCCGTTCCGAGAGGCGCTGCACCAGCAGGTTGGTGTAGATAACCGTGGCCGCCCCAATCAGCAGGGCCACGCCTACAATTACGAGCTTGATGCGGGACTTTTGGTCGTAAATCGGGATGGGCAGCACAGGGCAGAAACAAGCGGATGGGAAGGTGCAGCATACGGCCCGCACCCCTACGAAGATACGGCCTCGCCAACGGGCAGCTCAACAGTAGAGAGCCTAGGCGTAACGCAACGAAATGATTTTTGTCTAATTAAACGAGAATAACCTTTCTTTAATCTGCTTAAACCCCTCTTTCAACGCCAATATAGGTTTGCCCGAACCACTAGGGGGTAGCAACTGTTTTTACGCTAGCAATTTGTACTGTATTTTTGCCCTCTGATTCTCGCACTAGCACAAGCTATGCTCCATCCATTCAAGGCCGTTAGTCTTTCCTTTAAAAAAGCTCCCCTGGAAATCAGGGAGCTGATTGCCTTGGACGAGGCTGCCTGTCGCCGTTTCCTGCACACCCTCCACCACGAGCTGGCCCTCACCGACCTGCTTGTGCTGAGCACCTGTAACCGCACAGAAGTATATTATTCCGCTGCGCGCGACCAAAGCCCCGCCATTATTGAAGCCCTGGGTCAGCTCAAGAATCTGCCCGAAGTAGCCGAGTACTTCCCTTACTTCGATATTCTCGATCAGCATACCGACGCCGTACGCCACCTCTTTGAGGTAGCCATGGGCCTTGACGCCCAGGTAGTTGGCGACATGCAGATCAGCAACCAGGTCAAGCAGGCTTACCAGTGGTCGGCTGATGCCGATGCCGCGGGCCCTTTCCTGCACCGCTTACTACACACTATCTTCTTCACCAACAAGCGCGTGCAGCAGGAAACCTCCTTCCGCGACGGGGCAGCCTCTACCTCCTACGCCGCGTTGGAGTTGGTGGAAGAGTTGACCGCCGACCTCGCCAACCCGCGCGTACTGGTGGTAGGCTTGGGCGAAATTGGAGCCGATGTTTGCCGCCACTTCGGCGACAGTAAGCTGTTTCAGGACGTGACCATCTGTAACCGCACCCGCTCCAAGGCCGATGAATTGGCCCAGGAGTGTGGCCTGAAGGTTATTGATTTCGAAAGCTTGGTACCCGGTCTTAAGGAAGCCGACATTATCATCAGCAGCATTGCCCGCGACGAGCCCTTCTTCACCCGCGACATGGTGGAGCGCCTCGACGTGCTGAGCTACAAATTCTTCATCGACCTGTCCGTGCCCCGCAGCATTGCCACCGATGTGGAGCAGGTGCCCGGCGTGCTGGTGTATAACATTGACGCCATCCATAGTAAGGCCTCGGCCGCGCTGGAGCGCCGTTTGGCCGCCGTGCCCCAGGTACGGGCCATTATCGAAGAAAGCATGATCGGCCTACAGGACTGGACCAAGGAGATGATGGTGTCCCCGACCATTCAGAAGCTGAAGAACGCCCTGGAGCAGATTCGGCTGGAGGAAATGGACCGCTTCCAGAAGAAAATGAGCCCCGAGGAGGCCAAGCGCATGGACGACATCACCCGCTCCCTGATGCAGAAGATTCTGAAGCAGCCCGTGCTACAGCTCAAAGCTGCCTGCAAACGCGGCGAGGCCGACCAGCTCATCGATGTACTGACGGACCTGTTCGACCTGGAGCGCCAGCCCGACGTAGCTTAGCTACTCCACCATTGGATCCATACAAAAAGCCCTTCTGACTTTCAGAAGGGCTTTTTGTATATCGATAGTTACCGTTGCTCCTTCGAAGCCGGCACTTACATGGTGTCGCAGCAATCCTCCAACGAATCGATTACGTCCAGTAGCTTCGGAATGGAAAGAGAATAGTAAATCTTAGTGCCCACCTTGAACGAGGACAGGATGCCCCGGTCTTTGAGGGTGATGAGGTGCTGGGAGGCAATGGCCTGGGGCAAATCGAGGGAGCGGTAGATTTCCGTGACGGTCATCTTCTCCTCTTTACCGAGCAGATCGACGATGGCCAGGCGCTTCGGGTGCGCCAATACCTTCAGCATGGCGGCCGCCTTGTCTACTTTTTTGGACTCTACTCTTGAAAGCAATGGTTTCATATGTCGTTACAACGGTGGTACCAGGGTGGGGCAGGCAGGAATATGGCTAATACGATATTCTACGGCTGCATAGTTCCTTTTAACGTACCAGCTGCCAAAAAAATTTACAAATCCAACAGATTTGCATCCTCTTTCCCTTAAACGTGGCAATTCCCGGCAACAGTACCCTTGCCTTTGTAATACGCTCATAGTCAGCGAATGGGCTACACTGGCCACGAAATCAGCGGCGGTGACCTTCCCAAGCCGTGTCCGCACGCTATAACCACGGGCCCAAAGCCGCTGCTTACCTTTGCGCCGAAGCTCCTACCCTACCCCCGACTATTTTTCGATGAAAGACCTGCTCACCAAGTTTGAAAACAAGCGCCCCGAAATTGTTTTTGAGTGGAAAGACGCCGAAACCGAAGCCGAAGGCTGGGTGGTGATTAACTCCCTGCGCGGCGGGGCAGCCGGCGGGGGCACCCGTATGCGCAAGGGCCTCGACAAACGCGAGGTGGAAAGCCTGGCCAAGACCATGGAAGTGAAGTTCACGGTCTCGGGTCCGGCCATTGGCGGCGCAAAGTCGGGCATCAACTTCGACCCCCAGGACCCGCGCAAGCGCGGCGTGCTGGAGCGCTGGTACCGGGCCGTAATTCCCTTGCTGAAAGCCTATTACGGCACCGGCGGCGACCTAAACGTGGACGAGATTCACGACGTTATTCCCATTACGGAGGACTACGGTCTCTGGCACCCGCAGGAAGGTATTGTGAACGGGCACTACCGCGCCACCGAGCCCCAGAAGATACAGAAGCTGGGCCAACTGCGCCAGGGTGTGGTAAAAGTGCTCGAAGACGCTACCTTCTCTCCGGACCTGAGCCGCAAATACACCGTCGCGGACCTGATTACGGGCTACGGGGTAGCTGAAGCCGTGCGCCACTACTACGAGCTGTGGGGCGGCCGCTCCGTAGCAGGCAAGCGCGCCATTATTCAGGGTTGGGGCAACGTGGGCGCGGCGGCAGCTTACTACCTAGCCACCCAGGGCGCCCGCATCACAGGCATCATCGACCGGGCTGGCGGGCTCATCAAGGAAGACGGCTTTTCGCTGGAGGAAATCCGGACGCTTTTTTTGCAGCGCGAAGGCAACGCCTTGGCAGCCAGCAACCTGCTTTCTTTTTCGGAAGTAAATCAGCGCATCTGGAGTAGCGGGGCTGAAATCTTTATTCCGGCGGCGGCCTCCCGCTTGGTAGCGCGCGAGCAGGTTGAGCAGCTGGTAGCAGGCGGACTGGAAGTTATTTCCTGCGGAGCCAACGTGCCCTTCCAAGACCCAGAAATCTTCTTCGGCCCCACCGGCGAGTTTGCCGATGCCAATGTCAGCGTGATTCCCGATTTCATTGCCAACTGCGGCATGGCCCGAGTATTCGCCTACCTGATGGAATCCAACGCGGAAATTACCGATCAGGCTATTTTTCAGGACACTTCTACTATCATTCGGGCGGCCCTGCAACGCACGCGTCACCAGAGCGAGGCCACTACCGGCATTGCCCAGAAGTCGTTTGAAATGGCGCTGCGCCAGTTGGTGTAATTGAATCTTGGGGTCTTAGGGACGCAGGATCTTGGATAATGTTCACGGAAGCAAGAAGCTAGCAGAACAGTAGTCAAGACCCGAAACTCACAGGACCTCAAGGCCCCAAGACCTTACTCATGACCCTTCAGGAGATTCTGAACTACCGCTTCCTCGGCAACAACGTGGGGGCCTACCTGACGTGCCTGGGCATTTTGCTGTTTGGGTACGCTTTCAAGACGCTGCTTTCGCGCCTGCTTTCCAAGCTGGTATTTCGCTTCATTCGCAAGCGCACGGAGGGCGTTAGTGAGCAGCAGTTCCAGGCCTTGCTGATTCAGCCTGTGTCCATCGTGGTGTTCTTCGTCACGATATACCTAGCCTTTCAGGTCCTGGACTACCCCGTGCGCAGCGCCGACATCACCAAGCACGAGCCCTGGCCCCAGGTGGCGCTGTTTCGGCTCTACCAGATTGCCATTATCACGGGTGTCGCCTGGATTGGGCTGCGGCTGATTGATTTTCTGGTGCTGGTGTTCCGCCGCCGGGCCGAGACGCAAGTTTCCCGCCTCAACGACCAGCTGATTCCCTTCGCCAAAGACCTGCTCAAGGTTCTGGTCCTGACGCTAGCCTTTCTGGTGATGCTCAGCAAGGTGTTCGGGGTCAATGTAACGGCCCTTATTGGGGTTTGGGTATTGGCGGCCTGGCCGTGGCCTTTGCTGCCAAAGAAAGCCTCGAAAACCTGATTGCCTCCTTTACTATCTTCCTTGATCGGCCCTTCGCGGTCGGCGACCTGGTGGAAGTGGGCGCCGTGACGGGCACCGTAGAGAAGGTTGGCTTCCGGAGCACGCGCCTGCGCACGGCGGAGAAAAGCTACGTCACGGTGCCCAACAAGAGCATGATCGACAAGCCCCTGGACAACCTCTCGCTACGCACGGCCCGGCGCGTAAGCTTCACGTTGGCGTTGAGCCACACTACCACCAGCCAGCAGCTCCACCGCATTGTGGAAGAAGGCAAGCTGGCCCTGGAAGAAAACCCGCTGGTAACCAAGGAGGTGCAGATTCAGTTTGCGGCCCTTACCCCCGCGGCCAAAGAGGTAACCGTGCAGTATTTCGTAGAAACTACAAACTACGACGAGTACCTGCATGTGAAAGAGCAGCTGAATTACCGCCTGGTGGAGGTGGTAGAAGCCGCCGGCGGTGCCTTCGCCAGCACGGGCACCACGGTGGTGCAGCTGGTTGGCTCCCCGAGCTAATACTATCCTGCTTTCAGGTTGGCGTAATAAACAAGCGGGCTGCCCCAGTTGGAGCAGCCCGCTTATTGTTGTATTGTTTTTAGAAGGTAAGGTTACCGGCCCCGAGCAAACCGCCGAGCAGGCCACCCATACCGCCGTTCATCAGGCCACCCAGCCCGCCACCGCCAGCACTGCGGGGCTGCGAGTTAGGCTGTCCGCCCAGGCCTCCCAGAATCGACATTAGGGAGCCTAGGCCCCCGCTGCCCACGTGCGAGCTTTGCTGCGGATAATTGCCGTAGGAGCTTTGCTGGCCCCCGCCGCCCATCATGCCGCCAAGTAGGCCCCCGCCGAGCAGGCCACCGAGCAAACCGCCCATGCCGCTTTGGGCCGCTCCCCCGAGCAGGCCCCCATGGTACCACCGCCGGTCATGCCGCCGAGCAGGCCACCGCCACCACCGGGCATTCCGCCGCCGCGGTTCATCACTCTGGAAATAACCATGGGAGCCACTACCCCGAGCAGGCCCGCCATTAGGGCTCCTTTAGGAATTCCTACGTTCGACAGCTTGTCGGAAATACCGCCCAAGAAGCCTTGTTTGGCCGGGTCATTGGCATCGTGGGGTACGTGCGCAGCTTGGTCAACTACTTGTTCCAGAACCTGCTTTTGCTGCTGGTTGATGCCAAGGTAGGCGGCAATTTTGTTTACCATTTCCTCCTCCGTGTTGGAGTAAGCACCATCGGCGCGGGCAAAGCTGATCAGGTCGGTTACCAGGGAGAAACGCAGGTCGC
Source organism: Hymenobacter sp. 5516J-16 (assembly GCF_022919335.1). Taxonomy (NCBI): domain Bacteria; kingdom Pseudomonadati; phylum Bacteroidota; class Cytophagia; order Cytophagales; family Hymenobacteraceae; genus Hymenobacter; species Hymenobacter sp. 5516J-16. Next base: position 2,487,077 of record NZ_CP095058.1, on the reverse strand, counting down.
TGGAGCGCAGGGCATCCAGGTTGCCTTTGATGCTTTCGTTAGAGGCATCTTTGGCTGCGCTCAGTACCTGTTGGGTAGCGCCGCCGCTCAGGTTGGCCTGGTGGGCAAGTTGCTGCAGGAACTCTATTTCGGCAGCCGATGCTTCGCGGTCAGCAGAAGCGAGGCTAGCAATAACGCTCAGGTAAGCGGCTTTCTCTTGGTCGGAGTAGTTCTGCAGGAGTTGGGTATCATTCATAATAGCAAGGAAAGTAGGTGGAAATAAACTAGCTACCCTTAACGCAAGCTCTTCGGATAGGTTAGCCCCGCCTCCTGTCCAGAAGCAACTCGCGCTTATCCGGGCCCAACCATCAATCGGCCACGCTTTTCACCTGATCCACAGATGTTTACTTGGTACGCCAGAGCTTGCACTACCCCAGTTTTAGAAATCAAAGTACTCGCCTGTTTGCGGCTGGGCCGGTTTTTTCACTGGTTTTTTTATCTCGAAACTGGGTTTTGCTACGGCGGCGGGGCCGATGGGAGCAGCCGTGGTTCTGGGGGCACTGCTTGCACTACTGGGCCGGGTGCCGGTGGCTGGCCCCGCCACAACCGGCGCGGTGGGCTCCCGGGCCGCCCGCTCGTAGCGAATGGTAAAGTCCCGCTCGTTGCCCTGAATAGCCAGGCGCAGCATAGGTCCTTCCGCCCCGGCCCGAACCTGGGGCAGCAGCCCAGGCAACAAGGGAATTCGAACGTGGTAGTCCATTTGCTGATCAAATGTGTGGGTGCCCGTCACCCGAATCAGAGAGGCGGCTTTCACGTTAGACCGAATATCCATTTCGGGCACATACACAGTCCGGCTTTGCACGTAGAGGCGGTTTTGCAACTCGGCAAACCGCAAATGGCGCAGGGTGGCTCGGCTGGCTAAAAAGCTCAGCTTCTGCATGGGCTCGAAATTAAGTAGCTCGCCTTGCCGGACGGTAGCGTGCACTTCCGCCTCCAGGCGGTCGGTAAGTGGGGTTAGATGCTGGTCGAAGTAAGAATCGACCTCGGCTGTCGCCGTGAGGCGGCCCCGCAAGTGGCGCTGGGTGATAAACTGCTGACCGAAATCCTCGAACACGTAGAACAAGCTGTCCAGCGGCACTTGCTGGCAGCCTACCACGGTACTGGCCTTCACAAGCTGGGGCTGGCGCACATCTACGCGGCCCCGTACGCTCACTTGGCCCCCGGCAGCGAGCAACGTTAGGCCAGGGGAAGTAAACACCCGGTCCTGTAGGTGTAACGTGCCGCGCAGGGTACGCCCCCGCAACCGCCGAAAACGCAGCTGGGCGGCCGTCGTCTGCAGGTTGAGGGCAATGCTGGCCGGTACGCGCAAGCCATCCCCTTTTGTAGTACTACCCTGTTTCTGGCCGGCAGATGGGGTAGCCGCGGGCTGGTAGGCGTAGAGGAGCTGATTGAAATCCAAGAGGCGGCTGGCTACCACGGCCTCCAGCCGGAGGGGCTGACCGGGCTGGAGCAGCCACCGGGTTACGTTGCGCAGTGTGCCTCGGCCCCGAAAATCGGAGTTTCCCAGCTCCCCGCTCAGGGCAGGTACGGCCACATCCGAGCCTTGTAGCTGCAAGCGGCCAGTTAGGTGGGTGAAGGGCTGCCGAAAGTCGCGCAGCTGCAGGTACACGTCTCGCAGGGCTAATTCCCCACTAGCCTGAGCCGCAGTGGGCCGATGACGCAGGTCTTGCAGGCGCCCGTTCAACCGTAGCCGCACCGTGGCATTGCCGCGGGCCTGGCGCACGGTAGCAAGTGGGAAGAAACGCACCGCCCGGGCCACGTCTAACTCCGCCCGGGCCTGCAGCTGCACCCGGGGGTCGGGGAAATTGCGAATTTGCAGATTACCGCTGAAAGGCCGGCCACTAAGTTGCCCCGCACATTGTTCAGGGTTAGCTCGGCGGTACGGGCGGCCTGGGCACTTCCGTTGGTGAAAGCCCCGGTAAGGCTGACGTGGTCAATGGCCTGCTGGTAGCGCGGGTGGTAGAAAGAGGCTTCCTTGCAGCCAAACCGCACCGCTACCGTGGGGTTACGGGCGGCAGACAACTCACCGCGCACCGTACCCCCAAAATATACAGTGCCCCGGCTCCGGTAGCCCGCCAGCCGCTGGGCCAGGCGGGGCGGCAGTAGCGCCAGCACCGATTGCACATCAGCTCCAGTGGCCTCGCAGCGCACATCTAGCACAGCCGCCCGCTGGTAATCAATGGTGCCTGCTACCGCATAGGCGGCGGGTCCGATATGGATTTGGGAGGGTTCAATAGTCAGCTTCTGGCCGGGCCGGTCGATAACCAACGTCGTACTCACCGTCAGCTCTTTGCGCTGAAAGTACTCGTCATTTCCCAGGCGTAGGGCTGCCACCTGCGCTACCCCTTGGGCGGTAATATCCAAGCGGGCGTCGGTGATGCTTAAGGCCGCGCGCAGCTGTGGGGTGTGCAGGCTGAAGTGCTGATGCCGGCTGGCATCTTCGTACAGCACCCGCACCCGCTGCAGTTCAATACCTTCCAGCTCCATGCCGAAAGGTGAGGTAGCGGCGGGAGCCGTGGTATCAGGGCGCAGAACGTGGTAGTTGCCCCGGCCCTGGGCGTTGCGGCGCACCCGCACCTGCGCATCGGCCAGCGTAACGGCCCGGATGTGGTAGCGGCCGGCCAGCAGGTCCCAGGCATCAAAGGCGCAGTAGAGCCGTCGGGCCCGGGCCAGCTTCACGGTATCGGTAGGCTCGGAGCCGGCCACTACTACGTCGTGCAGGGTCACGGACAAGCGCGGAAACTGATCTAGTACTGATACCTCCAAGCGGCTGGCCTGCACGGGTACTTGCAGGTACCGGTTCAGGGCCTGCACAAACAAGCCGATGATTCGATCCTGCCCCAACCACACGCCGCCTACCGCACCAACCAGGAGCGCAAGCAAGGTTAAAAAAGAAATTTTGAGAAATCTGCTCACCGTGTTTACCTCCTGAAACTTCTGACTGGCAATCAGTTTCCCGCACAACGCGCACCAGACAGCAAAATTTCTTGACCCAAAGATGGGATAAAGTGTTGCGTATTCGAAAATGAACTCCCATATTTGCCATCCCAAACGGGATACGCCCAACGGGAGATTAGCTCAGCTGGTTCAGAGCATCTGCCTTACAAGCAGAGGGTCACTGGTTCGAACCCAGTATCTCCCACTTACTTTTTTACGCATACCCCTCGGGAGATTAGCTCAGCTGGTTCAGAGCATCTGCCTTACAAGCAGAGGGTCACTGGTTCGAACCCAGTATCTCCCACGAAAGGACAGTCGGTAACGGCTGTCCTTTTTTGTTTTGGTACAGGAGTGGCAACCATCCGGGTCGATAAAGTCCGCATCTTATCGATTTTCCGGCGGCAGGGTCAGCCGCTGGCGCAACCGGTGTCCCACTATTAGGGGAAATAAAAGCAGGGCCGGCTCGGCGAAGAACCGCCACCGAAAGCCCACGAAAAACACCAGGCTGATAGCCCAGGTAGCCAGCAGTGGCAGCAGCAACAGCCAGTCGCGGCTTTCGAAGCGCAGACCTCGGTAGTGCAGCACAGTAAGAGTCAGAGCCGCGAAAAAGGCCAAGTGCACTAGGGCCGTGAAGGGGTTCCAAGGAGTGCGGGGAGCATCGGCTACAAAGTTTTCCGGTGAAAAGAACAATGCCGTTTTCTTTATCCACAACCGAGCTTCTTTCAGTGGGTGTGCTGCTACCCATTGCCGAGCCAGTTGGGCACGAGCCTGGCTTTCTTGGTACTGATTTAACGAGTCGAGGTGAGGAATGGCGGCGCGGACGTACTGGTCGAAGGGGCCCGTGCGCTCGTCCCAGTCGAACATAAAGCGCCCCTGGGCCACCGGATTATGGCCCTGCAGCAGCTCGAAGCCCGCTTGATTGCTGAGCGTGTACGCCCCAAACTGCCGGTAATTTTTTAGCAGAATAGGCATGTGGCTCAGCACCAGCAGCACGAGCACAACGGCCCCAAGGCCCCAGGCCGCCCGGCGGGTAGCGGCTGGCACGGAGCGGCGCAGCATCAGCAGCAGGAATACAGCAAACAGGCTACCATACACGGCCAGCAAATAGCCCCGCAGCAGGCACGACAGCACTGCGGCCGCCGTAACCCAAGCTGCATCTGGCCAGCGCAGCGGCCGGCCGCCGTGCAGGCGCAACAGCTTATACACCACCACAATCAGCAGGGGTAGCGTAATATTTTCAAACCACCAAAAGGCGCCCACATAATAAACTACCCCCGGCGAAATAGCCCAGAGCCCGGCCCCGGCCCACGCCACCCCGGGAGCTAGCCCAAAGTAGCGCAGGGTGCGCTGCACGTAGAGGCCGCCGAGCAGGTAGCAGCCAGCCGCCGCCGCGTACACCAGCAGGGTTAGGTAGTGGCGGGGCAGGCCCGCCTTGCTCCAGCCCATGTACACGAATACCGGAAAGCTGGCGTGGAAGGCATCGGGGCGCAGTTGCTGGCGCTCCGGGTCGAGGCTAACGTAGCCGCGGCCGGCTAGGTAGTTGTCGGCAATGCGGCCGTTGCGGCGCTCATCGTAGTTCCACTCCAGACCCGGATTCAGGCCCAGATTAAGCGCCAGACGAATAACCAGCAGCAAAACGGCCACGGGCCAGATAAAGCGAGGAATGGAGCGTAACACCAGCGGAGCAGAACGTGAGTTGGCAATGAATTGCCGAATTTAGCCGCGTTTTCTGCTTTCCTTGCCACTTCGTTTATGCCCATTTCCGTTCTGCCTCGCCTTCCTGCTTCCTCTGGCCCGTGGGCCCGGTGGGTAGTAGGAAGTTTCTTTGGGGTGCTGGTGCTGCTGGGCGTGGTTCTGCACCGCGACTATGGGGTAGGCTGGGATGAGCAGCTCGACCGGCTGAACGGCATCATCAATGCCAAATATGTGGCTCTGCACCTGGACCCGGAACTGGCCCGACGACAGCCTACCTTCGCTGCAATTCCGGACATGCGCGAAAACTCGGACGCCGACCACGGGGTGCTGTATCAATTGCCGTTGGTGGTGCTGGAAAAAGTGGTGGGCGCCGAGGATTCCCGGGACGTGTACTTTCTGCGCCACCTGGTTATCTGGCTGACCTGCGTGGCCGGCACCTACGCCCTGTACCGGGTAGCAGCGGGCTACCTTGGTAGCTGGCGCTGGGGGTTGCTTGTTGCCGCGGCCCTGGTACTTTCTCCGCGGCTGTTTGCCGAGTCGTTCTACAACTATAAGGACGTGGTGTTCCTGGGGTTCTTTACATTGGGCATTGGCACGCTGCGGCGCTGGCTCCGGCAACCTACCGGGTGGCACGCGGCCCTGCACGCCCTGGCCGTGGGGGCGGCCATTGATGTGCGCACCATGGGCGTGCTGCTGCTGGGCCTTACCATCGGGTTTGCGGGCTTGGAAGCCTGGTTTCGGCCCGACGTGCGGCAGCGGCTGGCTACTGGCCTTGCGCTGTTTGTTCCGCTGACGGCGGCCGTGGTAGTGCTGGGCTGGCCTTACCTCTGGGAACACCCGGCGGGCAACTTCTTGGCCGCCTTCCAGAGTTTCAGCCGCTACCGGGCCGAGATGCTGACCGTGTATCTGGGCCAGGAAATTTCTATTCAGCACCTGCCCTGGCACTACGCCCCTGTGTGGCTGCTGGTAACTACCCCCCTGCCCTACTCAGTACTATTCGGCGTGGGCGTAGGAGTAATAGCGTGGCGGGCACTGCGCCGGCCCTGGGCGTGGCTAACCTCGACTATTGGCCGGGTCGATTTGCTGATGTTAGCTTGGTTTTTCGGGCCGTTGGGAGCTGTTATTCTGCTAAACTCCGTGCTGTATGATGGCTGGCGGCACCTGTACTTCATCTACCCGGCCTTTCTGCTACTGGCGGGCCGAGGCCTGCAAGCTGCGTGGAACTACTGGCGGGCTACCCCTACCTCTCGGGTGATAACGCGGCGACTGGGGTACGGGGCGGTGGGGCTGCTGACGCTGGGGCTAGCTCACACGGCCTTGCGCATGGTGCTCGATCATCCTTACCAGAACATGTACTACAGCTTTCTGCCTGGTCCCGTTGCCGGGCGCCTCTTCGAGCGGGATTATTGGGGCCTTTCGGGTCGGGAAGGATTGCAGTGGATCATGGACCACGACAGCAGCGCCACGGTGCCCGTAGCCACGGACCCGCGCACGGGCCTGATGCTGCACAATGCCCAGCTGTTGCTGCCCCCCGCCCAACGGGCCCGCCTGCGCATGGTGCCCGTAGAGCAGGCCCGCTACTTTCTTACGACCTACCGTTGGCACCCGGCCGCTTACCCCAGCAGTTTGGGCCCGGAGGTATATTGCCGCCGCGTACGGGGCATCACCCTGGTTTCCGTTTTTCGAAGGCCTGGCCGGTAACATACGCTGCTGAAGCCGTCCTTCCCCTTATTCTGCTTTCCTTTTCCATGCCCCTGCTTGAAGTTTCTTCCCCCAGCACATTCGTCAGTTCCTGGATTTGCCCGCGCGCCTGTACCAGGATCAGCCCAGCTGGATTGCGCCCCTCGACCACGAAATAGAAGCCGTTTTCGACCCGCAGCGCAATCATAACTTCGCCCACGGTGAAGCCATCCGTTGGATTCTGACCAATGAGGCCGGCACGGTTATCGGGCGGGTTGCGGCCTTTATCAACCACGAAACACCCCAAACCGACCCAACTCTGCCCGTGGGCGGCATGGGCTTTTTTGAATGCATCGATGATCAGGCGGCGGCCAACGTGCTGTTCGAAGCCTGCCGGCAATGGTTAAGCCAGCGTGGCCTGCAAGCCATGGACGGTCCCATCAACTTCGGGGAGCGGGACCGGTACTGGGGCCTGCTAACGACAGGCTTCACGGAGCCCAACTACGGCATGTTCTACCACTTGCCCTACTACCAGCAACTGTTTGAGCAGTACGGTTTTCAAGTATTCTTCAAGCAGTATACTTGCTACCGCGAGGTAGCCGCTCCCTTGCACGAGAGCTTTAGCCGGGCGGCGGTGAAATACGCTCAGCAGTATCCGGAGTTCCGCTTTCAGCACGCGCAAAAACGTGACGCCGAGAAGCTGGCCCAAGACTTTCACCACGTCTATAACCTGGCTTGGGCCAACCACAGCGGCGTTAATCCCATGTCCCTGGACAAGGCCCGGGCCTTGGTGAAGGAGATGAAGCCCGTAGTGGATGAGCGCCTGCTCTGGTTTGCCTACCACCACGACGAGCCCATTGCCTTCTTCGTGAGCCTGCCCGAGCTAAACCAAATTTTTAAGCACGTAGGCCGCAACTTCAACCTCTGGGGCAAGTTGCGTTTCCTGTGGGAAAAGCGGAAGTACGACCAGCGCTCCGACAAGAAAATGTTCGGCGTCATTTTCGGGGTAGTGCCGGAGTGGCAGGGCAAAGGCATTGAGTCGGCGCTGATGGTGCACGCCCGGGCCGAGTTTATGCGCGCCGGCTACACCGATATCGAAATGAACTGGATTGGCGACTTCAACCCCCGCATGCTGGCCGTTACCCGTTCCATCGGGGCCCGCATTCACAAAACCCACGTCACCTACCGCTACCTCTTCGACCGCGCCCGCCCCTTCGAGCGCAGCCCAATTATCCGGTAGGTGGTAAGGTGGTGAACTAGTGAATTCGTGAGTAATAATAAGCTCTAACACTCACCCTTAAGCCGTCATCCTTCGCAAGCGCAGGATGACAGATGGGTTTAACTAGTTCACCATTTCACCAACCTAATACTGTCTGAATTCCTTATCCAGCTGCAGGACCTGCGGGATTAGCAGATGATGGTCGTCGTTGTGGATGACGTAGTTGGCCCGGCGGATTTTTTCTTCCTCGCTGAGCTGCTTGCCGATGATGGCCAGGATATCATCGGGGGTGCGGTGCGGGTCGCGGTGGAGCACCCGGGCCTGACGAATTTCCAGGGGCGCAAATACGGTGATGATGCGGTCTAGCTGCTGATAGGCGCCGGACTCATACAGCAAGGCGGCTTCCTTGAGAAGGTAGGGGTAGCCTGCCGCTTGTTGGGCGGCGGCCCAGGTCTCAAAGTCGCGGCCTACGTGGGGGTGCACTAGGGCATTGAGGCGGGCCAGTTGGGTCGGGTTGGGAAATGCTACGCGGGCCAGATACGTGCGGTTTAGCTGGCCCTGGGTATCGAACGTTTCGGAACCGAAGGCGGCCGTGAGTTCTTCCCGCAGCTGCGGGTGGTGCGCCATAACCCATTTAGCGCGAGCATCAGAATCATACACCGGAGCGCCTAGCACTTGAAACAGTCGGCATACCATGCTTTTCCCGGACCCTATCCCGCCGGTAATCCCGATTTTCAGCATCATTTGCACTAGTTGAAGTATACCAATTAGCCTTATTGCTCGACCCTGTGCACCTGCACCCCGCGGGTGAGGACTAGGTAGCCCCGGGCCTGGGCCGGCTTCTCGGCTAGAAACGGACGCAGGCTGGAGTCTCGATTAGTGAACTGCCCGTAGTGTAGCTGCACCCGCACCTGCTTGCGCTGAAAGCCTACGGTATCCTCGGGGAAAAACTGCAGCCGCACCCGCACGGTAGCCGGCGAAAAGTGATAAACATGCCCCGCGGGGCGTCCAGCAGCTCCGGCACCACCTCCACGGGCACCGTCACCACGGGCCGGCGCAGCAAGCGGACCCGTACGTCCTGCACGTTGGTGTGCACCAAGTCGGGCCCGCCAATGGGTACTCGAATATCTCCGGTGGAGGAGCCCGCGGGAGCCTGGGGCAGATGCACGGGGTAGGGACTAGGCAGGTAATTTACCTTGCTAGCCGGGCCCCGAAATACCACGCTGGCGGGCTCAAATCGGGCATCGTAGGGTAGCGCCGCCCCGTCGGTGGCCGGGCTTAGGGCCAGCGGCAGCCGCCGGCTCACCAGGCGGTCCAGCTCCACCCACAGCGTGTCCGAGAGTAGGTAGTTAAACTGCAACCCTTCCATGGCCTGCTGCAGGGCCGGCCGAATGGCCCGGGTGGTGACGTAGCGGGTAGAGGCCGGGGCGCTTAGAGTCAGCTCGGCTGGTTTTACGTCCAGCATCAACTGGCGGCGCAGCAGCTTCCAGCCCCGGCCCGTCACGTTCACAGGTACCTCTTTAGGGAGGGGCTGCACTGGAATGAAGTGGCTGTTATCGTAGCGCCACGCCAGGGGGTAGGTAATGCGGGTGGTGTACGTCTTGTTCAGGGCGTTGAGCAGCCAGAACGTGCTGGCCACCAGAAAACACGCCGTAACGGCCCGCCAATAGCTCCGCTCCTGCCCGTAAAACGGGTTCACAAACCAGCGCAGCACACGGTCGGGACGGGCAGATGGCACGAGCAGCAGAATTAGGTCTTGAAACGAGTATCCCGAAGCAGGGCTCCTGCTCGCTCCAACCAGCAGATACTGGTGCAACAAGGTACTAACCTTGCCGCTTTGGTGCGAGCGAAACTTCTGCTTCGGGATGCTGGCCAGTAGATATTAAGCGGCGGGGGTAGCGTTTTTGCTGACTACCTCGCGGGCAATGGCTGAGCGGTCAAAGCGCAGACGCACTCCTTTGTCTACTTCCACCGTCACGGTGTCCTCGTTCACATCTACCACTCGGCCGTGCAACCCACCGATAGTCACCACATTGGCGCCCTTCGCAAGGGCCGCCCGAAACTTTTTGGCTTCGGCGGAGCGGCGCTGCTGGGCCGGATCATAAAGAAGTACATCACGACTACCATGGCCACGAGTGGCAGGTAGGAAATCAGGCCGCCGGAGGTAGGCGAGGCTTGGAGCAGAAGCGTGGCAAACATGAGCTGTAGCATCAGGAAGGAAAGAAAAACCTGTCATCGGCAGCAAACCCTGAAGCTTACTGCCGATGACAGGCTATTACGCAAACGCCGGATTAGCGCGTAGGACCGTTCTGGCCGTCGGAAAGGATGTTGGCCTTAATTACCACTTTCGTGATGCTAGGCTGGGTGTTGGCCTGAATAGCTACTTCCTTGTTCTGGATGCCGCTTTTGCCGTGCGAGTCAAACTGCACATCAATGGTGCCTTTGGCGCCGGGCGCAATGGGTTCCTTGGTCCAGTTGGGGGTAGTACAGCCGCAGGAAGCCGTGGCGTTTTCAATCAGCAGCGGCGACTTGCCGGTGTTGGTGAACTCGAAGGTGTGCTTTACCACGTCGCCGGGCTTGATGTCGCCGAAATCGTGCTCAGCAACGGCGAAGTTCATGACGGGGGCGTTCGGGTTCGGGGCCTCCGTTTCGTTGGTTACGTTGGGGTTATCAACGACCGGGTTAGCTACCGCCTCGTTGGCGTTGGCGGCGGCGGCGTTCATGCCCTCGGCCCCAACCTCGGCCTTGTTGTTGTTACAAGCACCCAGCAGCAGCGCGCCGGAAAGCAGGAAAGCTGAAAACAGATTGCGTTTCATGTTGATCGGAAAAAGAAGCCAGCTTAGGTGTAAGCCAGCAGCTTAGTAGAAAGACGTTTATGGCCGTGAAAGTACGGCATTATTCGTTGCCGATTAAGGAACTGTCCTTCCGGCCCAGGAGGAATCTGGGGTAGTATCACGTGAGTAACTTAGAATCCTCTCGCCGCTTGATGCGCGGAATGTCGGAAGAACAATTCCTGCCTACTTGTTCAGATTATCGATGATGGCCTGGGCAAACTCGCTGGTGGAAGCGGAGCCGCCTAGGTCGCCGGTGCACTTTTCCTTGTTTTGCAGCGTCGTTTCCAGGGCCCGCTCGATGTTGTTGGCGTGCTCATGCTCGCCAATGTGGTGCAGCATCATCAGGGCCGAGCGCAGCAGGGCAGTGGGGTTGGCTTTGCCCTGACCGGCAATGTCGGGGCCGAGCCGTGCACCGCCTCGAAAATGGCCATGTCGTCGCCGATGTTGGCACCCGACACTACCCTAGCCCGCCCACGAGGCCGGCGCAGAGGTCGGAGAGGATGTCACCGAATAGATTGGTGGTTACAATCACATCGAATTGCTCCGGCTTGGTTACCAGCTGCATGCACATGTTGTCGATGATCTTGTCCTCGTACTGAACCTGCGGAAACTCACGGGCGGCCTCTTGGGCGGCATCCAGCATGATTTTGCCGGGCACTTTCAGAATGTTGGCCTTGTGGGCCAGCGTTACCTTTTTGCGGCCGTGTTTGGCAGCGTAGGCGAAGGCGGCGCGGCAGATTTTGCGGGCACCCGTCACCGACACGCGGGCAATGGAGTCGCCGATGCCGTTGTGCTCGTCGAAGATTTCCAGGCCGGCGTACAGACCCTCGGTGTTTTCGCGAAACAGCACCAAGTCAATGCCCGCGTAACGCGTCTGGATGCCTTCGGTGGTTTTGGAGGGCCGCACGTTCTGGTACAGGTCGTACTTCTGGCGTAGCGTCACGTTGATGGAGCGGAAGCCTTTGCCGACGGGGGTCGTAATCGGGCCTTTTAGGGCTACTTTGTTTTTCTCCAGCGACGTGAGCAGAGCCTGCGGAATCAGCTCCCCCGACTGGTCGAAGGTGGTCTGGCCCGCGTTCTGCTCCTCCCACTGCACCGGCACCTGCGCTGCCGCGAAAATATCGGTTACTGCTTTCGTGATTTCGGGGCCAATGCCGTCGCCGGGGATGAGAGTGATGAGATGCATTCTATTGAGTTGGGGTTAATGGGCAATTTCAGGTTGTGGGCCAACCAAGAGGTAGTGCTTTGGCTGCATTATCAGCTAGCTAGCTGAGTCAGTTAAGCCTATGCGTCCTTCTTGGAAGTGTCAGCGGCCCGCATTGCTACACATTCCGGGCACCCCACCATTGCACAAAGGTACCCATCCTGGGCGGTACTAAAAACGATGATGTGCTGATAAGCTGCCGGCAGGAATCTGCCTATCAGCTTATCAGCACATCGGGTACTCAGGGCATGGAGTTATACTGTTTTCCGGGAGTTGATCTGGTTGATAAGCTGATCAACATCGCCCAGTAGTTGCTCGGCCTTGCTCTTGGCGTCTTGAATTACGCGCTGGCCTTCGCTCTTAGCAGAGCTAGGGCCCTGATCGGCGCGGCTGGTCACCAGATTTTCGGTTAGTTCAGCCAACGTTTCGCGGTACTTTTCCAGCTGATAGCTCAGCCAGCTGCGCGTTTCGCGACCTTTTTCAGGTGCGTATAGTAGTCCGATAACGGCCCCAGTGAGGGCGCCGCCGGCAAAGCACAGAATGCCGGTAGTGGTTTTGCTACCCATGATGGAAAGAAATGAGTACGGAGGGTGAGAAGTAAAGACAGGGAGTACGGGTACGTACGTAGAACTCGGATGCAGGATATAGAAAAAAACGAATATTCGCTCTATTTCCGCCTCACAAGCCTACCCCATCGGCTTACTGGTTGTCCAGCAAGCCTCGGCCCGATTTGCGGATAGCGCCGCTAGCCGTCAGATCCTGCGCCAATTTATCCAGAATCCCGTTTACAAATTGCTTGCTCTTGGGCGTGGAGTACATCTTGCTGATTTCGATGTACTCGTTGATGGTCACTTTCACCGGAATAGCCCGGAACAGGTGCATCTCGCAGAGGGCCATTTTCAGCAGAATCTTGTCGGTCAGGGCTACGCGCTCCACATCCCAGTTCTGTACCGACTCGGCAATCAGCTTCTCGTACTTCTCGTCGTCGGCCAGGGTCTGCTTGTAGAGGCTTTCAGCAAACTCCTTGTCTTCCTGCCAGTTAGCCGACAGCGACATGAGTACCAGGTTTTCGTCGGCCGCCTCGTCGAGCATCTTGATGGTTTTCACCACCAGGTTTTTCACGATGGCGCGGTTTTCCTCCCAGTTCAGGTCATCCTCCTCAATGTAGGCCGGCAGACTTTCGCCCTTGAACACGTAGGTTTTGTAGATGTGCTTGAGGATTTCCTGATCCTGCTGGTAGTTACCGGCGGGGGCTGCCAGGTAGCTCAGCAGCTCCGGGTCCTGCTTCATCTCGTTGCGCCAGGCGTTGCGCAGGGCGTCCAATTCGTCCTCGCCGTGCCACTTCAGGGAGCGGCGAATGGTTAGATCTTGGAGTTGCAGGTTGTTGATGAGCTTCTCGATAACCGGATTCTCCTGCAGGCGTGTGGCATCGAGCAGGGGCTCCTTAGCGGCCGTAAACCGGCGCGAGTCACGCACCTTTTCCTCCTCAATCACCTGAAGCAGAGCTTCCGGGATGTTGAGCAAGTGAATGTACTGGTCGTGAATGCTCTCGGCGGCGTGCACCATCTGGCCTCCGTAGTAGGTAGCGTCCTTGGCTACGGCCTTCTGGTAGTACTTGATGGCCTCTTTCACGGCGTCGTTCACGTCGGCATCATTGGTAGGCTCCGGTTGCTCGGCGGTTTTGTGCCACTCCTTGAAAATGACCTCGGCCATTTTGCGCTGGCCCTGCAGTTGCTTGCGGTCCTGGGGCTCGGGCGAGTTCAAATCGGGCGCGAAGGCATCCGCAATCTGGTCGAGGGCCAATAGAAAATCGGACCCGACGGCCTGATGGTAGGCGTACAGGGCCTGCATGACCTTGATGCGAAGCGTGCGACGGTTGAGCATGTTGTCGAAGATGGTGAAATGGTGAGATGGTGAATTGGTGAGTTGAGGTTTTGTCTGCGCAGGTCCGCGCCAGCGGAACGACAAACTCACCAGTTCACCATCTCACCATTTCCCTGCTAGTATGTTGATTTAACCTTGCCGATGGCTTTGATACGCTCCTCGGCCTGGCGAGTAGCGGCGGCTTGGGGTGGCTGCCTTCCTGGGCGGCGCGGTTCAGCACCTGGGTGGTAATGTCGTAGATGCGCTCCGTCTGGGTCATCACCGACTCGCGGTTGCCGCCCTGCACTTCGGAGCAGACGTTGATCAGGCCGCCAGCATTGATGAGGAAGTCGGGGCATAGATGATGCCGCGCTCTACCAGGGCCGGACCGTGCACATTCTCGTCGGCCAGCTGGTTATTGGCGCAGCCGGCTACTACCTGGCACTTTAGGCGGCGTAGGGTGTCGTCGTTGAGGGTAGCTCCCAGGGCGCAGGGCGAGTAAATGTCCACATCCTGGTCGTAGATTTCGTCCAAGCCGACTACTTTGGCCCGAAACGAGCCGCGGCTTCTAAGGCGCGGTCCTCGTAGTAGTCAGTCAGCACCAGCTTAGCGCCCTCCTTCTGCAAGTACTCCAGCAGGTAGGTACCCACGTGGCCCACGCCCTGCACGGCAATGCGCTTGCCGGCCAGCGAGTCGGAGCCAAACGCCTTGTTAGCAGCAGCTTTCATGCCCATGTAGGTGCCGTAGGCCGTAACCGGCGACGGGTCGCCGCTACCGCCCATGCTCTCGGGCAGGCCCGACACGTGCTTGGTTTCCATCCGAATGTATTCCATGTCCTTGGTGGTCATGTTCACATCCTCGGCCGTGATGTATTTGCCGTTCAGGTTCTGCACGAAGCGGCCGAACTTACGCAGCAAGGCCTCCGTCTTCATGGTTTTGGCGTCGCCGATGATGACGGCTTTGCCCCCACCCAGATTCAGGCCGGAAATAGCAGCCTTGTACGTCATGCCGCGCGAGAGGCGTAGCACGTCGTTCAGGGCTTCGGCCTCCGAGGTGTAGTGCCACATGCGCGTGCCGCCCAAGGCCGGGCCCAGCACCGTGTTATGAATGCCAATGATGGCGCGCAGACCCGTCTCGTGGTCGTGGCAGAATACTACCTGCTCATGCTGGTGCTCGGCAATTTGCCCGAAGACCGACGTTTCGGTCAACACTTTCGTTTCTACCATACGTAGGGTGGAAAAAGAAATGGGGTGGGGTGGTTGTTGTACCTTTGCGGCAGCTCCTGCAGGGGAAATTCGCTTCGCATTTCGGTTAAACGAATGGCAACGCCCCGTGGCTATTTCCCCGTCGTTCAATGATCTACGCAGTTTGACTCTCCCAGGGGCTCCCGCAATGCGGGTGCAAAAGTACTCCGATTTTCTGACTTCAACCATCAGCTAGCTGTCTTTTCCCGGGGAGCAGCGTGGTGGGCCCGAACCCATTAGGCCACCCAAAGAGTCCTAGGTAAAACCCTTTCGCAGCATTTTAACTTTCTAGTTGCCAACCTACTAGTTTTTGCGGGGTATGATTGAAAAGTTGGTGATAGTTTTTCCTTGCCCGTAGTTCCGAGCTTGCCGAAGAATCTGACGTGCTGGCTTCGGGAGTGACTTAGTTACCCTTGCAACGTTAGCCTACCAGATGCCTCGGCAAGCTCGCAAGGACGTTCTGTAATATTTTCCTTGCCTTCTACCCCTTAGCAACGGTCCGACGGTCTTCCTCGTCCTTGTACTTTCTAACTTCCCCTCGTGCGCGCCCTCTCTGCTACCAATACCTACCTGTTGCGTTACAAGTGGCACTTCCTCGGCGGGGTGCTTTTCGTGGCACTCAGCACGCTGCTAGCCATTTTTCCGGCCCAGATTGTACGCTACGCCTTTGACCTCGTTAGTGAAGGCATTGACCTCTACCACCTTTACGCCGGCACTCAGGCCCAAAGTAAGGTGTACGAATTGTTTGGGCGTAACGTGCTGCTCTACGGCGTGCTCATTCTGCTGATGGCCCTGCTGCGCGGCATCTTTCTGTTCTTCATGCGCCAAACGCTTATTGTGATGAGCCGGCACGTAGAAAACGACCAGAAAAACGAAATCTACCAGCATTACCAGAGCCTGCCCCTCTCCTTCTACCGTCGCCATAGCACCGGCGACCTAATGTCCAGGATATCCGAGGACGTAGGGCGGGTGCGCATGTACATCGGGCCGGCCCTGATGTACTTTATGCAGCTCGTGATTCTGTTCGTGCTTATCGTGCCGCTTATGCTTATGGTGAACGTGAAGCTGACGCTCTACACGCTACTGCCCCTACCTATCCTGAGCGTGAGCATCTTCTACGTTAACAACCTGATTGAGAAGAAGTCCGATGAGATTCAACGCTCCTTGGCTTCCATGACCACGTTTGTACAGGAGGCATTTTCCGGAATTCGGGTATTGAAGTCCTTCGTGCGGGAAGAGGACTCTCACCGACAGTTTGCCGAGGCCTCGGAGCACTACAAGCAGAAGTCCTTGAGCCTGAACTTCGTGAACTCCCTGTTTTTCCCGCTGATTCTGTTTTTGGTGGGCATTAGCACCATTGTTACGGTGTGGCTGGGCGGGCAGGAAGTGATTCGCGGCACCATTACTACGGGCAGCATTGCCGAGTTCCTGATTTATGTGAACCTACTCACCTGGCCCGTTACGGCCCTGGGCTGGACCAGCTCCTTGGTGCAGCGCGCCGAGGCTTCCCAGGCCCGCATTAATGAGTTCATGCACCAGCAAACCGACATCGTTTCTCGGCAAAATCTTGAGTTGGAGTTGAAGGGCGACATCGTGTTTGAGCACGTCACTTTCACCTACCCTGATACGGGCATCCAGGCCCTACGTGACGTGTCGTTCCGCATCCGGCCGGGCCAGACGCTGGCCGTTATTGGCAACACTGGGGCTGGCAAAAGCACCGTAGCCGCCGTGCTCTCACGCCTCTACGACGTAACCAGCGGCCGCATCCTGATTGACGGGGTAGATGTGCGCGACTTGTCGCTTCGCTCCCTGCGCAGCCAGATTGGGTACGTACCCCAAGATGTGTTCTTGTTTTCCGATTCCATCCGTAACAACATCAACTTTGGCCTTGATGCGCCCGATGAGGAGCGCATGCTCCAAGCCGCCAAGGATGCCAACGTGTACGAGAATATCCTGCGCTTCCCGGAAGGCTTCGACACGAAAGTTGGGGAGCGGGGCATCACTCTCTCCGGCGGCCAGAAACAACGCGTCAGCATTGCCCGGGCCCTGGTAAAAGAGCCCAAAATCCTGATTCTGGACGATGCTTTGTCGGCGGTGGATACCAACACGGAAAATGCTATTCTGGGGGCCCTCCAGCGCATTATGCACAACCGCACCAGCCTGATTATCTCCCACCGCGTGTCGTCGGTAAAGCTAGCCGACGAAATTCTGGTGCTCGATGACGGCCAGATTGTGCAGCACGGCACCCACGAGAACCTGATGCAGGACGACACCGGCCTGTACCGCGCCCTTTACGAACGGCAGCTCCAGAGCGAGGAAGCATAAACCTCGCAGCTAGCCCGGCACGCAAACGCCCCCTGCACCAGACGTGCAGGGGGCGTTTGCGTGATAAATAACAGCTAGGGGAAATTTACTGGCCGATAACAACCCGCTTCATGCCCCGCCGCTCACCCGAAGTGCACTGTACGATATAGGTACCCTCCGGCAGTCTGCTTACGTCCAGCACCGCCGCATCATCCCCGAAATCAAGTCGCGGGTAATAACGGGCCGGCCGTCAGTTCCATTGACCTCTACCCGGGTAGGACCGGTAGCGTTGGTGCGCACAGTCAGGCGCTTGGTCAATGGATTGGCTTCAGCCCGGACTTTAAGCGCGTCGGTATTCGGGGTAGGGTCGGCTAGCTTGTCGGTGATAAGGGCTGGGGGTGCTACGGCCGCAGATGCTACTGCTGCAGTAGGCGCCGGTTTGGTAGTTTGTGCCTGCGCCGGGCGCAACAGCGTGAGCATGGCCAGCAGACAACCCAGAAAAGTAAAAGTTTTCATACGCGTTCCTAAACGAAGATGATGAACGATACGGTGATGATAAAGCGAGAAGGTGTTCTTCCAGCCGCAAGAGAACAGGCCAAGAACGTATGTGGCGGTACGGAGCAAGAAACGCGCCAGCCAACGGGGTTATTTTATTTTCAGCACCTGATTTCTGCAACTACCACACCACTAGCCTTCTGCCATGGCGCAGGACTCCCGAAACTACGAAATACTGACCACAGGTAATAAATTTAGCGGGTAAAGCTTGCGTGGTAGCACCCAGCCTGCTTACATTTGTGCCATAATTCTATCGGGGTGTAGCGTAGCCTGGTATCGCGCCAGCATGGGGTGCTGGAGGTCGTAGGTTCGAATCCTGCCACTCCGACCGAAGAGTTAGTTGCTCGAAAAGCCTCTGGGAACCCCACCCGGAGGCTTTTTTCGGACAAAAGCATAAAGTAAATACCCGTGGTGCCCAGCGGCACTACTCCTCGGGGTGTAGCGCAGCCCGGTAGCGCGCGTCGTTCGGGACGACGAGGCCGTAGGTTCGAATCCTGCCACCCCGACACAAGTACTCTCCTTAAAACCGCCCGCTGAACTTTGGTTTAGCGGGCGGTTTTGCTTTGTTCTAAGTCCAAACCGCTTTAAAAGCAGAAAAGCCAGTTCTACCCACTGGTGAGACTGGCTTTTCTGCTTTTGAAGCGGTTGTCTTACTTCACCACCGCCAACACCTCTGGCTCGCCCTTATCAGGGAAGCGCTCCAGGTAAATATTCTGCAGGGTGAGCTTATTGGCCGCGGCGTACTCTTTGATGCCGGTATACAATTTATCCGGCGCGACTAGGAAACTGGCGTCTACGCGGGCATGCACCACCCGTTGGCCAGCGGCAAAGGTGCGGTAGCGGTAGTTGGTGGGCAGCGTTTGTGAGGTGGTATCCGCCACAACAACCCCAACGAACACCTTGGCGGCATCACGCGAGCTTTCAGGGCTGTTATAGAAGATGTTGCCGAAGTCGCCGCGCAACTTCCCATCCTTGCGGTATTGGTAGGCGTCGCGGGTTAAGTTGCCGAAGGCTTCATCGTTGGCAGGACCTTCGTAGTAGCGGCCGGCCAGGTAGTAGGGCTTGGCCGTTGTTTCGAGGGTAATAACGGGTGCTTTGAAGCCGCCCATCTTCCAATATGCCACGGCGAAACCAGCGGCCAGTAACAAGGCCAAAGCCAGGAAAATCTTATTCATGCAATCCGAAAGGCAAAAAGTAGGAGAACCGCTGCAAAGGTAGCAGCCAAGGCACGCCAAGCGGCTTATTCTGCCGACAGCACGTCTTTGTACTGCATCTGGTAGAGTGTGGCGTAGAAACCTTGGTGCCGCAGCAGTTCCTCGTGCGTACCCGCCTCTTGAATCTCCCCCTTGTCCAGCACGATAATTTGATCGGCCTTTTGGATGGTGCTCAGGCGGTGGGCAATAACCAGGGAAGTCCGGCCCTGCATAAGCTTCTCAATGGCCTGCTGAATCAGTTCCTCGGTTTCGGAGTCGACGGAGGAGGTAGCCTCATCCAGAATGATAATACGGGGCTGGTACACCATAGCCCGTACAAAGCTGATAAGCTGGCGCTGCCCCACCGACAGCGTGGCCCCGCGCTCCATCACCTGGTAGTCAAGGCCACCGGGCAGGCGCTCGATAAAGCGGCGGGCTCCTACTAAGTCCGCTGCTTCCCAAATTTGCTCGTCGGTAATATCAGTTTTGCCCAGGGTGATATTGTCGCGGATGGCACCGGCGAACAGGAACACATCCTGCAGCACTACCCCAATGTGGCGGCGCAGGTCCTTGAGGTCATACTCGCGCAGGTCGCGGCCATCGATGCGGATAGCGCCCTTATTGATTTCGTAGAAGCGGCTCAGCAGGTTGATGATGCTGGTTTTGCCCGCACCGGTGGCACCTACAAACGCGTACGTCTGGCCGGCTTTGATGGAGAAGTTCACGTCGCGCAGCACCCATTCCTCATCGTTGTAGGCAAACCAGACGTGCTCAAAATCTACGTTGCCCCGCAGATCGGTAGGGATATAGGTACCGTTGTCGGCAATCAGCTCCTTACTGTCCAGCAGCTTCAGCAGGCGCTCAGTGCTTACCAGACCCAACTGCAGCGTATTGAACCGGTCGGCAATCTGACGGATGGGACGGAAGAACAGGGCGTTGTACATGATAAAGGCAATGAGTGCCCCTTTCGAAATAGTGCCCTCAATCTGTCCCTGCGCTGCATACCACACCAACAGCCCTACCCCGGCGGCGGCGAGCACCTCGGCCACGGGAAAGTAGATGCTGTAGTAGAGCACCGAGCGAATGTTGGCGCGAGTGTGCTCCTGGTTGATGGCCTTGAACTTGCGCAACTCCCGCTCCTCGTTGTTGAAAATCTGCACCACGTTCATGCCGGTGAGGTGCTCCTGCACAAATGAATTTAGGTTGGCTACTGCCGTCCGCACTTCCTGAAACGACTTTTTCACCTTCTCCTTGAAGACGTAGGTGCTGAACAGCAAGGGCGGAATTACCGAGAGGCTCACCAACGTTAGACGCCAATCGATGTAAAACATAAAGCTGACGATGAACACCAGCTGCAAAATGTCGCCAATCATTGCGGCCAACCCTTCGCTAAATACATCCGACAAAGTTTCTACATCGGAGATATTACGCGTCACGAGTACGCCAATCGGGGTCTTGTCGAAGAACTTCAGCCGCAGGTCCAGGATGTGCTTGTAGAGGTCCACCCGAATGTCGCGCACGATGTACTGACCCAGCCAACCGCCAAAGTAAGTTTGCAAGTAGCTGACAATGGCGTGGGCTACTAGCAACACTAGCAGAAGTCCGAACATGCGGTTCAGCCCCGCCCAGTCGCCCTGCTCGATGGAGACGTCCACCATTTGTTGAATCAGGAAGGGCCGGAGCGTACCGAGTATGGCGGTGGCAACCGTCAGGAAAATTAGGAAGTAGAACACGCGCTGGTAGGGCCGCACGTACGCTACAAGCCGGCGCAACACTTGCCAATCGAAAATATTGCCGCTCTTAGTGGCCGTGGTAGCTTGCTCCATTGGGGTGGGTAGCGGTGGGAAAGGTAAGTGGGTAACAAGGCAGCCGGCAGATTGTGAGATGCCTCAACACAGCCCGTACAAGGCAGTTAATAGGCTCTGGCAATAGACGTACCTACACCCGGGAGAAGTACGGCAAACCGGTAGGTAACGCAGCAGCAGGCACCATATCGGCTGGATATTCTACTCGGCACAGAAATAACCCATTAGCCAGTGCTGCCCCGCTTGCGTGCACCCGGTTCAGTCTCCGAAACACTTCCCCAAATTCCTGCGGATTCATTTTTCCTCGCCCGACCGTTAGAAGCGTCCCAACCACCAGCCGGACCATGCCTCGAACAAAGCGGTTGGCTCTAATCCGGAAGACCAGGCCGCCGGGCACCTCGTGCCACCCAGCCTCAAAGCAGGTGCAGAGGTAGTGTTTCTCGCTGCCCTTTACCTTGGAGAAGCTCGTGAAGTCGTGCGTACCCAGCAGCATAGCAGCTGCCTCGTTCATAGCGGCGAGGTCGGGGCACGGTCTAGGTAAAGGCTGAAGGTAGGCGCGAAAGGGTCCGGCACGGTACGCACGTGGTACTCATAGGTACGTGCTACGGCATCAAAGCGGGCGTGAGCCTTATCAGGTACTTCATGAACCAGTTGGGCCCGAATGTCGCGGGGTAGTGCCCGGTTCAGCCGGTACAGGAAGGTAGGCAGGTCAAGTCCTGACGGCAGTTCGGCATCAAAATGCGCAACCTGGTGGCTGGCGTGCACGCCGGAATCAGTGCGGCCACTTCCTAGGCAGTACACGGGCTGCCGCAATACCTGCGACAAGCAGCGGTCCAATTCCTGCTGCACCGTGAGGGTACGTGGTTGAATCTGCCAGCCGTGATATTGAGTGCCATCGTAGGCTAAGTGAAGGAAGTAGCGCACGTAGTATAGCAGAAAAGAAAAGTGAGGCTACCTGTCGGCGAGCATGGAAAGGCACCAACTAACAACTAGTCAGGCAGCCGCCGTCCGCAAGGCGTACAGCGGCCGGAGAGCAGTTGCAGCTACTGGTTGCCCCGTTGTGCTCAGGTCAACCAGTAGCCGATTCCTGCCGAACGCCGCCGGGCTTTCGCACCATACAGGCGCGCAACAGCGGCCCTGCTACGAGTAGGGCAACAGCTGTAGTGACTAGGCAAGAAGCAGTGGTGGCAACGTAAGCCCAGGCAGTTGGAAAAAGCCGCTGCAGGTTTAGAGCTTCTCGTAGATAACAGCGGCGCCCTGGCCTACACCCACGCACATAGTTGCCAGTCCGTACCGCACATTTTCCCGGCGTTGCATTTCATGTAAGAGGGTAGCCGTGATGCGGGAGCCACTGGCGCCAAGCGGATGCCCGATGGCAATAGAGCCACCGTTCACATTCACTTTTTCGCTATCCAGGTCCAGGTCCCGGATGCACGCAATTGTCTGTGCGGCAAAAGCCTCGTTAAGCTCAATTAAATCGATGTCGTTGAGTGTTAAGCCAGCCC